>NZ_JBVAYS010000001.1:0-2136000 GCF_055412785.1 Pseudarthrobacter lactosi
GGTGGTAAAAAGAAAACAAGACTGCTTGCGTCCACTATGTGGTTCCCAAACAACAAACCCGCTACCCGCGGCACCGTTGCACAGGAACAAAACACAACAACATAACAACACCACAAATGTTGTAACCAGATTTCCCACCCCCAGCATCACAACTGGCGGGCCGGGTAGAAGGGTTACGGCGGTCATAGCGTGGGGGAAACGCCCGGTCCCATTCCGAACCCGGAAGCTAAGACCCACAGCGCCGATGGTACTGCACCCGGGAGGGTGTGGGAGAGTAGGTCACCGCCGGAACATCATTACAGGTCGAGAGCCCCCCAACCACCAGGTTGAGGGGCTCTCCCTTTTTAACCGGCATTCCGAACCACCACACCCGCAGCCCAAGGACCACAATGGCGTCCCGGGAACCCCGCAGAAACTGCGAGACCCAACGCTGGGAGTGTGAACATTCCCACGACGGCGGCCTGGAGGCGGATCCATGTCACCTGTTGATGGGCTCTCGCCTAGAATTGACTGAGATGTACGGACTTCGAAGCGCTTGATTTCGGGTTACGTAGGATAACGAAACACGGAACGAGCGGCTGCGATTGCGCCAGTGGTCGGCTCATAACAGGAGGAATCCCCATGGCTGAGCACAACGGCGGCAACCGCGGCGATAACGACCGCGGTCCTTTCCGCGGCAATAACAATTCCGGCGGCGAGCCGCGGGGATTCCGTTCCCGGGACGACCGTAACTCTGAGGCGCCGAAGCGCGCGCCTGGCTCCGGTGAACGTAAGCCTTTTGGTGATCGTCCGCGCCGCGAGGGCGACGGCGAACGTCGTAGCTTCGGTGCTGGAGAGCGCAAGCCCTACGCTGGTGGCGGTGACCGTAAGCTGTTTAGCGGTGGTGGCGAGCGGAAGCCTTATGGTGACCGTGACAACAAGTCCATCGGTGACCGGCCCCGTCGTGAGGGTGACGGCGAACGGAAACCGTTCAGCGGTGGCGGGGAGCGCAAACCGTATGGTGACCGCGACAGTAAGCCTTACGGTGACCGCCCGCGCCGCGAGGGCGACGGCGAACGTCGTAGCTTCGGTGCTGGAGAGCGCAAGCCCTACGCTGGTGGCGGTGACCGTAAGCCGTTTAGCGGTGGTGGCGAGCGGAAGCCTTATGGTGATCGTGACAACAAGTCCTTCGGTGACCGGCCCCGTCGTGAGGGTGACGGCGAGCGTCGCAGCTTCGGCGGCGGCGACCGAAAGCCGTTTACCGGCGGCGACCGAAAGCCCTTCAGCGGTGGTGGCGAGCGGAAGCCTTATGGTGATCGTGACAACAAGTCCTTCGGTGACCGGCCCCGTCGTGAGGGTGACGGCGAGCGTCGCAGCTTCGGCGGCGGTGACCGGCCCCGTCGTGAGGGTGACGGCGAGCGTCGCAGCTTCGGCGGCGGCGACCGAAAGCCCTTTGGCGACCGCCAGGACCGTGCGCCCCGCAGCTTCGACCGTGGAGATTCCGGCCCCCGCCAGTTCGGCCGCGACCGGCCAGAAGACCGCCCGGTCCGTGTACCCAATGCGCGTGATCTTCGCAGCGCCAACCGCCCGGACCGCGAGCGTTCACCGCAGATCGACGACGATGTCACGGGCAAGGAACTGGACCGCGCCACGCAGCACCAGATCAAGACCCTCGAGGACAACAGCGCCGAGTGGGTGGCCCGCCACCTGGTGATGGCCGGACGCCTGATCGACGAAGAGCCCGAGCTGGCCTTCCAGCACGCCCTCGCCGCGAGCAGGCGTGGTGGCCGCTTGGCTGCGGTCCGTGAAGCCGTCGGACTCACCGCTTACGCCGCAGGACACTACGGCGAAGCCTTGCGCGAATTCCGGACCTACCGCCGCATCAGCGGTTCGAACGTCCACCTGCCCGTGATGGCAGACTGCGAACGCGGACTGGGCCGGCCTGACCGCGCCCTCGACGTGGTGCGGTCCGAGGAAGCCAATGACCTGGACGCGCCCGGCAAAGTCGAACTGGCCATCGTTGCAGCCGGGGCGCGCACTGACCTCGGCCAGCTGGACGCTGCCGTGGCGGAACTTGAAATTGCCCAACTGGACATCAACCGGGCGTTCTCTTACAGTCCAAGGCTCTTCCGTGCGTACGGAAACGCCCTGGCCGCCGTCGGTCGCGAAGATGAAGCAGCAAAATGGCAGAGGCAGGCCGTTGTGGCTGAAAATGCCCTGGGTATTGGTGCCGATGAGGAACCGGACATCGTGGACCTTGGCTGGGACGAGGAAGAGGAAGCCCGCGAGGAAGCACAGCGCCGGCGCCTGCTCGAGCGCGCTTCCGCAGACTCCGAGACCAGTGCCTCCACGCCTGCTGCCCGTTCCGAGGTAGCCGCGGATAAGACCGTTGTTGAGGCCGCCGGCGTGGATGCAGCCATCGATGACGTGGAATCGGATTTCTTCGAGTCCGATGACGCCGAATCTGACGAGGATTCCGTGGAAGCAGACGAGCTGGAAGCCGGCGACGCCGAGCAAGATGACGAAGAGCCCGACGCCGAGCCCAGCGGCGCAGACGACAACACCAACGGCAGCGATACCCACTCTGACGGACGGGACAGCTAGCCCGCTATGACTGAAGTGCCACTGATTTCCCTGTTCGACGCCCTTTTGGCGGACCTGGACGGCGTTGTCTACGCCGGCCAGCTCGCTATCCCGGGCGCCGTGGATTCGCTGCAGCAACTGGAGGGTTTGGGCATTGGCCTGGGGTATGTCACCAACAATGCCTCCCGCACTCCGGCGCAGGTGGCAGCGCATCTTCGTGAACTGGGTGCACCGGCAGACGACGAACAGGTAGTGAGTTCCTCACAAGCCGCGGCTGAACTCCTGGCTTCACTCGTCGCCCCCGGAGCGCGGGTGCTGATCACCGGCAGCCCCGCCCTGGCACAGGAAATCGAGCTAGTGGGACTGACTCCTGTTTACAGCCAGGATGAGGGTCCGGTGGCCGTGGTCCAGGGATTCAATCCCGGGATCGGCTGGAAAGATCTGGCCGAGGCGGCGTACGTCGTGTCGGCCGGTGCGCTGTGGATTGCTACGAACACCGATATGTCCATTCCGCAGGCCCGGGGCATCGCCCCGGGCAACGGCACCCTGGTGGCGGCAGTCGCCGCCGCCACCGGTCAGACTCCGCGGGTTGCCGGCAAGCCGGAGGCCCCGCTGTTCCACACCGCAGCCAAGCGGCTCGCGGCTGACCGCCCGTTGGTGGTGGGCGACCGCCTGGACACGGACATCGTTGGCGGAAACAACGCCGGGTTTGCCACCGTGGCGGTGCTGACCGGCGTCGACACCACGGCCAGCATCCTGGCCGCGCGTACGGCCGAGCGTCCGGACTACATCATCAATTCCCTCAGCGACCTCCACCGCCCCTACCCGGCCGTGGAACACACGGACGGAATGCACCGCTGCGGTGCCGCCACCGCGCGGGTCAGCGGTGATACCGTCCAGATCAGCGGCAGCGAGAGCGACCTGGATTCGTGGCGGGCCGCCTGTGCCGCTTGGTGGACTGCGGTTCCTGACGCGGACCGGGCCACCGAGCCTAAACTCGAGTGGCGCAATCATTAGACTGGTCCGATGACTGAGCTGAACGAAGTGCACCATCCGGAACCAGCCCAGCCCGCCCCGGAATGGCCGGACACAGCTGCGCCGGCAACCACCGATCCGTCCGTTGCGGCCCTAACGGCCGCGCTGGACGGCGTCCAAGGGCTGCCCGTATCCGAGCATGAAGCCGTTTACAGCGACCTTCACGATGACCTGCTGCGCGCGCTGAACGACGAGGCCCCAAACGGCGAAGGAGAAGTTTGAGCATGGCACGTCTTGACCAGGTGCTCGTCGCCCGTGGCCTGGCCAGATCCCGGACCCACGCAGCATCGCTGATTGCCGAGGGCAAGGTGAGCTCCGCCGGCCAGATTCTGTCCAAGGCCTCCCTGCAGGTAGATGACGGCAAGGACCTCTCCGTCGAGCACACGGAAGCGGACAGCTACGTCAGCCGTGCCGGTCACAAGCTGGCGGGTGCTTTGGACGTATTCCCGGAAGTCACGGTTGCGGGCAAGCGGTGCCTGGACGCCGGGGCGTCCACCGGCGGCTTCACCGAGGTGCTCCTGCGGCGCGGTGCGGCACACGTGGTGGCGGTCGACGTCGGCCATGACCAGCTGGTCCCGCAGCTCCGCGCCGATGACCGCGTAGCCGTTCATGAGGGTCTCAACGTGCGTTACATGGCGCCGGCGGACATCGGCGGGGAGGCTGAACTCACAGTGGCCGACCTCTCCTTCATCTCGCTGACCTTGGTGGTCCTGCCCCTGGCGCTCTGCACGCAGCCGGGCGGTGACCTGGTGCTGATGGTGAAGCCGCAGTTCGAGATCGGCAAGGACCGGCTGGGCCGCACCGGCGTGGTCACCTCCGAGCGCGAACGCCGGATGGCAGTGGAAAAAGTGGCCAATGCAGCGCTCGACGCCGGACTGGACTTATGCGGCTTAGCGGCCAGCCCGCTGCCTGGCCAGGACGGAAACGTCGAATACTTCCTGTGGATAAAGCGCAGGATGGCCCAAGAACTGCCTAAGATCGAAGAGCGCCTCGCAGCCATTGACGGTTTGCTTGGCCGAATCTGGCCGAACCACTAGAAAGCGGAACCCGATGAGTAGGCGAGTACTCGTCCTTGCCCACACTGGCCGCGAGGAATCACTGAAGGCCGCCTGGGAAGCCTGCGCCCAACTCCATGACTCCGGCATTGTTCCGGTCATGCAGGAATCTGAACTGCGTGACATGGAAAGATTCTTCGGGCAGCTCACCCAGCCGGTGGAGATCCTGCACGACCACGTCCAGTTGCCGGACGTTGAACTGGTGATGGTCCTGGGCGGTGACGGCACCATCCTGCGCGCCGCAGAGCTGGTGCGCGAGGTGGACGTTCCCCTGCTGGGCGTCAACCTTGGCCATGTCGGTTTCCTGGCCGAGAGCGAACGGGCGGACCTGGCCCAGACAGTGGAGTGGATTGCCCGCCGCGACTACACGGTGGAAGAACGCATGACCATCGACGTCCAGGTCTGGGTCCGCGGCCAGAAGATCTGGCACACCTGGGCCCTGAACGAGGCCGCCATCGAAAAAGCCAACCGCGAACGCATGATCGAGGTGGTGACCGAAGTGGACGAGCGCCCACTGACGTCTTTCGGCTGCGATGGTGTAGTGGTGGCCACCCCCACAGGATCCACCGCGTACGCGTTTTCCGCCGGCGGTCCCGTGGTCTGGCCGGAAGTCGAGGCCCTGGTGATTGTTCCCATCAGCGCCCACGCGCTCTTCGCCAAACCGCTGGTGGTGTCTCCTCGGTCGCGCCTGGCCGTGGAAGTCCTCACCCGCACCGGTGCCCAGGGTGTGCTCTGGTGCGATGGCCGGCGCTCCGTGGACCTGCCGCCCGGCGCCCGGGTTGAAGTGACCAAGTCCGCCACACCGGTCCGGCTGGCCAGGACGCACCAGACGCCCTTTTCAGCGCGGCTGGTCCGCAAGTTCGAACTCCCCATTCACGGCTGGCGCGGGCCTGTGCCGCAGTCGGAGACCATCCACACCGGACCCATCCCGATCGTCCGGACGCCTGGGCCCAGGCCGCCGCTCCAGCTTGCCTCCGGCGACCAGCCGGAGGATGAAACCGATCCCGCGACCGCAAAGTGAACCATGCTTGAAGAACTGAGAATCCGCGATCTGGGCGTCATCACCGACGCCACATTGCCGCTGGGCCCCGGGCTGAGCGTCGTTACGGGCGAAACCGGTGCCGGCAAAACGATGGTGGTCACCGCCGTCGGCCTCCTGCTGGGGGCAAGGTCCGACGCCGGGGCCGTCCGGAACGGTGCGAAGAGCGCCACGGCGGAGGCCGTGCTCAAGCTCGATGCCGGGCATCCGGCGATTGCCCGGGCAGTTGAGGCCGGTGCCGACGTGGAGGAGTTCGACGGCGGCACTGAGCTCATCCTTGCGCGTCGCCTCGGTGCCGACGGGCGCAGCAGGGCCTTCCTCGGCGGGCGGGCAGCCCCTGTGGGCGTGCTTGCGGAGATCGGTGAAACCCTCGTGGTGGTCCACGGCCAGTCGGACCAGATCAGGCTGAAGGGCGCGGCTGCCCAGCGCGGCGCCCTGGACAAATTTGCCGGCGATGCGCTGGCGGGCCCGTTGGCCTCCTACCAGGCGCTCTACAGCCATTGGAAGGCCAGCCAGGCGGAGCTGGAAGCCCTGCGCAGCGCCGCACGTGACAGGCTCCGCGAGGCAGAGTCGCTCGAAGTCGCGCTGGCCGAAATCAGCACCGTGGATCCGCAGCCGGGGGAGGACGAGTCCCTCAAAGCCGAGGCCGTGAAACTGGCCAACGTCGAAGAGCTCAGGATTGCCGCGAACACGGCGCACCAGGCGCTCATCGCGGAGGACTACGGGGACTCCGGCGACGCCACCACCCTCGTGGACGTTGCGAAAAGAACTTTGGAGCACGTGGCCGAGCACGACGCCGAGCTGGGGTCCGCCGCCGCCCGGTTGGCCGAAGTGGGCTTTCTGCTCAACGACATCGCTACGGAGCTGGCCAGCTACCAGGCCGGCCTGGACTCGGAGGGCCCCGAACGCCTGGCCGAGATCGAGGACCGGCGGGCCGCCCTGGCCACACTGGTCCGCAAATACGCCCCGAGCATCGACGAAGTCCTGGTGTGGACGGAAAACGCCCGGGTCCGGTTCGACGAGCTGCAGGACGACTCCACCAGGATCGAAGCCCTGGACGCCGACGTGGTCCGGACCGAAGCGGAACTTCAGAAGCAGGCCGCCGCCGTCAGCAAAATCCGGGCCAAGGCCGCCAAGGACCTGTCCGGCCGGGTGAGCGCGGAGCTGAAGGCACTCGCCATGGCGGACGCCACCCTGGTGATTACCCGTGAGGCGGCCGCTCAGTTGACACCGCATGGAGCGGACGAGATCACGTTCCTGCTCCAGCCCCACTCCGGTGCCCCGGCCCGTCCGCTGGGCAAGGGCGCCTCCGGCGGCGAACTGTCCCGTGTGATGCTGGCCATCGAGGTGGTGCTGGCCGCGGTGGATCCGGTGCCCACGTTTGTGTTTGACGAGGTGGACGCTGGAGTCGGTGGGCGGGCCGCCGTCGAAATTGGCCGCCGGCTGGCCATGCTTGCTCAGCACGTACAGGTCCTGGTGGTCACGCACCTGCCGCAGGTGGCAGCCTTCGCGGACCAGCACATCACCGTCACCAAGACATCCGTCAGAGGGGCCGACGGCGGCACCGCCACCGGGTTCACGTCCAGTGACGTTCGCCTCCTCGACGGCCCGGAGCGCGTGCGGGAGCTCGCGCGGATGCTGGCCGGCCAGGAGGATTCAGAATCGGCCCAGGCACACGCCCAGGAGCTCCTGGACGACGCAAAACTGCTGCCGCAGCGGGCCTGACCGCCTGCACCCCTTGCTCGCAGGGCGCCTCGCCCTGCACACTGGATCATTTGGGGAGACAGTTCCTGATCCGGGAAAGGCTCAATTGATGATAGGCTCGAATTCCGTGGTGCAGCGATCAAATTCCCGTGTAAATTCCCGGTTCCCGGGCTCGTCCAAGACGACCAAACACATCTTCGTAACCGGTGGTGTGGCGTCCTCGCTCGGTAAGGGACTGACGGCTTCGAGCCTCGGTCACCTCCTGCGGGCACGCGGCCTGTCTGTAACTATGCAGAAGCTCGATCCCTATCTGAACGTGGATCCGGGCACGATGAACCCCTTCCAGCACGGCGAGGTCTTCGTCACTGACGACGGCGCCGAGACGGACCTGGACATCGGACACTACGAGCGGTTCCTCGACGAAAACCTCGAGGGCTCAGCCAACGTGACCACCGGCCAGGTCTACTCCACGGTGATCGCGAAGGAACGCCGCGGCGAATACCTCGGCGACACCGTCCAGGTCATCCCGCACATTACTGATGAGATCAAGCGGCGGATGCGACTTCCGGCCGAAGGCAAAAACGCGCCGGACGTCATTATCACCGAAATCGGCGGCACCGTGGGCGACATCGAGTCGCAGCCCTTCCTCGAGTCGGCCCGGCAGGTCCGCCAGGACATCGGCCGCGGCAATGTGTTCTTCGTCCACGTCTCCCTGGTTCCCTACATCGGACCCTCGCAGGAACTGAAGACCAAACCGACGCAGCACTCCGTGGCCGCCCTGCGCTCCATCGGCATCCAGCCCGAAGCAATCGTGATTCGCTCGGACCGCGAAGTCCCCGAGCCCATGCGCGCCAAGATCGGCCGCATGTGCGACGTCGATGTCGAAGCCGTCATCGGGTGCCCGGATGCACCCAGCATCTACGACATCCCCAAGACCCTGCACACGCAGGGACTGGATTCCTACATTGTCCGGGCCCTGGACCTGCCGTTCAAGGACGTTGACTGGACCAGCTGGGACAAGCTGCTCGAAGCAGTCCACAACCCCAAGCACCACGTGGAAATCGCACTGGTGGGCAAGTACATCGACCTGCCGGACGCCTACCTGTCCGTGACCGAGGCCCTGCGTGCCGGCGGCTTCGCCAACGACACCAAGGTCAAGATCCGCTGGGTACCGTCGGATGAGTGCGAAACCCATGAAGGAGCCGTGGCATCCCTGGACGGCGTGGACGCCATCTGCGTACCCGGCGGCTTCGGCATCCGCGGACTCGAAGGCAAGCTGGGCGCCCTGAAGTACGCCCGCGAAACCAAGCTGCCGGTCCTGGGCCTGTGCCTGGGCCTGCAGTGCATGGTGATCGAATATGCACGCAACGTGGTGGGCCTGGAAGGCGCTTCCTCCAGCGAGTTCGAACCGGATTCCAAATACCCGGTGATTGCCACCATGGAAGAGCAGCTGGACATCGTGGACGGCAAGGGCGATCTTGGCGGCACCATGCGACTGGGCCTGTACGAAGCCAAGCTCGACGACGGCTCGGTCATCGCAGAGACCTACGGCAAGACCACGGTCAGCGAACGGCACCGGCACCGCTACGAGGTCAACAACAAGTACCGCGACCAGATCGCTGCCGAGGGCCTCGTGTTCTCCGGAACGTCGCCGGACGGCAAGCTCGTGGAATTCGTTGAGCTGCCCCGGGAGGTCCACCCGTTCTACGTGGCAACCCAGGCGCATCCCGAACTGAGCTCACGGCCCACTCGGCCGCACCCGCTCTTCGCCGGGCTTATCAAGGCCGCCCTGGACCATCAGCACGCACAGGACGCGCCGGCCGCCAAGCCGTTGCGTACGGTTGCCGCGAAATAAAACCGAATAAGTAGAGGACGGCGCGATGCCCGGCACACCTGAAACCCCCCAAGCTGCACGGCAGGTTTCGGACGCACCGAGCCCGCGCCGTCTTCTGTCTACGGAGAAGGTCTATGAAGGCCGGATCTGGGATGTGGTTAGCGACAGCTTCCAGCTGAGCGAGACAGGGGAGTCCCTGACCCGCGACTACATCGACCATCCTGGCGCCGTGGCGGTCCTGCCCATGAACGATGCCGGCGAGGTTCTGCTGATCAGGCAGTACCGGCACCCTGTGGGCATGGACCTTTGGGAGATCCCGGCCGGCCTGCTGGATGTGGAAGGCGAGGATTTTGTGGTGGGTGCTGCCCGCGAACTTGCCGAGGAGGCGGACCTTGCGGCCCGCGAATGGAATGTCCTGGTGGACTTCTTCAATTCGCCGGGTTCCTCCAGCGAGGCCATTCGCATTTATCTTGCGCGCGGCCTCACCGAGGTACCTCACCACGAACGCCATGAGCGGACTGATGAGGAAGCCGAGATTGAGTTCCACTGGATAGCTTTGGACGACGCCGTGGCCTCGGTCCTGGAAGGCAGGCTGCACAACCCGTCCGCCGTCGTCGGAATCCTGGCAGCCGCTGCGGCGAAGGCTGACGGCTTTGGCGGGCTGCGTCCCGCGGATGCCCCCTGGCCCGCGCACCCCAGCCAGCGTTGATGACGGCGACTACTGAGGCCGAAGCCCCGACGCCGCCGGTCCGGCCGCTGACTGCCATCGACCTCGCCATCACCGAGTATCTGCAACATATGGGCGTGGAACGCGGCTTGGCCGCCAACACACTCTCGGCCTACCGCCGTGACCTGGCGCGGTACTCCCGCTATGTGACATCGGAGGGCTGCGACGCCCCGGACCAGATCACCCGCCACCACGTGACGGGGTTTCTGATGGCCCTCAACGACGGATCCGACGGTGGCACGGCCCTGGGTGTCAGGTCTGCTGCCAGGACCGTGGTGGCCGTCCGGGGACTGCACAAGTTCTGGGCTCTGGAGGGGATCACCACGGCGGACCCCGCCAGCGACGTCCACCCGCCGATGCCGGGCAAGCGGCTGCCCAAGGCCATCAGCGTGGACGAAGTCACCCGGATCCTTGAAGCCGCGGGTACGGACACTGCCACAGGGCTCAGGGACCGTGCCCTGCTTGAATTCCTCTATTCCACTGGTGCACGGATCAGCGAGGCCGTGGGCCTGGACGTTGACGACATTGCCCTGCAGGAAGCCGAAGCCGGGCCCGCCGTGGTCCGCCTGTTCGGGAAAGGATCCAAGGAACGGCTGGTGCCGCTGGGTTCCTATGGGGCGCGGGCTGTGGACGCATACCTGGTCCGCGGACGTCCGCTGTTGGCGGCGAAGGGCAAGGGGACTCCCGCCCTGTTCCTGAACGCCCGCGGGGGAAGAATCAGCAGGCAAAGCGCCTGGACCATCCTGAAGGCAGCCGCGGACAAGGCCAACATCACGAAGGATGTTTCGCCGCACACACTCCGCCATTCCTTCGCAACGCACCTGCTCGAAGGCGGCGCGGATGTCCGCGTGGTGCAGGAACTGCTGGGGCACGCCTCGGTCACCACAACTCAGGTCTACACGCTGGTCACCGCCGACACCCTCAGGGAAATTTACGCAGCAGCCCACCCGCGCGCGCTGGGGTGACGTCCGCGGCCAGGCTACCGGCTATAGGGTTGAGGGCATGACGTTCACTCCTGTCACACTGTGCTTTCTCACCCGTGAGTCCGCCGGGGTGCCACAGGTCCTGCTCGGCCTGAAGAAAACCGGCTTCGGCCGCGGCAAAGTGGTGGGGCTTGGCGGCCACGTTGAACCGGGGGAGACGGATGAAGAGGCTGCCTGCCGCGAAGTCCACGAGGAAGCCGGCCTGGTGGTCCGGCAGGAGGATCTGCGCGACGCCGGCGTGGTGACCTTCGATTTCCCGGCCCGCCCGGAATGGAACATGAGCACCCGGCTCTTTGTCGCAGCGCGTTGGATCGGGCAGCCGGCAGAAAGTGCCGAGATCCGGCCGGAATGGTTCGACGTCGGCGCCTTGCCGGTGGACCAGATGTGGCAGGACGCGGCGCACTGGCTGCCGCTGGTCCTGGGCGGCTCCAGGCTGCGCCTCACCATAGTCCTGAACCCGGACAACGAAACCGTCCGCGAAGTGCTGGACTACTCGACCCGCTGAGGCAGACACGCAAACGGCGGGCCGGTCACCTTCAAAGGTGACCGGGCCGCCGTCGTGCGGTTGGGCCCACGCCGGCGAGGGACCCGAACCGAGCTTGCGAGGTTTGGGAGCCGGTGGGGAGGATTAGGGTACGTGCCGTTCTTCCGGTCCGTTGTATTCGCTCAGCGGACGGATCAGCGAGTTGCTGGCTGCCTGTTCCATGATGTGGGCGGTCCACCCGGTGATGCGGCTGGCCACGAACAGCGGAGTGAACGTGGGGGTGTCGAAGCCCATCAGGTGGTAGGTGGGGCCGGCCGGGTAGTCGAGGTTCGGCTTGATGGCCTTGGCCTCGTCCATGGCCTGCTCAAGGCCGTTGTAGAGACCCAGCAGTTCGGGGCGGCCGTAGTGGGCAATCATCTTGTCCAGCGCCGCCTTCATGGTGGGGACGCGAGAGTCACCGTGCTTGTAGACACGGTGGCCGAAGCCCATGACCTTTTTCTTCTGGGCCAGAGCGTCCTCCATCCAGGCCTTGGCCCGGGCGGCGGCTTCGTCCAGTGATTCCTCAGGCCGGATGCCGATCTCGTCGAAGGTGTGCATCACGGCTTCGTTGGCGCCGCCATGCAGCGGGCCCTTGAGTGCGCCGATCGCGCCTGTCACTGCCGAGTGAAGGTCGGACAGGCTGGAGGTGATGACCCGGGCGGTAAACGTGGAGGCGTTGAAGGAGTGCTCGGCGTACAGGATCATCGAGACGTTGAAAGCCTCCACGACTTCCGGGACCTGCTCTTCGCCGAAAGCCATCCACAGGAAGTTTTCCGAGTAGCCCAGGTCATCCCGGGGCTCAACCACTTCCTGGCCGCGCCGGCGCCGCTGGTCGTAGGCGACCACCGCGGGCATGGCTGCGAAGAGATCCACGGCCTTGGCCATGTTGGCCTCGGGCGACGAGTCTTCAGCCAGTGGGTGCCGGGCGCCCATGACGGACGCTGCGGTCCGGCAGACATCCATCGGGTGGGCGGTGGTGGGAATTGTGTCGACGATCTGCTTCACCACAGGATCAAGGGCGCGGCCGGCGCGCTCGCGGGAAGAGAACGCGGACAGCTCTTCAGGGGTGGGCAGTTCGCCGTTCCACAACAGGAAGGCAACTTCCTCGAAGCTGCATTTGGCGGCAAGCTCCTGGACCGGATAGCCGCGGTACAGCAGCGAATTGGTATCCGAGTTGACCTTCGAAACCGCGGTGTAGTCCACCACGACGCCGGCCAGGCCCTTCTTAATATCTTCAGCAGCCATGCTGAACTCCTTCGTTCGTTGGGCAAGCCCGGATGTGCCGGAATGCTTGCAGTCTCCTTGGTGGCTCCCGGGCCCTAGCGGACGCCGGGAATGTGGAAGTTGAAAACGCCGGTATCGAAGTGGTTGTAGGCCTCGTAGTCCACAAGGTCATAAAGCCGCGCACGGGTGAGCATGTTCTCCACCTGTGCTTCCTGCGACCCTGTGGCCTTGATCGATTCCAGCGTACGCTCTGCAGCTCCCATGGCAATGCGCAGCAGCGTGACCGGGTAGATGACCATGTTGACGCCGACGCTTTGGAGCTGGTCCACGGTGAACAGGTCGCTCTTGCCGAACTCGGTCATGTTGGCCAGGATGGGCACGTCCACGGCGTCGCGGATGGCCTGGAACTCGGAGAGGTCCTTCATGGCTTCCGGGAAGATGGCATCGGCACCGGCCTCAACCAGGGCTCGTGCCCGGTCCTTCGCAGCTTCGATTCCTTCCACGGCGCGGATGTCGGTCCGGGCCATGATGAGGAAGTTCGGGTCCCGCCGTGCATCCGCCGCGGCGCGGATGCGTTTGGTGGCTGTGTCCTGGTCCACCACGTTTTTGCCGTCCAGGTGTCCGCACCGTTTGGGGTTGAACTGGTCTTCGATGTGGCAGCCGGCCAGGCCGGCGTTCTCCAGTTCCTGGATGCTGCGGGCCACGTTCATGGGTTCGCCGAAGCCCGTGTCCGCGTCCACCAGTGTGGGCAGGTCAGTCATGCGGGCGATCTGCCCGGCCCGGGTGGCGACTTCGGTGAGGGTGGTCAGCCCGATGTCCGGCAGGCCAAGGTCATTGGCCAGCACGGCACCGGAGACGTAAACACCGGCGAAGCCCTTTTCCTCGATCAGCCGGGCCGAGAGCGGGTTGAACGCGCCGGGGAACTGCTGGATGGTGCCGGACGCGAGCATGTCGCGCAACGCGATCCGCTTCTGTTCCGGGGTGGTCTTGGAATACAGCATCTGATTCTCCTGTGCGGGGTGGGTAGGCAGAGCTTAGAAGAGGCCGGCCGGTGCGTTGCTGAGGTTGATGACGCCCGGGGCGGCGGTGATGTTCAGCTGGTCCAGTTCGCCCGGGCCCAGGTCCGGGAGGCTTTCGGCGGCTGCGAGGAAACGCTCGATTTCCGCCTCGGCGACCAGTCCGGCTGCCAGGGTGCGGAACTTGTTGATGTACTGCTGGCGGGCGAAGGGCCGGGCGCCGAGCGGGTGGGCGTCGGCTACGGCAATCTGGTCGGTGATGACAGTGCCGTCGTTCAGGGTGATCTCCACGGAACCGCCGAAGGCCTTCTCGGCGATGTCCAGCGAGTGGTAGCGGCGGGTCCATTCGGCGTCTTCCACGGTACTGACCTTGTTCCACAGCTCCACGGTGTCGGCGCGGCCGGCACGCTCGGGGCTGTAGGAGTCCACGTGGTGCCAGGAGCCGTCCTGGAGTGCCACGGTGAAGATGTACGGGATGGAGTGGTCCAGGGTTTCACGGCTGGCCGTGGGGCTGTACTTCTGCGGATCGTTGGCGCCGGAACCGATCACATAGTGCGTGTGGTGGCTCGTCTTGATCAGCACCGACTTCACGTTGGCGGGGTCGGTGGCCTCCGGGTGCTCCTTGTGCAGTTTGCGGGCCAGGTCGATCCAGGCCTGGGCCTGGTACTCGGCGGAGTGTTCCTTGGTGTAGGTGTCCATGATGGCGCGCTTGGCTTCGCCGGCCTCGGGCAGCGGGACCTCGTAGGAGGCGTCCGGGCCGTCCAGCATCCAGGCGATCACGCCGTCTTCGCCTTCGTAAATCGGTACGGGGGAGGTCTGTCCGCGCATGGAGCGGTCCACGGCCTCAACGGCCATCTTGCCCGCGAACGCCGGGGCGTGGGCCTTCCAGGTGGAGATTTCGCCCTTGCGGGACTGGCGGGTGGCGGTGGTGGTGTGCAGTGCCTGGCCGACGGACTGGAAGATCGTCTCGACGTCGAGGCCCAGGAGCGTGCCGATGCCGGCGGCGGCGGACGGGCCGAGGTGGGCGACGTGGTCGATCTTGTGCTTGTGCAGGCAGATGGCCTTGACCAGGTTGACCTGGATCTCATAGCCGGTGGCGATGCCGCGGATCAGGTCCTTGCCGCTCGCGCCGACGTGCTGGCCGACGGCGAGAATCGGCGGGATGTTGTCGCCCGGGTGGGAGTAGTCAGCCGCCAGGAACGTGTCATGGTAGTCGAGCTCGCGGACGGCGACGCCGTTCGCCCATGCTGCCCACTCGGGGGAGACCCGGTCAGTGATGCCGAAGACGCCGGAGCCCTTGCCGTTGGTGGTCGGTGCGTGGGTCAGTGCCTGGGCCCGGGCAGCCACGATCGGGCCGCGGTTCAGGGAAGCGATGGCCACGGAGGCGTTGTCGATGACGCGGTTGATGACCATCTCGGTGACCTCAGGCGTGACCTCGACGGCGTCGGCGGCGACGACCGCGATCTTGTGGGCCAGCTGGTCTTCACGGGCGAGGTTCTCTTCGCTCTTGTAGACGCGGACGTGGTTGAGCTTAACCATGGTGCTCCTTCTTAGTGCTGTGGGTGGGTAGCTTTTACGTGGGAAAGGCTGCGGTGCAGGTGCAGGGTGGTGGCTGCTTCGGCGAGCCTGGCATTGCCTGCGGCGATGGCCTCGGCAATGGCCGCGTGCTCGACGGCGGCCGCGTGCAGTCGCGGTGCGTCATCGGCGGCGAGACGGCGGACCCGGACCAGATGGACCCGCAGGCTGCGCATCGCCTGGGCGAGGTAGGAGTTTGAGATGGCAGCGTCGATCGCCTCATCCAGCCGGCCCACCAGGGCGTAGTACTCGTGCCGGGCAGGATCGGTGTCGCTGATCAGCTCCTGCGCCCGCAGGAGATCGTGGTGCAGCTTCGCAAACACAGCGCGCTCGCCGCGAACGGCCGCGAGGGCAGCAGCCTTGCCCTCCAGGGTTTCACGAAGCTCAAACATCTCATCGATGTCCTCCAGTGAGATGTCGGTGACGACGACGCCGCGGCCGCCTGCCGCCGTCGTCAGCCCTTCTGCGCTGAGCCGGCTCAGTGCCTCCCGGACCGGAGTGCGTGAGACGCCCAGGCGTTCCGATTGCTCCACTTCGGCGAGGACCGTTCCGGGCGTCAGGCGCCATTCGATAATGTCTTCCCGAAGCGTTGCATAGGCTTTGTCGCTGGCCCGCATGGGTCCTCCCGTCAGTCTGCTCATAGGCACCAGTGTATACACGTAATGCCGAATAAGCCCAGAAAAATCAGATAACCAGCGGCATAGGCGCATGTATGTATACATGAGCCTTGTCTGGGACGGGTGGGCCGCATATCATGGTGGCAACACAGCGACGTGAACGGGAGCCCACGATGGTCAGCGGAAATTACCGGGAAGCATATTCGCGCAGCATCGAGCAGAAGGATGCCTTCTGGCTCGAGGCCGCGGGAGGCGTGACCTGGTCCAGGCCTCCGGAAACCGCGCTTGATGGATCGGCCGCCCCGCTGTTCCGCTGGTTTCCCGATGGCATGCTCAACACGAGCTACAACGCCCTGGACCGCCATATTGAGGCCGGCCGCGGGGACCAGGCTGCCCTGATCTACGACTCCGCGATGCTGGGGATCAAACGCACGTACAGCTACGCCGAACTGACGGACCTCGTGGCGCGGTTCGCGGGTGTGCTGCGCTCGCAGGGAGTCGGCAAAGGGGACAGGGTGGTTATCTACATGCCCATGATTCCCGAGGCGGCCATCGCAATGCTGGCTACGGCCCGGCTCGGGGCCGTACATTCGGTGGTCTTCGGCGGGTTCGCACCCAAGGAGCTCGCCGCCCGCATCAAGGATGCCGGTCCAACCGCGATTGTGACGGCGTCCGGCGGGATTGAGCCCTCACGCCGGGTGGAGTATCTTCCGGCGGTCGCCGAAGCACTCGAACTCGCCGGCGCCGGGCAGACGCCCGTCATCGTCAAGGACCGGGAAGGCTTTAGGCATTCGGGCTCCGAGTATCCGGACTGGCTGGACTGGGACCGGTGCATTGACGCTGCCGCCCCGGCGGCACCCGTGGACGTCGCAGCAACCGACCCCCTTTACATCCTGTACACCTCCGGCACCACCGGCACACCGAAGGGCGTTGTGCGCGACAACGGCGGCCATGCCGTCGCGCTCAGCTGGACCATGGCAAACATCTACGACGTCGGTCCGGGTGACGTGATGTGGACCGCGTCCGACGTCGGCTGGGTGGTTGGGCACTCCTACATTGTTTATGGCCCGCTGCTGGCCGGTGCCACCACGGTCCTTTACGAGGGAAAGCCCGTGGGGACCCCTGATGCGGGAGCATTCTGGCGCGTCGTACAGGACCACAAAGTCAGCGTCTTATTTACCGCTCCCACCGCCCTGCGCGCGATCCGCAAGGCAGACCCCCAGGCTGCGGAACTGGCCAACTACGACATCTCCACCCTGCGAACGCTGTTTGCCGCCGGTGAGCGGCTGGACACGGACACCTACCGCTGGGCAGGTGAGGTCCTGGGTGTTCCGGTGGTGGACCACTGGTGGCAGACCGAAACCGGCTGGGCCATCTGCGCCAACCCGCGCGGGCTGGATGACCTTCCCTTCAAGCCCGGATCACCCACCGTGCCCATGCCCGGCTTCGAACTGAAGATTGTGGACGGCTCCGGGGCTGCGGTGCAGCCGGGAGAGGAGGGCAACATTGTCCTGCAGCTTCCCTTGCCTCCCGGTACCCTGACTACCCTGTGGCAGAACGACGACCGTTATGTGTCCTCGTACCTGGCGGCCTTTGAAGGCAGCTACGCAACAGGCGACAGCGGCTACCGGGACGCCGAGGGCTACGTCTTTGTGATGGGCCGGACCGACGACATCATCAACGTGGCGGGCCACCGGCTGTCCACCGGTGCGATTGAGCAGGTCATCGCCAGCCACCCGGCCGTCGCCGAATGTGCCGTGATTGGCGTGGCGGATCCCCTCAAGGGTCAGCGCGCCAACGGCTACGTGGTGCTCAAGGCAGGCGTGACCGCCAACGAAGACGAGGTGGTCCGCGAGCTGATCGCCCTTGTCAGGAAGGACATCGGGCCGGTGGCTGACTTCAAGCACGCCACAGTGGTCGAAGCACTCCCCAAGACCAGGTCAGGGAAGATTCTGCGCAAGACCATGCGCCAGATTGCCGACGGCGACGATTACGTGGTGCCCTCTACGATTGAGGATCCAGAGGTGATCGGGCACTTGCTGGGTGTCCTCCGGCCGGAAGGCGCCGTTTGATACCCGCGGCAGTAGCCCCGGACGCAAAGAAGGCTTGACTGACGAAGGAGTTCCAATGCCACAGGCTTTGACCGCACGCTGCCTTTGAGCGTCACCGGTTCAGGCGGCATGGAAGCGGCTTTTGTAAACATTGTGGACGACGGCGATGTGGCAGTGATCGCCGTCAACGGGCCCTTCGGTGAGCGTATGTGTGAGGTGGCCCGCCGCTGCGGCGCGACCGTGGTTCGTGTTGACCACGAATGGGGTACGCCCATCGACGTCGAACGCGTTCTGACGGCTCACCCGCGGCCGAAGGTGATTGCGGCAGTCCACGCCGAAACGTCAACGGGCGTCCTGTCCGACGTCGCATCGCTCGGGCAGAACAGGGGTGATGCGCTGTTGATTGTCGACGCCGTGACATCCATCGGCGGGCTGGAACTCCGCGCAGACGACTGGAGAATCGACGTCGGCTATGCCGGCACCCAGAAAAATCTCCTGGAGCATTTCAGCATCGAGATCGGCTCAGGGGCGGGCAAGTACGCTTCCAGCATCTGGCGGATCGGACTGATGGGCCCCAACGCAAACGCGGCATCAGTGACCCTGGTGCTGGGGGCTCTGAAGGAAGCCATCTCCTCTGCCTAGCCGCGGGCTCTCCGGAAAACACGTCTGTAGTTTCAGGGCCGCTTCCAGCCGTATTCATTTTCCGGCCGGCCGGGCGTACCGTAGCGGGGCGCCCGGGAGGCGGTGCCGGCGTCGGCCAGGTATTCGAGGTAGCGGCGGGCCGTCACACGGGACATTCCAAGCGCCGCCATGACTTCCGTGGCCGAAACGGATCCAGAGTGCTGTTTCAGGTAGTCCCGGACCGATTCCAGTGTGGAAACGGAAAGGCCTTTCGGCAGTGGCATTTCCGATGGCGCGCGCAGGCTAGCGAAGGCCTGGTCAACCTCGCTCTGGGACGCGCCGGTCCTCCCGGCCCCGGACCCGGGGGAGGCCAGCTGCTGCCGGAACAATCGGTAGCTGGAGAGCTTGTCTTCGAACGTGGCAAAAGTGAAGGGCTTGATCAGGTACTGGACCACACCGATGGCCACGGCGCTCCGAACAATCGCCACTTCCCGGACGGCTGTGATGGCAATAATGTCCGCCAGGATTCCTGCCGCCCGCATCCGCCGGGCGATGTCCAGGCCGTGCAGGTCCGGCAGGTTCATGTCGAGCAGGACCAGCTCCACCGGCTGGCCGGCGGCCGTCAGATCCGTCAGGAGCCTGAGCGCGGACTGGCCGTCAGGGGCCGTCCCGGCCAAAGTGAATCCGGACATCCTGCCCACATAGGCCGCGTGCGCGGCCGATGCCACCGGTTCGTCCTCCACGACGAGGACGCGGATATCGGTCACTGGAACTGCTCCTCTTTGTCGGTTCCGCCGGCCATGGCCGGCAGAAAGACATGGAAGCGTGCGCCGTCCTTGCCTGTGATGGTCATGGTACCGTCCAGACGCTGCACGGCCTGGCGAACGAGGGCCAAGCCAATTCCCCGCCCGAAAGGACTGGACCCCTTGGTGCTGTAGCCGTGCTTGAAGATGCGGTCCACGTCGGCCGGGTCTACGCCGGGGCCCGAATCCTGGACCATGATGTCCAGGCCCTCGGCGTCAGACTCCACGGTCAGCTCCACCTTCTTTGGTGACTCGCCGTCTGCGGCGGCGTCGATGGCATTATCCAAGAGGTTACCCAGGATGGTGACCAGGTCCTGGACGGCAAGGCCCGCAACGGATGCGGACCCTTGGACGGAGACCGCCAGCTTCACGCCGCGCTCATTCGCTTCGGCGGCCTTGCCCATGATCAGGGCGCTGAGGACCGGCTCGTCCACCGAACGGACCATTTTGTCGGTGAGCTGTTGGCTCAGTTCGAGGTCCTTGGTGGCGAACTCCAGGGCCTCCCGGGTCCGCCCCAGTTCCAGCAGGGAAACCATGGTGTGGAGCCGGTTGGCATGCTCGTGTGTCTGGGCGCGGAGGGCGTCGGACAGCGTCCGCATCGTTTCCAGTTCACTGCCCAGTGACTCTATTTCCGTGCGGTCGCGGATGGTGGCCACGGTGCCGTACACCGCCGGTGGCCTGTGGCCCGGGGAGTCCGTGCCTACGGCCGGGCCCTGGTTGACCACTACGATCCGGGGGCCGGTCAGATGGATTTCATCGTGTGACGTGCGGCCGGATTCAAAGAGTTCCTTCAGGCTGGGCGCCAGCGGAAGGTCCGCCAACAGTGGGGGATTGGACGGGTCAGTGCCCGAATTGCGTGGTGCCAGGCCCAGCAGCTCGGCCGCCTGGTCGTTGTACATCACCACCCGGCCTTTGGTGTCGATCAGGATCAGCCCCTCGCGCACGGAATGCAGGACCGATTCGTAGTAGGCGAACAACTGCGCCAGCTGCTCCGGACCCCACCCCCTGGTCACGCGGCGCAGGTACCGGCCCAACAGCCAGGAAGCCAAGGATCCGCCCACCAGCAGGGCCAGGCCGAGGGCCAGCAGGGCGGGCAGCCGGCCGGAGAGCGCCACGTCCACTGTTCGGACCGTAACGCCGGCAGCAACCAGCGCCTTGACGTTGCCCGCGGCATCCTTGACCGGGACCACCGTCCGCACCGACGGCCCCAGCGTTCCTGCCGTGACCTCGGTGAACACATCGCCACGCAGCGCCGCCTCGATGGAGCCGATATACGGCCTGCCCAGCTCCTCGTTCCGGGGATGTGTCCAGCGCGTCCTGTCCGGCGCCATGATGGTGAGGAAGTCCACCCCGGAGCCGGCCATGACGTCCAGCGCGTAGGGCTGGAGCAGCGCTGACGGATCCGTCCGGTCCGCGGCCTGGAGGACCAGGGGATTGGCGGCGACGGCGGCAGCGACACCGGTCATCCGCCGGCCGGCTTCCTCGTAGCTCCGGTCCCTCGCGTCGACGAAAGTAGCGGTGCCCGCAACGGCAATGAAGGCCAGCACAATCAGCAGATTCGCCACGAACAGCCGGCGGGCGATACTCCAGCGGTGGATCATCAAGCACCTTCCATGACCAATATGAACGCAACCGTGAGCTAAGTCACGGTGTGGCCAATGATGGATATCACACCGGACCGACGCGAAGAGCCCAGAGAATGCGCCGCAGCGTCTACCAGATTATCCATATATCAAGGAGACACATCATGGCTTCTCAACGAGGAGAGTCGCTCGGCACCGTGGAGACGCGGCGCAAGGGCCTGGACAAATCGCACTACCTTTACATAGCCGTTATTGTCGCCGTCATCCTGGGCGCCGTCGTCGGCCTGTTGTTCCCCGAGGTCGGCAAGTCAATGAAGCCCCTCGGCGACGGCTTTATCAAGCTCATCAAAATGATGATTGCACCGATCATCTTCTGCACCATCGTCCTGGGAATCGGCTCCATCGCCAAAGCCGCAACGGTCGGCAAGGTCGGCGGCCTGGCCCTTGGCTACTTCGTCGCCATGTCCACCTTTGCCTTGGGTATCGGCCTTGTGGTCGGCAACCTCATCCACCCGGGGGAAGGCCTGAACCTCACGCCGTACGACCCTAACAAGAAGGCGGAAGTAGACAGTACCGTTGCCTTCCTCCTGGGCATCATTCCGGGCGACATTCCGGTTCTGCCCACGCTCTTCGCCGCTATCCTCGTAGGCTTCGCCCTCCAAAAGATGGGCCCACAGGGCGCTCCTGTCCTCAAGGCCATCGGCCACGGCCAAGTGCTGGTATTCCGCATCCTGATCATGATCATGTGGCTTGCCCCCGTCGGAGCTTTCGGTGCCATCGCTGCCGTCGTCGGAGCCACCGGCTTCCAGGCGATCGTAAGCATGTTCACCCTGATGGCCGCTTTCTACATCACCTGCGCACTGTTCATCGTCATCATCCTGGGTGGCCTGCTCAAGGTGGTTACCGGCGTCAACATCTTCAAGCTCATGAAGTACTTGGGCCGCGAGTACCTCCTGATCTTCTCCACCTCCTCCTCCGAGGCAGCCCTTCCCCGCCTCATCGCCAAGCTGGAACACCTGGGGATCTCCAAGCCCGTCGTGGGCGTCACCGTCCCCACCGGCTACTCCTTCAACCTGGACGGCACGGCCATCTACCTGACCATGGCGTCCCTGTTCGTGGCCAACGCCATGGGCACGCCGCTGGATCTCGGAGCGCAGATTTCCCTGCTGATCTTCATGATTATTGCCTCCAAGGGTGCCGCCGGAGTCACCGGCGCCGGCCTGGCCACTCTGGCTGCCGGTCTCCAGGCGCACGCGCCCCAGCTGCTGGGCGGCGTGGGCATGATCGTTGGCATCGACCGCTTTATGTCCGAAGCCCGGGCGCTGACCAACTTCACGGGCAACGCGGTTGCCACCGTGCTGATTGGGACCTGGGTCAAGGAAATCGACACCAAGCAGGTGGGTGAAGTCCTCTCGGGCCGGGCCCCCTTCGACGAGCAGACCATGATCGCAGGACACGGCGAGCCCGTGGCCGATTCCGCGAAGGCGCCGGCGCTGGCCAACGCCTAGGCAGCCCCGCCGCTGATTCCTGGACATGCAGCGAACCGCCCGCATAGCCCCGGCTGTGCGGGCGGTTCCTGCGTGCAGACGCCTAACCTTCGACTTCTACTAGAAGGTCAAGGCTCAGAATCCGCCCAAAGTCAAGTTCCCTCAAATACCGTGTCGGGGCCTGTAGCCTAGGGTGAAAGCAGGATCGGCGCTGGAGCTCCAGCGGCAGGAAAATCACCGTCATCGAAAGTGTGGATAGATACGTGAGCAGCGAACAGGGTTCGGCAACTCTGGAAGGCACGGAACTCGATCTGGAAGACGCCGTGATGGGTCCCACCGGGCGGCCCCACCGCGAATTTCCTGAACCAGCCCCGCTGTCGTCCCACGGTCCCGCGCGCGTGATCGCCATGGTCAACCAAAAGGGCGGCGTCGGTAAGACCACGTCCACCATCAACCTGGCAGCGGCCCTTGCCGAATACGGCCGCAGGGTACTGCTGGTGGACTTCGATCCGCAGGGTGCTCTGTCCGCTGGCCTCGGCATCAACCCGCACGAACTGGACCTGACGGTCTACAACGTCCTGATGGACCGCAAGGTGGACATCCGCGACGCCATCCACCAGACCGGCGTCGAAAACGTGGACCTGCTGCCGGCCAACATCGACCTCTCCGCCGCAGAAGTGCAGCTGGTCAACGAAGTAGCCCGTGAGCAGGTCCTGGACAGGGCGCTGAAAAAGGTGGAAGACGATTACGACGTCGTCCTGATTGACTGCCAGCCCTCACTGGGTCTGCTGACAGTCAACGCCCTGACTGCCGCCCACGGCGTGATCATCCCGCTGATCTGCGAGTTTTTCGCACTACGTGCAGTAGCCCTGCTGGTGGAAACCATCGACAAAGTCCAAGACCGGCTGAACCCCGGCCTGCAGGTTGATGGTGTCCTGGCCACGATGTACGACGCCCGTACACTCCACAGCCGCGAAGTCATCACCCGCCTGGTGGAAGCCTTCGGTGACAAAGTCTTCGAGACCGTCATCAAACGCTCCATCAAGTTCGCGGACGCCACCGTCGCGGCCGAGCCGATCACCAGCTACGCAGGCAGCCACATCGGCGCCGATGCCTACCGCCGCCTGGCCAAAGAGCTGATTTCGCGCGGCGGCGCACCCTAACCACGCCATGGCCGAGTCCAAACCCGGCTTTGAGGTGCGGCTGGCCAACTTCACCGGCCCATTCGATCTCTTGCTGGGCCTGATCGCGAAGCACCAGCTGGATATTACCGAGGTGGCTATTGCCACCGTCACTGATGAGTTCATCAAATACATCAGGAAGCTCCAGAAGCTCGGCGAGGAATGGGCGCTGGATGAAGCCAGTGAATTCCTGGTCATCGCCGCCACCCTCCTGGACCTCAAAGCGGCTCGGCTCCTGCCAGCCGGTGAAGTCGAGGACGATGAGGACATCGCCCTGCTGGAAGCACGGGACCTCCTTTTTGCGAGGCTTCTCCAATACAAGGCGTTCAAACAGGTGGCGGCCCTGATGGCCGGAACCCTGGAACAGGAAGCCAGCCGGTTTCCACGTCAGGTTGCCCTGGAGGAGCATTTTGCCGCCATGCTTCCGGAGCTCGTGTGGAAGCACTCGCCGGAGCAGTTCGCCCGCCTGGCAGAGTCAGCCCTGCAGCCCAGGACGCCAAGGCCCACGGAGGTGGGCCTTGCCCATCTGCACGGCAGTACCGTCAGTGTGAAGGAACAGGCCGAGATCCTGGGGCTCCGGCTCCAGTTGGGGAAGCCCCTGACTTTCCGCGCGCTGATCGCCGACGCCGATTCCACCCTCGTGGTGGTGGCCAGGTTCCTGGCCTTGCTGGAGATGTTCCGGGACAGGGCAGTGTCCTTTGACCAGGTGTCGCCGCTGGGCGATCTCACCGTGCACTGGACAGTGGATGGCCGGGACTGGTCAACAGAAAACCTAAGCGAAGAATACGAGGAACTGTCGTGAGCCAAGAACTTCCGGAGCCTGGGGCGGAGCCGGGCACGGACGTCCGGGATTTGCCCGGCGGTGCGAAGGCTGCACTGGAGGCTGTCCTGATGGTCCTGGACCAACCGGCCAGTGCTACTGAGCTGGCCACCGGGCTTAACCTGACAGTCGCCGTCGTCGAGGAGTTGCTGGCGGAACTGCAGCGGGAGTATAGCGGCTATACTGTTAAAGCCCCGGACGTGGACCGTGCCAGCGATGCTGGTTTCAGTGCCACCCCCCGGGGTTTCGAATTGCGGAACATCGCCGGTGGCTGGCGGATCTACTCCCGCGCAGACTTCGCCGAAATTGTCGGACGGTTTGTGCTTGAGGGTCAGACGGCCAGGCTCACGCAGGCGGCTCTGGAAACACTGGCTGTCATCGCATACCGACAGCCCGTCTCCAGGGCCAGGGTGTCTGCAATTCGGGGAGTCAATGTCGATTCTGTCGTACGGACATTGACGCAGCGCGGGCTGATCGAAGATTCGGGACATGATCCTGAGTCGGGTGCCATCCTCTACCGGACCACGTCGTATTTCCTGGAACGTATGGGAATCGGTTCCGTAGCGGAACTGCCCCAGCTTTCACCCCATCTTCCGGGGCTTGAGGGGATCGCGGAGTTCTACGACGCCGACAGAATGTAGGCGGGAAATCCCGCGTGCGCACACGAATATTCATAAGGGCAGATAATTTCTGCATGGCTGGCTAGGGTTGTTCTTGGACAACCAGCCGGCCAAATAACGAAGGACGGGTCATGACACAGGCGGGACGCCAGGGTTCACCACGTAACAGTTCGGGACGTAACAGTTCAGAACGCAATGCCGGACAGGGCGGCGCCAGCCGTAATCCAGCGGCTAGCCGTAATCCGGCGCAGGGCGGCGCCAGCCGTAACGCTGCTCAGGGCGGCAGCGGCCGCCCCAGCACGGCAGGCGGCGGTTTCCGCGCCGGCGCCGGCAAGCGCAACGCCGGATTCGGCGGCGGGGACCGGCCGTACAAGGCCCCGAGGCCGCGCGAGGAGCCATTTGTGGATCCCGGCGATGCTCCGGCGTCGCCGCCGGCCGGCCGCGGAGCCTCCGACTGGAAGCCCGCTGCCAGCGCCTCGGCGCGCAAGCCTGCCGCCCGCAAGCCGGGCGCCAACAAAGCTCCCGGCACCCCGGGCGCACTCAAGCCCAAGCCACGCACCGGCAAGCCCGGAGCCGCGGCCTCACGCGCGTTTGGCAGCGAACGTTTCGGCCAGAACCTTGGCCCCGTGCGCAAGCCTGCCCGCAAGCGCGGACCCCGCGGTTCCGTTCCGCAGTCTGAAATGCACGACGCCGATGGCACCCGCCTGCAGAAGGTCATGGCCCAGGCCGGCGTGGCTTCGCGCCGCGTCTGCGAAGAGATGATCTCCGAAGGCCGGGTGGAAGTCGACGGCCAGGTGGTCACCGAGCTTGGTGTCCGCATTGACCCCAAGACAGCGGTCATCCACGTTGATGGCCTGCGCATCCAGCTGGATGAAAACCTCGTGTACATGGTCTTCAACAAGCCCAAGGGCGTGGTGTCCACCATGGAGGACCCCGACGGCCGTCCCTGCATCAGCGATTTTGTGCGGAAGACCCACCAGGGTGAACGCTTGTTCCACGTTGGCCGGCTGGACGTCGCCACTGAAGGCCTGCTGCTGCTGACGAACGACGGCGAACTGGCCAACCGGCTGACCCACCCGTCCTATGAAGTTCCCAAGACGTACCTGGTCCAGGTCCGCGGTCCGTTCCCGCAGGGAGTCGGCGCCCAGCTCAGGGAAGGTGTGGAACTTGAGGATGGTTTCGCCTCCGTTGACTCCTTTAAGCTGGTGGACTCCACCCCGGGCCACGTGCTGATCGAAGTAATCCTGCATTCGGGCAAGAACCGGATTGTCCGGCGTTTGTTCGACGCCGTCGGTTTCCCGGTCCTGCGCCTGGTGCGCGTCAAGGTGGGTCCCATCGGCCTGGGTGACCAGCGCCAGGGCAGCATCCGCAACCTTGGCAAGCAGGAAGTCGGCCACCTGCTGGCATCCGTAGGACTCTGAGGCATGTCCGCATTTCGCTCCCACGGGCGGGGACACCTCAACGGGCCGGTCGTGGTGATTGGCACCGGCCTGCTCGGTGCCAGCATCGGGCTGGGCCTGCGTGGACGCGGCGTGCCCGTGTTCCTGTCTGACCCGTCGCCGACCAACCAGGCGGTGGCCGTTGATATCGGTGCCGGCCAGCCCCTGGACCAGCTCGGAGACGAGGCACCGGAGCTTGTGGTGGTGGCAGCACCGCCGGACGTGACCGCCGACGTCGTGGCCCGTGCGCTTGCCGACTACCCGGATTCCGTGGTTGTTGACATCGCCAGCGTCAAGGCCGCCATCCTGGCGGAGTTGGGCGGCCGCGGCGCGGACATCACCCGCTATGTGGGCACGCATCCGATGGCCGGGCGCGAAAAGTCCGGGCCGGTTGCGGCCCGCGGCGAGCTCTTCACGTCCATGCCGTGGGTGGTTTGCCCGGGCCCGGAGTCATCCGCGGCGGCCGTGCAGACCGCGCGCTCCCTGGCGGCCGATCTGGGAGCTGTGGTTTCCCAGTTCACTGCCGACGAACACGACGAAGCCGTGGCGTTGGTGTCGCACCTGCCCCAGATCATGTCCTCGCTGCTGGCCAGCCGGCTGCAGGGGACGCCGCTTCACGCGCTGTCCCTTGCCGGCAACGGGCTGCGGGACGTCACGCGGATCGCCGCCAGCGATCCCACGCTGTGGGTCCAGATCCTGGGCGGCAACGCGGGGAAGGTCGTGGAAATCCTTTACGGGGTCCGCGAGGACCTGAACAGGCTCATCGGCACGCTCGAGGAACCGTTGGCGCCGGGCGCCAGGCTTGACCTTGCCCAGCTGATCAGCGAAGGCAATGCCGGGCAGGCCCGTATCCCGGGCAAGCACGGTGGGCCGCCGCAGGCCTACTCCTGGCTCACGGTCCTGGTCGATGACCGGCCAGGACAGATCGCGCGGCTCCTCACCGAAATCGGTGAGATCGGCGTGAACGTGGAAGACCTGCGGCTTGACCATTCCTCGGGCCAGAACGTGGGCATGGTGGAACTGTCCGTGCTGCCGAACAAGCATGACCATCTGATCGAAGCACTCAACGACCGCGGATGGCGGGTATTGCAGTAATGACACAAGAACTTCTTGACACCCTTCCGGCCTTGCGCGTCGGCAGGCCCCTGGTAGTTGCCATCGACGGGCCGTCAGGCTCCGGCAAATCCAGCGTGAGTAAGGAAGTGGCCCGCCGGCTGCACCTTGCCTACCTGGACACGGGTGCCATGTACCGAGCTCTGACCTGGTTCTGCGTCACCACAGGAATCGACCTCAGTGACGCCGCAGCCGTGGAGCAGGCTGCCCGGGACCTGGTCCTGGAACTGAGCACCACACCGCGCGAGGACTACGTGCGCGTGGACGGGGCTGACGTCACGGACGCCATCCGCGAACCGGCAATTTCCTCGGCGGTAAGTACGGTCGCCACCACCCTAGGTGCGCGGACCGAACTGATCCGCCGGCAGCGTGAGCTTATTGAAAAGCACCACCGCCGCATCGTGGTGGAGGGCCGGGACATTACCACCGTCGTCGCGCCGGGCGCTGAAGTCCGCATGCTGCTGACGGCCAGTGAGGAAGCCCGGCTCCGCCGCCGCGGCATCCAGCTGGGCGGCACGCAGAATGCGGAGCAGCTCGCCGCCCAGGTCACCCAGCGCGACGCCAAGGATTCCACGGTGGTGAACTTCACCCAGGCTGCCGACGGTGTTGTCACCCTTGATTCGTCCGATCTGGACTTCGCCGAGACCGTGGACGCGGCGCTCGTGATCGTCACGAAGGTGCTTAACCGTGACTGACGGCGGTGTGCGTCTTCCCTCCGGCTGGACCATGACATGGAGCCGGCCCGTCGGCTGGCTCCTTGACCATGTGGTGTACCGGACGTCCGTCAGTGGCCGGGACAACGTGCCTACAGGCGGGCCGGTGATCTTCGCCGGCAACCACATCAGTTTCCTGGACGGGCCGGTGATGTTCGGCGCGGCGCCGCGTCCCATGCACATCCTGGTTAAGAAGGAGATGTTCAAGGGTCTGTTGGGCCGGGTCCTTCGGGCCTCCGGCCAGCTGCCGGTGGACCGCTCCGGGGACCGGGCAGCGCTGCTGCTGGGCAAAAACATGCTCGACGCCGGCCGTTGCCTCGGGATTCTTCCGGAAGGTACGCGGGGGAGCGGTGCGGCAACGGACATCAACAACGGGGTGGCATGGCTGGCGCTGAACTCTGGCGCCCCAGTGGTCCCCGTGGCGATCCTCGGCACCCGGACGGGCAACGAACACCTCGACACAGTACCCAGGCCGGGGCGGCGGTTCCACGTCAGCTTCGGCAACGCACTGACCCTCAGCCGAAACCCCGGCGAAACGGGCCGTGCTTCAATGGACAGGGCGGGAATGGAAATCCGCGCTGCGCTTGCGGGGCACGTCCAGGAGACCATCCAACACAGTGGGCAGCCTTTGCCCCACGCGGATTTCCGCACGAACTTCACAGCAGTAGCCGGGACGCCGGCAGATGACCACTAAGGAAAGTGCAATGAGCGATACGACTCAAACCTCCGGCCACTCCGGCGCCGGCGAAGACGAATACACGCCCACCGGCACGGACCAGGTGGCCGAGCGGTTGGCAGCCATGGACGACGACGAAGCGGAGATGCGCGCCGCGTCGCTCCGCGCGGGGCTGGCCGACTACGAACTCGACGATGAAGACGCCGCCCTTCTGAGCGGGCAGTTCGACGACGAGGACTTTGACGGTCCGGTCAAGCTCGATCCGGTGCTTGCCATCATCGGCCGTCCCAACGTCGGCAAATCCACCCTCGTGAACCGTATCCTGGGCCGCCGCGAGGCAGTGGTTGAGGATACTCCCGGCGTGACGCGGGACCGGGTGATGTACTCGGCACACTGGAACGGGCGCAACTTCACGGTCGTGGACACCGGCGGCTGGGAGCACGATGCCCGCGGTATCCACGCCCGGGTGGCCGAGCAGGCGGAAATGGCCGTAGAAATGGCTGACGCCGTGCTCTTCGTCGTCGACTCTGCGGTGGGCGCCACCGCAACGGACGAGGGCGTGATGAAGATGCTCCGCCGCAGCAAGAAGCCAGTCATCATGGTGGCCAACAAGGTGGACGACTTCGCCCAGGAGGCGGACTCCGCCACCCTGTGGGGCCTCGGCTTCGGCGAGCCCTACCCCGTCTCAGCCCTGCACGGACGCGGCGTCGCCGACCTCCTGGACCACGTGATGGACACCCTGCCGGAGTTCTCCACGATTGAGGGCCTGGAACGCTCGGGCGGACCCCGCCGCATCGCACTGATCGGCCGCCCGAACGTGGGCAAATCATCACTGCTGAACAAGCTGGCAGGGTCCGAGCGTGTAGTAGTCGACAACACCGCCGGCACCACCCGTGATCCGGTGGATGAGTTCATTGAACTCGGCGACCGCACCTGGCGCTTTGTGGACACGGCGGGCATTCGCCGCCGCCAGCACATGGCACAGGGCGCCGACTACTACGCCTCCCTCCGGACGCAGGCAGCGCTCGAGAAGGCGGAGGTCGCCGTCGTTCTCCTCGCCGTTGATGAAGTCCTCAGCGAGCAGGACGTCCGCATCCTGCAATTGGCCATCGAGTCGGGCCGCGCCCTGGTGCTGGCGTTCAACAAATGGGACCTGCTCGACGACGAACGCCGCACCTACCTGGAGCGCGAAATCGAGCAGGACCTGGCCCACGTGGCCTGGGCGCCGCGGGTCAACATTTCCGCGCTGACCGGCTGGCACAAGGACCGCTTGGTTCCGGCCTTGGACCTGGCCCTGGAGAACTGGGACCGGCGCATCCCCACCGGCAAGCTCAATGCCTTCCTCGGCGAGCTGGTGGCGGCGCACCCGCACCCGGTCCGTGGTGGAAAGCAGCCGCGTATCCTGTACGGCACGCAGGCGTCCAGCCGGCCGCCGAAGTTTGTGCTGTTTACCACCGGATTCCTGGACCCGGGCTACCGCCGCTTTATCACCCGCAGGCTCCGCGAAACGTTCGGTTTCGAGGGCACGCCCATCGAGGTCAACATGCGCGTCCGCGAAAAGCGTGGCAAGAAGCGTTAATTAGGACACGCCGGGGGGCGTGCAGGCTGCAAAGTGTCACTTGCACCCTCCGGAATCGTGTAAGCTTTTCAAGGTGGTTCGGCCGGACTGCTGAGTTGAAATCCTGGCTAACATCGGGAGTAAACGCAGCGGAGAACGGCGGAACTAACGGGCTGTAGCGCAGCTTGGTAGCGCACTTGACTGGGGGTCAAGGGGTCGCAGGTTCAAATCCTGTCAGCCCGACCAAAACAGAAGCGTCCCGGAGAATTTTCTCCGGGACGCTTCCGTTTTGTGCCGTCCTATTAGATTTTCCGTCGGGTTTCGTCACCCTGCCTATTTCAGGAACTTCGACGTCCTGCGGTCCGCCAGGATCTTCCCCTTTGTCTGGCACGTGGGACAGTACTGCAGGGACGTATCGGCGAACGACACCTCCCGGACTGTGTCGCCGCACACCGGGCACGCCTCGCCGGTCCGGGCATGGACACGCATGTGGCTGCGTTTGACGTCCTTGAGCTCATTGGGTGGCTTGCCCTCGGCTTCGGCCAGGGCAGTTCCGAGCACGCTGTGGATGGCGTTGTACAGCACCTGCACCGTGTCGCGGTCCAAGGACTTGGCGGTGGCAAAGGGAGAGATCCTTGCCGCATGGAGGATCTCGTCGCTGTAGGCGTTCCCGATCCCTGCGATCACGCTCTGGCTCCGCAGGACGCCCTTGATCTGCTGGGAGGTGGAGCCAAGAATTTCCGCCAGCATGTCCGCGTCGAATGCTGCGCTGAACGGGTCCGGCCCGAGGGCCGCGATGCCCGGCACATCCTGGGGATCGCGCACCACGTACACGGCCAGGCTCTTTTTGGTCCCCGCCTCCGTGAGGTCCATGCCATGGGCACCGTCCGGACCGCTGAACGCCAGCCGGGCAGCGATGTAGCCCTTTCCCAGCCGGAGCTGGGTGCCGGTAGGGGAGTCCGTGAAACGGATCCACCCTGCCCGGGCGAGATGGAAGACAAACGACGGCCCGTCAGTGTCAAGGCTGACAAACTTTCCGAACCGGCTGACGCCGCGGATGATGCAGTTCTCCAACGCGGTGAAGGGCGGATCCGCCGTCTTCAGCACGGCAAAGGAGACGATCTGGATCTTCCGTACCACCGCTCCGCGCAGGTGCTCGTCCAGGAAACCGGCCAGGCCTGCAACCTCTGGTAGCTCCGGCATGGCTTACCTGCGGTCAGCCTGGCTGTCCGTGGCGGCCGGTGTCTTAGGGACAGGTGAGGTAGCCGCGGGGTCATTGGCCGCCTTCGCCGCCAGGGAGCGCTCGGCATCTGCCTTCTTAAGCGCCTTCATCTTTTTGCCGCGCTGCCGCCAGACCCTCCACAGGACCAGGCCAACCACAAAGATAACAGCGGCGGCGATGGCTGAGATCTGCGTCCACATGGGGAACCAGGTGGCCTCGGTGCCAAGGATCCGCTGTCCGTTGTGGGCGGCCTGCGAGCTGCCGAACATGATTCCGGCGGTCAGTAGATTTGGGGACGCGAGGGCCACAGCGCCGAGGAGGATGGCTAGCTTCCAGGGCCATCCCACGGATTTGCGGGTTGCCTGCCAGGCCACCAGGAGGGGGACGAACGTGAAAACGAACCCATAGAACATCCCCACCAGGATGCCCGCACCAAGGTTGCCCTGGACCTGGTTGCGGATAACGTTCGCCCACCAGACCGGGAGGATGGCCGCAAAGGCAAAGTATGCGATGGCGAGTACAACCAGCGCCACCGCAACGAGGATGATCCGCGCAGCCCAGTTCGCCCTTTTTGCAGGCGATTCCCGTGAGTGTGTTCTCATGCGTCTCATCATGTCAGAATCCTCCTCGAACGCCCGTGGAGTTGTGCCTATACTTTCAGCGGCGGCTTGTTTTGCAGGCCCCGTTGACATTGGTGATTGACCCGATGAAAGGCCCCTGATGAGCAACATTCCCGAAGACCTGTCCTACACCGCCGAGCACGAGTGGGTGTCCGCACCGAGCGCCGACGGCGTGGTCCGGGTGGGCATCACCGACTTCGCGCAGGACGCACTCGGAGATGTTGTCTACGCCCAGCTGCCGGAAGCAGGTACTAACATCACCGCCAACGAAGTAGTTGGCGAGGTCGAATCCACCAAAAGCGTCAGCGATATCTATGCTCCGGTGAGCGGCGAAGTCGTTGCACGCAACGAATCCCTGGATACCGATTCGGCTTTGATCAACTCCGATCCCTACGGCGACGGCTGGCTGATCGAGATCCGGCTTGCCGAAGCAGACGCCGTGGAATCCTTGCTCAGTGCATCCGAGTACGAACAGCAGGTAGGCTGAAGCTAACGGGTTCATCCGGTCCGGCCAAACGGCGTCTTCGCACGTCAGTGGCCGGATCCGGGCCCGGTAACGGATCCGCGAGGCGGATCCGCAGGGCAAATGTTGATTGCAGGCGTGAGAGCTGCAGCGAAAGAGGAGGAATCCATGGTTGGCCACGAACAGGACCCTGCCGAAGGCGAGCACGGCACAGGTGCAGCCAGGGCTTCGGAGACCACCTCGATTCATCTCACCCCCGTCACCGACGAGCCCACGATCGCCCCCAAGCTGTCCATGGACGAGCGTTCATCCGTGGAGGCACTGCCGGCCGGTTCCGCGCTCCTGGTTGCCCACAGCGGCCCGAATGCGGGTGCCCGGTTCCTGCTTGACACGGACACCACCACGGCCGGCCGTCATCCTGACGCCGACATCTTCCTTGATGACGTCACCGTATCGCGGCGCCACGTCGAATTCCGCCGCACAGCGCGGAGCTTTGAAGTGGTGGATACCGGCAGCCTCAACGGCACGTACGTTAACCACGACCGCGTCGACAGTGTTGAGCTGAAGTCCGGGAACGAAGTCCAGATCGGTAAGTTCCGACTCACCTTCTACCTGAGCCCTGCCCGCGCAGCAGGCCGCGCCTGATCCCGGGACACTTGCCTGTGGCAATGGCACAACCGGAACGCCGGGGGCCCCAAGTTTTGAACATCGGGGAAGTCCTCGCGCAACTCAGCGGCGACTTTCCGGGTATGACTGCGTCGAAAATCAGGTTCCTGGAGGAAAAAGGCCTGATTAATCCTCGCCGCACTCCGGCCGGGTACCGGCAGTACTCGGACAGTGACGTCGAGCGTCTCCGTTTTGTGCTGGCGCTCCAGCGGGACCAATACCTTCCACTGAAAGTCATCAAGGACTACCTTGATGCGATTGACAGGGGAGAACGGCCGGAGAACCTGCCGCCCGGCGTCGTGGTTTCGCCGCGGATCGTTTCGGATGAACTGGCCGCGGAGCTTCAGAACCGCGGCCGGAAATTCAACGAGGAACAACTGCGGACTGAATCCGGTGCCAGCGTTGCTTTGCTCCAATCCCTGCTGAGCTTCGGGCTGATCAGCCACAGCAGCGGCAAGTTCGACGAGCACGCCCTCCAGGTTGCCCGTGCCTGCGTGCAACTGGAGAGCCACGGCCTCGAACCGCGCCACCTGCGGCCGTTCCAGGCCGCGGCGGAACGTGAATTCGGGCTCGTCGAGCGGGCAGTTGCGCCGCTTGCGTCCAGGCGAGATTCCGCGTCACAGGCACGGGCTGCAGAGGCCGCCCGCGAAATCAGCGACCTCTGCCTGGTCCTGCACCGGGCCCTGGTCCAGGACCGTATCTCACGTATGGACATCTGATGATCGAAGTGGAGATCGTAGGCGTTCGCATCGAACTGCCGTCCAACCAGCCGCTCGTCCTGCTGCGCGAGATCCATGGCGAACGCCACGTGCCCATTTGGATCGGGACTCCGGAGGCAAGCGCCATCGCCCTGGCCCAGCAAGGGGTAGTGCCGCCGCGCCCGATGACCCACGACCTCCTGGTTGACGTAGTGGAATCCCTGGGCCACTCGGTTGTCAGCGTCAACATTGTGGCCGTTGAGGACAACATTTTTTATGGCCAGCTCCAGTTCGAGAACGGGACCACCGTCAGCTCACGCGCGTCGGATGCCCTCGCTATCGCGTTGCGGGCCAAGTGCCGCATCTGGTGTGCTGACTCCGTGATGGATGAAGCCGGAGTCCGTATCACCGAGCATGACGAGGGGGAAGACACTGACCCGGGCCCCACCGTGGACGAGGAGCGCGAACTGCGGCGGTTCCGTGAGTTCCTGGACGACGTTGAGCCGGAAGACTTCGACGGCTGAGGTCACGTTAAGGTTAAAGTTGAGCCTGAAAGTTCCGACACGCCTGCACCAAGGGGCCAAGATCTTTGACCTTGGGGCGCGGCGGGCCTAACGTCGAAGGTACCAAGCTCCCATTGCTTCCGGCAGCCGCGCAAGTCACACTGTAAAAGTACGACCCCCGCGAAATTACATGCATGGACTTCATGCGTGCACCGGCTGATGCAGTGATCCCCGGGAGCTTATACGAAGGAGGATCCAGGTGAGTCCCAAAGGCGAAGCAGGCGGGCTGAAGCAGCCCACAACGGCTGGTGTAGCTGTGCCCGCGAGCGGTGCCCAGGGCCTCCTGTTTACCGAAGACCTTCCCGTACTTGATGAGGACGCTGGATACCGCGGCCCGACGGCCTGCAAGGCGGCCGGAATCACGTACCGCCAGCTGGACTACTGGGCACGGACCGGGTTGGTTGAGCCCGCAGTCCGCGGCGCCGCCGGCTCAGGCTCACAGCGGCTCTACGGTTTCCGGGACATTCTCGTCCTCAAAGTAGTCAAACGGCTCCTGGACACCGGAGTTTCCCTTCAGCAGATCCGCACCGCAGTGGAACACCTCCGCGAACGCGGAGTGGAGGACCTGGCGCAGATCACCCTCATGAGCGACGGCGCGAGCGTCTACGAATGCACATCCGCTGACGAGGTTATCGATCTTGTCCAGGGCGGCCAAGGTGTATTCGGCATCGCGGTGGGCAAGGTCTGGCGCGAAGTCGAAGGCAGCCTGGCTTCCCTGCCGAGCGAACACGCCGTCGAACAGTCCTTTCCCGACGACGAACTGAGCAAGCGGCGCGCTGCCCGCAAGATCGGCTGACACCACAGGCTGACACAAAAACAACGAGAAGAGGCCACCCCGGCGGGGTGGCCTCTTCTCGTTGTCCGCAAAACCTGTGGCTGCAGAGGGGCACTGCAGCCAGGTGTTACCGCTGGGTTCGGTTCCGCAGGCCGCTTCCGGTCGCCAGGAGGTTGGCAAGGAGGGCGTCGAACAGCGCAGCGGATGACTTCGCGGATTCGCCGGGCCAGTGGTGCACCGGGTGGGCCGCGCCCTGGATCTGCTGCCAGTTCGCCTGTTCGGGGATGCGCGGGCTCAACAGGAGGTCACCGAACATCGATTCCATTTCCGCGAGCCGGTAGGTGTGTTCGGAGGAGCCTGTGCGCACGCGGTTGGCCACAATGCCGGCGGGAGATAGGTTCGGCGCAAATTCCTGCTTGAACAGCTGGATGGCGCGCATGGTCCGCTCGGTTCCCGCCACCGAGAAAAGTCCGGGCTCGGCCACCAGTGCCACCTTGTCACTTGCGGACCAGGCCATCCGGGTCAGCCCGTTCAGCGATGGCGGGCAGTCTATGAGGACCAGTTCGTAGCGGTCGGCGCCGGCCAGGACTGCGGAAAGCCTGCGGAGGTCGCGGCGGCCCAGGTCGGGGCGGTCGTAGATGCCCGTGTAGGCCGAACCCACAGCGACGTCCAGTACGGCCGGTCCGGACCCGTTGGTGTGCGCCCGTGCCGTCCAGGAGCTGCCTGCGACATTGTCCGCCAGTTTGGCACGGCGGGGGCTCTTGAGCATCCTGCCGATGTCCAGCTGGTCGCCGGACTGGACGCCCAGGGCAGTGGTCGCGTCCGCATGCGGATCGAGGTCCACCACCAGTGTGGGGATGCCCGCGGCAAGCGCCGCAGACGCCAATCCTGTGGTGACGGAAGTCTTGCCGACTCCGCCCTTGAGGCTGCTGATGCTGACTACTTGCACTTGTGAGACCAAAACCTAACGCCGGCTGCCGTGTTCGGGGTAATGTTTGCTCCGGCACTGCCGAAGCTGGCGGCTCGAGCCGCCTTACTCATCATATGTGGCTGCGCCGGTGAATCCCGCCTTATGGGGACGCGGCATGGCACGGGGATGGTATGGCGGGCTGGTTCTGCCAGCCTCCGTGGATGCACGCGGGACATGACGGAGGTTTCTGTGACTCTGGCCACAGTGATTTGTATTTCTAAGCGCGGGTCTTAGACACTGTGACCACTTACCGATACACCCGCAATGATGCAGGAGAATTATGTTTTCCAAGATTCTGGTGGCCAACCGCGGCGAAATCGCGATCCGGGCCTTCCGTGCCAGCTACGAGCTCGGCGCCAAGACCGTTGCTGTCTTCCCCAATGAGGACCGAAATTCCATCCACCGCCAGAAGGCCGATGAGGCATACCTGATCGGCGACGTGGGGCATCCCGTCCGGGCCTACCTCGATGTTGCCGAAGTGGTTCGCGTCGCCAAGGAGTCCGGCGCCGACGCCATCTACCCCGGCTACGGCTTCCTGTCGGAAAACCCGGACCTCGCCCGCGCAGCACAGGAGGCGGGCATCACCTTTGTTGGCCCGCCGGCTGAGGTGCTTGAGCTGGCCGGCAACAAGGTGGCAGCTCTGAAGGCCGCCCGTGAGGCCGGTGTGCCGGTCCTGAAATCGAGTGAACCCTCGAAGGACATGGATGAGCTGATCGCCGCGGCCGACGAGATCGGCTTCCCCATCTTCGCCAAGGCCGTCGCCGGTGGCGGCGGACGCGGCATGCGGCGCGTCGACACCAGGGAAGGCCTTCCTGAGGCCCTGCAGGCCGCCATGCGCGAAGCTGATGCCGCGTTCGGTGACCCCACCATGTTCCTCGAGCAGGCAGTGCTCCGCCCGCGCCACATAGAGGTCCAGATTCTGGCCGACGCCGAGGGTAACGTCATCCACCTCTTCGAGCGTGACTGCTCCATCCAGCGCCGGCACCAGAAAGTCATCGAGATTGCCCCGGCACCCAACCTGGACGAAGGCATCCGCCAGGCCCTTTACCGTGACGCGGTGAAGTTCGCCAAGGCCCTGAACTACGTCAACGCCGGAACCGTGGAGTTCCTGGTGGATACCGTCGGCGAACGCGCCGGACAGCACGTCTTCATTGAAATGAATCCCCGTATCCAGGTGGAGCACACCGTTACTGAGGAAGTCACGGACGTTGACCTGGTCCAGGCACAGCTTCGGATCGCCTCCGGCGAGACCCTCGCGGACCTCGGCCTCTCCCAGGAGACGGTCCAGCTCAAGGGTGCGGCGCTGCAGTGCCGCATCACCACCGAGGACCCGGCGAACGGGTTCCGGCCCGACGTCGGGAAGATCACCGGCTACCGCTCCGCCGGCGGTGCCGGTGTAAGGCTCGACGGCGGCACCGTCTACTCGGGTGCCGAAATCAGTCCCCACTTTGACTCAATGCTCGTAAAGCTGAGTTGCCGCGGCCGCGACTACCCTGCCGCCGTGGCCCGCGCCCGCCGGGCCCTCGCGGAGTTCCGCATCCGAGGTGTGTCGACCAATATTTCCTTCCTTCAGGCCGTCCTCGATGACGCCGACTTCATTGCCGGCAACGTTGCCACGAACTTCATCGACGAGCGTCCCCAGCTGCTGAAGGCCCGGGTCTCCGCCGACCGCGGCACCAAGCTCCTGACCTGGCTGGCCGAAGTCACTGTCAACAAGCCCAACGGTGAGCTGAAAGTGCACTCGGATCCGGCCGCCAAACTCCCCGCCGTTGGCGATGGGCAGGCCGCACCGGGATCGCGCCAGCGCCTGCTGGAGCTTGGCCCCGAAGGATTCGCCAAGGCCCTGCGTGAGCAGACCGCCGTGGCCGTCACTGACACCACCTTCCGCGATGCCCACCAGTCCCTGCTGGCCACTCGGGTGCGGACACGCGACCTCGTGGCCGCCGGTCCAGCAGTCACAGCCCTCCTGCCGGAACTCCTGTCCGTTGAGGCCTGGGGCGGCGCAACCTATGACGTAGCACTGCGCTTCCTCGGTGAGGACCCCTGGGACCGGCTGGCCGCCCTGCGGAAGGCGCTGCCCAACGTTTGCCTGCAGATGCTGCTGCGCGGCCGGAACACGGTGGGCTACACGCCCTACCCGGAGGAGGTGACCGTGGCTTTTGTCAACGAGGCCGCCGCCACCGGCATCGACATTTTCCGCATCTTCGATGCCCTGAACGACGTGAACCAGATGGCGCCCGCCATCCGCGCTGTCCGGGCCACCGGCACAGCAGTGGCTGAAGTGGCCCTGTGCTACACAGGCGACATGCTGAACCCGGACGAGAAGCTGTACACGCTGGACTACTACCTGGAACTGGCCCAGCGGATCGTGGACGCCGGCGCGCACATCCTTGCCATCAAAGACATGGCGGGTCTGCTCCGCCCGGCAGCGGCCGCCAAACTGGTGGCTGCACTGCGCGAACGCTTCGACCTCCCGGTCCACCTCCACACCCATGACACGGCCGGCGGTCAGCTGGCCACCCTGCTGGCGGCAGTTGACGCCGGCGTGGATGCTGTTGACGTTGCCTCCGCCTCGCTGGCCGGTACCACCAGCCAGCCCTCCGCCTCCGCCCTTGTGGCGGCGCTGGCGCATACCCCGCGGGATACCGGCTTGAGCCTTGAGGCAGTCAGTTCCCTTGAGCCGTACTGGGAAGCCGTGCGCCGCGTCTACGCGCCGTTCGAGTCAGGTCTTCCGGGCCCCACCGGCCGTGTCTACCAGCATGAAATCCCGGGCGGCCAGCTCTCCAACCTGCGCCAGCAGGCCATGGCTCTGGGTCTGGGGGAGCGCTTCGAAGCGATCGAGGACATGTACACCGCCGCGGACCGGATCCTCGGCCGCCTGGTGAAGGTCACACCGTCGTCCAAGGTGGTGGGCGACCTCGCCCTGCATCTCGTGGGCCTTAACGCAGATCCGGCGGACTTCAACGAAAACCCGCAGAACTACGATATCCCCGACTCCGTCATCGGCTTCCTCTCCGGCGAACTCGGGGACCCGCCCGGAGGATGGCCGGAACCCTTCCGCACGAAGGCGCTCCAGGGCCGCAGCATCAAGGTCCGCGATGTTGACCTCAGCCCCGAGGACAGCGCCGCGCTCCAGGGTGATTCCAAGACCCGCCAGAGCACGCTGAACCGCCTGCTCTTCGAGGGCCCCACCAAGGATTACCTCAAGAGTGTGGAGACCTACGGCAACATTTCCGTCCTCGACACCCGCGATTACCTTTACGGCCTTCAGCGCGGCGCCGAGCACGAGATCCAGTTGGAGAAGGGTGTCCGGCTGATCGCCTCGCTGGAAGCCGTTTCCGAGCCCGACGAGAAGGGCATGCGCACGGTGATGTGCACGCTCAACGGCCAGTCCCGCCCCGTTGTGGTCCGTGACCGCTCCGTGGTGAGCAACGTCAAGGCCGCAGAGAAGGCAGACCCGGCCCAGCCCGGCCACGTTGCCGCGCCGTTCGCCGGTGCCGTCACCGTGACCGTCAAGGCCGGCGACACGGTCAGTGCCGGTGACACGGTGGCCACCATCGAAGCGATGAAGATGGAAGCCTCCATTACGACCCCGGTGGCAGGCAAAGTCTCGCGGCTCGCTATCTCAGCCGTGGAGCAGGTCCAGGGCGGGGACCTCCTGCTCGTTGTGGAGTAACACCACTCAAACGCAACGCGGGGTCACTCCGCGCCCAATAAACACTGTTTATCGGGCGGGAAGTGACCCCGCGTTGTTGTTTGCTTGGCGGTTTTGCGGTTGGCCTCAGCCGCGCCGCGCGCCGTACATTTCCTCGATGACTGTCTCGAAGTCCTTCATCACCTGGCCGCGCTTCACCTTCATGGACGGCGTGAGGTGGCCGGAGGCTTCCGTGAAGTCCGAAGCGACGATCCGGAACGACTTGATGGCCTCCGCCTGTGACACCGAGGCGTTTGCCTGCGTGATGAGGTCCTGCACGGCGGCCTTGACCACCGGGTTCTCGACCGCCTCATCGAGTGTGGTGGCGGCCGGCAGCCCGTGCCGGTGAAGCCAGCCCGGCAAGGCCTCCTGGTCCAGGGTCACCAGGGCGCCGATGAACGGCCGGTTGTCGCCGACCACCAGGACCTGGGAGACCAGCGCGTCCGCCCGGATCTGGTCCTCAAGCAGTGCCGGAACCACGTTTTTGCCGCCCGCTGTGACAATGATTTCTTTCTTGCGGCCGGTGATCCAGACGAAGCCGTCGTCGTCCAGGCGGCCGATATCACCCGTGCGGAACCAGCCCTCGGCAAACGTATCCGCCATCAGGTCATCGCGTTTGTAGTAGCCGCGCATCACGCACACGCCCTTGGCGAGGATCTCGCCGTCTTCGGCGATTTTCACCGAGTTGCCCGGCAGCGGCTTGCCCACTGAGCCGATCTTGATCCGGGACGGGGTGTTCACAGTGATCGGTGCCGTGGTCTCGGTAAGGCCGTAGCCCTCGAGCACCTGCAGGCCGATGCCCTGGAAGAAGTGGCCCAGGCGCTCTCCCAGCGGCCCGCCGCCGGAGACAGCGTGGGCAACGTGCCCGCCCATGGCGGCACGTAGCTTGCCATAGACCAGCTTGTCGAACAGTGCATGGCGGAGCTTAAGGCCCAGGCCGACGTGCCCTGCCTGCCGGGCTTTGGAGAACGCGATGGCGGTCTCGGTGGCCTTGTGGAAGATCGCCCCCTTGCCGCCGTCCTCTGCCTTCGTCAGGGCCGAGTTGTACACCTTTTCGAAGACGCGCGGGACGGCCAGGATGAACGTGGGCTCGTAGCTCTGCAGGTCAGCCAGCAGGTTCTTGATGTCCGGGGTGTGGGCCACGGTGGTTCCGGCGGCCATGGCCAGGACGGAGATGAAGCGAGCGAACACGTGCGCCAGCGGCAGGAACATGATGGTCTTGGCGTGCTCATGCACAATCTCGCCGATGATGGCAAGGGCGTTGTCGGAGAGCTCAACGAAGTTGCCATGCGTGAGTTCGCAGCCCTTGGGCCGGCCCGTGGTTCCTGAGGTGTAGATAATGGTGGCGACGTCGTCAAGGTTGGCGGCACTGCGGCGAGCCTCAAGGTCGGCGTCGCTGACGTCCCGGCCGGCCTCACGGACGGCGTCCAGGCCGCCGCCTTCGAGCTGCCAGACGTGCTGGAGGGCGGTGAGGCCTTCGGAGGTGGCGGCCTGCCGGATGATGTCCTCATGGTGGGCGGCCTCGCCGAATGCGGCGACCGCCCCGGAGTCACCGAGGTTCCAGGCAACCTGCGACGGCGATGAGGTCTCGTAGATGGGCACCGAGACGGCACCGGCGAACCAGATGGCGAAGTCGATGAGCGCCCACTCGTAGCGTGTGCGGGACATGATGCCCACCCGGTCGCCGGCTCCCACGCCGCTGGCCATCAGGCCCTTTGCAAGGGCTTGGACGTCCGCAAGGAAGTCTGTGGCGGAGACATCCCGCCAGGCGCCTGCGGAGTCCAGCCGCGAGAAGAGTGCCGGGTTGCTGGGCTTGGCTGCCTGCCGAAGCACAAGATCGGTGATGTTGGTTTCCGGTGGGACAACAACCAGGGGCGGAACACTGAATTCGCGCACTATAGCTCCTTTGATATCCATAGACCCGCACAGGGTATGCCTAAAGACTAATACGCCTGTGACGTGGCCGTGCAGAATCAAACCTACTGGCCAGTAACATAGGAGTCAAAGAGGAGTGTGAAGGCCATGGGCCCGGCTTAGGGTGCTGCCCGCCCGGGGCGCCCTAGAATGAAGCACTATGTATGTAACGCCTCCCGGCGAGCCGGCCGCTCCGCCCCGACGTCCAGCCCCCTGGCGGCGGCGGCCGCTGGGATTGAAGGCCCGGCCCAGGCAGGTGGAAACGTTCCGCGAGCACCTCCGGCTCGGGCGCAAGGGGCTGGCGATCGGCATCGATATCGGCGGCACCAAGGTCGCCGCCGGCGTGGTGGACGCTGACGGAAGGATTCTCAGCGAGGCCCGGCGGTCCACCCCCGGCAGCGACCCGCGCGCTGTCGAGCAGGTTATCGTCGAACTCGTGGACGAACTGGGCGCCGGCCACAGGGTCTGGTCAGTGGGCATCGGTGCGGCCGGTTGGATGGACCTGGACGGCGGAACCGTGCTTTTCAGTCCGCACCTCGCCTGGCGCAACGAGCCGTTGCGGGCAAACCTGCAGCGCCTGCTGCGCCGGCCTGTGCTGCTGACGAACGACGCCGACGCCGCGGCCTGGGCGGAGTGGCGCTTTGGTGCGGGGCAAGGGGAGGACCGGCTGGTGTGCATCACCCTCGGTACCGGTATCGGCGGCGCCATGGTGATGGACGGGCGGGTGGAGCGCGGCCGGTTTGGTGTGGCCGGCGAATTCGGCCACCAGATCATCATGCCCGGCGGGCAGCGTTGCGAGTGCGGGAACCGGGGCTGCTGGGAGCAGTATGCGTCGGGCAACGCCCTCGGAAGGGAAGCGAGGATCCTGGCGCGCGCCAATTCGCCGGTTGCCCAGGAATTGCTGGCCACCGTCGGCGGTGATGCGGAGCAGATCACCGGGGCGATTGTCACTGAACTGGCACTCGCCGGCGACGCGGCCTGCCGCGAACTCCTGGACGAAGTGGGCGAGTGGCTGGGGTTGGGACTGGCGAACCTGGCGGCAGCATTGGATCCGGGACTGTTTGTGATCGGCGGGGGACTCTGCTCGGCAGGGGACCTGCTGGTGGAGCCGGCCCGCAAGGCCTTCGCCCGGAACCTCACCGGCCGGGGCTTCCGTCCGGCGGCCGGCATCGAGCTGGCAGCGCTCGGACCAAACGCGGGGCTCATCGGAGCGGCCGATCTATCCCGCGTCAGCAGCCGCATGCGGTGACGTGCGATCCTCAGACGCGGGCGCCGTCGTCGTTGTCGTCTTTTTCCTGGGGCAGCTTCATGATCAGGTAGACAACAGCGAGGATGAACACTGCCACCATGCCCACTATCGCCAGCAGTGGCGCGGACCGCCAGAACATAACGGCCAGGAGCAAGGCAAGGGGCGCACCAATAGCGCCGAGCCAGGCAAGCACGGTCAGGGGATCCGTCCCGGCAAGGCTCGGCGGTTCTTCCGGCACAAAGTCCCCGGCGTCGTCCTCCACGGCATAGTCTCGCGGGCCGAAGGCCTCGGTGCCGCCCTGGCCGTAACCAGCGGTACCGTCGGCGGCCTTCGCACCGTCACTGGCGTCGGACGTTGCCGCCTGCCGTTCGGCCGCGGACAGTTCGGTGGGGGCTGTGCCCGCCAGCCCGAGCGGATCAAAGTCACGGAACGTCGCCGACCTGCCAGGCACTGCCACGGCGTCCGCGTCCCCTGGATCAGTAGTTTTAGCGTCGCCATCCGTGGCATCGGGGCCCAGGGCATTCGGGCCGGTGGAGGTGGCACCTGCCGCGTCTGCGCCGGTAGGGGCTCCGGGCTTTTCTTCCAGCCGGGCCACCAGGTCCAGCCACACGGCGTCATCCTGGTTTGCGCTCTGGTCCGGTGAACCGGAGTCGGGCCTATTCATGGGCGGTACCCTCCTGGACCTGGGCTGTTGCCGTGCCGGCAACCACCGCCCGGATGAAGTCGGCGGATCCCCAGAAGATCTCCTCCGCGTCGTTGTCAAGCGTTGCCACGTGGTAGCTGTTATCCAGCGTGGTCAGTGTCAGCGGAGCGTTGGTCAGGCCGCGGCGCAGCGCTGCCACACTCGTGTCCGAGACCACGTGGTCCACGGTGGATCGGAAGACCCGCACAGGCGCCGTGATGCGGGGGAGCAGCCGGATGGTGTCCTTGAACATCTTGTTCAGCTCATGGGCCGCAGCTACGGGCGTTCGCGGGTAAGCTCCCTCGTCCATCCCGGGTTTGAGGATGTCGTTGGCAATGGCCGGGGTGCTCTTCAGGACCAGTTTCAGGATGCCTGCCAGGGGTGCTCGGGGATCATCGATGACGAGGCCAGGGTTCACCACGATCACGCCCGCCACGGGCCGGGTGGCCGCAATTCTGAGCGCCAGCGCACCTCCCATGCTCAGCCCGGCGACAAAGACATGGTCGCAGTGAGAGTCCAGGTCCAGGTAAGCGTCGTCCAGCGCGCCATGCCACTGCGGCCAGCGCGTGCGCCCAAGGTCCTGCCAGCTGGTGCCGTGCCCTGGCAGCAGCGGCATGCGTACGGCGAAGCCGGCGTCGGCGAGCGACTGGGCCCACGCGCGCAGCCCGTGCGGGCTGCCTGTGAATCCGTGTGAGAGGACCACCCCGATCCGGGCTCCGTCACCGTTGACGGTGCTGCTGAAAGGGCTGTGGTCCGGTATGCCGGTCATGAAGTCTCCGAGGTGGTGTGAGGTGTGGCCGCGGTTCGGGCTGACGGGGCAGTGCTGGGTGTATGGGCAAGGAAGAAGGCGCTGGAACGGGCAAAAATCTGGGGCGCATCAACATCCAGGGTGGCCACATGTCCACTGTTGTGCAGGTCCACTACTTCCACCAGCCGTGGGCCTAAACGCTGCCGCAGCGTCAGGAGCGAGGTGGCCGGCACTACAACGTCCGACTGGGACTTGAAGACCTGCACCGGGGCGTCGACCTGGTGCAGTCCGCGGGTGGCTGTGCCGAAAAGCTTCTTGAGCTCATGCACGGCTGCCAACGGAGTCCGCGAATAGTCGCCGTCATTGGTGACACCCGCCGTCGGCTGTTCCTCCTGGATGGGCAAAGTGGTGCGCTGGAAATATTTGAGCACTCCGATGACCCGCACGCGGCGGTCGTAGAAGCTGAGGCCCGGATTCACCAAAGAGACACCAGCAACGGGATGCCTGGCGGCCGTCAGCAGCGCGATGGCGCCGCCCATCGAGAGGCCGGCCACAAAACACTGTTCCGTCCGGTCGCTCAGCTCCAGGTACGCCGCTTCGAATGTCCCGTACCAGTCGCGCCAGTTCGAGCGGGCGAGCTGCCGCCAATCCGTACCGTGGCCGGGCAGGAGCGGCACCGACACTGCGAATCCCTGCGCGGCGAGGTGCTCTGCCCAGGGCAGGACGCTTAAGGGGCTGCCGGTGAAGCCATGACAGATGGCGATCCCGGTGGTGGCATTGGGTCCGTGGCCGGGGTAGCTGAAAGCGGCAGGCCGGGGCGCTATGCTGCTTTCTGTCATGACACCATCGTGTCATTGTTCGGGACAAATCTCACTAGAGTAGGGTTGCATTGAAGTGCCGGCCCGGCCCGGCGAAGGGCCGGCCGGCCGGCTTCCGGAGAGGTTCATCACGTGTTCTATTGGGTCATGAAGAGGATCTTCCTGGGGCCGGTACTACGGCTCCTTTTCCGTCCCTGGGTCAAAGGCCTGGACAACGTTCCGGCGCAGGGGGCAGCGATTATCGCCTCGAACCACCTGTCTTTCTCCGACTCCATCTTTATGCCCCTGATGGTCCGCAGGCCTGTGGTTTTCCTCGCCAAGTCCGAGTACTTCACCGGAACCGGCCTCAAAGGCAGGCTGACGGCCTTGTTCTTCAGGCTCACCAACCAACTGCCCATGGACAGGTCCGGCGGCGCGGCATCGGCCGTGTCGCTCAATGCCGGCATGGATGTCCTGACCGGCGGAGGCCTGCTGGGCATCTACCCTGAAGGGACCCGCAGCCCTGACGCACGCCTCTACCGGGGCAAGGTGGGCGTCGCCAGGCTCGCCCTGGAGGCCGGGGTGCCTGTGATTCCCGTAGCAATGATCGGCACGGACAAGGTTCAGCCCATCGGCAAGCGGATGCCGAATATCCGGCGGATCGGCATGATTTTCGGTGCCCCGCTGGATTTCAGCCAGTATGCAGACCAGGCGGAGGATCGGCTGGTCCAGCGCAAGGTCACCGACGAGATCATGTTCGAGCTGATGCGTCTCTCCGGCCAGGAGTACGTGGACGAGTATGCCGCGGTGGTCAAGCTCCGCCTGGCAGGAACATCGGCAACCGGGGCTGGCGGTACCTCGGCGAAACCCGTCGAATCCGACGGTGGTGCTGAGGGCACTGAGAACGAGGGTAAGGACCCGGCAACCGGCTGACTGTGACGGCGCTCTCGCTACGCGTGACGGTCAGGTGTCCTGAAGCCAGCCGCGCACATTAGTCTTAGATAGTGACTGAGCTATCTGCAAAACCTGCCTTTTCGCTGTCCAGCACCGCCCAGAGCGGAGCAGCCAATTATCCTGGCCTTGATGACTGGCGTGACCTTCCCGTTTCCCAGCAGCCCAGCTGGCAGGACAAGGACGTTTTCGACGCATCTGTCGGGGAACTTTCCGTTCTCCCGCCGCTGGTTTTCGCCGGCGAAGTGGACGTTCTCCGTGAACGGCTGGCAGCTGCCGCGGAGGGCAAAGCCTTCCTGCTGCAAGGTGGCGACTGTGCTGAGACCTTTGAAGCCGCAACGGCGGATAAGATCAGCGCCCGGGTCAAGACCATCCTCCAGATGGCAGTGGTGCTCACCTACGGTGCAGCGATGCCGGTCATCAAGATGGGCCGGATGGCCGGCCAGTTCGCCAAGCCCCGCTCTTCCAACGACGAGACCCGCGACGGAGTGACCCTCCCGGCGTACCGCGGCGACATCGTCAACGGCTACGAGTTCACTCCCGAGTCCCGAGGCCATGACGCCGCCCGGATGCTCAAGGCCTACCACACGTCCGCCTCCACCCTGAACCTCATCAGGGCCTTTACCCAGGGTGGCTTCGCGGACCTGCGCTCCGTGCACCAGTGGAACAAGGGTTTCACCGAAAACCCGGCGCACGCCCGCTACGAATCCCTCGCCCGTGACATCGACCGTGCCATCAAGTTCATGGCGTCCTGCGGCGCTGATTTCGAAGCCCTCAAGCGGGTGGAATTCTTCGCCAGCCACGAGGCGCTGCTGCTGGACTACGAGCGCGCACTCACCCGCATCGATTCGCGGACCGGTTTCCCGTATGACACCTCGGCGCATTTCATGTGGATCGGTGAGCGTACCCGCGAACTTGACCACGCGCACGTTGACTTCCTCTCACGCGTCCGGAACCCCATTGGCGTGAAGCTGGGCCCGTCGACAACCGGCGATGACGCCCTCCGCCTCATCGACAAGCTGGACCCTGAGCGTGAGCCGGGCCGGCTGACGTTCATCACGCGCATGGGGGCGGGCAACATCCGCGAGAAGCTTCCCGCCATTGTTGAGAAGGTCACTGCCTCCGGGGCCAAGGTTCTCTGGGTCACCGATCCGATGCACGGCAACACAGTCACGTCGCCCAACGGTTACAAGACGCGCAACTTCGACGACGTCATTGACGAAGTGCGCGGGTTCTTCGAAGTGCACCAGGCCCTGGGCACGGTTCCCGGTGGCCTCCATGTGGAGATGACCGGTGACGACGTCGCAGAGTGCCTGGGCGGTGCCGATCCGGTGGATCAGGAATCGTTCCTCGACAAGTACGAGTCGGTCTGCGATCCGCGCCTGAACCACATGCAGTCCCTGGAAATGGCCTTCCTGGTGGCTGGAGCACTGGCCAAGAACTGACCGCCCGACGCCGGAGCCGGGCTTCCGCGTCGGTGTGACCGGAAAGGTGGTGTGACCGGCGGTGCGCCGGCTACACCACCGTCAGGGTGACGACGGAGCCTTCAGGCACCTTCTTCTTCACCGGGTCCTGGTCACGCACCGTGCCGAAGAAGCCGCCGAGGATATTGTTTACCCGTACCTCGAAGCCCAGCGCGCGCAGCGCGTCTTCGGCTTCTTTGGCTTGTTTGCCGATGAAGCTGGGAACTTCAATCAGCTTGGGTCCGTCGGAAATCGTCAGCGTCACTGTGCCGCCCTTGGTCAGGGTGCCGGTAGCGGGTGACTGTGCGGCAACTGACCCCTTGGGCACCTTGGGATCGTTGACTTTGTCCTGCGCGACATCGGCTTTGAGGCCGGCCGCCTTGATGGCGTCGACGGCGGCGTTCTCCGCCAGTCCCACCACTGACGGGACCGGGATCGGCTGCGGCCCCTTGGAGACCAGAAGATTCGCCGGGGTGCCGTGGCGCGCGGGAGTCGCGGCGGCCGGATCCTGCGAGAGCACGACGCCGGCGGCAACGGTGTCGTCAAATTGTTCAGTGACGGTGCCCAGCGCCATTTCGCCCCGGTTCAGCGCATTTTTCGCGCCATCAAGCGTTCCGCCGGTCAGTTTCGGGAGTTCATAGAGTTGGGGGCCCTTGGAAACAAACAAGGACACCGGCTGGAACTTCCGGGTCTCCGTGCCGGCAGTCGGGTCGGAGCCCACTACGAGGCCGGAGGGAACGTCGTCGTCAAAGACATCGTTGGTCCGTGACTGGAACCCCGCCTCGTCCAGCAGTTGCTGGGCTTGGGCCACTGACTTGTTGGCGACCGCCGGAATGGTGCCCGGCGACCCGGGGCCCATGCCGAAGAACCAGCCGGCCCCTGTTGCAAGCAATGCGATGATGACCAGGACCATCACCCAGAGGACGCTGCGGCGCCGCGGGTTGCCCTCGTGCAGGCTCCGGACCGGTGTCGCCGCAGCCCGCGCCCTTGCCTTCTCGTCCTCCCGGTCGAGCTTGCGGCGGGCGCGTTTGCTAAGGGGGACCGCGTCCCGGGCCGAGGCCTGATCATCGGGCCCGTGCTGCGTTTGCTGCCGGTCATGCGCTTCCGGCCGGTACTGTTCGCCTGGCCGGAAGTCGGCGTCGGGCGGATACAGGGCATGCGGAGCCTGCGGTGGGTGCTGTGGCTGGGGCCGGGAGAAGGACGACATTACGGCCGTGGGATTGTTGGTGCGGGCGATGACCTCAGTGTGGTTCTGCTGTCCTTCCGGCGCCGCTGCCGGCGGCATAAGGTCGAGCTCGGCGTCCGTGAGGTTGGTCCGGATGTGGCGCAGTTCCTGTAGCAGGGCGTTGCCGTCCACCGGGCGGTTCTCGGGATCGTTTGCGGTGCACCACTGGACGAGTTCATCCACCTCGGCGGCGAGGCCAGGCACCAAGGCCGAAGGCGGACCGACCGATTCATTCACGTGCTTGTACGCAACCTGGATGGGGACCTCGCCGTCGTACGGCTGCTGGCCGGTCAGCATCTCATAGAGCATGATGCCCACGGAGTAGATATCACTCCGGGTGTCGGCCTGTTTTCCCAGCACAAGTTCGGGGGAGAGGTAACCTACGGTACCGATCAGGGTCCCGGTGCTCGAGGATGTCGTCACCGCACGGGCCAGCCCGAAGTCGCCGATCTTGATCCGGCCGTCGTCCGCGATCAGGACGTTCTCCGGTTTCACATCCCGGTGGATCAGTCCCGCGGCGTGCGCCGCGCCGAGGCCCTGCACTACCGGATCAATCAGGGCAAGGGCCAGCCGGGGAGGCAGCGCACCTTTGGATCTGATGACGTCACGGAGGGTGTGGCCCTTGATGTGTTCCATCACCAGGTACGCCGTCTGGCCGTCGTTGCCCTGGTCCAGGACTCCCACAACGTGGGCGTGGGACAGCTTCGCGGCGGCCTTCGCCTCGCGGCCCAGCCGGTCCAGGAACGTTTCGTCGGTGGCGAGGTGGGGATGGAGGACCTTGAGGGCAACATCGCGCTCCAGCCGGAGGTCCGTTGCCAGATATACGGTGGACATACCCCCGCGCGCGAGTTTGGAGCGGACGGCGTAGCGGTTGTCCACCAGCGTTCCAACGAGACGGTCTGACACTTGTTCCTGCACCCTACGATCCTAATCCCGCATGGAAAAGGGTCCGAACCGACGTGCGGTCCGGACCCTTATCGTTATCCCCGGGCTGGCGTCAGCAAGCCTGCGGCACGGAGGCCTAGCCGAAGTTCTTCTGGTGCGCCTTGATGGCAGCTACGTAAGCCTTGGTGTCGTCGTACATGCCATATTTGCTGACGGAGTACTGGCCCTGGTAGTACCCCGCTATCGCTGTTTCTTCGTCCTTGCTGGTGGCGATAAGCCGCTTGATGATAGCCACGCCGGCCGTTGCGTTGTCGTAGGGGTCCAGCAGGTTGAGCTTGCGCCCAACGAGGTCCGAGGCCCACTGCCCGGAGGAGGGGATGACCTGCATGGTTCCGATCGCGTTGGCCGGTGACACAGCACGCTGGTCAAAGCCCGACTCCTGGTGCGCGAAGGCCAGGGCCAGTGAGGGGTCCACCCCCATCTGGCGGGCCGTGTCTGCCACAATTGTGCGCATCTCAGCGCGGGACGGTACGGGGGAGGCGTTCAGCAAAGCCTTGTTCTCGTTGGCGGAGCTCACTACGGCCGCGGGGTAGGTGAAGCCTAGGAAGTGGCTCGGAACCAGCGGGGCGGCGGGGGCGGCGGGGGCTGCCGGGGCGGGCTGGGTGGAGGAAGCGGGCTGGATGGAAGCGCCGGGAATGACCAGCTTGTTGCCGGGGTAGATGACTGTAGTCATGCTCAGCTGGTTGGCCGCCAGGATGTCCGAGAGCCTGACGCCGTGCCGGGAGGCGATCGCTGAGAGGGTGTCCCCGGACTTGATCGTGTATGAACCGCCGGGAGCAGGAGCGGCAGGAGCTGGTGCGGGAGCCGGTGCTGCCGGAGCGGAAGTAGGCTGGACGGCCGCAGCCGGTGCTGCGGGGGTACCCGCGCCCACGTTGATCTTCTGGCCCGGGTAGATGATGGAGCGCATGTTCAGGCTGTTCCAGCTCAAAACATCGGACAGGCTGACGTTGTGCCGGGCTGCGATGGCGCCGAGCGTATCCCCGGCCTTTACCGTGTAGCTGCTTCCGGTGTTGGCTGGAGCAGGCGCAGCCGCGGCCGGGGCCGCCGGTGCAGCGGCGGAACCCGAGCCGGACAGCTTTATCTTCTGGCCGGGGTAGATGATGGTGTTCGGCTGGAGGTTATTGAGCTTAAGGACCTCGTGGGCGTCCAACCCGAACTTGCCGGCGATTCCGCTGACGGTGTCGCCCCGGGCAATGGTGTACTCCGCGGGCGCCGCCGGCTGCATGGGCTGGAAGGCAGCCGGAACAGTGGTGGACACCGAGGCCGCCGGGATCAGGGCAGCCTTCGCTTCGGCGGCCTGGGCCTTCATCGCGGCGGCGAGGGTTGCCGGGATTGCACGGGCAGGTGCCTCTGCGGCGGCTGGCTGGACGAAGGCCAACGACGACAACACAACCGCAGGAAGCGCCGCCGTGGTGACCGCAATCATAGGCAGGCTCTGCCTGGGGGGCTGCTTTGGCGAGCGGGACGTCGTCATGGAAAGAATCCTCTTCTTCAACTGCAGGGGGCCGGGACATGCGATGTGACTATTGATACTAGTGTTACTTAAGTTATTGCTGTTACAAATGTGATCTATGTGAATCTCTCATGAAAGTCCGCATAGCACAAGAATTCGGCCCCATGCAGAATAAAGAGTTTTATGGAGTGTCGCGTGATTCGCGGCAGTGGCGGCGAATCACGACTATGCGGCAGGGCTCCGGCCGTGGCAACCTTGATCCGTGAGTAACGTAGAAAGCCTTGTGGGCGAGTGGCTGCCCCTGCCTGATGTCGCGCAGTTGTTGGACGTTTCGATTACGAGAGTCCATGGCCTTATTGATGAACGCGCGTTGGCGGCCCTGCGGGTCGGGGAGCGGCGGATACGTTCCGTTCCAGCCGCATTTATCCTGGACGGCCAGGTTGTTGACAGCCTCAAGGGGACCATTGTTGTCCTGGCGGACGCCGGCTATTCCGACGAGGACCTGATCGTCTGGCTGTTTACCCCCGACGAGTCGCTCCGCGGCCGGCCGATTGATGCGTTGCGGGAAGGCCGCAAGACGGAAATCAGGCGCCGGGCCCAGACCCTGGCCTGGTAAAGAGCACCAAGGGCCCGGACGGCGCCGGGCCCGCGGAAGCGGCGGAGACCAGCGCCAACCTCAGGATGCGCGGCTGACCGTGGCTTCCGCCAGCTTCCGCAGTGCAGTCTTGGGCAGTTCGTCCAGCGGCAGCTGTTCCAGTGCGTCGTACGCCGCAGCCCCGAACTCGTTGATCAGCACTTCAGTTGCCTCCAGCGCCCCCGACTCTTCGATGATCCGCCGGATCTCAGCAACATCGGCATCGCCCAGGTCAGGGCTGCCCAGCTTCGCGTCGATAAATGCCGATTCTGCGGTTGACGCCTGGCCCAGCGCGAGGGCAATGAGTACCGTCCGCTTTCCTTCGCGGAGATCGTCGCCTGCCGGCTTGCCTGTCGTGACGGGGTCGCCGAAGACGCCCAGGACGTCGTCGCGCAGTTGGAACGCCTCGCCCAGCGGCAGCGCGAAGGCCGAGTAGCCCCGCAGCAGGTCGTCCGGAGCGCCCGCCAGGGCGCCGCCAAGCGCCAGCGGGTGCTCAGTGGAGTACTTGGCGGACTTGAACCTGATGATGGACTGTGCCCTCGTCACCGCTCCGGCCCGGTCCCGGACAGGACCGGCCACTTCCTCCAGGATGTCAAGATACTGCCCCGCCATCACTTCGGCACGCATGAGGTTGAAGATCAGCCGCGCCCTGCTGCCCGCAGCCGCCTGTTCGCCGATGTCCGTGAAGGCCTCCTCGCTGAAGGAGAGGCATAGATCCCCGGTGAGGATCGCGGCTGCTTGCCCAAACCGCTCGCTGTCCAGGGCCCAGCCTTGCGCATGGTGCAGCTGGCTGAAGCGGCGATGCACGCTTGGCCCGCCACGCCGTGTGTCCGAGCGGTCAATGATGTCGTCATGGATCAGGGCAGCTGCCTGGAAGAGTTCGAGGGCCGATCCCGCCGTAACGATTTCCGCGGCCGCCGGATCGCCGCCCGCACCGCGCCACCCCCAGTAACACATCAGGGCGCGGAGCCTCTTGCCGCCCGTCACCAGATTGGAAATGGAGCCCATAATGGGCTCGATATCGGGTGAAATGGCGACCATGAGCGATTGCCGCGTGGTGAGGAAGTCTGTCAGCCCACCGGCAACAGCGGCAACGAATGCAGCCTGCTCAGTCCGCAACTGCTCCGGAACACTCACTTGGCAGACTCAGCAGCCACGTTGGCGCCGATGGTGAACGTGGAGACACCGGCGGCCTCGACGGCGGCGATGTTGACCGTCTCGGAGCCGTTCCGGACGAAGTCTTTGGAAGCGACGGCGCCCACTGCGTCCCCGGGGACGGCTTTGAATCCCTGCGCTTGAAGGTGCTTGGTGTAGAAATCCACGACGGCGGCAGTCGGGGCGTTGATGCTGGCCACAAGTGCTGCGGTGGCTGGCGTTGACGTCTTGTCAAAGCTGCTCGAAATCACCGTGGCGCCGGTCATCACGGGGAGCAGCGTTTCGGGGAATCCCGCAACGATTGTCCCCACCGTGGCTGACGTTCCCGGCGAAGCCGTTGGGCTGGCGGAGGCGGTAATGCTGGCGCTGCCCGACGCTGGTGCAGAAGTGACTGAGGAGGGTGATGCCACCACTCCGGGCTCCGCGGGGCTGCAGGCAGCGAGGGCGAGTATCGCGCCGGCAGCCAGTGCCGCTAATCCTGTTGGCTTAAGACTTTTCATGACGGTCACAGGGACTGTCCTCCTGGTGTTGTTGCCGGATTCAGCCTCCAGTTTAGTCAGTACCAACCGATACAATTGCCGGTGTGGGGCCTGAGCGGAACAACCAGTACACCGAAGCGGGTCTTCGTGAGCTCCGGCGTAACTGCATCATGCACGTGGACATGGACGCATTCTTCGTCGCAGTGGAGCTTCGTACCCGGCCGGATCTCCGTGGCAAACCGGTGATCGTCGGATTCCCTGCGGACCGCTCGGTAGTACTCTCGGCGTCGTATGAAGCCCGCGCCTTCGGAGTGAAGTCCGCCATGCCCATGGTGGTAGCAGCCCGGATGTGCCCCAAAGCCGTCATCATTGAACCGCGCCACAAGCTGTACTACGAGGTTTCCGCCCAGCTGATGGAAATCTTCGAGTCCATCACTGATCTGGTGGAGCCGCTGAGTGTCGACGAAGCGTTCCTGGACGTCGGTGGCGCCATCCGCCGGTTGGGACCGCCGCGCGACATAGGTGAACTGATCCGGCGCCGGGTGGCTGCCGAATTGGGCATTACCGCCTCGGTGGGAATAGCTGCCAGCAAGTTCGTAGCCAAAATTGCCTCCACGCGTTGCAAACCTGACGGGCTGTTGCAGATCGGACCCGACGAGACCGTGCCCTACCTCCACAGCCTGCCGGTCGGGGCATTGTGGGGCATCGGCGCCAAGACCGCGGATGTCCTGGCCCGGATGGGCATCAGGACCGTGGCGGACGTGGCTGCCACGCCGGTGTCCTCCCTGAAGAGAATGCTGGGTGCCACCGGTGAACACGTCTACCGCCTGTCGTGGGGGATCGATCCGCGGCCAGTGACCCCCGTGAGACTTGAGAAGAGCATCGGCGCGGAAGAGACCTTCGCCGTGGACACCGGCGACAACGCCCTGATCGCACGGGAGCTGCTGCGGCTTTCCCACCGGACGGCAGGACGGCTGCGGAGTTCGGGGATGGTGGCGCGGACGGTGGCGTTGAAACTCCGGTATGCCGATTTTTCCACCATCTCCAGGAGCCGCACTGTCCACACACCGGTAGACAGCGCCCAGCTCATTTATGCCGTGGCCATGCAGCTTCTGGAATCATTAGGGAGCCGGCCCATGACCGTGCGGCTTGTTGGCATCCGGGCCGAGCAGCTCGAAGCCACCGCCCACACGTCCCTCCAGCTCAGCTTTGACCGCCGGGATGACAACTGGCGGGCAGCAGAACAGGCCTTGGACGAGGTGAGCCGGAAGTTCGGAAGTAAATCGATTCTCCCCGCCAGCCTGCTGGAGTCCGGAAACGGGACGTAGGGCTGCGTCGGCACGTTGCGTGTTTGGTTCAGGGAGGTGATGGCCGTCTTTCAGAACAGCCCCCGACAAACTATCCTTATATATACATAGTTTTCAGTTATTGCCGGACTTCTTGGACATGCTGCAGTTCCAAAGCCCTGCATGCCGGTGTTCGCATTCCGCCATCGCCGGCGGGGCGGGAACCTCCCGGGCATGCCGGTCGTTATCGGAGCAGTAGTACGGGATGGGACCAGCCCGGACGTTGGCCTACTTAAGGAGGTCGTGATGCCGCTCTCGGAGCACGAACAGAAGCTGCTGGAGCAGCTGGAGAAGCAGCTGCACGAAGACGATCCGAAATTCGCGAATTCCATGGGTTCGGATCCCGGGCGAACGTGGTCCACCCGTCACATCGTGATTGGTGTGCTCTGCACCCTGGCGGGGATCGCCCTGCTCCTGGTCGGTGTGACGGTCCAGAACATCTTTGTCGGTGTCCTGGGCTTTGTGGTTATGGGCGGCGGTGTGTACTTCGCCACGATGCGCAACGCTGCTGGCGGCAAGCAACGCTCCGTACCTGGCACCGGTAAGTCGGGGAAACCGCGGAGTTCATTCATGTCCAACTTGGAAGAGCGCTGGGACGAGCGCCGCCGCGACGAATCCTAAGGCAGCGCGCGTAAATCCGGTGCCATGGCCATTGGTTCATGCCTGCCCTCCATTTCGCTCCCTTCGGTCAGGATGACCGCAGCAGAAGACCCGCTACGGCGGGTCTTCTGCGTTTAACCCGCAGCAAGTAGCGGTCCGTGCCCGTTTGCGCGCTCAAAACCACCCCTGCTGCGCTCTGGATGGGCCGCCGGACGCCCGCGGATGTGCCGCCTGAGCCGTTCTGAGTCCGACGGCGGCACGGCGCCGCCGTCGGGTACTTATGGTTCGAGCCGAAACGGCGGCAGACCCTCCACTTCCATCCACCGCCAGCTCACGCGCCATTCGGGGGACTGTGGCCTGAAAAGGGGGGACTATTGGCTCGATTTGCGTTGACTGTGGTGGAAAGTGGAGTAATGTGGAGGACATAAGAGGGTAGTTGCAACACAGGGGATATTGCAGTTCCTGACGGCAGACAGGCGGTGGGCCAGTGTTTCTGGGCACACACTCGCCACGTCTGGACGAAAAGGGCCGAATTATCCTCCCCGCGAAGTTCCGTGAGGAGCTTGCCAGTGGACTTGTTCTCACCAGGGGACAGGAACGTTGCATCTACGTCTTCAGTGAGCAGGAATTTGCACGTGTCCACGAGCAAATGCGGGAGGCGCCCATTTCCTCCAAGCAGGCCCGGGACTACATCCGCGTCTTTCTCTCTGGAGCCTCTGACGAGGTACCTGACAAGCAGGGGCGCATAACCATTCCGGCCGCGCTCCGGGAGTACGCAGGCCTCGGCAGGGAACTGGCCGTCATCGGTGCAGGAACCCGGGCCGAGATCTGGGATGCCCAGGCCTGGAACGAGTACCTCGCGGAGAAGGAAACCGCCTTCTCCGAAACCGACGACGCCATTCCGGGGATTCTGTGATCACCTGAACGGCCAGGCGGAACCGCTTCTTGAACGAGATCTCCAGCCGCCCATCAGACAGTCAACCTGGCCTCACTTCCCCGGAGCCAGGCCGGCAGGATGATAGGCGCGGATGGGGATCTGGCTCAAGAAGCTGCACACCAACACTCACGGCAAGAAAGGACGAAGGCATGAACGATGACCCGAAGCCAACGTCCGAACGCCATGTGCCGGTCCTCAAGGACCGGTGCATCAATTTGTTGGCCCCCGGCTTCGAAGCTGCCCGCCTCCGAGGTGAAACCCCCATCGCCATTGATGCGACCCTCGGCATGGGCGGCCACTCCGAAGCCATGCTGGAGCGTTTCCCAGATCTGCACCTGATCGGCATCGACCGTGACGAGGAAGCACTGGCGCTGGCAGGGGAGCGGCTGGCACGCTTCGCTTCCCGTACAGACCTGGTCCACGCCGTCTATGACGAAATCGACGACGTCCTCGAAGACCTGGGCGTCGCGCAGGTCCACGGCATCCTGATGGACCTGGGCGTGTCGTCGCTGCAGCTGGACGAGCGCGAGCGTGGCTTCGCCTACTCCTTTGACGCTCCGCTGGACATGCGGATGGACACCAGCCGCGGGCAGACCGCAGCGGATGTGGTCAACAACTACAGCGAAGAGGACCTCGTCCGGATCATCCGGAAGTGGGGCGAGGAGAAGTTCGCCGGCCGGATCGCCAACAGGATTGTCGCGGCGAGGACTGCCAAGCCTTTCGCCACCACGGGGGAACTGGTGGAACAGATCCGCTCCGTGGTTCCGGCCGCAGCCGCCAAATCGGGCGGCCACCCCGCCAAGCGCACATTCCAGGCGCTGCGCATCGAAGTGAATGAGGAGCTGGACGTGCTGGAGCGAGCCGTTCCGGCAGCCGTGGCAGCAACGGCCCTGGGAGGACGCATCGTGGTCATGTCCTACCACTCCCTCGAAGACAAGATCGTCAAGTCCGTTTTCCAAGCCGGCTCCAAGTCCTCCGCGCCGCTCGGATTTCCGGTGGAGCTTGAGGAACACAAGGCCTTCCTCAAAACCCTGACCAAGGGCACCGAGGTACCCACCGCCGTCGAGATTGCAGAAAATCCGCGCGCAGCCTCCGCCAGGCTGCGGGCCGTGGAACGTATCAGAGCCAGGAGAGACGCATGAGCACTGCCGCCGTCAAGAACTTTCCGGTCGTCTCCGGCAGCAGCGCCCCGGCGATCAGGTCGCTGCCCTCTGGCGCCGGCCGCAGGGAGCGCACGCCCCTGTCTGTGGTCCGTTCCGCCCCCAAGAAGCGCCGCGCGCCTTTTGTGGTGATGTGTTTCGCCCTGCTTGCTGTTGCGCTCGTCGCCGTCCTGGTCCTGAACATCTCGGTCTCTACCTCCCAGTACCAGCTGGTGGAACTGAGGGGCAAGCAGAGCACCCTGACCAAGCAGAACCAGGACCTGACACAGCAGGTCCAGAACTTCGAGGCTCCCCAGAACCTGGCAGCCAAGGCCTCAGACCTGGGAATGGTAGCTTCGACGGTTAAAGGCCAGATCGACCTCTCCACCCTTGCCGTCACGGGTAAGGCGACTCCTGCTGTTAAGGGTGGCGCGGCTGGGTCGGTCATCCCTGCCCCGGCAGTGGAGGGAATGATCATCGTGGTTCCGCCGGCAACTTCCGGGGAGCCGCTGGCGAACCGTAAACCGGCCACCGAGGAGCCGGCAGCGGCGCCTGCCGCGGCAGCCCCGCCGGTTGAAGCACCCGCTCCGCCAGCACCTGCCGTGGAGCTCCACGGCGGTTCGGTACCGGCACCCGAACAGAAGGTGCCCGGGCTCTAACCGGTAGCCGCTGAAGGACAGCCAGTCAGGCACTAAAACAGGCAACAACGGCGAGCAGCAAGGGAATCACGGTGGCGCAGAGGACCGGCAAGGCAAAAAGCGGCAAGGCCCCTAACGCCACAAAACGGCTGCGCCTTGGCCTGGGCATTATGCTGACGCTGCTGTTAGTGGTGGGCGGCAAGCTCTTTTTCGTCCAAGGGCTCGACGTCGGCGGGATGGCCGCCGCTGCGCTCGATTACCGGATGCGCGAGACTTCGCTCCCTGCCGAACGCGGGAGCATCCTGGACTCCGACGGGACGGTCCTGGCGAACAGCGTGATCCGCTACAACATTGTGGTGGACCAGACCACCAACACGAAGACCGATAAGTTCTGGCGCCTGGAGGAAGGCGCCGACAAGCTGGTTGAAGTCAGCCGGGAGCAGGGTATCAGCGAACTCGCGGCTGTCCTGGGCATGGATACTGACGACCTCAGGAACGCCGTGACGGGCGAATCGAAATACCACATCGTGGCTAAGGACCTGAAGCCGGACGTTGAGCTCAGGGTTTCGGATCTGAGTATTCCCGGCATCGTCACCGAGGGTGTCAGCAAACGCGTGTACCCCAACGGTTCCGTCGCCGGCGGCATTATCGGCTTCCTCCAGGACGGAAGCACCGGCCAGGCGGGGATCGAACAGACCCAGGACGGGCTGCTGCGCGGAAAGGACGGCAAGCGGCTCTTCGAGATCGGCGCGGACGGTCTTCGGATTCCCGTCGGCGTGGATGAGCTGACACCCCCGGAGGACGGCAAGGACGTGAAGCTCACGCTCAATTCCGATCTCCAGTATTTCGCCCAGCAGGCCATACAGAGCCAGTCGGACAAACTCGGTGCCGAGTGGGGTGCCATCATCGTGATGGACGCCAAGACCGGCAACCTGATTGCGATGGCCGACACCAACGCGCCGGACCCGAACGATCCCGGCCGTGTGGCCGCCAAGGACCGCGGCGTCCGCTCCGTAACTGCCGCGTATGAGCCCGGATCGGTGCAGAAAATGATCACCGCGGCCGCGCTGATTGAGGAAGGAAAATCCAGCCCGCTGGACACCTTCACGCTCGGTCCGTCCTACACGGTGGACGGCCAGACGTTCACGGACTCCTTCACCCATGGCACCGAAGAGCGCACGCTCGCCGGCATCCTGGGCTGGTCCATGAATACCGGCACCGTGGCGGCCGGCTCCCGGCTCACCAAAGACCAAAGGCACGACTGGCTGAAGAAATTCGGTATCGGCGAAGCGCCGGACATCGGGCTGCCCGCCACCGCATCTGGCATTCTTACCCCGGCAGACCAATGGGACGGCCGCCAGGAATACACAGTGCTTTTCGGCCAGGGTGTGGCCCAGTCGACGCTGCAGACGGTCCGCGCTTTCCAAACGATCGCCAACAATGGTGTGATGCTCCAGCCGCGCCTTATTGATGCATACGTGTCACCGGACGGAACAGAAGAGGCGGTTGCCCCACAGCCTTCCCGCCAGGTGGTGTCCGACGGCACCGCGCAGCAGGTCCAGGACATCCTGGAAAGCGCGGTGACCGAAGGCCAGATCAAGGACGCCGCGATCGACGGATACCGGGTGGGGGCGAAGACCGGAACGTCTGAATCTCCGTGCGACGACGGGAAGTCAGGGTTCTGCGGCTACACCGCTTCGATCGTGGGTATGGCACCGATGGACGACCCGCGGTTTATTGTTGAGGTGGTACTGCAACGTCCGAAGGGCAGCATCTACGGCATCACTCAGGGGCCGGTGTTCCGTTCGGTCATGAGCCAGGCCCTGCGCACCTACAACGTCCAGCCGTCCACGGGTGAACCGGCCAGGCTGCCGCAGTACGCCAAGTAGCATCAAGCCAGGCAGCAGTTCCCAAGACGCCCGCAGCGGAAGCAGTCTCCCGCGGGCATGATCCACTAGCACCACCATCGGAGATTTCCTTGTCAGACCAGAACGCATCAGCCAGCAACGCGGGGCCGGCAGGGGAACCAGCCTCCGCGCGGTTCAGGCCTACGGCCGTTGCTGCGGTCCGCCTGGACACGATCGGAGCCGAAATCGGTGTGCAGGTCCCGGGTGCCTCCGCTGGAGTCAGCATCACGGGAATTTCACTGAACTCGCGAACCGTGGAACAGGGCGACTTGTATGTGGCGCTGCCCGGAGCCTCCCGCCATGGCGCTGACTTCGTTTCGCAGGCGGTGGGCAGGGGAGCGGTGGCAGTCCTGACCGACGACGCCGGCGCACGCCTTCTCGCGCTGTCTGCGGACACTGCCGAAGCATCGGTACCGGTGCTTGTGGTGGAAGGACCGCGCAACGTGGTGGGGCCGCTGTCCGCCATGATCTACCAGAGCCAGCCAACAGCCGGGCCGACGCCGCGCTTGTACGGTGTGACGGGAACCAACGGCAAGACCACCACCACGTACTTCATCAACGCACTGCTCCGTGCGCTCGGGCAGCAGACCGGCCTGATCGGAACCATCGAAATCCTGGCCGGCGGAGAGCCGGTCCCCAGCCTCCTGACCACACCCGAGTCACCGGACCTCCACGGCTTGCTCGCCCTCATGCGGGAACGGGGGCTGGACGCGGCGTCCATGGAAGTGTCCTCCCACGCCGTGTCCTTCCAGCGGGTGGACGGTGTGCTCTTCGACGTTGCCGGTTTCACGAACCTGACGCAGGACCATCTGGACCTGCACGGCACCATGGAGGACTACTTCGCCACGAAGGCGGAACTGTTCACACCGGGCCGTGCCCGCAGGGCTGTGGTGACGGTCGACGACGAATGGGGCCGCAGGCTTGCCGCCACGGCACCGATCCCGGTCACCACCCTCTCAATGACACCCGGGGGTGCCGCGGACTGGGCCGTCACGACCACCGCAGCGCGGGGCCTGGGAACCGACTTCAGAGTGCAGGGCCCTGAGGGCATCAACCTCAACGTCCACACCGGCCTGCCGGGCGCTTTTAATGTCGCCAACGCGGCGCTGGCAACGGTTATGGTCTTGGCCAGCGGAGTGGACGCCGCCACCGTGCAGGCTGCCCTCGACCGCCATGACCCCTTCACCGTGGCCGTCCCGGGGCGCATGCAGCTCGTCTCCGAAGAACCTGCGGCCGTAGTGGACTTCGCCCACAACACTGATGCCCTGGCACGTGCGCTGGAAGCCGTCAGGTCACCATTGCTGGGCTCCCGCGTGATCGTGGTTTTCGGAGCCACGGGACAACGCGACCAGGGCAAGCGGCCCGCCATGGGCGCCGTCGCCGCGAAGATGGCCGACATCGTCATCGTCACGGATGACGACCCCCACGACGAGGACCCCGCGGCCATCAGGGCAGATGTGCTGGCGGGCGCACGGTCGGCGCGCGAACGCGAATCGCCGGGGTGTGTCATCGAAGAGGTTTATCCCCGCGACGACGCCATCCGACGGGCCGTTGAACTGGCCGGTCCAAGCGACACCATCCTGGTGGCTGGCCGGGGCCATGAGGTCTGGCAGGAAGTCAAGGGCGTCAACCTGGCGCTCGACGACCGGGTGGAACTGCGGAACGCCTTGACAGCCAGGGGATTCACCGTTCTCCGAGACGACCGGATAGAGTCCTAGACCGAGATGATTGCACTTACTGCGGCGGAGATCGCCGATATCACACAAGGCCGCCTGGACGCCGATCCGGGGATCACACCCCTGTCGGTGGTCACTGATTCGCGGGAGGCCGCCGCCGGGTCCTTGTACGTGGCGAAACCTGGCGAGCACGCGGACGGCCACGACTTCATTGCCGCGGCCTTCAGCCGCGGTGCTGTGCTGGTTCTCGCTGAGCGCCCCGTGACGGGGCCGGACGGCGTCAACTATCCGGCTGTCCTGGTCGAGGACGCCGTGCTGGCCATGGGCGCCCTGGCCGCCGAAGCGGTCCGTCGGATCCGCCTGGCCCGGGCTGCTGCAGGCGATGCCCTGACCGTCATTGGAATCACCGGTTCCGCCGGGAAAACCACCACCAAAGACCTCCTCGCCGGCATCCTCAACCAGCAGGGCACCACAGTTGCGCCGCAAGGGTCTTACAACGGCGAGGTGGGCGTGCCGCTCACGGTCTTTCGCGCCGACACCCACACGCGGTACCTGGTGATCGAGATGGGCGCCACGGGCATCGGGCACATCCGCTACCTGGCCGACATGGTGAAGCCTGACATTGGCGTCGTCCTCGGTATCGGCACTGCCCACGCCGGGGAGTTCGGCGGCGTGGACAACATTGCCCGGGCCAAAGGCGAACTGGTGGAGGCCCTCGCCGCCGGCGGCACTGCCGTTATCAACCTCGACGACGACCGCGTCGCTGCCATGCGCAGCCGCACCGGCGCCAGTGTGCTGGGTTTCTCGGCCGAAGGACGCCCTGACGCGACCGTTCGGGCCGTGAATCCGGACACAAACGCCGCGGGCAACCCGGAATTTGAGCTCATCCTGCCCGGCGGCGAAGCAGGCCTGCATGTCAGCAGCCGCCTCATCGGCGCGCACCACACCGGCAACCTCCTCGCCGCAGCAGCTGCCGCGCACGCGGCCGGTGTATCCGGCAAGGACATCGCCGCATCGCTGAGCACACAGTCAGCAGCAAGCCGTTGGCGGATGGAACGCACGGAACGTGCTGACGGCGTGACCATCATCAACGATGCCTACAACGCCAACCCGGAGTCCATGCGGGCGGCCCTGCGCACGCTGGCGGACCTGGGCCGCGGACGGCGCACCTGGGCCGTCCTGGGTGCCATGCTGGAACTGGGACCTGATTCAATCCGGGAACACACCGTTGTGGGCACCCAGGTGGTCCGATTGAACATTTCCCGGCTGGTCGTCGTCGGCCGCGAAGCCCGCGCACTTTACGTTTCCGCCGTCCAAGAGGGTTCCTGGGGCGATGAGTGCGTTTTCGCCGAAACTGCCGAGGACGCCTATGCGCTCCTGAACGCCGAGCTTGAGCCCGGCGACCTGGTGCTCTTCAAGTCGTCCAACAGTGTTGGACTGCGGCACCTGGGCGATCGGATAGCATTACCCCCACAATCCACGGAACCCGCCCATGAAGGGAGCGAGCTGCTGTGATTGCACTACTGATCGGCGCAGGACTTGCCCTGCTGTTTGCCTTGGTGGGAACGCCGCTGTTTATCCGCTTGCTTGTGCGCAAGAGCTACGGACAGTTCATCCGCGATGACGGACCCACCTCCCATCACACCAAACGCGGCACGCCCACCATGGGCGGCACCGTAGTGGTGGGTGCGGTCCTGCTCAGCTACGGACTGACCCACCTGATCATGTGGATGATGAACCCTGATTCGGCAGGCCCTTCGGCCTCGGCCCTGATCCTGCTCTTCCTCATGGTCGGCATGGGGCTGGTGGGTTTCCTGGACGATTTCATCAAGATCTCCCGGCAGCGGAGCCTTGGGCTCGATGCGAAGGCCAAGCTCATCCTCCAGGCTGCCGTCGGCATAGCCTTCGCCATCCTGGCGCTGAATTTTCCCGACCCCGACGGCCTGACGCCGGCCTCGACTAAGATCTCCCTGGTCCGTGACATTCCCTGGCTGGACCTGGCCTTCGCCGGCACGGTAGTCGGCGCAATCCTCTTTGTGCTCTGGTCCAACCTGATCGTCACCGCCGCGACCAACGGCGTGAACCTCACTGACGGACTGGACGGTCTCGCGGCCGGGGCCTCGGTCATGGTCTTCGGTGCCTACACGCTGATGGGAATCTGGCAGAACAACCAGGCGTGTGGATCGCCGCGGGAAGCCGGCAGCGGCTGCTACTCCGTCCGCGACCCCCTGGACCTGGCGCTCCTGGCCGCCATCCTAAGCGCAGCCTTGGTGGGGTTCCTCTGGTGGAACACCTCCCCGGCGAAGATCTTTATGGGCGACACTGGGTCACTGGCCATCGGTGGCGCGATCGCCGGCTTCGCCATTCTGTCCCGCACGGAACTGTTGCTGGGAATCGTCGGCGGCCTGTTCGTCCTGATCACGCTGTCCGTGATCATCCAGGTGGGCTACTTCAAGGCCACCGGCGGTAAACGCGTCTTCAAGATGGCGCCGCTGCAGCACCACTTCGAACTCAAGGGCTGGGCAGAAGTCACGGTGGTGGTCCGGTTCTGGATCCTGGGCGGGCTCTTCGTAGCCGTGGGCCTGGGCGTCTTCTACGCTGAATGGGTTGTGCTCCTGTGACTGTTTCTCCCCGCCTGCAGAACCTGGTCAGTTGGGATTCCGATTGGGCAGGGCTGCGCGTTGCAGTCACCGGCATCGGAGTGTCCGGGTTCGCCGCGGCAGATACCCTGATCGAACTCGGTGCCCGGGTGGTTGTGGTTGACGCCGCCACCTCCGAGACAGCCAAAGCACAGGCAGACACCCTGAAGATCGTCGGCGCCGTGGACGTGCTCCTGGGCGAGGACGCCGTCAGCAGCATCCCCAAAATCGATGGCAGCTTCCCCGAACTCATCGTGACCTCCCCGGGGTGGCGTCCCGACCAGGCGCTCCTGGCAGCCGCTGCACGCGCGCACATTCCGGTCTGGGGCGACGTCGAACTTGCCTGGCGGCTCCGTGTCCGGGCAGGGCACAAAACCGCTGACTGGCTGACCATCACCGGCACCAACGGCAAAACCACCACTGTGGGCCTGACCGCGTCCATGCTGCAGGCCGCCGGCCTCAAGGCCATCGCGGTGGGCAACGTGGGCACCCCCATCCTGGACGCGCTCCGGGATCCCGTGGAGTATGACGCCTTTGCGGTTGAACTGTCCAGCTTCCAGCTGCACTGGGCGGAATCGCTGTCGCCTGTGGCCAGCGTTTGCCTGAACGTGGCTGAGGACCACGTCGACTGGCACGGGTCCTACAATTCCTACCTCGCGGACAAGGCAAAGGTCTACGCGCGCACCCAGAAGGCGTGCATCTTCAACGCGGAGCAGATCGAGACCGAACGCATGGTTGAAGACGCCGACGTCGTCGAGGGCTGCCGTGCCGTCGGCTTCACCACGCTCACCCCGGCCATCAGCATGCTCGGCGTGGTGGAGGGCCTGATGGTGGACCGTGCGTTTATTGAGGAACGCAAGGACAGCGCCGCCGAGCTGGCCTCGATGACCGACCTGGGCCAGTTTGCGCCCCGGCATATGGTGGCCAACGCCCTAGCGGCGGCGGCCCTGGTCCGGGCCTTCGGTGTGGATGCGAAGGCAGTGCGCCAGGGCATCCAGGACTACGTGCCCGGCAACCATCGCATCCAGCCGGTCGCTAAGCAGAACGGCGTGCTCTGGGTCAACGATTCCAAGGCCACCAACCCGCACGCAGCGGCAGCGTCACTGGCCACCTTTGAGAACGTCATCTGGATCGCGGGCGGGCTGTCCAAGGGCGTCAGCTACGACCACCTGGTCCGGGACCACGCGGCCAGGCTCAAGGCTGTGGTGCTCATCGGCACGGACACCGCCGCGCTGGCGGACGCCTTGCAGCGACACGCGCCGGATGTCCCCGTGATCAATACGCCGGCGGGCGACACTGAAAATATGCAGACTGCCGCAACGGGCGGAGCCACCACGGGCAGCTCGCCGGATTCCGGTGCGGCCGTGATGTCCCGGGCCGTTGCGTCAGCGGCTCAGCTGGCGGCATCAGGCGACACCGTGCTGATGGCCCCGGCAGCTGCTTCCATGGATCAGTTCTCTTCCTATGCTCACCGCGGCGACGCCTTTATTGAAGCTGTCCGCGAGCTGGTGGAAGGGCAGGCCCAGACCGGCGAGGAGTAACAATGGTCAGCACGCCCACCCGGTCGCCGGCCTCACGGCCGCACTCCGGGAAACCCGCTTCGCCCGTAAAGTCCACCATTACCCTGCCGGACCGGATCCGGGGCATATACCGGGCCTTCTGGTCAACGCTGGAAGGAACCGGTACCTCCAAAAACGGCTCAACGTATTACCTGATCCTTGGTTCCACGCTGGCCCTGACCGCAATCGGCATCATGATGGTGCTGTCGGCCTCAAGCGTCGAATCCATAGCTGCCGGAAAATCGCCGTACGGCGACGCCCTCAAGCAGGGTATGTTCGCGGCCATCGGCATTTTCACCATGTTTGTCCTCTCGCGCATCAACGTGGTCTGGCTGAAGCGCCTGGCCTGGCCGGGGCTGGGCGCGGCCCTTGTCCTTCTGGTCCTGGTGCAGCTGATCGGTGACGAAGTCAACGGAAACAAGAACTGGATCGACCTCGGCGGCATCACCTTCCAGCCGTCCGAGGCGTCCAAACTGACACTGGCGCTGTGGCTGTCCACGGTCCTGGCCAGGAAAGGGAAGCTGTTGCGGCGCTGGCCGCACGTGCTGATCCCGGCCGTTCCGCTGGCGGGTGCGGTGATCGGCCTGGTCCTGCTGGGCAACGACCTGGGGACAGCCATGATCATCATGATGATCACCGCTGCCGCCCTCTTCTTCGCCGGAGTGCCGCTGTACCTGTTCGGGTTCGCCGCCCTGGCGGCCTCAGCCGGCACAGCCCTCATGGCCATCACCAGCTCAAACCGCATGTGCCGCATCACCTCGTGGTGGACCGGCCAGTCCTGCGCCGACGGCATTGACGCCAACTACCAGGCCACCAACGGGCTCTACGGGCTCGCGTCCGGAGGCTGGTTCGGCGTCGGCCTCGGCCAAAGCCGGCAGAAATACAGCTGGATCCCGGAAGCCCACAACGACTTCATTTTCGCCATCATCGGCGAGGAGCTCGGCCTGGTGGGCACCGTCGTCGTGCTTGTCCTCTTTGCCATCCTCGGGGCTGCCATCTACCGCGTAGTGGTGGCTCAGGAAGATATGTTCCACCGAGTGCTGGCGGGCACCATCATGGTGTGGCTGCTGGGGCAGGCCACGGTCAACATGGCCGTGGTGACAGGGCTGATGCCTGTGATCGGCGTGCCGCTGCCGTTCATTTCGTACGGCGGGTCGGCACTTCTGATGTCGCTCTGCGCCGTCGGGGTGGTGCTGTCGCTTGCCCGCGAGCAGATGGCGCCGGCCCTCCGGCCGAAGAAAATGCTCAAATTCGGGCGCGCCCGGAAGGCCGGGGGTGCCACCGGCCGCACACCTGCCGGCCGCAAAACATTCGGCCCCAATACCGCTGGCCGCAACACTGCCGGCCGCAAACCAGCCGGTCCCAAAACAACCGCAAGAAAGCGTACGTAGCTCCAGATGACTTCCCAGAACCTGTCCATTGTCCTGGCGGGCGGCGGAACCGCCGGCCACATCAGCCCCCTGCTGGCCATCGCGGCCGCCCTGCGTGCGGCTGCGCCCGGTGCCAAGCTGCTTGCTGTGGGTACGCCCGCCGGCATGGAAACCCGGCTGGTGCCCGCCGCCGGCCTGGAACTGGCCACCATCGACCGCGTTCCCTTTCCGCGAAAGCCTTCCGTTGACCTGCTCAGGCTGCCCGCGCGGCTGGCCGGGGCGGTCAGGCAGTCCGGACACATCCTCGATGAAGCCTCGGCCGACGTCCTGGTGGGCGTTGGCGGCTATGTCTGCACACCGCTGTACCTCGCCGCCCGGCGCCGGGGAATCCCCATCGTGATCCACGAGGCCAATACCCGGCCCGGCCTGGCCAACAGGGTGGGATCGTTCCTGACCCGTCACGTGGCCACCGCCTTCGACACCACGCGCCTGCGTCACGCCCGCCATGTGGGAATGCCCATGCGGACCGAAATCTCCAGCCTGGACCGGGTCGCTGCCCGTGCTGCCGCCCGCGAAGCCCTGGGCCTGGATCCCACCACGCCCACGCTGATTGTGACCGGCGGTTCCTCCGGCGCCCAGAGCATCAACCGCGCGGTGGCCGCCGCCGTCCAGGACCTTGGCGCGGCAGGAATCCAGACCCTCCACATCACCGGCCGCGGCAAGACGGTTTTGGGGCCCGACGGCGGCCCCCTCGCCGCACCGGGCTACCGGCAGGTGGAATACGTGGACGGCATGGAACAGGTGTATGCCGCCGCGGACGTGCTGCTCGCACGGTCCGGCGCAGCCACAGTCTGCGAAGTGGCCGCCGTCGGACTGCCTGCAGTGTTTGTCCCGCTGCCCATCGGCAACGGCGAACAGGCGCTCAACGCGGCAGGGCTCGTAAACGCCGGCGGCGCACTCCTGGTCCCCGATAAGGACTTCACCGCGCAGTGGGTGGCGGGCCAGCTCATCCCCCTGGTCACCGACCCCGGCCGCCTGGCAACCATGGGCGCCAGCTCGCGCCGCCTTGGCATCAGAAACGCCGATCAGCGCATGGCTGATCTTGTCCTGGAAGCGGTATCCGCATGATCCCCGCAAGCATCCGCAGCCAGGAGTCCCTGGGCCGCGTCCATTTCATTGGCATCGGCGGGGTAGGAATGTCCGCCGTGGCCCGCATCATGGTGGCCCGCGGCGTTGCCGTCAGCGGATCGGATGCCAAGGACCTCCCGGTGATGGCGGAGCTGGCCGCCGCCGGCGCGAGGATCGCCGTGGGATACGCCGCAGCCAACCTGGGCGATGCCCAGACCGTGGTGGCCGGCTCGGCGATCCGAGCGGACAACCCCGAACTGGTGGCCGCGCGTGCTGCCGGCCTTCCGGTGCTGCACCGCTCGGAGGCGCTGGCGGCCACCATGGGGGAGGACCTCGTGGTGACCGTGGCAGGCACGCACGGGAAGTCCACCACCACATCCATGATCACCGTCCTGCTCCAGGGTGCCGGGATGGATCCGTCGTTTGCCATCGGCGCCAACGTGCCTTCGCTCGGCGTCAATGCCGCCCACGGCACGTCCGGGGTCTTTGTGGCCGAAGCGGACGAATCCGACGGGTCCTTCCTGAACTACCGGCCCAGGATTGCCGTGGTCACCAACGTCGAACCCGATCACCTGGACCACTACGGCACCGCCGAAGCCGTCTACGAGTCCTTCGACCGCTTTACGGCGCTGCTTCCGGCCGACGGCGTCCTGATTGCCTGCGCTGATGACGCCGGTGCCGCGGCCCTCGCAGAGCGCACGCTCGCGCGCGGCAACACCCGGGTGGTGTTGTACGGCACGTCGGATGCGTCGGATCTGGTACTGCACGACGGCGGCCCGGGGGACGTGGCAGTCTCCTCACCCGCCGGACGGTTCGCCCTGGACCTGCAGGTCCCGGGCCGGCACAACGCGCTGAACGCCGCCGCCGCCGTCGCCGTCGCACTGGAGCTGGGGGTCGACGCCGACGCTGCCGCAGGTGCCCTGGCGCACTTCTCGGGCGCTTCCCGGCGCTTTGAACTGAAAGGGGAGGCGCGCGGCGTGCGCGTCTATGACGACTACGCCCACCACCCCACCGAGGTCCGGGCCGCCCTGACGGCTGCCCGGTCCGTGGCCGGCGGGCACCGCGTCCATGTCCTGTTCCAGCCGCATCTTTTCTCCCGCACCAGGGAGTTTGCCAGGGAGTTCGCGGAAGCGCTGAACCTTGCGGACACCGCCCTGGTCCTGGACATCTACCCCGCACGCGAAGATCCCATCCCAGGCGTCACCAGCCAGCTCATCGGCGAACACTTGGCCGCCGGCGGACGCCTCGTGGAGCCGGGCAGGGCGGTTGCTGCCCTTGCGGACGCGGCCGGCCCCGGCGATATCATCTTGACCGTCGGGGCAGGCGACGTCACAGCCTTCGGACCCCAGATCGTGCAGGCCCTCGGTGGGTAGTCCGCGCCGGCCCACCTACGCCTCACCCGGCAGGCGGCAGCCATCCGCGGCTGCGGAACCGCAGGTCATCTCGGCCTCCAAGAGTGCCCCGGAAGCGGATACCCCGTCTTTGCCCGGCCGCAAGAAAGTGAAGGATGCGGGCAGCAAGTGGTCAGCGGACAAGGCGCCAGCGGGCCCTGACAAAGCTACGCAAAGCACTGACAATGTGCTGGTGTTCCCGGAGCCGCCCGCAAAGCGCCGCAAACGGAACATCATGGTGACGCTGGGCACTGTCCTGGCGCTGCTCTGCGCGCTGCTGGCCGCTGCAATCTTCTCGCCGGCCCTTGCCGTAGGCACCGTGTCGGTGTCCGGGACCCGGCTCGTCACGACGGAGCAGGTCCAGGCCGCGCTCGAACCCCTGAAGGGCAGGCCCCTGCCCCAGATCAGCGATGAGGAGGTCAGCCGCCTCCTGGCGCCCCTAGTCCAGATCAAATCCGTTTCAACCCAGGCGCGGCCGCCGTCCGGGTTGGTGGTCCAGGTGCTGGAGCGCGTTCCGGTTGCAGTGGTCAAGCAGGGGGAGCAGTACCAGTTGGTGGATGTGGACGGCGTGGTGTTGGCCAGTCCCGCGGACCCGGCAACGGTTTCCCTGCCCGTGATCGACGGCGGCGCCGGAGCCATCGGCAAGGACCTCTTCCAGGCCACCGCAGCGGTCCTCGGTGCACTCCCGCTGGACGTGCTGTCAAAGCTGTCCAACGCGTCCGCGCAGTCCGTGGATGCCGTGGAGCTCAAACTGGTGAACGGCCAGACCATCATTTGGGGGAATGCGGGGGAGAAGGAGCTCAAAGCCAAGGTGCTCGAAGCCCTGCTCAAGGTTCCCGCGGACCCGAAGAACCCGGTCCGTGTGTACGATGTCAGCGCGCCCCGGCACCCGGTGACGCGCTGATCGCTTTATTTACCCGGTATTCCCGCGACACGCGGCTCCGGTTATTGAATGTCTGAACCATAGGAAATAGCGTTCCAGACATGAGTTACTTGACATAACTATAACCTTCAACTCGAAGGTTAAGGTTCGAAGCTTCAAGCCCGACTCCACAGTTTTCGCAATAGGACACGAACAAGGGACACGTAACGTGGCAGCTCCGCAGAATTACTTGGCCGTCATCAAGGTCGTCGGCATCGGCGGCGGTGGCGTGAACGCAGTCAACCGCATGATCGAGGTCGGCCTCCGGGGTGTTGAATTCATCGCCATCAACACAGATGCTCAGGCTCTGCTGATGAGCGACGCCGACGTCAAGCTCGACGTCGGACGTGAACTGACCCGCGGGCTCGGTGCAGGCGCCAACCCCGAGGTTGGCAAGCAGGCTGCGGAGGACCACGCCGACGAAATCGAAGAGGTCATCCGCGGCGCAGACATGGTCTTCGTCACCGCCGGTGAAGGCGGTGGCACCGGAACCGGTGGCGCTCCCGTCGTTGCGCGCATCGCCCGCTCCTTGGGTGCGCTGACCATCGGCGTTGTTACCCGGCCGTTCACCTTCGAAGGCCGCCGCCGTGCGGGCTCCGCCGAGGCCGGCATCGACGCCCTGCGCGACGAAGTCGACACCCTGATCGTGATCCCGAACGACCGTCTCCTGTCCATCAGCGACCGCAACGTCTCCGTCCTGGACGCTTTCCGCTCCGCTGACCAGGTCCTGCTGTCCGGTGTCCAGGGCATCACGGACCTCATCACCACCCCCGGCCTCATCAACCTCGACTTCGCGGACGTCAAGTCCGTGATGCAGGGCGCGGGTTCCGCGCTGATGGGCATCGGATCGGCCCGTGGCGAAGACCGCGCGGTGAAGGCTGCTGAGCTCGCCATTGCGTCACCGCTGCTGGAAGCCTCCATCGACGGCGCCCACGGTGTCCTGCTCTCCATCCAGGGCGGTTCAGATCTGGGCCTCTTCGAGATCAATGAAGCTGCCCGCCTGGTCCAGGAAGTTGCCCACCCCGAAGCCAACATCATCTTCGGTGCCGTGATCGACGACGCACTTGGTGACGAGGCCCGTGTCACGGTCATCGCCGCCGGTTTTGACGACGTCAAGGCCACCTCCCCTTCGATGGACCAATCGCAGCCGCAGGTTGCGCCGCAGCGGCCCGCAGCGGCCCCCGCTCCGGCCCAGGCGCCCACATCCGGTGGCAGCCACCAGCACAACGTCCAGCCCGTTCATGCGGGCGTTGGTGCGTCAGGCCTCAGCAACTGGGGCCAGCAGCGCCCGTCGGCGGTTCCCGCCGATTCAGGTTTCGACGTCGACCTGCCCTCAGTCGTGGAGCCGGACCTCTCAGGGAACCGTGCCGATGACCTGGATGTCCCCGACTTCCTGAAGTAGGGCCCGGGTTGTTCTATTGGCGGGCCGAGGTCTCTGCTGGCGTGAGTGTTGCGTTTACAGACGCCCGGGCCGGCAATCTCGCCCTGCACGTTGGCGACAACGCCGCTGACGTTCTCCAGCGCCGCGAGGCGTTGGAGAACGTGGCCGGCATGGCCCCTGGGTCCCTTCGGTTCATGGAGCAGGTCCATGGCACAGCCGTTGAAATGATGGAGCCGGCCACGCCTGCGCCGACCGCCGATGCCATGGTGTCCAGGGGACTGCCGCTGGCGGTCATGGTGGCCGACTGCATCCCAGCGGTGCTCGTGGGCCAGGGACCAGGCGGTCCGGTCCTCGCCGCGGTGCATGCAGGCCGTCCGGGGATAGAAAACGGTATTCTCCCGGCGGCGGTGGAACGGATGCGCTCAGCCGGGGCCACAGGCATCCGTGCCTGGTTGGGCCCGTCAATCTGCGGCCGTTGCTATGAAGTGCCCGCCGGCCTTCGCGCCCAAGTGGCAGCGCAGGTGCCTTCGACATGGTCCACCACGTCCTGGGGCACGCCGGCACTGGATCTCCCGGCGGGGGCGAAAAGCCAGCTAGAAGCTGCCGGGGTTGGTATTGAATATGCGGGTCCGTGCACGCTCGAGCACAAAGAGCTTTTCTCCTACCGCAGATCCCAGACCACCGGGCGCTTTGCCGGACTGGTGTGGTCACATGAATGAGGATGCGGTGGAGGACAACCCGGCACGGATGGCTAATCTCGCGGAACGCCTCGCCGCCGTGCAGCATCGCATTGAAGCCGCCGTCCAGGATTCAGGCCGGGCGCGGGAACGTCCCACGCTGATTGTGGTCACCAAGTTCCACCCGGCTGCAGACATCAGGCGCCTCGCCGCATTGGGCGTCCGCGACGTCGGCGAGAACCGGGATCAGGAAGCCTCCTCGAAGGCGGCCGAACTGTCAGGCCTGGGCCTCAACTGGCACTTCGTCGGGCAGTTGCAGAGCAAAAAAGCTAAATCGGTGGCCAAGTACGCCCACGCGCTCCATTCGGTGGACCGGCTGGCCCTGGTGGATAGCCTGGAGCGCGCCATCGCGGCGGAACAGGAGCGGACAGGCCGGGGAGCGCTGGAGTGCTTCATCCAAGTCAGCCTCGACGACGACGCCGGCGCCCACCGCGGCGGCGCGGCTGCGGCGGAGGTGCCGCTCTTGGCCGAGCGGCTGGCGGCTGCGGCAGGACTGGAACTGGCGGGTGTTATGGCCGTCGCCCCGCTAGGCGCCAGTCCGGAGGCGGCCTTCGAAAAGCTGGCCGCCATCTCGGCGAGGTTGGTAGCCGAGCACCCCGGGGCAACGGCCATCTCGGCGGGCATGAGCCAGGACCTGGAAGCGGCTATCCGTTTCGGTGCGACACACCTGCGGATCGGTTCCGATATTCTCGGATCGCGTCCTGACGTGGGGTAGCGTCGAACCCATAGGAAGTGAGTGGCGGGGGATTCAAGGCTGTCAAGTCATTGGGCGGCCCGCCTACGGACACGATTAGGAGTCGACCATGGCCGGCGCTCTGCGCAAGACAATGATCTATCTTGGGCTCGCCGATGGCGATGAACACTACGAGTCCGAGCACACCACAACACGTAAGGACGAGGACGATTCGATGGAAGTTGACCGCGAGGAACGCCGCGCACCGGCACCCGTCCGCGATGTCAGCCGCGAGTCATCCCACGCCCCCGAAGAGGAATACCGCGCACCAGTGACCCCCATCAAGCGTGCGGCCTCGAGCCGCGAAGAACCGTCCGGGCTTCGGCAGATCACTACGATCCACCCGCGGTCCTACAACGACGCCAAGCTCATCGGTGAAAGTTTCCGTGACGGCATCCCTGTCATCATGAACGTGACCGACATGGGCGAAGCCGACGCCAAGCGTCTCGTCGACTTCTCGGCCGGTCTGGTTTTCGGACTAAGGGGCAGCATCGAACGGGTCACCAACAAGGTTTTCCTGCTATCGCCGTCGTACATTGAGGTCATTGGCGATGACAAAAAGGTCAGCGAGACCCAGGCCAGCTTCTTCAATCAAAGTTAGCCCTGAGCTTATTCCGGATGCCAGGCAGGTACACCTGTCTGGCATCTGTGCTGAAATAGACAAGAAACATTGGCAGGGCACTGCGGTATCCGGAATGGACATGGAGATATGAGTTAAGTCATGGGAATTGTTTTCGGACTTGTCTATATCGCCCTTTTGCTGTTCTTCGTGGCGCTGATCATCCGGCTTGTATTTGACTGGGTCCAGATGTTTGCCAGGGAATGGCGTCCGCGTGGTGTTGCTCTCGTGGCGGCCCACACTGTGTACTCGATCACGGATCCGCCGCTCAAGGGACTCCGCAGGCTGATCCCGCCGTTGAGGCTCGGAGGGGTGACCTTGGACCTCGGGTTTCTGGTCCTGTTCATCGCCGTAAGCATCGCGATGGCGGTCACCAGGGGTTTCGCGTAATCTTCGACAAGACCTAGCAGCGCAGGCGGAGTTCCTGGAATTGGAACTCCCCCTGGGCCGCGAAGAAATCTCCGGTTTGACACCCAGTGTTGAATTAGAGGAACCAGACAATATTTAGGTACCGTAGTTTTGACGGCCGGAAGGCCTACTGACTAACTAGACCAATGAGGTGACCAGATGGCTTTGACGCCAGAAGACGTTGTCAACAAGCGCTTTCAGCCGACCAAGTTCCGCGAAGGCTACGACCAGGATGAAGTTGATGACTTCCTGGACGAGATCGTTGTGGAACTCAGGCGCCTGAACCAGGAGAACGACGAGCTCCGCAAGAAGCTTGCAGAATCAGGTTCCGGCGTGCCGGCCAGCTCCGCTGCGTCCGCCCCCGTGGTCGAGAAGGTTCCCGCCCCCGTCAAGGCTGACAAAGTTGAGACCCCGGCGAAGGCTGAAGTCGAGACTAAAGCTCCCGAGGCTGCCAAGAAGAAGGAAGCCGAGCCGGCCGCACCTGTTGCAGCCGTACCGGCTGCTGCGCCCGCCGCAGCCTCTGGGAGCACGGTTTCGGCCGAGTCGGCTGCAGGACTGCTCGCCATGGCGCAGCAGATGCACGACCGTCACGTCGCCGACGGTCAGTCCCAGAAGGACAAGATCATCGCCGAGGCCCAGATCGAGGCCAGCAGCCTGGTCAACGATGCCCAGGAGAAGTCCCGGAAGATCCTCGGTGCCCTTGAGCAGCAGCGCTCCGTCCTGGAACGCAAGGTAGAGCAGCTCCGCGGCTTCGAACGCGACTACCGCTCACGCCTGAAGGCCTACATTGAAGGCCAGTTGCGCGACCTTGACGCCCGCGGTTCCGTAGCGGCACCTGAGGTTGAAGCGAACTAGTTCGCCAAGCACGTATTCTGAGAACCGGTGGCTGAGGATTCCTCGGCTGCCGGTTTTTGGGATTTAACATTGGTTTCACAAAATGAAAGCACCATGACTGACCACCTCGCCGCTGACGCCGCAAACCCTTCTCCTTCATCGGCCCGCCCCCGGCGGGCCCTCCTGCTCTCGCTCTTTGCCGGCTTCGCGGTCTTTGCGTACGTCCTGGACCAGCTGACAAAAGTGTGGGTGACGTCCTCGATGGTGGAGGGTGAACGTATCCCGGTGCTGCCGCCGCTCCTGCACTGGTACTTCATCCGTAATTCCGGCGCTGCATTTTCGATCGGTGAAAATGTCACGTGGGTGTTCTCCATCATCATGGCCGCCGTCTCCGTCGCCATCCTGCTCCAAGTGCGCAAGCTGGGCTCGGCCTGGTGGTCGCTGGCACTGGGACTCCTCCTGGGCGGTGCCCTGGGCAACTTGACGGACAGGCTCTTCCGGGAGCCCTCATTTGGCATGGGCCACGTGGTGGACTTCATCCAGCTGCCGAATTTTGCGATCTTCAACATCGCAGATTCCGCGGTGGTCTCAGCAGTAGTCATCATCTGTATCCTGACGTTGCGGGGGATCGCCCTTGATGGCTCACGGCACGTTGCGGCGCCACGGAAAGAGGCGGCCCAGCCGAAGGACACGGACGGTGTCTGAGCGTGTGGTGGTCGCCGACGACTTCGGCGGAACACGGGCGGACACCGGGCTCGCCAAGCTGATGGGGATTTCCCGGTCGATGGCCGCGACCCTCATTGCCGAGGGCAACGTAGTGAGCCGCGGCAAGAAGCTCGGCAAGTCCGCGCGGTTGGTTGTCGGCGATGTCCTGGAAGTGACGGTGCCTGAACGACGGGACCCGCTCGAAGTGGTGGAGGAAGTTGTGGAAGGCCTGAAAATCCTGCTGGACGACGACGAATTTGTTGTTGTGGACAAGCCGGTGGGCGTGGCCGCGCATCCTTCGCCCGGTTGGGTAGGACCCACCGTGGTTGGCGGTCTCGCCGGAGCCGGATTCCGGATCTCGACGTCGGGTTCCCCCGAGCGGGTGGGGATCGTGCACCGGCTCGACGTTGGTACGTCCGGGGTAATGGTGGTGGCCAAAACGGAGCGCGCCTATACGGCCCTGAAACGGGCCTTCAAGGAGCGAACCGTGGACAAGGTCTATCACGCGGTGGTCCAGGGCCTACCGGACCCGCTGGAAGGCACCATCGATGCACCAATCGGGCGCCACCCGGGACACGACTGGCGCTTTGCGGTGATCGAAGACGGCCGGCCCTCGATCACGCACTATGAGGTGCTGGAGGCATTTGGCAAGGCCACCCTGGTGGAGGTGCATCTTGAGACTGGGCGCACACACCAGATCCGCGTCCACTTTTCGGCGTTGCGGCACCCATGCGCCGGAGACCTTACCTACGGGGCGGATCCTCGGCTCGCTGCCACCCTGGGCCTGACCCGGCAGTGGCTCCATGCCCGGCAGCTAGGCTTCGACCACCCGGCAACGGGGGAGCGCGTCACCGTGACCAGCGAATACCCGCAGGATCTGGCCTTTGCCCTCGAAGTCCTGGAGTCGGGGGAAGCCTAGCGGCTGGGTTGTTGGGCCATGGTCGCCCGGCCAGCGCTTAGAATGGTGCGGTGACTTCCAGCAATGCCTCGTTCGTCCATCTCCATAACCACACCGAATACTCCATGTTGGACGGCGCGGCCCGCTTGGGTGAGCTCTTCAACGAGACTGAACGCCTCGGGATGCCGGCCCTCGCCACCACCGACCACGGCTACCTGTTCGGGGCCTTCGATTTCTGGAAGCGCGCCACGGACCAGGGGATCAAGCCGATTATCGGCGTCGAAGCCTACGTCACCCCCGGTACCGCGCGCACGGATAAGAGCCGCGTCCGCTGGGGCGAGGAACACCAGCGCAAGGACGACATCTCCGGCGGTGGCTCCTACACCCACATGACGCTGTTGAGCTACAACAACGTCGGCATGCGCAACCTCTTCCGGGCCTCGTCCATCGGCTCGCTGGACGCAGTCTTCGGCAAATGGCCGCGTTTGGACCGTGAGCTCCTGAACACATACTCCGAAGGCCTGATCGCCACCACGGGCTGCCCTTCAGGGGAGGTCCAGACCCGGCTGCGGCTGGGCCAGTACCGCGAGGCCATGGAAGCCGCCTCGGAGTTCCGTGACATTTTCGGTGCGGAGAACTATTTCTGCGAACTGATGGACCATGGCCTGGACATCGAACGCCGGGTCACTGGAGACCTCCTGCGGCTGGCCAAGGACCTGAACTTGCCACTGGTGGCCACCAACGACCTGCACTACACGCACGAACACGACGCGAAGGCACACGAGGCGCTGCTGGCCATCCAGTCAGGTTCCACGCTGCTGGAACCGTCGTATGACAACGGCGGCTCCCGCTTCGCGTTCTCTGGCAGCGGCTACTACCTCAAGTCCCCGCAGGAGATGCGTGAGCTGTTCAGGGACCACCCGGACGCTTGCGACAACACACTCCTGATCGCCGAGCGCTGCGACGTGTCATTCAACACCGGCGCAAACTACATGCCGCGGTTCCCCTGCCCGCCGGGCGAGGACGAAACGTCCTGGCTGGTCAAGGAAGTAGCCACAGGACTGGAGTACCGGTACCCGGGCGGCGTTCCTGACAAAGTCCGCACCCAGGCTGACTACGAGCTCGAAGTCATCACCTCCATGGGGTTCCCGGGATACTTCCTGGTGGTGGCCGACTTCATCAACTGGGCGAAGAAAAACGGCATCCGTGTCGGTCCGGGCCGTGGCTCAGGAGCCGGTTCGATGGTGGCGTACGCTATGCGTATCACGGACCTTGATCCGCTCCTGCACGGCCTGATCTTCGAGCGGTTCCTCAACCCGGACCGTGTGTCCATGCCTGACTTCGACGTTGACTTCGATGACCGTCGCCGGTCTGAGGTCATCGATTATGTGACCCGGAAATACGGCGACGAGCGCGTGGCAATGATTGTCACGTACGGCACCATCAAAACCAAGCAGGCGCTGAAGGACTCCTCCCGTGTGTTGGGCTACCCGTTCAGCATGGGGGAGCAGCTGACCAAGGCGCTCCCGCCGGCCGTGATGGCCAAGGACATCCCGCTCGCCGACATCCAAAACAAGGACTCGAAGCGCTACAGCGAGGCCGGCGACTTCCGCCAGCTGATCGCTAGCGATCCCGAGGCCGCGAAGGTCTTCGAGACTGCCCTCGGCATTGAGGGGCTGAAGCGCCAGTGGGGCGTGCACGCCGCCGGCGTCATTATGTCCTCGGACCCCATCATCGACGTCATCCCGGTCATGCGTCGTATCCAGGACGGCCAGGTGATCACGCAGTTCGATTACCCCACCTGTGAGGGCCTGGGCCTGATCAAGATGGACTTCCTCGGCCTGAGGAACCTGACGATCATTTCGGACGCCCTGGAGAACATCAAGCTCAATCGCGGCCTGGACCTGGACCTGGACAGCCTGGCCCTGGACGACGTGGCCTCGTATGAACTGCTGGCCCGGGGCGACACCCTGGGCGTGTTCCAGCTTGATGGCGGCCCCATGCGGTCCCTGCTGAAGCTGATGAAGCCTGACAACTTCGAAGACATCTCCGCCGTGCTGGCTCTTTACCGGCCCGGTCCGATGGGCGCCAACGCGCACACCGACTACGCGCTGCGCAAAAACGGGATCCAGGAAGTCATCCCGATCCACCCCGAGCTCAAGGAACCCCTTGCTGAAATCCTCGGCGGGACCTACGGCCTGATCGTCTATCAGGAGCAGGTGATGGCCGTTGCCCAGAAACTCGCCGGCTATTCCCTCGGGCAGGCCGACATCCTGCGGCGCGCCATGGGCAAAAAGAAGAAATCCGAGCTGGACAAGCAGTTCGCAGGCTTCTCCCAGGGCATGCAGGACAACGGCTACTCCATGGCCGCAGTTAAGACCCTGTGGGACATCCTGCTGCCCTTCTCTGACTATGCCTTCAACAAGGCCCACTCGGCCGCGTATGGCGTGATCTCCTATTGGACCGCGTACCTGAAGTCGCACTTTGCGCCGGAGTACATGGCTGCCCTGCTGACGTCGGTCGGTGACGACAAGGACAAATCGGCAATCTACCTCAACGAATGCCGGCGCATGGGAATCACGGTGCTGCCGCCGGACGTGAACGAATCAGCGCTGAACTTCACCCCGGTAGGCACCGACATCCGCTTCGGCATGGGCGCCATCCGCAACGTGGGCGTCAACGCCGTCGAAGCCATGGTGGCCGCACGCGAAAAGGAAGGCGCCTACACGTCCTTCAAGGACTACCTCATGAAGGTCCCCGCGGTGGTCTGCAACAAACGGACCATTGAATCCCTGATCAAGGCCGGAGCCTTTGATTCCCTCAACCACCACCGGCGTGCGCTGGCGATGATCCATGAAGAGGCTATCGACTCCGTCATTACCCTCAAACGAAACGAAGCGATCGGCCAGTTCGACCTCTTCGCCGGTTTCGAAGAGGCCGAATCCGAAGCGTCGCTGAGCATCGAGATCCCTGACCTGCCGGAATGGGAGAAGAAGGACAAACTCTCCTTTGAGCGCGACATGCTCGGCCTGTATGTGTCAGACCACCCGCTGCAGGGCCTGGAAGGACTCCTCAGCCAGCACGCGGACCAGTCCATCACTTCAATCATTGGCGACGACGGGCCGCACGACGGCGCCATCATCACCATCTCGGGCATGATCACCTCACTCAGCCGCAGGATCGCCAAGGCGAGTGGCAACGCCTATGCCCGTGCCGAAATCGAAGACCTCGGCGGTTCGATGGAGGTGATGTTCTTCGGCCAGGTCTATGGCCCCATCGCCTCGGTCCTAGCCGAGGACCTGATCGTGGTGGTCAAGGGCCGCCTGCAGCGACGCGACGACGGTGCCGTGGCGCTGAACTGCATGGAACTGTCCGTTCCGGACCTCAGTGAAGGAACCAACGGGCCCGTGCTGATTTCGATGCCCACCCACAAGGCAACCGAGGCTGTCGTCACCGAACTAGGCGATGTCCTTCGGAACCACCGGGGGAACTCCGAAGTCCGGCTGCACCTGCAGGGGGACACCCGGACGGAAGTCATGGGCCTGCCCGTTCATCTCAGGGTCAACCCCAGTCCGTCACTTTTCGGTGACCTGAAGGTGCTCCTGGGCCCAACCTGCCTGGATAACTAGGGTCAGATCTCGTAGTCCAGGGGAACCGGCTGGCCATAGCCGCCGGAGTGGTACAGGAGCGGCGAGCCGTCGTCGCCCACTTCGCCGTCCACAACTTCGACAACTACCACGGCATTGTTCTCGAAGGAGAGCCGCATCTGGATCTTGCCGATCAGCCAGCCCGCGACGTCTTTGAGGATCGGGACGTCGTGCGGGCCAGGTTTCCAGTGGTCCCCGCCGAACCTGTCCTTGGTGCGCGCGAAACGGTCCGCCAGCGCCTGGTTTTCCAGGCCCAGCATGTGGACACCGAGGTGGGTTGCGTTGGCCACGGCCGGCCAGGAACTTGAACTGCGGGCCATGTTGAAGGTGAACCGCGGCGGCTGTGCGGAAAGTGACGCCACTGACGTGGCGGTAAAGCCGTAGGGCTCACCCTGGTAATTCACGGTGATGATGGCGACCCCGGCCGCATGCCGCCGGAACATTTCCTTGAAAGTGCCCTCGAACGGCGTCTTGTCTGTCATCTTGAACGGGCTCCCTGGAAAGGCAGGCTGAAATGGTCTCTGCCTTAAGGGTATTAGTCCCCGCCGGACAGGGAGGAATCCCTGGACCCGCCACGTCATCTGTCAAGACTGTCCCCGTCATCTGACCGGGCACTCCGAGATTTGTTAAGGTTTGTTTCATGAGAGAACACATCAGCCGCCGGTCCGCCGTGCTGCCGTGGAAATGGTTCGCCGCTGCTGCTGCCGGTGGTGTTCCTGTCGGCCTGTTGTGGTGGCTGCTCGCCCCGGGCGGCTTGAACCTGATCACGCGCGACCCCGCCCTGGCAGCGGGGACCAATCCCGACGTATGGCTGCCCAGGGACCTCACCCTTGCTGGGCTTTGTGTGTTCGCTGGGTGCCTGGTGGCAGTCTTCCTGACCGATAAAGGCGGCCGCGATGCGCAGGCGGCCTTTCTCCTCGGCCTGGCGGGTGGTTTGGGCGGGGCCCTGATCGCGTGGCTGACCGGAGTCCTTGCGGGCCAGCTCTGGGGCGGACCCGCAGACACGTCGGTCAATGCCAGCGTTGCGTTCTCGCTGCGGTCCCTGTCCGTGCTTGTTTTGTGGCCGGCCGCTACTGCCGCGTCCGTATTTGTCCTGAGCCTGGTGAACCTGCTTAGGAGCGGGACCGGGAGCACGGGCATGCCGGTAGCCGAAGGCAGCGCGCCCGGCGCGTAAAATGGACCGGTGACCATTTCTCCTGAATTTCCAGCCACCCCTACTGCCGCCGCTGTCAGCTTCCGGACAGTCGATCTTCGCGGCAGGGCCCTGACCCTTGCCGGTTTGCGCGCCGCTGTTCCCCGTGCGCGGCAGCACACCGTGGCGGATGCGGAACAAAAGGTCCTGGACATCATCAAGGCCGTCCGCGCGGACGGCTTCACCGCCCTTAGTGACCTGGCGCTGCGTTTCGACGGAGTCCAGCAGGTCCACCCGCGGGTCCCGGCAGCCTCGCTTGCCCGGGCGCTGGCGGAGCTGGATCCGGCGGTCCGCGGGGCGCTCGAAGAATCAATCAGCCGCGCCCGTCGCTTCGCGGACGGCCAGCGGCCGCGCGATCTCGACGTCGAACTCGGCGACGGCGCGCTGGTGAGCCAGAACTGGGTTCCGGTCTCACGGGTGGGTTTGTACGTGCCGGGCGGCCTCGCCGTCTATCCGTCGTCGGTCATCATGAATGTTGTCCCGGCCCTGGCCGCGGGAGTGCAGTCCATCGCGCTGGCGTCGCCGCCGCAGAAAGACTTCGGCGGCCTGCCGCACCCCACCATCCTCGCGGCAGCGGCCCTGCTCGGTATCGACGAGGTCTACGCGATCGGCGGGGCACAGGCCATCGCTGCCTTCGCGTACGGCGTTGAGGCAAATGACGCCGGGCCCGCGTTGGAGCCCGTTGACGTGGTCACTGGTCCGGGAAACATTTTTGTGGCGACGGCGAAGCGCCTGGTCAAGGGCGTGGTGGGAATCGATTCCGAGGCGGGGACCACCGAAATCGCCATCCTGGCTGATTCAACGGCGCAACCTGACCTCGTGGCAGCAGACCTGATCAGCCAGGCGGAGCACGACCCCCAGGCCGCTTCCGTGCTCATCACCGACTCGGAGGACCTTGCCGCGGCAGTCCGGACCGAACTGGAGCGGCAGGCGGCCGGCACCAAGCACTCCGCGCGCGTAGCTGAGGCACTGTCCGGCCCGCAGTCAGGAGTGGTCCTGGTGGAGGACCTGGAACAAGGCATCGCCGCATGCGACGCCTACGCCGCTGAACACCTCGAAATCATGACCGCGGATGCGTCGGCGGTAGCAGCCCGGATCCGGAACGCCGGGGCGATCTTTGTAGGGGACTACAGTCCCGTCAGCCTGGGCGACTACTGCGCAGGATCCAACCACGTCCTGCCCACCAGCGGGACGGCGGCGTTTTCCTCCGGACTGAATGTCACCACCTTCCTGCGCGCCATCCAGGTCATCAACTACAGCCGGGCCGCGCTGCAGGAAGTCAGCGGCCACATTGTGAGCCTGTCCGGTGCCGAGGACCTGCCGGCGCACGGTGAAGCTGTTACAGCACGCTTCCGCTAGGCCGTTGACGCGACGGGAATGCATCGCCGGTCGCGGTCACCACTACATGTGGTAATTACAGGATTGTTATTCCGCAACATGTAGTCGTAAACTGAGGGACACAGAGGTCCGCCGGCGCCGGAAACATCGGCGCCGGAAGACATCGAGGGAGGGGACACCATGTACTGTCCATTTTGCCGCAATCCGGACTCCCGCGTTGTGGACAGCCGTATGGCCGACGACGGCTCGGCCATCCGCCGCCGCCGGCAGTGCCCGGAATGCGGCCGCAGGTTCACCACCGTGGAAACCACCAGCCTGTCGGTGATCAAACGCTCCGGGGTGGGTGAACCCTTCAGCCGCAGCAAGGTCATCAATGGTGTGCGTAAAGCCTGCCAGGGCCGGCCGGTCAGCGAAGATGACCTGGCGCTCCTCGCCCAGGAGGTGGAGGAGCAGATCCGTGCTTCCGGCGCAGCCGAAATCGACGCCCATGAAGTTGGCCTGATCATCCTTGGTCCGCTGCAGAAGCTTGACCAGGTGGCATACCTTCGCTTTGCCAGCGTGTACCAGGCGTTCGAATCCCTTGAGGACTTCGAGACCGCCATTGCACTGCTCCGCCATGAATCAGCGGAAGAAGGCACGCAAAGCCCGGCGCCGTCCGCCAAGAGCTCCGAAAAGAGCCCCCTGTAAACTCCGGTGGTGGCCGCGGAGGGGAAGCCGCCGCCACCACCGGCACCCGGCTGCCTCTCGGCGCCGGTCAGCCCACGGCTATTTTATGAGCTTATGCTTCACGGCAATTTCGACGGCGGCGCCGACGATCCCTGCCTCATTCTTGAGTTCGGCTGGCACAATCGGGGTCCGCAGTTTCATGTGCGGCAGGTATTCGTCGGCGCGCTTGGAGATTCCGCCGCCCACGATGAACAGCTCGGGCGAGAAGAGGAATTCGACGTGGGAGAAGTAGCGCTGCAGCAGCACGCTGTATTCCTCCCAGGTCAGTCCGTCCCGTTCACGGGCCACGGCTGAGGCCTTGCTCTCTGCGTCAAAACCGTCGATCTCCAGGTGCCCCAGTTCCGCGTTGGGGACGAGGCGGCCGTCGAAGATGAATGCTGAGCCGATTCCCGTGCCCAGGGTGATGACCAGGACGGTTCCGTCCACACCCTTGCCCGCTCCATAACGGGCTTCCGCCAGACCAGCGGCGTCGGCGTCGTTGATAACCTCGACCGGGCGGCCAAGCCGTGCGGTGAACAACGCGTCAATATCGGTGTTGAGCCAGCTCTTGTCCACATTGGCCGCCGAATGGACTACGCCATGCTGGATGATGCCGGGGAAGGTGACTCCCACCGGCGAGTCCGCGGCCGGAGCCTCGGGGCGGCTTGAAAGCTCGGCAACCACCTGCGCCACAACGTCGGCTACTGCGTCAGGGGTGGCGGGCTGGGGCGTTGGCACGCGGAACCGCTCACCCAGGAGCTTGCCCTTTTTCAGGTCGACGATGCCGCCCTTGATTCCCGTGCCGCCGATGTCAATGCCGATCAGCGGGGCGTTCTTGTGCGACTTCTCGTCCTTCTTGGCCAATGTTGTTCCGTTCGTGGCTGGGCGGGCTGGTCGGCCGGACGGCTGACCGGAAAATTTTCAGGGGAGCGTGAGGATTTCGGCGCCGGCCTCTGTTACCAGCAGGGTGTGCTCAAACTGGGCGGTGCGCTTTCGGTCCCGGGTGACAACTGTCCAATCGTCTTCCCACATGTCCCATTCGACGGTGCCGAGGGTCAGCATGGGTTCGATGGTGAACACCATGCCGGTCTCGATTACCGTATTGTAGGCCGGCGCCGCATCATAGTGCGGGATGATCAGGCCCGTATGGAACGCTTCGCCGACGCCGTGCCCGGTGAAGTCCCGCACCACGCCGTAGCCGAACCGCTTGGCGTAGGACTGGATGGCGCGGCCGATCACGTTGATCTCCCGGCCTGGGGCCACGGCTTTGATGGCGCGGTTGAGGGATTCCCGTGTGCGCTCCACCAGCAGGCGTGATTCGTCATCCACGTCGCCCACCAGGAACGTGTGGTTCGTGTCGCCGTGGACGCCGTTGATGAAAGCCGTGATGTCGATGTTGAGGATGTCGCCGTCCTGGACCACGGTGCTGTCCGGGATGCCGTGGCAGATCACTTCATTCAGCGACGAGCACAGGGACTTCGGGAACCCGCGGTATCCAAGCGTGGACGGGTAGGCCTTGTGGTCCAGCAGGAATTCGTGGCCCACCTTGTCCAACTGGTCGGTGGTCACTCCGGGCCTGATGTGGGTGCCCACCTCAACGATTGCCTGTGCGGCGATCCGGCTGGCGATCCGGATTTTCTCAACGGTCTCGGCGGATTTGATCTCGGAGCCGGTGAACTTGGCCGGTCCCGGCTTGCCCACGTATTCGGGGCGCGGGATGGACGCGGGGACGGGGAGCTGCGGGCTGACGGTTCCCCGGGTCAGGGTGCCGGTAGGTGCAGTCGAGGCTAGGGAAGGCATAGATTGATCATATAAGGCACCGCATTAGCCCAAGTAACTGGAAGCCCCAAGCTGTCCGCATCGACGTTTAAGTTACGTGGATCACGGCCGGGCGCCCGCCAGCCGGAACGAGGAGCACCGATGACTGAGTACTGGTACAACGTGAACACCCACGAGGTGGAAGAAGACGCACTCTCGGACTGGAGCCAGCTGATCGGCCCCTACAAAACGCGGGAAGAGGCCGAACATGCCCTCGAAAAGGTCCGGGCCCGCAACGAGGCATGGGACAAACAGGACGACCAAGACTGACGCGCGAGAGGCCCCTGGCGGGCTTGGGGAGCGCGTCAGTCGCTAAAAGGAGTGTTCCGGGCCGGGGAACTCGCCTGAGCGGACCTCGTCGCCGTACGCCTTCGCCGCGTCACTGAGCGTGGTGCGCAGGTCGGCGTACTGCTTGACGAACTTCGCCATCCTTCCGCCGCGGAACCCAGCCATGTCCTGCCACACCAGCACCTGCCCTGTGGTGGCATTGCCGGCGCCGATCCCCACCGTCGGCACGCTGACCGCCGCGTCAACGGCGGCTGCCGTGTCCGCTGGAACCATTTCCATCAGGACGGCGAACGCCCCCGCCTCAGCCAGCGCCACGGCGTCGTCAATCAGGCGTTGCCCATCATCCCCGCGGCCTTGGACCCGGTAACCGCCCAGCGCGTGTTCACTCTGCGGCGTGAAGCCGATATGGGCCATGACCGGGATGCCCGCCTGGACCATGGCCCGGACAGTTTCCGCGTAGTATTTTCCGCCCTCGATCTTGACCGCATGGGCCCGCCCCTCCTTGAGGAACCGGACGCCTGTTTCCACACCCTGCTGAGCCGATACTTCGTAACTGCCGAACGGCAGGTCTGCCACCACCAGGGCGCGCTTTGCGGACCGTGCCACGGCGCGGCAGAGGGGCAGGAGTTCATCCACCGTGACCGGCAGGCTGGTCTCGTTGCCGAAAACGTTGTTGGATGCCGAATCGCCCACCAGGAGGACCTCGATGCCGGCCTGGTCGAAGATCTCCGCGCTGTACTGCTCATAGGCGGTCAGCATGGCGAAGCGTTTGCCGTCCCGTTTGGCCTGCTGCAGGTGGTGGATGCGCACCCGGGCTACCGGCTTCGCGTTTACTTCCGACGACGGCGCCTGCACCGGTGCAGGTCCGTTTCCGTAAGGTGCGTGTACTTCAGCGGACGCGCTTGACTCAGAGCTATTGGTGGAGGCCATGGCAAGAGCGTAGTGCGGCAGCAGCAGTCATAGCCACTGCGGACGGGCCGGCGGGCCGTGATACGCGTCATATTCTGGGGCCCGGACGGCGCCATTTTTGCCACTGGTTGCCGCGGCCGTCACTGGTTGCCGTGTTAACGCTGTGTTACGTGCGGTGCCGTCTCCCGCATTGGAGCCGATTGCTTAGTAATGTGGTGGTGAACTGCTGCCGGCCGCCGCTTCCGCGGACCCGGGGCAAAACGATTGACCGGAGAAGAGGCCATCATGGACCGCCAGCAAGAGTTTGTCCTGCGCACAATCGAGGAGCGCGACGTACGGTTCGTACGCCTGTGGTTCACCGACGTCGTAGGTTCACTCAAATCGGTGGCACTCGCCCCGGCCGAGGTTGAAGGCGCCTTTGAGGAAGGGCTCGGCTTCGACGGTTCAGCTATCGAAGGCCTGGCGCGCGTGTTCGAGTCGGACATGCTGGCCCAGCCGGATCCGTCCACGTTCCAGATCCTGCCCTGGCGCGGCGAGACAGAACAGACCTCACGCATGTTCTGCGACATCCTGACTCCGGACGGCGAGCCCTCGGCTGCGGATCCCCGCAATGTCCTCAAGCGCACGCTGGCCAAGGCCGCGGACATGGGGTTTACGTGCTACACACATCCGGAGATCGAGTTCTACCTCCTCAAATCCCAGCAGCCCGGCCCCGACGGCGCGCCGATACCCGTTGACGAGGGTGGCTACTTCGATCACGTTCCCGGCGGCGTGGCCCAGGATTTCCGCCGCACGGCCGTGACCATGCTGGAGTCCGTGGGCATTTCGGTGGAGTTCAGCCACCATGAAGCCGGTCCCGGCCAGAACGAGATCGACCTGCGCTACGCGGACGCCCTGCAGACGGCGGACAACATCATGACGTTCCGCACGGTGATCAAGGAAGTGGCCCTCCAGCAGGGGACCTACGCCACCTTTATGCCCAAGCCTTTCACTGACCACCCCGGCTCCGGAATGCACACGCACTTCTCGCTGTTCGAGGGCGACACCAACGCCTTTTATGAGGCGGGCGCCGAATTCCAGCTCTCCAAAACCGCCCGGCAGTTCATCGCAGGCATCCTGAAGCACGCCCCTGAGTTCACCGCCGTGACCAACCAGTTTGTGAACTCCTACAAGCGGCTCTGGGGTGGCGGCGAAGCGCCGAGCTACCTCAGCTGGGGGCACAACAACCGTTCGGCCCTGGTCCGGGTCCCGCTGTACAAGCCCGGCAAGGGCCAGTCGGCCCGCATCGAATACCGCGGCATTGATTCGGCAGCGAACCCCTACCTCGCCTATGCCGTCCTGCTGGGAGCCGGACTAAAGGGCATCGAGGAAGGCTACGACCTTCCCGCCGCAGCAGAGGACGATGTCTGGTCACTGAGCTCCGCCGAGCGCCGTGCCATGGGCCACGACCCACTACCCGCCAGCCTTCACGACGCCATCAGGTCCATGGAGGACTCCGAGCTGATGCCGCAGATCCTTGGTGAGCAGGTCTTCGAGCACTTCCTGCGCAACAAGCGTGCCGAATGGCAGGACTACCGGCTCCAAGTGACGCCCTACGAACTGCAGCGCAACCTCGGCATCCTCTAGGCGGCGGTGAGCCTCGCACGCCGCCTCATCTCAGCCGGCTTCAGTGACTTGGAGAAGGGTGAGCGCTTCCTGGCTGCCCCGGAACTGGACGGCCTCGACCCGGACAGGATTTTCGCCGGCCTGCAGCTGGCCGCCAACCCCGACACCGCACTGCAGTCACTGGTGCGGCTGATTGAAAAGCACCCCGGCCTTCGGGAACTGGCGGCGGCCGATCCGGAGGCCAGCGAGCCGCTCTACCGTGTGCTGGGGGCCTCCGAAGCGCTGGGGGAATTCCTCATCCGGCACCCGGAACACCTCGACGCCTTCGACGTCACGGCCAGTCCCGAGCCATTGCAGGCAGACCCGGAACACCTCCGCTCTGTCCTCCTGAAATCCGTCCGCGCGGAGCCCGCGTCAGCCCGGCCGGTGGCGGGAATGACCGGAACAGACGCCTATGCCGCGTTGCGGTCGGCCTACCGCCGTGGGGTGGTGGACCTGGCGGTCAAGGACATGTGCGCCGCTGACCCGCTGGACTTTATGCCCGCCGTCGGGGCTGAGCTCGCTGACCTGGCGGGGGCCGCGATCGAAGCTGCGCTGGCAGTTTCCCGTGCCGAGGCCGCTGAGCAGTTCAGCGCCGGGGAAGTGGCCGCGGTTGGCCTGGCCGTCATTGGGATGGGCAAATGTGGTGCGCGGGAACTGAACTATATTTCCGACGTCGACGTCATCTACGTGATCGACGCCGGCGACCTCGACGACGCCCGTGCCAACACCATCGGCACAGCCTTGGCCACCGGTATTTCCCGGGCCATCTCCTCGGTGGCACGCGAGCCCGGCCTCTGGGAAGTGGACGCCAACCTGCGGCCGGAGGGCAAGTCCGGCCCCTTGGTCCGGACCCTCGCATCGCACGAAAGCTATTACGCGCGTTGGGCCGAAAGCTGGGAGTTCCAGGCGCTCCTGAAGGCGCGGACCATCGCCGGTGACAGGGACTTGGGGGAGCGCTACGAAAATGCGGTGGCCCCACTGATCTGGAGCTCCGCGGGGCGTGAAGGGTTCGTGGAGTCCGTGCAGTCGATGCGACGCCGGGTTACGGAACATATCCCGGCTGCGGAAGAACAGCGGCAGATTAAGCTTGGCCGCGGCGGGCTCAGGGACGTGGAGTTCACTGTCCAGCTGCTCCAGCTGGTGCACGGAAAATCCGACGAAACCATTCGGCGCCGGGATACCACCGCGGCCATCGCGGCACTCTCGGCCGGGGGCTATATCGGCCGCACCGACGCCGCCGCTTTCGATCACGCGTACCGATACCTTCGCCTCCTGGAACACCGCATCCAGCTGTTCCAGCTCCGGCGGACGCACCTGATGCCCGTCAGCGAGGCGGCGCAGCGCGCCCTCGCCAAGGCAGTGCTCAGCCCCTTCTCCAATGACAGGCCGCCACCGGCTTCGCTGCTGGCCACCTGGCAGAAGACCAAACGCTCTGTCCGTGAACTGCACGAACGAATTTTCTACCGTCCGTTGCTTAACACTGCGGCCAAACTCAGCAGCGAGGACGCCAGGCTGACGCCTGAAGCCGCCCAGGGCCGCCTCGCCGCGCTGGGCTATCGCGACCCACAGGGGGCGATGCGGCACATCGAGGCGCTCACGGCCGGTGTCAGCCGGCGGGCAGCCCTGCAACGCCAGCTGCTGCCCGTCCTGCTGGACTGGCTCGCCGAAGGCGTTGATCCCGACGCCGGGCTGCTCGCCTTCCGGCGCGTCAGCGAGGCCCTTGGCACCACCCACTGGTACCTGGGCATGCTCCGTGATTCCACCGCCGCGGCCGAACGGCTATGCAACGTGCTCTCCAATTCACGGCTGATTGCTGACCTGTTGGAGGTGTCGCCGGAATCGGTGGCATGGCTGGGCACCAACAAGGATCTTGTGCCATTGGGCTTTGAAGCCCAATGGCAGGAGATCACGGCCAAGATGTCGCGGCACTCGGACCCGGAAAACGCCATCAGGCTGATCAGGCTGATCAGGCGCCGGGAGATCCTCCGGATCGCGATCGCCGATTCTGCCGGGATGCTCAACCAGGACCAGGTGGGCGCTGCGCTGGCGGACACCGACCGGGCAGCGGTGCTTGGCGCCCTGCGTGTGGCCGAAGGCATCGTCTCCACCGAGGGACCGCTGAAGACCGCGCTGCTGGTGGTGGCCATGGGCCGGCAGGGTGGCCGCGAGATCGGCTACGGCTCTGATGCCGACGTGATGTACGTGCACCGCGCACTGCCGGGCTTTACCGACGAGGAAGCACAGGATCAGGCGGCCCGGATTGTGGCCAAGGTCTCCAGCCTGCTCACCCAGCCGCTCAAACCGGCCATTATGGCCGAACGGGTGCTGCAGATGGACGCCGATCTTCGGCCCGAAGGCAAAAACGGCGCCATGGTCCGCTCCCTCGATTCGTTCGCCGAATATTACCGCCGCTGGTCGTTGATCTGGGAAGCGCAGGCGCTGCTGCGGGCCCGGCCCATGGCGGGCGACGACGCCCTGGCCGAGGACTTCCTGGCACTTATCAACCCGATCAGATACCCGGAGACGATTTCGGAGCAGGATGTCCGGGAGGTGCGGAGGGTCAAAGCGCGGGTGGAAGCGGAGCGGTTGCCGCGCGGCGCCGACCCTGCACGCCACCTGAAGCTTGGCCGTGGGGGACTGAGCGACGTCGAGTGGCTGGTACAGCTGCTTCAGCTCCAGCACGCGGCCAAGCACCCGGAACTGCGGACAACGTCCACGGTGGAGGCCCTTGAAGCGGCGGCTTCACTGAACCTGCTCTCCGCTGCTGAAGCGAAGCTGCTGGCCGACGCCTGGCGGCTCGCCAGCCGGATCAGGTCCGCCAACGTCATCTGGAGCGGCAGGGCTTCGGACATGCTGCCATCCGCACGAGGGGACCTGGAGGCGGTGGCCCGCTGGTGCGGCTACGAACCAGGCAACGCGGCCGCCTTGGAAGAGGACTACCTCCGTCTCAGCCGGCGAGCCCGGGGCGTGTTCGAGAAGGCCTTCTACGGCCATTAGCGGCTGTTTGGGTCCTGCCCGGAAGGCTGCAGACAGCCGGAGAGGTGCGGTGCTAGGTTGGGGGCCATGGCAACGCAAATTTACGTGAACCTGCCCGTTAAGGACCTGAAACGGTCCGTCGATTTCTTCACCGCTTTGGGCTTCTCGTTCAACCCGGACTACACCGACGAGAACGCGACCTGCATGATCATCAACGACAACGCCTTTGTCATGCTCCTGGTAGAGGGCTTCTTCAAGACCTTCACCTCCAGGGACGTGGCCGAGGCGACCAGTTCCACCGAGGCCATCATGGCCTTTTCGGTGGACAGCAAAGAAGACGTCGACGCAACCGTACGCAAGGCGTTGGCCGCCGGCGGCGCCCCGTCGCAGGAGGTCCAGGACTACGGCTTTATGTACAACCACAGTTTCCAGGACCCGGACGGGCACCTGTGGGAGGTCCTCTGGATGGACCCTGCCGGTCCACCGGCCGAGGACGGGGCTCCCGACGGATCAGACGGACAGCCGACCTGAAAACCCGGGTAGATTCGGTATGGCTCATCGCCCTGGATGACCTCGACGGTGATGCCCTTGCCATCCAGCTGGGTGAGGTAGCCAACCTTGAACTGGGGCCAGGACAAAGCAGCTTCGTTGGTGACCCGCTCCGCATGGTCCTGGCGGGACTGGAGGAGGATTCGCGGTTCCCCTATGTTGTTGAGGCTGCGGGCTACGCCGTTGGCGTGCTGACCCTCCAGGCCGGTGCCGCGCGCTTGGCTGGCTGGCCGGACGAGGATTCTGCATGGCTGCTACGCGGTTTCCTGATCGACAGGCGCCACCAGGGGCAAGGCCTGGGACCGCTGGCGGCGTCGTCCGCAGTGGAGGCCGCCGCGAAACTGACCGCCAGGCGTGGAACCCGCGAAGCCGGCGTCGTGCTTTCCGTCAACGAAACCAACCCCGCCGGGCTGGCCGCGTACAGGACTGCCGGCTTTGCGGACCAGGGGCAGTACCTGGGCGGCAGTTCCGGACCGCAACGGACCATGTACCGGAGCTTTAAGGGATAATTCGCCCAGACACGGCGGCCGGGCATTGCCTCCGGCCCCGCATTGACCGATCATGTGGATTGGCGGTGTTCTTCAAACCTTGTTGGGGGGAAGGCTTGAAAAGTCTTCGTCTCGGGGAGCACATGTCAGGGGGCTGGTTCCTGGTCTCAGCACGTCTGGAGCCAGCCTCCACCTTTGGGACAAAAAAGTCCGCCCGGGCCGCAGCACTGATGCTGGCGGCCCGGGCGGACTTATTGGCGGACTGAACGGGTTCAGCCGCGGATCTGGCTAGACGCCGTAGTACAGCTCGAACTCGTACGGGTTCGGGCGCAGGGACAGCGGGCGGATCTCGTACTCGTACTTGTACTCGATCCAGGTGTCGATCAGGTCCTGGGTGAACACGCCACCGGCCTGCAGGAACTCGTTGTCCTCGCGCAGGGCCTCCAGTGCCTCTTCCAGCGAACCCGGAGCCTTCGGGATGTCCTTGGCTTCTTCGGCGGGCAGCTCGTAGAGGTCCTTGTCGATCGGAGCCGGCGGTTCGATGCGGTTGCGGATGCCGTCAATGCCGGCCATCAGCTGGGCAGCAAAGGCCAGGTACGGGTTGGACGAGGGGTCCGGAGCGCGGAACTCGATGCGCTTTGCCTTGGGGTTGGAGCCCGTGATGGGGATACGGATACCAGCGGAGCGGTTGCCCTGCGAGTACACCATGTTGACCGGAGCTTCGAAGCCCTTGACCAGGCGGCGGTAGGAGTTCACCGTCGGGTTGGTGAAGGCGAGGACGGCTGAGGAGTGCTTCAGCAGGCCACCGATGTACCAGCGGGCCATGTCGGACAGGCCGGCGTAGCCCTTTTCGTCGTAGAACAGCGGCTCGCCGTTGGTCCACAGCGACTGGTGGCAGTGCATGCCCGAACCGTTGTCGCCAAAGACCGGCTTCGGCATGAAGGTCACGGACTTGCCCCAGGCATCGGCCGTGTTCTTGACGACGTACTTGAACTTCTGCAGGTCGTCTGCGGCGTGGGTCAGGGTGGTGAACTTGTAGTTGATTTCAGCCTGGCCGGCGGAGCCTACCTCGTGGTGGCTGCGTTCGACCTCGAGGCCTGCCTCATCCAGGGCGACGCACATGGCGTCACGGAGGTCAGCCTGCTTGTCGGTGGGGGAAACCGGGAAGTAGCCGCCCTTGATGGGAGTCTTGTAGCCGAGGTTTCCGCCCTCTTCTTCGCGGCCGGTGTTCCAGTGCGCTTCTTCGGAGTCGATCTTGTAGAAGCTGCCCTCGGGGGAGGACTGGTACTGGACGTTGTCGAAGACGAAGAATTCGGCTTCCGGAGCGAAGAACGCGGTGTCGGCGATGCCTGTGGAGGCGAGGTAGGCCTCAGCCTTTTCGGCTACGCCACGGGGATCGCGGTGGTAAGGGTCCCCTGTGCGGGGGTTCACGATGGAGAAGTTCAGCGCAAGGGTCTTCTCCATGCGGAAGGTGTCCAGGAATGCGGTGGTAACGTCCGGGATCAGCTGCATGTCGGATTCGGCGATGCCCTGGAAACCGCGGATGGAGGAACCATCGAAGAGCTGGCCGTTGATGAAGAAGTCCGCGTCGACGCTCTTTGCCGGCACGTTGAAGTGCTGCTGCACACCCGGGAGATCGGTGAAGCGGATATCGACGAATTTAATTTCTTCGTCCTTGATGAACTTGAGGACTTCGTCCGCAGTCTTGAACATCTATGCTCCTTACGCATATGTAATAACTGGCTGGCAAGCCAACTGATCCAGCGCAATCCGAAGGGCAGGGAAACCAAGTTTCCCTGCTTGGCAGGTATTGCTTGAAACTGCTATCAGCCTAGGGACACGTCATTTCCCGTCAGTGTCCACATTGTTTCGGGCAGGTTACAGAATGCCCTGTTCAGGTTACAGAATTGTCCTGAACAGGTAACGCTATCCGGTGTCCGGAGTGCGGTCCAACGGTTTCCACTCTGTGGTCGGCGGTGAGTCGGTAAGCTTGGACGGTGGTAGATCGCAATGACATTGGCTCCTGGCTCAGCGGACCGGATACGTCCGGCATCTCAAGGTACCCGGGGGAGCGCTTGGGAATGCCCGAATCCGGTTCCGGCTCCATGGCCAGGGCCGGCAGGCGCATTCTCGCCATCATTCTTGACTGGGGGATTGCCCTGCTGATCAGCAATTTTGCCTTTGGCGGTGACGCCTGGGCCACGCTGGCGGTATTCGCCGCTGAACAGATACTGCTCGTGGGCACCCTTGGTTACAGCATCGGCCACCGCGTGGCCGGGATCCATGTGCTGCGCCTGGGTGGCGGACCCGCTGGCCCGATGGCTGCCGCGGTGAGGTCAGTGCTGCTGTGCCTGGTCATTCCTGCGGTAATTTTCGATCCGGACCAGCGGGGACTGCACGACAAGGCGATGAATACTGTCCTCGTCCGGCGCTAGCAGCAACCAGGAGCCTGGCGACGGCGGTTTGCCGGCTCCTCGTGGCGCGGAATCCAGGGCTGTGCGGGATCAGACCCCCGCCGTTTCCTTTGTCTCGGCAGGAACGGGCATGCGTGGCGTCAGGTAGCCGCGCTTTCCGGCCCAGCGTTCGAACGCGACAGTGGCGAACGGGAACACTGCCGACAGTCCCGCGAACAGGGCCACCACGAAGGGCCACCGCTGGAGCCGCCAGAGGGCGACGGCGGCGATGCCGTAGCCCACAAACAGCGCACCGTGGATGGGGCCGGCGATCTCCACGCCCAGTTCGGTGGTCTTGGCGATCCACTTGAAGTACATGCCCGCCAGGAGCGCAGCCCAGCTGAAGCCTTCGGCCACCGCCAGGACGCGGAAGGTCCGGATAACGAGGGTTTTCACGGGAATCGTCATGTAGCTACTTCCAATCAATGTGCCCGCCTGGTGGGCGGCGTCCGGCAGACAAAAACCGCCCTGGTTCCGGCGAGCCGGAACCAGGGCGGTTCAAGAGTCCTAGCGTCCGCGGTTGGGACGCGCTTTGTAGGGGTCGATGCCCTTGGGAATCGGGAGGCGGTTGCCCAGCGAGGAAATGCGCTTGGAAACCGCATTCACCTCCAGCTTGGTCAGTTCGTTCTTGAGCTTGCCCATCTTCTTCGCTACCTGGCTGATGGGGACCTGACCCTCACCCTTCCCACTTTCGATCAAGTGGACCGTAACGTTCGGGAGGATGCGGGCAAGGCGCTTACGCTCCGCGTCGAGCATCGGCTTAACTCGGATGGTGGGGCCTTCGCTGACAAGGACGACGCCGGGACGTCCGACGGCGCGGAAAACGGCGTCCTGCGTGCGGGGGTTTACGGCGACCGGTTGGTCCTCGGTGATCCAGCCGCGCTTGAGCGTGCCCAGTGCCGCGCCTGAGGCTCCCGGCTGGTTCTCGATCTGGGCGAAGGCGGCGCGTTCGGCACGACGCGAGAGAATCAGGGTGGCGCCGAGGAGGCCCAACGGAATGCCGATGAGCAGGCCGGTGATCCAGTTTTCCAGCCAAAAACCCACCAGGAAGCTGACAGCCACAACTCCCAGGAAAACCAGCAGCATCAGCCACGGGACCATGGGATCATGGCGGCGAGTCATGTTAAAGACTTCGCCGATCTGCTTGAGCCGGCTGGGCTTCTTGACCTTTGCTTCTTTTGGCTTGCGCGAGAAGAGGCCACGCTTCGGGGCGTCAGAGGCCGCCGGAGTGCTGTTACTGGAATCAGGGGAGTTCGCCATAGTTCCTCAATTCTACGTGATTTATGCCTGAGGGCCGGACGCCGGAGAATGTCCAGTGCCGGCCCCCAGGGATACCAAACTACGGCTTAGGAATGTGCGGCGAGCAGTGAGCTGGCTTCCTGGCGGGTGCTGCCGGAGGATTCGATGTGCGCGAGCTGGGCGGGGATTTCCCAGCCCTTCTTGCGCATCGCGGTGGCCCAGAGCCGGCCGGCCCGGTAGGAGGAACGGACCAGCGGGCCGGACATAACGCCGAGGAAGCCGATCTCCTTGGCCTCGTCCTGCAGGTCCACGAACTCCTGCGGCTTGACCCAGCGGTCCACCGGCAGGTGCCGCTCGGACGGGCGCAGGTACTGGGTGATGGTGATCAGGTCACAGCCGGCCTCATGCAGGTCCCGCAGCGCCTCGGAGATCTCCTCACGGGTCTCGCCCATGCCCAGGATCAGGTTCGACTTCGTCACCATGCCCAGGGCCCGGCCCTGCGTGATGACATCCAGGGACCGCTCATACCGGAACGCCGGCCGGATCCGCTTGAAAATCCTCGGCACGGTCTCGACGTTGTGAGCGAAGACCTCGGGCTTGGAATCGCAGATCGCCGCGATGTGCTCGGGCTTGCCGGAGAAGTCAGGGATCAACAGTTCGACGCCGGTACCCGGGTTCAGCTCGTGGATCTTCCGGACCGTCTCGGCATAGAGCCACACACCCTCATCGGCCAGATCATCCCGGGCCACCCCCGTCACGGTGGCGTAACGCAGCTGCATGGCCAGGACCGAGCGGGCCACCTTCGTGGGCTCGAACATGTCCACCGGGGACGGCTTGCCCGTGTCGATCTGGCAGAAATCACAGCGGCGCGTGCATTCGGACCCGCCGATCAGGAACGTGGCTTCCTTGTCTTCCCAGCACTCAAAAATGTTCGGGCACCCGGCCTCCTCACACACCGTGTGCAGGCCTTCCTTCTTGACCAGGTTCTTAAGCTGGACATACTCCGGACCCATCTGGACCTTCGCCTTGATCCACTCCGGCTTCCGCTCCACAGGTACTGCAGAGTTCCGCTGCTCAACGCGCAGCAGCTTCCGGCCTTCTGGTGCCAGTGTCACAGGAGTGCTCCCTCAGGGATTGAAACGAGTGCTTCTTCGTGCTTGCGAAATTCTTCCATGAACCGGTCAGCGATATCGCCCGGGGCGATGTTCCTGCCGGTTTCGATGGACATTGTGGTGACGCTGGCGTCGGTGATGCCACAGGCGATGATCTGGGCATAAGGCGCCAGATCATTGTTGCAGTTAATGGCGACGCCATGCATTGTGACCCCGTCCAGGACGCGGATGCCGATCGCTGCAATCTTCCGGTCCGGGCCTTTGCTGTCAGCGGTGATCCACACCCCGGCCCGTCCCTTGATGCGCTCAGCGTTGATGCCATAGTCGGCAATTACGGCGATCATGACCGCTTCAAGCCGCTCAACATAGTCTCGGATGCCTGACCGGTTCTTCAGCTTGAGAATCGGATACGCGATTAGCTGGCCGGGGCCGTGCCAGGTCAGCTTGCCGCCGCGGTCCACCGCGACAACAGGCGTACCGTCCAACGGGCGCTCGTGCTCTTCCGTGAGCTTGCCGGCTGTGTAGACGGCGGCATGTTCAAGGATGAGGACGGTGCTGGGCGCCTCGGCTGCGACGACCTTGCTGTGGATCACGCGCTGCAGATCCCAGCCGCGGGTGTAGTCAACGAAATCCGGGGCGAGACCCACCTGTGAAAACTCAAGAGTCATGCCGTCCAGCTTAGACCCCGATCCGCGAGGGATCCGGCTATAGTGGCGGACCTCTCATGCCACCGGCGGATCCAGTGTAAGCCCGTGGCCTGTGGATAACTTCTGCAGGCATTCCCGGATTCCGCTAGACATGAGTCATGGATGATTTCACTGCCCCGGTGGTTCCAGGTTTCCTTGTGGGCCGCATGTTGGGCCGTGGCGGTAGTTCAACAGTGTGGCTGGTATCCGAAGAAAGATCCGGCCGGGAGTTTGCCCTGAAATGCCTTGGTGAAGGGCGCGCCGGGGCGCCCGGTCCGGGTGAAGACAGGGAGCCCGGCGAGGCCGAGGAATCCATCCGCCGTGAAATCCGTATTCTCTCTGTCCTCGGCCACCAGCACCTCATCAAGGCGCACGACGCCGTCCGTCTTCACCGTCCGGCGGGATCAGCGGGGTCGGGCGGAGGGTCAATAGGGCTGTTGCTGGATTACGCACCTGGCGGTTCCCTCGGAGAGTTGGTCGGCAGCAGGGGCAAGCTCACCATCGGGGAGACGGTCACGGTGCTCACCCCTCTTGCCCAGGTACTTGGCTACCTGCACGGCCAGGGGTTCACCCACGGTGACGTCTCGCCCGGGAACGTCCTCTTCACAGGGCACGGCAAGCCAATGCTGTCCGACGTCGGCATTGCCAGGATGGTGGGTGATGTTTCAGCAGTGCCGGACCATGGCACTGCGGGGTTTATGGATCCGGCACCGGTGGACGCAGTGCGGGCCGGGCTGCAGCCGGAACGCGACGTCTACTCGGTGGCGGCGCTGGGGTGGTATTGCCTCACGGGCCAGCCGCCACGCCGGACTGCCGACCGCCCGCCCCTCTCGCTCCTGCTCCCGGACGTTCCTGCCGAGCTGGCCGCTGCCCTGGAAGCGGGCCTTAATGAGGACCGGCGGCTGCGGCCCACAGCTGTTGAACTGGCGACGGCGGTCTACCGCAGTGCCCCGCCGCTGCCGGTGGACCTCGCGTCCTCGGTCCACGCCACGGTCATTCCGCAACTGCTGACGCGGCGCCGCGTCCCGGAACGTCCCGACGGCGCGCTCCGGCGTGGTCTCCAGGCCTGGCGGCGCCGGATCTCGACGTCGCGGTGGTCCGGGCTGGTGGGGGCTCGGCAGATCCTTCCGTTCCCGGCTGCGGACGAAAGGGAGATGCCAGTGGTTCGCGAGCCAATGCTCCACGTACCGGAGGCCCGGGCGCGAGCGGCCGGCACTCAGGCCGCGCCGGTCCAGGCGGTCGGTGGTGAACAGAGGGCGCCGCGCGGCAGGCATGCCGTGGAATCTGGCCCGAACGATCAAGAACCGATCCCCGGGGCGAATCGTCGGGCTGTGCCGTCCCGGAAGTCGGTGGACGCCGTTGCGAACCGGCAAGTTGGGCGTGCGGGAAGGGCCGGACGCAACCGGGGCACCGTGCTGCTGGCGTTGGGAGCCGTTGCCATCCTTGCAGGCGCTATCTGGGCCGCCGGCGCCTTTGGGGCAGGCGGACCGTGGGCCTTCCCAGCTGGACCAGAGGCGGTGGCTGCCGGAGACCGGACCCGTGGACCGGCGGAGGCGGAGAGTGCGGATACCGGAGAGGTGGACACCATGCTCGCGGCGGCAGGCGTCCCGGCCGTCGCCGCGGCGCAGCTGGATTCGGCCGATCCGCTCGAGGCAGTCCGGGGACTGGCAGCTGTGAGGTCCCTGGCCTTCAGTTCCGGCCGTTTGGAGCTGCTGGATCTCGTTAATGCCCCGGGTTCTACGGCTTCTGCCGCGGATGCAGGCCTCAAGGCTGAGCTCCAGGGGTCCGGCCACGTCCTGGCTGGCTTCACCAGTTCCGTATCGAACCTGCAGGTCGAGCCCGGCAGTCCACCCGGCCAGGTTGTTGTTGGCGTCACGTCAGCCACGTCGCCCTATGAGGAAAGGGACACGTCCGGAACAGCCGTGGCGACGGGCGCGCCGGTCGCGGCACGGAACCTCCGGCTGGTGCTGGTCTCGGTCAACGGCCGCTGGCGGATTACGGACGTCCTCCCGGGCTCCTGACGGTTGCCTCAGCGCGTTGGTCCAGCACGTTTGCCGAGGCTCAGTGCCTGCCGGCCACCCAGGCTGCGGCCTCGGCCAGTGACGGGTGTTGCCACGTGAAGCCGGCTGCCTCCAGGGCCGCCGGTTCCATCCGCTGGCTGGACAGGATAAGTTCGTCGGCCAGCTGCCCCATAACCAGGTGCAGGGCCGGCGACGGTACCCGGAAAAATGCCGGCCGATGGAGCGCGGATGCCAGCGCACCGATCAATGCGTTGACGTCAGCGCTTTCAGGGGCACAGACATTGACCGGTCCGTGCAACCCGGTGTCGGCGAGGAACATAAGGGCCGTGGCGACGTCCGGAAGCGTAATCCACGGCCAGTACTGCCTGCCGTGGCCGAGTGGTCCGCCCAGTCCGAGGCGAAGCAGCGGCAGTATCGGGCCCAGAGCGCCACCTGCGGGGCTAAGGACAACGCCGGTGCGTGGGGTGACCACGCGGACACCGGGCGGCGCCTGATGCGCGGCGGCCTCCCAATCGACGCAGATTCGGGACAGAACGCCCGAACCCGGCGACGCAGCCTCCCGGAGCTGGGCGGACCCCGAATCGCCGTAGTACCCGGACGCCGACTGGCTGATAAATGTGCGTGGCGGGTGGTCAAGCTTGGCCATGGCTGCGGTCAGAGTGCCGGTGGCAGCCAACCTCGAAGTCAACAATTCGTCGATTCGGCGCCTGGTCCAGGGTCTGTCCCCGATCCCGGCACCGGCGAGGTTGATCACGGTGTCCGCTCCGGCCAACGCCTGGGGGTCCAACCGTTGCGCTGCCGGGTCCCAACGGACTTCGGCCGCGGATGTGGGCTCGCGCCGGACGAGGGCGGTCACGTCATGGCCGGCCAATCGCAGCGTTGCGGACAAGTGGGTCCCGATCAGCCCTGAGGCTCCTGCTATAACGATGCGCATGATCCATCTCACCACGGCCCGCACGCCGCCGGTACCTCCCTCGGACCGTACCGGGAGTTGACTATGATCGAACGATGACTTCTTCGAGCTACTTCCGGTTTCCGCATGTCCACGGCGATCAGGTCACGTTTGTGGCAGAGGACGACGTATGGATCGCACCACTCAATGGCGGCCGCGCATGGCGGGTGTCGTCACTGCAGCTGCCCGTCCGGAATCCGCGGTTTACGCCTGACGGCAAGCGCCTGGTCTGGACTGTGATCCAGGGAACAGCACCGGAAGTGGTCTCGGCGGAGGTGGACGGCGGTGGCTACCGGCAACTGACGTATTTCGGCCACGCCACAACCAAGGTCAAAGGCTTCACCGCCGCCGGCGACGTAGTGGTGACCAGCGCGTTCCGCCAGGCTGAAAGCCGGCATACCTACGCTTACAGCGTCCCGGTCGACGGCGGGTCGGCTGAGGAGCTCCCCTTTGGGCCCGTCGAATCCGTAGCCTTCGGCCCGGAAGTTGGGGACGAGCGGCCGGTTGTCCTGGCCAGCGTGCTCTCCCGTGAACCGGCCTGGTGGAAGCGGTACCGCGGCGGCACTGCGGGCAAGCTCTGGATTGACGCCGACGGAAACGGCGAGTTCGAGCGCCTGGTTCCCCACCTGGACGGAAACCTCGCAGATCCGCTGTGGGTGGACGGGCGCATCGCATTCCTGTCAGACCACGAGGGTTACGGAAACCTGTACTCGGTGCTGCCCGGCGGCGGCGATCTCCGACGCCACACGGACCACGAGGACTTCTACGTCCGGCACGCGTCCACCGACGGCAAGCGGGTTATCTTCGAATCTGCAGGTGAACTCTGGATCCTGCACGATCTGTCGTCCGCTGCGGTACGGCTGGACATCTCGCTGGGCTCCGCGTCGCAGTCGCGCCGCCCGGGCCTGCTGAAAACCTCCAAACACCTGGGCGCGGTGGTGCCGGATGCCACCGGCTCTGCCAGCGTCGTGGAGGCCCACGGCACTCTTCACTGGCTCCGCCACAAGGACGGCCCGTCCCGTGTCGTTGAGGCCACCTCGGGCGTCCGCGCGCGGCTCCCCAGGCCGCTCGACGGCGGCCGCCTCGCCTATGTCGCAGATTACGACGGCGTGGAGGCGATCTTCATCAAGGAGATTGCCGCGCCGGTGCCCGACACTGTGGTTCCCGCCGTTACGGCCGCCCCCGCCGCCGCACCCGCCGCAGCGGATAGGGACCAAGCGGAAGCGCCACTGCCCCGGCCCGTTCCCGCGGCGGCATCATCCGCTGCGGTGGCTGCCGACGTCGTGGTCCCGGTGCAGGATGACTCCCCGGCGGGCGAACACCCGGCCAGCGTGGCCCACAGCCCGGCGGAATCCGCCGCCAACCCAGGGCCGTCAGGCCTGACTCGCATCGCTTTTCCCAAGCCGTCACGCGCCAGCGCCCTGGAGACGAGCCCCGATGGCCGGTGGATTGCCGTGGGAACCTCCTTCGGCGACATTTATGTGGCGGACACGGCCACCGGGGACCTTTCACTGGTCACCAGCATCGGCGAGGGCACCATCGCGGAACTCGCGTGGTCCCCAGACTCGCAGTGGCTGGCATGGTCCGAACCCGTCACCTCGTTCGGCTCCCGGAGCCGCCTCCGGCTCGCCAACGCCACGGACCTGGCGGGCGGCATCGTCGACGTCACCGACGGCCGTTTCTGCGACATGTCCCCAAGGTTCACGCCGGACGGAAAGTTCCTGGCATTCCTGTCCAACCGCAGCTTTGATCCGGTCTACGACGGGCACTCGTTCGACCTGTCCTTCCCCAGCCCCATCAAGCCGTACCTGGTGGCACTGGCGGCCACGACGCCGTCGCCGTTTGGCCCTGCTGTTGACCTGGCACCTGCCGCAAGCGCGGACAGTGCGGACGGCACGGACAGTACGGACGGCGTGGAGGCAGACGCCGCGGCGGGCCCCGCACCAGTGAGTGCGGTTCGCGTTGATCCCGCCGGGTTGGCGCACCGTGTCATCGGCGTTCCCGTACCCCAGGGCAACTACACGTCACTGACGTCAACCGAAGGCGCGCTGCTGTGGCTGGACTGGGCCTTGGCCGGCGTCACCGGCGACGGCAAAGCCAGCCAGGAAGACAAGGACGCCCGCCCCAGCTTGGTCCGGTTCGACCTGGCCCGCCGGAAGTCCGCCACGTTGGTGGAGGCTCTGGACAGCTACCGGCTCTCCGGCGACGGCAAGAAGGTGGTGCTCGTCAACGACAAGCAGGTCAGTGTGGTTCCTTCTGCTGCCAAAGCCGATGAGGAATCCGGCCAGCTGGTCAAGGTGGACCTGGGCCGGGTCCGCGTGATGATGGATCCGCTCAGCGTCTGGGGCCAGGCGTTCGACGAAGCCTGGCGCCTGCAGCGCGACTTCTTCTGGGCCGAAGACATGGCAGGACAGGACTGGGAGTCGATCCACAAGCGCTACCGGCCCATCGTTGACCGGCTGGGGTCCCACGACGACCTGGTGGACCTGCTCTGGGAGCTGCACGGGGAACTGGGCACCTCGCACGCCTACGTCCGGCCGGCAGCGGTCACGGAAAACGGCAGCAATGGCCAGGGACGCCTCGGCGCGGACTTCGCCTTCACTGCGGCCGGCTGGGAGATCACCCGCATCCTTGCCGGCGAGTCCTCGGACCCGCTGGCCACATCGCCGCTGACCCGGCCCGGCGCTGCCGCGATGGCAGGGGACGTACTACTGGCCATAGACGGTGTGCCGCTGTCCGCCGCGGTGAGCCCCGCGATGCAGCTGGTGGGCGCTGCCGGACGGGCTGTGGAGCTGACTTTGCGCAACGGATCCGGGCACGGCGCCGAGGCAGGGGAGCAGCGGCGGATCGCTGTGATCCCGGTCAAGGACGAGGAACGGCTGCGCTACCAGGAGTGGGTGGCCGCGAACCGCGGGATCGTCCGGGAGGCCTCCGGCGGCCGCTACGGGTACCTGCACATCCCGGACATGATGGCCAACGGCTGGGCGCAGCTGCACCGCGACCTCGACACCGAAACTGCCCTGGACGGACTCATCGTGGATGTCCGCCGGAACCGTGGCGGCCACACGTCCCAGCTGGTTGCGGAACTGATTGGCCGGAAGGTCACCGGCTGGAGCATGCCTCGCGGCGAAGCGCCGCGCACCTACCCGCACCACGCACCGCGGGGTCCGGTGATCATCCTCGCCGATGAATTCGCCGGGTCCGACGGCGACATCATCACCCAGGTTTCCAAGCTGCGGGGGATCGGCCCGGTGATCGGCACGCGCACGTGGGGCGGCGTGGTGGGGATCGATAACAGGTTCTCCCTGGCCGACGGCACCGGCGTGACCCAGCCGCGGTACGCCACCTGGTTCGGTGGCGGCGTGGGCTGGTCCGTGGAAAACTACGGCGTGGATCCCGACATCGAAGTGCTCTACCCGCCGCATGCTTATGCCGCCGGCAGGGACCCCCAGCTGGAATACGGGATCGGTGCGCTCAAGGAAATGATCCAGGAGCTGCCCACGGATAAGCCCCCGGTCCGCGAAGGCTACCGTCGCCTGAAGCCTGCGCCGCTTCCGGCCCGCCGGCACGCCGACTAGGCCTGTCCCGCACCAACAGAACAGAGAAGGCCCTGCTCCTCCCGGTCAGTCCGGGCGGGAGCAGGGCCTTCTCTGTTTCAGGAGCCTTCAGCGTTCATAGCGAACGCGGCAGCTGCCTGGCTGGATCAGGACTGCAGGGTAGCGTCCAGGGTGATATCGATGCTGGCCAGCGCGCCGGAAACCGGGCAGCCAACCTTGGCTTCGCCGGCGATCTTCTGGAATTCCTCTTCGGAGATGCCGGGGATCTTTGCGGACATGGTCAGGTGGCTCCCGGTGATGCCGGTGCCGGGGACGAACGTCACGTCGGCTTTGGTGTTGACTTCTTCCGGAGCATGTCCTGCCTGCGCGAGCATATTGCTGAACGCCATCGAGAAGCAGCTCGCGTGCGCTGCGGCGATCAGTTCTTCCGGGCTGGTCTTGCCCTCGGCCGCTTCGGTGCGTGCCTTCCAGGTAACCTCAAATGTGCCCAGGCCGGAGCTGTCCAGCGTGGTCTGACCCGACCCTGTCATCAGGTCGCCGTTCCATACTGTGTGCGCGGTGCGTGTTGCTGCCATGTCCACTCCTCAAAGTCGGTTCGAACCGGGACCGGCCGTTGCCTGGCCCCGCCGGTTCCAATCCTAGGGATTGAGCGGCAGCCGTGCACAGGGTGTCCGCTCTCAGTGGATTGTGACCGTGCCACCCGGCCGCCTGCCGGCGAATGCCCGGCGGTAGATCCGCGTGGCAGTAAACAGCGACGGCGCCGCGCCCGGACGAGGGGAGCGGCGCCGTCGTGGGCGGTTCAGCTGGCGATCAGTTCCAGAGCGTGGCGATGGCCACGTTGAGCAGCGCAAGTCCGCCAACTCCGTGGGCCAGGCCCTTGCTGATGTCCTCGCCCTTCTTGTATTTGCGGCGGCCGATGAAAGCCAGCACGCCGACAGCCAGGGCAATGGCGAACTTGATGCCCAGCTTGAAGTAGTTCGCGTCCATGTCGAGGGCAGGGATCAGGCCCATCAGCACAATGCCTGTGATGAGCTGAAGGGCCGCGCCATCGAACTGCCGGGGGTGGACCGTGGGGGTCTTCATGTTCCCGATCCAGATGCCGACGATCATGGCGGCGCCGACGATGTGCAGGAAGACCACAATGTTGTACACGATAATCATGCGACCAGTCTACGCATGGGTTCTACACCATGTAGTAAGGCGGTCGCCGGGTTCTTGTGTGTCGGCGGAAACGGGGAATCCAGGCGTTAAAGCGCGACGGCGGTGCTCGCGTTCCAGTGGTTTCCCACCGGTGCGTGCACCGCCGTCGTTCGGTCGTGCTTTGGGGCTAGAGTCCCAGGTCGGCCTCGAAGGCGCCTTCTTCAAGGCGGGCCTTCAGCGTCTGGAGGAAACGTCCTGCGTCCGCGCCGTCCACCAGGCGGTGATCGTACGTGAGGGACAGGTACATCATGGAGCGGATGGCGATCGAGTCGTCACCGTTCTCATCGGCCACCACCACGGGGCGCTTGACGATCGCGCCGGTGCCCAGGATCCCCACCTGTGGCTGGTTGATGATCGGGGTGTCGAACAGGGCGCCGACCGAACCGATGTTGGTGATGCTGAACGTCCCGCCGGACAGTTCGTCCGGGCCGATCTTGCCATCGCGGGTGCGCCCGGCAACGTCGGCGATCTTGCCGGCCAGTCCGGCCAGGTTCAGGTTTCCGGCATCGGTGATGACCGGAACCAGGAGGCCCTTGTCGGTGTCCACTGCGATCGCCAGGTGCTCGGCGTTGTGGTACGTGATTTCCTGCTTGTCCTCGTCGTACGCAGCGTTGAGCTTGGGGTGCTGCTTGAGAGCCTCGGCAACGGCCTTGGCGATAAACGGCAGGAAGGTGAGCTTGACGCCGTTCTGGGCCAGGAACGAGTTCTTGGCCTTCAGGCGGAGCTTGGCCACCTTGGTCATGTCCACTTCGTGCACCTGGGTGAGCTGCGTGGAGATTTCGAGGGATTCGCGCATGCGGCGGGCGATAACCTGGCGGATGCGGGGAGCCTTCTGCGTGGTGCCGCGCAGGGAGGATGCAGCCGGGCCGGCCGGAGCGGCGGACGGCTTGGCCGTTGCTGCTGCGGGCGGAGCCGCCTTGGCTTCTGCCGCCGCGAGGACGTCCTGCTTGCGGATGCGCCCACCAACGCCGGTGCCGGACAGTGATGAGACATCCACACCGTGCTGGTTGGCCAGCTTCCGGACCAGGGGCGTTACGTAACCGGACTCGCCGCCGGCAGCAGGCTCGGCTGCGGGTGCCGGGGCTGAAACGGGGGCAGGTGCTGCTGCCGCGGCCGGTGCCGCCGGAGCGGCCTCTGGCTTGGGTGCAACAGGAGCAGGTGCCGCGGCGGGCGCTGGCGCCGCAGGCTCGGCGGCGGGTGCCGGAGCGGAAGCTGCGGGGGCAGCCGCCCCGGAGCCGATGACGGCGAGGACGGCGCCAACTTCGGCCGTTTCGTCTTCGTTGACCCGGATTTCCTGCAGCGTTCCCGCGACGGGGGACGGGATTTCGGTGTCAACCTTGTCCGTGGATACTTCGAGCAGCGGCTCATCCACTGCAACGGTGTCGCCGACGGCCTTCAGCCAGCGGGTGACGGTTCCTTCGGTGACGCTTTCGCCCAGTGCCGGGAGGGTAACGTCGTGGCTTTCGCCGTCCGAGGAGGCGGGCGCTGCCGCTGCGGGTGCTTCGGCGGCCGGGGCCTCTTCTGCGGGTGCCTCTTCAGCCGGTGCCTCTGCAGCCGGTGCAGCGGGGGCTTCTTCGGCCGGGGCTGCTGCTTCGGGGGCGGCGCCGCCGCCGGAGCCGTCACCGATGCGGACCAGGGGAGCGCCTACTTCGGCGGTCTCATCTTCGGCGACGAGGATTTCCTCGATGATGCCGGCAACCGGAGAGGGGATTTCGGTGTCTACTTTGTCGGTGGAAACCTCGAGCAGCGGTTCGTCCACCTCTACCCGGTCACCTACCTGCTTGAGCCAGCGGGTGACGGTTCCTTCGGTGACGCTCTCACCGAGGGCGGGCAAGTTAACGGATTCAGACATGTCGTCCCCGTTCTCCTTATTGATCTTTTGTGCGGATGATGGCTGGCTTGTTCGAGCTTAGTGCACCCGGCGGATCACGCCGGGTGCACCAGGCCCTGTTGTCGTGCGGTGGTGCGGGCGGAACTGCTAGCCGTGCAGGGGCTTTCCGGCCAGGGCCAGGTGGGCCTCGCCCAGGGACTCGTTCTGCGTCGGGTGTGCGTGGACCAGCTGGGCCACGTCCTCCGGGTAGGCTTCCCAGTTCACGATCAGCTGGGCCTCGCCGATCTGCTCGCCCATGCGGGCGCCGATCATGTGGACGCCCACCACGGGGCCGTCCTTCTGGCGGACCAGCTTGACCAGGCCGCTGGTGCCCAGGATGGAGCTCTTGCCGTTGCCGGCGAGGTTGTATTCCTGGGTCTGGATCTGGTCGTCACCGAACTTGGCCTTAGCGGCCTTTTCCGTGTAGCCCACCGTGGCGATTTCGGGCTCGGAGTAGGTGACCTTGGGGATGTTGACGTCTTCGACGACGACGGGCTTCAGGCCCGCGATTTCCTCGGCGACGAAGATGCCCTGCTGGTAGCCGCGGTGTGCCAGCTGGACGCCGGGGACGATGTCGCCGATGGCATAGACGTTGCCGACACCGGTGTGCAGGCGCTCATTGGTGATGACGAAGCCGCGGTCGATGGTGATCCCGGCCTCTTCGTAGCCGAGGTTGGCCGTGACCGGGCCGCGGCCGACGGCCACAAGCATAAGGTCCGCTTCGAAGGTCTTGCCGTCCACGAGGGTGACCTTCACGCCGTCGGCGTTCTGCTCAACGCCCTGGAAGAAGGTGCCGGTGGAGAACTTGATGCCGCGCTTCTTGAAGGCGCGTTCGAAGGCCTTGACGATTGTCGCGTCTTCGTTGGGGACCAGCGAGGGCAGGCCCTCAATGATGGTGACGTCGACGCCGAAGGACTTCCAAACCGAAGCGAACTCGACGCCGATCACGCCGCCGCCCAGGATGATCGCGCTCTTGGGGATGAAATCCATGGTGAGGGCTTCGTCGGAAGTGATGACCTTGCCACCGATTTCCAGGCCCGGCAGCGACCGGGAGTAGGAGCCGGTCGCGAGGACAATGTTCTTGCCCTTGTATGCGGTACCGTTCACAACTACGGTGTCCGTGCCCTGGAGCTTGCCTTCGCCTTCGATGACGGTGATGCCCTTTTTGCCCTTGATGAGACCCTGCAGGCCCTTGAACTTGCCGGCGATGATCCCGTCTTTGTAGGCGTTGACAGCAGTAATGTCGATGCTGTCAAGGGTGACGTTGACGCCGTACTTTGCCGAGTCGCGGGCGTGGTCGGCCAGTTCAGCGGAGTGCAGCAGGGCTTTGGTGGGGATACAGCCGTTGTGCAGGCAGGTGCCGCCGAGCTTGCCCTTTTCAATCAGGCCAACGGTGAGGCCGAGCTGAACGGCACGCAGGGCAGTTGCGTAACCGCCGCTGCCGCCGCCGAGTACCAGGATGTCGAATTCTTGCGCAGTTGCCTGATCGGCCACTAAAACGCTCCCTCGCGTGAACGATGACACGAGAGTACGCATCATCTGGTCTTGGAACTTCCCTGCCGTGATTATGCCAGCAGGACAGTTCCCTTTCATTTGTGACTACCGGAGTTCACCTTAGCGAACCACTAATACATGCTCCACCTTGCCGTGGCGTTTGTGGGGCGCTTGTGGTGAGTGTCACGCGGCTGTGTGTCCAAGGATTCACCGTGGTGTCACAAAGCCGCGTGACAGTTCAAAAAGCTGGTCAGGCAGCCGACGTCAGCAGGTCCTCGACGTAGGCCACCAGTGTGCGGACCGTGCAGCCCGTGCCCTGCTTGTGCGTGTAGCCGTAAGGGCTTCCGTTGTTGAAGGACGGACCGGCGATGTCGATGTGCGCCCAGGGGATCTGCTCCCCGTCCTTGCCCTTGCCCACAAACTCGCGCAGGAAAACAGCCGCGGTCATCATGCCGCCGTGGCGTTCACCGATGTTGGCGAGGTCGGCCACCTGGGAGTCGATGCTCGGGCGCAGCTCTTCCGGCAGCGGCATCGGCCACACCAGCTCGCCGGCACGGTCCGCGGCAGCCTTGATCGGCCCGGTGACGCTGTCCGAACCCATCACGCCGGCAGTTCTGTTGCCGAGGGCGATGAGCTGCGCGCCGGTGAGGGTGGCGACGTCGATGATGGCGTCAGGGTATTCGAGGCTCGCCGCGACGATGCCGTCTGCCATGACCAGGCGGCCTTCGGCGTCGGTGTTCAGCACCTCAACGGTCTTGCCGCCGAACATGGTCAGGACATCCGCCGGCCGTGAGGCGGCGCCGGAGGGCATGTTTTCAGCGATGCAGAGCCAGGCGGTCGTCCTCACCGGCAGGCCCAGTCCTGCGATCGCCAGCACAGTATTAAGTACGACGGCGGCGCCCGCCATGTCGCTCTTCATGTCACCCATGCCAAGGGCCGGCTTAATCGAGATTCCGCCGGTGTCGAACGTGATGCCCTTGCCCACCAAAGCGATTTTTGCGGTGGCCTTTGCGGGCGCATACTCGACCTTCACCAGGCGGGGCTGGCGGGTGGACCCCTTGCCCACGCCCATGATGCCGCCGAAGCCTTCCTTCTCGAGGCGCTTTTCGTCCCAGACCGTCACCTTGACCGGGAGGCCCTTGGACAGCTCCTTGGCGGCCTCGGCGAAAGACTCGGGGTACAGGTGGCTGGGTGGCTGGTTGACCAGGGACCGCGTGGCGTTGACGGCTTTGCCGATCAGGCCAGCACGCGTCAGCGCGGCGCGAAGCGCATCGGTGGGGGCAACGTCCGTGTAGATCACCGCGTTGCGGACCGGTTCCTTCAGCCCGTCGCTGGAGGACCGGTACTCGGTGAAGGAATAGGCGCCCAGGGCGGCACCCTCGGCGACCGCCGCGACGTCGGCGACTCCCGCCGTCGGGAGGGCGAGGACGACGGTGGCCAGGCCGCCGAGCTGGCGGACGGCGGAACCGGCGGCACGCCGCAGGGCCTCTTCGGTCAGCGGACGGCCGGCGGCAACCTTGCCGACGCCTGCGAGAACCAGAACCCCGGCACCCGTTTCCGGCAGTCCGGGCAGCCGGACGATCTGGTCGGCGGCGCCGGTGACGCCAAGAACCTTGAGGGAGTCGGTCAGGGCTTCCGCCGACTTTGCGGTCAGTGGGTTCGCAAGCAGGACGGGGCCGTCCGATCCCTGTCCCACGCCGATGACGACGGCGTCACTGGGGGTCCTCTTCAGGTCCTTGGCGAGGGTACTAAGGTTGATTTCAGTATTCTTGACCACGGGGTAAGTCCTCAATTCTCGAAAAGGCTGTTCGCGCTGGTATGGATGTCAGGCGCTCGGCCATGGAAGTCCGGCGGCCGTCCGATCGGGACGTCGCCGGGGTGCCGGTAAACCCGTCCGGCGGGCCATTCACGATCGTAGCCGCTGCGGGCCGCAGCAGCGGAATCTCCTGAGACCTGCGCCACACCGGCTGGCGGAATTCCGGGGTGCCTGGCCGCGTTGTACAAGATATTCACCCGACTGCTTGAAAGGACGACGCCGTGCTTGAACGGATTTCCGGTTCCCTGCTGGACCCCGATGCGCTCTATGCGAGCAACATCGAGCTGTTCCACAGCCCGGCGCTCCGCGGGCTGAACCTGGTGATGGGCTTCACCGGCTTTGCCGATGCCGGCCACGTGGTGAGGCAGATCAATGCGGAGCTCCTGGACACCCTGGACGCCGAGCCGGTGGCTGTGTTTGATGCCGACCAGCTCATCGACTACCGGTCGCGGAGGCCGCACATCTCCTTCGTGGAGGATCACCTCCAGGACTATCAGCAGCCGAAGCTGGCGCTGTACAAGCTGACGGACGGGCTCGGCAGCCCCTTCCTGCTGCTGGCCGGTTTTGAACCTGACCTTCAGTGGGAGCGATTTGCACGCGCAGTCGTTGGCATCGTGGAAAAGCTGGACGTGAACCTGGTGACCTGGATCCACTCCATTCCCATGCCTGTGCCGCATACGCGCCCCGTGGGTGTGACCGTCCACGGCAACCGTCCGGAACTGATCGAGGGCATTTCCGTCTGGAAGCCCACCGTTGACGTTCCTGCGGCCGTAGGGCACATTCTGGAGCTGCGGCTGATGGAGGCTGAACGCAATGTTGCCGGCTACGTGATCCACGTTCCGCACTACCTAGCAGACGCGGAATACCCGCCGGCCGCCGTGGCCGGACTTGAATTCCTCGGTGCCGCGACGTCCCTGATGTTGCCCGCGGACCGGCTGCGCGAAGCGGGCCGGGAAGTGGGCCGCCAGATCGCCGAGCAGGTCGCGGCCTCGGAAGATGTGCAGCAGGTGGTCTCGCGGCTGGAAGAGCGGTACGACGAGAAGGCCGAAGGCACCGTCCGTCGCTCACTCCTGGCCGATGAAAATGACGAACTGCCGAACGGGGACGAGCTGGGCGCGGCAGTGGAGGCCTACCTGGCCCGCGAGAACCCGCACCCATAGCCGCACCCGAAGCCAGCCAAGCGGAGTCCGCCTGGCAGACGACTGCCCGGGGTGGGGCAGCAGCCCGGGCATAATGATGGGGTGACTGCACCCCGAGCCTGGCTGATCTGGACCATCGGCATCTTCGCCTACCTTGTGGCCGTCTCCCAGCGCACCTCATTCGGGGTGGTGGGGCTGGAGGCCACCGAGCGGTTCCACGCCGGCGCGTCCGCCATCTCCTTCTTCACGGTGCTGCAGCTGCTGGTCTACGCGGGCCTGCAGATCCCCGTCGGACTCCTGGTGGACAGGTTCGGCTCGCGCATCATGATCGCCGGTGGAGCCGTCCTCATGGGACTCGGGCAGCTCCAGCTGGCCTTCGCCGACACCATCCCCGGCGGCGTGGCGGGGCGGGTTCTGGTGGGCGCCGGCGATGCCATGACCTTTATTTCCGTGATCCGGCTCATTCCCTTGTGGTTCGCGCCAGCGCGGGTTCCGCTGGTCACGCAGCTGACGGGCATGTCGGGCCAGCTGGGCCAGCTGTTCAGTGTGCTGCCGTTCGCCTTTGTCCTGCATTCCTTTGGCTGGACCCCCGGCTTCCTGATGCTCGCCGGCATGGCGGGCCTGGCGGTGGTGCTGGTGCTGCTGATGTTGAAGGACCACCCGCCCGGTGCGCCCGCCCCGCAGGCGCACCAGGGGTTGAAGGCCACAGGCGCCTCGCTCGCGCGGGCCTGGCGCCAGCCGGGTACCCGGTTGGGGATGTGGAGCCACTTCACTATCCAGTTCAGCGGCACCGTGTTCGCCATGACGTGGGGATATCCGTTCCTGATCTCGGGACAAGGCCTGGATGCCGCAACCGTGGCCGGCCTGATGTCCTTGTACGTTGCCGCGGCGATGGCCGTGGGCCCTTTCATCGGACAGTTCGTGTCCCGCCACCCGCTTCGCCGGTCAACCATGGTGTTGCTCATCGCCGGCGCCACGGCCGCTGCCTGGGCCGCGGTGCTGCTGACGCCCGGCCGCTCCCCACTGTGGCTGCTGGCGTGCCTGGTGGTGGTCCTGGCCATCGGGGGGCCGGGATCGATGATCGGTTTTGATTTCGCGCGGACGTTCAATCCCGCGCACAGGATCGGAACCGCAACAGGCATCGTGAATGTGGGCGGCTTTATCGCGGCCCTCGTGGCGATCTTCCTGGTCGGCCTGGTGCTGGACGTCCTGCTGGCCAGCGGCTATTCCGGCGGCGTCCTGTACGGGCTCGAACCTTTTCGGATCGCACTCAGCGTTCAGTTCCTGCTGCTGGGCTTCGGTGCCGCCATGACGATAGTCTGCCGGCGCAAAGTACGGCGGCAAATGGCAGCGCAGGGTGTTGTGGTGCCGCCGCTCCTCCGGGCCATGGCGCAGCAGCGGCGGGCAAAGCTGGCCCGGCGACGCCAGCCGTCCGGGTCCACGGACCGCGCCGGCAAAGGCTGACACTTGTCCTCCACATCGGGCCTCCTGGGGCATTTGTTGACATAGCGGAAGTTGCCACTTCAACCCTGCCGGTGGTTCGCCAAAGCTGGAATCATGAAACCTTCAGAACACCTGACCGTCCGAGGCCCTGAAGACATCCTCGGTTTTATTCCGCATTCCCTGGGTTACTGGCCGGCAGACAGCCTGGTTGCGATGACCCTGCAGGGGAACCGGCTGGGAGCAACCCTGAGGCTGGATCTGCCAGGCCCGGAAACCCTCGCGGACCCGCGGGGCTATGCCCGCACTGTACGCGACTATCTCCAGGCTGACGGGAATGCCGACGCCGCCCTGCTGGCCTGCTTCACCAACGACGGCTGGATGGAACCCCCGGGAACCTACCGCGGGCTACTGGACGCACTGCAGTCGGTCTTAGGGGCCGCTGGGATGCCGGTACGTGACGCCTGGTATGTCGGTGACGCCTTCTGGCGTGATGCCTATTGCACCGACCCGTCCTGCTGCCCCTCGCCGGGCCGGTCCGTTCAGGCGATCCGGGACAGCATGCTAAACGCCGAGATGGTCTTCCGCGGCAGCAGCGTCGGGCCCGCGCCGGAGGACCAAGGTCCCGCGCCCTTAGCAATGTCGGCGGAGTCCAGGGACCGGCTGCGTGCAGCCGAGGCGGCGTGGATGGTCCCGCTGGATCTCCGCCGGGGCAGCAGGGCACAGTTCGACGCGCTTCTTGACTCGTGGGAACTTCTGTTCCTTTCCGGCCAGTTTCCGGCCGACGTCCTCATCCAAGGTTTCCTCCGCGCATCACTCCGTGTACCTTCCTGGCGGGATGCAGTCCTAGTGATGGCCGCCGCGGGCAGGGCTGCCGCATGTGCTGGTGCGGACCAGTTTGGGATCTTCGACGCCAAATGCCAGCTGGCGCCTGTGTGTCCCCGGGGCGCTGGTGTCCAGGGAATCGGGTCCGGCACCGCGGTTGTCACGCCTGGTCCGGTGCCGGGTTACGGCGAGGTCCTGCTGGGGTTGGAGCCGCCCGTGCCGGACTGGACCAGCATGAACAGCCTGGACCGTGTCCTGGAGCTGTTGGCTGCCGGGGGAGGACAGGCCACGGCCGCGGCCCTGTCTGGACGAGGCTGGATTTCGTGGTGCCGCGGACGTGGCTCGTATGCTGCAGCGCATTTGGGGCAGGCGCTGGACGAGGAACCCGGCTACCGGCTCGCCGAACTCCTGCTCGAACTTGTCCGGCGCGGCACCCTCTGCGGCTGGGCATCACGCAAGGAAGCCGCCTGGCGGAAATTCGAACCGGATGCGGCCTGAGCAGTTCCAGCCTTACCAGTGGGGGACCGGGTCTGGGGCAGCCCTGAGGTCGGGTTTGGGAAAACCGTGAGACAATGGTTGCCGAGACCCGGTTGGGTCCGTGAATCAAGAGCACGTAATGAAGCCCAGTCGGGAACATTATGGCCGCCCCGGCAGTTCTACTTGTAGACTCTGCCGGCCGTGGTTGCACCTGATATTCATCACGGACTTGACAGGGTCATAGTGGTGTTGCCCGTATGGTGATTCCACAGACCGCCGCTAGAAAGGTTTTCTGTGACCCCGTCTTCCGCGAAGAAGGAACCCGCCGCCCAGGACGATTTGTCCCCTGAGGCGAAGCAGGCTGCAACGAACGCCAAGCGAGCAGCGACGCGGGCAGCCAATAAAGCCATCAAGGATGCCACCGGCGACACCGGTTTGGACGGCAAGCCTGAGCCCAAAAAGCGCGGGCCCAAGCCCGGCGCCAAAGCCGCGGCCGAAGCAGCCGGAAAATCCGCGCGCGGCGACGACGATGAGGACGTTGAGGAGGACCTCGACGACATCAATATCGCCGATGACAGCGAGATCAACGCAGCCAAGGCCGCCTCAGCAGCAACGGGCAAGGGCTTTGTCTACTCGGATGCCGATGACGACGACGCCCCTGTCCAGCAGGTAATGTCGGCCGGCGCCACGGCTGACCCTGTCAAGGACTACCTGAAGCAGATCGGTAAGGTTGCGCTGCTCAATGCCGAGCAGGAAGTCGACCTCGCCCTCCGGATCGAAGCCGGCCTCTTCGCCGAAGAGAAGATCAACGCCGACGACGGATCGATGGACCCCAAGTTCAAACGTGAACTTGAGTTCGTCATCCACGACGGCAAGCGCGCCAAGAACCACCTGCTCGAAGCCAACCTCCGCCTCGTGGTCTCACTGGCCAAGCGCTACACCGGCCGCGGCATGCTGTTCCTGGACCTCATCCAGGAAGGCAACCTGGGCCTGATCCGCGCTGTCGAGAAGTTCGACTACACCAAGGGCTTCAAGTTCTCCACGTACGCCACGTGGTGGATCCGCCAGGCCATCACCCGCGCCATGGCAGACCAGGCCCGCACCATCCGCATCCCGGTGCACATGGTCGAAGTCATCAACAAACTGGCCCGCGTGCAGCGCCAGATGCTCCAGGACCTAGGCCGCGAACCCACGCCTGAAGAGCTGGCCCTCGAACTGGACATGACTCCTGAAAAGGTGGTGGAAGTCCAGAAGTACGGCCGCGAACCGATCTCCCTGCACACCCCGCTGGGCGAAGACGGTGACTCCGAGTTCGGCGACCTCATCGAGGACTCCGAGGCCGTGGTTCCGGCTGATGCCGTGAGCTTTACGCTCCTGCAGGAACAGCTGCACTCCGTCCTGGACACCCTGTCCGAGCGCGAAGCCGGCGTGGTGGCCATGCGTTTCGGCCTGACCGACGGTCAGCCGAAGACTTTAGACGAAATCGGCAAGGTCTACGGCGTTACGCGTGAGCGTATCCGCCAGATCGAATCCAAGACGATGTCCAAGCTCCGCCACCCGTCACGGTCGCAGGTACTGCGGGACTACCTGGACTAAGCCGGAACTCAGGCAGCGCGGGTCGCCTTCCGCCCATCATCTTCGGATCGACGGGCGGGAAGGGGGCCCGCGTTTTCCTGTTTGGGATTCAGTGCCTAGTCTCCATAACAAGGAAGTCTCCATAACAAAGAAGAGGACCCCTCCGGCTGGAGGGGTCCTCTTCGAGGTGTACTGGTTGCGGGGTGCGCCTGGTCAGTCGACGGCTACGGGCGCCTTCTCGTGAAGCCTGCCCGTCTCGTCGTGCCAGTCGGAGCTCAACGGCCTCAGCTTGGCCTCGATTGCACGGGCATGGTGGCCGCAGAACAGCAGCTCACCGCCGGAGGACTCGAGTACAACGCGGACGTATGCCTGAGCTCCGCAGCGATCGCACCGGTCCAGTGCGTTGAGTGTGCGGTCTGCCACTGCTGTTGTCATGTCGGCCTCCTTAGTAGATCTGTATGTCTATATAACCAGTATTCGTACCAATCCCATCGCAAGGACGGGTCAAGTTCGCTGTCCGCGTAGCCACAAGAATTGATCAAGGCGCAGGTTTCCGTCACGGAAGGATAACGAGTGGCCCGTCCCATAGTCTCGGGCAAGTGTGGCAGCCACCCGTCAGCTGCCGCGCCGACTAGGCTTGATGGAGCGCCCGCAGCGCCAGCTGTTCCGTCACTGAAGGAGTTCACAACCCGTGGCACCAAGTTCTGATTACACCGCCAGGCATCTTTCTGTCCTGGAGGGCCTCGAAGCCGTCCGCAAGCGCCCCGGTATGTACATCGGTTCCACCGATTCGCGCGGGCTGATGCACTGCCTGTGGGAGATCATCGACAACTCGGTGGACGAAGCGCTTGCCGGCTTCGGGCACGACATCAAGATCATCCTGCACGCGGACAACTCGGTGGAAATTCACGACGACGGCCGCGGCATCCCCGTGGATGTGGAACCCAAGACAGGCCTCACCGGCGTTGAGGTGGTCTTCACCAAACTCCACGCGGGCGGCAAGTTCGGCGGCGGGTCCTACACGGCCTCCGGCGGGCTCCACGGTGTGGGCGCCTCCGTGGTGAACGCCCTGTCGGCTCGCCTGGACGTGGAAGTGGACCGTGGCAGCAAGACCTACAAAATGTCATTCCGGCGCGGCGAACCGGGGCGCTTCAAGGACCAGGGATCCAAGCTGGACCCCTCGGCCGTGTTCGCACCGTTTGTGGACGGTTCCGTGCTGGACGTGGTGGGCAAGGCGAAGCGTGGTGTGACCGGGACCCGGATCCGCTACTGGGCAGACCGCCAGATTTTCACTCCGGACGCCAAGTTCTCCTATGACGAACTGGCCGCACGGGCACGGCAGACCTCCTTCCTGGTGCCCGGGCTCAAGCTCACCGTCCGCGATGAGCGCAGGCTGGCAGGGACCCCCGGTGAAGTGGCGGGCCACGAAGAGGTGTTCCACCACGACGGCGGTCTGTCAGAGTTCGTCGAGTTCCTCGCCGCCGATCCCGCCGTGACCGACGTCTGGCGGCTGCACGGCTCCGGCAAATTCAAGGAAACTGTGCCGGTGCTCGACGAACGAGGGCACAGCCAGCTCGCCGAGGTTGAACGCGACTGTGAAGTGGACGTGGCGCTCCGCTGGGGCATCGGCTATGACAGCACCGTCCGCAGCTTCGTCAACATCATCGCCACGCCCAAGGGCGGAACCCACCAGTCCGGCTTCGAGCAGGCGCTGGTCAAGACGTTCCGGAAAGCAGTGGAGGCCAACGCCCGCAAGCTGAAGGCCGGCAACGACAAAATTGAGAAGGACGACATCTTCGCCGGGCTGACGGCTGTGCTGACGGTCCGGTTGGCCGAGCCGCAGTTCGAGGGCCAGACGAAGGAAATCCTGGGCACCTCCGCCGTCCGAGCCATCGTCGCGAAGGTGGTGGAGCAGGAGATCACCGCGAAGCTGAACTCAGCCAACCGGAACGACAAGGCGCACTCTGCGCTGCTGCTGGAAAAAATCGTCAGCGAGATGAAGTCCCGGATTTCCGCGCGGGTGCACAAGGAGACCCAGCGGCGCAAGAATGCCCTGGAAACTTCGTCCATGCCCACCAAGCTCGCCGACTGCCGGACGGACGACGTCGACCGTTCCGAACTCTTCATCGTGGAAGGCGACTCCGCGCTGGGAACTGCCAAGCTGGCGCGCTCCTCCGACTTCCAGGCGCTGCTGCCCATCCGCGGCAAGATCCTTAACGTGCAGAAGGCGTCCGTGGGGGACATGCTGTCCAACGCGGAGTGCGCTGCGCTGATCCAGGTGGTTGGCGCCGGTTCGGGCCGCAGCTTCGACATCAACGCGGCCCGGTACGGCAAGGTCATCCTGATGACCGACGCCGACGTGGACGGCGCCCACATCCGGACGCTGCTGCTGACGCTGTTCTTCCGGTACATGCGCCCCATGATCGACGCGGGACGGGTCTATGCTGCCGTGCCGCCGTTGCACCGGGTGGAGGTCATCAACGCCGGCCAGAAGGCCAACGACATGATCTACACGTACTCGGAGGCGGAACTGCACGTGCTCCTGGCCCGACTGGCCAAGGAAGGCAAGCGCTACAAGGAGCCGATCCAGCGGTACAAGGGCCTGGGCGAGATGGACGCCGGGCAGCTGGCGGAAACCACGATGGATCCGCGGCACCGGACACTGCGCAAGGTGGGCATCGAGAACGCCAAGCACGCGGAGGACACGTTCGACCTGCTGATGGGATCCGATGTTGCCCCCCGTAAAGACTTCATCATCGCCGGCGCCTCCAGCCTGGACCGGGAGCGGATCGACGCCTGACGCTGCGGGCAGTCAGTCAGCCCAGCAGGCCCGGCACGATCAGCAGGGCGGTGGGCAGGGCCAGTAGCAGGGCGCAGCCGGCAAGCACCATCCCTCGGGCGGCGGCAGGCAGCTGCGGCTGAGGGGAAAGCAGCCGGCTGACCCGGGACATAGTGGTCCGGGCAGAACCTGAGACGGTGCCGGCAGGCGCCTCGAGCCCGTTCAGTGCAAGGCCTGGGTGCGCGGCTGGCACGGCGGCGGCCACGCTTCCGGCAAGGCCCGGCCCCCGGCCCGCGGCCATACCTCCGGTGGGGCCGCTGGCCACGATGGCTATCGCTTTGATGAGCGTGGCTTTGCTTTCCGTCTTCAGCGCAACATCGTCCGCCAGCATTTCGATGAGCGAGTTCACCGCCTCCTGCGCGAGCCGGGTGGTGGGCAGCCAGGGGAGCGCCTGGCGCCACGCGGCAAACGCCCAGAGCAGGAGATGGTGGCGCTGGTTGAGGTGGGCATTCTCGTGGCTCAGGACGGCCCGTAGTTCAGCTGGCTCCAGGGCCGCCATCAGGCCGTCCGAGAGCACCGTGACGGAGCGGGCCCCGCCCGGCAGGCAATAGGCAACAGGTGAATCGTGGCTGATGACCACTGTGCGGGCCGCATCGACGGAGGGGGCGGCCAACAGGGACAGGAGCTCCCGGTGCCGACGCCGCTGCCGTTCGATCTTGTAGTACGTCAGCAAGAGGGTGAAGACCAGGTGGGCGGTGAGCAGCGCCGCGGCGGACAGGGCGAAGAGGTGCCAGAAGCCCAGTGCCGTGGTGGGCGCGTTGAAGAGGACCATAGCCGCCAGCCCGCGGAGCCCGGAAATGAGGTTGTCACCAATCGGTTCGAGCCCGTAGACCAGCATCGCGCCGATCATGGACAGTCCGCCGGCAAGTGCTATGGCCTGCCATAGCAGCATGGCCGTGAACGGTGACCGGGCAGGCCACGAGGCACGTGAAAGCAGGATAGGCACTGGCCACGCCAGGACTATCGCGAGGACCGCCAGCAGGTACGAGGTCCAGAACATGGTCCGCTAGATGTGGCCAAGCAGTTTGCGCAGTGTTTCCGCTTCGCTGTCCGTCACGGAGCCGATGAACCGTGCCAGCACGGCTTCGCGGTCAGGCGCCGAGCCCAGCACTTCATGCATCAGCTCCGCAGTGTGGTCTTCCCGGCTCGAAACAGCCTGGTATCGGTGCGGCCGCATACCGCGTTCCCGCTCCACCAGGCCCTTCTTCTCAAGCCGTGAGAGGACGGTCAGGACTGTTGTGACGGCGAGCTCCTTGCCCTCATGCCCAGCGGCATCCCCGCTTGCCTCGGTGGTGGTTGCCAGTTTGTCGCGCAGGGTATTCGCGGTGGCTGCTTCGTGGCCCGCCCAGAGCAGATCCATCACTGCCCGTTCCAGTTCGCCAAGACTTGCCATTGCGATACATCCTTCGATTTCCCCGCACCGGGCCGTTGGCGGCCGCGGTGACTGCTCCAGCCATACAGATACAAGAACAAATTTACCTGTTTTTCGCCTGAGTTTCTACGTACGGTAGAACACTCGGCGCGCCGCGGCCTTGTGGGCGCCACTTCCGCATGGAACTGTTGGTTTACAGTGCCTTCCGCATTGTTCTACACTCTGTAGAAGTCAAAGTTCTACGAATCGTAGAAAAGTTGCACCGCCAACCCGAGGGACTGCTGTGGAAGCTCTGGAAATCGCACGCTGGCAATTCGGCATCACCACCGTTTACCACTTCATGATGGTGCCCCTCACCATCGGGCTGGGCCTGGTGGTGGCCGTGATGCAGACACTCTGGCACCGCACCGGCAAGGTGGAGTACCTCCGGATGACCAAGTTCTGGGGCAAGCTCTTCCTGATCAACTTCATCATGGGCGTGGCCACCGGCATTGTGCAGGAATTCCAGTTCGGCATGGCCTGGAGCGAGTACAGCCGCTTTGTCGGAGACGTCTTCGGGGCGCCGCTGGCGCTGGAGTCGCTGCTGGCCTTCTTCGTTGAGTCCACGTTCCTGGGCCTGTGGATCTTCGGCTGGAAGCAGCTGAAGCCGGCCATCCACCTGGCCTGCCTCTGGGTAGCCGTGGTGGGATCTGTGTTCTCCGCTTACTTCATCATCGTGGCCAACAGCTGGATGCAGCATCCGGTGGGCGCAGAGATTATTGACGGCCGGCCGGTCATGACGGACGCCTGGGCCGTGTTCACCAACAACACCGCACTGGTGGCCTTCCCGCACACCCTGATGGGCGCACTGGCCGTTGCCGGCGGCTTCCTCCTCGGCATTGCCTGGTACCACCTCTGGCGCAGGCGCACCGACGGCATCGACATTGTCGGTACCGACGGGAAGGTGACTCCCGGCGAGGCGGCCATCCCCGGCCGTGACCGGACCGATTACAAAGTCTGGATCCGCTCGTTGCGGATCGGCGCCGTCGTCGCCATGATCTCGTTCGCCGGCACCGCCCTGACCGGCGACCTGCAGGGCAAACTCATGTTTGAGCAGCAGCCGATGAAGATGGCCGCCGCCGAGGCCGCCTGCCACGACGGCACCGGTTTCTCCGTGCTCAGTGTCGGGAACCTTGGCTCCAAAAACTGCGATGAGATTGTTGCACTGATCGAGGTGCCGGGCATCCTGTCCTTCCTGGCAAAGGGCGATTTCACGACCGAAGTCAAGGGGGTCAATAGCCTCCTGGACCAGTACAAAACCGACTACGGAACGCACCTGCCGGACAACCCGATCTACGGCGAGCGGGCCGGCCAGGAGATCCAGTACGTCCCGGTTATGGAAGTCACCTACTGGGGCTTCCGGATGATGATCGGCTTCGGCGGCCTTGCGGCACTGGCTGCGCTCATCGCGCTCTGGGTGACGCGGAAGGGCACCGTGCCCGCGTCCCGCTGGCTGATGCGCCTCGCAGTGTTCGGCATCCTTGCCCCGTTCGGCGCCAACGCAGCCGGCTGGATCTTCACCGAGATGGGCCGGCAGCCCTTTGTGGTGGCCCCCAACCCTGACCTGAACGGCATCGACCAGGTGTTTATGTTCACGGCGGCCGCAGTCTCACCCGGAGTGTCGGCCGGTGAGCTGCTGACGTCTCTGATCGTCCTGACGGCCGTCTACGCCGTGCTGCTGGTGGTTGAGGTCAAACTCCTGGTCAAGTTCATCCGGGGCGGCGTGGTGTCCGCGATGCCGGAACTTGCCCACACCCCCGACGAGGACAACGAGGAGCACGGGGACGCCCAAAAGGGCCCCGGCACTGGCAAGCCTGCCGACGACGTCCTGGCATTCGCCTACTAAGAAGAGCAGAGGATACTCGAGCATGGAACTGCTGCCCACCATCTGGTTCATCGTCATCGCAGTGCTTTGGACCGGTTACCTCTTCCTTGAAGGCTTTGACCTCGGCGTCGGAATGCTGATGAAGCTGTTTGCGCGGAACAACACCGAGCGCCGGCTGCTGTTGAGCACCGTTGGCCCGGTCTGGGACGGCAACGAGGTCTGGCTGATCACGGCCGGAGCCGCAACGTTCGCTGCGTTCCCGCTGTGGTACGCCTCGCTGTTTTCCGCCCTTTACCTCCCGCTCCTGGTGGTGCTGGTTGCCCTCATCTTCCGCGCCGTGGCATTCGAATACCGCGGCAAGGGTGACACAGATTCATGGCGGGCGCGCTGGGACTGGGCCATCGCCTTGGGCTCCTTCTTCGCCGCGTTCGGCGTCGGCGCGGCCTTGGCCCTGACCACCACCGGCCTGCCCCTGAACGCGAACGGTGACCGGGTAGGCGGTGCGTTCGCGTGGTTCAGCGGCTACGCCGTGCTGGGCGGGCTGGCAGTGGTGGGATTCTCCCTGCTGCACGCGCTGGCGTTCCTCGCTTTGAAGACCGACGGCGACATCCGCCACCGTGCGCGCCGCTGGTTCGTCCGGCTGCTTCCGGTCCTGCTGCTGCCCCTGGCCGGCTGGGCACTGATCCTCCAGTTCCTGGAGGGCAAGCCGTGGACCTGGGCGGCGGTGATCGTGGCCGTGGTGGCCGCAGCAGCCGCATGGCTCCTTGCCCGGCGGGGATCCGAAGGCAAGGCGTTTATGGCCATGGGAGTCTTCCTCCTCCTCGGCAGCGCGTCAATCTTCGGTGCAGTGTTCCCGGTAGTGCTTCCCTCCACCCTGGACCCTGCGTTTGACCTCACCATTGCTAACGCGTCGTCGTCCGATTACACGCTCGGGCTCATGAGTGTGGTGGCAGCCGTAGGCCTGCCCCTCGTGATCACCTACCAGGCGTGGACCTACTGGGTGTTCCGGCGGCGGGTCAGCGCGTCCCAGATCCCCGCAGCGCACAGCTTCCTGCCGGCCATTGCCGTCAGGGCGTTAACCACGAAGGGCTGACCGGCCGTGCGCCCGGATTTTCCGGCCGGACCGGCCACCCGTTCCGCCATCTACTGGCTTGGCCTGCTGGCAGCGCTCAAGGCGCTGTCGCTGGTCCTGATGGGGCAGGCTGTGGCTGCCATGCTGGCCGGCCTGGCCACGGGGAACGGGTCCTGGCCCGAGCAGTTGCCCTTGGGCCTGGCGGGGATTTTCCTGAGGTCCGCCACCGTGTGGGCCCAGGGCATCGCCGCGCGCCGCGCCGCGCTGGGCATCAAGGAAGAACTCCGCTCCGAACTGCTGGCCCGTGCCCTGCGGAACGGTGCACGCAGCACCGGCCCGGCCGATGGCGGGCTGGCCGTGCTGGCCACGCGCGGGCTGGACGCGCTGGACAGCTACTACACGCAGTTCCTCCCCGCCCTCGTGAACTGTGCCGCGATCCCGCTGCTGCTCGGCGCGCGCATCCTGTTCACCGACTGGGTCAGCGCGGTGGTGATTGTCCTGACGGTTCCGCTCGTCCCGCTGTTCATGGTGCTGATCGGCCGGTACACCGAGGACCATGTACGTGAGGCCCAGGAGACCCTGACCCGGCTGTCCGCCCACATGCTGGAGCTGGCGAAGGGCCTGCCGGTCCTGGTGGGACTGGGCCGCGCCACCGCGCAGCGCAAGGCCCTCGAGGAGATTTCGGAGGAATACCGCGCCAGGACCATGGGGACATTGCGCACCGCATTCCTGTCCGCACTGGCGCTGGAACTGATCGCTACGATTTCCGTCGCCGTGGTTGCCGTGTTCATCGGCGTTCGCCTGGTGCACGGCGAGATGCCGCTCGAAGCCGGCCTCCTGGCCCTGATCCTCGCACCGGACTGCTACCTGCCGCTCCGCGAGCTGGGCACGGCCCACCACGCAAGTGATGACGGGCGGGCCGCGCTCGCCGCGACCAGGAAGGTCACTGAAGCGTCCGAGCCGCGGCCGTTGCCTGCCACGGGACGCGATGCTGCCGCGTCCGACGGCGGCAGCCGGGGTTCCGTGCGCGGGTCCGGGGGAGTGACAGTCACCGGCCTCACGGTCACCTACTCCGGACGCTCCGCTCCCGCCGTCGGGCCCTTGACCTTCACCGCCCCGCACGGGCTGATCACCGCCCTGGACGGACCCAGCGGCGCCGGCAAGAGCACTGTCCTTGGTGTCCTGGCCGGAACCGTCGGGGACGGCGGCGGAACCACGGTATCCGGCCGCCTCTCCGGACTGGAGCGCGACGCCATCGCCTGGGTTCCGCAGCATCCGGTGATGGTGGCGGACTCCGTGCTCGACGAGGTCCTGCTGTACCTCAGCGGCGCAATGGACGCTGACTCTCCGGCGGCAGCCGCGGCGGCGAGGGATTGCCTGGCCACTGCTGCTGCCGGGCACCTCGCCAGCCACCATCCGGCCGAACTGAGCCCGGGCGAACTGCGGCGCGTTGCATTGGCGCGCGGCCTGGCCCGCATCAGGACCGGTGCCACCGTTCTGCTGCTCGACGAGCCCACAGCGCACCTTGACGCGGTATCGGCGGCCCACGTGCAGGACTCGATCCGTGCGCTCCGGGGCCAGGTGACCGTCATCCTGGTGGCCCACGACCAACAGACCCGGGAGCTGGCTGACCACCTGGTGCCTGTATCCGCCCGCGGCATCACGGCGCCAACGGACGCCTCAGCGGCGACCCTAACTGGCGCCGGGACCGAGGCGGTCATGAAGCCAGAGCATGCCACAGAAACCGCCGGGCTTGATCCGAGGACGCGCAAGCCCGCGGCCGGAGATCGCCGGCCAGGCCGCACTGCCCGCCTCCTGGCCGGCCTGCTCTCACCAGTGGCCGGCCGGTTCACCGGGGCTGCGGTGGTGGGCACTTTTGCCGCCATTTTCGCCGTGGCCCTGTCCGGCCTGTCCGGCTGGCTCATCATCCGGGCGAGCGAACAGCCGCCCATCCTGTACCTGCTCACAGCCATCGTCGGAGTGCGGTTCTTTGGTATCGGGCGCGCCGTCCTCCGCTACTGGGAACGGCTCCTGCTCCACGACGCCGTCTTCGGCGCCCTCACCCGGCTCCGCGGCCGGCTCTGGGAATCACTGAGCCGCAAGGCTCTCTCGATTCGGCGGCTCCTGCAGGGCGGCAACGTCCTGGGCACCGTGATTGACGACGTCGACACCGTCCGGGACCTGCTGCCGCGGGTTGTCCTGCCGCCCGTCACGGCGCTTGCCGTGGCCGGTTCGGCGCTGGTGGCAACCGCGCTGGTGGCGCCTGCCGCGCTGCCGGCCGTTGCCTTGGCAGCAGTGCTCAGCATGTTCCTGGCGCCGGCGGCGGCCCTGTGGGGGGACCGCCGCTCAGCCACAGCCGAGCAGAGCCTGCGGGCGGGCGTCCTGCGGCGCGTGTCGGCTGCACTGGATGCCCGGGCAGAGCTGCACGTGAACGGCGTCGCGGGAACCGTCCTGGACGCGCTGCGCTCCGAGGACCGCCGGGCCACACGTGCATCGCAGCGTTCCGCGTGGGCCGAAGGCCTCGGCCAAGCCATTACCGTCGCTGCCTGCGGAACCGCCGCCTTGGCCGCTGCCGCGCTGGCCGCACCCCAGGTACTGGCAGGAACCTTGGAGCCCGCCACTGCCGCCGTTGTTGTGTTGATGCAGCTGGCGCTCGTGGAACCGTACGCAGCGATGACGACGGCGGTGCGCCAGTACCCGGCACTTCGAAGCGTGATGCGCCGGGTCGGTAATACCGGCGTGCTGGACGGCGGCGCCACTGAAACCGCGGACGGCGACGGTCTGCATGTTGTCCCCGCACGTTCCGGCGCAGCAGCGGGCGTTGAACTGGAAAACGTCGGGGCGGCCTGGCCCGGTGGAGATCCTGTGTTCTCCGGGGTCTCCGCAACTGCCGGACCCGGCACCTGGCTGGCGGTCACCGGACCGTCCGGCGCGGGGAAATCCACGTTGCTCGCCGTCCTGCTGGGATTCCTGCCTGCCGCCACCGGCCGCGCAGCGGTGACCGGGAAGGCGGCCTGGTGCCCGCAGGAGGCCCACCTGTTCGATTCGACGCTGCGGGGCAACCTGATGCTGGGCGCACCCGCCGCCGGAGCGGTGCCGGGCGTTTCAGCCGCTCGCGGCGATGCTGCGCCTGCCGCGGGTGACGCCGCGCTGGAAGCGGCGCTGGCCGCCGTCGGCCTCAGCGCCCTGGTGTCGCGGCTACCGGCCGGGCTCGATACCCGGATCGGGCCGGGCGGTTCCTTCCTCAGCGGCGGCGAGCGGCAACGGCTGGCCGTGGCGCGGACCCTGCTGACGGGGGCCGAGGTCATCCTGCTCGACGAGCCCACGGCTCATCTGGACGCTCAGTCGGGACGGGAAATGCTGGCAGACCTCCGCACCGGCCTGAAAGACCGCACAGTGGTCATGGTCACCCACAATCCTGCGGACATCCAACCCGATGACGCCCGGCTGGAGCTCCCGGCAGCATCCCGGGCGGGCACGGCTGCTTCGCTGGTGGGGTGAGTCTCCTCAGCCGTCCACATCGTGGAGGTGATGGACGACGTCGTGCAGGAAGTACTGGGCAAGTGTCAGGACCGTAAACTCGGAACCGTTGCTGCGCAGGCCCCGGCGCCCCCACTCTGCCTCGCGGACGCCGGCGAAGGACTCGGCGATCTGTTCACCCTCCGCCGTCAGCTCCGCACTGACCACGGTGGGATCGGCGTTGGCGTAGTCCTTTTCGACGGCGGTGAGGTCCTGGTCCCAGTTCTCAAATTGGGCGTCGTCGGCGTCGAGCATAAGGTTCAGCCGCTGGTCGAACAGCGTAAAGACGTCACGGACGTGGCAGGCGTATTCTAGGGCCGACCATGTCCTGTCATCCGGGCGTTCGGCCACCTCGGGCCTGCGGAGGACGGACCGCCAGCGCGGCAGCATGTTTTCCACGCTGCCCGGCACCGTGGCCGGTGTGGCGGTGGAAGCGTCGAAGGAGCACTCGGGACAGGGCCGGGACAGGACCCAGGTCCAGTCCTTTTCATCAGGAATGATAGGCATGGCAGCAGTCTAGGACGGATCGCTCCAGGCCATGGCCGGACCCACCGCGTCCACGGCCTGGGACAGCGGAATGCCTGAACCGTCCCGCCGGCCGTGCTCCTGCGGCAGCGACCTGGCAATGCCGGCCAGCGATGAGGCCTTCGCGGGTCCGTGCCCCGCCCAAGCCAGCAGCAGCGTGTCTTCGCCCTTGAGGAACCTGTGGGCGCGGACGCCTGCTGTTGCACGGCCCTTGGCAGGGTATTCGGCGAAGGACGTCACCTTCGCCGCACCTGGCGCGGTGCCCGGCAGGGCGCCGTTGGTGCCGGCAATGGTGACCACCACGGCGGCGTCGTCGGCGGCGGTGACTGCCCCGAAGAACAGCACCTGGTCCCCGGCACCGAGTTTGATGCCCACCATGCCGCCGGCTGTCCTGCCTTGGGCCCGGACCGTGGCGGCGCTGAAACGGAGCAATTGAGCCTCACGGGTCAGGAACACCAAGTCGGTCTCCTCAGACCCGGCCGGCGCCACACCCACCACCTCGTCCTTGTCCTTGAGCGCAATGACTTCCCAGTCCTCGCGGTTCAGGGGGTAATCGGGCTGGACCCGCTTGACCACGCCCTGGGCGGTGCCGATGGCCAGCACTTCATCCAGCGGGGCGAACGCCACCAGCGTTTCGTTCTTCAGCAGCGTGATGAAGTCCTTGGCGGGGACACCGCCGGCGAGGTTGGGCAGTCCGGACATGGGCGGCAGTACCGGCATGTCCATGACCTGAAGCCGCAGCATCCGTCCCTGTGAAGTGACCGCGGCTATTTCGCCGCGGGCAGAGGTCTTGACCACTGAGCGGAAAACGTCGTGTTTGGCCCGCGGCCCGGACTCGGCGAGGGGTTCCTGGTTGGATGTGCGCGCGATCTGGCCCGATGCCGTCAGGATGGCCCAGCAGGGATCGTCCGAGATCTCCAGGGCCAGCGGCGCTGCCTTGCCTTTGCCGTTAGGGGCAGCAGCGAGGGCTGCAGCCACGGTGGGGGAGACAGCCTCGGATTCGAGCAGGACTGTCCGCCGGGGCGTGCCGTATTTCTCGGCGATTTCGCCGAGTTCGGAGGACACGAGTCCGCGCAACCGCTCCTCGGAGCCGAGGATGGCTTCCAGCTCCGCGATTTCGCGGCGCAGCTCCTCCTGCTCCTTTTCAAGCTCGATCCGGGAGTACTTGGTCAGCTGCCGCAGCCGCAGTTCCAGGATGTAGTTGGCTTGGATCTCGGAAAGATCGTAGATGGACATCAGCCGGACCCTGGCCGCCGCCACCTCTTCCGAGGAACGGATGATCTGGATGACCTCATCGATGTCCACGATGGCGATCAGCAGTCCCTCCACCAGGTGCAGGCGGTCCTTCTTCTTGCCCAGCCGGAACGAGGTCCGCCGGCGCACCACATCGATCCGGTGCTCCACGTAGACGGAGAGCAGCTTCACCAGGCCGAGGGTCTGCGGCTGGCCGTCCACCAGGGTCACGTTGTTGATGCCGAAGGAATCCTCCATCGGCGAGTAGCGGTAAAGCTGCTGGAGGACGGCGTTCGGGTTGAACCCGTTCTTCAGTTCGATGACCAGGCGCAGGCCATGCTGGCGGTCCGTCAGGTCGACGATGTCACTGATCCCGGTCAGTTTCTTGCTGTTGACCGCGTCCTTGATCTTCTCGATCACCTTTTCGGGGCCCACCATGTACGGCAGTTCGGTGACCACCAGGCCGGTGCGACGGGCCGAGAGCTGCTCGATCTCCACCTTCGCCCGGGTCTTGAAGGAACCACGCCCGGTTGCGTAGGCGTCCCGGATGCCGTCCAATCCCACGATCCGGCCGCCCGTGGGCAGGTCCGGCCCCGGCACAAAGCGCATCAGGTCATCGAGGGTCGCGTCGGGGTGGGCAATCAGGTGCCGCGCCGCGGAAATGACCTCCACCAGGTTATGCGGGGCCATGTTGGTGGCCATCCCGACAGCGATGCCCGTGGCGCCGTTGACCAGCAGGTTGGGGAACGCGGCCGGCAGGACGTCCGGCTGGGTCAGCTGGTTGTCGTAGTTGGGGACAAAGTCCACTACGTCTTCGTCGAGGTGGTCGGTGAGCGTCAGGGCCGCCGCCGCGAGCCTTGCCTCCGTGTACCGGGGTGCCGCGGGACCGTCGTCGAGGGAGCCGAAGTTGCCGTGGCCGTCAATCAGCGGCAGGCGCAGCGAGAAGTCCTGGGCCATCCGGACCATGGCGTCGTAGATGGCGGTATCACCGTGCGGGTGGAGCTTGCCCATGACCTCGCCCACCACGCGCGCGCTCTTGACGTGGCCGCGGTCCGGACGCAGGCCCATCTCGCTCATCATGTACAGGATCCGGCGCTGGACCGGCTTGAGCCCGTCCCGGGCATCAGGCAGGGCCCTGGAGTAGATCACCGAGTACGCATACTCCAGGAAGGAGCCTTCCATCTCGGACGTGACATCAATGTCCACGATGTTCTCGACGAAATCCTGGGGGGCGTCCCCGGCGGGGGCTGGGCTTTGGCGGCGGGCCATGGGGCTGGTGGATCCTTCTGCGTGACTGGTGTTGCTGTGGTCTGGGTGCAGGTGTGGAGGGATGATATCCGGGCACACGGCCTGCGCGGTCAGTTTGTGGTTAGGCTAAGCCTATGGTGGATCAGCCCGGGGACGGCGAATATCCGGAACATTGGGAAGCCGATGTCGTGCTTCGCGACGGTGGTACCGCCCATTTGAGGCCCATCCACCCCAGCGATGCGGACGCGGTCCAGGCTTTCCACGTCGGGCAGTCGCAGAACTCAATCTACATGCGCTTCTTCGCGTTCAAGGCCCGGCTGTCCAGCAAGGAGCTCAAGCGCTTCACCGAAGTGGACTACAAGGACCGGGTTGCCCTGGTGATTACGTTCGGCGGCGAAATCCTGGGGATCGGCCGCTACGACAGGCTGGATGACCCCCTCGAGGCCGAAGTGGCGTTCAACATCGCCGACGCCCACCAGGGCCGGGGCATCGGCTCAATCCTGCTCGAACACCTTGCCACGGCGGCCCACGAAAACGGGATCCGCCGCTTCAGCGCCGAAGTGCTGCCCGAAAACCGCAAAATGCTGATGGTGTTCGCCGACGCCGGCTACGACGTCAAACGCCACTTCGACGACGGCGTGGTCAGCCTGGAGTTCAACATCGACCCCACCGAAAAGTCCCGGGCGGTGATGGAATCACGCGAGCACCGCGCCGAGGCGAGGAGCGTCCGGGACCTGCTGGCGCCGTCGTCCATTGCCGTTATCGGGGCGAGCCGCAAGTGGGGGACCGTGGGGTACCAGCTCCTGGAACACATCATCGAAGGCGGCTTTTCCGGGCAGGTATACGCCATCAACCCGGAGGCGTTGGAGCTCGCAGGCATGTTGTCATTCGGCAGGATTTCCGAGGTTCCGGAGCCGGTGGGCCTCGCCGTGATCGCCGTTCCGTATGAGGAAGTGGCCACGGTGGTTGACCAGTGCGCCGCGGCCGGGGTCAAGGGGCTGGTGATCGCCTCCGCAGGCTTCGCGGACGACGGCGAACGCGGCCTCGCCCGCCAGCGCAACCTGGTCCGCAAGGCCAGGGCCAACGGCATGAGGGTGATTGGGCCCGCATCCCTGGGGATCGTGAACACCCATCCCGACGTGAGGCTGAACGCGTCCATGGCGCCGTCACTGCCGCGCCGGGGTGGACTGGGCCTGTTCAGCCAGTCGGCGGCGATCGGTGTTTCCCTCTACGCGGCGTCACACCGCCGCCGGCTGGGCGTTTCCACGTTTCTGTCGGCCGGCAACCGCGCTGACGTCTCAGGTAACGACATGATGCAGTTCTGGGAGGACGACGCCGACACCACCGCCGTGGGCCTCTACCTGGAGTCGATCGGGAACCCCCGCAAATTCTCCCGGATCGCCCGGCGGCTTGCCCGCACCAAGCCCGTGGTGGTGGCCAAATCGGAAACCATGGGCCTGCGGCTGCCGCCTGGCCACGCCGTCCGGACCACTCAGGCGCCCGCCGGTGCGCTGGACGCCATGATGCGCCAGGCCGGCGTCATCCGGGTCGAGACCATCGAACAGCTGATGGACATCACCCAGATAGTGTCCGGCCAGCCGCTCCCGGCGGGGCCCGGACTGGCCATCTTCAGCAACTCCCTGGCGCTGGGCAAAGTGGTGGCGGACAGTGCCGAGGCACACGGCCTGACCGTAGATGGCATCGTCACCGAGGTGGATCTCGACGCCGGCATGTCCCTGGCGCTGCCGGCCCTCCGCCGCAGCCTCCAGGACACCCTCGCATCCGACGCCGTCCACGCCGTGGTGGCCGCGCTGCTGCCGGTGCGCGGCCTGACGGTGGACCACATCGCCGAGGTCCTGGCCGAATGCTCGGCCGCCGCCGGAAAGCCGGTAGTCGCTGCCTTCACAGGCATCCTCGACCCCTCTATCTACGTGGAGGGCATGGTGGGGGCCGAACAGCACACAGTGCCCTGCTTCTCCAACGCCGGTTCGGCTGTGGCTGCGCTCGCCGCCGTGGTGCGCTACGCGGAATGGGTGGCCCGGGACCCCGGCCACTTTGTCCAACCCGAAGGCTGCGATCCGGACGGCGCACGGATCCTGCTGGATCAGCTTCTGCACGATGTCCACGGGGAGCAACTCAAGACACTGGAACCGGCGTCCGCGGCAGGGCTGCTGGCGCACTACGGCATTGCGGTGCTGCCGTCCGCCGGGTTCGACTCAGAAGATGAGGCCGTTGCCGCCGCCGACAGGCTGGGCTGGCCGGTCGCGCTGAAAACTACGGACCCGGCACTTCGCCACCGCCTCGACCTGGGCGGAGTCCGCCTCGACATCGAGGACCCGGATTCCCTGCGCCGCAACATTGCGCAGATGCGGCGCTCGCTGACTCCTTACGGTTCCCGGGCACTGGAGGTGCAGTCCATGGCTCCCGTGGGGCAGGCGTGCACGTTCCGGGCCATTGAGGATCCGCTGTTGGGGCCGGTGGTCTCCTTCGGGCTGGCCGGGGACGCCGTCAACCTGCTGGATGACTGGGCGCACCGGGTGCCTCCACTGTCCGCCGCCGACGTGGAGGACTTCATCCGTGGACCCCGTGCTGCCCGTAAACTCTTCGGCTACCAGGGCCTTCCCGCCGTGGATATTGACGCTTTGGAGGAGGTTGCCGCGCGGCTGGCCTGGATGAAGGACAACCATCCGGAGATAGCACTGGTGGAATTCAACCCTGTTCTCTGCGGGGCCCAGGGTGTGTCCATCCTGGCCGCAGATATCCGGATCGGCAACGCGGCCCAGCGCACGGACAGTGCCCGCAGGGCCATGCTCGGCTGACCGCGGTTAGCATGTCCCCGGCCGATCTGTGAAAATGGGGGAATGAGCTCACAGCCTTCCCCGTCGACGCCTTCCACTTCCGGCAGTGACAACCAGGCAACCCGCCCCCACAGCTCACACAGCCACACGCCCCAGGGCCAGAGCCTGGACGGTGCGCTCCAGAAGGCCGGTTTCTACCCGCGCCTGGTGGCCGACGTCGTTGACGACGCCCTGGACGGCCGCGAATGCATGGCCCACCTGGTGCACTTGGAAACCCACTTTGACCGGGCCGAGGTCCGCCGCCACATCACCGTGCTGGTCCTGACCGCGGACATGCTGGTGATCACCCACGTCGATGACCAGCAGCTGGATGACGCCGGCGAACAGATCGTGGCCCAGATTTCCACCGAATCCGTGCCCGTCGCGCAGATCCGCTCCGTGGTCCTGAGCTACATGTACTCCCAGCCGCAGGACTACAAGCCCTCGGATCCGGTCCGGGAAGTCACCCTCGCCATTGCCTGGTCCGGCGGCCAGCGGCTGGACATGGGGCCCGCGAGCTGCGGAGACCCGCAGTGCGAGGCAGACCACGGCTACAGCGGCACCATTGCCCAGGAGGACATCGTCCTCCGAATCAGCGCTGAAGCCGACGGTCCGCAGGCCGTCCAGGACGCCAAACTCTTCGCCCGCGCCCTGCGGGCCGTGAACACCGGCTCCACCGCTCCGGTGGCGCACGCCGGACAGACGCTCCCGCCCCGGCCCCGGACAGGTGTGTTCGGAAACAGGCTCAGCCGCGGGCACCAGCAGCGCTGAGATGCCGGACAAAGGGAAAGCAACAGTCTCCTCGGGCGCTTCCGCAGCGGTTTCCCAAGGGGCCGCCGCGCAACTGAGCATGCCGCCGGCGCCCGCCTTTGGCCGGCGGTCCATCGCTGACGTCCTCACCAGCGCGGCCGCAAGCCTCGGTGTAGAGGGTTTCACTAACACCCTGGGCCTTCCGCCTGCGTCTCGCGTCTGCGTGGTCCTGGCTGACGGCCTGGGACGGAACCTGCTGAAACAGAAGTCCGCCCACACCCCGTTCCTGCGCTCCGTTATGCAGTCCGGTCAGGGGGAAGTTCCGGTATGGCTGGACTCCACGTTCCCCTCAACCACGGCCGCTGCCCTGGCCAGCTTCGGCACGGGCCTCCCGCCAGGCCAGCACGGGATGGTGGGCTACGACGTCCTGGACCCGGACCAGGACAAGGTGGTCAACATGCTCGGCAACTGGGATGCCAAGGTGGACCCCGCTCAGTGGCAGCCGTTCCCTACCGTCCTCGAACGGGCCGCCGAATCCGTTAATGTGACCACCGTCAGCCTGCCGCAGTTCGGCGACTCGCCCATGACCCAGGCGGCCCTCCGCGGCGGGAATTTCATCCCGGGGGTGACTGCCCACGCCCGCACGGCTGCTGCCGCTGAAGCCATGGATATCGCCGGAAAGTCCCTGATGTACTTCTACGTCAACGAACTGGATAAGGCAGGCCACCGGCACGGCTGCCAGTCTGAACAGTGGGAACACCAGCTCGAAGAGCTCGACGCAACCGTCAAACGGCTCCACGCCTCGCTTCCGGCCGGGACCACAGTGCTGCTCACGGCGGACCATGGGATGCTCGACGTCCCCGAACAGCAGCGGATCGACTTCTCCGCGGACGCGTCGCTAATTGACGGTGTGCGGCATACAGCAGGGGAGCCCCGGATGGTCCACCTCTACCTTGAGGATCCTGCGGACACCGCAGGCCGGGAGCGCTTGTTGGGCGCGTGGCGTGCCCGTTTCGGCGACAGGATCTGGGCCTTCACCCGGGAGGATGCCATCGCCGCCGGACTGTTCGGAAACCTGCGCCCCGCCGTCGGGCCCCGGATTGGCGACATCATGATTGCCGCGCGAGATGCCCTGGCGCTCTACGACACCCGCCGCGGGCGCCCCGCCGCCATGGAAGTGGTGGGCCAGCACGGCTCGCTGACGAAAGCGGAGCGCGAAGTACCGCTGCTGTGTTTTGCGGCCGAAGGCAGGCCACGGCGACGCTGAGGCGTCAGTCCCGCTTGGTCCCGAAGACGATCTCGTCCCAGCTGGGAACAGTGGACCGCTTCGGTTTCGCGGGCTGCCGTTCAGGCTGGTCCGCGTCATGGTCGTGGTGCTGGCCGGATCCTGCGTCATCGGGGCCGGCCGTGTAGGCTGCCCGGCGCGGGCTTCCGCCGCCCAGCAGTTCGTCAAGGCCAACGTTCGGCGCGGGACGCCCCGAACCGGACTCGCCGGGGGCACCCTGTCCTGCAGGACGGAGCGGGGACGCCACAATGGTGATTTCCCTCGTGTCGGTGCTGACGCCGTCGTGCAGTTTCAGGACGTCATCATCGTCAGAGTCCCGGTGCGGCGGAATGAGGCTCAGCCGGGACAACATTGACGGCCGGGCGTCGCGCTTGCGGGTGAGGGGATCTGGAGTGGCGGCAGGCGCGGCGTCGTCCGTCGCGCTGGACTCGGCGGGAGCTGCCTCGCGGATTTCGGGCTCGCGATATTTCTGGTCCCTGGATTCCGGTTCCGGGACTACCTCCGAAGGGCGTGGATGGGCGGCCGGCACACCGTGGGTCAGTAGCAGTGCCAGAGCGTCGTCCGCGTCTTCGTCGACTCCAAGACGCTGGCCGCGGCGTGAACGGAGCATATCGAGGAGACCGTCGGATTCCCTGGCCGGCGGGACGGCTTGCGGACCGGCCGAATTGCGGGCGGCCGCAGCTTCCGCATCGGTTTCAAAGTCGAATGGCCGGTCCGAGACTGCAGTGAGGCGGCGGGCCGGGACGGGACCGTCCAGCGGCTCCAGTTCACTGAGCTGCTGAGCCCAGCGGTTGGCGTTCTGCAGCGACTTGCGGACCGGACTGAACGTCCATTGGGCAGGCGGGTCCTCGCCGATGCCGGCGGTGCCGTCCCTTTTGGTTTCAAAACGGGCCACCACGGTCCAGTTGCCGTCCTGCCGACGCCAGGAATCCCATTCCACCGTGGAAGGCTCAACCCCGTGGGCTGAGAGCCGGTGGTTGACCATTTCCTGGAGGGACGCCGGGTTGTCGCCAAAAACGGAGCGGTAGGTGTCATGGCCGGGGGAGGGCGAAGCGACTTCGACCTTCCGGGCCTGCTGCGCGACATACTCCCGCTCGGCAAGGACAGGGCCCTCATACCGCTCTACTTTTGCGAGGGGCAGCCCGGAAAGCTCAGCGACGTCCGCTGCGGTGGCGCCGCTGCGGATCCGTGCCTGGATGTCCCGCGGGGACATGGCAATGGGCGCGGCCGCGGAAGCGGTCTTCGCCGAAGACCGGCTGGCCGCCCGCAGTGCTTCATCGACTGGCAGCTGGAACATCTCGCCGCCGGCACCGCTCAACAGGAGATGCTCCCCGTCGTCGTGTACGCCTACAAGCCGTAGATCCTGCATACAAATCCTCCACCCTGGCATTACTATCAATCGAAACTCTGCCACTCACCGGCACCTATTTGGGTTAGGAGCGAGGGCGCGCCGCGATATTCCGGCACTTTCGGACATCGTTGCGGCCGGCGGCACGCGTTTCAGGAGTACTGGCCGTCCGGACCCGCGCGGAAGTCTGGATATTGGTACCTGTCCGGCGAAAGTTGCGCCCCCCCGCGCGGGGCGCAGACCGCACCGAGGAGACGCTGGAGAATCTGGAAACCCGGCGATCTGAGAACCCGACGGCCGCTACGACTGCAAGGAGTGCGAGGGCCAATCTTGGGCGCTTCTTTCCGCTGGGGTGCCTGTTTCCGCCGGGGTGCCTATTTCCGCGAAAGCGCGGCTGTGAGTTCCTCGGGCCGCTTGGACGACGTCAGCCAATAGGGGGTCCGGTCTGACGGGTCGGTAATTTCTATCCGCACCACCGGGTCGATCCAGCCGCGGATGCACAGGTAGGCGAGGCCGTTGAGTCGGGTGCCGCGCTGGGCCGTGGCGTCCTTGCCGCGAAACGCGGCCACTTCACCAACATGGCGGCGCTCGATCGTGGCACGTCCTACCGTCACCGCGTCACTGGTGACAATGATGGCTGGGGTGGAGAGCACCAGCAGGACAGCCATGATCGTGAACAGGACGCCGGCGGCCGTGTAGCCGGCAGCCATGCTGATCGGGGCGAAAACGAGGATCCCGGCACCGGAGATCCCCGCCGCGATAACCCAGATCCATACGTTCGGCCACAGCCTCTCCCGGAAAACTGCCGGGGTGCCGGCAGAGGGGGCGTCAGGGGTGGGCGCGGTGGAGCTGGATTCGGGCATGCCAACAGCTTTCCACCTTTGGCTGGCTATTTCATCTTGGGCCCACCCTGCCTCGGCCTGCCGTCCCACTGAAGCTAGGACGGAACTGCGGCTGGGCGTTAGAGTGAGTGACTGTGACTGACGAACTTGCCACTGTTGAAACCGTTCCTGCCAATGAGCTGTCCGGCTCTGCGCCGGATACAGCCGCAGCCTACGGGGCCCCGACGCTGCAGGTGCAGCTGAAAATGCTCGACGCCGGGCTGGAGGCACCGTCCTATGCCCACCCTGGCGATGCCGGGGCTGACCTGCGGGCCCGCGAAGATGTGGTCCTGGAGCCGGGGGAGCGGAAGCTGGTGGCGACGGGCGTTTCCATCGCACTGCCGGACGGCTTTGTTGCCCTGATCCACCCGCGCTCCGGACTGGCCACGAAGCACGGGCTGACCATCGTCAATGCGCCGGGCACCGTGGACGCCGGTTATCGCGGGGAGATTTCGGTGACCCTCCTCAACACCGATTCCGGGAACGCCATCGAGCTCCGGCGCGGCGATAGAATTGCACAGATGGTGATCCAGCGGGTGGAATATGCGCAGTTTGTCCCCGTCAACGAATTGAGTGAATCGGTGCGGGGAGCCGGCGGATTCGGTTCCACCGGCGGCTTCACCCCGCCAAACGCCTGACACCCGCCGATGACGGCAACCAGCGGTGGTTGCCCGTGGCAGCTACGACTTCCGACGGGACCTCCGGGCCGGCGAGTCACTTTCACAACTAAGGAGACAAACCCCATGGTTTTTGGGCTCGGCAGGAAATCCAAGAAGGACCAATCGGCCAGCCCGGACGAATCCCAGGCTTCGGCGGAATCAACGGATTCCGCTGAGATGGCCTCGGCGGACGCCGGGCGTCGGGCCGCAGGCCCCTTTGATGTTTCCGAGGTGTCCAGCCGCGACGGCTACGTCGACCTCGGTGCGCTGCTGATCGCCCCGAGCGAGGGGCTCCAGCTTCGGCTCGAAGTTGAGGAAGCCACGCAGCGCGTGGTCGCGGTGACAATGGACCTGAACGGCTCCAGCCTTCAGCTGCAGGCGTTCGCTGCGCCCAAGACCGAGGGACTGTGGGACGAAATCCGCGAACAGATCGGTCAGTCCGTGGGAAGCCAGGGCGGACAGGTTGAAGAAGTCCAGGGTGGCTTCGGAACCGAACTGATCGCCAAACTGCCTGCCGGTGCGCAGGACGGCAGCCAGGGCTACCGGGTGGCGCGCTTCATCGGCATCGACGGTCCCCGATGGTTCCTGCGTGGCGTCCTGGGCGGCCCGGCAGCGATGGAGCGCGAGGCTGCGGCACCGCTTGAGTCCCTGTTCCGCCAGATTGTGGTTATCCGGGGTGACAGCCCCATGCCGCCCCGGGACCTGCTGCAGCTGCGCCTGCCCAAGGACGCCAGCGTCACCCCGCCGCCTGGTGCCCCGGAATTTAATGCCCTCGAGTTCAAGGGCCCCGAACGTGGTCCGGAAACCACCCAGATTGGCTGATTCCCGCCAAGGTCCTGCGGAGTCCTCCCCGGTCGGGGGGATGCAGGTCAGCAGGCTGCCGAAACGGGGGAGGGTGGTGTGCCACGGGCACATCGAATCGGTCACCTACATGCCCGCGGACCAGAACGCGGCCTTCACCGCCATCGTCTCGGACCCCGACTTTCGCCAGTCCGGCGCCAAACCGGCCCAAGGAAAGGGCAGCCGCCTGCGTGTTGTTTGGCTGGGGCGGCGCAAGGTGCCGGGCATCGAAGCCGGGACCGAAGTCCGCCTTGAGGGCATGCTGTCCCAAAGCCACGGCCTGCCCACCATGTTCAATCCCCGCTATGAAATACTTTCCCGCCAGGAGCACGAATGACCTCGCCCCAGCAGCCCGAGCCTGCCAACCAGCCCGAGCCGTCCGCCGTGAAGGGTCTCGCTGAGGGCTATGCGGCCAAGGCCGGCCTGCACCGCACCCATGACGGCCGGATCGATGTCCTCAAAAGCGCTGGCGGACTGCAGGGCATCGCCGAGAGCATTGTCCCCGGCCTGGTTTTCCTGATCGCGTTCACTGTCACCCGGGACCTGACACCGTCGCTGGTGGCCGCGCTGGCCTCCGCCGCAGCTTTTACGGTGGTGCGCCTCGTCCAGCGGCGCCCGCTGACCCAGGCCCTCGCCGGAGTGGTGGGGGTGGCCATCTCGGCCTGGCTCGCCAACACCACGGGCAAGGCCGAGGATTTCTACCTCCCGGGCTTCTTCACCAACACTGCCTACATCGTTGCCATGGTCATTTCCATCGCGATCAAGTGGCCGGTGGCCGGCCTGCTGTTCGGGATCATCCGCAACGAAGGGTTGGACTGGCGCAAGGACCCTGCGCGGCTTAAGGCGTACCGCCTGGGCACGTGGATCATCGTGGCGGTCCTGGTACTTCGGCTGATCGTCCAGGTTCCCCTGTACCTCATGGGCGAGGACGGACTGGCCGCCTTGGCCACCACCCGCCTGATCATGGGGGCGCCGCTGTACATCCTTGGCGTCTGGATCGCTTGGCTTGTCACCCGGCCCGTACCGGCCGACGCAACGGCCCCGCCGTCGGATCAGCCATCGAAGCCGTCGTCTTCTGACGCCTGAGTTTCGGCAGGCTGCACGCCTTCGGACTCACCGGCGCGCTCCTCCTCCGACTCCTCTGCTGATTCGGGCGAGAGCAGCGCACGCAACTCGTCCTCTGCCGCGATGGTGGTGACGAAAAACAGTTCGTCGCCGCCATCAATGACATCGTCACGGCTGGGAGTGATGGGCGCGTGGTCCCGGAGGATTGCCACCAGCGTGGCGTCCTCGGGCCAGTGGATGCCGCCCACCGTCAGTCCGATGACGTGGGAATCGTGCGGGACCGTGAACTCCACCAGTGAGGCGACGCCGGTCTGCAGCGTCAGGAGCCGGACCAGGTCGCCGATCTCCACCGCTTCCTCCACAAGCGCCGTCATCAGCTGGGGGGTGTTGACGGCGACGTCCACGCCCCAGGAGTCGTTGAACATCCAGTCGTTCTTGGGGTTGTTGACCCGGCCCACTGTGCGGCCCACCCCGAATTCGGTCTTGGCCAGGAGCGAGACCACCAGGTTCACCTTGTCATCGCCCGTGGCTGAAACAACGACGTCGGCATCCTCCACTTTCGCTCCCTGCAGGGTGCTGAGCTCGCAGGCGTCGCCCACCAGCCAATGCGCGCCGCGCAGCCCGCTGCGGCCGATGACCTCAGGTTTGAGGTCGATCAGCAGGATTTCGTGCTTGTGGGCCAGCAGTTCCCGGGCGATCGATGACCCGACGCTGCCAGCGCCGACGATAACAACTTTCACTACAACTCCTTGGCAGGTGCTTTGGCCAGGATCTGGGCGACCTGGGAACTGCGGTCCACCGGCAGCATGGCATGGACGGTGTCGCCGTCCTGGTAGGAAGTCCCGGATTCGGGAAGCATGCCCTCGCCGAACCGCGTGAGGTATGCCACCCGGATATCGGCAGCCTTTTCGACCTCGCTGATCCGGTGGCCGATCCAGCTTGCATCCAGGTCCACTTCGGCGAGGACCAACCGCCCCGAAGGTTCACGGAAATCGCCGGCGAGGTGCTGCTCGGGCAGGATGCGGCGCAATACCTGGTCCGCGCTCCACCGGACGGCGGCAACGGTGGGGATGCCGAGCCGCTGATAGATCTCTGCGCGGCCAGGGTCGTAGATCCTGGCCACCACGTGGGGGACATGGAACGTTTCGCGCGCCACACGGGTGGCCAGGATATTGGAGTTATCACCGCTGGAAACGGCGGCGAAGGCGTAGGCCTCGGCCACGCCGGCCTGCTGGAGGGTGTCCCGGTCGAAGCCCACCCCGGTGACTTTGCGTCCGGTGAAGCCCTGCCGAAGCCGGCGGAACGCACGGTCGTCCTGGTCGATGATGGCGACGGAATGACCGGCGTCCTCCAGCGTATGCGCCAGGGTGGCCCCCACCCGGCCACATCCCATGATCACGAAATGCGCCACCGTGTCTCCCTAACTTCCGTAGCCTGTTGCTGCTCCTAGAACTCTACCGGCAGCGCACGTGCTCCAGCCGCCCGGACGCCGTCATGACATGGGCGGGGAATCAGACTAGCTTTGTGGAGTGCTGACAATATTGAATGCCGTGAAACGGGTCCTGGTGGGCAGGCCCTTCAGGAATGACAGGCTCGCCCATACGCTGCTTCCCAAACGGATTGCACTTCCGGTCTTCGCTTCCGACGCACTGTCCTCGGTGGCCTACGCGCCCGACGAAATCCTGCTCACCCTGGCCCTGGCCGGCGTGAGTGCAGTGGCCTTTTCGCCGTGGGTGGGCCTGGCCGTCATGGTGGTCCTCCTCACGGTGGTGGCGTCCTACCGGCAGAACGTCCACGCTTACCCTTCCGGCGGCGGAGACTACGAGATCGCCAACGAAAACCTCGGCAAGTTTTCCGGGCTGACTGTGGCCTCGGCGCTCCTGGTGGACTACGTCCTGACGGTGGCCGTCTCCATGTCCTCCGCGGCCACCTACCTCACCACGGCTGTGCCTGCCCTGCATGGGCAACAGGCCCTGTTCGCCACCATCGGCGTCGTGATCCTTGCCCTTGTCAACCTCCGCGGCATCAAGGAGGCCGGCAGTGTTTTCGCCGTGCCCACCTACATTTTTATGGCGGCGATCCTCGGCATGACAGCGGTGGGCATCTTCCAGGCCGCCACCGGCCAGCTGGGCGAAGCGCCGTCGGCGGCCTTCGAGATTGTGCCGGCACCCGGTTTCGATGAAGGGCTGGTGGGCCTGGCCGGTGCCTTCCTCCTGTTGCGGGCGTTCTCGTCCGGCGCCGCTGCCCTGACGGGAGTAGAAGCCATCAGCAACGGCGTGCCCAACTTCAAGGTGCCCAAGAGCAAAAACGCGGCCACAACACTGCTGCTGCTCGGCGTCATAGGAGCCACAATGCTGGCGGGCATTATGTACCTCGCCAACGCCACCAAGGTCCACATCGTGCTGGACCCGGCCACGGAATTCCTGAAGGACGGGCTGCCGCTGCCCGAGGGCTATATCCAGAGCCCGGCCATCAGCCAGATCGCGCAGACCGTATTCGGGCCGGGGTCCATCGCCTTCTTCATCGTGGTGGCCGCCACGGGTGTGATCCTGGTGTTTGCCTCGAACACCGCCTTCAACGGCTTTCCCGTACTCGGTTCCATCCTCGCCCAGGACGGCTACCTGCCGCGCCAGCTGCGGACCAGGGGGGACCGCCTGGCGTTCAGCAACGGTGTCCTGGCCCTGGCCGCCGGTGCGCTGGTGCTGATCCTCGCGTTCAACGCCGATGTCACCAAACTGATCCAGCTCTACATCGTGGGCGTCTTTATCTCCTTCACCCTCAGCCAACTGGGCATGATCCGGCACTGGGGGAGGCACCTCAAACTCGCCAAGGACAAAGCCACCCGACGCCGGATGGTGAAGTCCCGCACCATCAATACCATCGGGTTCGGCATGACGGCCCTCGTGCTGGTGATTGTCCTGATCACGAAATTCCAGCAAGGCGCATGGATTGCCCTGCTGGCCATGCTGGTGCTGTTCCTGATCATGTGGAGCATCCGGGCGCACTATGACAATGTGGCCAAGGAGCTGGCCGTGGACGAGGATTCGTCGCCGCGGGCCCTGCCCACCAGGGTGCACGCGGTACTGTTGGTATCCCACGTGCGCAAGCCTGTGTTGCGCGCCCTGGCCTACGCACGGGCCTCGCGGCCGTCGCGGCTGGACGCCATCACGGTGGACATCGACGCAACGGAAACCGCGCAGACGGTTGCCGACTGGGAAAAGCTGGAAATCCCCGTGCCGCTGACCGTGCTCGCCAGCCCCTACCGCGAAACCATTACACCCATCATGGAATACGTAAAGAACATGCGCCGTGATTCCCCCCGCGACCTGATCGTGGTCTACATCCCCGAATACGTGGTCGGTAAGTGGTGGGAACAGCTGGTTCACAACCAGACAGCGCTGCGCATCAAAACCCGGCTGCACTTCGAACCTGGCGTGATGGTGGCCAGTGTCCCGTGGCAGTTGAAATCGTCCGAAGAAGCCAAAAACATGCAGGATATCCGATGAACCCCCAGACCCAGGCCCACTCCGCAGCTGCCACGCCAGCCCCCACCGAACTGGTGCTCGACGTCGGTCCGGTGGCGCACGGCGGCCATTGCGTGGCCCGCCACGAGGGCAGGGTGATCTTTGTCCGGCACGGCATCCCCGGCGAAAAAGTACGCGTCCGCCTCACTGACGCGGGGGAGTCGGCCAAGTTCTGGCGCGCCGACGTTGTTGAGGTGCTCGAGGCCTCCCCGGACCGGGTGGAGCACTTCTGGCGTCCGGCGGACTCCCTCCGCGCCTGGGCCCACGGGCATCCGCCGGTGGGCGGCGCCGAATTTGGCCACATCTCACTGACCCGCCAGCGCGCGCTCAAGTCGGCGGTACTGGCCGAACAGCTTCAGCGGCTCGCCGCCGTCGAACGCTTGCCCGGTGGACATGGCCATGGCCATGGCCATGACACAGTAAACCTCGTTGAGGCTGTGGACCGGAGCGGGGCGGATTCCGGCCAGGGGACGGAGTCAACGTACGACGCCGGCACTGGCCTGGGGTGGCGGACGCGCGCCAGCTTTTCGGTGACCCCGGGCGGCAAGCTTGGCATGCATGCGCACCGATCCGACCACATTATTGCTGTCCGGGAGATGCCGCTCGCAACGGAGGGCATCAACAGGCTGCGCTTGTGGGACCTCGACCTGACAGGCATCGAACGCGTGGAGGTGGCGGCGCCGTCGAACGGTTCACGCCCGCTGGTACTGCTGGCTCCTGCTCCGGGAACCAAGCCCAAGCGGCTCAGCGCCATCGCGGCCCAGCTTCCGGACGACGTTTCGGTGGCCACTTTCGACCCCCTGACCGGGGAGGTCGCGCAGCTGAAGGGCCGGACCTGGGTCCAGGAGACCGCGGCCGGCCACGACTACCGCGTCAGCGGCGCAGGTTTCTGGCAGATCCACCGCGACGCGCCCGGGACGCTTGTGGGGGCCATCACAGAATTTCTCCACACCGGCGGATTCCTGGAGCCGGGTTCCGTAGTGGCGGACCTCTACGCAGGCGCCGGGCTGTTCACCGCTCCGCTGGCCGACGCCGTGGGGGAGACCGGGTCAGTTCTCTCGGTCGAAGGTGCGCCGGGAGCCAGCCGGGACGCCCGCAAGAACCTTCACGGTGCGCCGCAGGTGGAGATCGAGCACGGCCGGGTGGAACGAGTCCTCCGCCAAAAGCCGCGGAATTTCGACGCCATCGTGCTGGATCCGCCCCGGGCCGGCGCCGGGAAGCCCGTGGTCAGCCAGCTGATCGCGGCCGGCCCCCGCGCTATCGCCTACGTATCCTGTGATCCGGCATCGTTTGCCCGGGATGTGGGGTACTTCCAGCAGGCAGGCTGGTCCCTGGCGGGCCTGCGGGCCTTCGATCTCTATCCGCACACCCACCACTTGGAGACGGTGGCCTTGCTGACGCCGGGTCCATGATGCTACTAGGATGGCGGTAGTAATCCCACGTCGCGCACCGTGTTAACGGTTGAGTATTCACGGCTGACCTCCTGCATTTTTTGTGGCCAGCACTAATTAGGCCTGCCTAACTAGAAAGCGGTCTACCGCGCGACAAAGATGAAACTGTTGCGAGAGGAGTCCTGCGATGAGCACAGTGGACAGCTTCGGTTCAAAAGGCAAACTTAATGTAGCCGGAACCGAATACGAAATTTTCCGGTTGAACTCCGTTGAAGGTGCAGAAAACCTTCCGTTCAGCCTCAAGGTATTGCTTGAAAACCTGTTGAGGACCGAGGACGGCGCGAACATCACGGCCGATCACGTGCGTGCCTTGGCTGGCTGGGATCCCAATGCCCAGCCCGATACAGAAATCCAGTTCACGCCTGCCCGCGTGATCATGCAGGACTTCACCGGCGTCCCCTGCGTGGTGGACCTGGCGACAATGCGTGAAGCGGTCAAGGAACTCGGCGGCGACCCCAAGCGGGTCAACCCCCTCGCTCCGGCGGAAATGGTCATTGACCACTCCGTGCAGATCGACGCTTTCGGTAACTCCGGCGCACTGGAGCGCAACATGGAGATCGAATACCAGCGCAACGGCGAGCGTTACCAGTTCCTTCGTTGGGGCCAGACCGCATTCGATGACTTCAAGGTTGTTCCTCCGGGAACCGGCATTGTGCACCAGGTCAACATCGAGTACCTGGCGCGCACGGTCATGACCCGTGAAATCGACGGCGTTCTCCGGGCCTACCCGGATACCTGCGTCGGCACCGACTCGCACACCACCATGGTTAATGGCCTGGGTGTCCTGGGTTGGGGCGTTGGCGGCATCGAAGCCGAAGCGGCCATGCTGGGACAGCCTGTCTCGATGCTCATCCCGCGTGTTGTGGGCTTCAAGCTGACCGGGTCTATCCCGGCCGGCGCCACCGCCACGGACGTGGTGCTGACCATCACCGAGCAGCTGCGCAAGCACGGTGTTGTGGGCAAGTTCGTCGAGTTCTACGGCGAAGGCGTCGCGGCTGTGCCGCTGGCCAACCGCGCCACCATCGGCAACATGAGCCCGGAATTCGGCTCCACCGCCGCAATGTTCCCCATCGACGACGTCACATTGGACTACCTGCGCCTCACCGGCCGCTCGGACGAAAATGTGGCACTCGTGGAGTCCTACGCCAAGGAACAGGGCCTCTGGCACGATGCTTCCCGCGAGATCAAGTTCTCCGAGTACCTCGAGCTGGACCTGTCCACGGTTGTTCCCTCCATCTCCGGCCCCAAGCGTCCCCAGGACCGCATTGAGCTGACGGATGCCAAGGAACAGTTCCGCAAGGACATCCACAACTACGTCGCCATCGAAGACGGCAGTGTGGACGAGTCCCTGGACGAATCCTTCCCGGCATCGGACGCTCCGTCGTTCACGCACGCCGACTCGCACACCACCGAAACCGGCCGTGTTGTCTCCGCAGCGAACGGCGCCCACGGGCGTCCGTCCAACCCGGTGCACATCAAGACTGAAGACGGCCGCGAATTCGAACTGGACCACGGAGCGGTATCCATCGCCTCGATCACGTCCTGCACCAACACGTCCAACCCCTCGGTGATGCTGGCCGCAGCGCTGCTGGCCCGCAACGCCGTCGACAAGGGCCTGACCTCGAAGCCGTGGGTCAAGACCTCCGTGGCTCCCGGGTCCAAGGTTGTCACCGACTACTACAACAAGTCGGGCCTCACCCCGTACTTGGAGAAGCTCGGCTTCTACATCGTGGGCTACGGCTGCGCCACCTGCATCGGCAACTCCGGCCCGCTGGACGCCGAAATCTCCGAGGCCATCCAGGCCAACGACCTTTCCGTCACAGCGGTGCTTTCCGGTAACCGCAACTTCGAAGGCCGGATCAACCCGGACGTGAAGATGAACTACCTGGCCTCCCCGCCGCTGGTCATCGCTTACGCCCTGGCTGGTTCCATGGACTTCGACTTCGACACCGATTCCCTGGGCAAGGACGAAGCCGGCAACGACGTCTTCCTGAAGGACATCTGGCCCAACCCGGTTGAGGTCCAGCAGGTCATCGATTCCTCGATCGACAAGGACATGTTCGCCCGCGGCTACGAGGGCGTCTTTGAGGGCGACGCGCGCTGGAAGGCGCTCGACACCCCGGCCGGCGACACCTTCGCCTGGGATCCGAACTCCACCTACGTCCGGAAGCCCCCGTACTTCGATGGCATCAAGGCGCAGCCGGAACCCGTCCAGGACATCTCCGGCGCACGCGTGCTGCTGAAGCTGGGCGATTCGGTCACCACCGACCACATCTCCCCGGCCGGTTCCTTCAAGTCGGACACCCCCGCCGGCCAGTACCTGCTGGCCAACGGTGTGGAGCGCAAGGACTTCAACTCCTACGGCTCACGCCGTGGCAACCACGAAGTCATGATCCGCGGCACCTTCGCGAACATCCGCATCAAGAACCAGATCCTGGACGGCGTCGAAGGTGGCTTCACCCGCGACTTCACCCAGGCTGACGGCCCGCAGGCATATGTCTACGACGCCGCCCAGAACTACCAGGCAGCCGGCACGCCGCTGGTGGTCCTGGCAGGCAAGGAATACGGTTCCGGATCCTCGCGTGACTGGGCAGCGAAGGGCACCGCCCTCCTGGGCGTCAAGGCCGTCGTCGCCGAGAGCTACGAGCGTATCCACCGCTCCAACCTGATCGGCATGGGCGTCCTGCCCCTGCAGTTTCCGGCGGGAGAATCCGCAGCCACCCTGGGCCTGACCGGCACGGAAACCTTCGCGGTTGAGGGCGTCACTGCCCTGAACGAAGGCACCACGCCCAAGACCCTCAAGGTCACCGCCACAGCAGAAGACGGCTCCGCCAAGTCCTTCGATGCAGTACTCCGCATCGATACTCCGGGCGAAGCCGACTACTACCGCAACGGCGGCATCCTGCAGTACGTCCTGCGCCAGATCTCCGCTAACTAGCCGGAATCTGAACCCACGCAGCACTCCTTCGAAGCCCCGGCCGGTCACCGACCAGCCGGGGCTTCGGCTTTGCATTTTCCGCGAGGCGTTAGAGTTAACAGGCACGTCTACCACCCGAAGGAGGGGTCATTGGGAATCTTGGACACCATCCGGAATCCGCAGGACCTGAACCAGCTGACACAAGAGCAGCTCGAACAGCTGGCCGCTGAGGTCAGGAGTTTCCTGATCACCAACGTCTCCCAGACAGGTGGACACCTCGGCCCCAACCTCGGCGTTGTGGAACTGACCCTGGCCGTGCACCGCATCTTCGACTCGCCCCGGGACAGCATCGTGTTCGATACGGGCCACCAGTCCTACGTGCACAAGCTCCTCACCGGCCGCCAGGACTTCAGTACCCTGCGACAGCAGGGCGGAATGTCCGGCTACCCGTCCCGCGCCGAGTCCGAGCACGACATTGTGGAAAGCTCCCACGCGTCCTCCTCCCTGTCCTGGGCGGACGGCATCTCCCGCGCCAGGCAGCTGACCGGGGAAGGCGACCGCTACACCGTCGCAGTTGTGGGCGACGGCGCCCTGACCGGCGGCATGGCCTGGGAAGCCATCAACAACATTGCGGCGGACAAGCGCCGCCGCGTGGTGATCGTTGTCAACGACAACGGCCGCTCCTACGCCCCCACGGTGGGCGGCTTCGCGGACTATCTGGCCTCATTGCGTCCCACCATCGACTCGTTCCGCGCAGCCCCTGCCTATGAGGGCACGCTGGACTGGTGGAAGAAGAAGCTTCAGAACGGCGGCCCCGTCGGCCAGTTCACTTACAAGAGCCTGCATGCCATGAAAAAGGGCATCAAGGACTGGTGGGCACCGCAGGGCATGTTCGAAGACCTCGGCATGAAGTACATCGGCCCGGTTGACGGCCACAACCTGCAGGCCATGGAGCACGCACTGTCCACAGCCAGGAACTATGCCGGCCCGGTGATTGTCCACGCCATGACCGAAAAAGGCCACGGCTACGCGCCCGCCCGGGCCCATGAAGCGGACCAGTTCCACGCCGTCGGTATCATCGATCCGGAGACGGGCGAACCGACGGGAGTTTCCGGGGCACAGTCCTGGACGTCCGTTTTTGCCGACGAGATCGCGAAGATCGCCGATGAACGCCCCGACATTGTGGGCATCACCGGGGCCATGCTCATTCCCGTGGGCCTGCACAAGTTCGCGGCCAAGCACCCGGACCGGGTGATCGACGTCGGCATCGCCGAGCAGCATGCGCTGACGTCCGCCGCAGGCATGGCGTTCGGCGGGCTCCACCCAGTGGTGGCCGTGTATGCCACCTTCCTGAATCGCGCCTTTGACCAGCTCCTGATGGACGTGGCACTGCACAAAGCCGGTGTCACCATCGTCCTGGACCGTGCCGGCGTCACCGGCCCGGACGGCGCCAGCCACCATGGCATGTGGGACATGGCCATGGTCCAGATTGTGCCCGGACTCCACCTCGCGGCACCCCGCGACGCCTCCCGCCTGCGCGAAGAACTCCGCGAGGCCGTGGCCATCGGCGATGCCCCCACCGTGGTGCGCTTCTCCAAGGGCACCGTGGGCGCCGAAGTGGAGGCCATCGAACGGCTGGGCGACGGCGTTGACGTGCTGGCCCGCCGGCCGGCCGGGTCCACCGAAAACGACGTCCTGATCGTCAGCGTCGGAGCCATGTCCGAACTGGCGCTCGACGTCTCCAACCGACTGGGCGCCCAAGGCATCAGCACCACCGTGGTGGACCCGCGCTGGGTGTTGCCCGTACGGAGTTCCATCATTGCGCTGGCCTCCCACCACCGGCTGGTCATCTGCATCGAGGACGGCGTCAGGGCAGGCGGCGTCGGATCGCGCATCCGCCAGGAAATGCGCGCAGCCGGCGTTGACACCGCGCTGAACGAGGTGGGGCTTCCTGCAGAGTTCCTGGACCACGGCACGCGGAGCCAGGTGCTGGAACGCGTCGGGCTGACGGCCCAGCAGATCACGCACGACGTCGTCGCCCAGGTTCTGGGCACAAAGGTCCCCTTCGCGCGCCCCCTGCCAGGCCAGGAGCACCCCACCACCGGCAGCCTGCCCATCCTGTGAGGGAAGAAGACGCACTGAAGTATCCGGCCGCCGTCGGGGATTCACACCCGGCGCGGCATACCAGCACTACCCGCGTCCCCGCGGGACTGCAGCCAGGCCAGCTGGTGGTGGCCCGGAACCGGAAATGGAACGGGAAAGCCCACTGGGTGGTCCCGGGACGGTACCTCGGCGAGGACCGGCACGGCTGGTGGATTTTCCAGGGAACCAACGAATTCTGTTCGCGCCCCGGCGCTGCCTTCTACACCGCGTCCGACGCCGTGCTCCTGGTGCCGCGGTCCGGAGACTGGGTGGCCACGTTCTACGACGACGCCCATCCCAGCGGGGTCAGGGTCTACGTTGACCTCGCCGTCGCCCACGAGTGGACGGACATCCGGCCGGCGGTCACCGAGTTCCATGTGATCGACATGGACCTGGACGTGATCCGCATGGCCGGCCGGGGTGTCTTCATCGATGACCAGGACGAGTTCGCCGAGCACCGCGTCGCCATGAATTACCCGGATCGGCTGGTGGATGACATCCAGGCAGCCGCGGATGAGCTATATCAGGCCGTCAAGGCACAGCACGCACCATTCGACGGAACAGACGTTGAATGGTTCACGAAGGGACGGTCATGAGCGGAATCATCAGGGTCTACAAACGGGACGACGAAGGAACACTGCACTTCCGTGAAGGCTGGTTCGACGAGGACTACAGCCAGTTTGTGATGAACTACGGCGTGGTGGGGCACCAGAGCAAAACCGAAGAGACCGATGTGGCCGATGCCGCCGCGGTGGAGGGCCTCATGGACGCCTTTGCCGTGCAGTGCGCGGAGGACGGCTTCGCCGAGATCCCCGACGAGGACCAGTTCTGGGTGGTGGCCCAGTTTGCCCTGAAAACCAAGCAGGGCACCGACCGTGACCGCTACCTTGAGGAAAAAGCGAAAGACGCCATCATCAGCCACCTGGCCTGGCGTGGCCTCGGGACCGTGGAACGCTCGGAGTTCAGCGACTACAAACTGAACATCTTCTGCCTCTGCCCCGACGTGAACAAGGCCGTCAGCGCCATCAAGGTCTGCAGCCGCGGCGAAGATCTCGACTTCACCAAGCTGAGCATCGGGGCAGCCTCCTACGGCGAACCGGACAACTTCAAGCTCAAGCACTCCGCGAAGCCTGCCAACACCTTCAGCCTCTAGAGGGGACAACATGCCTGACTACCGACGCCTGGGAAACTCCGGGCTGACCGTCTCCGTCGTGGGGCTCGGCTGCAACAACCTGGGCCGCGCCAACACGGTGACCGAATCGCAGGCAGGGACTGACGCCGTCGTCCATGCCGCCCTCGACGCCGGGGTGACGCTTTTCGACGTCGCCGACAACTACGGGCGCGAGCCCGGACTCAGCGAGACGATGCTCGGCAAGGCGCTGGCCGGCAAGCGGGACGACGCGGTGGTAGCCACCAAATTCGGCATGGATGTCCGGGGTGCCAACGGCAATGACTTCGGAGCCAGAGGGTCCCGCCGCTACATTGTGCGTGCGGTGGAGGCCTCGCTGCGGCGGCTGGGCACGGACTGGATCGACCTTTACCAATTCCACACGCCGGACTCCCTGACCCCCATCGAGGAGACGCTGGGCGCCCTCGATGACCTGGTCACGAGCGGAAAGGTCCGCTACATCGGACACTCCAACCGCGCCGGCTGGCAGATTGCCGAGGCCGAATTTGTGGCGCGGGCCGCCGGCGGCACGCGGTTCATCTCCACCCAGAACCACTACAACCTCCTGGACCGGCGCGCGGAGCAGGAGGTCACGCCGGCAGCCGAGGCGTACGGTATCGGGGTCCTGCCCTATTTCCCGCTGGCCAATGGCCTGCTGACGGGCAAGTATTCGCCGGGCGCGGCTCCCGCCGGCTCGAGGTTGAGCCATACACGCACCCACATGGTGCACGACGCCGACTGGGACCAGCTCCAGCGCTTCAGTTCCTTCGCCGCAGAACGCGACCTGACCGAGATCCAGGTGGCCTTCTCCTGGCTCGCGGCCCAGCCTGCCGTCAGCAGCGTGATCGCCGGGGCCACCAGGCCGGAGCAGATCCGCGAAAATGCGGCCGCCGTCGCCTGGGTGCCTTCGCCCGCGGAGCTCGCGGAACTGGATGCGATCTTCCCGAAGGTCCCCCAAGTGGCGCTCTTCTAGGAACCCCGCCGATGACCAGGCTGCTGCTGGACGTGGATACCGGGATCGACGATGCCCTGGCCCTGGCGTATCTGGCGTCCTTGCCGGAGGTGGAATTCGTGGCCGTGACGGCGTCCCCGGGAAACGTGGCTGCCCACCAGGTGGCGAGCAACACCCTCGCGCTGCTGGAGCTGTGCGGCCGGCCCAACGTGGAAGTCGCCGTCGGCGCCCTGGCCCCACTGGGCATCCCGCTGGTGACAACGCCGGAAACCCACGGCCCGCAGGGCATTGGCCACGCCGTCCTGCCGCCGCCGTCGGGCACGGTGTCGGCACGGCACGCCGCCGACGTCTGGGTGGACGCCGGCCACGCCCACCCGGGGGAGCTGACAGCCCTGATCACGGCACCACTCACCAATTTCGCCCTCGCCATCCGGCGCGAACCGCGGCTGCCCGAACTGCTGGGCAAGGTGGTCATCATGGGCGGCAGCTTCTACCACCAGGGGAACACCACCCCCACCGCCGAATGGAACACACACGTTGATCCGCAGGCGGCCAAGGAAGTCTATGCGGCCTACCGCGGGTTGCCCATGGACCGCCTGCCCATCGTCTGCTCCCTGGACACCACCGAGCGGATGGAGATGCGCCCGGAGCATGTGCGGCGGCTGGCCGCGGCGGCAGGCTGCGCCGTGGAGGAACTCGTGCTGCAGGAACAGGCCGAAGGGCTCAGGAGCACGTCCGATAACACCCTGGTGCGGCACCTGTCCGATGCGCTGCGCTTCTACTTCGAATTCCACCGGCGCTATGACCAGGGCTACCTGGCGCACGTCCACGACTACTTCGCCGCCGGCGTGGCAGCCGGCACCCTGGAATACAGCACCCGGCCGGCCACGGTGGACGTGGAGGTTGAGTCGGCCATGCTGATGGGGACCACCGTGGCGGACTACCGGAACCTGTGGAACCGGCCGCACAATGCCCGGATCGTCTCCGACAACAACCCGGCGCAGGCGTTCGACGAACTGGTGGGTTCCCTCGGGCGCCTTGCCCGCAGGGTCGGCTAAGACCCAGCCTTACAGCGGCGCGTCTTCGGGCACCTCAACGTCTAGGGCAAGCAGGGCGTTCTCCACCACCTCGGTCAGGGCCGGGTGGATCCAGTAAGGACCCCGCGCGAGCTGGTGGACAGACACGTTCGTGACAATCGCCTGGACCAGCGGCTGGATCAGGAGCGAGGCCTCGTGGCCCATGATGTGCGCGCCGAGCAGCCGGCCGGTGGACCGTTCCGCCACAAGCTTGACCACACCCTCTTCGTCCTCCATGGCCCAGCCGTAGGCAGTGGAGCCGTAGTCCTGGACTGCTGTGACAACGTCCGCCCCTGCTGCGGCCTGCCGGGCATCATGCTCGGTCAGGCCCACGGAGGCCACCTGCGGATTGCTGAACACCGCAAACGGCACGGCCGTGTAATCGATGGTCCGGGGCCGGTCCGGGTGTTCCAGGTTGTGCGCCACCACCCGGGCCTCCCGGTTCGCGACGTGCTTGAGCTGGTAGCTGTTGGCGATGTCGCCCAGGGCATAAACGCCGTCAACGGGCCTGCCGCCGGCAAGGACCCTGAGGTTCGCGTCCACGGACAGGGTGTGGTCCCCGTCCAGGTCAAAGCCGGCGGCGTCCACACCCAGCCGGTCCGTGTTCGGCACCCGCCCGGTGGCCATCAGAACGATGTCTGCCGCGACCCGCAGCTGCTTGCCGTCGCCGTCCGCGAATACCACGGTGACGCTGCCGTCGCCGTTGTCCTCCACCGCCTGGAGCGAGTAGCCAAGCTTGAGCTTCCAGCGGCCGGCCGCGGCTGCGGCGAAGCGCCCGGCGATTTCGGCGTCGTTTCCGCGCAGCAGCCGCTGCGAACGGTTCACCTGGGTCACCTCGGCGCCGAAACCGTGGAACACGGCAGCGAACTCGGCGGCGATGTACCCGCCGCCAACCACCACCACCCGTTCGGGCGGACCATCGATGCGCATCACGGTGTCCGAGGTATGCACCTGCGGCAGGCCGATCCCGGGCACATCGGGGAGCACAGCCCGGGAACCCGCGGCCACCACTACCCGGTCCGCGGTGAGCTCCACGCCGGAATCAGTGCTGAGGGTCCGGGGCCCGGTGAACCGGACGTGCTCCTGGTATAGGTCAACATGGGCCAGTTCATCGGCCCGGTACCGCCGGCCGGACTCGGAAATCGCGTCGATCCGGCCAAAGATCCTGTCCCGCAGCTCATTCCAGCGCACCTTGTTTAGGCTCAGGTCCACGCCCAGCCGGGCGGCTTCCCTGGGTGCGGCGGCCAACGAGGCCGGGTAGACCAACATCTTGGTGGGGATGCAGCCGACGTTCAGGCACGTGCCGCCGAACACGCCGCCGTCGATCATGGCCACCTTCCTGTCGTCCCAGAACGGGGTGATCAGCGAATTGCCGGATCCGGATCCGATGATGGCCAGGTCGTAGTGGGGCATTTGTGCCTTTCGTGATGTCCAGGCGGGCAGGCGGCGGTTGACGGGCCCACTCCACATCGTACGACCGGACGGCTGCCCGCGGCATCATGGTGGTTTCCCACATGATGGCGGGGCTGCCCAAGGACGGGCATGGCGTGCGAATTTCGGCCGGTAGACTGGGCCGCGGACCCGGGCCAGCGCAGACGCCCCCGGCTGCCGCCGAGGTGACATAGGCGGCGTTCCGCACCGCCCGGTCAGTTCCGGGCGGCAGAGCCTGCATCCCCAGAAGGAAAGCCATGTCATCGCCCTCCCTCACACTGCCGCCACAATTGCCAGCCACGGCGCGCAACCGCCGACTGCTGGAAATCCTCGGAGCGGTGGCCATTGCCGGCACGTACGTCTACCTGGTCCTGAACCAGCCTGCGGACATCACTGGCGGCCCGGGGAGCGCCTCGGCCCTGATCGCCCTGTCCGGCTTCCTCGTGGGCGCCGTGCTGCTGATCGTCGGCGTCCTGCCCACGCTGCCAGTGTCCACGCTGGTGCTGATTCCGGTTGCATTGGTTCTGAATATTGTCCTGGGCCAGTTCGTCGGAAGCACGTTGGTCCCGTTCTACCTTGATGCCATCGGCACTGTCCTGATCGCTGTTCTGGCCGGACCGGCTGCTGGAGCAGCCACGGGCGCCCTCAGCAGCATCGTCTGGTCATTCTTCAACCCGACGGTCCTGCCGTTCGCCGCCGGTGCAGCCCTGATCGGCTTCCTGGCCGGCATCGCCGCACGCCACGGCCTGTTCCGGCGCTTCTACCTGGCACCGGTGGCGGGCTTCGTGGCCGGCATCATCGGAGGTGTGGTCTCAGCTCCCGTTGCCGCGTTCGTCTTCGGCGGCACCTCCGGCCTGGCCACCGGGGCCATTGTCAGCGCCTTCCGCTCCATGGGTGACACCCTCCTGGCGGCAATCACCAAACAGGCCCTGATCTCGGACCCCATGGACAAGGCCATCGTCTTCACCCTCGTAGCCGTCCTCGTGTACGCGTTGCCGCGCCGCACCCGCCTGCAGTTCCCCTTTGTCCGGCAGTACCGCGTGCTCGCGGGAACAGCCATCAGCCAGCCCACCGACGAGTCCAGCCGCCATTCCACCAGCCAGGACGCCTGACCCACCCCCGATGCGCCTTCACCCCTTCACCTCACTGGCCGTTGCGGGCAGCACAGCAGTTATCACAACGGCGGCCGCCAGCTGGCCGCTGTCCCTCACCGTGATCGCCGCGGCCGCGGGATTGTCGGTCGCCGGGGGAGCGGCGCGCCGGATGCTGCCGGCCGCGGCGGTCATCCTGGTTCCGCTGGTGCTGTCGCTGCTTGCCCTGCATGGACTGTTCTTTCCTGAGGGCACCACCGTGCTGGCGGAGTGGGGACCGGCGCGCGTCACAGCCCAAGGCCTGCAGTTTGCGCTCGAGCGGGCGGCTCAGCTTTCCGCAGCAGTGCTCGTGCTGCTGCTGTATTCCTTCATTGTCAGCGTTCCGGACCTGGTGGCTGCCCTGTCCACCCGCGGCGTCCACGCGCGGTTCGGATTCGTGGTTGCGTCCACTCTGACGCTGCTGCCGGCCATCAGCTCCAGGCTGGGGCGGATCCGGCAGGCCCAGGAAGCCCGTGGCCTGGTGATCAGGCCCGGAATTCCGGGGCGGGCTGCCGCGTTCCGGTGGCAGGCGGTACCCCTGATGCTGTCCCTCCTGGAGGAAGCCGGCACCCGCGCGGCTGCCCTGCAAGCGCGAGGTTTCGGTAGTGCCGGTCCAACCACCAGTTACCGTCAGGTGCAGGATTCTCCGGTGCAGCGGTGGGTGCGCCTGCTCCTGCTGCTCGCGGCGCTGGCGGCCATCGCCGCCCGCCTTTGGCAGCCGACGGCGGGTGCCTAGCAATGGTGCAGACCCCACAGGCGCTGGCTGCCGGCATCGAAAAATTTGTCTTCCCCGGCGAAAACGAACCCGTCCTGGCGAGCATAGACCTGACCTTGGCTCCAGGATCACTGACAGCGGTCCTGGGCGGTTCCGGCAGCGGCAAATCAACATTGGGCCGCCTCCTCGCCGGCTGGTTGCTGCCCGGCGACGGCGGGACACTCACGGGTTTTCTTGAGCTTGCCGGCACGCGCGTGCGGTTCGCCGGGACAGCTGCCGATCCGCGGATCGATCCCGGCAGCTGGGGCCGCCACGTGGGCTATGTGCCGCAGGATCCCGCCGCTGCCTTGTCCACGGTCCGGGCCACCGTGGCCGAGGAACTGGCTTTCGGGCTGGAAAACGCGGGGGTTGACCGTGAGAGCATGGCCGGCGCCGTCCGGCACACGGCAGCGCTGACCGGCCTGGCCCAACTGGTGGACCGGGATCCTGCCACCCTTTCCGGTGGACAGTTGCGCCGCCTGGCCATCGGCTGCGCGGTCATTTCCCGCCCCGCAGTTCTCATCATGGATGAGCCCTTCGCCTCCCTCGACACCGACGGAGCCACCGACGTCGCTGCCTTGGTACGGAACCTCGTACAGGACGGCACCGCCGTCGTGATCCTGAGCCAGCGGGCCGATCCCTTCCTGCACAATGCCGACAGGTGGCTGGTCCTCGTCAGCGGGACGGTAGCTGCGGCTGGCGCGCCGGCAGAAATCCTGGCTGCCGGTGCCCTTGAACCGGCAGGCGTGGTTTACCCGCGCCCGCTTACAGGCCGCCGGAGGCCGACCGAAGCAGGCTACCCAGCCGCCGTCGACAGTGCGCCGGCCTTGGAACTGCGTGACGTCTCGTTCACGTACCGCCAGATGCAGCGCAGAGGTTGGTTCAGGCCACAACCGGGCCCGCCGGCTGCCGCGGTACTGCACGGACTCAGCCTGACGGTCCGCGCGGGCGAGATCCTGGCGGTGACGGGTCCCAACGGTGCCGGAAAGTCGACGCTGCTGAGGCACCTCAACGGCTTGCTCCAACCAACCGCGGGCAGCGTGCTGGTCAACGGGCGGAACATCGGCGGGCACCCGGCGGGACAAGTGGCCCACGACGTTGGGCTCCTCTTCCAGCAGCCCCGGGACCAGCTGTTCGAGCGGACCGTGGAACGGGAAGTACGCTTCGGACTCGTCCGCCACGGGCCGGCAGCGGACCATGCGGTGCAGCACGCCCTCGCCGCCGTCGGCCTGGAGCACCTTGCCGGACGGCACCCGGCTGAACTGCCTGCGTCCCGGCAGCGGCTTCTGGCCCTGGCCACAGTGCTGGCCCGGCGTCCTTCAGTGCTTGCGCTGGACGAGCCCACCGTTTCGCTGGACGGCCCTGGGCTGGCCGCGCTGGACCGGGTGGTACGCAGCACGACGGCGGAGGGCACCGCCGTCGTGCTGGTCACCCACGACCTGGAGTACGCCCGCTCCATCGCGCACCGGCTGCTGCGCCTCGAGGCCGGCCGCCTGCTACCCGCGGACTGATTCCGGGGTAGCTGCATCCGCGCTGGCTGATTCGGACGACCGACCCGACAGGCCCGACGCGACGCCGGGCGCGAGGAACCGTTTCCCGTTAGCACGTTCCGCGGCGCCCACCCGGTCCAGGTATGGCGTGATGCCGCCCAGGAACATCGGCCAGCCGGCGCCGAGGATCATGCAGAGGTCGATGTCTTCAGGACCGGCCACCACGCCCTCATCCAGCATCAGCCCGATCTCCTCGGCCAGGGCATCCTGGACCCGGCGCAGCACCTGGTCACCGGTGGAGGGCGACGTGCCGAAGGACATCAGCGACAGGGTGGACTCCGGGATCTCCTGGGAGCCGTCGGCGGCCGGGGCCCAGAGAGATTTCACGCCGTTCTCGATGAGTTTCTGAAGGTTCGTGGACACGGCGAAGCGGTCTCCGAAGGCGGCGTTCAGGGACTCCTGGACGTGTTGCGCCACTGGCAGTCCCACCATGGCGCCCAGCGTAAACGGGGTCATCGGCAGGCCCATGGGCCGCAGGGCGTTGTCGGCAACGTCGGCGGGGGTTCCTTCGTCGAAGGCTGCGGTGACTTCGCCCATCAGCCGCAGCAGGATCCGGTTGACCACAAAGGCCGGCGCATCTTTGACCAGGACCGCAGTCTTTTTCAGGCCCTTGGCGAGCTCAAAAGCGGTGGCCAGCACGGCGTCGTCGGTCTTGGGGGCGCGAACGATTTCGAGCAGGGGCATCACGGCAACCGGGTTGAAGAAGTGGAAGCCCACCAGCCGTTCCGGGTGCGCGAGGTCTTCGGCCATTGCCGTGACGGACAGCGAGGACGTATTGGTGGCGAGGATGCAGTCCGGCGAGACGATTGCTTCCACCTCGGCGAAGACCTGCTTCTTGACGTTCAGCTCCTCGAAGACCGCCTCGATGACAAAATCGGCGTCCGCGAACGCCTCCTTGGAGACCGATCCCGTGACCAGGGCCTTGGTTCGGTTGGCTGCGTCCGGGCTGATCCGTTTTTTGCCGAGGAGCTTGTCCACTTCTGCATGGACGTAGCCCACACCCTTGTCCACCCGGGCCTGGTCGATGTCCGTCATCACCACGGGAACCTTGAGCTGGCGGGCGAACAGGAGGGCAAGCTGGCTGGCCATGAGGCCCGCACCCACAACGCCGATCTTGCTGACCGGACGGGCGAGCTTGCGGTCCGGTGCGCCGGCAGGCCGCTTGGAACGCTTCTGGACCAGGTCCAGGAATGCGTAGACCGTGGCGCGGAACTCGTCGGTCTGCATCAGGCCGGCGAGGGTATCGCATTCGAGGGCGGCGGATTCGGCCTGGGACATGGTCCGGTTGGCTTCGAGGATGTCCAGGACCTTGGCCGGTGCAGGGGAGGCGTTGGAGGTCTTGGCCTCCACGAACGTCCGCCCTGCGGCGACGGCTGCGGACCAGCGGCCGGCAACACCGGGATCAGCCGGGTCCACGGCGTTGGCCCGCTCCGGGACCGTCTCGCCGGTGATGACCGTGGCCGCCCAGGCGAGGGACTGTTCCAAGAAGTCTGCCGGCTCGAACAGGGCGTCGGCGATGCCCAGCTGGAAGGCCTGCGGCCCGTTGAGCGTCCGGTTGTTGCTGAGCGGGTTCTCGATCATCACCTTGACCGCGTTCTCGGGTCCGATCAGGCGCGGCAGGATGTAGACGCCGCCCCAGCCGGGGACCAAGCCGATGAAGGCCTCGGGGAGCGCCAGTGCACCGGCGCCGGTGGATACCGTGCGGTACGTGGACTGCAGGGCGATCTCCAAGCCGCCGCCCAGGGCAACGCCGTTGATGAACGCGAAGCTGGGGACGCCGAGGTTGGCCAGTGTGGCATAAACGTCATGCCCGAGCTGCGCCATCCACAGGCCATGATCGCGGTTCTCCAGCGACTTCACCGCGGACAGGTCGGCGCCGGCCACGAGGAAGTACGGCTTGCCGGTCACGCCTACGCCCACGATCTCGCCGCGGGCTGCACGCTCCTTCAGGCCCTCGAGGATTGTGCCCAGTTCCACCAGGGTATTGGGGCCCAGCGTGGTGGGTTTGGAATGGTCCAGGCCGTTGTCCAGCGTGATCAGCGCGAACACCCCAGGGCTCTGCTGGCCGGGGGCGGCAGGCAGCTTGATGTCCTGGACGTACGAGTGGGTCACGGTTTCGTCGGGGAAGAGCTCGGCAAGCTTGGTGAAATCGGCGGCGCTCATGCAGCGGCTCCTTCGGTGGTTGCTTCTGTGACTGCTTCTGTGACTGCTTCGCTGCCCGCTGCTGCGACGGCACCGCTGTAATCGGGATGATGCGGGTTTTCCCAGATGACGGTGGCTCCCATGCCCAAGCCTATGCACATGGTGGTGATCCCGTACCGGACCGAGTGATCTTCTTCGAACTGCCGGGCAAGCTGGTTCATCAGCCTGACGCCGGAGGACGCGAGGGGGTGGCCAACCGCGATGGCGCCGCCGTAGCGGTTGATGCGGGAGTCGTCGTCGGAAATTCCAAAGTGGTCCAGGAAACTCAGGACCTGCACGGCAAACGCTTCGTTGATCTCGAAAAGTCCGATGTCCTCAATGCCGAGGCCGGCGTTCTTCAGTGCTTTTTCGGTCGCGGGCACGGGGCCGATGCCCATGACCTCGGGTTCGACGCCGGCGTAGGCGTAGCTGACCAGCCGCATCTTGACCGGCAGACCCAGTTCCGCGGCAGCTTCCGAGGATGCCAGGACGGCGGCCGTGGCGCCGTCGTTCAGGCCGGCGGCATTGCCTGCCGTCACGCGGCCGTGGGCGCGGAAGGGAGTCCGCAGGGCTGCCAGGTCCTCGAGCGTGGTGCCCGGCCGGGGCGGCTCATCAACGCTGTTCACCGTCCAGCCCTGACCTGGCTTCAGGGTAGCCACAGGAACAAGGTCCGGCTGGATCTGACCCTGTGCGTAAGCGGCAGCGAGTTTGTCCTGCGAGGCAACGGCGTAGGCGTCCGTGCGTTCCTTGGTGATGGCGGGAAAACGGTCGTGCAGGTTTTCGGCCGTGTTGCCCATGTTCAGGGCGGCAGGATCAACCAGCCGCTCGGACATAAAGCGCGGGTTCGGATCGGCGCCGGAGCCCATCGGGTGGTTGCCCATGTGCTCCACACCGCCGGCAATCACGACATCGTAGGCGCCGAAACCGATGCCGCTCGCCGTTGTGGTGACTGCGGTCATGGCGCCGGCGCACATGCGGTCGATGGCGAATCCGGGGACGGTCCTGGGGAGCCCGGCCAGGAGGGCGGCCGTGCGGCCGAGGGTCAGGCCCTGATCGCCGGTCTGGGTGGTGGCGGCGACTGCGACTTCGTCGATCCTGGCCGGGGGCAGGGTGGGGTTGCGGCGCAGAAGTTCGCGGATGCACTTCACCATCAGGTCATCGGCGCGGGTTCCGGCGTAGATGCCTTTCTCGCCGGCCCGGCCGAAAGGTGTGCGGACGCCGTCAACAAAAACGACGTCGCGGACAGTTCGCGGGGATCCGCTGCTGTGTTCTCCGCTGTGACGGGCTTGGCTCACGTTTACTCCTCATCGAGACGTTGGCGCCGTCCGGAGGCCAAAGGGCAGCGCTCGGCGGGACGGCAGTGCACACTATGTTACTCGTCAGTAACATAGTGTGCAAGGCTCGGTGACGGGGCGTTTACTCGGTGGCTGCGGTTGCATTGGTTTCCTTGGCCGGCAGCGGTTTCGGGTTGAGGAAAGCGTCAGTGAGAAGCGGCGCGATCAGGCCGATCTGCCATTCGCGGGCACCGAGGGTGCGCAGCTCGGTGGCCACTGCTTCTTCGGTAACGTCCGACGGCGGACGCCACGCCACGCGGCGCAGGTAGTCCGGCGTCAGCAGGTTCTCCACGGGAAGGTTCAGTTCCTCCGCCTTCGCCTGCAGCAGCGGGCGGGCGGTGGACAGGCGTGCCGCGGCCTCGGGGTCGCGGTCGGACCACACCCGCGGCGGGGGTGGTGCGTTGGTGGGCAGGTGCAGCGGTGGAAGGTCCTCAAGGTCGCGGGCAGCGGCGATGCAGCGGAGCCACCGGGGCGCCTCACGCTGTGCCGCACGGCCATGGAAGCCCTTGGTGCCAAGCAGCTGGGGAACGGTGGACGGCATAGCTTTGGCAGCGGACACCAGGGCGGAATCCGGGATCAGCCGGCCCGGCGCCACATCGCGTTTCTGTGCCAGGGAATCGCGCTCCAGCCACATTTCGCGGACCGCGGCCAGCTGGCGCCGGTCGCGGATCTGGTGCAGGCCGGAAGTCTTGCGCCAGGGGTCAACCCGGGGAGGGGCAACGCCGGCGGCAAGGATCGCGGCAAACTCCTGCTCCGCGTAGTCCAGCTTGCCGTCGGCCTGCAGGAGTTCGATGAGTTCTTCACGCAGTTCGGTCAGGACTTCCACGTCCAGGGCGGCGTAGCGCAGCCAGGGCTCGGGCAGGGGCCGGGTGGACCAGTCGGCGGCCGAATGTTCCTTCGCCAGGCCAAAGCCGAGCAGCTGTTCGATGACGGCGGCCAGGCCAACGCGTGGCAGACCGGCCAGCCGGGCGGCGAGCTCCGTGTCGAAGAGCTTGTCCGGCCACATGCCCAGCTCGAGCAGGCAGGGCAGGTCCTGGCTGGCTGCGTGCAAGATCCATTCCACCCCCTGGAGCGCATCGTTGATGATGGACAGGTTCTCGAACGGTTCAGGATCGATCAGCCAGGTACCGGAGCCTTCGCGCCGGATCTGCACCAGGAACGCGCGCTGGCCGTAGCGGAATCCTGAGGCCCGTTCTGCATCAACCCCTGCGGGCCCTGTTCCGGCGGCGATGGCTGCCGCACACCGCTCCAGCCCGGACTGCGATTCGATGACCAGCGGCACGCCGTCGCGCGGAGCATCGAGGTCAATGACTACGGGGACCTGGCTGTCGAAGCCTTCCACCGTGATGTGGGGAGTGGTATCAGCAGCCGGAGCGCCGGCCGTGGTGTTTTCCGGAATATGAGGGGTCATGATGCCTTCAGTTTACCGACAAGGGGCAGTCCTAGTTCCGGCGCCGGCGCGGAAGGGCCGCGACGCCGTCGGGCAGAGGGGGGAGGCCGGCGAACGTACAGACCATGTCTGACCATGCCTCCAGGTGGGCGGCGACGTCCGACGACGCCGGAGTCCAGGAGGCGCGCAGCTCGATGTCGATCGACCCGGGCCGGTCAGAGAGTGTTCCAAAGCTCTCCGACAGGACGCGGGTGGCGGTCCCGCCAGCCGCCCGGTAGGGGGCCTTGTGATTCTCCAGGGCCTCCACCAGCCAGGTCCAGGCGACGGTGCCCAGCATTTCGTCGTTGCCCATTTCGGGTTCAAGCTGGGCCCGGATATAGGTGACAATCCGGAATTCGCCGTCCCAGACCGCTGAACCGTCGGGGTCGTGCAGCAGGATGAAACGGCCAGTGGCGAGCTCGGTGTCGTCGTCGTCCTCGGTGCCGGACGCCGCGGCCAGGGCCATGGCGGCGGGCCCGTGAACGGGAGTGGTGCCGCTGCCCGGTCCGGACGCCATGACCTCTGCCCCGAGTGCCACGGCGAACGGGGCCAGGCGAGCCGGGGCGGGAATTTCCGCCAGGCGTAGCTCACTGCGGCATTGGGCCTTCCTGAGGGTTCCCAAGGCGTGGAGAAATTCCGGGGGAACCGCGGCTAGTGCGTTCACCTTCGCAGATTACGCAACAGCGGGGGGCGGGCAGTGCAGGCTCGCCGTCGGCCGGTCCATGCTATCCGGCTTGCGTGCCCGCGTGGTGGGCCGCAAGTTCCCGTCGGATCGCGGCCACAAAGGCGTCGACGTCGTCTTCGCTCGTGTCGAACGAGCACATCCAGCGGACCTCGCGGGCGGCTTCATCCCAGTCATAGAAGCGGAAAGAGTCGCGTAGCCGGTCAGCTATGCCGGCGGGCAGGACGGCGAACACGCCGTTGGACTCGGTCTTCTGCGTGGGCTCCACGCCCTCGATCGTGTCCACAGCGGCGCGGAGGCGGGCGGCCATGGCGTTGGCGTGCGACGCCGAACGGAGCCACAGATCGCCTTCCAGCAGGGCGATGAACTGGGCTGACAGGAAACGCATTTTGGAGGCGAGCTGCATGTTCATCTTGCGCAGGAATTTCAGGCCGTGGGCCGCTTCAGGGTTCAGTGCCACCACCACCTCGCCGTACAGCAGCCCGTTTTTGGTGCCGCCGAAGGAGAGGATGTCCACCCCGGCGTCGCGCGTGAAAGCCCGCAGCGGCACGTTCAGGTGCGCGGCGGCGTTGGCCAGCCGCGCGCCGTCCATGTGGAGTTTCATGCCCTTGGCGTGGGCATGCTCCGCGATGGCCCGGACCTCATCCGGGGTGTAGCAGGTGCCAAGCTCGGTGGTCTGGGTAATGGACACCGCCAGCGGCTGGGCCCGGTGTTCGTCGCCCCAGCCCCACGCCTCGCGGTCGATCAGTTCCGGCGTCAGCTTGCCGTCGGGGGTGGGGACGTGCAGGAGTTTGATCCCGCCGATCCGTTCCGGAGCGCCGTTTTCGTCCATGTTGATGTGTGCGGTCGAAGCGCACACCACAGCACCCCAGCGCGGGAGCAGCGACTGCAGGGACAGCACGTTGGCCCCGGTGCCGTTGAACACGGGGAAGCATTCGATGCCGGCGCCGAAGTGCTCCTCCATCAGCACTTGCAGCCGTGCCGTGTAGTCGTCCTCGCCGTAGGACACCTGATGGCCCTCGTTGGCGGCCGCGAGGGCGGCTAAAACCTCGGGGTGCACACCGGAGTAGTTGTCCGAGGCGAAACCGCGGACGGACGCGTCATGCAGCCGGGCGGTGGGAGTTTCAAGCCGGGGGGCGGCATCTGCCGTTGTTGTCATTGCTTTGCTCACGTTCTCAGTCTAGGGAGGGCGGGTCCGGCCGGTCAGGGGGCCAGGCCGTCAGGGGATGTTGCGGTCAGAGGGTCAGAGGATCAGGAGCAGGCGCCGGCCGTTCAGTTCGGCCGCGGGGCGGCTGAACAGGCCGACGACGGCGGCGGCCAGGTCCTCGACGTCGGTGGCGCCGGGGAAGGTCCGTTCCGGGTGCGCCTTCCGGAGTTCTGCGTCCACCAGCGCTTTGACCACCAGGACGACGGCGGCGCCGCGCAAGGCGGTGCCCTCATCCGCGGCCCCGCGGGCCAGTCCCTCCGCCATGGCAAGTGTCCAGGTCTCCGCGGCGGCTTTCACCGCCACGTAGCTGGCCGTCGCGGCAGTGGGCTTGTCCACCGCGGTGGAGGAAACCATGGCAAACCGTCCGGTTCCAGCTGCGGCCAGGTCGGCGTAGAAGGCCCGGGAGACGTTCCTGAGCGTGGTGATGGCGCCGCGCTCCAGGAAGTCCCAGTCGGCGTCGCTCTGGTCCGTAATGCCCGCAGCCCCGCGCCAGCCACCCACAAGGTGGATAACTCCGTCCATCGATCCGGCGGTGCCCGCCAGGGTTTTCCGGAGGGCCTGAACGTCAGCGGGATCCGCGAGATCGCACACCAGGGGAGTGACGCCGTCGCCCGCCTTGGTTGCGGCGGCATCGATGCGCGTCCTGTCGGAGCCGACCGTGAACACCCGGAACCCTGCCTCGTGCAATGCCCGGGCCACCGCGATCCCGGACGGTCCGCTACCGCCCGTTACCAGGACGTTCAGTGCTGGGGCGAGGTCCGGAACAGGAAGAACGGGCGGGCCGCCGGGTTCGCTCACAGCGCGGACGCTCCGGTGATGCCGGCAGTGGATTCAATGACCGGTCGCATTTTCTTCTCCAAGGCTTCGTAGAACATGGACAGCGGAAATTCGTCATCCAGTACCTGGTCCGTCAGGCCGCGCGGCGGACCGGCAACAGGGAGCGCGTCGGGGCCTTTGGCCCAGGCTGATGCGGGGTTGGGCGTGACTGTGGCGGAGATCAGCTGGTACGCGGCAAGCCAATGGGCCATCTTCGGCCGGTCAATGGAGCGCCAGTAGAGCTCGTCGATCGACGCGCCGAGGGCGATCACCGCGTCCGCCACCTGGTCCCAGTCGATGCTCAGCCGGCTGTCGGTCCAGTGCAGGACGTGGTGCTGGTGCAGCCAGGCGAAGAGCAGTTGCCCGCCGAGGCCGTCGTAGTTGCGCACGCGGTTGCCGGTGATCGCAAAGCGGAAGATCCGGTCGAAGATGATGGCGTACTGGACCAGTTTCGCGTGCCGTCGTGCTTCGGGCCCGGCTTCTTCGTCCTGTTCGATCCGGACGGATTCCCGGAATGCTGTGAGGTCGCAGCGCAGTTCTTCCAGCGAATACAGGAAGTAAGGCATCCGCTGTTTGATCATAAACGGGTCAAAGGGCAGGTCGCCGCGCATGTGGGTCCGGTCATGGATCAGGTCCCACATCACAAACGTGGCCTCGGTCAGTTCCTGGTCCGCCAGGAGTTCCGCGGCACCCGCGGGCAGCTCCAGGGAAGTGATGTCCGCGGCCGCCTGCAAGACGCGGCGGAACCGGGCAGCTTCACGGTCCGCAAAAATTGCGCCCCAGGTGAAGGTGGGTGTTTGCCGGACGGCCACGGTTTCGGGGAACAGCACCGCAGAGTTGGTGTTGTAGCCGCGGGTGAAGTCCAGGAACCGGATGGGCACAAAGAGCTTGTTGGAATACTCCCCGGCCTCAAGGCCGGCCACAAAATCGGGCCAGATGACCTCGATCAGCACGGCCTCCACCAGCCGGCTGCTGCTTCCGTTCTGCGTGTACATGGGGAAGATGACAACATGCTGCAGGCCATCCTGGCGCTGCAGTTGTGGCTGGAACGCCAGCAGGGACGCCAAGAAGTCGGGCACACCGAACCCCGCCTTGGCCCACGCCTGGAAATCAGCGACGACGGCGTCAAGGTAGGCCGCGTCGTGCGGGAACAGCGGTGCCAGTTCGGTGAGGGACTCCGTGATCTCGGCAACCTCGGCCGTTGCGGCTGCGTGGTGGTCCGCGTCAGGGACGGAGCCGTCCTGGATCTGCAGCTCCTGCAGGGACTCGGTGGCGCTCCGGAGGCGGAGCCAGGCGGAATTTTCGGCGGTGATCCTTGGTGGGGCGCCGGTCACGGTGACGGTCATGGTGCGACTGCCTTTCTCATTGCTTGGGGCATCTACGGCGAGCGTAGCAAGCAACCAGAGTCCCTAACTCAAATAGCGCCTGAGCATAAGAAACTCTCGGGCTCGAGGCGTCCCGTGGCTCCGCCAGATGTAGGCGGAGCCACGGCTGGTGGACCTAGGACCCCGTGGATTCTTCCCCCGCAGCGCCGCGCGGCACCAGCTTCAGGGACACGGAATTTATGCAGAAGCGCTGGTCCGTGGGTGTGCCGTAGCCTTCACCCTCGAATACGTGGCCCAGGTGCGAGTCACAGTGCGCGCACCGTACTTCCACGCGCTTCATGCCGAGCGTCCGGTCGTGGATGTAGCGGACGGTGCCTTCGGCCAGCGGTGCCCAGAAGGACGGCCACCCGCAATGCGAGTCGAACTTTTCGTTGCTCCTGAAGAGCTCGGTTCCGCAGGCACGGCACTGGTAGACACCCTCCGTATGGGTGTCCACGTACTCGCCGGTGAAGGGGCGCTCCGTACCGGCCTGCCGCAGCACGTGGTACTCCTCCGGCGTGAGTTCCTGCCGCCACTCGGCGTCGGATTTCCGGTATGCGGGTTCCTCAGCGGCGGCGTCGGCGGCCGGATCCGGGACCGAATCCGCGGCCTTGATCTCGAAGATGTTCTTACCAAAGATGCTCATAGTCAGCTCAACGCTCAGGAGTCGCCGATAAATCCCGAACCGGCGTACAGGTGGAGAACGGGGAGCCCCAGCTGGTCCTGGGCTTTGTTGGCCCAGTCGGTGTGGAACGTATCCGCAACTGCGTGCGGCCGGGTGATCACCACAGCCTGGGCTGCGCCGAGCTCCTTGACCTTGGCCACGAGGCCTTTGACGGCGCCACCGTCCACTACCTGGCCCGTGACTCCGGCGCCCAGCCCACCCAGGGCAGCCAGCGAGACGGCCAGCGTCTCTGCAGCCTCGGCCCGTTCAACGGAGGGGTCCGGAGAGTGGGCGGTCAGTTCGCGGAACGCCTTAACTACGTCCAGCAGGGAGAGATTCTCAAGAAAATCCACCAGCAGATGCCGTTCAGTGTTCCCTGGAACCAGTAGGACAAGGGGCGTGTCCTGGCCGTCCACCAGGCGTTCTATGTTGACGCGGTCATCCGCGCCCAGGGGTTCTTCGGTCAGGATGACGATTGGATCGCTCATGGGATCAGCCTAGTCGTGTGCACCGGCGCCTGCATCCATTTGGGCAGCCCAGTGGTTGCGGCGCGGTGCGCGGTGTACTCGGGGCCAGCAGAATTCAAGCGCCACGTGCCGGACGGAATATGGTCAACCCGCCTGCGGCAGTAAGAATGGTTCCATGGCACCTTCCACGCGCACCCCCACGTTGACGGCGGCAGTTCCGATCCAGGCCGACGGCCGAATGTCGTTGCGCGCCAAATGGGCGCTCGGCGGCATCATTGGCGGCGGGGCCCTTGCCGGCCTCCTGGCCACAGGCTCCTCCGCGCTGGCGCTGTACTTTGCCAGGCGCGTGATCACTCCCGTCCGGCAGCGGACGTCGGACCAGGAGGTCCTGGCTGTGCTCCGGGAAGGCGGCGGCCGGCAGGTCATCCTGAAAGCCACACCGGAGACCACGGTGGCAGGTGTCTATGGCTTGTTTTTCGACGGCGGCAAGGGGCACGCGCGGATCGGTCGGATCGTGTCCTATGCGCCCGCAGACGGCACCGTCCTGCGCGAAGTGGAAGCAGTCTATGCCGGCGATCTCGATACGGCCCGCCGCGGCTGGTGGAGCGGCGCGCTCTATCCGGATCCCGCCACCGCCGGCTTTGATGCCGAGGACGTGCTGATCGACGTCGACGGCGGTACGGCACCGGCGTGGCTGGTCCGGGCCGGCGGTACGGCCCGGACCTGGGCAGTCATGGTTCACGGCCGCGGCGCAACCCGCCAGGAGGCTCTCCGGGCGGTCGGACCCGCCCTGGAACTGGGGCTTACCAGCCTGTTGGTTTCTTACCGGAACGACGGGTTGGCGCCGTCGGCCGAAGATGGCCGGTACGGCCTGGGATCCACGGAATGGCATGACGTGGAGGCCGCCATCGAGTTCGCCCTGGCCAACGGCGCAGAGGAAATTGTCCTCTTCGGCTGGTCCATGGGCGGCGCCATCTGCCTGCAGACGGCCGATCTCTCCCCGCACCGTCACCTGATCCGGGCCATGGTCCTGGACGCGCCCGTCATCAACTGGGTCAATGTGCTGGCCCACCACGCGCAGATCAACCGCATTCCGTCCCTGGTGGGCCGATACGGGCAGCTGATGCTGGGCCACCCCGTGGGCAGGAGGCTCACCGGATTGGCCGCACCCGTGGACCTCAAAGCCATGGACTGGGTGGCGCGCGCCGTGGAAGTCCGGACACCCACGCTGATCATCCACAGCGTTGATGACGAGTACGTGCCCTACGAACCATCCGCCCTGCTGGCGGAGCGGAATCCGGACATGGTCACGTTCGAAACGTTCAACCATGCCAGGCACACCAAGGAATGGAACGTGGATCCCGAGCGCTGGGAGAACCTGATCAAGGCCTGGCTCCGGCCCCAGTTGGCTCCGCGGCTTAACCCCGGCCAGAACCGCCCGGAGGAAACCCAGCCGTCGAGGTAACTAGCGTGTGCGGGTGCCGATCGCGGCCGTCACGGCTGCTGTCAGCCGGATGAGGTCGGCCGGCGCCAGCTCAACGTCCAGCCCGCGCTTGCCACCGGACACCAGCATGGTCCCCAGCTCCAGGGCGCTGCTGTCCACCACCGTGGGTGATGACTGGCGCTGGCCCAGCGGCGAGATCCCGCCAAGGACGTAGCCGGTGCGGCGTTCCGCGGCCACGGGGTCTGCCATCGAGGCCTTCTTGGCGCCCACGGCGGCGGCGAATGCCTTCAGGTCAAGGTTGCCGCTGACCGGCACCACCCCCACAGCCAGCCGACCTTCCACTTCCACCATGAGGGTCTTGAAGACCTTCTCCGGAGCGATTCCCAACGCTTCGGCCGCTTCGGCGCCGTAGCTGGGTGCCGAAGGATCGTGGGCATACGGATGCAGCACAAAAGGAACGCCGGCCGCAGCCAGTGCGGCTGTGGCCGGCGTTCCTGTCGAAGAACTCTTGCGTCCCAAAGCGCTCAGTTATCGGTTCGGGGAGCGGGGATCAGGACGCGGGCCGGGACGTCGCGGCGACCTTGCGCTTGATCCGTCCCAGCATGGCGGTCATGCCGCGCATCCGCAGTGGCGTGATGGCCCGCGTCAGGCCGAGCAGCTCCGGCATATCGTCCGGCACACCCAGGATTTCAGCCGCGCTGAGTCCGTCGAGTCCCTCATGCAGCACGCCGGCGAAACCCCGCGTGGTGGGGGCTTCCGGTGGCGCCTTGAAGTAGAGCCGGAACGCATCGGCCGTGCCGGCGTCGTTCTTTTCCGTCTCGATGGTCAGGAACAGCGGCGACTGGCATTCCACCACCTGCTCCAGGAGTTCGGGGTGGTCCTTCAGCCGGTCAGGCAATTCCGGTAGTTCGCGCGAGAACTCAAGAAGCAACTGAAGCCGATCATGTTCGGTCAGGGCCTGGAAGTCATCGACGATTTCCGCCAGCGCGGCGGGCAGGTCATGTGTAGTCATCTGTTCCAGTTTACGCCGGGACCGTGCCGCGCTCCGCGCCCTTGGCGATGGGAACCCGGACGGCGTTGCCCCACTCAGTCCAGGAACCGTCGTAGTTCCGGACAGTTTCAAAGCCCAGCAGGTACTTGAGCGCGAACCAGGTGTGGCTGGAACGCTCGCCGATGCGGCAGTAGGCCACCACGTCGTCGCCTGCGGTCAGGCCGGCCTCACCCAGGTAAAGGGCTTCGAGCTCGTCCCGGCTGCGGTAGGTTCCGTCCGGCGCAGCGGCACGTGCCCAGGGAATGGATGCTGCCGTGGGAATGTGGCCGCCGCGGAGTGCACCTTCTTCCGGGTAGGCCGGCATGTGGGTCCGCTGGCCGGTGTATTCCTCGGGGGAGCGTACATCGATCAGCGGCTTGCCGAAGTGTGCCAGGACATCATCCTTGAACGCCCGGATGGGGGCGTCGTTGCGCTCCACCAGTGGGTAGTCGCCGGGCACCGGGGCAGTCCGGTCCGTGGTCAGGTCGCGTCCTTCGGCAATCCACTTGTCCCGGCCGCCGTCGAGCAGCCGGACATCCTCGTGCCCGAACAGCGTGAAGACCCAGAGGGCATAGGCGGCCCACCAGTTGGACTTGTCCCCGTAGATGACCACCGTGCTGTCGCGGGAGATGCCCTTGGCAGCGGCCAGGGCTGCGAATGCCTCGCCGTTGACGTAATCGCGCGTCACTTCATCATTAAGGTCCGTGTGCCAGTCAATTTTGACGGATCCAGGGATGTGGCCGGTCTCGTAAAGGAGGACGTCCTCATCGGACTCGACCACCACCAGCTTTCCGTCCCCCAGTGCGCCGGCCTCAAGTGCGGCGGCAAGCCACTCTGTGGATACCAGACGCTCCGGATTGGCGTAGGCGGCGAACTTCTCGTTTTGTTCAACTGCGTAGGACATGTATTGGCCTTTCACTGAGACACAGGGCGGATCTGCTGAAGAAGGAAAACCTGCCTCTCACCCTAGCCACGGGCGGCGGCCCTGTCCGCCTCCTTGTTAACAGTGGGAAATATGGCCTTCGTCACGCAATGGCCTGTGCCGGCTTGATGGCGGGGGAGGCCCGGGCCATTGCCGGTATTCTTTCTGGGGACAACCCACCAGCAGAACGGACCACCTTGGTACAGATCGAACAGCTTGCCGCCCGCACTCCGGCGGTTTCGGTGGATGAACTCCTCAAGGGTTTTTATCCGTCCCCACGGTTTGGCCAGGTCTCCTTTGCCAGTTACCGGCCCGACCCGAACCAGCCGTCCCAGGCGGCGGCGGTCAAGGCCCTGGAAGCGTTCGCCGGAGGAGTTGGAGCCGGCGACGGCGACGGCCTGTTCAAGAAGCTCTTCGCCAAGAAAAAAGTGGCTACCAGGGCGGGGATTTATCTCGACGGCGGATTCGGCGTCGGAAAAACCCACCTCCTGGCCTCGCTGTGGCATGCCGCGCCGGGCCCCAAAGCCTTCGGTACGTTTGTGGAATACACCAACCTGGTGGGGGCACTGTCCTTCCGCAAGACAGTTGAGGCCCTGAGCCACTACAAGCTGGTCTGCATTGACGAATTCGAGCTGGATGATCCGGGCGACACCGTGCTGATGTCCCGTCTGATGCGTGAACTGGCCGACGCCGGCGTCAAGCTTGCTGCGACGTCGAACACCCTGCCGGGTTCGTTGGGTGACGGTCGCTTTGCCGCCGTCGACTTCGCCCGTGAAATCCAGGTCCTGGCGGACCAGTTCGATGTCATCAGGATCGACGGCGAGGATTTCCGCCACCGTGGCCTGCCCGCCGCCCCGGCACCGCTGAAGAACAGCCAGCTCGCTGCACAGATGAAGGCCGAGTTCGACGGCAAGACCGTGGCGGAGGACGAATTCAGTTCACTGATCGGCCACCTTGCCGGTGTCCATCCGAGCCGTTACCGGCAGCTCATCGACGGCATCGACGGCGTTGTGTGGCGCAACGTGGAGACCATCACCGAACAGGCCGTGGCACTTCGGTTCGTGGTGTTGGCGGACCGTCTGTACGACAAGGATGTGCCCATCCTGGCCAGTGGCGTTCCCTTCGACAAGCTCTTCACGGACGAGATGATGCACGGCGGCTACACCAAGAAGTATTTCCGTGCGGTGTCCCGCCTGACCGCATTGGCCCGCGAGGGCCAGAACCACGAGCCGTCCTAGGCACCTGACGCAACGCGGGGTCATATATTGCTCATCCGGAGGTGTCGGAGGGGCAACATATGACCCCGCGTTTGTTCCTAGTGACCCTTAAACGCCAAAGGTGCAGGTGCCGCCTCCCGGCGGGACCTGCACCCCCTTGACGTGCTAGGGCAATGCCCTGGCCAAATCCTTGTTACGGAGCCTTGTCAACCGGCGGAACCGGGTTGACTGGCGGAACCTGCTCGGTGGCAGGTGTCGCGCCGGGTGTTCCGTCGTTCTTGTCAACGAGCTTGGAAGCGCCCTCCTGGACTTTGTCCACGTGACCGGCGTACTTGCCGCCAGTCTTTGAGTCGACGAAATCGCCGGCTTTCGTGATGCCGTCCTTGATGGCCTGCTCGTTGCCGTGGATGAGACCCTGAGCCTTGCCCTTAAGATCGTCAATCAGTCCCACGAGCACCTCCCTTCAATCGCGGAGCCAGTTCGCTCCTCCGCAACCGATCCTAGCCTTGTCTGCAAGGCATGCCAAGGTAATCGGACGTTCTGCACGTTCGCCAGCAGCGGATTGAGGGCTAAACCCGACGACGATGCGCAAATAAAAAAGCAGCTCACGGGGAGCTGCTGTGTGTGGGCGATACTGGGATCGAACCAGTGACCTCTTCCGTGTCAGGGAAGCGCGCTACCGCTGCGCCAATCGCCCGGAACCGGAAGTCCGGCCATTTCGGATTTATTACTGGGGTAGAGAGCGGACGACGAGATTCGAACTCGCGACATCCACCTTGGCAAGGTGGTGCTCTACCAGCTGAGCTACGTCCGCGTATGAAGTACATCCTGGCCGGTGGCCTGGCGTACTGCATGAAGCAAGTTTCCTTGCTTGGTGGGCGATACTGGGATCGAACCAGTGACCTCTTCCGTGTCAGGGAAGCGCGCTACCGCTGCGCCAATCGCCCATTTCGTCCGGCGTGAACCGGAATCCATGGTTTTCACCGAGGTGGGTACGGGATTCGAACCCGTGTGAACGGCTTTGCAGGCCGCTGCCTCGCCTCTCGGCCAACCCACCGTGTAAGCTCCGATTTCGAAAAATCCTTGCCGTGACAGTGTCCTGCGAGCGGACGACGAGATTCGAACTCGCGACATCCACCTTGGCAAGGTGGTGCTCTACCAGCTGAGCTACGTCCGCATTTGGGCCGCTGAATCCCTGCCGTTTCGGGCATTTCCTCGCGTTCCAACGAGTAAGAACTCTATAGGAGGTTCAGGGATTCTCCAAATCGAACGTGCTTCAACGCCGGCAATGCCCCTGCATCCCTGCAATCTAGGGGATTTTTCTAATTACAAGTGTGTAATTCGAGCTAGGTTCCGGCTCGATTTCCATAAACCCCGCCGGGTCGGCTAGCATTCAAAGGCATCGGGGCGATTGGCGCAGTGGTAGCGCGCTTCGTTCACACCGAAGAGGTCACTGGTTCGAACCCAGTATCGCCCACCGAGGAATCTGGTCCGTTTCCGCTCAGCCGAGCGGAAACGGACCTTTTTTGTGTGCCCGCCATTCTGTCAGCCCCTTGTGAAAGAGTCTTTGTATGACTGATCCACTCCTTGCCCACGCCACGGAATACGGCCGCATGTATGCGCGGTCCACCTCCGAGCAGTTCTCCGTTCCGTCCATCACCACCGTCATCGGCCAGCAGCCGCACGGACTGGACGGCTGGTTCGGTTACATGGGCGCCAGCAGCCTGGCGAAGGATCCGCTGCTGGCCGACTCGCTGGGCAGCCCGGCGAAAATCCGGCAGGCCGTCAACCGGGCCTCAAAGGCAGCAGAAATCTACCGGGACGACGCCGCCAAACGTGGTGACCGCGTCCATAATTACTGCGAGCAGGTTGCACTCCGGGCCCTGGGCCGGCCGCACACCATGAAGGAAACCCGCGAGGCCCTGGCAGCCAACGGCGAGGAAGGCTTTGCCGTGCGGTTCGACGAGTGGTGGGAGCTCTACGCCGTGCAGCCCATCGCACCTGAAATCACCGTCTGGAACAAGTCAGTGGGCTACGCCGGGACTCTGGACCTCGTGGCCAAAATCAACGGCCGCATCTGCGTCATTGATTACAAGACCAAAGGCACCACGCGGGACGGCACCGTCAAGCCGCTGGACGACAAGGTGGTGATGCAACTGGTCGCCGGCATGAAGGCCGAAGAAAGCCTCGTGGACCCGGTGGCCGGGGAATGGGAGCCCTGGAAGTACGGCGAGAACCCGCTCCTGTTGGCGGTGGCCATCGGCGAGACGGAAGTCCGTCCGGTCCGCGCCAACCCCGACGTCCTCAAACACCACTGGTGGAAGTTCTGCGCCCTGCGCCGGGTCTGGGAACTGTCCGCCGATACGCTCGCCGCCGGTTCCGCGCTTCTTCCGGTGGCTCCGCCTGTCTCCTCGCAGGCCCGCAGCGCCTAGCGTGCCCCTGCACCTAAACTGGATAGGTTCCCCAATAACCCCCACCGTGAGGAAAGACAGCACATGGCCATTCTGAATATCCGCATCATCGGCGATCCCGTGCTCCGCACAGTGGCCGATCCCGTGACGGAATTCGGTCCTGAGCTCACCAAGCTGGTTGCGGACATGATGGAAACCATGGAGGACGTGGACGGCGCCGGCCTCGCAGCCCCCCAGATTGGTGTCAGCCAGCGGGTCTTCACCTACCGGATTGACGGCGTGGAGGGCCACATCATCAATCCGGTCCTGGAAAGCAGCGAGGACTACCAGGCGGACCAGGTTGAGGGTTGCCTGTCCATTCCTGGCCTCGCGTTCCCGGTCCGCCGTTTCCGCGCAACCCGCGCCACCGGCGTGGACCTTGACGGGAATCCTGTCGCTGTGGAGGGCGAAGGCATGCTGGCCCGTTGCTTCCAGCACGAGACGGACCACCTGGACGGCATCCTCTTCACTGACAGGCTGGAGGGCGAGGACCGGAAGACGGCGCTGCGCTCCATCCGCAATGCCAACTATGAGGCTATTACGGAACGCACGACGACGAAGCGCGCCAAGACGGTCGGGTCCAGTTTCGGGGGCGCGAGCTTTGGGGGCACAGGCACCGGGGGCGGCAGCTTCGGCGGCGGCGCCACCACATGAGGGTACTTTTTGCGGGCACCCCCGCCGTGGCTGTCCCGTCCCTTGATGCCCTCGTTGAGGCCGGTTTTGAGATCGTTGCTGTCCTGACCCGTCCCGACGCGCCGATTGGGCGCAAACGGGTGCTGACGCCGTCGCCCGTTGCCGCACGCGCCGCGGAGATGGGGATCGACGTCATCCACGCCACCCGCGTTAACGAGGCCGTGACGGCGAAAATCGCCGCGGCCACGCCGGACGTGGCCGCCATCGTGGCCTACGGCGGGCTGATTCCGCGCGCCGCCCTGGATGTTCCCCCGCACGGTTGGATCAATCTGCACTTTTCCCTGCTTCCCGCATGGCGTGGCGCTGCCCCCGTGCAGCGGGCAGTGATGGCTGGTGACGACATCACCGGTGCTGTCACTTTCCTGTTGGAAGAAGGTTTGGACACGGGCCCGGTCTTCGGAACGCTGACCGAGGGCGTTGGCCCGGAAGACACCGCCGGAGCGCTGCTGGAGCGGCTGTCCCACAGCGGGGCTGTGCTCCTTGCGCAGACGCTGTCCGCCGTTGAGGCCGGGAGGGCAGCTGCGCAGCCGCAGGTCGGCGACGTTTCACTGGCCCCCAAACTGACCATCGATGACGGCCGGCTCGACTGGAAGCAGCCCGCTCTGGCGATCGGCAGGCGCGCCCGTGGCGTAACCCCCGAGCCCGGTGCCTGGACCACCTTGGACGGACAGCGTGTCAAACTCGAACCCGTCCGCCTCCGGCCAGGTGACACCAACTTGAAGCCCGGCGCGGTGTTCCTCGACGGGAAGTGCGTCCTGGTGGGCACCGGATCCCATGCTGTGGAGCTGACGAGGATCCAGCCTTCGGGCAAAAAGATGATGGCCGCCGCCGACTGGGCGCGTGGCATGGCAACACTGGAAAGCGTGGTCTTCGAATGAGCGAATCCGGCGGTAGTGCAGGCGGCAGGGGCGGCAGCGGAAGCGGCGCCGCAGGCGGCGGGCGGGGCAACAGCGGGCGGGGCAAAGGCGGCCCACGGGATTCCAGCCAGCGCAACGCCCAGGGCCGCGAACGTAACCGCCCCTCCCAGCGGAGCTTCACGGAAAACGCCCCGGCGCAGCGGACCCGCCGGGCGGATCCAGCGCGGCTGGTGGCTTTTGAAGTCCTGCGCGCGGTAGCCGCCGAGGACGCCTATGCCAACCTGGTGCTCCCGTCCCGCATCCGCCATCATGGCCTGGACAAGCGCGACGCCGGCTTCGCCACCGAGCTCAGCTACGGGGCCCTGCGTGGCCAGGGCACCTACGATGCCATCCTGGCCCGCTGCGTTGACCGGCCGTTGGACCAGCTTGACCCGGCCATTCTCGATGCCCTGCGGATCGGCACCCATCAGCTGCTGGCTATGCGCGTCCCGGCCCACGCCGCCTTGGATCAGACCGTGGGCCTGGCCCGCGCCGTCATCGGCGCCGGACCCTCCGCCCTGATCAATGCTGTGCTGCGGAAGGTGACTGCACACACGCTGGAGGAGTGGCTGGAGGTCCTCGTCGCCGGCGAAACCGACGAAACCACCATCGCATCCCTCCGCTACGCACACCCCGAATGGATCGTCCGGGCGATGCGTCAGTCCTTGGTGGCCCACGGGCGGTCAGCCGCTGAAATCAATGACCTGCTGGAAGCCGATAACGAAGCTCCGGTGGTTAACCTCGTGGCGCTGCCGGGCCTGGGCAGCCTGGATGAAGCCCTGGAAGGCGGGGCCACACTGGGTGAACTCGTTGAAGGTTCGGCGCTCTCCAGCGGCGGAGACCTGGGCCGCCTCGCCTCCATCCGGGAAGGCAGCACGCGCGTCCAGGATGTGGGCTCCCAGCTGGTGGCCCGCGCCATGGCGGCCGTGGACCTCGATCCCACCGAGGGCGCTGGAGCAGTACACCGGAACGAAACCTGGCTGGACCTGTGCGCCGGCCCCGGCGGCAAGGCCGCCCTGCTGGGCGCGCTGGCCAACGCCCAGGGTGCCACACTGCTCGCCAATGAACCTGCCCCGCACCGTGCCAAGCTCGTCAGCCAGGCGCTGTCCGCCGTTCCCAGGGACGTCTGGCGCGTCCGGACCGGCGACGGCCGCGACCTCGGCACAGAGCAGCCCGAGTCCTTTGACCGGGTCCTCGTGGATGTCCCCTGCAGCGGGCTTGGTGCGCTGCGCCGCAGGCCGGAGTCCCGCTGGCGTCGCACCCCCAAGGACCTCGCGGATCTGGGGCCACTGCAGCGTGCCCTGCTGAAATCGGCGCTGGACGCCGTCCGCCCCGGCGGCGTGGTTGCCTACGTCACCTGTTCACCCCACCCGGCCGAAACCACGGCAGTGGTCAGCGATGCCCTCCGGAAGCGTGATGACCTGGAACTACTCGACGCCGGTGCGGTGCTGGACAGTGTGAGCCTGACCGGAAACCTGGGCGCCGGCCACGATTCCACGGCGCAACTCTGGCCGCACATCCACAGCACCGATGCCATGTTCCTGGCCCTCATCCGGAAGAAGGCCTGACCCGTGAAAGGTTCCCCCATGCCGCAATGCTGCATCAACCCCAGCATCCTGTCCGCCGATTTCGTCAACCTCGAAGCCGAACTGCAGCGCATCAGCAACGCTGACGCCGTGCACGTGGATGTTATGGACAACCACTTTGTCCCCAACCTCACCTTGGGCCTGCCCGTGGTCCAGCGCATCCAGGCGGTCAGCCCCGTCCCGCTGGACGCCCACCTGATGATCTCCGACGCCGACCGCTGGGCGCCGGGGTTCGCCGACGCCGGGCTGGCCTCCGTTACCTTCCACGCTGAAGCCTCGATTGCCCCGGTCAAACTGGCCCGCGAACTGAGGGCCCGCGGCTCCAAGGCCGGCATGGCGCTGCGCCCTGCCACGGCCGTGGAACCCTACCTGGACATGCTCGAAGAACTGGACATGCTCCTGATCATGACCGTGGAGCCGGGGTTCGGCGGCCAGGCGTTCCTGGACTTCACCCTGCCCAAGATCCGCAGGGCACGGGCAGCCATTGACGGCTCCGGAATCAATGTCGCCATCCAGGTGGACGGCGGTATTACCGAGGAAACCATTCTGCGGGCGGCCGAAGCAGGCGCGAACGTCTTTGTTGCGGGTTCGGCTGTTTACGGCGCCGAAGACCCGGCTGCAGCCATCGGACGGCTCCGCGAAGCCGGCAGCATGAAGTTACGTGCTGCGTCCGCGGAATAGTCTGGGCCACCTTGTGGTTATGGCACAATAGCAACACACAATACGTGCTCCGGGGTCGGTGTAAGTCCGAACCGGCGGTGACAGTCCGCGACCCGCGAGCCGGCGCTTTCCCCTTCGGGGAAGGAACCGGCGGACGGTTGAACTGGTGAAATTCCGGTACCGACAGTTAAAGTCTGGATGAGAGAAGCACGTACAGCTGTATCTGCGGCGCCCTGTGGCGCTGCGGTCTTCTGCTGTCGTATACCCCCGGAGCCATCGCGGTTCTAGAGGGAAGGAACGACAACACACATGAACCCCTTGCGATGGCTCTTTGAAGCCAGGATTTCCCATGGTCCGGGAACCGAAACAGCCCAACCAGTGGCTGCCCCATGACCCGGATCGAAAACGTCACGGCCTTCAGCGCCGCCGAAACCGCCGCCATGGACGCGGCGCTCGAAGCAGCCCTGCAGGGCCCGCGCGGAGCGAATCCGCTGGTGGGCGCCGTCGTCATCGATGCTGCCGGCCACCAGCTGGTGACCGGCTACCACCGCGGCGCCGGCACACCCCACGCGGAAGCGGATGCCATTACCCAGGCTGAGGCCGCCGGGCTGGACCTGGGCGGCTGCACGATGGTGATCACGCTGGAACCCTGTGACCACAGCGGCCGCACGGGGCCATGCACCCAGGCGATCATTCGCGCCGGAATCACGGACGTGGTCTACGCGGTCGACGATCCGCATGACCCTGCGGCGGGCGGCGCAGCCACCCTCCGGAACGCCGGAGTACAGGTTCGCAGCGGGCTCGCTGCCGGCGAGTCGTTCGAGTTGAACCGTCAGTGGTTCCTGGCAGTGGCCGCACAACGCCCGTTTGTGACGCTGCACATCGCCCAGACACTGGACAGTCGGATCGCCGCCGAGGACGGCACGAGCCAGTGGATCTCCTCGCCCGAGTCGCTCGCTGACAACCACGGGCTCAGGCGGCGGATTGACGCCATCCTCGTGGGGACCCAGACCGTTCTGGTGGACAACCCCCGGCTGTCAGCCCGGGACGAGTCCGGAGCGGCATCGGGCAAGCAGCCGCTGCGTGCCGTGATGGGCCTGCGTGGCATTCCGGCCGACGCCGCCGTCCGCGGTAATGACGGTAACGTGCTCCACCTCGCCACGCGGGATCCGCGGGAGGCGCTCTCGCTCCTTTACGCGGAGGGAGTCCGCCACGTCATGGTGGAAGGCGGCTCACGCATCCTCAGTGCATTCCTGGCCGCCGGGCTTGTGGACGAACTCATTGTCTATGTTGCCCCCACCCTGCTGGGCTCCGGAACGCCCGCCCTCAACGGACTGGGAATCACCACCCTCGCGGATGCCCGGCACTGGGACTGGGACCCCTCCGACGGTGGCGCCGTGCTGACACTGGGCCGGGACCTGAGGCTGCACCTCCGTCCGGAACCAACCGAAGCTCTTGAACCACAACTATCCCGCACTGCCGCGGAACCAGCCATGGGAGGCTACTGATGTTTACCGGAATTATTGCCGAGCAGGGACAGGTCCTGTCCGTGGAGCGGGACGGCGATGCCAGCGCAACCCTCCGGCTTCGTGCGCCCGGCACCACCGAAGGGCTCGGACTGGGCGGCTCCATCGCCGTCAACGGAGTCTGCCTGACGGCCACCGCCATCGACGGCAAGGAATTCAGTGTTGACGTGATGGGTGAAACCCTCGTCCGCAGCACCATCGGCGAACTTTCCGCCGGTGACTCGGTGAACCTTGAGCGTTGTGTCCCCGCCGGCGGCCGGCTGGACGGCCACGTTGTCCAGGGCCACGTCGACGGCGTCGGGCAGCTGCTGGAGCGCGAGGAGCTCGGCAACTGGGAGCGCCTCCGCTTCGGTGTGCCGGCCAACCTCGCCCGCTATATCGCGGAGAAGGGCTCCATCGCGATCGACGGCGTCTCGCTCACCGTCACGGCGGTCAGCCCCGCCGCGGAGCCGCAGCCATGGTTCGAAGTGGGGCTGATCCCCACCACACTGGCCGAGACCGGCCTGGGGGCCAAGAAAACCGGCAGCAGGGTCAACCTTGAAGTGGACGTGCTGGCCAAATACACCGAACGGTTGCTGGCATTCAGCACCGGCGCGACCACCGGGGGCGAACGATGAACGCCACCGTGCGGCTCGAACCGGCCGCGGACGCCGGTCCGGTGCCTAGCGCAACCCTCGGGCTTGACCCCGTGGAAGATGCCGTCCGCGCCATGGCGGCCGGCCGGCCCGTGCTGGTGGTGGACAACGAGGACCGCGAAAACGAAGGCGACATCATCTTCGCCGCACAGCATGCCACCCCCGCCCTCATGGGATGGACCATCCGCTACAGCTCCGGCGTCATCTGCGTCCCCCTGGCGGGGGAGCGTGCCGATGCCCTGGCACTGCCGCCCATGGTGGCAGTGAACCAGGACGCGAAGGGTACGGCGTACACCGTTTCCTGCGATGCGGCGGTGGGTGTCAGCACCGGAATCTCCGCCACGGACCGGGCCCTCACGGCCCGCGTCCTTGCAGACCCCGGTGCGGAACCGGCGGACGTGACCCGGCCCGGGCATATTTTCCCGCTCCGTGCAGTTAACGGAGGAGTGCGTGAACGCCCCGGCCATACCGAAGCGGCCGTGGACCTGTGCCGGCTCGCCGGCTTGGAGCCCGTGGGCGTGATCGCCGAGGTTGTGTACGACGACGGTGAAATGATGCGGCTCGACGGGCTGCGGGGATTCGCTGCTGAACACGGGTGCCCCCTGATCTCGATTGAGGATCTGGTGGCCTACCTTGAAGCAGTAGCCGGGACGCCCGCCGACAGTGACACCGGGCCGGACGCCCGGGCGGAGTAGAGGAGTAATGATGACGGCTTCCGGAGTTTCGGACCACAGCCACCAGAATGGCCACCATCAGGGTGCGGCCGGCAACGGCCGGGCCCACCACCCCGTGAGCGGCGGTCCGATTGTGCAGCTGCCCACGGCATTTGGCGATTTCGTTACCCAAGCCTGGACAGACCTGGTCACGGGCGTCGAGCACCTGGCTGTGAGCTCGCCCACCCCGCCCAAGGAGGGTGTTGCTCCGCTGGTCAGGCTGCATTCCGAGTGCCTGACCGGCGATGTCTTCGGCTCCTACCGCTGTGACTGCGGCGAACAGCTGGCCTATGCCCTGGAGCTGATCAACGAGTTCGGCGGCACGCTGCTGTACCTGCGCGGGCAGGAAGGCCGGGGGATCGGGCTGGCCAACAAAATCAAGGCATACGCGCTCCAGGAAGCCGGCTTTGACACCGTGGAGGCCAACGAACAGCTGGGACTGCCGGTGGACGCCCGCTGCTATAAGGCGGCCGCCCAGATTCTGGCCGAGATGGGCCTCCATGAGATCCGGCTGCTGAGCAACAACCCGGACAAAAAGAATAGGCTCGCCAAAGCCGGCGTGAAGGTGGTGGAAATGGTGCCCACCGAGGTGCCGTCCCGCGACCAGAACATCCGCTACCTGCAGACGAAAAAGGACCGCATGGAGCACCGGCTGACGCTGGACACACACATTGTCACGGTGCCAAGCGGCGCCGACGATTTCGACCACGACCAAAACTGAACGGACCAGATTCACGCATGAGCGGACACGGCGCACCAGACATTGACCTGACCACCCTCAACCCGGCGGAAACGTCGCAGCTGCGGTTGGCCATTGTGGCTGCCAGCTGGCACACCCAGATCATGGACGGACTCCTGGACGGTGCCCTGCGCGCCGCCAAAGACGCGGGCATCAGCGAACCCACCGTACTGCGCGTTCCCGGCGCCTTCGAGCTTCCCGTCGCTGCCGCGCGGCTGGCACCGCACTTTGACGCCGTGGTGGCGCTCGGCGTCGTAATCCGTGGCGGCACGCCGCACTTTGAATACGTCTGCCAGGCGGCGACGTCGGGACTGACGGACGTCAGCGTCTCCACCGGCGTGCCGGTGGGCTTCGGCGTGCTGACCTGCGATACGGAGCAGCAGGGACTGGATCGTGCGGGCCTGCCGGGCTCCAGCGAGGACAAGGGCCACGAAGCAGTGACGGCAGCCTTGGCCACCGCGGTGCTCCTCAAGCCGTACAAATAGCAGCCGACACGGGCAGCAAGCTGACGGGCGCGGTGTGTGTGTTCGCTCACATCGCGCCCGTCATGCAGCGGCCCGAAAGGCGCCCCCGGGCCGGCAGCAAGTAGGCTGTAGGGCGTGAAGAATTTCGAGACGCTGTTCGCTGAACTGAGTGAGAAGGCAGCCACCCGCCCGGCAGGCTCCCGCACCGTCGCTGAATTGGAGTCCGGAGTCCACGGCATTGGCAAGAAAGTCGTGGAGGAAGCAGCCGAAGTCTGGATGGCCGCTGAGTACGAATCCGATGAGGCCACGGCCGAGGAAATTTCCCAGCTGCTCTACCACCTGCAGGTTCTGATGCTCGCTAAAGGCCTGACCCTGGAAGACGTCTACAAGCATCTGTAGCCACTGCGGCACCCGGCGGTCAACACTTGCCTGCCCGTGCCCTGCGTGGCCCGTTTGCCTGATCCATAGACCTCCCAACCAAGAAAGACCCCCATGCTGCGAGTAGCCGTACCTAACAAGGGCTCCCTGTCCGAAGCCGCCTCCGCCATGCTGTCCGAAGCGGGGTACCGCCAACGCCGCGACACCCGCGAGCTGGTCATGATGGACCCGGACAACGACATTGAGTTCTTCTTCCTCCGCCCGCGCGATATCGCCGTGTACGTCGGACGTGGAACCCTCGACGTCGGCATCACCGGCCGCGATCTGCTGCTGGACGCCGAGGTGGAGGCCGAGGAACTTCTGCCCCTGGGCTTCGCTGCGTCCACGTTCCGCTTCGCCGGACCAGTGGGTGACTTCGCCGCAGCAGAAGAGCTGGAAGGCAAGCGCCTCGCCACCAGCTACGACGGCCTGCTGCGCGGCTACCTCGCCGAGCGGGGCATCAACGCCAAGGTGGTCCGGCTTGACGGCGCCGTGGAGTCTTCCGTACGGCTCGGCGTGGCTGATGCCATCGCCGACGTCGTGGAAACCGGGAACACCCTCAAGGCCGCCGGAATGGAAATCTTCGGCGAGCCGATCCTCAAGTCTGAAGCTGTCCTGATCCGCCGCACCGGCGATGGCGGAGCCGCGAACGGCACCGCCAAGGAGATTGAAGTCCTGATCCGCCGGCTGCAGGGCGTCCTCGTGGCGCGCCAGTACGTGCTGATGGACTACGACATCCGCAAGGAACTCGTGGAACAGGCCGCCGCTCTGACTCCCGGCCTGGAATCACCTACCGTCTCGCCGCTGCGCGACTCCGACTGGGTGGCCGTCCGGTCCATGGTTCGGAAGAAGGAAACCAACCGGATCATGGATGAGCTGTACGACCTCGGCGCCCGCGCCATCCTGGTCAGCAGCATCCACGCCTGCCGTATCTGAGCGTCCCGCCCGGTTAATGCCGCGCCGCAGAATCCACCCGAGAATTCCAGGAGTCCCCATGGCTGTAGCTGTACGAGTCATCCCCTGCCTCGATGTCGACGCCGGGCGCGTTGTGAAGGGCATCAACTTCGAGGGGCTTCGCGACGCGGGGGACCCGGTGGAGCTGGCCCACCGCTACGACAACGCGGGAGCTGACGAACTGACGTTCCTGGACGTCACGGCGTCTTCGGGCAACCGTGAAACCACCTTCGACGTGGTCCGCCGCACGGCCGAGGAAGTTTTCATCCCGCTGACAGTGGGCGGCGGTGTCCGCGGAGTGGCCGAGGTGGACAAGCTCCTGCGGTTCGGCGCGGACAAGGCTTCCATCAACACCGCCGCCGTCGCCCGGCCGGACGTCATCAACGAGATCAGCCGGCACTTCGGTTCGCAGGTGCTGGTTCTGTCCGTGGACGCCCGCCGGACCCGCCCCGGGTCCCAGCCCACGCCGTCGGGCTTTGAAGTGACCACCCACGGTGGCCGGACGGGTACCGGGATCGACGCCATCGAGTGGGCCAGGGAAGCTGCCGACCGTGGCATCGGTGAAATCCTGCTCAACTCCATCGACGCCGACGGCACCAAGGACGGCTTCGACCTGGAACTGATCCGGCTGGTCCGGGCAGCGGTGAAAGTGCCGATCATCGCCTCAGGCGGTGCCGGCGAACCCGCGCACTTTCCGCCTGCCGTTGCAGCTGGAGCGGACGCCGTGCTGGCGGCGTCGATCTTTCACTGGGGGCCGGACAACATGATGTCCCAGGTCAAGCAGGCCATCCGCGACGCAGGCTTCGAAGTCCGCTAGTCCCCACCCGCCCCCTATCCTCGCAAGCTCGGACAGGGAACCCTGCGGGCGGGGCCCAACAACGCGGGGTCACTTCTTGCCCAATAACCACCGGCTATGGGGCAAGAAGTGACCCCGCGTTGCGTTAGTTTAGAGGCCGACTTCGGCTGACTGGAGCAGGGCGACGGCGTCGGGCTGGCCTTCGAAGGTGACCAGGGCGTGGCGGGTCCGGCCGTGGGCGTGCATCAGCAGCTCACCCGGCTCACCAACGATCGCCACCGAGACGGGTGCCCGCTTTGCGACGTGCCGCGGTCCGGACGGGCGCACCAGTACAATTCCCAGGTCGACGCCGCGGTAGAGAATGGCTGCCCGTTTGATCAGCTCGTCCCAGAGGGCGTCCGAGTAGGCCTCGTCGAGGGCGCGCGGCGCCCAGCGGTCCACGGCGCGGCGTATGTCCTCGGTGTGGACGAAATATTCGATCAGGTTGGAGCTCTCGTCCAATGCCTTGATGTTCATGGGGGAGAGCGCCGGCGGACCGCCGCGGAAGGTGTTCACCAGTCCGGTGTAGTCGTCAGCGGTTTTCAGCTTCGCCGCGAGCTTGGCGGTGGCCTTGTCCGAGGCCTTGGACAGGCCCTTGATGATGAGGCCCAGCCCCACGGCGGCCTTGCGCTCGCGCAGGTAAAGGTGCGCGGCAAGGTCCCTGGTGCGCCAGCCTCGGCAGAGGGTAGGGGCATCAGGACCGGCCGCCAGCAGGGTTTCGGCCAGGACTTCTCGGGACGGTTCGACGAAATGCATTACTTGTGAAACTAGCACGAGAGCAGCGAAGTTGGGCAGCAGAACCGCCAGCCGGGGGGTGCCCTTGTTCACACACTGGTTGTATGCCTGCTTGTGCATATTCGGGGGCCGTTGATCAGGCACTAGACTTGGTCTGATGTCTGAGCAGCCCGCCTCCGCCCCCGTAATTTTCCCGGCCCCCGCCACAAACCCGCTTCCAGCCGCCGTCGCGGACGCACTGAAGCGTGACGGCGCCGGGCTCGTAGCTGCCGTTGTGCAGCAGTTCGATACGAACGAAGTGCTGATGCTGGGCTGGATGGACGACGAAGCGCTGCACCGCACCATGACCAGCGGCCGCGTCACATTCTATTCGCGCTCCCGCCAGGAGTATTGGCGCAAGGGGGACACCTCCGGCCATGTCCAGTGGGTCAAATCCGTTGCCATGGACTGCGACGGCGATGCCCTCCTGGTCCGCGTGGACCAGGTCGGCGCGGCATGCCACACCGGCACACGGACCTGCTTCGACGGCAGGGACCTGGAAATCAGCGTAGGAACAGGCGGCGAAGCATAGCCATGCAGGACCTTGGAATCATCAGCCCGGGCCTCGACGAGTTCCGCGAACTCGCCGGCAACAGCCGGGTCATCCCCGTCACGCTCAAAGTGCTGGCGGACGCGGAGACCCCTATCGGCCTCTACCGGAAGCTTGCCCAGGGACAGCCCGGCACGTTCCTGATGGAGTCCGCGGCAGTTGGCGGCACGTGGTCGCGCTACTCCTTCATCGGCGCGAAGTCCCGTGCAACCCTGACCACCAAGGACGGCCAGGCGCACTGGCTGGGCCAGCCACCGGCCGGCGTGCCCCTGGACGGCAACCCCGTGGACGCCATCCGAGACACCATCGAAGCACTGCGGACCAGCAGGTTTGACGGCCCGCCGCCCTTCACTTCCGGACTCGTCGGCTTCCTCGGCTGGGAGACTGTCCGCCACTGGGAACGGCTGACCAGCCCGCCGGAGGATGACCTCCACCTGCCCGAGATGGCGCTGAACCTGGTCACCGACATGGCCGTGCATGACAACCATGACGGCACGGTGCTGCTGATCGCCAACGCCATCAACTTCGACGGCAGCTCCGACCGCGTGGACGAGGCCTGGGAAGATGCCGTGGCCCGGGTCAAGGCCCTCCTCACCCGGATCAGCACGCCCGTGGCCCAACCGGTCTCCGTACTGGAACCCGCCGCCCTGGATTTCGCCTCCAGCGTCGAAGAACGATGGGACGAACCCTCCTACCTGGCCGCGCTGGACCGCGGCAAGGAAGCCATCGTGGACGGCGAAGTGTTCCAGGTGGTGATTTCGCGCCGGTTCGAAATGGAGTGCGGGGCCTCGCCGCTTGACGTCTACCGCGTCCTTCGCAACACCAACCCCAGCCCTTACATGTACATCTTCAGCCTGGTGGACGCCGACGGCCGCGAGTACTCGATCGTGGGGTCCTCGCCCGAGGCCCTGGTGACGGTGACCGGTGAGGAAGTCATCACCCACCCGATCGCCGGTTCACGGCCCCGCGGCAAGACCGTGGAGGGAGACAAAGCCCTCGCTGAGGAACTGCTCGCCGACCAGAAGGAACGCGCCGAACACCTGATGCTGGTGGACCTGTCCCGCAACGATCTGTCCAAGGTCTGCGTGGCGGGAACCGTGGACGTTACCCAGTTCATGGAGGTGGAGCGGTTCAGCCACATCATGCACCTCGTCTCTACCGTGGTTGGCAAGCTGTCCCCGGACGCCAACGCCTACGACGTCCTCAAAGCAACCTTCCCCGCGGGAACCCTGTCGGGTGCCCCGAAGCCCCGGGCGTTGCGCCTGCTGGACGAGCTTGAACCGCACCGCCGCGGCATCTACGGCGGTGTGGTGGGCTACCTCGACTTCGCCGGCGACATGGACATGGCCATTGCCATCCGCTCGGCCCTCCTCCGCGAAGGACGCGCCTATGTCCAAGCCGGCGGAGGCATCGTGGCGGACTCGGTGAACCCCACTGAAGCGCTGGAGACCGTGAACAAGGCGGCCGCTCCACTCCGGGCCGTGCACACTGCCGGATCACTGCACAACATTGCGGCGGAATCGTTCCCCGGCACTTCTCCGATCAGCGACGCCGGCGCCCCCGCCGTTGAAAGCCAGGGCGCCGAATGACGCCGGCCTGGGCCAGGAAATCCACGCTGGTACTGCTGATCGCCGTTCTTGCCTTGGCCGTCTTCGGCGCCACCACCCAGACCTGGATCACCGTCAGCCTGGACGCCAACCAGGTGGGCCAGGCCGCGGGGGACCAGAACACCCTTCCGGTCCAGGGCAGCAAAGCCGCCACGGCAGTGACGGCCCTGGCCGTCGTCGCCCTGGCAGGTGGACTGGCAGCATCCATCGCCGGAAAGTTCGCGCGGTGGGTCATCACCGCACTCATCATGTTGGCCTCGGTAGGCATCATTGCCGCGGCCGCCACAGTGCTGGCTGACCCGCTGGGCGCCGCGCAGGGCTCTATCGCCGCCGCCACCGGAGTCGCCGGTGGGAACGCCGGAGTTGCCGTTACTCCCTTCCCTGTCCTCGCCGTCGTCGCCGGTGCCCTGCTGGCGCTGGCCGCCCTGCTGATCATCCCCGCGGGCCGGTATTGGAAGTCGCGCACCAAATATGACGCGGCCACCTACGGGGCACCCGCCGGCAGCGCGACGGCCGCCACCGGTCCCGTGGACGAGATCGACAGCTGGGACCGGCTCTCGCGCGGCGAGGACCCCACGTGAACTCCCGCTCGCAGCCGAACCCCGAGAAGCCCGCTAAAACCTGAGCCCGGTCTGCCGATGGGCAGGTCGCGGCCAAAAAATGGCAGAATGTAAGCAGTATTCATCCCGAGGAGATTCACATGAGCAAAGCACCCGCTTCCGTATCGAAATCAGGCACCCGGACCGTTGCCCCCGGCGTCGTTGACCACAGCCAGGAACTTGGCCACGGCAACAGCCCCGCGGCCTGGACCTGCGTGATCGTTATGCTGGTCGGCGCCCTCATCGCGTCCATCGCCTTTGTCATCAACAACACCCCCATCTTCATCGCCGGCGCGGCCGTCATGGTCCTCGGCCTGATCCTTGGCTTCATCATGCGCAAGGCAGGCTACGGCGTCGAAGGCAGCAAGCTGAAGAACTCCGGCCACTGATGGCGACTGTTCTCGATGACATCAATGCCGGTGTCAGGGAGGATATGGAGGCCAGGAAGCGTCTCGTTTCGCTGGCGGAACTGAAGGACCTGGCCGCGGCCGCGGCACCCGCCCGGGACGCCTGGGCGGCCCTCGGAGGCACCGCCGTGCAGCGGGACCAGCTGAAGGTTATCGCGGAAATCAAGCGGCGCAGCCCGTCCAAGGGTGACCTCGCCACCATCGTGGATCCGGCGTCGCTGGCAGAGCAGTATGCCGACGGCGGCGCGGCCGTGATCAGCGTCCTCACCGAAAAGCGGCGGTTCAACGGCTCCCTTGCGGACCTCGACGCCGTGCGTGCCCGCGTGGACATTCCGTTGCTCCGCAAGGACTTCACGCTCGACGAGTACCAGATATGGGAGGCCCGCGCCCACGGCGCGGACCTGATCCTGCTCATCGTGGCGTCGCTCTCCGACAGCGAGCTCCGGGACTTCAGCGCGCTCAGCCGCGACCTGGGCATGAACGTGGTCGTGGAGACACACACGGAAGAGGAAATCGAACGCGCAGTGGCGGCTGAGGCGCGCATCATCGGCGTCAACGTGCGCAACCTGAAGACGCTCGACGTCGACCGTTCAGTTTTCACCTCCCTCGCCGGACTGATTCCGGCCGAAGCGCTGGTCATCGCCGAATCCGGGGTGCGCGGCGTGGACGACGTGACGCACTACGCCGCCAACGGCGCCAACGCCATCCTGGTGGGCGAGGCCCTGGTCAGCCACTCAACGCCGCGTGACCGGATCGCCGAATTCTCGGCGGCCGGCGCTGCTGCCATCGCGGCCCGGGCCTAGTCCGGGCACCCGTCGGCCCTGGCGCCGGCGGCACAACACTTCCGAACGATCAACTGGAACAGGACGGTGAGACTGATGGTTGACGCACCCTCAGAAAACGCTGACAACAACGCTGCGGACGCTTTCCTGCAGGGCGGCTCGCTGAAGCACGCCCCGGGGCCATACTTCGGCGGCTACGGCGGGCGCTGGATGCCGGAATCGCTGATCGCGGCCCTGGACGAGCTCGAAGACACCTTTGAGAAGGCCAAGGCAGATCCCGAATTCCTGGCCCAGCTCGCAGACCTGAACAAGAACTACTCCGGCCGTCCGTCGCTGCTGACCGAAGCCAAGCGGTTCTCCGAGCACGCCGGCGGCGCCCGGATCTTCCTCAAGCGCGAGGACCTCAACCACACCGGATCCCACAAGATCAACAACGTCCTGGGGCAGGCCCTGCTGGCCAAGCGCATGGGTAAGACCCGCGTCATCGCCGAGACCGGCGCCGGGCAGCACGGCGTTGCCAGCGCCACCGCCGCCGCGCTCCTTGGCTTGGAATGCGTTGTCTACATGGGCGCCGAAGACTGCCGCCGGCAGGCACTGAATGTGGCCCGGATGCAGCTGCTCGGCGCCACCGTGGTACCCGTGGTGAACGGCTCCCAGACCCTCAAGGACGCCATCAACGACGCCCTCCGGGACTGGGTCAGCAACGTCGACAACACGCACTATCTGCTGGGCACCGCCGCCGGGGCGCACCCGTTCCCGGCCATGGTCCGTTTCTTCCACGAAGTCATCGGCGAGGAAGCCCGCGCCCAGATCCTGGAGCAGACCGGAAAACTGCCCGACGCCGTCGTCGCCTGCATCGGCGGCGGCTCCAATGCGATCGGCATCTTCCACGGCTTCCTGGATGATCCGTCCGTGAAGATCTACGGCTTCGAAGCCGGCGGCGACGGCGTCGAGACCGGACGCCACGCCGCCACCATCACGCTCGGCAAGCCCGGCGTCCTCCACGGTGCGCGCTCCTACCTCATGCAGGACGACGACGGCCAGACCATCGAGTCCCACTCCATCTCCGCAGGCCTGGACTACCCGGGCGTTGGCCCGGAGCACGCCTACCTGGCCGACATCGGGCGCGTCACCTACGAGCCCATTACCGACAGTGAAGCCATGGATGCGTTCAAGCTGCTGTGCCGGACGGAAGGCATCATCCCCGCCATCGAGTCCTCACATGCCCTCGCGGGTGCCATCAAGGTTGGCAAGCGCCTCACCGAAGGCACTGCCGAGCCGTCCGAAACGGTGATCATCGTGAATCTTTCCGGCCGCGGCGACAAGGACGTTGAGACCGCCGCGGAGTGGTTCGACATGCTCGATGAGGAGGGCAAGGTCAAGGGCACCAACCTGTCCACCCGTAAGCCCAAGGGCCCTGCCGACCGGGCAGAAACTGAAGCCGTTCCCGCCACAGCCGCTCCTGCCGGCAGGGCCGCGGACAACAACGAGGACCAGAACTGATGACTGAACAGACGGCCAGCAAGTCCGCCGCCGCCATCGACCGTGCACGGGACGCCGGGCGCTCTGCGCTCGTCTGCTATCTGCCTGCCGGGTACCCGGACGTCCAGGCCACCATCGACGCCGGCATTGCCATGGCGAAGAACGGTGCCGACCTCATCGAAATCGGTATTCCGTACTCGGATCCGGTCATGGACGGCCCGGTCATCCAGGCCGCCACCACCGAGGCGATCGCCAACGGATTCCGGGTTGAAAGCGTCTTTGACGTGGTCGCCGGCATCACGGCTGCCACAGACGTCGCCGTGCTGGTGATGACCTACTGGAACCCCGTGGTCCGGATGGGCGTGGACGAGTTCTCGCGCCGGCTGGCGGAGGCCGGGGGAGCCGGGCTCATCACGCCCGACCTCATCCCGGACGAAGCCTCGGAATGGTTCGCTGCCTCGGACAAGTACGGACTGGACCGGGTGTTCCTCGTGGCGCCGTCCACCACCCCCGAACGCCTGGCCATGACGGTCAAGGCAAGCAGGGGCTTTGTGTACGCGGTCTCCATCATGGGCGTGACGGGTACTCGCCAGGCAGTCAGCAGCAGCGCCGAAAAGCTCGTCGCCGACACACATGCCGCCGGTGCCGAGCGCGTGTGCGTGGGACTCGGTGTCTCCAACGCCAGCCACGTCCGCGAGATCGCAGCGTACGCAGACGGTGTCATCGTTGGCACCGCGCTTGTTGCCGCCATCCGCGACGGGGGAGTCGACGCCGTTGCGGACCTCACCCGGGACCTGAGCGCCGGACTCTTCAGGGAAGAAGCCTAACCACCATGCAGATCCTCCTTCAGGCCGCCGCCCTGGTGCCGGCCAGCATCCCCAGCCCGGACTGGTCCGGCTTCGATATCCCGCTGCCGTGGGGGACTCTGCGGATCCACGCCTACGCCCTGTGCATTCTCGCCGGGATCATCGCGGGCCTGTGGCTCACGTCCGTCAGGTGGGCCCGCCGCGGTGCGCCTGAAGGCAGCGTCTGGGACATCGTCATCTGGGCTATTCCTTTCGGCATCATCGGCGGCCGCCTGTATCACGTGGTTTCGTCCCCGGACGCCTACTTCGGGCCCGGCTTCGACGGGACCGGGGACCTGGGGCTCATCCCGCAGATCCAGCGAGGCGGCCTCGGAATTTGGGGTGCCGTGGTGCTGGGCGTCCTGGGCGCCTGGATCGGCTGCCGCCGGTCCGGCGTGAAACTCACCGCCTTCCTGGACGCCGCGGCGCCGGGACTGCTGCTGGCCCAGGCCATTGGCCGCTGGGGAAACTACTTCAACCAGGAACTCTTCGGCGGACCCACCACCCTGCCGTGGGGCCTGCAGATTGATGCGGACAATCCCAATTTCCCGGCCGGCATGCTGGTGGATACGCTTTTCCACCCCACGTTCCTGTATGAGTCGCTCTGGAACATCGCCGGGGTGCTCATCCTGCTGGCACTGGACCGCCGATTCCACTTCCGGCGGGCCCGGCTCTTCTGGCTCTACGCCATGTATTACACCCTGGGCCGGGTCTGGATCGAAGCGATGCGGATCGACGATGCCGAACAGATCAACCTCTTCGGCATCACCACCAGGCTCAACGTCTGGACCAGCATCTTTGTCTTTGTGGCAGCGCTCATCGTGTTCGTCCTCCTGGGACTGAAAGGCCGCCCGGAACCGGACACACCTTTCCTGGCGGGCCATGAACCGGCAGCAGACGATGCCATGGACGCCTCTGGAGCAGACAAGTCACCAGTCCGCGATGCGGACTCTTCTGTCTCAGATAGTGAATCGCGTGATATTCTCCCAGATAACCAAAATGGTGCCCGGATCCCTTCCACTCCAACGGAAGAGGAACCGGCATTCCGGGACGGCGACAAGCCAATTCCGGAGTCGCCGGTAACCGGAACTTCCGGCCACAAGGCAACGGAATCCGCGCCGGAGGCTGGCACGAGCAAGTAGTACGCCAGCACGGCAGGGTAGCAGAGTCAACACTCGGAGCGCCCACACACCACAGCGTCGTGGCAACAGGGCCCATCCGGTCGGCAGACAGCAGCTGGCCGGTCAAGCCCGGGTCAGGGACCTGCGTAACTGTTCAGTCAGCAGGCCGGTCTGGCCTACAATTTCCTGTAAATAACACTTTGTTGTGCCCATCACAGAGGCGCTGACGAGTGGGGCCAACGGTGTCCCTTCCATACGCACGATCAGGAGGAAGGACGTCTCCCATGAGCCAAACTCTTCACACTCCCAGCTGGTCCGAACCGGACCAGCCTGAGGCTGCTATGTCCCCGTTCAAGCGCTTTGCCGCGCTGCCCGAGGCCCGGGGTCTATACAACCCGGAGAACGAAAAGGACGCGTGCGGCCTGGCGATCATCGCCACACTCCGCGGCGAGCCCGGTTACGACATTGTCGACGCCGCGCTGACCGCGCTCCGCAACCTGGAGCACCGCGGTGCCGTTGGCGCCGACGAGGGAACCGGTGACGGCGCCGGCCTGCTCATGCAGATCCCGGACGAGTTCTTCCGCGCCGTCACAGAATTCGAACTCCCCGCACCGGGCCAGTTCGTTGCCGGCACCGCGTTCCTTCCTGCCGAGCAACGCGAAGCCGACGCCGCCAAGGCCGGTATTGAAGGCCTCGCCGCCGATGAAGGCCTGACAGTGCTCGGCTGGCGCGAAGTGCCCATCGTCGCGGACCTCGTCGGCGCCATGGCGCGCGCCTGCATGCCCTACTTCTCACAGCCCTTCCTTGCCTCGGCAACCGGCGAGGAACTGGACCGCAACGAGCTGGACTCACGTGCCTGGCGGATCCGCAAGCGTGCCCAGAACAAGTTCGGCGTGTACTTCCCGTCGCTGTCCTCGCGCACCATTGTCTACAAGGGCATGCTCACCACGGCCCAGCTGGAGCCGTTCTACCCTGATCTCTCGGACAAGCGTTTCAAGACCAAGCTGGCGATCGTCCACTCGCGCTTCTCCACCAACACGTTCCCGTCCTGGCCGCTGGCCCAGCCGTTCCGCACCATCGCCCACAACGGTGAAATCAACACCGTAAAGGGCAACCGGAATTGGATGCGCGCCCGCCAGTCCCAGCTCGCCAACCCGCTGTTGGGTGACTCGCCGGAAGAGCTGTACCCCATCTGCACCCCTGGTGCGTCAGACTCTGCGTCCTTCGACGAAGTCGCCGAGCTGCTCTGGCTCTCCGGCCGCCCCATCACGCACTCGATCATGATGATGATCCCCGAGGCCTGGGAAAACCACGCCACCATGGATCCGGCACGGCGTGCGTTCTACGAATACCACTCCCTGCTGATGGAGCCGTGGGACGGCCCCGCGGCTGTCTCCTTCACCGATGGCAACCTGGTCGGCGCCACCCTGGACCGCAACGGCCTGCGGCCCGGACGCTACTGGATCACCGAAGACGGGCTGATCATCTTCGCCTCCGAGGTGGGCGTGATCGACGTCGAACCTTCCAAGGTGGTCAAAAAGGGTCGGGTTTCCCCGGGCAAGATGTTCCTGGTGGACACCGAGGCCGGCCGCATCATCGACGACGAAGAGGTCAAGGCCGAGGTCGCTGCCGCGAACCCGTGGTCCGAGTGGGTCAAGGACAACCTGATTGACCTCAAGGACCTCCCCGAGCGCGAGCACGTGGTCCACACCGCCGCGTCCGTCAACATCCGCCAGCGGACCTTCGGGTACACCACCGAAGAGCTCAAGATCCTGCTCGGACCGATGGCACGCACCGGCGCCGAGCCGCTGGGTGCCATGGGTTCGGACACCCCGATTGCAGTGCTGTCCAAGCGTCCCCGGCTGCTGTTCGACTACTTTGTGCAGTCCTTCGCGCAGGTCACCAACCCGCCGCTCGACGCCATCCGTGAAGAGCTGGTCACGTCACTGACCTGCGCCATCGGCCCGAACGGCAACCTGCTGGATACCAAGCAGGTCCGCCAGCCGCAGGTCATGCTGCCGTTCCCGGTGATCAACAACGACCAGCTCGCCAAGATCGCCAACATCGAAACGCCCGACGGCGACCGCGTGGCCATGAAGGTCCGCGGCCTCTACCGCCCCGAAGGCGGCGAGAACGCCCTGCGTGCCCGGCTCACCGAGATCTGCGAGCAGGTGTCCGGGGCCATCAACCGCGGCGTGCAGTATGTTGTGCTGTCCGACCGTGACTCAAACGCGCAGTGGGCGCCGATTCCTTCGCTGCTGTTGGTCAGCGCAGTGCACCACCACCTGCTGCGCAGCGCCAACCGCACCAAGACCGCCCTGGTGGTCGAGGCCGGCGACGTCCGTGAGACGCACCACGTGGCAGTCCTGATCGGCTACGGTGCTTCTGCCGTGAACCCGTACCTGGCCATGGAGTCAGTGGAGCAGCTCATCACCGCCGGTGACGTTGTTGGGGTCACGCCACAGGATGGCGTCTACAACCTGATTAAGGGCCTCGGCAAGGGCGTCCTGAAGATCATGTCCAAGATGGGCATCTCCACCGTTGCGTCCTACACCGGCGCGCAGACGTTCGAGGCCCTGGGCCTCGGACAGGAACTGGTGGACGAGTTCTTCGCCGGCACGCATTCCCAGCTGGGCGGCGTGGGCCTGGACGTCATCGCCGCCGAAGTTTCGGCGCGGCACCAGATGGCCTACCCCGAAGGCGGCATCGAAATGCCGCACCGCCCACTCCTGGGCGGCGGCGAATACCAGTGGCGCCGCGACGGCGAGCCGCACCTGTTCAACCCGGAGACTGTCTTCCGGCTGCAGCATGCTACGCGTGAGCGCCGCTACGACATTTTCAAGTCCTACACCAAGGGCGTGGATGACCAGTCCGAGAACCTGATGACCCTGCGCGGTCTGCTCAAGTTCAATAACGACCGTCCGGCTGTCCCGTTGGAGGAAGTGGAGCCTGTCTCCAGCGTTGTGAAACGCTTCTCCACCGGTGCCATGAGCTACGGGTCCATCTCCAAGGAAGCCCACGAGACTCTTGCGATTGCCATGAACCAGTTGGGCGGCAAGTCCAACACAGGTGAAGGCGGCGAGGACGTGGACCGCCTCCTGGACCCGAAGCGCCGCTCTGCCGTCAAGCAGATCGCGTCGGGCCGGTTCGGCGTCACGAGCCTCTACCTGACCAACGCCGATGACATCCAGATCAAGATGGCGCAGGGTGCCAAACCCGGCGAAGGTGGCCAGCTGATGGCGCAGAAGGTATACCCCTGGGTTGCCCGGACGCGCCACTCGACGCCCGGCGTCGGCCTGATTTCGCCGCCGCCGCACCACGACATCTACTCCATCGAGGACCTCGCGCAGCTCATCTACGATGCGAAGCGCGCCAACCCCTCGGCCCGTGTGCACGTCAAGCTCGTCTCCGAAGTGGGGATCGGCACTGTGGCGTCGGGTGTGACGAAGGCGAAGGCCGACGTCGTACTCGTTTCCGGACACGACGGCGGAACCGGTGCATCCCCGCTGAACTCGCTCAAGCATGCGGGTGTGCCGTGGGAGCTGGGGCTGGCTGAGACCCAGCAGACCCTGATGCTTAACGGCCTGCGTGACCGTGTGGTGGTCCAGGTGGACGGACAGCTCAAGACCGGCCGCGACGTTGTGATCGCCGCGCTGCTCGGCGGCGAGGAGTTTGGTTTCGCCACCGCCCCGCTGGTGGTGGAAGGCTGCATCATGATGCGCGTCTGCCACCTGGACACCTGCCCGGTGGGCGTCGCAACGCAGAACCCCGAACTGCGGGCCCGCTTCACCGGCAAGCCCGAATTTGTGGTCAACTTCTTCGAATTCCTGGCCGAGGAAGTCCGCGAGATCCTCGCGGAACTCGGCTTCCGGAGCATCGAAGAGGCGATCGGCCACGCCGAGGTGCTGGATGCCCGCGAAGCGATCAACCACTGGAAGGCCGACGGCCTGGACCTGGACCCGATCCTGCACGGGCTCGAGTTCGACGACGACGCGCCGCTGCGCAACATGACCTCGCAGAACCACGAGCTGGACAAGCACTTTGACCAGCGGCTGATCACCATGGCCACGGAGGCCCTGACCGACCGCAGCCCGGTGAAGATCGCGGTGGATGTGATCAATACGGACCGCTCGGTGGGCACCATGCTGGGTCACACGGTGACGAAGACGTTCAGCACGGACGTGCTGGCGCCGGACACCATCGACATCACCCTGACCGGTACTGCTGGACAGTCGCTGGGCGCCTTCCTGCCCGCCGGCATCACGCTGCGCCTGTTCGGTGACTCGAACGACTACGTGGGCAAGGGCCTCTCCGGAGGGCGGATCATCGTCCGGCCGGACCGCACCAACGTGTTCAAGGCCGAAAGCAACGTCATTGCCGGTAACGTGATCGGCTACGGCGCCACGAGCGGGGAGATGTTCCTGCGCGGCCAGGTGGGCGAACGCTTCCTGGTCCGCAACTCCGGGGCCACCGCAGTTGTTGAAGGCATCGGCGACCACGGCTGCGAGTACATGACCGGCGGGCAGACGCTGATCATCGGCCGCACCGGCCGAAACTTCGGCGCCGGCATGTCCGGCGGAACCGCCTACGTGCTGGACCTGCAGACCACTCAGGTCAACAAGGACGCCCTGCAGTCCGGGGAACTCCAGCTCGTTGAACTTGACGCCGAAGACCGGGACATTGTCCACGGCCTGCTGGTGAAGCATGTCGAGGAAACGGAATCGCTCCATGCGGCACGTTTGCTGGAGAACTTCGACGACACCGCTGCCCGCATAACCAAAGTGCTGCCGCGCGATTACGCGGCAGTCCTGCAAACCCGGCTGGACGCCATCGAAGAGGGCCTTGACCCCGACGGCGAAGAAGTATGGGCTCGAATCCTGGAGGTAACCGGTGGCTGATCCACGCGGATTTCTTAAAGTACGCCAGCGTGAAACCCAGCCGCGCCGTCCCGTTCCGGTCCGCATCATGGACTGGAAGGAAGTCTACGAGGCCCAGGAAAAGGGTGTCCTGAAGGCACAGGCCGGCCGCTGCATGGACTGTGGCGTGCCGTTCTGCCACCAGGGCTGCCCGCTGGGCAACCTGATTCCCGAGTGGAACGACCTCACCTGGCGGGACAAGGGCGAGGAAGCGATTGAGCGGCTTCACGCCACCAACAACTTCCCCGAGTGGACCGGCCGGCTGTGCCCGGCACCGTGTGAGGCGTCCTGCGTGCTGGGAATCAACCAGCCTGCGGTCACCATCAAGCAGGTTGAAGTGTCCATCATCGACGAAGCGTTCGAAAACGGCTGGGTCAACCCGCTGCCTCCGACGCGTCTGACCGGAAAGACCGTTGCCGTCGTCGGCTCCGGCCCTGCCGGCCTGGCTGTGGCGCAGCAGCTGACCCGGGTGGGCCACACCGTTGCGGTGTACGAGCGTGACGACAAGATCGGCGGCCTCCTCCGCTACGGCATCCCCGACTTCAAGATGGAGAAGGAGCAGGTGGACCGCCGCGTCGAGCAGATGAAGGCCGAAGGCACCCGCTTCCGCACCGGCGTCGCCGTGGGCACCGACGTGACGTGGGAGCAGCTGCGACGCCGCTACGACGCCGTGGTGGTTGCCACCGGCGCCACCGTCCCGCGGGACCTTCCCATCCCGGGCCGGGACTTTGACGGCGTGCACTTCGCCATGGATTACCTGGTGCCGGCCAACCGCGTTGTCGCGGGGGAGCCGGTGGAGAACCAGATCCACGCGAAGGGCAAGCACGTGGTGATCCTTGGCGGCGGCGATACCGGTGCTGACTGCCTCGGTACCGCGCACCGCCATGGGGCCGCATCGGTGACCACCCTGGCCATCGGCAAGCAGCCGCCGGCCGAACGTGCCGGGCACCAGCCCTGGCCAACGTTCCCCACCCTGTTCGAAATGGCCAGCGCCCACGAAGAAGGCGGCGAACGCACGTACCTCGCCTCCACCGTGGAGTTTGTCGGCGAGAACGGCGTGCTGACCGGGGTCAAGGTTGCCGAAACGGAATTCGTTGACGGCAAGCGGCTCCCCAAAGCCGGCACCGAACGGATCGTCCCGGCGGACCTGGTCTTCCTGTCGCTGGGCTTCACCGGGGCGGAGCCTGCGGGCATCACCGAGCAGGTCAGCGCCGAATTCGACGGGCGCGGCAACGTGACCCGCGACGGGTACTACATGACCAACACGGAGGGCATCTTTGTGGCCGGTGACGCCGGCCGCGGGCAGTCGCTCATTGTGTGGGCCATTGCTGAAGGCAGGGCCTGCGCCGCCGCCGTGGACAAGTTCCTCATGGGCAGTACCATCCTGCCGGCGCCGGTGGCTCCGACGGACCGGGCCATCACGGTTCTCTGACACCTGTCAGTTCGCCGCGGATTCACCTCCACAACAACTTAACCAATGCAGGACACTACTAGGGTAGGTATATGAGACGCGCTAAGATTGTGGCCACTTTTGGCCCGGCAATTGCCAGCTTTGAGAACACGCTCGCGGTGTTGGAAGCCGGTGTGGATGTTGCCCGGATGAACATGAGTCACGGTGACTACGCCGTGCACGACAACACCTACGAGAATGTCCGCAAGGCAGCAGCACAGCTGAGCAAGCCGGTGGCCATCATGGCTGACCTGCAGGGCCCCAAGATCCGTCTTGGCCGCTTTGTGGACGGCCCCCACGCACTGGCCGAAGGTGATGTCTTCACGATCACCACGGAGGACGTTCCGGGCACCAAGGACATCTGCTCCACCACGCTGAAGAGCCTCACCGAGGACGTCAACGTGGGGGATGCGCTGCTGATCGACGACGGCAAGGTGGCCCTGCGGGCGACTGAGGTCGACGACGTCAAGGTTGTCACCGTGGTAACAGTGGGCGGAATGGTGTCCAACAACAAGGGCATCAACCTTCCCGGCGTTGCGGTCAACGTGCCGGCACTGAGCGAAAAGGACGAGGACGATCTCCGCTGGGCCATGCGCCGCGGTGTTGACCTGGTTGCCCTGTCGTTCGTGCGTGACGCCTCCGACATTGTCCGTGTGCACGAGATCATGGACGAAGAAGGCCGCCGTGTGCCGGTCATCGCCAAGATCGAAAAGCCGCAGGCAGTGGAGCAGCTGCACGAAATCATCGACGCCTTCGACGCCATTATGGTGGCCCGTGGCGATCTTGGTGTGGAACTTCCGCTGGAGGAAGTGCCGATCGTGCAGAAGCGCGCCATTGAACTGGCACGCCGCTGGGCGAAGCCGGTCATCGTGGCCACGCAGGTCCTCGAGTCCATGATCGATAACCCGCGCCCCACCCGTGCAGAGGCATCTGACTGCGCCAACGCCGTACTCGACGGTGCAGACGCCGTTATGCTGTCCGGCGAGACCAGCGTGGGCAAGTACCCGATCGAGACCGTCAAGGTCATGGCCCGGATCATCGAATCCACCGAGGTCCACGGCCTGGAACGCGTTCCGCCGCTGGGCACCAAGCCCAAGACCCGTGGCGGCGCCATCACCCGCGCCGCCGTCGAAATCGCCGACCAGCTGGAAGCAAAGTACATCTGTACTTTCACCCAGTCCGGTGATTCCGCACGTCGCCTGTCACGCCTGCGTCCCATCCGGCCGGTGTTCGCTTTCACCCCGGTGGAGCACGTGTGGAACCAGCTGGCGCTGACCTGGGGCATCCAGCCGGTGCTGGTTCCCATGGTGGGCCACACCGACGAGATGACGGCCCAGGTTGACCGCAGTCTGCTCGAAATGAAGCTCGTCGAGGACGGTGACCTGGTGATCATTGCCGCCGGGTCGCCTCCCGGAAAGGCCGGTTCCACCAACTCGCTGAAGGCGCACAGGGTGGGCGACTTTGCAGACGCCGGCAGCCTGGGCGACGCCAGCGAAGGTGCTCCCAGGGAGAAGCTCGGTCCCTGGCCGACGGCATAGCAACTTAAGACGAAGGACCCCTGCCGGCTGGCAGGGGTCCTTATCTTTGGCCCGGTGGTTGGGCTGTTGTTCAGTGGTTGAGCCTGCCGAAATCTCGACAGGCTCAACCTAGAATCTTTTAGTTGACCTGGTTGATGATGGTCTCGGCAACCTCACGCATGCTGAGGCGGCGGTCCATGGAGGTCTTCTGGATCCAGCGGAAAGCCTCAGGCTCCGTCAGGCCCATCTTGGTTGTCAGCAGGCTCTTGGCGCGCTCGACGAGCTTGCGGGTGGCGAACTGCTCCTGCAGGTCCGACACTTCGCTTTCAAGGGCTTTGATTTCCTCGTGGCGGGAGAGCGCAATCTCCAGGGCCGGGATGAGGTCCGCCGGGGTGAACGGCTTGACGACGTAGGCCATGGCGCCGGCGTCGCGGGCGCGCTCCACGAGTTCCTTCTGGCTGAAAGCCGTCAAGAGCACGACGGGGGCGATGCGGGCCTTGACAATCTTCTCGGCCGCGGTGATGCCGTCCATGATGGGCATCTTGACGTCCATCAGGACCAGGTCCGGCTTGAGTTCCTCGGCCAGCTGCACGGCCTTCTCGCCGTTGTCGGCTTCGCCCACCACGTCATAACCTTCGCCGCGCAGGATCTCAATGATGTCGAGGCGGATGAGGGTTTCATCCTCGGCCACAATGACGCGGCGCGCCGGCTGGGACGTGGGGTTTGACTCCGTTTGTTCAGTCACGGGATCTCCTTGGAAATGTACGGCGAGGACGTCACCATCTTAGGTGCGCCCCCGGCCGTACTTTGATCTGCATGGTCTATTGCGGCGTCAGTGGCGCGATTCTGGAATTCAGCCTATCTGCATGTAGAGTAATTCCGCGTACGTGAAGCGATCGCGTTGCTCACAATCAGCTGTGGGCGTACCGGTTTGCACCACGTATTCCGCGCCCGAGTGGCGGAATTGGCAGACGCGCCGCACTCAAAATGCGGTATCGAAAGGTGTGTGGGTTCGAGTCCCACCTCGGGCACAGTGTTTCCCCTCGTCAGAGGGGGTTTTGCTTTTAATGTGTGGACATTGACCCTCCGCGGATCCCTCTGACACTGGCCGCGGTCTGTGCCTGGCGCCGCGGTGGCCTGTGAAGTTGTGTGGTTGGCGTGGGCAGGGTCTTGGCTGGTGGGCCCTCCGCCTGCTGGGATGTGGGGGGTATTTTTCCTCGCTTTCTGGGTTGTTCTGGTGGCCGTGGTTGGCCATCACTCCTTCATGGTTACGGGTTGTGTTGACGGCATGACCTTTGAGTGGTTTCCCGAGTCTTTTTCGCTGTGTCTCGCTTCTTTCTCCTGTCTGGGGGAGTGGGAACGTGGCTTTTGTCCGGCCAAAGGGGTGTGCAGATTGTGCACGCCTGTACACGTGGGGTCGTTCACCTTGCAGCTTGGTCCTTTTCTGGACCGTTTTCGGTTGATACGACTTCATGCGTACGAAGACGATGTGCGACATGACGTGCGGCAAACGTTGTTCTTCCGATCCGCTACCGAGCTGGAGACCACTTCGCCGTGGAACTGGCAGTCCATCGCCTTTTTTGCGCTGATGCACTCGTGCGGGCTTCGTACCTGCGAAACCCCGCAGACTGCAACCCCGGGACGTTGACCTCGATAAAGGGGAAATCGATGTGCTGTGGTCCAAGGGCAACAGGAGCCGGCGCCTGCCAATCACCGGCCAGGTCATCGATGTCCTCGCCGACTGTGACCGGATATCCCGCAAGAGGTTCGGGCAACGCCGTCCTGGGTTCTTCGTCTCCTCGACCGCAGCCCCGGTATCACCGGCATCGATCGGGGTCACGTTTAACCGGATCTGGGACCAAGCCGGGTTGCCACGGGCAGTTGGTGGCAGACAGCCTCACCCCTACTCCTTCCGCCACCATTTCGCCTACGCCAACATCGAACGATGGATGGCCGAAGGCACCGACGTCAATGCGATGCTGCCCTACCTCGCCCGGTTTATGGGGCATGCATCGCTGGACAGCACCTTCTACTACATCCACACATCGCCGGACTTCATGGAAGGCTACGCAGCACTCACCCTCGACGGCCAAGGTGTGTTTCCCGAGGTGGGATTCGAATGAAACGCAGAACCCACGAACCGGCACCTGATTCTGGGGTTACGCACGGAACTACCTGCACGACTTCCTGCCCAATGTCAGGGAAATGGCGCCGCGCAGCATTGAGGCATACCGGATCAGTCTGGAAAGCTACGTCCATTACCTGGTCACTCAGAAGCAGATCCGCCGCCAGAACATCGGCTTTGACCACTTCGACCGGCAATTCCTCAAGGACTGGCTGGTCTGGATGCGGCAAGCCAAGAACTACAGGCCCGCCACCATCGGCCTGCGCCTGAGCTCTGTCAAGGCCTTCCTGAATTTCGCGTCCGCGGAAGACCTCACCCTGGTCGCGGTTTACCAAGCTGCCAAGAACATCAAGGCACCGCCCACGCCGCGCAAACCCATCGAATACCTCCAGGAAAACGAGACGGCAGCGATTCTCGCCGCCTACGACGGCAAGGACGTGAAATCACGCCGGAACCGCATGCTGCTCATCCTGCTCTACGACAGCGGCGCACGGGTCAGTGAGATCACGGCGCTAACCATTGACGACCTGGCACTGGCAAGACCAGCCCACCTGACCCTCACCGGGAAACGGGACAAGAGCCGCGTCGTCCCCCTCGGAGAAAAAGCCGTGGAACACCTGAAGGTCCATCTCTACGAGTTCCACCCGCAACGCGCAGACCGGCCGGCGACGCGGCCCCTGTTCCATAGCTTTCACCGCGGCCAACCAACTGCCCTTTCCAGCGACACCGTCTCCGCGCTGCTCAAGAAAGCCGGGGACATCGCCCGCGAACGGTGCCCTTCGATCCCGGGCAACCTCCACTGCCACATGCTGCGGAAGACCAAGGCCATGGTCCTCTACAAGCAAGGCATGCCGTTGCCGATCATCATGCAGTTGCTCGGACACGAAAGCATGAGCACCACCTCGGCGTTCTACGCCTTCGCCACCCTCGACATGATGCGGGCAGCAATGAATGCCGCCACACCGGCCATCAGCGACATGAGCATTGAGGCGCTCAGTGAAAATGAACTTCAACTGCTCTACACACTGAAATAGCACGAAACGTTAACCCTTTCTTCGCTACTGGCCACTGTTAGTGGTTTCTTTCGCTGAATAAGCGTGATGCTGCCGATGGGGATGGGTGGGTCGGCCAAGGTGGCGGCGGGGAATCTGGCAGTTCGTCCAACATCCCCTTGACGTCCTCGGTCTCAAAATTAGACGTGCCGCTGCAGGGTTTCGCTGGGGAGTTCCCCGTACATTTGCCGGTACCTACCAGCGAACCGGCTCTGGTGGTAGAACCCCCACCTGTTGGCGAGGTCGGTGATTTTCAGGTCGGGGTTCCTGTTCGTCACGAGTTCTGCCCGCACACGCTCCATCCGCACGCGGCGCAGATACTCCATGGGCGCTGTCCCAAGCGTCTGGTGGAATGATGCATGGAGCGTGCGGATGCTCATGAGGCCGACCCTCGCCAGTTCAGAAGGGGTGATCGGTTCGTCGGCGTTTGCCTCGATGAAGTCGATCACGGGCTTGAGCCGGCCCAGGTTCACAGCGGGAGGTGGCGTGAGAAGGGTCTCGCTGTAGTTGTTTGGCACGGCCATGAGAACGTTGCTCATCAGGAAAGACTCCAGTTGCTCCAGAACGAGCGGGTTCTCCGCAATGCCACCCGGACGGTTCAATTCCGTAGCCATGAACTGGGCTGAAGCGAGCAGGCTACCGCCTCTGCCTGTGGAAATGTCGAAGCCAAAGTCAAAGGAGATTGGGTTATCCACTGGGTGACCAATCAGGTCGGAGGCGAAGTTTTCCAACATCGGCCTCGAAAATCGCAGGATGATCTGCTCGGCCTCCTGAGACCAGACGATATCGGTCCCCAGGTGGGGGAGTAGCAGCAACCCTGTACGGCCGGGGGAGGTTTCGGCGCGTTTTCCATCTGCCCTGAATCCTTCGGTGGCTCCTGCGAGTGTGAGGTTCAGGTGATAGAAGTCCTGGGGCGCGGGCATCGTGAGCCGGGTTTCTGACTGATAAGTCAGATAACCAATCGTCATGTCATGTCCGCCCCATGCATTCAGCGTCACGTCCAGTCGCTTGTCGTCCCGTGTTTTCATCACATTCGGCAAGTAGATGCCGGTGACGGCTTCGCGGGCGGCATCCAGGTCCTTGGTGTGCAGGACAGGATGTGCATCGAGTAACTTGAGGATTTGTTTCATCAAGGGCTCCGTTGACCTTTGACTGGATGGGGTTGCTGAATGCGCCGTGGACGGTTCGTGTTCCCGCGCCTGTACTGGCGTGCTGTTGAGATTCATGGCGGAGCCCGGCCTGCTTCAGGAGGGGCATGTTGCCGTTGGAGTAACTGAGCTCCTCGTTGTCGTTGATCACCCCATTGCGAAGCCGTTCGTTACCGTATTTTGTGATGTTGCCAGCGCCGTGGTCCTGACCCGTGTGCGCACGGACAATAGCCGCCAGTCGGCGATGAAATGCATCGCAAGCTTCTCGATCTGCGTCTGAAAGGACTGACTCTGCACCATCACGTCGACCATCCGATTCTACTCGTCGGTGCCATGCCCCGATTCCTGAGGGTAGCTCGTCATGGACTCCCAGGTGTCTGGCGATGCATAGTTCACGTTCACTTCCTGGAGAAGTCCATCGCGGCGGACCGCTTGGTCGCTACGGGGGCATAATTTTCACGAGCTCGGGGCAACGGGAAGTCCCCGTCCAAGATACGGACGGGGACTTCCTCTGGGCCGGCCATGGTCGGCCCGCCGAACTAACAGAGCCGTCGGCTAGAACTGCTCCTTAGTGCGGCTCCACGCTGTGGGGATGAAGTCCAGCCGGTTCATCGTGTGGGCTCAGTGGCGCAGTCCTGCTTCTTTGAGCAAGGGCATTACCTTTTCATTGAAGTGCTCCAGTTCCTTTTCGTAGTCAAGGAATCCCAGGATGGTGCCGTCCATGCCGGCCTCGGAGAGCTCACGGAACTGCTCGACCACTTGCTCCGGCGTACCGATAATGTTGATCCCTCCCCAGCCGGCAATGAACCGTTCCTGGTACTTTTCGATTTGCGCGGCGAATGACTCGCTTTCCATGCCTAGGGCGCTCATCACGTTCCGTGCGCCGGCCCAGTCGCCTTCTTCGATGATCTGTCGGTGCGCGGCCTGGGCCTCTTCTTCGGTGTCCCTGCACACCACGAGCGCGTAAGTCATGACTTGGATCTTCCGGCCATATCCGTCACGCGCCCTGGTCTTGATTTTTGTTGAGTGTTCGCGCATGCTTTCCAGGCTATCCAGTGCCGTGAGATTTACATCCACGTACTTGGCGGAGAATTCCAGTCCGGCTGGTGAGCTTCCCGCGTTGATTAATGCGGGCCGGGGGCCAGTCAACGGTTTGGGGTAGGCTTCGACTCCCTTGGCATCGAAGAATTCGCCTTTGAAGTCGAACTCGCCCGGCTTGGTCCACAGTTCTTCGACGAAGTCCAGCCACTCGGCGCCGAATTTGTAGCGGTCATCGTGGGCCTTCTGCTTATTGCCGAACATTTCCATTTCCGGCGGGAACCAACCCATAACAACGTTGATACCGTACCGTCCACCTGAGATGTGGTCGATGGTCGTCGCCGCTTTCGCCGCGACGATTGGGTGGACCGTGGGTACGTGAGTGGTGGTGAAAACCTGAATCCTCTTCGTCGCCTGGGCAAGTCCTGCAGCCCACGTAAAGGTTTCGAAGCAAACACCGTTGAAGTTGGTGTCGCCGCCGAAGCCTCGCCAGCGGGCCACCGGGACGATTGCTTCAAAGCCGATGCGATCGGCAAGTTGTGCAATCTTGACCTGCTGATCCCAGGTGACTCTGAAGGTCGTGGGAGCGTTACTCATCACCATGCCGCCGCTGCAGTTGAATGCGAACAGGCCCAGCTTCATCTTCTGGTCATTCATTATGGGGGTTGATTCGATATCGACGTTTCCGACGCCGAAAGTGTCGAATTCGTGGGCAGGCATTGTCATTGTTTTGTTTCCTTCTATCCGAGCATATTTGGATCCGGGGTCGCGCCGGTAAGTTCGACATACCCGACTCTGCGGAGCCATTGAGTAGTTCCATCCCGTTCTCGCGTCCGGCTCCAGGGAATCGGTCATGTGAACGGTTCTTGCAGTGCAACGATGGGGTTGAGGGTGTCTCACTGTGCCGGCATCGGCATCTGCCTCTACTCTGAGATCTTGATGGACGACCCTTGTCCAGAGAGCCGCCGGGTAGGGACGGCATCTGATTGAGTAGTTGGTTCGATTGCCTGAGCCTTCTCCCTGAGGAGCAGATCGAGTGTTGCGCGCTTTCGCAATCTCTTCTTACGGACCTTCACCGTTCGGAGGGGCTCATACCTATACGATATTGATTGAGAGCCAGGTCACACCATCCATTCAGTGCCGTCCAACAGCCGCTTTGTGCAGTCTTTGTTGTAGGGGGACGGGCGCGGTTTCGGCTGGTATGAGGCCGCCGGCGTCAGCAGTCTTGCCGGGCCAGTCCGCGGTGAATGCGCACCACAACGGCGGAGGCTGATGAATCCGGATGATCCTCCTGCCCGGCGCTCAGGTAGCTTTCCAGCGCTTGGAAAAGGGTGCGCGCTCGATCGGCCTCAAGGTGGTATGTCCTGGCAATCAGCTCCTCCGGAGGGGTCGTCACGACCCCGGCGCCTTTGAGCTTGTTCAGACATTGTGCGGCAAGGCCGTAGCTGAGGCCGGTGCTGGTGGCGACGTCGTGGCGGCTCGATGGCCCATTCGTCCGCAGATAGCGGATGATTTGCATGTGCGCAGGTGTGCCATACACCGCAGCGGCGACCGTTAGTTCTTCTGACCAGTAGGGGTCTAGGCCCCCGAGCTTTTTTGCTGCGAAGCCCACTGTCGCGATCCTTTTCGTCCGTGTTTTGATGAAATGCCCAGGGTGCAGGTGTCGGATCCGTGCCATTCGGCGCTACCTCACGGTTGGCAGGAAGGCCGGTCTTCGTGCTTCAAAGGCCGAGATGTCTGCGCTGGCGCGTTCTGTCAGGTCGATGTCGTCGAGCCCTTCGAGGAGGCGCCACTTTACGTAGTTGTCGATGTCGAACGTGTACGTCCGCTCGGCGCAGATGATGCTTTGATCGGCCAGGTTGACTGTCAATCGGAGACCGGGGGTGCTGTCAATTGCTTCCCAGATGTCCTCTACGTCTGCCTGATCGAGCTTTGCGGCCACGAGCCCGGCTTTTCCGCAGTTTCCCCGGAAGATATCCGCGAACTTTGGTGAGATGACGACTTTGAATCCGTGGTCCATGAGGGCCCACACGGCGTGTTCCCTTGATGATCCTGTTCCGAAGTCGGCTCCGGCGACCAGGATTGAAGCACCGGCGAAGCGGGGATTATCGAGCGGGAATTGTTTGTCAGCTCGAAGATCGGCGAAGAGGGCGTCTGCGAAGCCGATCCGGCTGATCCTTTTCAGAAATTTAGAGGGGATGATCTGATCGGTATCAACGTTTGTCTGCTGCAAGGGCATGGCTGCCCCGGTGTGTTTGTCGAATTTTTGCACGCTATTTTCCTGTTCCGGTTCTCTGGAGGTCCGACGGTGTTGAGATGGTGCCCCGAATGGCGGTCGCGGCGGCTACGGGCGGTGAAACTAGGTGAGTCATGCTGCCCCGCCCCTGTCGGCCTTCGAAGTTTCGGTTGGAGGTCGAGACGCAGCGTTTGCCGGCGGGGACCTGATCCGGGTTCATTCCCAGGCACATAGAGCAACCGGCGAAACGCCACTCAGCCCCCGCGTCCAGAAAAATTTGGTCGAGGCCTTCTTTTTCCGCCTGGGCTTTGACCCTCATGGAACCAGGCACCACAAGCATTTGGAGGCCTTCTTTGATGCGGTGGCCTGCCAGAACTGTTGCTGCTGCGCGCAGGTCTTCGATGCGGCCGTTGGTGCAGGAGCCGAGGAAGACCATGTCGACAGCAATATCCCTCATGGCTGTTCCGGGTGCCAGCCCCATGTAGGCGAGGGATTTCTTCGCCGCGGACTTCTCGCGATCTTCGGAGTAGTCATCAGGGTGAGGCACGTTGCCGGAAATGGGGACAGCCTGGGCGGGGTTAGTTCCCCACGTGACGAACGGTGTGATCGACCCAGCGTTGAGAGTGATTTCGGCGTCGAAGACTGCGTCCTCGTCGCTTGCCAACGAAAGCCAGTATTCCGAGGCGGCGTCCCATGCATCCTCGGTCGGGGCGTATGGCTTGCCCCTGAGGTATTCGAGGGTCTTAGCGTCCGGGGCGATGAGGCCGGCTCGGGCCCCAGCCTCGACGGACATGTTGCAGACGGTCATACGCGCTTCCATGGACATGTCCTTGATGGCGGCGCCGCGGTATTCGAGTACGTAACCTTGCCCTCCACCGGTCCCGATCTGTGCGATCAGGGCGAGGATGACGTCCTTGGATGTAACGCCGGGAGCAAGGTGGCCCTCGATGTTGACGGCCATGGTTTTGAAAGGCGCCAGCGGCAGCGTTTGCGTCGCGAGCACGTGTTCGGCCTCGCTGGTTCCGATACCGAAGGCGAGGGCACCAAATGCCCCGTGCGTAGAGGTGTGAGAGTCGCCGCACACAATGGTCATACCTGGCTGGGTGAGGCCCAACTGCGGCCCAACGACATGAACGATGCCTTGATCGGGGCTGCCCATGTTGAACAGGTTGATGCCGTACTTGGAGCAATTTGCTCTAAGGGTCTGAACTTGGAGCCGGGAGGTCAGGTCCCCTATCGGCTTATCAATTCCCATAGTCGGCACATTATGGTCCTCCATCGCAATGGTCAGGTCCGGCCTGCGCACTTTCCGTCCGGCCAAATCCAGGCCTTGGAAGGCCTGCGGGCTTGTGACCTCGTTAACGAGATGAAGATCGATGTACAGGAGGTCCGGTGTGCCGTCCTCGTGGCGCACGATGTGGGAGTTCCACACTTTTTCGGCAAGGGTGTAGCCCATAGAGACTCTCAATTCAGTCGGTGCAGCGTGGTCCGCGGCAGTGATAGTTAGGCGTGGCGTTGGAGGGTTTCGCTGGGGAGTTCGCCGTACATTTGCCGGTATCGGGCGGCGAACCGGCTGGGGTGGTAGAACCCCCACCTGTTGGCCAGGTCGGTGATCTTCAGGTCGGGGTCTCGGTTGGAGACCAGTTCTGCCCGCACCCGTTCCATCCGGACCCGCCGCAGGTACTCCATGGGGGCGGTGCCAAGGGTCTGTTGAAATGACGCGTGCAGGGTACGGATACTCATCAGCCCGACCCTGGCCAGTTCGGAAGGTGTGATCGGTTCGTCGGCGTTGGCATCGATGAACTCGATCACGGGCTTGAGTCGGCCCAGGTTCACGGTGGGCGGCGGCTTCAGCAGCCCCTCGCTGTAGTTATTGGGCACAGCCATGAGGACGTTGCTCATCAGGAACGATTCGAGCTGTTCCAGAACGAGCGGGTTCTCTGTGATGCCCCCGGGACGGTTCAGTTCCGTTGCCATGAACTGGGCCGATGCGAGCAGGCTTCCTCCTCGGCCGGTGGAGATGTCGAAGCCGAATTCAAAGTCAATGGGTTTATCCACGGGCTGACCAATCATGTCGGCGGCGAAATTTTCCAACATCGGCCGGGAGAAGCGCAGGATAATCTGTTCAGCTTCCTGGGACCAGACGATGTCAGTGCCCAGATGGGGGAGCAGGAGCAGCCCCGTCCGGCCAGGGGAGGTTTCGGCTCGTTTCCCATCAGCCCTGAATCCTTCGGTGGACCCCGCCAGGGTGAGGTTCAGATGGTAGAAGTCCTCCGGGGCGGGCATCGTAAGCCGGGTCTCTGACTGGTAAGTGAGATAGCCGACGGTCATGTCATGCCCGCCCCAGGCATTGAGCGTCACATCCAGTCGATGGTCGTCCCGGGTTTTCATCACGTTCGGCAGGTAGATACCGGTGACTGCTTCACGCGCAGCATCCATATCCTTGGTGTGCAGGACAGGGAACGCATCGAGTAGCTTGAGGATCTGGTTCATCAAGGACTCCATTGACCTTTGACTGGAATTTGTTGTGAGTATGGGTTGGCCGAGGGAGTCAGCCTAATTTGAACGGGTCACGGGTGCCGCCTGTCAGTTCGACCCAGATGGACTTATTTTCGGTGTAGTCGTTGATGGCATCGATGCCGTTTTCGCGGCCGATGCCGGATGCCCCGAAGCCACCGAACGGAACCTGCGGAGCCACAACGCGGTAGGCGTTGATCCAAATGGTGCCGGCCTTGATGGCCCCGGCGACCCTGTGTGCCCTATGAACGTCTTTGGTCCAGACCGCGCCTGCGAGGCCGTACTCCGAGTCGTTGGCGAGTTCGATCGCTTCAGCCTCGTCCTTGAAGGTGTAGACGGAGAGCACCGGTCCGAAAATTTCCTCCCGGACCACGGTTGAATCCCTGTTGACCCCTGTAATGACGGTCGGGCGGATAAAGAAGCCGCCAAGGTCCTCAGGTGTGAAGCCTCCGCAGGCGATGACCCCGCCTTCGTCCCGGGCCTTCTGGATGTAGTCCAGAACCTTCCCATACTGCGGGCCGTTCGCAACCGGACCCATCTGCGTGCCAGCGGCTTTGGGGTCACCCAGCTTGATTTCGTTAGCCTGCGCCACCACCAGATCGACGAGTTTGTCGTGGATGGACTCGTGAACGATCAGTCGGGATCCGGCCATGCAGCTCTGGCCCGTGGCCGCGAACACCCCGGCAACAAGGCCGTTGGCTGCAGATTCCAAATCAGCATCCTCGAACACTACTTGGGGGCTCTTACCACCCAGCTCAAGTGTCACCTTATTAAGGTTCTTTCCGGCTGCCTGTGCCACGAGGGCGCCGGTTGCTGTTGAACCGGTGAATGCAATCTTGTCCACACCGGGATGTGCTGCCAGGGCCTGGCCCAGTTCGCGGCTTTCGCCGGTGACGACGTTGAAGACTCCTGGGGGAAATCCGGCCCGGTCTACGAGTTCGGCCAGAAAGGCTGTGGAAGCGGGGGAGTGTTCGCTGGGTTTGACCACGAAAGTGCAGCCCGCCGCAAGCGCGGGGGCCAGTTTGAATGTCAGCAGCAGCAAGGGAGAATTCCAGGGTGTGATGGCACCGATCACGCCCAAAGGCTCTCGCCGTGTGTACACCAGGAAGTTGGGCTTGTCTGTGGGGATCTGGCGTCCCTCGATCTTGTCGGCGAGGCCGGCGTAGTAGTAGTACCACTGGGGCAGATCCCGGGTTTGTCCGATCATCTCGTGGTAGAGCTTGCCCGAATCATTGACCTCGAGAGTGGCGAGCCGCTCTGCGTTCTCCTCGATGACGTCTCCGAGCCTACGGAGCAATGCGCTTCGGGCTGTGCCAGTCATTTCGCCCCAAGGTCCGGTGAGGGCCGCGCGTGCACTGGCGACTGCTGCGTCGACGTCTGCCACTGTGCCTTCCGCCAGTTCTGCCCACTCCTCCCCGGTGTAAGGGCTGGCAGTGGTGAATGATTTTCCCGACGATCCGGGGATGAATTTTCCACCGATGTAGAGGGAGAACTTCTCCCTTATCAACGTCGTTGTCGACATTTCTTTGCCTTCCTTTCAGCTGAACACCACCGTTCTGTGATGAAGCTCTGAGATGACCGTACGCACTGAGAGTTGGGTCACACTAGCCGTTCTGCGCAAGCGGGCAGCCGGTTTTCGCAGAGTATTTTCGGTCGTCGAAACTCTGCGGAAATTGGCTACTGCGGCGCATTTGTCGGCTGTCCGATGACCCCGTTCTCCTCATAGCGTTGTGATCCATCACGCAATCAGTGATGGACATCACCCCTCGGGGTACAGGAGGAAGAACAGATGGAAACACTGCCGATCCGGCGCGAAGAAGCGCCGAGACCGCAGGGCGGACCGCTCGAAGGAATGCGGATTTTGGAACTCGGATCCCTGGTCGCCGGCCCATTCGCGGGAAGGCTTTTGGCTGACATGGGTGCTGAAGTCATCAAAATTGAGACGTCAGACCGGCCCGATCCGCTGCGGACCTGGGGCCAGGGAGAAATCGACGGCCACCGGTTGTTCTGGACGGTTCACGCACGGAACAAAAAGTGCGTCACGCTGAACCTGCGCACACCGCGTGGAATCGGCCTCTTCAAAGACCTGGTTGCGCAAAGCGATGCTGTCATCGAGAACTTCCGCCCCGGCACACTGGAGAAATGGGGGATTGGCCCGGACGTCCTGCTTCAAGAGAACCCGCGGCTGGTGATTGCCAGAGTGTCCGGGTACGGCCAGGATGGTCCCGACGCGCTCAAACCCGGTTACGCCTCCGTCGCCGAGGGCATCAGCGGCTTCAGGTCCATCAACGGGTATCCAGGGCAGCTGCCGCCGCGGATCGCCCTGTCCCTGGGCGACTCCTTCGCGGGCATGTTCGCAGCCCAAGGGATTCTCGCAGGATTGATCCGTTCCCGCGCCACCGGCGAAGGAGACGTCATCGATGTCGCCCTGACCGAGTCATGCCTTGCCCTCATGGAATCGACCATCCCCGACTTCGACGGCGCGGGAGTCGTGCGTAAACCCTCCGGTACCCGTCTCGACGGGATCGCACCATCCAACGTTTACACGAGCGGTGATGGTCTTCCCGTCATCATCGCCGCAAACCAGGACACCGTTTTCGCCCGCCTCTGCGGCGTCATGGGACGCCCGGAACTGGCCCTGGAGGAGAAATACGCTGACCATGTGTCCCGCGGGCGCCATCAGGACGAGCTCGACGACAGCGTCGCACAGTGGGCTTCCAGCCAGTCCGCGTCTGACCTCGTGCGCCTGCTCGACGAAGCCGGCGTGGTCTGCGGTCCGGTCAACACCGTGGCCGAAGTCATGAAGGACCCGCAGCTCATCCATAGGGACATGTTCGTCGATCACGACGACCTCCGCATCGGCCGCAAAATCAAGGGTCCGGGTGTCGTCCCTAAATTCTCCAGTGCAAAAGGCTCCGTCCGGTGGGCGGGCCGGCCGGAGCCAGGCTTCGACAACGACGACGTCTACCGCGGCCTCCTTGGCCTCGAGGATGAAGAACTCAAAGAACTCACAGACAGCGAGGTGATCTGACAATGAACGAACAAAGAAGCGCGCCCCTGACCCTGGAATCCATTGCTTCCGCCGCGGGCTACAGCCTGCCCTGTGCCGTCGATATCCGTGAAGTCGGCCCCCGGGACGGGCTCCAACTCGAGCGCGAACTGACGCTGGACCGGAAGCTCCGGATGATCGATGGTCTAGTGGCAGCGGGCGTACGGCGAGTCGAGGTAACCAGCTTCGTCTCACCGACTGCGGTCCCGGCCCTGGCTGACGCCGCCGAACTCGTCAAAGAACTGCACCGCTGGCCCGACGTCGACTTCTGCGTCCTCGTCGCAGGAATCGGCGGCGCAAAGCGGGCTCTCGCTGCCGGAATCACGCACCTTCAGTACGTGGTCTCAGCATCCGAAAGCCACGCCAAGGCCAACGCCGGCAAGACCATCGCGCAGTCCGTCGAAGCGGGTGAGCAGATCATCAAAATGGTCCACGAAGCCGGTGGTATCTGTGAAGTCATCGTCGCCATCTCCTTCGACTGCCCGTTTGAAGGCCAGACTCCGGTAGGAAGGGTAGCGGACATCGTCCGGGCCGTTGTTCATGCCGGCGCCGACCGGATCTGCCTTGGTGACACCATCGGCACTGCCACACCCGACCGGGTCATCGCGCTCGTTCAGGCCGTCCGGACCCAGGCGCCCGGCCATTCGATCGGCCTACACCTGCACAACACCCGGGACACTGCACTGGCGAACGTCCTGGCCGGCCTCATTATCGGTGTCACAGATTTCGACGCAGCCATCGGAGGGCTGGGCGGGTGCCCCTTCGCCCCCGGCGCCAGCGGCAACCTGGCCACAGAAGACCTCACCAATTTCCTGGAAGACATGGGAATCGATACCGGCCTGAATATCGCCGGGCTGAAGCGAATCAGCGCCGAAGTTGCCACCTTCGTCGGGCACGAACTGTCCGCGGCGTTGACCAGATGCGAACCACGAATCGGCTTTACCTACGCAGCAGATCACCACCTCGTTCAAACCCACCAGTGAAGGAAGAACATCATGGACAATCACCTGGAAGTCACACCGGACCGGATGCGCGAAATCCTCGGGCATTTCTGCACCGGACTGACCATCATCACCTCAAACACAGAGCAGGGGCCGGTCGGATTCACGTGCCAGTCATTCTCCTCATTGTCGCTGGAACCGCCGCTGATCGCGTTCAACCCCGCGCGATCGTCCTCCACCTGGCCCGTCATCAGGGCCACCGGACGGTTTTGTATCAACATTCTCCCCGAAGAGCACCGTGAACTATCCGGCAAATTCGCCCGATCCGGGACGGACAAGTTCGCAGGAGTCAGCCACACCATGTCCCCGCTGGGCAGCCCCATCCTGGACAGCGCCCTGGCATGGATCGACTGCGAACTCCACGAAGAGTACGACGGCGGTGACCACACCATCGTCATCGGCAGCGTCAAAGCCATGAACGCCCGCGGCGAGGCAGAGCCTCTGCTGTTCTTCAAGGGAAGCTACGTCGGGATAGGCGTCCTGGTTTGAGAATCATCGGTGTGGACGCGAGCCCACACGGCCCCGGCAAGACACACCGGATGATCGCCGAAATACTGGCCGGCGCGGCTGAAGGCGGGGCACAAACCGAACTGGTCCGTCATAACGACGAGTTGATCCTCGGACTCATGGCTGCCGCAGACGGTGTGGTCTTCGGCAGCCCAACCTATCGGGCGAGTCCCACGGCGGCAATGCGGTTGCTTCTGGAACGCATCGAGCGCAGTACCGCCACGGACAAAGGCCCGCTTCACGGCACGCCTGCCATGGTCGCAATGACCGGCGCATCCACCGCGCACTTCCTCGGCACGCGGGAACTCAGCAACACACTCAGCGGATTCTTCGGGACGCAGATTCTGTCCCCCGACGTGTATCTCGATTCCACTGCGTTCAACCCTGACGGCACCATCGAGACAGACACGGCGCGGCGCCTCAGACTTCACGGAACGGCCCTCACGGAACTCACCGCTGCCCTGCAGACATGCCCCAGCTTCCAAGAAATCCGGCCCTGGATCTAGGACCACCGGATCAGCGGCCGCCGATCCGGCGGCGGCTACCCAGCACGCCAACGGACCGACAACGGTCCTAGGCCGCCGGCGCAAAGACGCTCCGCCCATTAGAAATACCCCATATTACGCTTCCCACAGCAAGGATCACACAATGAAACCACTCGTCACCATTGGAATCACGGTCGGCATACTAGCCGGACTCTGGACGCAGCTCAGCACACCATTTGGTCTTATCACGTGGGTTGGCTTCGTGGGCTGGGCCTGCTAATTCGCGGCCGGCGGAAAGCGGGAAGGACTGATCAAAGCCGTGCCTGCCAGTCTGTCCGGAGCGCTGTGGGGCAGCGCAATTGTGTGGACGGCAGGCGCGATCGCCCTGCCTGCCATCCTGCCCATCGCTGTCGGCCTGGCCGCATTCGCAATGTGCGTCCAGGCCAGGTGGCGCGTGCTCGCCTTCATCCCCGGCACATTCGCCGGGTGCGCAGCATTCTTCGGAACTCCTTCGACCTGGCCACCACGTGCATGGCCCTAATCGCGGGTGCCGGCCTGGGATGGCTCTCCGAATACACGGCCAACAGCATTTCCGCCAAGGGCGCGAAAAGCGAGGAACCCGCCGAAGCGCAGCCCGTCCTGAGATGACGAGGAATATACCGGTGAGCCGAGCGGCAATTTATCGTTCCGTCGACGGCACAGATTCAGCGTTGCTGTGGGCCGTCCCGGAGAGAACCTTGCGAAAGAGCAGTGAGCGCAATGACGGAGGACATTTTGTGGTTTCCAGAGGTGGGGCTGAAAGAACTTGGCACGTGGGGCGCAAGAGTGGCGCTGGGGGAGAGGGTACAAAATCTCGCGTCGTCCGGCGTGCGGGTGCAAGACTGGTTCACCACAACTGCTGATGCTTACCGTCGGTTCGTGGCCTCACGAACCGGAAGTAGACGATCGTGGACCATTGGGTGGATGTCCACGTCGAGAACGTAACCGATCTGGCCATCAGCCGGAGCCCAAAGCCCGCGGCAAATACGTCGGCATCCGCGGACAAGGATCCGGCGACCACGAGGACTTCACTGAATGGCTCGTTAGCCAAGCCATCGACGCTTTCTCCTTCAGTCCAGACCCGTCGTCGACATCTGTCACCGCCTCGGCGTTCCGGAGGCCTTCCCGCGGGACGACATACCGGGTTCAATTTGTCAGAAACAACAGGCGAAAGGGGGCGACGTGAAGATCTCTGATCTCCTGACGACGCCGGTACCTAATTGGCAGTTCTGGACTCCCGCCGGGCTGGCAGAGGGCTACGCCTTGGGGCAGCTCGTGACCGACTGGAGCGACGTCCCAATCGGGCTGCCCGTTGTGCTGTTTGGACGAGGTCTCCTCACGATCGGGGGATCGATCGATTCCAAAATGGAAGATGGCTCCGCGATCTGGATCAGAGATGAATCGTGGTCCAGGCGCCTCATCCATCGCACTGACGGCTACGCTGTCCGCGTAGTCAACCACTGGCCGTCCGTGCCGACCCGTTGATACCTTCGGGAGCGGCGCGCCGTCTAACCGCCGATGACGTGGGCGGGTTCGCACACCCGGCGAGACGCCTGACACCGGCCCGAAGGCTCCTAGCGATTACCAGCGGTCCGTTCGATGCAATATTGGGCGGGACGAACGCCGTCGAACCGGCCATGAATCTCAATAGAACCTCTCAACAGGGAAGCCCGTCAGCACCGCTCGCAAACCTCTGCGCTTGCCGTGACAGCGGGCTTTCGCCTACCGGACAGGGGCTACCAGCGCCCTGCATCTGACGCGCCAATCAGTGTCACGGCACACTGAACACCTTGTGCGACAAAGTTTGCCCTTTCTGGATACGTTGCTGCGCCGAGCGGCTGTGTGCGAAAAACCCATCGGAATATCGTTGCATTATCAGCATCGAAGTGAGTGGAATCAAACTCACAGGCATCTCGGTTCATCTCAAATCGGCACCCGCGGAACGGAGTTCCGTGGCCCGGCAGAGGATTCAAAATGTTCACCATTCAGTTCCAGGCAAGTTTCGCTATCGGAAACCGCAGAGTTCTTTCAGAGAATTCCGATGGTCAGCCAGGCGGGGTGCTGTCGTGAAAAGGAGAAATCCGGGGGCGGCGCATACAGACACATTAACGGACGGCATTACGTCGCGATCCTTGGCCGGATGTTCATCCGCCAGCCAACGAATGACGGTTGATTTGACCTCGGACTGGGATGATTTCTTGCTTCTGGCCAGTCGGGAGCGCCAACGAACAACTTTCGAGCCTCTTCCGAATTTTGGCGAGTCGGCTCCGCACATTATTTGAAGCCAACCCGCCGCCGTAGCCCTGGAACCGCAACGTAGCGACCGACCTCGGACCACGTATACCGCCCTCGCTCTATATCGGTCGGGACGCCAGGCGTACGCACTACCACCATCAAGCAGTTCGCTTCAGAGAGGAAGCCATCATGAGTATCGCCCATCGCCCTTTTTCAGCCGGGTTTGGAACGGAACGCCACACCACCCGCACACCTAAGGCCGTCCACTGGGGCTGGGGCCACTCTGAAAAGACGGCATCAGGGACCCCCGAAAGGCAGGGGAGTATGACTTCATATCCCTGGGAAGGCCTATACCTGGAAGCTGACGAACCCACCGTATCGGCCAGCGCAGCAGCGCCTCAGCCAAATACCCAACAAGGACTCGGACTATTCCTGGCCAGCCTGATGTACGGCGAATAGGATGATTGCCGGCGACCTTGCAGCCTTCGCGGCGTGAGATCCAATGGTGCCACGCGGCGGGGAGAGCTTCGCGGTTCGGCATGTCAGTTTCTGCCGGTCACGCCATGAGATAACCGACAGGAGGTGACTGCAGCGATGATGATCCTTGAAGCACACAAAGACGTTGAGCCTGCTATCAGTGTGTCGCCGCGACCCGGCATTCTCGGATTAGTGGACCGATGGAGTCGGGCGATGTCGAGGGGTGTCCTTGTTCCGTCCGGTGTTGCTGCCGCAAGGCAAAAAGGAAGTGTGGACAATGTCCACACTTTTGGCTTCGGACTGGGTCGTACATAGGTCGGATCGGGCCGGATTCCGCATGTTTCCGCGGGAGCCCAATGTTTACAAGAGCTGGAATGCAGTTCGAGTCCCACCTCGGGCACAGTGTTTCCTCTGTTCAGGGGCTTGTGAGCCTCTGAGTGTGCACAAACTGTTCACATGAGGTCCCCTTCGGGGGCCCTTTTTTGTTGGGGCCGTTGCTATGGCCGAGCGGCTCCGTTCTAGATGTGGATGATGGTTCCGCGTTCTTGCCTCTTCATGGCGGGGTGGGGTCGCGGCTACATGACTTGTCTCAAGTCGGGGACGTCGCAGTTGGCGACTCATTCGGCATTACCAACTTTGTTGGATGACTTTCTTCTGGTTTCGGCGTGGTGGCCTTTGCCGACCACAATGGAACCGTGATTGAAGACACTCCTGAAGTTGGTGGTCAAACTGCATTGCCGGGCCTTTCCGATACGGCAGATAGGGCGCTGAGACGTGAGCTCGAGGAGCTGCGTCTTGAAAATGCCAGGCTGCGGAAACTCTTGGAACTCACGGAAGTGGAATCAAAGGCAGCACACCTGGCCCAGGCTGTAATTCCTGCGGTGTTGCACCATGGTCCGGTAACCATGGAATCGTCTCCGGAAACGAAAATCCGTCTGTTCCAGGACCTGTTCAGGGCACGCAGGGATGTCTACGCAGTCCGGTGGGAAAACTCGCGGGACGGTCGCTCCGGCTGGGTTCCTGCGGTCGCCGGTGGTTGGCGCAAGGGCGCGAACATCGCGGGCGCCAATTTCCTGCCGGTCACTCCGGTCGTTGTTGCGGATCATTTGCGCGGAGTGCAGCACATTGGCCTCTATCCCTTGACTGAACAGGACACCTGTTGGTGGGTGGCGGCGGACTTTGACGGAGGCGCCGCAATGCTGGATGCGTTGGCATACGTTAAGGCTGCTCGCTTTCGGGGAATTCCTGCAGCGTTGGAAGTATCCCAGTCAGGACGTGGCGCCCACGTCTGGATCTTCTTCAGCACAGCCATACCGGCGTCCGCAGCACGCCAGCTTGGCACCGGTCTCATCCACGAGGCGATGGCATTGCGTGGCAGCATGAGTCTGGCCAGCTATGACAGGCTTTTTCCTGCTCAGGACGTTCATTCGGGCAAAGGCATGGGTAACCTGATTGCTGCGCCGCTGAACGGAAAGCGCCGCCAGCACGGCACTACGTTGTTCCTCGACACCACGACCCTCGAACCATATGAGGACCAATGGGCGTACCTGTCTAGCCTGGATCGGCTTTCGGAGCGGGAAGTCCGTACCCATGTCCGAAGGCTGCCTGCCGTCAAGTTGGGACAAGAGGTTCGCCGGCTCGAACTGCCGCTATCATCCAGGATCGTTCCACGCCCGGCTCTGATCGTCCGAGTCGCATTCGCATCACGCGTTACTATCAAGGCAGCAGACCTTGGACCAGCCATGATCTCAGCCGTCAAGCATGCCGCTTCCATGCCGAACCCTGAGTTCTATGAACGCCAACGCCAGAGGCGATCCACCTGGAATATTCCCCGATACCTGCGCAACTACGACGAAACGCTTGATGGCGACCTCATCCTGCCGCGTGGCTTGTTGCCCTTCTTGAAGCAACTGGTCGAATCGAGTGGCAGCTCGCTGCGCATCGATGATCAACGGTCGGAAGGCACAGCCCACAGCTTCGAGTGCTCGGCCCGCCTGCGCGCGGAACAACAAGATGCCGTGGACGCCGCCACTGCCGCCGAGCACGGAGTCCTGGTGGCCCCGCCCGGTACCGGCAAGACCGTTATGGCGTGTGCTGCGATGGCACTTCGTGGCGTCTCAACGCTCATTTTGGTTGATCGCAAAGCCTTGGCGGAGCAATGGCGCAGCCGCATCCGAGAATTCTTGGACGAGAAGTGTGGCCAAATCGGAGGTGGGCGTGCCAAGACGACGGGTCGGGTCGATGTCGCGCTTTTGCCGACGCTGGCACGGCGGGAAAATGTTGCCGAGCTGACGGCCGGCTACGGTTTCGTCATCGTGGACGAATGTCACCACGTCCCGGCGGCAGCGTTCACCAACGTCATGAACCAGATCCCGGCCCGGTACTGGCTGGGGCTGACGGCCACACCGTACCGGCGGGACAAGTTGGACTCGCTGATCTACCACCAGCTCGGCCAAATCTCACACACGATTTCCCCAGCTGTTCCGCACCAGCTACCAACGCACGCATACGAGATTGCCGAACCGACGCTGACTTTGGTACTGCACCGGACCTCATACGCGTACGACGGCGCCGCAGACCCCAGCGAACCGGGCGGGATCTCTGCCATCTACAAGGACCTGATCGCCAACGAGGAACGCCTACAGCAAATTTACGACGACGTCATTGAAGCTTACGAACGGAACTCCCGAATCCTTGTACTGACTACGTGGAAAGCCCATCTTGAGTCCCTGCGGTCCCGGCTCGAGGCGGCTGGTCTGAAGCCAGTGGCTTTCACCGGGGCGATGAAGGCCAAGGAACGACAGGCCGCCGTCGACCTTCTGGCCACCACCGATGATGCGGAGCCTTTGTTGGTCTTGGGCACCGGCTCATACATTGGAGAAGGCTTCGATTGCCCCAAACTGGATACCCTGTTCCTTGCAGCGCCTGTGTCGTTCAAAGGCAGATTGGTCCAGTACGTCGGCCGGGTAATCCGTCCATACCCGGGGAAAACTGTGGCGACAGTTCACGACTACTACGACGAATCAACACCCGTGCTGGCCGCATCCCTGAACAAGCGAGCTCCTGGCTACGTCTCGCTCGGGTTCCCTGATCCGCGCCAGCTCAAAAGCAGATGACATCGCCCCCAGGACCATAGGCGGCGCGGTGTCTGCGTTGCCACAACACTTCGGAACCGTATTCTCGAGAGGTCACCATCGGGCAGCCGGATACTTCTCACGCCAGTAAACTACCTGATAACGCTTAGTTTCATCGAGCAGGGCATGGACAAAAACCTGCGTGTTTCAGAAGACGGTGACCGCGGTCCGGGTGAGCCGACTGCCAAGGCGCGCACCTCCAAGTCGGCGCTTCTTGGTCAAGTTGCCGGTTCGGACGTCCAGCGTCGCCGGCACAGGCAAGAAATCGGCGCGGGCCTGGACTTCGTTATGAGCCACGACGCCGGGCTGTTGAAGCGCCTGGAGGATGCCTGAGTTCGCGCCTCGAGTACGACGACATCATCGCCTACCGGGTCTTCTTCTTCTGAGACGCACTGCCTGGGTACAACCGTCATGAGTGTGACGGCTCCTCCCTCCTGCAGGTTCAACAAGTGACGGACCGCAATATAGCACTTGAGTTGTAGAACACCTGAGTTGTATGATGGACTCGATGTGGAATGTTGACGTGGGACTAGTTGAGCCGTGGCTGTTAGGTCTTGACCAAGACTCGTATGAGCAGATCGTTGCTGCATTAGAGCTTCTTGCCGAGCGCGGACCTCAACTTGGTCGTCCATTGGTCGACACGGTGGTTCGTTCACGGCATAAGAACATGAAGGAGCTGCGGCCGGGATCGAGCGGGCGGTCGGAACTGCGAATCCTGTTTGCCTTTGATCCGGAGCGGCGGGCGATCTTGCTTGTCGCGGGGGACAAGGCGGGCAACTGGAGCAAGTGGTACAAGACGAACATTCCGGTTGCTGATGACCTGTTCGATGATCATCTGAGGATTCTGAAAGGAGGGGCATAGTGGCGAAGTCCATGGAGGAACTACTGGCCAAGCGTCCGGTTGACCGGGCAGCTGTGAATACCCACAAGAAGCGCATGGTCGATGAGGTCCGGGCTTACCGGCTTCGGGAGCTCCGCGAGGCCTCCGAGCTGACGCAGGTCGAGCTGGCTGGGCGCCTGCATGTCAGCCAGAACAGGGTGTCCCGCATCGAGCACGGTGACATTGATCGTGCCCAGGTCGATACTTTGCGGAAATACGTCGAGGCGCTTGGCGGCCGGCTTCGTGTCGAGGTTGAGCTCGGCGACGAACGAATCCAGATCGCCTGACGAAGCCACTCGGAGCGATCCGCGACGGCAGCCGTCTTGCCCTTATTGCGAGGTCTCAAAAGTGGGAAAAAAGGGGTGTGCACATTGTGCACACCTTGGGCGTCGGATAGGGCCGTACCGCAGCCGGACTGGGCCGGATTCCGCATGTTTCCGGGGGAGCCCAGTGTTAGCCAGGGCTGGAATGCAGTTCGAGTCCCACCTCGGGCACAGTGTTTCCGCAGCTCAGCGGCTTTTTTATCATTTACTGTTGACAAAGCTTGACTTTGTGGCCAATCGGTGATCGGAGGCGCTTTTCATTTCTAATTACGGGAACGGTTGGAGACGCTGGAGCGCGCAGGCCGTGGCCGTGATTCTGAAAACCCGTGCCATTCTGATGCCGCCGCGGCCACCAGCGGCGCAGGCTGAGCCACCCTGCCTGATACAGCCTTCGGGCGCACCAAAGTGCTGTTCCTTGATGCGGCGCGCGAGATCACTACTAGACCCAGAGGATCCTTCCGAACGCTCAGCGTGAAAAGAACTCGTCGTTGCGGACTTGGAATGGAGCTCCCGGGGAGCGACTCGTGTCGGGTAGTTGTCGACCGAGCGGCGAGTCCGAAGGAGCGGTTCGGAACGGACGGCGTCCAACGGAGAGAATGATGTCTATGACGGATGCGGACAACATGCAGGCGAAGGCCGGCACGATTCTGGGATCGTTGGCGGTCATGCTCGCCGGCGGCGGGGAACATGTCTCCGATCTGGACATCCTGCGGACCGGCGCCGGGGTCTTCGGGAACGTCGCTTCGAACGCGACGATCTCAAGGTTCTTTGAACGGACCGTGACCAACCCGGATCTCTTCAGCTACGGGTTCGCCACGCTGATGCGGGAGCTGCGTTCACGGGCATGGGAAGCGGCCTGGGAACGGAACCCGGCGTTGAAGGCCACAGCTCTGGATTTGCTAATTGTTGACTTGGATGCCACCCTCGTGACCTCCCACAGCGACAAGGAACAAGCCGTCGGCACGTACAAAGGCGGATAGGGCTTCGCTCCCTTCATCGCCAGTGTTGACTACGGGACAGGCAACGGTACCGGGGAAATCCTAGCGGTCGTGATGCGTCCGGGTAACGCCGGGGCCAACAGCGCCGATGACCACATCAAGGTCTTCACCCAGGCCATCGCCCAACTCCCCGACGACTTCTACGACCAGCAGGGAAAGCTCATGGGTGAGACGATCCTCGTGCGCACTGACAGTGCCGGGGCTTCCCGGAAGTTCCTGCACTACCTCTCATCGTTAGGTGTGCAGTTCAGTGTTTCCTACCCGGTCCCGGTGGTGAAGGCCCGCATGGTCGCGTGGATCAACGATAAGCAGTACTGGCAGCCCGCACTGGACCGGGAGGGCACCGAACGCATGGACGCGTGGGTCGTTAACGCCACCGACGTCCTCGGGCTAACGGACTACCCTGCAGGGACAAACCTCTACCTGCGTGCTGAGCCCCTGCATCCCGGAGCGCAGCCGACGCTGCTGGATCCGGACGGGCACCGCGTCACGGCTTTTCTGACGAACTCAACGTGCTGGCACGGGCCCACCCTTGATGCCCGGCACCGGGCCCGGGGCGGTGTGAGAACCGGATCAAAACCCTGAAGAACACCGGGCTCGGGAAGCTTCCGTTCTTCGATTTTCACGCCAATCAGGCCTGGGCCAATCTTGCCGCACTGGCCATGAACCTGGTTTCCTGGCTGCAACTGGCCGCACTGCCAACCGGACACAAAGCCCGGGGATGGGACATGAAGCGCTGGCGCTACCGGCTCTTCGCAACCGCCGGGAAACTCATCACCAGGGCTCGGCGGACCCGGCTGCTGATCCCTGAAAAGGCGCCGGAATCCGGCACGATCACCACGCTCCTGGCAGCCATTGACGCGCTGAAAACCAGCCTCCGACAACGGGTCCGGCTCCTGGTCTGAGAACCACCAGGGCCAGCCCAACAACGACCAGAACCACTCATCGGAGACGTGGAACCCGACGCCCACCCAGCGACAACGGGCCCCACCCGCGCGCCCAAAACCACAAAATCAATCCGGACGCAGATCAAACCGGGACCCAGAGGCCAGCCCGACCATCATGAAAAATCGAGGCTAGAACTATCAGTTTAGGAACACTCGCAGGAAGGCGGCCCCGCCTCGGTTGTAATGAAGAATTCCCAGTCTGCCGTGGCGACATGGGGTGCAGGGCCGGCCGAGCACGGGAAAGCTTGCTGTCTCGTATTGACCCGAGGGTAGCGGCTGATTGCCGATCTGCCGTTTTCCATGAAAACCAGATGAGATGATGCCAATCATGCACCTCCGATGCGGAGCTCCGCCGGTCGATTGTGATCGGTTCCCCAACGATATGGCAACGGCCCGGCGGGGTCTAGACATTCGTCTTTGCGTCACCGCCCGGACAGCTCAATGGATCGGCCCATCAATCAGCCGGACCTGAAGTGATGTCTGGGGAAACAAGACTGCCGGCTTGAAAGGGCCTTGCACCGGGGCCTCCGGGATGAACGTGGTGAAATGTCGGCCAGCATGCTCACATTTGCGTGCCTGACTTGCCACGAAGCGGACCTGAGAGCCCGCGTGGAAACACGCCCGGTTGGCAAACTTTTCTACTCCATTATGGAAGGCCATTTCGTCGAGCCAATGAAGGAGGTGCTGGCCACCCATCACTTTCGTTGCCCGCGGTCGAACGACTCTGAGCAAACCAGCCATGGCCGGATCAGGCCTCGTCACGGCAACGACCGCCTGTTCTTGAAAGCAGTCGTTTCCGGACGAACGTGGGGCCTCGAGCGGCGGAACCCCCGACCAGGCTGCTCCTAAACATCTGTCACCCAGAGGCGGGCCTTCGTTGGTGGCTGGCCCATTGCAGCTCAGCCTGCGCGTCACGACGAAGTAGTCGCATCCAGCGGTGGGATTCAAATTGGCCGATGCGTGGAATTTCCTGATCATTGGCCCAGCTCGGTAACGCAGGCGTAACGCCCCGCTGCGACGATGACATTTATTTCCCGCAAATATGGCCAATTCGGGAGGTCGCGGGCTATGGATGCTCTTTGGGGATTGTTGGGAGTGCTTCTAGGCGGTGCCCTCACCATAGGAGGAAACCTTTTACTTAGCGACCGAGAGGCCGCTGAAGCTGCGCGAAACGAAAAGAAGCTGGCTTATCTCGCTTTACTAACTTCCGCGCGTAAACTGCGATATTTGTCTCGGCAAGGCCGGAATCTCGATATTGATAAACTGGACGCGGATCGCACACAGCTTTCTACAGCCAACTATGAAATTGAGCTGCTGGCAACGCGGCAGGTGGCTTCATCCGCAGATCAATTACGCAGAAGCACCTTGGATTATTTGAATCTTGCCCGAAAAAGCTATGAAACGGACGCAGGGCCGACTTTGGTTGACCGAGTTGATGACTTAGCAATTGCGCGTCGGAGCGCAAGAATGTCGAACGACATTTTCATCAAGGCTGCACGCTCAGACCTCCAACGGAAACTGAGGTCGTCGCGCCTTAGGGATGTGTTTCATAGCCTGCAGGTACCAAACCCCGATCGTTTGCCAGAAGTGAAAACGAGGTCCGTTGATGCCGATTGAGAAATTGTGCGGACAACTGCTGGTCGTCGGTCGAAAATGATTTCGGCGACGCCCCCGACTGCGTAGGTTGCTCCGTGGTGACTGTTGCGGATCATGACGTCTAGTTGAGGCCCGGATCGGCGGGTCGTCAGGGGTTAGGTTGCCGCTGCACAGTGGCGGAGGCGGCATAACCTCGCGGTCAGCCACGGTATGGGAGGGCTTTCTTGGTTTTGCTGTCACTGGTTGTGCGTCGAGTGAACGGTTGGTGCTCCGTGGTTCCGGTGGCCTCATAGGCGCCCGTCGCCGTCAACGTCCCATTCCACGACCACAAATCCCCGGCACCGGGAGGGCGTTCGGCGGTCAGTCGTAAGATCACATGTGCATCCGCTGATACTCCAGTGCGGGACCGGGTGTTGGCGGTGAGCATCGGGACAGGCTGGACACCGCCGCGTTCGGCTGCAGTATCCGGTAGGTGACCGTCGACGACTCTGTTAGACGTGATTTTCGTCACGTTCGACCCATGCTGCCGCCCCACGGCCAGGCCCTGAATAGTGGCCCACGCCGTAACCGAAGGATGAATTGGACTCGCCGTCAGGGGGCGGGAAGGAGATGTTCCAGTGTCTCTGATATTTGATGCACGCGAGCGTTGGCTATGAGCTTCTGGATGTGCTCAGACGGGCGTAAGCCTAGGTCGTGCTGAAGCTTTGCTTGATATCTCTCAAAAGTGCGAAGGGCGGCGGCGAGGTTGCCCAGATTGAGGTCGGCCCGAATGAGAAGCCTCACGGCGCTCTCGTAAAGCGGCTCAATTTCTACAGCAGCCTCCGCCGCTTCAGCCGCAGTCGAGTAGTCGCCGCAGGCGAGGGACGTTTCCGCAAGGACAGTGAACGCCCGCAGCCGATCCTGCAGCAGCCGGTTTTGTTCAAATATCACCCAGTCCTCGTACCAGCCAGGCAGCAATTCGGCGTCGCGTAAGTTGAGGAGTGGTGCGCTGACTTTGTGTGGCGCCCCGGCAGCCAGTTCTCGAAGCTCAGCCCTGACCCGGTAAAGATCAACGTCCACGTCGTCGCTGAGGGAGAGCATTGGACCGTCGTTGACGAGAAGGCCCGGGAGCTGCCGGGACACCATGTGTACACTGACCCGCAGGCTTTCCAGCGCCCGCGCGTCGGGATATTCCGGCCACAACATCCCAACGAGGTAACTGCGGAGCCTGGGTCCGCGAAGCGCCAAAGCCGCAATCAGGCGTTGTTGACGTGCTGCGACATGCACAGGTCCAAGGTCTCCACGTATCTGCCAGGACCTGAGCAGGTCCAACTTCATTCGTCCGCTGGCGTCGTTGCCCATCGAAACCTGATCTCAGCTCGGTGCGAATATTGGAACGTGTAGACATGAGGATCCTCATGTTGTTGGGCATTGTCAATGAGCTGATCCCCCTAATTTCTCCCTAACCCTAATGGAGAATTATCAGTTGCTTATGGCAAATAAAATTGCCACCGTAGCCTTAACATCAAGCTTCTGCTATTGCTTGTCGACCACTAGGATAGGCCGTGCTTTTTGTAAGCGATGCCTTCCGTTCCTAGTCCTGCCGGGTTTGGGCAGAAAGCCAGCGGCGGACAATGTCCAGCGCCTCGTCCGGATCTGCAGTTGCAATAATGTTGGGCTCGTCGCGGGGATCCTGGCTAATTGATATACGTGCACGAAAGCCGCGCTGCGTTTCCTGCCCGGCCCAAGTGCGGATAACGAGGGTGCCCAAAAACTCCATCTCCGCCCCACCGCCAGCCCCATCCGAAGCACCTGCCAAATAGGGGTCACTTATCAATGCGTCCACGCCCTTCCTCGCTCAGTCTTCAAAGCCACCCACTGGGCTGCATTGATGGCGATTCAGCCGAGGCGGCCAGCCGACAAGAGTGCATCCCTGGTTTCGCGAATCAGTGCGACCCAAAAGTGACGGTTGGTTGATCTTGGCGCAGAAGAATCAGGAGTCGCATTGCTTTTAGGAAAGGATTGGTCAAGATTGCCCATGCTTTGCTGAGCTGCTGTTTTCGGGCGGGGTTAGGCGCGAAGCCGGTCTGGCTCCGAATTTTCACTAAATAGACGGTGTGTCGCGGCAGAATCAACGTTCTCAGTCGAGGAACGTTGGTGCCATTCCGACGTAGGTGTCGTGAGCCCTCGAGATCGCCGAAGTGATTCGAATTAGGGCCCGCGCCCCACTGACTGGCACGGTGTGCCCTAAATCGCGCTAGCCAACTGCGGCCCACGTTTGGGGACCGACGATCCCGTCTGCGGTCAGTCCATTGGTGCGCTGGAAGGAGCGGACAGCCGATTCCGTTCCGGGGCCAAAAATGCCATCGATACTAAGGCGGTAGCCGAGGGCGGCCAGCTGCTGCTGGAGGTACGTCACGTGCTCGCCTGTTGAACCGCGCCGGATCTGGGGTCGCGTCACTGGCGCTGCCGGACCGCCGGAGCTTCCGCCGGACGGGCTTGTGGGCGTGCTGCCGTTGGCCGATCCGCCGGTGGGGGCTGGGAGAGCGAACGGGCGTTGGGCCATAAAGGCCGGGTTGGAACTGCCCGTGGTGTACAGGTTCGGGACTTGGTCCGGCGGCATGCCGTTGAGGATCGCCTTGTGAAATGCGGTGTAGTCGCCTTGGAAGGAGCCGTTGCCCCATGCCTGAAGCAGGGCCCCGGTGAACTGGCCATTAACTGCGCCGTCGTAGGAGAGCTGTGAGTCTTGGCAGCCGGCAATCAGTATGACGCTGGCCGGTATGCTGGCGTCCGACTTGGCTCCGCTGAGGGCTTGAACAAACTGGTAGGTCCCGCGGCGGTTGTCGTTGTCGTGGCCTTGCACGGTCAGCGGCATGGCCTTGGGCGCTCCTTCCGTGACTTTGATCTGCTGCCCGGCATCCTTGGGAAGTGACCTCGCCTGTTCGAGCAATCCTTTGCGGCAGCCCTGGTTAACGATCTGTCGCACGGACGTGCCGCTGTGGCAGCTGTCTGCGCAGACCAGAATGCGTACTCCCGCGGCGAATTGCGACCACATCTGGTAAAGCTCATCGTCCACAATCTGCCGGTCGTAGGCTACCCATGTTTCGTCCTGGGTGTCCGTCTCGTCACCGTTGTTGTCGTCCACTTGGCCACCGTGGCCGGAGTACGTGATCAGACAGATGTCTCCGGCAACAGCCTGCTGTGCCAACAGGCTGATTTCACCGATGATAGCCTGCGAAGTGGCCTGGGAGTTGAGCAGCTGTGTGGGGGTAAAGCCCTGTGCGGAAGCCAGTTGCATCATGGAATTGGCATCATTGACACAGCCGCTGAGGGCGCCGTCCCAGCCATTGTAGGCATTTGGATCTACTCCGTTCAGCCCGATGTGCAGCGAGTATCCTGTCATTGTCCTTGTCCTTCCTTGCCGTGCGGCGGTTCCTTGTATGCAGCGGTCGCTGCGGTCGTCCGGCAGCTCATTGGGGCTGCTGAATGGGAATTAGAACGCCCTGTGTACGCACCGGCCAGTTGGTTGGAGGGGCGGCGGTGCGTGTGCCGTCCACTCCCACGGCCGTAACCGTGTACTGAAGCTGTGGATCACCGGCGAAGGCTGTGAGCGGCAGAACGTAACGGCGCTCGGCTTCACGGGCGCTCGAACTTAGGACCAGAGGGGCGGCATCAGCCCTCCCCAGCAGGGAGGTCTGTATTTCCCAGCCGGTCAGCCCGGCATCCCCTGGATCATCCACTGCCACAAACGTGATGCCAAGGTCCAGATCCTCAATGTAGGCCCGGATCTCATCCAGTTTCTCGGCGGTTTGGTCGGGATCGAAAATAACGTCGAAGTCCCCGGTTTGCGGCCCATCCACGGTTAGGGACTGTTGGGGCGCGAGCACGCTTGCCAGCGTTGAGATCTGCACCCCGCCCGTCGCCAAACCTTTTACGGACAGGCGCTGGCCTGTCCTGTTGGTCAGATCGAACCTTCCGTCGCGCAAGGGGCCAACCTCTATTGGGCCAGCGTCGAATGGCCCGGTCACGGTAGCCAGCCCAATCTCCAAGGAACTGCTGAGCCGCACGTTTCCGGGCAGTACGGCGCCCACGGATCCCCTCAGCCCGTCACGTTCCAGCAGCGACTTCAGGACCAGGAAACCGGCGATATCTGTGGAAATCACGACGTCGAATCCGTCGCCCGTGGGGACCGCACTGACGCTCGCGTCCGACGGTACGGCCCACCGTAGGTCCGGATCGACACCAGTGTCAGGGAGGTACTCCAAGACTGGATCCGCGGCGGCGTTCTTCAATTCGGCGGTGATTGCGGCCCGAACGAAAGGTGGAAGGTCCGGTTCGAGCGATGCTGCCAGTACGCATCGTATATTCGTGGGATTCTCCACGTCGATGGTGCTGTGCAACAGCAGCCGCGGCCGGTAGGCACGGTCCTCCTGACCGGGTCCGTAGCGGCCAACACAATAGCGTACCGGCACCACCAGAAACCTTCCCGGGCTGCGTAGCGACCGATAGATTCTGGCCTTTCCGGCTGCCGAGGTGATAGTGATTTCCTGGTAGGTTTTGTATTCCGTCTGACCGAGCTGAAGAGCAGGCCGGCAACCAATGGCAGTTTTGCCGGCGTCCGTCGCCTCCCTGTAAAGCGTCCCGTACGTGGAGCATGGAACGGAGACTGTGAGGGTCCGGACCGCGGCGAATTCGCTCCATGAGTAGGTGCCGCGACGCCATTCAGCGAGGATACCCGCGTTGAGTTGCCATTGCGGAAGTACGGTTGCATGGGCAAGAACAGTGCCGTGAAGCTGGAGCGGCGCAGCACGGGTAGCCGCACCAATTGTTTGCAGCGACAGAATCTTATTGAGCCCGGCGATAACCGGAGCCGGTCCGTTGGACCGGCGCCAGCCTTCAAAACTGGCCGAAACCGTGATGGTGGCTGGCTGAGCCTGGAAATCAGGTACAGAGAATGCCCCATATGCCAGCCGGGCCCAGTTGTCCATGAGCCGGAAAGTGGCTGTGAGGGTGCCTTCTTCGCCGGGCTGGACGGACAATGAGTCGGCGGTGATCTGCTCGGTCTGGGTGATCCCGCGCTCGTCGCGGAAAGGAATTCCGAGTTGCACCGTGTGACCGGTGCTTGGAACCGGTTTGAGCATGGGCTTTCCGGCTGCCTCCCATTCGGTCAGAGTGGGGGCTGATTTCCGGGCATGCAGTGTTACGGAAACTGTCGCTGTAATGCCGAGGGAGCCGTCTGCTGTGTGCCCCCCGGCCGGCTCCACATCGAAGGTGAAGGGGCTCTGGCCGGGCGAATCTGATGGTGGCGGAAGTTCCAGGGCGTACTCGGGCGCGTACCAGTAGCTCGCGTCCCATCGGTCTTTCCAGATCCCCGCGGCACCGTTGTTGGCCACGGGCCCGGGGCGTTGGACGGGTGCGGGAGCCATGAGTTCCAAGTCGGCAAGGTGATGAGTGATGGGATGGGCCGTCACAGCCGAATGTTGGAGCATGAGGGCCGTTGCCGCGCCCGGGCGTGCCGACCCGAGAGCCGAGGCGACGGAAACGACGCGGCCGCCCCCCGCGATGAACGGCATTAGTACGCCACCTGGCCCGCGGGTCCCACGGGTGGCACGTGCGGGCAATACGCCGTCGAGACGACCGCCTCCGCCGCTGACGAGGTGGATGAATTTGCTGCGGTCGTGAGCAATGACAGGGTTAATGAGCGAGGCCAAACTGGCAGAGATCTCCAGCGGCTCGCCCGGCGCGGACGGGCGCTGCATCCTTATCTGGACGTTCTGCTCGCCCGGGTACTGGCCAGCCAGACGGTAGGAGGACTCGCCGTCCGCCGGTTGACTCGGAGGTGATGCAACCGGCTGCAGGACGTACCGGGCGGCCTTCAGCACGGCGTCCAGCACGGACGGATCCTTGGTGGAACCTCGGCCGGGGGAGCCACTTACAGCCACGATCCGTTCGGTCATCATCGGTGCCAGGTAGTTCAGCAGGTCAACGCGTGTGAAGAGTCGCGATTCATCGGCGACGTTCGCGAGATAGGTCCACAAACCGCCAAGCTGGGCAGTAATAGTGAAGACTTCCGAACCGCTGACTTCTGTGTCGGCCACCGCATTCACCAGAAAGCGGGACTTTCCGGTAACCAACGCTTCAAGCAACGCTGCCGACGGCGGTCCCTCCAGAGCCGCCTCCAGGGCACCATGCCCAAACGGTCCTGTAACACGCTGGCGGGCCACTTCCAGCGGCGCACTTTGCCCGGTTGCATCTCCTTGGTCCAGCAAACTGAAGGTGACGGACGCCAGTGAGCCGGGGAGGCCGCCGTCGTCCGTTGTGATCTCCAGATCCACGGCAAGCGTGGCTCGGTCGACGAGCGGTCCCAGCCTTTCATCCGGCGCAGGCGTATGGGTCAGCACGAATGTTGCCGAAACCAATGGTTCGCCGGCCGGGTCTTTCCGCAGCCGGAGTCGGATGTCCATCGTCTGCCCCTAGAGTCCCTAGGCTTCCTCAGAGCTTGTATTCGAGGTAAGTGGGGGACTCCGCCGGTGTAGTGCCGTCAGCTTGCGGGCCAGACTTGGCGCCGTCGCCGGAGCCTCGCCCGTTGCCCGACTTCGCTCCGTCTCCGCTGCCTTCCTTATGCTCGAGTTCCCGGGTATTAAGCTCGCGCAGCAACCGGACCCTTTCGTCCGGGACAGAGCGGGTTACTACACCCGGAGAATCGGGGCGGGGGACGTCGATCAGCAGCGGGCCGTTGCCGCTGGAACGTGTCCACGGTCCTGTCCAGGCCCGGCCGGGTTCGAACAAGGTGCCTTTGACCGTGACTGAGACGCGGTACCGGTAGAAGGGCCGGAACCCCGGGTCGCCGGTGTAGATTGTCCAGGTTCGGTCCTGATTGTAGTCGGCCCGGTTCCAGCGGAAGCGGACCGGGTCAAATCCCACCGGCTCTCCGCTGTCGGGGTCCACTGGCTCAAATTCCGCTTCCACGATCTGGGTGTCGTCGGTGAGCACCACGCCCAGTTCGACGGGGCCGACGGCGAGCCGGCCGGCGCTGTCAGCCCTGACCTCCAGTGTGGTGTCGTTGATAAGAGTGCCGTTGGGTTCCGGATCGATGGCAATGATGTTTTTTTCGATTTGCACGCGTTTGTACTGGTTCGCGATTTCGCTGTCGGGCTCATTCAGGAAGACCTGGCGCTTGACGAAAGTGAGGTCCGGTTTCCAGCCCTCCGGGGCATTTTGGACATCTGAAGCAATCTTCTGCGCCGTCTGGAACTTCCAGCTACTGTCGGCACCGCCGGAGCCGCTGAAAGCCGTCCCCTCCCAGTTGATCTCGCCCTTCGTGTTCGGGTACCCCACCTGGATGCCGAGCCTGGCCACAGTGCCGTCACCCCAGGAAGCGACCGGGTGGCAGATCCGTGCCAGCCTGCGGGGCCAGTCATCCATGTACACCGTTAGGAAGTATTTGCGCTCTGCCTCCGGATCGGCCTTCATCTCGTCATACATGCCCGCCAGTGAGCTGGAAATTGTGTGGTCCTGCAGATAGGCGAACTGTTGGGTTTCGGTGTAGCTGAGATTGAGGTTTGTGGTGTCGCGGCGGTATTTCAGCGCGACGCCTGCCCCCCAAGGGCTAAAGAAGCTGCCGCCTGAGGAGGAGGCCTGGGCAGCCTCTACCTGGGGTTGCGGCGGGTCAAAGATCACTTTCTTGGCCGCCTCCATGAATTTCTCGTAGACCAGGTTGCTCTTCTCATCCAGGCGCTTGGCGATGGCCTCGGCGCCGGGCAGCGTGGTGTCCACCTTGAGGTCCACTTCAATGGTGCCGTTGGTCCGCATGTTGTTGAACTCGGCTTTGAGGTCCACCGAGGCCCAGAGATACCGGCCGGATGCGGCCGCGGAGAAATGGCTGAAGACCTTGTCCCAGTTGCCCCTGATGGAGAGGGTGCAGACCGGGGACCACACCTTGAGCTTGTAGTTCTGGACCACAACCATGGGCGAGGCGGTGCCGTGGAACGCCTCCCACAAAATGGCAGCGGGGTACTTGCCGACGAGCCCGGAAAAGGCGTGGGTGCCGGTGGGATCGATGGAGCCGTTGCCCTCGCCGTACATCTGCCAGTAGAACGGGTCCAGGTTGTTGCCTGAACCATTGGTGAGAACCGGTGGGGCTCCCTCGGGCTGGGTGACCGGCCCGGGCGCAGGCGTTTCGCCGTCGCGGGCTTCGCCCGGCATGGGACGGGCCCCGCTGCGGCTCCCGGGCATGCCGAAGTACTGGTATTCATTGATCGTCTTGCCGCCACGGGTTGCACTGGCCAGGACCGGGAACCCGCGGGTCGTGGGCGCGACGTTCGATACGGACGTGGTGCTCGATGTGATGATGGCGGGGCGGAACATTGGCGGCTTGCGGCTGTTCTTGATACCCCAGAATACGTCGTCGCTGTCCTTGAACCGGCCCGTGATTTCACTTTCGGACTGCGCCCTGACCGCTTCCGGAATCGCGCCCGTGACGGAAAAAGTGACAACACCGCCAGCAACGTCGCCGCCGCCTCCAATTACTCCTTCACCACCTGTGCCGGCAAACCGGATCAGATTAAACAGATAGTCCCCTGAATCGGGTCCATTCTTTCGGGCCATCCGGACAATATTGGGGATGTAGTAAAAGACGGGAGCTTCGCCTTGGGCGATAAGTTCCCGGTTATTGACGTCGGGGAGGTACAGCACCGCATACCCGCCCTTGACTACAGGTTGGGTTCCACCAGCGTAGCTGGGCCCCATTGCTTGCACCGCCATTGTCCTGGCCTTCCGTTTGTCCTGATCAGTGACGCCCTGCCCCGAGCAGGGCGGCCGGCGTGGGTGTTGAGTGCGGCCACGGTAGTCCGGGCCGCGTTATCCCCGTGTTACGAGAGCATGATTGGCACGTTATTGCTGCGTTACGGGGTCCGCGCTTGTCCCGTAACGCTGCAGTAACGGCTTTGAGGGCAACCTTGGGCCTCTTAGGAGGCATAGTGATCAGGCAACGAAGGTCAGGCGGGCTGGTTCCCGATCCTGTCGACGTCGACGGCCTCACCGAGATTCGGGTTCACGGTGTTGGTGCCACGGGACAGGAGGATATGCTCGGCGACCCGCGTCCTGTGAGGGTATCCGGAGACCGGATCGCCGGTTTTTACCGAACGGCTGACGCCGCAGGGCGGCCTCGGGAGGCGTATTCCTGGGGCGGCCTGACGTCGCACTCACCGCTCCGCGTATTTTGGCTATTACTAACGCCGTCAAAGCTGGCCAATATGGCTGGCTGGACGGCCCGGCGCCGAATCATGAACGGAAAGCTCGAGGAGGACGAGGCCCCGACGACAAGTACCTTCCGGTGGTTTGCCAGGGTCGCGGCGCTCGCGCTGACGCTTAGCACGGCACTCATGGTCACGATGCTGAGCCTGGACACAGTGGTCTAGCAGTGGTTTTGGGCAGCACGCTTGCCGCGAGCGGCGGCCAGTCTCAGGTCCTTACCGACTCCCGGAGCCCGCACTCAGGGCGCGGGCGGTATCAGTGGGATTAAGGCCGCCGCCGCCGAAAAGACGGCGGCGGCGCACAGCATCACGTCATAGGCGAAGCCGATGGATCCGATGTGCTGCCGCATATGTTCTGGTGTCTGATCCCCGAAGAGACGTTCCCCCTGATACTTCCGCCAGGCACCTGTTCTGTTGGCCCAGGGGGCCGGCCGGCGCCACGTTCAGTTGCATCGAGTGCTTTGTACCAGCTGACGAGGGCCTCTTCGAACCGGTCTTCGCGCTTGGGCTGTTGAATCGGCGCAATGTGCCTGGCTCAAGGACATGATCGCTGAACAAGACATGGGTCGAATAGGGTCTATTTCCTTACTTACTACCTTCAAGCTTCCGGCCGGGAACCAACGCTTATGGACTATCTGTCAGCCGCGGGCGAAGAATACGCAAAGATGGTGGTGCACGCTAACGGCCACGAAATTGAACTGGACCTCCGCAGTTTGCAGCATCACGTGCAGGGCTGAGAACGTTTGCCGAAGGACCCCGGCATCGCCATCCAGAGGGAAGGCTGCAAAATCATGCTTACTTCTGGTGACTGTGGGCTCCAGGGCTGCCGCGGCCGGGGGAGCGCCGCCGGTCTCAAGAGTCACGCGAATGGGACAAAAAGGAAGTGTGGACAATGTCCACACTTTGGGCTTCGGACTCGGTCGTACTGGTGCCGGATCGGGCCGGATTGCGTATGTTTTCGGGAGTTCCCAGTGTTTGCAGGGGTTGGAATGCAGTTCGAGTCCCACCTCGGGCACAGTGTTTCCGCAGCTCAGGGGCCTTTTTGGTGTTTTTTGTGTGGACAGTGTCCACACTCTTGCCTCTGATCTGATGTTCCGGGTGTGTGGGGTCCCGGAACGGCCTATTCGGTTGTATGGGGGAGCGGCCGGCTACGGCGGACCGCGTACCGGCCTGTGGGGTCCCTTATGGGTATTCATCCTCGTTCGTCCTTCCCTTGGGTTTTCGCGTTCACCACTTCATGGTGGCCAGGGCCGCTTACAACATGACTTGCTGATTATTCTTTAGATCGACCGAGGGTTGCAGCCGGTCCGCAACTTCCGCTCTAATACCTCTTCATGCAGGACTGCGGGGGGAACAGCATGACATGGCCTCATATCGGTTGGATCGGCTGAGCGCAGCGGGAATCGTGCCGTAAGGTCGGCTCCGATTCAAAAGACGGCGTTCAGTGTGCCACGGCCAAGACGTGGGGGTTTGCCAGGACCCAGGCGGCGGCTAAGTGTTGCTAGCGGAACGCCCAGGCCCTCGACACTCGGCTTGAGGTTTTCCACGGCTTCCAGCACCGCGGGCTGCTTAACTTGCGCGCGGTCTCCAGGCTGCCGTCAATTGAGGTGAAGCGGCTGCCCGCTGGAACCGCACAACATGGTGACTCAGCCGAATACGTCTGTAGGGAGATTCCTGGGGCCCCATCGGATTGGAACCGGGAACTTCCGTGGCGCTTTGATCCACCACACGCACTGCTCGTTACAAAAGAAGCTGTTGATGACCCGGGAGACTTTTACGGTGCCGGACAAATGCTGTCGGTTCGTCTGGAACGGTTCCTGCGGACCGTGCGCCTTCTGACCTCCGGAACAGTCCAGACCAAATTTGAAATTAGCGGTTCCTCGACACTCACATCGCCTATGAATCCTTATCTGCACGAGTTCGGGAGAAAATCCCTGATGGGGCCGAACCTGGTGCGCCGGGTTGTCACCCTCAGCGGTAACGAGGCTGAAGCGATCGAAGCCATCGGAAGGACATGGTTTAAAGAATTAGCTTTCGCAGCTACCTAAAGTTTTTCATATTCGCAAGTCATAGGTGATCTAGGTGGTTGGACTGCGTGACTTTCGTTGGTCTGTATTTCGAAGTAGCATCCTGACGATGACGCGAACTGAAGACGAAGAGGTGGCCTCGTACTATTCATCGGAATTTTCGGTAAAGGTGATGGGTGGTGTGCGCGGATGGCTGGGGCATGTGCGAATCAGACAGGAGCTTTCAGGTCTCCTGAATCGAGAAGCGATGAAGATCGCCGATGTTGGTGGAGGCGCCGGACAGATAGCGCGCTGGATCTCAAGAAGGGGCCACACGGTATACCTCAGTGATCTCTCGCCCGGACAGGTCTCAGCAGCCTGCGACGACAACGACGTCGAGTATCCGGTCAAGGAACTCATCGTTGAAGATGCGCGAACACTCCCCTGGCCATCAGACTATTTTGACCTGGTCATACTCTTCGGTCCGCTGTATCACATGTACGATTCGGAGCAGCGAGTCCAGGCGCTCCGCGAGGCAGCGCGGATATGCAGAGCTGGCGGGACCGTGATCGCCGAGGGTCTCGGTCAACTGATTCCAATCGTGAACTACTGCAGCGGCAAGAATGCCGGCCTCGACGAGGAACGCCTTAAGCCGTTCGTCGAGTCCGGAAACTGGCGTCCAGTTCCCGGATCGGGATGGGACGTTCCAGCTCACTACGCACAACCTCATGAGCTCGAAGCGTAGGTCCGTGAGTCAGGACTATCTTTGAAAGAGACAGTAGCCGTGGAAGGCCCGCTTTGGACGCTCCAGGATGTCCAAGATCTTCCAGCCAGTCGCGGCAGAACGTCGTTCCTGGTAGACGTAGCGACGAGTCTGAGAACCAACAGAGCGGCCGTATACGCAAGCCCGCACTACCTAGTTATCGCCACGAAAGAACACCAAACTGAAGAGGTACGCGACGCATGATCGATTTGACCCAGTACGCCGGCGGCTTGTACACCGACGGCAGAGTGTCACTTCGGCCTCTGAAAGCAGGCGAGGCTGAACAACTTGCAGGCTGGTGGAACGTCCCCGAATGGATGATCCTTCAACAGGACTCATGTATTCCACGGCCCTCGGATATGTCAGTCGATCTCTTCAAGAACTGGAGCAGCAATGAAGTTGACGGATCCATAGGCTTTTCCATAGCGGACTCAACTGATCAGCTAGTCGGTCACATCACTCTTTGGGGTATTAGCAGCTCTGCCCGTTCGGCGACGCTGAGCATCATCATAGGGCCCGACTACGTGGATATGAAGTTCGGTTCGGCGGCTATCTTACTCATGCTGAACCTGGCGTTCATGGAACGAGGACTCAACAAGGTGGAACTGAAAGTTTGGGAGTTCAACCCAAGAGGCATTCACACCTACGAAAAGCTCGGATTCGTCCACGAGGGCAGACGTCGTGCCGCGATTTTCCATGGTGGGCGGTTCTGGGATCAGCTCTTCATGAGCATGTTGGCGACTGAATTTTCGGAAGCCGCTGCCTTGCATCCCTGATCGGCTGGTTATCTGGTGACTCTGCCTCGTTGCTCTCATCCAGCCCTTGGCTGACAACGGCACTCACTAGGGCTGACATCGAGAGTCCTCTCTCGACGGCTGCGTGCTTAATTCGCTTGATCAATTCAACGTCTAAATAGACATTAAACTGCGCTTTGCCCCCAAGAGGTCCCATGCTAGCAATTTAGCACAGCAGCCCGGCTGGCTTTGGAAGGGTGCCATGGCCTGCTGCCATGGTCCTCGGCCTTGTCGTTATCTCGTTGGGCGGCTGCTCTTCAGCCCAGAACGAAGCACCATGCAAGGACGTCGGAAAATACGTATGACTCCGCCGACCTGCGGGACAAGCTGATCACCATCGATGCCCGCGGCAAAGACTAACGACCTTCATTGGAGAAGCTTCCAGACACAGCCAGTGCCGGTGCGAAGAATGCTGCTGGGGACGTCAAGGAGAACCTCACCGCTTACGTTTCCCACGCGGCATCGTATGCGATGACCGAGACTGAGGCCGACTTTGACGTACGACTTCTTGGATGTGCGGATATGGCTTGATGAGGCAAGCGACGATCTGGTCAAATCCTAGATGCGTCTGGATACCCGACCTCATTGGAACCTGACCCCCGTGAAGTAGCCGAAACGGACCATCGTGAGTTCCTCTAGGCTGGCTGGGTTCGCACGTCGGGGAACCAGCCGTTCGGGGCCTTTTTGGGTTCCAGGTGCTCGGGATCCCTGTGCTTTTGCATGTCGCGTGGAAGCGCCATACTTGCCGCTCAGAACGCCTTGGGCCAACGGCGACCAGCAGACCTGGGTTATCCCCGAGTGGTAGTGCCCATTAGCGTGGTGTAACGGCCCTGCTCCGGGCGTTTTGTTCCCCAACGTGAGGCGGCCATAGCGTGATTCTTGGAAAGACCGACCAAAGTCTTCTCTCAAGGAGTTACCACGCGATGACCGCACCCCAAATTATCGACCCCGCCCGTTTCCTGTCCGAGCAGCTCGAGCAGGCCTCTCCGGATCTGATGCGATCCATGCTCACGACCTTCATCAACGCGCTGATGAGCGCCGAAGCCGACGCTGTCTGCGGCGCCGAGCCGCTGCACCCCGGAGCGCAGCCGACCTTGCTCGATGCCGACGGGCACCGGATCACCGCGTTCCTGACCAACTCCCCGCGCTGGCACGGGCCGTTCCTGGATGCCCGGCACCGCGCCCGCGGCCGGTGCGAGAGCCGGATCAAAACCCTGAAAAACACCGGCCTGGGCAAGCTGCCGTTTTTCGATTTCGCCGCGAACCAGGCCTGGGCAAACATCGCCGCGCTGGCCTTCAACCTGGTCTCCTGGATCCAGCTCGCAGCCCTCCCGGATGGCCACCCCGCCAAGGCCTGGGACATCAAACGCTGGCGCTACCGGCTCTTCGCGACCGCCGGGAATATCATCACACGCGCCCGCCGCAACCAGCTGCTCCTGCCGGATTCCGCGCCGGAGAAGGATCTCCTGAAACTTCTCCTGGAGAACACCGCCCAGCTCAACAAAGGGCTCGTTCCTTCCACCGGCTGATCGTGGACCTCATCCTGTCCCAACGAACAGAACGATCACCGGAAGTGGAACCGGCGCCAACCCAGGCGAACCAACAGGCCACACCGGACTGCCCGAAAACAGAAAACAACCGCCCATCAGCCGCGGCCACAAATCAGCGGCCATCAAAGAGCATCATGAAAAATCGAGGCTAGTTCCGTGGAGGGGAAAATCATTATGCTGAGGCTTGTTGTACATTCTGTACATGACAGCTCTTACAGATATTGACCGGTTGCTCCTCTCCGCCCTGCGTGAGGATGGCCGGGCGTCTGTGGCCAGCCTCGCCCGTAAGCTCGGCGTTGCCAGGGCAACCGTGAACAGCCGGCTCGATCGTCTTCTCACTTCGGGAACCATCGTTGGCTTCACTGCCAGGGTCCGTGACGAAGTGGACCCGCTTGAGATCCGCGCCATCACCCTGATCGCTGTTGAGGGGAGGTCTGCCAACAAGGTGATCCGAGAGCTGCGGGGGTTCCCCGAAATTCGGGCACTGCATACCACCAACGGCGGCTGGGACCTTGTAGCGGAGCTGGCCACCGAAAACCTCGGCGGGTTCGACAACGTGCTGGGCAGGATCCGCGCAGTCGACGGCATCGTCAACAGCGAGACCAGCCTGTTGCTCAGTTCCGTACTCAGATAGTGCTCCGAGGTCGCCTCTTCAGACGACGATCGAAGACCGGCGAAGTGCGCAGAAAAACTGACATTCTGCGCATATTTTTGGCGATTAGAGAGCTATTCGGTCATTGTGGACGCATATCGACGCCGCATACCGTGAGGGCATTAGTTGTCTAAATGGAAAAGAGTGGCGCAAATGACGCGTTTTGTCGATGTTCACAACATGGTGGAATGGGCTGCCGGCCGGGGAGTGGAGACGACCATCTCGGAGATGATCGTTTACCTCGAAGACGATTTCCGCCGCTGGGCGTCTTTTGACAAAAGTCCCCGCGTGGCCAGCCACACCCCATTCGGAGTCATCGAACTGATGCCCACGAGCGATCACGAGACTTATGGCTTCAAGTACGTCAACGGACACCCGTCAAATCCGGCCCGTGGTTTCCAAACAGTGACGGCGTTCGGCGTCCTGGCGGACGTCCACAACGGATATCCCACCTTCCTGGCAGAGATGACCTTACTGACAGCCCTGCGTACTGCGGCGACCTCGGGTATGGTCGCGAAGCATCTTGCCCGTCCCGGTTCCGCAAGCATGGCCATGATCGGAACCGGCAGCCAGTCTGAGTTCCAGGCCTTGGCCTTCCGGGCGGCCCTCGGAATTAACACGCTCAGGGTGTGGGACACTGATCCGGCCGCGACGCAAAAGTTTGTCCGAAACCTCGCGCCGCTTGGGTTCGAGATCACGGTGGCGTCCTCGGCCGCCGACGCCGTGCAGGGAACAGACGTAATCACGACCTGTACCGCTGACAAGGCCAACGCCACCATCCTGACGGCCGACCTCATTGCCCCAGGCGTCCACCTCAATGCCATCGGCGGGGACTGCCCCGGAAAAACTGAACTCGACGCGGTCATCCTGGGACTCGGCGACGTTTTCGTAGAGTTCACGCCGCAGACGCGGATTGAAGGCGAGATCCAGCAAATGCCCGCCGACTTCGCCGTTACGGAATTCTGGCAAGTCTTGAGCGATGAGGTACCGGGGCGCACCAGCTCGGAACAGATCACGATTTTTGACTCCGTCGGCTTCGCCATAGAGGATTTCTCGGCCTTGCGCTACGTCCGAGACGCAGTCGACGGGTCGGACTTCTTCGTAGACATTGACCTCGTCGCCGACCCGGAAGACCCGAAGAACCTCTTCGGCCTTGTGGGCGCCTTGTCCCCGGTGGGAAGCTAGGCCAGGCATGCCCTCATGGATCCTTCCGGGTCATCGACATCCGCCTGCGGCGGGTCGGCCCCGCACGGAAACCTCGATTCCCGGTGCCTTGAGGGGCGCCGGGTAGGCTCCCAGACTCCGCCAGGTACACCCTTTCTCGTGGAGTCCGCATCGCGCTAGTTCCCGATGTGCAGTCCGTTCACGAGCGCGAACCGACAGTCAATTCGCACCGCATACGGGTCACTCACCCCGGTGTGTTTAGTTGAATTCCAGAACATGAAGGCTTAGCCAGAGCACGAGTGTGTCCTCAGACTGGTCCAGGTCGATGTTGAATAGTTCGCGTAACCGTTTGAGGCGGTACCGGAGCGTGTTTTGGTGCAAAGACAATTCAGCTGCGGTCCGGGCGGAGTCCCGGGAACAGTCAAGGTAGGTCCGCAGCGTTTTTGCGTACTCTGTTCCTGAGCCGGCGTCGTATTCCATGATTTTTTTGGCGGCTGCCGATGTGAGGTGCGGTGTCTTGCGGAAATGGGCGGCCAGTTCGAGCAGCGTCAGGCGGCTGCGGACGTCGCGCGCACTCGCATAGGTGATTGAGCTCTGGTCGGAAGCGAGCATGAGCAGGACCAGGTCTGCCTCGTGCTTCGACCGGCCGATGTCCGACGCAGCAAGGACAGCAGACCCGGCCGCTATTCGCAGGTTAACCGCAAGGGATACGCGGGAGCGCTCGGTGAGCCGTCGGGCCAGGGCTTCGACGGGTCCAGACGAGGCGGGGTCGACGTCGGCGAAAAGGGCATAGATGGTGGTTCCCACCAGCACGCAATGCGCCCCTTGGCGGTGCGCTTCGCACTGGGTGGTGACAAGGTCCAGGAGCCGGACTAGTGTCATCTCCGCCGCCTGTCCGATGTCCGGTTGGAAAGCGATGACCGCGAACGGCCCGGAGTTCCGAAGTCCCAGCTGTTCCGCGATGAGTGCCGCGTCGTCGCCACCTTCTAGGAGTCTGCGGAGAAGCTCGGCGCGCTGTTGGCGGGCCAGGTCGTGGGCACTGCGTGCTCGCAGCATATGAAGGGCTGCGATATCCGCAGCCCGTTCCAATGCCTGTTCCGCGACCACGTCCAGGTCACCGTTCGGGTCAACAACCCAGATAGAGCCGAGCGGCTCTTTGCCTGCCCGGACTGCTATGGCCAGCCGGTCGAGGGCCGGACGGACCCCCTCAATGCGGACCGCGCCCTGGGAACGGAAAACAGAGGCATACTGGCCCGCGTTCTCCGGAAGGTAGGGAACCTGGCGCCCCAGGATGCCCTGACGCCGGTCCTCATCAATCGGCTGGTGGGCGAGGGTCGAGTAGGCGAGCACCTGTTCCTGGAGGTTCTCAATGGCCGTGGCGCCGCCAACCATGGCGGCGATGGCGTTGGCCAACGCGAACAGGTCGCCAACGCCCAGCGTGGACAGCGAGTTGCCGGCTTCGGCTGAGGCAGTGAGCGCCGAGTCCAGGAGCGCATCCAACTGGCGCCACCCCATCTCGTCGTCGACCACGAGGAGGGCGATACCCGACTGATCGGCGACGGCGATGATTTGACCCAGATCCTGGGAATACTGCTTGATGACCAGCGCGCCAAAGCCTGCTGTGGCCGCGCTGCGGACAACGCCGGCTGTTGCTGGTTCTGCAGGGTGAAGTCCAATGCCCAAAAGGATCGCACCCGGCAACCCCTCCAGCGGAGTGTGGGGATCGTAAAAAGCAGGGCTGGTCAGCGAGAGCTCCGGCGGCGTGCCGTGGGAGCGGAGCCCCACTGCCGGGCTTGCCAGAAGCCGCAGGAGCCCGTGGAGAGTGATGCTGTCGGGGGTGCCGGAAGAAGTTGCCACGAGGGATAAAGCTAATCTCTCTTGTGGCGGAGCACAAGGCTTCGCATGTAATGTCGTGGTCTGCACCGAAGCCAGTGGCCCGGGGCCCAGCAGATAGTTGACGCATGTCACTTTCACTTGAAGCTGGACCCGTCGCCCGACAGGCCGCAGAGGCAGCAGCAGCAGCAGCAGCCAAAGCCGGCGTCCTGGTGGTGGATGAGCATGACCGCGATCAGCTCCGGGACGTCGAAGGTCTCCTCGTCGCGATCTGGGGCATGTCCCCCCACGGAGCTCCTATACCGTTCGACCTGTTGCGCAGTATTTCGCATGCAGGGTGCAACGTTTCCGCTGCCTACGATCCGGGAGGACAACTTTGCGGGGCAGCTGTCGGGATTGTGTCACCCGGCGGGAGCGCGACTTACTCGCTGATCGCCGGGGTCCTGCCCGGTACCGGCGACAAAGGCGTCGGCTTTGCCCTGAAACAGCACCAGCGGGCCTGGTCACTGGCACGGGGCATCGAATCGATGACGTGGACTTTCGACCCGCTGGTCAGCAGGAACGCACGCTTCAACCTGACCAAGCTCGGGGCAGTGGCGTCCGAATATGCCCAAAATTTCTATGGCGAGATGCAGGATGAGATCAACGCCAATGACGAGAGCGACCGGCTGGTCGCAGTCTGGCCGCTGTCCTCAGCGCGAAGCATCGATGCCAGCCACGGCCTAATTCAGGATTTGGAACTGAGCGCTGCCGCCGTGGGAAACGTGCTGGAGTACGGGCCGGATCAACAGCCGGTTCTCCTTGAAGCGGAGGGCACGATCTGGTGCCGGGCACCCCGGGACATTGTCGCGTTGAGGGCCACGGCTCCAGAACAGGCCAGCCAGTGGCGGAGCGTGCTCCGCGGGATCCTGGAACCCGCCCTTGCCTCGGGCTATATGGCCTCCGGCGTGACACGCAGCGGCTGGTACCGGCTGACCACCACCGACCAGGCATAACCCACCCCAAAGGAGCACCAATGCGTACCAATTATCGTGCAGTCAAGGCCCGAACAGTCTTCGCCGCTGCCGGGCTGGCCCTCGCCTCAGGACTAACGGCGTGCGGGGCAGGATCAACCTCGGCCGCGGAGGTGAAGACTTTTTCCGCAGCCGATGTCGACCCCGCCGCCGCAGCCGCCCTTCCCGAACGGTACAAGGCCGCCGGGGTAATCAAGGTGGCCTCGGACATCCCGTATCCACCCATGGAGATGTTCGATGAAAATCAGCAACTAACCGGTCTGGACTTCGACCTGGCCCAGGCTCTGGGTGCGAAGCTCGGGGTGAAGCTTGAGCTGCAGACCCAGGCGTTCGACAGCATCATCCCCTCACTGCAGTCGGGTAAGAACGACATCATCATGTCGGGGATGAACGACACCCCCGAGCGGCAGGAATCCCTGGATTTCGTTGACTACTTCCACGCGGGATTCTCCATTCTTGTACCCGAGGGCAATCCTAAGAACATCACCACAGCCCTTGACCTATGCGACAAGGACGTCGCAGTGCAGAAGGCAACCGTTCAGGCCGAAATTCTGCGCAGCTACGACCAGCAGTGCAAAGACAAGGGATCCAACCCGATCCGCGTTTCGGAACTCCCGCTGGAGACGGACGTGCAGACTGCGGTCCGATCAGGGAAGGCCTCCGCCGACGTCGTGGACTCGGCAGTGGCGGCGTATGCCGCCAAGACAGCCGGTGACGGCAAGATCTTTGACCTCGTAAGAGACCCGGCTAACCCGGCCGGATACAACCCCGTCCATACCGGAATCGGTGTGCTGAAAAAGGATGCGGAACTTTCCAAAGCCCTCCTGACAGCCCTCCAGGCGCTCATCGCCGACGGCACATATGACCGCATCCTGGCCAAATACGACCTCTCCGACTACAGCGTCAAGCAAGCCGGACTGAACCTGGGGGGAACCAAACCATGAAACAGGGCACCACAATAGCGCCGCGGCGGGAAGGACCGCCACCGGCAGGCCCGCACCCCACCGACGGCGCCGGTTCAGATGACGTCGTGGCCGTTCCACTTCGACACCCCTGGCGCTGGGTAGGGGCAGCATTGCTGGGCATCAGCTTCGCAGCTCTGGCATCTTCGCTGTGGGCCAACCCCAACATCGACCACCGGACGATCAGCAGCTACCTATTTCACCCTCGTATCCTCGGCGGCATAGGCCTCACACTTCTGCTTACTGTGGTCTCCATGGTGGTATCCACCATCCTGGGCGTCCTGCTGGCAGTCATGCGGCTTTCCAGGAATCCCGTGATGAATGCTTTCGCTTGGTTCTACGTCTGGGTCTTCCGGGGTACACCGCTGCTGATCCAGGTCGTTTTTTGGGGCTATCTGGGGCTGCTCTATGCGCAGATCTCTCTCGGCGTTCCGTTTACCGACTTCACCGTATTTTCCGTGGACACCAACACGCTGGTGCCTGCGTTCACCGCCGGTCTCCTGGCCATGACCCTGAACCAGGCCGCGTACTCGGCCGAGATCATCCGGGGCGGCATGCTCTCCGTGGACACCGGTCAGCATGAGGCCGCATCTTCCCTGGGGATGTCCCCGGCCTTCACCCTCTTCAGGGTGGTGCTCCCGCAAGCGATGCGGGTCATCATCCCGCCGATGGGCAACGAGACGATCTCGATGCTGAAAAACACGTCGCTGCTCTCCGTCATCGCGGTGCTGGAGCTTTACACCGTCGCCACCCAGATCTCATCCCAGAACCTGCGGCAGGTGGAGCTTCTAGTAGTGGTCAGCTGCTGGTACCTCTTCCTCACCTCGGTGCTATCCGTTCCCCAGTACTACCTGGAACGCCACTATGGCAGGGGCAACGCCCGTCAGCAAAGCCCCACCCCCCTGGGCAGGATCCGGGCCGCCCTGCGCAAAACCCCGATCCACGCCGTATCGAAAGGACCCCAGCCATGACCGAGGCACTGGCCTTCCCACGGCATCAGGAACTCCCCGCGCCCGCCCGGTCGCTCCTGGTCGCCACCAACGTCCGTAAGCACTACGGCGGAGTCGAAGTACTGAAAGGCATTTCTCTCTCTGTCAATGCTGGTGAAGTCATGTGCCTCCTCGGCCCGTCCGGCTCCGGCAAATCCACCTTCCTGCGTTGCATCAACCACCTGGAACGGATCGACGGCGGCAGGATCTCGGTGGGAGGCGAACTGGTCGGCTACGCGCAGCGCCAGGACCGGATCTTCGAAATGAACCCCCGCGAAGTGGCAAAGCAACGCAGCGGCATCGGAATGGTGTTCCAGCGCTTCAACCTCTTCCCCCACATGACCGCCCTGGAAAACATCTGGGCAGCCCCGGTAGGGGTCAAGAAAGTACCGAAGCAACATGCCATCAAGCGGGGAATGGAGCTACTGGACCGTGTCGGCCTCGCGCACCTGGCAAAGGCCTATCCCGCGCAACTCTCCGGCGGGCAACAGCAGCGGGTTGCCATCGCCCGGGCCCTGGCGATGGATCCGCAGCTCCTCCTGTTCGATGAGCCCACCAGCGCCCTTGATCCGGAACTGGTCGGCGACGTCTTGGACGTGATGCGCACCCTGGCCGCTGACGGGATGACCATGATCGTCGTCACCCACGAGATCGGCTTCGCCCGCGGCGCCGGGGACAGTGTCGTCTTCATGGACGGCGGCGTTGTGGTGGAATCCGGCGCCCCCGCCGATGTGCTGGACAACCCGCAAAACCCGCGGACTATCGCCTTCCTCGAAAGCGTCATGTAAGGATCCGGTCCCTACAAACCCGGCGCACCAGCGGCGTCCACATCCCACGAACAGTGAGCCCCTCAATGAAAATTTCCCGCGCCACCATCACCCTCATCGATGTTCCCTTGCTGGAACCCTTTGTGGTCTCCTATGCCACCTATGACTCAATGCCGAGCATCATACTTGCCCTCGAAACCGACGACGGAACGATCGGCTACGGCGAAAGTGTCCCGGACGGACACATCACCGGAGAGACACCCGGGGGAGTGGTCGAGGCACTCAAGACCGAACTCATCCCAGCGATCCTGGGACTGGACCCAAGGGATATCACGGCAGTCCACCAGCAACTAAACCGCGCACTCAAAGGCTGCGGTGCCGCGAAAGCGGCTGTCGACATCGCCTGCTGGGACTTGGCAGGAAAGGCTGCCGGCCGGCCGATCTACGCGCTGTTGGGCGGACGCCGGCCCGAACAACCCACCATCGCTAAGGTCCTGAGTATCCTTCCACCAGGGGTCCTCGCCGAACAGGCAGTCCAGGCCCGAAGCCAAGGCTACCGCCACCTGAAGATGAAATTGGGCGGCGACGACGGCTTGGACATTGAACGGGTGCGCGCTGTCCGGTCAGCGATCAATGACGACTTGGCCATCCGTGTGGACGCCAACCAGGGCTGGTCCGATCCAGTCACAGCACGGGCCATGATCCGAGCCCTGGAGCCCTATCGGATCGACTGGGTGGAACAGCCGATCCTGGCCGATGACATCGACGGCTTCAGGCTCCTCCGCCAGGACACCAGCACTTGTCTCATGGCCGACGAGTCCGTAGTCCATGCCGGCGACCTGGCCCGGTTCGTCCACGACCGATCAGTGGACATGGTGAACCTCAAACTCATGAAAAGCGGCGGCATCACCCCCTGTCACCGCCTGGCCACCCAGGCTGAACTCGGCGGCCTGAAAGTCCAGATCGGCTCCATGCTGGAAACCAGCATCGCCTCCGCCGCCGGATTCCATCTCGCTCTCAGCCACCCCAACATCGTCTCCACCGAGCTCTCCGGCCCCATGAAATTCACCAAGGAACCCGGGAACCTTCAGTACGTCCTGCCCGAAGTGCACATCACAGAGGGACCGGGCCTGGGCATCGACGTCGACCGGGACGTTCTGGCGGAGCTGTCCGTGAGCGAATGCGAAATCAGCCGGTGACCCGCGAAGAGACGCGCCGTCGTCGTCTTCAGGAAATATGGACACACTTGCACAACCACCCCGAACCCAGCATGAAGGAGTACGGCACCTCGGAGTACCTGGCCGAACTGCTGGGAACTGCAGGTTTGACCATCGGCAAGTTCGGGGCCATTCCCGGCTTCACCGCCGATGTTGGACAAGGCACGCCGCGCATCGGCCTCAGGGCAGACATGGACGCACTGGTGCAGGAAGTAGCGGGAACAACTGCGGCTGTCCACTCCTGCGGGCACGACGCGAACATGGCCGTTGTCGCTACCGTGATGCTCGAACTGGCGGAACAGGCAGACCAGCTGAAATGCGCAGTGCGCGCCATCTTCCAACCAGCCGAGGAACTCGGCAACGGGGCAGACCTCGTGGCAGCCCTCGGCGTAACGGACGGCCTGGAGTACCTGTTCGGTGTTCACCTGCGCCCGGAAAGTGAACTTCCGGCACCCTTCCTGGCCCCGTCCATCTCGCATGGTGCATGCCTCTTTGCGTACGGCACGATCACAGGAGATGACCACCACGGGGCAAGACCGCACCTCGGGGCTAACGCCGTCGAGGTGGCACTCGAAATTTCGGCAGGGCTCAAGCGTCTCAAGGTCGATCCGCAGGTCCCCAGCTCCGCCAAGATGACCCTGCTGCAGGCCGGCGGAGGGAACCTCAATGTCATCCCGGGCAGCGGCACCTTCGGTGTGGACCTTCGAGCTCAAACAAATGAAGCTATGTCGACGCTCCACACTGGCCTCGTCGGGGTGTGCCAGACAGTGGCTGCCGTAACCGGCTCGGAAATCAACCTCGACTTCCGGGACGCCGTGCCCGCGGCCATCATCGGAATCAAAGCTGAAGATGCCCTCGCATCTGCCATCACCGCGACATTAGGCAGCGATCACCTGCAGCCCGGAATTGTGACCTCAGGATCGGATGACTTCCACTTCTACACCCAAAGGAACCCCGCGCTCCAGGCTGCCATGCTTGCCGTCGGCGCAAACGTCCGACCCGGGCTGCATCACCCCTCCATGACCTTCGAAGCAGCGGCGTTGGAACGCGCCGTCGGCGTTCTCATAGAAGCCTGCAGCCGCGCTGCGGCACCATCAGCTGTCGCCCGTTCCATAGCTTGTCCAAGAACCTCCGCTGCCTGAGTCTTCTGCCCGTCGTTGAGCCGGAATTGCGGCGGCGTATCACCGCCGCTGAGAAACAGTTTCGAGCCGGCATTGGGAGATCAATATCGGTGTGAAGACTTTGTTGGGGCGGCGTCATGTCGGTTCTTGCCGGTTGCGCCATGAGATGACGGAAAGGAGGTAGATGGCCGTGATTGCGATTCTTGAAGCAGACGAAGACGCTGATTGGGCGCGGGCTGTCGCCGCTGACCCGTGGACTTGGAGCGGGAAAGGCAGGGAGCCGAGCGACGGCGGGGGTGTCCTCTCCTGCTCCGGTGCTACCGCCGTGAGACAGAAAAAGGGGTGTGGACAGTGTCCACACCCTGGGTCACGGACTGGGCCGTACCGGCGCCGGACTGGGCCGGATTGCGGAGGTTTTCGGGGGAGTGGCGGAAATTCAAGGGCTGGAACCCGGTTCGAGTCCCACCTCGGGTACAGTGTTTCCCCAGGTCAGGTGGCTTTTAGGCCTCCAAGCTGCGCACAAAAGCCCGATTTCTGTGCACACAAAGCCTAGAATTTTGGGTCTGGCCAGCATTCGGGAACGAAAAAAATCGGACGGATCCACGTCCTATGCGGTCCGCTGGCGGAACCCCGAGACGCGAAAGTAAGAGGGGATCACCCTCGCCACCTCGGCTGAGGCCCGCACGCTGCAGCGCCTCCTCGACGCCAACAACCAATCATTTGAGATTGCCCAGCACGCAATGCTTGCGAACCAATCCAAAGCGCCCACCGTGGCGGCCGCGATTCAAGAGCACCTCGACCTTCTGGTCCGGCCTTCCGTTGGCACGGTGCACACGTATCAGACCATGTTGAAGCTGCACATCGCCGACGTCATTGGGCATATCCCGTTGGACAAGCTTGACTAACGGCATCTGACGTACTGGATCAAATCGATGCAGTCCAAAGGCAGGTCTTCCAAAACCATCAAGAACAACCCTGGCGTGATTTTTGGTCTGCGGACTTGGCAAAGCGCCAGCTCAGGCGATCTTGTCGCTGGCGGGGAAGGAGGCACTGGCGTACGCGAAGCTGGCATGGACGACGGCGGTGACGATGTCGACTTCGGTGATATTCCGTGGTCCGTAGATCATGACCATTCCACGGGCGAGGCTGATGCCCGCCAGGGGGTGGGCGACGGACCATCCCTTAGTAATTGCGTCGCGGCTCAGCGTCGGCGGCAAGCCCTCGCCTAACAAGCAGCCAGCCCACAAGAAAAAGATGCGCCCGGAACCCGCAAAAGCGGGTCCCGGGCGCCGTTCTTGGTTTCCGACTCAGCCGGATGCTTCGAAGCGCCTCCTCCATTCAGCCATACGGAGCCGAGAAAACTAAGGCTTGGAGGGAGCTGGCTAAACTGCTTGTGCTGCCTTGATGGCCTGCATGACGCGATCGGTGACTTCATCGATGCCGCCGATGCCGTCAACCTGGGTGAGGATGCCGCGCTCGGCGTACTTTGCCACCACTGCCTCAGTCTGCTCGTGGTAGAGGTCAAGGCGGTGGCGGATGACGGCTTCGTTGTCGTCGCTCCGGCCCGTTTCCTTGGCCCGGCCGAAGAGCCGGTGGACCAGTTCCTCATCGTCGGCAGTCAGCTGCAGGACGACGTCGAGCTTCTCTTCGCCCTTGGCGAGGATCTCGTCGAGGTAGTCCACCTGGGCGGCGGTGCGGGGGTACCCGTCCAGCAGGAACCCGCTTTCGACGTCGGCTTCGCTGAGGCGGTCCCGAACCATTTTGTTGGTGACGCTGTCCGGGACGAAGTCGCCGGCGTCCATGTACTTCTTGGCTTCGACGCCCAGCGGTGTTTCACCCTTCACGTTGGCCCGGAAGATATCGCCTGTGGAAATCGCAACAACGCCGAGGCGCTCGGAAATCCGCTCAGCCTGCGTTCCTTTTCCGGAACCGGGAGGTCCAATAATCAACATTCTCGTCATCGCAAAAGCCCTTCGGCCTAGATCCACTTGGGCGCGGCCGGCACAGTACTGTTGACGCCCGACCCGACAAGCTCCACACCACCGGTGCCGCGGCCAGCCGCCCATCGGACGACGCCTGCCAGGGCACCGGTGACGACCGTCGGGTCAGTGGCACTGGCGTCGCCGAACGCCGAATCCGTGCCTGTGACTTTGACAAGCAGCCCGGCATCAGTGCCCCGGGTTTTCCAAGCGCCGGTGATGTCCTCGAGCAGCCGTTCCAAGACAGGGGCCGGGATGTCACTAAAGGTGGCTCCGTTATTCAGGTCCACGGCGTGCATCCAGACTTCCCGGGTACGCATCCACACCGTTTCCTCAGCCGGAACGATCCGCCCTTGGGCGGTCTTAACTTTGTGGTGCCAGGCATCGGCCGGCAGGTCGCGCCATTCAACGTTCAGGTGCACCGCAGAGTGGTCAAAAAGGTGCCGCAACGCGATCGGGGAGAGCGTGGCGCCGAACTCGATCTCGTGGTTTCGGGCCTCGGGGGAGGCATACATCGGTGTCTCCACCCCGGTGGCTGCCCATTCGACCAGGCGGGCGACAGCGCGGGCGTTGTAACCGACATGTGCCACCAAGTACCGGCGGGTCCAGCCGGGAAGGAGGGTGCCGCCGTCGAGCTCTGCGTCGGAAAGTTCGTTGAGTTTGCGGGCAAAGAACGCGGTGCCCCGGCGCGCCTGCAGCAAGGACTGCAGGAGCGCCGGGTCGGTGGTTTGGTCGTGGCGGGCGACCATCAGGCTTCCTTGACCACGCGGTTCTTCAACTGTCCGAGCCCTTCGATGGTTGTGACCAGGACCTGGCCTTCCTGCAGGTAGCGCTTGGGGTCCTGGGCGTGGCCCACCCCGCCAGGGGTGCCGGTGGCGATGACGTCACCCGGGTTCAGGGTGATGATGGTGGAGATGTAGGAGACCAGGAATTCGGGGGTGAAGACCAGATCGGATGTGGGGGTCTGCTGCTGGATGTCCCCGTCCACGGCGCTGGTCATCAGCGGGCCGGCGGTGAACTCGTCTTTAGTGACCAGGGCGGGGCCGAACGGGGTGGACTTCTCCCAGGTCTTGCCCTGCAGCCACTGGATGGTGCGGAACTGGTAGTCACGCATGGACACATCGTTCAGGACCGCGTAACCGGCAATGTGGTCTGCTGCGTCAGCTTCGCCGATCCGGCGACCCTTCTTGCCGATGACCACGGCGAGTTCGGCTTCCCAGTCCACGGAGTCGGATTCCTGCGGCAGGGCCAGGTCGTCATTTGGGCCGATCAAGGACTCGGCGTACTTGGCGAACAGGGTGGGGTACTCGGGGACTTCCCTCCCCATTTCCTTGATGTGGTTGCGGTAGTTGTGGCCCACGCAGATGATCTTGCCGGGGGAGGGGACGACGGCGGCGAGGTCAGCGCCGTCGAGGGCATGGGTTGCGCCGTTGGCGGCCTTCGCGGTGGTTTCCCAAGCGGGGTCCTTCAGGAGGGCCCCGACGTCGGTGAACCCGTCGATCTCGGTGAGGGTATCGCCGTCCTGGCGGACCGCCACGGTGTTGGTGCTGCTGCCGGTGCCGGTTTCGGTGCGGAGGGTGAGGAGTCTCATGCGTTGTTGCGTCCTTCGGTGTAGGTGCGGTTGAAGTTCAGGCGTTCGAAAATGGGGGCGTCGCTGAACCGGAACAAATCAAACTGGGTGTCGGCCTGCAGCGACCATGCCGCCCAGGATGGGACTACGAAGAGGTCGCCCTTGGCCAAGACCTTGGTCTCGCCATCCAGGACCACCGTGCCGGAGCCCTCGAAGACCTGCCAGACGCTGGAGCCGACTTCGCGGACGGCTTCGGTGGTGGCGCCGGCGCGGAGGCGGTGGAATTCGGCCCGGATGGTGGGCATCACGTCCCCGCCGGTGGTCGGGTTCGTATACCGGACGGCGGCGTGACCCTGAGAGACAGTGGCGGGGTGGCCTTCATCCTCGAGCAGCAGCTGCTCGGTCAATGCCCTGTCCGTGTATTCCCACCGATACGCGGCGATGGGGGAGCTAGTGGTGTCATCCAGGCCCGAGAGCGGCCGGAGGCCGGGGTGGGCCCAGAGCCGCTCGGACCGGGAAATATCCGGGGTGGCTTCGTCGGTGACGCGTTCGGTGCCGAACTCGAAGAACCCGGCGTCGGCGTAGTGCACAAACGGGATGTCCAGGCCATCGATCCAGGCCATCGGGGAGTCGGTGTCGTTGTGGTGGCCGTGGAAGTTCCACCCCGGTGTGAGCAGGAAGTCACCACGGGACATGCGCACCGGATCGCCATTCACCACAGTCCAGACCCCCTCGCCCTCGACGACGAACCGGAATGCGTTTTGGGAGTGGCGGTGCTCCGGTGCGGTCTCGCGGGCACCCAGGTACTGGATCGCGGCCCAGAGCGTGGGCGTGGCGTAGGGTGTGCCGGACAGGCCCGGGTTGGCCAAGGCGATTGCGCGGCGTTCCCCGCCGCGGCCCACGGGAACCAGGTCACCGGCACGTGCGGCCAGGGGGTACAGGTCGTTCCACCGCCACACGTGCGGTACCGCCTTCGGCGTCGGGACCATCGGCATCAGATCGCCGATTTCCGTCCACAGCGGAATCAGGTTCTCGGCCTCGAAGTCACGGTACAGCTGCTCGAGCTGGGCAGCCTCCTCCGGGGACGGCTCCGGCACGGAGTGGTTGGCAGCCACGGATTCATGCGTCAGGTTCTCAGTCATGGCAATCCTCTACTTTGCGTGGGAGCTGGCAGTAGCCAGCCGTTCCGCTATGTCGGCGCGGAGTTCTTTTTTGTTGATCTTGCCGACCTTTGTGGCAGGCAGCTCGTCTACGACCACCAGGTGTTCGGGAATCTTGAAGGCCGCCACGCCGGTTTGGTGCAGCATCTCCCGGATCTGTTCCAGCGTTACTTCGGTGCCGGGTTTGACAGTGATGTACAGGCAAAGCTTTTCGCCGAGAACCTGATCCGGCATGGCGACTGCGGCGGCCATGGTGACATCGTCTATCCGGTAGACCAGGCTTTCGATCTCTTCGGCCGAGATCTTTTCACCACCCCGGTTGATCATGTCCTTGTCGCGGCCTTGAACAATCAGGTTCCCGTCGGGCCGGCGCTCCACGATGTCACCGCTGGCGTACCAGCCGTCGGGAGTGAAGGCGCGCACGTTAGCTTCGGCTGCCCTGTAATAGCCGCGGGGTGTGTACGGTCCGCGGGTCAGGATGGAACCGGCCACACCGTCAGGAAGGTCATTGCCGGCCTCGTCAACGATCCGGACCTCGTCGGCTTCGGACACTGGACGTCCCTGCGTTGTGCAGATGACGTCTTCGGGATCGTCCAGTCGTGTGGTGTTGATGAGCCCCTCGGCCATGCCGAAGACCTGTTGCAGGGTGGCGCCGAGGACAGGCTTGACCTTCCGCGCGATTTCGTCAGGCAGGCGCGAACCCCCTACCTGGATGACTTCCAGGCTCCCCAGCTGATTGCCGCCGGTTTCTTCCTGGTGCTCGATCCATCGCTGGGCGACGGCGGGAACTGCCGTTGAAAGAGTTACTTTTTCACGCTCGATGGCAGCGAAGGCCTTGCGTGGTTCAGGACTCGGCAGCATGACCACCCTGCCGCCGGCGAACAGGATGCCCAGGATGCCCGGGCAGGCCAAGGGGAAATTGTGGCTGGCCGGAAGGGTGCCGAGATATACCGTGTCCTCGGCGACACCGGTGGGCACTGACGTTGCCTTGATGTTGTAGGCGTAGTCATTGTGGGTTCTGGTGATGAGCTTCGGCAGGCCTGTGGTGCCTCCCGAGAGGAGAAACAGGGCGGGGGAGTCCGGTGACGGAGCGGAGGCGTCCAGCCGGGCCCGCGCTCCCGCCTGGTCCTTGCCGGGAGCGAGGACTTCCTCAAGCCGCGCATTGAGGGGATGGGCTACGCCGGAAACGAGGATGATTTCCAAAGACGGAATCGTGGAGGCCAGATCCTCAGCCAGCGCCTGGTGGTCAAAGTCCTTGATGACATCGGGGACGGCGATTGCACGGGACTCCGAGAGTTCGGTGAGGAAGGACAGCTCGTATTGCCGGTGTGCCGGCAGCGCCATGACCGGGATGATCCCGGCGCGGAAGCACGCCAGGGTCAGCAGCGCGAACTGCCAGCCATTGGGCAGCTGGACCATGATTCGGTCGTCCGCTTTCAGTCCCAACTGCAGGAGCCGTTCGGCGGCGGCATCCATCCTGTTGGCAAGTTCTGCGTAGGTGAGCCGCACGTCGCCGTCGACGATTGCGATCTTCTCGGGCAACCGGTCGGCTGTTTCGAGGATGTAGCTGCCCAGTGCGCGGTCCTCCCAGTAGCCCTTGGCGCGGAACTCCGCGGCCAGGTCGGCTGGCCAGGGGGTGGTGCCCCCGCTGGTATGGCTTGTCATTTCATGTCCTCCTCGACATTGATAACTACGGCATCGAGCGCCACGAGTCCTTGGTGGGTCAGGCGCAGGGGATTGATTTCGATCTCAGCGATTGCGTCATTGGAGACGAGCGCATCGCCGAGTTTGACCAAAAGGCCAGCCAGTTCCGTTGTATCCAGCATTGGCCCGGAGCGGAAGCCATACAAGAGTTCGCGGGCCTGCAGATCGTTGGGCATGCCCTCTGCTGCCTGATCCGAGAGGGGAGCGGAACGGATGGCGATATCGGCGAAGACCTCGGCCGCGGTGCCACCCAAACCAAGAACCGCGATCGGTCCGAACACAGGGTCACGGCGAACACCGACAACCAGGTCCACCCCGGACGGGGCCATGGCTTCGATCAGGAACTCGCGGGCTCCGGCAGCCTCAAGGCCGTCCAGGGCGCGGTCCATGGCTTCCGCGGAGTTGACCCCGAGGTGCACGCCGCCGATCTCGGTCTTGTGCAGGACGGCGGCGTCGAGCAGCTTCACGGCCACCGGGCCGCCGAGCTCGGCGAGTGCCTCCTGGGCAGCAGCACGGGTGCTGCAGCTGCGGCGTGCGGGGGTGGCGATGCCGAGGGCGCCGAGGAGTTCCTTGGCGCGGTTCTCGTCCCAGGGTCCTTGCACGTCCGGCCAGGCGAAGGAGCCGGACGTAGCATCGGCGCGCTGGAACTGTCCCCGGGCGTCGTTGACCAGAGCGGCAATGCCGTGGGCCAGCGAGGTCGGTCCGGTGATCAGCGGTAGGCCACGGAGTTGGGCGGATTTGCGGGCGCGTTCAACGTCGCCGTCGGGTCCGTCGACTCCGATCAGGAACGGCAGGGCCTCTGCCGCACCGGACTCTGCAACGGACGCCGGTAGGTCGGCCACGGGTTCGGTCAGTCCGTAAACGGCGACGACGTCGATGGCCGGGTCTGCGGCGACGGCTGCCACGATTTTCTCGTAGCCGGGTCCTGGACGTCCGGTGTCAACGGGGTTGGCCTGGAATGTCATCGGCGGTAACAGTGCGCCGATGGTGTCCTGGCTCGCCTGGGTCAGGCGTGGCAGCGTCACGCCGGCGCTGTGGAGGGCGTCGGCGATCAGCAGGCCTGGACCAGCCTGTCCGGTGATGAGTCCCACTCCGGGGTTGGCCGCGGGTGTCAGGCGGCGGCCGGCGAGGGCGGTGACGGCGGCAATCAGCTGGTTTTCGTCGTCGACGATCACAGCGCCTGCCTGTTTAAGGACGGCTCGGGTGGTGCGCCAGGAGGTTGCCAGTGCCCCGGTGTGGGACTGGGCAAATTCGGACACATCGTTCTGGCCGACGATCAGCGCAGCGACCGGCTTGACGGCACTGAGGCGTGCGACGGCGTCGACCAGGGCTGGCCCGTCGGCGACGGTCTCCAAGTGCAGGGCAACCGCTTTGGTTTGCTGATCGGAGATCAGGTAGTCCAGGACATCGGGTGCGGTGATGTCCGTGCCGGCACCGATGCCGACGGCGAGGCTGACGCCCACTCCGGCGCGCTGCAGGTGGAAGGCCAGGACGTGGTTGACTCCGCCGCTGGCGGCCACCACGGCCACCGAACCGGGTTCCAGTTCTGCGACGCCGGGGACGAAGCTCGCCCTCAGGTTCCGGTGGGGGACGAAGAAGCCCGAGGTGTTCGGGCCGAGCAGGCGGATGCCGGTTCCCCGGACAGCTGCCTTGACGTCCTGGTCCAATTCGATGCCGGGTCCGCCGGCTTCGGCAAACCCGCCGGCGCAGACGAGGGCGGCTTTGGCACCGTTGGCTGCGCTGTCCAACAGGGCTTGTGCGGTAGCAGCCGCAGGGACGCAGAGCACAGCCAGATCGGGGCCGCCGGGGATGGCGGCCGCGGCTGCGGCGATGCTGGTGTGCATCCCGTTGTCACCGCGGCTGTTCACCAGTTCAACGGGTGCCGGGTACTGGGAGAGCGACTGCGCCATGACGGCGCCAAGTTTGTCCGGGCTGGACGAGGCGCCGACGACGATGATGCCGCGGGGTTCAAACAGCGGGGTCAGGCTATGCATCGTTTGCCTCCGTGGTGGTGGTGGTGGCTACGGCGTCTGCACGGCCGGAGAGGACCAGTGTCAGGGCGGACACAGGTCCGCGATCGTCCACGATCACGCTCGTCAGGCCGTGGCCGAGGCGGGCTTCCTCGGACAAAAGGATGCGGGTGAACGGGGTGCCGCCCTGGATTACGACAGCTGCAGCCTGCGGCGTCAGCCGGTCGAACGCGTCGGCCAGGCCGTCTTCGGTATCCGGGGCGGTGAGCAGCAGTGCCGTGCTGGAGTTGGCGTAGGCCGGGTCGGTGACCAGGGCAATACTCCCGCCGGCACCGGTCAGGACGGCCTGGCCATCCTGCTGGGTAAGGGAGAGCGAGCGGCCGCCGAACCGGACCGATCCGGCGTCGAGCGGTGTTTCCAGTGGCGTGTGGCCGAGCCGGGCCAGCCAGTCTTCTTCCACCGACTGAACAAAGCCTGCATCACGCTGTCGGATCTTGTCGATGTCGATGCTGCGGGAGAAGAAGTGGAAGGTGAACTGGGTGGGAGCGAAGGAGTTGTAGTACCTGCCGAAGTGCTCCCACCAGCTCAGTCCGCCACGTGCCTGGTTCTGGATCTTGGCAACCTGGGGCTGACGCTCGGTTTCATAGTTAGTGAAGGCAGTTTCGAGGTCGTCCTGGTGCGCAGCTACTTCCCGGACAAGGGTGATGGCATCTTCCATGGCCATTTTGGTGCCGGACCCTACGGAGAAGTGCGCCGTATGCACGGCGTCGCCGAGCAGGACGACGTTGCCCTTGTGCCAGGAGTGGGTCCGGCGGGTGCGGAAGTTCGCCCAGCGGGAGCTGTTGGCGACCAGCGGTTCACCGGCAATGTCCTCAGCGAAAAGCTTTTCGAGGAAGCGCTGTGTCTTCAAATCCGACGGTCCCGGGGGCTGGCTAACATCGAATTCGTCGAGTCCGGCCTTGCGCCAGGTTTCCTCATCGGTTTCGACGATGAAGGTGCTGAGGTCCTCGCTGATCGGGTAGCCGTGGACGGCGAAGTTGCCGAACTCGCTCTTCCGGTGCAGGAAGGTCATGCCCTTGAATTTGTGGCTCGTCCCGAACCAGATGAATTTGGCCGCAGCCGTCTCGGAAGTGTGACCCAGGCCTTCGCCGAGCTGTTCGCGGGTCGAAGAGTTCGCGCCGTCTGCGCCGACGATCACGTCAAAGTCTGCGAGCTGGGTCAGGTCCGGAACGTACTGGCCAAAGCGCATATCGACGCCGGCTTCCGCGGCCCGTTCCTGCATAAGCTGGAGGAGGGTCTTGCGATAGATGGCTGCCATGCCGTTGCCGGCGAAGGACTTCTGTTCGCCCTTGAGCCAGACCTCGATATCATCCCAGTGGGTGCCGAAGTCCCGCAGTCCATCGTGGACCACAGGATCAGCCTCGTTGATCCTGGTCAAGGTGGCGTCAGAGAAGACCACCCCGAAGCCGAAGGCGTCAGTGGCCTGGTTCCGTTCAAAGAGCACGACCTCGGCGGCCGGAACGGTTTGCTTGAACAGGGTTGAGAAGAACAGTCCGCCGGGACCGCCGCCAATGCAGGCTACGCGAAGTGCCATCGATGCCACCTTCTAGATTTAGGGGAAGTCAGTGAGATAGGTCTCGTATTGAGTATGTAACGCATATGCGTGCGACGTCAACTTTTTGTTACAAATACCTCACGGGCGGGGTGGACTCCTGACTACGAAGCTACTTCCTGACCCCGGGCTACGGGCTGCCCAATGATGCCGGAAACGAACTCTGTCGCTGCGGGGCCGAGTTGTCGGTGCACTGCGCCGAAGAGCGTATAGGCCTCGCGGCTGGGCCAGTCCGCGGGCTGCAGCTCAGACGGAAGGTGCGGATCCCGGAACGGAAAGCGGCGGAAGTCGCCAATGACATGCATCCGTTCGATGAGGGCCGTCCGACCGTCCTTGCCTGCACTCAGTGCTTCGTCATTGAGCGGTGCGTACGTCCTAATGAAATGTTGATAGTCCGCGCCCAGCTGCTCCAAATCCCAGCATCGCGCAGCCAGGCCCCTGTCTTCCTTGAGGTCGCCGGTTCCGCACCATAGGGCGTCCACTTTTGCCAGCGGGTTCTCGGCGGCGATTTCACGGACTTCCGCGAGGAGGTTGTGCGGGCTCAGCCAGGTTGACGGTGACAGCTGGCCGAAGCCGTGCCATGCGAGCTGCTTCCGAAGCTGTTCGCGGACGGCGCGTTCCGATTCAGGGACCTGGTAAATGGCCATGGTCCAACGCCCCTCCCATGCCTCGTCCCGTCGTCGGAATATCCGCTCGCGTCCCTCGTTGAGGATGTCCAGCATGTGCGGGGTGAGGGAGTAGACCGTTTCCCGGCCTACCCTCCTCGTGGTGAACCAGCCCTCCTTGCGCAGGCGGGATAGATTGACGCGGACCGTGGCGGCTTCGATGTCGAAGACTGCGAGGAGTTCCGTGATGTCGGCAAGCCGGACCTCGCTGCCGGCATATCGGAGGTAGTCCCCGAATAAATCCAGGATCAACGCTCTGGGTTTCCACTGCATAGGGCTCCTCTAACTCTTCACTACCTGAGAGATCATCAAACCGGAAACGTGCAACAACTCTATTGACGAACAACATTTCCATGTTACATTCAGTTGTGCGTCAGATCACAGCTGATCGCGCCCATATCTCTGGCACATCACAACGTTGTGTATATCACCTGGAGCTCCCCATGACATTCCCGCAGTCTTCAACCTCGGCCCGACCGCGCAAATCACCCGGCGTAGTCATCTTTTTGTGCTTCCTCGCCATCGTCTTCGACGGCTATGACCTGGTTGTCTATGGCGCAATCGTTCCCAAGCTCCTGGCGTACGAGCCTTGGGGCTTGACGCCAGTTGAGACCGGCGCCATAGGCAGTTACGCCTTGGCTGGCATGTTCATTGGCGCCATTCTTATCGGATACCTCACCGACATCGTCGGCCGCCGGAAAGTCATGATGGTTTCCATCGCGGCTTTCTCGTCTCTGATGCTTTTGACCGCCTGGGCACCGACACCTGAACTTTTTGGTCTGTTCCGCTTCCTGGCAGGCCTCGGACTGGGAGGTGTCATTCCGACGGCGATCGCATTGACTGTGGAGTTCTCAAAGACTAACCGGCGCAACTTCAACAACGCCCTGATGTTCTCCGGCTACGCCGTCGGAGGTATTCTGGCCGCGCTTCTGGCCCTTGCGTTCCTGCCCTCTCTTGGATTCCAGGGAATGCTGGCCTTAGGTGGCATTCCCCTCATCGCCGTGGTCCCGCTGCTCTTCAAGTTCCTTCCCGAATCCCCGGCCTTCCTGGCAGCGAGAGGCGACCGGTTCAACGCGGAGCGCATCGTCGCCGAATACGGGCTTGAACTGCTGCCTCCGGCACGGGTTCACACGGATGCCCCCGAAACCGGGCGTTTCCGCACGCTGCTGACTGGACGTCTGCTTGGCGCAATGATCCTGTTCTGCCTGGCCGGAATCTGTGGCCAGACGCTCGTCTACGGGCTGAACACCTGGCTGCCACAGCTCATGGTGATTGCCAAGTACTCTTTGGCTTCTTCACTGACTTTCTTGCTCACGGTAAACATCGGGGCCGTTGTAGGTGTTCTGGTATCTTCCCGTCTGGCTGACCGGTTCGGTCCCCGCCGGGTAACGGCCGTCGCCTTTGCCAGCTCCGGAATCGCATTGGTTCTTATGGGAACCGGCATCATGCCTCTTGTGGCTATGTACGCCCTGGTTGCGGTGGTCGGATTCGGATCAGTGGGTGCTCAGATACTTGTCAACGGCTTCGTGGCAACCTACTTCTCCGGCTCAACGCGGGCCACCGCCCTCGGAATCACCCTCGGCGTGGGGCGCATCGGCGCCGTCCTGGCAATTTCAGGAGGTGGTGTTCTCGTGGCAGCCGGGCTCGGCAATTTCATCAACTTCTCTGTGTGGGCGATCGCCGCCGCCATCGGCGTCGTTGCCGTCCTCGCTGTGCCTCGCCTGCCCGAATCCGAACCCAAGGACCCAGCTCCAGGAACTCCTGAAACCTTCGCATCAAACGGCACCGTCCAGCACTAAGAACCGCATCCTCGAGCCGAGCCAACTGCGGCCCGGCAACTCACCAACAAAGGAGCTCCCTTGCAAACGCAACTCATCATTGATAACCAGCCTCGTGACGGCCGCGAAGGCAGGACGTTCGAACGGCGGCACCCTCTGACGGGCGCCCTCGTGACCGAAAGTTCAGCAGCGGGCGTGGACGACGCCCTGGATGCGGTGGAGTCTGCGGCCAAGGCGTTCACGACATGGTCGACCACCGGCCCGACTGAACGACGCGCTGTAATGCTGAAGGCCGCGGAAATCATGGAGCGGCGAGGGCCGGAGTTCATTGAGACGATGATGGCCGAAGTTGGTGCAGCGCAGCTCTGGGCCGGATTCAATGTGTTCCTCACCGCGCAGCTGTTCCGTGAAGCGGCTGGACTTGCCACGCAGATTCAAGGTGAGACCCTTCCGACGGACAAGCCGGGCACACTCTCGATGACTGTGCGGCAGCCCGCTGGCGTTGTTCTCAGTATGGCGCCCTGGAACGGAGCCGGCGTGCTTGCAGCCCGGGCCATTGCCTACCCCATCGTTTGCGGCAACACCGTGGTCTTCCGCGCTTCGGAAACCAGCCCGAAGACCCATGCGATCATTGCGGAGGTCCTGCACGAGGCCGGTGTACCTGCCGGCGTCCTGAACTTCCTGACAAGTACTGCCGAGGACTCTGACCGGGTGGTGGAAGCGATCATCGCGCACCCGGCGGTCCGCCGGATAAACTTCACCGGTTCAACGGCGGTGGGGCGCATTATTGCCGAGAAGGCTGCCCGCTACCTCAAGCCCGTACTGCTGGAGCTCGGCGGCAAGGCACCGTTCGTGGTCCTGGACGATGCCGACATCGACGGCGCCGTCAACGCGGCTGTCTTCGGTTCATTTCTGTACCAGGGACAAATCTGTATGTCCACCGAACGTTTCGTGGTTGACGAGAGCGTCGCCGACGAGTTTGTTGATAAGTTCGCGGCGCGCGCAGCGCAGTTGAGCGCCGGCGACCCTATGACAGACGAAGGCTGCATCGTCGGCCCAATGATCCGCGCTGAATCAGGAACCAGGATCAACGGGCTTATCGATGACGCCTTGGCTAGGGGGGCTGAAATCGTGGCTGGGAATCACGCCACGGGTGCGTCGATGTCTGCCACCATCGTGGACAGGGTAAGCCCGGAAATGTCCATTTACGACCAGGAAACCTTCGGCCCGATTACCACGGTGGTCCGCGTTTCCGGAGTCGAAGAGGCCATCCAAGTAGCAAATGACACTGAGTATGGCTTGGCCGCTGCCGTCTTTGGTGCGGATACTACCCGGGCCCTGCAGGTTGCAATGCAGATCCAGGCCGGCCACGTCCACGTCAACGGGGCGACCGTCCAGAACGAAGCCCAGGCTCCGTACGGTGGCATGAAAAACAGCGGCTATGGCCGGTTTGACGGCCGAGCAGTCATCAATGAGTTCACGGAGCTGAAGTGGATCACTCTGGAGCAGTCTGACCAGCAGTACCCGTTCTAGATCCAACTGCTTCAGAAACAAACCGAACAATCCTTTGAGGAATGACATGACCATGCAGGTAACCGCAGCAGTAGCTCGCGAGCCGAGGCAGCCGCTCACAATTGAAGAACTTGAGCTCGATGAACTTCGTTCGAATGAAGTTCTCGTAAAAATGGTGGCCACGGGTGTCTGCCATACCGACGCAATCGTCCGCGACCAGGTTTATCCGACCCCCTTGCCCGCCGTCCTGGGGCACGAGGGCGCTGGAATCGTGGAGAGGATTGGGGCATCAGTCACGACCGTGAAACCAGGGGACCATGTCCTGTTGGCCGCCGCGTACTGCGGTAAATGCGACCGTTGCCGATCCGGCGAGATGGCGTACTGCGAGAACCTCTTCGCGGCTGACTTCGGCGGCAGGCGGACAGACGGAACCACTGCGCTGGGCAAGGACGGGGAAGTGATTTCCTCACATTTCTTCGGCCAGTCGTCCTTCGCAACCTACGCCAACGTTGTTGAGGAGAGCGTCGTGCGGATCGGCTCCGATGTCCCGCTCGAGATCGTCGCCCCCTTGGGCTGCGGCATCCAGACCGGAGCCGGTGCCGTGTTCAATGAACTGAAGCCGGCGTTGAACAGTACTCTCGTGGTTATTGGTACCGGTGCGGTCGGGTCCGGGGCCATTATGGCCGGAGCGGTAGCGGGGTGCGATCGAATCATTGCCGTGGACATCCACACATCCCGGCTTGACCTGGCGAAGGAACTCGGAGCGACGGACGTGGTCAACACCAAGGAACATGACCTCACGGACGAGATCCTTCGCCTTACGGACGGCCGCGGTGCTGATTACGTCATCGATACGACGGCCCGGCCGGAGCTGCTCCGCAAGGCGGCCGACGCTCTTGCCCTCCGCGGCACACTCGCCCTGGTCGGGGCGGCCAAGCCCGGGACTGAGGTCTCCTTCGAGATCGGACTTTCGCTGGTCAAAGGCTGGACCTTCAAAACCATCGTTCAAGGCAGCTCTGTGCCGCAGGTGTTCATTCCCAAGCTTATCGAGTTGTGGAAGGAAGGCCGCTTCCCAATGGACAAGCTGATGCGCAACTACAGTCTGGACGAGATCAATCAGGGCTTCGAGGACTCCGCAAACGGAACTGTCATCAAGCCGGTCATTGTGTTTTAGCTGACAGGCAGTCTCCCGACTGCCAGGTGTTGATCACCTCACACATGAGAGGACGACGGCGGGTGCGCACCCGCCGTCGTCCTCTTCCTGCGTCCGGGTGCTGTCGCCCGGTGAAACTACTTGGTGACCAGGAGGCCGGTGTCCCAGTTGAAATCGGAGAACTCGGGGTTTGCCTGCATGGTCATTAGGACGAACTGGAAGCCCTCGAATTCCCGTGCGCGCTTGAGTGGACCGACGACGAGCGGGCGCATGCCGCCGCCGCTGACGAGGTTGCTGACGGCTGCGATGGCATTGGCATTGTCTCCGGCGATGAAGACATCCAGCGGCTGCCCACCTGACTGGCCGGCAGCCAGCGTTCCCGCAAAGGTCGTGTTGAAGGCCTTGACGACGTTCGAGCCTGCCGGTGCGAGCCGTGCGATGTCTTCGGCGGCTGAGTTGCCGGGTTCGACAACGAGGGAATCGAAGGTCACGGGATTGGTGATGTCCACGATGGTCTTGCCGGCCAAAGCTTCGCCGTAGGCGATGACGACGGCCGGACTGGGCCGGATTCCGCATGTTTGCGCGGGAGCCCAGTGTTTGCAAGGCCTGGAATGCGGTTCGAGTCCCACCTCGGGCACAGTGTTACCGCAGCTCAGAGGCCTTTTTTGCTGTTGACAAAGCTTGACTTTCGAAAGTCTTTTTGGCTTGTGCACCGAGTCTCTCGCAACAGGCGCTGGATGGAGCAGCGTCACCTTCACGTAGCAGGCCCTCGGCATACCTATCGTTCGTCTTCATGCACAGCATGGAGGGTGTCGGCACGTTCGAAAACGGCGGCAGCACGTCTGTAGTGGGGACGCGCCCATTTTCACCACCGGCCTGTCCGACTCCGCAACTCGTCTATGGACTACGACTTTCGTATTAGGGTTGGGCGACTGCGCCAGTTGGCCAAATCGTGAGTTGTTACGTTCGTCATCCTTTGTTTTGATGACATCCCATTCGTGCTCCATGCCGTCGCTTCAGTTCATCGAGCAGGTCCCGGCGGGTGGGGCGGATAGTGCACTGAAGGAGGCGTCCGTACAACCCAGAATAGGTGACCAGTGTGGTCACCTATTCTGGGTTGCTGGGTGTCTAATTAGCGGCTTTCCGCAGGACCCACGAAATCGGCGGGCCGCAGGTTCCTCGTGTTACCTGGGCGCAGCAATCCGTGCATCGAGCAGGCCGGCCGCGACTGCTGGAGCAAGCCCGGGTGCCAGTGGAAGTCGCGGGACCACAAGGCAGTGCCAGAGGTGATAGATGTCCGCCTTGCCGGACCACACGGTCGAGGTGACATTGCCGTTCTCGTCGAGTTCCTGCTTCCAGGACCCGTGCTCGTAGTCGATGAACCAGTCGCGGGCGTGGTCCCAGATCCGCTCGTACCAGTCTGCATACTTCTTGTCGCCGGTGGCGATGTAGAGGGCTGCCGCGCCTCCAATTGCCTCGGCGGGAACCCAGCGGATGCGGGTGGTGACAACCGGCTTGCCTTCCCAGTCGACGGTGTACACAAATCCCGGATGACCGTCCGGTTCCCAGGCGTCGCGGATGGCGGCGTCGAACAAGCCCCGTGCATCCTCCAGCAGCCAGGGCGGAACCTCTATGCCGCGGGCTTCGAGCCCGGCACGGACGTGCAGGAGCAGGCGTGCCCACTCAACCCAGTGGCCGGGGGTTCCGCCGTACGCGCGGAACTGGCTGGCCCGGTCGTCGGTGTTGTACTCCGGCATGGGGTTCCACTCCGGGTCGAAGTGCTCGAAAACCCGGTAGTTGTTGTTGCGCGCAAAGTCGTGGATGAGCACCTCGGCGATGTGGAGGGCCCGTTCGAGCCAGCGGTTTTCCCCGGTCACATCGGCGACGATGAGGTACGCCTCGACGGAGTGCATGCTCGCGTTCCCACCCCGGTATGCTTCAGTTTCCGTGAATTCCCGGTTCCAGGAGTCGAAGCACATGCCGGCGTCGTGGTCCCAGAACTTCGTGTCGGCGATTCGCAGCGCCTCGTCGAGCAATTCCCTGGCGCCCGGGCGCTTGGCCGCAACGGCGCTGGCAGCAGCGAGCAGCACGAAGGAGTGCTGGTAGCCGGACTTCGTGTCGTTTACCGGTCCGTTCCCGTCTACCTCGGCGTACCAGCCGCCAAACTCATCATCGTAGAAGACTCCGTTGAGCGCAGCAATGCCGTGGTCGACGAGCGTCGCCGCGCCTGGCCGTCCCATCAGGGCAGCGACGGCGAAACTATGGACCATACGCGCGGTAATCCAGAGGTGGGTCGGCTTGTCGGTGAACACCGCGCCGTTGTTGTCGAGCCAGCCGAATCCGGTGGGCACCTTTGAACCGGCGGCGAAATTGATCAGCCGATCGGTTTCGGCCTCGAGCCATCGCGCGTGAGCGGCACTGTTCAGCCACGTCATGTTATTTCCTCTCCATGGTGCGGGTGCAAACTGAGAATGATGCTTGATTAGTGAGTGCCGAAGTCGGTATCTGTGTATGCGCCGGCGCCACGGGTAGTGCCCCCGCAGCTGCACTGCCCTCCAACATCAAGCTGGATGGTCACCGGAGCGCCCGCATCAATCGTCAGGGTGACGGTCTCGCCCTTGCTGGCGGACACGCGCAGGAGGTTTTCTTGTGGGGAAACGGCAGACATGGCAGCCCTTTCGTTGATGGTTGAGTGGATGGGGTTGGTACAGCGGCGGCTGTTAGCCGACGACGTCGAGCATGCCGCGGATGATGGTGGCGGCCGCTCCGAGGTAGGCCAGGACGATCAGCAGGACCTGGGCGGTCCGGGCCGGGACGAACCGGGCAGCGACGTCGCCCAGCACCAGGCCTGCGAGGCAGGCCACGGCGACGGCAACCCACATTCCCCATGGCAGCGCGGGGAACGTCGCCGGGGCAGTGAGGGCTTTGGAGATCAGGGAGAACACGCCGATGGTAAAAAAGTACGGTTGCATTGTGGCAGCGAAGGATTTGTGCTGCCACCGGGTGGCGATGGAGTACATGCTGACGGCAGGCCCGCCCACCCCGGCCGCCGTGTTCATGAACCCGCTCAGGCCGCCGGCCGTGAAAAGGTAGCGGCGGCGTGGAGTGAGCGTGGCGGACTTTAGGCCAAGCAAAATGGTGAGCCCGACGGCGAGGAGCACCCCGATGGAGATCTCCAGCACCGCCGGCGGGATGAGCCGGATCAGGAAAGCTGCCGGGATGATCCCCAGCAGCGCCGACGCCGCCAATGCCACGTAACGCTTCCAGTCAATGTCCCGCACCACCCGGAAGATGATGGCCCCCGCCGTCACGGCACCGCAGACGTTCACCAGCACCACCCCTTCCACCGGACCCAGGAGCAGGACCAGGAAGGGAGCAGCCACCAGCGCGAAGCCCATGCCGGTGATGCGCTGCATCCCGGCTCCCATGACGACGGCGCCCAGCACCAGCCCGGTGGTCAGCATTTACGGCCTCCAGGCCACGTACTGGACCTCCTCGAATTCCTCGATGCCCAGGTCCGATCCTTCGCGGCCGAGGCCGGACTGCTTGACCCCGCCCATCGGCGCAAAAGCCACGGACGGCAGGGGATCGTTGACGCCTACGATGCCGGCCTCCAATCGTTCGGGGATGTCCCAGGCCCGCTTGGGATCGCGGCTCCAGAGGTAAGCGGCGAGGCCCATCTCGGTGGCGTTCGCCTTGCGGATGGCGTCCTCGTCCGAAGTGAAGGTCACGACGCCGGCCGCTGGGCCGAACACTTCTTCGCTCACCAGAGGTGCGTCGTCAGGGACGTCCGTGAGCAGTGTGGGGGCCATGAACGCGCCGTGCGCCGGAACATCGGTCCGCTGGGTGACGCGGTGGGCGCCGCGGGCGAGGGCGTCGTCCACCAGGGCCTGGACGGCGGCCACCCGTTCGGCGTCGATCATGGGACCGAGGTCCGGAACGCTGGAACCGTCGTCGGGAACGCCGTGGCCGATGCTCATGGCGTCGAACCGCGCCGCCAGTTTCTGCGAAAATTCCTCGGCGATGCTGTCCTGGACCAGGAAGCGGTTCGCTGCCACGCATGACTGGCCGGTGTTGCGGAGCCGACCCAGGACGGCACCGTCGACGGCGGCGTCCAGGTCCGCGTCGGCAAAGACGATGAACGGCGCGTTGCCGCCCAGTTCAAGCAGCGGGCGGACCACGCGCTCAGCGGCCGACGCCATGATCTGCTGGCCCACGCCGGTGGAGCCGGTGAAACTGACGGCCCGCACGGCGGGGTGCCGAAGCAGGGCGGCGGTGATTTCGCGCGAGGGGCCGTGGACCAGGTTGACGACGCCGGCGGGGAACCCGGCGTCGTGCAGCACCTCGAACAGGCCGGTGGCCGCCAGCGGCGCCTTTTCGGACACGCGGCCCACCACGGTGCAGCCGGCCGCCAGCATTGCGGCGAGTTTGCGCGCCTGGATGGACACCGGGAAGTTCCACGGCGTCAGGCTCAGGGCGACGCCGATGGGCTTGCGGAGGCTGAGGTGGCGGCGGCCGTGGAGTTCGGGCGGGCTGACGGTGCCGGTCGAGCGGCGGACTTCCTCGGCGAACCAGCGGAAGTATTCCACCGAGAAGTCCACCTCACCCTGGGCTTCCGGGAGCCGTTTTCCGGCTTCCAGGGCCAGGGTGTGGGCCAGTTCGTCGCGGCGTTCGGCCAGCAGGTCGGCGGCGTTCCGGAGCAAGTCTGCCCGGCTGCGCGCGGTGGTCCGGGACCAAGACCCGAAGGCTGCGGCCGCGGCGTCTGCGGCCGCAGTTGCGTCGTCGGCGGTGCCCCAGGCCACTTCACCGACGATGCTGCCGTTTCCGGGGTCGGTGACATCCTTGGTGGTGCCGGCGGAGTGCCAGGTTCCATTCACCAGGTGGCGGGCTGATTTCAGGTTCACGTGTGTTGCCTTTCGTTTGGCAGGTGGAGGTCCAGGGCACTCATCCCTTGGTGGCACCCGCGGTGATGCCGGCAACGAAGTAGCGCTGCAGGAAGACGTACGCCACCACCACGGGCAGGGACGCCAGGATGACGCCGGCGAACAGGAGTGGGTAGTTTGTCTGGAACTCGCCCTGGAAGCTGAGCAGTGCCAGCGGCAGGGTCCGGTTGCCCGGTGACTGGATGAACAGCAGCGGGTAGAGCAGTTCGTTCCAGTGGATCACGAACAGGAAGATGGCTGCGGCAGCAACGGACGGGGCCGAGAGCGGCAGGGCGATGGACGCGTAGGTCTTCCATGGCCCGCTCCCGTCAATCGAGGAAGCCTCGTAGAGTTCCTTGGGCAGGGTCCGCATAAACCCGCCGAGAATAAAGACGGCGATGGGCAGGGTGGACACCACGTTGGCCACGATAAGGCCGGCCAGGCTGTCCAGCAGGCCAAGCCGGCCAAACAGGACGTACAGCGGCACCATGTTGGCCTGCGCCGGGATGGCCATGCCCAAGACCAGGAAGCCGAAGATGGCCCAGGCGATAAACCCCTTGAGCCGGGAGATGGCGTACCCGGCCAGGCTGGCCAGCAACAGCGTGAGGGGGACGGAAATGGCGGTGACAATGACGCTGTTGGTGAAGGACGAGCCGAGGTCCTGGCCGCCGATCACTTCGGCGTAGTTGCCCGGGGAGAGGGACTGCGGCAGGCTGAACGGTCCGGCGAAGAGTTCCTGCGTGGACTTGAAGCTGCCGAACCCCACCACGGTCAGCGGAACGATGATGATGACCGCGTAGATTCCAAGAATTGCGCGGCGGCTTATTGAAGCAAGCATGCTGTCATTCCCCCTTCGGGGTCAGCCGGAGCAACCGGCGCTGGAGCCAGGTGACCAGGGCGATCATCGCCATAAAGATGATCGACTGGGCGGCGGCGTAGCCGAACTCCGAGTTGGCAAAGGTGCTGTAGATGCGGGTGGAGAGGATGTCCAGGGACTGCTTGGGCGGGTTGCCCGCGATGCCCAGGATCAGGTCGAAGGCCTTGAAGGACTGGACGGTGGTGTAGGCCACCACGATGGACGTTGCGGGGGCCACAAACGGCCAGGTGATGGACTTGAACTGCTGCCACCTGCTGGCGCCGTCCATTTCCGCAGCCTCGTAGAGTTCGCGGGGGATGGCCTGCAGACCGGCGATGTAGACCACCATCATCTGCCCGGCGTGGAACCAGACCTGCGTCACGGCCACCCAGTACAGTGCCTGAGCGTTGTTGCCGAGGTAGGAACCCTGCAGGGCTTCGAGGCCCACGCCGCCCAGGACCGCATTGGCCAGGCCGAAGTTGGGGTCGTAGATGAACTTCCAGATGAAGGCCACGGACACGGAGGACAGGATGGTGGGGAAGAAGAACAGGGCCCGGAGCAGGATGCTGCCGCGCGAGTTCTTCGTCAGAAGCAGGGCCAGCACCAGCGAGAACGCGGTCTGCGCGATGACCACCATCAGCACAAACTTCAGGTTGTTGGTCAGCGCGTTGGTGAAGAGCGAGTCCTTGGTGAAGGCGCGGACGAAGTTGTCCAGCCCCACGTAGTTGAACGCCGCCGAGAAGCCGTTCCAGTCCGTGATGGCGTACTGGAACGCCTGCAGGGTGGGCATCACCAGGAAGAAGGCAATGATGGCGACGGCGGGAAGCGGGAAGAGGTACAGCGCCGGATTCACCCGGGTGGGGGAGCGGCGGCGCCCCGTCGCAGCGTCGGTTTCAGTAAGGCCGTCAGGGGCCTTCCGTTTGGCAGCCATTTTGGTGTGCGTGCTCATAGCCGTTCGTCAACAATCTTCTGGGCGGCTTCGGCGGCCTGCTCGGGGCTGGTGCCCGAGATGACAGCCGTGGCGCTGGCTTCCACCGCGTTGCGGACATCAAGGTTCTGGAACTGGAAGCGGGCGGCCAGCGCCGTCTTTTTGTCCAGCCAGGGGCTGAGGCGCTTCAGGTCAGCGTTGGTGTACTCCACGTCCTTCACGGCAACGTGTTGGGCCGTCTGGTTGGCGTAGTAGCCGGCGTTTTCGGGCTCGGAGAGGAAGTCGATCCAGGCCGCGGAGGCGGCCTGGTTCTTGCTCGCCGCGTTGACTCCCAGGATGAACGTGGCGTTGTAGGCGCCTTCGAACTTGCCGCTGCCGTCGGAGGTGTTGGGGAACACCAGCTCGATGGGGAACGTCGCCCCCAGGCCGCGGACGGCGGCGATGTGGTAGGAGCCGGTGGCCAGCATGGCGGCCTTGCCCTGGGAGAACAGGTTCTGCGCCGGCTCCACTGCGGTGCCGGTGGCATTGGGCTGCAGGTACGGGACAAGTTCCTTGTACTGGCCCAGCATCTTCAGGAACCAGTCGTCGGTGCACTTGAGCTTGCCCTGCTCGATCTGGGCGCACATGTCGTCAACGGGGGCGTTGTTGGCGATCATGCAGTTGAACAGCTGGCCGCCGTTTCCGACGTCGCCGCCCGGCCAGGAGATGGGGATGACCCCGGAGGCCGCCAGCTTCTCGCACATGGCCAGGAAGCCGTCCCAGTCCTTTGGGGCGATCTCCGCGCCGGCCTTATCGAACAAGTCGGCGTTGGCCATGGGCATCGGGAAGACCACCTGGAACGGCAGGCCCAGCTGGCTGTCGCCGGACTGGCCAGCCGTCAGCAGGCCCGGCTGGTAATTGGCGGCTGCCTTGCTGCCCTTGAGTTCGGCGTAGATTCCCGCCTCGGTGAAGTTCTTGAACTGGGCGCCGCGGAATGTGGCGAACGCGTCGCCGATGGCTGCCCCGCGGACCTTCTGCAGGCCTTGGGCGTTGTAGTCGTTGGAGGTGGAGATGTCCTGGACCACGTCCACACCGTCGTGCAGCGACGCGAAGCGCTTGATCAGTTCGTCGAACACCACCTTGTCCTCGCCGCGCCAGTGGGCGAAGGAGACCTTGCCCGTGACGGCGCCGGTGGAGGGTGCGGCCGGTCCGGTGGCGCCGCCGGGTGTGGCGGTGCCGCCCGGCCCGGCGCATGCTGCCGCGGTTGCTCCGAAGCCCAGGGCTCCGAGAATCGCGATGGCCTGCCTGCGTGAAATCTGACTCACAATATTCTCCTCGTTGAGTGTTTTGCTGTGCCTTGCTTGTTGCCTAAGGAAGGGCTGTCACCAGGAAGCGCTGTGGCGCGCGTCGGGACTGCTCATGCACTGGTCTTTTGCGACGAGACGACGTCGTCCACCACGGCGCAGAGGCGCTGCAGCCGGGTGACGGCATCCGTTGAAAGGGATTCGACGACGTCGGGGGCGCCGATGCAGGATGCCCACACAGCGCGTCCGGAGAGGAAGCCGCTGGCGCCTTCGAGGCAGGCCCACCGGACAGCGTCGGGGAAGACGTCCTCGGGGACGCCGGAGGAGAGGACCACCCACGGGCCGTCGATGGCCCGGGTCAGGTCGGCGCAGGCTGCGCGCACGTCGGCTTCGGGGGCCTGGCCTTTGAAGGGGACCTCGGCCTTGTAGAGGTCGGCGCCGAGGCTGCCCAGTTCCTGCGCGGCAGCGAGGATGCCGGCGTTCCAGTCGAAGTTGCCGCCGGAGAGCGGCTTGCGGGAGACGGGTTCGATGATGCTGATGAGCCCGGCGGACCGGCAGATCTCCACAAATTCGCGGACCATGGCCACGCGGCCGTCGGCGGGCTCGTCCGGGCGGTACAGCACCAGGAGCTTCAGGGCCTTGACGCCCAGGGCGGCGTATTTGTGCGGGTCAACGAGCCGGTCGATGGTGACCTCGCCCACCAGTTCGCCGTGCGCGGATTCAAAGTGGTCGGCCGAGGCGATGAGCCCGCAGCTTGGGTCCACCACGTTGTCCTCGATGGCCTGGTCCAGCGCGAACTGCCGGTCGATCAGGACTCCGGAGGCGTACGGGGTGAGGATTTTGGCGGCCTGGAGCTTGAAGTCCTGGAGGTCCTGGTCGGAAACGGGGGCTTCCTGGTGTTCGGCGATCATGTTGCGCATCGCCTCGCGCTGGTCGACGGCGAGCATCGCGAAGGCGCCCGACGGGCGCTGCAGGGGTGAGAGGTCAGTGGAGGTCATGGGCTGCTTCTTTCAGCTAGGGGTGTGGTTGGAGGCTAGGGCTGGGGTGATGTTCTGGTGCGGGATGCTGGAGCGGCCGTCCAGCCCTTCGCAGGAGGCGGCCGCGGTGCGGCCGGCGAAGGCTGCCGCGTCCACCAGCGGCAGGCCGGCGGCCACGGCGGCGAGCAGGGCGCCGTGGTAGACGTCGCCGGCGCCCAGGGTGGACACGATGGTGGCCGGCGTCGCGGGAACGTGCACGGCGTCGGTGTCGCCGGTTTTGACCCAGGCCCCTTCGGACCCGGCGGTCGCGACGACGGCGGAGGCGCCGTCGTCGATGGCTTTCTGGAGCAGCGCCGAAACGCTGTGCTGGTCGCCGTAGTCTGCGCGGAGCCGTTCGATGGTAGGGACATACAGGGCGACGCCGCGCGGGCTGAAGGACGGGATGGGGTTGCCGGCGTCCACGCTGAGGTTCAGGCTGCCGGGGTTCAGCCCGGGGACGTTGGCGACGGCATTCCAGCCCAGGTGGTCCACGTGCACCCATGCGGCGGCTTCCAGGAGTTCGCGGAAGCGCCCCTCGGCCGGGAAGCTGACCGGCGGCACCGGGCGGGTGACGATGGCGCGGCTTTCGGTGGTCTTGCTGACCACGATGACACTGGCTCCGGTTTTGACGTCGGGTTCGCGGATCACGGCAGAGGTGTCCACGCCTTCAGCCTGCAGGCCGCTGATGATGCGGTCGCCTTCCTCATCGGCGCCGAGAACTCCGGCGAAGGAAGTCTGGGCGCCGGCCCTCGCGGCAGCAACGGCGGCGGTGGCAGCCGGCCCGCCTCCCGCCGTCGTAAAGTCTGTGGCGACGGTGCGGCTGTCTGCAGCGGGATAATCCTGAACCAGGGCTATGGAGTCCAGTGTGGCGGAGCCTATAAAGAGCAGGGTTCCGGTTGACGGTTGGGACACGTTCCACCTCGTTGTAGTCGGCTTGTACTGAAGAAATATACACACGCTATGTTGGAATAACAACACTTTCGGTATAGTTCTGTTTGGGATGCAACGCCGCGGTCCCACACTCAACGTAGAGAAACGGAGCAGCACATGTCATTGCCTTCTGCGGAATCGGTCCGGACCATTCGTTACGGCCTTATCGGTGCCGGCCACATGGCCCGCGAGCACGTCCGGAACCTTGCCCTGATCCCGGGAAGCCAGATCACCGCCGTATCCGATCCCCAGCCGTCATCCCTGGAGGAGACGGTTGCGGAAATCGGCCACGAGGTACAGACTTTCTCCCGCCACCAGGACCTGCTCGCGTCCGGGCTGGTGGATGCGCTGGTGATCGCCAGCCCCAACGACACGCACCTGGCTATCCTCAAGGACATCTTTGCCAGCGGAACCAACCTGCCCGTGCTCGTGGAAAAGCCCGTGTGCACCACGGCGGAACAGGCCGACGAACTTGAATCGCTGGCAGCTGAGTACACTGCGCCGGTATGGGTGGCCATGGAATACCGCTACATGCCGCCGGTGCAGGAGGTCATCCAGGCGGCCCACGGCGGCAAGCTCGGCAACGTGTACATGCTCTCCATCGTGGAGCACCGCTTTCCTTTCCTGCACAAGGTGGATTCTTGGAACCGCTTCGCGGAACGGACCGGCGGCACGCTGGTGGAGAAGTGCTGCCACTTCTTTGACCTGATGCGGCTGATCCTGCAGGACGAACCCGTCCGCGTTTACGCCAGTGGCGGCCACGATGTCAACCACATGGATGAGGTGTACAACGGCAGGGTGTCGGACATGATCGACAACGCCTACGTGATTGTTGACTTCAAGGGCGGGCGCCGGGCCATGCTGGAGCTGTCCATGTTCGCCGAGGGTTCCAAGTTCCAGGAGCGGATCTCCATTGTGGGCGACGCCGCTAAGATCGAGACCCTCATCCCGGTGGCAGCCAACCACTGGATCGAGGGCGACGAGGCCGAGGCCACGGTTGAATTCAGCCCCCGCTCGCCGCTGGGCCCGGAAATGCACGAGGTTCCGGTGGACGAGGCCGTCCTCGCGGCGGGCGCCCACCACGGCTCCACGTACTATGAACACCTTGGCTACCGCAAAGCCATCCTGGGCGAAGGGCCGGTGGAAGTCACGGTCGCCGACGGCCTGCAGTCCGTGCGTATGGGACTCGCAGCTGAGCGCTCCATCATCGAGGGACGCCCCGTGGAGCTTGCTAATGCCGGTGCCGGGCTCAGGCACTGAGTAGATTTGTGTTGGAAGTACAACACCCTGGCAGGCTAAGTTCGCCCGGTTAAGGGAAGCAGGAGAAGGGGATATGAGCAGCTCACCGAAAGAGGCGCCGTTGACGCCCCGCCAGCGCACCATCCTGGACCAGCTCGAGCAGCGGGGCTTTATTTCCACCACGGATCTCGCCGAAACGTTCGCGGTCTCGGACATGACAGTGCGCCGGGACACCCGCGTGCTGTCCCAGAAGGGGCTGGCGCGGGTGGTTCACGGCGGCGTGAGTCCCGTTAACGCCAGCGGGCAGAACGCGGACTTCGCGGCACGGGTCCGGGAGGACGCTGACGCCAAGCAGCGGGTGGCCCGGGCCTGCGTGTCGATGATCGGCGAGCGGGACGCCATCATCCTGGATGCCGGGACCACCACGTACCAGATTGCGCTGGAGCTCCCTCCGACGTTCGCGGGCACCCTCATCACGCACTCCGCGCCCGCCATCCAGCGCTGCCTGCAGCTGACGTCGGCGCGGACCATCTGCCTCGGCGGTGAGCTGCTCCTGGACAGCCAGGCGTTCAACGGGCCCATGACGGTCAGCGCCGCCGCCGGCCTCCGGGCCAAAACGGCGTTTATCGGGGTCAGCGGGCTCCACGACGAGGCGTTCTACATCGAACGGGACGTGGAGCGCGCCACTAAGATCGCCCTTATGGACTCAGCTGAACAGGTGGTTGTAGTGGCAACGCACCAGAAAATGCTGCGGTACGCGCTGGCGCGGCTCGCCGCGTTCGACGCCGCGGACGTGCTGGTCACGGACACGCCGCCGCCGCGGGAGATCGAGGACGCACTGGGTGCAGCCAACGTCAAGATCGTGGTGGCCGCGTGAGCGCGCCGCTGCGGGTGGCCCTGCCCGACCGGAAGATGCTGGACGCGCTCGAGCCGATTGACGGCGTCGAGTTTGTCCTGTGGGACCTCAGCGGCCCGCCGCCGTCGGGCCGTTTCGACCTGTTGGTGCCGCCGTACATGGGCAATCCTGCGGCGCTGGCCGCGCTGGACGGCGTTGAGGTGGGTCTGGTGCAGAGCCAGTCGATCGGGTACGACGGCGTGGCTGCGGTTCTGCCCGGCGGCTGCCTTTTCGCCAACGCGGCCGGGGTCCACGAGACGTCGACGGCGGAACTCGCCCTGGGCATGTTGATCGCCAGCCAGCGCGGGATGCCGGACTTTGCCCGGAACCAGGCGTCCGGGGTGTGGGACAACAGCCAGCGGCCCAGCCTCGCGGACCGGCGCGTGCTGCTGGTGGGCTACGGGGGAGTGGGGAAGGCCATTGAGGCCAGGCTCCTGCCGTTCGAAGCCCACGTGACGCGGATGGCCAGCCGGGAACGCGAAGACGAACGGGGCCGCATCCACGGGATCGACGCGCTGTATGAGCAGCTGCCGCTACACGAGATCGTGGTGGTCAGCGTCCCGCTGAGTGAGCACACGCACCAGCTGGTCGACCAGAAGTTCCTGGCCGCGATGCCGGACGGCGCGCTGCTGGTGAACGTGGCCCGCGGCCCGGTGGCGGACACGGATGCCCTGCTGGCGGAGGCGTCGTCCGGCCGGCTGCGTGCCGCCCTGGACGTCACCGACCCCGAGCCGCTGCCGGCCGGCCACCCGCTGTGGACCACTCCCGGGGTGATCATCACCCCGCACGTGGGCGGGGCGAGCTCGGCGATGTTCCCGCGGATGGTCCGGCTGGTCAGGCAGCAGATCTCGCTGCTGCTGGCGGGCGAGGAACCGGTGAACGTGGTGCTGGGCCGCTAGGCCCGGATCTGCTGCAGGACGGCGTCGCGCACCTGGGCCATGGTGGTGGCGTCGGTGGCTTCGACGTTCAGCCGCAGCAGTTCCTCCGTGTTGGATGCCCTCAGGTTGAACCACCAGTCCCCGGCCTCGCTGCTGACACTGAGCCCGTCAAGTTCATCGAACACGGCGCCGTTCGCGTAGCGGGCCCGCACGTCCGCCACCTTGCCGTCGACGCCGTCCACGGATGAGTTGATTTCGCCGCTGGCCGCGTACGGGTCGAACTCGCGGGCCAGTTCGGATAAGGGCCGCTCCTGCTCGCCGAGGGCGGCGAGGACGTGCATGGCGGCAAGCATGCCCGTGTCCGCGTTGTAGAAGTCGCGGAAATAGTAGTGGGCCGAGTGTTCGCCGCCGAACACGGCGCCCTCCTCGGCCATCCGAGCCTTGATAAAGGAATGCCCCACCCGGGTCCGGACCGGCCATCCGCCCGCGGCGGCAACAATTTCCGGCACCGCGCGCGACGTGATCAGGTTGTGGATGATCACCGGCTCGACTTCCCCGGCGGCCTGGGCGCGGCGGATCTCCCGGACGGCAATCAATGCCGTAACGGCCGACGGCGTCACTGGCCTTCCGTTCTCGTCGACCACGAAGCAGCGGTCGGCGTCGCCGTCGAAGGCCAGACCAATGTCGGCCCCGTGGGCGATAACGGCGGCCTGCAGGTCACGGAGGTTCTCCGGCTCAAGGGGGTTGGCAGGATGGTTGGGGAACGTCCCGTCGAGCTCGAAGTACAGCGGCACAATAGTGAGCGGCAACGCAGGGTGGAACTGGTCCCCAAGGACCGCGGGAACGGTCAGGCCCGCCATGCCGTTGCCGGCGTCCACCACCACCTTCAGCGGCCGGACGGCATCCAAGGGCACCAGCGAGCGGAGCTTTTCGGCGTAACCCGCGAGCACGTCAAGCGTGGACACGGTGCCGTGGGCCGCGGCTGCAGGGATCCCGCGGTCGACATACTGTTGGGCCAGGTCCCGTATGGCCGTGAGCCCGGTTTCGGCGGAGACCGGCACGGCGCCGGCCTTGGCCATCTTGATCCCGTTGTATTCCGCGGGGTTATGGCTCGCGGTGAAAATGGCCCCGGCTATGTCCAGGGCGCCGCACACGTAGTAAAGCTCATCGGTGGAGATAAGGCCCAAGGACTTCACGTCCGCACCGCGCCGGGCAGCGCCCGTCGCAAAGGCGCCGCTGAAGCCGGGTGAAGAGGGCCGCATGTCCCCCCCCGCAGGCGATGGTCTGGCCGGACAGGCCCAGCACGTCGACAAACGCGGCGCCTACGGCTTCGGCGCTTTCCGCGGTGATGGAGACGCCGACGAGGCCCCTCACGTCGTAGGCCTTGAAGGACGGTGACAGGTCCATGGAGTTCCCCCGGAAAGTAGTGGCCATGCGCGTTAGTAGCTAAGAGAACATGGAGTGTTGGAATTTCAACACCACTTTAGCAGGTGAAGGTCACATCTCACGGAAACGGCTCCGCAAAAGGCCCCCGGGTCGCCGGAACGGTGCCGGAACGCCTGAGCGTCGTTCCGGCGCCACAGCAGCGCCCCGGCGATCCCGGGCGACGCCGGTCGGCGAATGACTGCGGTCGGACAACCCTGAGGTGGTGGAAGCAGCAGTCCGGGACGCCGCGCAAGAACTTCGCGACTTTCTTCAAAGCGACGGAATCGACCTCGCTCTTGATAACGTGGCGCCGGCGAGGGCAGCAAGACCGGATGAACGGACCGCGTGTCAGTGACTCAGGGGGAGGTGTGTGGGACCGCGACCAGCCTACTCGTCCGGTGTTTCCACAGCTCAGGGGCATATCAGACCCAACGCGTGCACAAAGTGTGAACTGCAGCAACTGCCTTTTGGCTTTGTCGATCCGATCGCAGTCCGGTGCCTTGTCGGATTCGCCGAACAGGAGGAGTTCCATGGGGAGGTCCAGGCCGGGCGTGTCCGCGATGAGCCTGTCCCTGAGCTCTGGAATTTGCAGGTGGGCAAGCACTTGGGCGAGCTGTTCCGTCGTCGGCTCCTTTCTGTCGTCGATGAGGCTGGACCAGAGTTCGCGGGCCCCGGTTGTCCGCTGGACGGGGCTTTGGGTCGCGGCGGTCTTGAGATGAGTTTCGACGTCGGCGGTGAACTCGGGCGTGACTGTTCGGTTGGGGAGGGCGCAGGTCAGGCCGTCCTGGATCTGACTGCCGCGGAAGATGAGTTCGGCGTTGAGCAGGCTCGACTGGACCGTGGTGAACGGGAGGTCGGGGCCGCAGGAGACGGTGTGGATCCTGAACTCCGCGATGGAGAAGGGCCCGACAATCCAGCCGGCCCGGATCGGCATTCCGGACAGTGCAAGTTGCTGGGCGAGTGATTCGAGGCGGGGGCCAAAGAGGCCGCTGCGGTCGTTGTCGCGGTGGGTGCTAGTGAAGATTGCGAAGACGGCCGCCGTCGCGTCCTGGTCGGTGCGGAGATATCCGCCGACCTTTCGTGCGTACATGTGGGCGTGGTCGGGTCTGGAGTGCAAGTCCAGACGGGAGGGTTACGCCCATCCGACTGCCCTGGAGTGGGTGCCGGTATATGAGCAGTCTGGTTCAGCTACTCAACGACGCCGGCAGCACGATACCCCGTCTGCGTGCCAGCTCCGATGCGGCGGAAGAAGGAACGTAGCCCAGGCTCGCCGCGGCAGCCACAATTCTTTGCCGGGTCAATTGCGAGACGCGTGGTAGTCCGCGCAGTGCACGGGAGACGGTGGCGGTGGACACCCCGACGGCGGTCGCGACGTCCCGAATGCCTGTGGCGTGCAAAGACTGAACCGAAGGTGCTTCCGGTGCCCCGGCCGTTTGACTGCCCAAGCTGGTCACGGCAATCTCAGTCGCATCCGTTCCAGGTGTCCTAGCCGGCGTAGCCCTGTGGGTTGGTCTTTTGCCAGCGCCAGTGGTCCTCGCACATCTGGTCCACGGTCTTGGTGGTGGACCAGCTGAGATCGGCCAGGGCGGAGGTGGCGTCCGCCCAGAAGGCGGGGAGGTCACCCGCACGGCGTCCGGTGACCTCGTAGGGGATGGACTGGCCCACGGCCTTCTCGAAGGACCGCAGGACCTCCAGGACCGAGGATCCCTTCCCGGAGCCCAGGTTCCAGCGGTAGACGCCGGCGCGGTCCGCAACGTGGTTGAGCGCGGCCACGTGGCCTTCGGCGAGATCGACGACGTGGATGTAGTCCCGCAGGCAGGTGCCGTCGGGGGTGTCGTAGTCGCCGCCGAACACCATGAGCTTGTCGCGGCGTCCCACGGCCACCTGGGCGATGAAGGGCACCAGGTTTCCACAAGGTTGTTGTAGTAGTACTTGAGCGGTTCGCGGACCGACTCGCCCACGGCCTTGAGCCCGGCAAAGTGGATCAAGGCGTCGATCGTGTGGGCGGCAAAGACGCCTTCCACTGCGGCTTCGTCCACCAGGTCCACGTTGTGGAATTTCGCGGTCTTGCCGCTGAGTTCGGCTACCCGGCGCAGGGACTCCTCGCTGGAGTTCACCAGGGTATCGATCACCACCACATCGTGGCCGGCTTCCTGCCGGGACAAAACTGTGTGCGAACCGATGTACCCGGTGCCACCTGTGACCAGAATTTTCATACATCCTCAATTTGAGCGAAGACTACCCCGACGTTCCGGCGGCTCCGGAGAGCGGGGGAACGTCGGGGCGGGCCTTCCAATTGCTACAGGGCGATGATTTTAAGCAGCAGTGCGTGCTCCGGGTTGAGGGCGGGCATGGGCAGGCCCACCTCGGCGAGGAAACGCCCGCTGGCCACTGCGCCGTCCCCTAGCCACGAAGGAGGCTGGACCTGCGTGAAGGTGTGCGCGTAGTCGGCATCGGCCGGGGCCGGGAAGATGGCTTTTACCCGGTAGTCCCGCTCCGGGTCCAGCCCGGGGACGGCGATCCGTCCCGGCTGTTCCGCGAACGCGGTGCCGGTGCTGACCAGGGCGAACAGCGCCGCCGTCGAACCTTCACCCGTGTCTGCACCGCCGTCGGCCACCACGCCGTGGAGCATGAGCGAGTCATCAGCGACGTCCGCGCGGATCATCCGGCCACTGTGGATCAGGCCGCGGTGTTCCTTGTAGAGGGCGATGAAGCGTTTGAGTTCCTCGCGCTCAGCGCCCTGGACCCCGCGGACGTCCCACTCCATGCCGAAGTGGCCGAAGAGTGCGGTGATGGCGCGGAAGGACAGGTCGTGCGTGCGCGCCGTGGTATGCGAAGTCGTGGGGCCGATGTGGCTGCCCACCAGTTCAGGCGGAACCACAATGCCGGTCCAGCGCTGGATGGTCTGCCGCTCCAGGGCGTCGTTGCAGTCGGAAGCCCAGATGCGGTCTGTCCGTTCCAGAATTCCAAGGTCTACCCGGGCGCCACCTGAGGAGCAGCTTTCGATTTCCACGCCGGGATGCGCTGCACGGAGTGAGTCGAAGAGCCGGTACGCAGCGAGGGTTTGTTCGTGGACGGAGGAGCGGCCGGCGTGGCCGTGTTCCAGGAGATCACGGTTCTGGTCCCACTTGAGGTAGCTGACGTTGTTTTCTCGTAGAAGAGCGTCAATGCGATCGTAAATGTACTGCCAGGCATCCGGGTTTACGAGGTCGATGACGTGCTGCTGCCGCCACTCGAGTGGCAGCCGGCCGCCGTCCTTGTAGCTCTGGACCGAAGGACCTACGATCCATTCCGGATGGGCCCGGACAATATCGGAGTCGAGGTTGACCATTTCCGGTTCCACCCAGAGCCCGAATTCCATTCCGCGCGAGGTCACGGCGTCGATCAGGGGGGTGAGCCCATCGGGCCAGAGGGATTCGTCGACGTACCAGTCGCCCAGGCCGGCGTGGTCGTCGCGTCGGCCGCGGAACCAGCCGTCGTCGAGCACGAACCGCTCCACGCCGAGTTCGGCGGCGGAGTCGGCCAGTTCGGTCAGTGTGGCCAGGTTGTGGTCGAAGTAGACCGCTTCCCAGACATTCAGCACCACTGGACGCGGTTTGCCGGCGGGCAGGCCGGCGCCGGCTGCGGGGAGCACATGGTGGGGGCGGGAGCGGAACCAGCTGTAGAACGCCTCGCTGATGCCGTCCAGGCCACGGTCCGAGAAGGCGGCGAACATCGCGGGTGTGGTGTAGCCGGTGCCGGGTGCGAGGATGACCTCGGCCGGGCCGAGGAGTTCGGAGCCGCCGATCATGGTGCGTCCGTCGCCGATGCTGTCGGCGAAGTGTTCGTGGTTGCCGCTCCAGGCCAGGTGCGTGGCCCAGACCTTCCCGTGGCGGTTGCCGAATCCGGCGGTGCCGGCGGCGAAGAGCAGCGATGAATCGTGCCCGGTGCGGCCGTGCCGGCCGGTGCGTACCCAGGTGCCCTGCTGGATGGGGCGGCGCTGCGGGTGGCTTTCCCGGCACCAGCGCCCGGTCAGGTCAAGGATTTCGACGGCGTCCGGCGCCACCGGGAGGACGGTGGCCAGTTCGTCGAGCTGGTAAGGCGTGGCGCCGTCGTTGGTGAGGGTGTGGCGGAGTTCCAGCAGGCCGCCGTCGTGCAGTGTCAGTGCGGACGAGACCGTAACGCCGGCGTCGGCATCAGTCTGGACAATGATGGCGGAGTTGCCCTCGGTGCTCGCTGTCACCGTGCGGAGGCGGGCCGAGAAGTCAAGGCCGGAGACGCCGTCGGCGAGGCGGTGGCCCCGGAGGGCGGGACGGCCGCGCCAGCTGGAGGATGCCTGCGGCAGCAGGCCAGTAGGTACAGTGGCGTCGATAGATGACGGCGGGATGGCTGCCGTGAGGATGGCGAGGTCCGGCAGGGTGCTGCCAAGGTCCGCGCCCCAGTGGATGACTTCGGCCTCCCCGCTGTCGAAGCTGATCACTACGCTGGTGCCGGCGGAACGGAGGTGGAGGGGATTCATGAATGCTGTCCTTCTGCGGATGTGGAAGTAAGGGGTGGGCTGCGCGCCGCGGGGAAAACGATGCCTGCGGCACGCAAGCTATAGAGCCGGTGGCCTACTTGAAGAGGGCGTTGACCTCGTCGACCTCGTTGGCCTTGGCTTCGAAGGCCGCGGCGGCCTTCTCAGAGGAGCTTTGATGGCGGCGAAAACTACGCCGTTGGAGGCTAGGGCACTGATGATGGTGTGGCGGGTGCCAAGGCCACGGGTCAGGTCCCGGCCGGACACTTTAGCTCCACCTGCCGACAGCGGAACTCTTCTCCGGCCTCGGGTTGATATCGGATTCGACGGCGAATTGGTCGATCGCCGTCAGCTCGTCCTGCGTGAACTCCAGATTGTTGATGGCGGACAGGGTGTCTTCCAACTGCTTGACGCTGGATGCCCCCGCGAGGGCAGAGGTCACAGGTGTTCCCTTGGGCTGGTCGCGGAGGATCCAGGCGATGGACATCTGCGCCAGTGATTGCCCGCGGCCGGCGGCGATCCTGTTGAGCGCGCGGACACGGTCCAGTTTGTCCTCGGTCAGGGCAGATTTTGACAGGAACCGTTGTTTGGCCGCCCGCGAATCGGCCGGGATGCCGACCAGGTAGCGGTCGGTCAGCATGCCCTGTGCCAGCGGGGAGAACGCGATGGAACCGGCGCCCACCTCTTCCAGCGCCTCGTAAAGGTTTGGCGTTCCGTTTTCGGTCCAGCGGTTGAGCATGGAGTAGCTGGGCTGGTGGATCAGCAGCGGGGTGCCGAGCTCCTTCAGGATCCGGGCCGCCTCGATGGTCTGCTCCGGCGTGTACGAGGAGATGCCCGCGTAGAGCGCCTTGCCGGAGCGCACGGCGTAGTCCAGCGCCCCCATGGTCTCTTCCACGGGGGTTTCCGGGTCCGGCCGGTGGCTGTAGTAGATGTCCACGTAGTCCAGGCCCATCCGCCCCAGGGACTGGTCCAGACTGGAGAGCAGGGACTTGCGGGAGCCCCAGCGCTTGTCGTCGCCGAAGTTGTGCCACAGGCCCAGGGAGATAGCGGGAAGTTTGAGGCCGCTGCGGCCGACGCGGCGGTAGGGCATGGACTCGTAGCGGTTTTCCGCAGCGGGGTAAGTCATGGGTTCATCCTGTGGGGACCGCTCGCGTGCAGGTCCGGGGTCACGGGGTTCTCTGTTGGTTGAGTTGGTTTCCGGCTGCTTTTCATCGTGGGATGAGTGTTTCCTAGTCATGGTTTGCGCGAGAGGCTGTTCCCATTGCGGGTCCCCATTCCTGCCTTTCCTGGATGGTTCCGTACGGGACATCGTGGTGGAGCTGGACGGTGAAGTCCCGGGGGGAGTGCCGGGCAACGAGGATCCCTTTGCCGCCGCAGAGGGGGGCCCGCTCGGCGAGGATGTTCACGGCTTTGTCCAGTTGGTCCTCTAGTTGGCTGCGTTTCTGGACGCGAACGTGGATGAGGTCTTCATTTGATGGGTCGGCATACATGATGGTCCTGTGGATCGTCGTCGCGCGGGCGGAGAGGTGGAACCGAAAGGGCCCGCCCCTCCGAGGCGTCGAGTGGTTACTTGAAGAGGGCGTTGACCTTTTCGTTGGCCTGGGTGAGGGAACTGGCCGGGACCTTGCCGGAGACCACTGCGTCCATGGCGGGATTCATGATGCCGTCAACTTTGGCAGCCTTGTCCGCGATCGGGAAGAGGAACGTCGTTCCATCCTCCACCTGTTGGGTGAAGGGGGTGACGTCGACGCCCTTGGCTTTGAAAGCCGCCGCGGCCTTCTCGGAAGAGGACTTGATGGCGGGGAAGACGACGGCCTTGGAGGCCACGACGTCCTGGCAGTCGGTGGAGGCGAGGTACTCGACCCACTTCACGGAAGCAGCCGGGTTCTTGGTACCGGCGTAGATGGAGTCGGCCAAACCGTTGAACATGGACGCGCGCTTGCCGTCAGGTCCCGTCGGGGTGGGGGCGATGCCGGCTTCGATGCCCTTGTAGCTGGTGTACTGGCCGATCGTCCAGTCGCCCGAGGTGTTGATGGCGGCCTTGCCGGCGCCAAAGTTGTCCGGCATGCTGGCGCCTACCGTTGTTTCAAGTTTGGGCATGTAGCCCTTGTCCGCCAGCCCGGCCCACCAGGCGATGGTTTCCTGGAACTTAGGGTCGTCGTAGTTGAATTTGGTGCCCCAGGGGTTCTTGTCCGTGTGGGTCCAGCCGGTGGTGCCGGTGAGGAAGCTCCACTGGGTCTGGCCCTGGCCCGAGCCCGAGGATTCCAAGCCCAGGCCGTAGACGGCCACATTGTTCTTATCGAAGCCGGCTTCGTCTCCGCGTTTACCGTTCTTGTCAACGGTGAGGTGGGCGATGGTCTTCTCGTAGCTGCCACCATCCTTGGGGTTCCAATCCAGCTTGGCCATCTGCTCGGCCGTGATGCCGGCGGCGTCGGTCATGGCCTCGTTGTAGAAGAGGCCCACGGTGTCATAGTCCTTGGGAAGGCCGTAGCGCTTGCCGTCCTGGCCCACCCAGAGATCGGCCAGGCCCTTGTTGTAGATCGAGAGATCGACGTGGTCCTTGTTGACGGCGTCGTCGAGGGGCAGGAGTTGCTTATTGGCGGCGAATTCCGGGTACTTGGAGAGGTGGTTCGTGAAGACGTCCGGGGCGTTTCCGGCGACGAATCCGTTGGTCAGGGTGGTCCAGTAGTCACCCCAGCCGCGCTGTGTGATCTTGACTTTGATGTCCGGGTTGGCTTTGGTGAAGTCTTCCGCGCACTGTTTGTAAGCGGGGAGTTGGTTGGAATCCCAGAGCCAATAGTTGATCTCGCCCTTGGCCTCACTGGTGGTGGAGGTGGATCCGCCGTTGCAGGCGGTAAGGGAGATGGCGATGGCTGCGGCGGCAGCAACGACGCCTAGGGTTTTCTTCATGATTGACCTTTCAAAGAGGGCATGAGGTTGCCCGGAGGGGATTGTGTTGAGTGGGAGTTGGTTGGGGTCAGAGGGTTCTTATTTGATGCCGGAGAATCCGATGGAGTTGACCACCTTCTTGCCGAAGGCGATGAACAGGATGATGACCGGCAGCGCGGCAACGATGGTGGCCGCCATCAGGCCCGACCAGTCGGGGGCGCCCTGCGGGGACTGGGATTTGAAGACACCCAGGCCCACAGTGAGGACCCGGACATTCTCGTCACTGGCAACCAGCAGTGGCCAGAAGTACTCGTTCCATTGCCCCACGAACGTCAGCAGCGCGAGGGTGGCCAGCGGGGCGGCTGCATTCGGAAGGACGATCTGGAAGAAGATCCGCAGGTGCTTGGCGCCGTCGAGCATTGCTGCTTCTTCCACTTCGCGGGACATGCCCAGGAAGAACTGCCGCAGGAAGAAGATAGCGAACGCGGACATGAACAGGAAGGGCAGCGTTAGGCCGGCGAACGTGTTCAGTAGGCCCAGATTCTTGATGAGGAGGAAGTTAGGCAGAGCGGTGAAGATGCCGGGAATCATCATGGTGGCCAGAAACAGGGAGAAGACCTTGTCCCGTCCGGACCAGCGGAGCCGGGCGAAAGCGTAGGCGGCAAGTGCACTGAAAAAGACCTGCGTCGCAGTAGTCACCGTGGAAAAGAGGATCGAATTGCGCAGGTACAACCAGAAGTCGATGGCTGCACCGGAACCGCCTTCGGCAATGGCCTCCTCTGTGGACTGCATTCCAAAGACACGCTTGAATGCGCCCCAGGAGAAGTCTGCCGGCAGGAGATTCGCAGAGTTGGAGGCCAGCGATCCATTGGTGGAGAACGCAGTACGGAGCATCCAGAGGAACGGGAGGATGGTGGCGATGAGTGCGAGGACCACGAGCGCCCAGGCACCGATACGGCGCCAGTTGGTCGGTTTGCGGGTAAGCGTTTGGGTAGTCATGGCTGGGATTCCTTAGTCCAGGTCCGATTCGTTGCCCTTGAGGAACTTCATTTGGATGAAGGCGACCAGGGCGAGGATGACGAAGAGAATGACGGACAGGGCCGAGGCGTAGCCGAAGTCCGATTCGCCGAAGGCCTTTTGGTAGATATACATCTGGATGACTCGGGTGGCATTGATCGGGCCGCCGCCGGTGGTGATCGCGACGGTATCGAAGACCTGGAAGGAGCCGATGACGCTGACTACGAGGACCAGCGCCAGGACCGGGCGCAGCAGCGGCATGGTGATGCTCCAGAACGTCCTCGTGGGCGATGCTCCGTCCAGGGAAGCTACTTCGTAGACATGGTGGGGAATGGCCTGGAGGCCGGCGAAGATCAGCAGGGCGGTGTAGCCCATGTGCTTCCAGACGTTGACGAAGGCGATAGTTGGGATCGCCCACTGTTCGCTGCCGAAGAAGGCGACGCGGGGAAGCCCCATCCAGCTGATGATCTCGTTGACAATGCCCAGCTGGTAGTCCAGCATCCAGAACCAGAGCAGGGCCACGACCACGTTGGCGACAAAGAACGGCAGCAGCAGCGCGCCGCGGACAAAAGTTGATTTCGCCACACCGTGCATCAACAGCGCCAGGCCCAACGCGATGGCGGTCTGCAGGACGATGTTGATACCCACGTACTGGAGGGTCACGGCCATCGCGTTCCAGAAGAGCTCATCCTTGAAGATCGCCGTGTAGTTGTCGATGCCTATCCATTCGGGCTCGCCGAGGATGCTGTACTCGGTGAAGCTCAGGTAGACGCCGCGGATGGTGGGAACCAGGCAAAAGGACACGAGTCCGATCATCGCCGGGAGGATAAACAGCAGCGCGATCCTGACGTCACGCAGTTTGGCCCTGCGACGGCCCGGGCCCGAACGCTGGGGCGCCTTGTGCGTTGCGCCGGGTGGGTGCTTGGTAATTGTGGTCATCTTTGATCCCGCTCCTGTGAGGTAGGTAACAATTGACCGCCACTCTACGCGCGTAGCTCGATAGAGTGCAACACCTTCCCTGAAAAAACAACGGTTCTTTGGCCAATTGGAGAACACTATTGACGCGCGTAGATTCTATCCGCATACTTTTTCCATGACTTCTTCAATTGGAATCGTTGGTGCGGGACAGTTTGCTGGCGTATTCGCCAAGCTCTTCGCCGCCCACCCCGGAATCTCAGACATCTATCTCACCGACCTCATCAGTGAGCGTGCGGAGGCCCAAAGCAGCAGCGCTGGCGCGGCAGGGACGTTCGACAGCTTCGAGGCAATGCTTGAAAGCGATGTTGACGCTGTTGCGATCTTCACCCAGCGCTGGACCCACGGACCGCTGGTGGTGCAGGCGCTGCGGGCCGGTAAGCACGTTTACTCCGCCGTGCCGATGGCGATCTCCGAAGAGGAGATCGCAGCAATCATCGAAGCCGTCCGGGAGACCGGGCTGACGTACATGATGGGTGAGACGAGCTATTACAACCCCGCAACCGTGTTTGCCCGCAAGAAGAATGCCGAGGGTGCCTTCGGCCGGATCTTCTACGCTGAGGGCGACTACGTCCACGACATGGACCTTGGCTTCTACGACGCCTACCAGTACAGCGGCGGAGAAAACTGGAAGCGCACCGCGAGCTACCCGCCCATGCTCTACCCCACCCACTCCGTGGGCGGAGTGCTCGGAGCAACCGGCGGGCACGCCGTCAGCGTCAGTTGCGTCGGGGTCCGGGATGAGCGCGGCGACGGCGTCTTCGACCGCGACGTAAGTATGTTCGACAACGACTTCTCCAACGCCAGCGCCCTGTTCGAACTCGCCGGCGGCGGGTCCATGCGCATCAACGAGTTCCGCAGGGTGGGCTACCCCTCCCACCTGCGCGAGAGCCGCTTCCGCTACTTCGGCACCGAGGCAAGCATGGAACAGCTCGCCTCGGTCAGCGTCTGGCAGGACAAGCACGCCGTGACCGACATCAGTGACCAGCTCGAGACCCAGGCCACCATGGACGCGGATGACCCCATGTTGGCCGACGTAGCTCCTGCACTTCGCGATGCCTTTATTTCCGGCATGGCCTCCGTGCACGACGCCAGACGACTGCCGGCGGAGTTCCGCGGCCTGCCCAACGGCCACGAGGGCAGCCACCACTTCCTCGTGGACGACTTCGTCACCGCCATCAACACCGGCACCCTGCCTCCGGTCAACGCCTGGGAAGCGGCCCGCTACACGCTTCCCGGCATCGTGGCCCACCAGTCGGCCCTGCGCGGCGGCGAACGCCTGCCGGTGCCCGACTTCGGCGACGCTCCGGCAGAGCTGCCCCGCCCGGTACTTGGCGAGTCCGCCAAGTGAAACGCCGATAGCATGGTTGCCATGCCGCACCCGACCTCACAAGCCAAGCCCATCACACGCGACGATGTCGCCCGGCTGGCAGGGGTCAGCAGCGCCGTCGTCAGTTACGTGGTCAACGGCGGGCCCAGGGCCGTTTCCCCTGCGAACGAGGCCAAGGTGCGGCAGGCAATCAGGGCGCTGGGCTACCGGCCCAACGCGGCAGCCAGGGCACTTGCCTTAGGTTCCAGTGAGATGCTCGCCATGATCATCCCCGATGCCCTGAATCCGTTTTTCGCCTCGCTCGCCCGCGCCGTCGAGAACGCCGCGGCCGAGCGGGGCTACACCCTCCTGCTGGCGGACTCCCAGGCTTCGCTGCGGACAGAGCGCCGCCTCATCAAGAACTTCGCCGCCCGGAAGGTGGACGGACTGTTCCTCTGGAGCGAACTGTCCGATCCCGATCTGATGGACCTTGAACAGGCAGACATTCCCGTAGTGCTCCTGAACCACAGCACCGACCTTGCCACAGCAGGCAGTCCCGCCGTCATGAAACATAGCGCGGGAGACCACGACGCCAACTCCGTCGGAGTAGCCTTCCGGGACGGAGCGCGCATGGCGGTCGAGCACCTCATCAGCCACGGCCACGAATGCATCGGGCTGGTCATGGGCAACACTGCTGGCGGCGACCTCGACGCCCGCGAGGTCGGATGGCGCCAGGGCATCCAGGACGCCGGACTCACCCCGGGCCCGATCGTTCGGGTTCCGTTTACCCGCGAGGGCGGGTACCGCGCCGGGCAAGAGCTGCTGGCCCGGAGCGAGCGGCCGACCGCCGTCTTCGTCAGCTCCGACCAGCAGGCTGTTGCTCTGCTCTGCGCCCTCCAGGAGGGCGGCCTGCGGGTACCGGAGGACCTCGCGGTGTTCTCCTTCGACGGCTCACCCGAATCTGAATACACCTGGCCCCGGCTCAGCACAGTCGCCCAGCCCGTCAAGGACATGGCCCAAGCCGCCCTGGATGCCCTCCTGGCACCGCCCGGAAAAGAAACTCAGACCAATATCTTCCCCGCCGAACTCGTACTGCGCACTTCCTGCGGCTGCCACTGAAACACACAGCCTTCCAGGCTGCGCTAAGGCGACAACCTGCCAATGAAGGGCCGACATCCCCAGCACTGGGAGAACCCGCCCCGCCGGGGCCGACGTCCGTCCGCAACCGCCCACCGGCGAGTGCGTTTGCCTGCTGACCGGAAGCCACCCGGCAGCCGCCGCGGCTGCCACCTGCCCGCGGCGTACCCCACCGATTACCCTTAAGGCACCCAACGTCATGACTGCCAATTCCGCCCACGAGGATGACATCTTCAGGCCCACCATCCACTACACAGCCAAAAACACCTGGCTGAACGACCCGAACGGACTCGTCTACCACGAGGGCATTTATCACCTCTATTACCAGAACAACCCCTTCGGGAACGTTTGGGGCAACATGTCCTGGGGCCACGCCACCTCGGTGGACCTGGTCAACTGGGACGAGCAGCCCGTGGCCATCCTCTGCGACGCCGAAGAGGACATCTTCTCCGGCAGCATCGTCATCGACCAGTACAACACCAGCGGCCTCGGCAACGGGCAGACCGCCCCACTGGTGGCAATTTACACGAGCGCCTACAAAGACAGCTCAGCCCGCCGGGGCACACAGGCCCAGTCCCTGGCCTGGAGCTCCGACGGCGGCTACACCTGGACGAAACACCAGGGCAACCCCGTCCTCGACAGGAACTCCGCAGACTTCCGCGACCCTAAGGTCTTTCGCTACGACGGGCCCCCGGGCAGCTATTGGGTCATGGTGGCCGTCGAAGCCAACGAGCACAAAGTGGTCATCTATAGCTCCGATAACCTTCGGGACTGGCACTACCTCAGCAGCTTCGGACCCGCCAACGCCACCGGCGGCGTCTGGGAGTGCCCGGACCTATTCCCTTTGCCACTGGACGGCGACGAAGAGCAGACCAAATGGGTTCTCACCGTGAATCTCAACCCCGGAGGGCCCAATGGCGGATCAGGGGGCCAATACTTTGTCGGCCACTTCGACGGCGTGGCCTTCACCTCCGAAACAACCGTCACCGACGGCAGAACCCAAACGGTCGAGCTCGACACCTACCACTGGCTCGATTGGGGACGCGACTACTACGCGGCCGTCTCTTTCAACAACGCACCCGACGGGCGCCGTCTCATGGTCGGCTGGATGAACAACTGGCAATATGGGGCCGCCATCCCGACCTGGCCATGGCGCAGTTCGATGTCACTCGTACGCGAAATGTCCCTGGTCACAGACCAGGGCCAGCCGCGACTGTCCCAACAGGTCGCCAACGAATATCGAACGGGCAACTCACTGTCGGTGAACACCTGGTCTGATCTTGCAATAGATGAAGGAGTGCACCACCTGGACGCGGGAGCACCGGTAGAGATCATCGAGGTGACCTTCATCCCGGAATCCGCAGAGGAATTCGGACTCATCATCCGAGGCAACGGCACAGACGGAACACGCATCGGTATCCGACCCTTCGAGAACCGGCTCATCATGGACCGGACACGCTCCGGCAACACGGAATTCCATGACGCCTTTGCATCCACGGACACAGCTCCGCTGAAACCGGCCTCCGACGGGCAATACACTCTCACCCTCTTCATCGACCACTGCTCCGTGGAAGTCTTCGCCCAAAACGGGCTGGTCACCATGACAGGGCTGATATTTCCCGGGCCGGACAGCACCCGTCTGTCGCTATACGCCAAAGGGGGGACCGCCACCGCCCCCAGCCTGAAAGTGACACGACCCGCGGAGCCACCGGTGCGAATCGCAGAGCCATTGGTCCTGAATCGGTAGCGATTGATCGGAGATGGCGGGATGGAATGCCGATTCAGCGGCGGGGCCGCTGTGGACCGGCGTGGTCGCGATGGTGGGGGTCCATCCTTCTGTATCCCCTCGCCGAACGGAGACATCCAGCCAAGCCACCCTCATAAGATTTTCGTTCAGGACACGGGATCCTAACCAGCTGGGGCCTGACTATCAACGGCGAATCCCTGGAGCCGCGCGGCGTGGATGGAGACAGCCACGTTCGGCGCACGTCGCCGTAGTCGATAGCCAGTCCCGCAGTCACCCTGCCGTCGCCGGGCTCGTCCCTCACCAGGCCCGGCCGCACAATCGATCAGTCCAGGTCGGTTTGAGCCACATATATGTCGCCTATCTGGAACACCTTCATCGTGATTTCTGGAAGAGGAGTACGCCTTTCCATTTACCGCGATGATTGCGACGCTCGCTTCCATGGCGCACCCGGGAAGATCGTCGGTCAATGGCGTTCGTGCCATGTTCGGTTTCTTCCCGGGTGGGCTACACGAGCGCTGTGAATCCTACGCCGCGACTGTCTCGTGGAGCGGGGCTGCGGGCAGTGGGGGCTGGGTGCGCTGCCACGCCGAGCCGTAGCGTGTGTATTGCGCTGGCGGTTGGATCGCATGCCGGAGATCGTCCGCGGCGGTGCGTGCCCAGAACGGATCCTTGAGCATCTCGCGGCCGATGAAGACCAGGTCGGCGCGGCCGTTGCGAAGGATGTCCTCAGCCTGCTGGCCGGTCTCGATGCGCCCCACGGCGCCAGTGAGGATACCGACCTCCCTACGGATGAGCTCCGCAGCGGGAACCTGGAACCCCGGGAACGAGGACACCTTGACGGGCGCGGTGCCGCCGGAGGAGGCGTCGATGAGGTCAACGCCCTGCTCCTTCATCCACCGTCCGAAGACGATGAAGTCCTCCGGGGTGTTGCCGCCCTCGACGTAGTCGGTCGAGGAGATGCGCACGAAGAGCGGCCCGTTCCATTCAGTGCGGACGGCGTCGAGGACTTCGCGGACGATGCGGTAGCGGCCGGCGTGGTCTCCGCCGTACTCGTCGGTGCGCCTGTTCGAGATCGGGGAGAGGAACTCGTTGAGAAGGAAGCCGTGGGCGGCGTGCACCTCGACGACGTCGAACCCCGCCACCTTGGCGCGCACAGCGGCGGTACGGAACGCTTCGACGATTTCGGCGATGCCCTCCTGAGTGAGCTCCTCAGGGATACGGGAGTCCGGCCCCCACGCGATCGCGGAGGGAGCGACGGCAGTCAGTTCGGGGAGACCGAGCTGTCGGCCGGCATGGCCGATCTGCACACCCATGCGGCCGCCCACCAGGTGGACGGCGTCCACGATGCGGCGGAGGTTCGGGATGTGCGCGTCGTCCCAGATTCCTAGGTCGCCGGGACCGATCGGGCCGTTGGGCGCGACGGCTGCGGTCTCGGTCATGACCAGGCCCGCACCGCCGAGGGCGCGGGATCCGTAGTGCATGACGTGGAAGTCAGTGGCGACTCCCTCGGCTGTGGCGGAGTGCATGCACATCGGCGACATCACGATGCGGTTCCGGAAGGACACCCCACGGATCGTGTAAGGCTCGAGAAGTGTTGTAGACAAGAAAAGCTCCTTAAGAACTGCCAGCGACAAGCTGGTGGATCGAGCGTGTGTCAGGCATCACGGACGCCGACAGCACGGTCATGTTGTGTTGAGACTGCTTTTTTGGGGGCTACCCGAGTGGGTTCCACGTCCAGCGCAGGTTCATTGTTCATATGTTCCCGTCGGGAACGGGGTGGGCATCGGGGCGGCACGAAGGGGCGCCCCGATGCCAGCGGGAGTCAGCTCGCGGGGGTGGAGTGCGTGTAGAACGTCTTCGCCACGATCTGCCACTCACCGTTCGCCTTGAGCAGGTGGAAGAAGTCGCTGAAGCGGAACCCGTCGAGGTCGTCGGTATCGACCCGCGCACTGGCGACATCGCCCACGATGTCCACGGTCACGACGGCCGGGTTCGGGTTCGATGGCTTGAAGTCGTTGTCGATACCGTCGAACAGCGCTTGAACCGGCACACGCGTCACCGCCGATTCGGCGGTGGTGAACATCACCGCGTCAGCATGGAAGGCCGGCCGCATAATCGAGCCGTCTGCTTTCGCACAGCCCTCGATGTACTTGGACAAGGTCTCCCGCACCGCGTTGTATTCCTGGACGTAGGTCTTCTCGGACATCTGCACTCCTTGCGTTCAAACATATTCTGTAGCGATCGCTACAAATGTTACTGTAGTGACCACTACAGTAAATCGTCAACTCCGGGAGGTGCTTATGTCCAAGCCGAATGCGAAGCCGCGAGACGTCACGCGCGGGCGACGCCGGGGCTTCGATGAGAAGCAGGCACTTGAGGCCGCTATGGACATGTTTTGGGAGCGTGGCTACGAGGGGACCTCAGTGAGCCAGCTGTGCGCGGGCATTGGAATCAACCCACCGAGCCTGTACGCGGCATTCGGCAGCAAGGCGCAGCTGTTCATCGACGTGGTGGACCACTACGAGCGGACCTTCTGGGATCCAGTGTGGGATGCCTTCGATCAAGAACCGCGGGTAGTAGATGCATTCCGCCGATTCTTCAGCGACTTCGTGGGGGTGATATCGGTTCCGGGGACCCATCTCGGATGTCTCGTGGTCCAGTCCGCAGTGAGTTTGGAGGACCGCACCAGCGACGTCGCACGCGCTCTCGCAGCCATCGGAGAAGACGGAGTACGCCGTTTTCAAGGCAAACTCGAGTTCGGTATCCGAGGCGGACAAATCCCCGCAGTCACCGACACTCTCGCACTCGCACACGCCATCAACATGATCTCCGAGGGACTCGCGCTCCGAGCGCATGACGGCGTCCCGCCAGACATGTTGCGACGGCAGGTGGCGGCGGGGATGCGTATGATCCCGGAAGCTGATAGAAACGATGGGGGTGCGAGGCGACCGCCCTCGGGGCGGTCGCCAGGCGGTGCAACCGACACACAGGCGTAAGCAAAAAAACTGCACGTTTCCGGTGTGAGTTTCAGAGGTTTGCGGCTTACTTTGATCTTTCGGTGACGCTAGCTGCTATCGGCGAGGACGCTGCCGGCGGCTTCCACTGCGTCGTCGGTATGGTTTCGAGTTGATTGCTTTTGAGTACCCGGCTAAGCCCGGATCCCAACATCAGGACTTACAGCAATTCATCCCATTCCTCACCGAGTACGTTGTCGGCGGAAAAGTGAGCGTCATTCCAGGTACAGCCGGAGTCTGCGACGATCTAGGCGTTCCCCTGCTCGCCCCTTAGGCGTGGTGACGTTGCCCCGTGCCAGGGTCGGGTCCGCTCGTCCGGGCGCCAGCCAGCCCTGAAGTCGTGTCCCCAGAGATGTCAGACTTCACCTTCTAGAGATGCGAAAGTCCGACACCAAGCCCCCGCAGACTGCCGCCATCAAGCGATCACATCCACATCTCACTCTGTGTGACCTAAAGGTCAGGATCGAGAGAATGAGGAACGCCGGCATGATAGAGAACAGGTCCAGGATGAAGATCGAATACAGTGAATCGATCTGCTCGCCGGTGCGCATCAGCGGCAGGAGCATTGCGATCCAGAGCGGATAAAAGATCAGCGGCTGTAGGAGGGCACCCGCGGCTGAGGCGAGCCGCAGCGTCCTGGGCACAGCCGCAGCGCCCGTTTCTTTTCTGAAAGTCGCACCCGCTCTTTTCTGAAAGCGCACCCGCGGAGATTAGCGCCCAAAAGGACAGCGTGAATATGGCCATGTACACCAGATACAGGCCGTTGTAGGCGCGTTCGATGACGTAGATGCCGTACGCGTAGAAGAGGTAACCCAGGAGCCCCAGAGCGATGATCTGGGGTTTGGGCTGGTTCGAACGCCGGGCCAGCGAGAGACAGAGCAGGATGATGGCCGCTGCCGCGGAAATGAGGTCTTGGGAATAGGCGTCGGGGAGACGGACGGTGCCACGATCCCGGTGTAGACGTCCGGTTCCCAAATGCCCACGACTGACACTAAAAAAGTGAGCAGCTGTGTTATGCCCCAGAGTTTTCTGTCTGCCGGCCGCAACAGGGTAAAAAGTCCGTCCTGGCTACCCTACGGTGGTAACCATTTCGCTCCCTAGTAGCAGCGCCGGTTGAGGTATCCGCCGAGCCAGCGCTCCATTTCTCGGTAGGCGTTCTTCCTTACCGGGGCAGGGGAGAGGAAGATGTCGTGCACGGCCTTCGGGATCCGCACGACGGTAACGTTGTTTCCAAGGGAAAGCGCGCGGTGAGCGACCACGTCAACGTTCAGGGCGACGTCGGCTTCTGTGGCCGTTTCCGTCCAGCGGGGTTGAAGGTAATCCCGTGTGGAAAGCATGGTCAGGATCGGGACGTCGATTCTGAGGCCGGCGTCGACAGCGTTTTGGGCCTCGAACACAGCGTTGAGGAAGGCACTGGTGACGGGGAAGCCGCGGTAGGGGCGCCAGAGTTTGTTGTAGGTCCATTGCCCGCCGAATTCCGAGGACAGCGACCGCGAGTAGATTCCGGGGTCTTGGACTGGCAGGGGCGCCAGCGGGTGGCGCCGGGCCTGGAGTTGGATCAAGGGAGAAATGGCGCGGCGGCCTATTTCGGCGCCTTGAAATTCAAGCCAGGGGCTGTTCAGGATCAGCGCAGTTGCCACACCCGGGTGCCGATGAACCCACCAGCTGAGGATGAGGCCACCGGTCGAGTGGCCAAGCAGGATCCGTGGCCTGCTTCGGCTGCGGCCCATGGCCTCCAGAGCGGCGCTTATGTCCTCGTCGTAGTCCCTCAGATCGGCGACGAAGCCAGGTGTGTTGCCAGGCCGCAGGCTGCGGCCGTAGTTATGTAGGTCAAGTGCGAAGAACCGCGCGCCGTTCCGGTACCAGAAACGTGCCAATTTCTGCTGGAAAAAGTAGTCCGACCAGCCATGGACGTAGAGGACGTCCGCGTCTGCAGCGACGGGGTTCGGGTCGAGTTCTTCGCCGGACTGGTACCTCACAAGAGTAGCTACGGCGTTGTCCGAGAGGGCGAGCTCCAGCTGTTCGAATCCCTCACCGAGTACATCTTTCTTCCATGACGCGTCCACCACCCGATTATTCATCAGTTCTCTGCGACTTTGGCTGGTCCCAAGGCCGAAGGGGCGGGAGGGCGCGAGGTTATGAACGATGCGTCGGCCGCCGTCCTAGCTGCCTAACAGCTCATCGAGGGTGACGAAGCCGTAGCCGGCCGCGCTGATCCCGTCGATCATCCGTGGCAGGGCGTCGGCGTCCAGGGTGCTGCCGTCGTCGGGATTGGATCCGATGTGCATGAGCACGATCTCACCGGGCTGGAGTCCTGCAAGGACCCGCTCCGTGACTGTCTGTGTGCTGATGCCTCCGCTGGTGCCTTTCCAGCCCAGCGTATCCACGGTCCACCGGACGGCCACATAGCCCAGGTCGTTCACGGCCGCAATGGTCCGTGCGTCCCGTTCACCGTAGGGGAAACGGAAGAACGGGCGCGGGTCCGCGCCGGCAGCCGAGATGGCCTGTTCGGCTCCGCGTACCTGCTGGGCGATCAACTCATCAGGGAGTCCGGTGAATCCGGGGTGCGTCATGGAGTGGTTCGCCACTCGATGGCCCGCCGCAACAATCTGCTCCACACCTCCCGGATTCGTGGCAGCCCAGTGGCCGGTGAGGAAAAACGTACCCGGCACGCCCTTGGCGGCGAGCGCCGACAGGATTTTCGGAAGGCCGGCTGAGTTCGCCCCGGCGTCGAAAGTCAGTGCCACGACCCGCCCGGCGCCGGGAACGACCGTGAGGTCCTGGCCGCGCAATGACGGCGGGAAGGGTGCGGCGGGCGGCGGACCTGGTGTCTCTGGCTGTTCCGGCCCGGTGATCGGCGGTGTGGTCACGGGCGGCTGGACTGGCGTCTGTCCGGCCTCCGGGGTCTCCGTGCCGACAGGGAGGGGAGAAGACGTCGGCGTAGGTGACGGCGCCGCGGTAGTCGTCGCTGGCCCGGCGGACGTCGTGGACGGTACAGAAGTGGACGGTACAGAAGTGGACGGTGGAGCAGACGACGGCGGGCTTCCCGTCTGGGCGCCGATCAGCGCCGCGAGCGCGATGGCGAGAGCCACCACGGCAAGCGCTACGACGACGGCAACCACGCTACTCAGATCCGACTGTCAGGACGGACCGGCGATGTTGATCGTGGAGAAGGCGCCTTGCAGGTCCAGGACCAAGGTCCCGCCCGGTGCCTCTGCGTTAAAGGTGTGCTCTTCGGGATTCCAGATACCGGTGGAACTGCCGCCGTCGAGGTACTGGACCGTGCCGAACGCCATGCGGCTGTTCAACCGGACCGGGATCCCCGTAGGGATCTGGATGGTTACGCTACTGGCTGCAAGGCTGACGGGCATTGTGATGTCCGACGGGAGCGGACCCGCTGCGGCCACGGAGCTCAGATCGAGTTCCCCGCTTCCTGCCGCGATGTTATAGCCGTCCGTCAGCTCACTCATGGACTCGGGCGCCCAATGGTGATGCGTCCCACCGCCACATTGCCCGGAGCGTTGAAAAAACCCGTCAATGCAGCGCACACCAGTGCAGCAACGGCGAGGAAGCCAAGGATGCCGCTGCTGCGAGATGCCAGCCCCGCCACGAGGATTCCCAGCCCCAGGACAGCCGCGGCAGCTGCCCACACGACGGCCGTCACCCCGCCGCCAAGGTCAATGACGCCCGCAGATTCCAGGACAAGCAGCAAGCTGGCGACGAGTACGGCCACACCGCTGACGACGGCGGTAAAGGGCCTTCCCGGGTCATCTGGCCTGTGGTGCCGGGCACGGGCCGGCGAAGGACTGCTGCGCCCGAACCGGGAAGGTGCGTCGGGAGAGCGATGCGCGCTTTCCGCCGGGATTCCTCCCTGGCTTGCCGTGAACGGGAGGACCGTTGAAGTATCAAGCTGCGAACGCGATGAGCCGGACGTGGCCGGACGTCTGCGGCTCATGATGAGGTAAACAACCGCGGCGACGGCGGCCACCCAGGCCACTGGCCAGAGGAACCACCACAACCCCCAAGGTGCTGTGATCGGGTTCGTGTCCGCATCCGAGAGGCCGAGCAAGGTCATGGTCACCGCTCCGGTCATTCCAGCGGACCAGTGTCCGTGGCCGGCCTCCTCGGCGTGGATGAGCTCGTCCCCTCCGGGGAGCAACGCCCAGGCCAGGCCGTAAGCGAAGAGGCCAAGACCCGAGAACAGGGTGAGACCCACGAAGACTGCCCGAACGGCGAACGGAGGCACCCCCATCCTGTGTGCGACCCCGCTCGCCACACCGCCCAGCCAACGGTCCCGGCCGCGACGGATGCTTTGCCTGCGGACCCAATCGAAGCCCGGAAAAGGTGTGCGCTGTGGCGCGGGTGCAGTGGGTGGTTTCGGGGCCCCGCCTGCTGGCTGCTCAATCCCTCCAAATGTGGTCATCGGCTCCGTTCCCTTCGTTCTCCCTGTCTCAAACATGCGCCCAACCGGGGCCATGGATTAGAGCCGAAAGTCACGGGATCCACGCGTAAGACCTAACCCGGACGGGGGCGTGGACGTAAAGTTGAAGGGCCAGGAAGTTCGAGTCCGGGCCACGTCCCGCCCCAGTCGCTCGCGGCCCAGGAGATGGGAGAAGCGATGCATCAGGAGTCGCGGTCCGAGTGGCCCCCATGACTGAGCCCGCAGTCCCACAAGACCCGGTAGGAACGGCGCCATCGCGTTCCGCGACACTCGATGTCACCGAGTGGCTGCTCGAAGGCGACCCGGGCATCAGGTGGCAGGTCCTTCAAGACCTCGTGGGCGCGCCCCCGGATGTGGTTGCCGCCGAGCGCCAGCGCATGGCAACGGAAGGGTGGGGCGCCCAGCTGTTGGCTGCCCAGGACGATGGCGGTACGTGGGCCCACGGACTCTACCTGCCCAAGTGGACGTCCACGGCATACACCCTCCTCCTGCTTCGCTGGCTGGGCCTTCCGGCAGGTGACCCTAGAGTCGTTCACGGCTGCCGATGCCTGTGGGAAGGTGCCACGTACACCGACGGAGGACTTACTTTCGGATACAGTGCGCCGGAAACCTGCATCACAGGCATGCTCGTGGCGCTCGCCTCCCATTTCCAATACCAGGACCCGCGTATAGACACCGCGGTGACCTGGTTGCTGCGGGACCAGCTCGCCGACGGCGGCTGGAACTGCCGGGCCATCAGGACGGGTTCCCGGCACAGCTCCTTCCACACCAGCATCACCGTCCTTGAAGCACTCCTTGCCTATCGTCTTGCATGCGGTGCTATCGATGTGCGGGAGGCATCCGCAAGGGGACGGGCGTTCTTCATGCTCCATCACTTGTACCGTTCGCACACAACCGGCCGGATTGCCAGGAGTGAGTTCACCCGTTTCCCGTTCCCCCCCACAGTGGCATTTCGACATTCTCCGCGGACTCGAGTACTTCAGGGCAAGCGGCTCCCCACCTGATCCCCGCCTAGCAGACGCTGTGGAAAAGGTCCGCTCGGGCCGGGGTCCGGACGGCCGATGGAAGCGTTACCCGCCGTATCCCGGCAGACAGTGGTTCCGGCTTGAACCGCCGGGCGCAAGCCGCATCGCTACCCTGCCGTGCTTACGCGTGCTCAGCCGGTCCTGACGCCAGGGGCACCGGGACCAAAGCCTCTGGCCTTGCAGGGCGGCCGGAGTGAGAGTGAATCCAGGCCCGGTGCGATTGCTGCCCCGGACGGCACCGGAGGACTTGAGATGATGTATTGGAACGGCAGTATGGGCGGCTGGGGCTACGTCCTGATGGTTATCAGTTTTGTGTTGTTCTGGGGTGCTGTCATCGCAGCCGTCGTTCTCTTGGCTCGTGCCCTCGGACCAGGCAACCGGGGCCGCAACCCTGAAGCCAGCTCCGGCTCAGGCCCTGGCTATGCGGAGAATCTGCTGGCCGAAAGGTTTGCCCGCGGAGAAATCGACGAGACTGAATACACTTCCAGGCTCTCCGTTCTCCGACGAGGCCCCAACAGATGAGGCGTAGCGTTTCCCACCCCAAGACGTCCAGCCTGCCGGGACGCCGGTCCCGCCCGTGCCCGCCGGCAGCTGTCCGGTGACCGTGCCATGGACCTTCGCCTCGTGTCCCGGGTACTGTTCCTTCGGGCCGCATGGCGGCCGCGGGACCACTGGGATGCCGCCCGGATCGAGGAACACCAGCAGGAGGCCCTGAAGGACTTGCGGAACGCTGCATATAAGAGATCGGCGTTCTATCGCCGCCACCACGCCGGACTATTTGATGCGCCCCTGGATCAGCTGCCGCCGGTGACCAAAGCGGACCTGATGGAGAACTTTGACGACGCCGTCACTGCCCCCGGACTCAGCCTGGCGGTGCTTGAGGACCACATGCACTCGCTTACGCAGGGTGGGGGAGACCCGGGAATACCGTGGAAGGGACGCTGGTGGTCCGCGGCGACTGCCGGAACCACGGGACGGCGCGGAACCTTTCTTTGGGACCGCCCTGAGTGGGCCACCGTCCTCGCCTCCTATGCGCGCGCCTATGACTGGACCGGAATCCCGGCAGGCCTCAGCCGGCTCCTGAAGGTGGCTCTGGTCAGTTCCCTCGTGCCTACCCACCAATCCGCTGTCGTCGGCGCTTCGCTCCGCTCCGCGCTGGTCCCCACGCTCCGCCTGGACGTCACCGCCCCGATGCAGGACACCGTGGCGGCGTTAAACGGCTTCCAGCCCCGGGTGCTCGTCGGCTACGCCTCGGCCTTGTTGCCGCTCGCCGCCGAACAGCTCGCCGGCCGGCTCCGCATCTCACCCCAGGGCGTGATGTCCGCTTCTGAGGTACTGACGCCGCAGACGGCGGCGGACCTTGAAGCAGCGTGGGGAACGGCCCCGTTCGATGTCTATGCCGCCACCGAAACGGCCGGGATCGCTTCCCCCTGCGAATTCCGGAACAAGCACATCTACGAAGACCTGCTCCTCATTGAACCCGTGGACCAGGCCGGCAGGGCGGTGCCGCCGGGAAGCGCTGGGGCCAAAATCCTCGTCAGCGTCCTGTTCTCCCGGACCATGCCGCTGATCCGCTATGAGATGTCCGATTCCATCAGCCTGGGTGGCCGCGGTTGTCCGTGCGGACGGTCCTTTACCCTGCTGCAAGATATTGAAGGGCGGCTTGAGGACATCCTGCAGTTGCCCGGCAGGCAAGGCACCGTCAACATCCACCCCAATGTGTTCCATCACGTCCTGGATCAGGCGGCCTCATCGGGATGGCAGGTAGTTCAGGAGCCCTCCCGCTTGCGGATTCTTCTCGCCGGACTCACTCCGGAAGGCACCACAGAGGGCGTCCGGGCAGATGTGGAAAGCGCGCTCGCCGCGGCTGGAGCTGCCCGGATTCCGCTTGAGGTGAGGGTTGTGGAACACCTGGAAAGGACACCGCTCGGGAAAGCACCTTTCGTGCGCGCGTGGGCCTCTGGCGCCCGGGACCGGCCATGACCACGTCACCCACGGCGTCTGCGGCGCAGTCCCCCTTTGACGCCGTCATCTTCGACTTGGACGGCGTCGTGACGGACACGGCGTCTGTCCATGAGGCAGCGTGGAAGCAGCTCTTCGACCAGGTCCTGGGCGATCCGCGGATTCCGTCGGAAGCCAGAAAGGACGCTTTCACCGGCGGTGATTACCTGAAATACGTGGATGGCAGGCCTCGGGAAGACGGCGTGACATCCTTCCTCGCGTCCCGGGGCGTCACCCTGCCCAAGGGCAACCGTGCGGACGCCGCCGGGGACTGGTCGGTCCAGGGGCTTGCCAAATTAAAGGACCAGCTGTTCAAGGAGCGTCTGGCACGCGACGGCGTCAGGTCCTTTCCGGGAACGGTCGCGCTCGTTGAAAGACTGCGCTCGGAACGGATCCCCGTTGCCGTGGCCACCTCAAGCCGCAATGCATCCGCCGTCCTGGCAGCGGCAGGCCTGTCCGCCTCATTCGACCTGGTCATGAATGGTGTCATCGCCGGCGAATTAGGGCTTCCCGGCAAACCTGACCCCGCGGTGTTCCTGGAAATCGTGCACCGCCTGGGAGTCCCGCCCGCGCGTGCGGTGGTCATCGAAGATGCCATAGCCGGTGTGGAGGCCGCGCGCCGCGGCGGCTTCGGCCTGGTCGTGGGCATCGACCGGGCAGACCGGAGAGCCGAACTCGAGGCGGCAGGTGCCGACGTCGTACTGACTGATGTGAGCCAGTTGGATCTGGGCCGTGTCCTCACCGACCCATGGCGGCTCATCTATGAGGGCTACGATCCCGCCCACGAAGGCCATAGGGAGGCACTGACCACGCTCGGAAACGGGTATCTGGCCGTCCGCGGCGCTGCTCCTGAAAGCACAAAAAGCGAGGTCCACTATCCGGGAACGTACCTCGCTGGTGTCTACAACCGCCTGGTGAGCAGGGTGCAGGACCAGGATGTGGAGGACGAGCATATGGTGAACGCGCCCAACTGTCTGGTCCTGGACCTCCGGCTGGACGGAACGGACTGGTGGTCCAAGGGCGGCCTGAAAATTCTCCGCGAACGGCGGGTGCTCGACATGCGCCGGGCCACACTTGAAAGGGAACTGGTGCTGGAGGCACCCGGCGGGCGCCGGATGGCAGTGGGCCAACGCAGGCTCGTGTCCATGGCACAACCACATCTGGTGGCCCTCGAGACAACTTTGACGGCTGTGGGCTGGAGCGGGTCCGCAGTGGTCCGTAGCGGCGTGGACTGCGGCATCACCAACGAGAACGTACCGGAAGACGCGCTGCTGGCCCACCATCATCTGGTCAGGCTGGAAATACCGGACCCCGCTGAACCGATCCCGGTGGTTGAAGTGGAAACAAGCCAAAGCCACATCAGGATCGCCACGGCGCTGCGGACGGAAATCTCCGGGCAGGCCGGCAGCGGCGATCCCGGTGAGGAGGAGGGCGTCTACTACCGGTCCTGGAAGCTTCAATTGACGGACGCCGAGCCGGCGGTGGTCACCAGGACTGCCGCCCTGTTTACCTCCCGTGACCGGGCCGTCTCCTCGCCGGCACTGGCGGCGGGCAACATGCTCAGGACCGCCGATCAAACCTTTGCGCAATTGCTCGCCGAGCACGAGGACGCCTGGCGTAGGCTGCTGGGGCTGTTCGCGATCGATATCGACGGCAGCCCACAGGTGCAGCTGATCCTGAACCTTCATGTTTTCCATTTGCTCCAGACACTCAGCCCGCACACCGCTGAACTCGACGCCGGAGTGCCCGCGCGCGGGCTGCACGGCGAGGGCTACCGCGGCCACATCTTCTGGGACGAGCTCTTCGCGCTGCCCCTCCTCACCTCGAGGATGCCTTCCGTAGCGCGCTCCGTCATCAACTACCGGTGGCGCAGGCTGCCGGCGGCCCGGGAAGCTGCCGCCGCATTAGGGCTTCACGGAGCGCTCTTCCCGTGGCAGAGCGGAAGTGACGGGAGGGAAGAAACTCCTTTTTGGCTGTTTAACCGGCGCTCCGGCCGGTGGGTACCGGACTATTCGCATCTGCAGCGGCACGCAGGCCTCGCCGTCGCGTTCAATGCATGGCAGTATTTCCTGGCCACGCAGGACAGGGAATGGCTCCTGCGCCACGGTGCCGAACTGATCCTGGAGGTGGCACGGCTCGTGGCCTCGATGGCTGAATACGACCAGGACGAGGACCGGTACCATCTTCGGGGAATCATGGGCCCGGATGAGTATCACACGGGCTATCCGGACAACATAGACGCAGGGCTTGACGATAACGCGTACACGAACGTCATGGCCGCCTGGGTATGCGCCCAAGCCTGCGGAATCATGACGCTGCTCCACGGTCACGACCTTGAGGACCTCCAGGCGCGCCTCGCGATAGACCCTTCGGAAATCGCCGGCTGGCGGCACGTCAGCCAACGGATGTTCGTACCCTTCCACGACGGCATCATCAGCCAGTTCGCCGGATACGAAGAACTGCGGGAACTGGACTGGGAGCATTACCGGAACGCCTACACAAACATCGAACGCCTGGACCTGATCCTCGAGGCCGAGGGCGACAGCACAAACCGGTACAGGCTGGCCAAACAGGCTGACGTCCTCATGCTGCTCTACGTTCTTGGCGAGAAGGAATTGACGCTCTTCCTGGCCGGCCTGGGGTATGAAGTGTCCTCCGCGCAGCTCGAAGAAACGGTGGACTACTACCTGGCACGGACGGCGCACGGCTCCACTCTCAGCCGGGTGGCCCACGCCTCAGTGTTGGCGGCAAGGGATCCGGACCGGGCTTGGAGTACCTTCCGTGAAGCGCTCAGTGCTGATCTTGACGACACACAGGGGGGCACCACACGGACAGGCATCCACCTTGGTGCGATGGCAGGAACCATTGACGTTGTGCAGCGGAGCTTTGCCGGCCTCAGAATTACCGGTGACGCGCTACTTTTCGCCCCGAAGATGCCCAAAGGGATAAGAACAGTGTCCTTCCATGTCCGCTACCGGGACCATTTGCTCGCCGTCAGCCTCGAACACGGGAAGCTGACCGTCTCGGCAGCTCCCGGTGACGCCCCCGCCATCTGCCTGCAGGTCGGCTCCGAACGTGTCCTCCTGGGGGCCGGCGATACACGGCACTTCACGCTTGTGGCAGGCTGAAGCAAAAGAAAAAGGACGACGGCGGGGCGCACCAACGGACCAGGCCTCACCTACGAGTCGGGTTCGTCCGCCCGGGGCGGGTGCACCACGAGGACAGGACACTGCGCGTGGGCGACGCAGGCGGCGCTGACCGATCCGAGCCGCAGGCCCGCGAAACCGCCACGCCCGCGGCGTCCAATCACCAGCAGGGAGGCGCCCCTGCTTCCGTCAACCAACGATATCCGTGCCGATCCGTGGACGAGCCTGGCACTGACATTGCGTGGACGTTCGGGGCCAAAGGCTTCCCCGAGTGCGCGCTCCAGATTCTCCTCAGCCTCGTGGGCGAACCCTTCCACTCCCATGGCAAGGTAGCCTTCGTAACCCGCCGGATACTCCCAGCACCCCCAGGCTTCCAGACGGGTCCCCAGGGCCTGCGCCAAGCGGGACCCCAGACGCAGGGCTTCGATGGATGCGTCAGAACCGTCAACGCCGACGATGATTTTTCCCTCGGCGGCTTTGGCCATGATCCACTCCTCGAATGCTGTACGTGCCCGGGCTTCCTCAAAGCATGGTCCCGGCTGCCAAAGGCGAACAGGGTCCAAGGTCACGACGCCGGGCACGGAGTCCGCAGGGTCCGCCCCACGGTCCCGGACCCGCACCATGACCTTTGGCACTAGACGCAGCCTCCCACGGGGTGAAGCCTGTTCAACGAACCAGACATCCGCGAATTCGGAGTATCAATGCCGCAACAAGGGGGTTCCCCGCAATCCGGGCTGGATGCAACCGGTCTGAGTTCTGAACGGGCCGCAGCATTGCTCAGCGAGTCCGGACCTAACGTTCTTCCGGCCGCGAAGTCAGTGCCACACTGGCGGAAGCTGCTGGGCGAGTTGACGCATTTTTTTGCTTTGATGCTGTGGTGTGCAGCTGCGCTCGCCTTTGTCGGAGGGCTGCCCGAGTTGGGGGTCGCCATCATCGTGGTGGTCGTCGTCAACGGGATCTTCGCCCACATCCAGCAGGAGCGCGCCCAGCACGCGGCTGCAAAACTGCGCGGGCTGCTGCCTGCTGACGTTTCCGTCTGCAGGGATGGACGCCTGCTGAGGATTCATACCAGTGAACTGGTCCCGGGAGACGCCGTCGTGCTCACGGCGGGCGACAGGGTGCCGGCCGACGTCGTCCTGGTTGTTGCCTCCGGCTGCGCCGTGGATGAGTCCATGCTGACAGGCGAAAGTGAAGCCGTTCCCAAGGCCAGTGGTGACAGCGCCTGGGGCGGGACGTTCCTCGTCAACGGACAAGCAGACGCGGTGGTGTCCCACACCGGCGGGACCACGAGGCTTGCCGGAATTGCCGCACTGACCAGCGGAACCGTATCTCCGCCGACACCGCTGGCCCTTGAGCTGCGCCGGATCGTCCGGCTCATTGCGACTGTGGCACTGGCCGTCGCCGGGTTCTTCTTCCTCGTGTCCTTGCTGGTAGGCATCCCGTGGCGCGACGCTTTCCTCTTCGCCATCGGCGTCGCCGTTGCCCTGGTCCCCGAGGGGCTCCTGCCGACCGTCACACTTTCGCTGGCGATGGGGGCCCAACGGATGGCGGCGCGGAACGCCCTGGTCCGCAACCTCGAGGCTGTGGAAACTCTGGGGTCCACCACTTTCATCTGTACCGACAAGACAGGAACCCTGACGCAGAACCGCATGAACGCCGTCGAGGTCTTTACCCCTGAAGGGCGTGTGAAGGTGACGGGGGACGGCTACCAGCCGGACGCCGACATAGAGGGAAACGCGGTCTCCGCGGCTACCAGAACGGCGCTTGCGGCACGGGCCGCCTCCCAGGGCAGGGCCGTTCTCCAGGGTGCTGAGTGGAGCATTGAGGGGGATCCGATGGAGGCGGCCATTGATGTTTTGGCGCGCCGGCTTTCCGGGTCCGCTCCTGAGGATGCAAAGCCTGCGGGGCGGTTTGCGTTTGATCCCCGCCGTCGCCGTGAATCGGTCATTGTGGGCACGACCCTCTTCCTGAAAGGGGCGCCGGAATCGGTTCTGCCGCTCTGCGGAGATTCCGCGGGCGCAGCGGTGGAAGAAGTCGAAGCGATGGCTTCACGGGGGCTGCGGGTCATGGCGGTCGCGATGCGTGAGCTGACGGGTCCAGTGCAGAAGTGGCTGGAATGTCCGCCGGAGGAGGTCGAGACCGGACTTGTACTGCTGGGACTGATCGCCCTGCACGACCCGCCCAGGCCGGAGGTGGGCGACGTGATCCGGACCGCCCGCGAAGCCGGCATCAGGGTCGGGATGATCACGGGCGACCATCCAGCCACGGCTGCCGCGATTGCCCGGGAGATCGGTCTGATGGGATCCCCGGAACTGGTTCTGGAAGGATCGCAGTTTCCGGAGGACGAACAGGTTCTGGGCGCCTTGCTCGACCGGGACGGCATTGTGGTGAGCCGGGTCTCCCCGGAACAGAAGCTGCGTGTGGCCAAGGTCCTGCAGGGCAGGGGCCACGTTGTGGCCATGACGGGCGACGGCGTCAACGACGGTCCCGCGCTGCGGGAGGCCGACATCGGGGTGGCCATGGGACGCAGCGGAACCGACGTTGCGCGTGAAGCTTCCGACCTGGTGCTCTTGGATGATCATTTCGCCACGATCGTCGCAGCGATCGAACAGGGCCGTGCCACGTACTCCAATATTCACCGCTTCCTGACGTACCACCTGACGGATAACGTTGCCGAGTTGACGCCCTTCGTCATCTGGGCACTGTCCGGCGGCCAGTTTCCGCTCGCCCTCGGCGTCCTGCAGATCCTCGCCCTCGACATAGGCACCGACCTCCTTCCCGCCCTCGCCCTTGGCGGTGAGCCGCCTGGGAAGGGTGTGCTGAAGCGGCCACCGGAAAGACGGCATCTGATGGACCGCCGGCTGATGTTCCGGGTGTTCTGCGTGCTGGGTCCTGTGGAGGCGGTCATGGAGATGACGGCGTTTTCCGTGGTGTTGTTCGGCGGCGGGTGGGCACGTGGAGATCCGCAGGATGCCGGTCTGGTGATGGCGGCGTCCGGAGCGGCCTTCAGCGCCGTTGTGCTTGGCCAGTTGGCCAATGCCTTCGCCTGCCGGAGCGCCACCTTGCCGCCATGGAAGCAGGGCTGGCTGTCCAACCGGCTGCTTCTCTGGGCGGTGCTGGCAGAAATCGGCGCCTTGGCCGCTTGCCTCTACGTGGTTCCTGTCGCCGCCGTCTTGGGTCAGCTTCCGCCGCCGCTCCTGGGATTCGGCGTTGCGGCTTTGGCTTTTCCGGCGGTGCTGGCAGCCGACTGGGCGTACAAGAAGCTAAGACGGCACGGGACAAAGCCGGTTAGCATCGTTCCCGCGCCTCAGTCCGCAGGACCAAAGCCTCTGCTGCTGCCGATCCTGACCCGGGAGGATCGAGCCATGAATGCACCGATGACGACGACTGACGTTCACGTGGTGTGGCTGGAAGAAGTCGGGATGGGCGATGTGCCGGCCGTGGGCGGCAAGAACGCATCGCTGGGTGAGCTGACCCGATCGCTGACGGCTTCGGGTGTCCGGGTACCGGAGGGCTTTGCCACCACCGCCTCCGCATACCGGGCGTTCGTCACCGCCAACGGCATCGAACCGGGGATCCGTGCTGCGATCGATGAGTACCGGGTGGGCCGGACCAGCCTTCGCGAAGCCGGCGAAACAATCCGGGAACTCATCCTCGAAGGACAGTTTCCGCCGGACATCGCCGCCGACATCAGGGAACACTACAGGGCCTTGTCCCAACGGACAGGGCAGGCCCGGGCCTCGGTTGCCGTGCGCAGTAGCGCCACAGCAGAGGACCTTCCGGACGCGAGTTTCGCCGGCCAGCAGGAAACCTTCCTTAACATCGCCGGGGAGCGGGAGCTGATGGAGGCCTGCAGACGGTGTTATGCCTCCCTCTTTACCGACCGGGCCATCAGCTACCGGGAAATCAAGGGGTTCAACCATCTGGATGTAGCACTGTCCATCGGTGTGCAGCGGATGGTGCGTTCAGACCTTGGGGCATCCGGGGTGATGTTTTCCATCGACACAGAATCAGGCTTCCCGCGCAGCGTCGTGATCAGCGCCGCGTGGGGACTGGGCGAAACGGTGGTCCAAGGCACCATCAACCCCGATAAGTACCAGGTATTCAAGCCCCTGCTGTCCACCACAGATTTTGTGCCCATTATCGAGAAAACCATCGGGTCGAAACTGCGGAAGATGGTTTACAGCCGTGGCGGGCACGCGCGTACTCGGACCATTTTCACGACAGACCAGGAGCGGCGCTCCCTTGTACTCACGGATTCCGAGATATTGGCCCTCGCGCGCTGGGCTGTGGCAGTAGAGGACCACTACGGCGGTCCTATGGACATGGAGTGGGCCAAAGACGGGTCCACCGGCGAACTCTTTATGGTCCAGGCCAGGCCGGAGACGGTTCAGGCGCGGCGCAGCGGGTCCGTTTTCCGCATCTACCACCTCCGCGAATCAGGCCCCCGGCTTGCTTCCGGTGCAGCGATCGGTGAATCGATCGCACACGGCTCCGCCTGTGTGGTCCGGGACGCCCGGGACATCGACAAATTCCGGGACGGTTCCATCCTGGTAACCCAAATGACCGACCCTGACTGGGTTCCCATCATGCAGCGCGCCGCTGGCATCGTCACCGACCATGGCGGCGCCACGAGCCATGCAGCCATCGTGAGCAGGGAACTGGGCGTGCCCGCCGTGGTGGGGACAGGAAACGGCACGTCCGTCCTTGAGGAGGGAATGCCCATCACGCTTTCCTGCGCGGGCGGTGAAGACGGGGAGGTCTACGACGGCACCCTCGCTTTCGACGTCGAAGAGGTTGACCTCGGCACGCTGCCGGAGACCCGGACAGCTGTCATGGTCAACATCGCCAGCCCTTCAGCTGCCTTCCAATGGTGGCGCCTGCCCGCGGCAGGCGTGGGCCTGGCCCGGATGGAATTCATCATCAGCAACCTCATCCGGATCCATCCCATGGCGCTGGTACATCCTGAAAGGGTCACAAACTTCGGCGAGGCTGCACGCATCAGGGAGCTTACGCACGGCTACAGCGATCTGCGGGAGTACTTCGTTGACGTCCTCGCCACGGGCATCGCTAAGATCGCGGCGCCTTATCACCCGCACCCGGTGATCGTCAGGCTCAGCGACTTCAAAAGCAACGAATACGCACACCTGATCGGAGGTGGCTCCTTCGAAGTCACCGAAGAGAATCCCATGCTGGGCTTCCGCGGGGCTTCACGCTATTACGACCAACGCTACCGGGAAGGATTCGCCCTGGAATGCCGGGCACTGAAAAGGGTGCGCGAGGAAATCGGATTCTCCAACGTCATTGTCATGGTTCCGTTCTGCCGCACCCTCCACGAGGCAGACTTGGTGATCAAAGCCATGGCCGAAAACGGCCTGGTCCGTGGTGAGGAGGGACTACAGATCTACATGATGTGCGAGATCCCCTCGAACGTCATCCTCGCGTCGGAATTCGCCCGGCGCTTCGACGGATTCTCCATCGGTTCCAATGACCTGACACAGCTTGTCCTGGGGGTTGACCGCGACTCCGAACTGCTGGCCGGGCTTTTTGACGAGAGGGACGAAGCCGTGACGTCGATGATCGCACAGGTCATCGGCAAGGCGCATGCAGCCGGGATCAAAATTGGTATCTGCGGCCAGGGCCCGAGCAACCACCCGGACTTCGCGGAGTTCCTGGTCAAGGAGGGCATCGACTCCATTTCGCTCAACCCGGACACCTACCTCAAGACGGTTCCGGTGATCGCTGCGGCCGAGAACCAGGAAAGATGAGCAGGCTTGGCATCCTGACCAGCGGCGGGGACTGCCCCGGACTGAATGCCGTGATCCGCGGTGCGGTGCTGAGTGGCGTCATTTCCCACGGTTACGACTTCGTTGGTTTCCGGGACGGGTGGCGGGGGGTGCTTGAGGGCGATGTCATTCCGTTGCCGCGCTTTGCAGTGCGGGGACTTGCCCGCCTCGGCGGGACAATCCTAGGTACGTCGAGGACCAATCCGCTGAAGGAAGGCGGAGTGGAGGCGGTGCGCGAAAGCCTTCGCCGCATTGCCATCGATGGCTTGATTGCCATCGGCGGAGAGGGAACCCTGGCGGCCGCGCAGGCACTGTCAAACGAGGGAGTCAAGGTTGTAGGAGTCCCCAAGACCATCGACAATGACCTCGATGCCACGGATTATACTTTCGGCTTCGACACCGCGGTCCAGACGGCGACAGAGGCCATCGACAGGCTGCGTACCACGGGGGAGTCGCATCACCGCTGCATGATCGCCGAAGTTATGGGCAGGAACGCCGGCTGGATAGCCCTTCACGCGGGGATGGCTTCGGGTGCCCACGCCATCCTCATTCCGGAACATAGGGTTTCGTTGGAGCAGGTTGCCCGGTGGGTGCAGTCCGCACACGACCGCGGACGGGCGCCACTGGTGGTTGTGGCAGAGGCTTTTACCCTGGAGGGCCAGGATGAACCATACTCGCCCCGGGGCCTTGACACCTTCGGCAGGCCCCGGCTGGGCGGAATCGCCATGCTTCTGGAGCATGAACTGCAGGGGCTCACCGGAATCGAAACCAGGGCTACGGTTTTGGGGCACATCCAGCGGGGCGGCGCCCCCACTGCCTTTGACAGGGTGCTGGCCACGAGGCTGGGTATGGCAGCCGTTGATTCCGCTGCCGCCGGCCGTTGGGGGACCATGGTCTCCCTGCGCGCCACCAGCATTGTGAACGTCGGATTTGACGCTGCGCTGGGCCGGCTCAAAACCGTTCCAGAGGACCGTTACGGGGAGGCAGCGGTCCTGTTTGGCTAATCCCGGCCGGACCCGGCTGCTATCCGCGTGCTATTTCGATTTTCCTTGCCGCGGGCTGCTGGGCGGCCGTCGGCACCGGCGTCCGGACCTCCAGCACCCCGTCCTTGTAGGAGGCGGTGATGTCATCGTGTTTAACGCCGTCCGGCAGGGCGAGCCTCCGGACGAAAGAACCATAGCGGAACTCCGAACGGTAACTGTCCTTGTCTTTCTGCTCGGACTTCTCCCTGCGCTCGGCCTTGATCTCAAGGGCGCCGTCAACAATTGAGACGCTGACGTCCTTGTCCGGATCGATCCCAGGCAGTTCGGCCCGAACCACCAGGGTGTCGCCTTCAACCGATTCTTCGACGCGGATCCCCGACGCCACAGTGTCACCTTCGAAAAGCCTTTCAATCATCTCGACGGGGGAGCGCCGGGTATCAAACCATTTCATCAGATCAGCCATGTCTGCCTCCTTGCTTGGATGACCGTCGGGCATGCTGTGTCCGACTCCTTAAGGGTCTGGCACGGGGCCGGGAGGACCCAGAGGCTTTGGTCCTGACTGCCCGGGAAGGTTGCGCTGACCGTGCCGTTCAGTGGAGGGCTGGGACGTGAGGCTAGGATCAGTGGCATGAGCAACTCACACTCAGAGTCTCAAGCTGAAGTCCTCGCTCTGGAAGAGTGCTGGAAGTATCTGCAGGCCTCCTACATCGGGCGGCTGGCTGTGCTCAACGGTGCGCTCCCCGAGATCTTTCCCCTGAACTTTATGGTTGTCGGAGAAACAGTGGTTTTCCGCACGGCGCCCGGCACGAAACTTCGTGCCCTCCTCAGCGGCGCTGCAGTGGCCTTTGAAGCGGATGGGATGAATGCCTACGCCACCGAAGTCTGGAGCGTTGTGGTCAAGGGAATGCCAGGGCCCTTTGTTGGAGATCCTAAGACCCTCCAAGAAGCCGGTCCTGACCGCGAGCCCTGGCAGCCCGGCCTTAAAGAGCATCTCGTCCAGATCGTCCCTACGGAGGTCTCCGGGCGAAGATTTGCGGTTTCGCCGCGCACGCGCTGGTGGCCGCCGCAGGACTTTGCAGCGGACTGGCTCTAGAGCCGCGTCGTTGAGGGCTGAGTCACCTTCTCCGGTCTCTCGGCGGCGTACTGCCGTGCGTGGATCCGGCTTAGCGCCAGGACCGCAAGGATACCGACGGCGGCGGCGGCAAAGGAGGCAGTGGCGAGTTCAGGCGGAGGCCATTCGAGCATAAAGAATTCCTGCAGGATGGGAACGGTCATCAGCAGGACCAAGCCCACGCCCATGGCTGCAATGATGGCCATGCGTAGGGCGCTGACCGGACGGCTGACCGCCGCCAGCACGCTCAGGGCAACCAGGGACAGGGTAACCACCGACGCCGTGCGATTTGCTCCGGCGCTGAAGCCGCCCGCCGCCATGGAATACACCTGCACAGCCAGGATCGCCGTCGTGACGATGATTCCGGCCGGGACCGCCATGGTCAGGGACCGTTTCAAGAATCCTGGCCGGTAGCGGCGGGGATTACTCATCAGGGCCAAAAAGAAGGCGGGGATGCCGATGGTGAGCCCGTCAGTGGCCGAGAGCTGCCGGGGCAGGAACGGAAAGCTCCACATCAGGGCTCCGAAAGCCACGGACAGGGCGACGGCGTACACCGTTTTGCTCAGGAACAGGACCGAGACCCGTTCGATGTTGGCGATGACCTGGCGGCCCTCGGCGAGGACAGCCGGAAGCCGGTCGAAGCGCCCGTCCAACAGCACCAAGCGGGCCACGGCTTTGGTGGCTGGTGCCGCTGTGTCCATTGCGATGCCGATGTCGGCCTCTTTCAGCGCCAGGGCGTCATTAACGCCATCGCCCGTCATGGCGACGGTGTGGCCCATTCTCTGCAGCGCCAGGACCATGTCTTTTTTCTGTTCGGGCGTGACGCGGCCGAACACGGAAAAGTGGTTCAGCGTTTCCTCTATCAGGTGCGGTTCTGCGGGCAGGTGCCGTGCGTCGTAACCTTCACCGACGTCGACCCCCACGTCACGGGCCACCGCTGTGACCGTCCGGTGGTCATCGCCGGAGAGGATTTTCACCGCAACACCCTGCTGGCGGAAATAGGACAAGGTCTGGGCCGCGTCCGGGCGGACCTTTTCCCTGAACGTCACGAGCGTGGCGGCGGTAAGCCCTGCGGGCAGCTGCACGTCGTCTGGATCCCCTTCGGGTGCAGCCTCCGGGGAGTATGCCAATACCAGCGTGCGCAAACCCGCCGAGGCGAGATGGCGGGACTGGGCAAGGACGTCACTGGTGGCGCCGCTGTTAGTCTGCAACACCATTTCCGGTGCGCCGAACACCCAGGTACCCTCAGCTGCGTGGGGCGGATCAAAACTTGCTGCGCTCCACTTCCTTGCTGAGGAGAAAGGAACAACGGCGGCCGGGACCCGGTTGCCGTCGAAGGCGAAGGCGTCGGCCAGGCATCGGGCGGTGGCGTTAGCATGCGGGTCGGCACCGAACCATCCCAGTGCTTCCCTCCAGCCCGGCGGCGATGGCGCGCCGGCATCGTGCACGCCGTCGAAAACCACCCTGCCCTCCGTCAGGGTGCCGGTCTTATCGATGCACAGAACGTCCACACGGGCCAGGCCCTCCACAGCCGCCAGTTCCTGCACCAGCACATTCTGGCGGGCCAGCCGCACACCCCCGACCGCGAACGCAACACTGGTCATGAGCACAAGGCCCAAGGGAATCATGGCGATTGCCCCCGCCACGGCGCCAACGAGCGCCTCTGCCCATTCCCCAGTGGTGAAAGCCCGGTTCCAGCCGCCCTTAGCCTGCATCTGGCCGTTGGTGACGACCACGACAACGGGGAAGAGGGCCCAGCTGATCCACCGAAGGACGCGGCCGATCCCGTTCCGTATCTCCGAATTGACCAACGAAAACCGTTTGGCTTCAGCCGTGAGCTGGCTGGCATACGAGCCGGTGCCTACGCCGACCACCCGTGCGTCGCCCTGCCCCGCCGTGATGGTGGAACCTGACCATACGGTCGAGCCCCTGCCTTTGGCGACGGGTTCCGATTCGCCGGTAAGGAGGGACTCGTCAATTTCCAGGCCATCCCCGCCGATGATGATGGCGTCTGCCACGACCTGGTCGCCGGCCTGCAGTACCGTGACGTCGTCCAGGACGACGTCGGAAACTGCGATTTCCTGGACCTGGCCTTCACGGAGCACCCTGGCCCGAGGGGCATCAAGTACAGCCAGCCGGTCAAGCAGCCTCTTGGCCCTGAACTCCTGGACCACGCCGATGACGGCGTTGCTGATTGCGGCGAAGCCGAACAGCGCGTCCTGCCACTGCCCCAGCAACAGCAACAGCAGGAAGCAGCCGCCAACAATCCCGTTGAACAGAGTCAGCACGTTCGCCCGGACAATCTGCCACAGGCTTCTGCTCGAGTTGTCAGGAACTCCGTTGGCCAGGCCCGCCAGCGTCCGTTCGTTCACATCCTCGACAGAAAGACCGGATCCTGCCGGAGCATCAGCCCCGGGCTGATATGGTGCCGCTGCCGTGCTCATTGGATTCCCTCAGGGTGCCGGAGAGAGGGCCGATCCGAGGGTCCTTCCCCATCTGCGCGCCAGGTCGAGTTCACCCGGCAAAGCTGGTTGGTGTTATCAACGAGGAAGCTCGCTGGCTCGGTGATGATCTCAAAACGATGGCTGCCTTCATGGTGTTGCCTTCCGCTCCAGTGCCGTGGCGAGCTTCTTCGCCCAGCTCGCTGCTTTATCCAGCTCTCCGGCGCGCAGGGGCCCTTCGCTGCCCCGGACGTAAAACGGGGTGGGATCAGAAATGATGTTGGCGCCACCCTCCCTGAGCAGTTTGGTCATCTTCTTGGCCGCGTCGCCGTGGATAAAGAAGCGAACGCGCGTGTCGAATGCTGCGGCGTTGATGCCCTTGAGCTTGTCACGGCCCAAATGGGCCAGCAGTTCCGTAATTTTGAGTGTGGGACGCCAGCCGTTGATGGGGGAGCCAACCACCAGGAGGTCGTCGCCTTCGAGATTCCGGGGGTTGAAGTCCGTCACGGAAACCGCTGCAGCGCGGAGAGGTTGGAGGCCTTGTGCGATGGCCTCTGCAACCGCCTTCGTGTTCCCGTATGCGGAGTCGTAAACAACGTAGCCTTTCATGCGGTGATCACTACTTTGAGTGCGTTTGTCTCCGCGGCCCGGGCGAAGGTGTCGTAGGCCTCCATGAACTGGTCAAAGCGGAAGTGGTGCGTTGCGAACTTCTCCGCCGGGAGCTTCTTCTGGGCCACGAGTTTCAGCAGCATCGGAGTGGTATTGGCGTTGACCAGTCCCATGCTGATGTTGATGTTCTGGATCCAGAGGTTCTCCACATGAAGTTCCACTGATTTTCCGTGTACCCCGACGTTGGCGACGTTCCCGCCCGGCCGGACGATCTCCGTGCACATGCTGAAGGTCGCGGGAATGCCCACCGCCTCAATGGCCACATCCACTCCCTGGCCGTCGGTCAGGGCCAGAACCTGTTCCTTCCAGTCGGCGTCGCCGGACAACACAACGTCGGTGGCACCAAACTCGCGGGACTTCTCCAGGCGGTTCGTGTCCAGGTCGATGGCGATGATGGTGGCAGCTCCGTAAAGCCCGGCGGTGGCGATTGCGGCCAGCCCGACCGGACCCGCCCCGACAACCGCCACCGTGTCGCCGGGTTTGACCCGGCCGTACTGGACGCCGATTTCGAAGCCCGTGGGGAGGATGTCCGACAACATGACGGCACGCTCGTCGCTCACCCCGGCCGGCAGCAGGTGCAGGGAATTTTCGGCGTAGGGCACCCTCACGTATTCGGCTTGCGTGCCGTCAATGAGGTGGCCGAAGACCCACCCTATGCCCGGGGCACCCTCGTCACCCATGCAGTGCGAATAGAGACCAGTTTTGCAATTGGCACAATGGCCGCAGGACTTGATGCAGGAGATGATCACGCGGTCGCCAGGTTTCAGGCTGGTCACGGACTGCCCGACCTCGGTAATGGTTCCCACACCTTCGTGGCCCAGGATTCTTCCTTCGGTCACGGCCGGGACATCGCCCTTGAGGATGTGCAAATCCGTCCCGCAGATGGTGGTGGTGTCCACCTTGACAATGGCATCGGTAGGCTTCCGGATCGCCGGATCGGGCACTTCTGTCCAGGACTTCTTCCCTGGGCCTCCGTAAACGATAGCCTTCATAACCGTTCCTAACTGTTGGTTGATCACAGGTCCACGGAGCGCACGAAACGCCTCACCATCTCAACGATGACGCCCGGTAGCCTCAGTGGTAAGGGACAAAAGTCCCGGAAGTCCGACGGCGGCGGCTCAGGTTTTCACAGTGCCGCGGTCCCGGCGGGCTCCAGTTGCCGGGCGATTAAGACCGGTCCTGTGGCGTGGTGAAGGGCTGCGTGGGCAGTGGACCCGATAGTTCCTCTGACGAGCCCCCGGCCCTTGCTGCCGACAACGATGAGGGCGGCACCGCGCGCGGCATTGAGGAGCGCCCGCGGGACGGAGTTGTCCCGGGCAACGTGCTGACTGATTGTCACGTTCGGAGCCAGAGCCCAGGCGTCGTGGGCCGCCGTCTGGAGGAGACGGCGGGCCGCTTCTTGGCCACCGCCGACGTTGTTGGCCGTGCCGTAATGGGGCCGGATGACGTGGATGATCATCAGGTCCGCTCCCGTGGAAGTGGCCATTGCGCAGGCAATACCCACCGCGCCTGCCGACCCGGAAGAGTCAATTCCCACCACGATGCGCCCCTTCCTGTTCTGATCGAACCGGATGACCGCCACAGGACAGGAAGCCGTCGCCGCGAGTTCCAGGCTTACTGATCCCACCAAAAGTCCCATAAAGCCACCGATCCCGCGGCTGCCTAGAACCAGCATCCGCGCGTCATCCGCCATCCGGCGGAGGTGGCCTGCAGGGAGTCCGTACAGGAGGCTGCCCCGGATCCTGATCCGGGGCGACACGGACAGCGCCTCAGCTTGCCCCGCATCTAGTATGGCCTTCGCCTGACGTTGCAGCCCGCTGCCGGCTATGCCTTGGACCGGTCCAAGGTCGCGGGTCAGCAACGGCCACAGGGAGCAATGAACCACCTGCAGCTCACAGTCCAAAATCGCTGCGTGCCGGGCAGCCCAACGGGCAGCGAGGGCCGCCTCAACCGACCCGTCGTAGCCAACAACAATGCGGTCAGGGGATGGCATGGTTGGACCCGGCCTGGCCGTCCCCTTCCACGGAAGCCTGCCCGGCAGTAACGAAAAGCCCTGCCGGCAGGGCTGTGCCGTGCGCGACAAGGACCGGGCATTTTGCGTGTTGTGCCACAGTTGTGCTCACCGAACCCAGCAGCAGCCCTTCAAATCCGCCGTGACCGCGGCTGCCCACCACAACAATTTGCGCAGTCCTGCTTTCTTCGACCAGTACCTTGGCCGCCTGACCTTGCGAGGCGACCATTGCGAGTCCGGTAGGAGGGGCGCCGTCGAAGGCCGTGTCCACAGCTGCAGCACAGATGTTCCGGGCTTCCGCTTCAGGGTCCCAGATGGCTGGAGTGAAGGTGCCAACTGCGATCTGGAACTGCCAGCAGGTCACGGCCCGGATGCGGGCCGTGAGCAGCGGCGCCAGTGCGCCGGCCCAGCGCAGCGCGAGTATGGACGGAGCGCTTCCGTCCACGCCCACCACGATCGCTGGCGGTTCAGGGAAGTTTTCCATGGTCTTCTTCAAGCTCCTGGCTGACTACCAGCACGGGGCAGTGCGCATGGGCTGCACACGCTGCGCTGACGGAGCCCATGAGCTGGCCAAAGAGGCCGCCGTGGCCGCGTCGCCCGACGACAAGCAGTTGGGCGTTCCGGCTTTCCTCCACCAGGATCTTCGCAGGCGATCCGACTTTGACGGCAGTGGTGAGGTGTTCTGGGCGTTCCGCGCCGTAGGCCCTGTCGATGGCCTGTTCCATGAGGCGTTTGGCGATGGCCTCAAGCTCGGCCGTGGTATCGATGTACCCGGGTGGCAGGTGCGCGGGCAGGTAGAAGTCAGAGAAGCCCAGGCAGGTGATGACGTGCAACGGGGCGGCCAGTGCAGATGCCAGGCGTCCGGCGAGGCGGAGCGCTGCGGGGGAGTATTCGGAACCGTCGATTCCGACAAGGATGGGTTTGTTTTCACTCATGGCAGTACCTTCCCCCAGGATCCGGCGGGGGCCTAGGGCCGAAGGTCACCAAAGACATTCGGTTCTCCGCAGGCGCCTCAGGCTGGTCGAATCAGCACGGCAGCTCCCGTGAATCGGTCTCGGGACAGGTCCAGCAATGCCTGGTCTGCTTTTGTCCACGGGTAGGGAACAGTGGTGGGGCGGAGAGGCATTCTTTCTGCCAGCGCAAGGAATTCCCGGCCGTCGGCTCTGGTGTTGGCCGTGACACTGAGCAGGCGGCGCTCCTGGAATAGGTCCTTTTGATACACCAGGACCGGGATATCGCTCAAGTGGATGCCGGCGACGGCGAGGGTTCCTCCGCGGTCCAGGGCGCGAAGCGCGATTGGTACCAGCTGACCCGCAGGGGCGAACAGGATGGCTGCGTCCAGCAATTCAGGCGGGTCGGCTTCAGCGGGCCCGGCGAACTTTGCGCCCAGTTCGAGAGCCAGACTCTGCGCCGCCGACGAACGTGTCATGACATAAACGCTTGCACCCTCGTAGATGGCCATCTGCGCTGTCAGATGGGCCGATCCGCCGAAGCCGTAGATGCCGAGTTTGCCTCCCGGCGGAAGGCCGGAGGAACGAAGCGCCCGGTAGCCGATGATTCCTGCGCACAGCAAGGGCGCCGCTTGCTCATCGGTAAATGCTTCGGGTATCCGGTACGCGTAATCCTCGTGGACGGTCATCAGCTCCGCGTAGCCGCCGTCGGTGTCCCATCCGGTAAATGTGGGCGCCAAGCAGAGGTTCTCGGACCCTCGCCGGCAGAAACGGCAGGAGCCGCAGGTGCGGGCCAGCCAGGCTGCTCCCACACGCTCGCCGGGCCGGAACCTGAAGCTGCCGGCTCCCAGCCCCACCACCTCGCCGACCACCTCGTGACCCGGGATCCGGCGGGAGCCATGGGGCGGCAGGTCGCCTTCAGCCAGGTGGAGATCTGTGCGACAGACTCCACAAGCGAGTACAGAGAGCAGAACCTCTCCCGGCCCCGGGGACGGATCGGGGTGCTCGCCCATCCATAACGGGCCTGACGCGATGGGACCGGGATCCTCAACCCACCATGCCTGCATGAACCCGTTATTCCAAGCCTGCGCGGGTGGCCTCATCCAAAGGACCGCCCCAGGTCAGCGGGGCGGCAATCCTGAACCGCCGTCCGCTGACGCTCTCCGGGACGATACGGAGGAAATGGTCTTTACGGCCCGTGTCCCAGGGAAAAAGTAGATGTCCGATGGAGTCCAGGACTTCGGGGCTCCGGTCCAATGCTGTAGCCGGCCCTTTCACGACGACGCTCCAGGCCACACCACCGTCCGTGTCGGCACCGTCGGCTTCAAGTGCCACTTGTTTGCCCAGGGCGGACGCAAGCTTGGTTCCCGCACCCGTCCGAAAGACCAGTGCTTCCTGGTGGACCTTGTAGTTGATAGGAAAGATCTCCGGGTGGCCGTTCACCCACACGGCAAGGCGGCCCACCGAATCGCCTTGCAGCAACCGCCAGCACTCCTCAGCTGGCAGCACGACGGTCTCCGGTACAGATGCATCTCTGGTCATGGCCACGATCCTACGGAGCTGTTACTCCCGTATGAAGGGCACAAAGTCCCCTAACCAATCAGACGATCCTGGATGAACGCTTCTTGTGGGGAGTAGTCTGTGGGCACCGGCACCGGGCCACATGGATTTCTCCATCGAATAAGGCGGTTTCATTGAACCAGCCCACTGAACCGACCGGGGCGGGCGATTGGCTAACTGTCCCCGCTTCCCGGACGGACGAACTTCTTACTGACTTTGTTGACCATGCCGGGGAGTTGGTGAGCGCCCAACAGCGGATGCAGGGGCTTTTGAGTGCCGTCGTCGCCTTGGCTGAGGACCTCAGCATTGAGGCGGTGCTGCACAGGGTGGTCAGTTCAGCCTGCCACCTCCTTCAGGCTGAGTATGGAGCCTTGGGAGTGATTGGAGGCGATCATGCCCTGAGTCATTTCATCACTGTGGGAATAGACGAGGAACTCGCCCGTAAGATCGGTCCCCTCCCCACTGGACATGGCGTTCTGGGCCTGTTGATCCGCGATCCTAAGCCGCTGCGGTTGCACGATCTTAGCCAGCATCCGGAAGCCTACGGGTTTCCCGAGAATCATCCGCCGATGAAATCTTTCCTCGGCGTACCGATCCGTGTGAGGGATGTTGTGTTCGGCAACCTCTACCTGACCCAAAAGCGAGGCGGCGGCGACTTCACCGACGAAGACGAGGAGCTGGCCGAGGCGCTTGCCGCGGCCGCCGGCGTCGCCATTGAAAACGCCAGGCTCTATGACGATGCCCGGCGCAGAACCGCATGGCTGCAGGCGTGCATGGATGTGACCGGCAAGATGATGGGCGACGAGGAGATGCCGGAGGGCCAGAACAGGGGACTGGACATGATCGCCGCCAGGGCACTCCGGGAATCCAGTTCCGCCCTTGCGCTCATCCTGGTCCAGGAGGAGACTCCCAACTTGTACCGCATCGCGGGAGCTGCGGGAACCCTCGCTCCGCAGTGGCTTGGACGGCTGTTGTCGTTTGACTCTGTCGAAATCGACACCGTTCTCGCTTCGGGCAAGGCCGCTTTGATTGAAGACGCATCGTCCGCTTTCGGCGGCGGCGAGGGGCTGGTTGCGGGCCGGTTGCTGGTCATTGACCTCAACGCCCGCGGTACCCACCACGGGCTCCTTGTCCTCCAGCGTGAACGGGCTTCCGGGACATTCAGCAGGACGGACATGGAAATGGGTCCGGTGTTCGGATCGCACGTGGCACTGGCGCTCGAACTGGCCCGGGCGCACCGTATGCGGGAACAGATTGCCGTGTTCAGCGACAGGGACCGGATCGCCCGCGACCTCCACGACCTCGTCATTCAGCGCCTGTTCGCAGCGGGGCTCAGCATCCAAAGCCTCCGGCGCTACATGACCGGTGATCCGGCAGCCAGGACCATCCAGACTGTGACCGCTGAACTCGACGAGATTATCCGGGAGCTTCGCAACACCATCTATTCGCTGAGTGACTCCGAGACCGGAAAGGAACTTCTCAGCAGCCGTGTCCTCCAAGCGGTCCGCAACGGCACGCGGACCCTGCCTTTCGTTCCGCTCCTGACGCTGACGGGGCCAATCGACGCGATCCGGGACGAGGAAACGGCTTTGAACATTTTGGCTGTCATCACCGAAGGGCTGAGCAACGTTGTCCGCCACTCGGGAGCGGACTCGATCCGCGTTTCAGTTTCCGTGAAGAACGGTTTCGTCTGCGTCGAGATCCAGGACAACGGCACAGGATTCATCGTGCCACCGCCTGGCAATGGACTGTCGAACATGGAATACAGGGCCCGGACGCTGGGCGGCTCTTTCGATGTCTCCAGTTCCCCGGAAACGGGAACAGCACTTACCTGGACGGCCCCCGTATTTTGAGATTAGTGCTCATGGTGCTGAGCAACATGGACCGCGGCCTGGGTCCGCCGTTCAAAACCCAACTTCGCGAGCAGGGATGAGACGTAGTTTTTGACTGTCTTTTCCGCCAGGAGCATTCGTTCGCCGATCTGGCGGTTTGTCAGGCCCTCCCCGACCAGTTCCAGCACCTTCCGCTCCTGCCGGGTCAATGACGCGACCCTGGGGTCCACGTGCTCAGGTTCTGCCAGTCCCTGAACGATCCTTGCCTTAAGGTCGGCGTCAAACAGGGATTCCCCCTTGGCGGCGCGGCGCAGGGCACCGATAAGGTCGGTGCCACCGATTTCCTTGAGAACGTATCCGGACGCCCCGGCCAGGACTGCGCCCCGCAGCGCCTGCTCGTCGTCGTAGCTGGTGAGGATCAGGCAATTAATCGTTTCATCCACGGAATGCACATCGCGGCATACCTCGATGCCCGTCCCGTCCGGCAAACGGGCGTCAAGGATTGCCACGTCCGGGCGCAGCGCCGGAATCCTACGGGCGGCTTCAGCAGCAGAGCCCGACATGCCGACGACGGTGAATCCCTCACTTTCCAGGAGATCCTGCAGGCCCCGCCGCACGAGCTCGTGGTCGTCAAGGATGAACACACGGATAGCGTCGTTGGATGGTTCAGTCCGTTGCTCCGATGCGGTCGCGTCGTTCATCGTGGTCCCTTCCGCGCCTCCGCTACAACAGGTAAGGAGTTGCATATCTGCGCTGACTCATTCTTTAGGAACAGCGCAGATGCCACAAGGGTCCAATGACCCGAACCGCTGGCGCCCGGACACTGTGACCAATGGCCCTACCCTGGCTGTCTGAACCGGGAGAACGTTGTGCCACAGCCGCATTGGTCCGCGGCCGCCGTCGTCTTTCTCGGAAAAGAGCAGGAATGAAGGATAAGAACGAAGCCGCTCTTCGCTTCCTGGGGGCAACCGACACAGTCACGGGGTCCCGGTACCTCGTGGATTCGGGTGGACAACGGATCCTCATCGACTGCGGATTGTTCCAGGGATACAAACGCGTCCGTGTCCGCAACCGGGCACCCTTTCCGGTACCCCCGGCATCCATTGACGCAGTCCTGCTTACGCACGCCCACCTGGACCATACAGGCTACGTCCCAGCCCTGGTCAGGGACGGATTCCGGGGCCGAGTCCACGCTACTGCGGCTACTACGGAACTGTGCACGCTCCTCCTGCCTGACAGCGGACACCTCCAGGAGGAGGAAGCCCGCTACGCGGACCTGCACGAATATTCATCCCATCACCCGCCCCTCCCGGTCTACACGGCCGCCGATGCCGTGCGGTCCTTGAACAGCTTCGAGCCGCACGATTTTGATTCACCCCTCGACCTTGGGGGAGGCATCCAGGCCACTTTTGTGCCGGCAGGGCACATCCTGGGCGCCTCGCAGATACAGCTGACTGTCCAGGGCACGCGCCTGCACTTCACCGGGGACCTCGGCCGGCCGCATGATCCACTGATGCACCGCCCGCGGGCACTCGAGGCCACCGACGTCCTCGTGGCCGAGTCCACATACGGCAACCGGGTCCACCCGGAGACAAATCCGGAGGACGAACTGGGCGAAGTTATAAACAGGGCAGCCAAGAGGGGCGGGGTTGTCCTTATTGCCGCTTTTGCCGTGGGCAGGGCTGAAACCCTGATGCTGCATCTCTCACGCCTCCGGCGGCGGGGGGCGATCCCGGACGTCCCCATCTACCTCAATAGCCCGATGGCCATCGACGCGTCGGGAATGTACCAGCGGCACCCCGAAGAACACCGGCTGCAGGAACGCGAGTACACAGAAATGTACCGCGTGGCCACCATGACCCGGAGCGTGGACGACTCCAAACTGCTGAACCTTCGCGGCGGCCCCATGGTGATTATCTCGGCGAGTGGCATGCTCACCGGAGGCCGGATCCTGCACCATCTCCAGGCCTACGGACCAGACCCCAAGAACGTGGTAGTGCTCAGCGGATACCAGGCCTCGGGGACGCGTGGTGCCGCCCTGACGGGCGGGGCAAGGCGGTTACGGATCTTCGGTGAAGACGTTGCCATCAAAGCCGAAGTCGTTATGTTGGACAGCCTGTCGGCGCATGCGGATTCCAATGAAATCGTCGAGTGGATGCACGCAGTCCAGCGAGCGCCGCGTATGACCTACATCACCCATGGTGAGCCGGAAGCGTCTGACGCTTTGCGGGTTCGAGTCAGACGTGAACTGGGCTGGAACGTCCGGGTCCCTGAGCATCTCGAAGCCGTGTCGCTGAAAAACCCGCGTTAGGTGCCTGGGGAGGGACCATCAGGCACCCTCTTCTATGGAAAAACCCTGAGCGCGGTGTCCCAGTTGAAGTGTTCATGCTCAGGGCTGACCTGCAGGCCATAAACAACCAGCATGAAGGCTTCAAGTTCGCGCGAGCGCCGAAGCGGCCCCACGTCAATGGGCCTGAGTCCTGCGGCCGCTACCGCGGCGCTGACTTTCTCTTTGGCTTGCTCCGAGTCGCCAGCGATAAAAACGTCCAGATGTTGGCCGCCGACCTTTCCAGCCTCCAGGGTGGCGGGAAACGTGGTGTTGAACGCTTTCACCACATCCGCGCGTCCATTCAAGAGCCGGGCTGTTTCTTCGGCTGCGGACGTGCCCGGCTCCGTGGTCAGTCGATCGAAATTGGTGACGTCCACTGTGTTGCTGATATCCACCACGACGCGGCCGTCAAGAGAGTCGCCGATTTCCAGGAGGGCGTTGTGCACCTCCTTGTGTGGGATGGCAAGGAAGACCAGTGCACCTGTGACGGGCGCGCCGGTCATGCCTCCCGTCGCCCCGGGCCCAAGGCTTTCGACCAGGTCCCGTGTTTTGGAGCCGTCACGGCCAAGGATCTGTACCGGGTTGTTTGCCCGCAGCATCGTCATGGCGAGTGCGCGGGCCATATGCCCGCTGCCGAGAATGGTGATGATGGTCATGGTCTTCCCTTTTTTGGAACGCAGCATTCTGCGTGTCCATCCAGTAGACATTGCCGCCGGGTGCGGGCACTAGGGACGAAAGCCCCGGAGGCAGCGGGGGGCTTATGGCACTGTCCGTTCAGTGCCTCAGCGAGATACTGGCTTGAGTGGTGTGATGAAGGGGGCCGGATGTGAAGGCGCATGAAGTCATGGCCGGAGCTGACGGCTCCAGCACGGGCCAAAGGGCAGCGGACTGGGCTGCGCGGAGGGCTGACCGGCTAGGGCTCCGGCTGCATTTGGTGCGCGTGGTGCCCGAACCCTCCTTCTACAGACTGCCGGTGCAATACGGGGAGGCCATGGCAGAGGCGCAGACGTTGCTGGGCCTTGAGCATGACAGGGTGGCCGCACGGCATCCGACGCTGCAAATCACTACGAGCTGGCAGCCGGGCGAGCCCGCACCGGTGCTGAGCCGTTTGTCCGTTGGCGCCGAGATGGTGGTTCTTGGTTCGGACCGGACAGCGGACAGGCGAGGTGAGGGATTCGGATCTGTAAGCTTTCAGGCCGCAGTCCTGTGCCAAAGTCCAGTCGCCGTCATCCCAGCTCCCACGGCTGCTGGCCGAACAGGGGTGGTGGTTGGCATCGACGGGTCGGTTGACTCCCAGCTTGCCCTGAGGGTGGCGGCGGAGGAAGCAAACCGGATGGGAGAGGCTCTGACAATTCTGCATGCTGCGTCGGAATCCCTGGCTCCAACTGACGCTGGAGGCAAGACCCGCCCGGGCTACAGCCCTAAGCATGACTCCCGGACGCTCATTTCAGAAGCTGCTGGCAGCATGCGGGAACACTTTCCGGCGCTGGATGTCTACGAAGCGCTGGAATCGGACAACGCTCCCGCCGATGCGCTCATCCGCGCCGCAAAACAGGCATCCCTGTTGGTGATTGGCTGCTGGGGACGGGGTGGACTTCGGAAACCCATCGGATCCATCGCCGAAAAGGTTCTGATGCAGTTGCCTTCTCCCACCATCATCACGCGTCCTGCATCCCAAGCGGCTCCCGGGTTCCGGCCAAGGACTGCCGCTTACCTGCAGTGACCTATGGCCCTACTGGCCGCGGCCTCGGGGGCGGACTCTTGAGGGAGCCAGACACAGCTGGGGTTGGCGGGAACATCCGGATATCGACGACGGGAGTATTCTCATGCGGGCCCGTTCCATCTCTATGCTTATTCTCAGCCTTTTGGGCTTCAATCGCTGGATTTACCGGGTCATCACTTACGTCGCCCTGATGCGTGATGAATTTCCGCCATTCCGCCTGGACCAGGGCGCCGGGGAAGTCTACGAGCGTTATCCGGTAGCAGCCGACGCCAATACGGTGCGCCCTGCAGCCCCGCCGGATGGACTCCTGCCGCCGGACAATCCTGTCCCGCCGGATGGTCCTACAGCGCGTGGTTGAGGCTCCGTTGCAACAGGCCGATGCCGCCGTAGGGTCGACCTCATGACTCTGACAGCCTTGCGGACAGCGATGATTCGTTTTCCATTGGTGGCCGGTACGGTCGTGGCGGGGGCGGCCGTTGCGGTGCTCCTTGCCGCGGGGCAGGAATCGGCAGCCCAATGGATGGCAAGCGCCTACGCCGTCCTCGTTGCGATCTTTCGGTCCGGCTCCATGGTTAAGGCGCTGCGCAACGGCCGATGGGGGATTGACCTCCTGGCGGTGACTGCCATTGCTGCGACCGTGGCCGTAGGGGAGTACGTGGCAGCGCTGATCATCGTGCTGATGCTGGCCGGGGGCGAAGCCCTGGAAGAGATCGCCCAGGGGCGTGCTACCCGGGAGCTGAGGTCCCTGCTGGAGCGAGTCCCGCAGACGGCCCACCGCGAATTGCCGGGTTTGCCCCCGGAAGACATCCCGGCCGGGGACGTCCGCCGGGGCGATGTCCTCCTGATCAAGCCATCGGAGGTGGTTCCCGTGGACGGGCTGCTTCTTACGCCCGCTGGCAGTTTCGACGAATCCACTTTGACTGGTGAGAGTTTGCCGGTTGAACACGCCCAGGGCGATTCGCTGCTCAGCGGATCCGTCAATGGCGACAACGCCGTAAACATGAAGGCGACCTCCACGGCCAAAGACTCTCAGTACAGCCAGATCGTGGCATTGGTCCAGGATGCGGCGGCGAGTCGGCCGCCAGTGGTCCGGCTCGCCGACAGGTACGCCATTCCGTTCACGATCCTCGCCTTTGCCTTGGCCGGGATCGGCTGGTATTTCAGCCAGGACCCGGCGCGGTTCGCACAGGTCCTTGTTGTCGCTACACCCTGCCCGCTGCTCATTGCAGCTCCTGTGGCATTCCTCGCCGGCACAAGCCGGGCGGCCCACGCCGGAATCATTATCAAGAATGGCGGAACGCTTGAGCAGCTGGCCCGGGTGCGCACGGCCGTTTTCGATAAGACAGGCACGCTCACCCACGGCCGGCCCAGCCTGCACAGCATCAGGGTCTCCCGGGCGGCATCGGGACTGCTCACCGAGGACCGGCTGCTGCAGCTGGCGGCCTCGGCAGAGCAGTACTCCTCCCATGTCCTTGCCGCATCCGTGATTGATGCTGCCCAGCACCGCGGCCTTGAGCTTCTGCCGGGGAGAAACGCTTCCGAACACGCGACCGACGGGGTCACGGCCAGATGCGATAGCCAATCCGTCGCAGTGGGTAAGCCTGGCTTTGTCCGTTCGGTCACTTCGGGGTTCGAGGAGGTCGAGTTGGCCGACGGACAGCTGGCAGTCTATGTCGGTGTTGACGGACGTTTCGGGGGAACCCTGATCATGCGCGACCCGTTGCGGGACAATGCGGTGAGCACGTTGGCCTACCTGCGCGGGCTGGGCGTTAAGGAAATACTTCTCCTGACGGGCGACGCCCGCATCACGGCCGAAAGAATCGCTTCGCAGGCCGGGATTTCCCGTCTCCAGTGGGGATGCCTTCCGGGTGACAAAGTCGCCATCGTCTCAGGACTGCGGGAACGCCCGGTGATGATGGTCGGCGACGGTGTGAACGACGCTCCGGTCCTGGCCGCCGCAGACGTTGGTGTCGCGATGGGTGCGAAAGGGTCAACCGCGGCGAGCGAGTCGGCCGACGTCGTCATTATGCTCGACGACCTATCAAAAGCAGCGCTGGCAGTCGACATCGGCCAGCGCACAGTCCGGATAGCACTGGCGAGTATATGGACGGGCATCCTGCTCAGTATTGGCCTGATGGTCGCAGCGGCATTCGGCTTCATTCCCGCAGTGGCCGGCGCCCTCCTCCAGGAAGTGGTCGATCTGGCCACGATCCTGAACGCCCTTCGTGCCCTGCGAGGGGGCCACAGGGGAAGCGCGACGGCGGTAGGAGGCACACGCGTCAGCGTCGCCAACGTGCGGTGAGGGCCGGCGTCGTTACCTCAGCTGCCGCGGGGAGGTTCATGCCCAGGGGAGTCCAGCGGCGGCCACCAGGCGGATGTTGGACTGATGGCAAAGCGCCGGCCGCTGATGTCCGTGGGTGTTACCCGGACCAGATGCTCCTTGCTGCCCGGCTGCCAGGGTGAGAGCCCGGCTTCTGCTGCCTCCTGGAAAGCTTCCTGCGTGTCCACAACCTTGGCAGTCCCCTTGATGATGACACTCCAGGCGATGGTGCCGTAGGTGTTCAAGCCGTCAGCCTCCAATGCAACGGAATTGCCGCCCAGCACAGCATCCAGCTTGGTGCCCGGGCCGGTGCGGAATACCACGGTCCCGTAGTCGGGAACGTAATTTACGGGGAAAATTTCCGGACCTCCACCTGCGGTCAGGGCGACCCGGCAGACCGAAGCCGATCGGAGGTATTTCCAGCAGTCATGAATGTCCAGGGCTTCAGTTTCCTGGCCTGCGTCGTTGCCTTGCATCGTGCCGGGCCCCTACTTCTTGTGCTTCATGCGTTGGATGGGGGTGATCACCGTCGGGCACGGCAGGTGCGTCAGCACCGCATGTGCCGTGGAACCCAGCAGCAGCCGTTTAAAGCCGCCCCGGCCCCGGCTTCCCACCACGAGCAGCCGGGCGGACGCTGCGGCCTGTGCCAGCGCCGCGGCCGGTTCCATGTCAGTTTCGAGGACTTTGTGCACCACCAAGTCCGGGTAGTCCTCGCCGAGGCCGGAGATTGACTCGGACAGCACAACCTGCTCCTCATCCTGAATCCGTTGGGCCAGATGCTCGGTGAGGGCGGCACTGTCGATCCATCGGTCGGGCCCCCGGAAAGCGTAGACCACCGTCAGCTCCTGGCCTTCCCGGTCTGCCTCCGCAGCAGCGAACGCAACGGCCTGGGTGGCTTCTTCCGACCCGTCAACGCCCACGACCACGCCCTGCCGGCTTTCGATCTCCTGGTCTCCAATGACTGCGACCGGACACTTTGCTGCTGCGGCGACCTGCAGTGCCCGGTCGGTCAGCGAACCACCCAAATGGGGGGCGCCGGAACCGACCACAAGCATTGACACCTTGGCCGAGTACTTACCCAGAGAGCCAGCGACGCCTCCTTCCAGGACTTTGGTGGTGATCTCAACCGGAACGGTTCCCCGAACGCGCCCGGCGGCGGTTTCCAACAGTTCGTCGGCTTTCTCCAGCAGCATTCCAGTCCAGGGCATGGGCTCCGCCATCCAGCGGTCGTCCACTACGTGGACGATCACCAGGGGTACGTGGGCGCGGGCGGCCCGCTGCGCAGCCCACCGTACGGCCTCCTGGCTCTGGGCAGAATCATTTGTGGCGACGGCGATTGGGTTGGAGGATCTCACGGCTGGCCTTCCTGTTGCGTATGTTCGGGACTGTGGACGACGAGGACCGGGCAGTGCGCGTGGGCAACGCAGGCCGAGCTGACGGATCCCAGGAGCAGGCCACCGAATCCGCCATGGCCGCGCCTGCCGACGACGATCATGTCAGCGTGGCGGCTGGCATCAATGAGCGCATCTCTGGGATGGCCCTTGACGACACGAGGAATGACGTTCGTGGGCGTCTCCGGCCCGAACGCCTTCTCCAGCGCTTCGTTGAGGATCAGCTCCACGCGTTCCTCGAAGCGGTCTATGCCCATCGCGACGTAGCCGGCGTAAACCTGTGGATCGTCCCAGCAGGCGGTGGCCAGCACTTTGGCCCCAACCGGGACGGCCAGTCGCTGGGCCTGCCGGAGCGCCTCCACCGACGCCTCCGATCCGTCAACCCCCACCACGAACCTGGCATCCTGCAAGGCTGACTCCACCATGACCGCTTCCCTTCATTAAACGATTGCTCCCCTCCAGCCTGTTCCGTGTGCTAGCGGCCTTGTAGGGCCAAAAGTCACCTGGAACGGGGGGCTCTGCCTGAGTTTGCGGTCGGTTGCTCTGTCTCCAGAGCCCCACGGACAACGATGCCGGCGACGAACCGATACCACCGGGGTTCTTGCTGGCCGATGAAGGATGCCGCCAACCCCAGGAGGGCCGTCACGGACACGATCAGCGACGCCGCGTAGGCGGCGGCCGAGTAGAGGCCCCACCCCACTGAGATGCGTTCCGCGCCGTCGTCGAGCCTTTTCCAGACTACCCACCACTGGAGCGCGGCGAGCGGTCCGCCGATTAACGTGAAGGCAAGGGAACGGGCAAGCCCGTCGACATCACTGGAGGCCAGCAGCGCGCCGGTGCTGAACAGCCGCGCCAAAAAGGCCGCTGAGCCCGATAGCCGCGATCACCACCAAGGCAAACAACAGTACGTAGAGGATCAGGCGGCGGAGGGTGAGTTGGGCGGACCCTGCCTTTGTAGCTGTCGTGGAGACTCGGGAAGTCATCGTTTCACGGTCGATCCGGTGCAGGACAGAAGCTGGTACGGTGCCTGGTCGACCAGCCATTTGCCATCGGTCTTCACTAGAGAGAAACGGTCCTCCATCTCGTACTCGGAGGGTCCGAATGGGCCGCCGGAACCGGAACCGACGACGGAGACCTTCACCAGGGCCGTGCCGTCCCTCTCAGTGGTCGAGATCAGGACAACCCGGGTGGGCGGCGGGCCGCTTTTCGCGGAACCCACTGCAGGAGGAGCGGGCAGCGTCCGTGAGATAGGAATTGGCAGCCGAAATGACGGTGATAAGGATCCGGTCCGGCTTTCCCGCCGCAGCATTGATGCCGTCAGTATCGAGAACTGGCTGCCCCTTTGCATGTGTCTTCGGGCCCTCGATCAGCAAGATCACAGGTTCCCGGCGTGCCCCGGGAAACGAGATCCATCAGCAGTGAGGAAGACCCAGTTCAGCCAGCAGGCCACGAAATATTTTTCGCCAGCATCTATTCGACCGAGGTGTTGTGCCGAACCTCAGGATTGGGCGGCCGCTTCACCCACCGTAGTCGCGGAGGGTCGATACGGCGCGATGCGATTGATCCACCGGCTGCCATGGCGATGAAGCCAGCGGCGCCAAGTGCCGTGGACATCAGTACAGCTCCGATCATCAAGATGACAAAGCCGGTTGAAGTGAGCAGCACCGCGCCGGCCAGGATCCAGCCGTTGGACGCTGGCCGCGGCGGCTGCCCCAAGCGTGCGGCGAGCTGCGGGTCCTCCTCGAGCAACTGGCGCCCAATCCCGTTGAGCTGGCCACGCTCGCGCCGGGAAAGCGACATTTGTACCCTCCCTTCTGAACGTACATTGGACGCATGGGTCCGACATCAATATCCAGTGTGCAGCCAGCCTCCATACGCGGGTAGGGGCGAACGTCCCGAACTTTTACTGGCACCTTGACTCTGGATATGGTTGACAGGCAGGGGTAACGCGGAGGTACGTGCCATGGCGGCGAAACCCCTCCCGTTATCAGGCCGGCACCATGGAAATGACGGTGGCCTTTGCCCGCGCTATCAGGCCCGAGCAAGCCATAGGTTTCGCCGGCGCGGAAATGGAAAAGACACGCGGTCGACGGCGGTCAGCTCGCCGGAGCGCTTAGCCAGACCGCTGACCGCCAGGACACTCACCGGTAAACAGCTCGAATGATCCTGCCATGACTTTGATCCTTTTCGGCTCCAGTGCAATGGAACGGTGATGATTGCCGCTGCTGCCGTCTGAACCAACCGACTGTAACGATGGTTTCAGAATCGCCCGCGACTCATTAGGGGCAAAAGGCCCGGCAATCCGGGACATCGGAGTTTCCGGCTTCGGTGGTTTGCCCGCAGACGTACGAAGTCAGGCAATAGGCCAAACCACCCGGGTCTGCCACTTCAGGGGATCAGGCTCGACGCCTGGCCCGCTCAGGTAGAATTCCCACATTGTCTCGGAGGGAGTGAATCCTTGAGCTTTCATTCTTTCCTGAATTGCCGCATACGTGGATTCCAGGGTGTCGTATGAGCCCATGTGCACGGCTTCAAACGCCTGGGTCTCGGGCAAGGCGCCAGCGGTTACGCCGTCTTTGTCCTGGAAGGCGCCGCTGATCGGAAACCCGGCTTCGACGTCGACCGTTGGGGTGGGCGTCCCGCGGTAGAGGGCAAATGGCGGACCCGTCAGCTGCACATTCTGCGCCCCGGCAGCGGCCATCACAATGGTGAAAGCCCGGCCGAAAAACTCGGTGAGGGCATTCATTGGAACGCGTTCACGCAGGACGGCGGTTGGCTGCGGAAGACAGTTGATTATTGTCGGGTTTGGCTGTGGCGCATTCATAGGACCAGAATGCGGTGCGGAAGCTGCGGGGGGACAGGGCCTAATGGCATGGGACAGCTCCTTGCCGTGGGACTCGAGAGTCTAAAAGCTCGAGGAGCTGCCGGAGCCGGAGAAGCTTCCGCCGCTGCTTCCGTATCCCGTGCTGCCGCCTCCTCCGCGGGCCGAGCTGACGCTGCTGACGCCGGTGTTGAAGCCGGAGTTGAAAGTCGGGACGGAAAAGAAATAGTAGGACGGGTAAACAATGCCCAGGATGCTTGGTTCGTAGGAGCGTCGCTGGCGGTGGTCCAGGCCTTCCTCAGCGGTTTCCATCTCCTTGCGCATGAGCTTGGCTTCGCGCTCGTTCTTGGCGAAGGACGCGATCACGGTTTCCGCATGGTTCTTCAAGAGCACTGACAAGCGCGTTCGCGCGTCGGACAGGCGGTCCAGGGCTGTTTCGGGCGAGATGGTCCCGTCGCCGAGCTCTGCGGTCCAGTGCTCAATCTCGCGGAGGCTCCCGTCCCGGAAGGACCGGAGCGCCGCCGCAGTGGCGGAATCTCCTTGCCCATGACGCTTGCTGAGCAGCTGTTCCAAGCCGGCTAGATCGCCGCGGAAGGGCGCTAGTTGCCGGTCCCAGGCAGTGCGCCAGGTGCTGGCGCGGTTCAGCAGCGCGTTAGTGTCGGCAATGACATCGTCGAGCGCATCGAGTTCGGAGGAGGCATCGGCATACTCCTGAGTCAGTCTCAGGTTCGGACGTCTGCCCAACGCCGCCGCCGAGAGCGCATGGACGCGGTTGGAGAGCACAGTGGCCGCGTTGTACCGGGTCAGGAAGCTGCGGTGCTTCTCCAGTACGGAACTGCCGTAGCTCGATGACTCCGGAATGGTGCTGGCGTTGAGCTCAGTGACCTCCAGGTCCACGCTCACGTTCGCATAGCTCTTGTCCCCACGTTCCAGCTCCCTGCGGCTGGCGGCCCTGGTCACTGCCCGGACAATAAGCCACGCACCGGCGCCGAGGGCGGCCACCGCCGCAGTCACCCAGGCGGAGGTCAGAAAGGGCGCCGAGCGGTACCACGGTTGGTTGATCCGTTCTGCACCCTGCCGGATCCCGACAATGGTGCCGTCGGTCCATTGGGCGTCACGCAGCAGGTCCTTCGTGGCGTTCTGGATGTCATCGCGTTGTTCCGGGGATACTTTGCGGTCTTCGCCCATGTAGGTACCGACATGGCGGCCGACAGGATCCAGGGCGAAAATGAACAGCCCATCCGCCCACTTCTGCCCGTCGGAACTGATCCATTCCGGGTGCTCTGCCCGCGCGAACCTGAGGACCTCTTCATTGAGGTTGTCTGCCGATCTGCCGTTGTAGGTGTAGACCGCCACCTTGGTGGGCTCGTGGAACTCGATTTCCCGGATGGCCGGGTCCAAGGTGTTTCGATCAAGGACGCCCGCCCGGTCTTCAACGACGACGTCGACCGGCGTGACGGCGCCGGCTGCCATAGCGGTGGCCCACAGCAGAATGAAGGTCAGCAGCAGAGCGCTGATTCTCTTGCCCATGGTTCCCTTTCTCAGGCATCAGGTTGCGGTCAAGGCTGTATTCCTGGCGTCTTTTCAACGTACCTCGATAACACCCATCATCCCGAGGTCCTCATGGTCCAGGATGTGGCAATGGTAAACAGAGCGGCCCCGGAAGTCCTCGAACGCGATCCTGACCTTCACCCGCCCGTTCGCAGGTACGTTCACTACGTCCTGCCAGAGGACGGACTCCACGGTCAGCCCTTGTTCTTCGATGACCTGCATGGGCCACACATGCAGGTGGAACGGGTGGTCCATGGGACTGCTGTTGGTCAGGGTCCATTCCTCAACACTCCCGGCCACAACCTCGGTGTCCGTCCTGGCTTCGTTGAATTCCTTACCGTTGATGGTGAAACGCATCATGCCCGCGCTGCCCATGCCCATCCCAGCTGCCAGGACAAGCTGCCGGCGTGCAGCGACGGCGGATGAGCGCAGATCTGCCATTCCCTCATGGGCAGGTAGGTCCGCCAGACCCGGAGCAGGTTCGCCTGATACGCGGAGGGTCGCCAGTGCGGCGCCGTCGGGCCGGCCTGCCGGATCCACCGTTCCGAACTGCTGCCCCCTCATGCCCAGCATGCTTCCGCGATCCTGGTAAAACGTGCGCAGGACAGAATCCCCGGTTGCTGTGGTGACGAGGAGGTCTGCCCGGTTCCCGGGCCTTAGAAGGACTTCGTCCACACTTTCCGGGTTCTGGAATCGGCCGAGGTCCATGCCGAGGAGCTGCAGCTGCTGCCCGTCAAGCCGCAGCCGTAAGTAACGTGCGACGCACGCATTAATGATGCGCCATCTTTCCCGTTCCCCAGGGCGGGCGCTGAACTGCGGATTGCTTTGGCCATTGACCAGGATGAGTTCCCCTTCCCGGCCCATCATCCGGTCCATGTCCGTGGCCGGCGGGATGTTCCCGAACCCGTCCAACGTGGTATCAGAAACCACCAACACCCGCTCCCGCGTCGCCGTCGTCGGCTCTGGATCCTCCACGATAATCGCCCCGAAGAGGCCAGCGAAGATCTGATCCGCGACCTGGCCGTGATGGTGGGGGTGGTACCAGTACACGCCGGGGGGATGGTTTGGCGGAAGCCGATACTCGTAGTCGAAGGAGGTGCCAGGATCAACGGAAACAAAGACATTGTCACCGTTGCCCTGGGGGGATACATGGAGGCCGTGAACATGCAGGTTGGTTGCATGATCGAGGTTGTTGACGAGTTTGAGGTTGATAACATCGCCAGCCCTCACACGCAGAGTTGGGCCAGGAACGGTCCCGTTGTAACCGAGTGCCGCGGCCGGCCGGCCGGCGAGCTGTATCTCTCCATGGCTGGCTTCGAGCCGAACCCGGAGCTGGCCGTCAGCACTTCGATGCTCAGGCGGTTCGGTCAGTTCGCCACCGGTGCTGGGCGAAGGCCGGGACGTTAGTGTCCACATCAGTCCCGTGCCGCCCGCCGCTGTTCCGGCGATGCCCAGACCACCAAGCAACAGCGCCTTGCGGCGGCTGATGGGCTTCACTACGGGCCCTCGCCGAGGACCCTGAGCTGTTCGCGGTATTGATCCGCCGTCAGCTCTCCTGCCGCGAAGCGTTCATCGAGGATCTGTCGTGCCCGGCTCCTTGCTAACGGGTTGTTGCCGCGTCCGTGTGGTTCTCCTTGACCAGCCCCTCCACCGATACCGCCGCCAAACAGGCGTACCGCGAGCAATACCAGCACTGCGATTCCTATCAGCATGAGGAAGCCCCAGAGCCACATCCAGCCCATGCCTTGTCCATAACCCCACATCATGACCGGTACCTTTCGCCTCAGACATTTCTTGGTTCGATTTTGGCTCCTGCGTCACGGGACCAGTAGGGTCCGAGGTCCTTGGGACGACGGACTACGGGCCCTATTTGCCCGAATCGTGTGGGGAATTGCGTGGGCGTCGGCGCTGGTGCACTGCTCGAGGTGGAACCCCTCCCGGCAAGCGGCAGCAGCACTGTGCGCTCCTGGCCAAACGTGTCCCACCAGCGCGTTGACGGCAACGAGGAGCATAAACTCGGCCCGCTTCTGGCGCAGGCCCAGCGTGATCGTGGCTCTGTGCCTGTGCCTGTGCCGCTCCGGTGAACGGCTGTTGCCGGACGTCATAACCTGCTCCTGTGGGCGGTGTTCCCTGCCGCCTTGGCTGTCAATAGATGGGTGGGCGCGGCCTTGCCTAGTTGCTGGACACAGGCTCCCGCGCCTGCTGCCAGGCGGTCCAGGCGGCGTAGCTGCCGTCCAGTTCGACGACGTCGTATCCGGCGCGGCGCAGGGCACTGGCGGCGACGGAGTTGCGGACGCCGCTCTGGCAGTACGTCACGATGACGCCGTCGGTGGGAAGTTCATCGAGGTGCCACATGACGCGGCCGCCGCTGAGTTGGTGGGATCCGGGGATGTTCCCGGTGGTGTGCTCGGTGCGGTTGCGGACATCCATCAACATGGCGGCATCGAATTCCGCCAGCTCGGCGGGCTGGATGAGCTTCGGGGTGGTGGTGGGCAGCCCGTCGATGATGGTGACGTAACCGGCGACGTTATCGATGCCCACGCGGATCAGGTGGTCCGACATCTCCTGCGCGGCCTCCTGGTCCTCGGCTAAAAGGACCATGGGGTTCGTGTCGGTTTCCGGGTTCACCACCCAGGCGCCGTAGCTGGCCACGGACTTGCCCGCCGGGACGTTCAGGGAGGGTGCCCAGTTTTGCAGGGGCTTGAATGCAGTTCGAGTCCCACCTCGGGCACGTGTTTTCCCTGTTCAGGGGCTTGTGAGCCTCTGAGTGTGCACAAACTGTTCACATGAGGTCCCCTTCGGGGGCCCTTTTTTGTTGGGGCCGTTGCTCGGGGCCGGGGGCTCCGGATCAGCCCACGGCCGTCTCCGACGAGATCTACTGGCAACTCGCGCACATGAATGCTTAAGTCAGAGCGGCGCTTCAGCAGTTGCCACCAGTTGGTGAGAACTCAGCTGGCCCGCTCGGTTCCGGTCGATCATTCGGAAGATTCAGACCGCTATGGGCACTATCTCGCCAGAAGAGGGCGTCAGGTAAACGGAACCTTCGGCGGGAGCCGTTAAGGTGCCCGGTGGCGGATCGCCAAAGTCGGGGGAAGCTGCGCGGGAACGGCAAAAGCTCTCCACGGTCAAACGCCGGCACCTGCTCGTGCTGAACACGGCTGGCACCCACTTTGTTGCACGGTCCGTGTCAGGCAACCGCTTTCTAGACGAGCGCGCGAATCTTGGCCTCCGTCGCAGCATCCAGCGAGGTGTTGGTCCACGCGACCTGGTGCATGTGGGCGCCCTCCTCACGTGCGGGGTTCACAACTTCGCCAAAGCCGAGCCTTATCGTTTTGCCATTTGCAACCACCCGATCCTGACATAGGGTGTTATGCACCACACGATTTTCGCGGGGTATTTAAAGGAGACTCTCATGCTGCTTTGGATAGCTATCGTTATCGCAGTTCTCTGGCTTCTCGGCCTGCTCGGAAACATAGGCGGCGGGTTAATTCACATACTGTTGGTCATCGCCGTGGTCGTCTTGGTCATCCACTTCGTTCGCGGCAGGTCACGCGTTTAATACGAAACTTTGGTCCGCCGATGCGGGACGGCGAGATGATCTGCCGCCGCGTTCTCGGGTAAGGCTCGGAAGTTGAGAACATCCTTCAATCGTTGCTGCCGGAGGGATCCCGGCTCTCTACATGAGGGCCGGCTCGGGCCTTCCGGGCTCCTTCTGCAACGCCGATAGCCGGCCTTTCGTCGCCCGCCGGTACGCAGCTGAGGTGTTCTCCCACTAGTTGGATCCTCTGAGGCGGTGGTACTGGTGTGGTGCCATAAATGTATGGCTATGAATCTGCGTGTTCCCGAAGAGCTGGACTGGCGATTGGACCTGCTGGCTGCCGAGGAACATACGTCTAAGTCTGCGTTGCTGCTTCAGGGTGCCGAGCTTGTGCTGCAGCGCCACCGGCGCCGTCGGGACATCGGCTTGGGGCTGGATTTCGTTATGAGCCATGATGCGGAGCTCCTGACCCGCCTTGGGGATGCGTGACCGCGTACCTCGAGATTGAGGATGCGCTGCAGGTCGTTGACCGGTACGGGTTCCATATCCGCGACATTGGGCTACTTGCCTCGGCATTGGCCCGGCCGGCAGTAACTGTCTTGGGTGCGGAGGCCTATCCGCAGTTGCCGATGAAGGCAGCTGCCCTCTTGGATTCGGTGGCCCGGATCTATCCTCTAATCGACGGCAACAAACGCACGGCGTGGACGCTGATGGTTCTGATGCTCTGGATCAACGGCTACCGGCACGACTTCACCACTGATGCGGCATTTGATCTCGTGGTGGGGGTGGCCGCCGGCGATGTCTCACTTGAAGTCAGTGCCGGGCTGATTGCCACGCATCTCGTCAGGCGCTAGTCGACGGTTTCGCGGGCATGCCGGTTGCGTGGTTCCTGCGCCGTCATGTGATTCTGTACCGGTCGGGTCATGAGATGACAGACGCGCTCCTGGCGGCTCCCGGGCGGGCCGGCCGTTCCCCCAGGTCAGTGGAGCAGGAGCCGGCCGCGTCGGCGGGCGGCTTACATCCGCGCGACTTTGGCCTTCACCATCAGGTAGAGGCCATAACAGATCAGACCGGCGCCGACGGCGGTCAGCATATAAACTCCGTAGGGCTGCTCGCGCAGGGCCTTCAATCCGCCGTCCAAGCCGGTGGACTCCTGAGGGTGGGCGTTAACTGTGGCAATGATGACCAGCAGTCCCACCAGAAACAGTGCGATGCCCTCTGCTACGTAGCCGACCACGCCCAGCCCCGTCACAACGGACCGGCCGGCGCCCGAGGACGGCAGCCGCAGATCCTTCCTGAACGATGCCTTGCATCCGAGGACCATGAAGACAATGCCGACGACGGCGACCGCGGCCCCGATGGCGACCAGCAGGAACGCACCCCCGGGTGCTTTCATGATTGAGACCGTGAAATCGCTGGTGGATTGTCCGCTGCTCTTGCTGTTTCCGCTTGCCGAGGCAGCGAACGTCAGCGCGATGACGGCGAACACTACCGCCTTGCCTGAGGCGGAAAGTTTCTTCCACACCTTCTTCTTGGCTTCCAGCTGACCGTAGGCGAACACGGCGTTACCGGTTTGCCAGAGCGCCAGCGCCACACAGGCAGCGAATCCGGTCCACAGCAGCAGCAGTCCCGCGGGCTGGCCGGCGAGCTGGGCGACGGCCCCGCCCTGGTCCGCCTGTCCGGCTTTGCCGGAGGCCAACTGGATAGCGACGGACCCGGTCAGAACGTGCAACACGCCGCTGACGGCAAACCCTGCCCTGGCGGCGATCACGAGAGCCCGGGAGTTCGATGCTTCCTCGACCGCGTCCGCGGCGTCCTTCAGCTCTTTCTTCATTTTCCGATCCTCAGTGCCAGCGCGCGCAAATACGGTGCTGTGCAACACACTATTTTCTCACGGAAGCCCGCGCTCAAACAGGCCCGGTCTGAACCCGCGAAGACGAACAGGCCCGCAGCCGGGTCAGTGGCCGGTGCGCATGCGATCGCGTGCGCAATTCACAACGGCGGACAAGTCGAGCCCGTAGGTGGGCCCCTCGCCGGAACCGTACTCCGCGAGTCGGGCCGCACCTCGCTCTAAAAGCCGGAGCGCGCCAACGCTGTTCCCCCGGGCGGCGTGGGTGAGCCCGACGCTGATCTGGGCGAGACCTTGCCAATGTTTGCGTTCTTCGGCTGGCCCAGCTTTCCATCGGGCCTTGACGACGGCCTCGCCTGTCGCCGGGTCGATGATCGTCCTGGTTTGGCCGGTGCCGCCGGTGATGGAGGCCAACAGGGCTTCATAGCTTTCCATAGTCGCTTCCACTTCGCAGGGGTACCGGATCTGGCCCATGGGCAGGGGTATGCGGGCTAGTGGAGCTGCTCGCTGATGCGCTTGGCGGCTTGCTTGACTGAGCTTCCAACTTGCTCGGGCGGAAGCTGGGCGCTTGGGTAAACCACCGCTATGGCGGCGGGTTGGAATCCCTGCGGCAGCTTCAGCGGGACGGCTACGGCCGTAACCCCCGGCAGGACTTCGTGGTGGCTGACGGCAAATCCCAACTCGCGCACCGAAGCCACTTCCGGACGTCGGGGCTGATCGGGAGAAATCGCCTCCCACTGTGAATCGTCCAAGATCGCCTGGATGGCGAGTCCGGGCGCCCCGATGTTTAGGGGGTGCCGGGTGCCGGGGCGCTGGACGACCGCGGCACGGCTGTGTCGCGGTTCAACGCTGGTAAGTGTGGTGCAGTCCCCACGGTCCAGAACCACCAGGAAGGCGGTTATGCCGAGTTTGTTGGCCAAGGATGTCAGCTCCGGCAGCGCTGCCGTCTGCAGGTCGCGGGCAACGCCGCGTGCCAGCGCAGCCAAGCCGGTGCCCAGGACGACGCCCCCGGCGCCGTCCCTGGCGACGAGTCCATGGTCCTCAAGGGTGCGCAGGATCCTGTAGGCGACTGAACGGTGGACCCCCATCCGCTCCGAAACTTCTGCGATGCTGATTGCCGTCGTTTCGTCGCTGAGGATTTCAAGCATTCTGATACCGCGAGAAAGCGTCTGCGAATGGGCCGGGGTCGTCTTCTCGCCGGAAAGTGCTGCGCTTGCCATGGTGGTCTTCTGCTCCATCGTTCTCTTTGCCCAGTGAGCCTGCCCTTCTGCAGGCTGGCCTCTATGGCCATCGAAGTAGTCCAACTTTAGAACCTAAAGTGCGATTATCGAACACCATACTGCCCGAGGGATGAAGTGTCAGCGCGCGTAGGGGTCGGCGATGCCGATGTATTGCGTGGTGGTGTATTCCGCGATGCCTTCGGTGCCGCCTTCGCGGCCGAGGCCGGACTGCTTGACGCCGCCGAAGGGTGCGGCGGCGTTGGAGATGACGCCGGCGTTGAACCCGACCATGCCAAACTCGATCTGCTCCGCCACGCGCAGGAGCCGGTTGAAGTCGCGGCTGTACAGGTAGGACGCCAGCCCGTATTCGCTGGCGTTGGCCAGGCGAATGGCATCTTCCTCAGTGGCGAATGTCGTCACGGGTGCCACGGGGCCGAAGATTTCCTGGCGCAGGATCGCAGCGTCGTTATGCACGCCGCCGAGGACGGTGGGCTGGTAGAAGTAGCCGGCTCCTTCCACAGGTGATCCGCCGGTGATGGCGGTGGCTCCGGCGTTGACGGCGGCGCTGACCAGGGCGTGGACGTCATCCCGGGCGGCGGCGTCGATCAGCGGGCCGACCTGGGTGGAAGTCTCAGTACCGCGGCCAGTGGTCAGGGATCCCATGGCGGCGGCGAATCTCCGGGTGAATTCCTGCGCGACGGATTCGTGGACCAGGAAGCGGTTTGCTGCGGTGCAGGCTTCGCCCATGTTCCGCATTTTGGCGGCCATGGCACCTTCGACGGCTTTATCCAGGTCTGCGTCCTCGAAGACGATGAAGGGTGCGTTGCCGCCGAGTTCCATGGAGGTCCGCAGGACGTTCTGGGCGGCGTCCGCCATGAGGCGTTTGCCGACCGGGGTGGAGCCGGTGAAGGAGACCTTCCGCAACCGGGAGTCCTTCAAGAGCGGTCCGGAGATGCCAGACGCAGACGAGGAGGCGACGACGTTGAGGACCCCGGCGGGCAGGCCGGCGTCGAGCATGGTCTGGGCGAACAGTTGGGAGGTCAGCGGGGTGAGCTTGGCGGGTTTGAGGACCATGGTGCAGCCCGCGGCGACTGCGGGGGCGACCTTGCGGGTCGCCATTGCGAGAGGGAAATTCCACGGTGTGATGAGTAGGCACGGGCCTACCGGCTTGTGCTGGACCAGGATCTTGTTTTTGCCTTCGGGGGTGGTGAGGTAGCGGCCGTAATCACGGACTGTCTCTTCGGAGAACCAACGCAGGAACTCCGCACCATAAGTTACCTCGCCGCGGGCCTCGGCCAGCGGCTTGCCCATTTCCAGGGTCATCAGCAGCGCGAAGTCCTCGGCGCGTTCAGTGACCAGGTCGAAGGCGCGACGCAGGATCTCGGCCCGCTCCCGTGGCGCCGTGCGCGCCCAAGAGGCCTGGACGGCGTCCGCTGCGTCGAGCGCGGCGACGGCGTCCTGACTGGTTGCCGAGGCGAGGGTGGCGAGAACCTTCCCGGTGGCGGGGTCGTGGACGTCGAACGTGCCGCCGTCGGACGCGTCCCGCCACTGCCCGCCGATCAGCAGGCCGGTGGGCACGGAGGCGATGAGCCCAGCCTCGCGTTCAGGAGAAATGGCAAGAGTCATTGCCGCAGATGTAGCAGTCATGAAAAGTCCTAACTAAAGCGAGTCAGTAGCTGGCGGGGGAGTCGCCGTCAGAGGGCCGAGTGTATTGGGAGGCGAGGGCTTCGGAGCCGCGGGCCAGGATGGCGACGTCGGCGCCCACCAAGACAAAGGCAGCGCCGGCCTCAAGGTAACTGCGGGCGGTGGCCGGGTTGAACGCGTTGACGCCCGCAGGTTTCCCGGCCGCTTTTGCAGCGGTAAGGCAGTGTTCGACGGCGGCACGGACCTCAGGGTGTTCCTGCTGTCCCAGCACGCCCATGGAGGCGGCGAGATCGGACGGCCCGAGGAAGATGGCGTCCACACCGTCCACGGCCAGGATTTCATCGACGGCTTCCACGGCCGCGGTGGATTCGATCTGGACCGTGAGGCTGATGGTTTCGGACGCCCGGGCGAGGTAGTCCGGGATCCGGTTCCAGCGCGCGGCCCGGGCAAGCGCCGAACCAACACCCCGCACACCCTGCGGCGGGTAGCGCGTGGCAGCCACCGCCGCAGCTGCGTCGGCTGCTGAGTTGACCATGGGGATGAGCAGGTTCTGCACGCCGAGGTCCAGGTACTGCTTGATCAGCACGGTGTCGTTGACCGGGGGCCGGACCAGTGCGTGGACCGGGTAGCCGTTGACGGCCTGGAGCTGGGCCAGGATGGATTCGAGGCCGTTGGGGCTGTGTTCGGCGTCGATGAGGAGCCAGTCCAGGCCGGATCCGGCGCAGAGCTCGGCGATCAGCGGGCTGCCGGAGCACACCCACATCCCGGCCAGCGGGCGGTCGGCCGCGGCGAGGACGTCGCGGAACGTGTTCGCATAGTCAGGATTTCCGGGTTCTACTCGAAGCGGCATGTGATGGCTCCCAAGGGTCCGTAGTCGGCATGGACGGTGTCGCCCTTGGACACCCACAGTGGGCGGGTGAAGGAACCGGCGAGGATGATGTCCCCGGACTTCATCCCGTCGCCGTGGGCGGCGATCTTGTTGGCGAGCCAGTGCACGCCGTTGGCGGGGTGGTCCAGGACGCCGGCAGCAACTCCGGTTTCCTCCACAGTCTGGTTTTTGTACAGGATTGCCGAGACCCAGCGGAGGTCCACGGCGTCCGGCTTTACGGGGTTGCCGCCGATCACCATGGCGCCCATCGCAGCGTTGTCCGCGATGGTGTCCACGATGGTCCGGCCCTCCATTTCGATCCGGGAGTCCAGGATCTCGAGGGCCGGCACCACGTAGTCGGTGGCGTCCAGGACGTCGAAGATGGTGCAGCCGGGGCCGGCCAGGTCCTTCTTCAGCACGAACGCGAGCTCCACCTCCACCCGGGGATGGGTGTACTTGTCCCACTCCACCGAGCAGCCGGTCCCGAGCACCATGTCGTCGAAGATGGCGCCGTAATCCGGTTCGGTGATGCCGGTGGCGGCCTGCATGGCCTTGGAGGTGAGGCCGATCTTTCGGCCCACCAGCGTGCGTCCGGATTCCTCGTTGCGCCGCCGCCACAACTGCTGGACGGCGTAGGAGTCCTCCACCGTCATCTCCGGATAGCGGGCCGTCAGTCGGGGAACAGGGGTCCGGGACCGCCCGGCCTCCAGCAGTTCATCAGCAATGGCCTCAATCGTCTTCGCGTCCAGCATGGCTACAGCTGCGCCCCGAGCTTAAAGCCTTCGGCTGCACTTTCGGCGTCTTTGCGGGTGTAGGAGAATCCGTCGGCGCCGACCGTGACGGCCATTTCACTCTTTTCCTCTCGTTCGATGACGGGCTGGGGGTTGCCGTCGAGGTCCAGGACGAGGGAGGCTTCGGTGTACCAGGAGGGGACGACGGGGTTGCCCCACCAGTCGCGGCGCTGGTTGTCGTGGACGTCCCAGGTGATGGTGGGGTTGTCGGGGTCGCCGGTGTAGTAGTCCTGGGTGTAGATCTCGATCCGGTGGCCGTCCGGGTCCAGGATGTAGAGGTAGAAGGCGTTGGAGACGCCGTGCCGGCCGGGTCCGCGTTCGATCCGGTCGCTGATGCGCAGGGCGCCCATCTTGTCGCAGATCTGGATAATGTTGTGCTTTTCGTGCGTGGCGAACGCGACGTGGTGCATGCGCGGTCCGTTGCCGCCGGTCAGGGCGGTGTCGTGCACGGTCTGCTTGCGGTGCATCCAGGCTGCGTAGGTGACTCCGTCGGAGTCCTGGATGTCCTCGGAGACGCGGAAGCCGAGGTCCTCGAGGTACTTGCGGCCGCGGGGCACGTCGGGGGTGACCTGGTTGAAGTGGTCCAGGCGGACCAGTTCGCCGGCGGAGTAGAGGTCATAGCGCTGGGTGAGGCGTTCCACGTGCTCCACGTCGTAGAAGAATTCGTAGGGAAAGCCCAGCGGGTCCTCCACGCGGACGGAATCGCCCACGCCCTTGGTGAAGCCTTCCTTGCGGCGTTCGGTGCGGCAGCCCAGTTCCTTGTAATAGGCCTCGGCGGCGTCCACTTCGGCGGGGGACTTCACCCGGTAGGCAAAGGCGGCGACGGCGGCGATCGGCCCCTTGCGGAGCACCAGGTTGTGGTGGATGAACTCCTCGAGGGAGCGCAGGTAGATGTTGTTCTCGTCTTCCTCGGTGACGTGCAGGCCGAGGAGGTCTACGTAGAACTCGCGGGACTTGGCGAGGTCGGTGACCACAATCTCCATGTAGGCGCAGCGGACGATGTCCGGGGCCGGGACGGTGGGGGTGGGGACGAAGTTTGTCATGGGGTTCTCTCTTCTTTGAGCAGGTATGTGGAAAGTAGGGTTAGCCCTCGTTGGCGGCGGAGTCTTCGATGCCGCCGAATTTGGGGGTGTGGACGGTGCCGAGGGTGATGTGCACGGCCTGCTGGTCGGTGTAGAAATCGATGGAGCGGTAGCCGCCTTCATGGCCCAGGCCGGAGGCCTTCACGCCGCCGAACGGGGTGCGGAGGTCGCGGACGTTATGGCTGTTCAGCCAGACCATGCCGGCCTCGACGTTCTGGGAGAAGTTGTGGGCGCGGGTCAGGTTCTGGGTCCAGATGTAGGCCGCGAGCCCGTAGCGGGTGTTGTTCGCCAGGGCCAGTGCCTCGTCGTCGTTCTCGAAGGGGGTGATGGCGACGACGGGGCCGAAGATCTCCTCCTGGAAGATCCGGGCGTCGGGGGCGACGTCGGCGAACACGGTGGGTGCGATGTAGTTGCCTTCCGGCAGGTGGCTGGGGCGGCCGCCGCCGGCGAGGAGCCGGCCTTCGGTCTTACCGATCTCCACGTACGAGGCCACCTTCGCGTAGTGCTCGGGGTGGACCAGGGCGCCCACCTCAGTCTTGGGATCGTGCGGGTCCCCAACAACGATGTTCCTGGCCCGGGCGGCGTATTTTTCGCAGAATTCATCGTAGATGGCGCGTTCGACGAGGATGCGGGACCCGGCGGTGCAGCGTTCGCCATTGAGGGAGAAGACCCCGAACAGAGCCGAGTCGATCGCGGCGTCCAGGTCGGCGTCGGCGAACACCACGCACGGTGACTTGCCGCCGAGTTCCATGGACAGGCCCTTGAGGTTGGCGGCGGCGTTGCGGAAGATCGTCTGCCCGGTGGTGGTCTCGCCGGTGAAGGAGATCAGCGGTACGTCCGGGTGCTTGACCAGGGCGTCCCCGGCTTCTTCGCCGAGGCCGTTGACCAGGTTGAATACACCGTCGGGCAGTCCGGCGTCCTTGAAGATCTGCGCCCAGAGCGAGGCGGAGAGCGGCGTGAATTCGGCCGGCTTCAGGACCACGGTGTTGCCGGTGGCCAGGGCGGGGGCGAGTTTCCAGGACTCGAGCATGAACGGGGTGTTCCACGGGGTGATGAGGCCGGCGACGCCGATCGGCTTGCGGTTCACGTAGTTGATCTGGGCGCCGGGGACCTTCATGGCGTCGTCGAACTGGGCCACGATCAGGTCCGCGAAGAACCGGAAGTTCTCGGCGGCCCGGAGTGCCTGGCCTTTGGCCTGGGTGATGGGCAGGCCGGTGTCGAAGGTTTCGAGCTCGGCGAGGCGTGCCTCCTGTGCTTCGACAGCGTCGGCGATCCTGTTAAGGATGCGGGCCCGCTCGCGGGGCTTCATCCTCGGCCACGGGCCGTTGACGAACGCGTCGCGGGCGGCGGCGACGGCGAGGTCGATGTCTTCCTTCTGGCCGGCCGCGGCGGTGGCGTAGTTGGTGTTGGAGACCGGGTCCAGGACGTCGAACGTCTTCCCGCCCACGGAGTCAACGAACTCGCCGTTGATGTAGTGCTGGATGTGGGTGGGGAGGTCCTGCGGCACGTAATGGTTCGTGGTCTGTTCTGCGGTGAACGTCATTGTTGTTTCCTTACTGATAGTTCAACGCGGGGTCACTTCTGGCCCAGTCGGGGCCGTTTATCGGGCGTTTAGTGACCCCGCGTTGTTTGTGGGAGGGGTTGAGCCTGGGCGAGGTAGGCGTCCAGGGTGGCGGAGCGGTGCCGGCGGGCGGCTTTCTCGATGGCGTCAGCGTCGGCGCCGGACTCGATCAGCCGCAGGAGTGCCTCGTGTTCGTCCACCGAGTCGTGGGCACGGCCGGGGACAAAGCGGAACGTCGAGGACCGCAGCGACGCCAGCCGATTCCAACCGCGGTGCACCAGGTCCAGGATGTGCGGGTTGGGGCAGTGCTCGAACAGGACGCTGTGGAAATCCTGGTTGAGCCGTGTGAACCGGACCGGGTCGAAATGCTGCAGGCAGTCGCGCATCTCCTCGTTCACCGCGCGGGCCCGGGCAATGTCCGCCCCGCCGATCAGTGGCGCCGACAACGCGGTGGCCGCACCCTCCACAATGCTGAGGGTCTGCATGGTGTAGAGGTATTCGGTGGGATCAATTCCGGAAACCGTTGCTCCCACGTTGCGTTCGAACTTCACCAGGCCCTCAGCCTCGAGCCGCCGGATTGCCTCACGAACCGGGACCACGCTGAAACCGAGGTCCTTGGCAATCGAAGCCAGGACCAGCCGGTACCCGGGAGTGTAGGCGCCTTCTACGATCCGCGCTTTCACCGCCTGGTACGCCTGCTCCGACTTGCTTCCGGTAACGATTGAACCTGGCAGGTTGGTAACGGCTGTTTCAGTCATTTGCGTTGCCTGCTTCCCATTCCTTGTATCGTGCCTGCCATTCGGCGTTCATGGGGTAGAGGCCGTCAACGCTGTTGCCTTGCTGGACCATCTCGAAGATGAACGTTTCTTCCTTTTCCTGCTGGATGCAGTCCTCCACCAGTTCTTCGGCGATGGCTGGCGGGATCACCAGGATGCCGTCGGAGTCGGCCACGATGATGTCGCCCGGCTGAACCGTGGCACCGCCGCAGGCGATGGTGATGTCCGTATCCCACGGGATGTGGCGGCGGCCGAGCACGGCGGGGTGCGGGTTGGCGTAGTAGGTGGGCATGTCCAGGCCTGCCACGGCGGTGAAGTCACGGACGCCGCCGTCGGTGATGATGGCCGCAGCGCCGCGGACCTGGGCGCGCAGGGCGAGGATGTCTCCCACGGTTCCGGTGCCCTTCTCGCCGCGGGCCTCCATTACCAGGATCTCCCCCTCGTTCACGGAATCGATGGCCTTCTTCTGGGCATTGAAGCCGCCGCCATGGGTCTTGAACAGGTCTTCGCGGTTGGGTACATACCGCAGGGTCCGGGCCAGGCCGACCACGCGCCGGTCCGGCCGCGTGGCTTGCAGGCCATCGATGCTGACGTTGTTCAGCCCGCGCTTGCGCATCTGCGAAGACAGGGTGGCGGTGCAGACGCTTTCCAGCTTCGCCTTCAGCTCAGGGGTCAGGATATGCCCGACGGCGGGGCCCTCCGCGGCGCCGAGCCCGGCGGCCTCGCGGGAACCGTACGCCTCCTCCCGCTGTTGGTCATCAACCTTGGGTGCGGCACCAAAGTCCGCGAACGCCGTCGTGCCTTCCTCCACCCGGGTGACCAGGCGGCCTGAGGTGTGATCCCCGGCGGAGACCTCCACTTCGAGGACGTCACCCGGCTTGGCGACGGAGGCGCCGGCCGGAGTGCCGGTGAGGATGATGTCCCCCTCTTCAAGGGTGAGCAGCTGGGACAGGTCCGCCACAAGCCGCGCGAAGGGGAAGAGCAGGTCCTCAGTGGTGTCATCCTGAACGAGCTCGCCGTTGTGCCAGGCACGGATCCGCAGCTTGGCGGGGTCCACGGCGTCAGCGGCGATCAGTCCCGGGCCGATCGGGGTGAAACCGTCGCCGCCTTTGGACCGGAGGTTGGAACCCTTGTCCGCGTAGCGAAGGTCGTACACGCCCAGGTCGTTGCTGGCCGTGATGGAAGCTACGTGGTTCCAGGCGTCCTCGATAGTCACCCGCCGCGCGGCCTTGCCGATGATCAGTGCGATCTCGCCCTCGTATCCGAGGAGTTCACACCCCGCCGGCCGTTCCACCGGACTGCCGCTCAGTGCGAGTGACGACGACGGTTTGAGGAAGTAGGACGGCTGAACAGGGGTGCGCCCCCGCTGAGCGGCACGGCTGGGGTAGTTGATGTGCACCGCAATCACCTTTCGCGCCGCCGCCAAGGTTTGCCCGTTGACCTGCTCCAAAGCTGTCTCCTCATCAAGTACGAAATCGTATACGAATAACTATGAAGTGCATCACTGAATCCGTCAAGCCTGGCGTTCCGCTACTTTTCGGACCCTTGTCGCCCCCGTCACAGGTGCCGTACAGTATCTTCCTAATCCCTGCGATTCGAATATAGAACCGCAAATTCGCATATAGAACACCACCCGATGAATCGAAGCCCACAGTGAAGTGAGGAAAGCCCGTGCAGTTCCACCACCACGGTTATGTATCCGGTGACCCGCGGGTGCAGCCCGCCGCCGGCGTCGGTATTGACCGGCCCGCCGAGCTCCCCGACGAAGTAGACGTACTCATCGTCGGCACCGGTCCAGCCGGCATGCTCGCCGCAGCACAACTCTCGCAGTTCCCGAACATCACGACCCGTATCGTGGAGCGCCGCCCCGGCAGGCTCGCCATTGGCCAGGCTGACGGCATCCAGGCCCGCAGCGTGGAAACCTTCCAAGCCTTCGGCTTCGCCGAGCGGATCATCGCCGAGGCCTACGCAATCACGGAAATGGCTTTTTGGAAGCCGGATGTCAACGACCCGTCGCGCATTGTCCGCACCGCCCGGACCCCGGACGACCCCGCAGGTATCAGTGAATTCCCGCACCTGATCGTCAACCAGGCCCGGGTGCTGGACTACTTCGCCGAGTACATGGCCAATGCGCCAACCCGCATGGCGCCTGACTACGGTTACGAGTTCCGGGGCCTTGAGGTGGGGGAGGGGGAGTACCCGGTCACGGTGACCCTTGGCCACACCTCCGGGCCAAAGGAAGGGCAGGAACGCAGCGTTAAGGCGAAATACGTGGTGGGCGCCGACGGTGCCCGAAGCAAGGTGCGCGAGTCCATCGGCTGTACTCTCGCCGGCGACCAGGCCAATCACGCCTGGGGTGTCATGGACGCACTCGCGGTCACCGACTTCCCCGATATCCGCACCAAATGCGCCATCCAGTCCGGCTCCGGCGGCAGCATCCTCCTCATTCCACGTGAAGGCGGCCACCTCTTCCGCATGTATGTGGACCTCGGCGAAGTGGATCCCAACGACAAGGGCGCAGTCCGCAACACCACCATCGAGGAGATTATCGACAAGGCCAACGAGATCCTTCACCCTTACACGTTGGACGTCCGCAACATCGCCTGGCACAGCGTCTACGAGGTGGGACACCGGCTCACGGACCGGTTCGACGACGTCCTGCCGGAGGACCGCGGCACCCGCACACCGCGCGTGTTCATCACCGGGGATGCTTGTCATACGCACAGCGCGAAGGCAGGCCAGGGCATGAACGTCTCTATGCAGGACGGCTTCAACATCGCCTGGAAGCTGGGCCATGTACTGGAAGGCCGCAGCCCTGAAAGCCTGCTGTCCACGTTCTCGGCAGAGCGGCAGGTGGTCGCGAAGAACCTCATCGACTTCGACAAGGAGTGGTCAACGCTCATGGCCAAGAAGCCCGAGGAATTTGAAGACCCGACAGAGCTGGAAAATTTCTACGTCAGCACCGCGGAGTTCCCGGCAGGGTTCATGACCCAGTACGCGCCATCCATGCTGGTGGGCAGCGCTGACCACCAGCACCTCGCTACCGGTTTCCCCGTCGGCAAGCGCTTCAAATCCGCACCCGTGGTCCGCGTCGCCGACACCAACCCCGTTCACCTCGGCCACCACGCCACAGCCGACGGCCGCTGGCGGATCTACGTTTTCGCCGATTCCGCCCTTCCCAAGGGGGGACGGTCGGCGACCGGGAACGGCGTCCCGTCCGCGACGGAATTATTCGCCGACTGGATTGCGAGCTCTCCTGAGTCACCTTTGGCCGCAACACCGTCGGATGCTGATGCTGACGCTTGGTTCGATGTGAAGGTGGTCTACCAGCAGGATCATCACAGCATCGACATCGGTGCCGTCCCGGGCATCTTCAAGCCGCAGGTTGGCCCGTTCAAACTCACTGACTACGAAAAGGTCTACGCCACCGACCCCGCTGCAAACATCTTCGAACTCCGCGGCCTGGACCGCGCCGGCGTCGTAGTGGTGGTACGTCCCGACCAGTACGTCGCAAGCGTCCTCCCGCTAACGGCAACGGCCGAGCTGGGCGCCTTCTTTGCCGCCCTGTTGCCTGATCGCAGGCCAGCAGCGGTTCCCGCCGCATCATCGTACGGCGCCCCGGCCGGTCACTCAGCCCTCATGAGCAACAGGGTGTGAGGCGCTTGTCGACCGCAATACCGCGGGAGCTCCCCCGGTCGCCAACGCATAAGCCGGCCGGACAGCAGGGAAGTTGCCGGCACCATTGGCCTGCGGGGAGGGGTACAGTTTTTGCGATCCACGAAGCCGGACTGCGATCTGGACGGTGACGCTCATCGTCTCACCGGTCCTGGCGAGCTGATATGTGCCGCGATGACCTTGCCTTCCGCGGCCATGGTGTGCTGTGACTTGTTCAAGGCGCTTCGCCTGATTGTCAACGGCCCCTTGCGAAGTTCTTGCCGCAGTTTTCCTGGTCAGCCCATGTGCAAGCTGATTCGTTGCGCGGCTTCCACCAGGGACTTCCCACCTGCTCGGCAGGCAGTTCATCGCCGAGGTAAACCACGGCGATCGCTGCAGGCTGCTGCCCGGCCGGCTGGGTCAGCGGAGCGGCAATCCCCGTCACGCCCGGAAGGACTTCGTGATGGCTGACGGCAAATCCCTGCTCGCGGACCGAGGCCACCTCGGGCCGGCGGGAGTGCTGCGGCGAGGTCACACCCCACTGGGGATCGTCCAGGATCGGCTGGAGGGCCAGTCCTGGTGCGCCGGCGTCAACGGGGTGCCGGGTGCCGGGCCGCTGTACGACAGCGGCGCGGCTGTGGCGTGGTTCCACACTGGTCAGGGTAGTGCAGTCGCCGCGGTCCAAGACAACGAGGAATGCGGTCATGCCGAGTTCATTGGCGAGGGAAGTGAGCTCCGGCAGTGCCGCAGACTGCAGGTCGTGGGCAGCGGCGCGGGCCAGTATGGCCAGCCCTGTTCCCAGAACGCCGTGGACAGCGCAAAGGTCCCCCGTATTCAAGCCGCAGGTGGGCCCCTTCAAGCTGACGCACTACGAAAAGGCGTACGGCATCGACCCCGGCGCGGACATCTTCTACCTGCGCGGACTGGACCGGGGCGGCGTGGTCGTTGTGAACCGTTCCGACATGTAAGTTGCGAACTTTCTACCGCTCACCGCGACGGCCGTTCTTGGGGGGGTCCTCTTCCCGCTACTGAAGCAGCATCAGACTGCGGCGGCCGCCGTCCGGTCGTCGGGCGGCATACATGTCGAGGTGATCCTCAGCGGCAGGCCTCCCTTGACAGATTCCACCCGACGTTTCGTCGTTCAGGTATGAGGCTCCCGTCTGGCAGTTCCCTTGGGGAGGCTCAAGAGGCTGAACCGTGCAGACAAAGACGGGAAGTTCTGTGGCTCGTGCTGAGTGGGACGAACTCGCTGGTTCGAGTCACGTCATCGTTTCTCTTAAGACTGCGCATACAAGCGGAGTAACTTATGCGCTTTCTCTCCGTTCTCGACCGGGCGTTGAACAGCAAAAGGGACCGTCCTCTTGCCATTTCGTACTCCTTGCTGTCGTGGGCCGCGGCGATACGGCGGCGGGCGTTGATGGCGGTACATGCCCAACAGGTCGTCCCGTTTCTGGGATTCCCGATTCTGGGCGCCGGCACCCGGCCTTGATCACAACACACGTCTGGTCCCCGGCAAAAGGAGACTTCAAGACATGCTGCTGCTAGATACTCGTCAGGGTGACTCGCGGATCGAGAGCGAGTCCGCCAGGGTCTACAGAGATCATTCCGCCATCGACTGGCACCACGGCGGAATTGATATAGGAGGCTTTGTCGGAGAGAAGCCAAGCTATTACATTGGCAACTTCCGACGATTCGGCGGGTCTGCGGACGGGCACGAAGGATGTCGCGACTTTGTAGGCGTCCTGGTATCCCAGCCCCAGTTCTGCGCCGCACTCCTGCATCTCCATATCGGCCATTTCAGTTCGGGTCCACCCCGGACAGATTGCATTCGCCCGCACACCGAGAGGACCGTAGTCCACGGCAATTGACTGCATCAGCATGACGAGGCCGGCCTTGGTGGCGTTATAGCCGGCGGTGCCTTCGGTTGCTCTGAGTGCAGCGGCTGAAGCGACGCCAACGATGGAACCGCGCGAAGCGAGTATGTGGGGCATCGCTTCCCGGGCGAGGCGTAGGGGACCGGTGAGGTTTGTGCTGACCATTGCCTCCCACGCATCATCTGCGAGATCTCCCACGGATCCAGCGCGCACAATTCCCGCATTCAAGACCAGGCCGTTAAGGGATCCAAAACGTTCGATAGTGGTTCCGACCAGTCGCTTGATGTCAGGCTGCGAAGCCGCATCGGCGACAATTGGGACTGCGCCGGTGGATTCGGCGACCTGTTGCAGAGGCTCCAGACGGCGGCCGGAGACTATGACCTCCCAGCCGTCGGAGCGGAGAGCTCTCGCCGTCGCCGCACCAATTCCTGTGCCGCCTCCGGTGATGATTGCTACCGGTTTATTGCTCATCTCATTCCTTCGTATTAGACGGACCAAAACACTTGCCGGCCCCGGCGCCCAGTAAAGACCACGTATAGATTGAATTAGCCGTTGATGACTTGGGGGATGCCGAGGGCTTTGAGGCCTTCGACGCCGAATTCGAGGCCGTAGCCGGACTGTTTTGCTCCGCCGAAGGGGATGCGGGGGTCTACGACGCCGTGTTTGTTGATCCAGACGGAACCAGCCTGAATCCGGGCTGCCACTTCGCGTGCCGCGGGGAGGTCTGAGGACCAGACGGAGGCGCCGAGTCCGACGTCCAGTCCGTTGGCCATCTCCACGGCCTCGTCCAGGGTGCTGTAACGAATGATCGGCAGGGCGGGTCCGAATTGTTCCTCGGCAACGAGCGGGTTGTTGTTGTCGATGTCCGCGATCAGGGTGGTGGGGTAGAAGTAGCCGGGCTGGGTGGTGTCGGGGTTTCCGCCCAGCAGTACGCGTGCGCCGGATTCCTTGGCCGCGTTCACGAGGTTGGCCACGATGTCGTACTGGGCTTTGTTCTGCAGGGGCCCCAGGACGTTGTTCTCGTCGAGCCCGTTGCCCATGGGCATTGCGGCGGCGACGGCCGTGAGTTCCTCGCAGACGGCGTCGTAGATGTCCTCGTGGACGTAGAGGCGTTTGAGGGCGGCGCAGGTCTGGCCGGTGTTAATGAAGGCGCCCCAGAAGAGGTCCTGGGCGATGGCTTTGGGGTCCGCGTCGGGCAGGACGATCCCTGCGTCGTTTCCGCCCAGTTCCAGGGTGAGCCGCTTGACGGTGTCCGCGGAGGATTTGATGATGGCCTTGCCGGCGGCCGTGGATCCGGTGAACATGATTTTGCCGATGGCGGGGTGGTTGGTCAGGCGGGCACCAACTTCACGGCCGCATGAGACCACGGACAGCAAGCCTTCGGGAAGTTCCCCGTTGATGACCTTGATCAGTGCAAGGACGCTCAGCGGGGTGTTGCCCGAGGGCTTGACCACCGCGGCGTTACCCATGCGCAGGGCGGGGGCGATCTGCCAGACGGTGATCATCATGGGCCAGTTCCAGGGACCGATAGCGCCCACAACACCGATGGGCTTGTAGTGCAGCACGGCGCGCGTCTCACCGTCATCGACAACTGTTTCCGGGTCCAGGGGAATGGTCGCGGCAGCCCGAAGCCACGCCGCGCACGCACCCACCTCGAATCGGGCATTAGGGCCGTTCAACGGCTTGCCCTGTTCCCGGGAGAGCAGCTGGGCCAGTTCCTCCGCGGAGCGTTCAACGGCATCGGCTGCTTTCAGGAGTACAGCTGACCGGCCTTCATGACCCAGTGCAGCCCACCCCGGTTGCGCCGCCACAGCCCCCGCAACAACCTTCTCCAGGTATTCAAGATCGTGCAGAGGTGCCTCTCCCACAGTCTCACCGGTAGCCGGATCCAAAATGGTGCGGGTTGGGCCAGAGTACGCGGTGACCTGATCAAGCAGGGATTGGTATGTCTTCATGGTGATTCTCCTCATCGAGCGGGGGTCGGTCGGTCCTGACATCGTTGTTTAGGACAAGGTGAGTGGTTCGTCAGCTGAATTCAAGGGCAGGTTGGGCTGACCGGGCCAGGTATCCGTGATCGGCAACGATGCTGGTTCCGTTGATCGGTTCGCTCACGGGCGAGGCGAGGAAGACAGCATGCGCCGCCACCTGCTGTGGCTGCATGACTGGCATACCTGTGCCGACGAACCCGTCCTGGCGTCCGAGGTCCGTCCGGGACATCGGGGTATCGACGACGCTTGGGCAAAGGCAGTTGACTCGGACTTCAGGGTGGTCGACGGCCAGGGCCTTGGTGAGCATAAGGACAGCTCCCTTTGATGTGGTGTAGGGGGCCATGCCCTCGAATGCCACCAGAGCAGAGTCGGAGGCAAGGAATACCATTGCCGCCACGTCGCTCTGCTTCAGCAGCGGGATGGCGTGCTTGGCGAGCAGGAAGTTTCCGCGGACGTTCACAGCCATAACCCTGTCCCAGTCCTCTACAGCCACCTCTACTGCGGGGGTTCCCACCGGCCCCGAGATTCCGGCGCAGGCGATGACGGCGTCAAGCTGACCAAAGCGGTCATGCACTGCCTGGATGCACCGGCGGACGTCCGCCTCCTCAGTGACGTCGGCCTGCACAAACTCAACCTGGTAACCGTCGCGCCTGAAGTCTCCTGCAATGGCAGCTCCCTTCGGGTCTCGGTCAACGATGAGGACCTTCGCTCCTTCAGCGGTCAGGGCCCGGACGCATGCGTGACCGATACCTGACCCGCCGCCGGTCACTAATACCACGCGGTCCTGCAGTCCCATATCCACGGGTTCTGTCCAATCTTTAGATCGATGTTTGCTGCTACACATTTGCCTAGCCGAGATAAATGCGATGTCCGGGCGATAGCCCGGACATCGCCTGACGCGTCAGTGCTTGTGGTTGTCCTCGGGGTATTCAGTGGTGTTCAGAACACTGAGCCGTGAGTTGAAGGGAATGACGACAGGTTCGGCTGCTGGATCATCCCAGCCGAACATCCGGCCGATGGAGCGCTGCTCGCGCAGGTCTACCAGCAGCACAGCTTCGACACACATGACCTTCTCAGTCCAGAAGAAGACGAACAGATCCTCTGCTACTTCCCAGGTCATGCAACGGTCAGTGTCAGCAAGTCCTGCCTCCGCGCCGCGGACGCAGTTCCAGGTGAAGGTTCCGGGGTTGAGGTAGATGTGTTCGTAGGTTTCGACGTCGCTGTAGCGGTAGTAGATCCGCTTACCGACCAGGCCGGAGGAACGCTCATGCCGCACCGAGGACCTTTCGGTGTTGAACTGGCTGAACTCGGTGGTGCTCCGGGTCCGGCCGTCCACAACGACGAACCGGGACACTCCGGTGGTGGTGGCCCCCGTGTTGTGATCGAGGATGATGGTGACGTTTTCTTCGCTGAGGCCTTCGCCACGGAGGAAATCGACGATGAAGATGCCGGGACGGGCTTCGATGGCCTTGTAGCGGGCTGCTCCACTCTTCCTGTCCTCGCCGCGGGCATCCGTCCAAGTAAGGGAAGATTCGTCGTCAAAGCGGTACTCGGAGCTGGCCCCGTCGGCCTGGAGACTTAGTGTGGTGCCAGCCAGCGCCGGGGAGGCGGGCAGCGTCTGATCACCGAAGCCTTCCAGCATGGCGGACACGGGCGGCCACTGATCCTCGGGGATGTAGTCCTGGATGTCAGCTGCTGAAGTCATGTTTTTGTTCCTTGTTCTTGTACTACTGGGTTTGGACTGGACAGGTGTATGCGGGGTCAGCCGATGACTGCTGCGAAATTGATGGAAGGCTTTTGTGTGCCGCGGGCGAGGCCGGCGATGAAGAAGAGGGGTATGCCCAGCAGGAGCCACCTGGCGACGCCGCCCGCGCCGCCGAGCAGTGCGTCGTAGTTGTCCAGGGTCAGGTATCCAATGACGATGAAGGCCAGGAATGAAAGCGACGGGGCGATCACGGTGACCCACAAGTTGTCCCGCATCCGGTTCCTGGCGAAGAAGACGACGATGGCCGCTGATGTCACCAGCAGGATAGTGATGAAGCCTGCAGTCCCCAAGGCCACAAACCATGCAAACACGGTGGTAATGGGGTCGGCTCCTGCAAGCAGGAAGATGCTGATGATGGCCAGAACGACCAGTCCGTTGACAAGGCCTGCGACGTGCGGAGCGCCGTTCTTCGAAACGGACGAGAGCTTTGCCGGCAGGGCGCCGGCACGGCCGAGGGAGAACAGGTAGCGGGAGAACATGTTGGACAGGCCCAGGAGCATGGCGAGGAAGCTCGTGACGACGAGAATCTGCATGGTTATGTTCAGCCAGTAGCCGGCGCTGGATTCTGCGAGGTCGAAGATCATTCCCGCTGGATTTTCGGCAGCCACGGTCTGGATGTTGTCCATGCCGATGGCCCCGCTGATAGCCCAGGTCGAAATCATGTAGAAAACGCCAACGAAGGCGATGACGAAGTAGGCGGCCCGCGGGATGGTGCGGCGTGGGTCCTTTGCTTCCTCCGCGAAGACAACGGTTGCTTCAAAGCTCGTGAAGCAGGCAAAGGCAAACAGCAGGGAGATTCCCAGGCCCGGACCAAAAACGCTGGATCCGGTGAAACCTTCAAAGGTGAAGATTCCAAATCCCTTCTGTGCGACGAGGGACACCACGAGGGCCGCGACCGCGAAGGCTTCCCCGAGGATAAGAATCCCCAGCACCTTAAGGCTGGCATCGACACCGCGCATGGTCAGACCGGTAACGACAGCAAGCAACACAGCGATCCACAGGTAGACCGGCAGGCTGATGCCCGTGAGGCCTTCAAGCAGCATCTGTGCAAAGACGCCGAACTGGGACCACAGCCCGATCTGGAGGCTGAGATAGGTCAGGATGGCGATCCCTGCCCCGCCGGTTGCCCATTTGTTGCCCAGGCCTTTGGCCATGTAGGCCACGAAGCCGCCGGCATTCGTGATGTGCTGGCTCATCCGCAGGTAGCCGACCGAGAAGAGGGCAACCAGCAAGGCAGCGATGACGTAAATGACCGGGGTGCCGGCCCCACTGGCCGAAAATAGTACGGGGCTGGCGCCCACCACTGCCGCCATCGGGGCAGCTGCAGCAATGGCAAAGAAGGCAATGGCGATGACGCCGAGCTTGTTCGGCCGCAACCGAACCGGAGCGGCGGAGGCATCCCGCTCGTCCAGCCGAAGATTCACCGATGTACTGACTGGTTCTTGATTCATGCGTTGGCTCTTTCAGGAGTGCAGGGCGCGTAGCCGATGCGGAAAGTGTTTGATACCCCTGCTTCTGCGCCACAATGCACTGGGAGGCTGGGGGAGAGTCGTGCGCGAGATGTTTGATCGGACTGTGATCCGAAGCACAAGGCAAACTCTACGTCTGTATAGTTGTTACTGTCAATGCTCTCCCCCTGAAGTAACGAGGGAGCTAAACTCGGTCCATGAGCGAACCTTCAACCGAGCCCTCAACCCGCCTGCCGTATGGGGACGGGCGCGACGCCCTGCTGGCGGCAGTCATCGATGTCGTGGGGGAAAAGGGTCTAAGAGGAGTCAGCTACCGCGCTGTCGCGGCCCGGGCGGGCGTTAACCACACCCTCGTTACACATCATTTCGGTTCCATAGAGGGACTACTTGCCGCCACCATGGAATGGGCCGTTCAGCGCTCAATTCAGGAGACCGGCCTGGAAAGGATTGTCGATTTCGACGAAGAGTTCGCCGATTCACTCATCGCAACAGTGTCGGCTGAACCCGAACTGCAGCTGTTCCAGTTCGAGATGCTCTTGGAATCCCGACGCAACCCCCAGGTGAGGTTCCTCGTCGAGCGGCTGTACGCCAATTACATGAGCACCGTCAATGACGCACTCCGGCAACGCGGCCTGCACGCCGATGATGGAGTTTCCTTAGCGATCTTTGCTGCCTTGGACGGCCTTATGCTGCAGTTCCTGACCATCAGCGATCCGGTAACAATCAGGGCTGCAGTCATACAGGTCGGACGCCTCGTCTCCATGCTGGAAACCTCCAGGGACCGCGATGAAGAGGTCCTGCGCCAGCTTCGTTCCGTTCCCGAGGGGTAGAATCGCCGCCGCGCGAGTGTGCGGATGCGGTGCCGCCACCAACGGGTGGCCTACTTGTCCAAGGGCTCAATCCGCTGCGCAGACTGCGATATCGTCAGAACCCTCGTGGGGTGCCTCCCTTGCCTGGGGAAACACCACTGTGACCGACGTTTGGCAGTTCCGAGGGGTCAGCTCCTGAGATGGAGTCCGTAGGCTGCGGGCAGCTTCAAGACCGCTCTCGATGGCGCCGTCTATGAAACCACCCCAGCCATTGGCAAAATCGGAGCCTGCAAAGATCAAGCGGCCCTGCGGCTCCTGGAAAGTTGCCAGGCATTCGGTCAGGTACCCGGGCCTGTGCATGGGCCACGTTTCGCCGGAAAAAGGGTCAGTAGTCCAGTCATGGCTGGCGACATCCAGAACTTCGGCATCGGGCAGGAGTAGATCAACTGCAGCCTGAACCTGCTCGAGATCTGTCGTGTCCAACCTGGAGGAATCTGGACCGAAGGCCACCAGGATGGTGTCCCCTCCCTGTTCGTATTCGGTTTGCGCGAAGTTTAGCGGCCAGTCCGCGGACCCCAAAGCCACGAGCGGACGTGGACTTCCTTTGACCTTGATCCAAGCCTTAACTCCTTTAGACACCTGCCCTTCGGTTACAGCTTTCCTGCTTGAATCAGACAACGCCGGCTCGAACGAGATCCCTTGCAGCGCGCCCAGGGGAATTGTGCAGATTACATGCTTAGCCCGGTACCGTACGCCGTCCGCTGCCGTTACGGAGATGCCGGTGTCGTCCTGCTGGAACGCCAGGACGGCTGTATTCAGCCGGACATCGGTACCGACTGCCATGGCATTGATCAGCGCCTCCGTTCCGCCCTCGATCTTGAAGGTGGCACATGCTTCGAAGCTGACCAGCCAATCACCATTTGTCAGTGCCACCCACCGCAGCGCCTGAGTAAATGCCGCATCATCGACGGGCCCGTTGAAGTTAAGCGCCCAGAAGGACTCCAGGATGTCCTTTGAGTAATCGCTGATTTGCAGTTCTGCGATCTTCTCCGAGAGGGAAAATGCGTCCACCTCCACGATCGCCGGATTGGCAAACGGCGTGAAGGGCTGGGGAAAGTACCGCCGTGAGTCCTCAACGAGCTTCTGGTTAGAAACGCCGAGGTCCATGAGGAGTTGGGCAGGATCGCCGTGATGGCGCTTACCGTCACCCCACCAGTAGGCAATTTCCGGGGTTGGGCTCTGCGCGGTACCCAGCCCATAGCGCTTCATTTCCGCCCAGACAAAGGGCTGGGTCCAGTGGACCCATGTTCCTCCTATTTCCAAAGAGCGTCCCAATTGGGTTTCCAGCCAGGCACGACCGCCCAAGCGATCGCGGGCTTCCAGAACGATTACGGAGATACCGCTTTGCCCAAGCTCACGAGCAGCAGTAAGGCCGGCGAAGCCCGCGCCTATGACCAGGACATCAGCATCCAGGGCCGGGGAGGTGGTTTCCGTCATGACAATCCTTCGTAGCGTCTGCGCAGCGTCGTCAGGAGTAAACAAAGAACTCAGTCGTTGTTGCAACGACAGACCACCTGGTCTTGGCGCCCTTGTTGAATGACGCGGCGGAGCCGGGCTTCAGATCGAAGGTCTCACCGCCGATCACCTCAATATGCAGGTGTCCTTCAATGATGTGGATGGTTTCGTCAGCCTCGATCAACAGGTCGAAAGGTTCCGGCGCCTCCTCAGGGGTTACATGCCAGAATCCGGCAGAGAGGGCAGGGCGGTCTCCGTCGCCGGGCCGGCGCACCCACTGAACGTTGCCCACCTCAAAGGGCTCGTACTTTCCCGGATCGTGTGCGTCGTGCGTAGTGAATTCCAAAGAGGGGGAGGACGTGGACATTTGATCTCCTTGCGGAAGGTATGGGACGACCTGCTCAGCAAATGCTGAGTTGTGAGTCTTATCACAGCTAAGCATTTGCTGAGTCTCGGCGTCAAGGGTTCTTCTGAAACAGATAGACTCGGCTTATGGGTCCACAGGGAAACGGCGGCTACGGCACCGGCAGGCGCGCCCTGCTTGCCGCAACTGTTCACGTAGTGGCACGCAAGGGCCTTCGAGGCTTGACCTACCGTGCCGTTGCTGAAGTGGCAGGCGTAAACAACACTCTGGTAGCCCACCACTTCGGATCCCGTGATGCGTTAATCGAAGCGGCGTTGGAGTGGTCGGTAGATCAATCCATAGGCCTGTCCGGGCTGGAGAATCTGCCCTCCGCGGAAGAAGATTTTCTCCGCAGCATCCTGGCGCTCATTCACGAAAACCCCGATCTGCAGACCTTTCAGTACGAGATGATTCTGGAGGCCAGACGGCGGCCGGAGCTTGCAGATGCGATCCGCAAACTCTATGAGAGTTACATCTCAGCGCTCTCTACGGGATTAAGCGGCTGGGGCATCCGGGACGAGGCCGGGATCGCCCAGGCTTCTTTTGCGGCACTCGACGGGCTGGTCCTCCAGCTCATCGCCGGCGTAGACGAGCAGCGCACTGAGCAGGCCATACGCTACCTCTGGACTACTCTCACCCAGCACGCACACGCCTCGATCTAAGCCCTCCAGCGCCAAGTGAAACCGCGACGTCGTCGATGCATGCTCCTCTCGTTAGCGACGGCCCAAACCAAACGCCGATGAAGACCGTCAAGCCGGTGCCGGCGTCATGTCTGGACGTCCCCTAGCGGGCCCGATGGGAAGGTCGCAACACCCGGACGCGCTGACAACTGCCAGAAGATCCATCAGAACGTCATCGCCCAGTACCGCATCGACGCCCATCTGAAGTTCGATTTGTTGCGCCAGCTCATTGACGAGCCAAATGGCGGCAGGGGCTTCGTCGTTGCCGGAACCTAAATATTCGAGAGCGCCAGCGCCCCATTCCTCCCCTTGTGAGCCTGAGCAGGGAAAACGTAAAAAACCGGAACTCACGCTTGACAGGCCAAACGCCGAGACTGTTTACTCACGGTAGTCACTGTTGAATGCGATGAATCGTAAAGGAACCCAGATGTCCACTGAAATCAACTTCCGCTACCTTAGCGAACCCGACATGATCGAAGCGGGCGTGGGTGACGTTGTTCGCTGCACCGATGTCATGGAAGAGGCCCTCATTCTCCTACGCCAGGGCGATTACCGGATGGCAGGGGACAACGGCAACTCCCATGGTGCAATGATTACGTTCCCCGAGAGCCCCGGACACGACGGCATGCCGAAGGACGGGCCGGATCGCCGTTTTATGGCAATGCCCGCTTATCTGGGCGGTCGGTTCGGGACCTCGGGAGTCAAGTGGTACGGCTCCAACACGGAAAATCGTCAGAAAGGGCTGCCTCGATCGGTCCACATCTTTGTGCTGAACGACCGAGATACCGGCGCACCGCTGGCGATCATGAGCGCGAACCTGCTCAGCGCATACCGTACCGGGGCTGTACCTGGCGTCGGGGTCAAGCATCTCGCGAAGGCAGACGCGAAGGTCGCGGCCGTGGTCGGCCCCGGTGTCATCGCTCGATCGGTCCTCGAAACGACTCTGGCACTGCGCCCCTCGATCGACACGGTGTGGGTGAAGGGCCGGAGTGCCGGTAGCACCCAGGCGTTCGTGGACTGGGCCAAGGGCAAGTTCCCGCAGCTCAGCAGCGTTGCCTCCGCCGAGACGATCGAGGAGGCAATCGCCGATGCTGACATCGTCATGGCAACTACCTCCACAGATGCGGCCGGAAGCGATGCGTTCCCATATTTTCCGAAATCGGCTATCAAACCCGGAGCTTTGCTGCTGCTTCCGGCCGCCGCGCGTTTCGATGACGACTTCCTTGAAGGTGACGCGCGCCTCGTGATTGATGCCGAGGGCCTTTATCAGGCGTGGCTCGAGGAGTATGGCCCCACCGCCTACCAGATCCTGGGCATTCCAGGGTCCCACTGGTTCGGGCTGCTTGAGAAGGGAAAAATCCCGTCATCGAAGATCGAGGAAATCGCCGACGTGGCCACCGGAAAGCTCCCTGGTCGCCGAAGCGACGAAGAAATCATCCTCTATTCCGTGGGAGGCATGCCCGTAGAGGATGTTGCGTGGGCGACAGATCTTTACCGCGTCGCCGAGGAAAGGAACATCGGCACCGTTCTGAATCTCTGGGACACGCCGGCCCTCGCCTGATCCCCAGTCGCGGGCGCCACCGCTAACGGTGGCGAAGCATGGGATCGAAGAACCGGGGATGACCCCGAGCTTCCCAATGCTTGAGGAGCGAAGCCAGATCTCCCGGGAGGTTAACTGCCGTTTCGGCGACCGCAGTACACGACATCCACTTTTTACACATCAGGCAAATGCCTGTAACACCGCTTTGACTACTATGAATCAACAACGTTTCATGGCAATCAACAGCAATTGAACAGGACAGTTTCGATGACAAGCCTCGTAACCCCTGAAGTACAGGCGACGGATCCAGTCACAGCGGACGTCGGCCGGATCACCTTGGCGGATATTGCCAAGGCCCACAACGTCCGCTTCCTGCTGGCAACCTTCGTGGACATGACCGGCAAGCCTTGCGCCAAGCTGGTCCCGGTGGAAGCGGCGGACGAGCTGGAAGGCGGTGCTATGGGTTTCGCAGGCTATGCCGCGGGCCTCATTGGGCAGAAGCCGCAGGACTCGGACCTTATCGCTGTTCCCGATCTGGCGTCTTTCACGCCGGTTCCGTTCATCAAGGAGGGTCTGGCCATCATCCACTGTGACCCGCACGTGGACGGCAAGCCCTGGCCCTATGCCCCTCGGGTGATCCTGAAGAACACCCTTGCCCAGCTCGCGGAAAAGGGGATGCAGGCCAAGGTGGGGGCGGAAGTGGAGTACTTCCTGGTGAAAAAGAACGACGACGGGACGTTGAGCACCGCCGATGACCGGGACGATTCACCCCGCCCCTGCTATGACGCCCGCGGCGTCACACGCATGTACGACCACCTCACCTCCATCTCCGACGCAATGAACGGCCTCGGCTGGGGGAACTACGCAAACGACCACGAGGACGCCGCCGGCCAGTTCGAGCAGAACTTCAACTACGCGGATGCCCTCACCACAGCCGACCGCGTGGTGTCGCTTCGCTACATCCTAAACATCCTGGCCGAGCAGCGCGGCATGACTGCCACTTTTATGCCCAAGCCCTTCACCGACCGCACCGGCACGGGCCTGCATTTCCACCTGTCCCTGTGGTCCGGCACCGAGGCGCTGTTCCCCGCCGATGACAGTGAAGGGAACGACGACGGCCGGGGCCTAGCGATCTCTGGCCTCGCCTACTCCTTCATTGCCGGGATCCTGGACCACGCCCCGGCGCTACAGGCATTCCTTGCCCCCACCGTCAACTCCTACAAGCGGACGGGCGCCACTACCAGCTCCTCGGGCGCCACCTGGTCACCCCGCAAAGCGTCCTTCGGCGGCAACGACCGGACGCACATGATCCGGGTCCCGGACAACAAGCGAATCGAGCTGCGCTCGGGAGATGGCTCCGCCAACCCTTACCTGGCCATCGCCACTGTCATTGCCGCCGGGCTGGACGGCGTGGAAAAGGCCGCGGACCCGGGTGCCCCGTCAGGTCCCGGCGAGTCCAAAGCACACGCGCACCTGCTGCCGGCCACCCTGCTCCATGCCGTGGAAGCGCTGCGGAAGGACCCCGTCATCCTGGCCAGCCTCAGCGGCGACGCCGAGATCGGCACGTACTACGCGGATGCCAAGGAAGAGGAATTCCTGAGCTGGCACAACCAAGTCAGCGACTGGGAAATCCGCACGTATTTGACGTCCACCTAACCCAGCCTCCTTTTGAACACTCCAAGCAAGTAAAGGACTTCCACCATGTGCGGAATCGCCGCGCTGCAGCTGCGCAACCCATTGCTGCACCCCCGGATGGGCAGCCTGCTGTCCTCCATGCTGTGCCAGATCGTGGACCGCGGTCCGGACTCCGCAGGCCTGGCCGTCTACAACACCCCCGGCCTGGTCTCGGAGGGAACCTCAACGCTCAGCCTCCTGGGCAAGGACCAAGGAATGACGACGGCGGCCATCACCGCAGGCGTCGCGGCCTTGCTGCCTTCGGATGCCGCCGCCGTGGTCCGGGTGGTGGGCGACACCACCCTGGTGAGCGCCGCCGTCGACACCGACCTGCTGGTGAAGGCCGTCAGCGAAACCCTCCCGGCCGCTACGATCATCGGCCGCGGCGAGCACGTGGCAGTGATGAAGAGCGTGGGCCACCCGATGGAGATCGCCGCCGAACACGGCCTGGAAGCGATGGCCGGCAGCCAGGGCCTCTCCCATACCCGGATGGCCACCGAATCCGCGGTCACCGCTGGCGGCTCACATCCGTTCTCCGTTGCCGACGATCTCTGCCTGGTACACAACGGTTCCTTCTCCAACCACGCCACCGTGCGGCGGGGCCTCTTGCGTGAGGGTGTGGTGTTCGACTCCGACAACGACACCGAAGTGGGCGCCCGCTACGTTGCCTCCCGGCTGAAGCAGGGCGAAACGCTGGAAGAAGCGCTGGTGAACGTGGGCAAGGTCCTTGACGGTTTCTACACTCTGGTGGTCACCACGGCGGACAGCATGGCAGTGGTCCGCGACCCCATCGCCTGCAAACCGGCCATCATCGCCGAAACGGACGACTACGTGGCCATGGCCTCCGAATACCGCGCCCTGGCCGGCCTGCCCGGCATCGACAACGCCCGCATCTTTGAACCGGAACCCGGAAAGGTCTACACATGGTCACTCTGACAGCCCCCGAAAACATCGCAACGGACGTCCCGGCAGCAAATGGGCCCGCCACCACCACGGTGGACCTGGGAGTCACCACTGTCCGGGAACTCAACCGGGCCATCCACAACGCCGTTGACGGGCAGTCCTGGACCGCCACCAACCCGGGCGGAAAGCACAGCCTGGCCGTCGGCATCAACGCTGACATCGAGGTGACCATCGAAGGCCATGCCGGCTACTACGCAGCCGGGATGCACCAAAAGGGTGACGTGACCGTCAACGGCAATGCCGGCGTCGGACTCGCGGAAAACATAATGTCCGGCAGCGTCCACGTGAAGGGGGACGCGTCCCAGTCCGCCGCCGCCACCGGCCGTGGCGGCCTGGTGGTCATCGATGGCAACGCCGGGGCACGCTGCGGGATCTCCATGAAGGGCGTGGACATTGTGGTGGGCGGCAACATCGGCCACATGTCAGCGTTTATGGCCCAGGCCGGCCGGCTCGTAATCTGCGGTGACGCCGGCGACGCACTCGGTGACTCCATCTATGAAGCGCGCATTTACGTCAAGGGCACGGTGGCATCGCTCGGCGCGGACTGCATCGAGAAGCCCCTGAAAGCCGAGCACCTGGCGGAACTCGCGGAGCTGCTCACCGCCGCTGGCCGCGCGGACAACCCGGCGGATTTCAAACGCTACGGATCGGCACGGAGCCTCTACCACTTCAGCGTCCACAACTCGACGTCGTACTAAGGACACGCCAATGACTATCACCTCACCGCCCCAGGACACCGTTCACTCCGCCCAAGAGCGTCCTCGGAACATCGCTGAACTCGGCCTGCGCGAATCCGCCACCTTCGACCGCGCCACCATCGCCGATATCCAGCGCGCCGCCGCCACCGGCGTCTACGACATCCGCGGCTGGGGCGCCAAACGCAAGGTCCCGCACTTTGACGACCTGCTCTTCCTCGGCGCCTCGATGTCACGCTACCCGCTGGAGGGCTACCGCGAAAAGTGCGATACCGACGTCGTCCTCGGCGACCGGCACGCCAGCAGCCCGCTGCACCTGCAGACCCCGGTGACCATCGCCGGAATGAGCTTCGGCGCACTGTCCGCCAACGCCAAGGAAGCGCTGGGCCGCGGCGCTTCCGAGGTGGGAACCTCCACAACAACGGGCGACGGCGGCATGACCCCTGAGGAGCGCGGCCAGTCCAAGCACCTCGTGTACCAGTACCTTCCGTCCCGCTACGGCATGAACCCGGATGACCTCCGCAAGGCCGACGCCATTGAGATCGTGCTCGGCCAGGGCGCCAAGCCCGGCGGCGGCGGCATGCTCCTCGGCCAGAAAATCACCGAACGCGTCGCCGGCATGCGCACGCTTCCCGTGGGGATCGACCAGCGGTCGGCCAGCCGCCACCCGGACTGGACCGGCCCGGACGACCTGGAAATCAAGATCGGCGAACTGCGCGAAATCACCGACTGGAAGACCCCCATCTACGTCAAGATCGGCGCCTCCCGCCCGTACTACGACACCGCCCTGGCCGTAAAGGCCGGAGCCGACGTCGTCGTCGTCGACGGAATGCAGGGCGGCACCGCCGCGACCCAGCAGGTCTTCATCGAAAACGTGGGCATCCCCACGCTCGCCGCCATCCCGCAGGCCGTCCAGGCCCTGCAGGAACTGGGCCTGCACCGCAAGGTCCAGCTCATCGTCTCCGGCGGCATCCGCACCGGCGCCGACGTCGCCAAGGCCATGGCACTGGGCGCGGACGCCGTGGCCATCGGCACCGCGGCGCTGATCGCCCTCGGTGACAACGATCCCCGCTACGCAGCCGAATATTCGGCCTTGGGCTCGGCCGCCGGCTTCTACGACGACTTCCAGGACGGCCGCGACCCCGCCGGCATCACCACTCAGGACCCGGAGCTCGCCTCCCGGCTGGACCCCATCGCCGGCGGACGGCGCCTGGCCAACTATCTACGCGTCCTGACGATGGAGGCCCAGACCATCGCCCGGGCATGCGGAAAGTCGCACCTGCACAACCTGGAACCTGAGGACTTGGTGGCGCTGACCATCGAGGCTTCGGCGATGGCCCGCGTGCCGCTGGCCGGCACCTCCTGGATCCCCGGCGCAGGCCAAGGTGCACTGTGACTGACTCCTCCGACTATGTCGTGGTGGGCGCCGGCCTCGCCGGCGCCGCCACCGCCTGGCAGCTCGCCTCCCGCGGCCACCAGGTCACCCTCCTGGAACGCAACGTCCCGGCAAGCCACGACGCAAGCTCGCACGGCTCCGCCCGGATCTTCCGCTACGCCTACCCGGAGCACTTCTACACCCGAGCGGTCCTGGAGTCCAAGGCGCTCTGGGACGGACTGGCCGCCGCCACCGGAACCTCGCTGATCACTCCCTTCGGCGCGGTGGACTACGGTTCAGAGCGGAACCCGCGGCTCCTGGCCTCGGTGCTGGCAGACCAGGGCATCGAGCACGAACTTCTGTCCGCTTCCGAAGCACGGACGCGCTGGCCACAGATCGCCTTCGACACCGAGGTTCTGTGGCACCCCGGCGCGGGCGTCATTGACGCCGAAACTGCAGTCAACGTGATGGTCGGCCTTGCCGTCGGACACGGCGCCCGGCTGCTGACGGACTGGAGCCTGCGCAGCATAGAGCGCAGCGGCAGCGGCTACCGCCTGACCTCCACCACCGGTGAAACGTGCGATGCCGGCAACGTGGTCATCAGCACGGGCGGCTGGCTGCCGCAGCTGCTCAGGTCGCTCCCCCTTCCCGCCGGGTTCCTGGCCGGGCTTCCGGACATCACCGTCCGGCAGGAACAGGCCTTCCACTTCAAGTACAGAAATCCTCCTGAATCTGCGAGCCAGTGGCCCACCTTCATCCACAAAACCACCGACATTCAGACATATGGGCTTCCGGGCGGACGGGACGCAGGGTTTGCCGGGCAGAAAGTGGCCGAATACAACGGCGGTCCGTTCATCCCCTCCGCAGCCGAACAGACGGGGGTTGTTGATCCGGCCAACCGGGCAAGGGTGGCGGACTACGTCCGACGCTATCTCCCCGGTCTTGACCCGCAGCCCTACGCTGAAACGACCTGCCTGTTCACCAACACCCCCAATGAAGACTTTCTCATCGGCCGCGAGGACAACCTGACAATCCTGTCTCCGTGTTCCGGACACGGAGCGAAATTCGCGCCGCTCATCGGGCAATGGGCTGCCGACCTTGCCACCGGGGCCCGCGGCGTTCCCGCGCGATTCCGTCCCACTGTCGGCGTCGGCAGCTCCTGACGGTTTATCCTGCAGAACCCTGCACGCCGCCGGTCCCTACAACAGAAACGGATCCATCCTGTGACCACCTCCGCCATCAAGCAGACCGCTGACTCCGTAAGCGGTCTGCTCCAGGACATCTCCACTATCGGCAAGGACAAGTCACGGGGTGGCTATTCGCGGCCGGTGTTTTCCACCGCTGAAACGGACCTGCGGAATTGGTTCATTGAGCAGGCGGAACGGCGTGGACTCGAAGTCAGCACTGACCACAACGGCATCATCTGGGCCTGGTGGGACACGTCCAGCGGCACTCGGAGGGACGCCGTGGTGACCGGGAGCCACCTAGACTCTGTTCCCGGAGGCGGTGAGTACGACGGTCCGCTCGGTGTCGCGTCGGCGCTGGTCGCCGTCGACATCCTCAAAGCCCGCGGACTCCGGCCCCAGCGGCCGCTGGCCATCGCCGTGTTTCCCGAAGAGGAGGGCTCCCGCTTCGGCGTCGCGTGCCTGGGCTCCCGTCTGTTGACGGGTGAACTGGACCCGGACAAGGCACGTCGGCTCAAAGACCCTGACGGAAACACGTTCGCCGACGTCGCCGCCGCGAACGGCCAGGATCCCCGGCTGATCGGAGTCGATTACACGACGCTCCAGCAGATGGGGGTCTTCGTGGAACTGCACGTGGAACAGGGCAGGGGACTGGTGGACCTGAACCAGCCGGTGGCCATTGGCTCATCCATATTGGGCCACGGCCGGTGGAAACTCAGCATCACCGGGCAGGGCAACCACGCCGGCACCACACTGATGACCGACCGCAAGGACCCCATGATCGCTGCTGCCAAGATCGTGGTCAGCATCCGCGACACCGCCAGGAAGTACCGGGACGCCCGGGCCACCGTCGGCAGGGTTCAGCCCATTCCAGGCGGGACCAACGTGATCGCCTCCCGGGTGGACCTGTGGATCGATGTCCGGCACCCGGACGACGCCGTAACCGCAGCCCTGGTTGAAGCCATCGGGCTGAATGCGCAGGTATTTGCCGCCGAGGAAGGCTGCACCGCCAGCCTCAATACGGAATCTCTCAGCCCCACTGTGCATTTCGACGGCGGCCTGCGGGACCGGCTCAAGGAACTGCTTCCCGCGGCGCCCGTCCTGGACACCGGCGCCGGACATGACGCCGGGGTGTTGAGTTCGCACCTTCCAACAGCGATGCTGTTCGTCCGCAATCCCACCGGTATCTCCCATTCACCGGACGAGCTGGTGGAGGACTGGGACGCAGAGGCCGGCGCCGTCGCATTGGCTGATTCCCTCACGGGGTTCCTGGGGCAAGCACGACCTATCAGCTAGGGCTGCCGGAGCATCACTCACAGCAACATAAGATGGCATATATGACCCAACATGCCCGGGAAGAGGTTGCCGGAAAACTCGAACAAGTGATTGCTGCCCAGCTGCGGCACTACCGCACCGCGCAGGGCCTGTCCTCCGCTGAACTTGCAGCCCGCACCGGACTTTCCAAGGCGATGATCTCGAAGATCGAAACGGCCAGCACGTCTTGTTCGCTAACCACCTTGCAGCGGCTCGCAGATGGACTCAGGATCCCGGTCACCGCGTTGTTCCGTGGTGCGGACACGGACAGGGATGCGACATTCACCAAGAGCGGCCAGGGCAGCCTGACAGTACGCAGCGGTACCCAGCACGGGCATGAGTATCGTGTGCTCGGTGCCCTCAAAGGGCGCACCGATGCGCTCGAGCCCACCCTCGTGACGCTGACTGATGCCTCCGACGTGTTTCCGCTGTTCCAGCATCCCGGAACCGAATTTATCTACGTGCTCTCCGGCAGGATGGTCTATGGCCACGGGCAATACGAATATTCAATGGAGCCGGGGGATTCGCTACTTTTGGATGGCGAAGGACCCCACGGCCCGCTGGCGCTATTGGAGCTTCCCATTCGGTTTCTGGCCGTGGCGGCGAAATAGGCCGCATGGTCCAGCAGCGGGGTGAGGCCCCCTGATGCTGGGGAAGTTGGCGCCCAGCAGCATGCACAAATCCACGTCCGCGGGCCCGGCCACCAACTTTTCGGCGAGCATCAGGCCCACCTCCTCGGCCAAGGCGTCAAGTATCCCTGCCCTGATGGCCTCCGCGTCCAGGGCCGGCGCTGAACGGACGGGTTTGGCGCGATGATCTCCGGGATGCCCATTTCGGCTGATGCCGCAGTAGGGCGCGCCTAAATCGGCGCAATGCGAGACAGTGGGAAGGGTGACCGCCATCGACGAAGCGGTTCCAGGAACTTCGCAAACGCCACCGCAGCTTTATGTTTCCCGTGGCCGTTGCATTCCTGCTCTGGTATTTCGCCTACGTCCTGCTGGCTGATTATGCCGCCGAATTCATGTCCATCAAGGTCTGGGGAAACATCAACATCGGACTCCTCATGGGCCTTCTTCAGTTTGTTTCCACCTTCGCCATTACGGGCTGGTACGTCAGCTACTCCAACCGGAAACTGGAGCCCATCGCCGCCGAAATCCGCCACGAAATCGAAGGCCATGAGTTCGACAAATCTGGCAACCGAGTGGACGGAGCGGCGAGTTGAGAGGGATCCCGTTCCTGTGAGAAGCCGGCGCCGTACGGCTAGAGAAGCGGAATCTCCGCTTTTCCCGGCTGTCCTTTCTCCTTGGAGCCCCTCCATAAGTGATGGGGGCGGTGGCTGCTTTCGGCATGCGTCACCAAGACGGGGCAGCCCGCGTGGGCAACACACGCAGAGCTCACGGAGCCGAGATGCAGGCCAAGGAAACCCCCATGTCCCCGGCGTCCAACCACCAGCAATGAAGCTTCGGCGGCCGCTTCGACGAGCTTCCCCGCGGCCGGTCCGCGGACCAGTTGCGTAGTCAGTCTGTCCGGAGTCTCCTCACCGAACGCCCTTTGCAAGGCGTCCGCAAGAGATTTCGCCGCAGCCGCTTCAAACCGGGCGAAATCGGGTGGAACATATCCGGCGTAAATCTCTGGAAAATCCCAACAGGCAATAGCGACAATGGTGGCGTTCAGGGCCGGCGCCAACTGCGCCCCGAGACGGAGCGCCTGAATGGACGATTCGGAACCGTCCACACCGACAAGTACCTTTGCTTCCGCATCCATGACCGTTCTCCCTCGAAGGTGAATCCCCTGGTTGTCCCTGGTTTGCAGCCCGCATCAGCGGTAGCTGTGTGCCGATCATATGCGCACCCGCAGGCGAACGGAACTGTCGACGGATGTTTCCCAAGGGACCGGATGCGTCAGGCCTGACATCTTCCCCTTGGGGAGCAGGAAAGTACGGCACCTAGTGATGGCGATTGCTGTTCACCACCGTGCCCGTGGTCTGATCAACTGCGTAGGCGACGGCAGCACCACCGGCGTAGGCGAACAAATCCGCGGTGCCGAACGTGGTTCCGAGTACCAGCCGAAGGGGTGGCCAGGATGCTCCGAGTTCGGCAGGAAGACCAGTGAGCTGGAACAGTTCGATCATTACGCAGACTGTAACGGCTGCGGCTGCAATCAGTGTCTTGGACTTCGACGGAATCAGGATGGCCAAGAGAATATAGATCAGCACCGCGTACAGGCCATCACCGGCAGGGCCTGTCCACGCCGCATCGCTGAGCGTGCGAATGCTCAACCCGAGCACAATGCTTAAGAGACCGGCGATGCACAGCAAGGCCCGTCTGATTCCTGAACGCCCCGGTTCAATTGAACAGCTCACTGCTCCAAGCCTCCACAGTCAATGCTCATTTCCCTCCCGGATGCGGACCAACGAGAATCTTCGCATTCAGCCTAGCTCAGCGCTCTGACGGCGGCGGGGCCCGCCCCCGCATTGCTACAGTGAGCCCATGAGCATGGCTAGCGGTGAGCAAACCCCCCCGGACGCCAAGGTCGGGGCTCTCCCGGACGGCTCAGCCGGCGTCGGTCCGACTGGTGTTGCGCCCGCAGGTAGGACGGTCCGGAATCCTGCTTCCCGGCCCTCTGTCGCGCCGCCTGTCCCGCAGCCTCAGCGGCTGCCCGCCTGGCTTGTCAGGAATCCGCTGCATGCAGGCTGGGCGTGGACGGGTTTCTGGGCGTTGCTGATCATCGCTGACGAATTTGTGGACCTGGCCGGCTGGACGTGGTACCTGCTTGTGGGGATGGCTGCCCTGCCCACACTGGCCTGCACCGTGGCCGTGCTCCATGCGACCCCGCGCCGGTACCTCAAGCCCCAGAAAGAATCGGTGCTCGCGCACTTCTTTGTCCGGTTCCTCGCGCTGACGGCTGCGTTTATGGTGTGGGGCCTCTCCGTGGTGGCCAGCGCCTCGATTTCCACAACGGTGCAGGCACTGGCCGGGAACTCGGAGCGTGCCGTGACGTCGTTGGGGTTCAACCTGCTCCTGGCGGCGGTCCCCCTGGTTGTGTCGGTGTTGTGGATGGCGCTTATCGTGCGCTGTGCGTGGTTCCTGCGCCGTCTTCGCGGCTGGCGCCAGAACCCGCAAGATTCGCGGCTGCCCAAGAAATTCCTGCGGCATTCGCCCCAACTCCGGCGAGTTGTGGTGGGTCTCGCCCACCCCGGCCTGCTCCTGGTGGCTGGGCTTGGCACGTCGGTTCTGGCACTCTTCCTCGGCGCCGTGGAACTCACGCTCAACGTGATTGCCTGAGGACCGGATGGCCGCGTGGCGGTAACTTGGCCGATGCGCGTGACTGCCGAACCGCTCATGAGGTGAGTGAAGGAGGTGTCGCCCCCATGGAGTTATTCTTTGTTGGGTCCCTTGTGCGTCATCCTTGTCGCCTTAGATAACCGGCTTCCGCCGCGTGGTGCCGGGCGTTCTGGGCTAGCCCCGGCCCCAAGCGGCGGAGTGACTACGTGATGTGGATAGTCTCTCCTGGAACGTCGGCGGTTCGCCGGTCAAAGACGAGCGCTCCAACTTCCTGTTCGGCCTGATTTCGGATAGAAAGGTCGATGCCTGAGCGGTCCCGCACTAGGGAGACGGCCAGCAGGGAGATAAGAGTCATCCCGACCAGATATAGGGAAACGGCCTCTGTTCCGCCTGTGGCCTGCACCAGTGCCGTGGCGATTGTCGGGGCAAAGGCGCCGCCGAGGATCGCACCTAGAGCGTAGGAGATGGAGACGCCGGAGAAACGCACCGAGGCTGGGAACATTTCCGAGTACAGGGCAGCCTGCGGGCCGTACGCCAGTCCCAGACCGAAGCTAAATATAGTCAGTGCCAGGTAGAGCATCGCCAGGGAACCCGTGTTGATCAGCCAAAAGAGCGGGAAGCAAGCCAACAGCTGGGCGCCGAATCCTATGAAATATGTGCGCTTGCGGCCAATCCTGTCCGAGAGGTATCCGGCGAGGTAGGTGAAGGCGAGCCAGACTGCCGAACCGTAAGCGATTGCGACGAGCACGTCAGTGCGTCCGTGACCGACAGCGGGGCTGGATGCGTAGCTGGGGATGAAGCCCCCGGTTGCCATATACCCTGCAGCGTTGTTGCCTGCGAAGATCAGGGCAGCGATGATCACGAGCAGTCCGTGGCGCCGGAATAGCTCCACGATCGGTATCCTGGGCTGCTTCTTGGCCGCTGCGATTTCCTGAAAAACGGGGGATTCGTCGACCGCGCGGCGTACGAAGTAGCCAACGACGATGAGCACGATGCTCAGCAGGAAGGGCACGCGCCATCCCCACTCGTGGAAGGCGGCTCCGGGGGAAATCACACCGGTCATGAGCGCCGTGACGCCGGAGGCCAGGAGCAGCCCCAGAGGAACGCCCAGCTGGGGGAATGCCCCGGCCCGTCCGCGGCGGTCGCTGGGGGCGTGCTCAACTGCCATCAGGACGGCGCCTCCCCATTCACCGCCCGCGGAGATGCCCTGCAGGATCCTCAGCAGCAGGAGCATGACCGGGGCGATAACGCCCGCGGTCGCGTAGGTCGGCAGGAAGCCGATCAAGGTCGTTGCCGCGCCCATGAGGATCAGGGTCAGCACGAGCATGGCGCGGCGGCCGATTCTATCGCCGTAGTGGCCGGCCAGGAAGGCGCCCAGAGGCCGGAAGAGGAAGCTGATTCCGACGGAGGCGAACGACAACAGCAGACCGATGGTGGCGCCGGCTGGCTCGAAGAACAACTGTGCGAACACCAGGCCGGCGGCCGTGGCGTAAATGAAGAAGTCGTACCATTCAACGGTGGTGCCGATGACGGTGGCGAAGGCGACGCGACGTTGGTTCGCCTTCGAACTGTGCGTGGACATACTCATGTTTCTCCAGTTGGTGTGAGCGGTGTGGCCCCGGGGGAAACCCGGGGGATCGAACCGTGGTGCAGATTTGCGGGTGGAGACGGAAAAGCCTTGTCAGACGGAGACCGGAACTACCGGAATGCCGACGGTGGTGCCGATCGTGGTTCCGGCAACCACACTGCCGTCCGCGTGGCTCATGCCCTTGCGCCGTAGCTGCAGGAGGGGTGCAAAGAACGCGGCAAGCTCGGCCGTCGCCGTGAGCGGCAGGACGTTTGCCACGTACTGGTCCGGGCGCACGATCACGACGACGCCGCCGCGGTCGAGACCGCGCAGGTCGAAGATGTCCGCAGTCGGGTCTGTAGCGTAGACCTTCTCGTAGTCCGTGAGCTGGAACGGGCCGACCTGGGGTTTGAACACTGCCGGAACGGCGGTGATGTCGACGCTTGTGTGGTCCTGCTGGTAGATCACCTTCACGTCGAACCAGGCGTCGGGGTCGGCCCCCGATGGAGTGGCGGCAAGTGGGGAATCCGGTGAGTTGGTGATCCAATCGGCGAACCGCTGGGTGGGCGACTCGGTGCCGTGCGGTACCGAGTCAGCGAAGATGTAGAAGCGCCACCGGCCGTCGGCCTTGGCGTGGTGGCCGAGGTGTACCGGGTTGGTGTCGGCGACCCGCACGACGGGTGCTGACTTGAAACGCTTGCCAATGGTGATGCCGGTTGCCAGGTCCTGGTGTTCAGGGGCGGCCACCAGCACTGAGGGGGCGTACTGGGTCATGAAGCCGGCGGGGAATTCGGCGGTGCGCACGTAGAAGTCCTCAAGCTCGGAGGGGTCTTCGAACTCCTCCGGCTTCTTGGCCATCAGCGTGGACCACTCTTTGTCGAAGTCGATGAGATTCTTCGCGACCACCTGCCGCTCCGCGGAGTAGGTGGACAGCAGGTTCTCCGGGCTGCGGCCCTCGAGGACGTGGCCGAGCTTCCATGCCAGGTTGAAGCCGTCCTGCATGGAGACGTTCATGCCCTGGCCGGCCTTGGCGCTGTGGGTGTGGCAGGCGTCGCCGGTGATGAACACACGGGGCGCTCGGGTGCCCCGCTGCTCCGGCAGGACGTCGTCGAACCGGTCCGTGAGCCGGTGGCCCACTTCGTACACGCTGTGCCACGCGATGTTGCGGACGTCGAGGGTATACGGGTGGAGGATCTCATTCGCCTTATCGATGATTTCCTCGATGGACGTGCTGCGCACGGCGCCCTTGTTGTCAGGATCCACCTCACCCAAGTCAACGTACATCCTGAAGAGGTGGCCGCCTTCGCGCGGGATCAGCAGAATGCTGCCGCCTGTACCGGACTGGATCGCGCACTTAGTGCGGACATCGGGAAAGTCCGTGACCGCTAGGACATCCATGACGCCCCAGGCGTGGTTGGCCTGATCGCCGGCGAGGGTGCAGCCGATTGACTCCCGCACCTTGCTGCGCGCGCCGTCCGCACCGATAACGTACTTCGCCCGGACCACGCGCTCCTGTCCCTCGTGAGGGCCGGAGGTGTGGAGCAGGGTCACGGTGACGGGGTACTGCCCCTCGTCCGCGATGCTCAGGGAACGGAACTCAAAGCCATAGTCGGGTGACATCCGGGTGGGCGAGTTGGCCATGAACTCGGCGAAGTAGTCCAGTACACGGGCCTGATTAACAACAAGGTGGGGGAACTCGCTGATTTCGGCGGGGTCATCCGGGGTGCGGGCACTGCGGATGATGCGCGAGGGGTCTGCCGGGTCCGGCTTCCAGAACGCCGTCTCGGTGATCCGGTACGCCTCGGCGATGATCCTCTCGGCAAAGCCGAAGGCCTGAAAGGTCTCGACTGTGCGGGTTTGGATTCCGTCGGCCTGGCCAATGGCGAGCCTCCCGGGCCGACGCTCCACGATGCGCGTGGCGACACCGGGAAACTGGGACAACTGCGCGGCCGCGAGCATGCCGGCAGGCCCGGTGCCGACAATCAGCACGTCGACCTCGTCCGGAAGCTCCGTCGGCCTGTTAATGCCGACTCCTGCTGCAGCCTGGACCCGGGGGTCCCCGGATACGTAACCGTGATGGTGAAACTGCACTGATTCCTCACTTCGTTGTAAGCGGTTAGCGTCGAAGCTCTTCAAAACTGGACGCTTGGTATCTGAAATTTTGACTATCGACACTTGCCAAGGCGGTGTGCGGGCTCTCCAGCGATCCGTCCCTGGTTGCTGCCATTTGTTGTGTGCCTTCACCGGGACGGGGCCCTGAACTGAAACATCTGGCGGTGTGCATAGAACGCGGCCGAGTCCTCGTAGCCGAGTTGAAGGTAGAACGCTCCTGCCCAGCATCTGGTTCGCGATGCATAGAAAGCGGTGAAAGTTCCATGGGCCCGGTAACCCCACGTCGCCAAGCATGGGGCCTCGCATCGTTTCCCTAGGTGAAGCGGTGTCCTGCGGGTCAGGTGCTTACATCCAGCCTGCGGAGCAACATTGGCAGCCCCTTTAGTCCGTCTGTTAGGACTGTTGCCCCATCGATGCAATGAGCCGGTGGCTGAATTCTTGGGCCACGTGGAGATGCTCGGGTTTCATGGTGCAGGATCTCAGGACAGTGGTGTAGTCACTATCAACGACGATCCATGGATGGTTCCTCGCAAGCCACTTGCTGTCGACCCGATACAGTGCCAAGTGCCAGCCGTCCCGGGCCATGGCCGCAAACGCTTCCTCTGTTGCCGCAGATATCTGGCTGCTGGTATGACGGCGAGGGAAGGCACAAACGATGTCAAGTTCGGGTTCAACCACGAGCTCGGCGCCGTCGGCAGCTCTGATGACTTCAGCTATCTGCAGTGCTGCCCTTCGGCCGTCGGCGATAATCGATCCCATTCCGTCGCGTGACAACCCGAGAGCTTCGACAGTGGCCCAAAATGCCGCCGCCGACGCGCCCGCTCTCGAGCACTCCAGACTGATCTCGCCAAGATGGAGGTCAGAAGATGTGAAGTAGGTGTAGGGGGAGTTGTGCGAATAGAGCTTGCCGACAGATGGATCAGCGAAGAGAACAGATCCGCATCCGTACGGTTGAAGTCCGTGTTTGTGTGGATCTACGACGATTGAATCCGCCCGGCGAACGGCTAGGAAGGGGGCAGGATCAACCAGCGGTTCCGGACCAGTGGCCAGGAGGGTGTGAAATCCTCCGTAAGCTGCATCGATATGTAACCTGGCTCCGAATTCGGCTGCCAGGTCCGCGGCCTCATGGACTTGGTCCAGTGCCCCAAGACCGGTCGTGCCAAGAGTCACAACAATGGTCCCGACCCCGCCTCGCGCCAGCCTAATCCTCAGATCCGCCATCGAAAGACGGCCCCGGTCGTCTTCCGGAATGGTCTCATGCGGGGTTCCGAGCAACCGGCACATACGCTCGTGGGTGTAGTGGGCGTTCGTTCCGGACAATATGACCTTACCTGGATGCAATTCCCTGGCAACCCAGAGCGCCTCAAGGTTAGCGATGGTGCCGGACGATGTCAGATGGCCCAGATGTTCCTCATAGCCGAACATTGCCGCAAGTTTGGCCACGACTTCCTTTTCGAGGACAGCGGTGGCCGGGCCTCCGTCCAGAGCGTGGTTATTCGGATTGATGAGTGCTGCGATGGCTTGCGCAACCCAAGCCACAGGGTGCGGGGGTTTAAGGAGTTGTCCGATGTACTTCGCATCCCCGTATGGATACATGTTGGCCAGTCGTTCAACCAGGGAAGAGAGGGCAGCTGAGCCTGACGAGTCAATGGTTGGTCCTCCGGCCCACAAGGTGGCGTACGCCTCCAAGTCTTTGGCGCGCTGCCTTAGTTCGGCGATAACGTCGTCGTTCAGCCGGACGTCTTGAGCCCTCATTAGTTTCTCCTATCGTTCTAGCTGGTTCGGGGAGTCGGGTGGTGCAGCAACAGCTTGCGCAGCAGTTCGGCAAGGATCGAGGCTTCGGTTTCGGTGAGTCCCGCCGCCCAGGCCTGCTCGCGCCGGTTGTTGATCTGGCAGAGATCGGCCACCATTTGCTCGCCTTTGTCCGAGAGCTGGACTATGGCCTTGCGCTTGTCTTCTGGATCAGAGGCTCGGGTAACGAGCCCGGACTTCTCTAATGTGTTGAGCAGGCTGGACATGGAGGCCGTGGACACGCTGGACAGCCGGGCAAGCTCGTTTGGGTTCACCTGTCCTACCGACCTGATGGTGAACAGCAGGCGGTAGCCGGCGAAGCTGATGCCCATGGGGCGGTGCACCGAGACTTCCATGTCTGTGGTCATCCGGTTAGCGGCGCGGATGAGATTGAAGCACAACGCCATGGCGGGCGCATCAACGTCCGGGTACAGCTCCATGGCAGCGGCACGAGCCAGTGATTCGTATTCAGAGGACCCGATGCGCTGCATCTTCCGGGCGTTAGCGGTCATTCCGCCTCCCGAGTTTTCCGCGACGGTGGCGCTCACATTTTCTCCAAAAGTAGTCAAAGGATGGTGACTGATTTAGCTAGAAGTCTAGACTGTTTTTGCGATCTGCGCTAGCTCGAACTGACGGGCGGCGCCCGCGTTGAATTTTCCCCGCGCGCCATGATCCTTGCCCAGCTTGGATCAGGCGGGGACGATGCGGTCCCTGTCGGCAGACTCTATCTGTCTCTGGTTGTCGCCATGGTTCGATAGATATCTAGCAATTATTTGAAGGCATATGTTGAGATCGGCGGTCCTATGGGCGTGCGGACGCCAAACAAGCAAATCGAGTGCTTTGGGACGATCTCCGCACATCAGGTTTGTGAGTGACTTACCTAGGTCTGGCTGACGGCTCTGCCTAGTATCGGCTTCGACGTTCTCAACGGGGGAGTGGTCGCGCCAGCCTGCGAGCCACAAGGCACTGATAAAACAACGACGGCGACAGAGCGCCTTCGGCTGAGTGCTCTCCGTCGCTATTGTTCGTGCGCTCTTGCTGAAGCCTGCTGTCAGGCCGGCGACGAGCCGACGGCCGACAATGTAGATAAAGACGAATGGCAGGGCGGAGAGGACGACCGCGGCGAGGATGGCCGGGGTGTTGATAGTGAACTCTCCCTGGAACGCCCATAGTGGCAGCACGCGATTAGTTGCACCCTGGGTCAGGATCAGCGGGACGAGGAAGCTGTTCCAGACGTTGAGCGCGTTGTAAACCGCCATCCGGACCACGCCGCCGGTTATCAGCGGCGGGCGAGTCCGTGAGGCGTTGCGCCAGTGCTGGAAGCGTGAAGAAGCTGTCAGTGCTGTCCAAAGGGCGATCTGGAATGAAACAGGTCCCATTGTCGGGACTATGGTTCCACGACGGCCACAGCCTCAGTCTCGATGAGCAGGTCCGGATCTGCCAGCCGGGATACTTCGACGTGTGCGCGCGTTGGGTGGTGGGTATTGAAGAACGCTGTGTAGACGGTGTTAACCACGTCCTGTTGATTCATGCGTGTGTTGTAGATGGTGACTTTAGCGATGTCGCCCCGGGTGCCTCCTCCTGCTCGGACGAGATTGTCTATGTTCTCCAGACAAGCCCGGGTCTGTTCCTCTAGGCCGGCGTCGGCTGTACAGGATTGTTGGATCCGATGACGGGAAATGTCTGCCCGGAAAGGTAGATAGTGATTCCCGAGGTCCGGACGAGCGCTGCGAACGGCGGTATTGGCATCCCTGTGACGTCGGCCAGCGTCGCGGACCAGTGAGCCTTGAGGCCGGCGTCGATGTATTCATGCATTGGAAGTTCCTTACTGTTCTGACGGTTCGACGGTGGCCGTTTTGCGGGTGAGTCAGAGGATGGCGCCGAAGGTCAACCCGACGAGAAAGGCCAGGTCCGCTCCGTCGAGTATTCCCTGGGAGATGAAAGTCGACTGCACATCATGGGCTCCGACCTTGGGCAGAAGAACAATCCCTTCCCCGTCGACTCCTACGCACGGTCCTCGGCCAGCGGCTGAACGCCGGCGTCAGCCGGGAAGACGTTCGTATGCTCGTTGCCGTCAACACCGGCCGTGCGCTCGACGGGTAGCGGGTTCACGCGGTTTCCACTGAGCGGGCGGCCTCCGTCGGCAGGCCGCGAGTGGCCCATCGCTCCAGGGCTGCGTCCAGGGCAGCCAGGTCGACGGGTTTGCTGAGGTACGCATCCATGCCGGCTGCGAGGCAGCGCTCACGGTCTTCGTCCTGGGCGCCGGCGGTCATGGCGATGATGGGCAGGCGTGGAGGGTTACCTTCTTCTCTGGCCCGGATGGCCCTGGTCGCTTCGAAGCCGTCCATAACCGGCATATGGCAATCCATGAGCACCGCCGCATAGGAGCGGGTAGCGGTGGTGGAGACCGCTTCGGCGCCGTCGGCGACCACGTCGGCCCGGTAGCCCAGTTTGGTGACCATTCCCCGGGCCACGAGCTGGTTCACTACGTTGTCCTCCACTACCAGGATCCGGCCCCGGGAGGGCATATCGGGGCCGGGCTGCCTGGTCGCTGCGGGCACCATGACGTCCGGAGGTGTGCCCGCCATCAGGCGCATGAGTCGGTCATGGAGCTCTGAACCGCGCACTGGTTTGGTGAGCCATTCACGGATTCCTGCCGCGGCCAGCTCGGTCTTGGTGACCTGGGATGTGGATGTCAGCATCACGAGCCGGATGCCCCGCAGGGCAGGGTCGGCGGTGAGCTCGTGCGCCAGTTCCAGTCCGTCCATTTCCGGCATGCACATGTCGAGCACGGCGATGTCGTAGGGTTGCCCGGCGGCGGCCGCGGCCCGGGACTGGTTAAGGGCCGTGCCTGCGTCCGCGACGGCATCCGGCCGCATCCCCCAAGCGGTCAGCTGTGATTCCAGCACCAACCGGTTGGTGGCGTTGTCATCCACCACCAGCACACGCAGCCCGGCCAGCTGACGGCTAACCAACGGCTCCGGATTCCCCGCAGAGGCTTCAGTCACAGGCAGCCGGATGGCGAACCAGAACGTGCTGCCCGTACCCGGTGTGCTGTTCAGCCCGATATCCCCGCCCATCGCTTCGGTCAGGCTTCGGCAAATCGCCAGGCCCAGGCCGGTTCCGCCATACCGGCGTGTGGTGGAGGCGTCGGCCTGGGAAAAGGAATCGAACAGGCGCAGATGATCCGCAGGTTCGATGCCGATTCCGGTATCACTGACTTCGAAACGCAGCACCGCCTTACCTGCGTCCTGTTCCGCGACGTTCACGCGGATGGCGACCTCACCGGACGGGGTGAACTTCACGGCGTTCGAGGCCAGGTTCAACAGGATCTGCCGGATCCGGCCGGCATCACCGGCCAGCCGCTCCGGAACGTCAGGCCGGCAGTAAGCGATGAGTTCCAGGCCCTTGCCCTGTGCGTCTTCGGACAGGAGCGCGGCAACCTCCTCTACAAGGTTTCGCGGATCAAAAGAGGTGACATCCAGATCGATTTTCCCGGCCTCCAGCTTCGAGAAATCCAGAATGTCGTTGATCAGGGTCAGCAGGGCCTCGGCCGCCGTCTGAACTCCTTCGGCGTATTTGCGCTGTGTCTGATCCAACGGCGTATCCAACAGCAGCGCGGTCAGACCGAGGACGCCGTTCATCGGCGTCCTGATCTCATGGCTCATCGTCGCCAGGAACTCGGACTTCAACCGGCTCGACTCCAACGCCGCCTCACGGGCGGCCAATAGCTCGGCCTCAGCGGCCCGTCGCGCTGTGATGTCCTGCCCGATCGTCGCGATCCCGCTGACCCCGTGTTCGCCGCGGATGGGTGACACGGTTAAGGACACGGGAACGATCGACCCGTCTTTCCTCAAGCGGTCCGTCTCAAAGCTGCAAGCCTCCCCGCCGTCCATGACCGCGGCCAGCACCGCGTCCTCAGCCTGGCGGTGATATTCCGGAATGAGGATTCGGACGTCTAGGCCCATCACTTCGGCGGCACCATACCCATACAGCCGTTCGGCCCCGGGGTTCCAGCTGGTGATAAGACCCTCGGGCGTCTTGCCAATGATCGCATCCGCTGAGGATTCAACAATGGCGCCCAGGCCTTCCAGCTGGGCGAGTGCCTCCCTCTCCCGGTCCTGTGCGCGGCGGCGGGAAGTCACGTCACGGAAACTCCAAACACGCCCAACAATTTCTTCCCCGACACGTTGGGGCCGGGAGTACCGTTCAAAAGTGCGTCCGTCACGGAAGTCCAGCACATCCAGACTCTCAGCGCCAGGATCGGCGTACAGTTCGCGCACCTTGTCCACGAAACTGTCCGGATTGGACAGCTGATCCAGGACAAACGCCATCACTCTTCCGTCGTTGTGGGAGGCCATGAGCTCCGCCGGGATGCCCCAGAGAATGGCGAACCGTTCGTTGGAACCGGCAATCCGCCCATCCGCAGTCACGACCAGAATGCCGTCAGCCGTGGATTCCAAGGTGGCACTGAGCAGTGATAGGGCATCACGGAGTTCCGCGTCAATGCGACCGCGTTCGCTCACATCCCGGATGGAGGCGACGATTTCCATGCCGGGTCCGACGCCGAGTGGAGCGAAGCTTGTCTCGATGGGGAACTCGGTGCCGTCACGGTAACGGCCGAACAACTTCATGTCCGTCCCTGCACGGCGCATCCCCGGGTCCGTTGCGAAGCGTTCCCGGATGGCCTCTCCGTGGCCCTTGAACCGCGACGGAAGCAGCACTTCATAATGTCTGCCCAGCAACTGGCTCCGCGGATAGCCGAAGAGCCGTTCTGTATGGGCATTGACGAACGTGATGTCCCCTGCTTCGTCGATCACCAACAAAGCGTCGGGAACGGCCTCCAGCAGGTCCCGGTGGGAACCGACGGTATCCAGCGGCGTCATTTCATTTGCCATTTCGGCCCCCAGCACTGCGTGGATGACAAAGCCGCCCACATCCGCGGACGCCTGGGACTTGCCGGTGTGGCTCCCCCTGCACAGGCTATCCGGGCACGGACCCGAAAGCACCACAGACAGGGCAGGCATTCGGGAAAGTCTCGTGGGCCGCCAGGCAATGCAGGCTCCAACCCTCAACGGATGTATGCCGTTTGGCTGAGAAGCGGTTTGGCCCGTGCCGACTGGCGGATGGTCGAATCGGGGAGTGGGGGCGGCTCCTCCGTGCACCTCGATGGCCCGGCGCGAAGCCGCAGGTTATTCCGAGGTATGCGCGGGTCATCGTGGCCGGAGACCCGGTCCGTCGATGAGATGCACCTTGGTCGGTGGTGACGCCAGCCGCTATTGCTGTGGATGGGCGAGACGGAGCTTCGCGGCCCGTTCTTCAAGGAGAGGCACGTAGTCCCGGATGCGACCTTCATCGAGCGAACCATGTTCCTCGGCTACGACGTCTTCGATAATTGAGCGTTGTTCATTCGGGAAGCGCTCCGCCAGACGCTCGACGACGGCCATGAGGGCTCCGGGTTCTTGGGTCATTGCGGCCCAGGCCTGAGGGCACGGTCCTCTAATGGCGCCTATCGCACCCATGAGGAATAGTGTGTCAACGGATAGACCACAGTCTTTAATCTAGGTCGAATTGCTGAGTTCTTGAGAATTCGCGAAGAAATGACTTTCTTTCCATAGATTTCCCTGGAAAGCCCCTTCGAAGTGCTGAAAAGTAGTGAACAAGGAAAGATTTACCACATCGGGACAGGCGTCCGGGACTGCAGAGAGGCAGTACCGGCAGCGTATGGACTGCATGTGGTTCGAGTGACGTTCCGTTCCATCGCGCCGTTTGCGGAGTCTCGGTGCTGAGAATTACTGCATTCACTTCAGCGCCAGACATCGCAGGGCCGCAGAAAGGACCTCCGGGACCGCGGCCCGTAACTCCAAATGCTCGATGGTCAACGCCTGCAGGCTCCCTGGGAAATAAACACAAGTCGGCACGCCCGGGCGGCGGATTCACTGTCCCGGGCATATTCATGATGAAAGAGAGCAGCAAATGACGCGTATTGGGATCGTGGCCGAGTTAGGCCGTGAGACGAGGGTGGCGGCGACGCCTGTCACCGTCAAACAGTTATTGGAGTTGGGCTACGACGTTGTGGTCGAGAAGGGTGCGGGGGAGTCCGCTTCGTTCCGTGATGAGGCGTATGCCGAGGCTGGTGCCCTGATTGTGGGTGCCGATGAGGCGTGGGGGTCTGAGGTGGTGCTGCGGATCAATCCGCCCACTGAGGATGAGATCGGCCGCCTATCTGCCGGTGCGACGCTGATCGGGTCCCTTAGCCCCGGGCTGCGGCCAGACTTGGTGGAGGCGTTGGCGGCGCGGCCGATCACGGCTTTGGCGTTGGATGCGGTGCCGCGGATTTCGCGGGCGCAGTCGATGGATGTGCTCAGTTCGATGGCGAACATTGCCGGGTACCGGGCTGTGATTGAGGCCGCTCATGAGTTCGGCCGCTTTTTCACCGGACAGGTGACGGCGGCGGGCAAGGTTCCGCCGGCGAAGGTCCTGGTGGCCGGGGCCGGCGTCGCCGGGCTGGCCGCGATCGGTGCGGCGTCCAGTCTGGGTGCGATCGTGCGGGCGACGGACCCGCGTCCTGAGGTCGCTGATCAGGTGAAGTCGATCGGCGGTGTCTACCTCAAAGTTGAGGTTGAGGAGGAGATGAAGTCCTCTGACGGGTACGCCAAGGCTACCTCGGAGGCCTATAACGCCCGCGCGGCCGAGATCTACTCGGAGCAGGCCGCTGATGTGGACATCATTATCACCACGGCCCTGATTCCGGGGCGTCCGGCACCGAAGCTGCTCACGGCCGAAGACGTTGCCGGCATGAAGTCGGGCAGCGTGATCGTGGACATGGCCGCCGGGCAGGGCGGCAACGTGGAAGGCTCCGTCGCCGGGGAACGCATCGTGACGGACAACGGTGTCGTCATCCTGGGCTACACGGACCTTCCGGCCCGGCTCCCGGCCCAGGCCTCCCAGCTGTACGGCACGAACATGCTGAACCTGCTCAAGCTCCTCACCCCGGACAAGGACGGGGTCCTGCGGATCGATTTCGACGACGTCGTGCAGCGCTCAGTCACGGTGGTGCGGGACGGGGAGAAGACGTGGCCGCCGCCCCCGGTCCAGGTCTCCGCCGCACCCCAGGTGAAGACGGACGCCTCGGCGGCCGCGGACGATACCGCACCTAAAAAGAAGCAAGGCCTCAGCCCTGCCGGTAAGGCCGGGCTCTTTGCCGCGGGTATCGCGGTGCTGTTCGGGCTCAACGCGGTCGCTCCGGCGCCGCTGCCGCAGCACTTCACGGTGCTGATGCTTTCGATCGTGGTCGGCTTCTACGTGATCGGGAAAGTCCACCACGCCCTGCACACCCCGCTGATGTCCGTCACGAACGCCATCTCCGGGATCATCGTCGTCGGGGCGCTGCTGCAGGTCACCTCCGACAACATCGTCATGCAGGTCCTTGCCGCCGTCGCGGTGCTGCTGGCCAGCATCAACATCTTCGGCGGTTTCGCCGTCACCCGTCGCATGCTCGCGATGTTCTCGGCCGGGAAGGCACGTTCATGAGCACCGTCACCGAAGCAACAGCCCGAATCATTACGAGGAGCTCAACTGTGTCTGACACCGTCTCCGGTCCGTTGACCGCCGACTCCATCGCCGGGGCGGCGTACATCGTCGCGGCCCTGCTGTTCATCCTCAGCCTCGCCGGGCTCAGCAAACACGAAAAGGCCAAAGCGGGCGTCGTCTACGGCATCACCGGAATGATCATCGCCCTCGCCGCGACCATCTGGCTGACCCTCCAGGGCGCCTGGGGCACCGGCCACGGACTGACCGGCCTGGTCCTTCTCGTGGCAGCGGTGCTGGTCGGCGGGGCCATCGGGCTCTGGCGCGCCCGCGTGGTGGAAATGACCGGCATGCCCGAACTCATCGCGCTGCTGCACAGCTTCGTGGGCCTCGCTGCGGTCCTGGTGGGCTGGAACGGCCACCTCGAAAACCCGGACCTGTCCCCGGATCTGACAGCGATCCACCACGCCGAGGTGTTCATCGGCGTGTTCATCGGCGCGGTGACCTTCACCGGCTCCATCGTGGCGTTCCTGAAACTCTCGGCCCGGATGAAGTCCACACCCCTGATGCTGCCGGGCAAAAACGCGATCAACCTTGGCGCCCTCGCCGCGTTCATCGCCCTCACGGTCTGGTACGTCAACGACTCCCAGCTCTGGCTCCTGATCGTCGTCACCGCACTGGCCCTCGGGCTGGGCTGGCACCTGGTGGCCTCCATCGGCGGTGGCGACATGCCCGTCGTGGTGTCCATGCTCAACAGCTACTCCGGCTGGGCCGCAGCCGCCGCGGGCTTCCTGCTGAACAACGATCTCCTGATCATCACCGGCGCCCTCGTCGGCTCCTCGGGCGCGTACCTGTCCTACATCATGTGCAAGGCCATGAACCGGTCCTTCATCTCCGTGATCGCCGGCGGCTTCGGCATCGCCGCCCCGGCGGCGGCGGACAAAGAGTACGGCGAGCACCGCGAAATCACGGCCCAAGCCACCGCGGACCTGCTGACCAACGCCTCGTCCGTCGTCATCACCCCCGGCTACGGCATGGCCGTCGCGCAGGCCCAGTACCCCGTCGCTGAACTCGCCCACCAGCTCCGCGAACGCGGCGTGAACGTCCGGTTCGGCATCCACCCCGTCGCCGGCCGCCTGCCCGGGCACATGAACGTGCTCCTCGCCGAAGCCAAAGTCCCCTACGACATCGTCCTGGAAATGGACGAAATCAACGACGACCTCGGCGACACCTCCGTTGTCCTCGTCATCGGGGCCAACGACACCGTCAACCCCTCCGCGGCCGAAGACCCGGGAAGCCCCATCGCCGGAATGCCCGTCCTCCGCGTCTGGGAAGCCGAAAACGTCATCGTGTTCAAACGCTCCATGGCCGCCGGCTACGCCGGCGTCCAAAACCCCCTGTTCTACCGCGACAACTCCCAAATGCTCTTCGGCGACGCCAAACAACGCGTCGAAGACATCCTCAAAGCCTTCTAAGAGAACAGCCCTCCTGACGTGTCCCGTCAGCTAGCCCGCAGCTCCGCTCGGCCCTCATTGGCCTCGACACGTACACCCGCCCCCTGACAACATCATGAGAGGAATACAACGATGCGCAGACGGCAAGCTCCCTTCAGCTCCACCGCACGGAAGGGTTTCAGATCCGGCTCCCTGGACCGGAACTCCTGCCCTGAAGAAGTGCCCTCACTCCGGCCCGTTTCCGACATCGACGAACTGGCTGCATCACCGTGGATCGGTCTTCACCATAGATATGAGTTCTTGCTTCACCATAGGCACGAATTGCTTGAAGAGTCAGGGGAGTAGAAAACCGGAGGACGCCGCGAGCAATTGATTGTCAAACCAGGATGATCCGCCCGTTCGGTGCGCTGCAGGCTGAAACTGGTCAAATCCAGCCTGCAGCGCAGGGGATACATCCTCGTGCCCCAGACACCAGTCGAGATCAATGTGCCGCACTGACTGTCTGCTGTTGGAAAGGCCGGCACGATGTGCTCGGGAACGGTGGCCTTCCTCCCGGCCGCCTCTTTCACTAGTCGCTCTTGCGGCGGTCCCCCTGCTCCAAGCATTCGAGCAAGCAGCCGCTGCACGAGAAACGCTGATCGAAGGCCGTCCCTGTGCTTGAGGTAAGGGCTTCGGCAGTCTTGCACTTCCACCATCCCGGGTACTTACTAGTGGGAGGAGGCGAAGCCTCCCGAGTCTGCCGCCAACAGCTCGTGTGGCTTGGAGGCTTAACCAACGGCTATCAGAGGACGAAACACCATGTTCGCTCGCATCAGCACGTACCGGCCCGCTCCTGAGAGCACGGGAGCGCCTTCAGGAGAAACCGTCAGCCAGGTGCTTGCCCTGCCGGGATGCAGGGGGATCTATTACCTGCTGGGAAAAGAAAAAACGTCACTCTCGATAACGCTTTGGGAAGACGAGGATGCGCTTGCAGGCAGCCGTCAGGAATCGGATCGAATCCGATCCGAGACCAGTGCGGAGCAACACATGGAGGTCCTGGGAGTGGACGAATTTGATGTGCTCATCCAGCACCTCAAGGAATAGTTCAGGTCGGAGTCCCATGCAACGGCATTCCCAAACGTCAGTTGTCACAAATTCCAGCCTGAGTTCGCCGCCCAGTCCGCACAGCCCGTTCAGCCCTGTCGCTGCCGGCGGCCGCGCCACGGCGTGAGCCGCGGCCACCACCCGGGGACGTTGCGCCGGTAGTTGAGGTACTGCTCGCCGTAGGTGCTGGTAAGGGTCGGCTCCTCGTAACCCTTCACGAACGCGAGGACGGCGGCGAGGGTGATCGCGGCGTAGAGCACGAGCCACCAGTTGCCGAACAGCAGCGCTTGGCCGAGGACGATGGTGAGCACCGAGAGATACATCGGATTGCGCACGAACCGGTAGGCCCCCGTCACGACGAGAGCCTGGGTCGGCGCGATGGGAGCGGGCGTTCCGCGGTGCAGGGCGAAGAGTGTGAAGGCGTGCAGGAGGAACGCCACCCCAATAGCGATGGCCGTCCAGGCGATTGGCTCGACCACCGAGCCCGCGCCGCCCCAGTCGTACCACTGCCAGCCGGAAATGAGCCACGGAATGAGGCCCGCGACGACGCCGGGCGCGAGGAAAAGGAAGACGATCCTCCCGATCCACGCGCGTGCGGGAGAGGCTGTCTTGGCCATGTGCGTCAGGCTAGCGCTCTTCCACCGACCGCGCGAGGGCGCAGCGATACGAACGGATTTCTGATGGCCCTATTTGACGCCGGCAAGTGATCTGGCGTCGGGCCGTTGCGGGCCAGGGGAGGCCGGTGGACGACGGGCCGTGGGCGGAGCGTGTCGACACGTTATCGTGGTCGCATACATCTAATCAGGAGGGTGCATGCCGTACGTTGTGGACTTCAAGGACGTTTCCATTGTTGGACTGGAATCGTCTCCGGTCGCCGATGCCCTCGCCGGGTTACGCGCCAACGAAGGGCGCTACTACCGCAACAAGTACGACCACGTATTCACTGTCAGTCCTGCCGCCGAGGTTCCGGAGGTGGTCGACCGCGTGAGCCACATTCTCAAGGACGAGCGCGACATCGTGATCGGCGCCCACCCGCTCGAAGCAACCACATTCGACGTCAACGGGTTGCGGATGGATTATGTGTTCTACGAGTCGGGGCTGTCGATTAACGTCATGTACAGCATCGAGGACGGCGGGAAACGAGCGGTCGGATTCAAACTGGCCGAAGGCATGGAGATTCCGGAGGAACTGGCATCACGTTTTAAGTTTGCCCGCCAGAAATCAAAGCTGGCCGGCGTTATCCGCGGTTCCTACTTCGTGATTAAGGGCGAGTACTGATCAACTGACTTCCGCGCCCGGTGGAGAACGGATGCCTGCCGGAGTTGTTTAGGGCAGACTGGTGGCGTGAGCGGAATCCGGTGGGTGCTGCATGTCGATCTCGACCAGTTCATTGCCGCGGTAGAAGTGCTCCGGCGGCCGGAGCTTGCGGGCAAGCCGATCATTGTCGGCGGTCGGGGCGACCCGACGGAACGGGCTGTAGTCTCGACCGCATCCTACGAAGCCAGGGCGTACGGTGTGGGGTCCGGAATGCCTTTACGCGTTGCCGCCCGGAAGGTGCCCGACGCTGTGATACTGCCTGTCGATCAGGAGGCTTATCTCGCGGCGTCTGAGACGGTGATGGCTACCCTGCACGCGCAGCCCGGCGCCACCGTGCAGGTGCTGGGCTGGGACGAAGCCTTTGTAGGCATTGAGACGGATGCTCCGGAGGCCTACGCCCGTGAAGTCCAGGCCGCTGTCCTGGAGCGAACGCAGCTGCATTGCAGCGTGGGCATCGGCGACACGTTGGTCCGGGCCAAGGTGGCCACCGGTTTCGGCAAGCCGGCCGGCGTCTTCCGTCTTACTGCCGGGAACTGGCTCGAGGTTATGGGCGGTCGGCCCACCAAGGAGCTGTGGGGCGTCGGAACCAGGGTGTCGGGCCGGCTGGCCAAGCTCGGCATCAACACAGTTGCCCAGCTCGCCGCGTCCGACCCCCAGGACCTGGTCCCGGAGTTCGGCCCCAGGATGGGTCCTTGGTATGCGGAGCTCGGACGCGGGGACGGGGCCAGCGTTGTGGACGACAGTCCGTGGGTTGCCCGCGGGCATAGCCGGGAGACTACCTTCCAGCGGGACCTGACCGAACCCGCCCAGGTGGACGACGCCGTGAAAGAGCTGACAGCGCGTGTCCTTGAAGATGTTGTGGCCGAAGGGCGACCCATCGTGGGGCTGACCCTGAAGGTCCGGTACGCACCGTTCATCACCAGGACCCACGCGAGGAAGATTCCCGAGACATTCGACCGGAACGAAATCCTCGCGCGGGCCTTGGACCTCGCAGCCGGAATCGAAGCGGGCCGTCCGATCCGCCTTCTGGGTCTGCGGGCCGAAATGGCAATGCCCGACGATGCCCGAAAGGGACATACGCCTACGCGCGGCGGTTGGTGACGGCGTCGCTCGCGTTATGACCGGCGCGGAAAAATCGCGTCCATGACCGTGGTGGCGCTGTTCTGCACGAGGGGCACACGCCGCGTCAGCCCAGTGCCAGGCGCATCGACACCTGGTACCTGTCCGAGCGGTACGTGGAGATGGCGTACTCAATGGGAGTGCCCGGTTCTTCGGTCCCGGTGAAGGACCGGCGCTTAAAGAGCAGGACGGGTGCTCCCGGCGCGATGTCCAGCAGGGCAGCCGTTTCCACCGACGCCGCGGCGGCCTCCACGGTCTGCTCTGCCTGCTGGACTGGGTGCCCGGCGGCTCCCAAAGCCCGGTAGAGGGAGCCGGTCAGATCTGAGGACAGAAGGTCCGGCAGCAGGTGCGGCGGCAGCCACGACTCATCGACGCTGACTGGTGCTCCGTTGGCCAGGCGGAGCCGCCGGACCTGGTAGGCAGGCTGTTCCGGAGCCAGCCCCAGGTGCTCGGCGGCTGCCGTTGGGGGCACTGTCGTGGACACGTTGATGACCCGGGTACTGGGAACAAAGCCTGCCTGCCGCATGTCCTCGTTGAAGGAAGCCAGATGCAGGGTGGAACGGACCAGCCCGTGCGAAACGAAGGTCCCTTTCCCTTTGATCCGGACCAGCGCCCCGTCCTGGACCAGATCCGAGATGGCGCGGCGGACCGTGATCCGCGAGACCCCGAACTGCTCTTCCAGCTGGCGTTCGCCCAGCAGGGCATCGCCGGGGCGAAGCGTGCTGGACACCAGGTCCTGGAGTTGCCTTCTGAGCCAGACGTGTTTCAGTTCCCCTGCCGTATCCATGACTCCTATTTTCCGGGAAGATCGAACAGGCGCGCGCCAGCTTCCACGCGCCCGCCGGATGCCGGAGCTTCGATGGTGTCCGCCGCGCTGTCCAGGATCACCACGGGACTGCACATGCTCAGGTCCTTTGACCGGACCAGGGTAACGTCCACGGTGATCATGGGATCGCCGGTGCGGACCTGGTCGCCCTTCTGCGCGATCACCGTGAAGCCCTCGCCCTTCAGGCGCACGGTGTCGATTCCGACGTGCACTAGCACGGCGGGCCCGGACGGGTGCTGGACGATGTAGGCGTGCGGCATGACCTTGACCACCTTGCCGTCAAGTGGCGCCACAGCGGTGACCACGCCGGCGTCGTCATCAGGGATAACGGCTGCGCCTCCGCCCACGAGCCCTTTGGCGAACACCGGGTCCGGTACCTCGCTCAGCGGGATGAGCCGGCCGGGCAGCGGCGAGGCCACGCTGATGGTTTGGGCGGATGCCTCCGTGCCCAATTCCGGCGCGGTCACGTCAGAACGGCTCACATCAGGTCCTGGATGTCTTCGGCGAGGCTCTCGGCTTCCGGGCCCACCACCACTTGGACCACTGTGCCGGACATCATCACGCCGTGTGCGCCGGCGGCCTTGAGGGCGGCCTCGTCCACGCGGCCGGCGTCCACCACCTCGGTGCGGAGGCGCGTGATGCAGCCTTCGATCTCTTCGACGTTCCCGGCGCCGCCAAGGGCGGCGAGGATGATTTCTGCTTTGGACATGTCTACTCCCGTGTTGGTAAGCGGTGAAGGCTGCGGTTCCAGAAGCCAATTTGAAGCTTGAGGTTGACAACTGTGGCCGGCGCCCTTCACAGTGATGGTTGTCACTGGTTATAACCAGTTAGCAAGACTCTACTGAATCAAGCATCTCCGCACAAGCACCACCCTCTTCGAGACGAGGAACATCATGACCACGGAAAATCCCACAGCCGGCGCCGCGGCGCCGGAAAAGGCCAAGGGCAGCGGCAAGGCACTTCAGAACATGCAGCGCTTCGGCCGCAGCCTGATGCTGCCCATCGCGGCCCTCCCCGCGGCCGCGCTCCTGCTTCGCCTGGGCCAGGACGACCTGCTGGGCAGGTTCGAATCCCTGACCACCGTCGCCCAGGTCATCGGCGCCGCCGGCGGTGCCCTGTTCGAGAACCTGCCGCTGCTCTTCGCCGTCGGCATCTCCTTCGGTTTCGCCAAGAAGGGTGACGGTTCCACGGCCCTCGCCGCCGTCGTCGGCTACCTGGTCCTGACCAACGTCTTCAAAGTGATGGCGCCGCTGGTGATGGGCGCCGCCCCGGAAGGCGGGAAAGATCCCGTCATCAACTACGGTGTGCTGGCCGGCATCGTGATGGGCCTGACGACGGCGCTGCTCTGGCAGCGCTTCCACCGCACCACCCTGCCGGACTGGCTCGGCTTCTTCGCCGGCCGCCGGCTGGTGCCCATCCTGACGTCCTTCGCCGCGATTGTGATCGGCGTGCTCCTGGCCCTGATCTACCCATACTTCAACACCGGACTGACGGCCGTCGGCAACGCCGTGGCGGACAACACTGTGGTGGGCAGCGGCGTCTACGGCACCCTGAACCGGCTTCTGATTCCGCTGGGACTGCACCACATCCTGAATTCCGTTGTGTGGTTCATCCTTGGTGACTACAACGGAGCTCACGGCGACCTGAACCGGTTCTTCGCAGGCGACCCCACCGCTGGCGTCTTTATGACTGGCTTCTTCCCCATCATGATGTTCGCCCTGCCCGCCGCCGCCCTGGCCATCTGGCAGGAAGCCAAGCCGTCGCAGCGGAAGATCGTGGGCGGCGTGATGCTCTCCACCGGCCTCACTGCGTTCCTCACGGGCATCACCGAACCCCTCGAGTTCTCCTTTATGTTCGTGGCCTGGCCGCTGTACGTCGTGCACGCGTTCCTGACCGGAACGTCCATGATGCTGGTCAATTTCCTGGGCATCCATCACGGGTTCGGGTTCTCCGCCGGGGCCATCGATTACGTCCTCAACTTCGGCATCGCGCAGAACCCGCTGTGGCTGATCCCCATCGGGCTGGTCTACGCCGCCATCTACTACGTGGTGTTCCGCTTTGTGATCCGCCGCTGGAACCTGCGCACCATGGGCCGCGAAGATGAAACCGACGAGAACGGCTCCATGGCCAAAGCCGATGCAAGCTGAGTTTTTGCCGACCCGCGGCGGCGGGGACGACGGCGTGGTCGGTCTGCGGGGCCGCCTCGTCACCGGCCACCCCGGTGACGCAGTGATTGACGACGGTACCGTGGTGATTGCCGGGCGAACCATCCAGTGGTGCGGCCCGACGTCGGACCTGCCGGCAGGATTCGACGCCGACATCCGGCAGGTGCCGCTGATCCTGCCCGGGCTGGTGGACGTGCACTGCCACGGTGCCGTGGGGCACACCTTCTCCGCGGATGCGGACGGTGCACGCCTGGCTGCCGGCCGCCACGCAGCGGAAGGCACGACGTCGGTACTCGCCTCGCTCGTTTCGGCGCCGTCGGATGTGCTGCTGGAGCAGATCGCGGCCCTGCGGGACCTGGTGGCAGACGGCACGCTGGCCGGCCTGCACCTGGAAGGGCCGTTTATCACCAAAAGCATGTGCGGTGCGCAGGACCCCGCCGCGATTATCGACGGCGACCCGGCACTCCTGAAGCAGTGGCTTGAGGCGGGGCGGGGGACCGTGCGGTCGCTGACCCTGGCCCCGGAAACCTCGCACTTTGCTGAGCTGGTGCAGCTCTGCCGGGAACACGGCGTCGTGCCTTCCCTTGGCCACACCGCCGCTACGGCTTCCCGCACGCGCGAAGTCCTGGGCGCTGATGGCGGCGCCGGCGGTGCCGATCGCCCATGGTCGGCCACGCACCTGTTCAACCGGATGCCCTCACTCGACCACCGGGCTGCCGGGCCCGTCGCGGTGATGCTGCAGGCCGCCGAGCAGTCACCCGGGCACATGGTGCTTGAACTGATTGCCGACGGTGTGCACCTGGACCCGGAAATCGTACGGATGGTATTCAACCTTGTGGGTGCCCGCTCCGTTGCCCTCATCACCGATGCGATGGCGGCTGCCGGAATGTCCGATGGGCACTACACCCTCGGCAGCCTGGGCGTGTTGGTCCAGAACCGGGTGGCGCGGCTGGCGCCGGCGGGCACGACCCAATCCGGGGAAGTCGAGGAGCCCGGCGCGATCGCGGGAGCCACGAGCTTCCTGCTGGAGAACGTGCGCCGCTGCGTCGACTGGGGGATCCCGCTCGCCGACGCCGTGTCCGCCGCTTCCTCCACCCCGGCCCGGCTGATGGGCCTCAACCGGGACTCCGCCCGGGTCGGCGCCATAGCCGCGGGATACCGCGCTGACGTGCTGGTGGCCACCGAACTACTTGAACTCGTGCAGGCCTACCGTGCCGGCACACCACAAAAGCAGGAAAGGAATGACCGTGCAGATAGTTCTGTGTGAGTCCGTCGATCACGTAGGAGCCCGGGCGGCGGACATCATCGAGGCCAGGGTCCGGCAGGGTCCGGCGGTCCTGGGCCTGGCCACCGGAGGCTCCCCGAGTTCCACCTACCAGGAACTCATACGGCGGCACCGCGAGGAGCAGCTCAGCTTCAGCCAGGTCGCCGGCTTTACGTTGGACGAGTATGCGGGGCTGCCGAAGGAACACGGACAGTCGTACTACTCCACCATCCGGCGCGAGTTCGTTGACCATGTGGACCTGCCCGTGGAGAGGCTCTTTACCCCGCAGGGGGACGCCGCCGACCTGGTGGCCGAAGCAGAGCGCTACGACACAGCGATCGCGGCAGCCGGGGGAGTGGACATCCAGATCCTGGGCATCGGGGCGAACGGCCACATCGGGTTCAACGAGCCGACGTCGTCACTTGCCTCGCGGACCCGGGTGAAGACCCTGGCCGGGGCCACCCGCACTGACAACGCCCGGTTCTTCCAGGACGGCGCCGTTCCGCGCCTCTGTTTGACCCAGGGGCTGGGGACCATCCGCGAGGCGAAGCTGGCCGTCCTCGTGGCGATGGGGGAGAACAAGGCCGCCACAGTCCAGGCGATGGTGGAGGGTCCGGTCAGCGCCAACTGCCCGGCGTCGGTGCTGCAGCTTCACCGCAGGGCCGTGATCCTCCTTGACCCGGCGGCGGCGTCTCGGCTGTCAACGCTCGAGTACTACCGGGAGGCGCAGGAATTCAACGATCAGCTGGGCCAGACCCCTACCAGGCCGTGGCTGCAGGAGCCAGCGCTCCAGCAAAGATGAGCGTGAATCCGAGGCTTGTCCGCGTGCACGTGCCTTCACGGCTCGGCTTTGCGGACAAGCCTCGGATGTTTTGTGGGGAAGGGCGTGTCAGCCGTTGATGGCCTGCGGTACGCCGAGGGCCTTCAGGCCTTCGACGCCGAACTCCAGGCCATAGCCGGACTGCTTGGCTCCGCCGAAGGGGACGCGGGGGTCCACGGCGCCGTGCTTGTTGATCCAGACGGTGCCGGCTTCGAGCCGGGCGGCGACCTTGCGGGCTTCGGCGAGGTCGGCGGACCAGACGGACGCGCCGAGTCCGACGTCGAGGCCGTTCGCCATGCTGATGGCTTCGTCCACGGTGCTGTAGTGGATGATCGGCAGGGCGGGGCCGAACTGTTCCGCGGTGACCAGGGGGTTGTTGTTGCCAATGTCGGCCACCAGGGTGGCGGGGTAGAAGTGGCCGGGCTGGCCAGTGTCCGGGTCGCCGCCGATGAGGATCCGGGCGCCGGAATCGCGGGCGGCTTCCACGAGGCCAGCCACAATCTCGTATTGAGCCCTGTTCTGCAGCGGGCCCAGGACGTTGTTCTCGTCCAGTCCCACGCCCATGGGCATGACGGCGGCGACCTTGGTCAGTTCTTCGCAGACGGCGTCATAGATGTCGTTGTGGACGTAGAGGCGCTTGAGCGCGGCGCAGGTCTGGCCGGTGTTAATGAAGGCGCCCCAGAAGAGGCCTTCGGCGATCGCGGCAGGGTCGGCGTCGGGCAGGACGATGCCGGCGTCGTTGCCCCCGAGCTCCAGGGTGAGCCGCTTGACGGTAGCCGCCGAGGATTTGATGATGGCTTTGCCCGTGGCGGTGGAGCCGGTGAACATGACCTTTCCGATCGCGGGGTGCTCGGCGAGGCGTGCGCCCACCTCGCGGCCGCCGGAAACGACGGTCACGAGGCCTTCGGGCAGTTCCTCGTTGATGATTTTGACCAGGGCAAGGACGGACAGCGGGGTGTATTCGGAGGGTTTGACGACGACGGCGTTGCCCATCCGGAGCGCCGGGGCGATCTGCCACACGGTAATCATCATCGGCCAGTTCCAGGGGCCAATGGCACCCACGACGCCGATGGGCCGGTAGTGCAGTTCGGCGTACGTTTCGCCGTCGTCCACCACCGTTTCAGGTTCCACCGGGGTGCCGGCCGTGGCCCGCAGCCAGGCGGCGCAGGCGCCCACCTCGAAGCGTGCATTGGGGCCGTTGAGGGGTTTGCCCTGCTCGCGGGAGAGCAGCCGGGCGAGTTCCTCGGCGGAGCGTTCGACGGCGTCGGCTGCCTTGAGGAGCGCGGCGGACCGGGCGGCGTGGCCCAGGGCGGCCCAGGCCGGCTGCGCTGCAGTGGCAGTTTCGATGGCGGTTTCGAGGTCCTCGACGGTGTGGACCGGGGCTTCGCCGACGGGGGTGCCGGTGGCCGGGTCAAGGATGGTCCGGGTTTCGCCCGCGTCCGGGGTGATCGAGGCCAGCAGGGCGTCGTAAGTTTCCATGGGTTACTCCACTTCGAGTAGGCAATGCGCACCGGCCGGCGTGGCCTGAGGCTATGCCTCGAGTCTGCCCCGCTGCCTCCGTGCCGTCTTGTGTATCCGCGAACGGCGGTTGACCTGAGGCGAACAGTTGGCCCGGCGGGGCCGCGCGTGGCACGTCACTGCACTCACGCACAACAACTGATCGCTACAGGACAAGGCGCAGGCCGGGTCCGCTGCCATGCTGGATTCACCGGTGCCTGGCCCCTCGCGCGGCACCCCTTCCCCCCAACGCTCATGACCGTTAAGAAGGATCCAATGAGTATTTCGAATTCCGAGTCCCGGACCACTGAAGCCGCTCCGCGCACGGAGCACTCAACCGCCCTCCGCGCCGGCAGCATCGGCGTGATGGGCATCCTTTTCTTTGTCCTCTCCGCCCAGGCGCCCCTCACCGGGATCGTCGGCGCTTCGCCCCTCGCGGCCGCACTCGGCAACGGCGCCGGTGCCCCGGGCGCGTACCTGATTGTTGGCATCGTGATTGTGATTTTCGCGGTGGGATTTGTGGCAATGAGCCGGAAAATCCAGGCCAACGGCGCCTTCTACGCCTACGTCACCGCCGCTTTCGGCCGCAGGATCGGGGCCGGCGCGGCCTGGCTGGCGCTGCTCGCCTACAGCACCGTGCAGGCCGCCATGTACGGGCTGTACGGCGCCGCCTTCTCCGGCCTCTTGGCCTCTATTAGCGTCAGCATTCCGTGGTGGCTCCTGGCCCTGGTCACCATGGCCGGCGTCCAGGTGCTGGGCTCGCTGAACATCGAACTTGGCGCCCGGGTACTGGCACTGCTGGTAGGGCTGGAAGTTGCCGTCCTGCTGATGTTCGGCTTCACCGTCCTGTTCCGCGGCGGCGGCCCCGAAGGCCTCAGTCTTGCCGCATCCTTCTCGCCGGAAGCCATTGCCACCGGTGCCCCCGGCGTGGCCATCATGTTCGCGGTGGCCTCCATGTTCGGCTTCGAATCCACGGCGATCTACTCCGCCGAGGCCAAGGACGCACACCGCACCGTAGCCCGGGCCACCTACCTGTCCGTCGGCGTTATCTCCGTGTTTTTCTCCTTCATTTCGTGGATGCTCGTCAGCTACTACGGCCCGTCCCATGTCATTAACGCAGCCGGCGCCGCACTGGAATCCGGCGACTCCACAGCCTTTGTGCTCACGCCCATGGTGGAACTCTTCGGTCCGTGGGCAGGAATCACCACCGGCATCCTGCTGGTCACCTCCCTACTCGCCGGCATCATCGCTTTCCACAACGGCATCAACCGCTACCTTCATTCTCTGGCACTCCGCGGTTCCCTGCCCGCAATCGTTGCCCGGACCAACCGGCACCGTGCTCCCGCCGCGGCTGCCTGGATCCAGACCGCCACCGCCGTCGCACTGGTAGTTCCCTTCGCCGTGCTGGCGCTGGACCCCGTCCTGACCCTGTTCTCGTGGTTCAGCGGGCTGGCCGTCGCGGCACTCCTGGTGCTGTACATGCTGTGCTCCATCGCCGTCGTCGGCTTCTTCCGCCGGGAACGGGTCACCGGGCAGCTCTGGCAGACCCTCCTAGCGCCGGCGATCGCGTCCGTGCTGCTGGCGTGGGTCCTGTACCTGGTGGTCAGCAACTTCACGTCGCTGATCGGTGGCAGCGCCGAGACCGCAGTTGCGCTGCTGCTGGCAGTCCCGGTGATGTTCGCAGCCGGTGTGCTGGCGGAGGGTCAGGTGGAGCGCCGCCGAGCGGCTGCCGACCTGGGGTACGCCGCCAACTAAGGCGAAGCCTCCGGCAACTGACGGGTGAACGCACTAGGCCCGGCGCGGAATCAATCCGCGCCGGGCCACTGCTGTTCCGACCTTCCGGAATGCCCGACGGCGGGTGGTCGCCAGGCGTCCGCTGGGCGTTCAGGCACCGCGGCGCCAGTCGCTGGGGGAGACACCGAAGGCGTCGCGGAAGGTGCGGCTGAAGTGCGCTGCGTCGAGGAACCCCCAGCGGGCGGCGACGGCGCCTACCGGCTTGCCGGCATGCAGTGGATCCCGCAGCTCGCGGCGTGCGCCGTCCAGCCGCTGGGACCGGATCCAGGTGGCCACAGTGGTGCCCGACTCGTGGAAGACATTGTGCAGGTGCCGCGTCGAGATGAAGTGGGCCGCGGCAATGCTGGCCGGTGACAGCTTGGGATCGGCGAGGTTGGCTTCGATGTATTCGCGCACCGACACGGCCAGGAGGGCCTGCGGCTTCATCCGGTCCGGGGCGATGTCCATTTCCGCGTGCAGCAGGGTGGACACCAGGTCCAGGGCGTTCGTTGCCAGCCGTGAGCCGCTGGGGCCGCTCAGGACCTCTAGGTTTTCGGACAGATGCCGGATGAACTGCCCCACGATCCCGCTCAGGCCGGTGCTGCCGGCCATCCGCACTGCCGCGAGCTGGCCCACGTAGTCCGTTGGCAGCGAGAGGGCGTCGCAGGGGAACATCACCACCATTATCCGCGCCTCTTCCTCGAACGCGAGGGTGTAGGGGCGGTTGGTGTCATAGATGGCTAGGTCGCCGGGCCGCAGCAGGGCCTCGCGGTTGTCCTGGATCAGCAGCCCCGTGCCCTCCAGCTGGAGGTTGAGCTTGAAGTAGCGTTCACCGGCCTGCGCAATCAGGGCAGGCGTGCGATGGACCTCATGGGAGGTGGCGGTGACTTCGACGACGGACATCCGGTCCAGCACACGCGAGCGCAGCTGCCCGCGGAACCCGTCGACGTCTGCTGTCCGTGCGGCGAGCGGCACGAAGGACTCCGCCACGAGGTGTCTCCAGTGGTCGAACGTCAGCGCAACGCTGGATTTGACGTTCTGGCTGGCGGGCTGGACTGCAGCTGGCATGGATGGTCCTGACGACGGATGGCCGCATAACGTGGGTTCCCCGGGGGCTGTGTCCTGGGACACATGCTCTCAGGTTAGCGCCGGATGCCATCTTTTTTCAACAGCTGGCGAAAAAAGACTTCGGCGCACCGGGGTGAAGACCCCCGCAACCTTCAGCTACCTGGCCAGCAGGGCCAGGAAGCCTTCGAGTTGGTCGGTCAGGCCGGAATCGGCGCCACGGCCAGTGGCCAGGGCAGCTCCGATCTGGGCGCCCAGCAGCATGTTCAGGAGTTGGCTGGCCAGGGTGGCGTCGTCGACGGCGGCGCTGACGTCACCGACCCCACGGGCCTCGGCGAGGTACTGCCGGATGGCAGCAAGCCACTCTTCCATGGACTGCTGGTGGATCTCGGCCTTCTGCGGGTCGTTGACGGCTTTCTGCCAGAACGGGATGACGATCCGCGCTTCGTTGAGGCGCTCTTCGTCCAGGGGCAGCACCTCCAGGCAGAAGGCGCGCAGTGCCGGAAGCCCGGATTTGCCTTCGGTGACGTTGGCGACGCGCTGGTTAGTCCGGTTGAAGACGTGCCTGAAGGCGAACTCCAGCAGGGTGTCCTTGGTGGGGAAGTAGGGCTTGAGGGCCCCGTTGGCAAAGCCTGCCTCCAGTGCGATCTCGCGCATCGTGGCGCCCTCGATGCCCAGCCGGGCGATGATCCGCCAGGTGGCATCCACCAGTTCCAGGCGCCGCTCGTCATGGTCAACTATCTTTGGCACCGCGGCCACTCCCCGGAAATATTTTCGCTCAAACCCTTGTGAGCCATCTTACGGGGGCTTATTCTCTACATCTATAGAAAATAAAATTCCGACCAGCCATGGTCCCGGACAAAGGTCACCCATGACGCTTGCACCAGCTGACACAGTTACCCCGTACCGCCTGGCATCAGGCGGCGAAATCACCGAAGTCCAGGCCATCCTGGGCGCCGCCGGCCTTCTTGGGGCTGAAAAGCGCATCGCCTACCTGGGCCTGCTGGATCCTGCCCGCGGGGCTGCAACCGCCGTCGGGACCGCCGCGGAGGACCGGCGGTTCCGGATCTTCATCCACGACGTCACCGGCGGTGCGCCTACGGATGCTGTTGTCTCAGTGACCTTGCAGGAGGTGGTGTCCGCCGTGGAACTGGACACTGCAGTCACCGGTGAGCTTCCCGTCCTGGAAGAAGAGTTCGAAGTAGTGGAGTCGCTGCTGGCCTCAGATGAGCGCTGGCGGAGGGCGCTGGCGGAACGCGGGCTTGAGGTCGATAGGGTCCGTGTTGCTCCGCTCTCGGCCGGTGTCTTCGAGTATCCGGAGGAAAAGGGACGCCGCATCCTTCGCGGCCTGGCGTTCGTCCAGGACTTCCCCGAGGACAGCGCCTGGGCCCACCCTGTGGACGGGCTCGTTGCCTACGTTGATGTGGTCAACAAGGAAGTCACCCAGGTGCTGGACCTCGGAGCCATTCCCGTGCCCGTCGAGCACGGCAACTACACGGACCCTGAACTGACCGGTCCGCTCCGCACTACCCAGAAGCCCATCAGCATCACCCAGCCCGAAGGCCCGAGCTTCACCGTCACCGGCGGTAACCACATCGAGTGGGAAAGGTGGAGCCTCGATGTCGGCTTTGATGTCCGTGAAGGCGTGGTCCTGCACAAGCTGGCCTTTCAGGACGGCGATCGGCTGCGGCCGATCATCAACCGCGCGTCGATTGCCGAGATGGTGGTCCCATATGGTGACCCGTCGCCCATCCGGTCCTGGCAGAACTACTTCGACACCGGCGAATACCTCGTGGGCCAGTACGCCAACTCCCTGGAGCTCGGCTGCGACTGCCTCGGCGACATTACCTACCTCAGCCCTGTCATTTCCGACGCCTTCGGCAACCCGCGCGAGATCCGCAACGGCATCTGCATGCACGAGGAAGACTGGGGCATCCTCTCCAAACACAGCGACCTCTGGACCGGCATCAACTACACCCGCCGCAACCGCCGCCTGGTGATCTCCTTCTTCACCACCATCGGCAACTACGACTACGGGTTCTACTGGTACCTCTACCTGGATGGCACCATCGAATTCGAAGCCAAAGCCACCGGCGTCGTATTCACCAGCGCCTTCCCCGAGGGCGGCTCGGACAACATCTCCCAACTGGCGCCCGGCCTCGGCGCGCCCTTCCACCAGCACCTCTTCAGCGCCCGCCTCGACATGGCCATCGACGGCTTCACCAACAGGGTCGAGGAAGAGGATGTGGTCCGCCAAACCATGGGCGCGGGCAACGAACGGGGTAACGCCTTCTCACGGAAACGCACCGTGCTGGCCCGCGAATCCGACGGCGTCCGCGAGGCCGACGCCCGCAGCGGCCGGACCTGGATCATCTCCAACCCCGAATCCCGCAACCGGCTGGGCGAGCCCGTCGGCTACAAGCTCCACTCCCAAAACCAGCCCACGCTGCTGGCAGATCCGGAGTCATCCATCGCCCGGCGCGCTGCCTTCGCCACCAGGGACCTCTGGGTCACCCGCTATGCCGACGACGAGCGCTACGCCACCGGCGACTTCGTGAACCAGCACTCCGGCGGTGCGGGACTCCCGGCCTACGTTGCACAGGACCGTGATATTGAGGGCCAGGACATCGTCGTCTGGCACACCTTCGGCCTCACCCACTTCCCCCGGGTGGAGGACTGGCCCATCATGCCCGTGGACACCGTCGGCTTCAAACTGCGCCCCGAAGGCTTCTTCGACCGCAGCCCGGTACTGGACGTGCCGGCCAGCGCCGGACCTGCCAGCACAGCCGAAAGTTGCCACGGTAATGGCGACGCCGGCGGACACTGCCACGGCTAGGAGATTCGAATGACCCTGACGCGTCGGGCCCGCACGAACGGGCCTGTCCTGCATCCGCGCTTGTGTGCGGCGGTCGTGGCGGGTTCCAGTGCCGTGCATGTGTGGCTCGCCGTCCAAAATCAGCACGGCGCTTGGTTGAGTGCCCTCATGCTGGCGCTCGCAGCTGTCTGCCTACCATGCGCGCTGCATATCTGGCGGCACAGCCGGGTGGACGCCCTGCGCAGGGTCATGGCGTGCGCTGTATCCATGGCTGCCCTCCATGGGCTGCTGCTGGTTGGTAGCGGATCCGGCGGCCACACACATGGGGCAAGCTCGGCCGTTGCCGGCGCCGGGACGAGCCAGGCTGGGAGTCTGCTAGCCGTCGTCGGACTGGAACTGACGACGGCTCTGATCGCCGCCACCCTCGTGGCCCGCCTGCGGTTCAACCAACAAGCAACATGTGATCCTAATCGCTCGTCAGCGCTTCAAGCTGAGGACGGTCGATCAGCCTGGCGCCGCGAATCCTTCCGGCACTGATCGGCCTGCGCCATCAGTTCACTCATCCACGGACGGTGCCCCCACTGCCGAACGGCGACATTCACGCCGATAATCCGGCACGGCTTTTCTCCCAACGACGCTACGCTTGCCTGCTCCTCCGGGCTAGGGCCCAATGTGATGTACGGGGCATCGTGAAGACGAGGTTCCGGAACGGCCGGACCCAGACCCCGTGCCGGATGGCCGCGGCGGTGACCGCCGTGACATCGACGTCATTGTGCAGCTCAACGACCCCGACGGCCCCGATGGTGCGCACATCCCGGACCGCCTCAAGTTCCCAGGCGGGGGCGAGCCCTGATTCGAGGCCGGCGTCGATCCGGGCGACGTCGGCCCGCCAGCCGCCGTCGCCGATGAGGCCGAGGCTGGCGTTGGCCACAACACGCCAGCGGGTTGCCCATAAACGTGGGGCCGTGCAGCAGGGCACCGGCCTGGCCGGCGGAAACCGTTGACGCAATTTCCGCCGTGCATAGCATGGCGGCGAGGGTCAGGTACCCGCCGGTCAGGGCCTTGCCCACGCACATGATGTCCGGCACGACGCCGGCATGATCGGCCGCGAACAGCTCGCCGGTCCGCCCGAAGCCGGTCGCGATCTCATCGAAAAGGAGCAGCAGACCATGCCGGTCCGCCACCTGCCGCAGCACTGTCAGGCATTCGGCGGGGTAGGCGTGCATGCCGCCGGCACCCTGCAGAACTGGTTCCACGATGATCGCGGCCAGCTCCCCGGAGCGAGCAGCCGCGATTTCTTCGACCTCGGAGGCCCAAGCCTGCACGGATTCGGGGGTGGCTGACGCCGCGGCCGGTGGCCTTGGCGCGAAAACGTTGCCGGCCAGCAGGCCCGGGAACGCGGAGTGCATCCCGTCCACGGGATCACAGACACCCATCGCCGCGAAAGTATCGCCGTGGTACCCGCCGCGGATGCTCAGGAACCGCTGCCTCAGCGGGTGCCCGGACGCAGTGTGGAACTGCACCGCCAGTTTCAGCGCAACCTCCACGGCCACCGAACCCGAGTCCGCAAGGAATACCCGCTCCAAACCCGGCTGGCCGGGCGTGGCAGCGTCCAGCACCGGGTTGCGGTAGCCGTGGATCACCGACCACCACGAGGACATCGCATCCACCACCTCATGGCGTGTGCCGTCCTCGCCACGAAGCCGCAGCCGCACGCCGTCGGCCGCCTTGACCTCCCACAGCGGAAGGTCCGCGGACGCCGGCGCGTACGGGTGCCACAGCCGGGCGCGGTCCCGCTGGATCAGGCCCGGCTGAGTCTCGCCACTCACTGTGCGAGCACTCCGTGGCGGGAGCATTCGGCGCTCCAGCCCAGCGGCGTCACCTGGACTTTCATCCGGCGCCGGCAGGCGGCGCAGTACCGCGGCGGTTCCATCGCGAGCTGCTCGCCGCAGCGGCGGTGAACGTCCGACGCCGGGCTGTCGCCGCCGTCGGACGGTACGCCGCAGTGCCCACAGAACGTAGCGGTGGAGTCCGTGGTTGCGCTTGTTGCCTCGCCGGTAAGGGAGCGGTTGGGGATCATAGTGTCTTCTGGAGTTCCTTGATGGGCATGTTCAGCTCCACGAGCAGGTTCAGGTCGGCGTCTGCCGGGCGGCCCAGGGTGGTCAGGTAGTTGCCGACGATGACGGCGTTGATGCCGCCCATGAGGCCTTGGCGGGTGCCGAGGTCGCCGAGGGTCAGCTCCCGTCCGCCGGCGTAGCGGAGCACGGTGCGGGGCATCGCCAGCCGGAACGCGGCGATGGCGCGGAGGGCGTCCTTGCCGTCCATGATGCCCTGGTTTTCCAGCGGGGTTCCTGGACGGGGGTTGAGGAAATTCAAGGGGACCTCGTGGGGTTCCAGGGCCGCGAGCTGGGCTGCGAGTTCCGCGCGTTGTTCCAGGCTCTCGCCCATGCCGATCAGGGCGCCGCAGCACAGTTCCATGCCGGCGTCCTTAACCATGTTGCAGGTGTCCAGACGCTCCTCGTAACTGTGCGTGGTGACGACCTCGGGGAAGTAGCTGCGGGCTGTTTCGAGGTTGTGGTTGTACCGGTGCACACCCCATTCCGCGAGCTGGTCCACCTGGCGCTGGGTCAGCATGCCCAGGGAGCACGCTATGTTGATGTCCACGGCTTCGTTGATCCGGTCGATGGCGAACTTGATCTGGTTCATGAGCTTGATGTCCGGGCCGCGGACGGCGGCGACGATGCAGAACTCGGTGGCTCCTGTTGCAGCGGTCTCCTTCGCGGCCTTGACCAGCTCGGGGATGTCGAGCCAGACGCCTCGGACGGGGGAGTCGAACAGCCCGGACTGGCTGCAGAAATGGCAGTCCTCAGGGCAGCCGCCAGTCTTGATGGAAATGATGCCCTCCACCTCGACGTCCTCACCGCAGTGCCGCAACCGGACCTCATGCGCCAACTGCAGAGTTGCCGGGAGGGCTTCATCCGGCAGTCGGAGCACCTCCACGAGCTGCTCCTGGGTCAGCCCGATGCCCTGCTCCAGAACCTGCGTCCTGGCGGCCTGGAGGATAGTGCCGGGGTTGGCCTGGAGGTCTGGCTGCATCGTCATCGATAGTCCTTTGTAGCTGCGGATATTGCCTCGGAACAAACGCTAATTCCCAGGTGGGGGCGAGATTTTGTGGGGTTCCAACAAAGTGGTGGAGCTGATATTGGACGGACCGGTAGCTGCCCAAATGGCGCTGGTGGAGCCCCTCCCATGACGGCCCGCAATGCCGCCAAAAGACTCGATGTGTCAGAGTGCTCCGCCAAGCAGGCCAGGATGGCCGCGGGAGGAAGCCTGATAGGCACGGCGATCTCCAGCCCGGATTTTGGCGTGCAGCCCTTATATAGTCGGGGGATGGAACAGCGCGTATTAGGCAAGACCGGACGGAACGTCTCGATCGTGGGGCTCGGCACCTGGCAGCTCGGCGCCGACTGGGGACACGTCGACCCGTCTCAGGCCCAAAGCATTCTGGCGGCCTCCGTGGAGGCGGGCGTCACGCTCTTTGATACGGCAGATGTATACGGCGACGGCAAAAGTGAACAGGCCATCGGCGCGTTCCTTAAGGACAACCCTGGGCTGGACATCACCGTGGCCACGAAAATGGGCCGCCGCATGGACCAGCAGCCCGAGAACTACACCCTGGCCAACTTCCGCCAATGGGTGGACCGGTCACGCAAGAACCTGGACACGGACAGGCTGGACCTCGTCCAGCTGCACTGCCCGCCCACGTCCGTGTATAGCAACGCCGAGGTCTACGACGCGCTGGACACCCTGGTCTCCGACGGCGCCATCCGCAATTACGGCGTCAGTGTGGAACGCACTGACGAAGCGCTCGAAGCCATCCGGCACGAAGGCACCGCGACCGTCCAGATCATCCTCAATGCGTTCCGGCTAAAGCCTCTGGACGAGGTCCTGCCTGCAGCGAAGGCGGCAGGTGTGGGCATCATTGCCCGCGTTCCGCTGGCTTCCGGCCTGCTCACTGGCAAGTACACCAAGGACACGACCTTCGCGGACAACGACCACCGCAACTACAACCGCGACGGCGGGTCGTTCGACGTCGGCGAGACCTTCTCCGGTGTGGACTACGGCGTGGGGCTGAAAGCCGTGGCGGAGTTCGAGCAGCTGGTCCCGGACGGGGTTGGCACCGCGCAGGCGGCCATCGCCTGGATCGCCGCCCAGGATGGCGTCACTTCCGTGATCCCCGGCGCACGCAGCGTGGACCAGTCCGTCGCGAATGCTGCCGCAGCCGGCGTTTCCCTCGACGGTAGTTTCGACGAGGGTGTGCGCTGGATCTACGACCACTACTTCCGCGAGGCCATCCACCCGCGCTGGTAGCGTCGCAGGTCTTCCGGTTTCTTCCCTGCCTGCCTACTGGGCGCGGGTGAGGACGGACGCGTCGTCGGGATCGGTGACGTCGTTGGCGTTGTGCGGCTTGAGGTTCTTCCGGTATCGCCACACGCCAATTCCGACGACGACGGCCGCGAGTGCCATGGAGAGCAGCAGCGATTCGCGGGTTGCATCCAGGATCAGCATGCCGATGAGCAGGGCGACGATGCTGGCGATTGCGACCCAGGTCAGGTAGGGGAAGAGCCACATCTTCATGGCGAGGTCCTTGGCGGCTGCGCCCATGCGGCGGCGCAGGATCAGCTGGGAGGCGGCGATGACCAGCCACACGAAGAGTGCGATGGCACCGGAGGTGTTGACCAGGAAGAGGAATACCGTGTCCGGGGCAACATAGTTCAGTCCGACCGTGACGAAGCCGACCACTGTGGATGACAGCACGGCAGCAGCCGGAACGCCGCGCTTGGAGATCTTGGTCCAGGACTTCGGGGCGTCTCCTCGCTGGGAGAGGGAGAACAGCATGCGGCTTGCGGTATATAGGCCGGAATTCAGGCAGGACAGGACCGACGTCAGGACAACGATGTCCATGATGGTTCCTGCGCCCGGGATTCCGAACAGCTCAATGACGGCCACATACGGGCTCTTGGCTACGTTGGCGGAGTTCCAGGGCAGCAGGGTTACCACGATGGCGATGGAGCCGATGTAGAAAATCAGGATGCGCCACACGGTGGACTTGACGGCCTTCTTGACCGCGTCAACGGGATTCTCTGACTCGCCGGCGGCGATCGTGGCGATCTCGGCACCGAAGAAGGAGAACACCACCACCAGGATTCCGGCCAGCACGGCGCCCGGGCCGTTCGGGAAGAACCCGCCGTTCTCGAGCAGGTTGCTGACTCCCGGGGCGGGAACACCCGGGACAAGGCCGAGGATGGCGGCGATACCGAACAGCAGGAAAAGCACGATGGCCGCCACCTTGACGGACGCAAACCAGAACTCGAACTCACCGTAGGACTTCACGGAGCCCAGGTTGGTCAGGGTCAGAAGCACCATCAGGAGCAGCGCCCACACCCATTGGTCGATGCCGGGCACCCAGCGGTGCATGATGGCAGCGCCGGCGGTTGCTTCGATTCCGAGGACGATGATCCAGAACCAGGCATAGAGCCAGCCGATGCTGAAACCCGCCCAGCGCCCCAGAGCTTTGTCGGCGTAAGTGGAGAATGATCCGGTTTCCGGATTGGCCGCGGCCATTTCGCCGAGCATCCGCATGACGAGGATGACCACGAGTCCGGCGGCCGCGTAAGCCAGGAGGATGCCGGGGCCCGCCTGCTGGATCGCTACTCCGGATCCAACGAACAGCCCGGCGCCGATGACCCCGGCGATGGCGATCATGGAGAGGTGTCGCGGCTTAAGTGTTTTTGACAGCTGTGTGTCCGTGTGCATACTGAAAGGCTTTCGATAGGCGGAACTGATAGGTTCAACGCTGAACGGAATATGAGTTGAACCACATCACCTATCGAAGGTAGTCGTCACGCGCAGGAACGGCATTGGTCGTTTGCCCAACCACGGGACGCGGGGAATGTGCGGTTGGGGGATTAGTTGCATAATACCGTCCTGCAGTGTCCCATAGGTAAACAATCAAGCGTCGACGGTGTCGGGGCAGGCGAATGCCGGTCCCGGACAAACGAGTGACGCCAGCCAGCGGCTCGATTGGCCACCGGGATTTGCTTGTTCATTTCCTCAACACTGAGGGACATCGGGTCCTTCTTCCTGTACGTCGCCCTGACGGGAGTCCTGGAAAAGCATCGCCGATCCGTCGACGGAAGTATGCGCACATTTCATTGGTTTAGAATTGTCAACGTCCACGGCGTCGCCCACCCTGCGACGGCGCCGTTTCCTCGACACCGCCAGCCGTGTCACCGTCAGGATCGCCGCCGGCCAGCAGGCTCCCAGCAACTACCATTGAATGGAACATGCGTCGTCGTCCTAAAGGAGCCGCACCGTGGCAAATTCAGCATCCGGTGATTCCGTGGTGGACCGCGTGGTCCGGGTAATCGCCGCATTCCCGGAGGGCGTCACCAGCCTGCAGCTATCCGAACTTGCGGAACGGTCGGAACTGCCCCTGAGCAGCGCCCACCGGCTGGTCCGGCAGCTCGCGGACCGCGGATTCCTGGACGTCGGTGCCGGCGGAACCGTCCGGTTGGGGATGCGGCTGTGGGAACTTGTCAACCGCAATGCACCTACGCTGGCGCTCCGCCAGGCGGCCCTGCCGTTTATGGAGGACATCCAGCAGGTCCTGAACCAGAACGTGAACCTGGCCGTGCTGGATGGCTGGGAAGCTTTGTTTGTGGAACGCTTGTCGCGGCGAGGATCGGTGGCCAACCGCGCCCGCATCGCCGGCCGTATGCCGGTCCACATCACCTCCGCTGGACTCGCGCTGATGGCGAACCAGCCGCGGGAACTGCAGGCCGCCTATCTGGGGCAGTTCAGCGATCCCGGCGGCAAGGTGAGCGCCGCCGTCGTGCGCCAACTGCTTGCCGAAACCGCCCAGCAGGGGTTTGCGCAGCTCGCTGGCGTGGTGGACCCCGATACCTGGGGCATCGCAGTGCCGGTCATGGACGGCAAGCGCCGCACCGTGGCGGCACTTGGCGTCGTGGTCCCCTTGGCGGAGATGCGGCTTCAGGCCCTGGTGCCCGCCCTGCAGACGGCGGCGCGAGGGATCGGACGCCAACTCGGCGCCAGGCAGAACAATTGACACGTATTCCATTCAACGGTATTTCGGTGACGCCGGTGGGTCGGCACGGGTGACACTGGTGACAGAAGCCCCTGATCCCGCAGCGCCAACGCCGCCGGGGCCCGCAATGAAGCGAGGAATACCATGGCACGCAGCACCATCACCACCCAGGTGGCCATCATGGGCGCCGGCCCTGCCGGCCTTATGCTCTCCCACCTGCTGGCCACGCAGGGCATCGAATCGATTGTGGTGGAGATCCGCAGCCGCAAGGAAATACAGGAAACTGTCCGGGCAGGCATCCTGGAACATGGCACCGTCAACCTGCTGGTGGACTCCGGCGTCTCGGACCGTGTGCTGCGCGAAGGCGACCGCCATGACGGCATCGAGCTGCGCTTCAACGGCGAGAGCCACCGGATCGACTTTAAGGACCTTGTGGGCGAGTCCGTCTGGCTCTATCCGCAGACCGATGTATTCGCAGACCTCGCCGCGCGTCGGGAGGCCGACGGCGGCGACGTCCGGTACAGCGTCACGGAGACCACCGTTCAGGACCTCGAGGGTAAGCCGAAGGTCTGGTTCGCCGATGCCAATGGCCAGGAATTCGAGATCCAGGCGGACTTCCTGGTGGGCGCCGACGGTTCACGCAGCTACTGCCGCCGGCGGGTTCCGGAGGCCTCGCGGACCCAGTATTTCCACGAGTACCCGTTCGCCTGGTTCGGCATCCTGGCCGAGGCCCCGCGGAGCGCCGATGAGCTTATCTACGCCAACTCCGAGCACGGCTTCGCCCTCATCAGCCAGCGCACCGAGAACGTCCAGCGGATGTACTTCCAGTGCGACCTCAAGGAAAACGTTGCCAATTGGAATGACGAGCGCGTCTGGTCCGAATTCCGCAAGCGCGTCAACGGTAACGGCTTCGAACTCAAGGAAGGCCCGGTGCTGGAAAAGATGGTCCTGCCGTTCCGCAGCTTCGTCCACACGCCCCTGCGCCACGGCAACCTCTTCCTGGCCGGCGACGCTGCCCACACTGTTCCGCCCACTGGTGCCAAGGGCCTCAACCTCGCCATCCACGACGTCAAGATTCTGTTCGAAGGCCTCGACTCCTTCTACTCCTCCGGTTCCCCCGCGCTGCTCGATTCCTACAGCGACCGTGCCCTGGACCGCGTCTGGAAGGCCCAGCATTTCTCCTACTGGATGACCTCCATGCTGCATACCGTGCCCGGCGCCGACGACTTCGACCGCGCCCGCCAACTCGGCGAACTGCACTCCGTGGTCTCATCCCGGCACGGCCGCGCCTATCTTGCAGAGGCCTACACCGGCTGGCCTGGCGCACGCTGAGCCGCGCGGGCTGCGTCGTCGGGTCTCCTAGGGGATTTCCTTCTGCCGGGCCTGCGTCCCTGATGGTCTGCGTTGATGCTGGCGCAGTGCAAGCATCGGAAACAGGAGTACCGAGAGCATTCCTGCTCCGACGAGTGCGGAGGCGATTCCGCCTGTGATGAGCCCCTCGTCCCGGCCAATGCCTGTCACCGCCACGATAATCGGCAATCCTGTTGCACCAAAGAGGATGATGGCCCGTTTGTCGCCGGCGCTGGAGCTGGGGGGAGCCGCGAGGAGCGACGGCAGGCCGCGGATGATGAGCAGGAGCAGCAGGAACAGGGGGACCAGCGCGAGGGTGGCCAGGCTGGACGTTAACGCGCGCAGGTCGAAGTCTATGCCGGTGTCGATGAAGAAGACCGGCACCAGGAATCCGAACGCGATGGCGTCGATTTTCGTCTCGATGACCTTCCGGTCCTGTTCGGGAGCGCGCGCGATGGCGACCTTCCAGAGGACTCCGGCCGCGAATGCACCCAGTAGCATGTCGAGTCCCAGTACCATGCTGAGCACCACGAGCACGGTGAGGATGAAGATAATGGACCGGACGGCGAACTGGCCGCTGGTGTGGAGGGTGCTGGTGACCTGGGAGTGGAGCAGTGAGTGCCGTGCCCGCGAGGCGAGATAAATTGCCAGGCCGGTCAGGAGGACAAACCCGAGAAGTACCGCTGTTGCCGGTCCCAACTGCCTGCCGCTAAAGAACAGCGAGATCGCAACGAGGGGACCAAACTCCCCAACCGCACCGAGCGCGGTGACGGCGATGCCGAGCCTGGATTTCGATTCGCCGGCGTCGCGAAGAATCGGCAGCAGCGTGCCCAGAGCTGTGGAGCATAAGGCGACGCCGATGATCACTGCAGCTTCCGGTGTGGGGGCAAGGACCAGGCCAGCGCCAATGCCTGCCGCCAATGAGATGACCCAGCCAGCAGACGCACGGTTGGCGGGCCGGCCTCGGATCAGGGCGAAATCAATCTCGTTACCGGCAACGAAGAAGAGCATTGCCAGCCCGAAATCGGCGAGCGTATCCGTGAACTCTGCGGGTTGGATCCACCCCAGGAGGCTGGGGCCGAGCATGATACCGAGGACAATTTCGAAGACCACGATCGGCACCCTGACCACCCGATCAAGGAAGCGTGCAGCTAGGGGCGCAGCGATCGCCAGCAAGGCGATCAGAACCAATGACGTGGACAAGCCCTGCATCGGCGGTACCTCCGGTACCTTGGCTGCTTCGAAGGAAAAGTAATCCAAAGCTACCGCCACTACTGGTGGTGGCGCCAGAACAGTCAGCCTCGCAAAGGCTATGGAGCGCCGACCAGCCGAGGATGTGGTTGGACGTCAGGTTTCCGTGTTCCGGTGGGCGAACTTTCGGTGGAGTTTGTTCCTGGCACCGTGTTCCACAAGGGTCGGGATGTAGGTCCGGATCCGGCCGGCATCCAGTGTTTCGTATTCCTCCGTGACGACCTGGACGACCAGGGGCCGGGGCGCGTCGGGATACCGTGCGGCGAGCAGCTCGGTGACTTTGGCGATGGTGTCGCGCTTTTCCGTATCTTCCATCCAACTAGTTTCCTGCGGAAGGCTTGTGGCGTCTATCACGTATGTTGGGACGCGAAAGGCTATCACCCCGGTCTGCGCACACCGCTCGGCCAGCTGCTCGCCGGGATCTCCTTCACCGCATAACGGCGGCGACCGCGCTGATCTCGACCAGTGCGCCGGGCACGCCCAGGGCCGCGACACGCGCTCCGGTTACCAGGGCGGGATCATCGGACGCCAGTTCCGGCGCGATCGCTCCGTACGCCGCCGCGAGGTCCACTCCATCGACGAAGAGGACAGTCCACTGCACGACGTCGGCGACGGTCGCTCCGGCCGCGGCGAGCGCGGTCCGCGCGTTCTCGAGGGCGCGGGCAGACTGTACGGCCACGTCGCCCTCTCCCACGAGTGCCCCGTCGGCGTCGACGGCGTTTTGGCCGCCGACGTAGATGGTGGTGGCGCCGGGTGGCACGATGGCGACGTGGCTGAAGGCCGGGCTCGAAACGAGGCCCTGGGGGCGGATGCGCTGTATGGATGCCATGCCTGTATGGTCTCACCGACCGCCGGCAAGGGGGAGGCCTCTCCGCTTCATGAAGTCCCTGGTGTCAGGCGTTACTGCGAGCACTACAGGGGGTACAGCGGGCGAGAGCCGAAACATGGCGAAGCAGGGGTCCGTTGGGTTACCTCGTGCTTCGGGCCGTGAAGCCATGTTGCCTTGCGCGTCGGCGCGTTTCGCCTCCGCTTGAATGGGGTCCGAACGGCTGGTTGGTTGGACCTATCGGCTTTGAAAGGAAAGAACATGACGGAACATTTTGATCTCACTCCCCAGCGGTTGCGGCACGTCCTGGGCCACTTCGCGTCAGGGCTGACCGTGATCACCGCGGCGACCGATCAAGGACCGGCCGGCTTCACCTGCCAGTCCTTTGCTTCCCTTTCCCTGGACCCGGCTCTGGTCACCTTCAGCCCTGCCCGTACCTCCAGCACGTGGCCGCTGCTGCGGGAGGCCGGTCGCTTCACCGTGAACATCCTGCCTGCCGGGCACCAGCACCTTGCCGCCCAGTTTGCCCGTTCCGCTGCCGACAAGTTTGCCGGCGTCGACTACACCGCCTCGCCGCTGGGGAATCCGGCGCTGGACCAGGCCCTCGCCTGGGTGGACTGCGAGCTGCATGAGGAATACGACGGCGGCGACCACACCATCGTGGTGGGGGCGGTGCGCGCCCTCGGTGCCCGGGACGGCGCCGAGCCCCTTCTGTTCTTTAAGGGCAGGTACTTCGAAGGAGTGCCGCCCCGGTCCGGAGCATTGGAGAGCGTCGCATGACAGCGGTCCTGCGCAGGATCCACATGATCTGCGAAGACGAGCCATCCCAGCTTCGTCGGCAGATGTACGGACTCACCAGGCAGGACATCCACGACGGGCGACCTGGAGTGTGCGGCCACTGCCATGGCCCGCAAACCCTCCTGCGTGGACCACGGCGTTAGCGTCGACGTTGTGTGCTAAGCCCTGCGCCCCACGCCAGAGGACGTCACCTTCATGATTTCCGTGGCGATGCACCTGCACCCCACGGACCATCGCTGGCAACTGCCACCTGATCAGCACTTGGTGTGGAAGCCGCCGGGGGCCACCTCGCACAGGATGCCTGCCGCGCGCCGCCGCTCACTGCACGAGTACCGCCGTTAACAGCACATATGCGAGAGTACGGCTGCGGAGATCCTCCGCCCCCGTACTCTGCTGTCAGGCGCCGATGCAGCCCGGCCGCAACCTCCGGATCAGTAGCATCGGGCCAGGACGAAGACGTCCACATAGGCAGCAAGGAGTATTGAATGACGAGAATGCTGATTATGGGACCGCCCGGCTCGGGCAAGGGGACGCAGGCGGAACGGATTTCGGAACGCCTCGGCGTTGTGGCCATTTCAACCGGCGATATCTTCCGCGCCAACGTCAAAGGCGGAACGCCGCTGGGTGTAGAGGCCCGGAAGTATATGGATAACGGAGACTTCGTGCCGGACAGCGTCACGAATGAGATGGTGCGGAACCGGCTCAGCCAGGACGATGCCAAGGAGGGATTTCTGCTGGACGGCTACCCTCGCACGGTGGCGCAGGTGGACTACCTCGACGGAATCCTCGCCGCCGGCGAACAAAAACTCGACGTGGTCCTGCAGTTGACCGCAGACGACGAGGAACTTGTCTCCCGCCTCCTGGGCCGGGCCAGGGAAACGGGGCGGAGCGACGACAACGAGAGCGTCATCCGCCACCGGCTGGACCTGTACCACCAGCAGACGGAGACCGTGGTGGCCAAGTATGCCGGCCGCGGGATCCTCACCGAGGTGGACGGGATGGGCGGTATCGAAGACGTCACGGACAGCGTCATGGGAAGTATCGACGACGTGCTGAGCGCGCCCGTACGCGGACGGTAGAAGGCGCAACTGCGGGAGAACGACGGCGGCTCCTTCCGCCGTCGTTCTCCCCGCCAGCGGCGCATTCCCAGAGTCAACGCGTCCTTGAGAGTCTTGACGCTCCAGGGCTAGCATTGCCGGCACGGGCACCGATGGGGCCCCTATCCAACATGGTGTCGAGTCGGGACTCTGGGCTGGACATGGCATCAAATCGAGGAGACGGCCATGGGCGAGGCAACTTCGGACGCAACATCAGCGCACCTGATGGTCGACCTGATCATTTCCCTGGACGGGTACGCCTCGGCCGAGGGATGGCCTGGTTGGTGGGGGCTGGAGGGGCCGGAATACCTGGCGTGGCTGGGGCAGGAAGGGGAGAAGGACTGCACCTTCATTATGGGGGCGAACACCTACCGGCTGATGTCCGGGATGTCAGAGGAGGCCGCGGCCGAGGAGTCGGGATTCACCGAGCATGAGGGGGCCAGCCTGACCGGCCTTGCCGCCGTTCCCAAGGTCATCTTCTCCTCCACCCTGCAGGCGCCCCTGACCTGGCCGAACTCGGAGCTGGTCACCGGCGACGCGGTCCAGGCCGTGGCGGAGCTGAAACGGACCAGGACCGGGACCCTCAGCACCCTAGGCAGCCTCAGCCTCGCCCGGTCGCTGCTGACCGCCGGTCTCGTGGACAGGTTCCGGTTGGTTGTCTTTCCAGTGATCACGGGCAGCACCGGGCGGGAGCGGATCTACGACGGCTATCCGGACGTCTCGCTCGAGATGGTGAACAGCAGGACCTTCGACGGCCGGCTCCAGCTGCTTGAGTACATCCCCACCGTAATCGGCGGTCCGCCGGGCAGCCGCCCGGCCTGAGGACGACGGCGGCGTCCCAGCGATCGGGCTGTCGGGATCCGCGCCATGTTCAGTAGCTCGCCGGGGTTAGGCCAGGCTCGGTTTCGACAGGCTCAACCACCAGAGATGGGACATACTTGGCGGCGAGTGCCTCGGTGCCGCGGGCCAGGATGGCGACGTCGGCGCCCGCCAGGACAAAGGCGGCGCCGGCCGCAGAACCACAGCGACCCCGACTCCCGGTGAGGCGGGCGGCATAAAGAGCAGGAGCCCACGGGATCGCTGGACGACGTGATCCCGGGGGCTCCGGATGAAGGTGTTTGCCCTGAGCGCTAGCTGAACGTCGGAGACGCGACCGCCCGGCTGTCCTCATCAATGTGCCCGCGAGCCCTCAAATACTGCTCGCCGATGACGGGATGGAAGTCCGGCTCAGGCGCCGCGGCAAGCGACACCGGCCACTCGGGACGGGCCCCGGTGAGTGCCCATGCGGCCTGTACAGCGGCGCCGCGGGCCACGTACTCGCCGGGACTAGGCACCACCACCGGCAGGTCAAACATCTGTGATGCAATCTTCTGCACCGCCGGGTTCTGCACGGCCCCGCCGATCAGCAGCAGCCGACGCGCCGGATAGCCCAAGTCCTGCAATGCCGCCAGGCCGCCGGACAATCCGCACAGCATCCCTTCGATGGCCGCGCGGGCAATGTTGCTCCGCGTGGTGGACTCAATGCTGAGACCGTGCAGGCTGGCCTTGGCGTGCGGCAGGTTGGGCGTGCGTTCGCCCTCAAAGTACGGCACCAATACCACGCCGCCTGCCCCGGGCGCCGCTTCCAGCGCCAGCCTGGAGAGCTCATCAAATCCGACATCCAGCAGCGCGGCAATGGAGCTCAGCACCCTGGCGGCGTTCAGCGTGACGGCGATGGGCAGATAGTCGCCGCCCGCGTCCGCAAAGCCGGCCACGGTTCCGCTGGGATCATGGCCCGCTTCGGATGCAACGGCGAAGACCGTTCCGCTGGTGCCGACGGAGACCACCACATCCCCCGGCCTGGCTCCGAGACCCAATGCAGCGGCTGCGTTATCCCCGGCGCCAACGCCGAGCAGGATTTCCGCCCGCCCGCCACCAGAACCTGCGCCACCGGCATCTGCGACAGCATCGGTACCGGAATCGGCACCAGTGCCTGCGCCGCCGTTCGTCCAGGCAAAGCAGCGCGGATGAATACAGCCGGCGGATTCGCCGGCAGCCAGCACGCGCGGGAGGATTACCGAGCCACCTGCAGTGGCGGCAGCCGAAACGGGTGCGGCTCCAGCCGATTCCTGTAGGCGGGCTTCGCGTGCGCCCCTGCCGAAGGCCAGCCGGAACAAGTCCAGGTCATAGCTGCCGGACGCGGGGTTCCAGTAGCCGGTCCCGCTGGCATCCGATCGGTCCGTGGTGAGCGCGTCCAGATCCGGGCCCAAAGGGCTGGCCCCGGCCGGACCGTACCCGCGCAGACGCCAGGTCAGCCAGTCATGGGGGAGGGCGACGGCGGCCACCCTGGCCACACTTTCGGGCTCGTTGTCCCTGACCCAGCGGACCTTGGTGACCGTGAAGGATGCCACCGGCACCAGCCCGGTCCGCCGTGCGAACTCGCCGGCCCCCACCTCGCCGGTCAGTGCGGCGGCAGCTTCCGCAGAACGGGTGTCGTTCCACAGGAGCGCGGGCCGCACCACGTTGCCGTCGTGGTCCAGTAGCACCATGCCGTGCTGCTGGCCCGCGACGGACAGTGCGTCCACGTCAGCCAGCCCGCCCGCGTCGTCGATGGCCACGGATAGCGCCCGCCACCAGTGGTCCGGATGGACTTCCGTCCCGTCCGGGTGGCCCGCCCGGCCTTCGCGGACCAGGGCACCGCTTTGGGCGTCCAGGACGGCAATCTTGCAACTTTGGGTAGAGGAGTCAACCCCGGCAACAAGGTTCAAGGAAGCAGCCGCCACAGTATCAGCGTGCGCCGAGGAGGTGCTCGATGAAGAGCTGCTGCAGCTTCACGAATCCGAAGCCCTTGCCACCAAAGTAGGCGTCGGCGTCGAAATCCTCGTAAGCGGACTTGTCCGCACGCAGCTGCTCGTAGCCTTCACCCGGGTTAAGGGTGGGCTCGTTGATTTGGGCAACGCGGGAAGCAACCAGTGCTTCCTGCACCTCGGGATCGGCACGGAAGGCCTTGGCGCGTTCCTTCAGCAGCAGGTAGGTCTGCATGTTGGCTGCGGCAGAGTCCCACACGCCGTCGATGTCCTCGGTACGGCTGGGCTTGTAGTCGAAGTGGCGCGGTCCGTCATAGGCGCGGCCGCCGTCGGGGCCGCCGTTTTCGAGCAGGTCCACCAGGGAGAACGCGTTCTGCAGGTCGCCGTGGCCGAACACCAGATCCTGGTCGAACTTGATGCTGCGCTGGCCGTTGAGGTCGATGTGGAACAGCTTGCCCTGGTACAGGGCCTGGGCGATGCCGTGGGTGAAGTTCAGCCCGGCCATCTGCTCGTGGCCGGTCTCAGGGTTGACGCCCACAAGCTCCGGACGTTCCAGGGTTTCGATGAACGCGAGGGCGTGGCCCAGGGTGGGCAGCAGGATGTCGCCGCGGGGTTCGTTCGGCTTCGGTTCGATGGCGAAGCGGATGTTGTAGCCCTTGTCCGTGACGTAGTCGCCCAGCAGGTTCACGGCCTCGCGGTAACGCTCCAGGGCGCCCCGGATGTCCTTGGCGGCGTCATACTCGCTGCCCTCACGGCCGCCCCACATCACGAACGTTTCGGCGCCAAGTTCAGCGGCGAGGTCGATGTTGTCCAGCACCTTGCGCAAGGCGAACCGGCGGACGCCGCGGTCGTTGCTGGTGAAGCCGCCGTCCTTGAAAACCGGGTGGCTGAACAGGTTGGTGGTGACCATGGGAACGATCAGCCCCGTTGACTTGAGCGCACCTGTCAGACGGTCGATCTCACGCTGGCGATCGGCCGCCGAGCACCCGAAGGGGAAGAGGTCGTTGTCGTGGAAAGTGATGCCGTAGGCGCCGAGGTCGCTCAGCTTGTTGACGGCTTCCACCGTGTCCAGGGGAGGGCGGGTGGCCGAACCGAACTGGTCCTGGGCCTCCCATCCCACCGTCCAGAGGCCGAACGAAAATTTGTCTTCTCGGGTGGGCTGAATCGTCATTGAATGCTCCGTTTGTAGGTATGAAAAGGAGTGCATGCGCGTTGTTTAGCGGCTGCAGGCGTTTTGTTCTGCACACAAACATATTACGAATCTCCGTGATGTCAACCACTTGGGCCCCTGTAACGAGAGTGAGTTTCCAAATCTCCGTTCCAAGAAATGTCTGGTTTTGTACACTTACAGCTGTTATGTTGTGCAGAACATCAAACGTAGGGACAAAGCTCCATGGAGGACGCAGACCGTGGCTGAACACCGGGTGCAGGAACGGAATTGGGCCGGAAACCTCGGCTACCAGGCGGAACGGATTGCGCACCCGCTCAGCGTGGAGGAGCTGCAGGAGTTGGTGGCCGGGTCCCGGAACATCCGGGCCCTGGGATCCCGCCATTCGTTCAATGACATTGCCGACACCTCCGGCACGCTGACGGCCCTGGACCGGCTGGATCCGGCCATCACCGTCGATGCCCGGAACATGACCGTCACAGTTAGCGGAGGCACGCGGTACGGCACACTCGCCGCGGAGCTGCAGCGGCGAGGTTTCGCCCTGCACAATCTGGCCTCGCTGCCCCACATTTCGGTAGCCGGCGCGGTTGCCACCGCCACGCACGGCTCCGGAGACGGTAACGGAAATCTGGCCACCGCCGTCGCCGGTTTGGAGCTGGTGACAGCCGACGGCGGCATCCTCACCGCCCGGCGCGGCGAGACCGCGGACTTTGACGGCATGGTGGTGGGCCTTGGCGCCTTGGGAATCGTCAGCAGCGTGACCCTGGACATCGAGCCGGCTTTCCAGGTTGCCCAGCACGTTTTTGAGGACCTGGACTGGGGGCAGGTTCTGGAGAACCTCGACGACGTCACGTCTTCCGCGTACAGCGTCAGCCTTTTCACCGACTGGCGCGGAAGCACCCTGGGGCAGGCGTGGCTGAAGAGCCGGGTAGCGGGTCCGGGAGTAGATGCCGGCCGGCAGGACTTCTTCGGCGGCACCCTCGCCTTGTCGGCCCGGCATCCGCTCCCAGGCGTCTCCGGGAACAACTGCACGGAACAACTCGGCGTGCCGGGGCCGTGGTCGGACCGGCTTGCCCACTTCAGGATGGAATTCACTCCCAGCAAAGGCGACGAACTCCAGTCCGAATACCTGGTGCCCAGGGAACACGCTGCGGATGCCATCCGCACACTGCGCAAACTCTCCGGGGTCCTGACCCCCCTGCTCCTGGTGTCCGAGATCCGCACGATCGCGTCCGACCGGCTGTGGCTGAGCCCCAACTACGGCCGCGACGGCATCGGCCTGCACTTCACCTGGCGCCAGGACCAGCCCGCGGTCGAGGCCGTGCTGCCACTGCTTGAGGCGGAGCTGTTTGCCTTTGCTGCCAGGCCCCACTGGGGCAAATTGTTCGACGGCGGTGCTGCCGCCGTCGGGCCCCTGTACCCGCGCTTTGATGATTTCCGGGCCCTCGCCGGCCGGCTGGATCCTGCGGGAAAGTTCCGCAACCGGTTCCTGGACTACACCGTCTTCGGCTCCTGATATTGTCACGGATGATGTCCACAGCAACCCGCCTCCCCGCAACGGCCAGCGATCCTGATCCGTCCCGGCGGAACAACCTTGCCCTGATCGCAACTTTGGTGCACCACCATGGTGTGCTCAGCCGCGCTGAGCTGACCAGGCGGACGGGGCTGAACAGGTCTACCGTCGGGACTTTGGTGGGCCAGTTGGTGGCACTCGGACTTGTCTTTGAAGCGGCGCCGTCGGGCGAGGCCCAGGTGGGCCGTCCCAGCCCGGACGTCCGGCCTGATCCGTCCACGGCGGCACTGGCTGTGAACCCGGAGGTTGACGCTGTCACCATCGGGCTGGTGAGCCTGGGCGGGAAGGTCCAGAAGAAAATCCGCTTTGCGACGGAGCGGATCCCCACGGCAAGGGAAGCAGTTAACATCGCTGCCGCTGTCATTGCGGGGATGCGTTCGGAGCTGGATGCTTCCTACCGGATCGTCGGGATCGGTATGGCAGTACCCGGCCTGGTCAACCGAGACGGCGGCGTGGTCCGCCACGCCCCTCATTTGGGCTGGCGCGACGAACCCGTGGCCCGGATGATGGGCGAAGCCACCGGCTACCCGTGCCTGGCGGACAACGATGCCTCCCTGGGCGCGGAGGCCGAGCTCATTTTCGGGGCCGGCGCCGGCCGCGGCAACCTGATTTACCTCAACGGCGGCGCCAGCGGCATCGGCGGCGGCGTCATCGCCGATGGGGCGTTGCTGCGCGGGTCCGCCGGATATGCGGGGGAACTGGGGCACACCTTTGTGCGTACCGCGGGCCAGATCTGCCATTGCGGTGCCTCCGGCTGCCTCGAAACCGAGGTGTCCCAGTCCAGGCTCTTTGACCTGGCAGGGCTCCGCGGCGGCGACGCCAGCCAGCTCGAATCGGCTCTGCGCTCGACGGACAGTGCGGAGCTGGCGGGGGAGGTTGCCCGCCAACTGAGCTATCTGGGCATCACCCTGCGAAACGCCGTCAACACGTTCAACCCGGACGCTATTGTCCTCGATGGGTTCCTTGGCATTCTGCACGCACTGTCCCCTGACACGCTGGACGGCCTGATCCGGACCCAGGCCCTGGACCAGGCAGCGGGCATGGCAAAGATCTACCGTGCCGCGCTGGGCTCCGACCTCATGATGATCGGGGCTGCGGAACTGGCCTTTACCCGATTACTTGCGGATCCGGCAGGGATCAGTGCCCTGCCCGCACACTCCGCGAAGGAGCTCTGAGCGTGCCTGATGGCAATACGTCCCCGCGGTCCAGCGTGCCCCGGGCTGTGCTGACAGAGCTGCTTTTGGTATCGACCGCGGCCATAGAATATTGGACACCACCTTGTCTTCCACCGAAGGGTCCCTCGCATGGGCAACACCATTGACCGACGCCTCCCACGCCTGGAAGACGTGGCAGCGCGGGCCAAGGTGTCCCACCAGACGGTCTCGCGTGTCATCAACAACCACCCCAATGTCAGCAGCGCCACCAGGGAAAAGGTGGAGGCGGCCATTGCAGAACTCGGCTACCGGCGCAATACCGCAGCCAGGAGCCTGGTCACCCGGCGGTCGCAAACCATAGGCGTGCTCGCGGCCGAAATGGGGCAGTACGGTCCTGCCAACACCCTCCTCGGAGTCCAGCAGGCCGCCCGGGAGGCTGGATACTTTGTGAGCATCGAGGCCATTAAGGAGGCTGGAGCGGGGGCCATCTCGGACGCCGTCCGCCACCTCACGGACCAGGGCGCGGACGGGATAATCGTCATTGTGCCCCACGACGGTACCGTTCAGGCGCTGGAGGGCCTGACCCTGGATGTTCCCGTGATCCTTGTGGGTGCGCCGGGTGGGGGGCTCTTCAGCGGGGCGCTGGTGGACCAGAAGCTTGGCGCGCGCCTGGCCGTCTCGCACCTGATCGACCTGGGCCACCGCCGGATCGGCCATGTTTCCGGACCCCAGGACTGGGTGGACGGCAGGTCACGTGCCGAGGGATGGGGCGAACGGCTCCGCGAGGCCGGCCTGCCTGATGACCTTGTGATCGAAGGCGACTGGAGCGCCGGCAGCGGGTACCGGATCGGCCGGCAGCTTGCCGCTGAGCGCACGGTGACGGCCCTGTTCGTGGGCAACGACCAGATGGCCCTGGGCCTGCTGCGCGCGTTCAACGAAGCGGGGGTCCGCGTTCCCGACGACGTCTCCGTGGTGGGCTTCGACGACCAGCCAGAGTCGGGCTACTTCACGCCGCCGCTGACCACCGTGCGCCAGGACTTCGAGGAACTCGGCCGGCGCTGTATGAACGTCATGCTGGGCGCGCTGGAGGGCGGCACGGGGGCGGGCACCATCGTGGTGGAGCCGGTGCTCGTGGTCCGCAGCAGCACGTGCGCACCTTCCTGATTCTTTCCTGACCTTCCCAGCCACGACCTGTACTTGACGTCACAATTGTTAGCGCTCACAATTGAATCAATCCGCGCTCACCGGACCAGCTATTTGGAGGACTTCATGGACGTCACAGTGGACGGCACAGACAACTACGTCATCGGCGTGGACTACGGAACGCTTTCAGGACGGGCCGTTGTGGTCCGGGTCCGTGACGGCAAGGAACTGGGCAGCGGCGTCTTCGACTATCCGCACGCGGTGGTCACGGATGCGTTGCCGGCGGACGTAGCAGGAATTGCGGGCGACGGCGCCGCCCGGCTTCCCGGGGAATGGGCGCTTCAGGTGCCCAACGACTACCGCGACGTCCTCCGCCATGCTGTTCCCGCCGCCATCGCCGACGCCGGGATCGACCCGGCCGCCGTCGTCGGGATCGCCACCGACTTCACCGCCTGCACCATGGTGCCGGTCACTTCCGACGGCACGCCGCTCAACGAGCTGCCCGGCTTTGCCAACCGCCCGCACGCCTACGTGAAACTGTGGCGGCACCACGCGGCGCAGCCGCAGGCGGACCGGATCAATGAGCTGGCGGCAGAGCGCGGCGAATCCTGGTTGCCGCGCTACGGGGGGCTGATCTCGTCCGAGTGGGAGTTCGCCAAGGGCCTGCAGCTGCTGGAGGAGGACCCGGAAGCCTACGCCGCCATGGACCACTGGGTGGAAGCCGCCGACTGGATCGTCTGGCAGCTTTGTGGCCAGTACGTCCGCAACGCCTGCACCGCCGGCTACAAAGGCATTTACCAGGACGGCCGGTACCCCTCCGAGGACTTCCTCGCAGCGTTGAACCCGGAATTCAAGGACTTCGTCAGCACCAAACTGGAGCACACGATCGGCCGGCTCGGCGATGCTGCGGGCTACCTCACGGCAGAGGCAGCCGGATGGACGGGTTTGCCTGCAGGCATCGCCGTGGCCGTCGGCAACGTGGACGCCCACGTCACGGCGCCGGCCGCAAAGGCGGTGGAGCCGGGGCAGCTGGTGGCCATCATGGGTACCTCCACGTGCCACGTCATGAACGGTTCGGAACTTCGCGAAGTGCCGGGCATGTGCGGTGTGGTGGACGGCGGGATCGTGGACGGCCTCTGGGGCTACGAGGCCGGACAGTCCGGCGTGGGCGACATCTTCGGCTGGTTCACGAAGCACGGTGTCCCGCCGGAATACCACAAGGCGGCGGCCACGGCAGGGCTCGGCATCCACGAGTACCTGACTGAACTCGCCTCCCGCCAGGCCATCGGCGAGCACGGACTCATCGCCCTGGACTGGCATTCGGGCAACCGTTCGGTACTGGTGGATCACGAACTCTCCGGTGTGATGGTGGGCCAGACGCTCGCCACCAAGCCCGAGGACACCTACCGCGCCCTCCTTGAATCCACGGCCTTTGGCACCCGCACCATCGTGGACGCCTTCCGCGATTCGGGCGTGCCCGTCAAGGAGTTCATCGTGGCCGGCGGGCTCCTGAAGAACAAACTGCTCATGCAGATCTACGCCGACATCACCGGATTGCCGCTCTCCACCATCGGCTCAACCCAGGGACCGGCGCTGGGTTCCGCCATCCATGCCGCCGTCGCGGCCGGGAAGTACGCCGACATCCGCGAGGCCGCGGCGGCCATGGGCTCAGAACCCGGGGACGTCTACACGCCCAACGCAGAGAACGTTGCTGCCTACGAGGAGCTGTTCCAGGAATACCGGACCCTCCACGACTACTTCGGCCGGGGCGCCAATGACGTCATGCACCGGCTCAAGGCCATCCAGCGCCGCTCCGTCCGTCCCCTCCTCACCGCCGGGATTTCCGCATGAGTGCGCTGCTGGAATTGATCGCCCAACTGAGGGCCGAGGTGTGCGCCTTGCATGCCGAACTGACCCGCTATGAGCTGGTGGTGTGGACGGCAGGCAATGTTTCCGCACGCATTCCCGGCCACGACCTGATGGTCATCAAACCGTCCGGGATTTCCTATGACGACCTGAGTCCCGAGCTGCTGGTGGTCACGGACCTCTACGGCACTCCGGTCAGTGGCGCCAACATCGGCAGTGGCGGCACCGTCCATTGGGGCAACCCGCCGCTGTCGCCGTCGTCGGACACCGCCGCACACGCCTACGTCTACCGGCACATGCCCGACGTCGGCGGCGTGGTGCACACACACTCCACCTACGCCACGGCATGGGCCGCCCGGGGCGAAGCGATCCCGTGCGTGCTGACCATGATGGGCGATGAGTTCGGCGGTTCCATCCCGGTAGGCCCGTTCGCATTGATCGGCGACGACTCGATCGGGCAGGGCATTGTGGAGACGCTGAAGAACTCCACCTCGCCCGCGGTCCTGATGCAGAACCACGGCCCGTTCACCATCGGCAAGGACGCCCGTTCCGCCGTGAAGGCTGCCGTGATGTGCGAGGAAGTGGCGCGCACCGTCCACATCGCCCGCCAGCTCGGCGAACCCATCGCTATCGACCAGTCCCGGATCGACTCCCTCTATGCCCGCTACCAGAACGTCTACGGCCAATAACATCCGGCCGGCAGTTCCCGCCGCCGGCCCAGCCCCAAACTTTCCCAGGAGAAAACCCATGAACAACGCCAACAGCACATCCCTCGGCCACTACGAGGTTTGGTTCCTCACCGGCAGCCAGCACCTCTACGGCGAGGATGTCCTCAAGCAGGTCGCCGCCCAGTCACAGGAGATTGTCGCCGCCCTGAACGCGTCCTCCGATGTCCCGGTCAAAGTGGTCTGGAAGGCGGTCCTCACCGATTCGGACGCCATCCGCCGCACCGCGCTGGAAGCGAACTCGGACGACTCCGTGATCGGCGTGACGGCGTGGATGCATACCTTCAGCCCGGCCAAGATGTGGATCCAGGGCCTGGACCTGCTGCGCAAGCCGCTGCTGCACCTGCACACGCAGGCCAACGTGGAGTTGCCGTGGGCGGACATCGACTTCGACTTTATGAACCTCAACCAGGCCGCGCACGGCGACCGCGAGTTCGGCTACATCCAGTCCCGGCTGGGCATTCCCCGCAAGACCGTGGTGGGCCACGTGTCCAACCCGGAGGTCTCAAGGCAGGTGGGCGTGTGGCAGCGCGCCTCGGCCGGCTGGGCCGCGGTCCGGACCCTGAAACTGACCCGCTTCGGTGACAACATGCGCAACGTGGCGGTCACTGAGGGTGACAAGACCGAAGCGGAGCTGCGCTTCGGCGTCTCCGTCAACACGTGGTCCGTCAACGAGCTCGCCGACGCCGTGCACGGCACCGCAGAGTCCGACGTCGACGCCCTGGTTGCGGAGTACGAGCGCCTGTACGAGGTGGTACCGGAGCTGAAGGCCGGGGGAGCCCGGCACGAGTCGCTGCGCTACAGCGCCCGGATCGAACTGGGGCTGCGCAGCTTCCTTGAGGCCAACGGCTCGGCCGCGTTCACCACCTCCTTCGAAGACCTCGGCGAACTGCGCCAGCTGCCCGGCATGGCCGTCCAGCGGCTTATGGCCGACGGCTACGGTTTCGGAGCCGAGGGCGACTGGAAGACGGCCATCCTGGTCCGCGCCGCCAAGGTGATGGGCGACGGCCTGCCCGGCGGCGCCTCCCTGATGGAGGACTACACCTACCACCTCGCCCCCGGCGCCGAGAAGATCCTGGGCGCGCACATGCTTGAGGTCTGCCCGTCCCTGACAGCCACGAAACCGCGCGTCGAGATCCACCCGCTGGGTATCGGCGGCAAGGAAGACCCCGTCCGAATGGTGTTCGACACCGACGCCGGCCCCGGCGTTGTGGTGGCGCTCTCCGACATGCGGGACCGCTTCCGGCTCGTGGCGAACGCCGTCGACGTTGTTGACCTGGACGAACCGCTGCCGAACCTGCCGGTGGCCCGGGCCCTCTGGTCGCCGAAACCCGACTTCGCGACGTCCGCCGCCGCGTGGCTCACCGCCGGCGCGGCGCACCACACGGTGTTGTCCACGCAGGTGGGGATGGAAGTGTTCGAAGACTTCGCCGAGATTGCCAAGACCGAGCTCCTCACCATCGATGAAGGCACCACCATCAAGCAGTTCAAGAAGGAACTCAACTGGAACGCCGCCTACTACAAGCTGGCCGGCGGCCTGTGAACGGCCTCGAACTTCAGCTCGCCTCGGGGGACTATACCGCTGCCATTGTGCAGCGCGGTGGTGCCCTGCGGCGGCTGGCCTTTCAGGGCCGGGACCTGGTGGTGCCGTTCGACGCAGATGCTCCCATCCCGGCCTACCGGGGAATCATCGCCGCGCCGTGGCCCAACCGGATCGCCGATGGCGCGTACCGTTTTGCCGGCGTCGAGCACCAATTGCCCGTCAACGAACCGGAGCGCAAAACGTCGTTGCACGGGCTCGCCTTCGACCGTTTGTGGACCGTTGAAAGCAGCGCTGCCGACGCGGCGAGCCTGTCCTGCGAGATCGCCGGGGCCCCAGGGTATCCGTTCCACCTTCGGCTCCACGTCGAATACAGGCTGGACGACGCCGGGCTGCACACCACGGTCACGGCAAGCAATATCGGCGGCGAAGCGGCCCCTTACGGTGTGTGCCCGCACCCTTATCTGCTGGCCGGGCCTGCGCCGCTGGATGAGTGGACCGTTGGGATCCCCGCGGGGTCGTTCCTCGAGGTCACGCCGGACCGGCTGCTACCGGTCACCACGCGGACGGTGGCGGGCCATCAGTTCGACTTCCGTGCGCCACGGGTAATCGGCCGCACGCAGATCGACCACGCCTTCACGGACCTTGAGTTCGACGACGGAGGCCGCGCGCAGCTGATCGCCAGGGACCCCGGCGGAACCGGAGTGGGCATGGCCTGGGGCCGGGCCTGCCCCTGGCTGCAAATACATACCGCAGACAAGCCTGCCCCCGCGGCCAACAGGCTGGGCCTGGCGGTTGAGCCGATGACGTGTCCGCCGGACGCCTTCAACAGCGGCCAAGACCTCGTGCAGCTGAAACCGGGCAGCAGCCACCAGGCCGGCTGGAGCATCTTCGCCGCCTGACGCCCCGGGTTGTGGCATTAACACGCACTGAAGTGGCCGACCCCGGCAGAATGCCGGGGTCGGCCGTTTCAGTCCATGCGCACGTCAGTGCGCCAGCAGCATCTCGAGCGGTTCTCCTGCGGCGGTCGCCGTCCATGTCCACCACCAGTACAGCTCCAGCAGCGCCCGGTTGTTGTGCATTTTCACATTCTAGGACCAAGTTCCCGTGGTGTATGGCTAGTTATTTTGGGTGAACCTACTGGAAGAATGGAGTGAAGCAAGCGGGTGAGCCACATCACGCGACAAGCGGCTAAATGCGCCGCATGGTCGCAACACCCGGTCCCGCGGATGTGGATGAGAGTGTCACCCCGCCCTCAATCTTAGAAAAGAAGGTATGAAGCATTGAGTACAACAACTACCGCCGGGCACCTGATTGTTGCGCAGCTTGAGAGGGCCGGTATCAAGCGGGTTTATGGGGTTCCGGGGGAGAGTTTCCTGGATGTGTTGGACGGTTTGCATGGCTCGTCCATTGAGACGGTAGTGACCCGGCATGAAGGCGGGGCCGGCTTTATGGCCCTCGCGGAGGGCCGGCTGACGGAGCTGCCCGGGGTGGCCATGGTAACCCGTGGCCCCGGTGCGGCGAACGCGTTCATTGCGATCCATACCGCGCACCAGGACGCCACCCCCATGATCCTGTTTGTGGGCCTGATTCCGGTGGCGGACCGTGGCCGGGAATCCTTCCAGGAATTCGACATCAACGCCTGGTTCGGCAGCACCGCCAAGAAAGTGGTCACGCTCGATGACGCCGCGTCCGCGGCTCGCGTGGTGGACGACGCGATCTTCACCGCCCTCAGCGGCCGCCCCGGCCCCGTGGTCATCGGACTCCCCGAGGATGTCCTGGTCCACGCGATCAACGAAGGCACGGTGGAGCCGCGAGTGGTGGCACGGTCCGAACCGACCACGGCGGACCTGGCCGCGCTGGAACAGCGCCTGGCAGCATCGCACAAACCCCTGATCGTGGTCGGTGGCGAAGGCTGGGACCAGGCTTCTTCCGAAGCGTTGGCCGGCTGGGCAGAACGCCACGGCGTCCCTGTCCTGGCTGATTTCCGCGCCTACGATGCCGTGCCGCACCAGAGCGGTGCCTACGCCGGATACCTCGGCTACGCCCGCAGCGACGCCAACGCCGCACGGCTGGACGAGGCCGATCTCCTGATCTTCGTCGGCTGCGTCCGCGCCGATGTCCTCTCCGACGGCTACAAGCGCGGCCTCACCGCCGAGACCGTGGTGGTCAACGCCGACGCGGACCTGCTGGGCCACTTCGGCCGGCTGGATCAGCACATCCCCGCCCACGTCGCATCCTTCGCCACAGTCCTCGCCGCTACCACCTCCGAGGTGAAGCCGGCCGCGGGTTGGCTGGCCGGCGCCCGCGCCGATTATGAAAAGTTCTCCTCCGCCCAACCGGACGGCGGGACGGGCGTGGATCTCGGCGTTGTGATGGAAATCCTGAAGCAGGAAATGGACGACGACGCCGTCATCACCTACGGGGCGGGGAACCACTCGCTCTGGCCGGCCCGCTACCTCAAGCACAACACCGCCAACTCGCTGGCCGCGCCGCGGAACGGTGCGATGGGCATGGGGATCCCGGCAGCGGTGGCCGCGTCCTTGGCCTACCCGGGCCGGCAGGTCATCTCCGTGGCCGGGGATGGCTGCTTCATGATGAACGGCCAGGAAATCGCCACCGCCATGGGCCACGGCGCGAAATTCATCGTCCTGGTGGTGGATAACGGCATCTTCGCCACCATCCGCGAACATCAGGAAGCCCACTACCCGGGCCGCCCCTCCGGCACGCACATAACCAACCCGGACTTCGCCGCCCTGGCCCGCTCCTACGGCGGCTACGGCGAACGGATCGAAACGGCCGAGGACTTCGCGCCCGCGTTCCGCCGCGCCATCGAGTCCGGGCTCCCCGCCGTGCTGCACCTGCCCCAGGACCCCACCACCCGCTCGCCCCAGACCGCCAGCAACTGACCGGAGCCCCCCGTGATCACCCTGAACAACATCATCAACGGCCAGTCCGTTCCGGCTGCGGCTTCCTTGCCGTTCTTCGACCCCGCTACCGGGGTCCAGATCGGCACCGCCCCGGACAGCGACACCGCCACCACCGACCGAGCCTTCCAGGCCGCGCAGCAGGCGTTCACAAGCTACAAGCGGACAACCCCGGGCGAACGCCAGGGGATGCTGCTCCAGCTCGCGGACCTCATCGAAGCCAACGCCGACCGGCTCCTCGACGCCGAAGTGGCCTGCACGGGCAAGCCGCGGGCCGCGACCCGCGAGTTGGAGATCCTGCGCGGCGCGGACCAGCTGCGTTTCTTCGCCGGTGCCTGCCGGGTCGTTTCCGGCACAGCACAGACCGAATACGTGACGGGCTTCTCCTCCACCATCCGCCGCGAACCCCTCGGTGTGGTCGCGCAGATCACGCCCTGGAACTACCCGTTCATGATGGCGATCTGGAAGATCGGGCCGGCCCTGGCTGCGGGCAATACCCTGGTGCTTAAACCCGCCGACACCACCCCCTGGTCCACCGTGGTCCTCGGCGAACTCGCCCAGGAAGCCTTCCCGCCTGGCGTCGTGAACATCCTCTGCGGCGGCCGCGGCACCGGCGCGGCCATGGTCGAGCACGACATCCCCGAAATGGTGTCCATCACCGGCTCCACCCGCGCCGGCGCCCACGTCATGTCCGCAGCGGCCAAAACCCTGAAAGACGTCCACCTCGAACTCGGCGGGAAAGCACCCGCAATCGTCTTCGCCGACGTCGACATCACCCAGACCGCTAAGGAAATCGCGCTCAGTGCGTTCTTCAACGCCGGCCAGGACTGCACCGCCATCACCCGCGTCCTCGTGCACGAATCCATCCACGCCGAGTTCGCCGCCGCCCTCGCCGAGGCCGCAACCGCCCTGAAAGTCGGCGGCGACGACGCGGACCTCGGCCCGCTGAACAGCGCCGCCCAACTCGACCAGGTCGAAGGCTTCATGACCCGGCTGCCGGCCAACGCCACCATCCTCACCGGCGGCAAACGCACCGGCACCGGCTACCACTTCGAACCCACCGTCATCGACGGCGTCTTCCAAACCGACGAAGTGGTCTGCGACGAAATCTTCGGCCCCGTCCTCACCGTCCAGCCCTTCACCACCGAGCAAGAAGCCATCGAACTGGCCAACGGCACCAAATACGCCCTCGCCTCCAGCGTCTGGTCCAACAACCACGGCACCGTCACCAGGGTGTCCATGGAGCTCGACTTCGGCGCCGTCTGGATCAACTGCCACCAAATCATCCCCGCCGAAGCCCCCCACGGCGGCTTCAAACACTCCGGCACCGGCAAAGACCTCTCCATCTACGGCCTGGAAGACTACACACGCATCAAATCCGTCACCACCTCCCACCGCTAAACCCATCACCGTTCATAGGGGAACACCATGACCTCAACACCTACCTTCACCGCCCCAGACGCCGCCTTCGTTGAAGACTTCCGCGTTATGAGCCAGTTCGGCGCCACGGAAAACGGCGGCGTGGACCGACAGGCAGCCACCGCTGCCGACGGCGAGCAGCGCCGTTGGCTGACGGGCCTGCTGGAGGCCCGCGGGTTCACGGTGAAGTTTGATCGCGCCGGCAACCAGTGGGGCCTTTTTGAGGCCGTCCCGGGGGCACCGTTCGTGGTGGTCGGTTCGCACATGGATTCCCAGCCGACGGCGGGCCGTTATGACGGTGCCTTCGGGGTCCTGGCCGCGGCGCATGCAGCGTTCCGGCTTGTGGAAAAGTGGGCCGGCGCTCCTTCCGGGAAGCCGAAGTTCAACATTGCCGTGGTGAACTGGTTCAACGAGGAAGGTTCCCGCTTCAAGCCGTCCATGATGGGGTCCTCGGTCTACACAGGCAAGCTCGCCCTTGAAACGGCACTCGACACCACAGACACGCAGGGAATCAGTGTCCGCGAGGCGCTGGACGGGATCGGCTGCCGGGGGGACTACGCCGGGCCCGCGGCTGCGTATTGTGCCGAAATCCACATTGAGCAAGGCCGCAGCATGGAGCGCGACGGCATCACCATCGGCCTGGTGCAGTCCAGCTGGGCGGCCAACAAGTATGAATTTGTGGTCCACGGCGAGCAGGCCCACACCGGTTCCACCGTGATCGCGGACCGCAAGGACGCCCTCCTGGGCGCCGCCATGCTCGTGGTGGCCGCTCGCGAACTGGCTGACCGGTTCCCGGACGTGCTGCACACGTCCGTGGGTGAGTTGACCGTCTACCCTAACTCGCCAGTGGTGGTCCCGTCCCGGGTAAACATGCTGCTGGACCTGCGCAGCGCGGACGAGTCCGTCCTGGCTAAGGCCGATGCGCTGCTCCACGAACGGATCCCGGCGATTGAACGTGCGGCCAACGTCAGCGTGGAGCGGAACCACTCGCACTCCTGGCCGGTGACCCCGTACCAGACTGAAGGCGTTGAGCTCGCAGCCAAGGTGGCCGCGGACCTGGGCCTGTCCAGCAAGCAGGTCATGACCCTCGCCGGGCACGATTCGATCAACATGAAGGACCTGGTCCCCACCGTGATGCTGTTCGTCCCGAGCGTGGACGGAATCTCCCACAACGAACACGAATACACCACCGACGAGGACATCGTGGCCGGCCTGGCCATGCTCACCGAAGTGGTCAACCGTCTCTGCAACGGAGTTCTCGAGGACTAGGGCGGGGAACCATTCAAAAGACTAAACCTGCGCGCCCGGGGCCGGCACTGGTCCTGTCGACTCCCGCATTACGAGCTCCATGGGGTCCAGCGTCAGCGTTTCGGCCGACGTGTTAAAGCCACGAATCCGTGCGATGAGTTCGTTCATGCTCCGGGCGCCCAGCGTCTCGAGGTCCATATGCACGGTTGAGAGGGATGGAATCAAGAACGATGATTCGGCCATGTCATCCCAGCCGAACACGCTAACTGCCCCCGGCACCGGTATGCCGTTCTCGTGCAAGGCGCGGATGACGCCGATGGCCATCTGGTCGTTGCCCGCCACAACGGCGGTTACATCCTTCAGGCCGGCAATCTTCTTGCCGGCAGCGTAGCCGGACGCAGGGGACCAGTCGCCGGCTGCGATGCCCACGGACGTCAATCCCAGTTCCGCGATGGCTTCCTCGTAGGCAGCCTTGCGGTTGCGGGCGGACGGCCAGGCGGCAGGTCCGGCAACGTGGAAGAAATTCCGGTGTCCCAACGAGGCCAGGTATTGGACGATTTTCCCCGCTGCCGTGCCGTCCGCCAGGCTCCCGCGGGCGCGCATTTTGTTGTCGTACTCGCCGGCCACCACCAACGGGACCGCTGAATCGCCATCGACGGCTACCGCAGGCTTGGGCCGGGGCACGAAGGACAAGATCCCGGCGATGTCCTCTCCGGACAACAGGTTGCGGAGCTGTTGCGCGCGGGCCTCGGCGGTTCCCTCCATAGCGATGACATCCACTCGGTAGCCCGCAGCATGGGCTGCCCCGGCTGCTCCGTTGAGCATCCGCGCCGGAAAGTACAGGGAGGCTTCGGGAACCACCACCACAACGCGGTAGAGCTCACGCGATCGCAGCGACCGCGCCGCGAGATTCGGAGTGTAGTTCAGCTCCGACAACGCCATTTCAACCCGCTCCACGGTGGCCGGCTTCAGTTTCGACTTGTCACGCAGATAGCGGGACACAGTCTGGTGCGACACCCCGGCCAGGTCTGCCACGTCATAGATCGTGGGTGCCTTGGACCGGCCCGGTCCTACAGTTGATTGCACCATGGGGCGTCCCTTCAGATTTTTGTCCTGCGGTTGTCGCGGGAGGGATCCGGCTCCAGCCTAATCCCTCCCGCTTTGGCGGAGACGCACGCGCATCCGTGGCTCAGGCAGGTCCGCCGGTATCCCATTTCTGCAGCATCCCGCACATGCCAAAACTCCGTTCCGTGCCAGCCGGCGCCGTCCGGGACACGGCGGCGTCCATGAAGTGGTTGAACCGGCCCTCTGCCAGCTCCGCCAGCCACTGCTCCGTCTGTGCCGCCTCGGGTGCAATTCTCGCCTTCCAGAGTTCCCGCCACCCGGGGACCCTGGACTGGACCAGCCGGACGGCGTCGCGGTGGAACTGCTCGACGACGTCGAAGTTGCCCTCCAGCGCGGCGTCCTTCAGCCGCTGGTAACCGGAGAACGCCGCGTCCCGCCTGGTGCGGGCAGCGTGAGCCAACGCTTCCGACAACGGCGCGGACCCGGCGTCGAGCGTTGCGGCCCGGGAATACCTCTCCGGGTCTGCAACGATGTCCGCCTCGAACGTGAGGACTGCGTCACCTGCTTCCGGCAGACCTCCGTTCTGCATGATGGCGAGGATGTCCAGGTTGCCGGTGTTCACGATCCGGTGGATCGTCCCCGGGCTGAACCACAGGAGGTCGTTGGGGGCCAGACCGTGGGACTCGTAGCCGGAGGACGTAACCGTTTCCACGCGTCCGCTGCCCCCCAGCACCAGGTAGGCCTCGGTGGAAGCCGTGTGCATGTGGGGCGATCCGCCGCACACGCCGTCGGCCGCCTGCCAGTCGTAGACGCCAAGCCGGGTGAGGGCCACTGCGCCGGGGAACGGCGCAGTTTGCTGGGTTGCCGTCATGCGTGCGATGCCACCTTTTGTTGCCCCAGCGAACCGGCCGCGGCCGCTGCGAGGGCGTCGAGCCGCGCCTCGTCGGAGTCGCCGTCAGCGATCACCACGGCGTACCGGTTCACCATGGTGGCTCCGTCGGCAAACGTGACCTCCGCGCTGAAGAACGGGGCGGGCCCGAAACAGGCGAACGGCTCGGACCGGGCAAACCACTCCGGCGGGTGCTGGGCGTTGGCCGTGTCATCGGCGATCAGCACGGTGGAGAAGCGGCAGCTGTCATCGTGCTGGCCCACAAACGCAAGCCACGGTCCGCGGGTGCCGCGCAGCTCTTCACCGGTGGCCCCGCCCGGGCCCGCGATCCGGCCGCCGGCGAACTCGCGGGGTCCGCGCCAGAACAGTCCGCCATAGCCGGCGTTCTCCCGGCCTTCGGTGGTGGGCGAGCCGATCTGGATGTCGCGGCCGGAGACGTTGGTCATGGCCGTTTCGAAGACCAGGTTCCAGGAGCTTTCGTCAGCGGCCGGGCTGACCCGGATGGTGCGGGCTTCATCGACCACGTGTCTGCCGTCCTGGGTCCACCAGGTCAGCGCGTGCGAGAAGTGGAACGTGCCGTCCTCGAGTCCGGCGTCGATGACACGTTCGTGACGCATGCTTCCGTTGTTGGGCAGCCACTTGTAGTCTTCGCCGCGGCGGTAGCTGGGTCCGCCCCAGAAGTTGTCGTCGCCGAAGTGGGGGAGTGACCAGGCGATGCCTTTGTGCCACACATGGTCCCAGGGGCGGTAGACGCTCACGGTTTCCCCAGCTGTGGTGCGCAGGGGATGGAAGAACGGCCGCGGTGATTCGCGCTGTTCGTCGGTGGCGTCGTACGTGTAGGTGGCGATTTCCAGGTCCCCGAGCGAGACGGTCAGGGACTGCTTGTCATCGCGCCAGGTGAGTGCTGTTGAGGTGTTCATGCGTTGAGTGCTTCCTCTTGCTTCCAGGGTTCAAGGTGGCCGTCCATCCGGGTGAAGAACGGGCTGGACTCGTCGATCTGGCCGCGGGCGATGGTGGTTCCGCTGACGCTGGACGCGTAGATCGCGGCCGCCAGCTCCATCGTGGCGTAGGCATCGGTGATGGAAACCGGAGCATCTTCGCCACTGTGCAGGCTGCTGATAATGGCCGCGTACTGCGCCGCGTGACCGCTTGCGTGGTCCTCACCCTGGGTCCAGAGGCCGACGGCGGCGTCCTGGCCGGGTGCCGGTGTTACCGTCCAGTTGTGGTCGCTGTAGCCGTAGAGGTGGTCGAGTTCGACGGTCGCGTTTTCGTAGTCCAGCCGTAGGTAGGAGGTTTCGCGCGGCGAGATCACGGAGTTGATGATGGTGGCGATCGCGCCGGATTCGAAGCGGACCACGGCGGCGGAAGCATCCTCGGTATCGGTTTTCCGGGCGAGCTTGCCGGCGAAGGCGGTGACTTCGGACCAAGGACCCCACAGGTGCAGGAGCAGGTCGAACTGGTGGATGCCGTGGCCCATGGTGGGCCCGCCGCCTTCCACGTCCCAGAGCCCGCGCCACGGCACGTCGAAGTAGGGCTGATCGCGGAACCAGAGGGTGTTGCAGGTTCCCACAAGCTGCCGGCCGAGGGCGCCGTTGCGCTGCAGGGCGAGCAGCCGCTGGGCGCCGGACCCGAACCGGTGCTGGAAGATGCAGCTGAGGGATCCCGCGGATCCGGCTTCGGCCGCTTCGAGCTGCCGCATCTGGCTCAAGGAGAGTGCAGGGGGTTTTTCGATAACGGCGTGCAGCCCGAGCGAGAGCGCCTCCAGTGCCAGCGGAAAGTGGCTGGATGGCGGGGTGCAGATGGCTACAAGATCCAGCCCGCCGCGGTCGACCGCGTTTTGGAGGTTCGCCGCTGTGCGGGTGACGCCCCATTTGGCGGCGAAGGCTTCGGCACGGGACGCGTCGACGTCGATGGCGGCGGCGAGCTCCACATCCGGCTGCTGCTGCACCGCTTCGGCGTGGGCGTTGGCGATGCCGCCGGTGCCGAGGAAGGCGACGCGCAGGGGAGTTCCGCCGGTGTTGGTGGTGTCTGGAGTGTCGGTCATGGCTACTTCCGGAGTGAGGAGGAGAGTTCGTCGATGAAGGGCTGGGCGGCCTTCTCGGGCGTTGTCCGCTCGAAGAGGATGTCCGAGGTGTAGCGGCTGAGGATGTCCAGGATGGTGCTTCCGCCGGCGGGTGTGATGGGCGGGGCGGGCCGGACCTCGTCTGCGATGGCGTCGGTGAAGTCGATGGCGGCCTTGTCGGTGGCGTTCAGCTTGGGCGCGATGGCCGCACGGATCTTGGTGTTGGCAGGGATGCCGCGTTCGGTCAGCATGATGTCGCCGGCGGTCTGGCTGTTAGTCAGGTAGTTCAGGAACTTTTCGGCGGCCGCCTGGTGCTTCGTGCGTGACGAAACGGACCAGAACATGGACGGCTTGTAGTAGGCGCCGGCTTCCTTGGATGTGGACTCGCCGGGGAGGCGCAGCAGCTTCAGTTCCTGGCCGGCGGCCCCCGAGAATGCCGTCAGCTGCGTGCTGAACACGCCGGCAAGGCCCATCTCGTTCTTGGCGAGGGCAGTCTGGTTCAGCGAGGCCGAGGCGTTTTCAATGATGGCCGAGGGCTTGGGCCCGGCACCGGACGTGGACAGTTCCAGCGTGTGCTTCCAGAAGGAGACGAGGGTTTCGGGTTTGATGACCACCTTGCCGGCGTCGTCGTAGAGCCGGTCGCCGTTCTGCCTGGCCCAGATATAGAGGTCCTGGTCGCCGTACTGTACGCCGACGCCGGTGGTGCCCGTGCCGCTGCGGCTGATCCGTTCGCCAAGCTTCCGGTAGTCCTCCCACGTCCAGGAGGTGTCATCGGGCATGGCCACCCCGGCCTTGGCGAGGACGCTGGGGTTGGCAGCGATGCAGAATGTGGCCACGCCGGTGACCAGCCCCACGAGCTTGCCGTCCACCTCGCCGCTCTTGAGGGTGTCCGGTTCGATGCCGGACGTGTCCAGTCCGTTGAGTTTCTTGATGTCAAGCAGCGCTCCGCGGTCACCATATTCGCGGACGTACTTCTCGTCCATCTGGATGATGTCCGGGGCATCGTTCGCGGCCACTTGAGTGGCGAGCTTGTCCCAGTAGCCGTTCCAGTCGCCGTACTCGCCCACCACGGTGATGTTGGGGTTTTCGGCGTGGAAGGCATCGATGACCTTCTGGGTTGCCTTCTGGCGGGCATCCCCGCCCCACCAGGTGAACCTGAGGGTGACCGGGCCCGTCTCCTCCGCCGCAGGAGTGCCGGCGGCACATCCTGACAGGGCCAGGATGGATGTCGCGACGGCGGCCGAGAGCTTTAGGTAGCTGCGGCGGGTTGGGCTGTGGTTCATGTGAGTCCTTTCGTGGGCGGCGTCGTCGTCGGCGCCTGATGCTGTCCGGGGCTACGTGATGCCGGTGGTGGCGGTGCCCTTGACCAGGAACTTTTGGCCGAGAAGGAAAGCGGTATCCGGTCGGAGTGACGGGTTCATTGCTTCCTAAAGTGATCGATAACACAATTGTTAGTTATCGATCACTTTCTGTCAACGGGTTACCGCGGTTCCCGCGGGTTCGGAACTAGACTCCCTCGGGTACGCAATTGCACTCAATGGAGAGGTAGTCCACTGTGGCTGACACAGTCCTGACGAACACCGGAACCGAAGAACGCGGGCTCGCCAGAGTAGCCCAACGGATGGCGGCCTGGACCGAGAAGTGGTTTCCGGATGCCTACATCTTTGCCCTGGCGGGCGTGGTCATCATCGCAGTCGCCGCGTTGGCCATCGGTGCTTCACCGCAGTCGATCGCGGACTCCTTCGGTAACGGTTTCTGGGATCTGACGGCGTTCACGCTGCAGATGGCCATGGTGGTCCTGACCGGTTACGTGGTGGCCACGTCGCCGCCGGTGGCGAAGCTCATCAACAGGCTGGCACTGATCCCTGCGACGGCACGCACGGCGGTCAGCTTCGTGGCGTTGATGTCCATGTCCGTGTCCTTCCTGAACTGGGGCCTGAGCCTGATCTTCGGCGGCCTGCTGGCCCGGGCCATTGCCCGCCGCAAGGACCTCACGGTGGACTATCGGGCGCTTGGCGCGGCGGCGTTTATGGGACTCGGAGCCGTCTGGGCGCTGGGGCTGTCCTCTTCCGCCGCCCAGCTGCAGGCCACGGCCGCGTCGCTGCCGCCGGCCCTGCTGAAGATTACCGGCATCCTGGACTTCGGGGCCACGATTTTCACGTGGCAGTCACTGCTTACCCTCGCCATCCTGATGGCCCTCACAACCGTGATCGCGCACTTCTCCGCACCCCAGGGCGGTGCAATCCGCACTGCGGAGGATCTCGGCGTCGATCTCGACGACGAACCCAGCGAATCGGCGCCACGTTCACGTCCGGGCGAATGGCTCGAATACAGCATGATCCTGCCGATCCTTGCGGGCGTTCTGACCCTGGGCTGGCTGGTCTCCCAGTTCTTGACGAAGCCGTTCCTGACCGTGGTCAGCAGCCTTAACGGCTATCTGCTGGTCTTCCTGATCCTGGGCCTGGTATTGCACCGGACACCGCGGAAATTCCTGCAGGCCGTCACGAAAGCCGTTCCGGCGACTGCCGGGATCCTGGTCCAGTTCCCGCTGTACGCGGCCATGGCAGCCATCCTGACCAAAGCAACCGGCCACGGCGGGATGACCATCTCCGCGCACCTGGCCGAGTTCTTCTCTGATATCGGCGGCGGCGGCGCGTTCGCGGTGGTCATTGCGCTCTACACCGCCGTGCTGGGCCTGCTGGTCCCGTCCGGCGGCGGCAAATGGCTTGTGGAGGCGCCCTACGTGATGCAGTCCGCGACCGATGTGCAGATGAACCTCGGCTGGACCGTGCAGATCTACAACATCGCCGAGGCCCTGCCCAACCTGATCAACCCGTTCTTTATGCTGCCGCTGCTCGCGGTGCTCAGGCTCCGGGCCCGGGACCTCGTGGGCTTCACGTTCCTGCAGTTCCTGTTCCACCTGCCGGTGGTGCTGCTGCTGGTCTGGTTGCTCGGGATGACATTCCAGTTCGTGCCGCCGGTGATGCCGGCAGGGCAGTAGCGGGTCCAAAAACCCCCAACCACGCCGCAGAACCTAGATGGCGGCTCCCTGCAGGCGTAGTCTGTTTTCACCGGCAGCAGCCCGGTCCACCGGCCCGCGTGGATGCCCTTCCATCGGAAGGCGGTTTTCAGAGAACGAGCCCACCCAGCCAGCCGGGGCGGGTGCCAGGCAACGTATCGCCGGCTCACAAATCGAAGTACTCGGCGCCTGTGTTCCAGTAGACGCTGTCGTTCCAGTGGACACTGTTTTGCCTGGGCGCGACTCAAGCGGGGCGGGCCGGCGCCGAAATATCCGAAAACGACGACGAGGGAGGAATCCCATGCGTGCTCGCTCCATCACCATGCTCGTTCTCGGCATTTTGCTATCGATGCTGGGCGGTGGGTTGCTCTTTGGGGGCATTGGCGCCTCGTGGGTCAACTCGCTCCAGAACGACGGCGGATACCTCACCTCTCCGAGGGAACGCTTTGCCGTCGATTCCACGGCCATCGTGTCCGCCCGCGCGGACAACATGCGAGGAGACTCCTACCCGGGACCCCTGCCTTTCGACGTGGGCAGCATCCGGATAGGGGCGGAATCTGCCAATTCAGACAAAGACATCTTTATCGGCATAGCGCCCAGGGCGGATGTTGACCGCTACCTCGCCGGATCCAACTACTCCGAACTGCGGGATGTGGAGTTCCGGCCGTTCCGCGCCGAGTACCGGGAGGTGCAGGGCACGACCCAACCGTCAGCCCCCGCCGGCCAGGACTTCTGGGTGGCTTCCACAGCGGGCAGCGGCGAACGGAGCCTGGATTGGAAAATTGAGGCCGGGGACTGGTCCGTGGTGGTCATGAACGCCGATGCCAGCGCCGGAGTTTCTGCGGATCTGCAGGCCGGGTTCCGGTCCGAGCTGTTCGGCCCGATAGCCGCAGGCCTGCTGACAGCGGGGGCCATCCTGCTGGTTCTCGGCGTGCCACTCCTGATTTTTGGCGCCCAAGGGTTGGGCCGTCACACAACGCCGCCCACCGCTGCGGTGCCAGGTGCGGTGCCAGGTGCGGTCCCGGCTGCATATCCCGGCGCCGCAAAACCGTCCGCCTATCAGGGCCCCGCTGGCCAGGCTGCGAACGTCCAGACCCCGAACGTTCAGGCTGCCGCCGGCCTGTCGCCCTACCCGGCGCGGCTTCGCGGTGAACTCGACCCGATGCTCTCCAGATGGATGTGGCTGGTGAAGTGGTTCCTGGCTATCCCGCACTTTATTGTGCTGTTCTTCCTGTGGTTCGCGTTTATGGTGGTCACTTTATTTGCCGGGTTTGCCATCCTGTTTACGGGCCGCTATCCGCATTCCCTGTTCAACTTCAACGTGGGAGTACTGCGTTGGGGCTGGCGGGTGGCCTTCTACACCTACGGGGCGCTGGGCACGGACAGGTATCCGCCCTTCACCCTTGCCAGGACGGACTACCCTGCTGATTTCGAAGTGGATTACCCGGAACGGCTGTCCCGTGGACTGGTGCTGGTGAAATGGTGGCTCCTTGCATTACCGCACTTCATCATAATTGCGGCGCTGACCGGCACCAGCACCGTCCGTTGGAGCGATCCCGAGACCGCAGGCGTGACATACCAGACCGGGACGGGATTTTCGCTGTTCGGCTTCCTGGTCCTTGTTGCAGCGGTAATACTGATGTTCAGCGGCCGCTACCCGCGCCCGCTGTTCGACCTGCTGATGGGTTTCAACCGCTGGATCTACCGCGTTATCACCTACGCAGCCCTAATGCGCGATGACTATCCGCCATTCCGCTTGGACCAGGGCGCATCGGAACGCCAGGCGTGGCAGCCAAGTGCCGGCGACGGCAGGACGCTCCCCGCCCCGCCCCCGCCGGATAGCTCCCTTCCACCGGCCATCCGTCCGCCGGATGCTCCCCCGCCGCCCCCGCCTGCGGATCCGACAGGGCCCGAACAGGGTCAACGACCCTGATCGTCAAGCGGTGGCCATCATCGCGACGGGGGAGCAAGCGTGAGTGCGAACGTCCGGCTCAGCGCCGCTTCCGTTTGGACCGTTGCTCCTCCCGCCGCTCGGAGCTGTCACGTTCAGCGGACCGCTGGGATTTGGCTGCCACCACCACCTTCTGGTGCCACTCGCGCTGGTAGGCCCGGCGGGCGGCGGCATCGGTCCGGCGGGCCAGGGCGGCGAGTTCGCGCTGGAGTTTTCCATAGCTGAGCCAGCGACGCTCATCGAGTGTCCCGTCCGCCAAAGCCGCCTGCACGGCACAGCCGGGCTCCTGCTGGTGGGCGCAGTCAGCGAACCGGCAGCGGCTGGCCAGTTCCTCCACGTCCCCGAACATCTCGCCCAGGCCTTCACCGGCGTCGAACAGGCCGTATCCCCGCACGCCTGGCGTGTCCATGAGAACGGCTCCGTTCGCCAGCGGCACGAGTTCGCGCGACGTGGTGGTGTGCTTGCCTTTGAAGTCGCCGGAGCGGACCTCGCCGGTGTGCTGGATCTCGCGACCCGCCAGCGCATTGATGAGCGTGGACTTGCCCGCGCCGGACGGACCGAGGAGGACCAGCGTGCCGTGCGGCGGCAGGTGCGCCAGGAGAGCATCGATTCCGTCTCCGTTCTCGGCTGACGTGGTGACCACGTCCACACCCGCCGCCTGCAGGATGACCTTCCCGACGACGTCGTCCGCTATGTCTGCAAGATCGGCTTTGGTGATGATCACCAGAGGAATCGCGCCGGAGTCCCAGGCGGCCACGAGGGTACGCTCGAGGCGGTTGTGTGTGAGCGGCCGGTCCACCGGGACCACCACACCCACCACATCCATGTTCGCGGCCAGAACCTGCGCCTCCGAGGATTCTTCAAAGGCACGTTTCCGGCTGAGCTCTGACCGGCGCGGGAGGATCCCGGTGATCTGGCGGCCGCCCGCGCGGTTGGGCCCGATCCACACCCAGTCGCCGGTGACCGGAACGCCGGCATCCAGCGGGTACGGCAGGTGGAGGAGTTCGCGGCCGACGGCTGTGAGGACGAGGTTGCGGTCCAGGCGCACCACCCGTCCGCGCTCGTAGCGCTGGTCCGCAAGGTGGCGGTGTTGGCGTTGGTTTTCGGGTTGGTGCGCGTCAAAATGCGCCGCGATAGCGGGGGAGTAACCGTACTTTGTGGGTCCTTCAGGCCCGGGGGTCGTGTCGGAGGTTGATAGGGAGTAGCTGTCCAGGCTGATGCCTGAGGAATTGTTCAAGGTGAGTCCTCGGGGGAGGTCTCCAGACTCCGGAATCAGCGTAGCCCTGCGGCCGTTAGGCCTGTCCGTTGGTGCGGTGCGCGCTTACGCCGTGCGGGTGCTGGAGACGGTGGTGATTGGGTTGATGTGTGCGGGGCGCTCTGGGCGCGCGGCTGTAGCAGTCATCAAAACCACCTCCGTTTCTCTCCAAATGTCCGGATGCTGTCACGGACGCTCGGCTCTGAGTCTAGCTGCCAGGGACTGAGTTGAGTAGGGGACGAGATGGATGCTTGCGGGCTGCAGCCACGACGCGCTCACCGTTGAAGTATTCGAGGTGCCAGCCCTCGGTAGCATGGTGGTGGGCTAGGTTCAGCACGGCGTTGTCGATCCTGTGCAGGGTGCGGCCGATGGCGCGGTTGAGGCTGACCCGGAGGAGCGTGCCGTGGGCGACCACCAGGACGCGGCGGCCGGGGAATTCATTGGCCAGTGATTCCAGTGCCCCCAACCCGCGAGCGGCCGCGTCTTCCTCGGTTTCGGCGCCGCGGAAACCGCCGGGGATGCGCAGGGCCTCCAGCTCGGGGCCGGCCTGCAGGCCTTCGGCCGGTCCGAAGCTGCGTTCGGCGAGTGCCGGAATGTGCCGGGTCACGCTCAGTCCCAGCCCGTCGGCAATGACGGTGGCCGTTTCCGCCGCGCGGCTAAGCGGCGAGGACACAATCGCATCCCACTCGTAGTCGGACAGGACGTCAACGGCGTCGCGCGCCTGGCCCCGGCCCACATCGTTCAGCGGAATGTCAGTGGCTCCCTGGAGCCGACGCTGCGCATTCCAGTCTGTCTGGCCATGGCGGATCAGGGCGAAGGTCGTAAGGGTCATGCTGTCCATTCTGCCCAGACGGCGTCGCCAGTCCGGAATTTGCGCGCTCGCCGCATGACATTACCCGGGCTCAGGGTCCCGGCCAGTGCTCCCGGTCGAAGCCGGAGGGATTGGGAACAGCATTCCGATCTGTCGCTGCCGTTGCGCCGTTAGGGTCGTCGTCCTGATGACGCGGCGGGGCGTGCCGGTCCGAAGCCTGTTTCAGGGGCGCTCGGGGCACGGTCTTTCCGGGTGCATTTTCGGCCAAGGGGGAACCTCTCAAACACAGAAGTTTTGGTCCGCTGCTTGAACCGTTAGTGGCATCCTAACCTCATGGGAGGGTTCTGTCGCCGGCAAGTACGGATGGCCCGGCAGCCGCTTCCGTGTCAGGATCAGGTATGCCGGACCGCCTGATGCTGCTCGATACTGCGTCCCTGTACTTTCGTGCCTTCTATGGTTTGCCGGACACGATCCGCCGCACTGACGGAATACCGGTGAACGCCGTTCGTGGCCTCCTGGACATGATCGCCCGCCTCACCACGGAGTACGCGGCAACGCATTTGATTGCGTGCTGGGACGATGACTGGCGTCCGCAGTGGCGCGTGGACCTGATCCCGACCTACAAGTCGCACAGGGTGGCCGAACTTGTGCCGGACGCCCCCGACGTGGAAGTGGTCCCGGACGCGCTTGAGGCGCAGCTTCCGATGATCCGCCGTGTCCTCGGGCTCGCCGGCATCGCCATCGTGGGGGCTGCTGAACACGAAGCGGACGACGTCGTTGGCACCTACGCCAGCCACGCGGACCTCCCTGTCGATGTAGTCACCGGAGACCGCGATCTCTTCCAGACCGTCAACGACGACCGCCAGGTGCGGGTGATCTACACCGCGCGGGGCATGAGAAATCTCGAGGTCGTGACGGACGCCGTCGTGGTCCGGAAGTACCGGGTACTGCCCGAACAGTATGCCGATTACGCGACGCTCCGCGGGGATGCCTCCGACGGGCTGCCAGGTGTTGCCGGTATCGGTGAGAAAACCGCTGCGTCGCTCCTGGGCGAGTACGGCACCCTGGAGAATTTGCTCGCTGCAGCCGCCGACGCGGGAGGCGGGGTGTCCGCCTCCGTGCAGTCCAAGCTCGCCGCCGCCGCCGACTACCTGGCGGTCGCGCCCACCGTGGTAAGAATCGTGCGCAACCTCAAGCTTCCCACCCTCGAGGAATCGGGAGCACAGCTGCACCCCGTGGACGGCGGATCGCGCGCCGAACTGGAGCGCCTCGCCGTCGAGTGGAACCTTGGCGGATCGGTCAAACGGCTACTGGAAGCGCTTGACCGGCAGTAACGGGGCAGGCTCTGATGCATTGGCTCCTCAGTCAGCCGCCGGCAGGAACCGGCCGTTCCTGATCCGCGACGGGCCAAAGGCGACGGTGAGCGGGGCAATGGTTCGCGGTCCGCGTTCCCTCGACAGTGGACGGCCGACGGCGACATGGGGCACCCAGTGCGGGTACCGGTACCCCAGGGCGGGTGAGCCGAGGATGAAGTCGTCCACATTGTCGACGAGGAGCCGGTCCAGCAGATCATGGAGGCCCTGCACCAGGGACACCTGATAGTCGTGTACCCGCCGGGGAACGTCCACTTCGAGTCCGGAGATGCCTCCGTCGCCGAGCACAATCAGTTGTTCCGAGGTGCCCGTAAACCCGTCCAGCACGGGCAGCCCCTGCAACCAGCCCGTGGTCTGCCGGACAGCGTCACGGGCCGGGGTGATCCCCTTCGTCCAGTCCGCGACGTCCTGCGCAAAATCCGCCAGGATGCCGATGTGCAGCAGCGTCAGGTGCAGCCCCTGCTGCCTCCGCAGGGCGTTGACATAACTGCCCAGGCCCTCATAGTCAGACGGTGCTGATCCCACCGCCAGGACCGGAACCTCCACGGTGATGCGCGGCAGCGGCTGCACAGGGACCTCCTCGCAATGGCACTTTGGGCTCTGGCTGCCATTATCCACCGCAGCGGCCGCCCCGTCCCGGTGGTTGCTCTTGCCCTTGCGCCCGCCAGGGTGTCGAATCAAAGAACACGATTCGGCCCGGTGCATGGCAAAGATGCCAGGAGGTTCCCATGTCAGTGAGAGGCGCAAAGGACACAGCGCGGACACCGGGGCGTGGAGGACCGGAAGTGCGCCGGGCCGATGCTTCCAACGGCATCGTGGCAGCGGGTTCGAAGCAGGTGCGCAACGTGGCGCTCGTGGGGCATTCGGGTGCCGGGAAAACCCTGCTGGTCGAAGCATTGTTGGCCGCACACGGGATGATCACACGCAAAGGCTCCATCGCGGATGGCACCACCGTCAGTGACTCCGACCCATCAGCAGTGCGGCAGCAGCGGTCGGTCACACTGTCCCTGGTCCCGTTGCTCATCAACGGCATTAAGGTGAACCTGCTGGATACGCCGGGGTATCCGGACTTTATCGGCGAACTTCGGGCGGGGCTGCGGGCTGCGGACTCCGCCCTCTTTGTTGTCTCCGCCGTGGACGGCATCGACGCCATCACTACGGCGCTCTGGGGCGAATGCGAACGCCTCGGCACTCCCCGGGCCGTGGTCATCTCCCGTCTGGACCACCCCCGGGCAGATTACGACGGCGTCCTGGCCGCCTGCCAGCAGGCGTTCGGCGACTCGGTGCTGCCGCTGTACGTCCCCGTCCGCTCCGGCGGCGAAACCACCGGGCTGCTGGGATTGCTGACGGGCACAGTTTCGGACTACTCCGCCGGGCAGGCAGCCGCCGGCTCCCGGGACGCCGATCCCGGCGAGCGCGCGGGTTCCGAGGGCGCCCGAGGCCGGCTCATCGAGGGGATCATCGCCGAGAGCGAGGATGAGACCTTGATGGACCGCTATCTGGGTGGTGAGGACATCGACACCGATGTCCTCATCGGGGACCTGGAAACCGCCGTCGCCCGTGGTTCCTTCTTCCCGGTCCTGCCCACCTCGGCTGTTACCGGACTCGGCACGGCGGAACTGCTGGAAGTACTGACCAAGGGCTTCCCGTCGCCGGTGGAGGCCGGCCTCCCTGCGGCGACTGACCTGGCGGGCGCTCCCGCGGCGGCCTTAGCCTGCGACCCGGAGGGGCCGCTGGCGGCTGAGGTGGTCCGCACCACCATTGATCCGTTCCTGGGCAGGGTCTGTCTGACACGGGTTTTTTCCGGTACGTTGCGTGCTGACACGCCCGTGCATGTCGGCGGGCACGGGCTCGCGGACCGCGGCCATCAGGACCATGACGCCGACGAGCGCCTCACCCACCTGTATTCGCCTTTGGGCCCCAACCTGCGTCCTGTGGCGCAGTGTGTGGCCGGCGATATCTGCGCGGTGGCGAAACTGGGGAGCGCCGAAACCGGGGACACGATCTCGGCCAAGGAGCGGCCTCTGCTGCTGGCCACCTGGGAGATGCCGGAGCCGCTGATGCCGGTGGCGGTCGAGGCGGACTCGCGCAGTGACGAGGATGCGCTGGCCCGGAGCCTGGCGAAGGTGGCCGCTGGCGATCCCACCCTGAGTGTGGAGCGGAACCCGGAAACACACCAGCTGATTCTCTGGTGCATGGGGGAGGCCCATGCCGAGGTGGTCCTGGACAGGCTGCGCGACCAGGGCGTCAAGCTGCACACCGTTGGCGTGGTGACGCCGCTGCGGGAAACGTTCGCAGCCCCGGCAACGGGCCACGGCCGGCAGGTCAAACAGTCCGGCGGACACGGGCAGTATGCCGTTTGCGACATCGATGTGGAGCCGCTGGACCGTGGCGGCGGGTTCGAATTCGTCGATAAAACGGTGGGCGGGGTGATCCCCGGAACGTTCATCTCGTCCGTGGAGAAGGGGGTGCGGGCGCAGATGCAGAAAGGGCTGGCCGCCGGGTTCCCCGTGGTGGACCTGCGCGTCACCCTGGTGGGCGGCAAAGCCCACAGCGTTGACTCGTCCGACGCCGCCTTCCAGGCTGCCGGCGCACTGGCGCTCCGGGAGGCCGCCGCGGCCGGTCGCATCCAGCTGCTCGAGCCGGTTTCCTCGGTCAGCATCACCGTGTCCGAGGCGCACGTGGGTGCCGTGATGAGTGACCTCTCAGCACGCCGCGGCAGGCTCACCGGCACGGCCACCTCGGGTGGTGAGCTGACTGAAATCAGCGCCGAAGTACCGGACCAGGAACTCCTGAAGTACGCCGTGGAGCTCCGTGCGCTGACTGCCGGGACCGGCCGGTTCCGGCGCCGGTACCTCCGGCATGACCCGGTGCCCAGCGGCTCATGAAAGCCAGCCTATGAATGCCGCCGCGCGGAGGATCCAACGCATCTACCTCACCCTGACGCTGGGCAATACCTTTGCGGCCTCCTTCATCTGGGGAATCAATACGCTCTTTCTGTTGGATGCCGGCCTGAGCAACCTGGAAGCATTCGCGGCCAACGCCTTTTTCACGGCTGGCATGGTCCTGTTCGAAGTACCCACCGGCGTCATCGCGGACAGTTGGGGGCGCCGCGTTTCATTCTTGCTCGGCACCGTCACCCTGGCAGTCTCCACCTACCTGTACTACCTGCTCTGGCAGTTATCCGCGCCGTTCTGGTCCTGGGCGGTGGTGTCGGTCCTGTTGGGCCTGGGCTTCACGTTCTTCTCCGGGGCAGTGGAGGCGTGGCTCGTCGATGCGCTGCATTTTTCCGGTTATTACGGGGACCTGGAGACCGTCTTCGGACGGGGACAGGTGGTGTCGGGCTTCGCGATGCTGGTGGGCTCGGCGGCCGGCGGCGTGATCGCCCAGGTTACTGACCTGGGCGTGCCGTTCCTGGTGCGAGTCGGAGTGCTCGTGGCGATGTTTAGTGTGGCCTTCTTGCTGATGCGCGATGTTGGATTCACTCCGGAACGCTCCCCGCATCCGCTTACAGCGACCCGTGCAGTGCTGAAGGCCTCCATTGAGAGCGGCCTCAAGAACCCGCCCGTACGGTATGTAATGCTTTCCGCCCCGTTCAGTGCCGGCATCGGGTTCTATGTGTTCTACGCGCTGCAACCGTACCTGCTGGAGCTGTTCGGGGACCCGCGGGCCTACTCCGTCGCCGGACTCGCGGCGGCCGTTATGGCGGGAGCGCAGATCCTGGGCGGCTGGTTGGCACCAACTGTCCGGCGCCGGGTCCGCAGACGCACCACTGTGCTGGTGGTGAGCAGCACCATGGGCGCGCTGTTCCTGGTGGCGCTCGGCATTACGCGCGTGTTCTGGGTGGCTTTGCTGCTGCTGGTGCTGTGGGCCCTCGTCTCCGCGGCGGGCACCCCGGTACGGCAGGCCTACCTCAATGACATGATTTCCTCGCAGCAGCGGGCAACGGTGCTCAGCTTCGACTCGCTGATGGGGTCCAGCGGTGGAATTGTGGTGCAGCCGCTGATGGGCCGGGCAGCGGACGTGTACGGCTATCCCCTCTCGCTTGCCTTCAGCGGTGTGATTGAACTCTTCGCCGTGCCGTTCCTGCTGGCGAGCCGCCGCCGGCGCTCGCCGGCCGACACAGCAACCACCGAAGCCGGCGCATCGGCCTGAAGCCATGGCCCTTGCCCATGGCACTGGCAAAAAGTTGAGCCTTGAGAGTCCCAACCCGGCGGAGTATCGTGGCGCAAACCCACCCTGCGCAACACCCTGACTTGGGAGAGATCATGCCTAGTGTGCGACGTCGATTGGCGGCTGTGACGGCTGTCCTGGCCTTGAGCGTAACGACAGGGGCGGTGACCAGTCCCGCGTTCGCAGACCCCTGGGCGACCGATAAAACCCCGTTGGCTACGGGGTACGGCGGGGCGGTGAGCACCGTTGACCCGGAGGCGTCCGCTGCGGCGATCGAGGTCCTGCGCGACGGCGGCAATGCGGCGGATGCAGCCGTCGCCGCGGCTGCGACCCTGGGTGTGACCGAGCCCTACAGCGCCGGCATCGGCGGCGGTGGATATTTCGTGTTCTACAACGCTAAGACCGGCAAAGTCGGAACCATCGACGGCCGCGAAACGGCGCCGGCAACGATGCCTACGGACGCGTTTATCAATCCGGCCACCATCACTCCGGCGAACCCGGCCGGCATCCCATACCGGTTTACCCCCGAACTGGTCACCAGCGGCGTCTCCGTAGGCGTCCCCGGGACACCGGCCACGTGGGAACGGGCCTTGGAACGGTGGGGCACACTGGACCTTGGCGAGGCCCTCAAGCCCGCCATCAAGGTGGCCAACCGTGGATTCGTGGTGGATGAAACCTTCCGCCAACAGACGGATGACAACCGGGCGCGCTTCGAAGCATTCCCTGCCACAAGCAGCCTGTTCCTCCCGGGTGGCGAACTGCCCGTCGTCGGCAGCATCTTCCACAATCAGGACCTCGCCAAGACCTACCGGCTCCTCGCGAAGGAGGGAACGGATTCCTTCTACGGCGGCCCGCTCGCAGCCGAGATCGCGGCCACGGTCCAGTCACCGCCCAAGAGCGACACCACCAAGCTGCCTGTTCCGGCCGGCCACCTGACGACGGCGGATCTCGCCGCATACCGGACCCTGGACCAGAAGCCCACGCACGTTGAGTACCGCGGCTACGACGTCTACGGCATGGCTCCGTCCAGCAGCGGTGGCACCACAGTCGGTGAGGCGCTGAATATCCTGGCGCCCTTCAACCTCCGTGAGATGACCACGCCGGACGCACTGCATCACTACCTCGAGGCCAGCGCACTCGCCTTCGCAGACCGAGCCAAGTACGTAGGGGACCCGGCATTCGTTGACGTCCCCACTAAGGCACTCACCGATCTGCAGTTTGGCAAGGAACGGGCGTGCGCTATTGACCCCGGGACGGCGGCAAACAAGCCGGTACCGGCCGGTGACGTGTCAGAGTACGACGGCGTGTGCCCGGTTACGCCTGCGGCAGCGGCAGACGAGAAGGACACCGAAAACATCTCCACCACCAACCTGACTGTCGCTGACAAGTGGGGCAACGTGGTGGAGTACACCCTCACGATCGAGCAGACCGGCGGGTCCGGCATGGTGGTGCCGGGCCGCGGGTTCCTGCTGAACAACGAGCTCACCGACTTCTCCACCGTCTATGTCCCCACGGACCCGAACCGGATCGAGCCGGGCAAGCGCCCGCGGTCCTCGATGTCTCCCACGATCATCCTCAAGGACGAAAAGCCGTTCCTGGCGCTTGGTTCCCCCGGCGGATCGACCATTATCACGACGGTGCTGCAGACCATCCTCAACAGGGTGGACCTGGATATGAACATTCTGGACTCGCTGGCGGCGCCGCGTGCATCCCAGCGCAACACTGCCAATGTCACGGCCGAACCGGACTTCATCACGGCATATGGAGACGCGTTGGCACCATACGGTCACAAGTTGGTCCCTGCAGGGGACGCCTTCACCTCGGCTGCGGAGATCGGTGCGGCGACAGCCATCGAGTTCGGGCCCGGCAAGAGCATGACCGCCGTGGCCGAGCCCGTGCGGCGCGGTGGCGGTTCGGCGATGGTGGTCAAACCGTCGCGGTGAGCTTACCTGCCATCGTCAGATGCGAGGGGGCCGTGCCCGGGTTACTGCCCTATGCCTGGCTGGACGGGGACAAACTCGATGGTGGTTTGGACCTTTTTCTGCGGACCACGGGAAAAGCCCTTGGCATCAAGCTGGTTCTGCGCACGGTAGACGGCGAGGGCGTCGTCGTAGAGCTCGTTGAGCCGGCGGCCGGAGACCTCCTCCTGGGAGCCGTCGCTGAACGTGACAGTCACAGTGGCACTGGCGGGAAAGTGCCGCTTCATGCGGATGAAGCCTTCGGAGTCCTGCTGGAGGTTGATCAAGGGAATTCCTGCTTTCGTGGTCGACGACCTCCAGTCTGACCTATCCCGCCGCACCTGCGCTGACGCCCGTGCGGGATAGCGGCGACAATGGACGGGTGATACCGCCAACCAACTCCGCCGCTATCCCCGCGGAAACCTCTGACGCCGGCACCTTCGATCTGTCGGCCATCAGCACCGGACTGGCCTTCGCTGAAACACTCGGGGAGTTGGCTGCCGTGCTGCGCGCCGGCGGTGCGGCGGGTACTGCAGTGGTGCAGGCACCACCCGGTACCGGCAAAACAACGCTGGTCCCACCCCTGCTGGCCAACCTCGCCGCGCCTGCAGGAAAGTCCCGGCGCGTGGTGGTCACCCAGCCCCGGCGCGTCGCGGCGCGTGCCGCCGCCCGCCGCCTGGCCGCCCTGGATGGCAGCAGGCTCGGAGACCGCGTGGGGTACACCGTCCGCGGTGAACGCCAGTCCGGGTCCGCCACCCTGGTGGAGTTTGTCACCCCGGGGATCCTGCTGCGGCGCCTGCTCGACGATCCCGGCCTGGAGAGCATCGGCGCGGTCATTCTGGACGAGGTCCATGAACGCGGCCTCGAAACCGACCTGCTGCTGGGGATGCTCACCGAAGTGCGGCAACTGCGCGGCGACCTCACCCTGGTAGCCATGTCCGCCACCCTTGACGCGCCCCGCTTCGCCGCACTGATCGGGGGCGGCGCGGCCGGGAACGTGGGGACAAGCGACGAAGGGACCGCAGACGACGACGGCGGTCCGGCTCCCGTCGTCGACTGCCCCTCAGCGCTGTACCCCCTGGAGGTGGAGTGGGTGCCAGCCGCCACGTCGCGGCTGGACGACCGCGGAGTGACACGCGGGTTCCTGGACCACGTGGTGGATACGGCCGCGCAGGCCCACACCGCCGCTGTGGGGCAGGACGCGGGCACCGATGCACTGGTTTTTGTCCCGGGCGCCTGGGAAGTCTCCTACGTCGCGGCCCGCCTCCGCGGCCGGGCGGCCGCGGGGACCGACGTGCTGGAACTCCACGGCCAGGCCAGCCCGGCCGAGCAGGACCAGGCAGTGTCGGGGCGTCGTCCGGGCGGCCCTGCACGGATCATCGTGTCCACCGACCTGGCCGAATCGTCCCTGACCGTCCCCGGCGTGCGGCTGGTGATCGACTCCGGGCTGACCCGTGAACCCAGGCGCGATGCCAGCCGGGGCATGTCCGGACTGGTGACTGTTTCCTGCTCACGGGCTTCCGCGGAACAGCGCGCCGGACGCGCCGCGCGGCAGGGGCCGGGCCGGGTGGTGCGCTGCTACGACCAGCGGACCTATGGTGCCGCGCCGGCGCATGTGACCCCCGAGATCGCGGTCGCTGACCTGACCGGTGCTGCCCTGGTCCTGGCCTGCTGGGGATCACCTGGCGGCGCCGGGTTAGCGCTTCCGGATGCACCTCCCGCGGCAGCCATGGGCGAAGCCATCGAGGTGCTTCGCGAACTCGGTGCTGTGGACCGGGACGGGCATGCCACCTCGCTGGGGCGGACGCTGGCCAGGGTTCCGTCCGATCCCAGGCTGGCGCGGGCACTTCTCGACGGCGCAGCTGCCGTGGGTCACCGCGCCGCAGCGGAAGCAGTGGCACTCGTGGCGGGGGACCAGCGCGCCCCGGGGGCAGATCTCACCCGGCTACTGACCGTACTTCGCACCGGGAAGGACCCCGCCGCCCGGCGCTGGGCGGAGGACGTCCGCCGGCTGGAGACCATTGCGCGGAAGGAGGCCGCCGCCGTCGGCCCGTCCGCCATCGCCTCCCTGGTCAGGACCGCGCCGGTGACTGCGGCGGAGGCGGTGGGAGTCGTCGTCGCCCTAGCGTTCCCGGACCGCGTGGCCCGGCGCGTCCTGGGCGATGGCCCGGCACGGTACCTGCTGTCGTCCGGTACGCGCGCGGGGTTACCGGCCGGCAGTGCGCTGAGCGGGCAGGATTGGCTCGCCGTGGCGGAAGTTTCGCGCGCCGCCGGCCGGGACGCCGCCGGCACGGGCGCAGTGATCCGCTCAGCGGCGCCGCTGGGCGCCGATACCGCAGAGGCGGCCGCCGGCCAGCTCCTGACCGACACGGTGGAAGCGCAGTTCAGCCAGGGCAGGGTGAAGGCCAGGCGGGAACGCCGGCTGGGTGCCATCAGCCTGTCCTCCACCCCCGTCCGCCCCTCCGCCGAGGACGGCCGTGCCGCTGTGGCCCGCGCCCTCGCCAAGGAAGGCCTGGCAACCATCGGATGGTCGACGGCGGCTGACGCCTTGCGCCGCCGCCTCGCCTTACTGCGCCGCGAACTTGGCGAGCCGTGGCCCGATGTTTCCGAACCGGCCCTGCTGGCACGGCTGGACTCCTGGCTAGGACCGGAGCTTGAGGCATTGGCCGGCGGCGCCGCCACCAGCAGCATCGACCTCACCGACCCCTTGCGGCGGTTGCTGCCCTGGCCGGAGGCCGCCCGGCTGGCTGAACTGGCACCTGAGTCGCTGAAAGTGCCGAGTGGATCGATGGTGCGGATCGACTACCCCGAGGTTTCAGACAGAGCGGCCTCAGGCGGTGTCGGGTCGGGCCCGGCGGCGCCTGACGAGGCAGAAGCTGGGCAGAAAGGCGCGGACGACGGCGGCCGGCCGGTTGTCGCGGTAAAGCTGCAGGAGTGCTTTGGCTGGGCTGAGACGCCCCGGCTGGTGGACGGTAGGGTGCCTGTCCTGTTTCACCTGCTGTCTCCTGCGCGGCGGCCGCTCGCCGTGACGGATGACCTGGCCTCCTTCTGGTCCGGGCCCTATGCGCAGGTGCGGTCCGAGATGCGCGGCCGGTACCCCAGGCATCCGTGGCCCGAGGATCCCTGGACGGCTCAGCCGACTGCCCGGACCAAGGCCCGCATGTAGCGCCGGTCCGTCGGGAGGCTTTCTTGCGCCGTTTGCACAGGTGAGATGTCCGATACGTGGCCGAAACGTTGCGTCGACGCGCTGAAACATGGCGCAGTTAGGCTCGTTCCTACTTGGACAACGTGGTCCAGACCACCACACGAAGGGACACAATTATGTTGCTTTTGAGTAGCCTGAACTTCCTCTTTGACGCCGGCCGCGGAGAGGGTAGCCGCCCGCACAATGGCGGGATTGCGAAGACCGATTTCCCCACCGGCCGGCTGACCTCCACCGCATGGGAAGGCTGGTGGCACGAGGACGCTGCGTAGCTGACGATGGACGCGTCAGCCGTGGCTCCGCATGAACCCGGCCACCTTCGGCGCCAGCGACCCGCCGATCTCTGCTGCGTCACGCTTCTTCCCTGCGACGGCGAAGGAGTGGTCACCGCCGTCGATCCAGTCAAGGACGGCTGACGGGCCGATCCGCGACACCACTCCCTCCAGCAGGTCCGCTGTCGCGAAGGTGTCGCGGGTGCCCTGCAGGAACAACATGGGGAGCGTGAGCCCGTAGAGGTGCTCGTCGCGGAGCTTTTCCGGCTTACCGGGCGGGTGCAGGGGGTAGCCAAGATAGACGAGTCCGGCACTATCCATTCCGTCGGCAACGGCCATGGACGCCATCCGGCCGCCGAACGATTTACCGGCCGCCCACACCGGTCCGGTATCACCGTGCTCGGCTCCGAGCCGCGTTGCTTCATGCATGGCGGCACGCCAGGCGGCGATGGCTGCGGGAGGCCGGTCCGGGAATTTCCGTCCTGCTTCGCGGTAGGGGAAGTTGAAGCGCAAGGTGGCAACGCCGTCGTCGTTCAGTCCGCGGGTGAATCCGCTCATAAAGGGATGCTCCATACCTGCCCCGGCGCCGTGCGCCAGCACCAGGGTTCCAAAGGGGTTGTCCGGGCGGGCGTAAACGCCGGAGACTTCGACGTCGCCGACGGGGAAGGTGACAGGGAATTCAGCAGCGGCCATAGGTCCATGATGCCGGATCGCAGGCAACCACGCGCCGAGGTACTGACGCCGCGCGCGGCGCAGGGTAGGTTGTCCCCATGGCGAGCGAACAGACCACCCTCACTGTCCCCGGACCGCACGGCGAGCGCGAAATGCGCGTTTCCAGCCCCAGCAGGGTGCTCTGGCCGGACTTGGGCCTGACCAAGCTGGACCTCGCCCGCTACATGGTGGATGTGGGGGAAGCGTTCATTGCCGCGAACGGTGACCGGCCGGTGGCGCTGCAAAGGTACTCTGACAACGTCGACGGGGACCAGTTCTTTTCGAAGAACCCGCCCAAGGGAACCCCCGAATTCATCCGGTCGGTGAAGGTGGTCTTTCCAAGCGCACGCTCGCACCCCATGCTGGTCCTGGACGAACCTGCCGCGGCCGTATGGGCGGTGCAGATGAATACGGTGGTGTTCCACCCGTGGCCGTCACATACAGCTAACACCGACAACCCGGACCAGCTGCGCATCGACCTTGATCCCCAGCCGGGCACGGACTTCGACGACGCCGTCCCGGCCGCGCTGGCGCTGAAGGACGTGCTGGCGGAGGCCGGGCTGGAAACGTTCATCAAGACATCGGGGAACCGCGGCCTGCACGTCTACGCGCCCATCGAGCCCACCCATGAATTCCTGGACGTCCGCCACGCGGTGATCGCAGCGGCCCGCGAGCTGGAGCGGCGGTTGCCGGACAAGGTCACCACCGCCTGGTGGAAGGAGGAACGGGGCGTGAAGGTGTTCGTGGACTTCAACCAGGCGAACCGCGACCGGACCATCGCCGGCGCGTACAGCCCCCGCGCGCTGGCCCATGCGCCGGTCTCCTGCCCCATCAGCTGGGACGAACTGGGCAACGCGGATCCCAAGGACTTCACCATCCTGACGGTCCCGGAACGGCTCAGGACCCTTGGCGATCCCTGGGCAGACATGAAGGCGCATCCGGGCACCATCGATGTGCTGTTGGAGTGGTGGGAGCGGGACCTCAAGGCCGGCCTCGGCGAGCTGCCCTTCCCGCCGGACTACCCGAAGATGCCCGGAGAGCCCCCACGGGTACAGCCGAGCCGCGCCCGCAAGCAGGACTGAGTCCGTTTGAGCCGGTCCCCGTATACAGGAAGGGCTTATTCGAACCGGGACGGGTCGCCGGTGCCGCGACGAACCACCTCGGCCACCCCGCTCGAATAGTCGATAACCGTGGTGGGCTCCGCCCCGCAGTCGCCGGAATCGATGACGGCGTCAACCTCGTAGTCGAGGCGTTCCTTGATTTCCCAGCCCTGGGTCAGTGGGTCTTCCTCGTCCGGGAGCAGCAGGGTGCTGGAGAGCAGCGGCTCGCCAAGCTCGGCCAGCAGCGCCTGGACCACGCGGTTGTCCGGGATCCGCACGCCCACCGTCTTTTTCTTCGGGTGCAGCAGCCGGCGCGGAACTTCCTTGGTGGCAGGCAGGATAAATGTGTAGCTGCCGGGCGTGACGGCCTTAATGGCGCGGAAGACGTCGTTGCCAATGTTCACGAACTGGCCCAGCTGGGCGAAATCCTTGCACACCAGCGTGAAGTGGTGCTTGTCGTCGAGCTTGCGGATTTTACGGATCCGATCCAGCGCATCCTTGTTGCCCAGCTGGGCCCCGAGGGCGTAGCAGGAGTCCGTGGGGTAGGCGATCAGCCCGCCGTCGAGCACGATTTTCACGGCCTGTGTGATGGCGCGGGGCTGGGGATCCTGGGGATGAACATCAAAGTATCTGGCCATGCTCCTGAGCCTACGACAATTGCCGCCCTGGTCAGTAGACAAGGACGGTCCGTGCGCCCAACGCCCTAGGAGTATAGGTTCGTGGAGGATAGGTTCAGGGCGTAACGGTTCAGTCCGTCGTGTGAGCCCCGGGCGGACAAACGAAAGGTGGCAGCATGCCGGTGTGGCTTCAGGCGTTGACGTGGGGAACCCTGGCTGGTGGCGCCCTGGTGCTGGGGGCGGCCGCGTCCTGGAAATGGGCCATCCCGTCCAAACTCGTCTCCTCGATCATGTCCTTCGGGGCGGGCGTGCTGATATCGGCCCTGGCGTTCGAGCTCGTCGGTGAGGCGGTTGAAGGAGGGGGCCTGTGGCCCACCGTGGCCGGATTCCTGGCCGGCTCCGTGGTCTACGTCGGAGTTAACATGCTCCTGTCCCGGGCCGGCGCTAAACACCGGAAACGCTCCGGCGGCCAGCAACCGTCGGAGCAGGATTCCCCGGGCAGCGGCACGGCCATCGCCTTCGGCGCCCTCCTCGACGGGATCCCCGAGTCCATAGTGCTCGGCGTCGGATTCATCACCGCGGGATCGGTCAGTCCGGCCATGCTGGTGGCGGTGTTTATCTCCAACGTTCCCGAAGGTCTGTCCGGAACGGCCGGGATGAAGAAGGCAGGCCGCAGTACCGGCTACATCTTTGGGGTGTGGGGAGGCATTGCCGTGATGTGCGGGCTCGCCTCACTGCTCGGGTACGTAGCGCTGGAGAACGCGCCGGCAGCTGTCGTCGCCTTCATTACCGCTATCGCGGCGGGCGGGATCCTGGCGATGCTCGCAGACACGATGATCCCTGAGGCGTTCGAGGAGCATCACAACCTCACGGGACTCACAGCTTCCGTTGGGTTCCTGACCGCTTTCACAGTCCACCAGCTCGGGGGGTGACCTCCCGCCGTCGTCAACGGTCAGCCCACGTGCACCCACGGCCGCTTGGTGATATCCGGCTCGGCTTCGCGCAGAATCTCGCGTGTCACGGGAGCGATCTCGCCTTCGCCCAGCACCAGGAAGCGCAGGAGGTTCACTGCGGGATTGCCCTCGGTCCAGCGGAAGTAGACGTGCGGCATCAGCCCGGTCACATCGCGGATGTGCAGGAGCACCGAGGCGATGGTGTTGGGGACGCCTGGTCCGTGCACCTCAAGGACGGCAAACCCATGCCGCACCACGCCCCGGACTTCCAGGGCCGTCTCGAAGTCGGAGGAATCATCCACGATGACTTCCAGGAACAGTGTCTGGTAGTCGGCGGGGAAGTGGCTAGCTTCGGTGGCGGACGCCAGCTTCTGCCGGTAGGCGTCCGCTGACTGGCGCAGCGGTTCATGGGCGATGATCCCGATGGGGCCGGACAGATTCTCCGCCATGAACTCCAGGGCCTGGGTGTCCAACCGGACGTGCGTGGCGTGCAGTTCGAAGGAGCGCAGCACCCTGGAAAGCAGCGAGATGCTGACGATCCCCAGGATGAAGAAGCCGGCAATCCGGATTCCTTCAGGACGTTCAAAGATATTGGCCACCGTGGTGTACACAAAGAGCACCGTGATGATGCCAAAGCCGATGGTCCGCTTGCGCTGTTTAAGGCGCCGGGCCGAGAGCGTCACGGCAACGGCTGCGGAGGTCATCAGCACCAGGACGCCGGTGGCGTACGCACCGCCCTGGGCATCGACGTCGGCCTTGAACAGCCAGGTGATCAGGAATCCGATCAGCGTGAAGACGAGCACGAGGGGCCGGACTGCTTTCGCCCACGCAGGGGCCATGCCGTACCTCGGCAGGTAGCGGGGGACAAGGTTCAGCAGACCGGCCATCGCGGAAGCGCCGGCGAACCACAGGATGGCGATGGTGCTCAGGTCATACAGTGTTCCGAAACCCGGCCCAAGGTATTCGTGCGCCAGGAACGCCAGTGCCCGCCCGTTCGCCTCCCCACCCGGCAGGAATTCATGCTCGGGGATCAGGACCACCGTGGTGAAGCTGCTGGTGACCAGGAAGGAACTCATGATCACGGCCGCAGTGGTCAGCATCCGGCGGGTCCCCTGGATCCGCCCGGCGGGGTTCTCCTCGGTATCGCCCGCGCCGCCACGGATCTGCGGCATCACCGCGACTCCCGTTTCAAAGCCGGACAGCCCCAGCGCCAGCTTAGGGAAGACGAGCAGGGCGATCGCCACCGCCATCAGCGGATTCCCATGCGACGTGTTCAGGGTCTGCCACCAATCACCGACGGCCACCGGATGGGCCGCTGCCTCCACCAGAGATCTGGCAATGACCACCACGTTGAGCCCCAGGTACAGGACCACCAGTACAACGGCGACGCCGATGGCCTCCTTGAACCCGCGCAGGAAGACCGCAGCGAGCAAAGCAAGCAGCACCAGCGTCACGGCCACCTCCTGGCCATGCAGGACATCCGGGGCAAACGGATTCTCGATCAGGTGTGCCGTGGCATCCGCGGCGGACAGCGTCATGGTGATCATGAAGTCCGTCGCCGCGAACCCGAGCAGCACGAGCACCAGGAGTTTGCCCCGCCACTTGGGGAGCAGCCGCTCCAGCATCGCGATGGAACCTTCGCCGCGGTGGCTTTCGCCGGCAACCCGGCGGTAGACCGGGAGCGCGCCGAACAAGGTCACTGCCACAAGCACAAGGGTGGCCAGGGGAGAGATGGCGCCGGCAGCGAGCGCCGCAATGGCCGGCTGGTATCCGAGCGTGGAGAAGTAGTCCACGCCGGTCAGGCACATCACCTGCCACCAGTGGTGCTTCCTCTCCTGGTCCGCGAGACCGCCCGGACCCGGATGGGTGCCCTTGGCGTCCTCCAGCCCGAACATCAGCCAACTGCCGAGGGCCGACTTCCGCGTAGGCCGGAGGGCCGAGGGATCGGCGGGGGGCCTGCTCATGGTGGTCATAGAAGCCTTTCAGCCTGCGGCACAGCACCGCGGGCACACCCGAATCTAGTCCGCGCAGCACGCCTCGAAGCCGGATTCCGGCGGATCTTGACGCATCCTTAACGCCCCTACGACAGACAGCACAGCGCTGCCACGCGGCCGGCGAAAGTGGTCCGGTTAGTGGTGGGAGAATGGCGGCATGGCATGGGTACGGATAGTCATTGGCCTCAACGGCAGCGACGACGCAGAACAGCTCATCCGCCGCGCCGCCAGGATTCTCGAAAGGAGCGACGGCGGCGAGCTGGTGGCCGTCCACGTCCGCACCACCGGTGGTGCCGCGGGCGAGTCGCCCCAGGTCTTGGACGCACAACGGCGGCTCGTCAACGACTTAGGCGGGACGTACCATACCGTCTCCGCGGGGGACGCGGCCACGTCGGTTCTGGACTACGCCCGCAAGTCCGGCGCCACCCATATTGTCGTGGGGCAGTCCCGCCGCGGGCCGCTGGCCGGTGCGCTGGCAGGTTTGCTCGCCGGCGGCACCGTGGAAGCCCGGGTGGTCCGCGGTGCAGGGGACGTAGATGTCCAGGTGGTTCCCCGCGTCCCATCTCAACAGAACGCGCGGCGCTCGCGGCCTGACCTGGGCCGGACCAGGGTTGGCCTTGGCTTTGCGCTCGCAGCATCCCTTCCGGTACTGCTGCAGCTCCTGCTTACAGCCTTCGACCACAGCGTTGCCACCGCTGTCCTGATCCAGCTCGCGGGCGCCGTTGGAGTGGCGCTGGTGGGCGGGTTGTGGCCTGCGGTCGTCGGCGCGTTGTGGAGCAGCGTGCTGGTGAACTACTTTTCCACGCCGCCGCTGGGGGATTTGGCCATCAGTGATCCGCAGGATTTCCTCTCCCTGGGCGTATTCGCGGGGGTCTCCGTGGCTGTCGCCGGCGTGGTGGACCGGTCTGCCCGCCGGTCTAGGGAAGCCGCCCGCGCCCGGGCGGAGGCGACCACGCTGGGCGACCTTGCGTTGGGTGCCTCCCGTTCGGAGGACACCCTGGAGGGGATACTCGCGGAGGCCCTCGACGCTTTTGGGGCCACCGGCGCCGGTGTGTTCAGCCGCCGGGAGGGCATAGCGGAAGGTTCCGGCCCGGCGTCGGGAACCTCCGCAGTCCGCGGCGCGGACGGCCGGGTCTGGCGGCTGGTGGCCGGCGCGGGGGACACCGCAGGGTGGGAGCATGGCGACACCGGCGTGCCGGGCAGCACCGCAGAACCGGTCGACGCCGACACCCGGCTGGTGCTGTTCGGCCGGGAGGTGCCGGCGGCGGAAAGCAGGCTCCTGGGTGCGTTTGCGGTCCACGTGAAAGCCCAGCTGGAACGTCGCCAGCTGGCCGTCAGCCGGCGCGAGGTGCTGCGGCTGGCCGAGGGGAACACCATGCGCACGGCGATCCTGCGGGCTGTGTCACACGACCTGCGGACGCCTCTGGCCGGAATCAAGCTCGCCGCCGGCGGCCTGCTGCAGCGGACCGTCACCTATACCCCGGCGGAAGAAAGGGAGCTGCTGGAAACCATCGACGAGTGCACGGACCGGCTGGACCAGCTGGTGGGAAACCTCCTGGACATGTCAAGGATCACCGCCGATTCCGTCCGGCCGTTGCTTGGACCCGTACGTTGGAGCGAGGTTGTGGCTCCGGCCCTCCGCGGGCTCCCGGACGGAACGGTCAGGGTGGAACTCCCGGCCAACATGCCCACAGTCGAAGCCGATCCGGTGCTGCTCGAGCGCGTTATCGCGAACATTGTGGAAAACGCCGTCAAATACGCGCCGGGTGCGGGAATCACCATCACGGGCGCTTCCGATGGCATGGGCGCGGCCACCCTGGACGGCTATCCGTCCGGTGAACTGCGGATCATCGATCACGGCGCCGGTGTGCCCGCCGGGAAGGTGCTGGAGATGTTCCGGCCGTTCCAGCGGCTCCACGACCGGCCCCAGGCCACCGGGGTGGGACTGGGCCTGGCCGTCGCTGACGGTTTCGTCAAGGCCATGGGCGGCACGCTGACCGCACAGGAAACTCCCGGCGGCGGACTGACCATGGTGATCAGACTGGCCCTATCGACCGGCTCGCCGGGCGCGCGCCACGCGGCCGGGCAGCCGCGGCAGGAGGCCACATGAACACGGACCATAGGGGTTCTTCCGTCACGCAGGCCGGCCACCGCACCAGTGTCCTGGTGGTCGACGACGATCCCCACCTGCTGAAGGCGCTCCGGATCACGCTCCAGGCCCACGGCTACGCCGTGGACACAGCGTCCGACGGCGGCACCGCCCTGCGTGCCGCATCCCACCGTCCGCCGGACGTGATGATCCTGGACCTCGGACTGCCGGACCTTGACGGGGCCGAAGTACTGCGGGAACTCCGCCGGTGGAGCACCCTGCCGGTGCTGGTGCTGTCCGCACGCCACGGCTCAGCGGACAAAGTCGACGCCCTGGACGCCGGTGCGGACGACTACATCACCAAGCCGTTCGGACTGGACGAGCTGTTGGCCCGCCTGCGTGCGCTCCTCCGCCGTGTTCCGGAACCTGCGTCGGTGCCCACAGTGGCCGCGTCCTCCTTCACCGTGGACCTGGCCCAGCGGCAGGTCACGAGAGCGGGGAACGTTGTCCGGCTGACGCCGACCGAATGGAACATCCTGGAACTGCTGGTCCGGAACCCTTCGCGGTTGGTGACCCAGCAGCAGCTCCTCCTGGACGTCTGGGGACCGGCCTACGAGACTGAGGCCAACTACCTGCGCGTGTACATGGCCCAGTTGCGGCGGAAACTGGAGGCCGACCCCGGGAAGCCGCGCCACCTGCTGACCGAACCCGGCGTGGGGTACCGTTTTTTGCCCTGAATCAACCACCGGTGGTTGAGCCTGCCGAACCCCGTGAACCCTATGAACGCGGCTGGAAGTGCGGCAGGATGTTGACTGTTCCGAATCCTTTTCACTTCCGCACCACGAGGAGAACCGGCCATGCCAACGACGCTCAACCCCTACCTTGGCTTCCGCGAGAATGCCCGGGAGGCGATGACCTTCTATCAGTCCGTGTTCGGCGGTGACCTGGCCCTCAGCACTTTCGGCGAGTTCCACGCCAGCGAAGATCCGGCGGAAGCCGACAAGATCATGCACGGCATGCTGACGGCCAGCAACGGCCTGGTCCTGATGGGGGCTGACACGCCCAACGGCATGGACCTCGCGAGCGGCAGCTCCATTTCGGTTTCGCTCAGCGGCGACGACGAAGCTGAACTGCGCGGCTACTGGGACAAGCTGTCCGCCGACGGCGGCACTGTCACCGTTCCGCTCGAACCGGCACCCTGGGGCGACATCTTCGGCATGTGCACCGACCGGTTCGGTACTGCCTGGCTGGTCAACGTCAACAACCCGCAGGCGGCTCCCGCGACCTAGCTGCTGCACTTCAACCCATACCTACCAGAACGGAGCAGCGGCGGGAATTCCCGCCGCTGCTCCGTTTCCTGGTGTCCGTGCTGTGCCGGCTACCCCGAGGCCACAGACTCAGATCCACTGGGGGGCTGCGGGCGCTTCGGCCAGGCGTGCCCCGTTGTGTGTTGCCGTAACGGCGTCGATGCTGCGTCCCGCGGCCCATTGGACAACGCCGGGCAGGGTGCCTGTGATGAGGGTCGGGTACTGGGCAGTCGTGTCGCCGAATGTCAGGTCCGTGCCGGAGCCCGTACCGTCTGGCCTGATGAGCAGGCCGGTGTCGGTGCCGCGGGTTTTCCAGGCTCCGGCGATGTCTCGCAGGAGCCGTTCGAGGACGGGTGCGGGGATGTCGGCGAAGGTGGCCCCGTTGTCCAGGTCAACGGCGTGGGTCCAGACTTCGCGGGTCCGCATCCACACGGTTTCTGTGGCGGGGACTTCCCGGCCCTGGATGGTCTTCACTTTGTGCTGCCAAGCCTGTTCCGGCAGGTCACGCCATTCAACGTTCAGGTGCACGGCGGAGTGGTCAAAGAGGTTCCGCAGCGCGATCGGGGACAGGGTCGCCCCGAAGCTGATCTCGTGGTCCCGCACCTCGACGGACGCATACATGGGTGTCTCAACCCCCGTTGCTGCCCACTCGATCAGCCGGGCGATGGCACGGGCGTTGTAGCCGATGTGCGCGGTGACATGCCGGCGGTTCCAGCCCGGCAGCAGCGAGGGGCCGTCGAGGTCCTCGTCGGAGAGTTCATTGAGCTTCCGGGCGAAGAACGCGGTCCCGCGCCGGGCCTGGAGCAGCGCTTCGAGCAGCTCCGGGTCCGTCGCCTGGTCCTGGCGGGCAACCATCAGGCTTCCTTGACCACACGGTTCTTCAACTGTCCGAGCCCTTCGATGGTGGTGACCAGGACCTGGCCTTCCTGCAGGTAGCGCTTGGGGTCCTGGGCGTGGCCCACGCCGCCCGGAGTGCCAGTGGCGATGACGTCACCCGGGTTCAGGGTGATGATGGTGGAGATGTAGGAGACCAGGAATTCGGGGGTGAAGACCAGATCGGATGTGGGGGTCTGCTGCTGGATTTCCCCGTCCACGGCGCTGGTCATCAGCGGGCCGGCGGTGAACTCGTCTTTAGTGACCAGGGCGGGGCCGAACGGGGTGGAGTTCTCCCAGGTCTTGCCCTGGAGCCACTGGATGGTGCGGAACTGGTAGTCCCGCATCGATACGTCGTTGAGCACGGCGTAGCCGGCGATGTGGTCTGCCGCGTCGGCTTCGGAAATGCGGCGGCCGGTCTTGCCGATGATGACGGCGAGTTCGGCTTCCCAGTCCACGGTGTCGGATTCCTGCGGCAACGCGAGGTCGTCGTTTGGCCCGATCAGGGATTCTGCGTACTTGGCGAACAGGGTGGGGTACTCGGGGACTTCCCTCCCCATTTCCTTGATGTGGTTGCGGTAGTTGTGGCCCACGCAGATGATCTTGCCGGGGGAGGGGACGACGGCGGCGAGGTCAGCGCCGTCGAGGGCATGGGTTGCGCCGTTGGCGGCCTTCGCGGTGGTTTCCCAAGCGGGGTCCTTCAGGAGGGCCCCGACGTCGGTGAACCCGTCGATCTCGGTGAGGGTATCGCCGTCCTGGCGGACCGCCACGGTGTTGGTGCTGCTGCCGGTGCCGGTTTCGGTGCGGAGGGTGAGGAGTCTCATGCGTTGTTGCGTCCTTCGGTGTAGGTGCGGTTGAAGTTTAGGCGTTCGAAAATGGGGGCGTCGCTGAACCGGAACAAATCAAACTCGGCAGTCCCGTCCGACGTCAGGGACCATTCGGTCCAGGACGGGACTACGAAGAGGTCGCCCTTGGCCAAGGCTTTCGTCTCACCGTTCAGGGTGGCGGTTCCCGAGCCTTCGAAGACCTGCCAGACACTCGATCCGACTTCACGCAGGGGCTCGGTGGTGGCGCCGGGCCGGAGGCGGTGGAATTCGGCGCGGATGGTGGGCATCACGTCCCCGCCGGTGGTCGGGTTCGTATACCGGACGGCGGCGTGGCCCTGAGACACGGTTGCCGGGTGGCCTTCGTCCTCCAGGAGCAACTGTTCGCGCAGGGCGGCGTCGGTGTGTTCCCAGCGGTACGCGGCGATGGGTGAGTTGACCGTGTCCTGGAGCCCGGAGAGAGGGCGCAGGCCCGGGTGGGCCCAGAGTCGCTCGGATCGGGAAATATCCGGGGTGGCTTCGTCGGTGACGCGTTCGGTGCCGAACTCGAAGAACCCGGCGTCGGCGTAGTGCACAAACGGGATGTCCAGGCCATCGATCCAGGCCATCGGGGAGTCGGTGTCGTTGTGGTGGCCGTGGAAGTTCCACCCCGGTGTGAGCAGGAAGTCCCCGCGGCGCATCGCCACCGGGTCACCGTTGACCACGGTCCACACGCCTTCGCCTTCGACGACGAAGCGGAAGGCGTTTTGGGAGTGCCGGTGTTCCGGTGCGGTCTCGCGGGCGCCCAGGTACTGGATCGCAGCCCACAGGGTAGGGGTCGCGTAGGGGGTCCCTGCGAGACCCGGGTTCGCCAACGCGATCGCGCGGCGTTCCCCGCCGCGGCCCACGGGAACCAGGTCACCGGCACGGGCGGCCAGCGGGTACAGGTCATTCCACCGCCACACGTGCGGCACGGCCTTCGGCGTCGGGACCATCGGCATCAGGTCCCCGATCTGCGTCCACAAGGGAATCAGGTTCTCACTCTCAAAATCCTGATACAGCTTCTCCAGCTGTGCTGCCTCCCCCGGGGACGGCTCCGGAACAACGTGGCCGGCGGCAACAGAAGCATGCGTAAGATTCTCAGCGTTTACGGACACAGGGGGCCTCCTTGATGGTGCGATGAGCGTTCGAGCGTACGAACGACTCTAAGCAGCGGAGCATGTGACCCCCAGCATATTCTGCCTGGCAGAATCTTCGGCAGGCCCCGGCTTGCAGTGTCAATCCCTGCTGGCGGGGTTGGCGGCAATGTCGATTTCGAGTTGGCGCCGGGTTTCCATCATTACTCCAACCAGGCCGCCGTCGAACAGCCGGCGGAATCTTGCCACTGGCGTCGCCACGCTGAGCGCGCCCACAACGTCTCCGGCCCGGTTATGCAGGGCCATCCCGAACGCGCTGATACCTTCCTCTGTACCTTCGAAATTCGCAGCGAACCCGTTGCTCCGGACGGCTTCCAGTTCCCGGAGGAAGGCCGGATATTCGGCGTCCGGGATGTTGTCTCCACCGATCTCGGCGTTGCTGCTGCGGAACAGCTGGGCCAGCATCGCGGGTTCCAGTTCTGCCAGCATCGCCTTCCCGCCGGAGGCCTTGTTGGCCGGCAGGACCGTCCCTCGCCGGTCGCCCACGCGCAGGGCGGTGGTGCTCTCGACAGTCTCCAGGAATCTGACTTTCGTGCCCACCCGGATCATCAGGTTGACCGTTTCGTTGACCCGCGCCGAGAGCATCTCCATGTGCGGCCTGGCGACGTCCCGCAACAGCCGCGACCAGCTCACGCCAGCCGGACCGGCGCCCATGGCGGGGCCGGGCACGTACTGGCGGGTTTCGTCCTGGATGGCAAAGCCCCTATAGACGAGCATTGCCAGGAGTCGATGGGCAGTGGACGGGGCGACGCCGAGCTCGTTGGCGGCGTCCTTGAGCCTCAGGCTGCCTCCGTCACGCAGGAGCTGCAGCAACAGCAGTGCGTTGTCCACCGCTTCGATGGGGTAGGTGGGCTTTCGCTGCGCGGGTAAGTTCTGCATGCCAGAATTCTATAGCCGGGTCCGAGCGAGGTGGCCGACAGTGGTGGGATGAATCACACACCTACCGCCGCGGCGCCGGGCATCTCAGGCGGCGTCGGCCATTTTTCCCGTGGCCCATCGCGGTTCTCGAAGCCGTCCGCCATGGCTGTACTCGTTTGCTGGCTCCTGGTGGTCTTCGACGGCTACGACCTCATTGTGTACGGCACAGTGCAGTCGTCCCTCATTAATGACACCGGCTGGGGGCTGACGAAGGCCACAGCCGGGACCATCGGCTCGATGGCGTTCGTTGGCATGATGATCGGTGCCGTCTTCGCCGGTCGGATGTCGGACACCTGGGGACGCCGGCGGACCATCATCGGCTGCGCCATCCTCTTCTCCGTCTTCACCATCTTGTGCGCGTTTTCCCCCAACGCCGTCGTCTTTGGCGCCCTGCGCCTGCTGGCCGGCATCGGCCTCGGCGGCCTGGTTCCCTCAGCCAACGCGCTGGTGGCTGAACTGGTCCCCACCAAATGGCGTTCCACGGTTGCCACGCTCATGATGTCCGGCGTGCCGATCGGAGGCTCTATCGCCGCGCTTGTCGGGATCCCGCTGATTCCCGCCTTCGGCTGGCCGGCGATGTTCCTGGTCGCGGTGTTGGCCTTGATCGTGGTCATTCCGCTGGGCTTCCGCTACCTGCCTGAAACCCTGGCATCGCCCGCGCCCTCCGACGCTTCAGTAGCCCGGGAACCTGCCGGTTTCGGGTCCCTGCTCCGGGCGCCATTCCTCGGCATGAGCCTGCTCTTCGCCGTCGCCACCTTGGTGACCCTGTTCGCCTGGTACGGCCTCGGCACCTGGCTGCCCAACCTCATGCAGCTCGCCGGCTACAATCTCGGCTCTGCCCTGACTTTCGCCCTGGCACTGAACCTGGGTGCCGTCGCAGGTTCTATCATCACCGCCTGGGCCGGAACCCGGTTCGGCCCGATACCGGCGGCGATCGCTGCCGCCGCCGTTGCTGCTGCGGCGCTGCTGGTGCTGGTCACCGGCCCTCCGGTCGCCGTCGTCTACCTCATGCTGGTCCTGGCCGGCGTGGGAACCCACGGTACTCAGTGCCTCATCATTGCTGCCGTGGCCAGCCATTACCCTTCGCATTTGCGCGGAACGGCCCTTGGCTGGGCCCTCGGCGTCGGCCGCATCGGCGCCGTCGCGGCACCCCAGGTGGGCGGGCTGTTGCTCGCTGCCGGGCTTGGCGTCGGCTCCAACTTCTTGGCGTTCGCAGGCGCGGCGGCCGTAGCCGCCGTCCTCTTGGCCGCCATCAGCACCAAGATCAAATCCACTCGCAAAATCCCAGAAGGAGTCAGCAATGCCTGACCTGAAATCGTCCACCGAAGTCCTCGTTATCGGCGGCGGAATGGCCGGCCTGGCCGGCGCCCTCGCGCTGCGTGAGAACGGCGCCGAAGTCACCCTCGTGGAGCGCGCTCCCGAGTTCGGCGAGGTCGGAGCAGGCCTGCAGATGGCACCCAACGCATCCCGCGTGCTCAAGCGCTGGGGCCTGCTCGAGAAAGCCCTCGAAATCGGGGTGCGCCCCAAGCACCTCGTGTTCCGTGACGCTGTTACCGGTGAGGAACTCACCCGCCAGACGCTCGGCGCGGAATTCGAAGTGATCCACCGCAGCGACCTGCACCGTGTCTTGCTCGAAGCCTGCCAGAAAGCCGGCGTCAGGCTCGTCAACGACGTTATGGTCGAAAGCGTGGAGACAGTTGGCGGTCGCGGCGTTGCCCACACTGCCGCCGGCGTCGACTACGAGGCTGATGTCATCATCGGCGCCGATGGACTCAAGTCCACTTTGCGTCCGCTGGTGGCCAACGACCAGCCGGTGTCCTCGGTGTACGTGGCCTACCGCGGCACCGTACCGATCACCGAGGAGACGCCCAAGGCCGACCTTGAAGACGTCATTGTGTACCTCGGACCGGACTGCCATCTGGTGCAGTATCCGCTTCGCAAGGGTGAACTGCTGAACACCGTGGCCGTTTTCAAGTCCCCGTCCTTCGAACGCGGCGAAGAGCAGTATGGCGGAGTGGACGAACTGGAAGCTGCCTACAAGGACTGCGTTCCGGCCGTCCAGGAAGCACTCAAGAATCTGGCCACCGGCATCCGCTGGCCCATGTACGACCGCAACCCGATCGAAGACTGGGTAGCTGGCCGCATGGTCCTGATAGGCGACGCCGCCCACCCCATGCTTCAGTATCTGGCCCAGGGCGCCTGCCAGGCACTCGAAGACGCCGCGGTACTGCAGGACGTCAGCAACGGCACAGTCTTTACGGCGGAGGGGATCAACCCCGAAGCCTGGGACGGCGCCATCGAGGAGTTCAACACTGTGCGCGCCGGCCGGACCGCCCGCGTCCAACGCACCGCCCGCGTCTGGGGCGAATCCTGGCACGTCGCAGGACTGGCGCGGACGCTCCGGAACCTGCTGTTCAAGAGCCGCAAGGACGGGGACTTCCAGTACAACGACTGGCTCTACGGCCAGGACCAACCCGGAACTCCGGAGCGCCGCGACGCTGCCCGGTCGGAGACGCTTGCTGTCTGAGGACCCGCTCCAGCGGTTTGACTGCTAAGCGTCCTTGATGAGGGGCTGCAGGCAATGTAACGATTAATGCGTGCAGCCCCTCATCCACTTCATGGCCGGTCCGGGTCTGCCGGAGTGACGGAGAGCGGCCTTGCGGAACGTCACCCTCTACCTGGACGTCGACGGCGTGGTGTGCCCGTTTGGTGCAACGGACAACACGCCGTGGGGTTCCGGCTGGCGCCTCGCGAACGCCGGCGTGCTTGAAGTGGCATATGCGCGCCACCTGGTTGACGGGCTGAACCAACTTTCCCGCGTCCCGGGAGTCCGGTTTGTGTGGCTTACCAGCTGGGAGGACATGGCCGCGGATTACCTATGCCCTGCCGTTGGCCTGGCCGGCGGCCACTGGCCGTGCCTGACGGCGGAGGGTGGCGGAACGGGGGAGGCCTGGTGGAAGCTCGCTGCGCTCCAGGAGGACCTGGCGGCCAACACCCCGGATGGCATCGTGTGGATTGACGACCAGCTCCGGTATGAACAGGAAGCACTGGCCTGGGCAGCATTCCTGGGCCCGCGTATCCTCACAGTCTCGCCCGATCCGCGCCGGGGAATCTCGCCGGCCGAACTGAACGCCGTCAGCACCTTCGTCGCGAACCAGCTGTTTTGACCTCATGCCGTGGACGCGTACGATCGATAAGGTTTCAAGCCGGTTCTGTTAACGCCACAGGTCATTTCACGTGAACTGCAGGTGAATTATGCTGCAGGGCAGGCGGGGGTAAAGGAACTGCTGAACGTCGTCTCTGCAGATTGGGCAACAGGTGGATATCACCTTCATGGTGGCGCTGGTCATCGGACTGGCACTTTTTTTCGACTTCACTAACGGCTTCCACGACACCGCCAATGCGATGGCTACACCCATCGCCACCGGCGCCATCAAACCGAAGACCGCTGTGACACTCGCCGCAATCCTGAACCTGGTTGGCGCCTTCCTCTCAACGGAAGTGGCCAAAACAGTCTCCGGCGGCATCATCCGGGAAGGCTCCGACGGTGTCCAGATCACCCCGGACATTATTTTCGCCGGCCTGATGGGTGCCATCCTTTGGAACATGATCACCTGGCTCAAAGGCCTGCCCTCCAGCTCGTCCCACGCCCTCTTTGGCGGGCTGATCGGCGCAGCCATCGCCGGCATCGGTTTTAATTCCGTGAACCTGGAAACCCTGCTCCAGAAGGTCATCCTGCCCGCGATCTTTGCCCCGCTCATCGCCGGCCTTGTGGCGTACCTCTGCACCCGGCTCGCGTATGCCCTGACATCCCGGCACGATCCGGAAACCGGCAGCAAGCTGACGCAGAAGCGTGGCGGATTCCGCACCGGCCAGATCTTCACCTCCAGCCTTGTGGCGCTGGCCCACGGAACCAATGACGCCCAGAAGACCATGGGCATCATCACCCTGGTCCTGATTTCCGCCGGTACCCAGGCCCCGGGCTCAGGCCCACAGTTCTGGGTCATCACCGCGTGCGCCGTCGCCATCGCTGTTGGCACCTACGCAGGTGGCTGGCGCATCATCCGGACCATGGGCTCCGGGCTCACCGAGGTCAAGCCCGCCCAGGGTTTCGCAGCCGAGACCAGCACCGCCTCAGCCATCCTGGCGTCCTCCCACCTGGGTTTCGCCCTCTCCACCACGCAGGTGGCGTCCGGCTCCGTGATCGGGTCCGGCATGGGCCGTAAAGGCACCACGGTGCGCTGGAACATGGTGGGGAAAATCGCCCTGGGCTGGCTGTTCACGCTTCCCGCTGCCGGCATTGTGGGCGCGCTGACCGCGTTGCTCGTGAAGACGGGCGTGGTGGGTGTGGCGATTGCCGCCGTCGCCGGCACCGCCGCGGTGCTGTTTATGTTCGTCTACTCCCGCAAGTCGTCGGTGGGCCACCACAACGCCGTGGAAGTCGAAGAAGCGGGCCAGACCGTCCGCTTCGCCAAGAAGAAAGCCCTCGCCCGGGTCCGAGCCAGGGCGAACCAGCAGAAGGACGCCGCCGCCCAGGCGAACCAGCAGAAGGACGCCGCCGCCCAGGCGAACCAGCAGGACGCCGCCCAGGCAAACCAGGAGAAGGACGCTCAGCTATGAAGTGGTTAGAACTTTTGACTGTGGCCGGCACCACCCTGGTGTCCGCGGTAACGGTTGTGGTCCTGTATTCGCTGGGCGTGCGGCTGACGGCCATCGCCGGCGACGCCCAGCAGGCCTCACCCCGCGCCAAGCGCTACTTCGCCTACACCTGCTTTGGCCTCTGCGGCCTGGCTGTGCTGTTCGGGCTGTACCTGATCATTCCTTACTTCAGCAAGTAGCCCTTCAGCCCGTCAATACCGGAGGGCTACTCTGGTTCCATGTCCAGGATCCAGTATTTTGTCGCGGCCTCCATCGACGGGTTCATTGCCACCACCAAGGATGACCTCGCCTGGCTCCTGGAGTTCGACGGCTTCGAGGGCGGCAAGGAAAGCTACGAAACCTTCATGGCCGGCGTCGGCTGCATCGTGATGGGCGGCGAGACGTACGCCTGGCTGATGGAGCACGAACCCGGCAACTGGCCGTACCCTTCCACGCCCTGTTATGTGTTCACCCGGCACGAGCACATTGCGCCGGCCGGCACAGACATCACCTTTATCCGCGGACCCGTGCAGGAGTTCATCCAGGACTTCAAGGACCACGCCGGCGGGAACAACGTCTGGGTGGTGGGCGGCGGTAACCTCGTTGCGCAGTTCGCCAACGCAGGACTTCTGGATGACCTCATCCTGTCGGTCATCCCGGTGGTCCTCGGCAACGGCAAGCGGCTGCTCCCTTTGGAAGGCCCGACGGCGCCGCTGGAGTTGACGGCGTCCCGCACCTTGGGCCGGGGGATCGTGGAGTTGCGCTACACCCTCACAGCCCCGGATCCGGCCCGCTAGGGACCGAACTGACTGCGGCGGTTATCCCTCCGCCGGCTCGTTGTCCCGCAGCATGTTGGTGATGCGTGCGGTGGACAGGCGGCGGCCTTTCTCGTCGGTCATCAGGATTTCATGCGTTGTCAGGGTCCGGCCCAGATGGATCGCCGTGCAGGTACCTGTCACGGTGCCCGCAGCGATCGCACGGTGATGTGTGGCGTTCACTTCGATGCCCAGGGCGTGCCTGCCGGCGCCGGCGTGCATGCCGGCGGCGAAGGATCCGAGCGTTTCGGCCAGCACCACGTGGGCGCCGCCGTGCAGGATTCCCGCCACCTGGGTGTTTCCTTCCACCGGCATGGTGGCAACCGTCCGTTCCGGGCTCATCTCCAGGAAGTGGATCCCCATCTTTACCACCAGGGCGCCGATGCCCATGTGGCCGAGCCAGTCGTGGAGGTGCGCCGGGATACCTGCTGTGACCAATTCCTCAGTGAAGGGCCCGGGCGTGAAATTGTCCATCATGGGAACTAGGCTGGCACCTGTGAGTGAAACTACCAAACCGGCCCCCTTCCCGACCGAAACTACCGCGCTTGACGCTGCTGATGCCTTACAGGACATCAGTGTCCTGCCGGTCGGAGGCCAGGTTTCCGCCACGGATGCCCCCGTGGTTCCCATCACCGGCCAGCCACGGCTTCTGGTGCTTGACGGCCATTCGATGGCGTTCCGCGCCTTCTTCGCCCTCCCGGCGGATAAATTCTCCACCGCCAACGGACAGCACACCAACGCCATCCACGGCTTCACCTCCATGCTCATCAACCTGATCAAGGACCAGAAGCCCACGCATATTTGTGTCGCCTTCGACGTCTCGGATGACACCACGCATCGCAAGGCGGAGTACAGCGGGTACAAGGGCGGACGCAATGAAACGCCCCGTGAGATGAGCGGCCAGATCGACCTCATCGACCAGGTCATGGGCGCCTGGGGTATCAAAACCATCAAGCTGCCCGGCTACGAGGCTGATGACATCCTGGCAACCCTCGCCGCCATGGGGGAAAAGGCAGGTTTTGAGGTATTGCTCGTCTCGGGCGACCGTGACGCCTTCCAGCTGATTACGGACAACGTATTTGTGTTGTACCCGCGGAAGGGCGTCAGCGACATCCCCCGGATGGACGCGGCCGCCATCCAGGAAAAGTACTTTGTGACTCCTGCCCAGTATTCGGATCTCGCCGCGTTGGTGGGGGAGACGGCGGACAACCTCCCGGGCGTACCCGGCGTCGGCCCCAAGACGGCGGCAAAGTGGATCAACCTCTACGGCGGTCTCGAGGGGGTCCTCGAGCACTTGGATGCCATCGGTGGAAAAGTAGGGGAATCCCTGCGCGCCAACGTCGAGGACGTCAAGCGCAACCGACGGCTGAACAGGCTCCACACGGACCTCGAACTCCCGCTCACCCTGGACGACCTCGCGGAACCGCGGCCGGACGAGGCCGCCCTGGAGACGCTGTTCGACGAGCTCGAATTCAAGACCATCCGCACCCGGCTCTTCGCCCTGTACGGCAGTGAGGAAGTGGAATCAGCGGAACGCGAAAGCGTCGCCACGCCGGACTTCATGGTTCCCGCCGGGGCAACCGAGCTGGGCGCCTTCCTGGCGGCTGGCTCTGGCAAGACGTCGGCAGTCGCCGTCGATCTGGTGCCCGGGCGCATCGGCGAGGACGCCGCCGCGCTGGCCATCGTCCGTGACGACGCCGCCGTATATGTCGACCTCGCCGCCCAGGATGCCGCCGCCGAAAATGTCCTCGCGGACTGGCTGCGTGATGAAAACTCCCCGAAGGTCATGCACGGTTACAAGGCTGCCCTAAAAGCCCTCTCCAGCCGTGGCCTGGGCCTGGAAGGCGTCGTGGACGACACCTCCATCTCCGGGTACCTCATCCAGCCGGACCGCCGCACGTATGAACTTGCGGAGCTGGCCCAGCACCACCTCAACGTCAGTGTCCCGTCGGAGACCTCCAAGGCGGGCCAGCTGGAGCTGGCGTTCGACGGCGACGACGCCGCCGCTGCCGCTGCGCTGGTCCAGGTGGCGGCTGTGGTTCAGGCCCTGAGCCGGCACTTCGAATCAGAACTCACAGAACGCAAGGCGGGGGACCTGCTGACCACCCTCGAGCTGCCCGTCAGCCGGGTACTGGCCGACATGGAGACCGCGGGCATCGCCATCGACCTGCCGCGCATGGACGAGCAGATCGCCGATCTGGCCAAGGTGATCGACAACGCGCAGGAACTGGCTTTCGCCGCGATCGGCCACGAGGTTAATCTCGGATCGCCGAAGCAGCTGCAGACCGTGCTCTTTGACGAACTTGAGCTGCCGAAAACCAAGAAGATCAAGTCCGGCTACACCACCGATGCCGCGTCGTTGAAGAACCTCCTCGAAAAGACCGGGCATGAATTCCTGGTCCAGCTGATGGCGCACCGGGAGTCCTCGAAGCTGCGCCAGATGCTGGAGTCACTCAAGAAGTCCGTGACCGAGGACGGCCGGATCCACACCACCTACGCGCAGAACGTGGCAGCGACGGGCCGGATCTCTTCCAACAACCCGAACCTGCAGAACATCCCCATCCGCAGCGAGGAAGGCCGTCGCGTCCGCGGCATCTTTGTGGTCAGTGACGGCTACGAGTGCCTGCTGTCCGCGGACTACTCGCAGATCGAAATGCGGATCATGGCGCACCTTTCGGGGGACGCGGGCTTGATCCAGGCGTACCAGGAGGGCGAAGATCTCCACCGTTTTGTGGGCTCGAACATCTTCCACGTGCCCACCGAGGAAGTCACCAGCGCCATGCGCTCCAAGGTCAAGGCCATGTCCTACGGACTCGCTTATGGCCTGACTTCGTTCGGGCTGTCCAAGCAGCTGGAAATTTCCGTGGACGAGGCCCGCACCCTGATGAAGGACTACTTCGACCGGTTCGGCGCTGTCCGCGACTACCTTCGCGGTGTGGTGGACCAGGCCCGGGTGGACGGCTACACGGCCACCATCGAGGGGCGTCGCCGCTACCTGCCGGACCTCACCAGCACGGACCGGCAGCTGCGCGAAAACGCGGAGCGCATCGCCCTGAACTCACCCATCCAGGGGTCGGCCGCGGACATCATCAAGCGCGCCATGCTGGGTGTGCACGCTGAGCTGGCGGCCCAGGGCCTGAAGTCGCGCATGCTCCTGCAGGTCCACGACGAACTGGTGCTTGAAGTCGCCGCCGGTGAGCGGGAAGCCGTGGAGAAGCTCGTTACCGAGCAGATGGGTGCTGCCGCGGACCTCAGCGTCCCGCTGGATGTCCAGATCGGCGTGGGCCCCAGCTGGTACGACGCCGGCCACTAGGAACGGGCTGCCGGGACGGGCCTACCGGGAACGGGACTTGCGGAACGAACGGGGCGGGGCGCGATGGACAAGTACGACGTCAAGAAACAGTTCAAGGAGCTGTACGCGCCCCGGACCCGGGACTTCGACGTTGTCACCGTCCCGCCACTGAACTATCTGATGCTGGACGGGCAGGGAAATCCGGGGACGGCCCCCGCCTACGCTGACGCCCTCGAAGCACTGTACTCGGTGTCGTACGCCGTCAAGTTCGCCAGCAAGCATGCGGGCCGGGACTACGTCGTCGGGCCGTTGGAGGGCCTCTGGACTGCGGATGATCCAGACGCCTTCACCCGCGGCGAAAAGGACAGCTGGAAGTGGACCATGATGATCCAGCAGCCGGACTGGATCGGCGCCGGCGAGGTGCAGGACGGTATCGGGAAAGCGGCGGCAAAGAACGTTCCGGGGCTGGACCTGCTCCGTCTTGAGACCCTCGACGAAGGCCTTTCAGTGCAGATCCTGCACGTCGGCAGCTACGACGACGAAGCCCCCACTCTGGCCCGCCTGCACCATGACTACATGCCGGCCAACGGCTTTGGATTTGCCGGCCCGCACCATGAGGTCTACCTCAGCGACGCCCGCCGCGTGGCACCGGAAAAGCTCAAAACCATCCTTCGCCAACCCGTGCGGCGGCTCTGAGCCATTTCCTGCCGGCGCGCGCGTGTTGCTGCTGGCCAGGCGCCGGATTCATTGGTTAGGCTCGGCGGTGTGGCTGAACTGAGTGATGACTATGAAATCCGGCGCTTCGACCCGGCGGCCAAAGACGACCCTGCCTACCCGCAGTCGGTTGCGTGGATGCGGGCTGTGGCGTTCGGCTTCCACGACGTGCGCCGTTCCGATGAGCGGGTGGACAAGGGAATCGAGATGCAACGCGCCGACGGCCGGGTCATGACCGGCGTCTACCAAGCGGGAACGGTCGCAGGTCATTCACTGGGTGCCGACGTGCCGGTCGCAACGTTCGGGACCATGGTCAAGACCTTGAATATCGGATTCGGACGGCTGCTGGCCACCCGGCTGGTGACCGCGGTGACCGTCCGGACCTCACACCGCCGCCGCGGGCTGCTGCGCCGCATGATGGTCGAAGACCTGACGCTGGCCAGTAGGGACGGCTTGGCCATGGCTGCACTCACTGCCTCCGAAGCGTCCATCTACGGCCGGTTTGGATTTGGTGTGGCCACGTCCGAACAGTCCATAACGGTGGACACCACAACCAGGTTCAAGCTGAACCACACTCCTGTGGGAAGCGTCGAAGTAGCCGACCCTAAAGTCCTCCTGGACCTGGCTCCGGCGGTCTTCGACCGAAAGCACCGCCTCACGCCCGGGTCCATCGACCGCCATGAGTTCTACCGCGAGTTCATTTCCGGATCCATCAGCCGTGACGGCGGCGAGGACCCGAAGGTCAAAGTGGCGTTGCATTACGCGCCCGACGGCGAGGTAGACGGCTACGTCTCCTATAAGTTCTCCGGCTGGTCCAGCAAGCCATACACCATGGAAGTGCTTGACCTCGTGGCGGCGAACCGCGCAGCGTACCTGGAATTGTGGCAGTACCTTGGGGCCATTGACCTGGTTGAACGGGTTTCCTGCGACGAAGCCCCTGTGGATGACTCACTGGGCTGGGCGCTTGAAGATCCCCGTTGCGTCGAGACTTCGGCGGCCCGCGATATGCTCTGGCTTCGGATCCTGGATGTGCAGCGGGCCTTGGAAGCTCGCCATTACCCGGCTGACGGACGGCTCGTGCTGAAAGTGGCTGATCCGCTCGGTCTGTCGGACGGCACGTTTGCCTTGGCGGTGACGGGCGGATCCGCCGTCGTCACGGATGCGGGCACCACTGCAGCCGACCTTGAACTGGATGTGGCCTCGTTGTCGTCGATTTACCTTGGCGGCGTGCATCCGGTGACGCTGGTTGACGCGGGGAGAATCATCGAGCACGCGCCGGACGCGGCGTTCCGCGCCGCCCGGATGTTCGCCGTCGAACGCGCGCCCCACTGCCTGACGCACTTCTGAGCACCGGCGTTGCAGGCACCCCCGGCCAGGATGGTCGTAGTCATGCGCTTTGACCCCTGTTGGCCGCTGCGACTAGAATAAGTGGGCGCGTACTACGTGCACGTTTCTAAAATCCACAAATCAGGAAGACCCGGCAGGTCCTTGCGAGCTGCTGAGACCTGCGCCTGCGTTCCATAACGCGGGCGCGGTGGTTTGCCTGACCGACTAACTATCCACAACGGAGCCCCTACTACATGACCATCACCTCCACCGAGAAGCCCGGTACCCCCGTAGTCGCGATCAACGACATCGGTACCGCTGAGGACTTCCTCGCAGCAGTCGACGCCACCATCAAGTACTTCAACGACGGAGACCTCGTCGAAGGTACCGTCGTCAAGGTCGACCGCGATGAAGTTCTGCTCGACATCGGTTACAAGACCGAAGGTGTCATCCCCTCCCGCGAGCTGTCCATCAAGCACGACGTTGATCCCGGAGACGTTGTCTCCGTTGGCGATCTCGTCGAGGCCCTGGTGCTCACCAAGGAAGACAAAGAAGGCCGCCTGATCCTCTCCAAGAAGCGTGCTCAGTACGAGCGCGCCTGGGGCGACATCGAGAAGGTCAAGGAAGAAGACGGTGTTGTCACCGGTACCGTCATCGAGGTTGTCAAGGGTGGTCTTATCCTCGACATCGGTCTGCGCGGCTTCCTGCCCGCATCCCTCGTCGAGATGCGCCGTGTGCGCGACCTCGCTCCGTACATCGGTCAGAAGATCGAAGCCAAAATCATCGAGCTGGACAAGAACCGCAACAACGTTGTGCTGTCCCGCCGTGCATGGCTCGAGCAGACCCAGTCCGAGGTTCGCTCCACGTTCCTCAACAAGCTGGAAAAGGGCCAGGTCCGGCCCGGCGTCGTTTCCTCCATCGTCAACTTCGGTGCCTTCGTGGACCTGGGCGGCGTAGACGGCCTCGTTCACGTTTCCGAGCTGTCCTGGAAGCACATCGACCACCCGTCCGAGGTTGTCGAAGTTGGCCAGGAAGTCACCGTCGAGGTTCTCGAAGTCGACCTGGACCGCGAGCGTGTTTCACTGTCGCTCAAGGCTACGCAGGAAGATCCGTGGCAGACCTTCGCCCGCACCCACGCCCTCGGGCAGGTTGTTCCGGGTAAGGTCACCAAGCTCGTTCCGTTCGGTGCGTTCGTACGCGTCGAAGACGGCATCGAAGGCCTCGTGCACATCTCCGAACTGGCAGTCCGCCACGTGGAGCTGGCTGAGCAGGTTGTCTCCGTTGGTGACGAGCTGTTCGTCAAGGTCATCGACATCGACCTCGAACGCCGCCGTATCTCCCTCTCCCTCAAGCAGGCTAACGAGGGCGTTGACGCCGAGTCCACCGAATTCGATCCGGCTCTCTACGGCATGTCCGCTGAGTACGACGAAGAAGGCAACTACAAGTACCCGGAGGGCTTCGACCCGGAGTCCAACGAGTGGCTTGAAGGCTACGAGAACCAGCGCGCCGTCTGGGAGCAGCAGTACGCTGACGCCCAGACCCGCTGGGAAGCACACAAGAAGCAGGTTGCCCAGCACGCTGCAGACGACGCTGCGGCTGCAACGTCCGGTGACAGCGATTCAGGCACCACCAGCTACTCCTCGGAGCCTGCTGTAGCCGAGTCCAACACCGGTGGCGGCACGCTCGCTTCGGATGAGGCTCTTGCAGCTCTGCGCGAGAAGCTGACCGGCAACTAATTGCCACCGGTCCGGGACTTCCCGGGCCAACACAGCGGGCCCCTGCGAAAGCAGGGGCCCGCTGTGGTTAACCCACTATGTTCTACCCGCCGGGTTTAGCCGGCCACCTGACCAGCACTTAACGCTCCCAAAGGCGTGGTTCGGTACGCTACTGCGAGTCAGTTGAGAGTAGGACGGCGGCACTCACGGTGCCGCCGTCGTCGTGCGTCAGGACCGCACCGGCGGCGGTGAGGAGCCGCTGCGCGCCGATGTTTCCGGCAGTGGTGGAGGCCACCACGTTTCGCAGGCCGGCGCGTCGGGCTTCCGCCAACACCAACCGCATCGCGGCGCCGCCGATACCGTGGCCGCGATAGGTGCGGCCCAGCCAGACGCCTGTTTCCGCCGTTCCGTCGTCGATCCTTTTAAGCCTGATGGAGCCAGCAGGCTTACCGGCGCAGAGCACGGCCCAGCTCTTTTCCGAGGCCGGGCCGTCCAGGCCCGCGGCCGCGGCCCGGTGGTAGGTACGGAACCAGTTAATGCGTTCCGCGTTCCAGCCCTTCCCGTTGCCAAGTGGCGGCGTGACGTCAGCCGCGGACGCGTCCCGCTGTGCCAGTTCCAGCAGCTGCTCCAGCATGGGTTCGTCGACGTCTGCCAGGCGGACCTCAGGGGAGTGGGACATCGATCCACTCCGTCCCGTCCGGTGTGAGATCCGTCCTCCCGGCGGTGAGGGACAAGACGCGTTCGGTGGCTGCGGCGATTTCCGTGGCACCGTCAGGCACGGCCAGGCGCAGGATGGTTGCCTGCGCTCCGTAAGTGGTTTCCGCCATCACGAACCCGGCCGCCCGAAGATCGTTCTCCAGCCGTCCTGCAGCGGCGTGCGGCACCGGTGCCGAGCAGATTCGGAGCCGGCTGCGGCGGACCAACGGGGCGCGTTCCAAGGCGGCGGACACCGATTCCGAATAGGCGCGCACCAGTCCGCCTGCGCCCAGCAGGATGCCACCGAAATAGCGGACGACGACGGCACTGACGTCGCTGAGGTCCGTCACCCCCGGTGCCGTTTCCCTTTTGACGATGGCCTCAAGCATGGGGATGCCGGCGGTGCCGGAGGGCTCGCCGTCGTCATTGGAGCGTTGGATGTCCCGGTCCGGTCCCAGGACGAACGCCGAGCAGTGGTGGCGGGCGTCGTGGAACTCGCGGCGCAGGCCGGCCACCAGGTTCCGCGCAGTGTCCTCAGTGTCGGCGCGGCGCAGCACGGTGATGAACCTGGAGCGTTTGATCTCGATCTCGTGCCGGAAGTCTTGGCCCGAGGCGAGCGTGGCGTAAGTGGCGGCACGGCTGTCTTGCTCTTGCACCGCCCAAGTCTAGCGGGGCGTGGGCCCACGCCGCCGGGGTTCCCTGGCCGAGCGGAGCGAGGCGAGGGGGGCGGTGGGTGGGCCCACGCCGCCGGGGTTCCCTGGCCGAGCGGAGCGAGGCGAGGGGGGCGGTGGGGACTAGTAGGGTGGTGGGATGCTCAAGATTGGTTTGACGGGCGGCATCGCCTCGGGGAAGTCCGTGATCGCCTCACGCCTCGCCGGGCTCGGTGCGGTGCTGGTGGACGCGGATGCGCTGGCCCGGGAAGTGGTTGAGCCGGGAACGCCGGGACTGGCCCGGGTCGTGAAAGCCTTTGGACCGGACATGCTCGACGCCGGGGGCCGGCTGGACCGGGCAAGGCTCGGTTCCGTGGTGTTCGGTAACCCCTTGCAGCTGGCCGTGCTGAACGGCATCGTCCACCCCCTGGTCCGGGCCGCGGCGACGGGCATCATCGCCACGGCCCCGGCCGGCGCCATTGTGGTCCAGGATATTCCACTGCTGGTGGAGACCGGTCAAGGCAGCGGCTTCCATCTGGTCCTGGTGGTGGATGCACCCGATGACGTCAGGATCGGCCGGATGCTCGAACACCGGGGCATGACGGCCGGGGACGCCCGGTCGCGGATGGCGGCCCAGGCTTCGCGTGAGGCGCGGCTTGCTGCTGCCGACGTGGTCCTGGACAACTCCGGATCGCTGGCGGACGTGACCGCGCAGGTGGACCGGCTGTGGACGGAGCGGCTGGTCCCGTATGCGGACAATATCCGCCGCGGCGTCAGGGCGGCTAGGACCGGCACCGCGGAATTGTCTGCGCCGCAGGGGGATTGGGCGGCCCAGGCCGCACGGCTGGGATCCCGGATCAGGGCCGCGGCACCGGATGACATCCTGGCGGTGGACCATATTGGCTCCACGGCGGTGCCGGGCCTGGCAGCCAAGGACGTCATCGACCTCCAGGTCACCGTCTCGGATCTCAACGCCGCTGACCGGATCGCACCGCTGCTGGCGGCCGCGGGGTTCCCGGCCGTGCCCGGGGCCGGCTTCGACACCCCCAAACCGACGGAGCCGGATCCGGAGCAGTGGCGGAAACGCTTCCACGCCAACGCGGACCCAGGCCGCGCCGTGAACCTGCACGTCCGGGCAGCCGGATCGCCCGGGTGGCGGTACGCCCTGCTCTTCCGCGACTGGCTCCGGAACGACCCGGAAGCCGCCGCCCTCTACGGGGACCACAAGCGTGCGTTGGCCGAACTGTTTGCGGCCACAAACGGGACACGGGCTTACGCGGAGGCTAAGGAGCCGTGGTTCACGGACGAAGCCTGGCCACGCATGAAAGCGTGGGCCACGCGCGCAGGCTGGGCGCCGCCGTCGTACATCCCCCGAACTCCGCGCCCCCGGGACGGGATGTTCGCCGGTAACTGATCCGGCTTCCACTGTCGGTCCCCGGTTGTAGATTAGATGCATGAGCCTTGCCCAGGAGATCAACCGCGTTGTCGCTCCCTTTGAAGTCATCAGCGAGTTCCAGCCGGCCGGTGACCAGCCTGCCGCCATCACCGAACTGACGGAGCGGATCAGGAACGGCGAAAAGGACGTAGTCCTGCTGGGTGCCACCGGTACCGGCAAGAGCGCCACCACGGCCTGGCTCATCGAACAGGTCCAGCGGCCCACTTTGGTCATGGTTCAGAACAAGACCCTGGCCGCCCAGTTGGCCAACGAATTCCGTGAACTGCTGCCCAACAACGCAGTAGAGTACTTCGTTTCGTACTACGACTACTACCAGCCTGAGGCGTACGTGGCGCAGACGGACACCTTCATTGAGAAGGATTCGTCCGTCAATGAGGAAGTGGAGCGGCTCCGCCACTCCGCCACCAACGCCCTGCTGACCCGCCGGGACGTCATTGTGGTCGCTACGGTGTCCTGCATCTACGGCCTGGGTACGCCGGAAGAGTACATTGCCGGCATGGTCACACTGCGCAAGGGGGCGCAGATGAACCGTGACGACCTGCTCCGTAAATTCGTCTCCATGCAATACGCGCGCAATGACATGGACTTCCACCGCGGCACTTTCCGGGTCCGCGGCGACACCGTGGAGATCATCCCGATGTACGAGGAACTGGCCATCCGGATCGAATTCTTCGGAGACGAGATTGAGAACATCCATACCCTCCATCCGCTGACTGGCGAACTGATCCGGGACGAAGAGGAGATGTACGTCTTCCCGGCCTCGCACTACGTGGCCGGGCCGGAGCGGATGGGCCGGGCCATCAAGCGGATCGAGGACGAGCTCGCCGAACGCCTTGCCGTCCTGGAAGGCCAGAACAAGCTGGTGGAAGCCCAACGGCTCCGGATGCGCACCACCTACGACCTCGAAATGATGCAGCAGATGGGCTTCTGCAACGGCATCGAAAACTACTCGTCGCACATTGACGGCCGCGCCCGCGGGACCGCTCCGCACTGCCTCATCGACTACTTCCCGGACGACTTCCTGCTGGTGATCGACGAATCCCACGTCACCGTGCCGCAGATCGGCGCCATGTACGAGGGCGACATGTCCCGCAAGCGGAACCTTGTGGACTTCGGTTTCCGCCTGCCGTCGGCCATGGACAACCGCCCGCTCAAATGGGACGAATTCCTCCAACGCGTTGGCCAGACGGTCTACCTGTCAGCCACTCCCGGCAAATACGAACTGGGCAAGGCCGACGGCTTTGTGCAGCAGATCATCCGGCCCACCGGACTGATCGACCCCGAGGTGGTGGTCAAGCCCACCAAGGGCCAGATCGATGACCTGCTCGGCGAGATCAAAACCCGCACAGCAAAGAACGAACGCGTGCTGGTCACCACACTGACCAAGCGGATGGCCGAGGACCTCACCGACTACCTGCTGGGCCACGGCATCAAGGTCGAATACCTGCACTCGGACGTGGACACCCTGCGGCGGGTCGAACTGCTCCGTGAACTCCGGATGGGTGTCTTCGATGTCTTGGTGGGCATTAACCTGCTCCGGGAAGGCCTGGACCTGCCCGAGGTGTCCCTCGTGAGCATCCTGGACGCGGACAAGGAAGGCTTCCTGCGCTCGGCCACTTCCCTCATCCAGACCATCGGCCGCGCCGCCCGCAACGTCTCCGGCGAGGTCCATATGTACGCCGACCGCATCACCGACTCCATGGCCAAGGCTATCGATGAGACCAACCGTCGCCGCGCCATCCAGGTGGCCTACAACACGGAACGGGGCATCGATCCGCAGCCGCTGCGGAAAAAGATTGCCGACATTACCGACCAACTGGCCAAGGAAGACGCCGACACCCAGGAACTGCTCAACAACAACCGGCTGGCCAAGGGCGCCAAGCGTGGCAAGTCCGCGGCAAAGGGCGCAGCGCAGGTCCGCAAGGACGGCCTTGCCGCGGCACCGGCCGAAGACCTCGTGGGCCTCATCGAACAGCTGACCGAGCAGATGCATGGCGCTGCCGCCGAACTCCAGTTCGAGCTGGCCGCGCGGATCCGCGACGAGGTCAGTGACCTTAAGAAGGAGCTCCGCCAGATGCAGGCGGCCGGCCACGCCTAGGCCACGCCCGGGGCGGTGGGGGCACGCAGCGTTCGTGGCATGTTCCCGCATATGGGGGCGCCTGCTGTACAGTTAACGTCACGTAGGGGAGTATCCCGAGCGCTACGATCGTCAACACGCCAAGCACAGTTGCTTGGCCGGGCGTAGCGGGCCGCCATTTCAGCACCAAGTGCACAGGCTGGCCGGAGAGACTTACACCATTTCTCTGTACCCTGCGAAAGGCTACCTGTGCCCGAATTACCCGTGTGGTTCGAGGTCGGCTCACTTGTCGTCCTCGGACTGATCCTCCTCATTGACCTTCTGCTGGTCGTCCGGCGCCCCCATGAACCTTCCATGAAGGAAGCCGGCCTGTGGGTTGCGTTCTACGTCTCCCTTGCCCTGCTGTTCGCCGGGGCCATGTTCTTCTTTACCGGTGCCGAGTTCGGCGGCCAGTTCGTGGCCGGCTGGGTTACTGAATACAGCCTCAGCATCGACAACTTGTTTGTCTTCATCATCATCATGGCCCGCTTCTCCGTGCCCCGTAAGTACCAGCAGGAAGTCCTGATGGTGGGCATCATCATCGCCCTGATCCTCCGCGGCATCTTCATCCTCCTCGGCGCCATCGTGATCGAGCAGTTCAGCTGGGTGTTCTACATCTTCGGCGCGTTCCTGCTCTGGACTGCCTGGAAGCAGGCCCAGGATGAAGGTGAGGACGAAGAGGACAAGGAAAACCCGCTCATCGCCGGGATCCGCAAGATCATCCCCATGTCGGAGAAGTTCGACGGCGGCAAGCTGCGCACCACGGTGGACGGCAAAAAGGTCTTCACCCCCATGTTGGTTGTGTTCATCACCATCGGCATGACCGACCTCCTCTTCGCAGTGGACTCGATTCCCGCGATCTTCGGCCTGACGCAGAGCCCGTTCATCGTCTTCACAGCCAACCTGTTCGCCCTGATGGGCCTGCGCCAGCTGTACTTCCTGCTGGGTGGCCTGATGAACCGCCTGATCTACCTGAAGCACGCGCTGTCCTTCATCCTGGCGTTCATCGGTGTGAAGCTGGTGCTGCACGCCATGCACGTGAACGAACTGCCGTTCATCAACGGCGGGAACCACATCGAATGGGCCCCGGAGATTCCGACATTTGTCTCCCTGGCCGTCATCGTGGGCACCATCATCGTTGCCGTGGTTGCCAGCCTCCTGAGCTCCAAAGCCAAGACGGCCCACCTGGATCCCCGCCTCGAGGAAGACGCCAGGAAGAGCCACAGCGACGCCGAGTAAGTTGTACCCGCGTTTCCTTGACGCACCCAGCATTTTCGCTGACCCCGGCCGTACTTCGGCCGGGGTCAGCGGCGTTAAGGAATCCCTGCGTTGGCGGCCAGGGGAGGACTATGCTCGGAGCATGGCCCGCATCCTCATAACGGAAAGTGGAGTGCGCCAGGTGCAACGGCGCACTGTGGTGCTGCTGAGTGCGGCCCAGGTTTTTGGTGGCATCGGCACTGGAGCCACGGTTTCCATTGGTTCCATCCTGGCCGTGGAGCTTTCAGGTTCCAGCGCGTGGGCGGGAGCCGTGGCCACAGTAATGACCTTAGGGGCGGCGCTGACAGCCCTGCCCCTCGCTTCGCTGGCGGACCGTCGGGGCCGCCGGGCCGGGCAGGTCACGGGGCTTTCAGCCGCCCTGGCCGGCACAGTTCTGATTGTTCTTTCGGTGGTGTCCGGCTTGTTCGTCCTGCTGGTGCTGGGGGCCGTGGGCATCGGGGTGGGCACCGCGGCCAGCCTGCAGGCACGCTTCGCCGCCGTCGACCTTGCGGATGCTGAACACCGCGGCCGGGCGCTGTCAGCTGTTGTGTGGGCTGTGACGGTGGGCGCCGTGGCCGGCCCCAATCTGATCCAGCCTGGCACCGTTGTGGGCCTGGCCCTCGGCCTGCCGCCCGTCGCCGGACCGTTCGTGATCTCCGCAGCTGGACTACTGCTGGCGATCGTGCTGCTCTTCGCCGGCCTCAGGCCCGACCCGCTCCTGCTCGCCCGGGAAATCGCCGCCCGGGACCTCGCTGAACAGGAACCCGGCGCCCAGGACCTCGGCGCCCAGGAATCAGCCGCCCCTCCGGCTGGCGGGAAGACTCAGGCCACGCCGCCAGGTACGGCAACCCAGCAAGGCGGCCCCGCGCGGAGCGCAGCCGGGGGATCGCTGATCCGCGGCCTGCGGGCCATCCGCCACTCCAGGGCGGCCTGGCTGGCGCTTGCCGCCGTCGTCGGAGCGCACGCAGTGATGGTGGGCGTGATGTCCATGACCCCGCTGCACTTGCAGGAACTCGTGGCCGGACCGGGTTCCACCCATGCCGGCCACGCCGCCTCCGGCGATGTCCTGGTGATTATCGGCTTCACCATCTCCCTGCATATAGCCGGTATGTTCGCGTTGTCGCCCGTTATGGGCTGGCTGACTGACAAGGCAGGCAGGACTGAGACGATCATCATCGGCTTCGCCACGCTCATCGCGGCCGTCGCCGTCGCAGGGTTTGGCCAGACATCAACAGTGGCGGTTGCCGTGGGACTTGTCCTGCTGGGCATTGGCTGGTCTGCGGCCACGATTTCCGGCTCCACGCTGCTGGCGGAGAGCGTTAGCCAGGAGTCCCGTGTGGTGGTCCAGGGTGTGTCGGACATGCTGATGGGCGCCGCCGGCGCAGTGGGCGGGGCAACCTCCGGCCTGATCCTCGGCTGGGCCGGCTACCTGGGACTGAACATGGCAGGCGGCCTGGTGGGAGCCGCCGTGCTGACTGCAGCCGTCATGGTCCTTGTGGCGCGTCGCCGCAGCCCCACCGCCGGCACAGCCACCCGTTCAGTTGGCGGCCCTGCTGCCCGCTGAGCCGGCAACCGAGCGCACCATCCCCAGCAGACGACCGAAAATGGCCTCGCCGTCGTCGGCGATGCCGTCATGGTGGAAGTCGGCTGTCTCCCATACCTGGAGTCCGTGCACGGCAGCTGCCGTTTCCAGGGACAAATCGCGGTCCACGTAAATGTCGTCGCGGTAGACCGCGGCGGCTGCCGGAACGCTGTTCGCGGCCAGCTGCGTAGGGTCATACAGGGGCTTCCAGTCCGGCTTGGCAGCCAGCAGATGGGCCACCTGCCTCAGGGGCACCAAGGCGGCGTCCTGCTCGAAATACCACGGGTACACCATCTCGCCAGTCAGCAGCAACGGCTCCGCATCCGGGCGGAATGCCGGATTTTCCTGCAGCACCCGCCAGGCAGCCCAGTCGGTGGCCTGTCCCTGACCGTAGATGGACTCATGCAGCAGGGCGTAGAGCGGGTTCGCCAGTCGGGACACGATGCCCTGGACCTGCTCGAGGAAGGCATCCGAGAGCCTGTTCCCGTGCGGTGTCTCGGTGAAGGCGTCCTCCAGCAGGTAGTGCAGGCCGTCCACGCGCGTGTTTCCGCCCAGGAAGGAGCCCACCATCTGGAACCGTTCCGGCGTGAGCCGGTCGCCGTCGGGAAGGAACTCCTCGGTCTGCCGAAGATGCGATGCGATTGCGTTCACTGTCCGCCGGTCCTCCGGATACCAGCTGAAGTATTCGGTGTTGCGTGCCGCAACCCGCGCGAACGTGGAGCGGTAGACGTCGTCGGCGTGGCCGGCAAGCGGCGCCAACCCGCCCGTGATGAGGGCTTCCTTCAGCCCGTCCGGGGCAAAGGACAGGTACGTCAGCGCGCAGAATCCGCCATAGCTTTGGCCGTAGATGCTCCAGGGGCCGGAGCCGAGCGCCGCCCGGATGAGTTCCGCGTCGGACACGATGGAATCGGCACGGAAATGCTCAAGGTACGCAGCCTGTGCCTCGACCGTTCCACGCGCGGGCAGCGTGTTCCGGTCAAGGGGAGTCGAAAGCCCGGTGCCGCGCTGGTCCAACATCAGGATCCGGAAGTGCCGGGCCGCCGCCTTGTTCCAGCCGCTCAGCGAAGCCAGCCGGTTGCCGCGGCCGCCCGGGCCGCCCTGGAGGAAGAGAAGCCAGGGAAGCGCTTCGGCTTCAGCCTGGGTGTGGGCCGACGAGACGTACTCACGGGCGAAGACGGTGATAGTCTCGCCGTCGCCGCTTTCTGGCGCGAAGTGGTCCAGGGGAACGGTGAAGTAGTGCTCGGCGGTGCGCATGCCCCGGAATTCGTGCCTGGCCTTCACAAAATGCGGAGCAGGGGTCCGCGTCTGCGTGGTTTGGGCGGAAGCGTCGCGCTCAGCCACGGATGGACGCTGCCGTCCTGGTGCCAAAGCTCTCCAGCGCGTCGCCGGTCAGCCGGAACGTGGACCAGCCATCCAGGGGACGGGCGCCGAGGCTGCGGTAAAAGTTGATGGACGGCTCGTTCCAGTCCAGGACGCTCCACTCCACCCGGGCGTAGCCGTTCTCGACGGCGGTGGCAGCCAGGTGCTTCAGCAGCGCCTTGCCGTGGCCCTCGCCTCGGGCGTCCGGGCTGACGTAGAGGTCCTCCAGGTAGATGCCGTGTACGCCTTCCCACGTGGAGTAGTTCAGGAACCAAAGGGCAAACCCCTGGACCTCGCCCGCACTGTTCTCGGCCATCGTGGCAAACACGCGCGGGTTCTCGCCGAACAGGGCCCCGGCCAGCATTTCCGGGGTATTGCGGACCGCGTCCGGCTCCTTCTCGTAGATCGCCAGTTCGTGGATCATCTGGAGGATGGAGGGGACGTCTTGGCGGGTGGCGGGGCGGATTACACTCATGGTCCGAGTTTACTAGCGGGGCCGTGATCGCTACTGCCAGCGAAGCTGGGATGTCCCGTAGCGGACGGGACCCTTGGTGTACTCAAGCGGCACACCGTCCACCATGATGGGCGGCCCGACATACCGCAGGCGGCCGTAGGGGCTGTCCATCACGCGGAAGTCCGGTTCGGAAAGGGAAGCACCGTGGCCGGCCAATGCGGGGAGCCGGAACAGTTCTTCAGCGGTGCGTGCCAGGGAAAGCCGGGCCGCGCCGCCGCGTCCGTTTCGGAGCCGTTCGGCCAGCAAGGCAAGTGCTGCCGCCGCCAGGCCATATCCGGTGGCATGGTCCAGTGCCTGCACTGGCAGCGCCCCAGGTTGCCACCCGTCATCAGTGGTCCGGCCGTACCGTTCGGATATGCCGCAGGCGGCCTGCACCAGGCTGTCGAAACCGCGCCGTGCCTTCCAGGGACCGCCGCTACCCCACGCGCTGAGGGTGACTATCACGAGGTCGGGCCGTGCCTGCAGCAGCGCGTCGGGCGCCAGTCCGAAGCGGTGCAGCGCGCCGTCTCGGTAACCCATAACCACCACGTCGGCGGACTCAAGGAGACCCCTGATTGTGTCCAAGGCCTCCGGATCCCGGAGGTCCGCCTCCGCGCTTCGCTTATCAAAGCCGGAGTCAATGAACGCGTCGCTCAATTCCGGAAGCTGGGGCGGGTCGATGCGCAGCACGTCAGCACCCAGCGCGCCCAGGAGGCGGGTGGCCGTGGGACCGGCAATGACGCGCGTCAGGTCCAGCACCCTGAGCCCGGTCAGGGTGTGGCGCGGCACAGCCCCTGGAACCCACCGGGGGAGCTGCCGACTTTCACTGGCGTCCGCCGCTGGACGGGAGACGCTGATCCATGGCCCGGCGCCAGCCGCCTCATACATTGGGGTCGCGTTCCACTCCTCCCGCATGCGCACGGCAGCAGCGACGCCGTTCTTAGCCGTGATGGCGTCCTCGGCTGCCAGTGACGTCATGCCTAGAAGAGCGGTTTCCACATCCTGTGGCGTGCTCACGGAGAGTGCAGCCATCAGCCGGGCTGCGTGATGGGGATAGTTGGCGTGCAGACGGATCCAGCCGTCCGACGTGCGCCGAAAGCCGGACGTCGGAGCAAATCCTTCGGGCTTCCCGCCCGCGATCCGCAGGTGGCCGAGCGAATCGAAGGACGCTGCCGTGGCTCCGGATGCCAACGAGTACCTCCCGGGCACACCCACCAAGGCGTTCAGCGACGTCGCTGCTGCCTGGACCGCTCCCAAGGCCAGCCCCTCGACGTCCAGCGGGCCGTTCCACCACTGCCGTGGACCGTCGGCGGGCGCCACTGGCTGGGCCTTCAGGGCTTCCAAAACCCGAAGGCTGCCCGTCAGGTCGGGAACGGAGTCCACGGGGTCACAGCCTAGAGCCGGTTGACGTCGGTGACCCGGACCACTGCCGTCCCGGATTCGTCGGAAGCCGCCAGGTCCACTTCTGCGGAGATGCCCCAGTCATGGTTGCGGGCCGGATCGTCGAAAATCTGCCGGACCTTCCACAGCCCGGGCTCTTCGGTGATCATCAGGAGCCCGGGGCCGCGGGCATCAGGGCCGGTGCCAATATCGTTGTGTTCGTCGAAGTAGTCGTCCAGGATGTCTTCCCAGCGGTCGGCACCCCAGCCTGCGCCGCCGTCGAGCTCGCCCAGGGCTGCCGCGTTTTCGTCCGCGAACAGTTCCACGCGGCGGAACATCTCGTTGCGGACCATCACACGGAAAGCACGGATGTTGGACGTCAGCGACGGCGGCGGGGGAGGCGGAGCGTCGTGCGGGGTGGGCATCGCGCCGGACGTCAGCTCCTCCCATTCGTCCAGGAGGCTGGAGTCCACCTGCCGCACCAGTTCGCCAAGCCAGGCGATGAGGTCCTCGAGGTCCTCCCGGAGCATGTCCTGCGGCACGGTCTGGCGCAGCGCCTTGAAGCAGTCGGCGAGGTAGCGCAGCACGATTCCCTCGGAGCGGGCCAGCCCGTAGAACTGGACGAACTCGCCGAAGTTCATTGCACGCTCGTACATGTCGCGGACCACGGACTTGGGCGCCAGTTCAAAGTCCCCCACCCACGGCGCGGCCTTGCGGTAAACCTCGAACGCTTCGCCCAGGAGTTCCGCGAGTGGCTGCGGATAGGTGACGTCCTCCAGCATGGCCATCCGCTGGTCATACTCGATGCCGTCAGCCTTCATCGCGGCAATCGCTTCCCCGCGGGCCTTCTTCTGCTGGGCGGAAAGGATCTGGCGGGGCTTTTCCAGGGTCGCTTCGATCACGGACACCACGTCCAGGGCGTACGACGGCGAGTCCGGGTCAAGCAGCTCCAGCGCCGCCAGTGCAAACGGCGAGAGCGGCTGGTTCAGGGCAAAATTGGCCTGCAGGTGGACGGTGAGCCGGACTGTCCTGCCGTCGTGGCCCTGCTCTTCTGCCGGGATACGCTCCACCACCTCGGCGGCGAGGAGTTCGCGGTAGATTCCCAGGGCTTTTTTCATCAGCCGCAGCTGCGAGGCCCGGGTCTCGTGGTTTTCGGTGAGCAGCCGTCGGGCCGCCGTGAACGGGTCGCCGGGCCGTTCCATCAGGTTCATCAGCATCGAATGCGTCACGCTGAAACTTGAGGTCAAAGGATCGGGCACGGATTCCACCAGGCGCTTGAAGGTGGGTTCACCCCAGGAAACGAAGCCCTCCGGCGGCTTCTTCTTGACCACCTGGCGGAGCTTCTTCTGGTCATCACCAAACTTGGCGGTGGCCTTGGCCATAGCCTTCACGTTTTCGATCACGTGCTCCGGCGCTTGGACTACCACTGTCCCGGCGGTGTCATACCCGGCGCGGCCAGCCCGTCCGGCAATCTGGTGGAACTCCCGGGAGTTAAGCGGGCGGGTGCGGACGCCGTCGTACTTGCTCAGCGCGGTGAGCAAAACAGTGCGGATGGGCACATTGATGCCGACGCCCAGCGTGTCCGTACCGCAGATCACCTTAAGCAGGCCCGCCTGGGCGAGCTGTTCCACCAGCCGCCGGTACTTCGGCAGCATACCGGCGTGATGGACGCCGATACCGTGCCGGACCAGCCTGTTGAGCGTCTTGCCGAAGCCTGCGGCGAAACGGAAGTTCGCGATCAGCTCGGCGATCTTGTCTTTTTCCTCGCGGGTGCACACGTTGATGCTCATCAGCGTCTGGGCCCGGTCAATGGCCTCGATCTGGCTGAAGTGCACCACGTAGACGGGCACCTGGCGCGTGGAGAGGAGTTCCTCGAGCGTTTCGTGGACCGGTGTCTGGTGGTAGTAGTAGTGCAGCGGAATGGGACGCTCGGCTGAACTGACCGTGGTGGTGGGCCGTCCCGTGAGCTCGGTGATGCCGGTCTCGAACCGGCTGACGTCACCCAGGGTGGCGGACATCAGGAGGAACTGGGCCTGGGGCAGCTCCAGTAGCGGGACCTGCCAAGCCCAGCCACGCTGGGGGTCGGAGTAGAAATGGAATTCGTCCATGATGACCGCCCCGAGTTCGGCGGAGGTCCCTTCGCGGAGGGCGATGTTCGCGAGGATTTCTGCCGTGCAGCAGATGATCGGCGCGTTCTGGTTGACGCCTGAGTCGCCGGTGATCATGCCAACGTTTTCTGCGCCGAAGATGTCGCACAGCGCAAAGAACTTCTCGGAGACCAGCGCCTTGATGGGCGCGGTGTAGTAACTGCGCTGGCCCCTCGCCATGGCCTGGAAGTGCGCGGCGATGGCCACCAGCGATTTGCCGGAACCGGTCGGTGTGGCGAGGATGACGTTGGCGCCGGTGGCGAGCTCCATGATGGCCTCGTCCTGGGCAGCGTACAACTCCAGGCCCCGGCTTTCGGTCCACTCCAGGAATTGGGTGTACAGGGCGTCCGGGTCGATGCCTGCGCCGGAGGGGTTTGTGGCGGGCAGGACAGGCAGCTGGTCAACGAGTTTCATTGATTTCCAGCTTAGTGCCCAGCCGGTGCCTGATATCCGGGCGGGCCCGGGTTAGGCTCGCGGTACTGCCAGACAGCACCCGGCGATGGAGGTAACTGTGAAGTGGGACCCCGTAAAGTACGTCCAGTTCGGCGACTACCGCGACCGGCCCTTTTTCGACCTGACGGGCCGGATCCAGGCGGACCGGCCGCAGCACGTTGTGGATCTGGGCTGTGGTCCGGGGAACCTCACGGCGACGCTCGCCCGGAGATGGCCGGAAGCGAAAGTGGTGGGGATCGATTCGTCCGGGGAGATGCTGGACAAGGCTGAGGTCCAGGCCGGGAAGCATTCGGGCCTCAGCTTCGGGCTGGCGGATATCGCAGACTGGACACCTCCGGCTGAAACCGACGTGGTGGTCACTAACGCCGCACTTCAGTGGGTGCCGGGCCATCCGGAAATGCTGGCAGGCTGGCTGGCGGCGCTCAAGCCCGGTGCCTGGTTCGCCATGCAGGTGCCCGGTAATTTTAACGCCCCGTCCCATGCCCTGATGCGGGACCTCGCAGGTTCCACCCGATGGTCTCCCCGGCTCGACGGCGTTCTTCGCGGTGGAGAATCCGTGGGGGAGCCCACAGATTACCTCCGCCTCATGCTGGACGCGGGCTGTACAGCAGATGCCTGGGAAACCACGTACCAGCAGGTCCTCACGGGGGCGGACCCGGTGCTGAACTGGGTGCGCGGCACGGCGTTGCGCCCGGTCGTGGCGGCCCTTTCAGCCGAGGACGGCTGCGCCTTTGAAGCTGAGTATGCGGCAGCCCTGCGGGCCGCGTACCCGGAAACGGTCCACGGCACGGTGTTTCCCTTCCGGCGGATCTTTGCCGTAGCGCAAAAGAAAACCAGCACATAAACTCCATTCGTTTGAAGTTCTCGACATGGTCGGTAATGCCCTATGACTAAGAAGAGAATGTGATGCTGGTTACAATGGCGCAAGCGGCTTCTGGGGATGGCAAAACGGCCGAACCCTCATCAGCCTCCCAAAGCCCGTCCTGGAGGTGCGATGCTTTTCGGCTTAATGGCCCGGCTTCTGGCTGGCCATAAGGGTGCCGTAGCCGCGATCGTTGCTCTCCAGCTCGTCCAGACCGCAGGCAACCTGCTCCTGCCCACCATTAACGCTGCCATCATCGACGACGGCATCGTGGCCGGGAACACTCCGGAAATCTTCCGCTTGGGCACTGTGATGGCTTTGATCGCAGCGGTCCAGGCGGCGGCGGCCATCGCCGCGGGCTACTTCGGGGCAGTGGTGGCCATGAAGATCGGGCACCGGTTGCGCGGCGAGCTCTTCACCAGGATCCAGTCGCTTTCTTCCCAGGAAGTAGCAGCCTTCGGCACACAAAGCCTTGTCACCAGGGCCACCAACGACACCCAGCAGATCCAGTCGTTCGCCGTCCTGGTTTTCACAATGTTGGTGGCGGCGCCGGTCATGGCGGCCGGGGGCGTCCTGCTGGCCTGGCAGCAGGACAAGGTGCTTTCAAGCGTCGTAATCGTCATCATGCCCATCCTGTTGCTGATCATGTATCTCATCGTCCGGCGCCTGGTACCCCTTTACCGGCAGGGGCAGGAACTCCTGGACCGGACGGGGGAGATCCTGCGGGAGCAGATCATCGGCGCGAATGTGATCCGGGCCTTCGTCCGGCAGGGACACGAAACACGCCGGTTTGCCAAGACCAACAGCAGCCTCACCGGCAACAACCTTCAGTCCTCGCTGCTCGTTGCCGGGATGCTGCCGCTGATCATGATTGTGGTTAACCTGTCATCAGTGGCCGTGGTGTGGTTCGGTGGCCACCGGGTTTACGACGGCGGGATGAAGATCGGTGCCCTCACGGCCTTTATCGCCTACATCCTGCAGATTCTCCTGGCAATCATGATGGCCATGTACGTTTTTATGACGGCTCCGCGGGCCGCCGCTTGCGCTGAACGGCTGAGTGCCGTGCTCGACGCAACACCGTCCGTCCAGGACTACAAGACGCCCCCTGGGACCAGCCATGGTGGCATCTTGGACGGTGCCAGCGTAGCTTTCAGGAACGTCAGTTTTTCCTACCCCGGCGCCGAGAATCCAGTATTGGAAGACATCTGCTTCACGGCCGGACCAGGAACCACTGTTGCCATCGTCGGCTCAACGGGGAGCGGTAAATCGACCCTCCTGAGCCTGGTGCCCCGGTTCCTGGACTCCACGGCCGGAACCATCAGCATCGGCGGCCGGAACATCTGTTCCATGCCCTTGGACGACCTCCGCAGGACCATGGCGGTGGTGCCGCAAAGATCGCATCTTTTCTCTGGAACCATTGCCGACAACTTGCGCGTGGCAGCTCCGGAAGCATCCGACGGCCAGCTATGGGAAGCCATGGAGACAGCCCAGGCCGCCGGCTTCGTCCGTGCGCTGCCGCTGGGTATGGAGACAAAGGTCGGGCAGGAAGGAACCACCCTCTCCGGCGGCCAGCGGCAGCGCCTCTGCATTGCGCGTGCCCTCCTGCGGAAAGTCCCCGTCTACCTATTTGACGACAGCTTTTCCGCGCTGGACTTCGCCACCGAGGCCCGGGTCCGGGATGCCCTGGAGCTTGCCCTTGACGGCGCAGTGGTCATTGTCGTGGCGGAGCGGATCTCCACCGTTGCCGGCGCCGGCCAGATCCTGGTACTCGACGACGGCAGGTTGGTTGCAGCGGGGACGCACCTGCAGCTGCTGGAGACATCTGCCACCTACCGGGAAATCGCCGAGTCCCAACTGGCTCTGGACGACGCGCCATGACACCTTCGCCCGGCACCGGGGCGGCGCCCGACGGCTTCTGGCCCACAGCACGCCGTCTCCTTGCGTTGCTGCGCCCGTCACGGGGCCGGATGCTGGGTGCCGTTGCGGCCACCTGCGCTTTTGTTGTCCTCAATGTCGCGGCGCCGAACTACCTCGGTGATGCCACCGATGTGGTGGTGGATGGGGTCTCCAGCGGAGTGCTCGACGGGCAACGGCTGGGGATCCTGCTGGCCGCCGTTGCTGCGATGTACGTTGGTGCTTCCCTGTTCAACTGGATTCAGGGAGCCGTGACGGCCAGCGCGGTGCACGGCCTGATGTATAGCCTCCGGGCATCGGTCCAGGCAAAGCTGCACCGGCTTCCTTCCACGTTCTTCCAGACGCAGTCCAGGGGCGACGTCCTGAGCCGCGTCACCAACGACATCGACAATATTTCGCAAGCGCTCAGCCAGGTCCTCACGCAGCTGATCATGTCTGTCCTAATGCTGTGCGGCGCCCTGGCCATGATGCTGTGGATCTCGCCGCTCCTGGCACTTATCGCCCTTGTTTCAGTGCCGCTGTCCACGCTGATCACCTTTATGGTGGCCCGGAAATCCCAAGCACATTTTGCCCGCCAGTGGACCGAAACAGGTGAATTGAACGCCCACGTGGAGGAGTTTGTCACCGGGCACGAGGTCATTAAGGCCTTCGGGTACCAGGACCAGGCGGCGGCAGCCTTCAAGGCAAGCAACGACCGCCTTGCCCGTGCATCGGCACGTGCCCAATATTCATCGGGCATTGTCCAGCCGTTGATGGTCCTTATTGCCAATGTCAACTACATCGCCGTGGCGGTGGTGGGGGCGCTCCAGGTCACCACCGGGGCGATGACCATCGGCGGGATCCAGGCGTTTATCCAGTTCAGCCGGCTTTTCACCCAGCCTGTGGGCCAGATCGGCGGCATGCTCAACGTCATCCAGTCCTGCGTGGCGTCGGCGCGCCGCGTGTTCGACTTGCTCGATGGGGAGGAAATACCTGCTGAACGTGAAAGTAGCGGCCACCAAGCCGGTCCGGGCGGCCGGATTGTGTTCAGCGATGTCACTTTCGGCTATGTCCGGGCTGACCCGGTGGTCCGTGGACTCTCGTTCGCGGTGGAACCGGGTCAGACTGTCGCAATTGTCGGCCATACGGGCGCCGGCAAGACCACCGTTGTTAATCTCCTCATGCGGTTCTATGAGGTCGACGCCGGCAGGATCACCATTGGAGGTACCAACATCGCCGACATTCCGCGGGACGTCCTGCGTGAGGGGTTCGGGGTGGTGCTCCAGGATGCGTGGCTGTTTTCCGGCACCATCAGGGAGAACATCGAATACGGCCGGCCGGGGGCAACAGAAGCGGAGGTTACCGCGGCAGCAGAGGCGAGCCACGTGGATCACGTCATCAGGTCGCTGCCCGCCGGATACGACACCCTGCTGGGCAACGGCGGAGAGCCGCTCAGCCAGGGCCAGCGCCAACTGATATCCATCGCCCGGGCACAGTTGGCGGACCGCGCCGTCCTGGTCCTGGACGAGGCGACGAGTTCGGTGGATTCCCGGACCGAGGTCCTGATCCGCCAGGCAACGCGGAGGCTGCGCCGAGGAAAAACCAGCTTTGTCATCGCCCACCGTTTGTCCACGGTTCGGGACGCTGATCTAATTCTGGTCATGGATCACGGACGCATTGCAGAGCAGGGAACCCATCGAAGCCTCCTGGCAGGCAACGGCCGCTATGCGCGGCTCTACAACGCGCAGTTCGCCGGACGTGCGGGCCGCGCCGGCACGTTGGAGGCCGGACGATGACCTCGGGCGGCCCGTTCCCCGGCACCTGGAAGCCCAATCAGTCGAGCACGGTGCCACTGTTTGAACAGCTGCGCCTCCACGTGATCCGCCTTGCGGACAGTGGCGCCCTTCCTCCGGGTACCAAGCTGCCTGCGGTGCGGACACTGGCGGGGCTGCTCGACGTCGCGCCCCACACCGTTGCCCGGGCGTTCAAGGAGCTGGAGGCAGCCGGTGTGGTGGCCACGAAGGGCAGGAACGGCACTGTGGTGTGCGCGCGTGATGAGCGGGAGGATGCGCTGTCCCTTGCCGCCAACTCGTATGCGTCGGTGGCCAAGGCACAAGGTGCCACCTTTGCCGAAGCAGTCAAGCTGCTGGCAGCAGCCTACGACGCCAGCTAGCCGGACCCCGCATGGATATTCGAAGAAGTTTTCGATTAGCATTAGTGGGTGCCTAAAGCCGTAGCTGAAGAAACAGCAGTCGAATCCGTCCCCGTCGCCGTTACCCAGGCCCCAGCCACGCCTGCCCGGCCAGACCTCTCCCGCCTTGTGGTCAAGGGTGCGCGCGAGCATAACCTGCGCAATGTGGACCTGGATCTGCCCCGTGATGCCATGATCGTCTTCACCGGCCTATCTGGCTCCGGGAAGTCATCGCTGGCATTCGACACCATCTTCGCCGAGGGCCAGCGGCGCTACGTTGAATCCCTGTCGGCCTATGCCCGCCAGTTCCTCGGCCAGGTGGATAAACCGGATGTCGATTTTATCGAAGGCCTCTCGCCAGCGGTATCGATTGACCAGAAGTCCACCAGCAAGAACCCCCGCTCCACGGTTGGCACCATCACCGAAATTTATGACTACATGCGTCTGCTGTGGGCACGCGTGGGTCGGCCGCATTGCCCGGTTTGTGGTGAGGTTGTGGCCCGGCAGACGCCGCAGCAGATCGTGGACCAGCTCCTTGAGCTCGAGGAAGGCACACGCTTCCAGGTCCTGGCGCCGGTGGTACGTGGGCGCAAGGGCGAGTTCGTGGACCTCTTCAAGGAACTGACCGCCAAGGGCTATTCGCGTGCCCGGGTGGACGGCGAGCTGATCCAGCTGAGTGAGCCCCCCAAACTCGGCAAGCAGTTCAAGCACACCATTGAAGTGGTGGTGGACCGCCTGGTAGTCAAGGAAGGCATCAGCCAGCGCCTCACGGATTCCGTTGAAACGGCACTTGGCCTGGCTGAAGGCCGGGTACTGGCCGAGTTCGTCGATCTGGACGCAGACGCGCCGGGACGGCTGCGGGCATTTTCCGAGAACCTGGCCTGCCCCAACGAACACCCCTTGGCCATCGATGAAATCGAGCCGCGCTCCTTCTCCTTCAACAATCCCTTCGGCGCCTGTTCCGCCTGCAGCGGCATTGGAACACGGCTGGAGGTTGACGAAGAACTGATTATTCCGAACCCTGAGCTGTCGTTGTCCGAGGGTGCCATCGCGCCATGGTCACTCGGCACAGCAACTACCGAGTATTGGAACCGCCTGCTCGAAGGGCTGGCCAATGAGCTTGGCTTCTCCATGGACACGCCGTGGGAGAAGCTGGGCGACGACGTCCGCCAGACCGTCCTGCACGGCAAGGACCACAAGGTGGTTGTCCAGTACAAGAACCGCTTCGGCCGGGAACGCAAATACAGCACCGGCTTCGAGGGCGCCATCCAGTACGTCCACCGCAAGCACGGCGAGACGGACTCCGAGTGGGCCCGCGACCGCTATGAAGAGTACATGCGGCAGATCGCGTGCCCCGCTTGCAATGGCGCCCGGCTCAACCCCGCCTCGCTGTCCGTCCTGATCAACGGCAAGTCCATCGCCGATGTCGCGGCCATGCCCATGCGGGCGTGCGCGGACTTCCTGAACAACCTGGTCCTGACCGGCCGTGAGGCCCAGATCGCCCACCAGGTGCTTAAGGAAATCCAGGCCCGGCTGACGTTCCTGCTCGACGTCGGGCTGGAGTACCTGAACCTGGAGCGCCCTTCCGCCACCTTGTCCGGCGGCGAAGCGCAGCGGATCCGGCTCGCCACCCAGATTGGTTCCGGCCTCGTGGGCGTCCTTTACGTTCTGGACGAGCCCTCCATCGGCCTGCACCAGCGCGACAACCGCCGGCTCATCGACACCCTGACGCGCCTCCGGGACATGGGAAACACGCTCATCGTTGTGGAACACGACGAGGACACCATCCAGGTGGCGGACTGGATCGTTGACATCGGCCCGGGCGCGGGCGAGCACGGCGGCCAGGTGGTGCACTCGGGCTCGTACCAGGACCTCCTGGCCAACACCAACTCCCTGACCGGTGATTACCTGTCCGGCCGCAAGAAGATCGACATCCCCAAGAAGCGGCGCAAATACGACAAAAAGCGTGAGCTGAAGGTCGTCGGGGCCCGTGAGAACAACCTGGTCAACGTTGATGCGGCCTTCCCGCTAGGCCTGTTCACTGCTGTGACCGGCGTCAGCGGCTCCGGCAAGTCCACCCTGGTCAACGAGATCCTCTACAAGGTGCTGGCCAACAAGCTCAACGGCGCCAAGCAGGTGGCCGGACGCCATAAGAGCATCGTGGGCCTGGAGCACCTGGACAAGGTGGTGCACGTGGACCAGAGCCCCATCGGGCGCACCCCCCGGTCCAACCCGGCCACCTACACCGGTGTCTTTGACAACATCCGCAAGCTCTTCGCCGAAACCACCGAGGCCAAGGTCCGCGGCTACCTGCCAGGCCGGTTCTCCTTCAACGTCAAGGGCGGGCGCTGCGAAGCCTGCGCAGGTGACGGCACCCTGAAGATCGAAATGAACTTCCTGCCGGACGTCTACGTTCCCTGCGAGGTGTGCCACGGCGCACGGTACAACCGCGAGACCCTGGAAGTGCACTACAAGGGCAAGACCATCGCGGATGTGCTCAACATGCCCATCGAAGAAGGTGCGGAGTTCTTCGCGGCCTTCTCGCCGATCGCCCGGCACTTGAACACGCTTGTGGACGTGGGCCTCGGCTACGTCCGGCTGGGACAGCCGGCAACCACCCTCTCCGGCGGCGAGGCCCAGCGAGTCAAGCTTGCCGCGGAACTGCAGAAGCGCTCCAACGGACGCAGTGTGTATGTCCTCGACGAGCCCACCACGGGCCTGCACTTCGAGGACATCCGCAAGCTCCTGATGGTCCTTCAGGGGCTGGTGGACAAGGGCAATACAGTGATCACCATCGAACACAACCTGGATGTCATCAAGAGCGCCGACTGGATCGTGGATCTTGGCCCGGACGGCGGTTCGGGCGGCGGCCAGATCGTGGCTACCGGTACTCCGGAGCAGGTGGCGAAATCCACAAAAAGCCACACGGCATCCTTCCTCGCGGAAATACTGAGCTAGGCGGTTGGCTTCCAAGGACGTATGCCGTGTCGGGCATGCGAGTTTCAGGCATGCTCGGTGTCATGAGAAACTAAGCCGGTGACTCAAACAACAGTGCCCGTGATCTTTGACCTGGACGGCACTCTTGTCGATCCGGCCGGCGGAATAACCGACGGAATCGCAGCAGCCCTTGCCGCCGCAGGTCTGCCGGTTCCCGGCCGTGACGTCCTGCAGTCGATGATCGGCCCGAAACTCAGCGACGCCCTCCAGAGTGTCTGCAAGGTTCCGGCCGAGATGCTTGAGGAGGTCATCCGGACATACCGGCAGTATTACCTGGCCACGGGCATAGCCCAGGGCCGGCTATACCCCGGGATCAAGGAAGTGCTGGAGGCTTTTGCGGCGGAAGGCAGGCCGGTGGCCGTCGCCACGCAGAAGCCCGAGGGGCTGGCCCAGATTGTGCTGGGCCACCACGGCATCGCCGGCCTGTTCCAGTCCATCAGGGGCTCGTCGGACAACGAATCGTCAACGGATGGTCCGGTGGGGAAGGCAGAAATCATCGCCGCGGCCCTGGCTGACCTGTCCACCCAGCATGCCGTGATGGTGGGTGACCGCGCCCAGGATGTGGCCGGCGCTATCGCGAACGGGCTTGACTGCATCGGCGTGGGCTGGGGATTCGCGCCCGACGGCGAACTCGAGGAAGCCGGTGCCTTCACCGTGGTGGACACCGCCGCGGTCATGGTTGCGGCCATTGGGCGCCTCGAAGCCATCCACACTGCCGCCATGAGTGAGGTGCGCAACGATGGCGCTGTTTGAAGCAGTCCGCTGGACATTTCGCGGCCTCGTGGCGGGCACCTGCCGGCCCACCGTCGTCGGCCTTGAAAACGTCCCAAAAGAGGGGCCCTTTATTGTGGCCCCGAACCACCTCTCCTTCTTTGACAGTGTCATTGTCCAGGCGCTGATGCCGCGGCCGGTGGCCTTCTTCGCCAAAGCCGAGTACTTCACCACGGGTGGCGTGAAGGGCAAAGTCATGAAATCTTTCTTCGAATCCGTGGGCTCCATCCCCGTCGAGCGCGGTGAGCAGGCAGCAAGCGTCCAGGCGCTCAAAACCCTCCTGGACATCCTGGAGGCAGGCAAGGGCATTGGCATCTACCCAGAAGGCACACGGTCGCGGGACGGTATCCTCTACCGCGGCCGCACCGGCGTGGGCTGGCTCGCCCTGGCAACCGGAGCTCCCGTGGTCCCGGTGGGCCTGATCGGGACCGAGAGCCTGCAGCCAGCCGGTGAGAAGGGCTTCAAGCCGCATCACTTCACCATGAAGGTGGGGGAGCCCCTGTATTTCGACAAAACCGGCCCGGATCATTCGCTGCCGGCCCGGCGCCAAGTGACGGACAGCATCATGGATGCAATCGCCGAACTCAGCGGCCAGGAACGCTCCACCAGCTACAACCAAAGTAAAAGCACGGATTAGTAGAATGAAGTAGTGGCAGATCCAGCAACTTACCGGCCCCAGACGGGTGAAATTCCCACGAACCCCGGGGTATACCGGTTCCGCGATCCACACGGCCGGGTCATCTACGTCGGCAAGGCCAAGAGCCTTCGCTCGCGCCTGAACTCCTACTTCGCGAACCCGGCGGGCCTGCTGCCCAAAACCCACGCAATGGTCCACACGGCCAGCAGCGTCGAGTGGACAGTGGTGGGCAGCGAACTGGAGTCGCTGCAGCTCGAATACACCTGGATCAAGGAATTCAAGCCCCGGTTCAACGTGGTCTTCCGCGACGACAAAACCTATCCGTACCTGGCCCTCACCATGAGCGAGAAGCTCCCCAGGGTCCAGGTCATGCGGGGGGACCGCCGCAAAGGCACCCGGTACTTCGGCCCCTATACGGCCGGCGCCATCAGGGAAACCATGGACACGTTGCTGCGGGTTTTTCCCGTCCGCAGCTGCAGCGCCGGCGTCCTCAAACGGGCCCAGGCGAGTGGCCGGCCCTGCCTGCTGGGCTATATCGACAAATGCTCCGCCCCCTGTGTTGGCCGGGTATCCCCGGAGGAACACCGGGTCCTGGCAGAGGACTTTTGCGCGTTTATGGGCGGCGAGGCCAAACGTTTCATCACCAAGCTCGAAAAGCAGATGGCCGAGGCTGTTGGCACCCTCGACTACGAACGTGCCGCGAGGCTCCGTGATGACATCACCGCGTTGCGGAAGGTCTTTGAGCGTAATGCGGTAGTGCTCGCCGACGATACCGACGCCGACGTCTTCTCGCTGCACGAGGACGAGCTGGAAGCCGCCGTCCAGGTCTTCCACGTCCGGGGCGGCCGGATCCGTGGACAGCGCGGCTGGGTGGTGGAAAAAGTGGAGGATGCCACCACCCCGGACCTCGTGGAACACCTGCTGCAGCAGGTCTACGGCGACGACGGCGACAGCCATGGCAGGTTGCCCCGCGAAGTCCTGGTGCCCGTTGAGCCCAGCAACGCCGCGGAACTGACGGAATGGCTCGGCGGCCTGCGGGGAGCCAAAGTGGATATCAGGGTCCCGCAGCGCGGCGACAAGGCCGCGCTGATGTCCACCGTCCGTGAAAACGCCGAGCACGCGCTCAAACTGCATAAAACCCGCCGCGCCGGGGACCTCACCGTACGCTCCCAGGCACTGCAGGAGCTGCAGGAAGCCCTGGACCTGCCCGTGGCGCTCCTGCGGATCGAATGCTATGACGTTTCCCACGTCCAGGGCACCAACGTCGTGGCGTCCATGGTGGTGGTCGAGGACGGGCTTCCCAAGAAGTCCGATTACCGGAAATTCTCGGTCACCGGGGCCGCCGCTGCGGATGACACTGCCGCCATGCACGACGTCCTGACGCGGCGCTTCCGGTATTACCTGCAGGATAAGTCGGCGCAAGTCGAGGCGTCCGCCCTGCCGGGGCACCAAGCCGCAGTGGAAGCGGCCGCCGACGCCGCCGTCCTGGACACCACTACTGCGGCGCCGCGGGCGAAGTTTGCCTACCCGCCCAACCTTGTGGTGGTCGACGGCGGCCAACCCCAGGTCAACGCGGCAGCCCGGGCGCTGGCAGATCTTGGCATCGATGATGTGTACGTGGTGGGACTGGCCAAACGGCTTGAGGAAGTCTGGCTGCCGGACAGCGACTTCCCTGTGATCCTGCCCAGGACATCGCAGGGACTCTATCTGCTGCAGCGGATCCGGGACGAAGCCCACCGCTTCGCTATCACCTTCCACCGGCAGAAGCGCGGCAAGGCCATGACCGTCTCGGCGCTGGACGGAGTTCCAGGCCTCGGTGAGTCCAAACGCAAGGCACTGCTCACCCACTTCGGGTCCGTCAAGGGTGTCAAAGCTGCCACCGCGGCCGAGCTCACGTCGGCCAAGGGCATCGGCCCATCCCTCGCCAACGCCATCGTGGCCCACTTCAGCGGCGAAGACGCGGCCGGCGAGGCAGTTCCGGCCGTGAATATGGCCACCGGCGAAATCATTGAAACCTAGGTAGGGTAAGGAACGCAGGTTTCCGGCATTGCGGTTGCCTGCGTTCATCTGGACAGAAACGGGGCGGAACGAATGGCAGACTCTACGGCGGAATCCGGGACAGGGCAGGACGGAATGACGCCGGTCAAGCCCGTCGAAGCGGAACTGCTGGTGGTCACCGGTATGTCGGGGGCGGGACGCAGCACCGCCGCGGACGCGCTTGAGGACCATGGCTGGTATGTCGTGGAAAACCTGCCGCCCCAGATGCTGGGCACGCTGGCGGAGATCGTGTCCCACGCGCCGCAGTCCATTCCGCGGCTGGCCGTGGTGATGGATGTCCGCAGCAAGGGCCTCTTTGTCGATGTGCGTGCGGCTCTGGGTGCCCTCGCCGCCAGCGGTGTAACGTTCCGCGTACTTTTCCTGGACGCCAACGACGGTGTCCTGGTCCGCCGCTTCGAGCAGGGCCGCAGGCCCCACCCCCTCCAGGAAGGCGGCCGGATCCTCGACGGCATTGCCGCCGAACGGGAGGTGCTCAAGGAACTGCGCGACAGCTCCGACGTCGTACTGGATACCTCCACCTACAACGTCCACGCCCTGGCTACCGCCATCACTGAACTCTTCAGCGAGACCGGCCCGGTGGCCCTGCGGCTCAACGTCATGAGCTTCGGCTTCAAGTACGGCCTGCCGGTGGATTCCAACTACGTGGCGGACGTCCGGTTTATCCCGAATCCGCACTGGGTCCCGCAGCTGCGCCCGCACACGGGCCTGGACAAAGATGTCAGCGACTACGTCCTAGAGGCGGAAGGCGTGAAGAATTTCGTGGACCGCTATGTCCTGGCGCTTGAGCCCGTGCTGGACGGATACCGGCGTGAAAACAAGCACTACGCCACCATCGCGGTCGGCTGCACGGGTGGCAAGCACCGGTCCGTGGCGGTCGCCGTCGAGCTTTCCAAGAAACTGGCACAGTATCCCCGCGTGACCGTGACCACCACCCATCGGGATCTGGGCCGCGAGTAATGGGGATGTTCACCGGGCCGCTGCCGTTGGTACCGATTTCCAGCGGAACAGCGGTCGGCCAGCAGGACAAGGGCCCCAACGTTGTTGCGCTGGGCGGCGGGCATGGCCTGTCCGCTTCGCTCTCGGCGCTGCGGTTGCTCACCTCGGAGCTGACCGCCATTGTCACTGTGGCGGACGACGGCGGGTCTTCCGGGCGTCTGCGCGACGAGTACGGCGTCCTCCCGCCCGGAGACCTGCGGATGGCGCTCTCCGCCTTGTGCGATGACACGGACTGGGGCCGCACGTGGCGCGACGTGATGCAGCACCGGTTCCGGCCCGGCGAAGGCCGCGGCGGATCGCTGGATGAGCATGCAATGGGGAACCTGCTTATCGTCACCCTTTGGGAGCTTCTGGGCGACACTGTGGCCGGACTGAAGTGGGCCGGCGCCCTGCTCGGCGCCCGCGGGCAGGTACTGCCCATGTCCACCGTGCCGCTGACCATCGAAGGCGACATCCGCGTCACTGCACCTGACGGCACGTCCGCGCTCCAGACAATCCGCGGGCAGGCGCGGTGCGCCGTTGCCGGCTCGTTGGAACAGGTCAGGCTCCTGCCCGAACAGGCGCCGGCATGCATTGAAGCCCTGACGGCCATCGAGCTGGCCGACTGGGTCATCCTCGGGCCGGGGTCCTGGTACACGTCCGTGCTGCCGCACCTGTTGCTCCCCGAAATGCGGGCCGCACTGAGCGCCACAGCGGCAAAACGCTGCCTCACCATGAACCTGGCAACGGACACCAAAGAGACCACGGGCATGTCTGCGGCGGACCACCTGTACGCACTGCACCGGTACGCGCCCGACTTCAGTGTCGACGTCGTCCTCGCGGATCCCGCGTCGGTGCAGGACCGGCAGGAGTTCGAGAAAGCGGCCGGGATGATTGGAGCCGAGGTTGTCTTGGGTAAAGTGGGGGCGTCGGGCCGCCGACCCGTCCATGACCCCCTGCGTCTGGCAGCGGCGTACCACGACATTTTTGGGAACAGTTAGGAAGGTGCCATGGCACTGACATCATCGGTCAAGGAAGAACTGTCCCGTCTGGACATCAAGAAATCGTCTGTCCGCAAGGCAGAGGTTTCGGCCATGCTGCGCTTCGCCGGCGGCCTGCACATCATCTCGGGCCGGATCGTGATCGAAGCCGAGGTTGACCTCGCATCCACGGCCCGCAGGCTCCGGGCAGCCATCGCCGAGGTTTACGGGCACCAGAGCGAGATCATCGTTGTGTCCGGCGGGGGACTGCGCCGCGGCAGCCGGTACGTGGTGCGGGTGGTCCGCGACGGCGAGTCGCTGGCCCGGCAAACAGGGCTCCTGGACGGCCGCGGCCGTCCGGTGCGGGGCCTCCCCTCAGCCGTGGTCAACGGCTCCGCCGCCGACGCCGAGGCCGTCTGGCGTGGTGCTTTCCTGGCCCATGGATCCCTCACCGAGCCGGGCCGTTCGTCATCGCTGGAGGTCACCTGCCCGGGCCCCGAGTCCGCGCTGGCCCTCGTTGGCGCTGCCCGTCGTCTCGGCATCCAGGCGAAAGCCCGCGAAGTCAGGGGAGTGGACCGGGTTGTGATCCGCGACGGCGACACCATTGCCGCCCTGCTCATCCGCATGGGCGCCCACGATGCCCTGATGGTCTGGGAAGAACGCAGGATGCGCAAAGAAGTCAGGGCCACGGCCAACAGGCTCGCCAACTTCGACGACGCCAACCTGCGGCGCTCCGCGCAGGCGGCCGTGGCCGCCGGTGCCAGGGTTGACCGGGCACTTGAAATCCTGGGCGACGATGTCCCGGACCACCTCAAATACGCCGGCGAACTCCGCGTGGCCCACAAGCAGGCAAGCCTGGACGAGCTGGGACGCCTGGCCGATCCGGTGATGACCAAGGACGCCATCGCCGGCCGCATCCGCCGGCTTCTGGCCATGGCGGACAAGCGGGCCATCGATCTGGGGATCCCCGGCACTGATGCCAATGTGACGCCTGAGATGCTGGACGAGTAGCGGCGCCCCTAGAATCAGAGCGTTCACCCTGATCTTCCGGATGCCAGTCATCCGGATGCACAATCCGAGAGTTACAACCCGGACAGACCGTCCACGACATTGGAGGATTTTGTGACCGAGTACGTATTGCCAGAACTCAGCTACGACTACGCAGCGCTTGAGCCGCACATTTCGGCGCGCATCATGGAGCTGCATCACAGCAAGCACCACGCCGCATATGTTGCAGGCGCCAATAATGCCCTTGCCCAGCTGGCAGAGGCACGCGACAAGGGCGACTTCGCCAACATCAACCGCCTTTCCAAGGACCTCGCGTTCCACACCGGTGGCCACATCAACCACTCGGTGTTCTGGAACAACCTGTCCCCGGACGGCGGCGACAAGCCCGAGGGTGAGCTGGCAGCTGCCATCGACGACGCCTTTGGTTCCTTTGACGCCTTCCGTGCCCAGTTCTCCGCGGCAGCCCTCGGCCTGCAGGGATCGGGCTGGGGCTTCCTGGCCTACGAGCCGATCGGTGGCAACCTGGTCATCGAACAGCTCTACGACCAGCAGGGCAACGTAGCACTCGGTACCACGCCGCTGCTGATGCTGGACATGTGGGAGCACGCCTTCTACCTGGACTACGTCAACGTCAAGGCTGACTACGTCAAGGCATTCTGGAACATCGTCAACTGGGCAGATGTCGCCAAGCGCTTCGATGCTGCACGCACCAACGCTACGGGCCTCATTACCCTGCCATAGTGACCTGCAGTACATGTACGTGTAACAAACTTCACATTTCGGCGTGATTTCGGCCGGAAAGTGGATGGTCCGCCCCCGCACTTGCGGGGGCGGACCAACTTAAACGTAAGATGGATCACGGAAGGCGGTCTGCCTTCAGCAACGTGGCTGGTCGCCCTCCGATCTGTTAATCATCTCTGCCCAATGGCGTGCGGGATCTGTTAGTTGGCTTCAACGCCCGCTCAACTAGTTTGTGCTTAATCAAGCACCAAGGAGACTGAACAAGTGACGACCCGTATTGGTATCAACGGCTTCGGCCGCATCGGCCGCAACTACTTCCGCGCAGCCCTCGCCCAGGGCGCAGACCTGGAGATCGTTGCCGTCAACGACCTCACCAGCCCCGAGGCACTGGCCCACCTGCTCAAGTACGACTCCGTCGGGGGCCGCCTCAAGGAAACCGTTGAAGTCAAGGACGGCAACATCGTCGTCGACGGAAACGTCATCAAGGTTCTCGCCGAACGCGATCCCGCCAACCTGCCCTGGGGCGAGCTGGGCGTAGACATCGTCATCGAGTCCACGGGCTTCTTCACCAAGGCCGCTGCCGCGCAGAAGCACATCGATGCAGGCGCCAAGAAAGTCCTGATCTCCGCACCGGCCTCCGACGAGGACATCACCATCGTGATGGGTGTCAACGACGGCCTGTACGACAACGCAGCGCACAACATCATTTCCAACGCGTCCTGCACCACCAACTGCCTGGGCCCGCTGGCAAAGGTTCTCAACGACACCTTCGGCATCGAGCGTGGCCTGATGACCACCATCCACGCCTACACGGCTGACCAGAACCTGCAGGACGGCCCGCACAACGATCTCCGCCGTGCCCGCGCCGCCGCCATCAACATGGTTCCCACCTCCACGGGTGCGGCCAAGGCGATCGGCCTGGTCCTGCCGGAGCTCAAGGGCAAGCTGGACGGCTACGCCATCCGCGTGCCCGTCCCCACCGGCTCGGCCACCGACCTCACGGTCACCGTCTCCCGCGAGACCACTGTCGAGGAAGTCAACGCAGCACTGAAGAAGGCTTCGGAGTCCGAAGAGTTCCAGGGCATCCTCACTTACACAGACGCTCCGATTGTTTCCTCGGACATCGTTGGGGACCCCTCGTCGTCGATCTTCGACTCGGGCCTGACCAAGGTCATCGGCAACCAGGTCAAGGTTGTTTCCTGGTATGACAACGAATGGGGCTACTCCAACCGCCTCGTGGACCTCACGGAGCTCGTCGCAGCCAAGCTGGGCTAGGGTTAGACACATGACATTCCACACCCTCAACGAACTGATCGCTGAAGGTGTCCGCGGGCGGTACATTCTTGTCAGAAGTGACCTGAATGTGCCGCTCGACGGCTCTACAGTGACTGACGACGGCCGTATCAAGGCCTCTCTGCCAGTACTGGGAAAGCTCACGGACGCCGGTGCCCGCGTGCTGGTAACAGCCCACCTCGGACGCCCCAAGGGGGCTCCGGAGGAAAAATACTCCCTCCAGCCTGCCGTAGCGCGGCTCGCAGAAATTGCCGACTTCAAGGTCTCGCTAGCGCAGGACACTGTAGGCAGCTCCGCGAAGGAACTCGCTGCCTCGCTTCAGGACGGCGAAGTCCTCGTCCTGGAGAACGTGCGTTTCGACGCCCGTGAGACCAGCAAGGACGATGCCGAACGCGGCGCTTTCGCGGACGAACTGGTGGCCCTGACAGGGGACAACGGTGCCTACGTTGACGACGCCTTCGGCGCCGTACACCGCAAGCACGCCAGTGTCTTCGACGTCGCCACCCGGCTCCCGTCCTACCAGGGCGATCTCGTACACACCGAGGTGGAGGTCCTGCGGAAGCTGACGGCTGACACGCAGCGGCCGTACGTGGTGGTTCTCGGCGGCTCCAAGGTCTCCGACAAGCTCGCGGTCATCGATAACCTCATCGGCAAGGCCGACACCATCCTGGTGGGCGGCGGCATGCTGTTCACCTTCCTGGCGGCAGAGGGCCACAGCGTGGCCGGCAGCCTCCTGGAAGAAGACCAGATCCCGGTTGTCCAGGACTACCTGAATCGGGCTGCCGGAGCCGGCACGGAATTCATTGTGCCCACGGACGTTATCGTGGCCAGTAAGTTCGCGGCAGACGCAGATCACGAGACCGTGCCGGCGGACGGCATCGAAGGCACCAGCTTCGGCGCTCAGGGCATCGGCCTGGACATCGGACCGGACTCTGCAGCGGCTTTTGCGGACCGGATTAAAGGCGCCAAAACGGTGTTCTGGAACGGGCCCATGGGAGTCTTCGAGTTCGAAGCATTCTCGGGCGGAACCCGCGCCGTGGCCAAGGCCCTCACTGAGTCCGACGCGTTCACCGTGGTGGGCGGCGGGGACTCCGCTGCCGCCGTGCGGACGCTGGGCTTCGCTGACGACCAGTTCGGACACATTTCGACCGGCGGCGGCGCCAGCCTGGAGTATCTCGAAGGCAAGGAACTCCCGGGACTCAGCGTCCTGGACCGTTAGGAACCTGGACTGCCAAGTCCTCCGGCCGGCAGGGTGCCCGCGGGCACCCTGCCGGCCGCACACATATCAAGTACTTTTGGAGAACACGTGACTACGTCAACGAACGGCGCTTTTGACCGCACGCCTCTCATTGCAGGCAACTGGAAGATGAACATGGACCACGTCCAGGGCATCACCCTCCTGCAGAAGCTGGCCTGGACCCTGTCTGACGCCAAGCACGACTACAGCCGGGTTGAGGTAGCAGTCTTCCCGCCATTCACCGACCTCCGCGGCGTGCAGACCCTCGTCCAGGGCGATGAACTGGACATTGCCTACGGCGGCCAGGACCTCTCCCAGTTCGACTCGGGCGCCTACACCGGCGACACGTCGGGCCAGTTCCTGAGCAAGCTGGGCTGCCGCTATGTCCTGGTGGGGCACAGCGAACGCCGCACCATCCACCAGGAATCCGATGACGTCCTCAATGCCAAGATCAAGGCCGCATTCAAGCACAATGTCACTCCGGTCCTTTGCATTGGCGAGGGCCTGGAAATCCGTCAGGCCGGCACCCATGTCGAGCACACCCTGACACAGCTCCGGGCGAACGTCGACGGACTGGCGGCCGAGCAGGCGGCAGAGCTTGTGGTGGCCTACGAGCCCGTCTGGGCTATCGGCACGGGTGAAGTGGCCGGGCCGGAGGACGCCCAGGAAATGTGTGCTGCCATTCGTGCGGAACTGGCCACCCTCTTCGGCGACGATGTTGCGGCGAAGATCCGGCTGCTCTACGGCGGCTCGGTCAAGGCCAACAATGTTGCCGCGATCCTGAAGGAACGCGACGTCGACGGCGTGTTGGTCGGTGGGGCCAGCCTCGATCCCGCAGAGTTTGCTAATATTGTCAGGTTCGAGAGTCACCTGGTGACGGACTAGTCCGCCACGCAGTTCCAGGCTCCCGCAATTCCAATCTTCTGAAAGGCCGTCGTGGACGTTCTTCATGTCATTCTGCAGATTCTCCTGGGCATCACCAGCCTTCTGCTGACCCTGCTTATCCTTCTCCACAAGGGACGGGGTGGCGGGCTGTCGGACATGTTCGGCGGCGGTATGAGTTCCGGCCTCAGCTCGTCCGGCGTCGCCGAACGAAACCTGAACAGGTTCACCGTGATTCTGGGCGTCACCTGGGGCGTCGTGATCATTGCCCTCGGCCTGATTATGCGCTTCAGCGGTGCAGGGGACTCATAGCCCCCTGCAATTGATCGTCGCCCGGCACTGCCGCGATGAAGATCTCCGAACTAAACTGTGGCTGTTGGCTTCCAACAGCCACAGTTTCGTTTAAACAGCGTCGTTTAAGCAGCCAGGAGACCCGATGGTACATAGTGCGTCAGCGTTCCGTGGCACCCGGGTGGGTGTGACAGAGGGGGCCGGTCCCAAGAACCAGTCAGAAGCTGCCCCCAGCGAGAGGGTTCCCCGGATGCGGGTTTCCTTTTGGTGCGCCAAGGGGCATGAGACTCGGCTTGTCTTCCTGCGGTTACCGGACGAGCAGATTCCCTCAGTGTGGGACTGCCGGCGTTGCGGTGCGCCGGCATCTCGGGATGGCAAGGACGCCATCCTGCCCGACTCGCTGGACGAAGGCTTCAAGAGCCATCTTGAATACGTTAAAGAACGGCGCTCCGACCAGGACGCCGAAGCTGTCCTGGCCGGAGCGCTGGAAAAACTACGCGCCGGTGGCGTCCTTCCGGACGAGCTGCTGCGGGACACGTGACGCCGCGTTTTCATCGATAAGCCACAGGGTGCGGGACGTTCCGCGCGGGCCTGCCGCCGGAACCTGGACCGGGTTGGCGCCCGCCAGGGCCAGGCCAACCGCGCCGGCCTTGTCCTCGCCGGCAACAACTATCCAGACCTCGGCCGCAGTGTTAATGGCGGGAAGCGTGAGTGAGATCCGCTGGGGCGGCGGTTTGGGCGAATTCCTGACGCCTACTACCGTCAGTTCCTTCTCCCGGATTCCGCCCTGTTCGGGGAAAAGCGAGGCGACATGGGCGTCCGGGCCTACGCCCAGCAGCACAACATCCAGCCGCGGCAGTGCCCCCGGCTGGTCCGGGCGGTCGTCGGACATGTCGGCAGCGTGTTCGGCCTGGGCTGCTTCCCGGAGCCTGCGAGCGTAGTCTTCGGCGGCTTCCTCAGGCGTGTCGAAGTCATCCGAGGAGGCCGGCTGGTTGATCCTTGCGGGATCAACCGGAATGCCCGAGAGGAGTGCATCAAACGCCTGCTTGGTGTTCCGGTCGGGATCGTCTGCACCGACAAAGCGCTCGTCACCCCACCAAAAATTCACCCTGGACCAGTCGACGGCGGGCGCTGCGGGAGAATCCGCAACCGCCTTCAGCGTTCCGATGCCTACTGTCCCGCCGGTCAGCACCACCGTGGCCTCACCGTGCTTATCCTGCACATCCACCAGCTTGGTGATCAGGCGGGCCGCGATGGCGGCCATCAGGACGGAGGAATCTGGATGGATGCTAACTCTTGGCTCAACGCTCACTGGGTCGGACGCTCCTTAGATTGGTACGTGGCAGTCCAATAGTAATCACTTCGCCGAACACTTCGTCGGGGTCGAGGCGGCGCAGCTCTTCGGCGAGGCAGTCCTTGAGGCTGCGCCGCGGCAGGGAGATGCGTTGGGCGGGCTGGCCGGGCTGGGTGAGTTCCGCGACGGAGAGTCCGGGCCGGAAGAGCTGCACGTCGCCGCTGTGGCGGGTGAGCCTTACGCGGCGGATGCCGGTGCCGGCGGGGTCCGCGACGATGGTCACTGGCGCGTCCAGGGCCAGGGTCAGCCAGGCCGCTAGGAGGATGGTGGAGGGGGAGTCGGAGGCTCCTTCGACGGCGACGGCGGTAACGGGTGAGGAGTCCACCTGGTCCAGGACTGCCGCGAGCTGGATCCGCCAGTTGGTGAGCCGGGTCCAGGCGAGGTCGGTGTCACCGGCCTTATAGGTGGCCCGGATGTTCTCCAGCGCAGCCTGCGGGTCAGTTTCGTTCGCGGAGTCCGTGATCCTTCGGTGCGCGATCCGGCCCACGGAAGTTTCGCAGGCGTTCTCCGGTGCCCCGTGCGGCCACCAGGCCACGATCGGGGCGTCCGGGAGGAGCAGGGCCGCAACCAGGGATTCGCTTTCGTGCGCGAGTTCGCCGTAACCGCGGAGCACGATGACCTCCGAGGCGCCGGCGTCACCGCCCACCCGGATCTGCGCGTCCAGCCGGTTTGGAGCCTTGGCCCCGGCGTCCGCGAGGACGATGATCCGGCAGGGGTGCTCGCGGCTGGCCTCGTTCGCGGCCTCGATCGCTTCTTCCTCGAGCCCGGAGCGGGTCACGACCACCAGGGTCAGGACCCGGCCCAAAGCGATCACACCGCCCTGCTCACGCAGGGACATGATCTTCTTGGAGATCTTCGAGGTGGTGGTGTCCGGCAAATCTACAATCATGGCCTTCTCCAGGTTCGTCCGTCGCGGGCCAGCAGCTCATCCGCACTGGCAGGGCCCCAGGACCCCGGGGCGTAAGGCTCTGGCTGCTCAGCCAACCCGGCCCAGTAATCTTCAAAGGGGTCAAGGATCTTCCAGGACAGCTCCACTTCCGCGTGCCGCGGGAACAGCGGCGGCTCGCCCAGGAGCACATCGAGGATCAGCCGCTCATACGCTTCGGGGCTGGACTCGGTGAAGGAGTGCCCATAGCCGAAGTCCATGGTCACGTCGCGGACTTCCATCTGGGTGCCCGGGACCTTGGACCCGAACCGGATCGTCGCACCCTCATCGGGCTGGACACGGATCACCACGGCGTTCTGGCCGAAGTCATCCTCACCATGATCACGGAACAGCAGGTTCGGGGCGCGTTTGAACACCACCGCGATCTCCGTCACCCGCCTACCCAGGCGCTTGCCCGCCCGCAGGTAGAACGGCACACCGGCCCACCGGCGGGTATGGATGTCCACCCGGATCGCCGCGAACGTCTCGGTCTTCGAATCAGCCGGGATACCCTCTTCCTCCAGGTAGCCCTGGACCTGCTCCCCACCCTGCCAGCCGCCAGCGAACTGCCCGCGCGCCGAATGGGTGGACAGATCCTCCGGGAGCTTGACCGCGGCGAGGACCTTTTCCTTCTCCGCCCGCAGGTCATCGGCGTTGAAGGAAATGGGTTCCTCCATCGCGGTCAGGGCCAGCAGCTGGAGGAGGTGGTTCTGGATGACGTCGCGCGCAGCGCCCACACCGTCGTAATACCCGGCGCGGCCACCGGTGCCGATGTCCTCGGCCATCGTGATCTGGACGTGGTCCACATAGTTCGCGTTCCAGAGCGGCTCGAACAGCTGGTTCGCGAACCGCAACGCCAGGATGTTCTGGACCGTTTCCTTACCCAGGTAATGGTCGATCCGGAACACCGCGTCCGGCGGGAACACCGACTCCACAATGTCGTTCAGCTGCCGGGCGGACTCCAGGTCATGCCCGAACGGCTTCTCAATCACTACCCGCCGCCACTTATCCCCGTCAGCCTGCGCGAGGCCGTGCTTGGAGAGTTGCCGGCAGACCTGCTCGAACGCCTTCGGCGGGATTGAGAGGTAGAACGCGTGGTTACCCCGCGTTCCGCGGACCTCATCGAGTTCAGCGACCGTGTCGCCGAGCCGCTCGAAGGCGTCATCGTCGTCGAACTCGCCCTGGACAAAACGGATACCCTCAGCGAGCTGGTTCCACACCGCCTCATCAAACGGCGTCCGCGCAGACGCTTTCACCGACGACTTCACCTCGGCAGCGAATTCCGCATCCGACCAAGGACGGCGGCCGAAGCCCACCAACGCGAAACTCGGCGGCAACAGCCCCCGGTTCGCGAGGTCATACACGGCCGGCATGAGCTTCTTACGGGCAAGATCCCCGGTCACCCCGAAGAGGACCAACGAGGACGGACCGGCAATACGGTTCAGGCGACGGTCACGCGGATCCCGAAGCGGGTTACGCCCTGGCCGTCCCGAGCGCGTCGCGGAATTCCTGCCGTTTTCAGTTTCTGGCATGTTTGCTGTTGAGCCTTAGTTTTCGGTGACGGAAGCTGACCGGGCTGCAACTGCTGCAATGATCTCCTGCAGCTGTGCAACGCCGGCGGCGCGGTCGGTCAGGTGCAGTCGCAGGACGGGGCGGCCATGGCCGGCCAGGACCTGGGCGTCGCCCGCGGCCTGGGCGGAAATCAGTTCCCCGAACGTGAATGGACGGTCCGGGATGGCCAGGTCTTCGGCAGGAGCGGCCGTGACCTGAAGAAAAACTCCAATGGCGGGTCCGCCCTTGTGGAACTGACCGGTGGAGTGCAGGAACCGCGGGCCCCAGCCGAACGTGACGGGACGGCCGCTGACGCCGGCAAGCGGGTCGCGGATGCCTTCGAGCTCCGCGAAAGCCAGCCGGTCAAAGTAGGCCTGGACACTAAGGTAGCTGTCCTCGGCGAGGGTTCCGAGCAGTGCATTGACTGCATCCTCTGCAGTCGCTGCGTCGCCCAGCCAGTCCCCGCCGCGGACTTCAATGACGCCGTCTACGAAGGCGGCCGGAGTCGGTTCGGGCTGGGCGTCCAGCAGGCCGCGGGCGGCAACCTTGGCTGCCTCCACGTCCGGCTGGTCATACGGGTTGATGCCGAGCAGGCGCCCGGCCACCGCGGTGGCGAACTCCCACACCATCATCTGGGTGGCCAGGCCGCCCGCAATGGCCACCTCGTTCTCACCGAGTTCGACGTCGGCATCAGCCGCTACCAGCCGCACCACCAAGACGTCGGCGGCGCCGGACGTGGCCTCCGGGGACGTGGGTCCGGCCACGACCGGCAGCACGCCGGTGCCGAGCTTGCCGGTGGATTCGGCGATGAGCTGTTCGGCCCAGTCGGCAAAGCCCACGATGCCGGAGCCGTCCTCGGCGATGACAATCTTGTTGCGCAGCGGGTTGGTGCCGCCCAGCGCCGTTCCAAGGGCCAGCCCGATGTTCTCGGGGGCGTCCTCGTTCAGGATCTCGGCGGCTTCCTCGGCCTCATCCAGGAAGGCTTGGATGTCCACACCGGCCAGGCCCGAGGGGACCAGCCCGAATGCGGTGAGGGCTGAGTAGCGGCCGCCCACGTTCGGATCGGCGTTGAAGACAGCGCGGTAGCCGGCCTCGCGCGAGGCCTTGTCCAGCGGGGAACCGGGATCGGTGACGATGATGATCCGGCTCTTCGCATCGATGCCGGCTTCGGTGAAGGCGTGCTCAAAGATCCGGCGCTGGGAGTCGGTTTCCAGGGTTGAACCGGACTTGGACGAAACCACAATCGCGGTTTCGGCCAGCCGGTCGGCGAGGGCAGCCCGGACCTGGTCGGGGTCGGTGCTGTCCAGCACTGTCAGCTCGACGCCAGCGGTGCCGGCGATGACCTCGGGGGCCAGCGATGATCCGCCCATGCCGCAAAGCACGATCCGGGTCACGCCGTCAGCCTTGAGGGCATCTCGGAGCTCGAGGATGCCGGCCACGAGGGCCTGTGAGACGGTGGCCGCCTCAACCCAACCGAGGCGGACGGCGGACTCGGCTTCGGCGTCGGGACCCCACAGGGTATGGTCCTTGGCGAAGATCCGGGTGGCGATGCGGTCCGCCACGAGGGCGGGCAGGTGCTGCTCGAGTGCCTGCTGCGCGGCACCGGTGGCGTCGTAGCTGAGAGTGCTCATAGTGGGTTAGGAAGCCTTCCGTGCGGCGACAAGGGCACCTTCGACGTCGCCCAGGAGTTCCTTCCAGCTGGCCACGAACTTGTCCAGGCCTTCGGATTCGAGGAGTGCGACAACCTCGTTGTAGGAGATGCCCAGCGCGTCCAAAGCGTCAAGGGTGGCGTTGGCCTCCGCGTACGTGCCGGAGACGGTGTCACCGGTGACCACGCCGTGGTCGAACGTGGCGTCCAGGGTCTTCTCCGGCATGGTGTTCACGACGCCGGGGGCGGCCAGCTCGGTGACGTACAGGGTGTCGGGGTAAGCCGGGTCCTTGACACCGGTGGAGGCCCACAGCGGACGCTGGGGGAGCGCGCCGGCTTCGGCCAGCAGTGCCCAGCGCTCGGTGGCGAAGAGCTCCTCGTAGACCTGGTAGGCCAGGCGTGCGTTGGCCACGCCTGCCTTGCCCTTGAGGGCCTTGGCTTCATCGGTGCCGATGGCGTCGAGGCGCTTGTCGATTTCGGAGTCAACGCGGGAGACGAAGAACGACGCGACCGAGTGGATCTTGGACAGGTCGTGGCCGTTGTCCTTGGCCTGCTCCAAGCCGGACTGGAAAGCGTTGATGACGGCCCGGTAGCGCTCGAGCGAGAAGATCAGGGTCACGTTGACGCTGATGCCCTCGGCCAGCGTAGCGGTGATCGCTTCGAGGCCTTCAAGGGTTGCCGGGATCTTGATGTGGACGTTGTCCTTGTTGACCTTCTTGTACAGGTGCTTGGCTTCGGCGATGGTGCCGGCCGTGTCCCAGGCGAGGCGCGGGTCAACTTCAATGGACACGCGGCCGTCGACGCCGTTGGTGGCGGCGGCAACCGGTGCGAAGAGGTCGCAGGCGTCGGCGACGTCGGTGGTGGTGATTTCGAATATGGTCTCTTCGACGCTGGCGCCGGCTGCTGCCTGGGCCGCGATGGTGGCGTCGTAGTCCGTGCCGGCCGTGATGGCGGCGTGGAAGATGGACGGGTTGGTGGTCACACCAACAACGTTCTTCTCTTCGATCAGCTTCTGCAGTGTGCCTGTTTCAAGGCGGCTGCGGGAAAGGTCATCGAGCCAGATGGATACTCCGGCGTCGGAGAGCTGCTGTGTAGGGGTAGTCATGGTGATATCTCCTAAAATCTGTTTCAGGCCTGCAGGCCAGCGAGGGAGTCCTTGGCAGCGGCGGCGACAGCCTCCGCGGTGATGCCGAACTCCTGGAAAAGGCGCTTGTAGTCGGCGGAAGCGCCATAGTGCTCGAGCGAGATGGAACGGCCGGCGTCGCCGACGAATTCCCTCCAGCCCAGGGACAGTCCGGCCTCGACGGAGACGCGGGCCTTGACGGCAGCGGGGAGCACGGACTCGCGGTAAGCGGCGTCCTGCTTGTTGAACCACTCAACGCAGGGCATGGAGACAACTCGGGCAGCGATGCCGTCGGCCTGGAGCGCTTCGCGGGCCTGGACGGCCAGCTGCACCTCGGAGCCGGTGCCGATCAGGATTACGTCGGCGGGTACGGTGGCGCCGTCCTTGGAAGCTTCAGCCAGAACGTAGCCGCCCTTGGCCACACCGGAAACGGAACCGAACGTGTCGCCGTCGGCTTCGCTTTCACCACGCGCGTAGGTGGGGATGTTCTGGCGGGTCAGCACAATGCCGGCCGGGTTTTCGTGGTTCTCCAGCATGGTCTTCCAGGCCACGGCAACCTCGTTGGCATCGCCGGGGCGGACCACGTCAAGGCCCACGATGGCGCGCAGGGTGGCGAGCTGTTCCACCGGCTGGTGGGTGGGGCCGTCCTCGCCGAGCCCGATGGAGTCGTGCGTCCAGACATACAGGGACGGAACACCCATCAGGGCGCCGAGGCGGATGGCGGGCCGCTGGTAGTCGCTGAAGATCAGGAACGTGCCGGAGAACGCGCGGGTCCGGCCGTGCAGGGCGATACCGTTCACGATCGATGCCGCGGCGTGCTCACGGATACCGAAGTGCAGGACCCGGCCGTAAGGGTTGCCGGACCAGGTATCGGTCTGCTTGGAAGCAGGCACAAACGACGGCGAGCCTTCGATCGTGGTGTTGTTGGACTCCGCGAGGTCGGCCGAACCGCCCCAGAGTTCCGGCATGACCGGACCAATAGCGTTCAGGACCTTGCCGGAAGCCGCGCGGGTGGAGACGTCCTTGCCGGCCGGGAAGACCGGGAGGGCGGCGTCCAGGCCGTCGGGCAGTTCGCGGGCCTCGATGCGCTGCAGGAGTGCGGCGCCTTCGGGGTTGGCGGCCTGCCAGGCGTTGAAGGACTCTTCCCATTCCTTCTTGGCAGCGGCACCGCGGTCAACGACCGAGCGGGCGTGGGCCAGGACTTCCTGGTCAACGTCGAAGGACTTGGCGGGGTCGAAGCCCAGGACCTCCTTGAGGCCTGCGACCTCTTCGGCACCCAGCGCGGAACCGTGGATCTTGCCCGTGTTCTGCTTCTTGGGCGCCGGGTAGCCGATGATGGTTCGCAGCGAGATGATGGAGGGCTTGGACGTCTCGGCCTTCGCGGCGAGCAGGGCCGAGTACAGCTCCTGCACGTCCTCCTTGTATTCGCCGGTCTTGGTCCAGTCGACGCGCTGGGTGTGCCAGCCGTAGGCCTCGTAGCGCTTGAGGACATCCTCGGTGAAGGAGATGTCGGTGTCGTCCTCGATGGAGATGTGGTTCTCATCGTAGACAACTACAAGGTTGCCCAGTTCCTGGTGCCCGGCCAGCGAGGAAGCCTCGGACGTGACGCCTTCCTGGAGGTCGCCGTCGGAGGCAATGACCCAGATGGTGTGGTCGAACGGAGACGTTCCCTCGTCGGCGTCGGCGTCGAACAGGCCGCGCATCCGCCGCTGTGAATAGGCGAACCCTACCGAAGAGGCCAGGCCCTGGCCCAGCGGGCCCGTGGTGATTTCGACACCGGCCGTGTGCTTGTATTCAGGGTGGCCCGGTGTCAGGGAATCCCAGGTACGCAGCGCCTCAAGGTCCTTCAGTTCCAGGCCGTAGCCGGACAGGAACAACTGGATGTACAGGGTCAGCGACGTGTGGCCGGGGGACAGGACGAACCGGTCGCGTCCCAGCCAGTCGGGGTTGCGGGGGTCGTGGCGCATGAGCTTCTGGAAGAGAAGGTATGCGGCGGGCGCCAGGCTCATGGCCGTGCCTGGGTGGCCGTTACCGACCTTCTCCACGGCATCTGCAGCCAGTACGCGGATGGTGTCCACCGCGCGCTGGTCCAAGCTGGTCCATGACAGTTCTTGCTCTTCCAAATGTGGCACGAAAACCGGGCCCCTCTCTGTGCTGATGGTGGGCGGTACACGGGATCCGTTCCGGGGCACGCTGTGGTGCCCGCTGCGGTGTGTACCAGCCGTTCACCATCGAAACGTTGATCTATCATTCAGCAGGGCTGTGGGAACGCGTTTTCCAACGCTTTTCTGCCGCGTGCTGATCTGGTGACAGCTTAGCTCCATTCCACTCTCCGGTCAGCGCAAATCTCACCTTTTGGACGCAATTTCGCCTTATGTGAATCGTCATTTCGTGAGGTTGAGTTAATCTGCTCGAATCACCCTGCGCGCAATCATCAGGGCCTAATAGCGGGGCATCTGTTACAAATGCGCACGGTATGATATTTGGAGGCCGACGCCGGTAGCCGAGCCCTTGTATGGGCGGCGGCAGACTCCAGGCGTTGCCGGGACCTTCTTCTGATGACCATTGGCGGGCTGCCCGGCGAACGGCCGCATAACACAGCTGCACCGCCAGACAGAACTGCCAACCAGAACGGGTGACTGCCACCGTGAGCACAACAGATACGCCCCTTAATGCTTCCCGCACCAGAGGGGGAGCCGGGTTCGCCCGTAAGGCCAAGGCGTATTTCGCCCTCACCAAGCCGCGTGTCATTGAGTTGCTGCTGGTCAGCACCCTGCCCACCATGATCTACGCCGAGCGCGGCTTCCCGCCGATCGGGCTGATCCTGGCCACCTTGGTAGGCGGCGCGTTTGCTGCCGGCAGCGCCGGTGCCTTCAACTGCTACCTGGACCGCGACATCGACAAACTGATGCACCGGACCGAGAACCGTCCCCTCGTCACCGGCGAGGTGACGCCCCGCGAGGCACTGGTGTTCTCCTGGCTGCTCGGCGCGGCCGCAATTGTCATCCTCTGGTTTGGGGCCAACCCGCTGGCCGCGTGGCTCGGGCTGGGCGCGATCTTCTTCTATGTGGTCATCTACACCATCATCCTCAAGCGCCGCACCGCACAGAATATTGTGTGGGGGGGCGCTGCGGGCTGCTTCCCGGTGCTTATTGCCTGGGCCGCCGTGACCAACACCGTCGAGTGGCCGGCCGTCATCCTGTTTATGGTCATCTTCCTCTGGACGCCGCCGCATTACTGGCCGCTTTCCATGCGCTACGGCGAGGACTACCGCAACGCCAATGTCCCCATGCTGGGGGCTATCGCCGGCGCCAAGGTGGTTTCCGTCCAGGTGGTCCTCTATGCCTGGGCGATGGTGGCCTGCTCGCTGCTGTTGGTCCCTGCCGGTGGCGCGGGCTGGGTCTATACGGCCACCGCAGTCCTGGCGGGTGCCTGGTTCCTGTACGAGTCGCACGCCCTGTACAACCGGGCGCAGCGCGAGGACATCTCGGACAAGCGGGCCATGAAGGTCTTCCACGGCTCCATCAGCTACCTGACGCTGCTCTTCATCGCATTGGCCGTGGATCCGTTCGTCGGATCAGCCATCATCGGCTAGCACTCCCCACCACCCCGGACGCTCTCTCACTTAAGGTGGGTTTTTTACCGACCCTCTATCAGTACCTGGAGCTTTCCAAGCGACCCTCTCTCACCACCGTGAAGGAGGGTCGCTTCTTTGTCTCCAGGAAGTACGGAAGATACGAAACACCGCAGCAGTGAGAGAGCGTCTGCCGATTCCCTGCATTATGTGAGAGAGCGTCCTTTAATGCGGAGTGCCACGGTTCGTTGGGAACCGTGGCACTCTGTCGGGGCCAAAACAGTGGCAGCTACGTGACCGGGCTTGAGCGGGCGAGGTCGGCGGTGTTTGTTGCCGCACTCATCAGCAGTGCCGCGCCGAGCATGTGTGCGCCCACCAGCAACGCGGGGATGCCGTTGTAGTACTGGGTGAAGCCGATGACTGCCTGCAGCAGGGTTACAGCCAGGAGCAGAAGGACGGCGGTGCGGAACGGGCCCTGGATACGGCGGACAATCACCAGCACCAGTGCGAACAGTGTTCCGGCCGTGATCACGTAGGCCGGAACTGCGTGGATGTGGGAAAACAGGTCCCAGTCGAGGCCGTTGCGGGGAGCGTCGGCGTCACCGGCGTGGGGGCCGGAGCCGGTCACCACAACACCAAGCATCACGGCAAGAGCGGAGAAAAGCGCGACGGCGGCTGCCACCGGACGCATGACGCCCGGCAATGCGGGGAGCTGGATGCCGGCGTGGCGGCCAGTCCTGCCGTAGGCCCGGTTGACGAGCAGCGTGGCAATCACTACCAAGGCCATGGACACGAGGAAGTGCAGGCCCACCACCCACGGATTGAGGTTGGTCAGCACCGTGATGCCACCGATCACCGCCTGTGCCGGAATGCTGGCCAGCAGGCCAAGCGCCAGCAGGAAGAGGTCCCGGCGTTCCTTGCGAAGGTTCCACAAGTACACCAGCATGGCCAGCGCAACCGCTGCCAGCGCGAACGTCAGGAGCCGGTTGCCGAACTCAATGAAGCCGTGGATCCCCATTTCGGCCGTGTTCACCAAAGAGGTGTCCGTGCAGCGCGGCCAGGTGGGGCAGCCGAGGCCGGACGCGGTCAGCCGCACCGCGCCGCCGGTAACCACCAGTAGTGTCTGGCCAACCAGGGACGCCACCGCGAGGCGGCGGACGCTGGCGTCCACGGTGCGGGGCAGCCTCGCGATGAGGCGGCCGGCGATCTGGGGGAGGCGTGAAGCCGTACTCACGGATATCTCAATTCCACTTGAACCAACGGATGGCTGCTGCACCGGCAAGAACCGTCCAGAGCAGCAGGATAAGCGCGGCGCCGACGTTCAGCGAGCCGTGCAGGAAAGCTTCGCGCATGGCCTCGCCGAGTGCGCCGGAGGGCAGGTAGTGGACCACTTCCTGCGCCAGTGCGGGCAGCCGTTCCGCAGGGATCACGATCCCGCCCAGGGCGCCCAGCAGGATCCAGAGCAGGTTGGTGATGGCGAGGGTGGCTTCGGGCCGCACGGTGCCGGCCACCAGCAGCCCCAATGCGGTGAACGCCACGGCGCCCAGGGCCAGCAGCGACAGCCCGGGGAGCCAGCCGGAGGGAGGCGGCTGCCAGCCCAACGGAAGTGCCACCACTGCCACCACTGCAACCTGAAGGCAGAGCACAGCCAGGACCGCCAGCACTTTACCCGCGATGAGGCCTTCGCGGCCCAGGGGTGTGGTGGACAGGAACCGGAGAACCCCGTACCGGCGGTCGAAACCGGTGGCGATGCCCTGCCCGGTAAAGGCCGTGGACATTGCGCACAAGGCCAGGATGCCGGGGACCGCCACATTGATGCGGCTGGCTCCAAAGCCGTCCAGGAAAGGAGTAACAGTGAGCCCTACCAGCGCAAGCAGCGGCAGGACCACGGCGAGGATCAGCTGCTCGCCGTTCCTGAGCATGGCCAGTGATTCATACTTGCCCTGCAGCAGTATGCGGCGCAGCAGCGTGGCCGGTGCTCCTTGAGTGGCAGTGGATGCGGGAGCCGTCATCGGATGTCCTTTCCCGAGATGTCGAGGAAGACATCTTCCAGGCTTCGTGCCGCGAGGCTCATGGAACCGGGCATAACGTCGTGGGCGGCCCACCAGGCGGTCAGCGACGCGAGATCGTGGGGAGTCAGTGCACCCGAGGCCGTATAGCTTCCGGCCCGTGTTTCAGAGACGGCGATGGCAGCCGGCAGCACGCCGCTGAAATCCAGCCCAGGGGGCGCTTCGAACACCAGGGTGCGGACATGGTCCGCGCCGGACTCCACGGCCGGGTCCCGCTGCAGCAGTTGGGCAACTGTTCCCTCTGCGACGTTCCTGCCGGCGTCGATGATGTACACGTAGTCCGCCAACCGCTGGGCGTCGTCCATTAAGTGCGTTGTCAGAATGATGCCTATCCCAGTGGCCCGCAGTTCCGAGATCAGCTCGAAGACCAACTGCCGCGACTGGGGATCCAAGCCGGCGCTGGGCTCGTCCAGGAACAGGACTTCCGGATTTCCGATCAGGGCCGCGGCAAGTGCCAAGCGTTGTTTCTGCCCACCGGAGAGCCTGCGGACGGTGGTCCTGGCAAAGGTGTCAATACCGAGCCGTTCCACCAGTTCCTCAACGGAGCGGGGCTTCGCGTACATTCCGGCGATGTGCCGGAGGAGCGGGATGGGACGGGCCGACGGCGGGAGGCCGCCATCCTGAAGCATCACGCCTACGCGGGACCGCAACTCGGCGCCTGCTCGGCCCGGATCCTGGCCGAGCAGCGAGATGCTGCCGCCGCTGCGCTTCTGCAGGCCCTGCGCGCATTCGATGGTGGTGGTTTTTCCGGCTCCATTGGCGCCCAGGAGGGCTGTGACCTGACCGCGTTCGGCCATAAGGGATACGCCGTTGACCACCCGGAGCATTTTTCCGTCGAGGCTGGCCAGCGGACCAACATCCTTAATTAACCCGCTGATGGACAGAACCGGGGATTCGGGGGATCGCACCCCAGCATTCTACGCGATGTAGTACTGGCGGGTCGGCGGGGGACACCACCGTAGGTCAGCCTGACCTTACTAGTACACGGGAGTAAATTACGACATGATTGTGTTGTGTATTCCATGACCAATGCTGCTGCTGTGCCGTTTGCCGGGCACGGGGCGCCGCGTACCGCCGCTGATCGCGGCCACGTGGCCGCTGTGCCGGTGGCGGACTCCGACGAGCGTACCCGGGACCGGGTTCTTGGTGCCGTGCTTGAGCATGGCCCCATCAGCGCGGCGGAACTCGGCGACATGCTCGGCTTCACGCCGGCCGCGGTCCGGAGGCACCTTGATCATCTCGCCCGCAGCGGGGTTATTGAGGTCAAGCGCGTGGCCAAGGCCGGCGCCGGCGCGGGACGTCCCGCCCGCCGCTATGTCCTGAGCTCGCAGGGCCAGTCCACGCTCGGCAACGATTACCTCGACATCGCCACCCTCGCGCTCAAGCAGCTCCAGGCAGTGGCGGGCGAACAGGCAGTCCGCGCGTTCGCCGTCGAACGTTTTGCCGACATGGAACGCCGTTACGCACCGGAGGTCGAACTGGCCGGACCGGACATCACCGCCCGGGCGCAGGCACTGTCCACGGCGCTGAGCCGGGATGGCTTCGTAGCGTCCGCCGCCTCGATCGAGGCCAAGGCCCCGCTGCCGGCAGCACTGTCCAGCGTCCAGCTATGCCAGGGGCATTGCCCCATCCAGCAGCTCGCCGCCCAGTTCCCCGTCTTCTGCGATGTGGAGACCGAAGTGTTCTCCCGTCTCGTAGGCGTCGATGTGCGCCGCCTGTCCACGCTGGCGCGCGGTGGACACGTCTGCACCACCCACATACCCACAGGCCGGCTGGCTGCCGGCGGACCCCAGGTCCCGCAGGCAGCCCCCGCCAGCCTGGATGAAGTAACCAACCATCAGCAAGAAAGGCCGTGATGACGGACCAACTATCAGAGAAAGCGGTAGCCGAAGACACTGTGATCTCGGAGATTCTGCAGAAGAATCCCGAGCTCCACGGCATCGGCACCTACGAGTACGGCTGGTCTGACAAGAACGACGTCGGTGCCAACGCCCGCCGCGGTATCAATGAAGAAGTCGTTCGTGACATCTCGGCCAAAAAGAGCGAGCCCCAATGGATGCTTGATCTCCGGCTCAAGGGCCTGAAGTACTTCGACCGCAAGCCCATGCCCACCTGGGGTGCAGACCTCTCGGGCATCGACTTCGACAACATCAAGTACTTCGTGCGGTCCACCGAGAAGCAGGCCACCAGCTGGGAGGACCTGCCCGATGACATTAAGAACACGTACGACAAGCTCGGCATCCCCGAGGCCGAAAAGCAGCGCCTGGTTTCCGGCGTCGCCGCCCAGTACGAGTCCGAGGTTGTCTACCACCAGCTGCGTGAGGACCTTGAAAAGCAGGGCGTCATCTTCCTGGACACCGACACCGCGCTGCGCGAACACCCGGAGATCTTCCAGGAATACTTCGGCACCATCATTCCCGTGGGCGACAACAAGTTCGCGTCGCTGAACACGGCCGTCTGGTCCGGCGGCTCCTTCGTGTACGTCCCCAAGGGCGTCCACGTGGACATCCCGCTGCAGGCATACTTCCGCATCAACACGGAAAACATGGGCCAGTTCGAGCGCACGCTGATCATCGCCGACGAGGACTCCTACGTCCACTACATCGAAGGCTGCACCGCGCCGATCTACACCTCGGACTCGCTGCACTCCGCCGTGGTGGAAATCATCGTGAAGAAGGGCGCCCGCGTCCGTTACACCACCATCCAGAACTGGTCCACCAACGTGTACAACCTGGTGACCAAGCGTGCCATCTGCGAAGAAGGCGCCACCATGGAATGGGTTGACGGCAACATCGGCTCCAAGGTCACCATGAAGTACCCGGCCGTTTACCTGGTCGGCGAGCACGCCAAGGGCGAGACCCTGTCCATCGCCTTCGCCGGCGCCGGACAGCACCAGGACACCGGCTCGAAGATGGTGCACATCGCGCCGAACACCAAGAGCTCCATCATTTCCAAGTCCGTGGCCCGCGGCGGCGGGCGTGCTGCCTACCGCGGCCTGGTCCAGGTCCGTGAAGGTGCCAAGCACTCGGCGAACACCGTCCGTTGCGACGCGCTGCTGGTGGATACCATCAGCCGTTCGGACACGTACCCGTACATCGACATCCGCGAGGATGACGTGGTGATGGGCCATGAAGCAACTGTTTCCCGGGTCAGCGAAGAGCAGCTCTTCTACCTGATGTCCCGCGGCATGCGCGAAGACGAGGCCATGGCGATGATCGTCCGTGGCTTCATTGAGCCCATCGCCCGCGAACTCCCGATGGAGTACGCACTTGAGCTGAACCGCCTGATTGAACTGCAGATGGAAGGGTCCGTCGGATAACGATGACTGAAATCACTACTGAAAAAGCGCGCATCGGCGCGCCCTCGGCCCAACCGTTTATTAACGGTTTCACGGAAGAGGGCGAAAGCCTGTCTCCGATCAACGCGAACGCCTCCAAGGCCCCGCTGGCCGGCGAAGCGGTCAAACGCCACTCACACGGCGGCGGCATCGGCATTCCGGACAGCTCACGCGCCGGCCGGCTGACCTCGTACAACCTCGCGGACTTCAAGCCACTCACCGGGCTTGAGGAAGACTGGCGCTTCACCCCGCTCAAGCGCCTGCGCGGCCTGCACAGCGAGGTCCTGGCAGGAGCGGCTCCCACCGTTACCGTCAGCGGCCCGGAGCAGGTCACGGTTGAGACCGTGGCACGCGGCGACAAGCGCATCGGTTCGGCCGGGATCCCGGAGGACCGCGTGTCCGCCAACGCCTGGGAGAACTTCAGCGAAGCCACCGTCCTCACCATCCCGGCAGAATTTGAAGCCGACACCGAGGTCACCGTCGTGATCGAAGGCACCTCTTCAGAGGCAGCTGCCCAGCACCTGGTGATCGTGGCAGAGAAATTCTCAAAGGCCGTTGTGGTCCTGAACCACCAGGGCTCGGCCGTGGTGTCCGAAAACATCGAAATCGTTGTTGAAGACGGCGCCAACCTCACGGTTGTCTCGCTCCAGGAATGGAACGACGACGCCGTCCACGCCTCCTCCCAGCAGGCAAAGATCGGCCGCGACGCCAAGTTCAAGCACGTCGTGGTCAGCCTCGGCGGGGACCTGGTCCGCGTCACGCCGTCGGCCCGTTTCACCGCCCCCGGCGGCGAAGCGGAAATGTTCGGCCTGTACTTCGCCGACGCCGGCCAGCACTTGGAGCAGCGGCTCTTTGTTGACCACGCGGTGGCGAACTGCACCTCCAACGTGCTCTACAAGGGCGCGTTGCAGGGCCGGAACGCCCACGCTGTGTGGGTAGGCGATGTCCTGATCCGCAAGGACGCCGAAGGCACCGACAGCTACGAGGCCAACCGCAACCTGCTGCTCACGGACGGCGCCCGCGCCGACTCCGTGCCGAACCTCGAGATCGAGACCGGGCTGATCAAGGGAGCCGGCCATGCCAGCGCCACCGGCCGGCTGGACGACGAGCACCTGTTCTACCTCATGGCCCGCGGCATCCCCGAGGATGTTGCCCGCCGCCTGGTGGTCCGTGGCTTCCTGCACGAGATCATCCAGCAGATCAAGGTACCGGCCCTCGAAGAGCGGCTTACCGAGGCTGTTGAGCGCGAACTCGCCGTGACGAACAACTAGACGGCGCGGGAAACAGATGACTGACCAGCCAAAGGGCGAATTTGTCTGCAAGACGGATGAAATCCAGCTCAAGCAGGCGCTCCGGATCCTGATCGATGACTACCCCGTAGCCATCGTGAAGGACTCCATGGGAGACATCCACGCCATCGGGGACACCTGTTCGCACGCGGACATCTCACTGTCCGAGGGCGAAGTGGAAGGGTGCATGATTGAATGCTGGGGCCACGGCTCCCAGTTCGACCTGCGCAGCGGCGAGCCGCTCCAGCTGCCGGCCTACGATCCCGTCCCGGTGTTCGCCGTTGAGATCGTCGGCGACGAGGTCTACGTGGACTTCACGAACGTGCTCAACGGAGCGGAAGCCCCGAACTTCAGCTAGCAGCATCAGCCGTACAGATCAGCCGCGAGCGGCAATACTAAGCAACAGAACCTAACTTCCAGATACAGACCGCACCACCGCCGGAGGGCGCGGTGCAGAGGAGAACAAGACCTATGTCTACTCTTGAGATCAAGGACCTGCACGTCAGCATTGACACGGAGCAGGGCACCAAGGAGATCCTGAAGGGCGTCAGCCTGACCATCAAGACCGGTCAGACCCACGCCATCATGGGCCCCAACGGTTCGGGCAAGTCCACCCTGGCATCCACCATTGCCGGGCACCCGCGCTACAAGGTCACCAGCGGAACCATCACGCTCGACGGCGAAGATGTCCTCGCGATGAGCGTTGACCAGCGCGCCCGCGCCGGCGTTTTCCTGGCCATGCAGTACCCCGTGGAGGTCCCCGGTGTGAGCATGACCAACTTCCTGCGCACCGCCAAGACCGCCATCGACGGCGAAGCACCGAAGCTGCGTACCTGGACCAAGGACGTCAAGGCGGCCATGGCCCAGCTGCGCATCGACGCTGACTTCGCCGAGCGCAACGTCAACGAAGGCTTCTCCGGCGGCGAGAAGAAGCGCGTCGAGATCCTCCAGCTGGAGCTCTTCAAGCCGAAGTTCGCCATCCTTGACGAGACCGACTCAGGGCTGGACGTTGACGCCCTGAAGGTTGTCTCCGAAGGCGTCAACCGTGCACACGAGGCGGGCAACATGGGCACGCTGCTCATCACGCACTACACCCGCATCCTGCGCTACATCAAGCCTGATTTCGTCCACGTATTCGTCGACGGCCAGGTTGTCGAAGAGGGCGGCCCGGAGCTGGCAGACCGCCTCGAAGACGAAGGCTACGACCGTTACGCCACGGGCGCCGGCGCAGCCACCATCGCCGCTGCCGCACAGGCCTAGATAGGACTTGCCATGACCGAAATCAATGCGGCCCGCACGGGCCTCGAGGATGTCGAAGAGGCACTCAAGGACGTCATCGACCCGGAACTCGGTGTGAACATCGTGGACCTCGGGTTGCTGTACGGCCTGAAGTACTCCGACGACGACGGCGCGCTGCTGATCGACATGACGCTCACCACGGCCGCCTGCCCGCTCACCGATGTCATCGAGGAGCAGGTGGGCAAGTCCCTTGACGGTGTCGTCGACGACTGGCGCCTGAACTGGGTGTGGATGCCGCCCTGGGGTCCGGAGCGGATCACCGATGACGGCAAGGACCAGATGCGGGCCCTCGGCTTCAACATCTGATCCCCACCGCCTCCCTAGCCTCGCTTCGCTCGGCCAGGGAACCCTGGCGGCGTGGGCCCTGACATGAAGAGTACGACGACGGCCGGTTACCTCCCAGCGGAGGTGACCGGCCGTCGTCGTTCCCTCTTCGTCAGAGGCTGGGCGCCGAGAAGGTGTCGCACTGGTTGATGTCGCCGGTGGTGTACCCGGTGTAGAACCATTTCTGCCGCTGTTCGCTGGAGCCGTGCGTCCAGGCCTCGGGCGAGACCCGGCCCGTGGCGGCTTCCTGGATCCGGTCATCGCCCACCGCTGAAGCTGCGGACAGTGCATCGTTGAGGTCTTGCTGGGTGATCGGTTCCAGGAACGGCTGGCCGTCAGGTCCGGGCTGGGTTGAGGCGTGCTTTACCCAGAGGCCGGCATAGCAGTCGGCCTGGAGCTCCACGCGGACGGCGCCGGACTCGGGCCCCTGCGGATCCTGCTGGCCGCGGTCAATGTACCCCAGCACGTTCTGGATGTGGTGGCCGAATTCGTGGGCCACCACGTACTCCTGCGCCAAGGGACCTCCCGAGGACCCGAAGCGGTCCACAAGCTCCTGGAAGAAGCCCGGATCGAAATAGGCCGTGCTGTCCGTGGGGCAGTAGAAGGGGCCCACCGCGCTGGAAGCCGTTCCGCAACCGCTGTTGACTGCCTGATCGAAGATCACCGTCTCCGGCTGGGGGTACTGGACGTTGTAGTTCTGAAGATAGGCCGGCCAGAACGCGTTCAGGCTGTTCACCGTGCCGGTGATCCGGCAGTCCAGCCGCGCGTCCGCGTCGGCCCCCGTAGTGCAGGCGGGTGCCGTGCCCTGGCTCTGTTCAGCCGTGCCCGCCCCGCCGGTCAGGCCTTCGAGCAAGGCGGGGTTGACGCCGAGGAGCGCAGCGATCAGCAGGATGATCCCGCCTCCAATGCCGCCGCCGACTTTTACTCCGCGGCCCATGCCGCGCCGGTCCTGGACCTGGGACGGGTCCAGTTGAACGTTGTCGTTGAAGCTCATGAAGTCACAATAACCCTTAGCGGCACCCCCGAAGTGGAGTCCGGCCAGTAAAGTTGGGACGATGCCATTTCTCGACAATATCCAGCGCTGGGCCGAAGAACGCCCCTATGACACCGCCGTCGCAGTAGCGGGCCGGCGCCTGCGCTGGGCTGAGCTCCGGGACGCCGCAGCATCCGCCCTTCCAGGGACAGCGGCCGTCTCCGTCCTTGCGGAGGCCAACTCTGTAAACTTCGCCGTGAAGTTCTCCGCAGCCGTATCCGGCAGGCGGCAATGCGCCGTCCTGGATCCGACCTGGCCGGCGTCCCTGCATCAGGAAATTCTTCAGCGACTGGCGGAATCAGCCACGCCGGGCGAAGTTTCCGCAGCAGATATTTTGGCGGACGGGCCGCCGGAGTCGACGTTCCTGATCGGACTCACCTCTGGCACCACCTCAGTGCCGAAGGCGTTTACCCGGTCCAGGCAGTCCTGGCGCGAGTCCTTTGACGCGTCCATTGAGTTCTTTGGCCTCGCCCAGGACGACGTCACGCTCGCGCCTGGGCCCTTGGCCGCCAGCCTTAACCTCTATGCCCTCGCCGAGTGCCTCTACGCAGGCTCTGAATTTCAGACGCTGGAGAGTTTCGACGTCGGTGCCGTCCACGCCGCCATCACGCACGACGGCGTGACCCGGCTGATCCTCGTGCCCACCATGCTGCGGCTGCTGAGTGAGCGCGGCCTGACCGGCTGCGTGGATGCCGCCGGCGTCCGGACCATCATCTGCGCCGGCTCGAAGCTCGACGCACGCACCCTTGAGGCAGCACGGCGCTGGGCGCCGAACGCCACCATCTTTGAGTATTACGGCGCCTCCGAACTGAGCTTTGTCTCCGGTGCGGGGCTGGCGGCGGGGGACCTGCTTGACGCCGGGGGCACTGGAATCGGACACCCGTTCCCGGGCGTGGACGTCAGAATCCTGGACGACGCCGGTTCCGAACTGCAGGACGGCCAAGCCGGCAACATCTGCGTCCGCAGCGGCATGCTCAGCAACGGCTACCTCTGGGGTGACGACGGCCAGGCGCTCCGTTCCTTCAACGGCTGGTTCACGGTGGGGGACCAGGGCTACCTCGACGGCGGCGAACTGCACATCCTGGGCCGGCGCGCCGACATGATCCTGACCTCGGGCAAGAACGTGTACCCGCACGAAGTAGAACTCGCCCTGGCGGCCGTGCCGGGGGTGGCTGCGGCGGTGGCCGCCGGAATCCCAGATGATCTCCGCGGCCAGCGTGTTGTTGCAGGCGTCATTCCGTCCCACGGCGGAATCACGGCCATGCAGCTCAAGGCAGGACTGGAAAACATCCTGCCGCGGGACAAACGGCCCCACCAGTACTTCGCGCTCTCCGAACTTCCCACCACGGACCGCGGCAAGGTCAGCCGGAATATCCTGCTGGACTGGATCGGCTCCCACGACCCAAGGGCGCGGCATCTTGACCGCTGACCTGCTGCCCCATGGCACGCTGCCCGGCGACCTGCTGCCCGCGGACCGGCAGCCGGTGATCATCGCGGGGCGACGCACAGCGGTCCGGCGCGCCAACGGTGCGCTGAAGGAACTGCGTGCCCACCAGCTGCTGGCGCCGGTCCTGGTCGACCTCCTGGCAGACACCCAGGTGCCGGCCGAAGCGGTCACGGATGTGGTGATCGGCAACGCCGTGGGCGGCGGCGGCAACGTGGCCCGTCTGGCCCTCCTTCAGGCAGGGTTGCCGGTCAGCGTGCCGGGACTGACCGTTGACCGCCAGTGCGGGTCAGGCCTCGACGCGATCGTCCTGGCCGCCCGGCTGGTGGCCGCCGGCGGAAACCCCGTGTATCTCGCCGGGGGAGTGGAGAGCATCAGCACGGCTCCGCTGCGGGCCTACCGGGACGACGACGGCGAGCCCGCCTTTTTTGCACGTGCCCAGTTTGTGCCGCACAGTTTCGGCGACCCGGATATGGGTGTGGCGGCTGAGAACGTTGCTGCACGGTTCGAGGTCAGCCGGGAGCGGCAGGATGCGTCGGCGCTCCGCAGCCACCAGCGGGCGCTGGCCGCCGCTAAGGCAGGCTATTTCGCCGCCGAAATCACTACGCTGGAAACGCCGGCCGGACCCATCAGTGCCGACGACGGCCCCCGCGCCGGCCTGACCGCCGCCGTCCTGAAGCGGTTCCCGCCCGCTTTTGTACCAGGGGGGACTGTCACCGCCGGGAACTCATGCTTCGACGCGGACGCCGCGTCCGCCGTCGTCGTCACCTCATTGCAGCGGGCCCGGGAACTGGGAGTCGCAGACGGGCTCCTGGTGCTGGCCACGGACACTGCCGGCGTGGACCCCGACGTGCTGGGCATCGGCGCAGCGGTTGCCGGGGAACGGCTCCTGCAGGCGCGGGGACTGTCCGCGGACAGCGTCGACCTGGTGGAGTTCAACGAAGCTTTCGCGTCCCAGACCCTGGCCTGCCTGGATCAGCTGGGCATTGATCCGGGTCGGGCCAACCTCGACGGCGGGGCGCTGGCATTGGGCCACGCGTACGGGGCGTCCGGGGCGGTACTGGTGGCCCGGCTTCTCGCCCAGGCCCGGCGTGCCGGGAACCATGGCTCGGTGGCGCTGGCCCTGATCAGTATTGCCGGTGGCATGGGAACGGGGGCGCTGCTGCGCTATGAGTTGCTGGCCGGCGGGCAACAGATCCCCTAAGAGCCCTAAGACGCACGGAAGAAACGGCAGCTCAGTCTTCCGCGTCGCCCAGCCCGCGTGCAGCCAGCGCTTCGCCGGTTTGGCGGGCGAAGGCCACAGTGGTGATAAAGACGGGCAGCACGAGGGCGCGCGGATTGCGCTCAAGCCCGCGGGCCCGGGCGGAATCCCTGACGTCTGCAAAGGCGCCGGCGATGTACGGGATGCTGCGGAGCATGATGGCGATGGTCAGCGCAAAACGCTCGGGGTCCGCGCCGAAGCGGCGGAACGGCGTGGCCAGCGATACAACGCCGTCCAGGATCCGCTGCATGGGCGTCGTGGCCGTCAGCAGGGATGCCGCCACCACGCAGACCAGGATGTTCAGAACAATCCGGGCGGCTGTGGGTCCACCCAGCTGCCACCACTGGAACAGGCCGATGACCACCAGCACCAGGGCCACAGGACGGACAGCACTTACGAGCCGCCGGGTTCCCGCGCCCGTCAGGAGAAACAGCACCCCGAGCACCGCCAGCACCGCGGCGGAGACCAGCCAGTCAACCACCAGGAAGGACACCAAACCGCAGCCCACCACCAGCAGGAACTTCACTGCCAGCGGCGTCCGGTGGATGACGGAGTTCCCCGGGACGTAGTTGGCCAGCAGGAAACCGTGCCCTCTCATGGCGCGGCCAGGCCGTTGGTGACCAGCGCGCGGTATGCGTCCACGGCCGCGACCGGGCCGCCGTCGAACATCACGCGTCCTGCCTCCACCACCAGCACGCGGTCCATCTCCAGGGCGAGGTCGAGGTCGTGGGTGGACATCACGATCTGCTGGTCGAGCCCGGACAACGTGCGGCGCAGGAGTTCGCGGTTCCGGAGGTCCAGGAGAGTGGACGGTTCGTCCAGCACCAGGACCGAGGGACCCACGGCCAAGACAGCGGCGAGGGCCATCAGCTGGCGTTCACCGCCGGACAGCTCATAGATGCTTTGGTCCGCGAGCGGCAGCAGGCCGAGGCCCGCAAGGGCAGCTTCCGCCAGCCTCCGCCGCTCCGCACCGTTGCGGACGGGGCGGCGCAGGGACAGCTCCACGTCTTCGCGCCCCGTGGGCATGACCAGCTGCGACAAGGGATCCGTGAAGACGAACCCCACCTGCCGGCGGACTGCCCGCACCGCCCGGACCGTATCGGCGCCGTCCACAGACACGCTGCCGGAACTTGGCTGGACCAGGCCGTTAATCAGCCGCAGCAGCGTGGACTTGCCGGACCCGTTGGCCCCGATCACGCCGATGCGCTGTTCCGTCAGCTCAAGGGTGACGTCCTGGAGCAGGGACTTCGGTTCCGGGCGGTTGTCAACGGCAACAGCCACCGAGGCCTGCCGGAAGGAAATGGTTGCCATGGCGGGACTAGTTCTTGATCCGCTTCACCCGGCGGACCAGGACGTCGGGAAATGCCCGGTGCAGCGCCACTGCGATCACTGCGGCCAGGATGTTCTTAATCACGTCGCCGGGGTAGAAGACCAGGTCTGCGAGGAAGGCGTCACCCAGTGAAGCTTTGGTGTTCAGGGCGATCCCGGCAACTCCGAGCGTGTGCACGAAGGCGATGCTGGTGACCATCGCCGACGCGAAGAACCACAGTGCCCGTGCCCGTGTTGTCCGCCGGATCACTACGGTGGCCAGCCAGCCGACAACCGCTGCGGCGATGGGGAAAGCAATGATGTAACCGGCCGACGGTCCGGCCAGAATGCCCAGGCCGCTGCGGCCCTGGCTGAAGATCGGCAGGCCGGCCAAGCCCAGGAGGGTGTACAGGCCGACGGCGGCGAAACCCCGGCCGGGGCCCAGCATCAGGCCGGTAAGCATCACCGCAAGAGTCTGGAACGTGATGGGAATGCCGAACACGTTCGCCGCGATGCCGGGCACCATGGCGGAGCCGGCAACGAGTGCAGCGAAGACGGCGATCAGGCCCAGGTCGGTGGCGTTCCACCGGCTCCGGAAGCGGGAAGCGGTGCCGGTGACGGCGCTGTCAGTCTGGCTCATGGGGTGTTCCTGTCGTGGTTGTGCAAGCAAAGCATGGGGATGATCCTGACGTTACCGGCCGCCGTCGGACGCCATTTTGTAGGGGACCTACTAAGCGGGATGCCCGGGATTGACGGCAGGGCACAAACGTCAGCCAACGCACGACGGCGGTGCGGCGGTTATGGGGTCAAGCTGGGGCCGGTAGACTTGGAAAGGCCGTTCTGTCGGTCATTCTGCCCGGCTGCTTCCAGACGTCATCCGATGAGCTGCGGCGTTTCCCTGTTGTGAAAGGCCTTACCTGCTGTGATTACTGTCCAGGATCTTGAACTGCGCGCCGGCGCCCGGCTCCTCATGGACCAGGTGAGCTTCCGCATCGACAAGGGCGACAAGATCGGCCTCGTGGGCCGTAATGGCGCAGGCAAGACGACCCTGACCCGGGTGCTGGCGGGCGAAGGCCAGCCCGCCGGCGGCAAGGTTACCCGCAGTGGCGAGATCGGGTACCTGCCGCAGGATCCCCGGACCCCGGACATGGAACAGCTGGCCCGCGACCGCATCCTCTCCGCCCGCGGCCTCGACGTCGCCGTCAACAACCTCAAGCAGACCCATGAGGACATGGCCAGCGAGGACACCGAGATCCAGCGCAAGGCGATGAACCGCTATGACCGGCTGGAATCCGAGTTCCTGGCCGCAGGCGGATATGCGGCCGAGGCTGAGGCCGCCGCAATCTGCTCCAACCTGGCCCTCCCGGACCGGCTCCTGAACCAGCCGCTCAAAACCCTGTCCGGCGGCCAGCGCCGCCGTGTGGAACTCGCCCGGATCCTGTATTCGGACGCCGAAACGATGCTCCTCGATGAGCCCACCAACCACCTGGACGCGGATTCCATCACCTGGCTCCGCGAGTTCCTGAAGAATCACCAGGGCGGCCTGATCGTGATCAGCCACGACACCGAGCTGCTCGAAGCCACTGTCAACAAAGTGTTCCTTCTGGACCCCAACCGTGCCAAGGTCGACTTCTACAACATGAACTGGAAGCGTTACCTGCTCCAGCGCGAAACGGATGAACGCGCCCGCAAACGTGAGCGCGCCAACGCGGAGAAGAAGGCCCAGGTCCTCATCGATCAGGCCAACAAAATGCGGGCCAAGGCCACCAAGGCCGTTGCAGCGCAGAACATGGCCAAGCGTGCCGAACGCCTGCTGGGCGGCCTCGAAGCCGTCCGCGCTACCGACCGCGTCGCAGCCCTGCGCTTCCCGGATCCGTCACCCTGCGGCAAGACCCCCCTCACCGCGGACGGACTCAGCAAGTCCTACGGCTCGCTGGAGATCTTCACCGACGTGGATCTGGCCATCGACCGCGGCTCCAAGGTGGTCATCCTGGGCCTCAACGGCGCCGGCAAGACCACCCTCCTGCGGATGCTCGCCGGCGTCGACAAGCCGGACACCGGCGAGGTCGTGGCGGGCCACGGCCTGAAGGTGGGCTACTACGCCCAGGAGCACGAGACGCTCGACGTGGACCGCACCGTCCTGCAAAACATGCGCTCTTCGGCCCCGGACATGAACGACGCGGAAGTCCGCAACATCCTGGGCTCGTTCCTGTTCTCCGGAGACGACGTCGACAAGCCCGCCGGTGTGCTTTCCGGCGGTGAGAAAACCCGGCTGGCCCTGGCCACCATCGTGGCCTCAAGCGCGAACGTGTTGCTCCTTGACGAGCCCACTAACAACCTCGACCCGGCCAGCCGCGCCGAAATCCTCGGGGCCCTGAGCAACTACACCGGCGCCGTCGTCCTGGTCAGCCACGATGAAGGTGCCGTCGAAGCACTGAACCCCGAGCGGGTTGTGCTGCTTCCCGACGGCATCGAGGACCACTGGAACGAAGACTACCTGGACCTGATCACGCTGGCTTAGTCCCTGCTGCAAGGCATGCGTTCGCTGCTGGGGTCGCGTTCGCTGCGCTTGTGCCTTAGTCACCGATCAGCTCGGTTCAGTCGTCAGCGGACTGTTAGTTCCTCGGCGTCTGTGATCCGCTGCAGGTCTTCGTAGGTGATGCGGAACATTGAGTTGTGGTCTCCTGCTCCGGCCCAGAGGATTTTGTGGGCCTTGAGGGAGTTGTCCAGGAGTGTCCTGATCTTTGCCGGGTGGCCTATGGGGGCTACTCCACCTACTTCCTGACCTGTATGTTGCAGGACGAAGGCGGCGGCGGCCCGGCGGATCTTTCCTGTTCCCAGCTGTGCCGCCACGAGCTTTGTGTCCACTTTGGCGGCACCACTGGCCAGGATCAGGAGCGGGACGCCGTCGACGTCGAAGATCAGGCTGTTGGTGATGGCCGCGACGTCGCAGCCGAGGGCCTCCGCCGCGGCAGCCGCCGTCGGGACCGTCGTGTCGAAGATCCGCACTGTGTCCTGGACACCGGCTGCGGTCAGGGCGCTTTTCACGTTCGCCACCGGGGCGGCAATCTCCACACTGTGCATGCGTCAGTAGCCCTGCGCGTCCAGAAGGGCGTCTTCCTCTTCTTCTGAGGTTGCTTTCTTGCCTTTGCGGGCAACCGTCGGACGACGGCGGGCTGCCGCGGCGGCGGAGTGCACCGGGCTGCCGGAGTCGCGCGACCCGTCTTCACCGTCCGGCTCGTCTTCGGCGTCGATCGCGGCGTTCCTGGCCTGCTGCCTTGCGGCATACCCGAAGCCCACGAACATCAGCACGCCGAACGCGAACCACTGCAACGAATAGGACAGGTGCGTGCCTTCTTCGGTGGCCGGCTTGGGGAACGGAAACGGCATGTCAGCCGGGGCGGGAGTTTCAGACGCGAGCTGTCCGTAGGCGCCCGTCAGGACCGGATATCCCAGTTGGCCTTCGTAGGTGGGGAGATCGATGGAAGCAAGCTGGCCCTCGGGGGCACCACGGTCCAGTTGGGGCTCCCCGTGCTTGAGGCGGACTACGGCGGTGACTTGGCCAGCGGGAGGCGCCGGAATGGAATCGGGGCTGCCTGGGTTCTTGTTGCCGATGGGCAGCCAGCCGCGGTCAATTACCACGGTTTCGCCGGTCTCGAGCGTGAACGGGACAACCACCTCATACCCGGGCTGCCCGTTCAGCGGACGGTTGCGGACAATGCGCTGACCGTCGGGATCGTACGTGCCCAGGAGTTGCACCTGGGTCCATTCCTTCGACGGGTCCAGCGCGGCGAACTCGTCCCTTGCCTCGTCGAAGGAGATGGGTGTGGCGGAGTAGTTGGTGACCACGCGGTTGATCTCTGCGAGGGTCTCTGCGCGGCGGTCCATCTGCCAGCGGCCAAGGAAGACGCAGGCAGCGGCAAAGATGGCGGCAAGGAGGAGGTATCCCAGCCACTTGCTGGAAAAGAGGAAGCGGTACATTCAGCCGTCCTGCCCTACCGGCGCCTGGGCGGCGTCCTGCCCGGCCTCCAGGATCAGGGTTTCCTTCCAGAGCCCGCGGGTCTGGAGGTAGTCTTCGAGCCAGTCACGGTGCTCGTCGCAGGCAAGCCAGGTTTTGCGGCGTTCAGGCGTATGGATTTTGGGGTTGTTCCAGAGCAGTTGCCAGGAGGCTTCCGAGCGGCAGGCCTTGCGGGAGCACATGGCAGCCATGGCCGACGGGGGACCAGCGGTCCCTGCGGCCAGGTCAAAAATGTTCATGAGGCGCGCCGTTCCTGTCCTTGCGTGGGTTCGTCGTCGTCATCAATAAGCTCGCCCTGGATGACTGCGGACGTGGAGCCGTCCTGCTCAAGCGGCCCGGCTGGGCTTTCCAGCTCGGCAAGCGGGGCCGAGTCCAGCAGCGAGTCGCTGTGGACCTCCGCCTGGTCGCTGCCGTTCGCGATCACCACCGCGATCCACGGGAGGAAGACGGCACCGGCGACCATAACGAGCTTGAACCAGCCGTCCACCACAAATATGAGGATGAGGCAGACCATGCGGATTCCCATGGCCAGCGCGTACTTGATCATGCGCTGGCGCATGTCCTCCGAGTGGGCCTCCGCCGCGTCCGTAATGCTGTGGACCCCGGAATCCCCAGAGAACCTTTCGGGGTCTCCGGGCACGGACTGTCCGGCATGGTTTTCAAGGGTCACGGCTGATTGATCACGCTCCAAAGGCTTGCCTTAATTCTCTCACCATCGGCAGTGGCGCCCAAACGCGGGCTAAGATCGGAGGCAGCAAAAATCACACCCGTCTACTACCCGCGGCTAAACATGCCGCAGAATCCCGGAGCGTTTAATGTCTGAAGCAGTTACAACGGCCCGCAGCGTCCTGATCACCGGTGGAAACCGCGGCATCGGCCTGGCCATCGCGCAGGCTTTTGTGGCCAACGGCGACAAGGTGGCCGTGACGTACCGGAGCCCGTCGGAGCTGCCTGCCGGGATTCTGGGTGTGAAGGCCGATGTCACTGACGAGGCCTCCGTGGATGCGGCCTTCGCCGAGGTGGAGGCTGCGCACGGTCCCGTTGAGGTCTTGGTGGCAAACGCGGGAATCACCAAGGACACGCTCCTGATGCGGATGAGCGAAGACGACTTCACATCGGTGATCGACACCAACCTCACCGGCGCTTTCCGGGTCATCAAGCGCGCCTCCAAGAACATGATCCGGGCGCGCAAGGGGCGCGTGGTCCTCATTTCCTCGGTCTCGGGCCTCTATGGCGCGCCGGGACAGATCAACTACTCCGCATCCAAGGCCGGCCTGGTGGGTATCGCCCGGTCCCTGACCCGGGAGCTCGGCTCACGCGGGATCACAGCAAACGTGGTGGCCCCCGGATTCATTAACACGGACATGACGGCGGAACTGCCCGAGGCCACCCAGAAAAACTACCTCTCCGGCATTCCTGCCGGTAGGTTTGCCGAGGCGTCGGAAGTGGCGAACGTGGTCCGTTGGATTTCCAGCGACGAGGCCGCCTACATTTCCGGCGCCGTCATCCCCGTTGACGGCGGACTCGGCATGGGCCACTGACCTCGAAAAACTGACCACAGAACACTGACCAAGAGGCCCGTCAGGCGGCGGCTTCGAACGCTTCCCGCAGCCAGGCGGTGACCTCGGCGTCGACATCCCCAGCGGTGTTCAGTTCCAGGTGGTGCATCCACACGCCGTGGGACGGCTGGACCACTTCCTTGAATCTGGGCGAGTCAATTCGCCGTGAAAGTGCGATGGAGAGAACGGCCGGCACGCCGGTCCTGAGGTGCCGGCGTGGATTCCAGACGTAGGCGAAGCCTCGCCTGTTCCGGAAGGACACCTGGCTGCTTGTGGCGCGCATGGTCGCGGGCACGGCGTTCATGATGGCGCTGTGGACTGCCTCGCAGAGTTGAAGTCCGGCAGGTGAATCCCTGAAGACTTCCTCCGGTGTGGATGCCGTCCCGGCGCTGCCCGTCATAGGGGGAGCATACGCCGGGCGGAACACTGCCGGGAGGCTCCGCGGAACTAGCGGGAACTGCCTTCTTTGTGGGGGTCACACAAGCGAATGTGGAGAAGTCGCTGGCATGATGGACTCCAGACCTCATGCGATTTAGACGTTTCGAACAAAGGAGCCCATATGGGACTGCTGGACAACAAAACTGCCATCGTGACCGGATCCTCACGGGGAATCGGCGCCGAAGTGGCCAAGAACCTCGCTGCCGAAGGCGCTGCCGTCGTAGTGAATTACCGCCAGAAGGCGCCGCGAGCTAACAAGGTGGTCGCAGGAATCGAGGCGACCGGCGGCCGCGCCACCGCCGTAGGGGCGGACCTCACCACGCAGGAAGGCGTGCAGGCCCTGGCCAGCGCTGCCATGGAGAACTTCGGTTCGCTGGACGTCCTGGTGCTTAACGCTTCCGGCGGCATGGAGTCCGGCATGGCAGACGACTACGCCCTGAAGCTGAACCGCGATGCGCAGGTCAACATGCTGAACGCCGCCGTGCCCCTGATGAAGGAAGGCTCCCGCGTGGTTTTCGTGACCAGCCACCAGGCCCACTTCATCAACTCCGTGCCCACCATGCCGGAATACGAGCCTGTGGCCCGCAGCAAGCGTGCCGGCGAGGACGCCCTGCGTGCGCTCCTCCCGAACCTCGCGGAAAAAGGCATCTCGCTGGTGGTTGTCTCCGGCGACATGATCGAGGGCACCGTCACGGCGACGCTGCTGGACCGCTCGAACCCGGGCGCCATCGAAGCCCGCCGCGCCGAGGCCGGAAAGCTCTACTCCGTGGAGGAGTTCGCTGAAGTTGTGGCCAGCATGGCTACAGCCGAGGTTGAATCCGGCCACACGGAGTACGCCGGCGGCTCCGACTACTTCGGCAAGGGCGCCGAGTAGCGTTTCCGGGCATCCCGCAAGGGCAGCTTCTCCACGCGTAAAACCCATCACCATGACGAGCCCCGGGCGGTACTGCTGCCCGGGGCTTTTGTCTGTCGCGAAGCCCGGCGTTCCTGGCGAAGGCGTCTGTCGAGGGCGTTGTTTATGGGGGCAACGCCGCCTAGGGTCCTATGCATGGCACAGCAACGAGAGGTGACGGGCCGTAGCTATCCGGCAGGTGTGCCCTGCTGGGTGGACACCGAGCAGCCCGAGGTGGAGGCCGCCATCCACTTCTACGGCGGAATCTTCGGGTGGGAGTTCGAGGACGTTGCCCCACCCGGCAGCACTGGCAGGTACGTCATAGCCACCTTTGGGGGCCACGAAACGGGCGCGATCGCGGGCCCCGGCACAGGTGCCGGCTCGTGGAATACGTACATTTCCGTCGACGAAGCAGATGCTGCCGCGCGCCACCTGCTCTCCGTCGGCGCAACACTGAAATCGGCCCCTGCCGATGCGGGCTCAGGTGGCGTGCAGGCGGTGCTGGCGGATCCCGAAGGTGCCGAGTTCCGCATCTGGCAGGCCCGCGAGCGACTCGGTGCCCAGGCGGTCAACCTTCCCGGCGGATGGAACTTCAGTGACCTCCACACAACAGACACCGAGGCAGCAGCCGCCTTCTACACAAAGGCATTCGACTGGCAGTTCGACACCCTCGACTTCGGCATCATGATCCGCCGCCCCGGATACGGCGATCACCTCGAGGCAACCGTCGACCCCAACATCAGGGTCCGCCAGTCGGGCGACCTCGTGCCCCGCGGCTTCGAGGACGCCGTTGCCTGGCTTGCCTCCGCGGCGCCCGGTGAGCGGCCGCATTGGCACGTGACGTTTACGGTCGCAGACCGGGACCGTACGGCCCAGGAAGCGGAGCGACTCGGCGCCGTCGTCCTCGGGCAGGACGATAGCGAGTGGACCCGCACCGTCCTGATCCGGGATCCCGGCGGAGCCGTTTTCACCGCAAGCCAGTTCACGCCGCCGTCGGGATGATCCGACCCGGCGGAGCTTCAGACCCCGGCGATGTGGCGCACCGCATCGAGGTACGGCATGTTGATCGCGGAATCCGCGACGGCCCGGACCGCAGGTTTGGCGTTGAACGCCACACCGATCCCTGCGGCCCCGAGCATATCCAGGTCGTTGGCGCCGTCGCCCACGGCAATGGTGTGTTCCATCGCGATGCCTTCGGCGGCCGCCCACTCACGCAGGTATTTTTCCTTCGCCGCACGGTCGATGACGGCGCCGAGCACCTTGCCGGTCAGGGCGCCGTCCACAATTTCAAGTTCGTTGGCGAGCCAGTAGTCCAGGCCCAGATCCTCCGCGATGGGACGCAGGATCTGGTTAAACCCACCGGACACCACGGCCACCACGTGGCCGGCTGCCTTGAACGCTGCAACCAGCTCAGCGGCACCTTCGCTCAGCTTCACTTCCGTCCGGACGGAATCGACGACGGCGGCCGGCAGTCCTGCGAGCACGGCCACCCGCGCGTGGAGGCTCTGCGCAAAGTCCAGTTCACCTCGCATCGCGGCTTCGGTGACTGCCGCTACTTCCTCCCGCTTGCCCGCATAGGCCGCCAGGAGTTCAATGACTTCCTGCTGGATCAGCGTCGAATCAACGTCCATGATCAGCAGCTTCCGCGGAGCCGCACGCAAACCTGCGGGAACGATGGCGGTGTCCAGGCCATCCTGCGCCACCTCAGCCACCGCCCTGCGGAGGGCGGAAATGCCGGCGTCCGTGCCATCGGCGATGGCGAGCTCGGTGATGTGGACCTCAAACCGGCTGTCCCCGCCCCGTGATTCGGATTGGACCATGGCGCCACTGCCCGTCAGGGCGGCGCGCAGGGTGTCGAGCCCGGGGGCGGTCAGTTTTGGGCCATAGCTGACCGCAGTCACGTTCGAAGTCATGGCTGCAATCTTAGTCAGCGGGGGAGAACCACCCGAATTGATTGCGCCAGGTTGATGGCGAACCCCCGCGGGCCAGCCGGCAGGGCGGGGCGGTGACCGTGCGTGTGACGCGTGTCGCTGTCCAGGTTTGAGTTATCAGTCCGTCCCTGTTTTGTCCTAGTGTCTACTCCTATGAGTGATGTTCTTGAATTGGCCGCCGTCAGCGTTGTCCGTGGGGCTAAAACGCTCCTGAACAAGGTGGACTGGCAGGTCAAGGAGGGCGAACGCTGGGTTATCCTCGGACCCAACGGCGCAGGCAAGACCACGCTCCTGCAGATTGCTGCCGCCCGGCTTCACCCCACCAGCGGCATGGCCGGCATCCTGGAGGAAATCCTCGGCAACGTGGACGTGTTTGAACTCCGTCCCCGCATCGGCCTGTCCTCCGCCGCCCTGGCCAACCAGATTCCCGGGCACGAAACTGTCCTCAACGTTGTTGTCACCGCGGCGTACGGCGTCACCGGCCGCTGGCGCGAGGGCTACGAGAAGGCTGACGAACGCCGGGCCTTCAGGCTGCTGAATGATTGGGGCATGGGGCCGTTCCTGAACCGGCCGTTCGCGTCGCTGTCCGAGGGTGAGCGCAAGCGGGTGCAGATTGCCCGTGCCCTGATGACTGATCCGGAACTCCTCCTGCTGGACGAACCGGCCGCCGGCCTGGACCTGGGTGGGCGCGAGGACCTGGTGCACCGCCTTAGCGAACTGGCCGGTGATGCGTCCGCTCCGGCCATTGTCCTGGTCACCCACCACCTCGAAGAAGTGCCGCCGGGCTTCACCCACGCAATGTTGCTCCGTGACTCCAACGTGGTGGCGTCCGGACCGCTCGAGGGCGTGCTGACGGCTGAGCACCTCAGCAAGACCTTCGGCGTGGAACTCGACGTTACTGTCAACGCCGGCCGCTACACCGCCACCGCCCGCCGCTAGGCCGCGGCGCCGCCAACCGTGGATCTTCTCAGCAACATCTTTGTGTTTTTTGCCGGCCTGTGGGCCGGCACCATCAACGCCGTTGTAGGCTCCGGCACCCTGGTCACGTTCCCGGTCCTGATCGCCCTCGGGATAACTCCCGTCGTGGCTTCCATGAGCAACGCGATGGGCCTTGTGGCCGGCACCGCAGCGGGGGCGTGGGGGTACCGCCGCGAGCTCAAGGGCCGAGGCTTGCAGCTGCTGAAGCTCCTGCCGGCGTCGCTGCTGGGCGGCATCACCGGAGCCTGGCTGCTGCTGCACCTGCCGGAGAAGGTCTTCCACTACGTCGCCCCGGTCCTCCTGGTCCTGGCCCTGCTGATGGTGGTGTTCCAGCCTCGGCTCCAGTCCTGGGTCCGCAATCGCGAGGAGAACCCCGAGCATGCCGTACGGGACAAAAGGCACGGCGTCCTCCTGATCGTGCTGGTGTACCTGGCCGGCGTCTACGGGGGCTACTTCGTGGCCGCCCAGGGCATCCTCCTCGTCGGAATCCTGGGCGTGTTCCTCACCGGCACCATCCAGAACGCCAACGCCATGAAGAACATCCTGGTCCTCGGCGTGAACCTCGTCGCCGCGGTGTCCTACCTGCTCTTCGCCTTCGACCGGATCAACTGGCTGGTGGTGCTCCTGATCGCCGTGAGCTCCACCATCGGCGGTCTCCTGGGCTCCAAGGTGGGGCGGCGGCTGTCCCCGGCTGTGCTGCGGACCATCATCTTCGCGCTCGGCCTGATGGCCCTGGGCTTTATGATCGCCAACCTGCTGAAATAATCAGCCGGTGACAATCCACTATCTTGAATCCGCCGGGGACCCCCGCGTCTCCGACTACACGCAACTGACCGACGTGCACCTGCGGAAGCTCCGCGAACCGGCTGAAGGAATGTACATCGCCGAATCCTCGCGGGTCCTCCGCCGGGCCTTGGCGGCAGGCCACCAGCCAAGGTCGTTCTTCCTGGCGGAAAAATGGCTGGCTGACCTGCAGGATGTCCTCAGTGCCTACCCGGACGTTCCCGCCTTTGTCGGCAGCGCCGCCCTGCTCGAAGAGATCACCGGATTCCACCTCCACCGCGGCGCCATGGCAGCCATGCAGCGGCCGGAACCGGTGCCCCTCCGCGAGCTGCTGGCCGGCGCACGCCGGGTTGCGGTCCTGGAGGACATTGTGGACCACACCAACGTGGGCGCCATCTTCCGGTCGGCCGCGGCACTGGACATCGACGCCGTCCTGATTTCACCGCGCTGCGGCGATCCGCTCTACCGCCGTAGCGTCCGCGTCAGCATGGGAACGGTCTTCCAGGTGCCGTGGGCGCGGCTGGAATCCTGGCCGCAGGACCTGTCGCTGCTCAAGGAAGCCGGCTTCACGGTGGCCGCGCTCGAGCTCACCGAAGACGCCGTGGACGTGGATGGTCTCGCCGCGCGCAATCCGGACCGGCTGGCCTTGGTGCTCGGCACCGAAGGTGCCGGCATGAGCGCCGAGACGCTTGCCGCCGTCGACCTCGCCGTGAAAATCCCTATGCGCACCGGCGTGGACTCCCTCAACGTGGCGGCGGCCTCCGCCGTGGCGTTCTGGGAACTCCGGCCCCGCGGTTCGCGGGGTCCGCGTTGATCAGCTATTATTAACAGCTGGCTGTCCTGCGCTTTCTGCCTTGCGGCAGTGAAGCAGACACCAGCCATCCCATTCATACCTGGCAGCTGGCAAAATCCAGTTGTGCGAACAAAGGCCCCATTATGAAGTCTGATATCCACCCGAAGTACGAAGCTGTTGTTTTCAACGACCTGGCTTCCGGCGTCAGTTTCCTGACCAAGTCCACCGTGTCTTCCAAGAAGACCATCGAGTGGGAAGACGGAAACACCTACCCGGTTATCGACGTCGAAATCTCCTCCGAGTCCCACCCGTTCTACACGGGCAAGCAGCGCATCATGGACTCTGCAGGCCGCGTCGAGCGCTTCAACGCTCGCTTCAAGGGCTTCGGCGGATCGAAGTAATTCACTTCACCCCCAAGGTTCTTTGGAAAGCCCGCACCGGCAACGGTGCGGGCTTTTTGCGTCTGGGCTTTTGTCGTTCCGGGAAGCCCTGATCGTGGGGCAGGATGGATGGCATGACTGCCACACCATTTGCCCTTGAAGACCGCCCCCGCAGCCACCACGGTGAGTACAAAGTCCCCGGCGGCAAACTTGTGGTGGTGGACTTCGACGTTGTGGACGGTGTCCTTGCCGATGTCTCCCTCAGCGGCGATTTTTTCCTCGAACCTGACGAGGCGCTGCCTGCCATCAACCGGGCGCTGACAGGACTTCCGGAAAACACGACGGCGGCGGAGCTGTCCGCGGCAGTCACCGCTTCGCTGCCTCCCGGCGCAGTCCTGTTCGGCTTTTCGGCCGACGCCGTGGCCGTCACCGTGCGCCGCGCCCTGGCCAAGGCAACGGCCTGGACCGACCACCACTGGAACATCATCGCCCCGACGGTACTGCCCACGCATATCAATGTCGCCCTGGATGAGGTGCTGACCGAAGAGGTGGGCGCAGGCCGTCGCAACCCCACCCTGCGGTTCTGGGACTGGGAGGAACCATCCGTGGTGATCGGCAGTTTCCAGTCCTTCAGGAACGAGCTGGATCCCGACGGCGTGGCCCGGCACGGCATCAGTGTGGTCCGCCGGATCAGCGGCGGCGGAGCGATGTTCATGGAGGCCGGCAACTGCATCACCTACTCCCTGTACCTGCCGCAGACGCTGGTGGACGGGATCAGCTTCGCGGACTCGTACGCGTTCCTGGACGCCTGGGTGATGGCTGCCCTCGAGAAGATCGGGGTGACGGCGTTTTACGTACCCCTGAACGACATCGCCACGGACCAGGGAAAGATCGGCGGTGCTGCGCAGAAGCGCCTCGCCAACGGGGGCATGCTGCACCATGTCACCATGAGCTACGACATCGATGCCGACAAAATGGTGGAGGTGCTGCGCATCGGCAAGGAGAAGCTCTCGGACAAGGGGACGCGCAGTGCGAAGAAGCGTGTTGATCCGCTGCGCCGGCAGACCGGGCTGGCCCGCACGGAGATCATCGCGGCCATGATGGAAGTGTTCAGTGAACGGTACGCCGCCACCCCGTCCGAACTCACTGCCGCTGAGCTCAGTACCGCCCGGGACCGGGTGGCCACCAAGTTCGGTGCCGAGGATTGGCTGCACCGGGTTCCCTAGAACCTTCATCGACTGCTCCGTAGACGCCGTTTTCACGGGTCAAAAGGGCCCTCACGGAGCAATCGATGGTGAAGCCACGGCCTGTGCGGTGAGCGCCCGGAGCAGGTGGCTCCGCTGCTCCACAATGATCCGGCGCAGCGCCCGGGGCGCGTCGGTGTTGGCCGTCAGCCAGGCATCCGTGCGGAGCACCACGGCGTGGTCCGCTGGCAGGGTCTCCGCCGCCAGATTCTGCGTCATGGGATACAGCCCCCGGACGATCCTGCTGGCGATTTCGATGCTCCGGTGGTCCCAAACGCCGCGGAGGCACTCAAAGTAGGGCTCCACATAAGGGTCCAGCAAGGCAGGGGGAGCCGTGGCAAAGCCGGCGATGGTGGCGCTGAGGAGCTGGTTCGACAACTCCGTCCCCTCCACGGCTTCCCGCCAGGCGGCAGCCTTCACGTCAGGCTCCGGTCGGGCGGCCAGTGCGGTGGCGTGGCCCGCCCGGCCTGAGGCGGTGGTGTCCCGTTCGAGTTCTGCGTCCAGCTCATCGGCGGTGGCCTGCCCGTTGGCCGCCAGGGCCTGCCAGAGGCTCCAGCGCAGCTCGGCGTCAACGGCCAGGCCGTCCACCACCACCGCGCCGTTCAGGAGGCCCCTGAGCCGGGGGAGGAGGGCAGCGTCGTGGCGGCTGACGGCGGCGAGCGTCCGCGCCCAGGCCAGCTGGTGGTCCGAGCCCGGCGCAGCCTTACCCAGCTGGGCCTCAGCCGCCGCCAGGAAGGAGCCACGCACCGCGCCGCGTTGGGCGAGGGGGGTGTAGCGTTCGACGGCGGTGGAGGCGTTCTCGAGGATGTTCAGCAGCACGCCGATTCCCGCTTCGGACGGTCCGAATTCCGTTACGGCCTGCACATAGCGGGAGGCCGGGCTGTCGCCGTCGCGGGCGGAGTTCCACAGCGCAGTCCAGCAGAGGGCGCGGGCCATGGGGTCGGTGATCCGGTCCAGCGAGGCCAGGACTGTCGCCTCGGACACCGGGTCCAGCCGCACTTTGGCGTAGGTAAGGTCATCATCGTTGACGAGCAGGAGGGCAGGCCGCGGCTGCCCGGCCAGTTCCGGGACCTCGGTCCGCGCTCCGGCAACGTCCGTTTCGATGCTCCCGGTGCGGACCAGGGCGCCGTCGGCGTCAAAGTTGTACGAGCCCACGCGCAGCCGGTGCGGACGCAGCTCCTCCCGTCCGGTAACGGCGTCTTGGCTCTCCTGGACGATTGTCAGTGCGCCGAGGACGCCGTCGTGCGTGTCTGATTCCAGCGACAGCGTGGAGATGCCGGAGGTCTGCAGCCAGGCGGCAGCCCAGCCAGCCAGGTCGCGGCCGGAAGAAGCACTGAGGGCTTTCAGGAGGTCCGCCAGGGTGGTGTTCCCGTAGGCATGGTCGAGGAAGTACTGCCGTGAGCCGGCGATGAACGCGTCAAACCCCACGTATGCCACCAGCTGCTTGAGCACGGACGCGCCCTTGGCGTAGGTGATGCCGTCGAAGTTCTGCTTGGCGGCCTCGAGGTCCGGGATGTCGGCAACAATCGGGTGGGTGGTGGGCAGCTGGTCCTGGACATAGGCCCAGGCCTTGCGTTTGTTGGCGAAGTTCACCCACGCCGTATCCCAGTCGGTGGCACGGTCCACGCCGAGGGTGCCCATGTAGTCCGCAAAGGACTCCTTCAGCCACAGGTCGTCCCACCACTGCATCGTGACGAGGTCGCCAAACCACATGTGCGCCATTTCATGCATCAGTGTGTTGGCCCGCGCCTGGTACTGAGCGTCGGTGGCGCGGGACGTGAACACATAGCTTTCGGTGAAAGTGACCAGCCCCGGATTTTCCATCGCGCCCAGGTTGTATTCCGGGACAAAGGCCTGGTCGTATTTCCCCCAAGGGTAGGGGTAGTCGAACAACCGGTTGAAGAAGTCCAGCCCGTTTTTGGTCAGGCGGAAGAGCTCCGCAGCATCGAAGGATTCCGCCATGGAGGCCCGGCAGTACAGGGCCAGGGGCACCTCCAGCGGCGTGCCGTCGTCGAGCGTGGCGCTCCAGTGGTCCTGGGCCTTGAAGTACGGCCCGGCAAGCACTGTGGTGATGTAGGTGGACATGGGGCGGGTGGCGGCAAAGTCCCAGCGGCTGGTGTCCGGATCGCTGGTCAGCTGCGTGCAGGCCGCTTCAATGCCGTTGGAGGCCACCTCCCAGCCGGACGGTGCCATGACGTGGAACGTGTACTCGGCCTTGAGGTCGGGCTGTTCAAAGTTTGCGAATACGCGCCGGGCGTCGGCGGGTTCGTACTGCGTGTAGAGGTAGCACTGGCCGTCGGCGGGATCCACAAAGCGGTGCATGCCCTCACCGGACCGACTGTACAGGGCGGTGCCGGTGACGGTGACCTGGTTTTCTGGCTGCAGGTTGTCCAGCTGGATCCGGGAACCGTCCACAACGTCGGCCACGGGGAGTCCAACGCCGTTGAGGAACACGCTGTGGACCTCGCCGGCGATGAAATCCAGAAATGTAGACGCCGCCGCCTCCTGCCCCTGGCCCGGAACGGCTGCGGAGAAGTTGATGACGCTGCGGCTGGTGTAGCCCGCCACGTCGGGGTCCGCTGCCTGCCGCACATCCAGGGAGACGTCGTAACTGTGGGTGCTGATCAGGGCTGACCGGTGAGCGGCTTCATTGCGCTGCAGATTCTCATGTGACACTCAGCTATCTAATCACGGGTTCCGGGGCCGCGGCTCACCATCCGGCCGCGGCCTAGGCGGTCATCAGCAGGGCCGCTGTCAGGCCCAGCACCGCGATCAGCAGCCACGCCGCCAGCGCTGCGAGCAGTGCCCTCGCTCCGGTGTGCAGCAGCGTGCGGATCCGCACGGCGGACCCGAGACCGAACAGGGCCGCCCCTAGGAGAATGTCCTGCAGCCCGGCACCGGCGTCGAGCCAACCGGCGGAGAGCCATCCCGTGGAGCGGAGCGCCACCATGGCCACGAACCCCACCACGAACAGGGGCACCAGCGGTGGCAACGCCTGGTGGCTCGAAGTGCTCATGCGGTGGTGCACGCCTGCAACGGCAACCACCGGCGCCAGGAGCAGCACACGGGTGAGCTTAACGACGACGGCGATGCCCAGAGCCGCGGTGCCGGCAGTCTGCGCCGTGGCCACCACCTGGCCGACGTCGTGCACGGACGCACCCGTCCAGGCGCCGAAAGCGAGCGGGCTTAAGTGCAGGGGATGCATCAGCAGCGGCAGGATGCCGATCGCCAGGGTGCCGCACAGTGTCACCAGCGCCACCGGCAGGACGGTATCCGCATGCCGGATCCGGCGCACGGCCGCCATGGCTCCGATGGCGGACGCCCCGCAGATCGAGAAGCCCGTAGCTACCAGCAGCGCGGTCTCACGCGGAAGTCGGAACAGACGCACCAGCAGGTAGGTGCCGCCGAAACTCAGGAGCACCACGCAAGTGATGAGGACCATCGCCAGCCAGCCCAGGCCCAGGATGTCCATGATGCTCACTTTGAGGCCCAGGAGGACAATGCCACCGCGCATCAGGTGCTTGCCCGCGAAGTCGAGGCCCGGGCGCGCCCGGCCAGCGATCCAAACCGCCGTGCCGGGCAGGTTTGCGGCAAGCAGGCCCAACGCAACGGCAGTGGTCATGGCCGGCAGCGCCGGCACCACGGCATGGACGGCGAAAGCGACCGCCAGGGCAGGGATAGCCGTCAGGAGGCCAGGCAGGAGCCTGCGTGAACGCATCGCCCCACCGCGAAGGCGGGCCCGCAGGGCGCTGCCGCGGTCGCTGTTCCCGCCGTCTCCGAAGCTCTCGGGATTACTTGTCACTGGCACTCACTAACCTTGCCGGATAGGACACAGATCCAACGAACCGGCATTGCCCCGGCAACACGCCACAATGGATGGCAGTAATGAATTCGAAACAAAAAGATGGTTGGCTTTAGGACATGTCAGACCTATTTCAGGATTACTCCGAGGCCGCCGAACGTACCGGTGCCTACGACGAGATGTTCGCTCCCGGCCAGGAAGCACGCGAGTCGTACGGCCAGGTGGCCGACGCCCTTAGCAAGCTCTCCCTCGCTGACGTCAGCGCCAGGGCAGACTCCATGGCACGGACCTTCCTGGACCGCGGTGTCACCTTTGACTTCGCGGGGGAGGAGCGGCCCTTTCCGCTCGACATCGTCCCCCGCGTTATCCCCGCTGATGAGTGGACGGTGCTGGAAAAGGGCGTCGCACAGCGGGTCCGGGCCCTGGAAGCCTTCCTCAACGATGTCTACGACAAAATGAACGTGGTGGCCGACGGCGTCATCCCGCGCCAGCTCGTCACCACCAGCGCCCACTTCCACCGCCAGGTGCATGGCTTCGAACCGGCCGGCGGAGTCCGCGTCCACATCTCCGGCATCGATGTGGTGCGCGACGCCGCCGGCACCTTCCGCGTCCTGGAAGACAATGTGCGGGTGCCGTCAGGCGTCAGCTACGTCCTGGAGAACCGCCGGGCCATGGCCAAGGGCCTGCCCGAAGCATTCGGGCAGCAGCTCATCCGGCCCGTGGAAGAGTACCCCCGCCGGCTGCTGTCCGCCCTGCGCAAAACGGCGCCCTCCGGCGTCGACGATCCCACAGTGGTGGTGCTGACCCCCGGCGTCTTTAACAGCGCCTACTTTGAACACACCCTGTTGGCCGGCCTGATGGGCGTGGAACTCGTCGAAGGCCGCGACCTCATCTGCCGCGGCAACCGGGTCTACATGCGCACCACGGCAGGTGAGCAGCGCGTGGACGTGATCTACAAACGCATCGACGACGAGTTCCTGGACCCCCTGCAGTTCCGCTCGGATTCCATGCTCGGCTGCCCGGGCCTGGTCAACGCTGCCAGGGCAGGCGGCGTGACAATCGCCAACGCCGTGGGCAACGGCGTGGCCGACGACAAACTTGTCTACAGCTACGTTCCGGACCTCATCCGCTACTACCTGAGCGAGGAGCCCGTCATCGCGAACGTGGACACGTTCCGGCTGGAGGAGAAGGAATCCCGGGAGTATGTCCTGGACAACCTTGCCGAGCTTGTGGTGAAGCCCGTGGACGGCTCCGGTGGCAAGGGCCTGGTCATCGGGCCGGACGCCTCCAACGACGAACTCGAGGCCTTGCGCAAGCGGGTCGTCGCTGACCCGCGCGGCTGGATCGCCCAGCCGGTCCTGCAGCTGTCCACGGTTCCCACCCTCGGTGGGGACAAATTCGGCCCCCGGCACGTGGACCTGCGCCCCTTTGCCGTCAACGACGGCGACGACGTCTGGGTCCTTCCCGGCGGACTCACCAGGGTGGCGCTCAAGGAAGGCTCCCTCATCGTAAACTCCAGCCAGGGCGGCGGTTCCAAGGACACCTGGGTGCTGGCAGACTCACCCCAGGTGCCGGTGGAAACTGTTCCGCGGCCCACCATTTCCATCCGCGAGCGGGTATCCGTCTGGCCAGTGGAGAGCAACTGGCGCGACCGCCAGTCGGAGCAGCAGCAGTGAGCCGGGCCATCGAACCGGCACAATTGTTCACGGGGTCATCCCCACAGATTTCGGACGCGCAGGAGGTCACCGCGAATGCTTAGCCGTATTGCTGAGTCCCTATTTTGGATCGGCCGCTATGTGGAGCGGGCCGACGGCACCGCCCGCATCCTGGACGTGCACCTGGAACGCCTGAACCACCTCCCCATGGACGAACGCCGCAGGGTGGCCCAGGAACTGCTCGCAGTGATGGGCGCCCGGCCGCAGAGCGAAGACTTCGGCCTGCCCGAACTCCTCCACGCCCTGGCGTACGACAAAACCAGCGCAACCTCCATCGCCGGGTCGCTGGGGGCCGCGCGTGAGAATGCCCGCCGTGCCCGCGAGACCGTGTCCTCGGGCCTGTGGGAAAGCCTCAATACCACCTACTACGGGCTGAGCCAGCACCGTAAGGACGTTGTGGGGACGTACCGCTTCTGCAACTGGACGCTGGAACGGACGGCTATGGTCAGCGGCCTGGCCGACACCACGGTGAGCCATGACGAAAGCTGGCTGTTCCTGGTGTTGGGCCGGTCCCTGGAGCGCGCCGACATGACCGCGCGGATGCTCTCCACCCGGGATGTCCTCTCTGCGGGCATGTCCTGGGTCAACATGCTGCGGTGCGCGGGGGCCTATGAGTCGTTCCTGCGGACGCGCCGGGCCGCGTTCGGGGACCAGCATGCCGCCGAGTTCCTCCTGCTCGACCGGCTGTTCCCGCGGTCCATCGTGTACGCCCTGCGCGACGCCGATGAGTGCCTCGCAAAGCTGGACCCTTCGGCGCAGCGCGTGGGCTTCATCAACGACGCCCGCCGGATCGTGGGTCAGGCCCGCACGTTCCTCGAGTTCCACCGGACGGACGATCTGATGTCCGAACTGCCCGAGCACATGGAACGCGTGCAGAAGGCCGTCTCTCAGGCCTCGGACGCCATTTCCCGTAAATACTTCAATCAGGCAGACGAACTGGCCTGGGTGGGAGAAGTTTCATGACCCGGCTCAGCATCATCCACACCACGGCCTACAAGTACAACAAGCGGGTCACGCTCTCCTATAACGAGGCCCGCATGACACCGCTGACCGACCCCCAGCAGGTGGTCCTTGAATCCGTGCTCAAGGTCTCGCCGACGCAGGCGGCCGTGAGCAACTACCGGGACTACTGGGGCACGCGGGTCACCGCCTTCGACATGCAGATGCCGCACGACCACCTTGAGGTCATTTCCAATATCACTGTCGAAGTACACCGGGCAGAAAAAATCCCCGCCGACGCTGACATCGCCGGCTGGGACGTCCTGGCCTCGAAGGAATCGTTGAACGCGTTCAGTGACTGGCTGCCGCAGTCCCAGCTGAGCGGTCCCGGTGACGAGGTGCTGGGCATCATTCCAGGTGTCGTGGAGGGCAAGAACCCGCACGAGGCCGCCATGGCCATCTTCGAGTGGATGCGCGGCGAGATGACATACATGTCCGGTTCCACAGCGGTCACCACCAACGCCGAGGAAGCCTGGGGACAGCGCCAGGGCGTCTGCCAGGACCTCGCGCACCTCGCCATCGGCGCGCTGCGCAGTTGCGGGATTCCCGCCCGGTACGTTTCCGGTTACCTGCACCCGAGGTCGACGGCGGCCATCGGCGAGACGGTCGCCGGACAGTCACACGCGTGGCTGGAGTTCTGGGACGGCGAGTGGCGCAGCTGGGATCCCACGAACCACAAGCCGGCGGGGGACTACCACGTCACCGTAGCCAGGGGCCGTGACTACCGGGACGTGCCCCCGCTCAAGGGCATTCTGTCCGGCGGCGGAGGCTCGGCGCTCAGCGTGAGCGTGGAAATCACCCGCCTGGCTTAGGCGGGGCCTCCACCGCGGCGTGGCCGGGTTTTTCCTGCACTACTCGGGAGCTGCCTTGGCTGCTCCGCTGAGCTGGGTCCACCAGGTCATGGGCGCGGTGACCTTGAACCGGCGCCCGGTCACAATGTCCGGGCTCACCCGCACAAACGTGTCCTTCGTCCCCGCCTGCCATGGGAAAAGATACAGGGCTGCGGAGTCCAGGATGCCCTCGGTTCCAGTGATGGCCTTCGCCGGTCCCTTGACCACCACGCTCCAGGCCAGGCCACTGACGGCATCCACGCCATCGGCCTCCAACGCCACGGCGGCACCACCCGAGGCGGCGGCCAGCTTCGTTCCTGCGCCGGTGCGGAAGACCAACGTTCCGCCATCCACGGTGTAGTTGATGGGGAAGATATCAGGCTGGCCGTCCACCAGGACGGCCAGCCTGCCTACGGAAACCGTCCGCAGCAATGCCCAACATTCGTGGTGTTCTAGGTTTTGGACCTGGGCCGTGGACTCGCTGGAGTTGGACTCGCCGGACGTTGCTTCGCTGCTCATGCCGCCGAGCCTACGCCCAACGCGCCGGAGAGGACAGCGGCCGTCCTACCAGGGGCTGGGCTTGTAGTCCTTGAGGAAGACCCCGTACTCGTCCTCGCCGTTTTCGCCCATCACGATCGGATCGTAGACGCGGGCGGCGCCGTCCACCAGGTCCAAGGGCGCGTGGAAGCCCTCTTCCATGAGTCGGACCTTGGTGAAGTGCGGGCGTTCGTCGGTGATCCAGCCGGTGTCCACGGCCGTCATCAGGATCCCGTCGGCGTCCAGCATTTCCTGGGCGCTGGTCCGGGTCATCATGTTCAGGGCCGCCTTGGCCATGTTGGTGTGCGGATGCCCTGGGCCCTTGTAGGCGCGCGAGAACTGCCCTTCCATGGCGGAGACGTTGACAATGTACTTCCGGTGCGCTGTGGAGCGTTTCATGGCGTCGCGGAGCCTGCTGACCAGCAGGAACGGGGCCGTGACGTTGCAGAGCTGAACTTCCAGCATTTCCAGCGGGTCAACCTCGTCCACCACCTGGGTCCAGCTATTGATGCCGGCCAGGTCCGGGACGAGCCCGCCGGCGTCGATGGCTGTACCGGCGGCGATCCGCTCCAGCGAGGCCGAGCCGGTGGAGAGCGCCAGCGAGGTGATGGCGTCGCCGGCCAGCACCGGGTGATCGGTGACACTGCTCGCCAGCGCGAGGGGGTGTTTGTCGTGGGCGTGGCCGAACGTCACCAGTTCCGGTCCGCCGTTGGCGGGCTCCAGCGCGGCGGGCAATGGCTCGTCCTCGGCGTCCACCAGGGGCTTGTAGGCGTTGCCGGACCGGCGCACGGTCTGGGCGGCATTGTTGATGATGATGTCCAGCGGGCCCGCGGCGTTGAGCGAATCCGTCAGGGCCATCACCTGTGAGGGGTCGCGCAGGTCAATGCCCACAATCCGGAGCCGATGCAGCCAGTCGCCGCTGTCTTCCATGGCCGCGAAGCGCCGCGCGGCATCTTTGGGGAACCGGGTGGTGATAGTGGTGTGGGCGCCGTCCCGGAGCAGGCGCAGCGCGATGTACATGCCGATTTTGGCGCGCCCGCCGGTGAGCAGCGCACGCCGACCGGTCAGATCCGTGTGTGCGTCCCGTTTGCTGTGGCTGAAGGCGGCGCATTCCGGGCAGAGCTGATGATAAAAGGCGTCCACCTGCGTGTAGTGCGTCTTGCAGATATAGCAGGGCCGGGAACGGATCAGGTGCCCCGCCACCTTGCCTGTCGCCGACGTCTCCAGCTTGTTGCCGCGGGTCTCGTCGTCGATCCGGTCCGGTGCTGCCGTAGCGGTCTGGGCGAGGACCGCCCGGTCGGCTTCGGAGATCAGATCCCGTTTGGTTACGCGGCGGTGACGCTTCACGGCCTTGAACATCTTCCCGGTGGCGCGGCGCACCGAGACGTAGTCGGGGTGTTCCTCGTCGTAGACGTGGATGGTGTTCAAAACCTTGAGGCAGGCCTGGATTTCCTCAGGCGTCAGATCGGGGGAGCTCATTGTACCCATTTTACAGCCTGGCCAAGATCCGGCCTGACCGTGCCGCTGGGTCCGCAGTCCGGCCAGGCCTGCCCGTCCTTCGTTTAGGCGCGACGGCCGCCCGGGGCGTCCTGGGCTGCTGTTTCCGCGTGAACCGCAGCAACCTGTTCGACTGATTCGCGGAGTTCTGGGTAGTTGGCCGTGGCCGCCTTGACGGCATCCGGTACCAAGTGGAGGTTCCTAGCGGCCAGCGCACGTTCCGCGTCCCCAGGCTCCGGCACCTGCTGACCTTTGGCGAGCACGGTGATGCCGGATTCGGTCACCTTGAAACCGCGGGCACGGTCCAGGTCGTGGTCCAGGCCGATCGCGGCGCCAGCCGGGACCTTCACGTTTTTGTCCACGATGGCCCGGTTGACCACAGCGCCTTCGCCGATGTTCACCTTGTCCATCAGGACCGAATCGATGACCCTGCTGCCGTTCCCCACAAAGACGTCGTTGGACAGGACGGATCCCTCCACCACACCGCCGGAGACCACCACGCCGTTGGACACAATGGAGTCCAGGGCGGTGCCCACGGTGTCGCGTTCCCCCCGGACGAACTTGGCCGGCGGGGAAATGCTTTGGCGCGTGTAAATGGGCCATTCAGAGTTGTAGAGGTTGAACACCGGCAACGGCGAGATGAGGTCAATGTGGGCGTCGTAGAACGAATCGATGGTGCCGACGTCGCGCCAGTAAGTCCGGTCGCGTTCCGTGGAGCCGGGAATGTCGTTGAGGGTGAAGTCGTAGACTCCGGCCTCACCCTGGCTGACGAAGTAGGGGATGATGTCCCCGCCCATGTCGTGCTTGGTATCGAGCCGTTCTGCGTCGACGTGGAGGGCATCCACCAACGCGTCGGCGTCAAAGACGTAGTTGCCCATGGACGCCAGGAACTGGGTGGGATCAGCGGCCAGGCCAGGAGTTGTGGCGGGCTTCTCCACAAATGCGGCGATCTTCTGCGGGTCCTCCTGGTCCACCTCGATCACGCCGAACTGGTTGGCCATGCTCAGCGGCTGGCGCACGGCGGCCACAGTGGCCTTGGCGCCGCTGAGCACATGCTGCTCTACCATCTGCGCGAAGTCCATGCGGTACACGTGGTCCGCACCCACCACAACGACGATGTCGGGGTTGGCGTCATGGATCAGGTTCAGGGACTGGTAGATGGCGTTGGCGCTGCCAAGGAACCAGCTCTTGCCGACTCGCTGCTGCGCCGGCACGGACGCCACATAGTTGCCCAGCTGCGTAGACATCCGCCAGGTCTCGGAAATATGGCGGTCCAGGCTGTGGGACTTGTACTGGGTCAGCACCACAATCTGCAAGTAGCGTGAATTCACCAGGTTGGACAGCGCAAAGTCGATCAGCCGATAACTGCCCGCAAAGGGCACAGCAGGTTTCGCCCGGTCTGCCGTCAATGGCATCAGCCGGTTTCCCTCGCCGCCCGCGAGGACAATGGCCAGGACTTTTTTGTTCAACGGCATGGTGGTCGCTCCTGTACGCCTTCGTAACTCCCCAAACAGTCCGGCATGCCCGGACTACTTCACACTAGAACAGATAGTGCGGAACGACTACCTTGGGTAACGTGCGAATAGACATTGTGACTAAAGAGTTCCCGCCCGAGATCTACGGAGGCGCCGGAGTCCACGTGGCCGAATTGAGCAGGGTGCTTAGTAAGCACGTTGACCTGCAGGTTCGTGCCTTCGGAGCGCCCCGCGACGCCGATTACCACGGTGCCGGGGTGACCTCCTATTCCGTTCCCGAAGACCTGGGCTCGGCCAACGCCGCCGTCCAGACGCTCGGGGTGGACCTGCGCATCGTCCCGGACGTCGCCGGGGCCGATCTGGTCCATTCGCACACCTGGTATGCGAACATGGCCGGCCATCTGGCGTCCCTGCTCCACGGCATCCCGCACGTCTTGAGCGCCCATAGCCTGGAGCCCTTGAGGCCGTGGAAGGCCGAGCAGCTTGGCGGCGGCTACGCGTTGTCCTCCTGGGTGGAGAAAACCGCGTACGAGGCGGCAGCGGCGATCATCGCCGTTTCCGAAGGCATGCGCCAGGACATCCTCCGCAGCTACCCCGATGTTGACCCTGCCAAAGTCCGGGTGGTCCACAACGGCATCGACGTCGAACTGTGGCAGCGCGATGAAAACCAGGATGTCGTCCGCGCCCTGGGCATTGACCCGGACAAGCCGAGCGTGGTGTTTGTCGGACGCAACACGCGCCAGAAGGGCGTGCCGTACCTACTGCGTGCGGCCGCGAAGCTTCCGGCCGACGTGCAGCTCGTGCTGTGCCTTGGGGCGGCGGATACCCCCGAGCTCGCGGCAGACACTGCACGCCTGATCGAAGAACTGCAGAGCCAGCGGACCGGCGTCATCCTGATTGAACGGATGCTGCCGCGGAACGAACTCATCCAAGTCCTCAGCCACGCCACAGCGTTTGCTTGCCCATCCATTTACGAACCGCTGGGCATCGTCAACCTTGAGGCGATGGCCTGCGGTGCCGCCGTTGTGGCCAGCGCTACGGGTGGCATTCCTGAGGTGGTCCAGCACGGCGAGACGGGCCTCTTGGTGGATATTGAGCAGGTCACCGACGGCACTGGCACGCCGCTGGATCCGGAGAAGTTCGTGACGGAATTCGCTGCCGCGCTCACGGAGGTGGTGTCCGATCCCGAACGGGCACGTGCCATGGGCCAGGCCGGCCGCCGCCGCGCGGAGGAGCACTTCTCCTGGGAATCCATCACGGAGACCACCCTTGAGGTCTACCGCTCAGTGCTCCCTGGCGGACAGCAGTAACCACAACAGTACCGACCAAACAGCGCACGACGGCGCCGCTCCCCACCGAGGGGAGCGGCGCCGTCGTGCGTTACCCGCCAGTGGAACGCGGAGCGGTCAGTTCCGCTGGGTGCGGCCGCCGGCTGAGGTGCGCGCCAGCAGCACTTTTTCGTCGACGGGTGCGTTGCCGCTGACCCGCTGTGCCCTGACGTACGCACGGGCCTCGTCCTGCCGGGTCTTCTCGGCACCGGTGGCGATGGCGGCGCGCACGTGCTCGTCGCCGTACCCGAAGGCGTCCACCAGGTCCAGGGCGTGCGGCCTGATCTTGACCAGGAGCCGGTTGATGTAATCACCCACAGTGCGTGCCCGTTGCATAGAGAGCCGGCCGTTCATGAGGTACCAGGACAGGTTCTTTTCGATCAGCGACAGGCCGAAAAGGTCGCGCAGCCAGGTCAGGACCCGCTTGGTGCCGGGGTCCGAGGCATCTTCCAGCGCCTCCGTGAACGCCTCCCATTGCAGGAGCTCGGCGTGCGCCTGGGCAGCATCGATCAGCTCGTTCTGGTGCTGGTTGAAGAGGGCCGCCCCCTTTTCGACGGGCAGCTTGTTGGCCCCTTTCAGGGCCGCCCCGACGTCAGCCACCATGGTCTGGACGCGGTCCGTCAGGAGGGCGCGCTGGCCTTCCTCGTCCCGGAGCGCAATGGCAGCCTTCTGGACTGATCCGGTATCGGCGACAAACTGTGCCACCTGCCGCAGGCCGGTGCGATGGATCGCGACGCCCGTTGCCTGGGCCACCACGTACCGCGCCAGCACGCCGAAATCGACATTCCTGAACTCCTTGGCGTAGTCGGCCAGGAGGCGCTTGGCCACCAGCTGGAGCAGGACAGTGTTGTCGCCCTCGAACGTGACGTAGACGTCCAGGTCCGCCCGGAGGGAGGCGAAGCGGTTTTCGATCAGGAAGCCGGCGCCGCCGCACGCCTCACGGCATTCCTGCAGCGTGTCCAGGGCATGCCAGGTGCTCAGCGGCTTCAGGGCCGCGGCGAGTGTCTCCAGGTCCTGCCGGTCCTCATCGGTATCGTGGGCTCCGGAAAAGACGTCGTCGAACTTCTGGAGGAGTTGCTCGTGCGCAAAGCCCGCGGCATACGTCGTGGCCAGCCGGGTAAACAAGCGCCGCTGGTGGCGCTGGTAGTCGAGCAGGACCTCTTCGTCAGTGTGGGACGAGGAGTTGAACTGCCGGCGTTCGGTGGCGTAGCGGATGGCTGCTGTCAGGGCGACCTTCGACGCCGCAACAGCGGCGCCGTCCAGGGACACGCGGCCTTGGACGAGGGTTCCCAGCATAGTGAAAAAGCGGCGGCCGGGGCTGGCTATGGAGGACGTGTAGGTTCCGTCCGGTGCCACATCGCCGTACCGGTTCAGGAGGTTCGTGCGGGGGATGCGGACCTTGTCGAAATGCAGCCGGCCATTGTCGATCCCGTTGAGACCGCCCTTGACGCCGTCGTCCTCGCCACCGATCCCGGGCAGGAACTCCTTTGTGTCGGGGTCCCGGAGGTCAAGGTAGAAGGCGTGCACACCGTGATTAATGCCCTTGGTCACCAGCTGGGCGAACACAACAGCGGCGAGGCCGTCGATGGCTGCATTGCCGATATAGTCCTTCCACGCAGCACGGAACGGCGTGTGGACCACAAATTCCTGGGTTTCGGCGTTGTACGTCGCCGTGGTGGCGATGCTGGCCACATCGGAACCGTGGCCGGTTTCCGTCATGGCGAAGCAACCGGGGATCTCAAGGTTCATGATGCCCGGCAGCCATTTGCTGTGGTGCTCGTGCGTGCCGAGGTGCATCACCGCCGAGCCAAAGAGGCCCCACTGGACACCGGCCTTGATCTGCAGGGACGGGTCGGCGGTGACCAGTTCCTCGAACCTGGCCACGTTGCCGCCGTGATCATCCGCACCGCCCAATGCCGCCGGGAAGGCCCGCTGCACGGCGTTGTTGTCCACAAGGTACTTCAACTGGCCGAAGGCCCGCGTCCGGTGTTCGGTGTGCGTCAACCCTTCGATCTTGTGCAGCGCAGGGTCGCCGGCCAGTGCGCGCGATTGCCGGCGGGATTCCGCCCATTTGCCCAGGAGCTGCTCGCCAAGGGCGGCAACGTCAACGGCGGACTGCGCTGCCGTTCCGTGGCCGGGAGTGGGGCTGGTGGCGGCGGCCTCCGGGCCGGTGGTGCGGTCCGCTACTTCGGTCATGTCAATGTCCTTCGTTGGTTCTGACAGGAGGGTGTGTGGTTCTTGTGGTGGCATCATGTCGCGGTGACAGGGATAAGTTCGGGGGCGATTCCCACACACAGCCACGCCGTGATCTGTCGGGCCATGGCTTCCTGGTCAGGCTTCGCCGCGGAATCAGGTGTGCTGAGCCATTGTTCGCCGGCATTCCGGACCAGGCCGATGGCCGCCGTGGGCCAATAGCCAATCACGGCCTCCTTGCCGTCGCCGAGGTGCGTCCGCATCGGCGCGGCGATCATCTCCGCGATGGAATCGAAGAAGTGGCCCAAGGCTCCGGAGATGGCCGCCGATCCCTGCCGACCGTCCGAGTCCACCGGCGCATAGCGCGTCACGAAGCTGTAGACGTTGGGGCTGGTTTCCGCCATCTGGAGATAGGCCGAGATCATGGCCAGCAGCCCCTCCCGAGGGGTCTGGGCGCCCTGTGCCGCTTCGCGGATCTTACGCTGCATCTGGCTTAGGACTACTTCCCCAACAGCGTGCTGGAGGCCGGCTTTATCGCCGAAATAGCGGTAGAAGACTGACTTCGATGTTCCGGCGGCGGCTGCAATCTCCTCCATGGAGGCGTCGCTGCCTAGTGCGTGGACCGCCCGACGTGCGGACTTGATGAGCTCCCGGCGTCGTTCCTCCCGGTGGGTCTGCCAGCGGGCCGAGCGGCCGTCGGCATTTCCGCCGGCAGCCGGCGACGGGGCTTCTGAGATGAGGTTGTTCACGATACTCAGCGTATCAGGTACGCTGGGTATCGGTAACCGTCGCAGATCAGAGGAGTCACTCATGTCCGTCAATGGACAGTCCGGCACCGGACCCCAGGAATTCACCAACCCCACGCCGTCCGGCATGGCGCGCCCGGTCCGCCGGGCCGTGATTGTGGGTGGAAACCGGATCCCGTTTGCCCGGTCCGGTGGAGCCTATACAAAGTCTTCCAACCAGGACATGCTCACCGCCGCACTGGACGGTCTTATTGCCAGGTTTGGGCTCCAGGATGAGCGGATTGGCGAGATTGCGGCCGGGGCCGTGCTCAAGCACTCCAGGGACTTCAACCTCACCCGCGAGGCAGTCCTGGGTTCGGCGTTGTCGGCGGAGACCCCGGCCTACGATCTGCAGCAGGCGTGCGCCACCGGCCTGGAAACGGTTTTGGGCCTGGCCAACAAGATCAAGCTGGGCCAGATCGATTCCGCGATCGCCGGTGGTGTGGATTCGGCGTCGGATGCGCCCATTGCTGTCAGTGAAGGCCTCCGCGAGGTGCTCCTGGACCTCAGCCGCGCCAAGACCCTGCCCCAGCGCCTGCAGGTACTCAGCCGGCTGCGGCCCAAGGACCTGGCCCCCGACGCTCCGAGTACGGGGGAGCCGCGCACCGGCCTGTCCATGGGTGAGCACCAGGCGCTGACCACCGCGCAGTGGAACATTTCGCGCGAGGCGCAGGATGAGTTGGCTTTCAACAGCCACCGCAACCTTTCCGCCGCGTACGACGCGGGTTTCTTTGATGACCTCCTGACGCCGTACCGCGGCCTTGCCAAAGACTCCAACCTGAGGGCGGACACCACGCTGGAAAAGCTGGCTACGCTCAAGCCTGTCTTCGGGAAGAGCCTGGGCGCCGAAGCCACCATGACGGCGGGAAACTCCACGCCGCTGACCGACGGGGCATCGACGGTCCTGCTCGCATCCGAAGACTGGGCTGCTGCCCACGACTTGCCGAAGCTCGCCGCCGTGGTTGACGGAGAAGCTGCTGCTGTGGACTTCGTCCACGGCAAGGACGGCCTGCTTATGGCCCCCGCGTTCGCTGTCCCGAGGCTGCTGGCCCGCAACGGACTGACGCTGGACGACTTCGACTTCTTTGAGATCCATGAAGCGTTTGCGGGGACCGTCCTGAGCACACTGGCCGCCTGGGAAGATGAGGAGTTCGGCCGCACCCGACTGGGACTCGAGGGTGCCTTCGGCAGCATCGACCGCACCAAGCTGAACGTCAACGGCTCCTCACTGGCCGCGGGCCACCCGTTCGCGGCCACCGGCGGACGCATCGTGGCCTCGCTGGCCAAGATGCTGGAGGCCAAAGGAACGGTCGACGGAAGGCCTGCGCGCGGACTTATTTCCATCTGCGCCGCCGGCGGCCAGGGCGTCGTCGCAATTCTCGAAGCACTCTAGGGGCACCGGATGACGGACAAATACACCACCCTGGTCAACCAGGGCGTAGGCAAGAACATCGCCAAACGGCTGGGCCTGCCCCGCCCTGTCCTGCTACGCCGCTACACGCCGGGCCAGCCCCTAGCCACCGGCCCCATCCTGGTCCAGGGCAACACCCCCGGAGCCGACGAACTGGCCGCCAAGCTGCTTTCCTGGGATCTGGACGTACGGCGCCACGCGGTACCCCGCGAAAAACTTGGCGCGATCATCCTGGTCCTGGATGAGCTGAACCGGCCGGAGGATCTTGAGAGGCCTGTGCTGTCCGCTGCGGCCTCACTGCGTGATCTCGGCGCCAGCGCCCGCGTCATCACTGTCTCCCGACCAGCCACTGAAAGTGCGTCCCCGGCACAGTCAGCTGCCCGGCAAGGCGTGGATGGTTTCCTGCGGTCCCTGGCCAAGGAACTCCGGGCCGGCGCAACAGCGAACGGCATCGTCCTGGCCGAGGGTGTCCAGAGCACCAGCCCCAGCGCTCTTGCCGCCCTGCGGTTCTTCCTGTCCGGCCGGTCTGCATTCGTGGACGGCCAGTTCCTGACGGTCGGAACCGAACAGGGTCAGCTGCCCCCGGATTTCGAGAAGCCACTTGCCGGCAAGGTTGCCGTGGTGACCGGTGCCGCCCGCGGCATCGGTGCGGCTATTGCCCGGACCCTCCACCGGGACGGTGCCACCCTGGTCCTCGTTGACATCCCCGCGGCCGGGGACCATTTGGCGGCCGTTGCCAACGAAGTCCGCGGGACGGCGCTTCAGCTGGATATCAGCCGGGAGGATGCCGGGCAGCGGATCATCGAGCACGCCGTGCAGCGTCATGGCCGCCTGGACATCGTCATCCACAACGCCGGCATTACCCGGGACAAACTGCTGGCCAACATGGACCACGCCCGCTGGAGCTCCGTGCTCAACATCAACATTGCCGCCCAGCTCAGAATCAACGAAACACTCCTGGCCTCTGAGCACTTCCGCAATTCACCACGGATCGTTTCGGTGGCATCCACCAGCGGCATTGCGGGCAACCGTGGGCAGACCAACTACTCGGCATCCAAGGGCGGCGTGATAGGGATGGTGCACGCTTCCGCGCCGCTGCTGGCGGCCAACGGCGGGAGCATCAACGCGGTGGCGCCCGGCTTTATCGAAACAGACATGACAGCGCGGATCCCGTTTGCCGTCCGGGAAGTGGGCCGGCGGCTGAATTCGCTGCAGCAGGGCGGCCAACCCTCCGACGTCGCGGAGGCCATTGCCTTCCTGGGGAGCGACGCCGCCGGAGGCATCAACGGCGACGTGCTGCGGGTCTGCGGACAGAACCTGGTGGGGGCATGAGCACGGTCCAGCCGGTCATCCTGGGGGAGATGCCATCCCTGTCCAAGCTGTACGTCAATGCCGCCGCGCAGGCGGCGCGACGCCGCGTGCTGGGCACGCACAACGGATCAAGCCTTCCGGTCACCGGCCACGAAGTGCGCGGGGTTACGGCCGACGTCGGGAACCTCACCGCGTACCAGCACCTCATCGGACTGACCGCCAGGGACACCCTGCCGGCCGGGTACCTCCACGCGCTGGCATTCCCGCTGGCCATGAGTGTGATGAACCGTGACGATTTCCCGCTGCCGCTCCTGGGCATGATCCACCTGAGCAACCATGTAGAGCAGAGGTCGCCGGTGTTCTTCACCGACGCCCTGGATATCCAGGCCAGGGTCGAGAATCTCCAGGGTCACCGGGCCGGCACACAACTTGAGGTGGTGGCCGAAATCCGTGGCGCCGGTACGCCTGACATCAAGTGGACCGGGCGCTCCTCCTATCTGGCGAAGGGCGTGTTCCTCCCCGGCATCGACAAGCCGACCCCCCACAACGGCCAAACCGGGTTCACGCCCCCGGACCCCACCGCGATTTGGGACTTGGGGGTCGACACGGGAAGGGCGTATGCGGCTGTTTCAGGCGACTTTAACCCAATCCACCTGAGCGTGCTATCTGCCAGGGCCCTGGGCATGCGACGCTCCATTGCGCACGGCATGTACTTGGCCTCGAGGGCCCTCGCGGATGTTGGGCCGGCCAAGGGCGAAACGTTCACGTGGGATGTCACGTTCGAGGCGCCGGTGTTCCTGCCGGCCCGCGTTGCGCTGGATATCACCACGGCGCAGACGCCTGGCGAAGACTGGCGGCGGGCCGGCTTTGTGGCGTGGAACCCCCGCTCAGGCCGCCGCCACTTCAGCGGCTCGGTGGCACCGCTCTAGGACGCCGGCCGTGCAGCCCGGAGGATACGGTGCAGGCTCAGGAGGATGGACTCGGACGCTGTCATGGTCGAATCTTCCTGGGCCCGCACCTTAACTGCTGCAATGCCGGCCTCCACCGCTGACTTTGCGGCAGCGAACAGCCGCCGCTGGTCTGCTTCATCCTCACCGTCGAGCGAGGCCAGGAGCTCACCCGTAGCGGTTATGGCCGCTGCCAGGGGTGCACTGTCCTCGAAAGGGACCGTGTACGGCGCGTCCTCTGTCCAAATGACATCCGACAGCACTTCTGTCATGTCCTGGATGTGGAATGTCACCCGCTCCAGAGCACGAAGGTTCCGGTAGTCGAGATCCACATCGCGGGGATGTAGCCGCCTGCGCGGATTGGCCCGGCGGCTCGCGTCAGCCTCCTGGATTAGATGCCGGACTGTGCTGGTGGCTTCGGCCAGCTCAGTTGACCGTCGGGACCAGTTCTCATGCTCGGGAGGCCACTTTTCAGTCAGGGCCGCTCCCATGTCGGTCAACTGTTGCCCGAGGGCCAGCCGGAGTTTGCCCAGGCTGGCGGCTGCCGCGTCGAAGTGCAGGGGAGGAAAGACCAGGAAGTTGACGGCAATGCCCACGCCGACGCCGACGCCCATCTGAATCAGGTAGCCGAAGGAAAAATCGTCCTTGTTACTTCCACCCACGAGGAGAACCAGCAGCGCCGCCGTCGGAATCCAATCACTGCCCGAGCCGATGTGGGGGAGGCCGCCCAGTAACACACCCATGCCCATAACGATCGCCACAGTCAGCGGGGACGGATCACCGACGCTGACCAGTGCAAAGGCCAGCCCAATACCCAGGGCGAGTCCGACGAGTGCTTGCAGACCATGCCGGAAGGATCCGGCCACGTTGTGGTACATGGACACCAGCGCCCCGAGCGGCGCGTAGTACGGATACTCGGCAGCGGATCCGGGCATCAGGGGAGCAACAGCAAAAGCGAGGCCGGCGGCTAAAGCGGCCTTCGCTGCCAGCTGCAAGCGCTGAACCGTTACTGCTGACGAAAGACCGGCCACCGAGTTCCTCAGGAGGCTGGTTCCGCCGGCCGCCCAGCGCTGCGGCTGCGCTTGATTGTCACCCATCCGCCCCACATTAGGTGCAGCCGCTTCCTACGACAAGGCAGACACGGCTCGCCGAACTTCCGCCGCCAGCCGGTGCGCTTTACCCTGGGTGCGTCCGTCCTCCGCACGCTGCGGGATGTAACCGAAGCCGAGACCGTACGCGGGATCGGCGAACCCCAGAGCAGCGTTTGCTCCTTCGTGGCCGAAGGCTCGGTAGCTACCGAAATTCCGCGACACGTGCGGCTTCATAAAAACCACGGCAAATGCGTTGTCCAGTCCCGACATCCGGTCCAGGCCCCACACCTGCTCCTGGGACATGGCGCTGGCCGTCTCAGGGGTCAGCAAGGGAGCCAGGCCGTCCACACCGGTTGTGGCCGCGGCGTAGAGCCTGGCGAGGCCCTCCGCCGAACCCACACCGCCGGCGGCACTCATCCCCGCGACGCGCACGGACCGCCGATTGGGAAGTTCCATGATTGAGCTGACCGCCGCGTTGCTGTTTAGCCCGTTCAGGCTCAGTGGATCAAGCCATGGTTGAAGGGGATCGACGTCGTAGAGGACGGCACGGTAGCGCGGTTCCAGCTGTTCGGGCAGTCCCAGGAAGAAGTCGATGCCGTAGGCCGTGCGGATGCGGTGGTCATAGAGGCTCTGAAGGCTGGTTCCTGTGACCCGCCGGCAGAGTTCCTCCATGATGATGCCGATAGTGAGGGCGTGGTATCCGAAACAAGTACCGGGTCGCCATGCCGGCGTCTGCGCAGCCAACCTTGCCGCGGCCCGGGAAGTGGTGAATTCGTCCAATGCGAATCCATCCTCGACGCCCAACAGGCCGGCCTGGTGGGACAGGGCTTCACGCACCAGCAGCCGGTCCTTGCCGTGGACACCGAACTCGGGCCAGTAGTGCGCCACCGTCTGGTCAAGGTCAAGCAGCCCATCCTGGACGAGTAGGGAAATTACCAGGGCCGCCACGCCTTTAGACACCGAATACGCCCCGGTGATGGAATTGGCCGTGATATGTGGTCCGCCAACAAGGTCCACTTTCTTGACGCCGTCCTGGTAGGCGGCGAGTTGGGCACTGTATTGCGGATCCGCGGCAAGGAGGGCCTCAAACAGATCCAAAACGCCCTCGTAGCCGGGCGCTGCAAAGCCATGAGATTTCTGCATGCGCCCAGCCTAGCCGGTTAGAAAGCGCTTTCCTGCGCTGCGGCCGCTCCGTGGCCCGGGGACACTTCTTCGCCGGAACGCACCGGGCCCGGGGGAGTGCCTTCGCCGAACGGCCGGCCGCCCAGTGTTTCCCTGCTATGGGGCTCCAGCCAGCCGGACAGATCGGGGCCCTGCGGCACAATCCCGGTGGGGTTGATGTCCTCATGAACGATGTAATAGTGCTGCTTGATCTGGACAAAGTCGATGGTGTCGCCGAATCCGGGCGTCTGGAAAAGATCCCGCGCGTAGCCCCACAGGGCGGGCAGCTCGGTCAGCTTTTGCCGGTTGCATTTGAAATGCCCGTGGTACACAGCATCGAACCTGGCCAGGGTGGTGAACAGGCGGACGTCGGCCTCCGTGATGGTGTCACCCACAAGGTACCGCCGTCCGGTGAGGTGATCCTCGAGCCAATCCAGGGCGGTCCACAGCCGGGAATAGGCGGAGTTGTAGGCCTCCTGAGTACCTGCAAACCCGCACCGGTAGACGCCGTTGTTGATCTCCGTGAAGACGCGTTTGTTGACGGCGTCAATTTCGGCGCGGAGGTGTTCCGGGTAAAGGTCAGGCGCTCCGGCCCGGTGGAAGCGGGTCCATTCGGTGGCAAAGTCCAGGGTGATCTGGGGGAAGTTGTTGGTGACCACCGCACCGCTTGCAACCTCTACGATGGCCGGCACCGTAATGCCCCGGGGGTAGTCCGGGAACCGCCGGAAATAGGCGCTCTGGATGCGCTCGATGCCAAGGACCGGGTCCACACCACCCGGATCGAGGTCAAAGGTCCACGACCGTGCATCGTGGGTAGGGCCGGGCTGGCCCAGGGAGAGGGCATCCTCCAGCCCGAGGAGCCTCCGCACAATCGCCGTCCGGTTCGCCCACGGGCACGCCCTGGCAGCAATCAGCCGGTACCGGCCGGCCTCTACACGCCATCCGGGCTCGCCATTGACGCCGGGGCGGCCGTCGTGGGTGATCCGGTCCTCAATGTAGTTCGTGTCCCGGTTGAACTCGGCACCGCCGGTCACGTACGCGCCCCGGGTGGTGTGTTCGGCTCTGTCCGCGCTGTCGCCGTCGTCGGCATTCGTGGCCTCCGGCCCGCTCGAAGTTTCCTGGCTCATGGGGACCAGCCTAGGCTCCGGCTGCCAGGACTGCCGAGATGGGCTGCCAGGCAACCAGCCAGGAACCGGCAATAACGGCGACAAAGAGCGCGATCCAGACGCCGGAGGGTATGGACGTTGCACGGAAGAGCAGGTAGGCGTCGGAGCTGGCCAGCCTGTCCCGGCGTCGCAGATGCACATTGGTCAGCTTGGCGAGGTCCCGGACGGCGGCCACCAGCAATGCCAAGCCCAGAACGATGGCAACATGGCCAGTGAAATTGTGCGGCACAACGAGGACCAGCACCCCTCCGCTGGCAACGGCGAGGCCGGTGATCAGCAGCCCCGCCACGTTCCTGATGAACACCAGCGAAGCCAGGAGGATCAGGGTTCCGGTGGCCAAGGCGGCCGGACCCCAGCCGGCAAAACCGGAAGTTACCAGGGCAGCGCCGGTCAGTGCAGGAACCGGATAGCCCCAGAACCCTGACCAGACGGCGGCGGCCCGGCCTCGGCTGTAACTGGTGGTTGTTCCTGAGTGGTCCAACCGGAGCCGGATCCCGCCGAGTCGTTGGCCGCTCATGACGGCGGCGAAGGCGTGGCCGAGTTCGTGGGTGGCGGTGGCCAGCAGTCCAAAGTACTTCCAGGTCGCCCGGGGAACGGACAGTGCAGTCGCCAGGGCCAGCACCACCGCCAGTTCAGCGACAGTTACCTGGGGGATGGCGGCACGGTTGAAGGCTTCAATGATCCGTTGCCACAATTGCTCGGGAATCAAGGTCTTTCCCAGCCGGACCGGGAGTAGTGATTGTCAGCCATAGCCCTCTACGGTACTAGAGGGATGGTTCACCGCTGTCCTGCTGCCCTGCCGGTTCGGGGCGCTCAACGAATTGAGGAATGCCGTGACCACTTTGAAGGAACGCCTGCACGCTGATGTTGTGGTGCACATGAAGGAGCGGAACAAAACCGCGCTGACAACGGTGCGCAATGTCCTGGGCGAGATCGAAACACGGGAGAAGTCGGGAAAGACGCCCATTGTCCTGGACGACGCCCAAGTGACCTCGTTGTTGCAGAAAGAGGCTGCGAAGCGTCGTGACACCGCAAGGATCTACACGGAAGCCGGAGAATCCGGACGGGCGGCAGCTGAGGTCGCCGAGGCGGAAATCATTGAGGCCTACCTGCCCCAGCCCCTGACAGTCTTGGAAGTCGAGGCAATTGTGGACGAGACCATCGCCGGGTTGCGGAATGAAGGCGTGGAGCCCGGCATGCGACAGCTGGGCGCCGTAATGAAGCCTGTCACGGCCAAAGTCGCCGGACGCTTCGACGGCAAGGCAGTCAGCGAGATCGTCCGCAGCCGTCTCTCCTGAGCCTTCGGCCCAAGCCTGTTACAGGAAAGGCACGCCTACTGTGCGTGGGCGTGCCTTAACTTCCTGTTGGCGGAACTCTGCCGCCACGGAAAACTATCGGGTGTTCTTCAATCAGCCTTCGCAGTCAGTGCAGTAGCTGTGTCCGTCTTTCTGCCGCGCAATCTGGGAGCGGTGCCGGACCAGGAAGCAGGAGTAGCACGTGAACTCGTCTTCAGCCTGCGGGATAACCTGCACGACCAGTTCCTCGGCAACGAATTCGCCCCCGGGAACGCCGGCGCCATCCAGCCCGTCGGCCTCATCGAGCTCGAGGACGACACTGCGGGCGTCCGGTGCATTGGCGGACTGCAGTGCCTCGAGTGAGTTGTCCTGCGACTCCTTGACGTCGGAGCGAAGTTCGTCGTAATCGGTTGCCACTTAGGTGTATCTCTTTTCTTTGGTTCGTCTGTCGCGTATGCAACGTACAGCATCCGGCGGGTATTCCCCAATAGCTTGGCGGGAAAATTTCTCTGCGGAGCCAATATTTCCGTGCGGACACCCGGTGGAATCGGTGTCGGGTGACATTGGGCACCCTGGCGGCAGCCACCTGAGCACGGTGCCCGGCCGCGGTTGTCCTTCTGTCGGGGATCGGGGCGGTGTTCGGCGGGGTTTGGACCTGCCGGTGTTCCCACTGGTTTCGGCGCCACCATTCCGCCCGGCTGTCTGCCTCCGTATTGTGCCGGAGTCCCTGCCCGGAAGCAGAAAAAACCCCTGAAATCCATGGATTTCAGGGGTCTTCCCGTTTGTGCGCGGAGGGGGACTTGAACCCCCACCCCCTTTCGAGGACTAGCACCTCAAGCTAGCGCGTCTGCCATTCCGCCACCCGCGCAGGTGGTAATTCGGAGATCGTTTCCGCCTTTCAGCGTTTCGCTTTTCTCCGAAGCAGCGAGAAAGACTCTACATGAACTTTCCAGGAACATGAAATCGGCCCGGATGGGTAGGCTGAAGGCAAGCGAATCCGCCCTTGGTTCCCAGCAGCCGCCACCTTCATGAGGAGTGCCCAATGACTGAAATCCGTCCCGAAGATGAAGTTGTCCGGATCTGCCAGGAACTCATAAGGATCGACACGTCGAACTACGGAGACGGCTCCGGGCCGGGGGAGCGGGTGGCGGCCGAATATACAGCCGGCCTGATCGAAGAAGTGGGCCTCTCTGCCGAGATCTTCGAGTCGGCGCCTGGCCGGGCAAATGTTGTCACCCGGATGAGCGGCGACGACCCGTCCGCCAGCGCGCTGGTGGTCCACGGGCACCTTGACGTCGTTCCCGCCCTGCGTGAACAGTGGTCGGTGGATCCCTTTGGTGCCGAACTCAAGGACGGACTCATCTGGGGCCGCGGAGCCGTGGATATGAAGGACATGGACGCCATGATCCTTGCCGTGATGCGGGATTTGGCCAGGTCCGGGCGAAAGCCCAAGCGCGACATCATCTTTGCCTTCTTCGCCGACGAGGAAGCCGGCGGTGAGTACGGTGCCCGCTACGCCGTCGACAAACGGCCCGAGCTCTTCGAAGGCGCAACCGAAGCAATCTCGGAAGTAGGGGGGTTCTCGGCAACCATCGGCGGGCAGCGCACGTACCTGCTCCAGACGGCTGAAAAGGGCATCTCCTGGCTCCGGCTGGTGGCGCACGGCCGGGCGGGCCACGGCTCCCAGATCAACACGGACAACGCCGTCACCCGTCTGGCTGCGGCGGTAACCCGGATCGGCGAGTACAAGTGGCCCATTGAGCTGACGCCCACCACACGGCAGTTCCTGGACGGCGTGACAGAACTCACGGGGGTGGAATTCGATCCCGACAATCCTGACCGGCTGCTGGACCAGCTCGGCACTGTGGCGCGCTTTGTGGGGGCAACCCTGCAGAACACCACCAACCCCACGCTCCTCAAGGGCGGCTACAAGCACAACGTCATCCCGGAATCGGCTGAGGCCCTGGTGGACTGCCGGACGCTCCCGGGCCAGCAGGACCACGTGCTGGAGATTGTGCGGGAGCTCGCAGGGACCGGTGTCGAAGTCAGCTACGTCCACAACGATGTCTCTCTCGAGGTCCCGTTCGCCGGGAACCTGGTGGATTCCATGATCGACGCACTGCACACCGAGGACCCGGGCGCGAAGGTGCTTCCCTATACGCTCTCCGGCGGCACTGATAACAAATCATTGAGCCGGCTTGGTATCACGGGCTACGGCTTCGCTCCCCTTCAGCTGCCCGACGATCTCGATTTCACCGGGATGTTCCACGGCGTGGACGAGCGGGTCCCGGTGGATTCCCTGAAGTTCGGCGCGCGGGTTCTCAACACACTCCTCACGAACTACTGAGCCGGACAGGAGATGACGCCCGAGGAAGTTCTCCCGGAGCCGCTCCTGGAGGCTGTCCGCGGCCGGGCTGCGGGCTACGACCTGGACAACACCTTCTTCGTTGAGGACCTTGCGGAGCTGACCGCGGCCGGCTACCTCAAGCTCTTTGTGCCTGCGTCCGACGGCGGCCTGGGGCTTGGGCTCGAGGCGGCAGCGCAGTGCCAGCGGCGGCTTGCTACGGCTGCCCCGGCCACCGCTTTGGCCATCAACATGCATCTGGTCTGGACCGGCGTCGCCCATGTCCTGGCCGCAAGGGGCGACCGTTCCCTTGACTTCGTCCTGCAGGAGACTGCCCGCGGCGAGATCTATGCCTTCGGCAATTCCGAAGCCGGCAATGACTCAGTCCTCTTTGATTCAAAAACGGCAGCCGCGCCCTTGCCGGGCGGCGGGTACCGCTTCACGGGTACCAAGATCTTCACCAGCCTCTCGCCTGCCTGGACGCGGCTGGGTATCTTTGGCAAGGACACACTCGCCAGGGGAGGCGAAGGGGAACTGGTGCACGGATTCATCGAGCGCGGCGCTGCCGGCTATACCATCCTGGACGACTGGAACACCCTGGGCATGCGGGCCAGCCAGTCAAACACCACCGTCCTGGACGGCGTCGAGGTCCCCCCGGACCGGATCTTCCGGAAACTCCCCGTGGCGCCCAACGCCGATCCGCTCATTTTCGCCATCTTCGCCTGCTTCGAGTCATTGCTGGCCGCCGTGTACACCGGCATCGGCGAACGTGCGCTGAACGTGGGTGTCGAGGCGGTCAAGCGCCGGACATCATTCAAGAACGCCGGCCGAAGCTATGCCCAGGATCCGGACATCCGCTGGAAGGTCGCGGAGGCTGCCATGGCCATGGATATCCTCTACCCCCAATTGCTGGCTGTCACCCGCGATGTGGATGCCCTCGTTGAGCACGGGCCGCAATGGTTTCCCAAACTTGTGGGACTGAAGGTCAATGCAACGGAAACGGCCCGCCGCGTTGTGGACCTGGCCATCAGGGTGAGTGGCGGGTCCAGCTACTTTCGCGGGTCAGAACTTGAACGCCTCTACCGGGACGTGCTGGCGGGGATGTTCCACCCGTCAGACGATGAGTCGGCGCACAACACGGTGGCGAACGCCTGGCTGGGTCCGCTGGAGGCCTGAACGGGCCGGCGGCCGGTGAATCCCTGGCCTGTGCAGCCCTAAACGGTTCGCTGGACCTGCATCACCCGGCGGCGGAGCCAGAAGCGCCTGCCGCCGCCCAAGTACAGCTTGCTGCGCTCCAGCTCCCACTTGCCGTACTCGGAATGTTCCACGAGCCGGCGCCTGGCGTCAGGCAGTGAATCGTCAGGACTGACCGTCAGCACGAGGTACTCGTACTGCCTCAGAATGTCCCGTTCCCGCTGGACCGAGCTGGTGAGAAAATGTTCCTTCATTGCTCTCCATTTTCGTCCTTTTCCGGCTAACGTGAAGTCATGAGCATCGATCCGCGTGTCGCGCTTCAGTCCTTGACAACCGCCTTGGAAGAACACCTTATAGCAGCATCCAACCGGCGTGGCGATGGCGATCCCGCTGTGGAAGCGGCTTTTTTTGCGGTCGCGGATGCGTTCGAGGTTTATGAAGACGCACTCTACGAGGCTTACAACGAAGTTACACCCCTTCAGGTCTTCGATGATGAAGAAGATGAGGACGACGAAGCCGGCATCGACGATGACGAGGATCTGGAAATCGTCCAGGAATGAGACCTCCACGCCACCTGCAGCGGAACGTCCAACAGCTGCGGCCCTGACCGGCGTGTCAGCCGGGCAGGGAAACGTCCTCAAGGGCACAGGCGATTTCAGGCGGCAGGCGGGTCAGCTGAGCGGCCATGATTTCTTTGGCCTGCACGGGAGTTCGGGGCCCGATGATGGCCGTGGCCACACCATGCTGGGACAACAGCCAGCTCAGCGAAACATCCAGCGGCGTCCGGCCCAGGCCCTTGGCCGCCATGGCCACTGCTTCCACCACGCTGGACGGCTGCGCCTCCAGATACGGCTCCACGTAGGGTGCCGAGTCTGATCTGGCTGCCCGGGAATCCCCGGGGATGGCGCCGCGATACTTGCCGGTCAGGACGCCGCGTCCCAGCGGCGCCCAGGCCATCAGCCCCAGCCCTGCATCTTCGACGGCGGGAACCAGCTCCGCTTCTGCCTTTCGCTGCAGCAGTGAATATTCAGCCTGCGCGGCTACGAGCGGAAACCCGGCCACCGCCGCTGCCTTGGCGCTTTGCCACCCGTTGAAGTTGGAGATTCCCGCGTAGCGGGCACGTCCGCTACGGAGCGCGAATTCAAGCGCGGAGAGGGTTTCCTCCAGCGGGACGTTGCCGTCCCACGCCTGGGCAAACCATATATCCACGTAGTCAGTCCCCAGCCTCGCCAGGCTGGCGTCCAGGCCCGAGAGCATCGCGTTCCGCGACGTATCCACCGTGAGGCGGCCGTCCGACGTCGACATCCCCGCTTTAGTGGAAATGCAGACTTCGGTGCGGGAGACAACGTCACCGAGGAGCGATCCGATCATCGCCTCTGCGCGGCCATCGGCGTATGACGCCGCGGTATCTATGAGTTTTCCGCCACCATCGACAAACGTCCGCAATATCTCCGAGGCGTCCTGTTCGTCGGTATCGCCGGACCAAGACATGGTGCCGAGGGAAAGGGCGGAGACTCGCAATCCACTGTTGCCGACGTAACGCTGCTGCATAGCTGCAAGCTTACGGGGAATCAACAGGGTCAATGACGTAGGGTCTTAGCGTGAACTGGTTTGAGGCGGCCCTGCTGGGCCTAGTGCAGGGACTGACCGAATTTCTACCGATTTCATCGAGCGCGCACCTGCGGATTGTGGGGCAATTCCTGCCCAACGCATCCGATCCCGGGGCCGCGTTTACCGCCATCACCCAGCTGGGTACTGAAACGGCGGTGGTGATCTACTTCTGGCGTGACATCGTGCGGATCGTCAGGGCGTGGGCGGGATCGCTGACCGGAAAGGTCTCCCGCCAGGACCCGGACGCCCGCATGGGCTGGCTGGTGATTTTGGGAAGCCTCCCCATCATCGTGCTGGGTCTGCTGTTCCAGGACCAGATTGAGTCGGTGCTGAGGAGCCTGTGGCTGGTAGCCACCATGCTGATCGTCTTTGGGCTCTTCCTGGCCGTGGCCGACGCCATCGGAAAGCAGGATAGGGACCTCACCCAGCTCACCTACAAGCACGGTATTTTGTACGGCTTCGCCCAGGCGCTGGCTCTTATTCCCGGCGTGTCCCGATCCGGCGGCACCATCACCGCGGGTCTCCTGATGGGCTACACGCGCGAAGCCGCCGCGCGGTATTCCTTCCTCCTGGCGATCCCGGCCGTGTTCGGCAGCGGCCTTTACCAGCTGTACAAGGTGGTCTCCAAGGATGGCATCACCGGGCCGTATGGCCTGCCGGAGACGGCGCTGGCCACCGTCATCGCCCTGGTGGTGGGATATGTGATCATCGGATGGTTCCTCAAGTTCATTTCCACCCGAAGCTACCGGCTCTTCGTCTGGTACCGGATCTTCCTGGGCCTGGCCTTGTATCTTTTGCTCGGTTTCAATGTCATCAGTGCCTAGCCGTAGGCTTAGGCTGTGAAATCCTGGACCTCCCGCCCTGTCCCTGCGCTGCCCGGCGCCATGCCTGCCATCCGGCTTTTCGACACAGCTAAGGGGAGTGAAGTCACACTCCGGGCCGGGGGAGAGCAATCCATGTACGTCTGCGGGATCACTCCCTATGACGCAACCCATATGGGCCATGCGGCCAGCTACGTGGCATTTGACCTGCTGAACAGGGCCTGGCGTGACGCCGGCCAACACGTTTCCTACGTCCAGAACGTCACCGACGTCGACGACCCCCTGCTGGAGCGAGCGACTGCCACCGGCGTGGACTGGCAGGACCTGGCCGCGAGCCAGATTGAACTCTTCCGGACCGACATGGAAGCCCTGAACGTCCTTTCGCCGGACCATTACGTGGGTGCCGTTGAATCAGTTGACATCATTGTTCCGGCCATTGAGCGGCTGGTCCGCCTTGGGCTGGCCTACCGCGTGCCCGGAACAGCCGGGGAGCCCGACGGCGACGTCTACTACGACGTCGAAGCCGCCGGCAAGCAGACCGTCGCCCCTGACGCCTGGACCCTGGGCTCAATCTCCGGCCTCGGTGAAGCCGAAATGCTTGAACTGTTCGCCGAACGCGGCGGCGACCCAGGCCGGGCCGGCAAGCGGCAGGCGCTGGACCCCCTGCTCTGGCGCGTGGCCCGCGACGGCGAGCCGAGCTGGCCAGGCGGCGAGCTGGGCCAGGGCAGGCCTGGCTGGCATATCGAATGCACGGTCATCGCCCAGCGCTACCTGCCCGCACCCTTCACTGTCCAGGGCGGCGGCTCGGACCTCATCTTCCCCCATCACGAGATGGGTGCCGGTCACGCATATTCCCTCGCCGAAGTACCGCTGGCCCAGCACTATGCCCATGCGGGCATGGTGGGCCTGGACGGCGAAAAGATGAGCAAGTCCAAGGGCAACCTGGTCCTGGTCTCCAAACTTCGGGCCGCAGGTGAAGATCCGGCCGCCATCCGATTGGCCATCCTGGCCCACCATTACCGGTCAGACTGGTCCTGGACCGCGGAGGGCTTTGAGGGTGCTAAGGACCGGCTGGCTGCGTGGCGCCGCGCACTTGCCACCGCGCCGGAAGGATCGGCGTCCCGCCTGATCGCCGAGATGCGGTCCGCCCTTGCCGCTGACCTGAACGCACCGGCTGCCCTGGAAGCTATCGACCGCTGGGCTGCCGCAGCGGATTCCGCCGCGGCAGCGGGCAGCCAGCATGATCAGGCGCTCGTTAGTGACGCTCTGGATGCCCTGCTTGGCGTCGTGCTTTAGGGCTTGTCCCGGCCCCGACGCTTGAGGTAGCGCTCAAACTCCCGCGCGATGGATTCCCCGCTTGCCTCAGGAAGATCGGCGGTATCTTTTGCCTCTTCCAACTGCCGGACGTAAGCGGCGATCTCCGGGTCCTCAGTCGCCAGCTCATCGACGCCGCGTTCCCACGCGGCGGCCTCTTCGGCCAGTTCGTGGGTGTCCAGCGGGACCTGGATCAGCTCCTCGACCCGGTGCAGGAGAGCCAGCTGCGCCTTGGGTGACGGGGCCTGTGCCACGTAGTGCGGGACGGCTGCCCAGAGGGAAACGGTGGGAAGGCCGGCCAGCAGCGAAACTTCGGACAGGACTCCGACGATGCCGACGGGACCCTCATACTGGGAGGCTTCAAGGTTGAGGCGCTCCCGCAGCACGGCGTCATCCGAGGAGGTGCTGACCGGAATCGGCCTGCTGTGCGGAACGTCAGCCAGAAGGGCTCCCACCAGGACCACGTAGTCCACCTTCAGCGCCTCTGCGTGGACCAGCAGCTCCGCCGTATACGCCCGCCACTTGTAGGACGGCTCGATGCCCTGTACGAAAATGACGTCCACATTCGAATCCGGCGCACTGGCCTTATAGATCCGCGTGGATGGCCACTTGATCTTGCGTTCCCCCGAGGCGTTCCGGCGGACCGTGGGACGGGTGAACTGGAAATCGTAGTATTCGTCGGCGTCAATGGACGCGACCTTCTTGCCGCCCCAGACCCGGTTGAGATAGCGCAACGAATCACTCGCGGCTTCCCCGGCATCATTCCAGCCTTCAAATGCGGCCAGCATCACAGTAATGCGCTCCCCGTCCGCCACTGGCAGCAGGAACTGCTCCGGTTCAGGTGCGGCACCCGGTTCCGCGGTGTCTCCGTCGAAGCTATTCATCTCATCACCCTACGTCCAAGAACCGGCGGGATGCATTGAATGAAGGGCCAAAAAGCGCGCCGCGGCGCGTGGGCGCCTGACGGATATGCCGATATTCGCCGAGGGCGTATCCACCGGCTGGCGTTCAGGTGCGCCCCGTAGACTGGCACCATGCAATCCGTACCCTCCATTTCCCCGCTCCGAGCCGTTCTTTGGGATATGGACGGCACCATTGTGGACACGGAGCGCTACTGGATTGCCGCCGAGCACGCCCTCGTGGAAGCCCACGGCGGCACCTGGTCGCATGGGCAGGCCATGCAGCTCGTGGGACAGTCACTGACTTATTCGGCCGGAATCCTCCAAGCGGCCGGCGTCCGGCTGGAGCGCCGGGAGATCATCGACACGCTGACCGCCGAGGTCATCAGGAGCGTCCAGCGCACTGTTCCCTGGCGTCCCGGGGCCAGGGAACTGCTGGATGACCTGCACCGCGCCGGTGTGCGGTGTGCGCTGGTGACAATGTCGGAGGAGCCGTTGGCCCGCGAAATTGTGAACAGCCTGCCCAGGCCCTACTTTGAATTCCTGGTCACGGGGGACACTGTCACCCAGGGCAAGCCGCACCCGGAAGCGTACCTGAAGGCAGTGGGGCTGCTTCAGGAAGCGGACCCGGATCTGACCGTGGATCATTGCGTTGCCCTGGAGGATTCGGCACCAGGAGTGGCCGCTGCTGTGGCCTCGGGCGTCGCCACCGTGGCCATTCCGCACATTGTCCCGATCCCCGAAGATCCCAGGCACATCATCTGGGAGTCCTTGGCCGGTCGAACCGTTTCCGAGTTGGAGGCCATCGCAGCGCGCAGCCTGGCCGCCGCGACGGCCGGGTCTGCCGTGCCCATGACGGGGAGCCGGCCATGACTTCCCAGCCCGCTCCCGCACGCCGCGAAGGAATACCGCTCGGCAGGATCGCCGGAATTCCGATCATCCTGGCCTACTCGTGGTTCGTGATCGCCGCCTTTACCGTCATTGTCTACGGGCCCCTTCTGCTGGAGCAGAATCCGGCGCTGGGCATCTCCGCGTACTACATGGCGTTCGCTTACGCCTTGCTGCTCCTGATCTCCGTCCTGGTCCACGAACTGGCGCACGCCCTCACGGCCAAGATCTACGGCTGGCCCACGCAGAAGATCGTGTTGAATCTCTGGGGCGGCCACACCCAGTTTGAGAACTTCACGGCGACGCCGGCGCGCTCGGTCATCGTGGCCCTGGCAGGGCCGGCAGCCAATCTGGTCCTAGCCGGCGGTGCCTGGGTACTCCTTTCCACCACGAGCATGGGCACCGTGGCAGAGATCCTCACGAACATCTTTATGTGGGCCAACTTCGTCATCGGCATCTTCAACGTCCTGCCCGGACTCCCGCTGGACGGCGGACGGATCGTCGAGTCCGCCGTGTGGAAAGCCACCGGGAGCCAAGCCAAAGGCACCGTCGCCGCCGGCTGGGCCGGCCGCGTCATCGTGGTGGCGCTGGGTTTCTGGTTCGTGGCCCGGCCGCTGCTGGCCGGTGATGCGCCCGATTTCAGCCTACTGATGATCACCGTCCTCGTCGGCGGCTTCCTGTGGATGGGTGCCAGCGCGTCCATCCAGCAGGGCACCCTGCGCGGAAGGATGCACCTGGTCAGCGCCGCTGCCCTGGCGACGCCCGCCGTCGGGATTCCCACCACCGCAACCGTGGCGGACATCCGCAGGCTCTCACAGGAAGGGTCCCGGGCAGTTGTGGTCTGCGGCCCGGATGGACGCCCGCAGGGTGTTGTGGACGCCGGCGCCCTCGCCGCTGTTCCTGACGACGCGGCCGGTTCCACTCCTGCTACCGCCGTGTCCTATGCCCTCGCCGCGGGAGCCTACGTGCCTGAATCGTCGCAGGGGCAGGAACTTATCCAGTACCTTTCCCAGCTGGACGGACACGAATACGCAGTGGTGGACCACCATGGCACCGTCACCGGCCTTCTGGCTCAGAACACGGTGGTGGCCGCCATCACCGGTAAGGCTGACCGGTCGAATAGGCATCCGCAGGGTCAAAGCCGGTAGAGTTACGTGCCGGCCGTGCATTGCCGCCGCGTGGCCGCCCGGAGGCCTGCGCCGCACCGGACGGACCTTTTTCGATGCGTGGCCCCACAGTTTTACAGGAGCGAGGAAAATCCATGAGCAGCGAATCTGTCGCCGAAGCCGCAGCACCATCCACCACAGCGCCGTCCACCACAGGTGGGGCTGCCAATGGCACCCAGCCGGTGGGGGCTGCCCGCCGCCGCGGACCTTTCCGCGAAGGGGAACGGGTCCAGCTGACCGACGAGCGCGGCCGCATGAACACCATCACCCTTGAAAGCGGCGGCGCCTTCCACACGCACAGGGGCTTCCTGAACCACGACGAGATCATCGGACAAGCTGATGGCTCAGTCGTTGTGAACAACGTCGGCCAGCAGTACCAGACGCTGCGCCCGCTCCTCTCGGATTTTGTCCTCTCCATGCCGCGTGGCGCCGCAGTGGTCTACCCGAAGGACGCAGGCCAGATCGTCACCATGGCCGATATTTTCCCCGGCGCCAGGGTAGTTGAAGCCGGCGTTGGCTCGGGCGCACTGTCCATCTCGCTGCTCCGGGCCGTTGGCGACAACGGCTACCTGCACTCCTTCGAACGCCGTGAGGAATTTGCGGACATCGCCCGCGGGAACGTGGAAACCATCTTTGGCGGCCCGCACCCGGCGTGGAAGATTTCCCTCGGTGACTTCCAGGAGGAAGTAGTCCGCACCGAGGCGCCCGGGTCCGTGGACCGTGTAGTGCTGGACATGCTGGCACCCTGGGAATGCCTCGACGCCGTTGCCACCGTTCTCGCGCCAGGCGGCGTCTGGATCAACTACGTGGCCACGGTCACCCAGCTGTCCCGGACCGCGGAGGCCATCAGGGCTGACGGCCGCTTCACCGAACCCGATGCCTGGGAATCCATGGTCCGCGGCTGGCACCTGGAGGGCCTGGCCGTCCGTCCGGACCACCGCATGGTGGCCCACACCGGCTTCCTGCTGGTCACCCGCCGCCTTGCCGACGGCGTCACCGGCATCTCCGTCAAGCGCCGCCCCTCGAAGACCGGGTTCAACGAAGAGGACGTCAACGCCTGGACCCCGGGTGCCGTCGGCGAACGCCTGGTCTCCGACAAGAAGCTCCGCCGGGCCGCGCGGGATGCCATCGCCGGAACCAACGTCAAGGACGAACCGGAGATCACGAACTAGTCCACATTTCGGGAGTCTCCAGCAGTACCTGCCAACTTGGGGCTAAGGTCTAAAGAAGAAGAGCAGGAAGGGGCTGATGCACCATGGAGACGCCGAATCAGGACTCCGGACGTACACCGGCGGAGCAGTCCGCCGCCAACGAACTGTCGGCTGCGGACCGACAGGCCAATGTCCTCCGCGACAAACTCAGGCACATTGACCGCCAGTTGGCTGCCGCCACGCAGAACAACGCCAAGCTGGTCAGCATGCTGGAAGCGGCCAAAGCCGAGATCCTGCGGCTGAAAAATGCCCTGGACCAGGAGGGCCAGCCCCCCTACAGCTTCGGCACAGTGCTCCAGCTCAACCCCAGGCGGCTGCCCTCGCCGGGGAGCAGCGGCCAGGCTGCCACCGAGGAATCGGTGGATATTTTCAACGCCGGCCGGAAGATGCGGGTGGGCATCAGCCCCCTGGTCAACATCAACCAGCTGGCGGTGGGCCAGGAAGTCCTGCTCAACGAAGCACTGCTCATTGTTGCCGGCCTCGGCTACGAACGCGCCGGTGAACTCGCAACCCTGAAGGAAATGCTCGGAACAGACCGCGCGCTGGTGGTGGGGAGGGCCGATGAAGAGCGTGTCATCAGGCTGTCCGGAGCACTGCTCACCGAAAAGCTCAGGGTGGGGGACGCCCTGTCCATCGATTCGCGTACCGGTTACGCTCTCGAAAAAGTGCCCCGCTCCGAGGTGGAAAACCTGGTCCTCGAAGAAGTCCCCGACATCACCTACGAGGATATCGGCGGCCTTGGTCCGCAGATCGAGCAGATCCGGGATGCAGTGGAACTGCCGTTCCTGCACCCGGACCTCTACCGGGAACATGGGCTGAAAGCCCCCAAGGGAATTCTGTTGTACGGCCCGCCAGGGTGCGGCAAGACCCTGATTGCGAAGGCTGTCGCCAACTCGCTTGCTGCCCGCGCGGCGGAGCGGTCCGGCAATGTGGACCTGAAGAGCTACTTCCTCAACATCAAGGGCCCGGAGCTTCTGGACAAATACGTGGGCGAGACGGAACGCCACATCCGGCTGATCTTCGCCCGAGCCCGGGAGAAGGCCTCGGACGGCAGCCCAGTGGTGGTTTTCTTTGATGAAATGGATTCGCTGTTCCGTACGCGCGGAACCGGAATCTCCTCTGACGTCGAAACCACCATCGTCCCGCAGCTGTTGAGCGAGATCGACGGCGTGGAGCGGTTGGACAACGTCATTGTGATTGGTGCATCCAACCGCGAAGACATGATCGACCCCGCCATCCTCCGTCCCGGCCGGCTCGACGTAAAAGTGAAGATCCAGCGCCCAGACGCAGAGGCCGCGGCAGACATCTTCAACAAATACATCACCACGGACCTGCCGTTCCACGAGTCCGACCTCGCCGAACACAGTGGCGACGTCCAGGCGACGGTGGACGCCATGGTCCAGCGCACGGTTGAAGCCATGTACTCCACGGAGAAGTCCAACGAGTACCTGGAAGTCACCTACGCCAACGGCGACACGGAGATGCTCTATTTCAAGGACTTCAATTCGGGCGCCGTTGTACAGAACGTTGTGGACCGGGCCAAGAAGTACGCCATCAAGGATCTCCTCACCCTGCACCAGAAAGGTCTTCGGATCGAGCACCTGCTGCGTGCCGTGGTGGATGAGTTCCGCGAGCACGAGGACATGCCCAACACCACGAACCCGGACGACTGGGCGAGGATCTCAGGCAAGAAGGGGGAGCGGATCACCTACATCCGCACCATCGTGCAGGGGAAGGCAGGCCAGGAGCCTGGCAAGTCCATCGAAACGATGCCAAACACGGGACAGTACCTGTGACGGCTGCCGCGGAACGCGCCAGCGGGGGAGGGCTCCCGGCCGGCGGGGCCATGCGAGTCATGGGGGCGGAAACGGAATACGGCATCCACGCCCCCTCGGCGCCGGGTGCAAACGCCACCATGATGTCCGCCCGTGTTGTCCAGGCGTATGCGCAGGTGACACGGCAAAGGGCAGCCGGAGGGGCGGAAACCCGGTGGGATTATACGGACGAGGAGCCACTCCACGACGCCCGCGGCTGGACCCTGGAACGGGCCTCGGCCCACCCCAGCCAGCTGACGGACCAGCCGCCAGTCCTCGACGCGGAAGCGGTGGCGCTTGCCTACGGCCGCGAGGAACTGGAATTGGACGGCGACGACGAGTCCGGCAGCCTCCTGATGAACATGGTCCTGGGCAACGGAGCCCGCCTCTACGTGGATCATGCCCATCCGGAATACTCCAGTGCCGAGGTGACCAACCCGCGCGATGCGGTGATCTGGGATGCGGCCGGGGACCTCGTAGCGCTGGCGGCCGTCCGTCGCCTGGCCGCCGATCCGGAGCTGCCCCCGGTCAACCTGTACAAAAACAATACTGACAACAAATCCGTCTCCTACGGTTCCCACGAGAACTACCTCATGCCGCGCTCGGTGCCTTTCGGGGACATCGTGCGGGGACTCACACCGTTCTTCGTCACACGCCAGATCATGTGCGGCGCGGGCCGGGTGGGCCTGGGGCAGGACAGCTCCACGCCCGGTTACCAGATCAGCCAGAGGGCGGATTTCTTCGAGGCCGAAGTAGGCCTCGAAACCACCATCCGGCGTCCCATCATCAATACCCGGGATGAGCCGCACGCCACCGCCGACAAGTACCGGCGCCTGCATGTGATCATCGGCGACGCCAACCTGAGCCAAACTTCCAATTATCTCAAGTTCGGCACCACGGCCATGGTCCTGAGCCTGATCGAAGCCGGATTGGCGCCCAAGGTGGAGGTCCACGAACCCGTCGCGGCCCTGCAGACGGTCAGCCACGATACGTCGCTGACCGCCAAACTCAGGCTTCTGGACGGGCGCCGCGTGACGGCCCTGGACCTGCAGTGGATCTACCACGAGGCGGCGGCAAAACTGGCTCAGGACACCGGCGTTTCCGATGCCGTGGACGGGGACGGCCATACGCATGACGTGCTGGAAAGCTGGGCTGCCACGCTAACCCAGCTCGATTCCGACAGGAACGCGGCGGCCACCTCCGTGGAATGGCTGGCCAAACTGTCCCTCCTGGACGGCTACCGGAACCGCGACAACCTTGCCTGGGGCGACGCAAGGCTTGGCCTTGTGGACCTCCAGTGGGCAGACATCAGGCCGGAGAAGGGGCTGTACTACCGGTTCCTGGCAAGGAACCGCATGCAGCGGATCGTCGACGACGGTGCCATTGCCGCAGCGATGACCGAACCGCCGTCGGACACGCGTGCTTTCTTCCGCGGACGGTGTATCAGTAGCTTCGGGAAGGACGTGGTGGGGGCCAGCTGGGACTCGGTCATCTTCGATGTGCCGGGCTACGGCCGGCTCCAGCGCGTGCCAACCCGGGAACCCCTGCGCGGCACGAAGGCCCTCACGGGAGGGCTGTTTGCGCGCCACCGGACGGCAGGTCCGTTCCTCGCCGAACTTTTGGGGCAAAACACCGCTCCGCCTGCGGCGTAAACCGCGCCGTCGGACGGACGGCGTGGCAATATGGGCGTATCAGCAGATCCACCCGGATCCGAGGATTTTAGAGGAGAGATCACCATGGCAGGCCAGGAGCAGCAGAAGCCACAATCACACGACAGCCAGGTCGAGGACGAGATCCCCGAGGCTCCTCCGGCGGCCCCGGAAGCCCAGGCATCCGCCGCCACCCAGGGCGTCGACGACCTCCTCGATGAAATCGACGGCGTCCTGGAATCCAATGCCGAGGAATTCGTGCGCGCCTTCGTCCAAAAGGGCGGCCAGTAACCCGGAACCGGATGGGTGGCGGAAGCCGCGTCCGGCCGGAATCTGTACCGACGTTGAGGGACCACGTACAAGGAGTGCATCAGTGCAGGAAACAACCGCTAACCAGGTAGCCGGCAACGCGACATCTTCATTCACCGAGCATCTGCAGCGCGACCGGCCGGACCTGCTTCCGTACAACCGGGCCATGCCTGTAGCAGCTGGGGCGGCTCCTTTGCAGGTGCCCCATGCCACCACCATCGTCGCGATGAGTTATGGTGGCGGCGTCCTGATGGCCGGGGACAGGCGGGCCACCATGGGCAACGTCATTGCCAGCCGGCATATCGAAAAGGTGTTTCCGGCCGACAGGTATTCGGTGCTGGGGATCGCCGGCACGGCAGGTATCGCGATTGACCTGACGCGGCTCTTCCAAGTGGAGCTGGAGCACTACGAAAAGATCGAGGGCACCCTGCTGAGCCTCGACGGCAAAGCCAACCGCCTCGGGGCAATGATCCGAGGGAACCTGCCAATGGCCCTGCAGGGACTCGCCGTTGTGCCGCTGTTTGCCGGCTTCGATACCACTGCCGGCGTGGGCCGGCTCTTCTCCTACGATGTCACCGGCGGCCGGTACGAGGAACGCGAGCATCACACTGTGGGCTCCGGTTCCGTGTTTGCCCGCGGTGCGCTGAAGAAGCTCTGGCGGCCCAACCTGGCCGAAGCCGAGGCCGTCTCCGTAGCGGTCGAGTCCCTTTACGACGCGGCCGACGACGACTCCGCTACCGGCGGTCCGGATCCCGTCCGCCAGTTGTGGCCGGTGGTGTACACCGTGAACAGGGACGGCGCACGGCGTATCCCCGAATCCGAGCTCGCCGCTGTGGCGGGCAGGATTATCGAAGCCCGGTCGGCCGAGCGGCGGGAGGCCTGAGATGACGCAGCAGTTTTATGTCTCGCCTGAACAACTGATGAAGGACCGTGCGGACTTCGCACGGAAAGGCATCGCCCGCGGCAGGTCCGTGGTGGTCATCAGCTGCCAAGACGGCATCGCCCTGGTCGCCGAAAACCCTTCGCCCTCACTCCACAAAATCGGCGAGATTTACGACAAAATCGCCTTTGCCGCCGTCGGCAAATACAACGAATTCGAAAGCCTGCGCCAGGCCGGGGTGCGCTACGCGGATGTCCGTGGTTACTCCTACGACCGCGAGGATGTCACGGCGCGGGGGCTCGCCAGCGTCTACGCGCAAAGCCTCGGCGCTGTTTTCACCGCCGAACAGAAACCCTTTGAAGTGGAACTCGCGGTGGCCGAAGTTGGGACCACGGCGGAACTGGACCACCTCTACCGGCTCACATTCGACGGGTCCATCGCTGACGAGCACGGATTCATCGTCATGGGCGGCCAGGCGGAACGTGTCTCTGCGGTCATCGCCGAGGGCTGGCGACCGTCTCTGAGGTTCGCTGGTGCTGTCCGCCTGGCTACGAGCGGCCTGTCCAGCAGCGCCGACCAGGCCGCTGAGCAGGGCGAAGCGGGAGGAACCCTTCCCGCCAAGGCCGTGGAAGTCGCCGTCCTGGACAGGCAGTCGGAGACCTCCCGGGGTTTCCGCAGGGCCTTCCGGCGGCTCAACGATGCTGATATCACGGCGCTGCTTGCTGAGGAGGACTGAGATGGACAAGAGAATCTTCGGTATCGAGACCGAGTTCGGAATCTCGTATTCGAGCCCTGATTCGAGGCCGTTGGCCCCGGAAGAGGTGGCCCGGTACCTGTTCCGCAAGGTGGTCAGCTGGGGACGGTCATCCAACGTGTTCCTGACCAACGGTTCCCGGCTGTACCTCGACGTCGGCTCGCATCCTGAGTACGCCACGGCCGAATGCGACGACCTGGCACAGCTCATCGCGCACGACCGCGCTGGTGAGCTGATCCTGGACGACCTCGTTGACGAGGCGCAGGCAAGGCTGGCAGCGGAAGGGTTCAACGGCACTGTCTACCTGTTCAAGAACAACACCGATTCGGCCGGCAACTCCTATGGCAGCCATGAAAACTACCTCATCCCGCGCCGCGGCGAATTCTCCCGGCTCGCGGAGATCCTGATCCCCTTCCTGGTAACCCGCCAGCTGATCGCCGGGGCAGGAAAGATCCTGAAGACTCCGCACGGGGCCACGTATGCGTTTTCCCAGCGGGCAGACCACATCTGGGAGGGCGTATCCTCGGCCACCACCCGCTCACGGCCCATCATCAACACCCGCGACGAACCGCACGCCGACGCCGAGTTCTTCCGCCGGCTCCATGTCATTGTGGGCGACTCCAACATGTCTGAAACCACCGCATTGCTCAAGGTCGGAACCGTGGACCTCATCCTTCGCATGATCGAGGCGGGGGTGATCATGCGGGACATGAGGATGGAAAATCCCATCCGCAGCATCCGCGAGATTTCCCACGACCTCAGCGGAAGGGCACTGGTCCGCCTGGCCAACGGCCGCCAGCTCACTGCGCTGGAGATCCAGCAGGAGTACCTCACCAAGGTCACGGTCTTTGTCCAGGAACACGGGGCCCACAATCCGCACGTTCCGTTCATCCTTGATCTGTGGCAGCGGACCTTGAACGCGATCGAAAGCGGTGACACCAGCACCATTGACACGGAAATCGACTGGGCCATCAAGAAAAAACTGATGGACAACTACCGGCAGCGGCACGGCCTGGGGCTCGACGCACCCAGGATCGCCCAGCTGGATCTTACCTACCATGACATTTCCCGGAGCCGGGGGCTGTACTACATCCTGCAGTCAAGGGGTGCGGTTCGCCGGGTCGTGGACGACACCGTGATCAAAGATGCCGTGGACGTTCCGCCGCAAACCACCCGGGCCAAACTGCGGGGCGATTTCGTCCGCCGCGCCCAGGAACTGGGCAGGGACTACACGGTCGACTGGGTGCACCTGAAACTCAACGACCGCGCGCACCAGACCATCCTGTGCAAGGATCCCTTCCGGAGCGTCGACGAGCGGGTGGATGCCCTGCTGGGCTCTATGGGCTGACGTTCAGGTTCACGGGCTATCCTTGATAGGGCCGTTCCTTGGCCTTGAAGCGGTGCCGAGCGCCTGATTCCGGCACCGCGTCCACCCTGCCCCGACGAAAGTTCTCTTACGTGCGCCGACTCCTAGCAATCCTGATCCCCGGCCTGCTGCTGCTTACCGCTTGTGGCGGTTCACCCGCAGCACCGGAACCCACCAGCCAGTCTGCCGGTGACACTGCCAAGTTCGACTCCCTGAAACTGACGGACAACGGGGACAAGAAGGCTCCCGGTGTCGAGTTCTCCAAGCCCCTCGAGGTCGCCGAACCCACCATCAAGGTGGTCACCGAAGGTGAGGGCGACCGGGTCAAAGAGAACCAGGTCGCAAATATCTCCATCCTCGCGCTCAGCGGCGCTGACGGATCCACTCTGGAGGACACTTTCCCCAGCGATCCCGAACCGCTGCCGCTGAACGAAGAGCTCAAGACCCAGAGCCCGGTCATCTACAGCGCCTTTGTTGGCTCCAAGGTCGGCTCGAGCCTTGCCCTGGCCATCCCCGGCCAGGCCGCAACCGCCGAAGGCGCACCCGCCCAGCCAACGCAGCTTCTCCTGATCAAGGTGCTCTCCACCAAGGATGTCGCGCCGTCTGTTCCTCCGCTCGCAAAGCCCGAAGGCGAGACTGTCACCCCGCCGGCCGGCCTGCCGACCGTAAAGGATAACGACAAGGGTGTGCCGGAGATCTCCGTCGACGGAATCGCTGCGCCCGCTGCACTCGTGTCCCAGGACCTGATCAAGGGCACCGGCGCTGCAGTCAAGGAAACGGACACGCTGACCGTCAACTACGTTGGCGTTAACCTCGTGGGCGGCACTAAATTTGATTCAAGCTTTGACCGCGGCGAGCCGGCCAGCTTCCCGTTGACCGGCGTGATCCCGGGCTGGACCCAGGGCCTGGCAGGAAAGACGGTGGGCTCCCGGGTCCTCCTGGTGGTCCCCAAGGACCTCGCCTACGGTGATGCCGGCCAGGGCGAAGCCAAGGGTGACCTTGTCTTCGTTGTGGACATCCTCGGTGTCAAGTAACAGCAACACATCACCCACCCGAATAATCAAAGGAGCAACCATGTCATTTGGTCAGCGCGATTTCGACCGCCAGAAGCCGGAAATTGACTTCCCGCAAGGCGATGTCCCCACCGAACTGGTCATCACCGACCTCATCGAGGGTGACGGTGCCGAGGCCAAAAAGGGCGACACCGTCTCCACCCACTACGTCGGCGTGGCCTGGTCCACCGGCGAAGAGTTTGACGCTTCCTGGGGCCGCGGCGCCCCGCTGGACTTCCGCGTGGGCGTGGGCCAGGTCATCCAGGGCTGGGACCAGGGCCTGCTGGGCATGAAGGTGGGCGGCCGCCGTCGCCTGGAAATTCCTTCCGAGCTGGCGTACGGCTCCCGCGGCGCCGGCGGAGCCATCGGCCCCAACGAAGCGCTGATCTTTGTAGTGGACCTCGTAGGCGTCCGCTGACCGAAGCATTGTAGGGCCGGAAGGCGCGGTAACAATCAGGGTTCTGTTTTCCTGTTGTTGCCGCGCTTTCTGCTTTCCGCGGAGGAGTTTAGTAACGTAGCCAGCGTGTCCGTCTCCCGTACTGAACGCCTGCTGAACCTCCTGATAGCCCTCCTGAACACCAAATACGGCCTGGGTCGTGCAGAGTTGCGGGCGAAGGTCTACCACGACACGTCCGGCAACGACGTGGCCTTCGGCAGGATGTTTGAACGGGATAAAAATGACCTCCGTCAGTTCGGCTTCGATGTGGAAACCGTGACGGACCATGGCTGGAGCGAAGATGACCCGGCCACCACCCGCTACCGCATCGGCAAGGAATCGAACCGGCTGCCCGATGTGCAGCTCAGCCCGGGGGAGTGGACCGTCCTCCTGTTGGCGTCCCAACTGTGGGAGCGTGCCGCCCTGGGAACCGCCGCCGCCAACGCGCTCCGCAAGCTCCAGGCCTCCGGCACCCTGTCCGACGTTGAACTCCCCGTCGGCGTGCAGCCGCGGATCCGGCCGGCGGGCCAAGCCTTCGATGACGTGGTGGCAGCCATGCACGCCCAGCACCCCGTCAGCTTCCCCTACCTGGCAGGGACCACCGGTAACGAAGAGCAGCGGATCGTGGAGCCGTGGGGCCTCGGCAGCCGCTTTGGCCAGTGGTATCTGACCGGCTACGACCGCTCGCGCCAGGCGCCGCGCCACTTCCGGCTCTCCCGGTTCACGGGCCCCGCCACGGTGTTGGACAAGGAAACGTACTCGGCCCCGCCGAACTTCAATGTCCGCGCAGAACTGGACCGGCTTCCGGAACTCCCGCTCCGGACCGCCGTCGTGGACGTCCGGGAGGGCCGCCTCCTTGGCCTGCGCCGTCGCACCACTCCGGTTCCCGCCGGGAGTGAAGGAACGCCCGACGCCGGCTACGAACGGCTGGCGGTCAACTTCAGGGACGTTGAGGTACTGGCCGAGGAGCTCGCCTCCTATGGCCCCGACGCTGTGGCATATGCTCCCCAAGAGCTCGTGGCAGCTGTGCGGCACCGGCTGCGCAACGCGGCCGCCTTCTGTGCGGCTCCCAGCCCTGCCTATGTGTTTACCGATGCACCGCGGGGCCGCGCCGTCCGCAAACGCACCTCAGAGGACCAGCTCAAGCGCATGCTGGCACTGGTTCCGTTCCTGGTCCACAACCAGGGCCTCCACATCCAGGATGTCGCGGCCCGCTTCGACGTCACGCCTGGGGAGCTGGAAAGTGACCTGCGGATCCTCATCTGCTCCGGACTTCCCGAGGGATACCCGGACGACCTCCTGGACATCCACTGGGAAGAGGGCCACGTTTACATCACCCAGGACCTGGATCTCAACCGACCGGTCCGGTTTACCGTGGACGAGGCCTGTGCGCTGCTGACCGGTCTTGAGACGCTCAACGGGCTCCCGGAACTTGCCGAGGGCGGCGCATTGGAGTCCGTGACCCTCAAGCTGATGGCAGCGGCCGGGGAAGAAGGGCTCCGGGCCGGTTCGCTTGCCGGTCCGGAGGTTGGGCCCGCTGATTCGGCCGTCCTTGACGTTGTCCGCGGGGCCATCCAGGAGCGGTCGCAGCTGCGGCTCGTGTACCTCTCAGCCCAACGCGACCAGGTTTCAGAACGTGACGTGGACCCGCTCCGCCTGTATTCCCTGGATAACACCTGGTACTTCGAGGCCTACTGCCATTCGGCCCAGGGGCTGCGGAACTTCAGGCTGGACAGGGTCCAGGCCGTCCACCCGAACGGACATTCAGCATCCACGCAGGTCCGGGCCGGGGATGGCTTCCCGGCCAAGCTGTTCACCCCCAATGACGACGACACCACGGTCCTCGTGCAGCTCACCAGGCAGGGCGCCGGCCTGGCGGACGATTACTACGCCGAACGTGTGGCACCTCTTCCCGACGGCGGCCTCGTTGCCGAGATACGGTTCGGCAGCACGGCCTGGCTGCCCATGTTCGTGGCCCAGCACGGCGGGGCCGCCAAGATTCTCGAACCATCCGAGCTTGGGGCGGCGGCGCTGGATTGGATCGAGGCGGCCCTGGCCCGGTACGACGGCTAGACTCGTCAGCATGCCTTGGTGGTCTTGGATCTTGATCTGGATTGCGCTTATTGCGCTCTCCCTGCTCTTTTATGTCCTTCTGGGCATCCGGCTGTACCGCCAATTCATGAGGGTGATGAAGGACCTGGGTGCTGCCGGGGCTAAGGTGGCACACCTGGCACCGGAAGCGACCACGGTAGATGACGGCTTACAGCCTGCGGAATCGCTTCAGCCCGGTGCGGCTGTTTTTGCCTCACCGGCGCAGATGCGTCATGATTACGACGCGTCCAAGTCATCCCGCCGGGAGGACCGCCGCCAGAGGCGGATCCAGCGGAGGCGCGACCGGGGCCAGCCCCAGTCACTTCGCGATCTCAATCTCAGTTAGACGTAGGATGTTGTAAGAGGAAAGGATTTCCCGTGGGAAGACTCTTTGATGGCCCGTGGCCAATTGTTATTATCATCGTCGTTGCGCTGCTGCTTTTCGCGGCGCCTAAACTCCCTGCCATGGCGCGCAGCCTTGGCCAGTCCATGCGGATCATCAAGTCCGAGGTCAAGGAGATGAAGAACGACGGCAAAACCGACTCCACTGACACAGCTTCCGGCCCGGTGGAAGGCAAGATCGTTAACCACCCGCCGGCGAAGCCCGGTGAGCCGACCGACGGCACTGACGTTCCGCCGTCGACCCGCGCTTAACCCGAAGTGGCACTAACGCGGGGCCGTAAGTCCAACCCTGAGGGTCGGATGGCTCTTTGGGACCACCTCAAGGAGCTCAAGAACCGGCTGATCAAATCGGCAATTGCTGTGCTGCTCGCTGGTGTGGGTGGCTGGTTTCTTTACGACCCTGTGGTCACCAACCTGTCGGATCCGCTGATTTCCATTGCCCGGGACACGGGGCGCACTGCCGTCCTGAACTTTGCGACCATCGCGGATCCTTTTGCGTTCAAGATCCAGATTGCCATCCAGATCGGGCTGGTGATCTCCAGTCCTGTCTGGATCTATCAGGTGTGGGCTTTCATCACGCCGGGGCTGACCAAGAAGGAACGCGGCTACACGCTCGGATTTATGGCGGCCGCTGTGCCACTGTTCCTGGCCGGGGTTTTTGTCGCCTGGCTCGTGTTTCCCACCGTAGTCAGGGCGCTGCTGCAGTTCACACCCGCCACCGGCGCCAACAACATCTCGGCCACTGACTACCTGACGTTCGCCACCCAGATGTTGCTTATCCTCGGGATCTCCTTCCTGGTCCCCGTGATCCTGGTCGGCATCAATATGGCGGGCGTGGTCAGGGGCAGGACCATCCTCAAAGCCTGGCGGATAATCGTCTTCCTGGTCTTTGTACTGGCCGCCCTGGCCGCACCAGGCACGGACGCACTGTCCATGTTCCTGCTTGCTGCGCCGCTGTTGATTCTGTTTTTCGCGGCGATCGGGCTCTGCATCTTCAACGACAAGCGCCGTGACAAGCGCGTGGCGAAACAGGCTGCGGAGACGGACGCAACGGCCGACATCGCGACGCCCGGCAACGAACTGAAGAACCTGTAGCGCGCGGCGCACTAGGCTTGAGGCATGTCCTCTAACTCCGGGCCACTCTCGCCCTCTGAAAGCTACCGGGCCAGCACGGAACGCACCGCCGAAGCGGGCACCTACCTCGGCGGGTTTGTCCGCACCCTTGATTTTGAACTTGACGAATTCCAGCGCCTCGCCTGCCGCTCCCTCCAAGAGGGCAAGGGAGTGCTGGTGGCGGCCCCCACCGGCGCCGGCAAAACCATCGTGGGCGAATTTGCCATCTACCTGGCATTGGAACGAAACCTTAAAGCTTTCTACACCACGCCGATCAAGGCACTGAGCAACCAGAAGTTCACCGAGCTGTCCGAAAAGTACGGCGCGGAAAACGTCGGCCTCCTGACCGGGGACACAAGCATTAATGGCGACGCTCCCGTGGTGGTCATGACCACGGAAGTCCTCCGGAACATGCTCTACGCAGACTCCGAAACCCTGGACGACCTCGGCTTTGTGGTTATGGACGAAGTCCACTACCTCGCGGACCGCTTCCGTGGTGCCGTCTGGGAGGAAGTCATCATCCACCTCCCCAGTGAAGTCCAGGTGGCTTCCCTCAGCGCCACAGTGTCCAACGCAGAAGAATTCGGCGCCTGGCTGGATACTGTGCGCGGCGACACCGACATCATCGTTTCCGAACACCGGCCGGTTCCCCTCTGGCAGCACGTCATGGTGGGCCGCGACATCGTGGACCTGTTCGCCGGCGAAACCACCTTCGACGAGATCGCCCCGCCCGCGGACGCTGAGACCGGAGTTCCGATACCGGTCCAGGAACGGCTCACCGCAGCCACCAAAGACGCCGATGGCCACGGGTTTGAGGTCAACCCGGACCTGCTCAGGATGGCCCGCACCGAAGGCCAGCAAAGTTTTGCCGGCCGCTTTGGCCACGGCGGCCGGAGCCAGCGCCGGCAGCACCGGCAACGAACAGAGGAGCGCCCCCGGCAGGGCGCCCAGCCCGGCGCTGTCCGGAAAGCCAGCCGGCCCCAGGTCATCGCGAGCTTGGACAGGCAGGACCTCCTTCCTGCCATCACGTTCATTTTCTCGCGGGCAGGCTGCGACGCCGCCGTTGCGCAGTGTGTATCTTCCGGACTCTGGTTGACCACGGAGAAAGAGCAGCAGATTATTGCCCAGCGCGTTGACGAGGCCGGGCAGGACATCCCTTCCGATGACCTGGACGTCCTAGGATTCTGGACGTGGCGGGACGGCCTGCTCCGTGGTTTCGCGGCCCATCATGCCGGCATGCTTCCCACTTTCAAGGAAGTAGTGGAGAAGCTTTTCGTTGAGGGCCTGGTCAAGGCTGTGTTCGCCACCGAAACGCTGGCACTGGGCGTCAACATGCCCGCCCGCTCCGTAGTCCTGGAAAAACTCGACAAGTTCAATGGCGAAGCCCATGTGGACATCACAGCGGGGGAGTACACGCAGCTGACCGGCCGCGCGGGCCGCCGCGGCATCGATGTCGAAGGCCATGCGGTTGTCCTCTGGCAGCCCGGCACAGACCCTGCCGCCGTTGCCGGCCTGGCCTCGCGGCGTACCTATCCGCTGAACTCAAGCTTCCGGCCGACGTACAACATGAGCATCAACTTGTTGGCACAGTTTGGCCGTGCCCGTGCGCGGGAAATCCTTGAATCCTCCTTCGCGCAGTTCCAGGCGGACCGGTCCGTGGTGGGACTTGCCAAGCAGGTGCGCAGCCGCGAAGAGTCCCTCACCGGATACGCCAAGTCCATGAACTGCCACCTCGGAGACTTCACCGAATATGCCCGGTTGCGCCGTGAACTGTCCGACGCCGAGAATGTCACCTCCCGCAGCAAGTCCCGGGCCCACAAGTCCCTGAATGAGGATTCGCTGGCGCGGCTGATGCCTGGCGACGTGGTGGACGTCCCGGGAGGGCGGGCTCCCGGGCCAGCGATTGTGTTGAGCTCGGACCACAGCGGCAGGGAACCACGGCCCGCCATCCTCACGCTTGACAACCAGCTCAGGCGAATCGGCACCGAGGACCTGGAAGGCCCCATCGCGCCCCTGACGCGGATCCGGATCCCGAAGTCGTTCAACGCAAAGGTCCCCAAATCACGGCGCGACCTCGCATCGTCGGCCCGGAATGCGCTGCGGGAGAACCGCCCGCCGGCACCCGGCCGCAGCACCGACTTTGGTCTGGGATCCGTCTTGCCCCATCAGGAGAAACGCATCACGGAGCTTCGCAGGGCACTCCGCGCCCACCCCTGCCACGGCTGCAGTGAGCGTGAAGACCACGCGCGCTGGTCCGAGCGGTGGTGGAAGCTGCGCCGGGAGACAGATGCCCTGGTGCGGCAGATCCAGGGCCGGACCAACACCATTGCCAAAACATTCGATCGTGTCTGCGACGTCCTTTCCGCCTACGGCTACCTGGAAGCGGGAGCTGACGGCCGGCTGGCGATCAGCCCGGACGGCCAGCGGCTCCGACGGATCTATGGCGAGAAGGACCTGCTGATTTCGCAAGCCCTGCGGCTGGGCGCACTGAACGACCTGGACGCCGTCGAAGTAGCAACCCTGGCCAGCGTCCTGGTCTACCAGGCAAAACGCGAGGACAGAGGCCTCCGCCCGCGGATGCCCAGCGTCTCACTTGAATCGTCCGTGGATGTGGTGATCCGGGAATGGTCGGCCCTGGAAGACGTGGAAGAGGCCAATAAGCTGCCGCTGACTGCTGAACCCGAGCTGGGTCTCGTCTGGCCCATGTACAAATGGGCCAAGGGACGGCACCTCCAGGAAGTGCTCAACGGCACCGACCTGGCGGCGGGCGATTTTGTCCGCTGGGTCAAACAGGTCATCGACCTCCTGGACCAGCTCGCCAAGATTCCCGGCCTGGATCCGCGCGTGTCAAGGCTTTGCGCAGAAGCAATTTCGCTCATCCGCCGCGGCGTCGTAGCCTACTCCTCCGTACTTTGATGAACCCGCCCTGACGCACCGGCACCCCGACTTCTTTCCCTAGCCCCAGGAGCTTCGCCCGCATGACCACTGAACGTTCCACCACACACGCACCGCACGAGCGGAAGGTGGTCCTCTACCGCAACGGCTCGGTCTACACGGCAGCGGACCCCTTCGCCACCGCCATGCTGGTTGACGGCGACACCGTTGCCTGGGTCGGCTCCGAGCAGGCTGCCTCCTCCATTGCCGACAGCTCCATGGAAATCATCGACCTCCATGGGGCCCTTGTCGCGCCGGGGTTTGTCGACTCGCACGTCCACCTCACCGAAACCGGCATCGCACTGGGTTCCCTCCAGCTGGGCGGGATCCGCTCCGCCCGGCAATTACTCGATGCCGTGGCCGCAGCCAAGGGCGACGGCCCCCTGCTGGGTCACGGCTGGGATGAATCCACGTGGGAGGACCCTGCCCTGCCGGCGGCCGAGGAACTTGAACGGGCGGCGGGCGGCAGGTCAGTGTTCCTGGCCAGGGTGGATGCGCATTCGGCGCTGGTCTCATCCTCCCTGGCAGCCGCCGCCGGGCTTGGCGGCCTCGACGGCTACACCACAGATTCACAAGTAAAGCGGGCCGCCCATACGGCGGCCCGCCGGGAAGCACGACGGCTCCCGGAGGCCAGCCTCCTGGAGTACCAGCGGCGCGCCCTGACCGAAGCTGCCGAAAACGGTTACGTGGCATTGGCGGAGATGGCCGCACCGCATATCGGGGGTGTATCCGACCTCCGCCTGGCCGCCACATGGAACACGTCCACCGAAGAGGCAATGACAGGGGCCATGCCCGAAATCCTGCCGTACTGGGGCGAACTGGCCACCTCGGAGGAGCAGGCCCAGACGCTGCTGGACGACCTTGGGGTATCTGTGCGCGGCCTGGCAGGTGACCTGAACATTGACGGTTCCATCGGCTCCAGGACAGCGGCCCTGAGGGCCGGCTACAACGACGCGGCGGGGGAGCGGGGCAACCTGTACATCTCGGCAGAGCAGGCCGGCGCCCACCTGGCGGCCTGCTCGCTGCTGGGCATTCAGGGCGGCTTCCACGTCATCGGCGACGCGGGACTTGACGCCGCGCTGGACGCGCTGGAACTCGCGGCCGCCGAAGTGGGGGAGCAGCGGGTCCGTGCCGCCGGCCACCGCTTCGAGCATGTAGAACTGGCCGACGCGGACGCCGTACAACAGCTAGCCCGCTACGCCGTCAGCGTCAGCGCCCAGCCAGGCTTCGACGCTTCCTGGGGGAGCGACGGCGGAATGTATGCGCAGCGCTTGGGGAGCCGGAGCCGGTCCATGAACCCGTTTGCCTCGTTCTACGCTGCCGGTGTCCCCATCAGCTTCGGCAGCGACAGCCCGGTGACACCGCTCCGCCCGTGGTCCAGCGTCCGCGCCTGCCTGGAACACCACAACCACGCTGAACGGATCTCGGCCCGGGCAGCGTTCCTTGGTCACACCCGGGCGGGGTGGCGGGCCGCTAAGTACCACAATCCCATGGCCGGGCAGCTGGTTCCCGGCGCACCAGCAAGTTTTGCCGTCTGGGAAGTTGAGGAGCTCATGGTCCAGGTGGCGGACGGACGTGTCCAGTCCTGGAGCACGGATCCGCGGGCCCGCACGCCTCTTCTCCCCGCCCTGGACACCGGCGCGGACCCGGTGTGCCTGCAGACGGTGAAGGACGGCCTCGAGCTGTTTTCCAGTCCGGCACTGCGGTCCTGACCGAACACTCCGGCCAGCGCCCCAATAAACCGCCCTATAATGGGTAGTTGCGCCTGACCGCCAGCTGTTACTCTGCCGTTCAGCCGCTCCGACCGCTCCCGTCCAGGAAGGCCCTTTGTGCGCGTCCTCACCATCATTCCTACCTACAACGAGCTGGAATCGCTGCCCAAGACTCTTCAACGCCTGCGTGCAGCCGTACCGGCCTCCGACGTTCTTGTGGTTGACGACAACAGCCCGGACGGCACCGGGCAGCTTGCGGACGGCTTTGCCGCCGAGGATTCACAGGTTCACGTCTTGCACCGCAAAGGCAAGGCAGGCCTGGGAGCCGCCTACATCGCCGGGTTCAAATGGGGGCTTGAGGCAGGCTACGACGTTCTGGTGGAAATGGATGCTGACGGCTCACACCAGCCCGAACAGCTTCCCCAGCTGCTGGAAGCCGTTGAACAGGGCGCGGACCTTGCCATGGGATCCCGCTGGGTTCCCGGTGGCAGCGTGGTCAACTGGCCGCTGTACCGGCAGGCGATTTCACGCGTTGGCAGCACCTACGCCCGGCTGATGCTGGGCCTGAAGATCAAGGACGTCACCGGCGGCTACCGCGCCTTCCGGCGGACCACACTGGAAAAATTGAACCTCGACCTGGTCGATTCGGTGGGCTACGGCTTCCAGGTTGACTTGGCGTGGCGTGTAGCCAAGTTGGGCCTCCGGATCGAGGAACGCCCCATCACATTCGTGGAGCGCGAGCTCGGAGCGTCAAAGATGAGCGGCAACATTGTTGTCGAGGCCATGATCAACGTCACCAGGTGGGGCCTGCAGGCACGCTGGAACAAGCTCACAGGCAAGAAGGATCCGGCACAGGGCTGACGTGCACCGCCGTTAGGACAAAGGATAAGGGCCGGCCCGGCAACGTGATCACGTTGCCGGGCCGGCCCTTTCTCAATCATTGGGCTCGCGTCAATCCATGACGCTGTGACCTCCGTGGAAGGCCGTGTCCACCACTGGGTCAGGCAGTGCGCCGTTCGCCACGGCGTTCGCGCAGGATGGTCAGCCGGTCCTCGAGGATCTGCTCCAGTTCCGGAAGGGAACGGCGCTCCAGCAGCATATCCCAGTGGGTTCGAACAGCCTTTTCGTTGCTGGTGTCCGGGCGTTCGCCGTCGACGAGGAGCGCTTCCTTGCCGGTCTTTGAAACCCACACAGGAGGAATTTCAGCCTCTGAAGAGAACGTCACGAAGACCTGCTCGCCGTCCTCGCACCGGTATTCGACGCGCTGGCGCGGAGCCGGCTCAACGCCGGACTCGGTCTCCATGCTCTGCGCGCCAAGGCGCATACCCCGCAGGCTGCGATCGCTCATGTTTTCTCCCTCTGGTCGGTTCGCGGAGCAGGACTCCACGCAAGCCGGTGCGGCATAACCGCCCCGGACTACTGTGTGCACTGTGCTGCATCATATGATTCAACGCATTGCGAAGCATTCTTGTTCCAGCGGATCTGGTCCGACCGGACAAATACTCAATCATACCGGCGTGGGGCCACGCCGCAAAACGGGAGGGGACCCGCGACGAATCGCGGATCCCCTCCCGGCCTGTCTGAGGTCGATCCGGGTCAGGACCCAGGCTGTTTGGCGGGTTCCTCGTCGAACAGCCCGCTGCCGCCGGCGCTAGGGTCAGGATTGGTTCCGCCAAGTGCCTGGCCGATGCCCTTGAGTGCCTCACCAATTTCGCTGGGAATGATCCAGAGCTTGTTCGATGATCCTTCGGCGATCTTCGGAAGCGTCTGGAGGTACTGGTAGGCCAACAGCTTCTGGTCGGGGTTGCCCTTGTGGATGGCATCGAAGACCTTCTGAATGGCCTGTGCCTCACCGTCTGCGCGGAGGATCGCTGCCTTGGCGTCGCCCTCGGCCGCAAGGATCGAAGCTTGCCGCTGGCCCTCGGCCGTGAGGATGGCCGACTGCTTGGTGCCTTCGGCGGTGAGGATCGCAGCGCGGCGGTCGCGCTCGGCCCGCATCTGCTTCTCCATCGAGTCCTGGATGGAGTGTGGCGGGTCGATGGCCTTGAGTTCCACGCGTGAGACGCGGATGCCCCAGCGGCCGGTTGCCTCGTCCAATACGCCGCGCAGCTGGCCGTTGATCTGGTCGCGGGACGTGAGCGCCTCTTCCAGGTTCAGGCCGCCCACGACGTTGCGCAGGGTGGTAGTGGTGAGCTGCTCGACGGCCTGGATGTAGTTGGCAATTTCATATGTGGCGGCGCGCGGGTCAGTGACCTGGAAATACACCACGGTGTCGATGGACACCACCAGGTTGTCTTCGGTGATGACCGGCTGCGGCGGAAAGGACACCACCTGCTCCCTCAGGTCCAGGAGCGGCAGGAGCCGGTCCACAAACGGGATCAGGATGGTGAGTCCCGGGTTGAGGGTCCGCTGGTATTTGCCGAGCCGTTCAACGACACCGGCCCTCGCCTGCGGGATGATCCGCACTGAGCGGACCAAAACAATAATCACGAACACGATCAGGACCACCAGCACAATGGCCAAGGCGGCTCCTCCTGCGTTATCCATACGACTCCAATTCCCCAATTGTTAGGCAGTACTTAGGACTGTGTGGACTGCTCCGGCGGTGCGGAGACAACTGCCGTGGCGCCGTCGATGGCGGAGACCACTGCTTTCTGGCCGGCAGGCAGGACGCCGCCGGAAGACCTGGCACTCCAGACATCGCCCCCGATCTTGACGAGGCCGCCGGTGGAGCTCACTGATTCCATCACAAGGGCCTGCTCGCCGATGAGCCGGTCTATGTTGGTGCGCTGGTCGGCGGGGCCTTTTTTCAGGTGGCTTAGTGCGACCGGACGGACAAAGGCGATCATCAGCAGTGAGACGACGCAGAACACCACGATCTGCAGCCACAGGTCAGCGCCAGCGAAATCTGCGACGAGCGCGGCAAGTGTTCCGCCGCCGAGCATAATGAAGAACAGGTCAAGGGTGATCATTTCGATCACTGCGAACGCGAGGAAGGCTGTGAGCCACAGGGCCCACCAGTTTTCGCCGAGCCATTCAAACATTCCGTCCCCCTTGACCTTCCGGTAGCTGTCTATTTATCCTAGTCCGCTGCAAAGCAGGACGGCAGGTTGTGTGCAGGGCAGCGGTTGAACGTGTTCAAGTCGTTACTGTGCGGCCGGTGCGAGGCGGAAGACGCTGATCCGGAACCGTGCCTCCACCTGCGGGGACACCTCGCCATTGCCGATTTTTGCGGCAATGGCTGTGCGGTCCAGATGGTGCCCGGCCGGACCCATAAAGGCCAGGTCAGCCAGCTCGCTGGGCGTCAGCATCAGCCGGACATCCAGGTCCCGGGTGGACTCTGTGACGAAGTGCGGCGAGAGGGATCCTGCCAGCCGCGCGTCCTTGTCGTCCTCGATGGACAGCATCCCTGCCTGGACGGCGATAGCGGCCAGGTGCCCTGCGCGCGGCGTCACCACCACGAGGCGCCCGCCGGGGCGGAGGACCCTGGCGAATTCGGCGGCATTACGCGGAGCGAAGATCACCGTAATCGCGTCGACTGCGGCGTCGGCCACCGGAAGCGGCTGCCACACATCGCAGGCGAGGCTGACGGACTCGGGGTTGAGGCGCGCGGCGCGTCGAAGTGCAAACTTGGAGATGTCGAGCGCGACGGCGATGCAACTGCCCGTAGTCCGCTGCACCTCATCCAGCACCACCCTGAGATAGTGGCCTGTCCCCGTGCCCGAGTCCAGGACTGTGAATGGTTCTCCGGGGGATATCCCGGGCACGACGGCGGCGGCGACGGCGTCCGCCAGGGGACGGTAGTGCCCGCCGTCGAGGAACGCGTAGCGGGCCGCCACCATCTCGGCGGTGTCGGCTTCGAAGACTGTCCCCTTGCCCACCAGCAGGTTGAAGTAGCCCTGCTTCGCCGCATCGAAGCTGTGCCCGGATCCGCAGACCAGGGCCTTGCGGGCTGCGTCAGCTGCGCCGCCCTGGACATTCAGTGCGGCCCCGCACAGCGGGCAGCGCAGCGGAGGGCGGGGGCTTGATGGCATACGGACTATCTTAGGCGGGGCGCGGTCCAGGGTGGCGGCCGCGCCAGCTTTCAGGGGGTGTTCGCCTGGGGGAAAGCCGCACGTTAGGCTCACGTGGGTGAAGCCAGAACACCTCCCGCTGCTCAATTCCGTCTCCGCGCCGGCCGTTCACCCGGACGGCAGCCGTGCTGTTGTCTCGGTGACCCGGCCCGATTTCGACACTGATTCCTACGTGGGGCAGCTGTGGAACGTCCCGCTGAACCAGGAACAGCTGCCGCGGCGAATTACCCGGGGCTTTCGGGACACCGCCCCTGCCTTCTCTCCTGACGGGCTGGTCCTCGCTTTCCTCCGGACGGGCGGACCGTCGTCGAAAGCGCAGCTCGTTGTGGTGGAGGCCGGCGGCGGTGAACCCCAAGTCATTACCAACAGGCTGCTCGGAGTGGAATCCTTCGCATGGTCTCCCGATTCGCACCGGATAGTTTTCAGCTCCCGCGAGCCGGAGCCAGGACGGTACGGCAGCAGCGAGTCCGTCACCGCGGATGGGGAGCAGCCACGGTTGATCGCCTCGCACCAGTACAGGCTGAACGGCGTGGGCTACACGCGCGACAAGCCACAGCAGCTGTTCATCGTGGATGTCCCGGAACTTGGCGGCGAGCCACAGACGGCCCCGGCTGCTCCCTCGCTGCCGGCAGCCCGGCAGCTGACATCGCTCGCCACCGACGCCAGCTGCGGGGTTTTCAGTGCGGACGGATCAGCCGTCTACTTCGTGGCAGCACCGCCGGAGAACGACGACGACTTGTCCACCTTGATTTTCACGGTGCCGGTCGCCGGCGGCAATCCCGTCCCGGTGGATCTGGGAGCAGCCGCACCTCAAAGCGTCACGGACGTCCGGCATTCCCGGGACGGCAAATGGCTGTTCTACATTGCCCGGGACCTGGGGAGCTCGGGCCGGGACTTTGTGGCACGCAACGCCGTTTTCTACTGTGTCGCGGCCGACGGCGGCGTGCCGGTTGCGCTGACTGACCCTGACCTGATGGACGTGGCAGCCCCGGGTGCCCGGATTGAGCTCCGCGGCCCGGACCGGGCCCTGGTACTGAACATTGCGCAGGGCACTGTTGAGCTCCTCGAGCTGGGAGCGACGGGCGGGCATGCCCTGCTGGTGCACGGTGACAAGGTGGTGACCGGGGCCGCCTGGGCGGGGGGTTCGCTCCTCGTTGTATTCAGCGATCCGTCCACCCATGGGGATGTTGGAGTGCTCGACGACGGGCAGCTAAGGCTGCTGACAGACTTTTCGGCCATCCTGCGGACGCAGGCGGACATTGTGGTTCCACAGGAAGTGACGGTTGAAGCGTCCGATGGGTATCCCGTCCATGGCTGGCTGGTGCGGCCCCCAGGCAAGGGGCCGCACCCGGTCCTGTTGAACATCCATGGTGGGCCCTTCGCCCAATTCACAGTCGCCCTGTTCGACGAAGCCCAGGTATACGCGGCTGCCGGGTACGCCGTGCTGATGTGCAACCCACGCGGCTCCGCAGGCTACGGCCGGGAACACGGGCTGGCCATCAAGGGCCGCTTTGGCACCGATGACATGGCGGATGTCCTCGCCTTCCTGGACGGCGCCCTGGCCAAATTTCCGGCGCTGGACGCCGGCCGGCTGGGCATCATGGGCGGCTCCTACGGCGGATACCTGACCGCCTGGACCATAGCGCACCACCACAGGTTCGCGGGTGCCATTGTGGAGCGCGGGTTCCTGGACCCGGTCAGTTTCGAGGGCTCGGCCGACATTGGCTGGTACTTCGGCAGCGAATATCTCGGCAGCTCGGCGGTGGAGGTCGCCGCGCAAAGCCCTCTCGAACACATCGGCAACGTACAGACTCCGGCCCTGGTCATCCATAGCGAAAACGATCTGAGGTGTCCGCTGGAGCAGGGCCAGCGGTACTTCACGGCACTGAAGCGGTGCGGCGTGGAAGCCCAGCTGCTGATATTCCCGGGTGAGGACCATGAACTTTCCCGCTCGGGCAAGCCGCAGCACCGGCGCCAGAGATTCGAGCACATCCTGCGCTGGTGGGCCCGGCTCCTCCCGACCGAAGCAAATCCGGCAACCATACCGCTGGAGTGACGCGGCGACGCGTCGGCGTTTCAGGGATTCCCGGGCAGGAATCCCAAGGCCGCACGTGCCTTTCCGATCCCCGGTTCCGCCCAGTTGGCGGCGTACTCGGCGTTGGAGCTCAAGGACCTCAACTCGGCCCGGTCAACGTACAGAGTGCCATGGAGATGGTCGGTTTCGTGCTGCACAATCCTCGCCTGCCACCCCTCGAATTCCCGTTCCGAGGCCAGGCCGGCGGGGGATTCGAACCGGAGCAACACCCGCTCAGGCCTGACCACCACTGCCTGCAGCCCGCTCAGCGAGAGGCACCCCTCGAAGAACGCGGCGGTTTCCGATCCTACGGCCGTGTAGCGCGGGTTGATGATGGTGAGGAACTCCAGCGGGCTCCGGTGCCGCAGCGCCGCAGCCTCCGGGTCGACGTCGTACTGGTCCTCAAGGACTGCCAGCTGCAGTGGGATTCCGAGTTGCGGGGCGGCCAGCCCCACGCCAGGGGCATCGTGCATTACTTCGCGCATGAGGGCTATCAACTGCTCCAGCTCGCCAGCGCTGATCTGGCCGTCGACGGCCGCGGCCCGCTGGCGGAGAACGGGATTCCCGGCCTGGACGATGGGCGGCAGCGATCCCGCGGACAGGATTTCCTGTACCCGTTCCCTCAGGTGCGCAGGAGTGAATGAAGTGGGCGGAGATACGGCGGTCATGCGGAAAGCCTAGCGGCGGACGCCGCACGGCGTGGGCCGCGTCGGCTAATGTCGATGCCATGGCTGAACTGATTGCGCCCCAAACCAACGCACTGGAACTTGTCCTGGACTTTATCCGGGTCCTGGAAGCCGGCGGTGACGGCGCGGCCATCGGGCCTTTCCTCGCTGCGGACTTCGTGCTAGTCGAGGCGCCGCATCTGCTCGCGGCTGAAGGCTCCACCCGGACGCGGGACCAGGCGATGGCCGGCCTCGACCAAAGCGGCGAAGTAGTGGCGGACCAGAAGTTCGAGATCCGCCGCACCACCTGCGAAGGCGGACGCGTGGTGGTGGAGGCAGCCTGGTCGGCGCGGACGCTGATGGACCTGCGGTACTGGGATGCCGGTGAGACCATTCGGGCCCGGACGTCGTCGGTCTTTGAAGTCCGGGACGGCCTGATCGTCAGCCAGGACAGTTACGACTGCTACTTCGTGAACTCCTGACCCGGCGGCTCCTTCCGGCGCGGGGTCACTGCATGGTGAATCGGCGGGCCACCAGCCTGTTGGCCGGCGGGATGCCGGACACCGCGCTGACTGCGGCGTTCCTCAACGCCAGGAACGGCGGCGCCAACGGCCGCCCCAGCGCCATATTAACTTCGGACTGCCACCGCGCCGCTAAGGCAGCTTTCCGACGCCGGGTGGAATAGGCGCGCAGGCGCTGGCCAACCGGTTTCCCCGCCAGGGCCGCACAGATGATCGGCGCCAGTTCCGCCGCGTCCAGCCAGCCAAGGTTCATGCCTTGGCCTCCGATGGGGCTTAGTTCATGGGCCGCATCACCGATCAGGACCGCCCGGCCCGCGACTGACCGGCATGCCACCGTGGACCGGGGGCTGAAGCTGCTGAGCATGCTGTTGCTGGCCGGGTCCGGCCGGACCCCCGTGCGCCGGTGGACCATTCGCACCAGCTCGATCACGTCCAGGGCCGGTGCGGGCTGCGGAATCCTGACAACCCAGCGGCGGAGACCGCCAGGCAACGGAAAGGATTCCACTATCCCTTCGGCTTCGAGGTACAGGACGGCTTCGTGGTTGCGGGTGTCCTCAGCTGCGAAATCACCCATCACATAGTGGTGGGGATAACTTCGGGACGTGGCCGGGATGCCCAGCAGGCCGCGCATCCGGGACCGCGAGCCGTCGGCGGCGACCACAAGGCGTGAGGTGATGCGGCTGCCGGCGCCACCCGCGTTGCCGGCCTCGGCGACGACGGTGACCAGTCCGCCGTCGTCCCCTATTTCCGTCACCCTGGCGCCCCTGACCAACGCCGCGCCATCCAGTTCGTGTACCCGCTGCTCCAGCAGGGATTCCGTTGTGGACTGGGGAAGGGACAGGACAAACGGGAACCGATCCGAGACCGATGCGAAGAACATTGACCCCACGGTCTTTCCGCCGCTGACCGCAGTACCGCCGCGGATCTGCACGCCGGCACCAACCATGGCCCTGGCCACGCCAACTCGGTCCAGGGCCGCGAGGGCGGGGGGATGGATGCCGATGGCCCGCGAGTGGGATTCCCGGTGAACCCGCTGTTCAAGGACCCTCACCGCGACGCCTTCCTGCAGCAACAGGGCCGCGAGATAGAGGCCCACGGGTCCGCCGCCGATGATCACCACCTCAACCATCTGGATGGTCCCGGCGGTGGATGAGGACCTGGTGGAAAGGGGAGTGGCGTGCCACCTGCCAGCCCGGGGGAGCGGCGGCTGTGAGTTCCTTCGGTGTGTAGCTGCGCCTGATCGAGGTCAGGCCGTCAGCACGGATGAACGAGCCGCGGAAAGGGAGGGCCGCCAAAGAGAACAGTGCGTAGGCTGCGAGGTTCCGTCGCAGGTCGTTGTGCAGGGAAAGCCGCCGCGCCAGGGCTTGCGAATCTTCCAGGAGATGCGCAAGGTCCGCTGGACGGAGGTGGTGGATGACGTGGTTCGAGATCACGACGTCGAAACGGCGGCCTTCGCGGACCAGTTCTGTGCTGTCGGCCTGGCGGAACCGGACTGAGGAATGGTGGGGGCGGTGTGACGAGTAGCTATATGCCCTGGCGTCCGGGTCAATGCCGGTGACGTCGAGCAGCAGTTTGTCCCGGGCGGACCAGAGGACGAGCTGCCGCGCCAAGTCCCCTCCGCCGCATCCTATGTCGAGGACGGTCGTTGCAGAGTCGTGGGAGAGCAGAGGGCGAAGCTCATTGCAGTACAGCCGACGCCAGCCTGAGAAGAGCAGGTTCACCAGTCCGAATTGCCGGTATGTGCGCTCCAGTTTGGTGGGGTCACAGTCCGGCAGGTCCATCATTTCCACGGCGTCCACGGCCCGTTGCCGCATCAGGGACACAGGTCAGGCCAGTGACGACGCCGCCTCAGGCTGCACCGCACGCTTCCCCGTGGCGGCCTGGCGGAGTTTCGTAAAGAGGCCTGTTTCCACTGTCAGGCCGGGGCCGAACGCCATGGAACAGATGCGTTCCTCACCCTCCACCGGGGGCTGCTCCAGGATGTGCCGGAGGACAAACAGCACCGTGGCGCTGCTCATGTTGCCGTAGTCCCGCAGGGTATCCCGGGCCGGAACGAGTTGCTGGTCCGTGAGTTCAAGGCGCGCCTGGACCTTGTCCAGAATGCTCCGGCCGCCGGGATGGATGGCCCAATGGCGGATGTCCCGGTAGGGGAGTCCACGCAACGACGGATCCCGGGCCAGCAGCGGTGTCAGGGCGCCGATGATGTGGTCGTCGATGATGTGGGGGACGTAGTTACCGAGCACCATCTCAAAGCCGTGGTCGCCGATGTTCCACGCCATGGATTCCTCGCCCACCGGTGTGAGCACGGTTTCGAAGTGGTCCAGCTGCATCAGGGCAGGTGCGTCCGGATCGTTGCGGGCCGTAATGATGGCTGCCGCGGCGCCGTCGGCGAACAGCGCCGAACCCATGATGGTGTCGGGGTCGTTGGACGTCCGCACGTGCAGGGAGCACAGCTCGGCACAGACCACCAGGACAACGGCCTGCGGGTCCGCTTCGCAGAAGGACTTGGCGGCCCGCAGCGCCGGAAAGGCTGCGTAGCAGCCCATGAATCCGAGGTGATAACGCTGGACGGCCGGGTCCAACCCCAACGCGCGGACGATCTTATAGTCAGGACCAGGGTTGAAGAACCCCGTGCAGGAGACGGTGACAACATGGGTTATGTCAAGTAGGGAAAGATCCGGGCAGGCGTCCACGGCGGCCCGGGCGGCCTCGATGAAGAGTTTGGTGACCTCCCGGGCGAAGATCTCGTTGCGCACCTTGGTGGTGGGGTTCAGGAGCAGGCCGGTGGCGGGATCAAAGAACTGCGGATCATCCGAGCGGAACGCCATGGTCATTTCGTCGACGGCGGTATGGCGGGTGTCGATGGCGGCTGAATCAAAGCAGGTGTTTACCAGCCGGGAGCCCAACCTGGTCAGGCCGGGCTGGGCCGCAAAGACTTCACGGGCTTCGGCCTGGACCAGCACAGTCGGCGGAACAGCAGTTTCAAGTGAACGCAGGTAGACCGTCATTGGTTCATTCTTGGCGAGCCCGCCGGATTAGACAATGGCCGGGCTGGCCGGGGGAGCCGTTCCGGTGCCGCAGGCTGGTGCTCTGGACACAAAAGCGGGGGCCGGCGAATTATCGCCGGCCCCCGCTGGGCCCCGGTTCGCTACGGGGCCAATTCCTTGATAGCTACTGCTTCACGAGTGCGTTGCCATAACCGGCATCACACGTGCCATCATGGATGACACCCGCGCCTGGTGCCACGACGTAGTTGCTCGCCGGGTTGAAGACGGCCGTGTTAACGGCAGTCACCTTACCGGCGCACTGGTCGGCGCCGCTGGCGTTCATGCTCTGGCCGCCGATCCACATGTCGATCCAGATGGTGGAGTTGCTTCCATCCACGTTTGTGCCCTGGTGGCAGGGGCCGCCCTGGGGATCGTTGCCGTCGCCACACGTGTCTTCGACAATAAAGTAGCGGCGCACGTCCGGAAGGTAGATCCGCGTTCCGGCCGGGAAATCGAGCACGTCCTTGCCGGTGGCGAGGGAATGCCCCACGGCGATGGTGATGGGGTCATCGTAAGTGCCGGTGCCCCCAGCGGACTGGTGCAATACCGGGTGGCTGATTTCAACTGAGCCGGCCGGCGTGTTGTCGTGCCAGGTGTATGCCGTTGTGTACGCGGTGGTGACAATGTTCTCGGAGGACGACGCCGGCTGGACAGGGGCCGGTGCCGGTGCAGGCTTCGGAGCCGCTGCAACCACAGCCGGCGCAAGGGCAGGCACGGGAACAGCCGCAGCAACCGGGCTCGCCGCCGGTGCCTCTTCGGCTGGCTGTTCCGCTGCCGCGGCCGCTGCAGCCGCTGCGGCTGCCTCTGCCTTCTCTGCGGCGGCACGCTGGCTGGCGCCGATCTCCGCGGATTTGTCGGGCCGGGTGCTGGAGCTGGCTTCGATGCCGGCGCTGGCCGAGCCCGAAGCCTGGGCGGGTGAGTTTGGGGCGCCAGTGACGGAGCCACACGCCGAGGTGGCGAGTAGGACCGTGAGCATGCCGGCGGCCAGCAGATCATTTCTGCGCATGGAAAAAGCCTCTTCATGGGAGTACGGAACGGGCATTTCCCTTAGGGATATGCCCTGCCCGGAGTTGGACACGGCCTGCGGCAACGCGAAGGCGCTGCCATCTGGGGACTTATCACACGCAAGAGCATTTCGGGCGATCTTTTCGGCGTGTGCGCCGACCGGTGACCTAAACGTTACCTTGCGGTCAGTGGAACAGGCCAATCACTGGCGTGTCGTCTGCGTGCCACCTAAATCAGGGGCCTGGAGGTCTATCCGGCAAGTTCCGCCTGACCTGCGGCAACATCTGAAGGAAGCCTGGGAGGCGCCCACATAACGTTGGCGTAACATAGACCGCTCTCCACTCTCAGATAACGCCGATAATCTACATTATGTAAAGTAAGTCGTTATCCTGCACCTGATCCAAGCACGCCTCGGCGATTGCGTCCGAGTCTTTTCGCGCATCGGATGGGCCCGGACACAGCCACTCAGTTGCGAGCAATCAAGATCAAATCGCATTGGCCGCAACGACTTCCGCACCGCCCGCTGAATTTCTTCACCCAGGGCCGCCCGGCAGACGCCGACCTGAACGCCAACCGAACTCTGCTGATGGAACCAAACATGACCATCAATTCTCACCCCACGGCTCCCCCGGCTCGATCACTGGTCCGGGACAGTTTGACGGTCATTTGCGGCGGTGGCGGACGACGGCGGCCTCCCGCCGTCGCCGGACGCCGTCCGCGACAGCAGGTAGCCAACCTCGAAAAGTCGAGTACTTCGTACGCATGCGCGGCACAGGCCGGACTTCTAGGGTTGGTTGCATGGCGGCACGCTGGGTACGTCTAGTTACCACGCACCCACGGGCAGATCAGTGTCGATCTTCCACTCGAAGCGGCATTGTTCAGTTCCGGCACTCCTGAGGACGCCATATGCTGAATTCCCGTATCCCCCAGGCACGCGAGCATGCACTGGGACAAGCCCCCGGAACGCCTGTGATCATGCTCAGGCCGGCCCCCGTCAAAGTACGTTCCATCATCGGCAACGCCATCGCGTACACGGTCACTCATGTGTTGGTTGAGTCGAACACCAACGGCGAGTACAACGTCCGGTGGGAAGCCACCTGGCTGGTGCGCCGGGTTTAGAAAAGCCCCTGAGCTGGGGCGCCGTGCCCAAGTCTTGTCAGCAAGTAGCGCCCCGAAAAAACTCGAGTACCTGCTACGCATGTGTACCTGTGTCTTGCGCTATTAGGTTCCTAGGTACGGTGACACTTCGGAGCGGCTGGCTCTGCGGCACCAGGTTGGGGGCAGATTTATCCCTTTCTGCTTCTCCCTTGGCGGTCACTTGCCTGATTCAGTCAGGTTGCCCTGCACTCACGACCACCTCGCGAGGCGTATATGAGAAAACCAGCCCCTCCTCGTTCAACTGCTCCGGCACCGGTATTCTTCGACGCCAGCGGACATCGCTGGCGGCGGGTCCGGACATGCCTGCTTGCCGCAGTGATGTTGATGGTTCTGTCCCTCGTTGCAATCCTCCCTGCGGCGACTGCTCCTTTACGGCTTGGAGAAAAGAACCAGGCCGCCGCCTATCCAAGGCAATTGCTGAGCCAGCAGGACCTGGAGAACATCCCGAGGATCGGTTTCAGGGAGGGCACCGCCATCTTTCACCGGATCGCGCTCGTGGTTCCGAAGGATGGCAAGGTCCTACTCAAGGATCCCTTCAGCGACACTGTCTGGCGGGAAGCCACCGCAGACGAGACAGAGGTGATTGGCCAAAGCCCCTACGTTGTGGAAGCCTACGGCCAGGCTCTGGACCACACGCTGATGCTGACCTTCGATGACGGGCCCGATCCCCACTTCACCACGCAGCTCCTGGACCTGCTATCGCACGAAGGCGTGCCGGCGACCTTCTTCCCCGTCGGTGACAACATCGTCAAACACCCGGACATCTTCCGCCGCATGATCCGCGAAGGGCACATGGTCGGCAACCACACCATGTCCCACGCCGATTTCTGGGCCCACGACGACTCGTACAACCGTCAGCAGATCATTGGCGAGGACCGGGTCATTCGAGCTGCGGAGAGTTACGAAACCCGGTTATTCAGGATCCCCACCGGCAACCCGGAAAACAACACCCTGGCGCTTCTGCAGGCTCAGCAGCTGGGCTACCTCAACATCAACATGGACCTCGATACGAGGGACTGGGAACACGCCCCGGGGGTGCCCGTTGAGGTACCGCAACTGAACGGCGAAGGGCACGTCGTGCTGATGCACGACGGAGGCGGGGACCGCACCGCAACGCTCAAAATGCTGGAAGCCCTCATCCCGCAGGCCAAAGCGCAGGGCTACACCTTCACTACTCTCCAACCCCTGCTGCCCCCGGAGTATGTACCGCGGCACAGCATCACCGCCAGCGTAGAGGACACCATGACCCTCGCGGCACTCACAACCTACCTGATCACGCCGAACGTTGTCCTCAACTGGTTGTTCTGGTTCGGCATCGGCTCCATGACCATCCTGACATTCCTGTTCGTGGTGCTGGCCGTGATCAACAATTCCCGCCAGAAACGACGCCACTGGGACGCCATCGACGAGAAAGACTGGCCATTCGTCAGCGTCGTCCTCCCCGTCTTCAACGAGGAACTCGTCGTGTCCAGAACCCTTGATGCACTGAGAGCAAGCGACTACCCCCGCATGGAAGTCGTCGCCATTAACGACGGGTCGACGGACGGTACCCTTGCCGTGCTGACGGACTACGCCAGGACGTGGCCCAATCTTCGCGTCGTTGACCAGCCGAACGGTGGCAAATCTGCTGCAAGCAACAACGGAATCGCCCAATCCCGCGGAGAAGTTGTGGTCACGCTCGATGGTGACACCCTTTTTGAACCACAGACCATCAAGATGTTCGCCCGCCACTTCCTGGCCCCCCGGCACGACAAAGAGGTTGGGGCTGTGGCAGGGCACGTCAAAGTCGGAAACCGCCGCAATCTCATCACTGCATGGCAGAGCCTGGAGTATCTGTCCGGTATCTGCGTCACCCGCATGGCTGAGGGCCTCATGGGCGCGATTTCCATCGTTCCGGGCGCCTGCGCCGCGTGGCGCCGGGAGGCCCTGGTCAGGGCCGGCGGCTACTCCCATGACACACTTGCTGAAGATGCGGACCTCACGCTTTCACTGCAAAGACTTGGCTACAGCATCGTCCAGGAAAACGAGGCCGTCGCCTGGACTGAGGCACCGCTGACAGTCCAAGGCCTGTTCAAACAACGGCTCCGCTGGACCTACGGCAATTTCCAGACCCTGTATAAGCACCGCTCAATGCTCTTCAACCCCAAGTACGGGGCGCTCGGTTTGCTCACCATGCCTTATGCGCTGATCTCAGTCATCGTCCCGCTAATCTTCATGCCCCTGACAGTCATCGTCGCAATTAACAGCCTGGCCCACGGAGAATGGCAGGCCATCGCTATCTTCTCGGCGTTCGTCGCCGCAACTCATATGATCATCTCGATTGTGGCCATCCTGATGGTCCGCGAGACCCTCCTCCACCTGCTCATGGTGCCGATCTACAGGCTTATCTACGAACCACTTCGCGCCTACGTGGTGTTCGGCTCAGCGATCATGGCCCTGCGCGGCACCGCCGTGGGCTGGTACAGGCCCGAGAGGACCAACAGTGTCACGCTCCCCGCGGTGCCGGGGCCGATCGTTGCACGGGCTCCCGTTCCTGTTCTGGCGGTTTCACCCGCGCCGCGAACCCTCCAGGATTCCCTATAGCCCAACCGTTCTGCTTGCGTTATGCTGATCGACCCCATGAACTACGCACGCAGAAGTGCAGCGAGGCGGCAGCAGCACATGCCTACATCCGACCGGCCGGGAAGGAACCTCACGATCCTGATGGCAGTTCTTACGCTGGCCGCCTGCGGCTCTACGCCGCCGGACGGACCCGGCCGGGAGGTGGAGGTAACTCAAAGCGCCATCAGGCCTGGTTGGTTCGGCGGCTACCTCGACGTCACACTGTTCCCAAGCCTCCCTCCACAGGAACTACCTTCGCCGGGAAGGGTAACAACGGTGCTCTCCTTTATCAGCTCAGATCCCGCCCGGCCATGCGAGCCTGTCTGGGGCGGCTTCTATGATCTTGACCGGGCCAGCGACAAGCTGGCTCTCGACTCCCGGCTGGACGCATTCCGCACGGCAGGCAACGACGTCGCAGTCTCCTTCGGCGGGCAACGGGGTACAGAACTGGCCGCAGCCTGCACCGACGGTGATGCCTTGGTTCGCGCCTACACATCAGTCATCAGCAGGTACGGACTGGACACCGTGGACCTCGACATCGAAGGTGCAGGTGCTGCCGACTATGCAGCGGTGAAGAGACGCGCAACGGCAGCGGCGCGCCTTCAGGCCGAGCGGCCTCCTGATAAACCTCTCAAGGTCTGGCTGACGCTTCCTGTCTCGCGGGAAGGGCTCACGCCCGCAGCCGTGGTCTCCGTGGAAACCATGCTTGAGTCCGGTGTTGACCTCGCCGGCGTGAATATCATGACCATGAACTTCGGCCCGCTCGCTCCCGGCGAAACCATGCTTGACGCTGCGGTGGCCGCCGCCGAGGCTACCCACCGGAGGCTGGACGGGTTGTACGCAACGGCAGGCAGACCCCTCGACGCTGCTGCCCTATGGAACAAGATCGGGCTCACGCCGATGATCGGCGTCAACGATGTCGAGGGGAACGTCTTTACCCTGGCGGATGCTGAGGGACTGAACAGCTTCGCGTTGGAGCGCGGCATCGGCCGGATGTCGATGTGGTCCCTGAACAGGGACGCTGCCTGCAATTCCCCGGGCCAAGGTCAACCGCACAGCAGCGTAGCCAGTGACTGTAGCGGCATTGAGCAGGAACCCGGCACCTTCGCGGAGATGTTGTCCAACTCGCTGACGCGTCAGCCCTAGGAACGGCCCCGGGATCGCACTGAGCTGGCTGCCGGGAGATGGCACGAACAATTCGAGGAGGCCAGGAATGCACAGAAGATTCCCTTCGGCAGCAGGATTAGTCTGTGTCGTCCTGGCGACTGCCGCCTGCGTCAGCCCGTCGTCGCCCCGGACAGCCGGTGAAAAAGACGATTCGAAGGTCTTTGTCACCGCCTATACGTGGTACGACAACACTCCTGCTGGGTCGCCCGCGATCAGCCACCCCGTGGTGCATAACGAGGCCGGCGGAACTGGAACCTATGAGGATCCCGTTACCCTCGCCGTCGGGCATTCCAAAGCGACCGGGGAGGATGTCCTTGACATCCCCGCAGGCACCCGGATCTACCTGCCCGATGTGCGGCGCTACTTCATCGTGGAAGACTCCTGTGGAGACGGACCGGCTCCGGAGAAGGGACCATGCCACGTCGGCGCGGACAAAAACGGTGCTGGTTCCCTGTGGATTGACATGTGGATCGGCGGCCAAGAGGAAAGTGCGTCCTTTGTCCGCGAATGCACGCGAACCGTCACGGGGGTCTTTGAGGTGGTCTTCGACCCTGCAAAGAACTACGTCGTGGCCCCGGGGTCAGGTGTGATCCACGACGGCAAATGTGATTCAGGCTACGGCAACGACCTCATTGTCAGATAAGCCCGGCGCTGGACACCCTAGAGCCTAGCCCGGGACCATTCCAGGCACAGCCGGGAGATGCCGGCTGACCAGCCCCACTGTGTTCCCTTCCGAGTCGCGGATGAAGGCCATCCACTCATCCGTTCCTGCCGGACCCAGGGCAGCGTCGTCATGGTGAAAGATCACCTTCGGCAGTGCAATTACCTCCACTCCCCTGCCCTGCAGGGCGCTGATGCTCCTCCGGACGTCCTCCACCTCCAAATAGAGGACCGACGACGGCGCGCCGCGTTCCAGCAAGAGCCGAACGCCATCCAAATCGAAAAACAGCAGTCCCGGGGGGTCGTAGATCGCCGCTGGTTGCACCCCCAGCAGCTGTGAATAGAACTCAGCGGCCCGTTGGAGGTCATGTGCCTGCTGGGCCACCTGGATCAGATGCACTGTGCCTCCCGCGTGATGAGCACCGCTGTCCCACCCATCTTCCATAATCCCCCGTACCCCGGCAAGCATCCGGACCGGGCTGGCGCACTCCCCGGGTTAGGCTCGAAGCCATGAATTCCGAGACCAAACAGTCCACCAAAGCCCCACGGCAGGCCATTATTGCCGCCGCCATGTCAGACGCCTTCCTGATTTTGGTCTTCGCGGCGATCGGCCGGGATGCCCACCAGCGCGGCGACATCGTCACCGGTGTCTTCCTCACGGCATGGCCGTTCCTGGCTGGGGCTGCCATCGCCTGGTTTGCGGGACGGGCCTGGCGGCGTCCACTGTCCATGGCGACAGGCGTCGTGGTCTGGCTTGGAGCCCTAGCCGGCGGCATGATCCTGAGGGCGCTGACGGGACAAACCGTGGTCGTCGCCTTCGTGATTGTTGCGCTCCTGAGCCTGGGGCTCTTCCTGGTGGGCTACCGGGCACTTCTTGCACTGGTGCGCAGGTTTCGAAAGTCGTGACACCGCTGCAGGCCTCGCCCCCTGGGACAGACATGATGGACACCGCCCATGTAATAGGCTGGCATCACCATAGAGTCTTGCCGGGCACAGCTACGGCGAACAGATCCGGAAGGATTGAACAGTGATCACCGCATTCGTTCTGATCAAGACCGACGCCGCCCGCATCCCGGAAACCGCCGAGGAAATTTCTGCGATCCCCGGCATCAGCGAGGTCTATTCCGTGACAGGCGAATGGGACCTGATCGCCGTTGCCCGCGTCGCCCGGCACGAGGACCTGGCTGACGTCATCGCCGACAAGCTGTCAAAGGTCCCCGCGGTGGTTCACACCACCACACACATTGCGTTCCGCGCCTATTCCCAGCACGATCTCGACGCGGCATTCGCGCTGGGCTTCGAACAGTAGGACCAATTCCCGGAAAAGACGGGGCCCGGCTTCACAGCCGGGCCCCGTCTTTTGTGTAGTCGGGTCAAGGCCGCGTCAGCGCAACCCACTTATCGAGGACCGCCGCCGCGGCACCGGTATCAATGGATTCCGCGGCCCGGGCAAGCGCCAAACGCATCCGCTCCAGGAACGGGGCCTCGGCCGATTCATCAAAGGCCAGCAGTCCAGCGGCCGCGTTAAGCAGCACGGCATCCCGCGCTGCGCCGGCTTTGCCGGCAAGGACATCACGTACGACGGCGGCATTCGCCTGGGCGTCCCCGCCACGGAGTTCCTCCACAGTCGCGGGACGGATGCCCAGCGCGGCCGGTTCAAAATTCAGTTCAACGACCGCGCCCTCACGGATTTCCCAAACGGTGGAGGGACCCGTTGTGGTCAGTTCGTCCAGCCCGTCGTTGCCCCGGAAAACCAGGCCGCGGCTGCCGCGCTTCGCCAGGACGCCCGCAACCAGCGGTGCCATCCGGGCATTCGCCACGCCCACGGCGGATGCCTGTACCCGCGCCGGGTTGGTCAGCGGCCCCAGGAAATTAAAAGCGGTGGGGATGGCGAGCTCCCGGCGGGGCACGGCGGTGTGACGGAAAGACGGGTGGAATACCTGGGCGAAACAGAAAGTGATCCCGGCCTCACCCGCGTTGCGTGCCACCTGGGCCACCGGGAGGTCGAGCCTGACCCCGAGTGCTTCGAGTACATCGGCTGATCCGGAGGACGAGGACGCTGCCCGGTTGCCGTGTTTGACCACTTTCGCTCCAGCGCCCGCGGCGACGAGGGCGGACATGGTGGAAATGTTGACGGTATTTAGCTGGTCACCGCCAGTACCCACAATGTCCAGCTTCTCGCCGGGGATGTCGATTGGTGTTGCGTGGCGCAGCATCGCGTACACCAGGCCCGAGATTTCGTCCACGGTTTCGCCCTTAGCGCTGAGGGCAACCAGGAATCCGGCAATCTGCGAGGGGGTGGCCTCCCCTGACATGATTCTGTCCATCGCCCACGCGGTGTTGCCCGCCGTGAGGTCAGTTCCGTTGATGAGGGCCGATATGAGCCGCGGCCAAGTGTTGCTGTCCGCGGGCGCGGTTGCCTGAGAAGTCACCTTCTGATGCTATCGAGCCACCCCGGACCTGACCAATGTGAACGCCGCCGGGAACTTTTCCCGGTGATTTCGCGTCTTTGTAGAAAAAGTCCCCCGAAAAGGCGGTTCGCGTTGGGAAGTACGGACTTTTATAGACATAATGTCTATGTGACATCTGCGACCCATGCCCCCAGTACCCCGGCGCACCCCACGCTGAACCGCCCCAATATGGTTTCTGTTGGAACCGTAGTCTGGCTGTCCAGTGAGTTGATGTTCTTCGCCGGTCTCTTCGCCATGTACTTCACGTTGCGCTCCACGAGCGGACAGATGTGGGCTGAAGAGACAGCAAAGCTCAACTTCCCCTTTGCGCTAGTCAACACGATCGTCCTCGTGGCCAGTTCCTTTACTTGCCAGATGGGCGTCTTCGCCGCCGAACGGCTGCAGCCCCGCAAAACAGGCGGTCCGTTCCAGTTCTCCCGCTGGGGCATGAACGAATGGTTCACACTGACCTTCATCATGGGTGCGTTCTTCGTCGCCGGCCAGGCAACCGAATACGCGATGCTTGTTTCAGAACACGTTTCGCTCTCGTCCAACGCGTACGGCTCAGCGTTCTATATGACCACCGGCTTCCACGGCCTGCACGTCATTGGCGGCCTCATAGCTTTCCTCTTCATCATCGGACGCTCGTTCGCAGCAAAGAAGTTCGGCCACTTCGAGGCAACTTCGGCGATCGTCACGTCTTACTACTGGCACTTTGTGGACGTTGTCTGGATCGGCCTCTTCCTGGTCATCTACGTACTGAAGTAGTCAAGCTTTGATTCCTTTTCTACAAGAGGCAGAATTTCAAGAAGCGGCTCACGGAGCCGGCGCACGATCGAATAAAGGAACCACCACGTGAAGGCTCTCTCGCAAAAGCGGCGTCACCCACTCGCAGTAATCGCGCTGCTACTGATGGGTCTCCTCATCACTGGTGGGCTGTACGCCGTTGCCACAACCGTCAACCAGGCCAAGGCATCCACCACCAGTTTCAGCGCCAATGACACCGCCGAGGGCGAAAAGCTCTTCGCAGCAAACTGCGCTACCTGCCACGGCATGGGTGCTAGCGGCAGCCAAGATGGCCCTTCCCTGGTCGGCGTCGGTGCTGCAGCGGTTGACTTCCAGGTCGGTACCGGCCGGATGCCCATGCAGATGAACGGTCCGCAGGCTTACAAAAAGCCGGCCCAGTTCAACGACGAGCAGACTCACCAGCTTTCAGCCTACGTAGCTTCCCTGGGAGCCGGCCCGGCAATTCCTGAAGAACACCTGCTTGATGAGCAGGGTGACGCCGCCAAGGGTGGCGAGCTCTTCCGTGTGAACTGCGCGATGTGCCACAACGCAGCAGCCGCCGGCGGAGCACTGACCCGCGGCAAGTTCGCTCCCGCCCTTGCCGATGTCTCCGGAAAGCACATCTACGAAGCGATGGTCACCGGACCGCAGAACATGCCCGTCTTCAATGACGCGAACGTCACCCCCGAGGGCAAGCGCGACATCGTCACGTTCCTGAAGCAGATCGAAGCCAACGGCTCCCCCGGCGGCGCTGATCTCGGCGCCCTGGGCCCGGTCGCGGAAGGACTCTTCGTCTGGGTTGCTGGCCTGGGTGTCATCATCGCGTTTACCATCTGGCTTACTTCCCGGACGTCGTAGGCGCAACGGGAAACTTAAGAACTTCTGCTGCCCTGTCAGCAGTTTGAAATTGAAAACTAACCCGGCAGACGCCGGGACGAGAGAAGGATGAGGCGAATTATGGGCAACCATAGTGACGGCAGTCCGAACCACTCGGGCACCGTAGCTACGGCTGGTCAGAATGAGGTGGAGAAGTTCCAGGATCCTGGAATTCCCCCGCACCGTTTGCGCCTGGCCGACACGGACCCGAAGGCCGCTAAGCGTGCAGAACGGCAGGTCGCCGTACTTTTCGGCGCGTCAGTTGTCGGCACCCTGATCTTCCTGGTGGCGTACTTCGCCATCGACCTGGGCGAGGGCACCAGCATCGCCACCATCCGGCTGCAGAACGCCCTGCTTGGCGTTGGCACCGCGTTTGCCATGCTCGGCATCGGCACCGGTATTGTGCACTGGGCCAAGGCCCTCATGCCGGACCATGAAGTCTCCGAGGAGCGCCATCCCATCCGCACCGAAGAAGACCGCCTCGCGGCAGTCCGGATTGTGGATGACATCGTGGAAGAGACCGGCATTAAGCGCCGCCCCCTCATCCGCAACACGCTGCTCGGTGCCATGGCCCTGGCACCGCTTCCCGCAATTGCGGTTTTCGGTGACCTCGGCCCCCGCCCAGACCGGGCGCTGTCCCACACAATGTGGGCACCGCAGGAGGGCAAGCTCAAGCGCCTCACCCGCGACCCCGACGGCACACCTATCAAGGCCTCTGACGTCACCATCGGTTCGGCCTTCCACGTAATTCCTGAAGGGCTTAACGAACTGCATGAAGGCAAGCTCAACGAAAAAGCCAAGGCAGTGGTCCTTTTGATGCGCCTTGACCCCGCTTCGCTGAACCCCTCTGAGGGCCGCGAAGACTGGAGCTACAACGGAATCGTTGCCTATTCCAAGATCTGCACCCATGTCGGTTGCCCCGTTGCTCTGTACGAGCAGCAGACGCACCACCTGCTGTGCCCGTGCCACCAGTCCACCTTTGACCTCACGAACGAGTGCAAAGTGATCTTTGGCCCGGCCAGCCGGCCCCTCCCGCAGCTGCCGATTGCAGTGGACGCCGAGGGCTACCTGGTCGCAACCAGCGACTTCAATGAACCTGTAGGACCGAGTTACTGGGAGCGTGATGAGCATGAGCGCAGCATCAAGAGCTGAAGCCCCCGCCTTCGTCGCCAAGACTAAAGCCGGACGCATCACTGATTTTGTTGACGCGCGAGTTGGCGGATCAGGAATCCTGCGTGAATTCGGTCGCAAGGTGTTCCCGGACCACTGGTCATTCATGTTCGGTGAAGTCGCCCTCTACTCCTTCGTCATCCTGTTGCTCTCGGGCACCTTCCTGACCTTCTTCTTTGATCCTTCCATGGCGGAGACGCACTACGACGGTTCATACCTGCCGTTGAAGAACGTCGAAATGTCCGTTGCGTACAGTTCCTCGCTGGACATTTCCTTCGACGTCCGTGGTGGCCTGTTTATGCGTCAGGTGCACCACTGGGCCGCGCTGCTCTTCGTCGCGTCGATCGGCGTGCATATGCTGCGCGTTTTCTTCACCGGGGCTTTCCGCAAACCGCGTGAAATGAACTGGGTTGTCGGCAGCGTACTGCTGATCCTCGCCATGGCAGCCGGCTTCACCGGTTACTCCCTTCCCGATGACCTGCTCTCTGGCAACGGACTCAGGATCATTGACGGTGTTATCAAGTCCATCCCCGTTGTTGGAACCTACATTTCCTTCTTCCTCTTCGGCGGGGAATTCCCGGGAACGGCTGTGATCGGCCGCCTCTACATGCTGCACATCCTGCTCGTGCCTGCGCTGATCCTCTTGATGATCGTTCTGCACCTCTTTATGGTGGTGGTGCACAAGCACACCCAGTACCCCGGCCCGGGCCGCAACGACGGCAATGTTGTTGGCTACCCGCTCGGTCCCGTGTACGCAGCCAAGGCCGGCGGCTTCTTCTTCATCGTGTTCGGTGTCATTGCCCTGATGGCGGCATTCTTCACCATCAACCCGATTTGGAACTACGGCCCCTACGACCCCTCCCCTGTATCGGCCGGTACACAGCCTGACTGGTACATCGGATTTGTTGACGGCGCGCTGAGGCTTATGCCTGGTGTTATCGGCGACTTCCACTTCGAGTACGTCATCTTCGGATACACCCTGACGCTGAATGTTCTGCTGCCTGCCCTGGTGCCGGCCGGCATTCTGTTCACGGTGATGTTTATGTACCCGTGGATCGAAAGCTGGATCACCAAGGACACCCGCGAACACCATGTCCTGGACCGTCCGCGGAACGCCCCCACCCGCACCGCTATCGGGGTCGCCGGCTTCGTCTGGTACTGCGTGATGTGGGCAGCCGCCGGTTCGGACCTCATCGCGACACACTTCCATGTGTCCCTGAACGATGTGACGTACTGGCTCCGCGCCCTGTTCTTCATCGGCCCGGTCATCGCGTTTGTCGTCGCCAAGCGAGTAGCCCTGGCACTCCAGCGCAAGGACCGCGAGATCGCGCTCCACGGCCGGGAAACAGGACGTATTGTCCGTCTCCCGCACGGTGAATTCATCGAAGTGCACGCGCCCCTGGATGAATACAAGCGCTACAAGCTCGTCGGCTTCGAATCACCCTCGCCGCTGCCCGCGGTCCCCAACGACCACGGCATTGTGACGCGCAAGGAAAAGCAGCGTGCATTCCTGTCCAAGTGGTTCTTCGAGGACCGTGTTGCACCGGCCACGCCTGCAGAACTGGAGGCCGCCCACGGCCACCACGCCCCTGCGGTAGAGGCCGGCGAGGAAACCAAGAGCCTCAGCCACTAACATTCATAGCAGCAACGGGAAAGGCCCGGTCCACATGGACCGGGCCTTTCCCGTTGCCGGCGACAGCCGCTGTGTGGCTGCTGCCGCCCCGCTACTAGTGGTTCCGGTAGCCCAGCGATTGGTTACGGGCAGGCCTCGCGCCCGGCCGCTGGAGCGGTACCCATAGCTTGTATCGGTCGGCACGGTAGTACGAAACCGAGTAGTCAACCATCGCCCGGGCAACAAAGGCGTGCCTCTGGATTTTGAGCAAGGGGGCGCCGACGTCGACATTGAGCAACCGTGCCGTCGAAGGGGAAGCAGCCGTCGCTTCGATCATATCTTCCCCCCACTCCATCACGAGGCCATACTGCTCACTCAGCACGTTGTAGAGCGATGTTGGGGGCTCGCCGTCCAGCAGTCCCGGGACCCGCTGTGCCGGGATGAAGTTCTCGTCCACGCTCATGGGCTCACCGTCCGCCAGCAGCAGCCGACGGAACCGGACCAGTGGCGTCCCCTCCTCCACCTGCAGTTCACGGGCCAGGAAGGCACTGGCGCCGATCTGTTCAAAGCTCAGGACTTTGGCGGCCGGGATCATGCCGCGGCGTTGCATCTCCTCGCTGTACGAGGTGAGCTTCACCTGAAGGTCGAGTTTGGGCTTCCGCACGAACGTGCCGAGGCCAACAACCCGTTCGAGGACTTCCTCGCCGACCAGCGCATCGATGGCCTGCCGGACTGTCATCCGGGCCAGGCCGAACCGTAGGGCAAGGTCACGTTCCGAGGGCAGGGCGGATCCGGGCGGACAGGAATCGCTGATGTAGGCCCGCAGGATCTCTCTGAGTTGGATGTAGATGGCAATCCCGCTGCTGCGGTCAATCTCACCGGCAACGCCTCGGGCATCAGCCACGGAGGTAAGCCCTTGCTTCAGTTTTCACTATCCAAGCTTAGGGCAAGCAATACCGCTGGACTAGACCACTTCCAGCTCCGAAGTGACCGGCTTCACCTGTTTGGTCGCGCGGCCATCCAACCCGCTATATTTGACAGGAAATTCAGCGATGATGGTTTGGGGGCCGTCAGGAAATGGGAGACCCCTTGCCAGTGCATAAGGCCGTTGTGTCAGCTTCCGTCGGCTTGCATGCCCGTCCCGCCGCGATGTTCGTCAGGGCAGTGACCGAAACGGGACTGCCTGTGACCATCCGCAAGGCCGGTATCCAGGGTGTCGACGCCCGTTCCCTGCTGGAAGTCATGACTGCCGACTTCCCGTTCGGCTGCGAAGTAGAGCTTTCAGTCGCCGAGACCGCCCTCAGTGGCCCTGACGGTCACCACGACGCCACGGCGGCACTCCGTGTACTGGCAGAACTTCTGGAGTCACAGGGAGCCAGGTAGCCGCCCCCAGGGCGCATTGGCCCCCGACTCCCCCGCGGACTCCCCCACGCGAAATCGTACGGACAAGAACGACGTCGGGCCCCACCAGAAGGTGGAACCCGACGTCGTAATTTCTAAATCATTGCTGAAGCCTGGCGGCTTCTAGTGGGCGTGGTCCCCACGGCTGTACTCGAAGACCCAACCCACAAGGGCTACGACTGCGAGGCCGGCTGCGATGAACAGGATCCACCAGCCAATTGCGAGGCCCAGGAATCCGCCCGCACAGGCAAGCCCCAGAACCAGCGGCCACCAGCTCCAGGGGCTGAAGTGCCCCTGCTCGCCGGCACCTTCGTGGATCTCGGCGTCGTTCCGGTCCTCGGGACGCATCCCGATGCGCTTGCCGGTGAAGCCAAGGTAGCCGCCGATCATCCCGGAGAGACCGCCCACCAGGAGGATCCCGAGGGTTCCGACCCACTCATGCCAGTTGGTCAGGAAACCGTAGACCAGGGAAACCGGTACGAAGAAGAAAGCTCCGGCTCCAAATATCCATGATTCGATTTTCACTTGGCGGTGTCCTTCTGGTCGGCGTTACCGAGCACCGCTGCTGCGGGTGCAGGCGATTCAACGGTATGTACCTGCGAGAGCTCCGGGTGGTGGAGGTCCAGGGCGGGACGCTCTGAACGGATCCGGGGCAGCGAGGTGAAGTTGTGGCGCGGCGGCGGGCAGGACGTAGCCCACTCGAGCGAGGCGCCGAAGCCCCAGGGATCGTCCACTTCGACGCGCTCGGAGCTGCGCCAGGTGATGTAGACGTTCCAGAAGAAGGGAATCAGGGATGCACCCAGCACAAACGAGGAGATGGTCGAGAACTGGTTCATCCACGTGAAGTTGTCCTCCACCAGGTAGTCCGCGTAACGGCGGGGCATGCCTTCAACGCCCAGCCAGTGCTGGATCAGGAACGTGCCGTGGAATCCCAGGAACAGGAGCCAGAAGTGGATCTTTCCGAGGCGCTCGTTCAGCATCTTGCCGGTCCACTTGGGCCACCAGAAGTAGAAGCCCGCGAACATCGCGAACACCACCGTACCGAACACCACGTAGTGGAAGTGCGCCACCACGAAGTAGGAGTCGGAGACGTGGAAGTCCAGCGGCGGCGACGCCAGGATGATGCCGGTCAGGCCACCGAAGAGGAAGGTGATGAGGAAGCCGATGCTCCACAGCATGGGAGTCTCAAATGTAATGGATCCTCGCCACATGGTGCCGATCCAGTTGAAGAACTTCACCCCGGTGGGGACCGCGATCAGCATCGTCATGAAGGCGAAGAACGGCAGCAGCACCGAACCGGTTACGTACATGTGGTGCGCCCACACCGTCACGGACAGGGCCGCAATGGCGATGGTCGCGTAAACCAGGCCCTTGTAGCCGAAAATCGGCTTGCGGCTGAAGACCGGGAAGATCTCGGACACAATGCCGAAGAACGGCAAAGCAATGATGTACACCTCGGGGTGGCCGAAGAACCAGAACAGGTGCTGCCAGAGTACGGCGCCACCGTTTTCCGGATCGAAGATGTGGGCCCCGAAGCGGCGGTCGGCGCCAAGCGCGAACAATGCGGCAGCCAGCGGCGGGAAGGCCATCAGCACGAGGATGGACGTCACCAGGGCGTTCCAGGTGAAGATGGGCATCCGCCACATGGTCATGCCCGGAGCGCGCATGCAGATAATGGTGGTGATGAAGTTGACCGCGCCCAGGATGGTGCCGAAGCCGGACAGCGCCAGGCCGAAGACCCACAGGTCACCACCGATGCCAGGGCTGAACGTCGTGTTGGACAGCGGCGCGTATGCAAACCAGCCGAACGACGCCGCACCCTGCGGGGTGATGAAGCCGGACACCGCGATGGTGGAGCCGAAGAGGAAGAACCAGAAGGCCAGTGCGTTCAGCCGCGGGAACGCGACGTCGGGGGCACCGATCTGCAGCGGCATGATGACGTTCGTGAAGCCAGCGAACAGCGGCGTCGCGAACATCAGCAGCATAACGGTGCCGTGCATCGTGAAGAGCTGGTTGTACTGCTCTTTGGTCTGCAGGATCTGCATGCCCGGTTCGAACAGTTCAGCCCGGATGAGCAGCGCCATGACGCCACCGAAGCAGAAGAACACAAACGACGCGATCAGGTACATGTACCCGATGGTCTTGTGGTCGGTGGAGGTGATCCAGTTGACGACAATGCGTCCCTTGGACTTAGGAACTACGGGAGCCTCAAGGGTTCCGGCAGGTGCGGTCTGGGTATAAGTAGCCACGTCGCTCCCCTTACTTAATTTCGTTCAGGTTCGGGTTGCGGTCATACTCTTCGCCGAGAAGTCCCGTGTTGCCATCTGCCTTGAGCTTGTCCATGTGAGCCTGGAATTCGGTTTCGGAGACAACCTTGACGCGGAACAGCATTTCGGAGTGGTACTCACCACAGAGCTCGGCGCACTTGCCGTCGTAGGTTCCCTCTTTAGTGGGGGTGAACCTGATGTAGTTGGTCTTGCCGGGGATCATGTCGCGCTTCTGCAGGAAGGCGGGAACCCAGAAAGAGTGAATGACATCGCGGGAGTTCAGTTCGAGGTCAATTGACTTTCCAACCGGCAGGTAGAGCGTCGGGAGCGCTTCCTTATTGATGGTGTTGCCCGTCAGGTGTGCCTGGACTCCTGCCTCGTAGACGTCCTCGGTCACGACGTCGCCGGACTTGTAGTTGAAGTCCCAGGCCCACTGCTTGCCGCGGACGTCAACAACGACGTCGGCCGGCTTGGAGCGGTCATCGATGGCCTGCTGGTCGCGGTCGGTGAAGTAGAAGAACACCAGGACCATGAACAGCGGGATGGTCAGGTAAAAGACCTCCAGCGGGAGGTTAAAGCTGGTCTGCCGCGGGAAACCCGTGGTGCCCTTGCGGCGGCGGTAGGCGACAAGGCACCAAACGATCAAGCCCCACGTGATGATGCCCACAACAAGGGCTGCAATCCATGAGTTGACCCAGAGGTCCATGATCCGGTCAGTGTGATTGGTGGTGCCACGCTCGGTGGGCAGCCACCCCTTCTCTACCTCTGGCGAACATCCAGTCAAAACCAACGCGCCGGCAACTGCCAAGCCTGAGATCGTAGTGATCGTTTTGCGTCGGCTGCCGGTTCGGTTCTGCGAACTCACAGACGGCCCTTCCTACTTGTTGCTGTTGCCCGTCCACCCAAAGGGCCGGCCGGGCACACTAAAAGTTTTACTACTCGGTGTAGAGCTTACCGCTCTGCCGGGCGTTTCGCCCACATGTCGGCGCCGTGCCTCCGTGCCGTTTTTGGCAGACGGAAAGCAGGCGCCGGCATCGGGCGAAATAACCGGGTCAGTGGAACGAATCACCACAGGCGCAGGAGCCACCGGCGTTGGGGTTGTCGATGGTGAAGCCCTGCTTGGAGATGGTGTCCTCGAAGTCGATGCTGGCTCCGCTGAGGTACGGCACGCTCATCTTGTCCACCACAACTTCGACGCCGTCATAGTCGCGGACGGCATCTCCATCGAGGAGGCGCTCGTCGAAGTACAGCTGGTAAATGAGGCCGGAGCAGCCGCCGGGCTGGACGGCAACGCGGAGGCGGAGATCGGTCCGGCCTTCCTGCTCCAGGAGGCTGCGCACCTTGCCTGCTGCGACGTCGGTCAGTTTGACCTCGTGTGTGGCCAGTTCATCGCTGGCAGCGCTGGTGGTCTCGGTGATGTTCTCGTTGGTTGCGGTGCTCATTTGGCCTACCTTAGGACGGTCCTGGCGGCCCCGCGTCAGCGGTGCCTGCCCCTACGGATACGGTACGGGCTATAGCTACATGCTACTTCGGTCAGCCCTGTAGCTCTAACTCCTGACGTAACCAAGCCTGACCGCTGATTGTTCCCAACGGTGGAGGAATGCCGGCATCCGCGGGGTCTGCGATTCAGGCCAGGCCTTCTGCGTTCAGCCGGGCGAGCAGCAGCGCCTCGGCCACCACGGCGTTCTGGAAATCACCAATGTGGAGGGACTCATTGGCACTGTGGGCACGGGAATCGGGATCCTCGACACCGGTCACGAGGATCTGGACGTCCGGATAAACGTCCATCAGGTCCGCGATAAAAGGAATTGACCCGCCGATTCCCATCTCCACCGCCGGAACACCCCAGGCCTCCCCCAGCGCCCACATGGCGAACTTCGCTGCTTTTGAGGATGTATCAGCGAGGAATGACTTTCCGCTTTCCCCGGGAGTGAATACCACCTTTGCCCCAAAGGGTGCATTGGCCTGGACGTGGCGTTGAACGGCTTCCATCGCTGCCGCCGGATCCTGGCCGGGCGCCAGGCGCAGGCTGAACTTGGCACGCGCCCGCGGCAGGAGCGTATTCGAGGCCACGTCCACGGCGGGCGCATCGAAGCCGATGATGGACAGAGCGGGCTTAGTCCACAGCCGTGCGGCGATGCTACCCGTGCCGGCGAGCCGGACGCCGTCGAGAACGGAGGAATCGGCACGGTACTCCGCTTCGGTGAGCTCCACACCGACGTTGTCATTCGATACGAGGCCTTCGATAGCAACGTTGCCGTCTGCGTCGTGCAGGGTGGCAATCAAACGGGCCAGCAGGGTAGGCCCGTCCAGAACGGCTCCGCCGAACATACCCGAGTGGACAGCATGCTCCAGCACCTGAACTTCAATGGTTCCGTCCACAAGGCCGCGCAGGCTGGTGGTCAGGGCCGGAATGCCAACCTTCCAGTTACTGGAGTCGGCCACCACGATCACGTCGGCCTTCAGCAGTTCCCGGTGCGTTTCAAGGAACGAACGGAAGGTGGGGGAACCTGCTTCCTCCTCCCCTTCGAAAAAGAACGTCACGCCAAGGCCAAATTGAGTGCCCAGAACTTCGGTCGCGGCAGCATAGGCGGCAACATGGGCCATGATCCCGGCTTTGTCGTCAGCAGCGCCACGGCCGTACAGCCTGCCGTCCCGTTCGACAGCGGCAAAAGGCTCAGTTTCCCACAGCGCCGGGTCTCCGGGCGGCTGGACGTCGTGGTGGGCGTACAGCAGGATGGTCGGCTTCCCTTCTGCTGCCTGGTGGCGTGCGACGACGGCAGGACCTCCGGGGGTGCCGTCGTCCTTATTACTGCGCAGGACGTGGACATCGTCCACGCCGGCGGTACGCAGCAGTTCCGCTACGGCCTGCGCGCTGGCTTCCAAGGGGGCAGGATCGAAGCTGGGCCAGGCGATGCCGGGAATGGCCACAAGTTCCTTGAGCCGGTGGAGGGTGGAGTCGAACGAAGCTGCGACGGAGAGCTTGAGTCCGTCCGCGTCGATGGCCGGTGCAGGGTGACCGGAGCCGGGGATGTTGGCGTCGGACAGGTTGGCTGCTGGAGTGGGAGTCATGGCGAACACAATACCCGCGCCGAAACTCCTTGGGCCGCAAGGTATTCTGTTCACGTGTTCGGACGTAAAAAGGAAGCGCCAACGGCGCAGCAATCAATAGACCAGCAGGCCGCTGAAGCGGCAGCCCGGCAGGATGCCGCGTTGGGCAAGGGTTCGCCCACGCCCAAGCGCAAAGCCCAGGAGGCAGCCCGCAAACGGCCCCTGGTGCCGGAGGACCGCAAGGCGTCCAAAGCCGCTGAGCGCCAGGCCATCCAGGACCAGCGGACCAAGATGCGCCAGGCGCTCGATACAGGTGATGAGAAGTTCCTGCCCTTGCGCGACAAGGGACCGCAGAAGCGTTATGCCCGCGACTACGTCGATGCGCGCTTCAGCCTGGGCGAATACCTGATGTTCGGCGCCCTCGTATTTGTGATCATTTCCCTGATTGTTCCGGCTTCCAGTGAGCAGATGGTTTATGTCCTGGGCGGTTTCTGGGTGATGTTCCTGGCCGTTTTTGTGGATGTTTTCATTCTGTCCCGGCAGCTCCGCAAGAAGCTGACCGAGAAGTTCGGCGAAGTTGAGCGTGGCACCGTTTGGTACGGCTCCATGCGCTCCCTGCAGTTCCGCAAACTGCGCCTGCCCAAGCCGCTTGTGAAGCGCGGGCAATACCCGTCCTGATAGGCACGCCGGACCAAAATCCGGCAGCGCATTTTTCCTTAGACAGCAAACCCCGGCAGCCAGACTGCCGGGGTTTTTGTTGCTTAATCAGCTGTTGCGTCGGGCCTTCGCCAGGTCGCGGTTGATTCGCGCCGCCCAAAATGGGCCTTCGTACAGGAAGGCCGTGTAGCCCTGGACCAGCGTGGCCCCGGCATCCAACCGGTCCTGCACGTCTTTCGCCGTCTCGACGCCGCCGACGGCCACCAGCGTGATCGCACCTCCGGTGGCCTCCTTAAGCCGGCGAAGGACTTCCAAGGAGCGCTGCTTCAGTGGTGCCCCGGACAGGCCCCCGGCACCACATTCCTCCACTTTCGCAGCCGGCGACGCCAGCCCCTCACGCCCGATGGTGGTATTGGTGGCAATAATGCCGTCCAGCTTGAGGTCCAAGGCCAGCTTGGCGACGTCGTCGATGTCCTCATCGCTGAGGTCCGGTGCAATCTTGACCAGCAGCGGGACGTGCCGGCCAGCCGCCTTGTCCGCTGCTTCCCCCACCGCCGTGAGCAGCGGGCGCAGCGTCTGGACATCCTGCAGTAGGCGCAGCCCAGGCGTGTTGGGTGAGCTGACATTGACCACCAGGTAGTCCGCGGCCGGTGCCAGGTTCCTTGCACTGATCAGGTAATCGGCCACGGCGTCGTCGAGTTCCACGACTTTGCTCTTGCCGATGTTCACCCCGATCACGGGGCGCACGGTGGGATGCCGGCGCTGCAGCGCCGCGCGTGCCGCTTTGAGCCGCGGTTCGACGGCGGCCGCGCCATCGTTGTTGAACCCCATCCGGTTAATGACAGCCCGGTCCTCGATCAGCCTGAAAAGGCGCGGCTTCTCATTGCCCGGCTGCGCCTGCCCGGTGATGGTCCCTACTTCGACATGGCCAAAGCCAAGTTCGGTGAGGGCCTCGATACCGAATCCCTCCTTGTCGAAGCCGGCCGCGAGGCCGAACGGGGACGGGAACGTCAGCCCAAAGGCAGACGTCTGCAGGGAGGCCGCGGGCGCCGTGAACCGGTGCAGCAGCCGTCCAGCTCCGGAAGCATGGGCGAACTTGATTCCCTTGAATCCGATCTTGTGGGCGCGTTCCGCGTCCATCCACGAAAAGGCCAGCCTGAAGAATGTCGGATATACGCGCATGGCTCTAGTTTTCCGTCTCGGACGGTGCAGACCAAACCGGGACGCCATACAGGCGACCCCGGCTAGCATAAAGCCATGAGGTGGCAGCCAGATATCCTCGGTGCCGGCTTCGAAGCCTGCACCTTCGAGGCCGCGGGCGAGGACGGCGTCCTCCGCACCGCGACGCTGGTGCGCTTCCGTCCGGCGAAGGAATCGGTGGCCTCCGGCCGGCGACGGACCCTGCTGTTCCTCCACGGTTGGAGCGACTACTTCTTCAATGTGGATCTGGCACAGTTCTGGGCGGACAGGGGTTACGAGTTCTATGCCCTGGACATGCACAACCACGGCCGCAGCCTGCGCCCGGAAACGCCGGGCGGCTACGTGGCGAACCTGGCGGACTACGACGCCGAGATCGAAGCGGCTATTGCCATCATTCAGGCGGACACGCGCACTCCGGAACCGGAACCCGAGGTCTCCCTCACGCTGATGGGCCACTCCACCGGCGGCCTGGTAGCCGCCCTCTGGGTCAGCAACCACCCCGGCACAGCCTCTCAACTCGTGTTAAACAGTCCTTGGCTGGAGATGCACGGCAGTTCCCTGGTGCGCCGTGCGGCGTCCACGATGGTGGGACCCGTGGCGCGGTTCCGGCCGGAGGCTGTCCTGCGGCTGCCTGAGCGGGGGTTCTATTGGCGGACCATCAGCAGTTCAGCCGAGGGCGAGTGGCCGCTTGATGACAAGTTCCGGCCGCCCATGGCATTTCCGCTCCGCGTAGGCTGGCTCAGTGCCATCCTGGCCGGCCACACCAAGGTGGCCCGAGGGCTGGACATTGACATACCCATCCTGGTGCTGCTGTCCAGGGGAAGCGCCACAGGGCCGTTCTGGTCCGAGGAAATGCGGCGAACCGACGCTGTACTGGACGTCAATATCATCGCCCTCCGCGCCCTGACGCTGGGGCGCAGCGTCACCGTGGAACGGATCGACGGCGCGCTCCATGACGTTTTCCTCTCCCCTGCCAAAGTGCGGGCCGACGCCTATGCGCGGCTCGCCCGCTGGCTGCGGGGTTACGGTACTACTGAACCCGGCGCAGCGTCGACGGCACCGCCGTAGCGCCGGTCGCGCTGGGCATAGATTTCTACGGCGTCCCACAGCGTCCGCCGGTCGACGTCGGGCCACAGCGTGTCCATAAAGACGAACTCCGCGTACGCCGACTGCCACAGCAGGAAGTTTGAGAGCCGCTGCTCCCCCGAGCTCCGCAGAAACAGATCCACGTCCGGCAGGTCCGGCTCGTCCAGGAACTTCTGGATGGTTTTCTCGGTGATCGCACCGGGCTTGAGCCGGCCTGCGGCAACCTCGGCGGCAATTGCCGATACGGCGTCTGTGATTTCCGCCCGGCCGCCGTAATTAACACACATGGTCAACGTGCAGGTGCCGTTGCCTGCGGTAAATTCTTCGGCCTCTTCAAGTTCACGGATCACCGAGCCCCACAGCCTGGGACGCCGGCCGGACCACCGCACGCGGACACCCCACTCGTCCAGCTGATTGCGCTGCCTTCGTAGCACATCCTTGTTAAAACCCATCAGGAAGCGGACTTCTTCGGGTGAGCGGCGCCAGTTCTCCGTGGAAAACGCATACACGCTCACGTACTCGATACCTAGTTCGATAGCGCCCGCCACAACATCCAGCAGGGCGGGCTCGCCCGCTTTGTGACCCTCGATCCGCGGCAGGCCCCGCTGGTTGGCCCAACGGCCATTGCCGTCCATCACAATGGCGACATGGCGAGGGACGAATTCGGCGGGGATCGCCGGGGCAACCGCGCCTGACGGGTGCGGATACGGTGCCACCACCGGGGTGGTCCGCTGCCGCGAAAGACTCTTCTTTTTTCCCAAGGCCACTGTCAGCCACGCTCCACATGTTTGAGGGATTTCAGGACACGTTCAAGGTGCCATTGCAAGTAAACGGCCACCAGCCCCGCGGCTTCCCGGCGGTGCGGCACCTGCGAACCGTCCGCCGTCGTCCAGTCCCCAGTCAGGAGGGCACCCAGCAGAACGACGGTCTCCGAGGCCGGGGCAGGCGAGCCGGGCGGCCTGCATTCAGCGCAGACCATGCCGCCGAGCGGAGCCGAAAACGCCGTATGCGGGCCGGGCCGGGCGCAGCGGGCGCAGACGGTAAAACTCGGCGCCCAGCCGCCGGTGGCAAGGGCCCGCAGTAGATACGAATCGAGGATCAGTCCGGGCGCGTGTTCGGCCCGGCTCAGCGAGGCCAGCGCACCCACCAGCAGGTTGTACTGGGCGGTGCCGGCCTCGCCATCGACGTCGGTCAGCTTTTCCGCAGTTTCCGTCATGGCAGCGGCAACGGTGTAGCGGCCATAATCTGCGGCGATGTTGCTGCCGTAGGCGCCCTTGGCAACCGCCTGGGTGACGATGTCCAGTGTCTTTCCGGAGACCAGCTGCAGGTCGGCAACCATAAAAGGCTCCAGCCGCGCCCCAAACTTGCTGCTGGTCCGCCGCACACCCTTGGCGACGGCGCGGACCTGGCCGTGGTGCTTGGTCAGCAGGGTGATGATGCGGTCGGCCTCGCCCAGCTTGTGAGTACGGAGCACCACGGCGTCATCCCGGTAGGACCGGGCAGCAAAGGATTGTTGGACCACGGTTAATCTTCGCACTGAGTTCCGGAAAGCCGGCAATGCCGGTGCGTGCGCGCCGGGAATCCCGGCGCGCAACGTCTTCCGAATCAGGCGCGGGAATCCCGGATGGCCCGGTTGACCGCGGAAATGACGGCCTTGAGCGAGGACATGCTGGTGTTGGCATCAATACCGACACCCCACAGGACCCGCTCTCCCACAGCGCACTCGACGTAGGCCGCGGCCATGGCATTGCCGCCTTCCGAAAGGGCGTGCTCACTGTAGTCCAGCACCCGGACATCCACGCCGTCCTCGCGCAGGATGCTCAACAGCGCGGCGATTGGCCCGTTTCCGGTGCCCGTGCGTCGGGCCTGGACACCGTCAACAGTGAGCGAGGCGTGCAGGGTCATCCCGCCGTCGTCATCGGTTTCGGTGCTGACGGAACCGAGCGAGTACTGGCCCCACTGGCCGTCCGTTTCGCTGGAGGGCAGGTACTCGTCCTGGAAATGCTGCCACAACTGGGCGCCGCTGACCTCGCCGCCCACGGTATCGGTCTTCTTCTGGATGACGCCCGAGAATTCCATCTGGGCGCGGCGCGGCAGGTCCAGGCTGTGCTCGTTTTTGAGCAGGTAGGCCACACCACCCTTGCCAGACTGCGAGTTGACACGGATGACGGCCTCGTAGCTGCGGCCCAGGTCCTTGGGGTCAACGGGCAGGTAAGGCACCTGCCAGGTGAAGTCCGCGACGTCCTTGCCGGCGGCCGCGGCATCCTTCTCCAGCGCCTCGAAGCCCTTCTTGATGGCGTCCTGGTGCGAGCCTGAGAATGCGGTGAACACAAGGTCGCCACCATAGGGGGAACGCTCGGCGACGGGGAGCTGGTTGCAGTACTCCACCGTGCGCCGGATCTCGTCGATATCAGAGAAGTCGATCATGGGGTCGATGCCTTGGACGAACATGTTCAGGCCCAGGGTGACGAGGTCCACGTTGCCGGTCCGCTCGCCGTTGCCGAACAGGCAGCCCTCGATCCGGTCCGCGCCGGCCAGGTACCCCAGCTCGGCGGCGGCCACGCCCGTGCCCCGGTCATTGTGCGGGTGCAAGGACAGGATGATGCCTTCCCGCGGGTGCAGGTTCCGGCTCATCCACTCAATGGAATCGGCGTAAACATTCGGCGTGGCCATTTCCACCGTGGCGGGCAGGTTGATGATGACCTGGCTGTCGGCGGATGCTTCGAAGACGTCGGCGATCGCGTTGCAGACCCGTACCGCGTAGTCCAGTTCGGTTCCGGTGAACGACTCCGGCGAGTATTCATACGTGATGTGCGTGTCCACGAGGGTTTCCTCGTACTTCTTGCACAACCGGGCGCCCTGGAGCGCGATGTCCAGAATGCCGTCCTGATCCTGGTTGAACACCACACGGCGCTGCAGGACGGACGTTGAGTTGTACAGGTGGACAATCGCTTGCTTGGCGCCGACCAAGGACTCGTAGGTCCGCTCGATCAGGTGCTCGCGTGCCTGGGTGAGGACCTGGATGGTGACGTCGTCCGGGATGTGGTTTCCGACGATGAGCTGACGGACGAAGTCGAAATCGGTCTGCGACGCAGACGGGAAGCCGACTTCGATTTCCTTGTAACCCATGCGGACCAGCAGATCGAACATCTTCATCTTGCGGGCAGGGCTCATGGGGTCGATCAGCGCCTGGTTGCCGTCACGCAGGTCCACGGCGCACCAGCGTGGGGCCTTGGTGATGACCTTGTCCGGCCACGTGCGGTCAGGCAGTTCAACAGTGATCTGATCCTGGAACGGCGTATAGCGGTGGACGGGCATTCCGGAGGGCTTCTGTGCGTTTCGCATTACTATCGGGGCCTTTTCTGTGGTTCAAATCTGAAAGGGTGGCCGGGCAACACAAACTCCGCGACGAGGATGGGCCTTGCGCTAGATCGCGTCTGAGGCCTCGCCGCGGCAGCTAAGAAGGAGCAGTTCTGCGCGCACCATTTCACAGTAACACGGGTGCGTAAGATGAAGGAGCAACACTTCCAGCACCGTCCACCATGCAGACGCCGCGCCGGTGCCAGCGCAGGCCGCGGCTCGTCACACGAAGGAGCTTCTGTGCCCATCTCGGGGATCGATCTGTCCAACATTGACCACGCCGTCAGGCCGCAGGATGACCTGTACCAGCACGTGAACGGGTCCTGGCTCAAGGACACGGAAATTCCGGATGACCGGCCCCTCGAGGGAACATTCACCGCACTGCGCGACGGAGCGGAGATCGCGGTCCGGGACATCATCGAGGAAGCAGCCGCCAAGGGTGAGGCCGCCAGCGGGATAGAACGGAAGGTCGGCGAGCTCTACAACAGCTTCATGGACGAGGCCACCGTGGAAGCCAAGGGCATGGAGCCCATCCGCGGTCGCCTTGCGGACGTTTTCGCCACCACCTCGGTTGCCGACCTCGTGGCCCTGGCCGGGCGCCTGTTCCGGTCGGACGTTTCCGGGCTCTTCTACATTTACCCGGCGCCGGACGCGGGCAACCCGGACCGCATCCTGCTCTATACCGGCCAGGGCGGCCTCGGACTGCCGGACGAGTCCTACTACCGGGAAGAAAAGTTCGGCCCCATAGTCAAGGCCTATGGCGAGCATGTCCTGACTATGTTCACCCTGGCAGGGGTGGACGACCCGGAGGCGGCGTCCGCGCGCGTGGTTGCGCTCGAAACCAAACTTGCTTCGCACCACTGGGACAACGTCACCCTGCGCGACCCGCAGAAGACCTACAACCTCAAGTCCGCCGAAGAAGCAGCCACGCTGTTCCCGCTCCTCAATACCTGGTTCGAAGCTGCCGGGATCGACGCCGAGAAACGCAGCGAGATCGTTGTGAGCACTCCGGACTTCTTCAGCGGGGCAGCAGGTCTGTTGGAGTCCGAGCCGCTTTCCGTTTGGCAAGAGTGGCTGGCTCTACGCGTCGTCAACAGTGCTGCGCCTTACCTGTCCGCAGAGTTCGTGGACGCCAACTTTGCCTTCTATGGAACAACCCTCAGCGGCACGCCCCGGAACAAGGACCGCTGGAAGCGGGCCGTCGCCGTCGTGGAAGCCGCACTCGGTGAGGCCGTTGGACAAATTTACGTCTCTAAGCACTTCCCCGAAACCCACAAGGCCCGCATGCAGACCCTGGTGGCCAACCTGATTGAGGCTTACCGGCAGTCCATCACCGGCCTTGCGTGGATGGGTGAGGAAACCAAGGCCGAGGCCTTGCGGAAACTGGAAGCTTTCCGCGCCAAGATCGGCTACCCCGACAAGTGGATTGATTACTCCGCTGTGGAAATCGACCCCACGGACCTCCTGGGGAACGTCGAGCGGGCCCACAATGCCGACGTCGACCGCCACCTGGATGAGGTCGGCAAACCGGTGGACCTCAACAAGTGGCTCATGACGCCGCAGACGGTCAACGCGTACTACCACCCGATGCTCAACGAGATCGTCTTCCCGGCCGCCATCCTGCAGCCGCCGTTCTTCACAGCCGACGCGGACGACGCCGTCAATTATGGCGGCATCGGAGCGGTGATCGGCCACGAGATCGGCCACGGTTTTGATGACCAGGGGTCGCAGTTCGATGGCGGCGGGGCGCTGCGGAACTGGTGGACCGAAGACGACAGGACGGCCTTTGAGGCGCTCACGGCGAAGCTGGTGGCACAGTACGACGCGTTGTCGCCGTATGCCGCGCCAGGGCACAACGTCAACGGTAAGTTGACGCTCGGGGAGAATATCGGCGATCTTGGCGGCCTCACCATCGCCTACAAGGCTTACCTCCTCAGCCTCGATGGCAGGGAACCCGAGGTGCTGGACGGGCTGACGGGGCAGCAGCGGTTCTTCGCGTCCTGGGCGGCCGGCTGGCGGCAGGTGATCCGGTCTGAAGAGGCCATCCGGAGGCTCGCCACGGATCCCCACTCCCCCAACGAGTTCAGGACAAACGCCATTGCCAAGAACCTGGATGCCTTCCACGAAGCCTTTGGCGTGACTGAGCAGGACAGCATGTGGATGCCGCAGGAAGCCCGCGTCAGCATCTGGTAATCATTCCCTGGTACAGACAGATTGCGCTAAACACAGGGAGGCAGGGCCGCCGGGCCCTGCCTCTCTGTGTCTGCTCGGTTCTGCCGTCAGTCTTGGACGATCAGAAACGGGTTAGCCTGCTGGCACACAGTATCGCCGGCTGTCTGGTTGACGATGTCCTCAGGCAGGGCAGCGCCGGCGCCGGAGCCGTAGGTCGCCCCGGTGGTGAAGTCAGTTCCAAGGTAGACCTGAACTCCGGCGATGCGGGGTGCCGGCTGGACCTGAGCGGCCGGGATCCCGAGCAGCGCAGCCACATCGGCCGCGACGTCGGCGAACTCGGGACCGTAGTAGACAACGCTCTGTGCCACAGGTGCGGCTTGGAGCGGCCCGGATTGGGTGAAACCGCCGGCGACCAAGGCCTGCACGATTTCCTGGGCGCGTCCCGGGATGCCGCTGCCGTTGGCCACGGTGACTGGCTGTAGCGCCTTGTCATACGGTGGCGCAGCCGGGGATGTTTCTGTGGGCGGGGCTGTCGTTTCTGTCGGCGCCGGGGTAGGCGTGGTCGGCGCTGTTGGATCAGTGAGGTCCACGTCCTCGCGGAGGGCCGCAAACAGCTGGGACCCTGCAGGCTCCGCAATCTGCAGGCGGTTGATGTCCGTAACAGCCGGCGCGGTGGGCACTGATACAAACGCCACTTTGCTGATGTCGATGTTCTTCAACCGGCTCCCGATGCCCACGAGCGACGGGACGGAGGCCAGCCCTTCATCCACGGTGAGGTTCTTGGTCACAACATCGGCAATGTTCAACAGTTTAGAGGGGTCGGACAGTGTGCCGTCGTCCTTGATCTTGCGCGTAAGGGAGGACAGGAATCCCTGCTGTGCCCTGATCCGGCCGAGATCGCCGCCGTCGGCGAAGGCGTGCCTGGTCCGCAGGAAAGCAAGGGCCATTTCGCCCTTAACCGAGGATGTGCCCTTCGGCAGGCGCAGCCGGGAGTCCGGATCGTAGACGGCGTCACTGATGCAGACGTCAACGCCGCCCACCGTGTTGGAGAGTTCCTTCACGGCCGTGAAGTCCGCCATCATGAAGTGATCGATCTCCAGGCCAGTCAGTTTGTTGACCGTGTCCACGGCGCAGCCGATGCCGGCTTCATTCATGGCCTCGTTGATCATGACACCGGTGCGGGCAGGATAAGTCCGCTTGGTCTTCTGGTCGGTGCACTCCGGAATATCGACCAGCAGGTCCCGGGGGAAGCTGATGACGCTGACGCGCTTGTTGTCGGCCGATACGTCCATCAGCATCATGACGTCGGATTTGCCGTAACCGGTTGAGGAGTCGGCGGCGCCGTACTCCGCGTTTGCGCCGTCCCTAGTGTCCGAGCCGAGGATCAGGATCTGCATCCGCTCCGATTTGTCGGCCTCGGGGTTCGCCGTGCCACCGGCATTCAGGGGCGCCGTAGTGATGTTGGACTGAAACCGGAAATACCAATAGCCTGCAAAGCCAAGGCCGCCAACCACCAGGATGGTCACCACTGCAGTGGTGACCTTCAGCCACGCCGGCATCCGGCTTTGGGAGCCGAGATGCCGGGCAACGCCGACGGCGGTGCCATCAGCGTGGCGGGAGACCGGGCCGTGCCCGGCTGATGCGTCAGCTCCGTACTCGCGATTGTCGCGGCCTCGCCCCATGTGTGGTGTACCTTCCTCGAAAAAATGAATCCGGCCTATTTTAGTTGCCCAATCTGGGAACTTCCCGACGACCGGCCGGGGGCATGGCGAATGGGGTTGCCTAGAAGCCCAGCTTGACCAGCTGCTTCGGGTCACGCTGCCAGTCCTTTGCCACCTTCACATGCAGGTCAAGGTAGATTCGGGCGCCGAGCAGCGCCTCGATCCCCTTGCGGGCGTTGGTGCCGACTTCGCGGAGCCGTGCACCCCCCTTGCCGATGATGATGGCCTTCTGGGACGGACGTTCCACATAGACATTGACCCGGACGTCGAGGAAGGGCTTGTCTTCGGGCCGGCCTTCACGCGGAACGATCTCATCAACAACGACCGCCAGTGAGTGCGGCAGTTCGTCTCGTACGCCTTCGAGGGCCGCTTCCCGGATGAGTTCAGCGATCATCACAGCCTCGGGTTCGTCCGTCAGGTGGCCGTCCGGATACAGGGGCGGCGACGCCGGCATGTGGCTGATCAGGACGTCTGCGAGAGTCTCGACCTGAAACCCGTCGGTGGCGGAAACGGGCACGATGTCCTTCCAGCCGTCCTCGCCGATGACATCCCGGCCCAATTCGGCGACGGCGAGCAACTGCTCGGTCAGCGCCTGCCGGTCCACCGTGTCCGCCTTGGTGACGATCGCGATAACGGGCTTGTTTCCGATGGCGGCGAGCTGGGCGGCGATGTACTTGTCGCCCGGGCCGATCTTCTCGTTGGCAGGAAGGCAGAAGCCGATCGCGTCGACCTCGGCGAGGGTGTCGGCGACGAGTTCGTTCAACCGCTTTCCCAGCAGGGTACGGGGGCGGTGCAGTCCCGGGGTATCCACCAGGATCAACTGGGCGTCATCGCGGTGCACGATCCCCCGGATGGTGTGCCGCGTGGTCTGCGGCTTGGCGGAAGTGATCGCCACCTTTTGGCCCACCAGGGCGTTCGTCAGGGTTGATTTGCCCGCGTTCGGCCGCCCCACGAGGACCGCAAAGCCCGCCCTGTAACCGCCGAACTCTGGTGCGGCTGAATCCGGGTTGGCCGGACGACTATTTTTCTTGCTCACGTGGAACTCCCTGCTGGGTTGCTTCCGCCTCGTTGAGGAGGTCTTCAAGGTCATTGTCTGTTTTTGGTGCTGCTGCGGCAATGATGTGGCTGACGCGGTTGCGGCGGCCCTCGAGCCGTTCGGCGAGCAGCGAGATGCCGCCCACCTCCACGCGGCTGCCCACAATGGGAACGCGGCCCAGGGCCTTGGCCAGCAGCCCGCCCACGGTGTCAACTTCGTCGTCGTCGAGCTCTATGTCGAAGAGCTCTCCGAGGTCATCGATGCTCATGCGGGCGCTCACGCGGTACGAACCACTGCCCAGGGCCACAGCCTCGGCGCTCTCCGTGTCATACTCGTCCACGATTTCGCCGACGATTTCCTCGATGAGGTCTTCGAGAGTGACAAGGCCGGCCGTGCCACCGTATTCGTCAATCACGATGGCAACGTGTGTTGACTCCTTCTGCAATTCCCGGAGGAGGTCGCTCACCGGCTTGGACTCCGGGACGTACCGGACCTCGCGGGCCAACGCTTCGACCGGGGGTGGTTCGTCGTCGGGCCCCAGCTCATGAAGCGTCGCGGCAACGTCCTTGAGGTAGACAATTCCGAGGATCTGGTCCGTGTTATCGCGGATCACAGGGATCCGCGAATAGCCCGACCGCAGGAACATCGACATGGCCCGCCTGAGGCTGGAACCGGCGTCGATGCTGAGGATATCGGTCCTGGGCACCATTACGGCGCGCACCAGGGTATCGCCGAAGTCAAAGACTGATTGGATCATTTCCGCTTCGGTGTCTTCGATCATGTCCGATTCAGAGGCGCGGTCCACCAGTTCGCGGAATTCCTGTTCGCTGAAGAACGCGTCATCACCGGCAGGGGCGCCGGGAGCGGCGGCACTGCCCAGCGCCACCAGCCACCCGGGGATGGGACCGAGGATCCACGTCAGGAACCTGATCAGCGATGCCGTATACCGGACCACCTCGGCCGAATGGAGCCTACCAATCTGCCGCGGCGAAACTCCGACGATGACAAAGCCGAGCAGGGCCATGATCCCGGTGGCGGCCAGCCCGGCCAGCCAGACGTTATCCAGCAGACTGTGGAGCAGGACGGCCACCGCCACGGCTGATGCCATCTCGAACCAGACCCGCCAGAACCTCAACGCCCGGATATGGGCCACAGGCTGGGCCAGGATGCGCTGCATGGCGTTTCCGCGGCTTTTCAGCAGGGCGTCTTCGGCGTCATGCCGGGAAAGAAACGTGAACGCGGCCTCGGCTGCGGTCAGGAGTGCTGCGGTGCTGAGGAACGCCAGGGCCATGCCGACAAGGATCAGGGGCGTCACTGCGTGGTCTCGGCGGGTGCTTCTTTGCCGGTGAAGCCGGAAAGCAGCTGGCGCTGGAGGCCGAACATCTCTTCCTTTTCCTCGGGCTCTGCGTGGTCATAGCCGAGCAGGTGGAGGATCCCGTGGGTGGTCAGCAGCAGCATCTCATCCTGCAGGGAGTGCCCGGCGTTGACTGCCTGCACCTGCGCCACCTGGGGGCACACGGCAATGTCACCCAGCATCCCTTGCGGTGTGGGCCGGTCCGGCGTACCGGGGGTCAGTTCGTCCATGGGAACCGAGAGCACGTCTGTGGATCCCGGCTCGTCCATCAGTTCGATGTGGAGCTTTTCCATGGCTGGTTCATCCACCAGGAGAATGGAGAGTTCAGCCTGCGGGTGGATAAACAGCTGTTCGAAAACGTACCGGGACAGTGCCACGAGCTCCGCTTCATCAACATGGATGCCGGATTCGTTGTTAACCTCAATGCTCACGCGTTTTCCCCCCGCTTTTCCCGGCTCACCGAGTGTTTTACTTTGTTCCGCTGGACGTCATCCCAAAGACTGTAGGCACGCACGATGTCACCCACGAGGCGGTGGCGGACCACGTCAGTGGAGTCCAGGACGGTGAAGTTCACGTCCTCGATTCCCTGCAGGATCTCTTCTACGATCCGCAGGCCTGAGCGGGTGCCGAAGGGAAGGTCCACCTGGGTGACGTCGCCGGTGACCACCATTTTGGAACCGAAGCCCAAGCGCGTCAGAAACATCTTCATCTGTTCAGGTGTGGTGTTCTGCGCTTCGTCCAGAATGATGAAGGCGTCATTCAGTGTGCGCCCCCGCATATAAGCCAACGGCGCCACTTCGATGGTGCCGGCCGCCATCAGGCGCGGGATGGACTCGGGGTCCATCATGTCGTGCAGCGCGTCGTACAGCGGGCGCAGGTAGGGATCGATCTTGTCGCTCAGGGTGCCCGGCAGGAAGCCCAGCCGTTCGCCGGCCTCCACTGCGGGCCGGGTCAGGATAATGCGGCTGACTTCCTTCTGCTGCAGCGCCTGCACAGCCTTAGCCATCGCGAGGTACGTCTTGCCCGTGCCTGCAGGGCCAATCCCGAAAATCACCGTGTTCGCGTCAATCGCGTCCACATAGTTCTTCTGGTTCAGGGTTTTGGGCCGGATGGTCTTCCCCCGGCTGGAGAGGATGTCATGGGTGAGGACGTCCACAGGGTTCTGCAATGACTGGCTGCGGAGCAACGCAACGAGCTGCTGCAGCACCGCGGGGCTGATGACGGTGCCGCGGGCCACGAGGCCGCGCACTTCATGCAGGAGCCGCATAATGCGGGGAACTTCGGTGGCAGGGCCGCTGATGGAGAGTTCGTTTCCACGGACGTGGAAGTTAACAGACGGGAACTGTTCTTCGATGTAACGCAAGGCCTCGTCATGGCTGCCGAGCGATTGGACCATCTGGTCGGAGTTGTCAAAGAGAACCACCTCCGTCCGGACACCAGGAAGTGAATGGGGGAATTCTCCGGCGGCGCGGTCAGTATTGAGCCGGCGCTTTCCGTTCGCTGATTCAGTCATGGTGCTGGCCCGCAGGCCTGTGGTCTCCTCCACTTCGAAACTTAAAGTGCCGCCGGCTGCTGCGTGGGCGGGGTTGTTGCCGAACACGCGGGAGCCAGCGGAGTCCTTCCATCTTACGCCAGGAGGCACCTCCCGGCAGCGCCCGGCAGCCGCCGGGAAGGGTGCCCGTCACCGGCGTGCTGCGGGATGGTTGGCTTCATTAGGTATCAACTTCGCATCAGGCTCATATCGTTCCCGTTGCAGTTGGGCCGGCAGGCCGGTTTCGGTCCTTTTGGCAGAACCGGCTATGCCATGCTGGAAATCACAGCCGTTCGGGGGCCGGCTGACGGGGCCCAGGCCTCACCATTTCACAGCCGGGAAAGGACAGGCCACGAGAGTGCCGGAAACAGCGACCCCCCTCACTGCCAGACGCGCCGGGCCGCGTTTCCGTCCGCAACGGCTCCTTGGTCTACTGCCGGCGTTTCTCCTTCTCACCGGCTGCATCGCGGACCCCAGCCCCGAGCCCAACCTGACTTCCAACTCCAGCCAGGCTGTCACCGGCTCCCCCGGGGCGCCCTCCACCAGCGCACCCCTGGAAACCACACAGTCTTCCAATAAGGCACCCGTCTACTGGATCGGCCGAAGCAACAACAACGTGTTCCTGTACCGGGAGTTCCGGGACGTGCCGGAGCAGGAGAATCCTGTGACTCGTGCCCTGCGGGCCATGATGTCCGAGAAGCCACTGGACCCGGATTTCTTCACGCCCTGGCAGAATCCCGAGAAACTCGCCTCGTCCATCTCAGGCAAGAACGTCATCACGGTCGACATCTCCGAGGATGCTTTCAACAGTAACCTCGACGCTGACATGGCCGCCCGCGCCATCCAGCAGCTGGTTTTTACCGCTACGGCAGCGGCTGCGAGTTCCGGTTTGATCGATTCCGGCCAGCAGATCCAGGTCCGGATCCTGGTGGATAGCCACACAGACTACGTTGCCTTCCGCCACGTCCAGCTTGGCGACCCCATGTCCCGGGCTGCCGGCATGGTGGCGCCTGTCTGGATCATCGATCCGCAGGAAGGGACGGACCTGGCAGGCGGAAGCGTCAAGATCACCGGCCGCAGCACGGTTCCGGGCGGTAAGCTCCGCTGGCAGATCCTGAGGGCCGAAGCGAACGGGAACAAGACGCCATACCTCACCGGGGAAACCACAGCGGCCGCAGAAGCGGCCCAGGCCGGAGTGTTCACGCTTGCGCTTAGCTTGTCCGCCGGGAACTATGAGCTCCGTGTTTCGCAGGTGGATACGGCCGGCAGCAGCCAGGAGCTGAATGTGGATACGCGGAACTTCAACGTCCGGTAACAGGCCGCATCAAAAGACTGGGGCTGTCCAGCGTCCCAGTACATCGCTCGCCAGGACAACCGCTGCCGGTCCGGCCGTGGATGACCTGAGGACATGGTGTCCCAGGAGGGCCGTCACGGCGCCGGCGTCACAAAGCCGCGTGACCTCGCGGGGACTGATTCCGCCTTCCGGGCCAACGATGAGCAGAATTTCCAGCGGTCCCGCGTCAGCCTGGGCGCCCTGCCATGATTCCAGGACTGACCGGAGCGGCCGGACCGCGTCTTCGTGCAGTATTACGGCAAGGTCCGCGGCAGCCACTGCCGCCGCAAGGCCTGGCGTTTCGACGGCGGCGCGCACCTCGGGGATCCAGGCGCGGCGAGCCTGCTTGGCGGCCGCAGTGACCACGGACTGCCATTTTGCGTGGGCCTTGACCGCACGCTCGCCCTTCCAGCGGACTATTGAGCGCTCAGACTGCCAGGGAACTACGGCATCGATCCCGAGTTCGGTTGCCGTTTCCACAGCCAGTTCGTCGCGGTCCCCCTTGGCCAGGGCCTGCACCAGCACCAGCCGGATGTCGGGCCGGTCCTCCACGGCGAGGGCCGAGCATTCCACGGTAAGCTCCGCAGGCGACGCCGAGACAACAGTTCCTGTCAATCGTTTTCCGGCGCCGTCGGCAATGTCCACGGCCTCACCAGGAGATAGCCGTTTCACGGTCACGGCGTGGCGTGCCTCAGGCCCTTGAAGGATGAAACGGGCACCGGGCACCAGCTCGTCCAGCGCCCCGGCACCGCTGAAGAAAACGGGATTGCTCACTGCTACAGGTTACCGAACCGGTCCCGCAGCTTGGCAAAGACGCCGCCGCTGGCCGCCAGTTTGCCTTCCGTGAACTGCTCGCCCCGAAGCTTCGCCAGTTGGCGCATAAGGTCCTCCTGCGCAGCATCCAGCTTTGCCGGCGTCTCCACCTGGAGATGGACCATCAGATCCCCACGGCCGTAACCGCGCAGGTGCGTCACGCCGAGTCCACGGAGCGTGATGATCTCCCCTGACTGTGTGCCTGCCTTGACGTCGATCTCCTGCAGCCCGTCGAAGGTTTCCAGTGACAGTTCGGTGCCCAGGGCGGCGGCCGTCATCGGAATGTGCAACGTTGCGTGCAGGTCGTCGCCGTCGCGGGCGTAGGTGGCGTCGTTGTTGACCCGCAGTTCCACGTAGAGGTCCCCGGATGGTCCTCCGGCCGGGCCTGCTTCGCCCTGCCCGGAGAGCTGGATCCGGGTGCCCGTGGCAACACCGGCCGGCACCTTGATGGTGAGCGACCGCCGGCTGCGGATGCGGCCCTGGCCGGCACATTCGTTGCAGGGGTCCTTGATGACCGTCCCGAAGCCTTCGCAGCTTCCGCACGGGGCCGCCGTCATCACCTGGCCCAGGATGGAGCGCACCGCGCGCTGGACTTGGCCGCTGCCGCCGCAGATATCGCAGCGGACAGGGTGGCTGCCTTCGCGGCAGCAGGAACCGTTGCAGGTGGGGCAGGTGACTGCGGTGTCCACTTCGAGTTTCCGGTTGACGCCGAACACGGCATCGCGCAGTTCGATCCGGACACTGATCAGCGCGTCCTGGCCGCGGCGGACCCGGGAGGCAGGGCCGGAGGAGCCGCCCGCGCCGAAGAACGTGTCGAAAATGTCCTGGAACGCGAAGCCCTGGCCGGAGTAACCGCCGCCGCCGGACCCGTTGTCGGTGCCGTTTTCGTTGCCGGTGGTGTCATAGATCCGGCGCTTCTGCGGGTCCGAAAGTACCTCGTAGGCGTGGGTCACGGCCTTGAAGCGGTCCGACGCATCGTCCCCGGGGTTTACGTCCGGGTGAAGAGTGCGGGCCAACTTGCGGTAGGCCTTCTTGATCTCTTCCCCGGTGGCTTCCGGCGAGACTCCGAGGACGTCGTAGTGGCTGCTCAAAGTTCGTATCTCTTCCTTGTTGTACTGCCGGCAGCAGGGCTGCCGGCACTGCTCTTCGTGCCTGGACCGTAGTGCTGTTACGGACCCAGAATTCTTGAAAGGTATCGGGCTACTGCCCTGACGGCGGCCATGGTGGTGGGATAGTCCATCCGGGTGGGGCCCAGCACACCGATCTTGGCTGTGCTGTCTGGTCCGTAGCCCGTGGCCACCACGGACGCTTCCGCGAGCCCGTCGTAGGGGTTTTCACGCCCAATACTCACTGTCACGCCCCTTGGATCCTGCGCCATGTCGCTAAGGAGGCGCAGCAGGACAACCTGCTCCTCAAGGGCTTCCAGGACCGGTCCGATACTGAGCGGAAAATCCACATTGGAGCGGGCGAGGTTCGCTGTTCCGGCCATGACCATGCGTTCCTCGCGGCTGTTGTGGGCGAGCGTTTCCAGCCCGTGTGCCAAAGCCTGCGCCGCCGCACGCTGGCCAGGGCTGACGGACGAAACGACCCCCGGTAGCGACGGCGTCAGGCGGCTCAGCGCGATGCCCGCGAGAGAACTGAGGAAGTGTGTCCGCAACGATGCGATGGCGTCGTCGCCGAGGTCCTGGCCGACGTCGATCACGCGCTGTTCAACCTTGCCGGTGGTGGCGATGAGGACCACGAGGACCTGCCGCGGCGCAAGCAGGACGAATTCGATGTGGCGGATGGTAGCGCGGCTCAGATGCGGATACTGCACGACGGCGACCTGGTTGGTCAGCTGCGACAGCATCCTGACGGTCCTGTCCAGGACGTCGTCAAGATCGTCTGCGCCCTCCAGCAGCGCCTGGATTGCCCTCCGTTCCGCCTGGGAAAGCGGCTTCACCGCTGAAATCTGGTCCACAAACAGCCGGTAGCCTTTGTCTGTGGGGATCCGCCCGGCGCTGGTGTGCGGGGCCGTGATCAGTCCGTCGTCTTCCAAGGCCGCCATGTCGTTGCGGATGGTGGCACTGGACACGCCGAGGTGGTGGCGTTCCACGAGCGCTTTGGAACCCACCGGCTCGCGGGAGTGCACATAGTCCTCCACGATGGCGCGCAGTACTTCGAGTTTGCGCGGCTCGCTCATACTCCACCTCCATCCGTGGTCACTGCAGGGTTAGCACTCGACATGCCTAAGTGCTAACAGTCTAATATGAGTCACCCCGTTGTTAGCATTGGTACCGCTCCGGGCGAAATTCCGGGCCAGGATCTAGCGGCAAGGCGGAATCAATCCATGCAATACCAGAACTGGGGTCCGCAGGAGATCACCGCACCCGTCAGAAGCGAACTTCCTGAGGTTCCCGTGGAACGCGGCATGGTTCTTGAAGACGCCCAGTCCGGCTGGGTGGGAGCGGTGACCCGGGTGGAGAAGTCCGGTGGCATGCATGTAGTGGCCCTCGAAGATCGGCGCGGCAAGTCCCGATCCTTCCGGCTCGGCTTCGGGTTCCTCCTGGAGGGGCAGCCCATCCGGCTCGTTCCCCCTGCGCCCAGGCAGGCTGCCCCCGTCGTAGCAGGCCGGACAGCGTCCGGCTCGGTCCGCGTGGCCGGCCAGCGTGCCCAGGTGGCCAAGGCGAGCAGAATCTGGGTAGAAGGAAAACACGACGCCGAACTGGTGGAGAAGGTCTGGGGTGACGATCTCCGCGTAGAGGGCATCGTCGTCGAGCCTTTGCACGGCATTGATGACCTCACGGGGGCGGTGGCCGCGTTCGGTCCCGGTCCGGGCCGCCGGCTGGGGGTACTGGTGGACCACTTGGTCCCGGACTCGAAGGAGTCGCGCATTGCTGCGGCCGTAATGGCTTCCCCCGGCGCTGCCGGCAATGTGCTGATCGTCGGCCACCCTTACGTTGACGTGTGGCAGGCCATCCGGCCCGCTGTCCTGGGCATCGAACAGTGGCCCGTGGTGCCCCGCGGGCAGGACTGGAAGACGGGCATCCTGACGGCGTTCGGCTGGCCGCACTCCACGAAGGAAGATATCGGGCTTGGCTGGCAAAGGCTGCTGGGCGCTGTCCGCAGCTACGCGGACCTGGAGGCATCACTGCTCGGGCGGGTGGAGGAAGTCATCGACTTCCTGACGGTGCCTTAACGCCGGATCCGGCTCGGGCGGCGGCATTTGGTGGATGAACCAGTATTCTTGGTACTGCGGAGGCTGCAGTTGCTTCAGTCCAGCATTTTCCAACCCAGCACCATTGCACTTTCGAAGGAAGAAAACCGTGGCACAAAACGCACGCGAGCACCGGGACGACCACGGCGGTCAGGGACGTTCCGAGTACCAGGGCGTTCCGGCTAATGCGCTGCCGCTGACGGCCAGCGAAGACCGCCAATGGGCCACGCTGGCACACTTCGGCGGGATTCTCGGCTGTGTTCCGTCGCTGCTGATCTACCTGATTTTCCGTGAGCGCGGGCCCTTTACCGCCCAGGAATCCAAGGAAGCACTGAACTTCAGCCTGCCTCCCACCATTGCTGCGCTGGTGGCCAATGTCCTGGTGTTCATCCCGGTGGTAGGAAACATTTTCGCTGTCATCGCCACCCTGATCTGGATTGCCCTGACCTGCTTCTCGGTCGCCGCAGGCATCCATGTCAACAAGGGACAGCCGCACCGCTACCAGTACAACCTGCGCTGGCTGAAGTAAGCCCCACCAACGCGGGGTCAAGCGTCAGTCCGGCAGGATCCTGCGGACCACTGCGTCGGCCAACAGGCGGCCCTTCAGGGTCAATACCAGCGTGCCATGGAAGGCTGCCGGTGGCTCCACCAGGCCGTCGGCGATGAGCCCGGCCACGGCGTGACGGCCGTGTTCGCCCAGCGTTGACGTTGCCAGCCCCGACACAAGCCGGGCCTCGAGCATCACGCGCTCCACATCGCGGGTTTCGGCGTCGAGCGTTTCCCGCCCGGCGGCCGGTGACAGGCCCTGCGCGAGCCGTCCGGCATAGGCCGTGGGGTGCTTCACGTTCCACCACCGCACTCCGCCGACGTGCGAGTGTGCACCTGGTCCGATGCCCCACCAGTCGTCCCCGCGCCAGTACGCCAGGTTGTGCCGGCATGCCTGCTCCGGCGTCCGGGACCAGTTGCTGACTTCATACCAGCTGAGGCCGGCCGCACCGATCAGCTGGTCGGCGAGTTCGTATTTGTCGGCATGGTCGTCGTCGTCGATTCCCGGGACTTCGCCCCGGCGGATCTGTGCGGCAAGTTTGGTGCCGTCCTCCACGATCAGCGCGTAGGCACTGATGTGGTCGGGCTGGTAGGACAGTGCCGTCTCCAGCGAGAACCGCCAGTCCTCAAGGGACTCCCCCGGTGTCCCGTAGATAAGGTCCAGGCTCACGGCCAGTCCGGCCTCGCGCGCCCACTGCACCACCTGCGGCACGCGGCTGGGCGTGTGTGTGCGGTCCAGGACTTTGAGGACGTGGGGAACAGCCGACTGCATGCCAAAGGAAACCCGGGTGAAACCGGCATCGGCCAGCACCTGCAGGGAGGCAGGGGTGACCGAGTCCGGGTTTGCTTCGGTGGTCACTTCGGCGCCGGGTTCCAGGCCCCAGTGCCCGACGGCGGCCGTCACGATCCGGGCGAGGTCCTCCGCGGGAAGCAGCGTGGGGGTGCCGCCGCCGAAGAAGACTGTGCTCAGGGGCCGGTCCGGAAGACCAGAGTCCCGCAGGACCGTGGCGGCAAAGTCCACTTCAGACACTGCCGTGCTGGCATAGGCGTCCTGCGACGCTCCGCCGCCGAGCTCGGTGGCCGTGTACGTGTTGAAATCGCAGTATCCGCAGCGCACCGCACAGAACGGGATGTGTACGTAGAGTCCGAAGGCCCGGTCCGCCGCACCGTCCACTGCCTGGGCGGGCAGCAGACCGTCCGACGGCGCCGGGTCACCGAGCGGAAGAATGCTAGGCATTGCAGGGGCCTCCGGTGTTGCCGGCCACTGTCATCACTACTTCTTGGCCTTGTCCTTGGACTCGTCAGTGGTCAGCGCAGCGATGAAGGCTTCTTGGGGAACCTCAACGCGGCCCACCATTTTCATGCGCTTTTTGCCTTCCTTCTGCTTCTCCAGCAGCTTGCGCTTACGGGAAATGTCGCCGCCGTAGCACTTGGCCAGAACGTCCTTGCGGATGGCGCGGATGCTTTCCCGGGCGATGATCCTGGAGCCGATGGCAGCCTGGATGGGTACCTCGAACTGCTGGCGGGGAATGAGCTCGCGCAGTTTGCCGGTCATCATCACGCCGTAGGCATAGGCCTTCTCACGGTGCGTGATGGCCGAGAAGGCATCCACCTGTTCGCCCTGGAGCATGATGTCCACCTTGACCAGGTCGGCCACCTGCTCGCCGTCGGCCTTCCAATCCAGCGAGCCGTAGCCCCGGGTCTTGGATTTGAGGATGTCAAAGAAGTCGAACACGATCTCGGCAAGCGGCAACCGGTACCGGATTTCCACCCTGTCCTCGGACAGGTAGTCCATGCCGCCAATAACACCGCGGCGGCTCTGGCAAAGTTCCATGATGGCGCCCACAAACTCATTGGGCGCCAGGATAGTGGCAGCCACCATCGGCTCGCGGACCTCGGCGATCTTGCCGGAGGGGTATTCGCTGGGGTTGGTCACGTGGACCACCTTCTTGTCCTCCAGCGTGACCTCATACTCCACGTTGGGGGCGGTGGAGATCAGGTCAAGATTGTATTCGCGCTCGAGCCGCTCCCTGGTGATTTCCAGGTGGAGCAAACCGAGGAAGCCAACGCGGAAGCCGAAGCCGAGCGCGGCTGACGTTTCGGGCTCATAAACCAGCGCGGCGTCGTTAAGCATCAGCTTCTCCAGCGCATCGCGGAGCACGGGGTAGTCCGTGCCGTCCAAGGGGTACAGGCCGGAGAAGACCATCGGCTTGGCATCCGCATAGCCGGGAAGCGACTGCGTGGCGGGCTTGGCAAGATTGGTGACGGTGTCGCCCACCTTGGACAAGCGGACGTCCTTCACACCGGTGATGAGGTAGCCCACTTCGCCGACGCCGAGGCCCTTGGAGGGAGTGGGCTCCGGGGAGCTCACCCCGATCTCCAGGAGTTCGTGGGTGGCCCGGGTGGACATCATCTGGATGCGTTCACGGGGGTGCAGCATGCCATCAACCACACGGACGTAAGTGACCACACCGCGGTACGTATCGTAGACGGAGTCGAAGATCATGGCGCGCGCTGGCGCGTTCGGGTCCCCCACGGGAGCCGGCAGGTCGCGGACAATCTTGTCCAGCAGGACCTCGACACCCATGCCGGTCTTGCCGGAAACGCGGAGCACGTCGTCGGGGTCGCCGCCGATCAGGCTGGCCAGTTCGGCCGCGTACTTCTCGGGCTGAGCCGCCGGGAGGTCGATCTTGTTCAGCACCGGGATGATGGTGAGGTTGTTTTCCATCGCCAGGTACAGGTTTGCGAGTGTCTGCGCCTCGATGCCCTGCGCCGCGTCAACAAGCAGTACTGCCCCTTCGCAGGCTGCCAGCGAACGGGACACCTCGTAGGTGAAGTCCACGTGACCGGGGGTGTCGATCATGTTCAGCGCGTAGCTTGTCCCGTCGAGCTCCCAGGGCATACGGACCGCCTGGGACTTAATGGTGATGCCGCGTTCGCGCTCGATGTCCATGCGATCCAGATACTGGGCCTTCATATCGCGGGACTTAACCACCCCGGTGAACTGCAGCATGCGGTCAGCCAGGGTGGATTTACCGTGGTCAATGTGCGCGATGATGCAGAAATTCCGAATGATGGCCGGATCAGTCGCGGCGGGCACCGGGGCGGTGCGGGCCATGGGAGACACGCAGGGTCCTTACTGTTGACATTCGTGCCGCCGCCGCCAGGACGCACCGAAGGCACCCTGCGGCTGGACCGCACATTTGGAACTTCCAGTCTCCCACGTCCGGACGCATCGTATTGCATTCAGGTCAAACCCGCACGGGGGCCCGACGATAGTCTTGCCCCATGCCTATCAACCTCCGCTCCTTGGCCAACGCCGTCCGGACCTCCGTCAGGTTCCTGCAGAAGTTCCGTTCCGACCCAAACCGATCTGCAGGATCGGGCGTTCCCAAGCCGGCCCGGCAGGCACCGCAGGCCAAGCCGGCCCCGCCCGGCGCCTACCCTGGCGACTTCAACGGCACAGCAGCCATCCGGTACGCCCCGCAGCCCGACGGCAGTCCAGACCCCGGCGAAATTGTGTGGGCATGGGTTCCGTACGAGGAGGACCACAGCCGGGGCAAAGACCGGCCGGTTCTCCTCGTGGGCAAGAACCGGCAGTATCTGCTGGGGGTGATGCTCACCAGCAAGGACCACGACCATGCCGGCAACGGAACCGGAGACTACGTGGACATCGGAACCGGCAGTTGGGACCGCCAGCAGCGGCCCAGCGAGGCGAACCTCGGGCGGATCCTGCAGCTCAGCCCGGACGCCATCCGGCGCGAAGGTGCTGTTCTGGACCGGAAACGCTACGATCTGGTGGCAGCAGGCATCCGGCGCCGACACGGCTGGAAGTAGGCCGCCAAATGGCCAGCTTCCGGGGGGTCTGCTATTCTATATAGCTGTGTGTCCGTGCAGGTCGACGGCCACTCATGGTTGGTCGCCATAGGTATCCCCACGCCGCTCAGTCAATGGCCAATCTGAAAGCCCTCTAGACCATTTCCGCATTAAAAAGAGAGTTCACACGTGGCTAATATCAAGTCCCAGAAGAAGCGCATCCTTACCAACGAGAAGGCCCGCCTGCGCAACAACGCAGTCAAGTCTGAGCTGAAGACGGCCATCCGCGCCGTCAACACCGCCGTTGAGTCCACCGACAAGGATGCAGCTGCCGCTGCCCTGCTTGTTGCCGGCCGCAAGCTGGACAAGGCTGTCAGCAAGGGTGTTCTGCACAAGAACAACGCAGCAAACCGCAAGTCGGCCATCTCCAAGAAGGTCAACGCGCTGTAAGGTTTCCAGTTCACCTGAACTGATGATTGTGGCCGGCACCCGATGGGTGCCGGCCACACATCTTTAAGCCATCAAGGCTTCCGTCAGGGCCACCGACCGCAGCCAAGATCAGCTGGAGTCAGTGCCCCCGCACAGAGGTCGCAATGATGGTCACGGCGTGTTCGACGGCATAGACAGGATCACGCGAAAGGCCCTTGACCTGGGCGTCGGCCTCGGCAGTGGCCTGGATGGAGCGGACCAGGCCCTCCGGGGTCCACCGGCGCACATCGCGTTGGGCCTGCTCCACAAGCCAGGGCTGCATGCCCAGTTCCCGGGCGATCTGCGCCGGAGACCCGTGGGCGCCAGCAACCTTGGCCACCGTCCGCAGCTTGGCCGCCAGCGCCGCCACCAACGGAACCGGATCGGCTCCGGTGGCCAGCGCGTGGCGGAGGGTGGAAAGCGCCAGTGGCCCGTTTCCGGCCATGGCGGCGTCCGCGACCTTGAAGGCCGTGGCCTCAATCCGGCCGCCATAGTAGCGGTCCACCAACTCCGGGGTCACCGCCCCCGTGGCATCCGCAATCAGTTGACTGCATGCCGCCGCGAGTTCCGAAAGGTTGGCGCCCACAGCATTGACCAGCGTCTGTACGGCGTCTGAACTGATCTTCCGTCCGGCGGCCCTGAATTCAGTTGCCACGAAGGTAGCCTTGTCCGCGTCCTTCTTCAGGGGCTGACAGTCCACTACCGGCCAGCCCCCGTTTTTGACGGCATCAAGCAGCTTCTTGCCCCGGACTCCCCCGGCGTGGCGCAGGACGAGCACCGCGTCCGGCTCCGGGCGGGCCAGGTAGGTCAGTGCGTCGGCCAGGAAGGCGTCGTTCATGCCTTCAACGCCTTCGACCTCGATCAGCTTGCGCTCACCGAAGAGTGAGGGACTGACGTTCATGGCGAGGGTCCCCGCTTCGTAGGTGCCGGCCATGAGGCGGCTGACTTCGACGTCAGGGAACGCCGTCCGCACCTGGGCGCGGATATGGTCCATGGCGCGGATGCCGAGGTATTCCTCCGGTCCGCCCACCAGGACGATTTCGGCAGGCGTCACGTCCCGCCAGGTGGCCGAGTTGGACGCCGAAGTTTTGGTTCGTATGGTCGGGGCTGCGGCCATGGTGGATTCCTCCCGGAAATTCTGGTGCAGTGTCTAAGCCTGCCACGGTGGGCCGCGGCCACCAAGCCGGCGCTATGCTGTGCGGTCCCACGCCGGCCTGACCCGGAGCGCTCGAAGGTGGCCAACACGTACCGTTCCACGAAGCCCAGCATCTGTTCTGTCCGGGAGTGTAGTGCCAGGACCCAACGGAACACCTGACGCGGCCGGACGGCGAGCCAGAGAATACCAAGCGTCAGCACGGAGAACAGCACCATAGTCAGGAGACCGAACGGGCCCTCGGGCCACGGCAGCGCGGCCCCCGGCAACCCGGCCGTAATCCGCGCGGTTCCTGCCACCCCGGCACTGAAAGTCCCGGCCACGGCGATCAGGACCGTTGCCAGCCACGGTGCGGCGACCACCAGCGGGACCGCTGCCGTTCCCAGCAACGTCACCGGCGCCACCAGCGGGGCTGCCATCAGGTTCGCAAGCAGTGAATAGGTCGAGAACTGGGGCTGCAGGAGCACTATCACCGGACCGCACAGCAATTGCGCGGAGAGCGGGACGGCCCAAGCCGCAGCCGCCCAGCGCGGAATCACCGCCGGAGTCCACTCAATCATCCGCCGTCCCAAAACGATGATGCCCAGAGTCGCGAGCACCGACAACAGAAAGCCAAAGCTGGTACCGAGACCGGGATCGATCAACAACAGACCCATCACAGCGAGGCAGAGGAAACTGAGTCCGCGGCCCATACGACCCCCTGCCAACGACGCAACTGCGATTGAACCCATCAACGCAGCGCGCAGCACGCTGGCATCCGGGCCCACCAGCACCACAAACAATCCCAGCCCGGTCAAAGCCAGCCCTGCCGCCGGGAACCGGGGCAGGCGAAGGCTACGTGCAGCAAGCAGCAGCGCGCCAAGGACCAGGCTGCAGTTTGCCCCAGAGACCGCGGTCAGGTGGGTCATGCCCACCGTTTTCATGGCCGCATTCAGCCCTTCGTCCAGGGCGCTGGTATCTCCGGTGACCATGCCCGGGAGGAGACCGGCTGGATCCGCAGCAAGGAAGGACGCACTGGAGACATACCGGACGCGAAGATCCTTCGCAACGAGCTGCCAGGCCGGGGCGTTGGCATCATCGAGTGCGGCGCTGCTGACCGTCCCGGAACCGGCCCGGGGTGGGAGGGAAGCCGACAAGACAGCGCTTTCTTGCTGGCCTGCGTCCGGCGCCTTCAGCTTCCCGGCCGTCCGGACCAACTGCCCGGGCACCAGATCTCCCCAGCCCTTGCCGCCCATGACCACAACTGGGGCTCGGGTGCGGATGACCTGGCTGCTGACCGTAACCTCCTGCGTCTGCGCCGTCACCGACCACCGTTCGGGCGGCCCCGAAGTTCCCGGGACGGTCATGGCCCGCGGGGATCCGGTCACTTCCAGGATGGCCACCACAGAGTTCCCGGCCGCGACAGCTTCGGCAAACGGCCCATCGTGGCGTTGCGACGAGGAGACGGCCGAATGGGCAGCGGCGGTCGCAGCCAGTAATAAGGCAACCGCGGTGGTCATCAGAAAGCTCCGCCGGCAGGACACCAGCCCCCTGCCGCGAGAGGCCCGGATCAACAGCAACGTGGCCAATAGCACCAAGCCGCTGCACAGCCCTACCAATGCCGCAGGCGTAAGCCAGACGCCCGCCAAGGCGGCACTCCAGACGAGGAAGGTGGGCAGCGCCAGCCTGACGTCCGTGCGCCGACGCGGCGCGTCCGCTGATGAAGTAGATCGCTCCTGGCCCTGAAGTTTCGTCCCGGCGCGTTCACCCAGCCTGCGGAGGTTTAACCCCACGGTTTGAACTCCAGTGGGCGGAGTCACGGCCGGCCTACCCACCGAAGCCGGGAAAGCGCCGGGAGCCCGCTGGCCCTGCACGGCTGAGTCAACAAAGCGGCTCCACTGGCTGCGCCCGGCCATCTCAGACGCCCACCAGGGGAAGGAGTGTTTCAAGCATCTTGGGACCCACACCGTCCACGGCGTCCAGCTCCTCGACGGACTTGAAGGCGCCGTGCTCCTTGCGCCAGTCCACGATCCGCTGCGCCAGTACCGGCCCAACCTTCGGCAGGGCGTCCAGTTCTTCGACGCTTGCTGTGTTGAGGTTGACCTTCCCCCCTGCTGATGCAGTCCCGCCGCCAGTCCCCTCCCCCGAGTCCCCTGGTGGGCCGGACGAATCGGCGGGGATTTCCTCACCGGCCTGGGGAACGAAGAGCTTTTGTCCGTCGGTCAGCACGGCAGCAAGGTTGAGGCGGTTCAGGTCTGCCGTGGGCGTACCGCCGCCGGCTGCGGCGACTGCCTGGTGAACCCGGCTGCCAGCGGGCAGTTGCACAACCCCTGGCACGGCCACGGCACCGGCCACATGGATGATGACTGTTCCGGCCGACGAAGTTTCCGATGGCAGCCCAGGCGGATCGGCCACGTGGGGCTCCTGGTCCTGGGTTCCTTCCTCCGTGGGGAGGCTGGCCTGGGATGAAATGTCGCTGAGTGGCCTGACTTCGGGCTGACCGTCAGCCACCTGTGACCAGAACCAGGCGCCGGCCAGCACCGCGAGTACGGCGATGAACAGAGCGACCCGCAGGCCCACCCGCCACCTCAGGGCCGGTCCAGTCCTGCCTGTACCGGCCGGGGACTCCTCAGCAGCCCCCGAAGTGGCGTCATCGCCGGAGCCGTGAGCATCGCCGTCGTACTCAAAAACCTTTGTGCCGCCGTCGGTGAGCAGAAGCCCCCGGCCAGCTCCGAGCGTGGACTGCAGCCGATCCCGGGCATGCCGGGCCCCCTGGCGTGCTGCTGCTCCAGCGTCCCGGCGTGACATGCACCCAACGCTAGGGAACCAAGGCCGCCGGTGACAGTCCCGGCAGTACCTATGTGGAAACTGCCGGCAACTCCGGTTCCGAGTTCGGCACAGTCAGGCCGCTCTCCCCCACGATCACCGCGAGCACGCCGAGCCCCGCGTGGGCTGCCAGGACGGCGGGCAGGGAGCTGATCTGGGCCGGCGGACAGCTGGGCAAGGCAGCGGACAACCGGGCTGCCAAAGCCTCTGCCTCCGCCGGATTCCCGAAGTGGTGGACGGCGAGGCGGGCCTGGCCGTGGGGGCGCGATGCGGCGTCCGCGGCGGCCAGCTCCTCCAGGCGGGCGACGGCTCTTACCGCTGACCTGACCTTTTCCAGCGGTACGATCTTGCCGTCGTCGACGGCCAGGATGGGTTTGATGGCGAACATGGTCCCCAGCAGCGACGCGGCGGCGCCGATCCGGCCGCCCCTACGGAGCTGTTCAAGGCTGGGCACGTAGAAATAGACCTTGGTTCGCGCGAACTGCTCAGCCGCCGCGGCGGCTACGGCTGTGATGTCGCTGCCTTCCGCGGCTGCCGCCACCGCGGCCTGCACACCCATGCCCAGGGCCATGCCCACGGTGGAGGAGTCGAGGACTTCCACGGGGATTGTCACCCTGGTGGCCGCGAGCCGCGCCGCATCCGCCGTTCCGGACAGGCCGCCGGAGATGTGGATGGAGACCACGCCTTCGAAACCCAGGCGTTCGGCGACCAGGAAGGCCTGTTCGAACTGCCCGGGCGACGGGCGGGACGTTTTGACCGAGGTGCCACTGGCGAGTGCCAGCGCAATGGTTTCGGTGATGTCGTCTTCGCCCTCGCCGTAGATTTCCGCGCCCACCATGACAGGCATCGGGATGACAGTCAGGCGGCCGTCACCGGTACACGAATGCACCCAGTCGGCCGGCAGCGCGGAGGCAGAATCGGTCACCACCGCGGTACGGACGACGACGGCGGGCGCCGCCGGGACTGGCGACGGCTGCGTGCCCTGGCGCGGCGCGGGACGGAGGGAAGCCAGACGCTCCCGAACCCATTGCCATGCGGCGGCGTCACGGTCAGGCAAGAGCGCCTCCTGGTCTAGGGCCGGCCGCCGGTTGGGCCCGGCGGCCGGTGCCCCGGGCTAGGCCGGGACGATGTTGACCAGTTTAGGCGCTCTCACGATCACCGTGCGGATGCCGCGGCCGTCAAGCGCGCGCTGGACGTTTTCGCTGGCCAGAGCCAGTTCCCGCAGTTCGTCTTCGCCGATCCCGGGCGAGACTTCGAGGCGGTCACGGACCTTGCCCTGGACCTGGACCACCGCGGTGACGGTGTCCTGGACCAGCAGCGCTTCGTCGTGTACCGGCCAGCCGGCGTTCGCCACGGATGCGGGATGGCCCAGGACGTTCCACATGTCTTCCGCGGTGTACGGCGCGAAGAGGCTCAGGATGACGGCAACAGCTTCCGCCGCCTCCCGGACGGCGGGATCCGCCCCGCCGGCGCCGCTGGCTGCATCGATGGTTTTGCGGGTGGCATTAACCAGCTCCATCAGCTTGGCCACCACCACGTTGAACTTGTTGGTGTCCAACAGCGCAGCGGCGTCAGCAATGGTGCGGTGCGTGACGGAACGCAGAGCACGGTTACCGGCGGTCACGTCGGCACCCGGCTCACTGGTGACGTCCTGCGCCAGGCGCCAGGCGCGGGCCAGGAACTTTGCGGAGCCCGACGGCGAAACGTCCGCCCAGTCGACGTCGTCCTCCGGCGGGGACGCGAAGATCATGGTGAGGCGCACGGCGTCCACGCCGTACTTGTCCAGCTGCTCACTGAGGTCCACGCCGTTGCCCAGCGACTTGCTCATGGCCTTGCCCCCGTTGAGGACCTGGCCCTGGTTCAGCAGCGCGCTGAACGGTTCGTCGGCGTCAATCATGCCGAGGTCGTGGATGACCTTGGTGAAGAACCGGGCGTACAGCAGGTGCAGGATGGCGTGCTCCACGCCGCCCACATACTGGCCTACCGGCATCCACTCGTTGATCTTGGCGGGATCGAACGGGCCCTCGGTGTACTGCGGCGAGACGAACCGCAGGAAGTACCAGGACGAGTCCACGAAGGTGTCCATGGTGTCGGTATCGCGCTTGGCCGGCCCGTTGCAGTTGGGGCAGTCAACATTGACCCAGGCTTCAGCGGCGGCCAGCGGTGACGTGCCCTTCGGGGACAGGTCCTCGCCGCGCAGGTCCGCCGGCAGCCGCACAGGCAGCTGTTCATCGGGAACAGGAACCTCGCCGCAGTCAGGGCAGTGGATGATCGGGATAGGCGTGCCCCAGAACCGCTGGCGGCTCAGCAGCCAGTCACGCAGGCGGAAGTTAACGAACTTCTCGCCGGTGCCCTGCTTTTCCAGCATGCCGATGGCGGCGGGGATGGCTTCTGCCTTCGGCAGCCCATCGAGGACGCCTGAGTTGATCAGGGTGCCCTCGCCGGAGGTGGCCTTGCCGGAAACGGTGGGGTCCTCTTCGCCGGTGTCCAGCACTGCGCGGACGGGCAGGTCGAACGTCTTGGCAAAGTCGAGGTCGCGCTGGTCGTGGGCGGGGACGGCCATGATGGCGCCGGTGCCGTAGTCAGCCAGGACGTAGTCAGCAGCCCAGACCGGCAGCTTTTCGCCGTTCAGCGGGTTGACGGCGTAGCGGCCGGTGAACACACCAGTCTTTTCCCGTTCGGTGGACTGGCGTTCGATTTCGGTCAGTGCCTTGACCTGTTCGCGGTAGGCGTCCAGGGCGGCGGTGTGCTCTTCGGTGACGAGTTCGACGGCGATCGGTGCGTCGGCGGCCACAACAAAGAACGTGGCACCGTAGAGGGTGTCCGGGCGGGTGGTGAAGACCGTGACGTCCTTGGCTGGCTTGACGCCGTCGGCTTCGATCACAAAGTTGACGTGCGCACCTTCGGAGCGGCCGATCCAGTTCTTCTGCATCGCCAGCACGCGCTCGGGCCAGTGGCCGCGCAGCTCGTCCATGTCATCGAGCAGCCGGTCAGCGTACTCGGTGATCTTGAAGTACCACTGGTTCAGGGACTTCTTGGTGACGGGGGTGCCGCAGCGTTCGCAGGCACCGTTGACCACCTGTTCATTGGCCAGGACAGTCTGGTCCTTGGGGCACCAGTTAACCGGGGAGTCCTTGCGGTATGCCAGGCCCTTCTCGTAGAAGCGCTTGAACAGCCACTGGGTCCAGCGGTAGTACTCGGGGTCCGAGGTGTGGACGCGCCGGGACCAGTCCGCGGAGATCGCGTAACGCTTGAACGACGCCGCCTGGGTGTCGATGTTGGCGTAGGTCCACTCGCTTGGGTGGGCGTTGCGCTTGATGGCGGCGTTTTCCGCAGGCAACCCGAAGGAGTCCCACCCGATCGGGTGCAGGACGTCGAAGCCCTTTTGCCGCAGGTACCGGGCCACAACATCGCCCATGGCGAAGGCCTCGGCGTGGCCCATGTGCAGGTCACCCGAGGGGTACGGGAACATGTCCAGCACGTAGCGGCGCTCGCGGGAACCATCATCCACCGGCGTGAAAACTTTGAGGTCTTCCCACACCTGCGGCCACTTGGCCTCCATCGCCGCGAAGCTGTAGGCACCCTCTTCGGGTGATTCTGCCGCCACTGCTGCTGTTCCGGTCTCTGTCTCCGGCTGAACGCTCACTGCTGCCCTCTTCTGTTCTGTAGTGGCATCGGTGCTGCCACAACGGTCTGATCCCTTCTGCTGCCGGCCCGTCAAACTTGCCCGGACACACAAAAGCCCCTCTCCATGGAGGGGCAGCCGCGCGGCATTCCGGTAGTTTCCGGACACCGGGCGGCTAGCTAAGCAGAAGGATCGCACGCATAGAACTACTTTAGCGCACCCGCCCCTCCACCTAAACGCAAGTCGCCACGAGCGGAGTGAAGTCACGTAGGGCAGCAATGGACGGCGCGCTGGCCAGTAAGCGGGGAAGGCGGCCCCTCGCCCGGGTGTGGTGGGCACCGCGAAGCGGGCGGGGCAGGGGCCGCCTTCCTCGCCGAGGTAAGGCGGCCCCTCTCATTCAACTCGGGACTACTTCACGTCCTCGTCGACCCAATCCATGGACTTCGTCACGGCCTTCTTCCACAGGCGCAGCTGCCGGTCCTGCTCGGCCTGGTCCAGCTTCGGTTCCCACCGCTTGTCCTCGGACCAGTTGGATGAGAGTTCGCCGAGGTCCTTCCAGAAGCCGACGGCGAGGCCGGCAGCGTAGGCTGCGCCCAGGGCGGTGGTCTCCACAACCTTCGGCCGGATCACGGGAACGCCCAGGATATCCGCTTGGAACTGCATCAGCGCGTCGTTGGCCACCATCCCGCCGTCGACCTTCAGCTCGGTGAGCGGGACGCCGGAGTCAGCGTTGACTGCATCCAGTACCTCGCGGGTTTGGAAGGCCGTGGCCTCCAGCGCCGCTCGGGCGATGTGGTTCTTGTTGACGAACCGGGTCAGGCCCACGATGGCGCCGCGGGCGTCCGAACGCCAGTACGGGGCGAAGAGCCCCGAGAAGGCCGGGACGATGTAGACGCCGCCGTTGTCCTTAACGGCCGCCGCTAGCGTTTCCACTTCCGGCGCGCTGCTGATCATGCCGAGGTTGTCCCGGAGCCACTGGATCAGGGAACCCGTGACCGCGATGGAGCCTTCCAGCGCATAGTGCGTTGGGGCATCGCCAAGCTTGTACCCGACTGTGGTGAGCAGTCCGTTCTTCGAGTGGACGATCTCCTCGCCGGTGTTGAAGATCAGGAAACAGCCGGTGCCGTACGTGTTTTTGGCTTCACCGGCCTCGAACGCCGCCTGGCCGAACGTAGCCGCCTGCTGGTCACCCAGAATGCCGGAAACCGGAACTTCGCGCAGCAGCTGGGAAGTGTGCACGGTGCCGTAGACCTCCGAGGAGGACTTGATGGCCGGCATCATGCTCAGCGGCACGCCGAAGATGCCCAGGATCTCCTCATCCCAGCTCAGCGTTTCGAGGTCCATGAACAGCGTGCGTGAGGCATTGGTGACGTCTGTGACGTGCACGCCGCCGTCCACCCCGCCGGTCAAGTTCCAGAGGACCCAGGCGTCGGTGTTGCCAAAGACCAGATCCCCGGCTTCCGCCTTGGCCCGGGCGCCGTCGACGTTGTCCAGGATCCACTTGATTTTCGTTCCGGAGAAGTAGGTCGCCAGGGGCAGGCCCACCTTCTGTTTGAACCGCTCCGGACCGCCGTCCTTGGCCAGCTCATCCACGATGTCTTGGGTCCGGGTGTCCTGCCAGACAATCGCGTTATAGACGGCCTCGCCCGTGGTCTTGTCCCAGACAACGGCGGTCTCGCGCTGATTGGTAATTCCGACGGCGGCGATGTCGTGCCGGGTCAGGTTCGCCTTGGAGAGGGCGGAAGCAATTACCTCGCGGGTGTTGTTCCAGATTTCGGCGGGGTTGTGCTCTACCCAGCCCGCCTGCGGGAAGATCTGCTCGTGTTCCATCTGGCCCGAGGAGACGATGTTGCCGCTGTGGTCGAACACGATGGCGCGGGTGCTGGTGGTGCCTTGGTCAATGGCGATTACGTACTGGTTCATGTTGACGTCCTTGTCTTGTTTTTGTGTGTGTTTATGAAAGCAGTTACTAGCCGGCGAGGGTAGGCATGATCATGGGCACCCAGAGGGCCACCAGGCCGGCAAGCGCTCCGCCAACCAGCGGCCCCACCACGGGAATCCAGGAGTAGGCCCAGTCACTTGAACCCTTGCCCTTGATGGGCAGGATTGCGTGTGCGATGCGGGGCCCGAGGTCACGTGCTGGGTTGATTGCGTAGCCTGTGGGTCCGCCCAGTGACACACCAATGCCCACCACGAGCAGGGCGACCGCCAGCGGGCCCAGGCCTGAGGGTGTCCCACCAAATGTCAGGATGACGAAGACCAGGACGAAGGTGCCGATGATCTCCGTGACGAGGTTCCACGGCGTGGAGCGGATGGCCGGACCGGTGGAGAAGGTTGCGAGCTTGTTGGCTGCCACGGGCTCGGCATCGTAGTGCTGCTTGTAAGCGGCCCAGCAAATGACCGCGCCCAGGAAAGCGCCAAGCAGTTCGCCACCGAAGTACGTGAACGTGGACGCGACGTCCACGGGGACGTCCTTGGCGTACTCCTTGCTGCCCTTAACCAGCAGGCCCAGCGTGACGGCGGGATTGAGGTGGGCGCCGGATTTGGCGGCAACAAAAACACCCGCGAAGACGGCTATCCCCCACCCCCAGGTCACCATCAGGAACCCGCCGCTGTTGCCTTTTGTGCCCTTCAGGGCAACGTTGGCCACGACACCGCAACCCAGCAGGGTGAGCATCGCCGTTCCGAAGACTTCGGAAAGAAAAACAATTCCCAGAGACATCATTGACTCCTCTATTTTCTATTTTGCGGTCCTTCGCGGGTTGAAGGACCGTTGAACCGGAGCGCTTTGACGCCCCGGCTGCAGCCTGGCCTGCCTAGGCCACCAGGCTGTGGATCTGCACGCCGTGGAGGCGCTCCAGCACCTCCCGGGCATGTTGGATCTCGTCCGCCCTGGTGGCCGCGTCCCAGCCGAGCGGGCCTGAAAGGACATCGGCTATCTCGACGAGGAGTTCACCGGTCACCAGCCCCCGGAAGGCAAGCGACGTACGCCGGACAAGGACATCGATGAGGTGCCCGATCTGCTCGTTCCGGGCCATGAACTCCAGCTCCCGGACACTAAGTTCACGTGTGGAACGGAGCAGCCTGTCCGGGCCGGCATCAAGGTAGCGGACCACGTCGTTTGCCCTCATGCCGTAGCGCGTCAGCAGGACAGCGGAGCGGTCCGCGTCCCGGCCGCTACCCGTGTGGGCCTTGATCCATTTCTGGATTCCGGCCTCATCCTCGGGGAAGCCGGCGCCGCCTCCGATGGCGAGTTTCGCCGTCGAGACTTTGCGTTCCATCCCCAGCTCGGCAAGCACATCATTTGCCATGTGCTCCGCCAGCGCCCGGAAAGTGGTCCACTTGCCGCCCACCAGGCTGAGTACGACGGCGGCTCCTGAGCCGGGTGCCCCGGCAGCCGGGGTGCGCCGTTCGATCCGGTAGTCGCGCGAGACAAACCCGGGCTGGGTGGCGTCGTGGCGTGGCAGCGGACGGACGCCGGAGAACGTGTAGACGATCTGGTCACGCTGCACGCTGATGTCCGGGAAGACGTGGCCGATCAGGTTGAAGAAGTACTCGATCTCCTCGTCCGTGCACACGGCGTCCTGCGTCATGTCGGCGTTGATATCAGTGGTTCCCACCAGGACCCGGTCGCCCATGGGGTAGATGAGGACGATTCTGCCGTCCGTGTGTTCAAAGAAGATCTCCCGGCCCTTGCAGGCCTCGAGCAGGACCGGGTGGTCGAGCACAATGTGTGATCCCTTGGTGCCGCCCATAAAGGCCGACGCCGCCCCCATTGCTTCGTTGGTCAGGTCCACCCAGGCGCCGGTGGTGTTGACGATGACGTCCGCCGTGAAATCGAACAGCTCGCCTGTCAGTTCGTCGCGGAGTTGGACCGTAGTGCCGGACTGGCTGGGGGCCCCGCCGAGAGAATGAAGTGCGAGGTAGTTGCTGGCCCGGGCTGTTGAGCCATTCGGGCCGCCGTTGCCTTTGCCTGCCTTTTCGCCGTCCTGGAGTACATCGAGCGTGAGCCGCTCGGGGTTGTGGACAGAGGCGTCGAAGTAGGTGGCAGCGTATTTGATGCCGGGGTGCAGTTGCGGCAGTTCGGCAAGGGCCCGCTTCCGTCCGCGGAACTGGTGGCGCGGCACGGCGCCGCCGTCGCGGGAAAACGAGTCGTACATGCTCAGACCCAGTTTGATCAGGAACGCACCACGCTCCTTGGGCTTGCCCTGCTGCTTGTGCGTGAGGAACCGCAAGGGTGCGGACAGGACGCCCGAAAAGGTGCTGAAGATGGGGATGGTCGTCTGGAGGGGCTTCACATAGTGCGGTGCGATCCGCAGGAGGCGGTTGCGTTCCACCACGGATTCCCGGACAAGGCGGAATTCCCCGTTTTCCAGATATCGGATGCCGCCATGAATCATGTGTGAGGACGCACCGCTGGCACCCTGGCAGTAGTCGCCACGCTCCACCAGGGCCACGTCCACTCCCTGCAGGGCGAGGTCGCGGAAAGTTCCCACGCCGTTGATGCCACCGCCGATGATCAAGACCTTGGCGTGCGGACGATTCCGCAGACCCTGCACCGACGTGCGCGGCACCGGGCTGTGGGCGGGCGTGGCTCCGCTGTGGCTGAATGAATCTCTGATTCCCAAAACTGCTCCCTGGGTTTGTTGGCGTGCGGGCATCCGCCGGACGCCACGTCGTTCTTCAACTATTGTTTGGAGTAATGGAAAATGGAGTCAAGCACTATGCACAAACGTGCAGAATGGAATCCGAATGACGCCTTCCCGGCACTCAGATGCGCTCAGGGCTGCACAGATGTATTACCTCCAGGACCTGACCATGGACGCGATCGCCCGCGAACTGCGGACGTCCCGGTCCACCGTCTCCAGGCTCTTGTCGGCCGCCAGGGATACGGGTTTGGTCCAGATCCAGATCCGCAACCCGCTCGATACCGGCCCCGAACTCGAAAGCATGATCAGGCGGGAATACAGCGTGGACGTGCACGTGGTTCCGGTGGTGGAGTCCCTGAACGAGGCGGAAACCTTGGACCGGGTGGCTATCCAGGCGGCACGAACCATCGGCCCCCTGGTGGATTCCAATGCGATCATCGGCGTCGCCTGGGGATCAACGCTCAGTGCCGTCAGCAGGCACCTCACCCGCAAGATCACGCACGATACCGTGGTGGTCCAGTTGAACGGCGCCGGCAACATGCACACCACCGGCATCACCTACGCGAGTGACATCATGCGCCGCTTCGGAAGTGCGTACGGCGCCCGCGTAGAGCAGTTCCCCGTTCCAGCCTTTTTTGACCATGCGGCCACCAAAACCGCCATGTGGAATGAGCGCAGCGTGCAGCGCATCCTGGACCTGCAGGCCCGGATGAGCATCGCCATCTTCGGCGTTGGATCCGTGCACGCCGACTACCCGAGTCACGTCTACGCGGGTGGCTACCTGGACGAAAGCGACCTCAACGTGCTTGCCCATTCTGATGTTGTGGGTGACGTCGCCACGGTCTTTTTCCGGCGTGACGGATCCTCCGACGGCATCGTCCTGAACGAACGCTCCACGGGCCCGGCGCTCTCACAGCTGCGCCAGGTCCGGCGCCGGATCTGCGTGGTCTCCGGGGCATCGAAGATCAACGGCCTGCGGGGCGCCCTGTCCGCCGGGCTCGCCACCGATCTGATCGTGGATGAAGCCACCGCGCGCCGCTTGGTGGGCTTTGGCGGTGTCGCCTGGCCCAATGGGTAAAGTCAATGCTATGAAAACCTCACCCCGGCTCAGCCTTAACAACGGTGTGCTGATCGACCAGTTGGGATTCGGGCTGTACAAAGTTCCGGCAACGGAAGCCTCCGGACTGGTGGCCGCGGCCCTGGGCACCGGTTACCGCCACTTTGATACGGCAGCCATGTACGGCAACGAAACCGGCGTGGCGCGCGGACTCGGCCCCGCCATGGATTCCGAAGGCAGAAGCGGTGGTTCGGGGGAATCCTCGCCTGGCCTGCGGCGCGAGGACGTATTCATCACCACGAAGGTCTGGAACGATGACCAGGGGTACGACGCAACCCTCCGTGCCTTCGATACCTCCATGGTCAACCTCGGCCTGGACTATGTGGACATGTACCTGATCCACTGGCCCTGCGCCAAGCGGGAACTGTTCACCGATACGTACCGCGCCCTCGAAACTCTGTACCGCGAAGGGAAGGTCCGGGCCATCGGTGTCTGCAACTTCCAGCCGGTGCACCTGGACCACCTGCTCGAGAGCGCCGAGGTGGTGCCCGCCGTGAACCAGATTGAACTGCACCCGTGGCTCCAGCAGACGGAACTCAGGGAGAAGCACCACGCCCTGGCCATCCGGACCGAAGCCTGGAGCCCACTGGGGCGCGGACACGTGCTGTCGGATCCCGTGGTCCTGGCCCTGGCGGCCGAGCACGGCCGGACTGCGGCCCAGATCATTCTTCGGTGGCATATCCAGCTCGGGAACATCGCCATCCCGAAGGCAAGCTCCGAGTCCCGGATCCGGGAAAACCTGGACGTCTTCGGCTTTGAACTTTCAGACCGCGACATGGCAGCCCTGGTTGAGCTTGACCGCGGGCAGCGCACCGGGTCCCACCCGGACAACGTCAACTAGGACCGAGGCTCATGAAATCCACCGCTCAACAGCCATCCCCGGCGCCCTCGTTCTTCAGCGCCGGCCTGGCGTCCCGCACCCGTGCCGCAGACATCGTGATCAACGGCAGCGCCGTGGCGTACTGGACGTACGAACCCGTCCAGCCCTCACCTGAGACCCGCACCATCCTGGTCATCCACGGCTTCCGCGGCGACCACCACGGCCTTCTCCGGGTGGCTGACCAGTTGCCGGAAATGCGCATCATCATGCCGGACCTGCCAGGGTTCGGCAGTTCCGCCGCGTTCGCCTCCGGCAAACATTCGGTGCAGCAGTACGGCACCTTTGTCACGGACTTCATGGCGGCGCTGGGCCTTGGTCCGGACACCGTGCTCCTGGGGCACTCCTTCGGCTCGATCGTGGCCGCCCATTTTGTGGCGACCCACCCGGGTGCCATCACACCGCTGATCCTGATCAATCCCATCGCCGCGCCCGCGCTGGAAGGCCCCAAGGGGATCATGACCAAGCTGGCCGTCCTCTACTACCGGCTGGCAGCCCGGCTCCCCCGCCCGCTGGGCCTGGCACTGTTGCGCAGTCCGCTGATTGTCAGGGTCATGAGCGAGGCCATGGCCAAGACGCCTGACAAAGAGCTGCGCCGATTCATCCACGGCCAGCACCATGCCTATTTCAGTGCGTTCTCGAACCGGGAGAGCCTCCTCGAATCGTTCACAGCCTCGGTCAGCGGCCATGTGGCCGAAGTTGCCGGGAAGCTGGAACTGCCGGTGCTCCTGGTGGCCGGTGAAAAGGACGAGATTGCCACCCTGCCCGACCAGCACCGCCTCGCCACGCTCCTCCCCGACGGTGTCCTCCAAGTCATTCCCGGCGTCGGCCACCTGATCCATTACGAAACGCCGGGCCCTGCCGCCGGTTTCATCCGCAGCTTCCTTAAGGACCACCCCGCGTGAAGATTGTCATCGATGCACGATTCACCCGGACCGACCACCATGACGGCATCAGCCGTTACGGGGCGAGCCTTATAGCGGCCACTGCGAAGGTGGCCGATGTTTCCATGCTGATCAGCGACATGCGCCAGCTGGCGCTTCTCCCGGATGTTCCGTACACGCTGATCAACAGTCCGCTGTCCCCGCTGGAGTTGTTCGTGGCCCGCAGGATCAACCCCTTGGGGGCCGATGTTGTGGTGTGCCCTATGCAGACCATGGGCAGCTGGGGGCGCAAGTACGGCCTGGTCCTGACCCTGCATGACCTCATCTACTACGAGCACCCCGCTCCCCCGGGATTCCTGCCGGCGCCGGTCCGTGTCCTGTGGCGCCTGTATCATAAGGCGTTCTGGCCGCAGCGCGTCCTCCTCAACCGGGCGGACACCGTGGCCACGATCAGCCGGACCACTGAAGCCCTGATGGCCAAGTACAGGCTCACCCGGAGGCCGGTGCGGATTATCAGCAACGCCCCGCAGCCCGCGCAGGACCCGCGCGATCCTGCTGCCGGTGCAGAACATTCACTCGTGTACATGGGCTCGTTTATGCCCTACAAAAACGTTGAAACGATGGTGGCCGGGATGTCTGAGCTGCCCGATTTCACCCTTCACCTGCTGAGCAGGATCACCGCGGAACGCCGGGCCGAGCTGGAGATCATGGTTCCGCCTGGCGCCAAGGTGGTCTTCCACAACGGGGTCACCGACGACGAATACGCCGTCCTGCTCAAGCGGGCCACCGCACTGGTGAGCCTCTCCCGCGCCGAAGGATACGGTCTCCCGCTGGTGGAGGCCATGGCCCTCGGCACCCCGGTCATCGCCAGCGACATCCCGATTTTCCGGGAAGTGGGCGGTGACGCGGCAACGTACGTTGATCCAGCGTCCCCGGCAGAGTTTGCCGCGGCAGTGCAGAAACTACGCGACGACGCCCACTGGCAGCAGGCGTCGCGCCGTTCCGTTGTTCGTGCCCAGGAGTTCAGCTGGGACGAATCCGCGCAGCAGCTGGTGGACGTGGCCCACGACATCATGGCGCGCCGCCGCCCCTGAAGCCGCCAGTCCGCTCAAGGACGTCTGCTACAGGACGTCCACGCCGTCAAGCCTGACCTGCACCGGTTCCATGCTCCTCTTGGCGGCGGCCGCGGCCTTTGTTGCACGCAGCACTCGGGTGACCGTGGCTGCCTGCCCGTAGGCAAAGAACAGCAAGGTCCGGGCATCCTCCCCAGCCGCTGCGGCACTCCCGGCTCCACCGGTGGCGGGCCCGGTCAGCACCAGCGGGGCCGGACCTGCGGTCCGCAGTGCCACGCCGGCAGTGGCCAGCTCCTTCTCAACGGTCCCGGAAAAATGTACGACGGCGGCCCGGGGGCCGGTGATTGAGGCAATCCTGACCGCCGGCGGCAGCTGGAGTTCCATCCGGAGTTCGAGCTCGCGGCGGGCGTACCCGGCCGGGTCCCACCGCAGCAACGCACCAACAGCCACGCTTTCCGTTGCCGTGATGACCACCAGCCCGCCGTCGGATGCCGGACGCACCAGGGCTGCGGCGTTGAACCAGCGGCGCACCGTGTCCTCCCCAGCACGGAGGTTCTCCCGGCGCAGCAGGGAGTCACCGTCGAGGAGCAGCGCCGCAGCGTAACCACCCTCCGCTACGGGCTCAGCCCCGACGGTGGCCACCACCAGGGCTTTGGCGCTGCCAACTCCGGCTTTGATGTTTCCACCCGAGGACGTAATAACGGGTTTTCCGGGAAATGCCCGGCCCAGCTCTTCAGCTGTCCGCAGCACTCCGGTGGCGCCCTTGCGGAGCTTGTGCCCAGCGCAATGTGCACACTGCCACTCCGGCGCCGGCGTGGAGCACCAGCGGCACTGCGGGATCGCGGAGCTGCCGCTGGAACCGGCCAGGGCCAGGGGCCCCTGGCAGGCCTGGCAGCGGGCAGGTTCCCGGCAGGTCTCACAGACGAGGGACGGCGCATAGCCGGCGCGGGCCACCTGTACCAGGACTGGGCCACGTTCCAGCCCGTCCTTGGCAGCTCGCCACGCAGCACCCGGAAGCCGCGCCACCAAGGCCAGGGGGTCGCGTTCCTGTTCGAAGCTGTCCGCTGTGTTCAGCACACGGGGCACGGTCCGCCGTGCGAAAGCCCGATCGGCCTCGACAGGCATGGCCCAGCCGGCCTCCACCAGTCGCTGGAGTTCCGTGCTCCTGGAATGACCCGCCATCAGGCAGGCGGTGCCTTCCTGGTCTGCGCGCAGCAACAGCACGTCGCGGGTATGGGCGTACGGGGCACGCTGTTCGATGTGGAGGTCATCGCCGTCGTCCCAGCAGGCAACAAGGCCAAGATCCCGAACCGGGGCAAATGCTGCAGAACGCGTGCCGATGGCTACTCGCGCGCACCCGGCTAGGAGGCGCAGGAAGTTCCGGTAGCGGGGGGTGGGCCCGTCATCGGCCGTCAGTCGGGCGATATCGTCGGCGGGCAGTACCTCCAGCAACGCCTTTTCCAGCAGGTCCAGGTCCCGGTAGTCCGGCACCACCACCACGGCGCCACGGCCGGAGGCCCGGACTGCAGCCACGGCGGTGGCCAGCAGGTACGGCCATGCTGCCGGACCGAATCCCTGGAGCGGGTTGAAGACGGCCCGGGGAGATCCGCCGTCCCGCAGGTGGCGGACAAATGCCGGGCCGTTGCGGTACCCGGCCCAGTCGGCTTCCGACCCGGCAAGGGCGTCCGGGCCAGCAACGGCCGCGACGTCGGCATCAGCTAGTGGACCCGGGGCCGCTGGCTCTTCTGAAGAGGCGGCGAGGAAATCCTTTTCGACCCTCGCCATGCGCGGAGGCACCGCAACGCGCAGGACGTCACTGGCCGTCCCCGCGTACCTGGCTGCAACGGCGGACACCAGATCCCGGACAGCGGGCGTCAGGACAACGACCGGAGAGACGACCTTCTGGAGTGGCACCAGGGTGTGACCGGCGTCGGACTCTTCCGTCCGTTCAATGATGAAGCCGGACAGGTCCTGGCCGTTGAAGCTGACTTTGACCCGGACACCGGCCTGTGCGACCTCGTCCAGCTCGGCCGGCACGCTGTAGTCGAAGGGCCGGTCCAGATGCGGCAGCGGCGTCTCCACAAGGACCCTGGCCACCGGAAGATGCGCGGCCAGCGGAGGTCCGGACGGCCTGGCCTTTTCCGGGAATCCCTGCAGCAGGGACAACTGGACAGCACCGGGAGGGACAGACTCATCAGAGGCCATGGCAGGCTGGCCTACGCGTTGAAGAAGGCCTTCAGGTCCTCCACCCGGTCCAGGCGCTCCCAGGTGAAATCGGGATCGTCGCGGCCGAAGTGACCGTGTGCAGCGGTCTTCGCGTAAATGGGCCGCTTGAGGTCAAGGGCATCAATGATGGCACGCGGGCGGAGGTCGAAGATCTCCGCGATGGCGGCGCTGATCCGGGCCGGGTCCACTGTTTCGGTGCCGAACGTTTCCACGTACGTGCCCACGGGGCGGGCCTGGCCGATGGCGTAGGCAATCTGGATCTCGGCGCGCTTTGCCAGTCCGGCCGCGACAACGTTCTTCGCAACCCAGCGCATCGCGTAGGCAGCGGAACGGTCCACCTTGGACGGGTCCTTGCCTGAGAAGGCGCCGCCGCCGTGGCGGGCCATGCCGCCGTAGGTGTCCACAATGATCTTGCGTCCGGTCAGTCCGGCGTCACCGACGGGCCCGCCGATGACGAACTCGCCGGCAGGGTTCAGGATGTTGGCGGCCCGGGAGATGTCCAGGTTGGCTGCAGCCAGGACGGGCTCAATCACAAAGGAGGCGAGGTCCGCGCGCAGGCGGTCCAGGCTGGTTCCTTCGGCGTGCTGGCTGGAAATGACGACGGTTTCCACGGAAACCGGCACGTCCTTGTCGTAGCCGATGGTGACCTGGGTCTTGCCGTCGGGGCGGAGGTAGGAGAGCTCGCCGGACTTTCGCACCTGGGTGAGGCGTTCGGACAGGCGGTGCGCGATCCAGATCGGGACCGGCATGTATGAGGGGGTCTCGTCGCTGGCATAGCCGAACATGAGGCCTTGGTCACCGGCGCCCTGGAGGTCGTAGTCGTCCTCCTGGCGGCCTTCGCGTGCCTCGAGGGAGTTGAAGACGCCGCCGGCGATGTCGTTGGACTGCTGGCCGATGGAGACGGACACACCGCAGCGGGCGCCGTCAAAGCCATTGGCCGAGGAGTCGTAGCCGATGCCCAGGATAGTCTCCCGGACGATCTGCGGGATTTCGACGTAGGCGTCTGTGGTGACCTCACCGGCAACGTGGACCAGGCCGGTAGTGGCCATGGTCTCCACCGCGACGCGGGACTCGGGATCGGCGGCGAGCAGTGCATCCAGGATGGCGTCACTGATCTGGTCACAGATCTTGTCCGGGTGCCCTTCAGTGACCGACTCGGACGTGAAGAGCCGGAGGGCGGAGGGCGTAGCCCCGTGCGTGAGGGGAATGTGCAGCGGTAAAGTCACTCAACTACCTTACTGGTTGGGAATCGGACCTTCGGCGGCATGTGTCCCTGTGCTAAGGAAACGGTGCGTGGCTTTAGGTCAGGCGCGTGGCAAAACGTGGTTCAGCTCATAGCCGGCCCGCGTGATGACGGCCACCGAAACCTCTGTTTTGGATCCGGCGGCCAGTTGTGGTTCGGCGCCGGAGCGGGCAAGGATGACTACCGAGTTGCTGTCCTGGCCAAAAACCTTGTCCGCTCCCACCTGATTGACCACCAGGAGATCGCAGCCCTTGCGCCTGAGCTTTGCCTCCGCGTAGGAGAGGACATCGCCCTGGCCGTCACCGGTTTCGGCCGCGAAGCCGACAATCAGCTGGCTGCGGCGGGTGGCCTGGTGTTCGGGCGCATGGTCACGGAGTTCGACCAGTTCCTGGAGGATGTCCGGATTCCGGACCAGGGAAATGACGGGGTCAGCGGTGTCATCACGTTTTTTGATCTTGGTGCCGGAGATCTCCGCGGGGCGGAAGTCCGCCACGGCCGCCGCCATAATCACGACGTCGGAATCCACCGCCGCTGCCAGCATCGCCTCCCGCAATTCCAAGGCAGTCTCAACCGTGACGACGTCGACTCCGGCCGGTGCCGGGACTTCCATATGCGCGGCTACCAGCCGTACCGTGGCTCCGGCATTGCGGGCAGCAACGGCCAGCGCCACACCCTGCTTTCCGGAGGACCGGTTGCCCAGGAAACGGACAGGGTCCAGCGGCTCCCGGGTTCCCCCTGCGCTGACGGTGACGGTCCGACCGGCCAGCGGAAGCTGGAAATCGGACTGACCCTGGGCAAGCGCCATAGCGGCGTCGAAGATGGCTTCGGGCTCAGGCAGGCGGCCGGGACCGGAGTCCGTGCCGGTGAGCCGGCCGCTGGCCGGCTCCAGGACCGCCACGCCCCTGCTCCGCAGCGTTTCAACGTTGGCCCGGGTGGCGGCGTGCTGCCACATTTCTGTGTGCATGGCCGGGGCGAAAAGCACCGGCCCACTGGCCATCAGCAGCGTGTTGGTGAGGAGGTCGTTAGCCTGACCGGTGGCAGCGCGTGCCAGCAGATCGGCCGTCGCCGGTGCCACCACAATGAGGTCGGCCTCATGGCCGAGCCTGACGTGGTTGACCTGGTGCACGTCGTCAAAAACGCTGTTACTGACCGGGTTGCCGGACAGGGCCTCCCACGTGGCTACACCCACAAAGCGGGTGGCTGCCTCAGTGGGAATCACCGTGACATTGTGGCCGGCTTCAGTAAAAAGCCGGAGGAGCGATGCGACCTTGTAGGCCGCAATCCCTCCCCCGACTCCGAGGACTATGCGCACGTGACCTCCGTCAACAGGGCAGTCTGAACTTACTCTGCGGCTTCGATCGGCGTGGAAACGAGCTTGCCTTCGTTGATTTCGCGCAGGGCGATGGACAGCGACTTCTCGTTCAGCTTGGTGTCGACCAGGGGGCCGACGTACTCGAACAGGCCCTCGTGCAGCTGGGCGTAGTAAGCGTTGATCTGACGTGCACGCTTGGCACCGAAGATCACCAGGCCGTACTTGGAATCAGCTGCCTGAAGCAGTGAGTCGATCGGCGGGTTGATGATGCCTTCAAGGTTCGTGGACACGAATTCTCCAAATTCTAACGGGCTGACTGGTACGGGCTACTAGTGCGGGTGCGGGGTCAGCCCCATGAGTGAAACTAGCTCGTCCGCTGCCCGGCGAACGTCATCATTGATGACGGTGTGGTTAAACTCCGGTTCAGCGGCAAGTTCCAGTTTAGCTGTTTCCAGCCGCTGCTGCTGCTCCTGCTCGGTTTCCGTGCCGCGGCCCACCAGGCGGCGGACCATTTCGTCCCAGGTGGGCGGTGCCAGGAACACAAACTGGGCGTCCGGAACGGCTTCCTTGACCTGGCGCGCACCCTGCAGATCGATCTCCAGCAGGACGGACCGGCCGGCAGCGATGGCCTCGTTTACGGTGCTCTTCAGCGTGCCGTAGGTGTTCTGTCCGTGGACGACGGCCCACTCCAGGAACTCGCCGGCCGCAACGAGCGACTCGAACTCTTCCTTGGACTTGAAGAAGTAGTGGACGCCATCCTGCTCACCGGGCCGCGGAGCGCGGGTGGTGGCCGATACGGAAAGCCACACTTCGGGGTAGTTATCCCGGATGTAGGTGGACACGGTGCCTTTGCCAACAGCCGTCGGACCAGCGAGGACTGTCAGTCCCGGTTTCTTGCTCACGTATTCCTTTGCGGCGGAGTTTGGGTTCGGGCGCCTGTAGGAACGCCCTATTTCTCGTCTATAAAATCTACCAGCGCCTGGCGCTGGTGAATGCCCAGGCCCCGGAGCCGGCGCGACGCCGCGATGCCCAGCTGCTCCATAATGGCGGCAGCCCTGACTTTTCCAATGCCAGGCAAGGCCTCCAACAGCTCCACCACCCGCATCCGGGCCAGGGCGTCGTCCGCTGCGGAGGCGTTAAGGAGGTCCGCGGCCGATGTTTTGCCGTTCTTGAGGCGATCTTTTGCGGCCGCCCGTGCGGCCCGGGCGGCGGCCGCCTTGGTCAGGGCGGCCGCGCGTTCCGAAGCGGATAAGGGTCGCAGGCTCATGGAGGACACCCCCGGATTCATCGGCAGAGTCCAAGGCGACCGCCATTGGACTTGTCCTGAAACCTACCCCTTGGCGGGCGGTGAATCAATGGATGCCGCCATGAGGGACCTATTCGCCGAGGAGCCCGACAAGCGTGCGCAACGCAGCATTGCGGAGGCCCTGGATCCCCGGACCGGCAGCAAGGATATCCCGGCTGGACGTCCCCAGGACCTGCGGGTACGCGGCCCCGAAGGTCCGGCGCAGGTCCGCAGGGGTGGCACCCTGCGCTCCCAGTCCAGGCGCCAGGATCGGTCCGCGGACCGCCGGCAGGTCCAGGTCCAGATCAATCAAGGCTGACCCCACGGTTGCGCCGACGACGAGTCCAACGGACCCCATCGTGCCGGCATAGCGGCCGTTTTCTGCCGCTGCCGCCTCGACGATCCGCCGGGCAACGGAGTCGGCTCCGCCCACATGCTGCACGGATGCCCCCTCCGGATTTGAGGTCAGCGCCAGCACAAAAACGCCGCGGCCGTTGTCGGCCGCCAGGTCAAGGGCGGGACGGAGCGACTCAAACCCCAGGTACGGGCTGAGGGTCACGGAGTCGGCCGCCAGGGATGAGCCGTCCCGCAGCCAAGCATCCGCGTAGGCAGCCATTGTGGAGCCGATGTCCCCCCGCTTGGCGTCGGCAATAGTGAGGACCCGTGCCTGTGCTGCCGCGGCCAGGACCTCCTCAAGGACTGCCATCCCGGCGGAGCCGTGGCGCTCGTAAAGCGCCACCTGCGGCTTTACCGCGGCAGCGAGGGAACCGACGGCCTCCAGGACCGTCAGCGAAAACCGCCGCAGCCCTGCGGCGTCGTCGGCCAATCCCCAGTCCTTCAGGAGAGCCGGGTGCGGGTCAATGCCCACGCACAGCGGCCCGCGGGACTCCATGGCCGCCCCGAGCCGGGAGCCGAAGGACTCCCGGCCGGCAGGGCTGGATGAGGTGGAACCCGCCTCAGGCATGCTGCGAGACCGCAGACTCGGCTGCCGCATTCTCCGCCGCTGCCTTCTGGGACGCCACCAGCGCGGCGGCGTGCTCCTGCAAGCTGGTCACCGACCACTCGTAGGTGCGCATGGCCTCAATGGCCTGCACCGCGGCGTTGAACTCGGCCACCGTGGTGATGCAGGGGATGCCGATGGAGGTCGCGGCAGCACGCAGGGCGTAGCCGTCGCTGCGGGCTTCGCCGCCGGAGGGCGTGTTGAAGACCATGTCGATCTCGCCGGCGATGACGAGGTCCGCGATGGTGCCCTCTCCTTCGGCACTGCTGCCCTCGGCGACCTTGCGGACCGTGCTGGCCTGGATGCCGTTGCGGCGCAGGACGTCGGCGGTGCCACCGGTGGAGACGATCTCAAAGCCGAGGTCCGAAAGGCGCTTGACCGCCATGATGACCGCACGCTTGTCCCGGTTGGCCACGGAAACGAAGATCTTGCCTTCAGTAGGCAGGGCGTTGTTGGCGGCTGCCTGGCTCTTGGCGAAGGCGGTATCGAAGTGCTTGTCGATGCCCATAACTTCGCCGGTGGAGCGCATTTCCGGCCCAAGCAGCGAGTCCACCACCTTGCCTTCCGGGGTGCGGAAGCGGCTGAACGGAAGCACGGCTTCCTTGACCGAGACCGGGGCGTCGAGCGGCAGCGTGGAACCGTCGCCGGTTTCCGGCAGCATCTTGTAGGCGGTCCGGAGCTGGTGGATGGTGACACCGGTGCCGATCAGCGCTGCTGCCTTGGCCATCTGGACGCCCGTGGCCTTGGAGACGAACGGCACGGTGCGGGAGGCACGCGGGTTCGCTTCGAGCACATAGAGAACATCCGAGGCCAGTGCGAACTGGATGTTGATCAGGCCGCGGACGCCCACGCCCTCGGCGATGGCGCGGGTGGCCGTCCGGACACGCTCGATCACGTTGTTGCCCAGGGTGATCGGAGGCAGGACACACGCGGAGTCGCCCGAGTGGATGCCGGCCTCCTCGATGTGTTCCATGATGCCGCCCAGGTACATGTCGGTGCCGTCGAAGAGCGCGTCGACGTCGATTTCGACGGCGTCCTCCAGGAACCGGTCGATCAGCACCGGGTGGTCCGGGGTGATTTCCGTGGCGTTGGCGATGTACCGGGAGAGATTCGGCTCGTCGTAGACGATTTCCATGCCGCGGCCGCCGAGCACGTAGGACGGGCGGACCAGGACGGGGTAGCCGATCTCGTCGGCGATCTTCTTGGCATCGTCGAAGGACACCGCGGTGCCGTTCTTCGGGGCGATCAGCCCGGCGTTGTCGAGCACGCGCGAGAATTCGCCGCGGTGCTCGGCGAGGTCGATGGCCTCGGGCGAGGTGCCCAGGATGGGGACACCTGCGTCGGCCAGCTGCTGTGCCAGCTTCAGCGGCGTCTGGCCGCCGAGCTGCACAAAGACGCCCATTACGCCGCCGGTGCGTTCCTCCGCGGCGATGACCTCGAGGACGTCCTCAAGGGTCAGCGGCTCGAAGTACAGGCGGGTGGAGACGTCGTAGTCGGTGGAAACCGTCTCCGGGTTGCAGTTGACCATCACGGTCTCGTAGCCGGCCTTGCGCAGCGCCATCGAGGCGTGGACGCAGGAGTAGTCGAACTCGATGCCCTGGCCGATGCGGTTGGGGCCGGAGCCGAGGATCAGGATGGACGGCTTGGAGTGCAGCGCAATCTCGTCCTCCTCGTCGTAGGACGAGTAGTGGTACGGGGTGTAGGCGGCGAACTCGGCGGCGCAGGTGTCCACTGTCTTGTAGACCGGGCGGATCCCGAGGGCCTGCCGGACACCGCGGACCACGGCTTCGGAGTTGTGCGTGAGCGAACCGATCTGCTCGTCCGAGAAGCCGTGGCGCTTGGCGCGCTTGAGCATCTCCACGGTCAAGGCTCCGGCCTGGCGGATCTCGTGGGAGATCTCGTTGAGCAGCTGGAGCTGGTCCAGGTACCAGGGGTCGATCTTGGTGGCTTCGAACAGCTGTTCCACGGTGGCGCCGCCGAGCAGGGCGCGCTGGACCTGGTGCAGGCGTTCCGTGGTGGGCCGCTTGGCCTTCTCGATCAGCTCCGGGACTTCCCATTCGGGGACGGAGGAGAAGTCCAGCTGCGAGCCCTTCTGCTCCAAGGAGCGCAGCGCCTTCTGCAGGGCCTCGGTGAAGTTACGGCCCATGGCCATGGCTTCGCCCACGGACTTCATGGTGGTGGTGAGGGTGTCGTCAGCGGCCGGGAACTTCTCGAAGGCGAAGCGCGGAACCTTGACCACCACGTAGTCCAGGGTGGGTTCGAAGGACGCCGGGGTCTTCTGCGTGATGTCGTTAGGGATCTCGTCCAGTGTGTAGCCGAGGGAGAGCTTGGTGGCGATCTTGGCGATGGCGAAGCCCGTGGCCTTGGACGCCAGGGCCGAGGACCGGGACACGCGCGGGTTCATCTCGATGACCACGACCCGGCCGGTGTCCGGCTCGATGGCGAACTGGATGTTGCAGCCGCCGGTGTCCACGCCCACCTCACGGATCACGGCGATGGAGATATCGCGCAGGCGCTGGTATTCGCGGTCGGTCAGCGTCAGCGCCGGTGCCACCGTGATGGAGTCGCCAGTGTGGACACCCACGGGGTCGAAGTTCTCGATGGAGCAGACCACAACGACGTTGTCGTTTTTGTCGCGCATCATCTCAAGCTCGTATTCCTTCCAGCCGAGGATGCTCTCTTCGAGCAGCACCTCGGTGGTGGGGCTGTACTGCAGGCCCTGGCCCACGATGCGGCGGAGGTCGTTTTCGTCGTATGCCAGGCCGGAGCCGAGCCCGCCCATGGTGAAGGAGGGCCGGACCACCATCGGGTAGCCCAGGTCTTCGGCCGCGGTCAGGGCCTCGCCAATGGTGTGGATGATGTGGCTGCGGGCGGATTCGGCACCGCAGCGCTCCACCACACCCTTGAACTTTTCGCGGTCCTCGCCGAGCTCGATTGCCGCGATGTTCGCGCCGATGAGCTCCACGTTGTACTTTGCCAGCACGCCGTTTTTATCCAGCGCGATGGCTGTGTTCAGCGCCGTCTGGCCGCCCAGGGTGGGCAGGATGGCGTCCGGGCGCTCCTTGGCGATGATCTTCTCCACCACCTCTGGGGTGATGGGCTCGATGTAGGTGGCATCGGCGAACTCCGGGTCCGTCATGATGGTGGCCGGGTTCGAGTTCACCAGGATGACCCGCAGGCCCTCCTCCTTGAGGACACGCAGTGCCTGGGTACCGGAGTAGTCGAACTCCGCGGCCTGGCCGATGACGATCGGGCCGGAACCGATGACCAGGACGCTCTTAAGGTCAGTTCTCTTGGGCATTACTTCTTGTCCTCAGTCTTGGAATCGGTGGTGTTCTCTGAGCCGGTTTTGGTGACGGCCATCAGGTCGATGAAACGGTCAAACAGGTAAGCGGCGTCGTGCGGGCCGGCCGCGGCTTCCGGGTGGTACTGCACCGAGAAGGCGGGGATGTCCAGGCAGGCGAGGCCTTCGACGACGTCGTCGTTGAGGCTGATGTGGCTGACCTCGACGCGGCCGTAGCATTCCTCGGGAGCCTGCGTGGCGCCGTCGAGCGGTGCGTCCACGGCGAAGCCGTGGTTCTGCGAGGTGATCTCCACCTTGCCGGTACGACGGTCCAGGACGGGCTGGTTAATGCCGCGGTGGCCGTAGCGGAGCTTGTAGGTGCCGAAGCCCAGTGCGCGTCCCAGGATCTGGTTGCCGAAGCAGATGCCGAAGTACGGCAGCTTCTCGTCCAGGACGGACCGGAGCAGCTTGACCTGGGCGTCTGCCGTGGCGGGGTCGCCCGGGCCGTTGGACATAAAGAAGCCGTCCGGGTTGACGGCCTTGACGTCCTCGAGGCTGGAGGTTGCCGGCAGGACATGGACCCGGACGCCACGCTCGGCGAAGCGGATGGGGGTCATGGCCTTGATGCCGAGGTCGATCGCGGCGATGCTGAAGCGGGCTTCGCCGTCCCAGCCGTGGTCCTTGGGATCCACCACGTAGGCCGTATCGACGCTGACTTCCTCAGCCAGCCGCGCGCCTTCCATCGGGGCGCTGGCCAGGACCGCGTCAACGAGTTCCTTGTCCGTGGCCTTCGCAGCTTCACCCGAGAAAATGCCGGCGCGCATGGTCTTGTGCTCGCGCAGGTGCCGGGTGATGGCGCGGGTGTCCACGCCCTGGATGCCCACGATCCCCTGCTCAATGAGTTCCTCGTCCAGGGAGCGTTCGGAGCGCCAGTTGGAGGGGCGGCGGGCGGCGTCGCGGACGATGTAGCCGGCCACCCAGATGCGCCGGGATTCGGCGTCCTCGCTGTTCACACCGGTGTTGCCGATGTGTGGCGCGGTCTGCACTACCAGCTGGCGGGCGTAGGAAGGATCAGTGATGGTTTCCTGGTATCCGGTCATGCCGGTGGCGAATACTGCCTCGCCCAGGGCAGTGCCCTGCGCGCCGTAGCTGGTACCGCGGAACATGCGGCCGTCCTCCAGGACCAGCGCCGCCGGTATGGGAACTGTGGTGGGAACCGTGGTGGAAAGGGCTGCTGGTGCCGCGGTCTCTGTTTTTGCTGCTGTTTCTGTCACTGTCTTACTTTCCACTCTGGGGATCCTGGGAATGTTCCTGGGGGGCGGCGGCGATCAATTGCTGAAGGGAGTCATAGAGGGCGTCTTTGTCGGCGGCGCGGCGGGTCCGGAAGCCCGTGTCGAGTTCGCGGGTCCCGAGGTCCCAGGTGAGGACCAGGAGCCCGTCCTTTTCCACGAACTTGCCGGCCATTCCGCTTTCCTGCCGGACGGCGGTGAGGCTGCCGGCCGGGATGTAGAGCGCGGGGGCGCCGGTTCTGTCGAACAGGACGCCATGCGGGTACACGCTGAGGACGGCATTGGTCCGGATGCCAAGCCGGTGTACCGCGATCCGGTCCAGCCAGTCTCCGGCGGTGGTGGACGCAACGTACTGGCCATCGGCCCCGGCGAGCGGCACCCCGGGCGACTGGGGCACGTCGGGCAAGCGGCCGACGTCGGCCTGCCGCCTGAGTCGGTTGCGCCAGCCTACCCAGATCATCAGCAGGACGACGGCGATGAGCACCGTCGTGATGAGGCCGGTGAGTAGTTTGGTGTCCATCAGGAGGCGCCCGCCGCGGAGGGTTCCCGGTACGGCGTGTTGAGCTTGCCGTCCAGGACGGTGGGGTGGCCCTTGTAGAAGGTTGCCACCACCTTGCCCGGCAGCTCCAGCCCGGCGAACGGGGAGTTACGGCCCATGGTTGCCATCTTGGCCGGGTCAACGGTCCAACGGGCAGCCGGGTCCACCAAAACAATGTTGGCGGGTTCACCGGCGTCCAGAGGACGCCCCTGGTCCGTCACCCGGCCGATCTGCGCCGCCGCGGTGGAGGTCACGCGGGCGAAATCGGCCCAGGTCATGAGGCCGGTTTCGATCATGGTGTGCTGGACCACGGACAGTGCGGTTTCCAGCCCGGTCATGCCCATCGCCGCCTGCGCCCACTCGCATTCCTTGTTCTCGCTCGGGTGCGGGGCGTGGTCGGTGCCCACCACGTCGATGGTCCCGTCCGCCAGGCCGGCGCGCAGTGCCTGCACATCTGCATCCGTCCGCAGCGGCGGGTTGACCTTGTAGACCGGGTTGTAGCTGCGGACCAGGTCGTCGGTGAGCAGCAGGTGGTGCGGGGTGACTTCGGCCGTGACGTTGATGCCGCGTTCCTTGGCCCAGCGGATGATCTCCACGGAGCCGGCGGTGGAGACGTGGCAAACGTGCAGCCGGGAGTCCACGTGCTGCGCCAGCAGGACGTCACGGGCGATGATGCTCTCCTCGGCGACCGCCGGCCAGCCGGTGAGCCCCAGTACGGCGGAGACGGCGCCCTCGTTCATCTGGGCCCCGGCGGTAAGGCGGGGTTCCTGCGCGTGCTGGGCCACCACGCCGTCGAACGCTTTGACGTACTCCAGGGCGCGGCGCATCAGCACGGGATCGTGGACGCAGATGCCGTCGTCGGAAAACACGCGGACCTGGGCACGGGAATCTGCCATCGCACCGAGTTCGGCGAGCTGCTCGCCGGCCAGGCCGACGGTCACGGCGCCGACGGGACGGACGTCCACCCAGCCGGCAGCGCGGCCCAGGCTGTGGACCTGTTCCACCACACCGGCGGTATCCGCCACCGGGTTGCTGTTGGCCATGGCGTGGACTGCAGTGAAGCCGCCCAGCGCTGCGGCGCGGGTGCCGGTCTCTACGGTTTCGGCATCTTCGCGGCCGGGTTCGCGCAGGTGAGTGTGCACGTCCACCATGCCGGGCAGCGCCACCAGGCCGGCGGCTTCGATGACGGTGGCGCCGTCCGCGTCTTTGTGGGTGGCAGCGGCTGCACCCCGAGCGGCGATGACGCCGGCACTGATGAGCAGGTCCTCGGCCCCGGCGCCCAGGATCGATGCACCGCGGATCAGGTAGGTTCCGTTGTTCTCTGCCATCAGTTGCTCTCCTTGGTGGAATGGGCGGCGTTTGAACGCGCTGCATAGGGGTGGGCTGTGTTGGCGTGGACTGTGCTGGTGGCTGCCCCCGCGGTGGCGGCTGGTTCGCGGGTGTCCCCGGAGAGCAGCAGATAGAGGGTGGCCATCCGGACCGAGACGCCATTGCGTACCTGCGCCAGCACAGTGGAACGGGGCGAGTCGGCGGCGGCGGAAGAAATCTCCAGGCCACGGTTCATGGGTCCGGGATGCATGATGATGGTGTCCTTCAGTCCCAGGCTGTCCAGGGCCCGGAGCCGGTTGTCATCAAAGCCCCAGCGGCGCGAGTATTCGCGGGTGGAGGGGAAGAACGAGGCGTTCATCCGCTCGCCCTGCACGCGCAGCATCATCACGGCGTCCACACCCTGCGCCAGGGTGTCATCCATGTTGTAGCTGACCTTGCAAGGCCAGTGCTCGACGCCGATGGGCAGCAGGGTGGGCGGCGCCACGAGGGTGACGTCAGCGCCGAGCGTGCGGAGCAGCCAGACGTTGGAACGGGCCACGCGGGAGTGCAGGACATCCCCGGCGATGGCGACGCGCATGCCTTTGAGGTCTGCCCCGGTGGACGCGGAGCCCGCGAGCTTTGACCAGTGCCGGCGCATGGTGAAAGCGTCCAGGAGGGCCTGTGTGGGGTGTTCGTGGGTACCGTCACCGGCGTTGATGACGGCGGCGTCGATCCAGTCCGTCGCGGCGAGCCGGTGCGGCGCGCCCGAGGCCCAGTGCCGGATCACGACGGCGTCCGCTCCCATGGCTGCCAGCGTTTGGGCTGTGTCCTTGAGGGATTCGCCTTTGGAGACCGAGGAGCCTTTCGCGGCGAAGTTGATGACGTCGGCGGAAAGCCGCTTGGCGGCCGCTTCGAAGGAGATCCGCGTGCGGGTTGAGTCTTCGAAGAAGAGGTTCACTACGGTGCGGCCACGGAGGGCCGGGAGCTTCTTGACCTCGCGGTCCCCGACGGCAGCCATTTCTTCGGCGGTGTCGAGGATGCGGATGGCGTTGGCCAGGCTGAGGTCTTCAGTGGAGAGGAGGTGTTTCACGCGCCACCCTCGATAACCACTTCGTTGACCACGGAGCCGTCGGCGGCGGTGTCGGTTTCCTCCAGGCGGACCCGGACCTTCTCGGTGGACGAGGTAGGCAGGTTCTTGCCTACGTGGTCCGCCCGGATCGGCAGCTCACGGTGCCCGCGGTCGATCAGCACCGCGAGCCGGACGATCCGTGGACGGCCGAGGTCGATGATGGCGTCAAGGGCGGCACGGATGGTGCGGCCGGAGTACAGGACATCATCGATGAGCACCACAACTTTGTTGTCGATTCCCGTGCGTGGGAGCTGGGTGGGGTACGGCGGCCTGGTGGGCTGGTGGGAAAGATCATCGCGGAACATCGTGACGTCCAGCTGCCCGACAATGGCGGTGGCGTCCACGGTGGGATCGGCGGCGGCAATCTTGTGTGCGAGGCGGACGGCCAGCGGATAGCCGCGGCGCGGGATGCCCAGCAGGACCAGGTCCTTGGACCCTTTGTTGGCCTCAAGGATCTCGTGGGCGATTCGAGTGAGTGCACGGTCAATGTCGGCCTGGTTGAGGACAACCCTGGCTGGAACCGGTGCGTTTGTGACAGAAGTCAAACTCTCGTCTCCCCTTTCCCCGCCTCACGGGACGGAATTAAAAAAGGATCATTTGCGTTTCAAAATTACCACATCGGCAGCGGCACCATAGGCTTCCAGTATGTCCATGCACCCTCATCAGCCGGGTTCCGGCCAGGCCGGCGGGCCTGCCGGTCCACAAGGTCCCTTCCCCAGGCAGGCCAACCCCAGTTGGATGGGCCGGGTGGAACCGGAGTACTACCGCCCGGCGCCCGGAACCAACGCAGCTCCCCTACCGCCTTTGGGGCCTCCGCCGGCAAGTCTTGCAGGCAGGCGGGCCACCGGCCTGCTGGCCCTGACGGTGGGAGGCGCCGCCCTCGTCTTCCTCAGCATGTTCCTGGTGGTGCCGTTCCTGCTGGCCAACACCGGAGTGGGCGGGTTCCTGGTGGGGTTTGTGCTGTCACTGATTCCGTTGTCCGCAGTACTTCTGGCCGTCTACCTGATCGACCGGTGGGAACCGGAACCCAAGCGGCTCCTGTTCTTCGCGTTCACCTGGGGCGCGGCCGTATCCATCGCCGTCACACTGCTGATCCAGCCGTTCTTCGCCCTGACCTTCCAGTTCAGCGACGTGGCTGACTTCCGGACGTTTATGGCCACCGTCCAGGCGCCAGTGGTGGAGGAGTTCGCCAAGTCCCTGGGCCTGCTGCTGATCCTGCTGCTGGCGCGCAAACACTTCGACGGGCCGGTGGACGGTGTGGTGTTTGCCTTCACCATCGCCGGCGGCTTCGCGTTCACCGAAAACATCCTCTACTTTGGCCGGGCGATCGCCGAATCCGCCAACCCGGGAACGGACCTGGCCCAGGTCTTCCTGCTCCGTGGGGTGATGTCCCCGTTTGCCCATGCCATCTTCACCGGAACCACCGGACTCATCATGGGTTTCGCAGCCCGCCGCTGGCATTCCGGGGCCTCGGTGTTGGCCTTTGTCATCGGACTGATTCCGGCCATGCTGCTGCACAACCGGTGGAACAGCATGGGCGCGGGGTTCCTGGCGGAGTACATCATGATCCAGGTGCCCATCTTTGTGCTGGCCGTTGTGGGGATCATCCTGCTCCGCGTCGCAGAAAACCGGCTGACGCGCCAACGGCTGATGGAATATTCCGCGGCTGGCTGGTTCAGCCCTGCCGAGGTGGAACTCTTGGCCACACCAGGCGGCAGGCGTACCGCACTGCAGTGGGCCGCGGGCTACGACCGCCGCCCGCAAATGAAGGCTTTCCTGCACGCTGCCACCCAACTCGCCTTTATCAGGCAGCGCATCCTCAGTGGCCGCGACATCCAGGTTCACCAGATGGAGGAACAGCAGCAGCTGCAGCGGATCCTGACCCTGCGCGGCGCCGTCGCGGGCTGACCCGGCGCGTACGCCAGCTACGTTCCTTGGAGGGCTTTCGGCTGCGCGGATATGGACAGTGCCTCATCGAGGAACTTGCCGAAGTTCGCCGCATCGTGGGCGAACCTGCCCAGGAAAAGTCCGGAGACGCCGTCGAGCGTGGGCAGCAGCCCTGGCTTGGCCGATCCGCCATAGATGACCGGCAGCTCCCCCAATGCGCTGCCTGCCTCGTGCGAATGGGCAGCCAGCAACGTTCGCAGTGAACGCACGACGGCGGCCACGTAGCCTGCGCCGGCGGGCTCAGCTGCGCCAATCGCCCAGACGGGTTCGTACGCGATGACCAGCCGGGATGCGAGGGACCAGTCACCGCCGACGGCTTCGCTGATCTGCTGATGGACAAACGCAGCCGCTTGATCGGCTCCGGTCCCGGTTGTTTCGCGGGTGTCCTCGCCCACGCACAGCAGCGCCGTGATGCCGGCGTCGTCGGCCGCCCTGACCTTCCGGGCGATCATGGTGCTGTCCTCGCCGAGATGCCGGCGCCGTTCGGCGTGGCCGATCTCGACGAGGCTTACCCCCAGCTCCGCCAGTAGCGACGGCGACACCTCACCTGTCCACGGCCCGTCCGCCCAGCCGCAGTCCTGGGCGCCAAGCAGAAGCGGTGATCCTGCGACGACACTGGCGGCTGCCGGAATCACCGGGAAGGAAGGAATCACAAACGGGACTACCCGCCCGGCCGCAAGGGCCGGACGGGAGTCCACTTCGTGCTGTATGCGGGCCAGCCAGTCCAGGCAGTCCCGGTACCCCATGTACATTTTGGTGCTGACGCCGATGTACAGGATCTCCGGGGTGCCGCTGTGGTCGGCGCTGCTGCATTCAGTCATGGTGTCCGGTCATTTGTTGTCGAGCAGATCGTCCGCCTTGTTGCGGAACCTCTTGGTGGCATACATCATGATGGCCGCCACGAACGGAAGCACGCCGAGGGCGTAGACGCCCATGGTGCCGGTGTCCGATGCGGTGACCTGGTTGACCGTGGTCCGCAGGATGGGGGCCACGAAGCCGCCCAGGTTACCCAGCGAGTTGATCAGGCCGATGCCCGCAGCGGCCGCCGTTCCGGTGAGGAACGCCGTCGGGTATGACCATGCGATGGGACCGATCGAGAGGAAGCTGCACACCGCGAGCGTGATGAAGATGATGCCCAGCACCGGAAGGTGGTTGGAGCCAGCCCAGGCGGAGCCGAAGATGCACAGGCCGGTGGAGATAAACAGCCCGGTGCCCCAGACGCGGCGGCGGACGATGGTGTTCGCTGCCTTGCCGATGAAGTAGCACGCAAAGATGCCAAAGAACCATGGGATGGCGGCCAGCAGGCCCACTTCGATGCCCACTTTCTGCCCGGTGAGCTGGGCCACCTGCTGCGGCAGGTAGAACGTCACGCCGTAGACGGCGATCTGGAGGCAGAAATAGATTCCGGTGAAGTACCAGACCTTGCGGTTTTTCATGGCGGCGAGGACACCGCGGGGGCCATCCTTTTCCTTGACCCCTTCTTCGAGGGCCATCACGTCCAGAAGCGCCTTCTTCTCGTCCTTGTCCAGGAATTTGGCGTCCTGCGGGGAGTTGATGAGGAAGAAGTAGGCGGCAATACCGGCGAGTACCGCAAGCATGCCTTCAATGAAGAACATGACCTGCCAGCCGGCAACGCCGGGAACCTGGTCGCCGATGTTGATGAGCCACCCGGACAGCGGGGCGCCCATCATCTGGGAGAACGGCTGTGCCAAGTAGAAGATGGCGAACATCTTCACCCGGACTTTGTTGGGGAACCAGGCGGCCAGGAACATAATGACGCCCGGGAACAGGCCGGCTTCGGTCACACCGAGCAGGAAACGCAGGATGATGAAGGACGTCTCGCCCTGGACGAAAGCGAAGCAGGCGGAGACGATGCCCCAGGTGATGGCGATGCGGGCGAGCCACATCTTGGCACCGAACTTGGTCAGCAGCAGGTTGGAGGGAATCTCGAACAGTGCGTAGCCGATGAAGAAGATACCCGCACCGAGGGCATACGCGCCGGCGGTGATGCCCCTGTCCACTTCCAGTGCCGCCTCGGCGAAGCCCACGTTGGTGCGGTCCAGGAACGCCACGACGTACAGGATGACAAGCATGGGCATCAGCCGGAAGGAGGCCTTGGAGATCGCCGATTTGAGGACCGGCGAATCCAGTAACTCCTTGGTGGCATTTGTCCCGGTGGTGACAGTCATTCAAACTCCTCGTTGAGTAAGTAGGTGAGCAAATCAGTGGAAGCTGTTGGAGCGGTCAGAGCGAGAATGCGATGAGCGCTGCGCCGATCAGGCAGGCGATCACGCCCACGGCCAGGTAAATCCTGCGTTCCTTGGTCCAGGTGCCCATGGTGGTCCTTCCTAGTGCATGTAGAGTCCGCCATCCACGTTCAGCGTCTGGCCGGAGATGTACCCGGCGTCCTCGCTGATGAGGAAGGCGATGGCTGCTGCGATGTCGCGGGTGGAACCGACGCGGTTGACCACGAGGTCCTTGGTGAGTTCGTCTTTGCGTTCCTGGCTGAGGGTGCCGCCCATGATGTCCGTGTCGATGGGGCCGGGGGAAATGGCGTTGACCGTGATGTCGTACTCCCCCAGTTCGCGGGCGGTGGCGCGGGTCAGGCCGATGACCCCTGCCTTGGCCGCGGAGTACGGCGTCTTGGAGAAGGTGCCGCCGCCGCGCTGCGCGGAGACGGACGAGATGTTCACGATGCGTCCGATCCGGTTCTTCGCCATGGATTCGGCGACGCGGCGGGTGGCGTAATGGACCCCGTTGAGGTTGATGCTCATAACGCGGTCCCATTCGGCGGCGTCCAGTTCAAGGTACGGGACAGGTGAGCTGACGCCGGCCACGTTGGCCAGCGCGACGACCTGCGGCAGCTCAGCCTCGATCGAATCGATCGCTGCGCGGACGGAGGCTTCGTCGCCGATGTTGGCGCCGACGCCGTGGGCTTTCACGCCGTGCTGGGCGGCGATTTCCTTGGCGGTGGCCTGGGACTGGGCGTCATCCAGGTCGATGATGCCGATGTTCCAGCCCTGGGCGGCAAGGTAGCCGGCGGTGGCGCGGCCGATACCGCGTTCGGAGACGGCGCCAGTGATGATGGCCGTGCGTTCTGTGGGGAAAATGGTCATGGAAATGCTCCTTAGTTGATGGGGGCCGGGCCGAGCTCGTCGATGAGCTTCTGCATGGCCACGTACGCCCTGTTGCGGTAGGCGATGAGTTCCGGGGTGCGTTCGGCCGGGACGTTGAGGAAGCCCGCGCCGGTCTTGGTGCCGAGTTTGCCCGCCTCCACGAGGTCGGTGAGGATCTTGGGCGTGGCGAAGCGTTCCGGGAATTCGGTCTGCAGGGACTTGTAGCAGAAGTTGTAGACGTCCAGGCCGGCCATGTCTGCGATGGCGAACGGACCGAAGAACGGCAGGCGGAAGCCGAAGGTGGTGCGGACCAGGGTGTCCACGTCCTCAGCCGTCGCGATTCCCTGCTCCACGAGCTGTGCAGCCTCGTGGAAGAGGGCGTACTGCAGGCGGTTCAGGACGAATCCGGTGACGTCCTTCACCACCGCGGTCTGCTTGTTGGCGGCATGGACGAGATCCCGGACGGCACCGATGGTGGCGGCCGAAGTGCCTGCATGCGGGATGATCTCCACGCCAGGGATGAACGGGGACGGGTTGGAGAAGTGGACGCCCAGGAACCGCTCCGGGTTGGCGACCGGCTCGGACAGCTCCGCGATGGAGATGGTTGACGTGTTGGAGCCGATGATGGCGTCCGGCCGGGCGGCGGCGCTGATCCGTGCCAGCGTCTGGTGCTTGATGGCGATGACTTCCGGCACGGCTTCTTCGATGAAGTCGGCATCCGCTACGGCTTCCTCGATGTCCTTGGCTGCCCACAGATTCTGCTTGAGGATTTCCGTGGAGCCTGCCGGAAACAGGCCGTCGGCCACGAACTGGTCCGATTCGGCCAGCAGCCGCTCATAGTTGTTCTGTGCCACCTCGGCGGAGACATCGGCCAGGGCAACGCGGGCTCCGCCCAGTGCCAGGACCTGGGCAATGCCGCCGCCCATGTAGCCGGATCCGACGACGGCGATCTTGCGTGAGCTGTTAGAAGTTGTGGTCATGATCAGACTGCCTTCGTGTATTCGGGCTCATAGGAGCAGATGGCGTCGACCTTGCCGGCGGACGCGGAACTTTGATCAAAGCGGTGCTCGAGCCACTCGGCCACGAGCTTCTTGGCGAGCTCCAGTCCGATGACCCGCTGGCCAAGAGTGAGGACCTGGGCGTTGTTGCTGAGGACAGAGCGTTCCACGGAGTAGCTGTCGTGGGCCGTCACGGCCCGGATTCCGGGGACCTTGTTGGCCGCGATGGCCACGCCCAGTCCCGTTCCGCAGATGAGGAGTGCACGGTCCACTTCCCCGTCCGCCACCTTGCGGGCGGCCTTGACCGCGACGTGCGGGTAGGCGGTGGCATCGTTGGCCCCAACGCCGATGTCCAGCACCGAAGCGACGCGGCTGTCTGCCGTGAGCAGCGCCTTCAGTGCTTCCTTGTATTCGACGCCGGCCTCATCGTTGCCGATGACGATGCGCCAACCTGCGTGGGTGTTCATGTCGTTGCTCCTATTCCGGCCGTGGAGGCCAGTTCAGAATGGGCCAGCCCCGTGGAGCCGGGCTCCGCAAGCCCGGTGTGGATGTATGCGGCAATCCGTTCGGCGATCAGTCCAAAGGAGACCGCGCCGGGGTCGGGGTGCCCCAGGCTCTTTTCGGCCAGCGGACGGGCTCGGCCCTTGAGCGGGCGCAGTTCCGCTGTCTTCGCGGCCGCCGCCCGGGCGGCGACGGCGGCCGCGGTGAGAGACCCTGCCAGGGTGGTGCCGCCGTCGAACTCCCGGAGGAAGGCATCCCGGAACGGCAGGAGCGCGTCCACCATGGTCTTGTCGCCCGGCTCGGCCTTGCCAAGCTCCGTAATGGCGCCCACGAAAGCGGTCACGGCGGCAACCGCGTCCTCGTCGCCGTAGGTTTCCCGGTTGCCCATGGCCAGCCCTGACGCGATGACCGCAGATCCCCACAGTGCGCCTGAGGTTCCGCCGGCCCGTTCGCTCCAGGCCTCGCCGGCGGCTTCAAGCACCCGTCCCACCGAAGCGCCGGCCGTTGCGGCCTGCGCGGCGGCGTCGACTGCTGCTTCCACACCCCGGCGCATACCGATGCCGTGGTCGCCGTCGCCGGCAATGGCGTCCAGCTTGCCGAGTTCTTCTTCGTGTTCGACCACGACGTCCCGAACCTGCGCTAGGACGGCGGCTGCGTTGCGGCCCAGGCCGGCGGAGGCCAGCGATGCTGTTTCCGCCTCGGCTGCCTCACGCTCTTCCGGCCGTGCCGCCTCGCGGCGGGCACGCGGGGCAAGGTTGCCCTTGCGGTAGGCCGGTGAGTCTGCGGGGGCGGCCCAGTACTGTTCGAGTTCCTCATCCAGCCAAAGCAGCGTGAGGGAAAGCCCGGACATGTCCAGGCTCGTGACCAGCTCGCCGCATTCCGGTTCCACCACGGTCAGACCGGCCGCGGTGAGCAGCTTTTCGATCTTGCCGAACAGGAGGAAGAGTTCGTCGTACTTGACGGTACCCAGGCCGTTGACGATGGCCACCACCCGGTTTCCGCGGTGAACCGGGGTGTCCGCGAGGAGTCGCAAGACCAGCAGGTCGGCGAGTTCGGAGGCCGTGGGCATGGGATGTTCCGAGATGCCCGGTTCCCCGTGGATGCCCAGGCCCAGGGACATCTGGCCTGCGGGCACATGGAAGAGCGGTTCGGCGGCGCCGGGCAGGGTGCAGCCGTCGAAGGCCACGCCCAGGGAACGCGTGCGGTCGTTGGCCTTGATGGCGAGCCGTTCCACCTCGTCCAGGCTCAGGCCTGCCTCGGCTGCGGCACCGGCAATCTTGAACACCGTGAGGTCGCCGGCGATGCCACGACGCTTCCCGATCTGGTCCGTTGGTGCGCTGGCGATGTCGTCCGTGACGGTCACCGTGCGGGTCTCGATTCCCTCGGCGTTCAGGCGAAGCTGCGCCTGGCCAAAATGAAGGACGTCGCCCGCGTAGTTGCCGTAGCTCAGCAGCACTCCCCCGCCGGCGTTTGCCGCTTTGGCCACGCGGTAGACCTGCCCGGCGGCCGGTGAAGCGAACATGTTTCCGCAGGCGGAGGCAGTTGCCAACCCTGGCCCCACCAGGCCGGCGAAAGCCGGATAGTGTCCGGAGCCGCCTCCGACGACAAGTGCGACCTGGCCGGCGGGCACCTCGGTCGAGCGGACTACACCGCCGTTGACACGGGCAACGTAGCCGCGGTTGGCAGCGACAAAGCCGTCGAGCGCCTCATCCGCAAAATCAGCGGGATTGTCGAAAATCCGGGTCATGGCTGTTCCTACACTCCTGCGAGTTCCGCGGCGGGCTGCTGCCGCCCCTGGGACACCTGGCTCTGGCCCAGGGCGTAGCCGTCCTTCTTTGGCAGGACATGGCGGCGGAGGTATTCCTGGTTGCGGGCCGTGACGCTGAGGCCGTCTCCGCCGTAGTGCTCGGCACAGATGATGCCCTGGTAGCCGGCGGCAAGTGCAACCTTGAAGGCTTCGCGGTAGTTGATGAGGCCGCTCTCCATCGGGGCGGGCATGGTGATGTAGCTGTCGCGCGCCACGTCCTCATCCCGGATGTAGTTCTTCATGTGCCAGTAGTTGGAGTACGGCATGGTCTTGGCTACCATTTCGCGCCAGTCCTCGATGGGCCGGTGCAGGCGGATCAGGTTGCCGAGGTCCGGGTTGAGCCCAACGTTGGCCAGGCCGATGTCCTGCACCAGCTGCACCGAGGAGTCCGCAGTGCCGAGGTAGGTATCCTCGTACATCTCCAGGGACAGCAGGACGCCGGCGTCTGCTGCGTGTTTGCCAAGTTCCCGGATGCGCGAGACTGCCTTGCCCCACGTTTCCTTGTCCCCGACCGGGTCCTTGTATCCCTCAACGGTCCAGAACCAGAGCTGCTTCTGCTGCTCCGGTGTAATGGCCTGGTGCAGTCCGAAGGAGACAACTTCGCAGCCGAGTTCGGCAGCTGCGTCAATGGTCCGGTGGCTGTAGGCGAGATTGTCTGCCCAGTCCGTCTCGTGGATCACGCTGCGGCGGATGGCGGAAATGACCGGGATCCCGATGCCCACGTTCGCTGCGGTCTGCTTGAACTCGGCGAGCCGCTCCTTGCCCAGATCGCCGGGACGGACCCAGCTGTCCGTCAGGTCAGCGTTGGCAAAGCCGGCTTCCTTCACCTCGGTCAGGACTTCCGCCCAGCTGCACGCGTCGGCGTCGTTGATCTGCGTGCCCTTGACGTCTGTTCCCGGAAACTGCAGCAGTGCTGCGGTGATGGGCCAATTCTCAGCTGTGTAAGCCACGATGCTTCACTCCTTCGTAATCCTCTTTCCTATAGGATCTACTATCAAAAAGAAGTTGTCAAGATCACATCCTGGCGGGGTCCTACCCTACCGCTACCTACATCGGGCCGTGATTAGCTCTCCGGGGCGTCGGCAATGGCCCGGGAACGGACCTTGCGGATATGGTCCGCCATGGCTGCCGCTGCTTTGTCCGGGTCCCCGGTGGTAACGGCGTCAAGTACTGCCTGGTGTTCCGCGATGGCGTGCTCGGCATCCGTAATGCCCACGCCGCCGAAGAGCCTGAACCGTTGGACCTGTCCCCCGAGGGCCGCGTAAGCAGCCTCCATAAACTGGTTTCCGGTCTGCCGCGCAATCAGTTGGTGGAACCGCTCGTCCGCTTCGAGATAGTCCTTGAACTCGGCAAACGACGGCCCCCGCGGCGCGGATTTCAAGTCCTCAACGGCCTGTTCGAGCTCGGCCAGGCCATGCTGGTTGATGCGTTCACAGGCAAGCCGTGCGTTGACGGGCTCGATTGCCAGCCGCGCCTCCATCAGCTCCGCAAAATCCTCCCGGGTGAAAACGGGAGCCACGCGGTAGCCTTTCAACGCCACCCTCCGGACCATCCCTGTATGCTCAAGCCGCGCCAGGGCCTCGCGGACAGGGGTGGGCGAAACGTCCAGTTCGCGGGCCGTCCCGTCAATACTGACCACGGCGCCGGGCGCCAGCCGGCCATCCATCAGGGATGCCAGGAGCTCCGCATAAACGTGGTCCGCCAGCACTTCGCGGCTGACCGCCCGGCCAGTCCTGCGGGGGCCGGTCTGGTCATTTGGAGTGCTGCCGGCACGGGGGCCCTGGGACGCGTTTTGCATATTCAGATCCTATAGGAAGCGCCCGTCAGCGGTCGTTTCCGGGACGCAAAGAGCCCCGGCCAGGCGGACCTGGTCGGGGCTCTTGATGACGCTGTGCACGGACTCGTGGCCCGGGCGAAACAGCTCAGGCGAGCAGCGAAGGCTTCAGTTGCTGGAGCCGGCCGAGGAGGCCGTTAATGAACGACGGCGATTCATCTGTTGAGAGCGTCTTGGACAGCGCGACCGCCTCACTGACCGCGACGCCGTCGGGAACGTCATCGTTGTACAACAGTTCCCAGGTGCCGATCCGCAGGATGATGCGGTCCACCGAAGGCATACGTTCCAGGGTCCAGCCCTGGGAATAGGTCTCGAGGAATTCGTCGATGGCGGTCTGCTGCGAGACGACGCCCTCCACGATTTCCAGGGTGTACGGGTTCACGATCTGGTCCGTCAGTTCGCGCCGGGACCTGAGTACGTCAAAAGCGGAAACCGAGCGCTGCTCAGCTTCGAAGAGAACGTCCAGTGCCCTGTTACGGGCCTTACCGCGTGCGCTCACTACTCGCTGACCCGGCCAAGGTAGCTGCCGTCGCGGGTGTCGACCTTGACCTTGGTGTTGTTCTCGACGAACAGCGGAACCTGGATCTCGTAGCCCGTTTCGAGGGTTGCGGGCTTGGTGCCGGCGGACGAGCGGTCGCCCTGCAGGCCAGGCTCGGTGTAGGTGATTTCCAGGACAACGCTGGGCGGAAGCTCGATGTACAGCGGGTTGCCTTCGTGGATGGCGATGTTCACCATCTGGTTCTCCAGCATGAAGTTGGTGGCGTCGCCAACAGTGGCACCGGAGACGGTGAGCTGGTCGAAGTCCGAGGTGTCCATAAACACGAAGTCGGCGCCGTCCTGGTACAGGTACTGGTAGTCGCGGCGGTCAACCGTGGCGGTCTCGATCTTAAGGCCGGCGTTGAACGTCTTGTCTACAACTTTGCCGGACATCACGTTCCGCATCTTGGTCCGCACAAACGCGCCACCTTTGCCGGGCTTGACGTGCTGGAATTCAATGATGTTCCAGAGCTGGCCCTCGAGCTTAAGGACCGTTCCGTTCTTGATGTCGTTAGTGGTTGCCACTGGTATCCTCTGGTTTCTATCTGTCTGGTCAGTTGTCAGACGTTCTATGCCGGCCAGGCATGCCGAACGGCCCGCCAGCGCGTGTTTATCAAAAATCCAAGAACTATTCTACCGGTAAAACCAGGGCGGCTTGTGTCCGGGCCTCACCGGCTGGCCACCCGCAACGTTACAAGCCTGTCAGCAGGCAAGATCCAGGACGTCGCGGGCCCGCTGCAGCGCCACTGTGGACGAGTAAATCTGTGCGGCATCAGCCGATTGCGCGACCCGAAGGTCCAGCGCACGGGAAAAGGCTTCCACCGCGGCGGACGTGTGTCCGGCGGCGTATTGGGTTTTGCCCAGGTGTTGCAGGACCAAGGCTTCACGGTCAGTTCCGTGGAACTCCGCAAGCAGCTGGCGGAACAGGTCAAGGGCACGGTCCGTGCGGTGCGAGACGCGCAGCACCTCAGCCTCGAACGTGCGGAGGCGGAAGGACTCAGGGTCCTTGAAGCGGGCCTCCGCGAGCAGTTCGGCCGCCTCCGCAGCATGGCCCTCCACGATCAGGACGAAGATCTGGTCTGAGGGATCCGTGGACGCCGCCAGGGCCTCGCGGCAGGCATCCTCGTTGACGATCTCCGGCAGCAGGGACTCCGGGTTGATCCGAATTCCGGGGAAGCCAGCCTCGGGCCAGTCGCTGGTGCCTGCCACGTCGCCCTGCATCAGGAGGCGATTTCCTGGTAGGCGGCGAAGAGCAGTGACGTGTCCGGGACATCCAGGATGCCCGGTTTCGCGATGCCGTCCAGAACCACAAAGCGCAGGAGGTCCCCGCGTGATTTCTTGTCCCGCCGCATGCCGTCCAGCAGTCCCTGCCAGCGGTCCCGCCGGTATGTGACCGGGAGGCCCAGGGTTTCGAGGATGCTGCGGTGGCGGTCGGCATCGGCGTCGCCGAGCCGGCCGACGCTGCGCGCAAGTTCAGCGGCAAACATCATGCCTACCGATACCGCCGCGCCGTGGCGCCAGGAGTAACGCTCCACCAGTTCAATGGCGTGCCCCAGGGTGTGGCCGTAGTTCAGGATTTCGCGCAGTCCGGATTCCTTGAGGTCCTCCGAGACGACTTTTGCTTTTACCGCGATGGCGCGCTCAATGAGTTCGCGCAGAGCGTCCGATCCGGGGTCGGTGGCCGCCGCCGGGTCCTTTTCGATCAGGTCCAGGATGGCCGGGTCTGCGATGAAACCGCACTTAATGACCTCAGCCATGCCGGAAATGATTTCGTTCCGGGGCAAGGTGTTGAGCGTGTCCAGGTCCACCAGCACGCCGGCCGGCGGGTGGAAGGAGCCCACCAGGTTCTTGCCCTCAGCGGTGTTGATGCCGGTTTTCCCACCCACGGACGCATCCACCATGCCCAGCAGGCTGGTGGGCATGTGTATGACCTTGACGCCGCGGAGCCAAGTGGCGGCCACAAAACCGGCCAGGTCGGTGACGGCCCCGCCGCCCACTGCCACGATGGCGTCGGAGCGCGTGAAGTCGTTCTGGCCCAGGACCTGCCAACAGAAAGCGGCCACCTGGATGTGCTTGCCTTCTTCGGCGTCAGGGATTTCCGCGGTCAGCGAGGTGAAACCAGCTGCTGAGAGTTCGTCGCGGACGGTGTCACCCGTGAGCCGCAGCGCACGGGGATGGATCACCAGCACACGCCGGACCCGCTCCCCCAACAGCGCCGGAAGGTTCCCCAGGAGACCGCGGCCAACTACGACGTCGTAATTCTGCCCGGCGGATTCGCCGGTGACCTTGATGACTGTTGAATCAACGCTCAATTTTCAACTTCCTGTTTGGCGGCCGCGTAGTCACGCAGCGCAACTTCGAGCCGGTGTCCCAGCTCGCTGACCGAGCCATGGCGGACATCCACCACAAGGTCGGCCAGCCGTTCGTAAACGGGTTTCCTGGTAACAAAGAGTGCTGACCATCGGGCCATGGCATCGCCGGCGAGCAGCGGCCGGCCCGAATTCCGGGCAATACGGACGGCCACGGTTTCCTCATCACATTCGAGGTACACCACGGTGCAGCGGCCCAGGAGCTGCTGCGTGCCGGAATCCAGCACTGCACCGCCACCCAGGGATATCACGCTGGCCGAGCCTTCTGCATGTTCCACCGCGCTGGCCACGGTCCGGGCCTCAATCTCCCGGAATGCGTGCTCGCCGCGGCCCGCAAAGATGGACGCGATACTGCCATGGGCGTCCACGATCAGGTTGTCCGTATCGACAAACCGCACGTCCAGCAGCTTGGCCAGCTCGTGGCCGATCGCGGACTTTCCCACCGCCATGGGTCCGATGAGGACAATGGGCCGGCTGCCAGGCACACCGGCCTTACGGCTCCCGGGCACTAGTGGCCGATCGAGTCCAGGGATGCCGGAATGTTGTCCAGGTAACCCTTGATGTTGCGGGCGGTCTCCGCCACGGAGTCACCGCCAAACTTTTCGGTGACAGCCTCGGCCAGGACCAGGGCCACCATCGCCTCAGCCACAACACCGGCGGCGGGCACGGCACAGACGTCCGAGCGCTGGTGGTGCGCCTTCGCAGGCTCACCCGTGCTGACGTCAACCGTACGCAGGGCGCGGGGAACCGTGGCGATGGGCTTCATTGCTGCACGCACGCGCAGGACGTCGCCGATGCTCATGCCGCCTTCAATGCCGCCGGCCCGGTTGCTGGTACGGATGATCTTGCCGTCGGCGTCCTTGACGATTTCGTCGTGGGCTGCGGAGCCGCGGCGTGCGGCGGTCAGGAAACCGTCGCCGACTTCCACGCCCTTGATCGCCTGGATGCCCATGAGGGCGGCGGCCAGCCGGGAGTCGAGCCTGCGGTCCCAGTGGACGTAGCTGCCCAGTCCCGGCGGGAGGCCGTAGGCGAGCACTTCCACCACGCCGCCAAGGGTTTCGCCTTCTTTGTGGGCCGCGTCTACTTCGGCGACCATGGCATTGGAGGTCTCGCGGTCGAAGCAGCGCAAGGGATCGGCGTCGAGCGCAATCACGTTGGCCGGAACGGGCAGCGGACGGCCCTCGGGCACGGTCACGCTGGCGATGGAGACGGTGTGGCTGACCAGTTCGATGCCGAGCGCCTTGAGGAACTGGGACGCGACGGTGCCCATGGCAACGCGGGTGGCCGTCTCCCGGGCGCTGGCGCGTTCCAGGACGGGCCGGGCTTCGGAGAACCCGTACTTCTGCATGCCGGTGAAGTCGGCGTGCCCCGGACGGGGCCGGGTCAGGGGCGCGTTGCGGGCCTGGTCCGCCAGGATTTCCGGATCCACCGGATCGGCAGCCATGATCTGCTCCCATTTGGGCCATTCGGTGTTGGCGACCTGGATGGCCACCGGACCGCCCTGGGTCAGGCCGTGGCGGACGCCGCCGAGGATGGTCACGACGTCCTGTTCAAATTTCATACGTGCGCCCCGGCCGTAGCCAAGGCGGCGGCGTGCCAATGAATCGGCGATCTGCCCGCTGGTGAGTTCAACACCGGCGGGGACGCCTTCAATAATTCCCATCAGGGCCGGACCATGGGATTCACCGGCAGTCAACCAACGCAACATAATTTCCATCCTGCCACGTATGGCGGTCAGAACGCCCGTCGGGGAAGGCCGACTGAGTCGCACATCACATCTATGACAGACGCATTAACGTCGTCACCGCAGCCGGTGAACAAGCGTACCTGCTCCACTGCCTGGTACAACAACATTTCGAGTCCGGGCACCACGGCGCCGCCGCCGGACTGCCACACTGAGGCGATCCGGCTGGGCCACGGATCGTAGGCCACATCCAGGAGGACACCGGGCGTTCCGGTTCCCAACGCGGCGATCTCGGCCGCCAGCCCGTCCGCGGCGCGCGGCGGCAGCGTAGAAATTACGACGTCGGCACTTGCCGTGGGCACTGCCGCTTCAGTCAGCGGCCGGACAACAAGGGAAAGGCCAACGCCGGCCGCGGCGGCGCGTGCTTCCTCGGCCCGGGACGTATCCCGGACGAACACCTGCGCGTGCTGCGTGCCAAGATCCTTCAGCGCGGCCACCGCGGCTGCGGCTGTACCGCCTCCGCCGAGGACGACGGCTGCGGGGCTGGCCGGCACCCCGGCGTTGCGGACAGCGTTGACGATGCCGGCGACGTCGGTGTTATATCCGATGCGCCTGACGGAGCCGAGGTCTTCCTCGAAGGCGACTGTGTTGACCACGCCCAGCGTCCGTGCCACGCCGCGGACTTCGTCCACTTCGGCAACCATGCCTGATTTCAGGGGCATGGTCACTGAGAGTCCACGCCAGCCCTGCTGCGTCCTGACCTGTTCCATAAACGCGGGCAGCGCCTGCTCGGTCAGGTCCAGGGCCGTGTAGCCGATGTCCATCCCGAGTTTGCGGTAGGCCGCCAGGTGCAGGGCCGGTGACTTGGAGTGGCTGATCGGATGGCCCAGGACGGCGGCCCGGAGGCTCATGTGCAGCGGCCCACGTTGGCCTGGCACCAGGTGTTGTACTGGCTGACGTAGACGTTGTGTTCGTCGAGTGTCTTGGAGAACTTTGTCTCTTTAGTGTCCAGGTTGATGGTTACCCAGTACAGGTAGTCGTTCGTTTTGGGCTTGGCCGCCGCATCGATGGCGGTCTTACCCGGTGAGCCGATGGGACCCGGCGGCAGGCCTGGATTGGCGTACGTGTTGTACAGGTTGGACTTGTCCTTGCGCTCTTCATCGGTGAAATTGAAGCTCTTGGTGCCCAGTCCATACGTCACAGCTGAATCCACTTGCAGGAAGCCGGACGTCTGGTCATTCGGCTTGAGGCGGTTGTAGATGGCCCCGGCAACGTCCCCGTATTCAGCCTGTCCGCCTTCAGCCTGGACAATGCTCGCCACGATCACAGCTTCATACTGCTTCGCCGGATCGGTGATGCCCTGTGCCACAAGTTCGTCCGTGGTCGCCTTCACCAGCGACTGCAGGATGTCCTTGGCCGGTGTGCCGAGCGGGAAGCGGTACTCCCCCGGAGCGAGGTAGCCCTCAAGGTTTTTCGCGTTGGCCGGGAGCCCAAACTGCGCGGGAGCGTTACTGAGCTCCTTCAGTTGCTGCAGCGACACGCCGGAGCCCTCCGAGATGGCCTGCAGCGACTCGCCCACCCTGAGACCGGCACTCAAGGCGAAGTAGATGACTTTGCTCTTGTCGGTGCCGAGCAGGACGCTGACGGCGTCGGCGTTTTTCATTTCCATCTTGAACGTGTACTCCCCCGGCGCCAGCGTTCCGCCGGAAGAAGTAAACACCTGCAGGAAAGTGTCAGCGTTGGCCACGACTTTACCGGTTTCCAGTTTGCTGGCCACGGAGCGCGTACCTTCACCTGGCTGGACCGAAACTACGACTTCGCCAGAACCGGGGCCGGGGTAATCGGCAGCTTTATCGCTTCCCAGCAGGGGTTTCAGGAACTGCGCGCCCACGGCGATCGCTGCCACGAAAACGACGAGCGTCAGGAACAGTGCCAAGAGGCGACGGCGGCGCCGCACCTTCTTGGAGGGCTTTGCCACTACGGAACCCGCTGCTGCGCCGGCGAACAGGCCGGAGTCGGCATGGTGATCATCTGGATAGTGGCCATCGACATGGTGATCATCCAGGTGGCCTGCATCGTGGTGTTCTTCGTCAGCGTAGTGGTGCCCGGCGTCGTGCGCTTCATAAAAGTGCTGGTCTCCGGGGTGGTCTTCATGAACCTGGGCGTCAACCGGATGGTGGTCTGCGATCGGACCGGCGTCATGGATGGAAGGCGGCGTATCCGGCACTGTAGGAACAGCCGGCTGCGGCTCGGGCTCGGGGGCGTGGACCGGCGCAGGCTGGGGCTCCGGCTCAGGGGCAGGCTCCGGAGTGGTTGCAGCTTCGGAAACAGGAGCCGTGGCAGGTGCAGCCGCATCCTGCCCCGTCTCGTAGGCCTGTTCGGGAACCACATCGCTGCTTCCCGTGTGCTTCTCCAGGGCGCGGAGCTCTTTGCGGGTCAGCGGCCTGGCGCCATCGTTGCTCGTGGCGCCTGAGGCGTCGTCGTTATTGGACGGGCTCACTGTAGCCTTCCGTGTTCTGAGATCGGGACGTACCTTCCGGGGCTGCATGCTCGGGCTGAACTGCCGAACCTGCTCCGGACGGCCGAGTACGGGGCGGCGCAGTCACGCGGCTGCCAACGTCCGTTCCCCTCGCTTTTTGCATGTCGATGGCGTGCTGGAGGATACCTGCCGCTGCGACCTGATCCACTACTTTACGGTGGTTCCTGCTGCTCATGCCAGCTTCGTGCAGGTTACGGTGCGCCGTAACACTGCTCAGGCGCTCGTCCACCAGGTTGACGGGAACGTCCATTTCCCGGGCAACAAACTCCGCAACCAGCAGTTCGGCGTAGACGGTGGCCATCCTGGCAGAGGCGTGTTCCTCGCCCTTCATGGTGCGTGGCAGCCCCACGAAGACCTGGACGGCGCCCAGTTCCCCGGCGAGTGACGCGATGATACGAACGTCGGAATTCTTTTTGACGTTGCGGTCCAGGGTCTTGTGCGGAGTGGCGAGGATCTCGTCCCGGTCGCAGATGGCGACGCCCACGCGGACGGTGCCCACGTCTACCCCCAGCTTGATGCCCTGGGGGTAGACGGCGGCGCCAGCGGATTCTGTCACAGGTTCCCTAGCGCCGGGTGATGGCGTCCACAACGGCGGCCAGCGCCGGTGCGACCTTGGCGGCGTCCGTGCCGCCACCCTGGGCGACGTCGTCCTTGCCACCGCCGCCGCCGCCGAGGATTCCGGCCGCGAGCCGGACCAGGGCGCCGGCCTTCACGCCGGCTTCGCGGGCTGCCTCGTTGGTGGCCACGAGAATCATGGGCCGGTCATTGCTGACACCTGCCACCGCCACCGTGGATGCTGCCGAACCGAGGCGGTTGCGCAGGTCGAGGGCAAGGTTGCGGATGTCGTCTGCGCCGCCGATCTGGCCGGCGTCGTGTGCAATGACCTGGACGCCGGCTGCGTCCCGGGCTGTACCCACGAGGTTTCCTGCCGCCGCGGCGATCTGTTCCTTGCGAAGGCGGTCGAGTTCCTTCTCCGTGGCCTTGAGCTTGTTCAGCGTGCTTGCGATTCTGTCGGCAAGCTGGCCGGAGGGCACTTTGAGCATCTCGGTCAGTTCAGTCACCAGGGCGCGCTCGGCGGCCAGATGGCGGAAAGCATCCATGCCCACGAAGGCCTCCACCCGGCGGTTGCCTGAACCGACCGACTGCTCGCCGAGCAGCGACAGGCTGCCGATCAGGGACGTGTTTGCCACGTGCGTGCCGCCGCAGAGTTCCCGGGACCACGCGCCGTCGATCTCCACAACACGGACTTCGCTGCCGTAGTTTTCGCCGAAGAGCGCCATGGCCCCCAGCGCCTTGGCCTCTGCCAGGCCCATGACCTTGGTGTCCACACGGAAGTTGTTGCGGATGGCGAGGTTGGAGACTTCCTCTATTTCCGAACGGGTGGCGGTGCTGAGGCCTTCGCCCCAGGCGAAGTCGAAGCGGAGGTAGCCGGCCTTGTTGTAGGAACCGCGCTGCGTGGCTTCGGGGCCGAGGATCTGGTGCAGGGCGGCGTGCACAATGTGCGTGCCGGTGTGGGCCTGCTCGGCGGCGTGGCGCCGCTCGCGGTCCACGGCTGCGCGGACCAGCGAGTCGGAGCCGATCTCGCCCTCGCGGACGATTGCCTTATGGACGCTCAGGCCCTTGACGGGGCGCTGGACGTCCAGGACCTCGACGACGAATCCGTCACCGGTGATGAGGCCCGTGTCAGCCGACTGGCCTCCGGCCTCAGCGTAGAACGGGGTCTCGGCCAGGACGAGTTCAATCTCGTCGCCGGTGGCGGCGTGCCCCACGTTTTGTCCGCGGCTGAGAATGCCCCGGACCCGGGACTCACCATCAAGCTCCGTGTACCCGGTGAAGACAGTCTCGCCCTGGGCCAGCAGTTCCTGGAAGGCGCTGAGATCGGCGTGGCCGCCCTTCTTGCCCTTGGCGTCAGCCTGGGCACGGTGCCGCTGTTCGAGCATAAGACGGCGGAATTCCGGCTCGTCGACGTTCAGGCCTGCTTCCTCGGCCATTTCCAGGGTGAGGTCGATCGGGAAACCGTAAGTGTCGTGCAGGGCGAAAGCATCGGCACCGGAAAGCGGCGTACCGGCGGCCTTGGACTCCGTCACGGCATCTTCGAGGCGGGCAGTGCCTGAAGCGATGGTGCGCAGGAAGGCCCGCTCTTCGGCATAGGCGATCCGGCTGATGCGGTCAAAGTCGGTCGCCACGACGGGGTAGACGCCCTTCATGGCATCGCGTGAGGCGGGGAGCAGATCCGGCAGGCAGGCCTTTTCGACGCCGAGCAGGCGCATGGAACGCACGGCGCGGCGGATCAGGCGGCGCAGGACGTAGCCACGGCCCTCGTTGGACGGGGTCACGCCGTCGGCGATCAGCATAAGGGCCGAACGGATGTGGTCACCCACAACGCGCATGCGGACGTCGTCCGTGTGGTGCGGATCCTCGGGTGTTTCGGCCGAGGTGTACTCGCGGCCGGACAGCTCGGCAGCCCTGTCGATCACAGGCCGGACCTGGTCGGTTTCGTACATGTTCTCGACGCCCTGCAGGATCATCGCGAGGCGCTCCATGCCGAGGCCGGTGTCGATGTTCTTTTTGGGCAGCTCGCCGATCACGTCGAAGTCGTCCTTCGAGCGGACGTTGTCGATCTGGTACTGCATGAACACCAGGTTCCAGATTTCGACGTAGCGGTTTTCGTCCGCAATGGGACCGCCCTCAACGCCGTACGCAGGACCCCGGTCGTAGTAGATTTCCGAACAGGGGCCTGCGGGGCCCGGCTGGCCGGTGTGCCAGTAGTTGTCGGCCTTGCCCATGCGCTGGATGCGCTCGGACGGAACGCCGGTGTTTGTCAGCCACAGCTCCTTGGCTTCGTCGTCCTCCTCGTAAACCGTCACCCACAGCAGTTCCGGCGGAAGGCCGTAGCCGCCGTCGTCCACGCTCTTGGTGAGCAGCTCCCAGGCGAACTTGATGGCGTCTTCCTTGAAGTAATCGCCGAAGGAGAAGTTGCCGCACATCTGGAAGAAGGTGCCGTGGCGGGCGGTTTTGCCCACCTCTTCGATGTCACCGGTGCGGATGCACTTCTGAACGCTGGTGGCCCGGTCGAAAGGGGCCTCTTCACGGGCAGTCAGGTAAGGGATGAACGGGACCATGCCGGCCACGGTGAACAGGAGGGAGGGGTCGCTGGAGACCAGCGAGGCGGAGGGAACCGCGGTGTGCCCCTTGCTGACAAAAAAGTCCACCCAGCGCTTTGTGATCTCCTGCGACTTCATGAGCTGATTACATACCCTTCTCGGTTCACGCGTTATGCCACGCATGACTTATTGATTCAGACGGCAGTCCCGGCAAGCGGGGGCTGCTGGTTTAATTCTCGCGCGTTTTTTCCGCGGGTTCAGCGGTGGCTGAGATCCCGCGAGGGGACGGCCGGGGAGTCGATCCCGAGGGCGGCCCGGAGATCTGTCTCGCGCTCGTGCATCCCGGCCCGCACGGCATCCGCGAAGTCGTAGACGCCGTCGGCCAGCCGGCCCACGGCGCGGTTCAGACCCTCGGGCCCCAGGTTGGACTGGGCTTCGCTGATCTTGCGGAAAGCGATGACACCGATGGCCACGCCGATTCCCATCCAGACAAATCGTTTCATTTCAGTTCTCCGGTGGCTTAGCGGCTACGGCGGCCGGGTGCAGGCTTCTTGCGGTTGGCGAGGGCCGAGCGCACGCCGTAGCTGAAGGCCGCCACCTTGATCAGCGGCGAACCGACGGTCGCTGCAATGAGTGATGACAAGGCCGAAAGGTTTGCCGACGCATCCGAAACGTTGGAGGCGATGCCGTCCACTTTTTTGAGCTGTTGGTTGGTGGTGGAGACAGTCGCCGTGACTTCGTCCATCAGGGGCGTGGCGCCGTCACTGAGGGACCGGATGGAAGTCCGTATCTCTTCCAGCACACTACCGAGCTTCAGGATGGGCACAGCAAGCAGCAGCACCAGGAGTGCGAACACCCCGGCCGCGATCAGGCCGGCAATATCGCCACCAGACATAGACGTTCAACTCCTTGAAACTGACATGGATCTTTTACCTCCGCGCACGCTGCCTTGATGCGTTCCGCGGATGTCCCCCAAGTACCTTACATACAAAGAAGCCCGTGGCGCTTGCCACGGGCTTCTTTGGATACGCTGCTGGGATTTAGCGTGCGTAGAATTCGACGACGAGCTGCTCTTCGCAGGTTACGGGAACCTCGGAGCGCTTCGGGCGACGGACCAGGCGGGCCTGAAGGGCGTCAAGCTTGACGTCCAGGTAGGCCGGAACCTGGGGCAGGACGTCGCGGTGTGCGCCGGCTGCTGCAACCTGGAGCGGAACCATGGTTTCGCTGCGGGTGTGGACGTGGACAAGCTGGCCTTCGCTGACGCGGAAGGACGGGCGGTCAACGCGGATGCCGTCAACCATGATGTGGCGGTGCACAACGAGCTGGCGGGCCTGGGCGATGGTGCGGGCGAAGCCGGCACGCAGCACGAGGGCGTCAAGACGCATTTCGAGCAGTTCGATCAGGTTTTCACCGGTCAGGCCCTTGGTGCGGCGGGCTTCTTCGAAGGCGCGGGTCATCTGGGCTTCGCGGATGCCGTACTGGGCGCGCAGACGCTGCTTTTCGCGCAGACGTACGGCGTAGTCGGAGTCCTGCTTCTTGCGGGCACGGCCATGCTCACCGGGGCCGTACGGGCGGCGCTCCATGTACTTGGCGGCCTTGGGGGTCAGAGCAATGCCGAGTGCACGCGAGAGGCGTGCTGTACGGCGAGCACGAGTGTTGTTAGCCACTTGTGTCCTTCCAATATCTGCGGTGTGTCAGTGTTACTGGCCTCCATAATGGAGAGCATCGGCCAACCGCTGCCTTTTGCTACTGGGCACAGGGCTACCCCAACGAAACAGCACAAAATACTGAAGGATGGGGAGATTGCGTCCGCGCCTTGCCAGACAACGAACAATCTTAGCAGGATTCGGCTGCAATCCCACACTCCGGCCGCGGCTCCCCTGCGTCACTTCTTCACCCAAGTGGCATCACTCCAGCGGCATCACGGCCCAGGGTCACCCGATCGCCGACGCCGGTCAGTTGCCGCGGATGATTTTCCGCAGCCGTTCGAGGCGCACGGCGATGTCGCGTTCCGTGCCGTTGGCGGTGGGCTCGTAGTAGTCCCGACCCACCAGGTCATCCGGCGGGTACTGCTGGCTGGCCACGGAGTGGGGGGCATCGTGGGCGTATTTGTAGCCGAGCCCGTGGCCCAGCTGCTTGGACCCCGGGTAGTGCGCATCGCGCAGGTGCGCCGGGATCCCGTTGCCCAGGCCGGTACGGATATCCGCCACGGCCTTGTTGAGTCCCATGTAGGCGGCATTGGATTTCGGCGCGGTGGCCAGATGCACCACGGCCTCGGCCAGCACGATCCGCCCTTCGGGCATGCCGATCAGCTGTACCGCCTGGGCGGCGGCAACCGCCGTCTGCAGCGCAGTAGGGTCCGCCATTCCCACGTCTTCGGCTGCCGAAATCACAATTCGCCGGGCAATAAACTTCGGGTCCTCGCCAGCTTCCAGCATTCTCGCGAGGTAGTGCAGGGCGGCGTCCACGTCGGACCCTCGTACCGATTTGATGAAGGCACTGACGACGTCGTAGTGCTGGTCGCCGGCGCGGTCATAGCGCACGGCGGCAACATCCAGGGCACGTTCGGTGTGCTTGAGCTCCACAGTGACCAGCGAGTCGGCATCGGCGTCATCCGCATCGCCGAAGGCCACACCCGCCGCCGCTTCGAGGGCTGTCAGGGCGCGGCGAGCGTCGCCGCCGGCGAGCCTGACGAGGTGGGCCAGTGCCTCAGCACTGAGCTCCACTTTCCCGTTCAGGCCGCGCTCGTCAGAGACGGCGCGCTGCAGAAGCCCTTCAATGTCCGCCGCTGTCAGCGGTTTCAGGGTGAGCAGGAGCGAACGGGACAGCAGTGGCGAGACCACGGAAAAGGACGGGTTTTCGGTGGTGGCCGCCACGAGCACCACCCAGCGGTTCTCCACGCCGGGCAACAGGGCATCCTGTTGTGCCTTGTTGAAGCGGTGGATTTCGTCAAGGAAAAGCACGGTGGTGGTCTTGTAGAGATCCCGCGCCGTAAGGGCTTCGTCCATGACCCGCCGAACGTCCTTGACGCCCGCGGTGATGGCCGACAGCTCCACGAACTTCCGCCCCTTGCCCTTGGCAATCACGTGGGCGAGCGTGGTCTTTCCGGTCCCGGGAGGTCCCCAGAGGATCAGGGAGCTGGGGCCTGCCGGACCCAGGGCGTCGGTGCCGGCCGCCAACTGCCGCAACGGCGATCCCTGCCCCAGCAGGTGCTGCTGGCCCACCACATCGTCCAGGGTGCGTGGCCGCATCCGGACGGCCAAGGGGCTGCGCGGCGCGGCGGTACGGCCCGACGACGGCGGTTCGTCACTGTCGTCGTCGTCATTGCCATGCCCTTGGGCGAAGAGATCATCCACATAGATAGGCTACTCATTAGTTCACCGCCCCACTTCCGCCCGCCATTTCCCGCCCCCCCACCTAAGGGATCCCGCCATGAGCGCACGCAGCACCCCCGCCGGCCGTCCGGGGTCCGTCAGGACCGCGTTTGTGTCCGGCGAACGCCTGGCAGGATGGGCGGAGCGTTTCGGGGCCGCGCACGGCGGCTTCCGGATCAGCGATGACGACGACGGCGTGCGGCTGCTGGCGGCCGACGGCACCACCGCGTTGCTCCAGGCGCCCTGGCCACCGGACGGACGGCCGGGACGGGGCGCCGATGCGCTGGAGCGCCTGGCCTCCGTCGCCGCCCAGCCACGGACGGCCGGACTGGTACTGGTGCGGCGCGGCGGCTACGCGGCGGCCGTGGCCAGGGAAGGCATCCTCCTCGCGTCCAAGACGGGCTCCCGCTACGTGCAGTCCCGGACTGCGGCCGGTGGCCAGTCCCAGCAACGGTTCGCACGCCGCCGGGCCAACCAGGCGGATGAGCTGGTGGAAAAGGTGGCGGCGCATGCAGCAGCGGTCTTCGGGGGCCAGTTACTCGAATATCTTGCTCCCGGCGGGGACCGGACCCTCGCGGGGCTGGTCATGGACCACCCGGCAATGAGGCCCTATGCCTCAGTCCCGCGGCTGGACTTCCTGGATGTGCCCGATCCCAACGGCTCGGTGCTGCGGAAGGCCGCCGCGGATGTGTGCGCAGTCAGGATCCAGGTTGCGGACGCCCCCTAGCTAGCGATGGCCCAGGCGGAACAACCCTCCTGATGCAACGCGGGGTCACTTCTCGCCCGATAAACCTCGGTTATCGGGCGAGAAGTGACCCCGCATTGCCTATGACAGGGGGCGGGTCGCGTCAACAGCCGGTCAGATGGCGCTTGGGCCGTTCCTGCCGGTAGAGGTAGCGCCCGGTTTCCTGGAATCCCGCCTTGGCGTAGAGCTGCTGGGCGCCGGGATTCGCTGCGGTGACCAACAGCCAGTAACCGGCTAAGTTGCGGGCGGCGCCTTCGTGCAGGAGAGCCTGCATGATCCGTAGGGCATGGCCGCGCCGCCGGGCGTCCGGACGGGTGGCCATGCAGTAAAGCCCGCCCCAACCCCCTGTTGCCTCCGCCTCAGGAACAGCCAGCCGTCCGACGGCGGCGGGGACGCCGTCGTCCGACCTCACCAGGGCGTACACCGACGGGCAGCCTGCCAGGATGCTGCGTGCGGTCTCCCGTTCGGCCGGACCGCCGCGGCCATCGACGCTCCACCACAGCTCAAGCCACTCATCGCTGGCGTCCGTGGAGAGCTCGACGCCGGGATCGGCTACCTCAGGGCGGGTCACCGCAGGTCGAGCCGCAGGTGGGTCCGCAACGTGGTCTGCCGCGTGCGCGCCGTTGCTCCGGCACATCACCAGTGTTTCGGACTGCCGGGTGAAGCCTTCCCTGTCGAGGACGGTATTCAGTCCGGTCGAGCGGGGATCATCGAAGACCTGGCAGATGAGCGGAAGCCGGCGGTTCCGGTACCAGAGACGTGCCTCACGGAGTGCAGCGAGCTGGGCGCGTGGATCGGCGCCGGGTTCCCGGGGCCACACAGAGTTGGCCCTCTGGGTCACGCCGGCGGCTGCCCGGAGCACCCAGCCGCCGGATTCCTCGCGGTCCGGCGCCGGCCAGGCGGCGTCCATCAGCGCCTCAAGCCCGGGCAGGGCATGGGCTTGTGCCGCACGTGAAACTGTCATGGCATACCACCCTTCCAAGGCGAAAGGCCCCCCGGTTTCCCGGGGAGCCCCTCGACTGCGGTGTTCAGATTACTCGGCCTTTTTGGGCTCTTCCGATTTCGTCTGGGGCTTGAAGTCCACGCCGGCTTCCTTGCGCTGCTGCGGCGTGATCGGCGCGGGGGCCTGGGTCAGGGGGTCGTAGCCGTTTCCGGTCTTCGGGAAGGCAATGACGTCGCGGATGGACTCCACACCTGCCAGGAGTGCCACCACACGGTCCCAGCCGAAGGCGATGCCGCCGTGCGGCGGTGCGCCGTACTTGAAGCCCTCCAGCAGGAACCCGAACTTGGTCTGGGCATCTGCCCGGTCCAGGCCCATCAGTTCAAACACACGTTCCTGAACGTCGCGCTCGTGGATACGGATGGAGCCGCCGCCGATTTCGTTGCCGTTGCAGACGATGTCGTAGGCGTAGGACAGGGCCGATTCCGGGTCCTTGTCGAACGTATCCATGAACTCGGGCTTGGGTGAGGTGAAGGCGTGGTGGACGGCCGTCCACTTGCCGGCACCAACCGCCACATCGCCGGACGCCACCGCAGCGGCGGCCGGTTCGAACATGGGGGCGTCCACCACCCAGCAGAAGGCCCAGGCGCTGGGATCGATCAGGCCGGTGCGGTGGCCAATCTCCACGCGGGCAGCACCCAGGAGGGCCCGGGCCGCTGACTTCTCACCTGCGGCGAAGAAGATGCAGTCGCCCGGCTTGGCGCCCACGGCGCCGGCGAGGCCTGCGCGCTCGGTTTCGTTCAGATTCTTGGCAACCGGGCCAGCCAGTTCGCCGTCTTCCTTGAAGAGGACGTATGCCAGGCCCTTGTGGCCGCGCTGCTTGGCGAATTCCTGCCAGCCGTCCAGGGTGCGTCGCGGCTGGGAAGCGCCGCCGGGCATCACCACTGCGCCCACATACGGGGCCTTGAAGACACCAAAGCCGGTGTCCTTGAAGAATTCAGTGAGCTCAGTCAGCTCCACGCCGAAACGGAGATCGGGCTTGTCCGAGCCATAGCGCGCCATGGCGTCCGCGTAGGTGATGCGCTGGATGGGCGTCGGGATCTCGACGTCGATCAGCTTCCACAGCGCCTTGACGATGTTTTCGCCCAGGGCAATGATGTCGTCTTGGTCCACGAAGCTTGCTTCGATGTCCAGCTGGGTGAATTCGGGCTGGCGGTCGGCGCGGAAGTCCTCGTCGCGGTAGCAGCGCGCGATCTGGTAGTACTTCTCGAAGCCGCCCACCTGCAGGAGCTGCTTGAAAAGCTGCGGGGACTGCGGGAGCGCATACCAGGAACCCGGCGCCAGGCGGGCTGGAACCACGAAGTCGCGGGCGCCTTCCGGCGTCGAACGCGTCAGCGTGGGTGTTTCGATCTCGACATAACCGTCCTGGTGGAGCAGTTCGCGGGCAATCCGGTTGGCTTCGGAGCGCAGCCGGAGGTTGCGGGCGGGGCCGGGGCGGCGCAGGTCAAGGTAGCGGTGCTTCAGGCGGGCTTCCTCACCGACCTCCACATGCTCATCGATCTGGAACGGCAGCGGATCGGAGGTGTTGAGGATAACCACCTTGTCAGCCATGACCTCGATGGCACCGGTGGCCAGGGCGGGGTTCTCATTGCCCTCAGGGCGCTTGGAAACGGTGCCGGTGATCTGCAGGACGTACTCGTTGCGCAGACCGTGGAAGACTTCTTCCTCACGGACCACGACCTGGGCCACGCCGGACGCATCGCGCAGATCCACGAAGGCAACACCACCGTGATCACGACGGCGGCCCACCCAGCCGGCCAGGGTTACGGTTTGTCCAATGTGCTCGGAGCGAAGGGATCCGAGGTCATGTGTGCGCAGCACAGCACGCCTTTCTGAAGACGACAGCAGGAAAACAAAAGATAAAAACTGCATAGGATCGTTCCGGGAACAATCCCGTCTGAGTTTACCCGCTGGAAAGGCCGGCCTCCCCCATGTCCCAACACCCGCAGCTGCAACGGAGGCTGGGCGTGTTTGATGCCACGTCCATCGGCCTCGGCTCCATGCTCGGGGCCGGCGTTTTTGTGGTCTTCGCCCCGGCCGCGGGACTGGCCGGACCATTCTTAGTCCTTTCCGTCCTGATCGCGGGGGCCGTGGCCTACTGCAACGCGGTGGCCTCCGCGGAGCTGGCCGCTCGCTATCCGGCCAGCGGCGGAACGTACGTCTACGGCCGGAAACGCTTGGGGGAATGGCCTGGTTTCCTGGCTGGCTGGGGATTTGTCAGCGGCAAGACGGCCTCCTGCGCCGCCATGGCCCTGACGTTCGGCCACTACGTCTCCCCCGGCTACGCAGTGCCGGTTGCCATCGCTGCGGTGGTGGCGCTGACCGCTGTGAACCTGTTCGGGATCACCCGCACAGCGCTGCTGACCAGGATCCTGCTGTGCGTTGTCCTGGCCACGCTGGTGTTTGTTGCCGTTGCCGCGATCGTGGGGCCGCATCCGACCGGCTTTTCGGCAGGCGGGACGGCCGACGGCGGAGCTGCCTCTGGCAGTGTTCTCGCCGAACTGGGCGGGGTGCTGCCGGCCGCCGGCCTGATGTTCTTCGCCTTCGCCGGCTATGCGCGCATCGCCACCCTGGGCGAGGAAGTCAAGGATCCGGCCAGGACCATTCCGCGTGCGATCATGGCTGCCCTCGCTGGCGCCTTCGCCATCTACCTGGCGTTGGCGTTGCTCCTCCAAAACCACTTGAGCGAAGGCAGGCTGGCCGCCACCTCGTCACCGCTGCTGGACGCCGTGGTTGATTCGCAGCTCGCCTCCGGCGCGCCAGTGGTCCAGGCCGGCGCGGCAGCCGCCTGCCTGGGTGCGTTGCTGGCACTCATCACCGGAGTGGGGCGCACCACCCTGGCCATGGCGCGGGAACGCGACCTGCCGGCGCCCCTGGCACGGGTGGGCGGCAGTCACACAGTGCCGTTCGTGGCAGAACTGGCAGTGGCCGCCGTCGTGGTTCTCCTGATCCTGACCACTGACGTGATGACGGTGGTGGGGTTCTCCAGCTTCGGTGTTCTTATCTACTACGCGGTGACGAACGCCGCGGCGTACACCCTCGAAGAGCACCCGGCCCACGGCCCGCGGTGGCTCAATGTGGCCGGCTTCATCAGTTGCCTGTTACTGGCTTTCACCCTGCCGCCTGCCTCGGTGCTGGGGATGGCCGCCGTCCTGGCCGCGGGCGCGGCCTGCAGGTTCGTGGTGCTTCGGCTGCGCCGCTGAGTCACACCGTCGTGGGGCACATTGGTCCCCAAACCAGGGAAACAGACCTAATGTGCGGCGAGTCCGTGTCGAAGTGCCCCGTTTAGGCCGGCGCTGTCAGGCTGGAAGGGCTGCTGCGGTTGTCACCTGAACCGTGAGGTCTTCCGACGGCGGCGCCCAGGTTGCGGGATCGGCGTCGGCCTGCTGGCCAGTCCGGATGTCCTTGACCTGGTGCTTGCCGTCGTCGTCGGTGAACCAGACGAACGGGATGCCGCGGCGGTCCGCGAATTTGATCTGCTTGCCGAACTTCTCCGCCTTGGCAGCCACTTCAGTGGCGATGCCCCGGCTGCGGAGCTGGGCAGCAACGTCCTGCGCGGCACCCCAGCTCTCGTCAGTGGTGAGCGCCACCAGCACGGCGGTGGGGACCGACCGTGAGGCCTTGGCCAGGTCCTGGCTCAGGATGCGCGACACCAGCCGGGTCACACCAATGGAGAGGCCGACACCGGGGAACTTGCGGTTGCCCTTGCTCGCCAGCGCGTCGTAGCGGCCGCCGGAGCAGATGGACCCGAGCTGTTCGTGGCCCACCAGGACCGTCTCCACCACCGTGCCGGTGTAGTAGTCCAGGCCGCGGGCGATGCTGAGGTCGGCAATGACCTTGCCCGGCGCGCGCTGCACGGCGGCTGCGATCACCTGTTCCAGTTCGTTCAGGCCCTCCTCGAGGAGGTCGTTCGTCACGCCGAGTGCGCGGACCTGGGCCACAAACGAGGTGTCCTCGGTGCGGATTCCTGCCAGCTTCAGCGCTGCCTGCGCCTGCTCGTCGGAGGCACCCAGTTCGCTCTTGAGGAGCTCGGCGACCTTGGCTGCGCCGATCTTTTCGAGCTTGTCGATGCTGCGGAGCACCCCGGCGGTGTCGTCCAAGCCGATGCCGCGATAGAAGCCCTCGGCAAGCTTGCGGTTGTTGATCCGCAGGCGGAAGTCCGGAATCGGCAGGGCGCTCAAGGCTTCGGCGATGACCAGGGCAATCTCCACGTCATAGCGGAACGGCAGCTCACCGTCGCCCACAACATCGATGTCTGCCTGGGTGAATTCGCGGGCGCGGCCTTCCTGCGGGCGTTCCCCGCGCCAGACTTTCTGGATCTGGTAACGCCGGAACGGGAACGCGAGGTACCCGGCGTTCTCAACGACGTACCGCGCGAAAGGCACCGTGAGGTCGAAGTGGAGCGCGAGGGCGTTGGGGTCGGCTTTGCCGGCCTTGCCTGCGTCGGAGGTGTCGGCGTCGTCGTCCTGAAGGCGGCTGAGGCCATAAACCTCCTTGTCAATCTCACCCTTGCGCAGTAGCTGGCCGACGGTTTCCACGGCGCGGGTCTCGATGGACGAGAAGCCGTGCAGCTCAAAGACCTTGCGCAGGGTGTCCAGCACGTGCAGCTCCACCAGCCGCTCCTCGGGAAGCCACTCGGGGAATCCGGACAGGGAGGCGGTGCGTGCCATGGTGGATGTTCTCCTCTTGATGAAGGGTGCCTGGGACTTTGCCCGGCATTCCACCCGAAACGGGCGGGGAACGGCGGCAGTCCGGCAACTCATGCATAAACTATGTGCGGCAGTCAGTTTATGCGTCATCCGCCGGCATCTCTAATACGGCGGCGGGCAGCGCAGAAGGCTGCCGCCAGACACCCGCCTTCGGATTCAGTATTGACCGGACGCGGCCCGACATACAGGAGGACCATTGGCGGCCAGTTCTCGCAGCGCCCGCGAAGCCAAACGGCGCATCCAGCAGATGGAGGCAAAGCGCGAGCTGCGGCGGAATCAGGAAAGACGGCGCAAGCGCGACAACCTCATCGCCGCCGGCGCCGGAACCGCCGCCGTCCTGCTCGCCGTCGTGCTCCAACTTACTGCCTTTGCCGGCAACCCCACGGAGGACGAATTCGCCGCCGCGGAGGCCGGCCTGACCAGCCCAACGGACTCTCCCGCGCCTTCCGCGCCGGCCACGAACGGCGCCAACATCCCGGCTGCGGACACTGCCGCCGGCAAGGTGTTCACTGGTGAAATGGCACTGAACGGGAACGTGCTCGGCGTCGAAATCGACGGCACCAAGGCGCCCCAGGCTGCCGCGGTCTTCAAGGCACTGACGGACGAGGGCTTCTACAACGGCAGCGCGTGCCACCGGCTGACCACGGGTGAAACCTTCGGACTCTTGCAGTGCGGTGGCGCCACTGCTGCCGCCGACCCCGGGTACACCTGGGGCCCCCTCGAAAACACCCCGGCAGACAACACCTACCCCGCCGGCACGATTGCCATAGCCCGGTCCGGCGACAACGCCTACGGCAACGGCAAACAGTTCTTTGTGGTCTACAAAGACACAGTGATTCCCGCCGACTCGGCCGGGGGCTATACGGTGGTGGGCAAGGTGACCTCTGGAATGGAAGCAGTGAACGCCATCGCCGCCGCGGGAATCACCCCCGGCTCCAGCGCATCAGACGGCGCACCTGTGCAACCAGTCACGATAGACTCGGTTTCTCTGAAGTAGGAAGCCAGGCCTACGGGCCGCGGTGCAGTACGTGAGTATTTCCCTCCAAGCGAAAGACTTTTAGCGGTGACAGACAGTCAGAAATCCGACGAAACAGCAGCAGACCTGACCGAGGTAACGGCCCCCGTGGCCGACCAGGCAGACGCTGTCCAGGCAACCGCCGAGCCGGCCACGGTTGAAACCGAGGCTCCAGCGGACGTGGAACAAGAGGACGTGGCCGCCCCGGTTGAAGGTGACGAGGCCGGTACGGCCCCCGTTGAAGAGCCTGCGGCCGTTGAGGACAGCGCGGCCGTTGAGGCTCCGGCTGAGGAAGCCCCGGCACCGGCACCCGTGCCTGCTCCGGCAGCCCGCCCCGCCCCGTCACCGGCAGCCTTCGCCGCCCGGCCCAAGCCGGCAGCAGCCGCACCTGTGGCAGCACCTGCACCCGTCGTCTCCGCGACCTCGCTGGCGGAAGCCGCCAAGTGGGGACGTGTCGAGGGTGACGGCCACGTATTCCTGACGATCGATGGCGAAGAGCACCCGGTGGGCCAGTACCCCGATGTCAGCAATGACGAAGCCCTTGCCTACTTCGCACGGAAGCATGACGACATTGTTGCGCAGGTCCTGCTTCTGGAGCAGCGCATCAGCTCCAAGGCGCCCAGCACTGATATGCAGAAGACCGTCACGCACCTGCGAGAGCAGCTGGCGGAGCGGAACATGGTGGGAGACCTCCGTTCCACCGAAGCCCGGCTGGACGCCGTTTCCGTGCAGATCACCGAACTCGAAAAGACCGAGAAGGCGGAACATGATGCCGTACGCTCCGCAGAGCTCGCGGCCCGTGAAGCCATCGTGGCCGAAGCCGAAGAGATCTCGGGGCAGGATCCCGCACAGATCCAGTGGAAGACTTCCAGCGCCCGGATGAACGATCTTTTTGAAAGCTGGAAGACGGCCCAGAAGGGCGGCATCCGGCTTGGCCGCAGCAACGAGGACGCCTTGTGGAAGCGGTTCCGCGCCGCCCGCACGGTCTTCGACCGTCACCGCCGCGCCTACTTCTCCCAGCTGGACAGCACAAACTCGGCCGCCAAATCGGCCAAGGAAAAGCTCATCTCCGAAGCCGAGGCCCTGTCCTCGTCCACCGACTGGGGCTTCGCCGCGGGCGAATACCGCCGTCTCATGGATGAATGGAAAGCCTCACCTCGTGCCAGCCGCAAGGACGACGACGCCCTCTGGGCCCGGTTCCGTGCCGCCCAGGACGTGTTCTTCACACACCGGCAGGCAGCCAACGAGGAAATTGACCAGGAATACGCCGCCAACCTCACGGTGAAGGAAGCGCTCCTCGTCGAAGCGAACACCATACTGCCGGTCAAGGACCTGGCCGCTGCCAAGAAGGCGCTTCAGTCTGTCCGCGACCGCTGGGAAGAAGCCGGCAAGGTCCCCCGCGCCGACATGGGACGCATCGAAGCCGGCCTCCGCAAGGTGGAGGACGCTGTCCGCCACGCCGAAGAGGAAAATTGGCAGCGCTCCAACCCCGAGACGAAGGCCCGCACCAACAGCGCCCTGTCTCAGTTGGAAGCAGCCATTTCAGGCCTCCAGGACGATCTTGCCAAGGCCGAGAAAGCCGGCGACCAGCGCAAGATCAAGGGGGCCCGCGAGGCCCTCGAGGCGAGGCAGGCCTGGTTGGACCAGATCCAGCGCTCGGCCAGCGAGCTTTCCTAGCCAGTAATTTGTAGGGCGCCTTTTTGTAAGGCGCCCGTCGCAGGACGCACAGGCCCGGTCCCGGTTATCCACATATCCGGGACCGGGCCTGTGCGCGTTAAGGGAAGACACGGCAGGATGGCAGGATGGCCACCTCCTCACCGCCCCAATACCCGGACCTGTATTCGCCGGGGAAGCCTTTCGCGTGGCCCGAACTCCAGTCGCTGGCAGCGGACGGCGTCCTGGCGCAGTTCCACCAGCACGGGTTCACGTTGCCGGATGCGGCCGCGTCACCCCAGATTCGGGCCAGAACGGTGGCCAGTGCGGTGCCTGCGGCGGTCAGGCAACGCGTGGTGGCCGGGCGGATGACGGCGGCGTGGATCTACGGCTGTGCTGCTGAACCGGACCGCCTCGCATTACTTGTGGATGCGAAGCGGCGGATTTCGAGCCTCCGCAACACCCGGGGGTGCACGCTCCATGAAGTCCGGCTGGGTCCGTTCGACGTGGTCAGCCTGGGCGGGCTGATGGTGTCCAGCCCCCTGCGTACCGCCGTGGATATTGCGCTGCACGTCGACGCCCACCGGGCCTTGCCGGCGCTGGCGGGGTTGCTGGCCCGCCCGGAGCGGGACGTGCGGCTGCGCCTGCTGATCCTGGCCATCGAAGCCAGCCCCCGGGTCCCGCACAAACGGGCTGCACTGGAAAAGCTGGCTCTGCTAGCTCCGGCGCTTGTTGCCGGTGGTCCGGTAGACGTCGAACACGCCGTCGATGCGCCGCACGGCACTGAGGACGTGGCTGAGGTACTTGGGATCGCCCATCTCGAAGGCGAACCTGGAGATGGCCACCCTGTCGGTGGAGGTGTTAACGCTGGCCGCCAGAATGTTGACGTGGTTCTCGGACAGGACGCGGGTGACGTCCGAGAGCAGGGACTTCCGGTCCAGCGCCTCAACCTGGATCTCCACCAGGAAAACACTTGACTGGGTGGGCGCCCAGTCCACTTCGACAATCCTGTCGGGCTGGTCCCTGAGATCCGAAATGTTGGTGCAGTCTGTACGGTGCACCGAAACACCGGAGCCGCGGGTGACAAAGCCAAGAATCGGGTCCGGCGGAACGGGCGTGCAACAGCGAGCGAGCTTCACCCAGACATCGCCAACGCCGCGCACCACCACGCCGGAATCGGAGAACTTGGTTTTGGCCACCTGCGTTGGAATGCTGACTTCAGTGATGTCGTCGTCAGTGCTCTCGTTGCCGCCAAGGCTTTCAACGAGTTTCTCCATGACCGACTGCGCTGACGTATGGCCGTCGCCTACGCCGGCGTAGAGGCCGGAGATGTCAACGTACTTGAAGTCCGCGGCGACCGCGGCAAGGGCCTCGTGAGTCATCAGTCGCTGCAGGGGCAGGTTCTGCTTCCGCATGGCCCGGGTCAGCAGTTCCTTACCGCGGTCAATTGCTTCTTCGCGCCGTTCCTTGCTGAACCACTGACGGATCTTGTTCCGGGCGCGGGCACTTTTGACGAAGTGCTGCCAGTCCTGGCTGGGCCCGGCGCCTTCGGCCTTGGAGGTGAAGATCTCCACCCAGTCGCCGTGGTTGAGCTCGCTATTCAAGGGAACGAGCTTGCCGTTGACCCGCGCGCCGATGGTGCGGTGCCCCACTTCGGTGTGAACCGAGTAGGCAAAATCCACCGGAGTCGATCCGGCAGGCAGGGCCATGACCTCGCCCTTGGGGGTAAAGACGAAGACTTCGCGGGCGTTGATCTCAAACCTCAGCGAGTCCAGGAACTCCCCCGGATCGGACGTCTCCTGCTGCCAGTCAACCAGGGACCTCAGCCAGCCCATATCGCCGTCGCGGGGGCTGCCCGGCCCCACTGCGGTCCGGTTGGGCTGATCTTTGTACTTCCAGTGGGCGGCCACACCGTATTCAGCCCGGCGGTGCATTTCGTGGGTCCTGATCTGGATCTCAACGGGCTTGCCGCCGGGGCCGATCACCGTGGTGTGCAGTGACTGGTACATGTTGAACTTGGGCATGGCAATGTAGTCTTTGAAACGCCCCGGCAACGGGTTCCAGCGCGAATGCATGGTGCCCAGGGCGGCGTAACAGTCCCGGACCGAATCGACGAGCACGCGGACGCCCATGAGGTCGTTGATGTCGTCGAAATCCTTGTCCCGAACAATCATCTTCTGGTAAATCGAGTAATAGTGTTTCGGCCTGCCCGTAATGGTGGCCTTGATCCGGGCGGTACGGAGGTCGTCGGTGATCTGGTCCCGGATGACGCCGAGGCTCTTCTCGCGTTCCGGGGTGCGGTCGCCCACCATCCGGACGATTTCCTCATAGACCTTCGGGTAGAGGGCCGCGAAGGAGAGATCCTCCAGCTCCCACTTGATGGTGTTCATGCCCAGCCGGTGGGCCAGGGGCGCGAATATTTCCAAGGTTTCGCGGGCTTTTCGGGCCGAAGACTCCGCGGAGACAAACCGCCACGTCCGGGCATTGTGGAGCCTGTCCGCGAGCTTAATCATCAGGACCCGAATGTCCTTGGCCATGGCCACAACCATCTTGCGGACGGTCTCCGACTGCGCGGCCTCACCAAAGCTGACTTTATCCAGCTTGGTGACGCCGTCCACCAGCATGGCAACTTCAGGACCGAATTCTTTTTTGAGGTCCGCCAGCGTGTAGGGAGTGTCCTCGACAGTGTCGTGCAGCAGGGCCGCGGCCAAGGTGGTTCCGCTAAGGCCCAGCTCAGCGAGGATGGTGGCTACTGCCACGGGGTGGGTGATGTACGGATCACCGCTCTTGCGCTTCTGCCCGCGGTGGCTCTCCTCGGCCACCTCAAAGGCGCGCTGGATGAGGTCAAAATCTTCTTTGGGGTTGTTCGCGCGGACGGTACGCAGCAGCGGCTCAAGAATGGGCGAATAGGTTGCCGTGCCGCGCCCGGTCAGCCGCGCCAGCCGGGAGCGCGTCCGCTCGCGTCGGCCGGGAAATGTAGGGCGGGCGCCCGAATTGTCTACAGGAACAACCGGCGCCGGGCGTGCGGAAGCGGTCAGCCCGGTCTGAACTCCGTGGCCCGGGCTGTTATCCCCGCCTGCCGTTGGCACCGACGCCGAACGTTCTTCCAATGAAGCACCCCTCACGACTGTTTAATTACCTCAGTCTATTCCCCCGCCAGTTCACTTATGTAACCGGCGCCTAAATGCGAAACGGGCCGGGCGGCGCCGGAATTCCGACGCCGCCCGGCCCGCTGTGGTGCGAGCGGTCAGGCCCCTGCGGGCGCAGCCGGTTCTTCGGTCTTGGCGTTGTTCGCGGACCGGCGTTGTTCCACGCGTTTCGCCTGCTTCACCAGCTCAGGTTCGCTCTGGCGCAGCCAGGCATACATCGGGGCGGCGATAAATATGGTCGCAGCCGTGCCGATCAGGATTCCGACGAACAGGGCCAGCGACAGGTCCCGCAAGGTGCCTGCCCCCAGAAGGCCGGCACCGATGAACAGAATGGCGCCGACCGGCAGGATGGCCACCATCATGGTGTTGATGGAACGCACCAGGGTCTGGTTGACGGCGAGGTTGACTTCCTCACCGAAAGTGCGGCGGGTGGACCCATCAATATCAGCGGTGTTTTCACGGATTTTGTCGAAGACCACCACCGTGTCATACAGCGAGTAGCTGAGCACCGTCAGGAACCCGATGATGGCTGACGGCGTCACCTCGAAGTCGCTGAGGGCATACACGCCCGCTGTGATGAACATCGTCACCAGCATTCCCGCCATCGCGGACAGCGACATCTTCCAGGTCCGGAAGTACAGCGCCATCAGCACTGCGGCCAGCGCCACAAAGACGACCAGGCCGATCAGGGCCTGCTTCGTGACATCCGCACCCCAGGTGGGCCCGATAAAGGTTGAGGTCACTTCGTTGTCAGTGACGCCGTAGGCCGAGGTGAGGCCTTCCTTGATCCTGAGGGTCTCGTCGTCCGTGAGCTTGTCCGTCTGGATCCGCATGGTGGTACCGGCGACGTTGGCTACACGCGGGACGCTGCCGGCCACAACGTCCTCAACAACCTTTTCGCCAAGGGCCGAGTCGGTGCTCTGCACGTTGGAGACGGTGAACTCCGAACCACCGCGGAATTCGATGCCAAGGTTAAAGCCGCCCTTGGCAACCGGAATGAGGATGGACAGTGCCACCGCCACCGCCGCGATGATGAACCACAGCTTCTTGGCACTGACGAAGTTGTAGGAGCGCTTCCCGGTGTAGAGCTCGTTGCCGAAATTGGCGAAGCTGCTGGACATTACTTGTTCTCCTTGGCTGCGCTCTTGGAGGAGCTGGTGAGCTGCTCCTGCTTTTCCGCGAGGCGGCGTTCTGCGATGGTCATGCGTCGTTCAGCCTCGGCGGCCGCTCCGGTGTTCTTGGCCCGGACTACGGACGGCTTGGCCTCAGGCGTGCGCAGGCGTCCGGCGCCGCGGTAGAGCGGCAAAACACCGAGCCGTTTGGGGTCAAGGCCGGAGAGCCGGTGGCCCTCCCCGAAGAACTTGGTGCGCGCCAGGAGCTGCAGGGTGGGGTGCGTGAACATAAAGACCACGATGAGGTCGGCAATGGCCGTCAGGCCCAGCGTGAATGCGAACCCGCGGACGTTGCCGACGGCCACAAAGTAGAGCACCAGGGCGGCAAGCAGGTTCACTGCCTTGGATGCCAGGACAGTGCGCTTGGCCCGCTTCCAGCCGTTCTCCACAGCGGAGACAAGCCCACGGCCTTCGCGGAGTTCATCGCGGATACGTTCAAAGTAAACGATGAACGAGTCCGCTGTCTGGCCGATGGCGACGATGAGCCCGGCCACGCCGGCAAGGGAAAGCCGGTAGTTTTCAGTCCAGCCCAACAGGGCAATGGCCAGATAGGTGAGGGCGCCGGCCACCACCAGCGACGCAATGGTCACCAGGCCCAAGGCCCGGTACTGGAAGAGTGAGTACACCACCACGAGGAGCAAGCCAATGATGCCCGCGAGGAGGCCCATACGCAGCTGTTCGCCACCCAGGGTTGCGGAGATCTGCTGGTCGCTCTGGATCTCGAAGCTGATGGGGAGCGCGCCGAAGCGGAGCTGATCCGAGAGTGCCTTCGCTGACTGCTCGGTAAACCCGCCAGTGATCTGAGGACGTCCGTCGGTGATGACTGCCTGCGAACGGGGCGCGGAAATGACCTGGTCGTCAAGGACGATGGCGAACTGCGCCTTGGGGTCGCTGCCGGTCTCGCCGCCTGCTGCCACGTAGAACTGGTTCAGGCGCTCGGTGACCGTCTTGAACTTGGCGGTACCTTCGTCGTCGAACTGGATGTTGACGGCCCAGTCATTGGTCACAGCGCCCTGCGCACCCTGCTGCAGCTGGAAGGAGGACGTGACGATGTTGCCGCCCTTGACCTCTACCGGTCCCAGGATGTATTTGATGGCAGGTGTGGTCTCAGTTGCCGGTTCACAGGTAACGAGGGGCTGGGCGGGATCGGAGGCTTCGGGGCTCTCCGGCGCGGGATTGTTGCAGTCCATGGTTTCGAACTGGCGGTAGATGTCCGCGGTGATCCAGTTGATGTCGCTGCCGTTGGCCGGTTCTGCCGTGGGCTTCGGAAGCTGGTCTTCGGGGGTGAGGGATTCCGTGGGGACGGGCGCGCCGTCTCCGTTGAGCAGCACCGGGCGGAAGTTCATGTCCGCCGAGGCCTGGATCAGGTCGCGGGTTTCCTTCGTGGGCGTTCCCGGAAGGCTGACCACCACGTTGCGGCCGGACTGCGTGCTGATCTCCGCTTCGGCAACACCTGAACCATCCACACGCTGGCGGATGATGGCTACGGCCTGGTTGAGCTGCTCTTCATTGATGTCCGAACCGCCCTCAACCTTGGGCGCCAGGATCATCTGGGTGCCACCCTCGAGGTCCAGTGCCAGCTTGGGTGCCCAGCTTGCCTGTCCGGCAAGGCTGCCGCCGGCCAGGACGGCGGTCAGCACGGCGAGGACTACACCGAGCCACACCAGTACCCTCAGGCCTGAGTTGTTAGGGCCAGTTCGTGCCATTGTGAATCTTTCTCTTATTTACGGAGGAACCACCGGCGGGAGCTATCAGTCCCACCGGCGGTTGTCCCCAGCCGTAGAGGTGTTGTAACGCGGGCTGCCGTGCGGCGGACTAGTTGTCCTTCTTGCCCTCGTCGTTGAGGCGCTTCAGGGTCTCATCCGGGGTTTCGGCGGATGCTGCCGGAGTGCCCGCTTCTTCAACGGTCAGGGAGGAAGCGTCATCCGGTACGGCCGGAGCTTCGGCGTCGACGGGCGGCTCCACAATCTTGGTCACGGCCTGGCGGTGGACGGTGGCCAGGTTTCCGGGCGAGAGTTCCAGGACAACCTTGTTCTCGGCGTCGTCCATGGAGACAATCCGGCCAAAGAGTCCGAAGCTCGTCATGACCTCAACACCGGGCTCGAACTGGGACTGCAGCGTTGCCTGCTGCTCCTTGGTCTTCTTGTTGCGGCGGAACATCATGAAGATAAAGATTCCGAGCATTGCGAACAAGACGATGTTCATTGGATCCACAGGGAAGATTCCGTTCTGTACTGGCGTATCGGGTGTTCGGCAGCGTCCGCGTCGTTCCCCGTTGCAGAAAATCGTGCCTGGCAGGCCACGGCTCCTCGGAGCCGCCGCGGGAACACAGACCCGAACGTGCCGGGTGTCATACCAGTCTAAAGGGAAAAGCTGGGAGGACAGTGCTATTGACCGTTCGGCGCCCATTCGGCCGCGGACTCCGCGCTGTCCGGGTCCGGGTCCGCTTCGAACAGATCCAGCGGCTCCTGCCCGAAAACCCCGGCCGGTATGGCGTAGCCCAGGTGGGTCCAGGCCGGAGCCATGGCGATGCGGCCCCGGGGCGTCCGGCCCAGCAGGCCTTCGCGCACCAGGAACGGCTCCGCCACCGTTTCCACAGTCTCGGTCTCCTCCCCCACCGCGATGGCAAGGGTGGACAGTCCTACGGGTCCGCCGCCGAACTTCGTAATGAGTGCTTCCAGGACTGCCCGGTCCAGGCGGTCCAGGCCGCGCTTGTCCACTTCGTACATGTCCAGGGCAGCGGAAGCGGCGCGGGCGTCAATCTGCTCAATCCCATGCACGAGCGCCCAGTCCCGGACGCGGCGGAGCAGGCGGTTGGCGATACGCGGGGTACCCCGGGACCGGCCGGCAATCTCGCTGAAACCCGCGGAATTGACCTTGAGGTCCAGCAGGCCGGCGGAGCGCCTGAGCACCAGTTCCAGCTCCGCCACGCTGTAAAACTCCAGGTGCCCGGTGAAGCCGAACCTGTCCCTGAGCGGGCCGGGCAGCAGACCGGCGCGTGTGGTGGCGCCTACCAGGGTGAAGGGCGGAAGCTCCAGCGGAATGGCGGTGGCCCCGGCGCCTTTGCCCACCACGATGTCCACACGGAAATCCTCCATGGCCATGTAGAGCATTTCCTCTGCCGGCCGTGACATCCGGTGGATCTCGTCCAGGAACAGGACCTCCCCTTCGGAAAGAGAGGAGAGGATCGCCGCGAGGTCGCCGGCGTGCTGGATGGCCGGACCGCTGCTGATCCGCAGTGGCGCGTTCATTTCAGCAGCCACAATCATGGCAAGGGTGGTTTTGCCCAAGCCTGGAGGGCCGGAGAACAGTACGTGGTCCGCGCTGCGTCCCCGCATCCGGGAGGCCTGGAGAACCAGGGAGAGCTGCCTGCGGACCCGGTGTTGGCCCACGAAGTCATCCAGATTCTTCGGCCGGAGGGCGGCTTCGATCACCCGCTCCTCGGGTTCCTCCCCCGCCGCCACCACTGAAGGCTCAGCCACGGCTGCCTACGCGGTTGCCGGCCCGCGCGCCGTCCTGCCCCAGCCAGCGCAGCGTGGTCCGAAGGATTTCGGCCACATTGCCACGGAATTCCACCTCGGGATCATCCGCAAGGGCCTTCTCGATGCTCGCAGCGGCATCCTTTTCCGACCAGCCGAGGCTGGTCATGGCCGCCACCACCTGGGGCTTCCAGGCTGCTTCGGCCGGGGTGGACGCCCCGGCAGCACCCGCCGTACCGTGCGGCACCAGCTTGCCGGCCAGTTCCAGCACAATCCGCCCGGCCACTTTGGGACCGATGCCTGGTACCTTCGTGAACGTTTTGCTGTCACTTGTGTGGGCAGCAACCCGGATCGCTTCAGGCTCGTGAACGGCGAGCACCGCCAGTGCGAGCCGCGGGCCCACGCCGCTGACACTCAGCAGGACGTCAAAAACTTCGCGTTCGTCGTCGGAGGCAAAACCGAACAGGGTGAGCGAATCCTCGCGCACGATCAGCGAGGTGAAGAGCTTGCCTTCCTCGCCGGTGCGGAGGCGGCTGAGGGTCTGCGGCGTGGCGTTCACGCTCATGCCCGCCCCGTTGAGGTCGATGACGGCGGTGGAAAGGCCAACGTGCGCAACGGTTCCGCGAAGGAAACTGATCAAAGCCGGGCTCCTGGTGTACTGCCGGGCTCCTGGGAGCAGGACCGGCTATCCGAACATATCTACGAATACCCTAGCAAGCGCCGCAGACATTCAGCGTCCGCGGCGCGCTTTCGCCTCGGCGTCGGCCCAGGCGCGCTGGGCCGGCGTCAGCGACAGGCTGCCGGGGCCGGTGGTGGCCACGGCAGCGCCGCTGCCGGCCCGCCAGGCGTGGGTGATGGCAAGTGCCAGGGCGTCTGCAGCGTCCGCCGGCCGCGGCGGCGCGTCGAGCCGGAGAATTTTCGTGACGAGCTTGGTCACGGCTTCCTTATTGGAGGTGCCGCTGCCGGTCACGGCCGCTTTCACTTCCGACGGCGTATGCAGGGCCACCGGGATCCCTCGCCGGGCTGCCGCGGCAATCACCACACCGGAGGCCTGCGCCACCCCCATCACCGTGCTGACGTTGAGCTGGGAAAAAACGCGTTCGACGGCGAGCACGTGCGGTTCGTAGCGGTCCAGCCACTCATCGATGGCCAACGCAATCACCAGCAGGCGCTGATCCAGGGTCTCCTCGGGAGAGGTACCCACCACCCCTACTGCCACCATCGTGGCCCGCCGGTTCCGTTCGACGTCAACCACCCCGATGCCGCAGCGGGTGAGGCCCGGGTCAACGCCCAATACGCGCAGGGTCACCCTGAGCCATCCGCCCTAGGCCACAAACCGGAAAATCACTCAGCTTCCAGGGCGGCCTGGACTTCGTCGCTGAGATCGGCGTTGCTGTAGACGTTCTGGACGTCGTCGAGCTCCTCCAGCGCGTCAACCAGCTTCATGAACTTCTTGGCGGCGTCGAGGTCCAGCGGCACCTGCATGGACGGCACAAACTCAGCTTCATCGGTCTCGTACTCCATGCCGGCTTCCTTGAGGGCATCCCGGATGGCCTGGAGGTCGGTTGGCTCGGAGTGGATCTCGAAGCTGTCGCCGTTGTCCTTGACTTCCTCGGCTCCGGCGTCGAGGACTGCCATCAGGACGTCGTCCTCGCTCAGGCCGTTCTTCGGCATCGAGACGACGCCCTTGCGGCTGAAGAGGTAGCTGACCGACCCCGGATCGGCGATGGTGCCGCCGTTGCGGGAAATGGCCAGGCGGACCTCGGAGGCTGCGCGGTTCTTGTTGTCCGTCAGGCACTCGATCAGCAGCGCCGAACCCTGCGGGCCACGGCATTCGTACATGATCTCGGTGTAGTCAACCACTTCACCGGTGAGGCCGGCGCCACGCTTGATGGCACGGTCGATGTTGTCGGCGGGCACCGAGGTCTTCTTGGCCTTGGTGACTGCGAGTTCCAGGCCCGGGTTGCCTTGGAGGTCCGGTCCGCCCATGCGGGCGGCAACTTCGATGTTCTTGATCAGCTTGGCGAACGATTTTGCGCGGCGGCTATCGAGGATGGCCTTCTTGTGCTTGGTCGTTGCCCATTTGGAGTGTCCAGACATGCTTTACGCGTCTCCTCTGATCATGCGGATAAAAAGTTCATGTACGCGTTTCTCCCCAGTCACTTCCGGGTGGAAGGAGGTGGCCAGCAGGTGGCCGGAACGCACTGCAACAATTCTAGCTGTCCCCGGCAGGCTGGCCGCATGGGAGGCGTGCTCAGGGTCGGCGGGCTCCACCTGGGCCAGGATCTCCACGCCGGCGCCAACGCGTTCCACCCAAGGGCCGCGAATGAACACGGCGTGTACCGGGGCAACGCCGGATTTCGTGGCGCTGAAGTCCAGGCCCTTGAAGTCAAGGTCCGTTTCGAACGACTCTCGCTGGCGGCCGAAGGCGTTGCGCCGCACGGTGATGTCCAGGCCACCGAAGGTCTGCTGCGGGTTGCCGGCCAGGTCCGTGGCCGGGTCGGCGATCTCTTCGGCGAGCAGGATCATGCCGGCGCAGGAACCGTAGACCGGCAGTCCGTCGCGGATCCGGTCTTTCAACGGTCCGGCCAAGTCAAAAGCGCGGGCCAGCTTGTCGATCGCCGTGGATTCGCCGCCAGGAATGATGAGGCCGTCCAGGCCAGCCAGTTCGGAAGGCCGGCGGATTCCGACGCCGATGGCACCGGCAGTTTCCACGGCCCGGAGGTGTTCGCGGAAGTCGCCCTGAAGTGCCAGGACGCCGATCCGCAGACCCGAGCCCACGCGTGCAGAAGCAGCCGAAAGGGGGTTTGTCATCCAATCAGCATAATGTGCGCGCAGCCCGAGGCGGCGCCGGAAGCGCTTCCCGGGAAGGGTTCTATGCCGTTGCTGGGATATATTACAGAGCATGCTTTACATCAGTGTTCCGCTCGGCAAGCTGGTCCGCCGGGTCTCCCGGCTCAGGGGCGGGGGGTCCGCCCTGCCCGGGCTGGTGGTCGAAAAAATCGACCCCGGCTTTATGCAGCGGACGCTCGCAACGCTCCCCCACGGCGTTGCCGTGGTGAGCGGAACCAACGGCAAAACCACCACCACAAAAATGGTGGTGGAACTCCTGGAAAGCCAGGGACTGAAGGTCTTCACCAACCGCACCGGCAGCAATTTCACCCGCGGTGTGGCGGCCGCCCTGCTGGGCGAAGTGGACTGGCGCGGCAGGCTCACGGCCGACGTCGCCGTCCTGGAGCTCGACGAAGCCCACGCCACGCATTTTGTTAACCGCATTCCGCCCCGGTACAGCCTCCTGCTCAACGTCCTGCGCGACCAATTGGACCGGTTCGGTGAGATCGACAAAACGGCCCAGCTGCTGCAGCACATCGCCGACAAAACCACCGGAACAGTAGTCCTCAACCGGGAGGATCCGCGGGTTGCCCGCATCGCGGAAACCCTGACCGGCCAGGACGTCCAGTACTTCGGCCTGGACGATTCGCTCCTTAGCACCTTCCCCAACGACGACGACATGCGGGCAGCGCCCGGCAGCCCCGCCCCCGCAGCGCTCCCCCACAAGCCAGCGGCCGACGTCGTACTCCGCAAAGTGGGGCCGGACACCGCCGATTTTGAGTACGACGGCGCCACGGTCACCACCGCGATGAAGCTCCGCGGCGTCTACAACATCTTTAATGCGGCAGCGGCCCTGACGCTGGCGCGCAGCATCTGTGGCAGCGGTGCCGCCACCGCCGACCACGCCACCCTGCTCACGGCGCTGTCCCAGGTGGAGCCGGCGTTCGGCCGCGGCGAAAGCCTCACGGTGGACGGACAGCCACTGGACCTCGTGCTGGTCAAAAACCCCAGCGGTTTCCGGCTGGGACTGAAGTCCTTCCCCGCGGTGGGCTACGCCACCATGATCGCCATCAATGACAACTACGCCGACGGCCGGGACATGTCCTGGCTGTGGGACGTGGAATTCGATTCGCTCCGCGACGGCGGCGTGGACCAGCTGACCGGGTCCCGGGCCTATGACATGGCGCTGCGGCTGCAGTATGACGGCGTCCGGATCGGCGGCGTCCAGCCGGACATCGCGCCCGCACTGGCCGCCTTCATCCGTGAGGCCAAAGGCAAACCGAAGCGGATCTTCTGCACCTACACAGCCATGCTGGCCATCCGCCGCGAGCTGTCCAAAATCACCACAGTGGAGGTGGTCTCATGACCGCTGAATCAATCGGCATTGTGCCCGACGGCGTCGAACAGAAATCCAAGGGCACCATCCGCGTCCTGCAGCTCTACCCGCGGGACATGAACATTTACGGGGACTGGGGCAACGCCCTGGTGATCCAGCAGCGGATCAGCTGGCACGGCTACACCCCGGAGCTGCTGGAGTACAACGTCGGGGACGAATTTCCCGCCGATGTGGACCTTATCGTGGGCGGCGGCGGGCAGGACAGCGGCCAGCTGGTCATCCAGGATGACCTGCACTCACGCGCCGACGTCCTGACCGGGCTGGCGGAGGATGGCGCGCCCATGCTGGTGATCTGCGGGCTTTATCAGCTGTTCGGACGCTTCTTCAAGACCCGCTTGGGTACGGTCATCCCGGGGATCGGCATCCTGGACGTGGAAACACACGGCACCGACGAACGCCTGATCGGCAACGTCAAGGTGGCCACCCCCGAGTTCGGCGAGGTCCTGGGCTACGAGAACCACAGCGGGCAGACCACCCTGGGTGCGGGCGTCCGACCGTTGGGGACCACCGCGAAAGGTACCGGCAACAACAGCAGCGACGGCCACGAGGGGGCGCGCTACAAGAATGTGGTGGCCAGCTACCTGCACGGTTCGCTGCTGCCCAAAAACCCCGCCATCGCCGACTTCCTCATCAGGACCGCCGCCGAACGCAGGTTCGGGGCTTTTGTTCCCGGCAGCCCTGATGACCGCTACGCCGTGCAGGCCAGGGAACACGCGGCCCGCCGTCCGCGCTGATTGGTAGTGCCCTGGGTTCCGCCGTACTGAATGACCCCGTGCTGACGGTTCCCCCGGCGCCGTGCCTCAGGGGTCCTTCGTGATCAGCAGTTCGTGCGCACCTGCAGCGGCCGCGCCCATCGAGTCCACCACTGTGGCGGTCCGCAACCTGGTCGCTGCATCGGCCTCTGGCGTTACGCAGACACCCTGCGGTGCGTCGGTTGCCACCGAACACCAGCGGTACGGATCGCGGACAATCACCGACGGAGCCCAGGCGAGGTCCGACGCCGTCCACTTGCCGGCCGCGTCCTGGCTGAATTGCGCCCGCACCAGCAGGCCCTCGTTGTTCACCACATACCAGGGGGATAGTTCCGTGACCCCGTTGCCCAGGCCGTAGATAATCCAGGTGCCCTTGTAGTTTTCGATGGGCAGCACTGAGTGGGTGTGGTGGCCGTAGATCATGGTGAACTGGCCGCTGTCCACCAGGGCGTGGGCCACCTCCTGCTGCTGGGCGTTAGCTTCGCTGGCATACTCGTCGCCAGCGTGCATGGCACCGAGCACAATGTCCGCACCGAGGGCCCGTGCTTTGACGGCTTTGGCGATCATGGTGGGCGCATCCAGCATGTCCACCTGCCACGCGTATTCAGGGTATTGGCCGTTGAGTCCGTAGGTTCCCTGGATGATGGCAATCTTGGCTGCCTTGGTCTGCAGGATCAGGATTCCCTGGGACTCGGTTTCAGTGCGGTAGGAACCGGTGTGCTTCAGTCCCGCCGCATCCAGGGCGTCCAGGGTGCGCAGAACTCCGTCCGTGCTCCGGTCGATCGTGTGGTTGCTCGCGCTGGTGCACGCCTGGTACCCCACCGCTTTGGATGCCGTGATGATCTGGGGCGGGACGTTGAACGAGGGGTAGGCCGAGAAAGGTCCGTCGGGCCCGGCCACAGGGGTTTCCTGATGGCAGATGGCGAGGTCGCTGGCTTGGATGTACTTGCGCTGGCCCTCCAGGAGTGGGGTGAAGTCCATGCCTGTTTTGCCTGCTGCGGCAGCATCGTCGCGGGCCTGTTGCCAGAGCTGGGCGTGGACCAGCATGTCGCCGGTCACCAGCACGGACGTGCAGCGCAGCGTGGGACACGCCGGCCCCGCACCGGGGGTGGGAGTGGGCGCCGGGGTGGGGGTCGCCGTCGGGCTCGGCTGTGCTGTCCCGCCACCGGTACTCGCGGCGGCACCGGCGGAAGGAGCGGTCTGTTCGGCGATCAGGCCACAGCCAGCCAGCAGCGCCGCCGCCAGCATGCCGGCGGACACCGCAGCGGCGGAACGAACAGCACCAGCGCGCTCCGAACCAGCGCCCAACCTTTTCCCCATAGGCGCCATTGTAGGTCTGGCTGTCGCGCAAATTCCGCAAGGCCGCGCGTTGAGAAGCCTGCGGCAGTATGAAAGGTTAGCGGGATGACGAATCCCCTCCTTAGTGCCAGCACCCTGCCTTATGGGTTGCCGCCTTTTGCCCGGATCAAACTATCCGATTACGCCGAGGCGATCGAAGCTGGCCTGGCGGAACATCTGGGGGAAATCCAGGCGGTCGTGGACAACCCGGCGCCGGCGACCTTCGAGAATACGGCCGTGGCCATGGAGAGGGCCGGTCAACTGCTGGAGCGGGCCACGGCATCCTTCTTCACCCTTGCCTCAGCCGATGCAACAGATGAGATCCGTGACCTGGAGACTGAACTCTCACCCCGTATTTCGGCCCATCAGGACGAGATCTACCTCAATGGCGTGCTGTTCGACAGGTTCGCGGCGATTGACACCTCCGGGCTTGACTCTGAGTCCGTCCGGCTCGTGGAGGACTATGTGAAGGAGTTCCGCCAGTCCGGTATCCAGCTCGACAAGCCGGGCCAGGAACGGCTGAAGGAAATCAACGCGGAGCTGTCCAAACTGGGCACGGAGTTTGGCCAGCGGGTCAAGGAGGCCATGAAATCGGCCGCACTGCTGCTGGACACGGCAGCAGAGTTGGCTGGTTTGCCGGCCGACGATGTCGGCAGCGCCGCTGAGGCGGCACGCGCCGTTGGCCACAACGGAAAATTCCTGCTGACGCTGATCCAGCCCAGCAACCAGCCCGCCCTGGCTGCCCTCGAAAACCGGGACGTCCGCCGTCGCCTGTTTGAAGCCTCCATCGGCAGGGGCAGTGACGGCGGCAGCCTGGACGTCCTGGAACTGGCCAGGTCAACAGCCGGCCTGCGCGCTGAAAAGGCAGCCCTCCTGGGTTTCGCCAACTATGCCGAGCTCGTGGTGGACCGTCAGACGGCCCCGGACTTCGAGGCGGTCCAGTCCATGCTGAACAGGATGGCCCCGGCCGCGGTTCGCAATGCCGACACCGAGGCTGCGGCCCTGTCCGAGGCGGCGGGGCATCCGCTGGAGGCCTGGGACTGGGCGTTTTACTCGGCCAAGGTGCGGCGGGATAAGTACGCGGTGGACGAGCAGGCACTCCGCCCGTATTTTGAGCTGGACCGCGTTCTCCGGGACGGCGTCTTCTTCGCCGCCACGTCCCTCTACGGCATCACCTTCCACGAACGGGAGGACCTTGCCGGCTACCACCCGGACGTCCGTGTCTGGGAAGTCCGGGACCAGGCCGGGAGCGGGCTGGGGTTGTTCCTGGGCGACTACTACACCCGCGAATCCAAGCGGGGCGGCGCCTGGATGAATTCGCTGGTGGAGCAGTCGGACCTTCTCGGCACCCGGCCAGTGGTGATCAACAACCTCAATATCTCCAAGCCGCCGGCAGGCGAGCCCGCGCTCCTGACCCTGGACGAACTGCGCACCACTTTCCACGAGTTCGGACACGCGCTCCACGGCTTGTTGTCGAACGTGACGTATCCGCGTTTCGCCGGGACCTCTGTCCCCCGCGACTTTGTGGAATACCCGTCGCAGGTCAACGAGATGTGGATCCTGTGGCCGGAGGTGCTGGCAAATTATGCCCGGCACCATGTCACCGGCGAACCGCTTCCGAAGCAGGTTGTGGACAAATTGAACGATTCGCTGCTCTGGGGCGAAGGCTTCGGGACCACGGAATACCTCGGTGCTGCGCTGCTGGACCTGGCGTGGCATGTGCTGGACGAAACCGGAATCCCCGACGACGTCCTGGCGTTTGAGGCGAAATCCCTCGCCGCCGCGGGCGTCGCTCATGCCCTGATCCCGCCGCGATACCGCACCGGCTATTTCCAGCACATCTTCGCCGGAGCCGGCTATGCGGCCGGTTATTACTCATACATCTGGAGTGAGGTGCTGGATGCCGAAACGGTGGACTGGTTCACTGAGAACGGCGGCATAACGCGGGCCAACGGCGAACGCTTCCGGCAAGAGCTGCTGTCCCGCGGCAACAGCAGGGACCCGCTGGAATCCTTCCGCGCACTCCGCGGCCGCGAAGCCAAGCTAGAGCCCCTGCTAAAGCGCCGCGGCCTCGGCTGACCCTCTCCACTTCCCCAACTAGGTAGCGCTATCTGTCGTTATGAGGCTCCATAACGACAGATAGCGCTACCTAGTTGGGTCAACGGACGACGGCGGCGAGCCACCTTCGAAAAGGTGACCCGCCGCCGTCGTACTGCTTTAGGGCTGTTACCAGCCGCGCTCGGAGAGGCGGTGCGGCTGCGGGATCTCGTCCACGTTGATGCCCACCATGGCTTCGCCGAGGCCGCGGGAGGCCTTGGCGATAACGTCGGGGTCATCGAAGAACGTGGTGGCCTTGACCACAGCGGCGGCACGCTGGGCCGGGTTGCCGGACTTGAAGATACCGGAACCGACGAACACACCGTCAGCACCAAGCTGCATCATCATCGCGGCGTCAGCGGGGGTGGCGATGCCGCCCGCGGTGAACAGCACCACGGGGAGCTTGCCGGCGGCGGCAACTTCCTTTACCAGTTCGTACGGGGCCTGCAGTTCCTTAGCCGCAACGTAGAGCTCGTCCTCGGCCAGGGCCGCGAGCTTGGCGATCTCGGCGCGGATCTGGCGCATGTGCCCGGTCGCGTTGGAGACGTCACCGGTGCCGGCCTCACCCTTGGATCGGATCATCGCCGCGCCTTCGTTGATGCGGCGCAGCGCCTCACCGAGGTTGGTGGCGCCACAGACGAAGGGAACCTTAAAGTTCCACTTGTCGATGTGGTGGACGTAGTCGGCCGGGGTCAGGACTTCGGACTCGTCAATATAGTCCACGCCCAACGACTGCAGGACCTGGGCCTCCACGAAGTGGCCGATCCGGGCCTTGGCCATGACCGGCACGGAAACGGCGTCGATGATTTTGTCGATCATGTCCGGATCGGACATGCGGGACACGCCGCCCTGGGCACGGATATCGGCCGGAACCCGTTCGAGCGCCATCACTGCAACGGCACCGGCGTCTTCGGCGATGCGGGCCTGTTCAACGTTGACGACGTCCATGATGACGCCGCCCTTGAGCATCTCGGCCATGCCGCGCTTGACGCGGTTGCTGCCCGTGACGCTGTTCGCGGACGAACCGGCTTCGCTGCTTACATCAGGTGTAGACACAAAAACCCCTATGGGTAGATAGATGATCTTCGCCGGGCGTGAGGGCGGCAAGAAGCCGAAAGTACACGCACCGGGTTGCCGGATCCATTGACCGGGCAGTCACAATACTAGTCCCACGGCAGGCGGCGGGCTTAATCAGCCTTAATCCGAAGCCGCGGACTCCGCAAAGGCCTGGCGGTGGACCGTGGCGACGCGTTGGATGATGGTGATGAGGCTGGCCAGGGCCAGGAGTCCAAGCGTCACCAGAAGGACCACCGGTGGCAGCCCCAAACCAGTAAACCCGGTGACCACCAGCACCGACACCAGCCTCTCGGCCCGCTCGGCGATGCCCACATTCGCTTTGAAGCCGAGGGCTTCAGCCTTGGACCGCGCATAGGAGACCACCATGCCCAAAACCAGGCAGAGCATGGCTGCGACGGCGATGGCGTAATCGGCGCCCGCGGTGAAGAACCAGATGGCCACCCCCGCGAACAGGGCGCCGTCAGCGATCCTGTCCAAGGTGGAGTCCAGGAAGTTTCCCCAGCGGCCGCCAGTGTCGCGCAGCCGGGCCATAATGCCGTCGAGCACGTCCGAGAAGATGAAGGCGGTGATGAACAGGGTCCCCCACCAGAGCTGGCCGAGGGGGTAGAAGACCAACGCCCCGACCACCACGCCGGCGGTTCCGATGACCGTCACGGCATCAGGGGAAACACCGATTTTCAGGAGCCAACGCGCAAGCGGAGTGAACAGCGCGGTGAAAAACCCGCGCGCATGCCTATTCAGCATCTGTCTCCCCGGGCCAGGCCTCGGCAACCTGCTGGCGGACTTCATCCAGGGTCTGCGTAATGGCCTTGGTCTGGGCAATGATGGGGAAGAAGTTACCGTCCCCGCCCCAGCGCGGAACGATGTGCTGGTGCAGGTGCGCGGCGATTCCTGCCCCGCCCACCACGCCCTGGTTCATGCCAAGGTTGAACCCGCCCGGGTTCGCCACCTTGCGCAAGACCCGCATGGCTGTCTGCGTGATCTCCGCAAATTCCGCGGTCTCTTCCACCGTGAGGTCGGTGTAGTCCGGGACATGCCGGTAGGGGCAGACCAGGAGGTGGCCAGGATTGTAGGGAAACAGGTTCAAGACCACGTAACAGGTCTTTCCCCGGTAGACGATCAGGGCTTCCTCGTCCGTCCTTCCCGGCCCCACGCAGAAGGGGCAGTCGTTCTCGTTCTTGAACTGGTGCTGGCCCCCTTTGATGTAGGCCATCCGGTGCGGAGTCCACAGGCGCTGGAAAGCATCCGGCACGCCCGCGAGATCAAAGTCATCTGTCACGCCGGCATCCCCTGGATATCCTGCGCCTGTGTTCTCCTGCACGGTGTTCTTATCCGTTTCCGCTAGCTGGTCCGGTTACGGACGGCTTCTGTGATCCGCTTGACGGCTTCGGCCACCGGCACGCCGTTGTCCTGGCTCCCGTCACGGAAGCGGAAGGACACCGCGCCGGCCTCGGCGTCGTCGCCGCCGGCGATCAGGACAAACGGGATCTTGTCCTTGCTGGCGGTGCGGATTTTCTTGGGGAACCGGTCCGAGGACGTATCCACCTCGGCGCGGATCCCCGCCGCCTTGAGCTGGTCAACGACGTCGAACATGTACTCGTTGAATGTTTCGGCCACCGGGATGCCCACCACCTGGACAGGGGAAAGCCACGCGGGGAACGCACCGGCGTAGTGCTCGGTGAGCACACCCATGAAGCGCTCGATGGAACCGAAGAGCGCACGGTGGATCATTACCGGACGCTGGCGGGTGCCGTCGGCTGCCTGGAACTCCAGCTCGAAGCGTTCCGGGAGGTTGAAGTCCAGCTGGATGGTGGACATCTGCCAGGTGCGGCCCAGTGCATCCTTGGCCTGGACGGAGATCTTCGGACCATAGAAGGCTGCGCCGCCCGGATCCGCGACCAGTTCCAGGCCGGATTCCTCAGCAACCTCGGAGAGTGTCCGGGTGGCTTCTTCCCACGCGGCGTCCTCGCCGACGTACTTCTCGGGGTCCTTGGTGGACAGCTCCAGGTAGAAGTCGTTCAGGCCGTAGTCCTTGAGCAGGTCGAGCACGAACTTCAGGGTCTTGGTGAGTTCGTCCTTCATCTGCTCGCGGGTGCAGTAGATGTGGGCGTCATCCTGGGTCATGCCACGGACCCGGGTCAGGCCGTGGACCACACCGGACTTTTCGTACCGGTACACCGAACCGAATTCGAACAGACGCAGGGGCAGTTCGCGGTAGGACCGTCCACGCGAGCGGAAGATCAGGTTGTGCATGGGGCAGTTCATCGGCTTGAGGTAGTAGTCCTGGGCAGGCTTGCGGACTGTACCGTCTGCGTTAAGTTCCTCATCCACGCGCATGGGTGGGAACATGCCTTCCCTGTACCAGTCCAGGTGGCCCGAAACTTCGTACAGGTGGCCCTTGGTGATGTGGGGAGTGTAGACGAACTCGTAGCCGGCCTCGACGTGGCGTTGGCGGGAGTAGTCCTCCATCTCCTTGCGGATGATGCCGCCCTTGGGGTGGAACACCGGCAGGCCGGAGCCCAGCTCGTCCGGGAAGGAGAACAGGTCAAGTTCGACGCCGAGCTTGCGGTGGTCGCGCCGCTCAGCCTCCGCGATGCGCTCCTGGTAGGCCTTGAGCGCGTCCTTGGTGGGCCAGGCGGTGCCGTAGATGCGCTGCAGCTGCTGGTTCTTCTGATCGCCCAGCCAGTACGCGGAGGAGGACCGGGTCAGGGCGAAGGCGTTGGAGATGAGCTTGGTGTTGGGCAGGTGCGGGCCGCGGCAGAGGTCGCACCAGACCGTGGTCCCCTCTTTGCGCTCAACGTTGTCGTAGATGGTGATGTCGCCGGCGCCGACCTCGACGTTGACGCCCTCGCCGGCTTCGGCTGCGTTGTTCTTCTTGCCCAGGAGTTCGAGCTTGTAGGGCTCGTTCTTCATGGCCTCGCGGGCTTCGTCCTCGCTGACCACGCGACGGACGAACTTCTGGTTCTGGTTGACGATCTTGAGCATCATCTTCTCGAGGGTCTTGAGGTCCTCGGGGGTGAACGGCTCGGCGACGTCGAAGTCGAAGTAGAAGCCATCGGTGATGTAGGGGCCGATGCCCAGCTTGGCGTCGGGGCGCAGCTGCTGCACTGCCTGGGCCATCACGTGGGCAGTGGAGTGGCGCAGGACGTCCAGGCCGTCAGGGGAATCGATGGTGACGCCCTCGATCTCGGCGCCCTCGGGCAGCTCCTGGTCCAGGTCCTTCAGCTCGCCGTTGACGCGGGCAACAACAACATCGCGGCGCTCAAAGAAGAGTTCCGCACCGGTTGTCCCGGTAGTCACCTTGGTCTCTTCGCCATCGACGATGAGGGTGATCTGCTGGGCATCTGACACGGGTGTCTCCTATTCAAAGTTTTAGGCTTCATAGCTTGTGGCATACGGGGACCACAGCCAGCCATCGTCAATGCTATCGGTTTCCCGGGAGGCCGACCAACGGGACCCGCGGCCGCTCAGCCGCCCATTCCGGTAATCGCAAGGCTTCGGCTGATCCCGTCGAGGGGATGCGGCACATCGCTGCTCTCCACACGGTCCGCCGCGAACGGCAGGGATTCCACCCGGCTCAGGTCCCAGGCCATGCTGGCGCTCAGGCTGATTCCGCGCGGACCAGTCCGCCGCGTGGTGCCCCGGATCAGCAGCAGCCTGGTGCCGAACAGCAACAGCCCCGCCTGCTCCTGGGCTTCGTGGAAGAACACGGAGTCGACGCAGCCGGTGCCGTCATCGATGCTGATGAACACCACCCTCCGGCCGCCACGCATGGGCGGGGTCTGGGTGGCGATGCGCACCCCGGCCACCAGTACCTCGGTGTTGTTGCGCAGGCTCAACAATTTGTCGGCAGTGGTTACCCCCAGCCGGTCCAGCATGGGCCGGTGGCTGTCCATCAGGTGCCCGCTGACGTCTATGGCCATCAGGTCCAGTTCGGCCCGGACGTTTTCCACCAGGGTGGGTGCGGGAAGCCCTGGTTTGACGTTCCGCAGTTCCACATCCCCCAGCGGCAGGGACAGCTGCCCTTCCATGATGTCGACGCCCTTCCTTGTCCCGCCCGCGGCCTGGAGCTTTTGCAGATGCTGGACGAGGTCTGCACGGTTGGCTGCGCCGCCCGACTCCCGGTGCAGGGAATCAAAGGCACCCAGCTGGGCGAGCCTTTTGATGCTTGGCTTGCTCAGCCTGGACCGTGCCCGGAGGTCTGCCAGGGAGTCGTAGGGCTGGCCGGCGACAATCCGTTTAAGCTCGGTCCCGGACAGGCCATAGATGCCGTTAAGGCTCAGCCTGATCCCCAGCTTGCCGGCATCCGGCCCGTCCGCGACCCGTTCCACCCGGTACTCGGCCTGGCTGCGGTTGATGTCCAGCGGCAGGATGGGGATGCCCAGCCTGCGGGCCTCGGCCACCAGCAGCCGTTTGGGGTACATCCCGGGATCGTGTTCCCACAGCCCGGCGAGGAAAGCCTCGGGATGGTGTGTCTTGAGCCAGGCCGACTGGTAGGTGGGAACGGCAAATGCCGCACCGTGCGCCTTGCAGAAGCCGAAGCTGCCAAAGGCTTTCAGGGTCCCCCAGACCTTGTCCACCACTTCCGGGGAGTACCCCTTGATCCGGGCCTCCTTGCGGAAGAACTCTTCCACTTTCAGCTCGTGGACCTCGTCGCCGAGCGCCCGGCGGAACTCATCTGCGCGCGCCAGGCCGCAGCCGGTCATCACGTGGAAGGTTTTCAGGATCTGTTCATGGAAGACAGTGACCCCATGCGTTTCCTGCAGCACGGGTTTCAGGTCAGGGTGCGGGTAGACCTCCGGCGCGAAGCCGTGCCTGTACTCCAGGAAAGGCCGCACCATGTCCGATTTCATCGGGCCTGGCCGGAACAGCGAAATGTCGATGATGAGGTCATTGAACTCACGCGGCGCCAGCTTGCCGATCAGCTCCCGCTGTCCGGGCGACTCGATCTGGAAACAGCCCAGGGTGTGTGTGCTGCGAATCAGTTCGTAGGTTGGTTCATCATCCAACGGCACAGCGTTGAGGTCGATGTGTCCGTTCTCGGCGATGTAGTCCGGCCCGGTCCCGTCAGGACCTGCAGGGTGGGCCCCTGCCACCACCACTTCCGCCTTGGAAGGATGGATCCGGATGACTTCCCGGACGGCAAACGCCATGGCGCTCTGCATCCTGACCCCCAGGACATCAAGCTTGAGCATGCCCATGGGATCCATGTCGTGTTTATCGAACTGGCTCATGGGCAGCCCCAGTCCACTGGGCTGCACCGGCGTCCGGTCAAGCAGCGTGGCATCGCCCAGGATCACCCCGCACGGATGCATCGAAATATGGCGGGGCAGCCGGTCCAGCCGTTCGGTGAGGTCCACCAGCAGGTCAAGCTGCTGGTTTTCGGTGAAGTCCCGCTGTTCCACCCGTCCGGCGAACTCCCGCAGCTCAGGTTTTTCAACCAGTGCCTCACGGAATTTCCGGGCCGAAAAGCGCCACAGCTGCTTGGCGATCTCGCCGACGTCGTCATGGTCCATGCCCAGGGCCATCCCGGCGTCGCGGACGGCACCGCGGGCGCGGTACCCGTTCTGCATGCTCATCAGCGTGACGCGCTCGGAACCGAAACGGTCAAAGATCCGCCGGTACACGTTGTGCCGCTCGGCGCTTTCAACGTCGATGTCGATGTCCGGCAACGTGGCCCGGTCCCGGGACAGGAAGCGTTCGAAGATCAGGTCGTGTTGCAGGGGGTCCACCTGGCTGACATCAATCAGGTAGTTGACCAGGCTGGAAGCCCCGGAACCGCGGGCCGCTGCCCTGACCCCCATGTCCTGGATCATCCGGGAGACCTCCGCGACCGTGAGGAAGTAGGAGGAAAACCCGAGGTTCCTGATGATCCCCAGCTCGTGCTCCAGCCGCGAGCGCATGTCTTTGTGGGCTGAGCCTGATATTCCGGGGAACCGCCTGCTGATCCCGGACTCACAGCGCTGCACCAGTTCATCGTGCGGGTCCTGGCTGATGCCTATGACCGATGCCTCGGGGACTACCGGCCGCTTCCAGCCCATGTCAGTCACCGGGTCAATCCGGCAGAAGTCGGCGAGCGCCTCGGTCTGTGCCATCAGTTGCTTGAGGTCCGCTGCACCATATCCTGCAGCGCGGATGATTTCCTTGCCGAGCTGAAGCATCTGCGCAGAGGATTTGAGCCAGCCCTGCCCGTTGGGCTGGAGCAGCGGTTCGGCCGCGAGTTCGGGGAGGGACTTCAGGGTCCGGGCGGAGTCGAGCACGTCCGCCGTGGCGGCTCCGTCCTCTGCGCAGTAGCGGACCGCGTTGGTGAGCACGGCCGGTACATGGTGTTCTTCCGCGAGCTTGAGCATTCGTACCGCATGGGCGGTGCTCAGGGGCGTCCCGGGGGCAGTGAGCTGGGAGACGACTTCCGCCACCAGGGTTTTTGGGGGCATGGCGTCCAGCCAGCCTTTGAAAAGGGTGCGCGGACGGAGGTAACGCCGGCCGCCCATGGCCCGTCCGACGTCGGAATCCGGGCCGATCAGTACCGTCAGGACCGGCTTCAGGGTTTTGGGGTCGAGTGTGCGGGAGGCGAGTTCGGCGCGGGTGACCGCCACCGGCACCGCTCCCCCGGCTTTGCCGGAGGTGCGGGCATGGGCATCGGACACCAGCCGGCACAGGGCGCGGTAGCCCGCCCCGTTGTTGTTGCCACGGGCGAGCACCACCACCCTGCCGGCGAGCTGGGTGCGGTGGTCGCCGTCGTCGTCGAAAACCGCAAGGTCCACACCCACGATGGGGTCGATGCCGGCGGCCATGCAGGCTTTGAGGTGTTTGATGGTGCCGTACAGGCCGTCCCGGTCCGTGCAGGCGAGCGCGGTTGCGCCGTCCGCGGCGGCAACCTGGGCCAGTTCATCGGGCCAGGCCACGCCATAGTGTGCGCTGAAGGCCGTGGAAACGTGAAGGTGGGAGAAGCTCATGCCGTTTGGGGCCGGAGTGCGTCGTGGATCCGCAGGATCCTCCAGCGGCCACTGCCGACATGCCTGCTCAGGTCCAGGGTGAGCGGCTCTCCTGCATCCCGAGGGCCGGCAGTCTGCGGGTCCGGCTGTACTTGGACGCGCCAGATTTCATGGTCCACCAGCCCCGGCCCGCTGCCGAGGGGCGCCCGGCGTTCCTCGGCCCACCACTGCCGGCGTTCGTACCACCGGACAGGCTCGGCGCACACCGTGTAGTGCCGCCCGGCCCACTGGAGTTTCAGCGGCTGGCCCGCAGGGGTGCAGACGACGTCCACGGACTCGCTGAACATACCCATGGGCGCCTCCCGAACTGAACGGATCTGATGCAAAATGCTGACGCAAAAAGCACAGTATTCGAATACATGTTCGAATAAATCAAGTCTACGACGGCGCTCCGACAAAACCTAGACAGGGGTGGACGGACGGGCAGCAGGAGGGCAGGATTGTGGCATGAGCACCCATGACGCACTCCTCAAGCACGTAAGCATCAAGGCCCAGGACGAAAAGCTCGTGGCAACCTTCGCTATCGACGGCAACATTCCGGGGGCAGGTGCGTACGTAGTGGGACTGGTGGCGGCGAGCCCGGATTACTCATCACAGAGACGGTTGGGCATTGAGTTCATGAACGGGGAGGCCATTGCCTTCTACTCGTTCAGCCATGACCAGAGCGCCGAGGAAAACTATGATCTTGCCGGCGTGACGCACTCGGGCAACACCATCACGGGCAACTTCCCTGTCGCCGCCGTCCATGGCCTGGGCAAGGGACACATCATGTCGGCCTTCAGCGAGGCTGACGGCCGGGAATTCCAGTCGGGCGTCGCCGTCGAGGAAGCGCTCTAGGGAGCACGCAACTAGCAAACACCGGGCAGGTGCTGCCGGAACCTTATCCGAGCAGCACCTGTGGCGGCGTCAGCTGCTTTTTTTGTGGACCTTCATTTCGAGTTCGATGAACCCCGAGATCATGGCCCGGTAGGTTGATTCCACGATGTCCGGATCAATGTCCTTCTTGTCCGCGGCGGCCCGGACATGCTCAATCACCCGTTCCACCCGGCCGGGGGCGCGGACTTCAGCGTCGTCCCCCTTCAGGGTTCCGGCGATCCGGATCAGGCGTTCACGCCGCGCAATGAGCGTGACAATCTGCTCATCAACCTCGTCGACCGCAATCCGAACGGCTGCGAGCTGTTCCTTGTCGGCCAAAGCATCCCGATCGTTTCCTTGAATTGTTGCCATCTTCTGACAGTATCGAAGCATGCAGCCCAGAGTCGACTTCATTTCGCTAGGCGTTCGCAGTGTTGACGCCTCCCGCCGGTTCTACGCGGAAGGCCTCGGCTGGCCTGTCCACCGGGAGTTTCCCGGCGATGTGGTGTTCATCCAGGTCAACCACGGGCTCATCCTTTCCCTGTGGGACGCCGCGCAGATGCATGCCGAGGCCGGTGTAGGTGCCCCCGGCCCGGTCCCCTGCATCACGCTCAGCCACAACCTGCCCAACACCGAGGCGGTGGACCGGGTCATGGCGGAGGCGGCATCGGCCGGGGCCACAATCGTCGCCGCGCCCGTCACCCAGCCCTGGGGCGGATACAGCGGCTATTTCGCCGATCCGGACGGTTTCCGCTGGGAGATTGCCTATAACCCCACCTGGACAGTGGACGACGGCGGCCAGGTCACCGTCTAGGGCACCTCACCCGGAGTGCCGGCTCAGAAGAGCGCCTCCACCGGCCGGATGAGTTCAGGGGAATTGTTGCGTACGTTGCCCACCTCGGTGCCGACCGAATCCACGTGCCAGTCCGCAGCGACTTCCTTCACGTGGGCCCGGACCAGGTCCACGAGGAAGGCGGCGTCATCGATCTGCGGGTCAAGCCAGGACGCCATCGTGGCCCGGTCCATGGGCAGCGGCACGCGGTCGTGCAACTCCGTGAGCTTGCCGAAAATGGTGGACTCGGCTCCGGGCGGCGGCGTGTCTGCCGTCAGGATGGATGTGGAGAGCATCCACCGGCCGGGATCGTCCTCTGCCTTGGACGGATCCTTCCACCATTCATAGAGGCCCGCGAACACCAGCCCGCTGCCTTTGCCCGGATGGACGTAGTAGGGCTGCTTGGCTTTGCCTGTGCCCTGCTTCCATTCGTAGTACCCGTCCGCCGGGACAGCGCAGCGCCGTGACTTCACGGCCTTGCGGAAGGCCGGCTTCTCCAGCACAGTCTCGCTCCGCGCGTTGATCATCTTGGGGCCGATTCCCGGATCCTTCGCCCAGGACGGCACCAGGCCCCAGCGGGCCACATGCAGCTGCCGCACGGGGCCGTCGTCAATCAGCCGTTCCAGGACGATCGGGACAGCGTCGGTTGGCGCCACGTTCCACGACGGGGGAAGGTGCACTTCCTCCTCCAGCTCGGCATCAAAGTCGGCCAGCAAATCGCCCACGGCCCGTGCCATCACATAGCGTCCACACATGGCTCCAGCATGCCATCAGCGTTATCTACTGTCATCCGGCACCGCATCCGCCGGCCCGGCTCAGGGAATAGCCCGCACCGAGATACCGTTGACGGGAAAGAACCCCCTCAACGATTTCAGGAGAGCTCCGTGGACTTTACCCCCGAGAACGGCACCATCACCATGTTTTCCACCACCTGGTGCGGCTACTGCAACCGCCTGAAGAAGCAGCTGGACGCGCAGGGCATCGGCTACACGGAAATCAACATCGAAGAGGTGGAGGGCACAGCCGACCTCGTCGAGAAGCTCAACGGCGGCAACCGCACCGTCCCCACCGTGCTCTTCCCGGACGGCACCGCCGCCACCAACCCTTCCGCCGCCGAAGTAAAGAGCCGCCTCGCAGCCTGACCGCGTCAGCTCATGTGGTAGACAGAACGGGACCAATATCCGTGTTGGTCCCGTTCTGTCTATCTGCATGAGGGAGCCTTTCGTGGTCCATAAAGTCAAAGGTGTCGTAGCCCGCTCCAAGGGCGCCCCGGTCACTCTGGAGACCATCCTGGTTCCGGATCCGGGTCCGGGCGAGGCCCTGGTGGACATCCTCACCAGCGGCGTCTGCCATACCGACCTGCACTACAAACTGGGCGGCATCAGCGATGACTTCCCCTTTCTTCTGGGCCACGAAGCAACCGGAGTGGTCAGCGCGGTAGGGCCGGACGTCACAAGCGTCGCCCCGGGCGACCGCGTGGTGCTCAACTGGCGGGCCGTCTGCGGCAACTGCCGTGCGTGCAACCGCGGCCAGGCCCAGTACTGCTTCAACACCCACAACGCCACCCAGAAAATGACGCTCGAGGACGGCACAGAACTGTCCGCCGCCCTGGGCATCGGAGCGTTCATCGAAAAGACCCTCGTCGCTGCCGGCCAGTGCACCAAGGTGGATCCCGACGCCGATGCCGCCGCGATCGGCCTGCTCGGCTGCGGCGTGATGGCCGGGCTGGGCGCCGCAATCAACACCGGCGGCGTCAAGCGCGGTGACACCGTCGCCGTCATTGGCTGCGGCGGTGTGGGCGTGGCTGCCATCGCCGGCGCGGCGCTCGCCGGCGCCACCACCATCATCGCCGTCGACATCGACCCGAAAAAGCTGGAACGCGCCAAGGGCCTCGGTGCCACCCACACCGTGGATTCCTCGGATTCCGATCCGGTGGAGAAAATCCGCGAACTCACCGGCGGCTTCGGCGCTGACGTGGTGATTGACGCCGTCGGACGCCCCGAAACGTACAAGCAGGCGTTCTACGCGCGCGATCTCGCCGGAACCGTGGTGCTGGTGGGCGTCCCGACGCCGGAGATGACCCTGGAGCTGCCCCTGCTGGACGTATTCGGCCGCGGCGGCTCGCTGAAGTCCTCCTGGTACGGCGACTGCCTGCCGTCCCGGGACTTCCCCATGCTGATCAGCCTCTACAAGCAGGGCAAGCTGGACCTGGACGCCTTCGTGACCGAGCGGATCACCATCGACCAGGTGGAGGAAGCGTTCGAGAAGATGCACTCCGGTTCCGTGCTGCGTTCGGTGGTGGAACTGTGAGCGTCCGGATCGAGCACCTCGTCACGTCCGGTACGTTCTCGCTCGACGGCGGCACCTGGGATGTGGACAACAACGTCTGGATCGTGGGCAACGATGAGGAATGCGTGGTCATCGATCCCGCACACGATGCCAAGGCCGTAGCCGCCGCCGTCGGTGGCCGGAAGCTCAAGGCGATCCTGCTGACCCACGGCCACGACGACCACATCCGGTCGGTGGCTGACTTCTGGGACCTCGTCCAGGCACCGATCCACCTTCACCAGGAGGACTGGATGCTGTGGCGGAACGTCTACCCGGAGGTGGAACCGGACGTCGCCATCAAGCACGGCGACGTCATTGAGGTGGCGGGGGCCAGCCTGACGGCCCTGCACACCCCGGGTCACTCGCCGGGCTCCGTGTCCTTCCACCTGGTTGACGGACCCGACGGCGAGGGTTCGCTTTTCAGCGGTGACACCCTGTTCCAGGGTGGGCCCGGCGCCACGGGAAGGTCGTACAGCGACTTCCCCACCATCATCGAGTCGATCCGGACGTGGCTGCTGTCGCTGCCGGCGGAAACAGTGGTCCGGACCGGGCACGGCGACAGCACCACCATCGGAGCAGAAGCCCCGCACCTGGACGAGTGGATCGCCCGGGGCCACTAAGGTCCCCAGCGAGCCGGCCAGCCGGCCGGCCCCGTCAGCGCGGCCTACGCCTCCCGAGTGTCCAAACCTGCATAGTTGCTGAAGTCGGCGTGCCGGAGGGAGGCGTGGTCTGCGTACGCGGCAATTACGGCGTCCTGGACATCCTGCACCGTGAGCCCGGGCACGAGGTCGTTGGCTGCGCCGGCGGTGGCCGGGTCCCAGTCCAGGCCCAAAGCGGCATAGCTGTCCGTCAGGACGCTGCGGATGGGGGCGGAATTTTCCACCACGATCACGGAACTGAACAGCCACCCGCCGCTCACCACGCGTTGGGCCGTTCCGACGAGTTTGATCCGGCGCGCCGGGTCGGCCGGGTCGGTTCCGTGAACGCTGAACTCGCCCGGGCAGTACTCCCCCGGAATTTCGCCGACGGCGGCCTGCACCCCGACGTTCCGCAGTGATTGCGCCAGCAGCTCACCAAAGAAACCGAACCGGTCCTTGGAACCGGCAATGGCATCGGCATGGGGCATCACGTGGTCCACCACAAGGGTGCCCTCGTGGTACGCGGCGGCCCGGCCCCCGGCCTTGCGCACCAGGGGTTCAAATCCGTGGTCCCGGCACGCCTGGGCGGCCGTCTCGAAGCCGGGCAGGCGGGTATCCCGCTGGCCGAAGGCAACAGTGGGCGCGGGCCGGTACAGCCGGAGCGTGGGGCCGATCCTGCCGGTCTTCGCCTGGGTCAGCAGTTCGAGGCCGAATTCCAGGTCGCGTGCGGCGCCGAGGGTATGATCCTGCCGCACCACAGTGAGCGTCCGGAGTCCGTCGTCAGCGTCCTGCATGTTGCTAAGCTCCCTTATGGTCATATTGCAATTCCTCGTAGTAGCGGCTGCGTTCGCGGTCATCGACGCCGTCTGGCTCAAGCTCATGAACCCGTTCTACCGCAGCCACATCGGTGAGCTGCTCGCAGACAAGCCACATTTAGGTTACGCCGTGGCTTTCTATGTCATGTACATAGCGGGGATCCTCTTCTTTGCGCTGCGGCCGGCGCTCGACGGCGGCAGCTGGCTGACCGCCGTCGGCTATGGGGCCGCCTTGGGCGCCTTTGCCTACGCGACATACGACCTCACGAATGCCGCCACGCTTAAGACGTGGCCGCTGCAGCTTATTGTGGTGGACATCCTGTGGGGTGCCGCCCTCACCGGGCTGTCCACCCTCGCCGGATGGCTGGTGTTCCGCTCCACCTGACATCCAGCGGATTAATACTGCACCGTCCCCACCGGGTGGCTAAACTCAGGAACTGGGTCCACCCGCTACTCCTCAGAAGAGGTAATCCACTGATACGCGTCATTAGCTACAATCTCCGTAAGCACCACGCCAGCGGGGAATTGGTCGATCTTGCCCAGAACTTCGGCGTCGATGCCCTGTGCCTCCAGGAGTGTGACACCTCGGACCTGCCGGACACGCTGGGACCGCTGAAGCTCGCCGACTCCACCCAGGGCAACCGGCTGGGGCTGGCCATCTACTACCGGCCTGACCGGTTCACGGCCCACGGCACCAAGACCTTCGCGCTCAAGAAGTCCCTGCACGACATGGTCCTGGCGCCTGCCCATGAGCGCCTCATCGGCACGCGCGTACGGGACAACGAGACCGACCACGAACTGGTCATCGCCTCCTTCCACGCTGCACCGCTGACCGCCACCAACTCGCTGCGGCGCAACCAGATCCATGCCGCCCACGCAGAACTCCTGGGTATGGGAACCGGCCTCATGACCTTGATGGTGGGTGACTTCAACTACCCCTTCTTCACGAAGAACCTCAACGAACACATGAAAAACACCGGCTACGAGCTCTCCCTCAGTGACCGCCGGACCTACACGCGCTACAAAGTATTCAAGGGCCACTTCGACTTCGCCACGTCCCTGGGCCTGAACATCGAGAACGTGGAAACCTTGCCCCGTGGCGCCTCCGACCACCTGCCCATTCTGGTGACCGCCGAATACGGCCAGGACTCGACCCCGCTTCAGGAGCCCCCGGCGTCCTGACTTCACCTATTTGGAGGCCCGAGTGCTGAACGGCTGGATCAGCAAGGCGCTACCTGGCGTTGGTGTTGCCCGGGGCTACAAACGGTCTTGGCTGAAGCCTGACCTGGTGGCCGGGGCAGCCCTGAGTGCAGCCCTGGTGCCCGCAGGGATGGCGTACGCCGAGGCCAGCGGGCTTCCCGCCGTGAACGGGCTATACGCCTCCGTGATTCCGATGATCGTCTATGCCGTGTTCGGGCCATCCCGGGTGGTCATCGTGGGGCCGGACTCGGCGCTGGCCCCCATGATCGCGGCCGCCATCCTTCCGCTGGCCGGGCAGGATCCGGAGAAGGCTGTACCCATGGCCGGGGTGCTGGCCATCCTGATCGGACTTTTCCTGATCGCGGGCCGGATCTTAAAGCTGGGGTTTGTGACGGGATTGCTGTCCCGGCCTATTCGCGTTGGATACCTCAACGGCATCGCGTTGGCCGTCACGGTCAGCCAGCTTCCGCGGCTGCTGGGGATCGAGGTCTCCGCCGATGGCCTCTTTGAACGCCTCGCCTCCCTGACCGGAGCCGTCTTCAGCGGCGGCATCAATCCCGTCGCCCTGGCTGTGGGTGCAGGCAGCGTGGCCGTCATTGTCGCCGGCCGTTTTCTTCCCTGGAAGGTACCCAGCGTCCTGTTTGCCGTGGCGGGCTCCATCGCGGTCGTGGCCGCACTGGGCCTGACCGGGCAGCTGCCCATGGTCGGTGCACTGCCGCAGGGACTCCCGGCCCCTGGGCTGGGCGGCGTTGGCATGGACGAGGTCCTCTCGCTTGTGGGCCCGGCAGCCGGCATCGCGCTGATCGCTTTCGCGGACACCTCCACATTGTCCAAGAGTCTCGCAGCGCGCCGCGGAATGAGGGTGAACGGCAACGAGGAAATGGGGGCATTGGGCATCGCCAACGTCGCCACGGGGGTGCTGGGCGGCTTTCCGGTGAGTGGAAGTTCCTCCCGGACACCGATAGTGCTCGACGCCGGGGCGAAAACGCAGCTCAGCGGTGTGGTCGCGGCCTTGATCGTGGTCCTGTTTATGGTCGCAGCACCGGGGGTAACGGCCTTCCTTCCCACCGCCACGCTCGCCGCCGTGGTGATCGTGGCGGCGGCGTCGCTGGTTGATGTAAGGACGCTGGTTCGCCTGGTCAGGATGAGCCGGATGGAGACCCTCCTGCTGGTGGTCACGTTCCTCGGCGTCGCTTTTGTAGGGGTCCTGCCGGGCATCGCCGTGGCCATTGGACTGTCACTTCTGGCGTTTGTCCGGCGCGCCTGGGATCCATACTGCACCGAACTGGCGAGTCTTGCCGACGTTCCGGGCTTCCACGACCTGGACCGGCATCCCGAAGGACAGCGGGTGGAGGGACTGGTGATTGCCCGCTTCGATGCACCGCTGTTTTTTGCCAACGGGGAAGTCTTCGCCGAGCACATCCGCAGCCTGGTGGACGCTGCGCCCTGGCCGGTGAAGTGGGTCATTGTGGCGGCCGAGCCGATCACGGGCCTTGATACAACGGCACTGGATGAGCTCGTCCAGCTCGACGATGAACTGGCGCAGGAGGGCGTCAGCCTGGTCTTCGCGGAAATGAAGGGACCCATCAAGGACCGCCTGATCCGGTTCGGGGAGAGCGCCCGTTTCACTGCTGACCATTTCTTCCCCACCCTGGGCAATGCGGTGCGAAGCTACAAAAGTGTCACCGGGGCCAAATAGTCACAGCTGTCGAATAGTCACGGAAATCGGGTAGCCAAGGCCCATCACGTTCTGCGAAGCGTCAGGATCTGTTCGGCGCGGCCGAAGGGCCCCTGGAGATCGTGCAGGACGGTGGACGTGAGGCCAATCCCGTCGGTTCCGAAAGAGACGGCGTTGTCCAGGCCCAGCCATTCGCCTTCGGGCCTGCGGTACATGTGGATCTGCAGGTCCAGGTTGGGGAAGGCGTAGCTGTCTTTGCCCGGGGGGACCCTGGCTGCGATCCCGTTGGCTGTGTCGACGAGGCCCACCAGGCGGGCCAGGTCGCCGCTGTCCTCTTTATCCGTCAAAGGGTGCTGGGTGCGGAGCCAGACGATGCCCGCTCCGGGCCGGTGGCCTTCTGCCACGCGCATCTCCAAGGACCGGATGTAGCCGCCAGGCCAGATGGCAGGGCCGTCGAGCGGTTTGCATTCATCCGGCGAGGGAATAGCGGTGTCCTCAATGGCGGCAACCACGGCTGTGTCACTGGTGATCATCCGCCACGCGGTGGCACGGATGGCCACGCGGCCGTCGGCAACCAGTTCGGCCTGCAGGAGCTCGATGGTCCGGCCGGGGCGCAGGGTGGTGGTTTCGATGTGGAAGCCGCCACCGGGGATCAGGCCCAGGATCTCGTAGCTCAGCCGGGCCATTCGCATGTCGTCGCGGGGTTCGTGGCGCTCCAGGCTGTCCGCCATCAGGCCGGAGGCCGGCGCCATGTGCTGTTCGTGCACGTTCCAGGCCCCTTGGGCGTGGATGGTGGAGCGGAATCGGCCACCGCCCAGCGCATGGTAGTAGAAATCGCCATCGGCCAGTTCCGGGAGTGCTCCAGTCAACATTGACCCTTTCGCTTTGTCCTTGTGGGGCTCAGCCCACCCTATCGGCATTGCCTGCCGCTGCCTGCTCGGCAGCGCTCCCCCGCGACCTGCGCCGCCGTCGTACCAGCAGCCACGCCATAAGTCCGGCCGCCGCGGCGGCCAGCAGGACGATCCCCCATGGGGAGCCGGCCGCCAACGCCAGCCACGCTTCGACGGCGGCGAGCCCGATGGTGGCGTAGATCAGTGCCCAGAGGATGGAACCGGCGACGGCGGCAGGAAGGTAGCGCCGCAACGGCATCTTCGCAGCACCCGCGGCCAGGTTGACGGCCGTCTGCAGGCCGATGGTCAGGAACGACAGCGTCACGGCGAACGGACCCCAGCGGCGGACGAGTTGTTTCGCCTGGCTGGCGCGCCGGCCGTTCCAGGACGACGCGAACCGCGTGTGCTCCACGCCTGCGGCGGCTCCCCGGCCGATCCAGTACGTCGCGTTGACGCGCAGCATCACAATGGCGAAGAGGCTGGCCGCCGCCACGCCGAAGGGCAGATCCAGGAACTGGTCCATGGTCTCAGGCCGCAGGCTGCGGACGGGCACCGACGGCGGAGTGCAGGTCCCCGAAGATGTCGCCGTTGAGCCGGAAGGCGTGGGCGGCGTGGGCCAGCACCGCCCCGGTCCGGTCCGCGTCCAGCTCCAGGGCGTCCAGCCGGAGCCGGTAGCCGTCCTTGTACTGCTTCATTTTTCCGATGCCGGGAAAGAGGTAGAAGTTCAGGCCATCGTCCGGGATCCCGTAGTGCCGCTGGACCAGGCGGTGGATGATCTGGCCACCGGACAGATCACCCAGCAGCCGGACGTAGTGGTTGGCGAGCATGAACTCGGCGCTGTGGTGTTCGCGGATCAGGCTGGCGTAGGCGGTGGTGGCTGGGACGGTGACAATCCGGCCGTCCGCCAGCCTGTCCATCCAGCCGGGACCGTAGTGGAACTCCATGTCCGCCTCGAGGGCAGCCGTCCGTTCCAAAGCGGGGTCCAGGAACCCTGCCAGCAGCGGATCAGCACCGTACTCGGACCGTGCCACCGACTCCATGGCGCCGTACACCGTGTACAGCTGGGCGGTGAGGGACGCAACAGCGTCCGCACCCAGCCGGCCCTCGAGCAGGTCGCCCATAAACGGGGACGACTCGGCCGCCTCGTGGGCCGCACTGGTGGACTGTTTGAGCAACACGGAGAGCGGGGCGGTCATGTTCTTCCTCACGCGCAGCAGGGATCGGAACACCATTATGACGCACCCGACTTAGGTAAGACTAACCTAATATAATGACGGCCTGTCGGCAAAATTCGATGAGCCGGAAGCACGCGGGTTCTCCGGCGCAGAGCCGCTTGCGCCCTACTGCCCCCGCTGGGCGGAAAGCTCCAGCATGCGCGTCCGCAGGTCCGGCCACGAGCTTGCGAACCCGGGATGGAGCTCCTTCAGGTCCACCTCACCTACCGGGACCCACTGGAGTTCGAGGCTTTCCGGATCTCTGATCACTGGGTCAAAAGGCGCGGTCACCAGCACCACCACGGTGGTGTAGGACCAGTAGTCAAAGTCCAGCACAGACGTGAAGAGGACCCGCACATCCGCGGCCGGCACGGCAGCTTCCTCGTGCGCCTCGCGGAGGGCCCCGGTAACGGCGTCTTCGCCCTCGTGCAGGGCTCCGCCGGGCAGCCCCCAGGTGCCTCCGTTGTGGCTCCACAGCGCGCGGTGCTGCAGGAGAACGCCCTTGCCAGGGTCATGGGCCAGGACGCCGGCGGCACCGAACCGGCCCCAGAACTTGCCGCGGCCTCCTTCAACCCAAGCGTCACCGGGGTCCCGCGGACCGGTCCGGACCGGCGGAAACGTGAGGTTCGCATCAGGGGACGTGGCAGCCAAGGAGTGATCCATTCCACCAGTCTGACAGGTGCCCTATGGTGCTGACGCGCACCACCCGCGGCGCGTCAGCCCGGCTGTCCCCCGTGACCGCGTTCGACGGCGAAATCACCGCCGGGGTACATAACTGTTTCATGTCCGTCGTCGAACCGGACCAGGTATGGCGGATGGCCTTCCTGACCGCGGACTTCCACGATCACCCCGTGCCGGTCCGAAGATCCGACGGTTCTCCCCCGGACGATGATCCTGTCGCCCTGCATTGCCTCCATGGCAATCACCTCCAAGGCCCAGAGTACGACTCAACAGCGGTCGGTAACAGGGGCCAGGGCGGGAACGGCCAAGGCCGCGGTCCGGGGTTGGCCGCCACTGCGCGGAGCGCCTGAAAGAACTCCCTCCCCTATGAGCCGCAACCAGGCCGCCGATCAGTCAGTCCCTGTCAGAGGCGAGCAGCGAGTCGGTTGCCGGGTCAGGCTTGCCGTCGAAGAACTGGGCGAGCACGGTCTTGAAGATGGTCTCCCCTGGCGCGGCGCGAAGGAACAGCGTCATGGAGGAGTGCAGTTTGCTGGCGTCGATGCCGCCCAAAATGTCGACGGCTGCACGGCCGGCATGCGTGGCGATAGCAGCGCTGCACTCCAGCAACCGCGGTCCAAGGACGTCGTGCTTCAGGTACGCCTGGGCTTCTGCCAGCGAGTTGATGGCGTACCTGACAGACGTCGGGCTGCTGCCGAGCCCGGCCAACTGGGGGAAGACGAACCACATCCAGTGGCTGGTTTTTCTCCCGAGCTGCAGCTCGGCCAGCGCCTGGCCATAGGTGCCGCCGCTGTCCTGGGCTTCCACGAACCGCTCGAGGTTGTAAGGGTCGTTCATGTCCATCTCCTTCTTTCATGCCGTCCGTGCGGTGATTTCGGCAGTCAGGCTGGCAGCGCGGCGGACCCATTCGTCAGGATCCTGGTGCCAGCGGGTGATGACGACGTCGGCGCGTTGGCGGTCGCTTCTGCGCAGACCCTGCAGCAACGGAACCACAACATCGGCAGTCAGAGGGTCCACCAGCTCACGGGTCTGCGCGGTTCTGATGAAGCCCTCCAGCCGGGTCAGGTCAGAGTGGCGGAGGAGGGAAACCCGGGACTGCAGCAACACAACGGCCGCGAGCCGCCGCTCATAGATCGGCAGCCTGCCGGGACCGGGCCGGCCCCAGAGGAGCGACGCCAACGAGGTCACTTCGTCATGGCCAAGGTCCTTGAACTTCGTGCCTGCGTCGCGGACAGTGCCGCGGACGGCTCCCACCGACGATCCATAGGACCCCAGCGCCCCGCCCACCCGGGACTCCACGTCTTCGGCCCGGTACCAGGCGCCCTCGTTCTGCAGGGTGGTGTCGATGAAACCGGCAGCCTCCTGCACGCGCCCGTTCACGGCCGCCGCTACCGTCCCTGCCGGCCGGCCGCAGCGTGGACTATGCAAAACGGCGTCGACGGCCGGGCTTCGAGCCGTCCCTCCGTGATGGGATCCCCGCACACGGCGCATGTCCCGTAGGTGCCGGCCGCTATCCGCGCCAGCGCTGCCTCCACCTGCTCAAGTCCAGAGCTGCTCTGCTGCAGGAGCACCGATGCTTGCGACAGCTCGAACGCAATGGTGGCGCCTTCGGGATCATGTTCGTCGTCCACGTTGGAATCCTGGCGGGCGGCCTTGGCCGAGGAGATATCCGCGCTGAGGGCGGGGAGGAGTGCGAGTTTCCGGGCGCGCTCTTCCTCCAGCAGGACCCGGAACCGGTCAAAATCGGGCATGGGAAAAGCCTAGTGCTTCAGGGTCTCGACAAGCGCCGCCGGCCGGAGGATGCTGGCAATCGTAAGCGCCTCAGATGCCGTCTGGCGGCCAGGGACAGACAGCTGATGGACACAAACTCCACAAAGAAAGTCTGCGTGCCATGCCTACAAACATCGTCACCGAGCTGGCAGTCAAGTCCCACAACACGCCGGATGAGAAGCGCCGCCCGGACAAGACCGAAGTCGATGTGGTCAACCTGGGTGACTTCGCGGTTGGCCGGATGACGTTCAGTCCCGGCTGGCGCTGGTCGGACTGCATCAAGCCGGTAGTCCAGACCGAGTCCTGCCAGAACAACCACGTGGGATACTGCGTTTCCGGTGCCCTCAGCGTCGAGACCACCGATGGCAACCGGATTAACATCAGCGCCGGCGATTCCTACACCATTCCACCCGGGCACGACGCCTGGGTGGATGGCGATGATGCCTTCGTCGGCATTGAATTCCTTAGCGCCGCGGAATTCGCCAAAGCCCCGGGGACGTGACCCGGCTGCTGTCTCCCGGAGGGTCAGTACCAGTTGTTGGCCACGGAATGGTTCCACGCACCGCACGGTGACCCGTAGCGGTCTGCAATGTAGGACAGTCCCCAATTGACCTGGGTCCGGTAACTGGTGAGCCAGTCGCTGCCGGCCGTCCCGTATTTACTGGCCGGGAGCGCTTGGGCGATGCCGTAGGCGCCCGAGTAAGGATTGGTGGCAGTGGTCAGCCAGTTGGACTCCTTGGTCCACAGTGATGCCAGGCACTGGAACTGGTCCTGGCCCCACCCGAAGGCTCCCAGCTGCCCGGCCGCATAGCCCTTGGCACCGGCTGGATCGTTCACAGCGCCGCCGGGCACGGAAGGCACGACGACGACGGGCGGTGGGACCGGCGTCGGGCTCGGGACAGGGGCGGGGGCTGGCACTCCCGGGACGGCAGGCGGGGCCGGCACCGGTTTCTGCGCAGCGGCAAGGGCAGCTGCCTTGGCAGCCGCCTCCGCCTGTTGGCGTGCCAGTTCCTGCGCTGCGGCACGCTTGGCGGCCTGCGCCGTTTCGTACGCGGCCAGGGCCACCTGGCCTTGCCGGAACTCACCCTCCACCGCAGCGGTGGTGCCCTTGAGTGATGCCAGCTGCGCGGTCAGTTCCTGGCCGTGTTCCTGCTGCTCCGCGATCTGCCGGGACATGGCCTGCTGGGCTGACTGGGCGGCGTCGAGTTTGGATTTGGCCTCCCCGGACAGGCGCTCGCGTTCGGTCCTGGCTGCCTGCTCCTGATCGGTCAGGGCGCGGGAAATGCGTTCTGCGGCTGCGGATTTATTCACCAGGGCAGCGGTCTTGTCACTGACGATCTGGACGATGTTCAGCCCTTGGATGCTGTTGTTCTGCACGGCATCGAGGGCAACGAAGAAACCCATGTTGGTGCCACCGGTCTTATACGACTGGGCCGCCAGGGCACCGATTTCCTTTTTGTACTGTCCGAGTTCGGCTGTGGCGCGTGCGGTCTGGGCGGCCAGCGCGTCCACGGTGGAGGTGGCGGCCTGAAGCGCCGCTTCGGCCAACGCGTACTCCGCGGCGGACGTTACGGCCGCATTGCCCAGTGCCTCCGCTTCGGTCTGGAGCCCGCCCAGCAGCGTGTTGATCCTGGTGACTTCTGCCGCCTTGCCGGCCTCACTTTGCTTGGCGTTCTGCACGTCCTGCCACGAGGGGTAGCCGCCCGGCGGCGCGTCGTCGGCGGCATGTGACGGAAGCAGCGCAGCCGACCCCACCAGGGCAACCGCCAGGATGCCAGCGAGGGCGGGCAGCCGCATTCTTTGAACAATCCGGGACATAGTTGGTGAGCTTACCGGGCATATCCGGATTACGGGGGTTGACCTGCGACATCGTTACCGTCTCAGTACTGCTCCTGGTACGCCGTGATCAAGGGGCAGGTAAGCACTCACCATCAAGGCCATGGCGCCGGTGACCCGCCACCAGCTCGGCGACCGCCGCTTCCGAGGCGGCCGAGAAGGGGCCGAAGTGCCCTTCAACCGCCCATCGGGTTTCCTCGTCGATAAGGTCGGCGTTGATCCTGGCGCCGGCCATTACACCCTCGGCCGCCGCGGTGATCACCTGGGCCATCAGGTTGGAGACGTTGCCCGCCGCATACACGCCGGGGACGGCCGTGGCACCCATGGCGTCGGTCTCGATAAAGCGCCCGGCCCCCGACGGGTGCACCTGGGAATCCAGCCCGAGTGATTCCAGCAGCACGGATCTGGCTTCCATCCGGGTTCCGACAGCCAAAGCCTGCAGGTCGAATGAGCGGCCCTGGCGGAGCGTGATCCCCGTAAGGACACCATCCACAGCGCCAACAGAAGCCACAGCGCCCTCAACGACCCTTACGGACCGGGCCGCGAGCTTTTCCCACTCGTCGTCGGTGGGTTCCACGGTGTCGTTGAGGAAGAGGGTGATGTCAGGGGACCACTGCCTGAACAACAGTGCCTGGTGGACGGACAGCGGGCCTGTGCCCAGCACTCCAATCCGTTGCCCACGGATTTCCCAGCCGTGGCAGTAGGGGCAGTGAACCACGCCCTTTCCCCACTGCTCCCGGAGCCCGTCGATGGCAGGCAGCTCATCCGTCAGGCCGGTGGTGACAAGGAGGCGCCTGCCGGCGAACCGGCGGCCATCCCCGAGCATCACCTCGAATCCGTCGGGGGTCCTCCGCGCCGCAACGGCTTCCCCGTCAATGACTGTTCCGCCGTAGGAGTGCACTTCGCTGCGTCCGACGGAGAGGAGTTCCCCGGGGCTCGTACCATCCCTCGAAAGATAACCGTGCACCCCGGCCGCCGGTGCGTTCCGTGGAGTTCCGGCATCGATGACCAGTACCGAGCGCAACGCCCTGCCCAGCGTCGTGGCCGCGCTGAGTCCCGCCGCACCGCCGCCAACAATCACAACGTCATACCGTGTTCTGTCCATGCTGTTTTGCCCTTCGTCGCTTCCTGAAAAGTTCGCCGCCAGAGACCCCGTGCGGTTACACCAGCTTCCATCGCCTCGAATAATATTGGCAAGACTTGTTGCCGGTATGGCAAACTCGAGGAATGGCAAACGAACTTGATGACGTTCTCGGGGCGGTGGGCCCCCGGCTCCGGGCGCTCCGTACAGAACGGAACCTCACCCTTGGCGACGTGTCCTCCGCCTCCGGCGTGTCGGTCAGCACCCTGTCCCGCCTGGAATCCGGCCAACGCAGGCCAAACCTCGAAATCCTGCTGCCTCTCGCGAGGTTGTACGGTGTTCCCCTCGATGATCTGGTGGGCGCGCCGCCCACCGGGGATCCAAGAATCCACCTGCGGCCCATCACCCATGCCGGCATGACGGCTGTTCCTCTGACGCGCCGCCCAGGCGGATTGCAGGCCTTCAAAATGGTCCTCGCCGGTGATGCCCGCGGGGCGGAGCCTGAGCCGCGCGTTCACGAAGGCTATGAATGGCTCTACATCCTCAGCGGACGGCTGCGTCTGGTGCTGGGCGACAAGGACTTTGAACTCCGCCCAGGGGAAGCCGCAGAATTCGACACCCACACACCGCACTGGTTCGCCAGCGCCGACGGCAAACCCGTGGAGTTCATCAGCCTGTTTGGACAGCAGGGCGAGCGGATGCACGTACGGGCACGTCCCAAGCCCGCATAACCGAAGTCCACGCCGTCAGCTGGCTCGCCGGAGCGTCCCGCGTCGAGTGATCCGACCTGCCCGACGGCGGCGGGCGGCACCCAGCCGCGCACCGCCGTCGTCCATCCCTTGCGTTCCCTTAGGTCCCGCAGTAGGTCCGGTAGCTCCCGAAGTCTTCAGGGGCGGGGCCGGCGTAGCGTTCCAGGCCGGGGCGCTGTGTGTACGGTTCAGCCACGACGGCCATCAGGCGGTTGAAGGGATCCAGGTCGCCTGCAATGGCAGCGTCGAGAGCCTCTTCAACGAGGTGATTCCTGGGGATATAGACGGGGTTGACGCGGTCCATCAGGTCCGCATCCGGCGCCAGCGCCAGCCATCGAGCCGCCCAAGCGTCGAAGGCCTCGGGGTCCACAAACATGGCCCGGGCAGTTTCGGTGGTACCGCGTTCCGGGGTGCCGCGGGCCGCCAAGCCGAGGCCCCGGAAGAAGGAGGTGTAATCCACCTGGCCCTCCTGGAGCAGGCCCAGGAGGCTGTCCACGAGCGGCGACGCGACGTCGTCGGGCGTGTCCGCCCGCAACCCAAGCTTGGACTTCATGCCGGCTGACCAGGCCGCGCTGTACAGTGCGCGGAAGGCACCGAGGGACTCCACGGCGAGCGCCACGGCCTGGTCCTGGTCTTCATGGAGCAGGGGCAGGAGTGCTTCGGCGAGCCGGGTGAGGTTCCATTCGGCGATGAGCGGCTGGTTGCCGTAGGCGTAGCGTCCGTCCGCGTCGATGGAGCTGTAGACCGCGCCGGGATTGAAGACGTCCATAAATGCACACGGACCGTAGTCGATGGTCTCGCCGGAGATGGTCATGTTGTCGGTGTTCATCACGCCGTGGACGAAGCCCACCAGCATCCATCGCGCCACCAGGGACGCCTGGGCGGCTATGACCGCATCGAAGAACGCGAGATAGGGCTTGTCGGCGAGCGCTGCGTCCGGGTAGTGGCGGCTGATGGCATGATCGGCCAGGCGGCGGAGGAGGTCCGTGTCGCCGTTGACGCGGGCAAACTGGAAGCTGCCGACACGCAGGTGGCTGCTCGCCACCCGGGTAAGCACCGCCCCGGGCAGTATCGTTTCGCGGCGGACGGGCCGGCCCGTGGCCACCACGGCGAGGGACCTTGTGGTGGGGATGCCCATGGCGTGCATGGCTTCGCTGACGATGTACTCGCGCAGCATGGGACCGACGACGGCGAGACCGTCACCTGCGCGGGCGAACGGTGTCCGGCCTGAGCCTTTGAGGTGGACGTCCCGGAGCTGCCCGTGGATGTCCGTGACCTCACCCAGCAGGAGGGCGCGACCGTCGCCGAGCTGGGGTGAGTAGCCGCCGAACTGGTGCCCGGCGTAGGCCTGGGCCACCGGAGTGGCACCGTCAGGGACCCGGTTGCCGATCAGCAGCAGCGTCCCCTCATCCGACCGCAGCGAGGACGGGTCCAGGCCCAGCTCGCTGGCCAACGGTTCGTTCAGGACCAGCAGCTGCGGGTCAGGTGCTTCCTCTGCCTGCCAGGGGACTGCCAACTCCCCGAGTTCCCGGGCGAAACGTCCGTCGAAGGTGAGCGTTGATGTGATTGCGGTGCTCATCCTTCAAGACTACCCGCGGCGGGCCCGGCCATCCTGCGGCAGACCAGGGCCGAAGCCGGCCGCCCTGCCAGGGTCCCGCACCCCCTGGCTAGAACTGCTCCGCCGGAATGGAAAACCCCAGGTCCAGGAGCCCGCGGCCTGCCTGTTCCAGGATCGGATCCATAGTCAGCGAGGCGTGGTTGAGCAGGACATTGACATCGCGCTGGATCCGCTGGAGCGGGTGCGTCAGCCGGTGCACACTCCCGCCGGAGCCCGTCAGGATGAGGCGGACAGCCTCGGCCGACGCCGCGCCACTGAAACCGAGGGAAAGCCGGTACTGCGCCCGTTCCTCATCGGTGAAAGCGACGGGCCGCCGGTCGTAGGAAGCGGCCACCACCCGGACAGCTTCCTGCCAGTGCAGCCGCGCAGTGGCCACCTGCCCGTAGGCCTGGGAGAACCGGGCCTGCGCGAGCGGTGAATCCGCCTGCCGGGCCTGCGTTGTCTGCTTGACCTTGCGCACCGTCATCAGGTCCTGGAACACGTCAAGGGCGTGCTCAGCGGCCCCCAAAGCGGCGGCCGGGGCAACCATGTTCAGGAACGTGGCCATGGGGATCTGGATGTTCGGATCCGCGTGGATGCGGCTGCCGGGATTGTCCGCGGCGGCCAGGAGGTTCCACGCGAGGGCGCGGTGCGCCGGGACAAAGAGGTTTTCCGCCCGGAGGTCGTTGCTGCCCGTCCCCCGCAGGCCGGCCGTGTGCCACACATCCAGCAGTTCAAGATCGGACACCGGGACCAGGCACTGCAGGCGGATGTCACCATGCTGCACGACCAGCAGCGCCCACTCCGAATGCATAACACCGGAGGCGAAGCTCCAGCGGCCGGAGATGGTGAAGCCGCCCGGAACCTTCTCTGCCCTACCGGGAGGGGCGCCGGTGGCGGCAGCCAGGGGCGCCGGCCCGTTGGCGAAGACTTCGTCCTGGGCTTCCTGCGGCCAGCGGGCCAGCATCCAGACATGTTCCACCAGGTGCCCGGCGCTCCAGGCCGTGGAGACACATCCCTGGGCGAGGCGGCGGACCACCTCCACGTAGGTTTCCAGCCCCATGCCGAACCCGCCCACAGCCTTCGGTGCGAGCATCTGGAAGACGCCTGCGGCCTTAAGTTCTGCCATGCTGGCTTCCGGGATACGGCGGAGCTCCTCGGCTTCGGCGGCGCGCTCCCGCAGGCGTGGAATGAGGGCATCCACCCGGGCCAGCAGCTCGCCATGGGAAGGAATGACCACGGCCGGAAGGATCTCCGCTTTCTGGAACTCCACGGGCTGGACTTCAGCAGGCGGGACTTCCGCAGGCAGCTCGATGGTGTGCCCCGTGTGGGTGCGCTTCGCGGCCAGGTAGCGGTGATTGGCCGCCGAGAGGTGCACCCCGGTGGGGACCTGCTCCGACACGTCAACGCCAAGGGCCGTCAGCTGCGCTACTTTGTCCGGGTTATTGGTGAGGAGGCGGATCCGGCCGGCGCCAAGCGCGCCGAGCATCTGGGCAGCAGCACTGTAGTCCCGCTCGTCCTCGCCGCGGCCCAGGGCCACGTTGGCTTCGTAGGTATCCAGGCCAGTGTCCTGCAGGGCATACGCGTCGAGCTTGGAGTACAGGCCAATGCCGCGCCCCTCCTGCCGGAGGTACAGCAGGAAGCCCCCGACGGCGGCAATCTCCTCGACTGCCTCGCGCAGCTGGGGCCCGCAGTCGCAGCGCTCGCTGCCGAACACATCGCCCGTCAGGCACTCGCTGTGCAGCCGGACCAGGGGCGATATACCGTCCGGGCCCTGGTCCAGCAGTGTCTGTTCCCATGCGCCGAGGGCAAGCAGCAGATGCTCCTTACCGTCGGCCAGTCCATGGAACGTCATGATCTCGGCGGTGGCCGCGAAGCCATCAGGGAAGCGCAGCGGTACGGTGACTTGGCTGCGCACGGCGGCCGGTTGTTCGAATGGCCGCGCGACGGTCTCGGACATGACGGTCATCTGGGCTCCTCAGGAAGTCTGGAAGTACTTGAATATTGAAGTAAACAGTACTGGTCATTAGTTCACGATGCAAGTGATTTGCCGGACACAAAACTTCATTCATGAAGTAAATGCCGTAGACTCGCCCTATGGAAAATCCCGTGGAGCCGCGCTGGCTGAGCCCCGATGAACGCGACGTGTGGCTGACCCTCGTGGGCCTGATGATGAAGCTCCCCGCCGCCCTGGACTCCCAACTACAGCAGGACGCCGGGATAAGCCACTTTGAGTACATGGTCCTGGCCGGCCTGTCTGAAGCTCCGGAACGGACCCGCCGGATGAGTGATCTGGCCGGCTTTACCGAGTCCGGGCTCCCCCGCCTGTCCCAGGTGGTCAGCCGGCTGGAAAAGCGAGGCTGGGTTCACCGCTCCACGGATCCTTCCGACGGACGCATCACATTGGCCACCCTCACCGGGGAGGGCTGGACGAAGATCACCCAAACCGCCCCCGGGCATGTGGAAGCCGTGCGTGCACTCGTGTTCGATCCCCTCACGAAGGCACAGTCACGCCAGCTGGGGAGCATCGGCAAACGCATCATGGGCGTCATTGACCCGGAGGACCGCTGCCTGCGTGAAAGCGCCCCGCTCAGAGAAACGTGATGCCCCGAAGAGCCACGCGAACGCCAGGAATGACCGGCCGGGCGGAGTCTGTACCCTTGAGTCGTGGGACTTTCAGCGGTAATCATCGGCGCGGGAATCGGCGGCCTGAGCACGGCACAGGCCTTGCAGCGTCACGGCTGGTCAGTGACGGTGTTGGAGCAGGCCGCGGCTCTGCCGACGTCGGGCACCATGCTGGGTATGTGGCCGGCCGCGATCAATGCCCTCGACGAAATTGGTATCGACGCCTCCCGCCGAACCGATGGTTGGGCGCACATTGCCGCCGGCGCAGGAACCCGGCTCTGGACGCCGTCCGGGCGGGCGTTGCTGACAGCCCCCGGCGGCGCCGACCTGAACCTGGTCTCACGGCCCGCATTGCTCGCCGCACTTGCCCGGGACATCGGCGTCAGCTTCAACACGCAGATCGTCGACCCGGACCAGATGGACGATGCCGCGCTGGTGGTCGGAGCAGACGGCACGTTCAGCCGCACCCGGCAGCGGATGTTCGGTGACCGATTCCGCGCCCGTTCCCTTGGAGCCGTCGCATGGCGGGGCACCGTCAAAGGCGCCGTAGCCGAATACGGCGAGACCTGGGCCCCCGGGGCCTTGTTCGGCATCACGCCGGCAGGGCCTGCTGCGACCAACTGGTATGCCTGCATCCGCGCCGATCACACGTTTGACGGACCGCACCTGCCCCACATATTGGACCATTTCGGATCCTGGCACCCCGGCGTGCGGGAGCTGATCGGCAGGATCGACGAAAGCGCCATCCTGCATCATGGGCTCTTCGAGGCACCGAAGGTGCCGTCGTTTGTCACCGGGAACACGGCGCTGGTGGGCGACGCCGCCCACGCAATGGCGCCCTTCCTTGGACGTGGCGCCTGCGAGGCCATCGTTGACGGGGCCACACTGGGGCGGTCCGTGGCTCAGGCCTCCAGTGTCGAGGCGGCTCTGGCCTTGTTCAATAAGGAACGCCGGGCGCGAAGCCAGCGGCTGGTGCTCGCCTCCCGACTGATGGGTCAATTCGCCATGACGGATACGGGCTCAGGTATCCGCAACGCCGCGGTCGGTATCGTCGGCCGGCTGGTGAAGCCCAGGCCGCGGCAGGGTCCCACGCTCCCCCGCCCCTAGGATGCGTCAGCCACGAGGGCGCATAAGCGGTGGATTGAGCACGGCATGCGTTGGCTGGCCTGCTGTGGGACGGGCCGTTTCGGCGAGCCTGAAGAGAGCCGCGGGGCGGCCGGCTTCGCCCGCAGTCATCCCTCCCGTGCTCTCCAGAAATCCAGGAGTTCCGGTGGCCTTCCGGTGGAAGTTCCTGGGATCGAGGCGGGTGCCCCAGACGGCCTCGTAAACGGCCCGGAGCTGGGCGACGGTAAATTCCTGACCACAGAATGCCGCCGCCAGCGGTGAGTATTCGAGCTTTGATTTCGCCCGCTCCAAGGCATCGGTGAGGATCCGATCATGGTCGAAGGCGAGCAGCAGTTCACCTGCCAGGACTTCGCTGACCGGATACCAGCCGGCATGATCGGCGTCGCTCCCGGCGGACAGCACCGGGAAGTTGGGAGCAAGCAGTAAGTGAGCCACGGTGAGCACGTCACCGCGGGGATCGCGCCCCTTCGGGCCATAGCTCCCCAGCTGCTCCAAATAGCCGGGGACATGCTCGACGCCGGCCTCCTCACCGAGTTCCCGCGCCGCGGCGGTGACCAGGTCCTCACCGGCAAGCACAAAACCGCCCGGCAGGGCCAGTGCGCCGCGGAAGGGCTCAAGAAGCCGGGTGATGAGCAGGACATTCAGGGTGTCGTCAGCCACGGTGAGGGCGACGACGTCGACCGTAACAGGGAATCGCGCGGGCTCCGGGAGGGATTCAGGCATGTCCCTATCTTAGGAACTTATCGTCACCTTGACAATAAGTTCCGGCGCGGCCTAGGGTTTGATTATCGTCAAAGTGACGACAAGAAAACCGTTGAGGAGAATCCCATGGCCAGCATCAAGAACTACCCCTGGATCAGCCACTTCCTGGGCAGCCCCACCGGCTACGTCGTCCACCTCCAGAAGGGCTCGGTCCGCCACGAAGGAGTGGGCCAGGCGTTCTGGTACCGTCCAGCAGTCTCCGTGCTCAGTGAGGTTCCCGTTGATGACCAGGAACTGCCCACTCTCTTTCACGCCATCACGCGTGACCACCAGGACGTAAGCATCCAGGCAAACGTCACTTACCGCTTCATCGACCCAGTTGCGGTCTCCAGCCGCCTCGACTTCGGTCTCCAACCGGCTGGCGCAGGTCCCGCGACCGGCAGGGACCAGGTGGCCACCATCATCGGCCAGCTGTGCCAAAGCCACGCCATTGACCAGATCGCCACCACCACGCTGGCCGAAGCCCTGGAGCGCGCCGTCAGCCAGCTCCGCACGGTCCTTACCGACGCGCTGCGCTCGGACGCCCGGCTCCTGTCCACCGGCATCGAGATCCTTGGCGTGCAGGTCCTGGCCGTCCGGCCGGAGTCGGACGTCGAAAGAGCCCTCCAGACGCCGGTCCGCGAACAGCTCCAGGCCGAAGCAGACCGCGCCGTCTACGAACGCCGGGCCGTCGCCGTCGAACGTGAACGGACCATTTCCGAGAACGAAATGGCGAGCCAGATCGAACTGGCCACCCGCCGCGAACACCTGGTGGCCCAGGAAGGCGCCAACGCGCGGCGCGCGGCCGAGGAAAAGGCGGCCGCGGGACTGATCGACGCACACGCATCAGCGGAACGCCAGGGCATCAGCGCCGACGCCGAAGCGAACCAGATCCGGCTGCTGGGAGAGGCCGCTGCGGCACGCGAGGCCGCCACCATGGAGGTCTACCAGGACGTGGAACAGGCCACGCTTCTGGGCTTGGCCCTCCGCGAGGCAGCCGGCTCGCTGCCGAACATCGGGAACCTCACCATCACCCCGGACCTGCTGAGCGGGGCCCTCGCCGGGCTGATCCGGGAACCTGCCGGCACCACCGGCAACGCCGGGAAGTAGGATCCCGGCATGGCAAATCCCCGCTTGGTCATCGTCCACCGACGGACCGAGCTCCAGGAACTGCTGGACCGGCACGCCACCCGCGGCCAGGCCGAATTCTTCCTCCGAACGCGGGGGCGCAACATCCAGGAGGTCCAGGAGCGCCACGACAGGATCACCGCCGCCCTGGAAACGGTCCGGGCCGCAGTTCCTGCCGAGTGGCGCCACGCCGAGGTGGAGCGCACCGACCTCAGTCGTTTCCTTCTGACCCCAGAGGACATCGTGGCCGTTGTGGGCCAGGACGGGCTGGTGGCCAACGCGGCCAAGTACCTCACCGGCCAGCCGGTCATCGGGATCGATCCGGAGCCGGGAGCAAATCCCGGCGTCCTGGTCCGGCACACGCCCAATGAGGCAGCAAAGCTGCTCCAGACAGCTGCCATGGCCGGGCCCGATCAGCTGAAACGCGAGGAGCTGGCCACGGTGACAGCATGCCTCGACGACGGGCAGGAAATCTCGGGGCTTAACGAAATCTTCATCGGGCATACGTCGCACCAGTCAGCCCGGTACCAGCTCACCACCCCGGACACCCGGTCCGAACGGCAGTCCTCGTCCGGGCTGATCGTCTCCACCGGCACAGGCGCCACGGGCTGGTGCGCATCCATCGCCCTCGAGCGTGGAGGGCGTGCCCTGCCGGCACCGGCGGACCCCCGGCTCGCCTGGTTCGTCCGCGAGGCTTGGCCCTCCCCCACCACCGGAGCCTCCCTGACGGAGGGAGTGCTGGAGGCGGACGATTCACTCCGGATCACCGTGGCATCCGACCAGCTGGTGGTGTTCGGCGACGGCATGGAATCAGATCGTCTGACCGCATCCTGGGGCCAGGAAATCACGGTGCGGTTGGGCGAAAGGCCGTTGCGGCTGGTGGTGTAAGCACCGTGTCTGGTCAATCCGGCCCGTGTGTGTTGTGATCTTCACTAGTTGAGGAATAGCGCCGAAAAACCCCGGCTCCACGGCGGCCTCATCGTTTACGACACGATGGCAACGCGGCAGGAGGCAAGGCGATGGCATCCATGGACGGAACCGTGGCACTGGTGACGGGCGCGGCCGGAGGCTTGGGAAGCGCTGTCGCCTCCGGCCTTGCACGCGAAGGTGCCGTGGTGGTCGTGGTGGGGCGCTCAACAACGCGGGCGAACGAGGCGATGGCGGGTATCCGACGGCTTGTTCCGGGCGCCAAACTCGAGCCGTTGGTTTGTGACCTGTCAGACCAGTCCTCGATCCATGCCGCGGCCGCTGAATTCCAGTCCCGCCATGACAGGCTCGACGTGCTGGTCAATGCGGCGGGCGTGTTCCGCAAGGAGCGTCAGGTAACCCCCGATGGGCTCGAACTGACGTTCGCCACGAACGTCATGGCCTACTTCCTGCTGACGAACCTGCTGCTGGACGCGCTCACGCACCATGCAGCCACTCCACGCAGCAATACCCGTATCGTCAACATTGCGTCCCGATATGGCAATGCCAGGCTGAACTTCGACGACCTCCAGACCGCAAACGGCAAGTACAGCTATTTTCGCTCGACGCCGCCGACAATGCTGGCCCGGGTTCTGCTCACGCAGGAGTACGCTGAACGCCTTCGTGGCTCAGGCGTGGTCGCCAATGCCGTCCATCCGGGACTGGTCAAGAACACTTCGCTCCTGAACGATGTTGGAGGGCCTTTCCGCTGGATTACGAACACGTTCGGAGCATCGGCAGATAAGGCGGCGGATACCCCGCTATGGCTCGCCACGTCACGCGAAACAGCGGGGGTCTCCGGAAGGTTTTGGGCCAAGCGCAAGGAGCTCCCGACGCCCGGAATGGGATCGGACCCCGATGCCCGGAAGCGCTTGTGGGACGCGTGCGCGCGCTTGGCCGGGATGCCGTGACGGAGCGCCTGTTGGTGTGGCTGGACATGGCAGGGCTGGAAATTGTCTGCGTCCAAACCCTCTCAGCGGGTTGTTAACCGTCCATTCATCCCCGGGACGTAGCCTCGGCGTCGTGAACGTACTCGATCTGTCCCGCCATGGCTTTACTGTGCTCGATACTGACGACGACGATCCCGTCCTCGTCTCTCCCGACGGCACTCCGGTTGACACGTGGCGCGAGGGTTATCCCTATGCCGAGAGAATGACCCGGGATCAGTACGAAATGGAGAAGCGGCTGCTGCAGATCGAGCTGCTCAAACTCCAAAAATGGATCAAATCCACCGGCCGCCGCCTTGTCATGGTCTTCGAGGGCCGGGACGCGGCCGGCAAAGGCGGAACCATCAAGCGCTTCACCGAACACCTCAATCCGCGCGGAGCGCACGTTGTGGCACTGGAAAAGCCCAGCGATCGTGAACAGTCCCAGTGGTATTTCCAGCGCTACGTTGCCCACCTGCCCGCCGCAGGCGAAATCACCATGTACGACCGCTCCTGGTACAACCGCTCCGGCGTCGAACGCGTGATGGGATTCTGCACGGACGATCAATACCACAGCTTCCTCAGCCAAGCCCCTGCCTTCGAACAGGTCCTCACCAACGATGGCATCGACGTCGTGAAGTTCTGGTTCTCCGTGTCCCGCACCGAACAGCTGACGCGGTTCGCGATCCGCCAAGTGGACCCCGTCCGGCAATGGAAGCTCTCCCCCATGGACCTGGCATCACTGGACAAGTGGGACTCCTACACCGCGGCCAAGGAGTCCATGTTCCTGGCAACGGATACGGACTGGGCGCCCTGGACGGTGGTCAAGAGCAACGACAAGAAGCGGGCCAGGGTGGAAGCAATGCGCCACGTCCTGCACATGTTCGACTACGAGGACAAGGACACCGACCTCGTTGATGAACCTGACAGCCTCATCGTCGGCTCCGCCTCGCGCATTTTCGAGGACGGCGAGAATACCCAGGGCTTCTCGCAGCTGCGCGGGAACGCTGTCTGAGATTGTGGGCCGAGGTCAACCGTCTGTCTTCGGACCTCGGATCGATTTCAGAAGCCGTGGACCAGCCACTGTGCTGCGCGGATCAGCTCGGCATCAGAGCCCTCTGGACGGAGGCCACCGATGACCGAACGCGTCACGGCCGCCCCTTCAAAGAGACTAACGACGGCGCTGGCGACTGCGTTGCGCTGTAGTTCCCCGAGCTCCGGCCTGGCGCGTTCCACAAGATCAGCCACGTGCCCGGCATACTGGGCATAGAAGTCCCTGACCACCGCGGCAATCTGCTCGTCTGCCGCGGCAATGGCCCAGACCTCAACGTGCATACCAACCCCGGCTGGATCCGAGTGTTCCGCCAGGAGTGAGGCAAACAACCGCTCCGAGTGCTGCCGCGTCAGCCGGTCGTCTGCGCCCGGCCCGCCTCCGACGCCGATCCCGGACATTTCCTTGAGCCGTTGAAGCGAGCGCTTGAGCGAGCGATCAAGAACGGCCTGGATCAGGTCTGCCCTGGTCGGAAAATAGTGCTGCAGGTGACCCACCCGGACCCCCGCCGCGGCGGCAAAATCCCTCATCGCGGAGCCGGCGTTGCCCTTGGCGACCAGTACTTCCTCAGCGGCATCAAGGATGGCCGCCTGTCTGAGGGCGCCCTTGGTTCCGGTCATGATCTCAATATTGTCACACCGTGCAGCTCCAGTTCGGCGAGCATTTCTGCCAGGCGAAGGGTACTCTCCGGGAAGCTGACGCCAGGCCGTGAGTCCTGATGCAGCACATTGCGCAGCCCGAGGAACCCACCTAGGGCGGTGAGATGGGCTTGACCGAGGGGGTCTGAAATCAGGGCGGTTCGGGTACCTTTGCGGCCCTGCACATCGACGCGGACATGAGCGATGCCGCCCCTGCCCGGCGAGTACAGGAGTGAGCGCCTGACGGACGTCCAACGCCTCCCTCGACCCCAGCGGAAGAGCCCCACCGCCTTCGCCGCCAGGAGGGCCGACGTCGACGCGTTGGAACTGAAGCCGATGCGGGTGGCGGCTGTCCCGGCGCCGAGAGTCATGGGGAAAGTGAACTGTTCGGGAGTGTCCAGCCGTGCAACTTTCGTACGGTGGCCGGCAATATCCACCGAGCGGGTGTCGCTCAACGGGCTGACGATCACGGGCTTGCCATCTTTCCGGACCTCGAAGTCGTGCCCCAGCCGGTCGATGAAGTCCACGGAGTCCGCGCCGGCCCGGTCATTGGTGTCGTAGCGGATGGCAACGTCGACCTGTTGTGCACCGCCAGCATCTTCCGCCAAGGTTGCTGTCACGAGGCTGATGACCCCGCCCATCCATCCGGAGGACAGAAGTACCGGCGCAGTCGGACCGAGCAGCGTTGCCTGCGTGGCAGCCTTGGTGAGGCGGCTCGTCCAGCGGGTGATGTCCACATAGGGAATTCCTGCGCTAACGGCGCCGCGCAGAACCCGGTCATCGGGGTCGTTGACAACGCTGATGACGGCCCGCGCCTGGGCGGCGAAAGGGGCAGGGTCGTCGAGGTCCCACTTCCGCACATTCACGTTGTGCGCTTCCGCCAGAGCGGCTCCGCCCGCAGGATTCCTGCCGGTCAGGACAAGGGGCCACAGAGGGGCGGCGAGCCCGGTAAGGGCTGTTCCAACAGTGCCGTATCCGCCCACGATCAGGACGGGACCGGCAGGTTGGTGTTCAAGTAAATCGTTCATAAAGCAAAGTCTAGGTCATATGACCTAAATTTCTAATCGAGGCGTATTGGGAGCCTCCTCGGGCGGGAAGGATCTACTCCGCCCGTGAGTGTCTGACCCAGGGCGACAGGGCTCAGTACAAGAAGATCGGCAGCCAGTCGCGGTTGTGCGCGTGTACCAGCGCGAGGAACAGCACGAAGTCGAAGACCAGGTGCACCGTCACCACATACGTGAACGACTTTGTCAGCTTGAACGTGTAGCCCTGCAGCAGCGCGAACGGGAACGTGAGAAGCGGCCCCCAGGCCATGTAGCCGATCTCCCACAGGAACGATGAGAAGACCACGGCCTGCAGGATGTTGGCGAGCCAGTCCGGGAAGTGCCGCCGCAGCAGCGTGAAGGTGGTGCAGATGAAGAACAGCTCATCCCAAATTCCAACCGCATTCACACCGAAGAACAGCCGCCAGAAGATGGTGGGGTCCGACGCGTCCGGCCAGTTCTGATACACCTCCGTACGGATCAGGTATACCGGCAGGACCAGGTAACCGAGTGCCACAACGGCGATCAGGTACAGCTTGGCGCGCAACGGCCATTTGTGGCCCGTGTTCACCGGAAACTTGATGATCTTCTCGCGGTAGACGAAACGGGACACGAGCCATGGCACCAGAACGGCCAATGCCAGGGCACCACCCATCTGGGCGATGTGGGCGATGCTCAAATCAGCGTTCAACGGAACCAAGCTGATGATCACCATTCCCGCCGCAATGAGCGCCAGGTGCCGCAGGAGTTGGCGGTCGATCAGTGCGGCCAAAAGCAGGCTCACAGCCAGCACGCTGTAGCCGACGTATTCATTCTCGACGCCGAATAGGAACACCCCGGACGCCGAGAGCAGCACCGCAGGCATCAGCTTCCAGCTGAGTGCGGTGCGGGCTGATTCGGTCAATATCGATGTCACCCCATCAGCATGCCAGCGACGGCCGTGGCGCGAAACTATCCAGCCGAAGACGTGTACTTCTTGTAGTCGTCGCACGTGGGGCCGGAGTCGAGCATCAATTGAGCGAACGAAAAATGCCCACCCCGCTAATTCCATCATTACTGTCGGACCCCTTGGGTAGCTTCGAGGCAAGTAGATCGACTATGGAAGGGGCCACTCATGTCCACGCCAACTAACCAGAACACTCGTACGAGCAAGATGGGCCTCGGTCCCGGAACGCGAAAGCATTCTGATGGCGCGTCGTTCCCGGGGATCCCAGCAACGAGAACTATGCCGGAGTGGTATCCGGCCTTGCTTTCGTCGGTTTCCGGGCATGTCGCAGCGGGCCGCCGTCGATCGCTTGCTGCCGTGAACCAGCAACTCATCCAAACGTATTGGGCCATCGGCAGGGACATTCTCGATCGCCAGGAGTCCGAAGGATGGGGATCCAAGGTCATTGACCGCTTGTCCGCCGATCTGCGCCAGCAGTTTCCCGAAGCGAAAGGGTTTTCCCCTCGTAGCTTCAAGTACATGCGGGCGTTCGCAGCCGCCTGGTCGAAGGACGAAATTGTGCAGCAGCCTGCTGCACTATTGCCGTGGGGCCACCAGATGGTGCTGCTCGACAAGGGAGGCGATACCGAAGCCCGCCTCTGGTACGCGGCAGCCGCCGTCGAGCATGGCTGGTCCAGGAATGTCCTGGTGCACCACATTGAGTCCAAGCGCATGGAGCGCACGGGAAAGGCCGTCACGAATTTCACGGCGATATTGCCGCCCGAGGATTCCGACCTGGCGCAGCAGTCGTTCAAGGATCCTTACGTCTTCGATTTCGTCGCCATGACGGACAGGCGCAATGAACGAGAACTCGAGAACCAGCTGGTCGACCACATTCAAAAGTTCCTGCTGGAACTCGGCCAGGGATTTGCATTCGTGGGTCGGCAGGTGAAGCTGCAGATCAACGCCCAGGAGTTCTTTGCGGACCTGCTATTCTACAATTTCAAGCTTCGTTGCTTTGTGGTGATCGAGTTGAAGGCTACCGAATTCAAACCCGGGTACCTTGGCCAGCTTGGCATGTACATGGCGGCAGTGGATGACCTACTGGCCCACACCGATGACAAACCCACTATTGGTCTCCTGCTGTGCAAGTCCAAGGACAATCTCGTGGCCGAGTACGCTCTCCGCACGACGCAAATGCCCATTGGTGTCTCCGAGTGGAAAACCGAAATCGTGGAGTCGCTCCCAGAGGAATTCGCATCCACTCTGCCCAGCATCAGCGACATCGAAGCCGAGCTTTCGCAAGATTTTTCGCGGGGAGATCTACTGAATTAGCCTGAACCAGTGACGCCACCAATTCTTCGGCGACTCAAAGAAGTCACCGTTCCAAAGTAGCTGTCCTATGTTCTTGGGTAGCTGATATGTAGAAGCTGTTGTCAAGTGGCAGTGGTGAGCGGCTCCCGGCTTTGGTGTTGGGGGCCGCTTTCCGTTGGGTGCCGTCCGGGTGCCGGAGGTCATGCTGGCGAGTCTTGTGTTCGACTGCAGTGTCAGGCTGATATTCGCGGGTTGGTTACCGCATGACGATTGTTCGGCTGGGGCGTATCGCTGTCTAGCTTCGAGCGTCAACGTGTGGCCCGTTTGCTCATAGCTACGTCTCGAGTTGGCCCCGAGTGCTGCCACGTCACGTCCGCCATGCCACCCGGATGGCACGTTTGTCAGGCCGCGTGCATGCTGTCCCCTTTCTGCAGCGGAGCGGCCAGGGACCAGCACCAGCCGGCCAGTTCCCGTGCGATCGCGGTGTTGGCCGTGACGGACCGTTTTTTCCGGGCTTCAAACACTTCCCATTTGTGGTGGAGCCGGTGGTTGCCTTCCAGGGCCCGGATCCGGGTGGCCGGGGCGACCAGGTCCAGCTGCCGCACCAGGCGCAGCCCGGGCCGGGAGTATGGGCGCTGGTGCTGCCAGGCTGCCTCGATGAGGAGTTTCCGGGCGTATTTGCTGCCGGCTTTTGTGATCGGGCCCTGGTGCCGGGACGGGCCTGAGGACTGCTCGCTGGGCACCAGCCCGAGGTAGGAACCGATGGAGGATCCGGTGAAGCGGGTCCAGTCCCCGATTTCCACGGCGAGTCCGAATCCGGTCGTGGTCTGGATGCCGCGCAGGCACATCAGTGCCTCGATCACCGGGGCGTACTGGCAGTCCCTGGCGGCCGTCGCGACCCGCTGGTCGATGCGTTTTAGGTGCGCTGCGAGCAACTCGGCCTGCTCCAGATCGGCTTCGTAGGTGAACTGCAATACCGGGGAGTCAAAGTGCTGGCGGTGTAGCCAGAGCAGGTGAGGTTTTGTCCACTTTGTCAGCTCCGGGTACCGGATGCCGTGCCGGAGCAGGATCGCGTTCACGTGCTGGCGGGCATGGGCGAGGTCCTTCGCCGCCGTGGCCCGCAGCCGGGACAGGTCCCGCAGGTCTTCCTGATCCCGCGTCGGGACCCGCACCTGCGTGACCTGGCCAAGGGCCAGCATTTCAGCGAGCATGCGTGCGTCGCGTTTGTCGGTTTTGACCTTGTCACCCGGGGCGCGGAGCAGCTTCGAAGACGCCGCGACCACGCAGTCAATGCCGGCCTCGCGCAGGTACCGGGCCAAAACGTATCCCGTGGGGCCGGATTCATACACCACCTTCACCGGCGGCTCGCAGCGGCGGATCCACTCCAGCACCACCGCCGGGTCGGAGTCCATTTTCGCCTGCGCCAGCTCGCCGGTATCCGGGCTGAGCGCGCAGCCAACAACAGAAACCGCGTGAACATCGAGTCCGATGAAAGTATGCTCAAACATAGCCGGGACCTCCCAAAACTCACATGTGGCACTACCATTGCAACGCTCCACGGGCCAACAGTCCACGAGCACCGTCCATGGCAACCCACGGACCCTGTGAAACAGAAGGCCCCGGCCTTCTCTTCACGTCCCGGGACCATTCCCTGCCTGCTCGGACAATGCCAATTCCGCCGGGCCACAGGCCCCGCAGCGCCGGCCCCGGCACCACGGATACGCGTCATGTCAGGCCGGCGCTGCGCGGCCGCCCGGCGACAATGGCCGCACCGGACGGCAGGGAACTGAACGCCTCACTTCATATCGTCTAGCCGAGACTCTGCGTCAGCCCGGGGTGAGGACACAGAACTCGTTGCCTTCCGGGTCGGCGAGGCACACCCAGGACACATCGCCTTGGCCGACGTCGGCCTCGGTGGCGCCGAGGGCCCGCAGCCTGGCCACCTCTCCCGCTTGATCATCACCGGGATACGGCATCAGGTCGAGGTGGACCCGGTTCCACACGGTCTCCGGTCCGGACTTGCGGAGGAACTCCAGATACGGCCCGATACCCGCGGCCGAACGCAGCCTCGCATGATCGTCGTGCACCTCGTGCAGGGTCCAGTCCGTCGCCTCGCCCCAGAACCGGGCCATGGCCCGCGGATCCGCGCAGTTGACCACCACCGTGGCGATCGGCCCGGTGTCCCGGTAGATCGGTCGCGGCTCCAGTACACAGAACACATTCCCCTCCGGGTCGGCCAGGACCGTCCACGGCACATCACCCTGGCCCACATCCGCAGGCGTCGCACCGAGCTCCAACAGGCGCGCGACCAGCTCCGCCTTATGGGCCGCAGAGGTGGTGGCTAGATCGAGGTGCGCACGGTACTTCACTGTCTCGGGGTCCGGGACGGTGACGACATCGACGCACACGGCGCTGGGGTCCGGCCAAACGAAGCCTAGGGGTTCAACGTTGGTCACACCAGGCCCCTCGCGGGAAACACCCCAACCGAGCGCCTCCGCCCAAAAGCGGCCCAGCGCTGAGTCATCCCGTGCCTTGAAATTCATCTGAACAAGTCGCAGTGCCATACCGCCCGACCCTATACCGAAGAGCCAGTCTGTGCCGTGCGCTCGTTTTCCGCCAAGTGGGAAGCGGCGGAGTCAGGACCTGAGCATGATGGCCCAGAAGGTTGCCACGTCGCCGCCTACGTGGGCGCGGTGACCGCTGTCCGAACGGCACGCAGTGCTACCGGTGCGAACAGGATCACGAAGGCCCCCTCTATCGGCGCTCATGGTCAAGGCCTGGTGTCGGGAAGGAGCCCTCCTATGAGTCCCGCCAGGGCTGCCGGCAGGGCGATCAGACCGGTGATCTGTGGAATCAGAGACGGGGGCGTCATGATCATGGTCGCGATGCCCACCAGCACTGCCGGCGAGGCAACGCAGATCGTCACCCAGAGCGGGTTACCGCGGACCTGCGACCATATTGCTGCTGCAAGCGATATGGCAGACCCGGCGAGCATTAACAGCCTGCCAACGCGCAACCGCTCGATGAACTCCGGGACCGGCGTGTAGACGAAGAATGCCGTCCGTTCCAGGGCAATCCCTGTGACGACGATGGAGACAACGACCAAGGCCGCCCAGGGCAGTGATCTTCCCCTCCACCACGGGCGGACGACGTAGCGTTCGTTGCCGTTCTGCGAACTCGTCACAGGGCGAGCCTAGCGGGCCTCTCAGCATCACGCAGCCGCCAGTGCATTCTCCTCGCCCGCCAGGCGCCCGCCGGCCACGGGATGAAGGTGCAAGAGACTCCGGCGGCGAATGAACCAGCAGGACGCCCAGCCCCAGCTTGATACTCAGCACGGCGAGCCGCGACGGCGCCACAACACCGTGCACCTTCTGCCCTGGTCATCGGCGACGTGAACAACGTCACTCAATATGCGGTGTGGCGTATGCAGTAGGTACTGTTCTTCGGATGCTAAAAGACAAGAGACACATCGCCGCCCCCCTGATCACCCTCGTTCTGGCCGGTGGGCTGCTGACCGCCGGTACCGCTCCCGCCGGCGCCGCTTCCTGGCCTTTCGGTTGGTGGAACTGGATCACCACCAACGCCCAATCCCCGGCTCCTGCGAAGCCTTCCACAACCCCCACGGCCTCGACGCCCGCACCGGCTCCGTCAACGTCCGCTCCTGATGCTGTTCCGACGACGTCGTCTCCCGCTGCGGTTCCTGCACCGCCAGCTCCGGCTGAGGTTCCGGTGCCGGCAATGTCGGCTCCAGTTCAGGCTCCGGCTCCCGCACCGCCGGCTCCAGTTCAGGCTCCCGTTGCTCCGGCCCCCGTTCCGGCTCCCCCGGCTCCAGCTGCCAGCGGCTCGCCGTCCAACGCCGTAGCCCTGCGATCCTTCGAGCTCATCAATGAATACCGGTTGGCCAACGACCTCGCCCCTCTGCGCTACAACACTGGCCTCGAAGCCGTAGCCCAGAACTGGTCAAACACAATGATGAGTGACATAAACGCCCAAGGCAGCGCCGGCTTCCGGCACAACCCGGACGCGGCCGCCCAAATCCCGTCTGGCTGGACCCGTTCCGCGGAGAACATCGCAGTGAACGCCGACGCCGATGCGCTCTTCGCTGCGTGGAAGGCCTCCCCGGGCCATAACGCCAACATGCTCAACGCCAGCCTCACCGACTTTGGTTTCGGCTCGGCCCGGCTCTCCGCCGGTTCACCCTACGGGGCGCAGTTGGTTGCCACTCAAAACTTCGCCACCTACGGGAATTAAGCAAAGGAACGACGGCGACTGACCGCCGTCGTTCCGTGTCTCCGGGGTTGCCATCGGGCCCCGCGCCGGTGAGAGTTAGGCCGAGTCATTCGTCCCCACCCCGTCAGGGCGTAGTGCACGGGTCCGCCGTCCTCCATGACCGGGAACGGCGCTGTGTCCGGACGTGGGTTGGGCCATGACGCGCCGGCGGCCTGGGGAACCTGCACCTCGTGGGCCCGCATCATCTTCGGCGGATCACCGATGAAGCGCTCCGCGATGAAGAAGTTGGCTGATCCGATGAAGGCCCAGTTGAGCAGGCGCAGCAGTTCTTCGGTGCCGGGCGTTGGCTGGTCGGGGCCCGACCAGCCCGAGAATCAAGCCCATGCGGGAAGGTCACTCACGTAGTTCCGGCCCGGGCTTCCGGCGAACGGGGTAGTGCGAGTGCCCATCCGCCAGCCACTCCAATGGCAAGTAGTACGGTAACGAAGCCGATCGCCGGTGCGCTCGGCCATGTCAGGGCGTCGCCATACTGCAGCAGGGCAAGCGCCTGCAGAATGACGAAGACAACGGAGGTTAGGGCCACGGGGCGGACGGTGCGGAGGTCGCCGCTCAACTGGCCCTGCGCGGCCGCCCACCCAAGACCGACCAGCCACGCTCCGATCGCCCTCGCAGTGAGCTCGGACAGTGGCCACGGCCACCACGTCGCGGCATGAATGGGTACTGCCAGGAGCGCCACGCCATATAACAGCAGTACCCCGGAGATTCCCACCAGGATCAGCCGGAGCGCAGTGGGTAGCACTGGCCGTCCCGCCGTTAAGGACTTTGGGGCACGACGCCGGGACCGGATCTGCAGCCAGCTGATGACGACCATCGCCACGGGCACGATGGCATAGATTGCCAGCCACGCCCAGGTGGCTACTTGGGCAGTGGGGGCGGTGTCTGGCGACAGGTGGAAGCGGTCGAGATGAATGAGCGTGACTCCCAAGGTCAACGTGGTGAAGACGAATACGGGCCAGACTGCCAGCCTCGCTAAATCCCAACTCGCTGAGCGGGCGCCCGTCACCTCCAGGCCGGCGGCCGACCAATATGCTGCCCCGAGGAAGACCGCGGTCATGGGCGGATTGACTGTCCAGGCGAACCATTCCGCAGTCCGGAGCGGAAACACGAACAGCACGAGACCGGCAAGAAACACGAGGAATGCAGCAACGTAGAGCAGCCATCGCATCGGCCGAATCAACGGTGTGACCTCAGGTGAAGCGGACATCACCAAGCAACTCCTCGGGTGCGGCTGCCTCACCAGGAGTAGGGGGCGAGGCAGGCAGGGGGTTCTCGGCGAGGTAGGTGTGAAGCATCGAGACCACGGTGGCGCCGTCCCCGACTGCGGTAGCCACTCTTTTGATCGAACCGGCGCGCACGTCGCCGATGGCGAAAAGGCCATGCATGCTGGTTTCCAGCGCCAATGGCGACTTGTCCGGCCTGACGGACCCGGCTTCACTGACGTCCCGGCTGGCGCCCGTGCGCAGAAAACCGGCCGGGTCACGTTCTACGGTGTCGGGCAGCCAGGAGGTCCGCGGCACGGAACCGATCAGCACGAACAAGCCGCCCGCTTCGATCTCCTCGCTCAGGGTTGCGTCGGCGGCTCCGGATGCGGAAACCTCCACGGCGGCAAGAAATCCGTCCCGATCGCGGGCCCCCACGAGCGCCGTGCTGTATCGGATCGCAACGTTCCGGGTCGCCTCAAGTTGGGAGATCAGGTACTCCGACATGCTGACCGACAAAGTGGGCCCCCGCACCAGCAGCGTCACGTTCTTCGCGTACTTCGCAAGGTGCAGGACTGCCTGTCCGGCCGAGTTGCCGCCACCCACGACACAGACGTGTTTTCCGGCCATCGCCGGCGCCTCGGAGACAGTGGCCCCGTAGAAGACGCCTCTGCCGACCAGATCCTCCAGCTGAGGTATGCCGAGGCGACGGTAGTCAACGCCGGTGGCCACCACCACTGTGCGGCACCGCACGACACTGCCGTCGGAAATCGACACAGCGTACAAGGCTCCGACCGTACCGAGCCCCTCCACCTTTCGGAGGAAAAGGAAGTCCGTGCCCAAGGTCCAGGCCTGGTGAAATGAGCGGTAGGCCAGGTGGGCGCCGCTCACACCGCGGGAGAAGCCGGGGTAGTTGCGGATCAACGAGCTGGTGCCGGCCTGGCCTCCCACAGCTTCTCCCTCGACAACCATGGTGGAGAGGCCCTCGGAGGAGGCGTACACGGCGGTCGCGAGACCGGAGGGACCGGCGCCCACGACCACCACGTCGAAAATCTTGTCCGCCGGTGGTGGTCGCGTCACCCCCATCGCTTCGGCGATCTCCAGGTCACTGGGGTTCTCGAGGACAATTGGTGGAGCCGTGAACTCCAGCACCATGACCGGCAGCGCGGGGTTGCGAAGACCCACGCTCTCCAGCGTCCGTTCCGCCGTCTCGGACCCGGCAGGGTGGAAGCCAACCGGGATGTGGTTCCGGCTCAAGGAATCGCGCAACGCATGAGTCCTTTCGTCGCCTACCTTCCCGATCAGCCGGACCGCCTCGAACCCTACCCCCTGGGCCAGGTGCCAGTCATCGAGGGCATCGGTAATCGCCCCATGGAACTCTTCGTCGCGCGATCGTTCGGGACGTATGATCACCAATTCGGCGTACCCCTGCGCGATCGCCCGGAATACAGTGGGGGCGCTGGCGAAGTCACCCCATACCACCACAACACCACGCTTGGCTGCCGGGTGAAAGCCATAGGCACGCCGGAGGAAATCGAGTCCACCGCGGTCAGCCGGCCCGTAGCACCCGAGGATGAGGGCAACCGCACGATTCCAGCGCCGGAGCCCCTCAAGCACCGCCCGCCCGTGGGCGTACTCGGCGCACTCCACCACCTCATAGTCGGCGCCGTAGCGTCGACGTAACTCGTCTCCAAGAATGCGCCGAGAGTTCGGGTCTGTGGTAGCAATCAGCATGACCGGAACCGAGTGATCCATGGCCGCCGTCTTTCCGGTTCAATGGTTCGGTGGCGCCCACGATACTCGCGCTTGGACATTGGGGACAAGGGCGCAAAGGTTCTGCCAGAATGGCTCGCGACGGTGGGGCCCAATGCGGCCACATCGGATGCTGCGATTCATCACCCTCACAGCATGCCAGCGCCCACGCGCGCACCGTCGGTCACCCGTCATGAGGTCCTTTGAACCTGGGGAGGACTGGTTCTACGAGCACACCACAAGGAAGTTCTTCCACGCCCGAGGCTTCGGGATCCTCCGTCCAGACCACCGGAGCTGGTTCCCGGCAACAGCAAATTTCCAAAGTGTGGGTAAACACAGCCGTCGAGCGGATTGCTACGCTGGGTGGATGGCGACAGTTCTTCTCGTGCGGCACGGCCGCACCACAGCCAATGCCACTGGACTGCTGGCCGGTCGGGCCGCCGGTGTCAGCCTGGACCAGTTCGGGCGCGAGCAGGCGGCTTTGACCGGAGAGCGGCTCGCGGCCGTGCCCGTAGTTGGGGTGGTATCGAGCCCTCTCGAGCGTTGTCGGCAGACTGCCCAGCTCATCCTTGATCGCCAGGCTGGAACTCCGTACGCGCCGTTGGAATCCGATCTTACCGAGTGCGATTACGGCCAGTGGCAGGGCCGCACGCTCAGTGATCTCGCAACTGAAGATCTGTGGTCGGCTGTGCAATCGCAGCCGTCCTCCGTCATCTTTCCCGGCGGGGAATCCATGGCCGCGATGCAGGCGCGGGCCGTAGCAGCAATTCGACGCCACGACGCAGCCTTCGAAGCCGAGTACGGGCCAGGTGCCGTATGGGTGGCGGTGAGTCACGGTGACATCATCAAATCAATTGTGGCCGACGCGTTAGGCCTGCACCTCGACCTGTTCCAACGCATTAACGTGGGCCCTGCCTCCGTATCGATCGTGCGCTACGGAGCCAGTCGGCCGAGCGTCTACGCGACCAACACCGACGCCGGGGATCTGTCGTGGCTGTCGAACGGCATCCACTCTGGCGACGCGCCGGTGGGCGGCGGTGCAGGGCAAGGGCGCCATGAAGCTGATGGGCCTAAAATACTCATATGCCTACACGTGTTCATGAGTTTGTCTGGCCTGATCGGATCGTCGTTGGCACCATTGGCCTTCCGGGGGCACGCACGTTCTACCTGCAGGTGCGGGCAGGGACTCAGATTGTAAGTATCGCCATGGAGAAGCAGCAGTCCGCTGTGCTCGCCGATAAAATCGACGAAATTCTCGACCAGCTCCTCACTGTAGAGGGCAACCCCCACAGCGTCCCCACCGGTACCCCCATTGAATTGGTTGACAATGACCAGCTCGACGCCGTTCAGGAGCAATTTCGGACCGGCGCCATGAGCTTAGGTTGGGACCCGACGACGGCGCAGGTCGTGATAGAGGCCTATCCGATCACCGATGTCGACGCTGATAACGACAACGAATCTCTTGATGAGGACCACGCTGACGTGCCCGAAATGCTGCTGGTGCGGATGCCGGTTGGCACCGCCCGCGCATTCGCTAAGCGCACGCGTGAGATTGTGGGCGCCGGACGTCCCGCGTGCCCGCTCTGCGGTTACCCCGTCGACGCCGACGGGCACGTCTGCACCCGGCCCGAGGTCTGATGCCGGCGCCCGACCTGTTTACGGCCGAGCTGACGCTCACCGGGCGCATAACGACAGCGTCGAACGCCACCTTCCTGGGCCGCATCGGGGACACGAAAGTCGTCTATAAGCCGATAGCCGGGGAGAAACCGCTGTGGGATTTTCCCGACGGCTTCCTCGGCCACCGGGAGGTTGCCGCCTACCTGGTTTCAGAGGTCCTCGGCTGGAACGTGGTGCCACACACCTGGCTGCGCGATGGTCCGTTCGGAGAAGGGATGGTACAGCTGTGGCAGGAGACAGACCCCGACCAGAACGCGGTGGACCTCGTTGCGTCGGACGACGTACCGGAGATCGGCTGGAAACACGTCCTCGAGGGTCAGGATGAGAATGGACGGATGGTCGCCCTCATACACGAGGACTCTCCGGCGCTCAGGCGCATGGCGGTGTTCGACGTCGTCGTGAACAACGCCGACCGAAAAGGCGATCACATCCTTGCCATCACGGACGGACACCGGCACGGCGTGGACCACGGGCTGACCTTCCACCGTGACCACAAGCTGCGCACCGTGCTGTGGGGGTGGCTGGGAGACGCCCTGACCGCCGAGGAACTTGCAGGCATCGATCGTGTCAGCGATGGACTGGACGGTGAGCTGGGCCGCAACCTGGCGGACCTGCTCAGCGCCGAAGAAATTGCGTCGGTCACCGCGCGCTGCGCCCGGCTGCGTTTGGCAGGCCGGTTCCCGGCGCCGAGCGGGGAGATGTCGGCGGTGCCCTGGCCGCTGTTCTAAGGGAATCACGACTTCATCTTGAAAACGCTGCTGTCAGGCCGGACCCTATCGAGGGCGTGCATGGATTTCGTTGCACAAGGACGCGAACAAGCTGGCTGGCAAACGGCAAAACGGCCCCGCACATACGTGTGGGGCCGTTTCCGTATCGCCCAGTTCCGGATCTCGGCAGTCTCGATCGACGCCTGTGCGTGTCTAGAAGTCCCAGTCGTCGTCCTCTGTGTTCACCGCTTTACCGATGACATATGAAGAACCGGACCCCGAGAAGAAGTCGTGGTTTTCGTCAGCATTCGGGGACAGGGCCGAGAGGATGGCCGGGTTCACGTCGGTGACGGAAGCCGGGAACATGGCCTCGTAGCCGAGGTTCATCAGCGCCTTATTGGCGTTGTAGTGCAGGAACTTCTTGACGTCTTCGGCCAGGCCAACGGAGTCGTAGAGGTCGTGCGTGTACTGGACTTCGTTCTCGTAGAGCTCGAAGAGCAGCTCGAACGTGTAGTCCTTGATTTCCTGCTTGCGCTCCTCGGAGAGACCTTCCAGGCCCTTCTGGAACTTGTAGCCGATGTAGTAGCCGTGCACGGCCTCGTCGCGGATGATAAGGCGGATCAGGTCAGCCGTGTTCGTCAGCTTGGCCCGTGAGGACCAGTACATGGGCAGGTAGAAGCCCGAGTAGAACAGGAAGGACTCCAGCAGCGTGGAGGCCACCTTGCGCTTCAGGGGGTCGTCGCCCTGGTAGTAGTCCATGACGATCTGGGCCTTCTTCTGAAGGTTCACATTCTCGGTGGACCAGCGGAATGCCTCGTCGATCTCCTTGGTGGAGGCAAGCGTGGAGAAGATCGAGGAGTAGCTCTTGGCGTGCACGGACTCCATGAACGCAATGTTCGTGTAGACGGCTTCCTCGTGCGGGGTGATGGCGTCCGGAATCAACGAAACAGCGCCGACGGTGCCCTGGATGGTGTCCAGCAGGGTCAGGCCCGTGAACACGCGCATGGTGAGCTGCTGCTCGTCCGGGGTCAGCGTGGCCCACGACTGCACGTCGTTGGACAGCGGGATCTTCTCGGGCAGCCAGAAGTTGTTGACCAGACGGTTCCAGACGTCTACGTCCTTATCGTCCTGGATGCGGTTCCAGTTGATCGCTTCGACGTGGCTAAGCAGCTTGACCTTCTCGGTCATGTCATCCCCTAAAAGTTGGGTTGTTCTTTGAAGTTAAGCGTACGACGGCGGGCGGGCGCCCGCCGTCGTACTGTCACCGTTTAGTTGAAGCTACAACTAAAGCATGCACGAAACACAGCCGTCCACCTCAGTTCCCTCCAGCGCGAGCTGGCGGAGACGGATGTAGTAGATGGTCTTGATGCCCTTTTTCCAGGCGTAGATCTGGGCCCGGTTGATGTCGCGCGTGGTGGCGGTGTCCTTGAAGAACAGCGTCAGGGACAGGCCCTGGTCCACGTGCTGTGTGGCGGCCGCGTAGGTGTCGATGACCTTCTCATAGCCAAGCTCGTACGCGTCCTGGTAGTACTCCAGGTTGTCGTTCGTCAGGTACGGCGCCGGGTAGTACACGCGGCCCAGCTTGCCTTCCTTGCGGATCTCGATCTTGGATGCCACCGGGTGGATCGAGGAGGTGGAGTTGTTGATGTAGGAGATCGAGCCCGTCGGCGGGACGGCCTGCAGGTTCTGGTTGTAGATGCCGTGCTCCATGACCGAAGCCTTCAGCTCGCGCCAGTCATCCTGGGTGGGGATGTGGATGTTCTTGAACAGCTCCGCAACCTTCTCGGTCTGCGGCACCCATTCCTGGTCCGTGTACTTGTCGAAGAACTCGCCCGAGGCGTACTTGGACTTCTCGAAGCCGCCGAAGGTCTGCCCGGTCTGGATGGACAGCAGGTTGGAGGCGCGGACCGCGTGGTACACCACCGAGTAGAAGTAGATGTTGGTGAAGTCCAGGCCCTCCTCGGAACCGTAGTGGACCCGCTCGCGGGCCAGGTAGCCGTGCAGGTTCATCTGGCCCAGGCCGATGGCGTGGGACTGGTCGTTGCCGCGGGCGATGGACGGCACCGAGGTGATGTTGGACATGTCCGAGACTGCCGAGAGGGACCGGATGGCCGTCTCGATGGTCAGGCCGAAGTCCGGGCTGTCCATGGCCTTGGCGATGTTCAGCGAACCCAGGTTGCAGGAAATGTCCTTGCCGGTCTGGTCGTACGACAGGTCATCGTGGTACGTGGTGGGCTGGGAAACCTGGAGGATCTCCGAGCACAGGTTGGACATGATGATCTTGCCGTCGATCGGGTTTTCCCGGTTCACGGTGTCCTCGAACATGATGTACGGGTAACCGGATTCGAACTGGATCTCGGCGAGGGTCTGGAAGAACTCGCGTGCCTTGATCTTGGTCTTCTTGATCCGGGAATCGTCCACCATCTCGTAGTACTTCTCGGTGACCGAGACGTCCGAGAACGGCATGCCGTAGACGCGTTCGACGTCGTACGGGGAGAACAGGTACATGTCCTCGTCCTTCTTGGCCAGCTCGAACGTGATGTCCGGGATGACAACGCCCAGCGAGAGGGTCTTGATGCGGATCTTCTCATCCGCGTTCTCGCGCTTGGTGTCCAGGAAGCGGTAGATGTCCGGGTGGTGCGCGTGCAGGTACACGGCGCCGGCACCCTGGCGGGCACCGAGCTGGTTGGCGTAGGAGAAGCTGTCCTCGAGGAGCTTCATCACGGGGATAACGCCGGAGGACTGGTTCTCGATCTGCTTGATCGGGGCACCGACTTCACGGATGTTGGTCAGCGCGAACGCCACACCGCCGCCGCGCTTGGACAGCTGCAGCGCCGAGTTGATGGACCGGCCGATCGACTCCATGTTGTCTTCGATGCGGAGCAGGAAGCAGGAGACCAACTCGCCGCGCTGGCGCTTGCCGGCATTCAGGAACGTGGGGGTGGCCGGCTGGAAGCGGCCTTCGATGATTTCGTCCACCATCTGCAGGGCGAGCTTCTCGTCGCCGCGGGCCAGGTGCAGGGCCACCATGCAGACGCGGTCCTCGTAGCGCTCCAGGAAGCGGTTGCCGTCGAACGTCTTCAGCGTGTAGGACGTGTAGAACTTGAACGCGCCCAGGAAGGTTTCGAAGCGGAACTTCTTCTTGTACGCGCGGTTGTAGAGCTCGCGGATGAAGTTCATCGTGTACTGGTCGAGGGTTTCGCGCTCGTAGTACTGGTTCTTGACCAGGTAGTCGAGCTTCTCTTCCAGGTCATGGAAAAAGACGGTGTTGTTGTTCACGTGCTGCAGGAAGTACTGGTGTGCAGCTTCGCGGTCGGCCTCGAACTGGATCTCTCCGTTGGGGCCGTACAGGTTCAGCATGGCGTTGAGCTCGTGATAGCCCAGCCCCTTGTAGGCAGCCGGCATCTCGGGCTTTTCGACGGCGGCACTCCGCTTTTCGGCAGCGGCGGCGCCCTGGCCTTCGGCCCTGGTTACTTCTGTGTCTGCGACAGTCGTGTCCAAAACGTGTCCAATCCATTGTGTACGCGGGCCACGTCTTCTGGCGTGCCCATAAGTTCAAATCTGTAAAGCCGGGGGACGTTGCACTTGGCGGCAATGATGTCCGCTGCCATGCAGTAGTTGTCCCCGAAGTTTGTGTTGCCTGCACCGATAACCCCACGGATCAGTTGCCTGTTCTGCGGGTCGTTCAGAAAGCGGATCACCTGTTTGGGCACGGAGCCCTCTCCCCCGGTGCCCCCGTAGGTCGGCACTACCAGCACATACGGCCGGGTGGCGAGAAGGGGTGCATCCTTTGCATGGAGCGGGATCCGTGCCAGCTCACGTCCGAGCTTCGCGACAAAGCGGCTGGTGTTCTCGGAGGTGGATGAAAAGTAGATGAGCTGGCTCTGTGTGGTGTCAGGCGGCAACGGGGCCGTCTGGGCCATGGCTACTGCCGGTGCTGACACGGGAGTCACCTCATGTGTGCGGATTGAAAGTTGCCGGCTGGCGAAAGTGTAGGGCCTTAGGCCACGGAGGAAACGGCAGACAGTGCCAGTTCCTCGATCTTGTCCGGGCGGAAGCCTGACCAGTGGTCCTGGTCCGTGACTACAACAGGAGCCTGCATGTAGCCCAGCGCCTTCAGGCGCTCGAGGGCCTCGGCGTCCTGGGAGATGTCAACGCTCTGGTAAGTGATGCCCTTTTTGTCCAGCGCACGGTAGGTTGCGTTGCACTGTACACACGCAGGTTTGGTGTAAACCGTAACGGTCATTATCCCTGTCCCCTTTTATCGAAATCTTCGCTCGTCTTAGTCCTGCCCAAGCTGTACGTCGATACTACATGTAGTGCAGACGGCTCTTCGGAACCCCAAGATGATGTATTACAAGTATGTCATTTAATGCACTTTTAATCCACAGGCAAGCCTCCTCAAAATGTCCGGAATCCCGCCGTTTTTGCGGACGAAATCCACACCCTGTGGAGTACTTAGCCACAATTAACCCCCCGCGTGTCGCGTACTGGACGGCGTGTCGCGCCTAGTATGCGGGCCACTACATCTAGTGCCGGGCACACAAAAGGGGCCCTGAAGATACCTCCAGGACCCCTGCGACGTGATGAACCTAACCAGCTACAGCTGAGCCTCCCGGCGGTCCAGGACAATCTGCTGCACGTCCAGGTAGCCGGACTGGAAACCCGCCCGTGAGTAGCAGAGGTAGAACAGCCACATCCGCTGGAAAACGGCGTCGAACCCCAGTTCACCCACCTCCTGTGAGCGCGCCATGAACTGCTCCTCCCAGAGGCGGAGCGTCGCGGCGTAGTGATCTCCCATGCCCATCCGCTCCCGCACCCGGAGTGTGGTGTGCTGCTGGGTCACGCTTTCGATGGCCCGCACGGACGGCAGGAAGCCGCCGGGAAAGATGTACTTGTGCACCCAGGTGTAGGCGTTGCGCGTCGCCAGCATACGGCCGTGCGGCATGGTGATGGCCTGGATGGCCACCTTCCCGCCCGGGGCCAGCACACGGTCGATGGTCTGGAAGTAGATGGGCCAGTACTCATAGCCAACCGCCTCGATCATTTCCACTGACACAATCGCGTCGAACTCGCCTTCCACGGCGCGGTAGTCCTGCAGCGCCACGGTCACCTGCTCTGCAAAGCCGGCGGCCGCAATCCGTTCCTGCGCCAGCGCGCGCTGCTCACTGGAGAGCGTCACGCTGTAAACCGTGGCGCCGCGGGCTGCTGCCCGGAGGGCAAGCTCACCCCAGCCGGTGCCGATCTCCAACAGCCGCGTGCCCGATCCGACGCCGGCCTTGTCCAGCAGCCTGTCAATCTTGGCCTGCTGGGCCTCCGCCAACGCGTCCCACGGGACCGAGTCCAGCGCACCGTCGCTCAGCGGGAAAAGCGCCGAGGAGTAGCTCATGGTGGTGTCCAGGAAGTTGGAGAAGAGCTCGTTGGACAGATCATAGTGCCGCGAGATGTTGCTGCGGGTGTTGTGCTCTTCATTGCGTTCCTGCCGCGGCGTCCGCGGCAGGTACAGGGTCCGCAGCCACTGCAGCGGTGCGGGGATCAGCGTGTCCACGGAAGCGGCGAAGACCTCCAGCACCGCAGCGAGGTCTGATGCTTCCCAGTCCCCCGCCATAAAGGACTCGCCCAGCCCGATCAGGCCGTTGTCACCAATCCGCACTTCGAACGCTGCCGGCCTGAGCATGGTCATCACCGGCGCATCCGGGCCACCGGTACCCAGTACTGAACCGTCCGGGTAGGCAACGCGCAGGGGCAGCCGCCGTACGGCCGCCTTGAACAGCAGCCCGGCGGCCTTGCCCGCCACCAGCGCTTTAGTGCCCGACGGCGCGTGGGCAACACCGGGCCACACTTCCGGATCAATGGTGGCCGGCGACGCCGGTACCCCGGCAGCAGTCAGCCCTGTCACCTGGTGCCGTGCGGCTGGCTTCGCGGCGGAAACCTCCGCAGTCGCGGCTGTTCCGTTTTCATCGGTCATGGTCATTGGACTGCCTCCTGTGAGGGGTGATGTGGTTTTTTGATGACTGGTAGGCGTTTTGCCCAGAGTTTAATGCCCTGGATGCGGATCAGCGCCGATACCAGCAGCGGCGCGGCGGGGACGGCAACGGCGGCTGCCAGGATGTTCCCGACGGTGGCCTGGCGCCGGTCCCCGTCCATGGTTGCGGCGAACGGCCGGTGCCCTTCCCGCTCCAGGACGATGGAGACGGACAGCCGCTGCTCCGGCGCGGGCAGCTTCATCCGGTACTGCCCGTCAACGTCATTGAACGGTGAAACGTAGAAGGCCTTGGGCACGCTGGCCCGGCCGGAAGGATCCGTTTCCAGGAGGTAGCAGTGGCGTTCGCCGTACGTGTTGTGGACCTCGGCGATGACACACTGCAGCTCCCCGGACAACCGGTAGCACCAGAAGAGGGTGAGCGGGTTGAAGACGTGCCCGAAGACCCGGGCGGTGGTCAGCATCCGGATGGCCCCGCCGTCGGGCTCCATCCCCCGGGTACGCAGGAACCGTTCCACGTTGCTGCGGATGGTGGCCCCGGGATCGCCCAGGTGGTCGGCTGCCCGGAAGACGGCCAGCGGCCGCATGATCCAGGGCAGAACGGGGAGCCGGTCCACGTCCACAAACCAGCTGTAGCTCCGGTACGTGAACGCGTTCTTCAGCGGAGTCTGGCGAACATGGGAAATGGACGTGCGGTAGATGGCTGCCGTTGAGCTCATGCGCCCTCCGCGGCAGAAAGCAGCTCAGGTTCGGATGCCTGGCTCGCGGGCGTATCCCAAGTTCGTCCCAGGCTCGCGGCGGCACGGACCCCGGCCAGGGCGCCGTCCTCATGGAACCCCCAGCCCAGGTAGGCGCCGGCGTATGCGATGCGGTCGTCACTCAGCGCCGCAATGCGCTGCTGTGCCCGCAAAGATTCGGGAGTGTACTGGGGGTGTTCGTACACCAAATGTTCCAGCACCCGGTCCTCCGCGATGAGCTCGGACTCCCCCAGGCTCACCAGGTACGGCTGGCCATCCGCCGGCTCCAGGCGCTGCAGCCGGGTGAGGTCGTAGCTGACCAGGACCTTGTCCGGGCGGGCTTCGCAGTCCGGGAGACGGTAGTTCCAGGACGCCCTGGCATTGTCCGCGGCGGGCAGGACGGCCGGGTCCCGGTGGAAAACAGTGTGGTTGACGGAGTACGGCATCTGCCCCAGGGCTTCCTTTTCGGCCGGCGTGGCGTCCGCGAGGAAGCTCAGGGCCTGGGCAGGGTGCGTGGCAATGACCACGGCCTCGAAATCCTCCACGCCGCGATCGGTGTCAACTTCCACACCGAGGGCGTGACGCCGGATAGCGGTGACCGGACTGCTAAGCCTGATGTCCGGGAGCGTGGCGGCCAACTTCTCCACGTACTGCCCCGAACCGCCGGTGACCGTACGCCACTGCGGCGAACCCTTGACGCCCAGCATGCCGTGGTGGCCCAAAAACGTGAAGAGGTAGCGCGCCGGATAGGACAGTGCCGTGGTGGGATCGCACGACCACACCGCGCTGACCACCGGTGTCATGAAATGGGAGATGAAGTACTTGCTGAAGCGTTCCTTGGCCAGGAAGTCACCGAGGGTCAGCTCCGCGCCGCCCGCACCAGGGCCCGCATCGGACGCTGGAGTCGACTCAACCAGAGCGCGGGCCCTGCGGTAGAAGCGCATGACCTCCACCAGCATCAGCAGGTAGCGTCCGCGCAGCAGGCTGGACGGTCGGGCGATGATGCCACGGCCGCCCCCACGTGCCCCGGCGTACTCCAGTCCGCAGCCATCGCAGCGGACGGACATACTCATTTCGGAGTCCTGCGTCTCCACACCCAGCTCGGCGAACAGCCGCAGCAAGGTGGGATAGGTCCGCTCGTTGTGGACGATGAAGCCGGTGTCGATGCCGAGCGTTGACCCGTCCGGCTGTGTGACATTGTGGGTGTGGGCGTGGCCGCCCAGCCTGCTGTCCGCCTCAAAAAGGGTGACGTTGTCGTGCCGGTTCAGGACATACGCGGCCGTCAGGCCGGCCACTCCGCTTCCCACGACGGCGATGCGCCGTCCCTGCGGCTTGAAGGTCGAGTTCCCTGCCAAAGACACTGTTCTGCTCCCCTACTCGGACTGCTTGTTCGCTTGCTCGGTACAAACTCTCTAGTGGCAGTTCGACGCCGTGGGGCCGGTGGATGACTGAGTTTGAAGTTATTCTTTGTGCCAGAATGAAGCGGGCCCTCCGGAATCGGCACAACGCGGTACTCAGGCGGCCCTGACCGAAGGACTGCGTTGGTAAATCCCGTTCATTTGAAGACTCTCCTTGAAGTTACCCGGCTGGGCTCGTTTGCGGCCGCAGCGGCACGCCTGGGGTACACAGCGTCGGCTGTCTCCCAGCAGATGTCCGCCCTGGAACGCGAGACAGGCGTGGTCTTGTTTCAGCGTTCGGCCCGCAGCGTGGTCCCCACGGAAGCAGCGGTAGTGATGACCCGGCACGCCGCAAAGGTGCTGACGGACATCGAAGCCCTCATGGCGGCGGCCTCCAAGACACACAGCAGCACAAGCCAGGAGCTGCGGCTGGGAATCTTCCCCAGCCTGGCCACCTACGTCCTCCCGCGCATCCTGAAGAATCCGGCGTGGAAAGACCTGGGCATCGACCTCAAAGTGTCCGTGGCCGAGCCGGCCCAGACCATCCAGGGGCTGCGCACCGGCGGAGAGTTGGACGTGGCGCTCGTATTCCAGGTGGGCCAGTCCGGACTTGCCTGGCCGCACACTATCAACCGGCAGTGGATCGGCGACGACAACTTCCGCGTTGTGCTGCCCGCGGGCTGGGGGTTCCGCACGGACGCCAAGGTGGCGGCGGACCATCTGTCGGAACTGCCCTGGATCATGCACCATCCCGGGAGCCCTGACGCCGTAGTGATCGAACGGCTCTTTGCCAGCTGCAACCTGCATCCGCGCGTGGTGGCCCACAGCGACGATTTCCATGCAAGCCTCGAAATGGCTGCCGCCGGACTGGGCGCTGCACTGGTGCCTGAGCTCGCATTGCGGAACCGGCCAGCCGGCGTTGTGGTGCTGGACGTTCCCGAGATCCGGCTTGCACGGAACGTGTTTGCCCTGCTCATCAATGAGAAGAAGACTGCCCGGGTGCAGCTGTTTGTAGACCTGCTGTCCGAAACCGTGGCCGCTGCGGTGTCCTCAGGCAATTAGCCGGAATGCTGGAAAAGCGCAGCACTTGGGGTCTATGTTGAAGGTATGAACAGGGTAGCGAGCCAGCACTTTGGAGAAATCGAGCTCAACCACGGCAGGGATCACAACATCGCCGCCAAACATGAGCTGGGTGGCCAGTTACTCGAACTCGACCTGAACATCGACGCACACGACCACTTTGACGAAGCGGCCATGCACAAGGTGGACTACCGGTTGCGGTTCCTCCCCGAACTCGTGGACGAGGTGCGGCAGATGATCGCCGAGGAGCTGGAGCAGGAAGGCACCAGCCCCCAGGAATACCTTCACTTCCACTGCAGCGCCCTCAAGGACGAGCACCTGCAGAAAGTCTTCGGCGTGGAGGAACGCAGCCAGCTCACCAACGACGTCTTCCTGAAAGCCCTCAAACTTGGCCACGTGGGCATCTTCCCCGGCCAGCCGGAGCGCTACTTTGTTATGGACTTCACCCTCGGCTCACACTTTACGGACGAGGTGCTGGTGGTCGCGGCCGACGAAGACGGCGTGGTAGACGACGAAATCGTCTGGGAGTCCTGAACACCCTTAACCCACGTCGGCGGCCGGTCACCTGAGGTGACCGGCCGCCGACGGCGTTAGTACGGTGGGTTACCTGGCTGCTACTGCTGTGCTGCCTGCAGCAGTTCGGCGCGGACCGTCTTGGTGGCCTTGACCAGGTTGCGCAGGGACTCTTCGGTCTCGGCGTAGCCGCGGGTCTTCAGGCCGCAGTCCGGGTTGACCCAGAGCTGGCGGGACGGGACGTGCTTGACGGCCGTGGCAAGGAGCTCGGTGACCTCGGCCTCGCCCGGAACACGCGGCGAGTGGATGTCGTACACGCCCGGACCCACGCCGCGGCCGAAGCCGTGGGACTCAAGGTCGTGGACAACCTCCATGCGGGACCGTGCAGCTTCGATGGAAGTGACGTCGGCATCGAGGCCGTCGATCGCGTCGATGATTACACCAAACTCCGAGTAGCAGAGGTGGGTGTGGATCTGCGTGGCGTCGGCTGCACCGGCGGTGGAGAGGCGGAAGGAATCCACTGACCACTGCAGGTAGGCAGCGTGGTCGGCCTTGCGCAGCGGCAGGAGTTCGCGCAGTGCGGGCTCGTCCACCTGGATGACCTTGATGCCGGCGGCCTCGAGGTCCGCGATTTCGTCGCGCAGGGCCAAGCCAACCTGGTTGGCGGTCTCGCCCAGGGGCTGGTCATCGCGGACGAAGGACCAGGCCAGGATGGTGACCGGACCCGTGAGCATGCCCTTCATGGGCTTGCTGGTCAGCGACTGTGCGTACTCGGCCCAGGCCACCGTGATGGGCGCGCTGCGGGTGACGTCGCCCCAGAGGATGGACGGACGGGTGCAGCGTGAGCCGTAGGACTGGACCCAGCCGTGGACCGTGACATCGAAGCCTTCGAGGTTCTCGGCGAAGTACTGGACCATGTCGTTGCGCTCGGGCTCGCCGTGCACCAGGACGTCGTAGCCGAGCTCTTCCTGCAGCTCAACAACGCGCTTGATTTCGTCCTTCATAAGCTGCTCGTACTGCTCGTTGGTGAGGTCGCCTTTGTTGTTTCGGGCACGCGCGGAGCGGATCTCAGACGTCTGCGGGAAGGAGCCAATGGTGGTGGTGGGCAGGGGCGGCAGGTGCAGGGCCTCTTCCTGGGCCGCTTCGCGGACTGCGTAGGCAGAACGGCTGAAGTCCGCTGCGGTCAGGGCCTCGGTGCGGGCACGGACGTCGTCGCGGCGGACGCCCTCGGCAGCGGCCCGGGCTGCGATGATGGCTGATGCTTCGTCGATGGCTGCCTTGGCGGAAGCGGGGTCGGCCAGGTAGGACGCGAGGGTCTTGACCTCTACGGCCTTCTGGTCGGCGAACGCGAGCCAGCTGCGCAGCTCTTCGGAGAGCTGGCCTTCTTCGGTGACGTCGTGCGGGACGTGCTGGGTGGAGGTTGAGGTGCTGACGGCGACCCGGCCGGCGGCAGCCTTCAGTTCGTCCAGCTTGGCGGCCGCGACGGCGAGGTCGTTGCGCCAGATGTTGTGGCCGTCAACGACACCGGCAACCAGGGTCTTGTTGCCAAGGCCAGCCAGTGCCGCTGCGGACGGCACGGCACCCTTGAAGGCGTCGATGTGCAGGGCGTCGATGTTGGTGGCGGCAAGTGTGCCCAGCTGGCCGTCGAGGGCACCGTACGGGGTGGAGACGAGGATCTGGGGGCGCGTGGCTGCCCCGGAGAGGACCTCGTAGGCGCGGGCAACGGCTGCTTCGATTTCTGCGGCCGGGGTGTCCTGGTCAACCACGAGTGCAGGCTCGTCCAGCTGGATCCAGCTGGCGCCTGCGGCGGAGAGCTTCTCGAGCAGCTGCACGTAGACCGGCAGGACGTCTTCGAGGCGGGACAGCGGGGCGAAGCCGGCGGGGGCCTCATCCGAAGCCTTCGAGAGCAGCAGGTAGGTGACCGGGCCGACGATGTACGGGCGGGTCTCGATGCCGTTGGCCAGGGCGAACTCGAATTCCTCAACAATGCGGTTGGAAGCGAGGGTGAACCCGGTCTCCGGGCCGATCTCCGGAACGAGGTAGTGGTAGTTCGTGTCGAACCACTTGGTCATTTCCAGCGGCTGCTGGTCCTTGGTACCACGGGCCAGGGTGAAGTAGCCGTCGATGTCGAGCTGGCCCTCGGCGTTGAGGAGCTTGCCGAAGCGGGCCGGAACAGCGCCGAGGTGGGCGGTGGCGTCCAGGACCTGGTCGTAGTAGGAGAAGGTGCCCGGAACGGCCGCGGCTTCGGTGAGGCCCAGTTCCTGCAGTCGCTTGGCGATGGTCAGCTGGATGCCCTTGGCGGCAGCGTCCAGTGCAGCGGCGTCGATCTTGCCGGCCCAGTAGGCTTCGATGGCCTTCTTGAGCTCGCGGCGGCGGCCGATGCGCGGATAGCCGAGGAGTGACGCGGCAGGGAACGGGGCAGTGGTCTTTTCAGGCATGGGAGATTCCTTGAGTGTTTGTGGAAACTGTGAATGGTCTGGCGGATGCTCGAAGGTCAGCTGGCGAGCTGGCGCTGGACTGACGCGTTGGCACGGACAGCGGCGCTGCGGCGGCCAGCTGAACGGGACTGGCGCGGAAGTGCCAGTTTGTCCAGCACCTCCAGAGCGCTCTGGTGTTCGTTGAACGTGTAGATGTGGATGCCCGGCGCTCCGGCCTGAAGGGCCGCGTTGGCCAGGTCCACGGTGGCCCGGACGCCGATCCGGAGGCGTTCGGAATCAGTGTCCGCGGCGGCGAGCCGGGCCAGGAGTTCCGGTGCCGGCTCAACGCCTGTCAGTTCCCCGAGCCGTGTGACCCGGCGCAGGCTGGTGAGCGGCATAACGCCCGGGATGATGGGGATGGTGACCCCGGCCCGGCGTGCGCGGCTGATGAGGTTCGCGTACTGCTCGGTGTGGAAGAAGACCTGGGTGATGGCAAAGTCGGCGCCGGAACGCTGCTTCGCGAGCAGCACCTCGACGTCGTGGGCTTCACTGGGTGATTCCGGGTGCCGGGTGGGGTACGCGGCGACGCCCACGGCGATCCTGCCTGCACACAGCAGGGCCGACCGCCGCTGTTCAACCCGCCGGATAAGTTCGATCAGGTCCTGCGCATACCGCAGTGACCCTGCGGCGAGCGGCGCACCACCCTTGGGCTGGTCGCCCCGGAGGGCCAGGATGCCCCGGACCCCGGTGTCCAGGAGGTCGCCGATGATCTCCGCCAGCTCCTCCGGCGTGTTGCCAACGCAGGTGAGGTGGGCCAGCGGCCGGAGCGTGGTTTCCAACAGGAGCCTGTTGATGAGTTCGACGGCGGTGTCCCGGTTCGAGCCACTGGCACCATACGTGACGGAGACATAGTCCGGCTCGGTGGTTTCCAGTTCCCGGATGGTGGTCCAGAGTGACTCGGCCGCGGCCGGCGAGCGGGGCGGGAAGAGCTCGTACGAGAGCGCCACGGGTGCGGTCTCGGAGAGGTTCGGATGCGTTTCGATAAGGCTTGGCGGTGACATTTGCGTCCTTGGCTTTGGGCCATTGCCGGATACCGGTCAGCAGATGTGACGGTGGTGCCGGGAATGAATTTGAGTTTGGGAACACGGAAAACTCCACAGGGACGCAGCCGCGACTGTTACGCCTGTAATGAAGTTGTCCGTGAGCAAATGTCAGGCCCACATGGGGGCACCCACACCCTCCACAATCGGAGGATCGCTGACACGTTACCTCGGTAACTTGTATAGAACTCTAGGAGCCGGCGGGGCACCCTTCAAGTCGGCTACCGAATTAAGACGCAGTTTTACGGCGTGTTTCGTTCTGGTGCAGAATTTTGTTCGCCGTTTTGGTCAAAGGAATCATCGAGGCGTACTGCGGAGCCCGGCTGCATTAGCCAGTTACCAGGGCCTGTCCACGCCCGGCCCGAAGTCATCGTCCCGGAGGTACTCGTCCCGCTCACGCCCGGAATTGCGCTCACTTTGGGCCTCCTTGGCACTGTCCTTGAGCTGCTCAAGCTGGCTCTGCTGGCCCGGATTCGCGGGAACCTCGTCCTGCCCGGGCTGTTCCGACGGTTGCGGGCCGGCCTTGTCCGCCGCGGCGGCATCGGCCTTTTGCTGCAGCCGTTCCGCCGCCTGTTCCAGCTTCTCCCCTGCGCCGGCTTCCGCTCCTGAATCCGCGCCTGCGTCGAAGCAGCCTTCCGGAGCAGCCTCCGCCACGGCAACGCCTTCTGCAAAGAGCCGGGCCGCCGCCGTCGGATCTTCCGCTTTGGCCTGGGCGTCACCGAGGCGCTCAATGGTGAGCGCGAGGTTGACCCGGACGACGCACTCGTCGGCTGTGCCCGCCAGGGGCAGTGCCTCCTCGAATCGCTGGCGCGCCGCAGCGAAGTCCCCGGCGAGGAACAGCCCGTCACCTTCGGCGAACGGTGCCTTGTGCGGTTCGACGAAGTTGGCAATTCGCAGTCCGGCCGCGGCATCCGCCACGGCGCTGGAGTCCGCGGCCACGAAGGACCGGGCAGCAGTGTCAGCGAGAATGCCCACGCTGAGCAGTTTGGCGGACAGGCAGAGGACCAGGAGTGCGGGCAGTGCAGACCACCACAACAGCCGACGGCGGCGCTCCCGCCGGTCCCCTGATTTCACCGGCACTGCCGGTTCCTGAGATACCGGTTCCTGAGATACCGGTTCCTGAGATACCGGTTCCCGGTGTACCGGTGTGGGCGCTGGCCGCATCACGTTCGAGCTCCCTGTCCGGGCCGCAGCTGCCGCCACTGTCTTAGCACCAAGAAAGTTTCGCGGAGGGCAAGGAGGAACGCTCCGGCGGCGAGAAGCCAGTACAGCTCAACCCGGCCGGCAACGTCGCCGGCCGCCGGTGCCTGCTGCAATTCCCCGGGATCAGCGGCCTGCATCATCGGCGCCACCGGGTCTCCGGCCGAACGGTGGACATAGGGAACACCCAACTGACCGGCAATCCCCTGCAGCCGGCCTTCGTCGAGAACCGACAAAGCATCCTTGCCGGTTCCGGACGACCGGTCCTGGATATAGCCGGCGTCGGCGTCCTGCCCCGAACCCTGCCCTGTGTTTTCCTTCATCCGGCCGCCGTCCGCTGTGCCATAGCCGAGCACCGCGCCGCCGTCCACGAGGCCGCCGTCGAGCCGAAGTGGCTCCGGTGCCTTGGCGCTGGTCTGTTCACCGTCGCCCAGGTAGTAGACCAGACGTGGCCGTTCGGGATGGCTGTCCCGCGCGGCGCGCAAGCGCTCCGCCAGCAAGGTTCCGGCAGCCGTGACACTGCTGCCCTTGGAGAATGCGGTGACCTGGGGCTGCAAGACGGACACGCTGGTGTCCAGGGCGGTGGTGTCGGTGGTCAGGGGCATCCGGACCACGGCATTGCTGTCGAAGGTCAGGAGCGAAAACCGGGCTCCGGCCAGTTCAGCCGCGATGGCCATAATGTCCTGCCGCACCCCCTTCAGCCGCGGCGAGTTATCGCCGTAGTCCTCGGCTGCGATGCTGCTGCTGGTGTCCACCACGAAGAAAACGTTGACGTCCGCCGTTGCGGCTTGGGAACTTCCGCCGGGGACACCCGGCCGGAGCGCCGCAGCCAGGAGCAGCAGCACCAGGGCGCCCCTGAACAGCCAGTCGCGGCGTGTACCGGCAGAGCGCACCCGCGCCGCCTGGACGAGGCGCCAGGCCAGAAACAGCACGGTCGCGGCGATGAGCGGGGCCATAACCCACCACGGCAGGATCGGTTGCAGGGTCATGGCCGGAGCCTCCACGATGCCCCAGCCAGCACCAGGCCGGACAGGAGCGCCAGCATCAGGGGCAGCTCGGGCCGGTCCGAGACCACTGCCTGGGGCGCGCCCTTCATGGCCGTGGCTTCGGTTTCCTGCACGGACCGGACGATGGCCGCCACCGCCTCCGGGCTGTCCAGCCGGAAGTACGCTCCGCCGCTGGATTCTGCCGCTGTCCGCAGCACGGCTCCGGGCTGGCCGGGGCCGGGCCCATAGTCGAAATCGCCGGGATTCAGGGCATACACGGGCACTTCCCGCTCCTTGGCGAGGGCGGCCGACTGCTCGAGCGTGAAGATGGGATCGCCGGACAGGTAGTTGTCTGTTGCCAGGACAATGGACCGCGAGCGCCGCTGACCGTCTCCTGCTTCCCCCGCCTCAGCGGCGCCCGTGTCCGGGAATCCGTTGACGCAGGACGCCAGGCCATCACCGATCAGCGACGATCCGCGACCGTTCCAGGTGCCTTCCAGGAATCCGGCGCTGCCGGGGTTTCCGTCGAACGCGTCTTTGGCCAGCGTGAGCTGCTCCTGGACATATGCGTAGTCGTCGGTGAGCGGGAAAACCTGGACGGCGCTGCTGTCGAAGACCGTGAGTCCAATCCGTTCGCCGTCGAACTCCTTCGCCAGTTCGGCAAACACCTGCACCACGGCCGCGTCGGCGCTGCTCATCGATCCCGACGTGTCCAGACACAGCATGATGTCCCGGTTCCGCTGCTCCGGCACGATGGTGGTCAGCTCCACCGGGCGCGCCGCCGCGGCCACCGCAGAGACCACCAGGGTTATGGCCGCGAGCGCGGCCACCGCCAGCCAGCGGCGGTGCCGGCGGAGGGCAGCCTGGTATTCGGGCAGGGCGGTGAGGCGGTCAGCATTGGCCACCGGCCGTCGTCGTACATTGGCTTGGCGGTCCGGGCGGAAGGCGAGCCAACCGGCCAGGGCAGCGATGACCAGTGCCGCCGGGATGAGCCACCAGAACATCAGTTCCATTGCCGCACCGCCTGGCGGGCAGTCTCGGCCGATTGCGCGACCGGCGGCAGCGGCTCCAGGCCGAACTCGCCCGGGTAGATCCTGCGGACGGCCTCAGCCGCTGGCGGCAGCGGGTGCCCGTGCAGCTCCGCCAGGGTCATCCGGGGCGCGTCAATCCCGGTGACATCGCGGGCGAACCGGCGGACCAGCAGACTCAGTTCCTGATGCGATTCCCGTGCGGTCAGCCGCCCGGCGGCGGCGTTGGCTGTGACGGCGTCGATCCTTTGCAGGTAGGCGTCCTTGAGGCCGGCAAGGTCCGACGGCGGCGTGAACCGGGGCGCCTGCTCCGGCACCTTCGGTTTGCGCGTGCCCAGCAAAACGAACGCGTACCAGCCCAGGACAACGGCCAGAAGTGCGAGTCCGGTCCACAGCCACGCCTGGCTGTACTGGAGCGGTGCGTAAATGCCTGGGTCAGCCTGCACGCCGGTGCCTTTCCAGGAGGGCGAAGAGTTCCGTCATGACCGCACCGCTTCCGGCCACGTGGCCTTGTGTGATGCCGGTGCGGCGGAGCATGGCGTGCCTGGCGGCGTCGCGCTCCCCTGTTGCCTTGGCATAGGCCGCCGCGATGGCCGGGGAAGCTGCCAGGTGTGTTGGCAGCACCGAGGAGTCTGCCACGCTGAAGGCGTCCTGGCTGGACTGGCCTTCCCCGGCAAGGTCAGCGTCCCTGATGGTGAGCCACAGGATCTCGTGCTGGGCGCGGAGCCTGCGGAGCAGCTGTTCGGTGTCGGGATTGGCGGATTGTTCGTCGGAGACCACAAACAGCAGGAACCGGCCCTTGACGTTGCGGGCCACGTATTCCAGCTGGTCCTCGATCCTGCTGTGGCCGGAGTCCAGGCTGGTGGACGAGTCAACCTCGCGCAGGAGCCGTTCCAGATGCGGCTCGCCGGCTTTGGCGGGGACGGAGTGTGTCCCGTTGCCATCGCCGCAGACCAGGCCCACCACGTCGCCGTGCCGGTGCGCCAGGTAACCCACCACACCGAGTGCCATTACCGCGATGTCCTTCTTGGTTTCGCCGTCGCGGGACTCGGCTGCCATGCCCCGGCCGGTATCGGCAATCAGCAGGACGGTCTGGCGCCGCACGGCGACGTAGCGTTTGATGAGCGGCGAGCCGAACCGGGCAGAAGCCTTCCAGTCGATGTCGCGGACGTCGTCCCCGGGGATGTAGGCGCGCAGGTCATCAAAGTCGAGGCTGCGGCCGCGGAAGACGGAACCGTATTCGCCGTCGAGCATGCCCCGGGCTTTCCGGTGGGCGAAGATGGCCATCTTCGACTTCACACGCTGCAGGAGACTGGTCACCGCTGCCTCAGGGTGTCTGGACGGAGGCTACGACCGCATCGATGATCGTCTCCACCGGCACCTGCTCCGCCACGGCGTCGAACCCCAGGATGAGGCGGTGCCGCAGCACCCGGTGCGCGAGGGACTTCACGTCCTCCGGGATCACGTGGTCCCGGCCGTTGATCAGTGCCACTGCACGGGCGGCCTGGCTGAAGGCGATGCTGGCGCGCGGGCTGGCGCCGAATTCGATAAAGCCGGCGAGCCGCTGGTCGATGTACTGCCCGGCGTTGCGGGTGACGAACACGAGGCCCACGATGTAGTTGATGATGGCCGGGTCGATGTAGATCCGCTTCACCAGCTCCTGGACGCCGATGACGGCGTCCAGCGAGGCGGCGGCCGCGGGCTTATGCTCCGCGGTGAAGACCCCGGCGTCGATCCGCCGGATGATTTCCGTTTCCTCGGCCGGCGTGGGGTAGTCCAGCACGTCCTTGAGCATAAAGCGGTCCATCTGCGCCTCCGGCAGCTGGTACGTGCCTTCCTGCTCGATGGGGTTCTGGGTGGCCAGCACCATAAAAGGGGACGGCAGCCGGTATTCCTCTCCCCCGATGGAGGTCTGCCGCTCCTGCATGGCCTCCAGCATGGCGCTCTGGGTCTTGGCGCTGGAGCGGTTGATCTCGTCCAGCAGGACGATGTTGGCGTGCACCGGCCCCAGTTGGGTGATGAAGGTGCCCTTGGCGGCGTCGTAGATCTGCGTGCCCACGATGTCGCTGGGAAGCAGGTCCGGCGTGCACTGGATCCGGCGGAACTCTGCGCTCACTGCTTCGGCCACGGTCTGCGCGGCGGTGGTCTTAGCAAGCCCCGGAACGCTTTCCAGCAGGATGTGGCCGCCGGTCATCAGCCCCACCAGCAGGGATTCACGCAGCCGTGCCTGGCCCACCACCTTGGCTTCGAAACTGCGGGAAATGTTGGCCACCACCTGCTGCGCCCGGGCCAGTTCCGCCGGGTCAATTCGTGCGGGCGCACTGGTCTGAAGCAATGGATTTCCCCCTGATGGATGGTGGTGGGCGGTTGGTAGGCCGCGTGCTGCCGGGCGGCTGCACTCCGCCCGCCATCCTATCCAAGCCACCTGCGGGTCAGGCCGCAATGGGGACCCCTCCCCATCGCGGGTCGGCAGGTTTATCCTGTTGGAATGAGCGAGCTTCCAGCCAGTTACAAAGAGTTCCTCGCCGACAAGAGCGAGAGGTTCATCCTTGCCGTCAAGCCTGTTTTGCAGCAGTCCGCTGCCGACCGGACCCACGGCGTCCGGGTCACCTACAACGCGGGTCCCACCGGCCACCAGGCCCACCTCGACGACAGCATCCCGTTCGGAGTGGTGGTCGAGGACATCGACTGAGGGCTCGGCTGCGCTGGCCGGGCTCTGAACGCCGCTAGCCCTTCACCGCACCCGAGAGCGCGAAGGAACTGCCGGCGCCCTTGGCCACGATGACGTACAGGGCCAGCACCGGGACTGAATACAGGATGGAAAAGGCGGCCAGCTGCCCGTACGCCACTGCGCCGTGCTGTCCGAAGAAGCTGAAGATCGATACTGCCGCCGGCTGCCGGGCCTCGGACAGCAGGAGGACAAACGGGACAAAGAAGTTCCCCCAGGCCTGGATGAACACAAAGATGAACACCACGCCCAGCCCCTGCCGCATCAGCGGCAGGACGATGGTCCTCAGCGCCGTCAGCCCCGACGCCCCGTCCACCCAGGCTGCTTCCTCCAGCGACACCGGAACGCCGTCCATAAAGTTCTTGGTCATCCAGATAGCCATGGGCAGCGTGGTGGTGGCCATAAAGAAAATCGTGGCGGGCATCGAATCCAGCAGATGAAGCTGCACAAACAACCCGTAGACCGGCACCATGATCGCCGTGATGGGAAGGCAGGTTCCAAACAGGATGGTGTACATAAACGGCTTGTTGAACCTGGACTGGTAGCGGGACAGCGGATAGGCGGCGAGCACTGCTGCCACCAGGTTCACGGCGGCCGTGCCGGCGGACAGCACCATGCTGTTCCAGAGCGGCTGGAACAGCAGCCCCGGCGTCATGATGGCGGCAAAGTTGTCCAGGGAGACTTGGGCAGGCAGCCGCGTCTCATGCCCGGCGGACGCATCGAGGGACGCAAACACCAGCCACAGCAGCGGCAGGACAAAGCAGGCACCGATCAGGATCAGAGCCACGTCTGCCGGCATCCGGGCACGCTGTTGGGCACGGGAAACTGCACCCGTACCGGACCGCGGCTGGCTCCGGGCGGAGGTCCCCGCCGTCGTGCTCATGGTTTACTCTCCCGCAGGAGCCGGACGTATGCGGCACCGAACACCACGCCAATGAGGATCAGCACTGACGCCACCGCGGTGCCGTACCCGATGTCGCCGAACTTGAAGGCCTCCAGGTACGCCAGCACCGGCAGCGTGGTGCTGGCATTGGCGGGGCCGCCCGCTGTCATGACCCAGATGAGGGTGAACACCGCCAGCGTCTGCAGGGTGATGAGCATGAGGTTGGTGGCGATGCTGCCGCGGATCATGGGGATGGTGATGAAGGCCAGCCGCTGCCAGCCACCGGCACCGTCCATCAGTGCGGCCTCCGTAACCTCACCGGGGATGTCATTAAGCGCGGCCCGGTAGACCAGCATGGAGAACGCCGTACCCCGCCAGATGTTGGCAAGCAGGATCGCAACCATCGGAAACGAATACAGCCAGTCGGTCCGTTCGAACCCCAATCCGCCGAGCAACTGGTTCAGGGTCCCGTCCCGGCTGAAATAGGCGTAAGCGGCGAAGGCGGCCACGATCTCGGGCAGCACCCATGCAGCCACCACCGCAGTACCAACGACGGCAGCCACCGGGCGGCGCGCCCGTCGCATCAGCACCGCAAGGGTGAGTCCCAGCAGGTTCTGGCCCAGGATGGCCGAGCCGCCCACAAACAGGACGGTCAGGCCAAGCGAGAGCGGCAGGACCGGATCGGACAGGAGCCTGGCGTAATTGTCGAACCCGATCCAGCCTGGATTGCGGGCGTTGCGGCCGGTCAGGGCAGCGTTGGTGAATGACGCGTGGAAGGCCCACAGCACCGGGCCGGCCAAAAACACAAGCAGCAGGACCACGGCCGGGAGGACCGGAAGCAGCCGTGCCTCGCGCCGGAGCACAGTGCGCCGCCGCCGGTGGCCCGCCCGGTCATGCCTTAGGGAAACCGCCACAGGTTACTTCGCGACGGTCTTGGCCTCACCCACGATGCCCTTCACCGCCGTGTCGTAGTCAGCGGCCGCCCGCTCCGGGGATTTCGCCCCGGTGATCACGGCTTCGGTGGCCTCCTGGACAGCCGCGGAGATCCGCGGGTAATCAGCGGTTGCGGGGCGGTAGTGTGTAACGGCCACCAGCTCGGACACGTCCTTCACAAATGGATTGGCCGCCTGGTAGCCGGCATCTGCGGCGACATCTTTGCGCACGGCGATCTGGGAGCTGGCGATGTTGAAGGCCAAGGAGTTCTTCTGGTTCAGGGCCGTGGCGAGGAACTCAAACGCGAGGTCGGGGTTTTTGGTCTCCGCCCCTACCGCCAGGGTCCAGCCGCCGGACATGCTGACGCCGCCGGGCGCCTGGCCATCCTGGGTGGGGAACGCCGTGACGCCCATGTCCTGCCCATACTCTGCCCATTCATAGCTGCCGCCCTTCTGCCAGAACGACGGCGTGTAGGAACCCTCCACGGTGGCGCCCATCTTGCCCTGCGGCAGCCATTCGCCGAAGACCTTCTTCCAGACATTCGCGTCGAGGGCCTCCGCCGGTGAGACTGCCAGTTTTTCGTCATAGAGGGTTTTGAGGAACCCCAGCGAATCGGTGAACCCCTTCGAGCCGACAACCCACTTCTTGGCGTCGGCGTCGTACAGTTCGGAATCGGTTCCATAGAGCAGTTCGTAGAAGCCCTGCATCACAGTGCCTTCACCGGTGGCCTTGCCGGCGTACAGGTTGAAGGGCACAACGGTGGGATCACTTGCCTTGATCTTCCGGGCTGTATCCAGGATGTCCTGCCAGGTGCGGGGCTCCCACGGGACACTGATGCCCGCGGCCATCAGCACCTTTTTGTTGTACCAGATACCGCGGGTGTCCGTGCCCAGCGGGACCGCGTACGTGCCGCCGTCGTCCCCCAGGCCGGCCGCCTTGGCGCCGTCATCGAAGGTATCCCAGTCCTCCCACCCGTCAAGGTGGCTGTCCAGCTTCAGGAGGTACCCGGCGTCGACGTCGGAGCGCACCTTGAAGGTGTCCTCATAGAAGACGTCCGGGGCGGTGGAGGGCGAACGGAGCGCGAGGGCAAGCTTGGTGCCGTAGTCGTCGTCGTTCGCCTGGATGGGCTCAAGGGCAACCGTGACGCCCTGGTTGGCGGCCTCAAACTCCTGTTTGGCCGCCTGGAAGAGCGTGTCCAGGGCAGTGAAGGAATCGGTCTTTTGGTAGACCACCTTCAGCGTTTTTGTCTCCGCTTCGGGGGCGGCAGGGGAACACGCCGTCAGCACAAATCCCGCAGCAGCGATGAGTGAGGTGAATTTGAGGGCCCGGCGCATGATGCTCCATTCAGTCAATGGCTGCCGTCCCCTGTATCTGCGGGCCCCAGCCGCGGCGATATCCACATGCTAGATGGGGCTCCTGCCACTGGCAAGGAGGCCCTGGTCAGATGTCCGGTTCAAACTTCCAGGAGAAGCCGCTGCGCCCGGGGCGCCAGTGTATGCTCCAGGACCAGGCAGGCAGCTCCAATGGCGCCCACGTCCTCACCGACTCCCGTGCCGACAACTTCGATGGTGTGGATCAGGCGTGCCGCACCGTTGGCGTCCACCAGGGCAGGGATCTTCTCCAGGTAGCGGTCAGCGATCCGGCTCCAGAAGGGCCCGCCGAACACTACCCGCTCCACGTCCAGCGTGTTGGTGACCACGGAGACGGCCCGGGCCACGAGCACGGCCGACTTGTCGATGATCGCCAAGGCCTTGTCGTCGCCAGCGTCGGCGAGGTCGCACAGTTGCGCGAAGCTCTGCTGCACTTCGGCTCCGCTGGTGTGCTTTCCGGAGCCGTTCAAGATGCCCGCGGCGACGGCCTCCGCTACGAGTACCTGCGGGATGGCCGAGGACTTCACGCAGCCGCGCAGGCCGCAGTCGCAGGGCGGGCCGTCGGGATCCACCACGATGTGGCCGATTTCCCCGGCATTTCCTGATGTTCCGCGGACTACTTCATCGTGCAGGACGATGCCGCAGCCGATCCCGGTGCCCATGTACATAAAGATGAAACTGCCCGAGCCGCTGGGCCCGCCGGCCCATGTTTCGGCGACGGCGGCACTGGTGACGTCCTTGTCCACCAGGACGGAGTAGCCGGTGGCCTTGGCCAGGGCGTCCCGGAGTTCCACCCGGTCCCAGCCCGGCAGCAGCGGCGGATCCACCACGGTGCCATTGTCCAGGTCGATGGGTCCCGGAGCGGCCAGGCCCAGGCCGGCGATCCGGCTTGTGTCCACCCCGGACTCGGCAACCAGCTGTTCAATCTCGGTGGCCATAGTGGAAATTACGGCGGCAGGATCATTCCCGCCGGGTGTTTTGATCCGGGAATGCTGAACAACGGCGCCCACGAGATCGAGCACCACGAACGTGGTGACGGCAGGGTCCAGGTGGACGCCAATGGCGTACATACCGCCCGGGTTGAGGCGAAGCATGGTGCGCGGTTTGCCGGGGCCGCTGCCTTCTTTGCCGGCTTCGACGATCAGGTGCTGGTCAAGCAGGCGGCGGGAGATGTTGGAGATGGTCTGCGGCGAGAGGCCCACGATCTGGGCGAGCTCCACGCGGCTCAGTCCGCCGGATGACCGTCGGATGGCATCCAGGATTACCGTGAGGTTGAAGTCCCCCATGCGCGGAAGATTGGTCCCGCGCCGTGGCGCCGAGGACTGGCGAATTTCTGGCACGGTCTCCCCTAGGTTTTCGGCCGCGTACTCACATTGTCTGAATCGTACGTTACCCCTTGATCAACGCCCAGAGCCGGAGGTGGGCCGTGACGCGGCCGGGGCGCCAGTTGCCCTGCTGACGCGCCTATGGCCGCTTGGTGCTGACCGCCACCTTAAACTTTGGGTTGCCGCCCCTCACGGTGGTGGGACCCACCAGCCGCTCCAGCGCCGGGAGGTACTGCAGGTGCCGGTTGAAGACTGTCCACAGCTCACCGCCCGGGGCAAGGATTCTGGCCGCCGCCTCGAACAGTTTGATGCCCGCACCGGCGTGCACACTGGCGCCCAGGTGGAAGGGTGGATTCAACAGGACAAGCTCGGCGCTTCCGGCCGGGAGGGTGCTCACCGCGTCGTCCTGGAGGACGGTAATCCGTTCCTCGAGGCCGTTGGCCAGGGCCGTGGCGCGGGCGGACGCGACGGCGGCTGCGGACCGGTCCGTGGCAGTGACCCTTGAGGCCGGGTTCTGGCGGGCGTACAGGGCAGCGAGGATGCCGGTGCCACAGCCCAGATCAATGGCGTGTCCGGCCTGCGGCATTTCCGGCAGGAACGTCAGGAGGAACCTGGTCCCGATGTCCAGTTTTGTTCCCGCAAAGACGGCACCGTGGGCAGCAACATCCAGGTCCAGCTCGGCATGGCGTTCGACGGCGGGACTCCACTCGTGCGCATCGGTTTGCCGGGCGCCGCTGGCCAGGATGATCCGGGACTTCTGCCGGGCCAACTGCGGCTGGAGCGTCTCGAAGTGGCGTTCCAGGACCGCGTTCATTCCCAGCGACATGTGTTTGATCCGTCCGCCTGCGAGCAGCACCACGCCAGGGGCGGCATAACGCGCCACTGCGGCGGCGATTTCTTCAAGCTCCGCCAGGGTCCGCGGCAGCTGAAGCAGCACCAGTTCCGCGCCGGACAGCAGCTCCTCCCCCAACGGCAACTGTTCGAACCCCGCGTCATCAACTCCGGGATCCGCCGCTGCGAGCCCCGTGGTCGCGGCGTTGTTTCGGAGGGCGCGCTCCCCCGTGATGAGGTCCTCGTGCACTCGGACCCGCCGGACCCCCAGCGTGGCCAACGCGCCGAGGGTGAGGGCGCCGTAGCGGTCGCCGATGACAGTCAGCCTGGTGTCCGGTTCCGTGCGTGCAGCGGCGGCGTCCAGCAGCAGCCGGTCCGTGGCGTCCCAGGCCTGGAGGTTGGGGGCTTCGACGTCCGGGTGGCGCCGGAGCGTGCCGAAGATGTCCTCGAGATTGTTCTGTGCCACAGATTCCTGCCATCTGGTCATGTGCTGGTGGTTGATGCGGTTGGTGCAAGGGCGGGCAGTTTGAGGATCGCCGTGACGGCGGCCCGGCCCGCCCGGTTGGCGCCGATGGTGGATGACGACGGCCCGTAACCCACCAGATGGACGCGCGGCTCAATTGCCACCTGGGTCCCTTCCATGGCGATGCCGCCGCCGGGTCCCCTGAGGTGCAGTGGCGCCAGGTGTTCGAGCTCGGCACGGAACCCGGTGGCCCACAGGATGACGTCGGCGCGGAGCAGGCTTCCATCGGTGAGCCGGAGGCCGTCGGGCTCTATGGCGGTGAACATTGGCTGTCGGTCCAACGCACCCCGTTGTGCTGCCGCCCTCAGAGCCGGTGTCCAGATGAGGCCGGTCACGGCCACTACGCTTTGCGGCGGCAGGCCCTGCCGCACGCGTTCCTCCACAAGGGCGACGGCGTTGTGGCCGGCCTGGGCATCGAACGCGGCGTCGCGCCAGTCCGGTTCCCGCCGGGTGAACCAGCTCGTGCTGGTCACCTGCGAGACCTCATCCAGCAGCCCGACAGCGGAAATACCGCCGCCCACCACGATGACGTGCAGGCCGCGGAACTCCTCGGCGGAGACGTAATCGGCCACGTGCAGTTGCCGGCCCCTGAACGAGGCGCGGCCCGGATAGATGGGCCAGAACGGCCGGGTCCACGTACCGGTTGCGTTGATGAGAGCCTTCGCTGACCAGTGGCCGCTGTCGGTGCTGATCCGCAGGCGTCCAGCCGGATCAGCGTCTTCCCTGGCGACCGAGGTGACCTTGACGGGGCGCTCGACCTCAATCCCGAGGTCCCGCTCGTACCCGGCGAAGTACCGGCTCAGGAACTCTGAGCTCGGTTCCATGGGATCCACGTCAGGCTTCGCGATGCCGGGAAGGTCGCTGATGCCGTTGACCGTGGCCATGACCAGGCTCTTCCAGCGGTGGCGCCAGGCGCCGCCTGGGCCTTCCTCGGCGTCCAGTACCTTGTAGTCAATCCCCCGACGCTGCAGGTGGTAGGCGGCGGAGAGCCCTGCCTGGCCCGCGCCGATGACCGCAACGTCGGTGGTTCGGTTGTCCATGCTCGTGGCCGGTTTCTGCTAGACCTTCTTCACTACGGAGGATTTGAGCTGCATGGGTCCCACACCGTCCACTTTGCAGTCGATGTCGTGATCGCCCACGCCGTCCATCAGCCGAATCCCGCGGACTTTGGTGCCTACCTTGATGACACCGGAGCTGCCCTTGATTTTCAGGTCCTTGACCACCGTGACAGTGTCGCCGTCGGCGAGGATGTTGCCCACCGCATCCTTGATCACCCGTGGCCCGGCCTCTGCCGTGGCCTCAGCTGCCTCGGCAGACCACTCGTGGCCGCATTCCGGGCAAACCAGGAGCGCACCCATCTCGTAGGTGTAGGCACTGGAACATTCGGGGCATGGCGGCAACGTCTCATTCACTCCCCCATGATAATCGCGCCGCTGCGCTGACAGGCGCGCGCCGCCGTCGTACTGTTGGCCCTAGGCAGACGAAAGGCGTGGACCATGGGAACAGAAAAAGGGGCAGCGTCGCTGCTGGCTAACGCACTGGGCATCGTCCTGGGCACGGCGGAAATACCCTTGCGCCTCCGGGCGTGGGACGGTTCCGAGGCGGGGCCGCCCGACGCCCCCGTCCTCGAATTCAGGTCACGCCGTGCCCTGCGTCGGATCCTGTGGTCACCTGGGCAGCTCGGGCTCATCCGCGCCTACGTCGCCGGAGACATCGACGCCCCCGGCGACATCTTTGCGGCCTTCACGGCACTCAGCTCCGTGGGAAAGTTTTCCGAGCCAGGGCCCTTCCGTCCCCTGACACCGCGTGAACTGGCCACGCTGGTCAGCACGGCCATCCGGCTGCGCGCGCTGGGTCCCAGCCCTGCACCGCCTCCTGAAGAATCACGGGTCACGCGGAAGGGCCGGCTCCACACCCGGCGGCGCGATGCCGCGGCCATCTCGCACCATTACGACGTCGGCAACGACTTTTACGCCCTCGTGCTGGGACCATCATTGGTCTACTCCTGCGCGGTGTGGGCGGATGGAGCCGACGGCGGCCTCCCCGCCGGACTGGATGAGGCACAACAGGCCAAGCTGGACCTTGTCTGCCGGAAGCTGCGGCTTAGGCCGGGGATGAGGGTGCTGGACGTGGGCTGCGGCTGGGGCAGCTTCGCTTTGCACGCGGCGCAGCACTACGGCGTCACGGTGGTGGGGGTGACGCTCTCCGCGGAGCAGGCCGTGCTCGCGCGCAAACGTGCGGCCCACGCCGGCCTGACTGAAAACATCGATATTCGGGTCCAGGATTACCGGGATATCTCCGACGGGCCGTTCGACGCCATCAGCTCCATCGGTATGTCCGAACATGTGGGCCGTGAACAGACACCCCACTATGTGGAGGTGCTGCACGGCCTGCTCCGTCCCGGCGGCCGGCTGCTGAACCACGCCATCTCCTGGAACGCCGGCCCCACCAAACCGGACCCGGATTCCTTCATTCCGCGCTACGTCTTTCCGGACGGCGAGATGATCAGCCTCGGCGAGATGGTCAGCGCGCTGGAGAACGGCGGGTTCGAAGTGCTGGATGTGGAGGCCCTGCGCCAGCACTATGCGCTGACCCTGCGGGCGTGGGTGCGCAGGCTTGAGGAGAACTGGGACGAAGCCGTCCGGCTCACGAGCCTGGGCCGGGCGCGGGTGTGGCGCCTCTATATGGCTTCCAGTGCCATTGGCTTTGAAACCGGGGTCACGGGCGTCAACCAGGTACTTGTCCAGCGTGCCGGCGGGGACGGGCCGCCGCTGCGCCGGACGGAATGGATCTGAGCGCTCTCTATTCGAGCGCCCAGCGATCCGGGCTCCCTGCTGAAACAAAAAAGAGCCACCCTTACCGGGTGGCTCTTTTTTGCGGACCAAGGTCCTGTTTGGTGGAGCTGAGGGGACTCGAACCCCTGACCCCCTGCATGCCATGCAGGTGCGCTACCAGCTGCGCCACAGCCCCAAACTTGTGCCCCTCCGCGGTTCAAAACGCCCGAAGCAACCTGATCAGCTTAATAGAAATCTTCTCGCGGCGCCAATCGGGAGGTGAGTTTTCCTGCCATAAAAAAATCCGCCGGAATCTTTCGATTCCGGCGGATTATCCGGTGGAGCTGAGGGGACTCGAACCCCTGACCCCCTGCATGCCATGCAGGTGCGCTACCAGCTGCGCCACAGCCCCGGACCTTCGTTACTCCGCGGTCTCCCCGGAGCAACTCAAATATCTTAGACCAGCTTTTCCGAAAATTCCAAATCGGGCATATTCGGGCCGGCAAGGCCTGCTATTCGGAGTCGGATGCCGCCGTCGCCTTGGCTGAAGTGTCTTCGCCCAGCTGCAGGTCAACGACGGGGCAGTCCTTCCACAGACGCTCCAGGGCGTAGAAAACACGGTCCTCTTCATGCTGGACGTGGATGACGATGTCCGAGTAATCCAGCAGTACCCAACGCCCGCCGGAGCGGCCTTCGCGGCGTACCGGACGGAGGTCCTGCTTTGAAAGTTCTTCCTCGATGCCGTCAACGATGGCGTTGACCTGGCGCTCACTCGGCGCGGATGCGATGAGGAAGACGTCTGCCAGTGCCAGGCGTTCGCTGACATCGAGGGCCACGATGTCGTGGGCAATCTTGTCCGCGGCTGCCCTGGCGGCTTGGCGGGCAATGGCGATGGATGAATCTGTTGCAGTCATGGGACTCCTTGTAGTTTTCTAAAGCTTCGTAAAAGGGCGTTGCCTGGTCAGCTGGAGATGCCGCTGGCGATCAGGATGACGCCGGAAATAAGGGCCACAATCCCAAAGGCAAGGACGAGGACCTGCATTAGCCTGAGCCGCTTCGCGCGGGCCAGGCCTGCTGTTGCCGCATCCAGCGGCTCCAGCCCATGGGCTGACCGGGCCGGGATGCGCGGCAGGTCATCGAACAGGTCTTCCGGCTCCCCCGCTGGCAGATCGGCTACGACAGGCTGGACGGGGACGACGCGCTTCGGTGCCTCGGCCGCTCTGGCAGCAGCTTCCGCACGGGCGATCACCCTTGAACGGCCCGAAGCGGCTGCCTGTGCAGAATCAGCGGCCGGCGCCTTTGATGTAGTGGACGGCCGGCGGCCCTTTCCGCCTGGCCGGACCTTCGGTCCGGGGTGGGTCATCAGAGGCACGTAGGAGGTCGCCGGGGGTTTCATCACAGGACGGTCGACGCCAGGTACCTGCACGAATTCCAGCGGCGTCACCATGGCCAGGTTGTCGGCGGTGGCTGGACCAGTCTGGGGAACGGACTGCGTGGCCGTCACCGTAGAGGCAGCCTGCGTGCGCGCTGATGCTGACTCCGCCGGGGCGGCCTGCTCGGCCAGCTTCTGCTTGGCTATCGCCCGGCGGTTGAGTACCGCCGCACGCTCAGCCAAGGCGATCTGTTCCGCAAGGATGTCCGGATCCACTGCTTCGGGGTCCAGCGACGCTATGTGTTCCATCTTGGCCAGTTGGTTCTTGGCCTGCTCGGCGATGAGTGTGCGGGCCGCGAGTGCCTGCTCCACGCTCATGCCAGCCGGAATACCTGACCTCTTGGCCGGCGCGGCGGGCCCGGCTTTTTCGGCGGATACTGCGGGGCCGTGACCCGGCTTCGATGGGCCTGGCGTGGCCTGACCCGGTTTGGCCTGCCCTGGCTTAGGTTGGCTCGGCGCAGGTGGGCTTGGCAGTGGCTGCCCCATCGGAGCGGGAATGATGGGATTGGCCGATGTGACGGCCTGTTCCTTCAGTTGCTGGAGCCTCAGCTGCCTGCGGGTGGGAGGGCCGCCAGCAGAAAGCTGGCCCTCTTTCTCCTCAAGTTCCTTGATGGCACGAAGCGCCGCGCGATCGCGGGCCCGGATCTGTGAGGACCGCTCCGCCTGGGACTGTTCGGGAACCGAATCGACGGGGGCGTCAGCCGCGCGCCGTTGTTTTGAGGCAGGCGAAATCTGGCCCGGGCTGTTAGACCCGGGAGCCGTGTTCTCATCTCTGGCCTGCCGCAGTTCGCGGCGGCTGCGGACGGGGGGCTGTTCCTGACTCATTGGGGACTCATTCAGTACTGGCTGGCTCGTCTGGTTCGGTAGTTCGGACGACTTGGGGATCTGATCCCTCGGCGTACAGACCATATTTGGCAATGTATTGGACCACTCCGTCGGGCACGAGGTACCAGACGGGGTTGTTCCCGGCGACACGCACACGGCAGTCCGTGGACGAGATGGCCATGGCGGGCACTTCGAGGAGGCTGACGTCTTTGCGGCCCATGCCGTCAAGCACATGTCCCGGCCGTGTCACTCCGACAAAATGGGCCAGGGACCACAGCTCATCGATGTCCTTCCACGACAGGATCTGTGCCAGCGCATCCGCACCGGTGATGAAGAACAGATCAGCATCCGGACGCTGGGTCCGGAGATCCCGCAAGGTATCAATGGTATATGTGGGACCGGGCCGGTCAACATCCACTCTACTGACGGTGAAGCGGGGGTTCGATGCCGTGGCGATCACCGTCATGAGGTAGCGGTGCTCAGGCTCGCTGACCTGCTTGTGCGACTTCTGCCACGGCTGTCCCGTGGGGACGAAGACCACTTCATCCAGGCCGAACTTGGCGGCCACCTCACTGGCTGCAACAAGGTGGCCGTGGTGGATGGGATCAAACGTCCCGCCCATCACGCCCAGCCGCAGCCGCCCCTGCGCACCATCACGGTGCAGAACACGCGAAATGTCAGTGGCCTTGGCCGTGGTCGTGCTTGTTGGGGTGCTGGCGGTGCGGATCGGCGTGCTCTTCCGTTACCGTGTGACGGTTGCCCAGGTTGGAGTAGGACAGGGTGACAAACATCAACACCAGCAGGATGGCGAAAATGGTCACGCCGAAGACCCACGGCTCAGCCCAGATCGGAGCGGGCGCGTGTTCCCCGCCCTCGGCAACGGTCATGGCAATCTGCTGGAGCAGCATTTTCTCCCCTAAGGTTCAAGGATGTGGCAGCGGATTGTCCCGCCGTTCCGGACTTGTGTCTATATTACCGCGTTGCTACACGCGGACCTGGCCCTCGCCCTGAACGATCCACTTAGTGGTGGTGAGCTCAGTCAGTCCCATAGGACCGCGGGCGTGCAGCTTCTGCGTGGAGATGCCGACTTCAGCACCCAGGCCCAGTTCGCCGCCGTCGGTAAACCGCGTGGAGGCGTTGACAATGACCGCCGCTGAATCGATCTCTGCGATAAACCGCTCCGCATTGGCGAGGTTGTTGGTAAGGATGGCTTCGGTGTGGCCGGTAGTCCAGGTCCGGATGTGCCTGACGGCGTCATCCAGGCTGTCCACCATGGCCACGGCCAGGTCCAGGTCCATGTACTCGGTTCCCCAGTCCTCATCCGTTGCCGGCTCGGACTCGATGGAGGACGGCAGGGCTGCCCGGATGCGCTCGTCGGCATGGAGCGTGACGCCGGCAGCACGCAGCGCGGCGGCGACGGCGGGCAGCACGGTGGACCGCGAGTGGACCAGCAGGGTCTCCACGGTGTTGCAAACACTGGGCCGCTGGGTCTTGGCGTTAAGGAGGATCTCCACCGCCATTTCCTCGCTTGCAGATTCGTCGATGAAGATATGCACGTTGCCCTCACCGGTTTCGATAACCGGCACGGCAGCGTTCCGCACCACGGACTGGATCAGGTCCCGGCCGCCGCGCGGAATCAGGACATCAACGCGACCGCGCGCCCGCATCAGCGCATTCGCACCTTCACGGCCGTACTGGTCCACAGTCTGAACGGCGTCCGCCGGCAGCCCGACGGAGTCCAGGGCTTCGCGGAGAATCTGGACCAGCGCTTCGTTGGTGAAGGCGGCAGCCGTACCGCCGCGGAGGATGACGGCGTTCCCGCTCTTGAGGCCAAGGCCGGCTATGTCAACCGTGACGTTGGGACGGGCCTCGTATATGGCCGCCACCACTCCCATGGGAACGTTGATCTGGCGCAGGCGCAGCCCATTGGGTAGCGTCTGGCCCCGGACCACGTTTCCTACCGGATCCGGCAGGCCCGCCAGGTTCTCCAGGGAAGCCACGAGTCCGTCGATCCGGCTTTCGGTCAGGGTGAGGCGGTCCAGCAGGGCCGCCGACGTGCCGTTGGCTTGGCCTGCCGCGACGTCCTTGGCGTTGGCGGACAGAATGAAGTCCTTCCGGTCCAGCAGTGCAGCACCGATTGCCGCCAGGCCACTGTCCTTCAAGGCGCGGTTGGCCCCGGCCATCTGGCGGGCAGCCTGCCGTGAGCGGTCAGCGATGGCGTGGACGGCTGTCTCAACCTCCGCCGGAGTGGGGGTACTCCCCTGTTCCGGCTCGGAAGGAACCGCATTCGAATCGTTGGAAGTGCCAGGGGCTTGGGAAATCAGTGCCTCAGTCATCCTTCAAGTCTAAGCGAGCGGACCGCTCAGACCAGAACCAGGTCGTCGATGTGGACAACCTCACGGTCGAATCCGCGGCCCAGAGACTCGCCCAGTTCCACTGTGGAGCGGCCCAGCATCTGGGGAAGCTCTTCGGAAGAGTAATTAACCAAACCGCGTGCGATGACGGTACCGTCACCGGCCACCATCTCGACGGCGTCGCCGGCTTCGAAGGTGCCGTCCACCGATGAAATTCCGGCAGGGAGCAGCGAGTAGCGATTGTCCCGCACAGCATGCACGGCACCGTCGTCAAGAAAGAGCCGGCCCTGGACATGCGCCAGGTGGGCCAGCCACATCATCCGCACGGACTTCCGGCCGCTGTTGACGGTGAACCAGGTGCCGACGTCCTCTCCGGCAAGGGCGGCTGCGGCGTTGGCGGTGGAGGTGACCAGCGCCGGAATGCCGGAATCGGCGGCCATGATGGCAGCCTCGACCTTGGTCTGCATTCCGCCGGTGCCTACGCCTGCCTTGCCCGGCTTCCCGATGGTCACCGCCTCAAGATCTTCGGGGCCGTCCACTTGGGAGATGCGCTTGGCGCCCTTGGCTGGCGGGCCGTCGTATATCGAGTCGACGTCGGACAGCAGCAACAGGGCGTCGGCGCGGACCAGATGGGCCACGAGCGCTGAGAGCCTGTCGTTGTCGCCGAAACGGATCTTGTGCGTAGCGACGGTGTCGTTTTCGTTGACCACCGGCACCACGCCGAGGTTGAGGAGGCGGTTCAGTGCACGGAACGCGTTCGCGTGGTGGCTGCGACGCATGAGGTCATCTGCAGTCAGCAGCACCTGGCTGACGGTGACGCCGTGGGCGCCGAAGGCGTGCGTGTAGCGTGCCATGAGCAGGCCCTGGCCCACGCTGGCGGCGGCCTGCTGGGTCGCGAGGTCACGCGGACGCTTCACCAGACCGAGGGGCGCAAGCCCTGCGGAAATGGCTCCCGAGGAAACCAGGATAATTTCCGTGCCGGCGTTATGTTTGGCGGCCAAGACATCTGAGAGGGCGGTCAGGGACTCTTCCGAGATCCCGCCCTTGAGGCTGGTCAGCGACGACGACCCTACTTTGACAACGATCCGGCGGGCCCGGGCGAGCACACTGCGGTCGTCTTTGGGTTCCTCGATGATAACTGTGGAATTTTCGGTCATGTCACTCATCGTCAACGCCCAGTCCACTTTCAGTGACAGGCTTGGCAGCGCGGCGGCCGCTGACCGATTCGGTCCAGATCCCGGCCTTGCGCTCGGCTTCGAGCTCGGCGCGGGCGGCGGCCTTGGCATCCTTGCGTTCCTGCTGCTCGTCACGCTTCTGGCCACGGGTGGGGCGGTCGCCGACGTCCGCGAAACGGATATCCGTGCCACGCGGTGATGCGAGCATTTCGGCTCCGGCGCTCATGGTGGGCTCCCAGTCGAAGACCACGCCGTCATCTTCGCCGATCACGACTGCGTCGCCCGGCTTAGCGCCTTGCTTGAACAGTTCGTTTTCGACGCCGAGCTTGGCCAGGCGGTCTGCGAGGTAGCCGATGGCTTCCTCGTTCGTGAAGTCGGTCTGCTTGACCCAGCGGAGAGGCTTGTCGCCCAGTACGCGGAAGAGCGGTTCGAGGTTCTTTTCCTCGCGGCGGATCTTGAAGCCGGCCTCGTTGACGGCGCGGGGCCGCAGGATGGGGGGCTGGACCTTGGGCGGGGCGGCTGCGAGGGCGGCACGGGCGGCCTGGACGATTTCCGCCATGGCGAAGCCCAACTGGCGGAGACCCTCGTGGCTGGTGGCCGAGATCTCGAAGACCCGGTAGCCGCGTGACTCGAGTTCCGGGCGGACAAATTCAGCCATGTCCTTGCCGTCTGGAAGGTCCACCTTGTTCAAGGCGACCAGGCGCGGACGGTGGTTCAGCGGAACCACTTCGCCGTCGGCACCCGCGAAGCTCATGTCTACGGAGTACTTTTCCAGCTCGGCCTCGATGATGGCCAGGTCTGCCAACGGGTCACGGTCCGATTCCAGAGTGCCGCAGTCCAGTACGTGCACCAGGGCGGCGCAACGCTCCACATGGCGCAGGAAGTGGTGGCCCAGGCCCTTGCCTTCGCTGGCGCCCTCGATAAGGCCCGGAACGTCGGCAATGGTGAAGCGGACATCGCCGGACTGGACAACACCCAGGTTCGGGATCAGTGTGGTGAAGGGGTAGTCGGCGATCTTGGGCCGCGCGGCAGACATGGCCGCGATCAGGCTGGATTTGCCGGCAGAGGGGAAGCCCACCAACGCGATATCCGCGATGGACTTCAGTTCCAGTACAACGTCACGGGCGTCACCTTCGATGCCCAGCAGGGCGAAGCCCGGGGCACGGCGCTTCTGCGAGGACAGCGAAGCGTTACCCAGGCCGCCCTGGCCGCCGGCGGCCGCCACGTATTCTGCTCCTTCGCCGACCAGGTCTGCCAGGACGGTGCCGTCCTTGGATTTGACCACGGTGCCGTCGGGCACGGGCAGGATGAGGGTCTCGCCATTCTTGCCGCCGCGCCAGTCGCCCATACCGGACCCGCCGTTGGTGGCGTGGCGGTGCGGAGAGTGGTGGTAGTCGAGCAAGGTAGTGGTCTGGTGGTCAACGCGCAGGATGACGTTGCCGCCGTCGCCGCCGTTACCGCCGTCGGGACCGCCCAGTGGGATGAACTTCTCCCGGTGGACGGAGACACAGCCATGGCCGCCGGTACCGCCGGATACGTGCAGTACTACCCGGTCTACAAAGCTCGCCACGTGGATCTCCTCAGTGCTGTTTCCTGGACGCCCAAGGGCGCCAAGACGATTGTAATGCGGTTAAAAGAATAGTGGAGCGGACCAAATGGCCCGCTCCACCGTTTCAGAACTATTTGTTACTCTGCAGCTGCAGCAGCAACGATGTTAACTACGCGGCGACCGCGGCGGGTGCCGAACTGGACGGCTCCCGGGGCCAGGGCGAACAGTGTGTCGTCGCCGCCTCGGCCAACGCCGGCGCCCGGGTGGAAGTGGGTGCCACGCTGGCGGACGATGATCTCGCCTGCGGAAACTACCTGGCCGCCGAAGCGCTTGACGCCGAGGTACTGGGCGTTGGAGTCACGACCGTTGCGAGTGGAACTCGCGCCTTTTTTATGTGCCATTTGAAATGCCTGCCTTTAAATTCTGGGGAATCTGCTGAAGAACCTGAACAGTAACGGAGAGTTACTTGATACCCGTGATCTTGACCTTGGTCAATTCCTGACGGTGACCCTGGCGCTTCTTGTAACCGGTCTTGTTCTTGAACTTCTGGATGACAATCTTCGGACCACGGAGGTCTTCGAGGATCTCAGCCGTAACCGTTACCTTGGCCAGGTCCGCAGCAGCAGAGGTGACTTTGTCACCGTCTACCAGGAGCAGTGCGGGCAACTCAAAAGTGCTGCCGGCTCCACCGGGGACGCGGTTCAGGGTAACGAAGTCTCCAACGGAAACCTTCTCTTGGCGGCCGCCTGCGCGGACAATCGCGTACACCACTTGGGAACTCACTTCTCTCGACGTTTATTACTAAATTTGCGTGCTGAACCCGATTCCATATTTGGCTGGGTTCTCGCTGTGCCTCAACGCCGTGGGGTCGTAACCCAAGTGTTGGCGTAAGCACCGAAGATCTAGAATACGCTAATTTTGCCTTCGGCCGCAAATGAGGCTGGTTACGGTCGGTTGTCTGTGATAGGACCCACAAGCAGGTACTGCACTGACAATCTAAAACCGTGCCTGACTATCGTACAGGCCACGCGGGCCCCAGACTGTCAGGAATGAATTCGCGGCGCGTCGAAGAATTCCACCTCGAACCGGCACGAGTGCCTGAACGCCACGAGCATCGCCGCACGTTCATCTGCGGATGCACTCCGGCCGGCGTCGTCGGCCAAGGCGATCGCCTCGCGGGTGGCCTGCGCGAAGTCCTCGTCAGCATAGGCCCGCAGCCAGTCGGCATAGGGATGCGCCGCCGGTGCACCGGCCGCCAGGAACTCTGTGTGGAGGGACCGTCCCACCTCGGCGTACAGCCAGAAGCACGGCAGCACCGCCGCGACAAGGACCGCATAGCTGCCGGAGGCTGAGGCAGCCAGCAGGTGGTCCACATAAGACTTGGTGACAGGTCCAAGGACGGAGTCCACAGTCCTGGTACTCAGCCACGTGCGGTGCAGTTCGGATTCGACCTCAAGGCATTGCCGGGCAGATTTTGCCCAGAACAGCTGGGCGGCTTCCGTGGGCGCCAGCGCACTGGCCCGGGCCAGGACCCGCGAATAACCGTTGAGGTAGATGGCATCCTGGGCGAGGTAATAGGCGAACTGTTCCTCAGCCAGCGTGCCGGCCTCCAGATCGCGGATGAAATCCAGCCCGTAGATAGCCACAAGTTCCGGCTCCGCCGCCCGCCGCAGCGTCTGTGCGAATTCGCTGGCTCCCGGAACCTGTTGCATGTGGTGGAAGTGGTTGATGGGGCCGTTGCCCGTCCCCACCTCCAGTTGGTCGGCGGCCTGCAGCGCGCCGATCAGCCAAGGCTTCACTTGCCGGAGGGTGGCTTCCCAGTCTCCCAGTCTGGCCTGGGCCGTGGCCATGGCCGCCGACAGCGAGCAGCCGGTGCCGTGGCTGTTGCGGGTGGGGATCCTGTCCCCGCTCACTTCCACTACGTCGTGGGCGAGCAGCCCGGCGGCGTTGACCAAGGCATCCGGGCAGTCCCCGCCGTCGAGATGGCCGCCCTTGACCAGGACGGTGGCACCGGTCGCGGCGGACAACCGCTGCCCCTGTCCGAGCGCATCAGGCCAGCCCCGTGCCTGCGGCTCCCCTACCAGGATGGCCAATTCGGCCAGGTTGGGGGTGATCAGGTCCGCGAGCGGGAGAATCTCCCGCAGGGCTGCCTCAGCAGACTCCTGCAGCAGCCGGTCACCGCTCGTGGCCACCATCACCGGATCAAGAACGACGACGGCGGGACGCACCTTTTCCAGCCAGTCACGGACCACGCCAATCACCGCAGCGTCGCCCAGCATGCCGATCTTGACCGCGTCGATGGTGATGTCGTCGCTGATGGCATCGAGCTGCTGGCCCAGGAAGGATGCCGGGGGGACGTGAACCGCCCGGACCCCCTGCGTGTTTTGGACTGTCAGGGCCGTGATGGCCGCCATGCCATAGCCGCCAAGGGCCGCAATGCTCTTGAGATCGGCCTGGATCCCCGCGCCACCTGACGGGTCTGATCCGGCAATGGACAGCACCCGCGGGACGTCACGGAGCACCGGGACCTTGGCAGACAGGCCTGGCGCCGGCTGGACCTCAACCTGGTTGGCAGAGAATTTCGACAGAGCAGCCGCGGGCGGTGCAGGAGGAAGGACAGAAGTTGAAGCCAAAGGAGACATCCCTTCGCCGGTGCTAACCGGACAGGTTCAACGGGTGTGGATCTCAGCCGGCACTCTGCGCGGCACCCCGTGTCGATCACCAGCCTAGCGTTCCTCAGGACTTAACGCCGGACGCCCAGACGCAGCCCGTAATTCACGGGTACGTCCGGGCGCCGTTGTGGTGGCTTGCCCTGCTGTTAGTCAGAGCTCCGAGGCCGGAACCCCTACACCCAGGATGATGGGCGCGTCCGTGGCCGCTGGCTTGTCGGCCACAGCAGCATTGATGGGCTCCGGGGCCTTCGCGGCGTGGGTGTGTCCGACGGCAGCCGCCGTAACGGCTTCGTGATGCTCCACGGAGGTCGCGTTGGCTGCGCCCTGGGCACGGCTGGCACTCCGGTTCCGCCGGGGACGACGGGCGCGCGGCTCCTCGGTGTGGTCCGAGTAATCCTTCTCCGCCACGGCCGGCTGCTGCTGACGGGCAGCTTCGGCCGGCTGGCTGTCCGTTGACCGGGCCGCCGATGGCGTGCTTTCCGCTACAGGGGCCGGCTCGCCAAGGTGGGCGAAGGCCTCCGCGAGGCGGTCAAGCGTCAAAGCAGGTGCGTGCGCCTGGTCCTCGTGATGCGCTACGAACGGCAGTACCACCTGCTCGCCGCCGAACGTCAGCACAGCGGCCGGGCGGCCGTTGGAGTCCGTCTCAGGCCGCTCAGCCGGCACCGCCGCAGCGGGAGTCTGTACCGCTGCTGCTGATGCGTGGGCAACTTCGTCGTCGTGCAGGTGCGCAGCATGGGCTGCGGCCGCAATGTTCGCAAGCGCGGCCCGCGTGGCCTCAGCCTTCGCATGGCGCTCGGCATCACTGGGTTCCGGGTGGACCGTGTGGATCTGGACCGGAGCTGCCGGCGCCGTTTCCAGCGGCTGGCCGCCACGTCCGCGGCGGCGCTTCCGGTCATTGCGGCCACCCGGCTGGCTGTCCGGGCGCTGGCTGTCCGTGCGCGTGTTGTCGGTGCGCTGATCGTTGATGCGGGGTTCCTGCCGGCTGTCCACCCGCTGCACGTGGTGCTCAGCGGCTACGATGTTGGCGCGGCGGTGTTCCACGGGGTCGTCGTGGGTGACGATTCCGCGGCCTGCACAGGTTTCACACTGCTCCCCGAAGACTTCCAGGAGCCCGGTGCCCATGCGCTTTCGCGTCATCTGCACGAGTCCCAGCGAGGTCACTTCGGCAACCTGGTGCTTCGTCCGGTCGCGGCCCAAGCACTCCACCATACGGCGGAGAACCAGGTCTCGGTTGGATTCGAGGACCATATCGATGAAGTCGATAACGATGATGCCGCCGATGTCGCGGAGCCGGAGCTGCCGGACAACCTCTTCAGCTGCCTCAAGGTTGTTCTTCGTGACGGTTTCTTCGAGGTTGCCGCCGCTGCCGGTGAACTTGCCGGTGTTGACGTCCACCACTGTCATGGCTTCGGTGCGGTCGATGACCAGCGAGCCGCCCGAGGGCAGGAAGACCTTACGTTCCAGGGCTTTGTGGATCTGCTCGTCGATCCGCCACGCCGCGAAGATGTCAGTGTCCTTGGTCCACTTTTCCAGGCGGCCCACGAGGTCCGGGGCAACGTAGGTGACGTAGGCCTCGATGGTGTCCCAGGCCTCTTCGCCGGAGACGATCAGCTTGGAGAAGTCCTCGTTGAAGACGTCACGGACCACCTTGATGGTGAGGTCAGGTTCGCCGTAGAGCAGTTCCGGGGCGAGGATCTTGGTGGACGTGGACTGGCTTTCGATGCCCTCCCACTGCGCGCGCAGCCGGTTGATGTCGTGCGTGAGCTCCTCTTCCGAGGCGCCTTCGGCAGCGGTGCGGACGATGACTCCGGCGTGCTCCGGGAGGCGGTCCTTGAGGATGCGCTTGAGGCGGTTGCGCTCGACGTCGGGCAGTTTGCGGGAAATGCCGGTCATGGAGCCGCCGGGCACATATACGAGGTAGCGGCCGGGAAGCGAGATCTGGCTGGTCAGGCGTGCACCCTTATGGCCCACGGGGTCCTTGGTGACCTGGACCAGGACGGTGTCTCCGGACTTGAGCGCGTTTTCGATACGGCGCTGCTTGCCCTCGAGGTTCACGGCCTCCCAGTTCACTTCACCGGCATACAGGACGGCGTTGCGGCCGCGTCCGATGTCAACAAACGCCGCTTCCATGGACGGCAGGACGTTCTGCACCTTGCCAAGGTAGACGTTGCCGATCAGGGAGTCCTGCTGGGTCTTGGAGACAAAGTGCTCGGCCAGGACGCCGTCTTCGAGGACGGCGATCTGGATTCTGTCGTCGCGCTGGCGGACGATCATCTGCCGGTCAACTGATTCACGGCGGGCCAGGAACTCGGCCTCGGTGATGACGGTGCGGCGGCGGCCGGTGTCGCGGGATTCGCGGCGGCGCTGCTTCTTGGCTTCGAGGCGGGTGGAACCCTTGACGGACGTGACGCGGTTATTGACCGGCGCTTCCGCGGCGGCGCGGGGTGCGCGGACGCGGGTCACCGTGTTGGGCGGGTCGTCGCCTTCCCCTCCGGTCAGTTCCAGGTCCTGGTCGCCACGGCGGCGGCGACGACGACGACGGGACGTCACGCCTTCGTCGGCCTGCCCGGCGGATTCGTCATCGGTTTCTTCGGCTGCGCCGTCGTCACCTTCGCTATCGCCGTCGGCATCACTTTCGCCGGTGCGGCTGCGTCCGCGGCGACCACGGCTGCGGCGCCTGCGGCGGCCGTTGGCGTCGTCCGCTTCACCGTCTTCGGCGTCGTCCTCCTCCGGCTCTTCAACCGCGGCTGCAACCGGTGCGGGGCGGACCACGGTGCTGAGGTCAGGAGCCTGGAAAAGCACCGACGTGGTGGACGCCGGCTCAAGGAACAGGGAACTGAACGGGCTGGCAGGCTCGGCAGCAGTCGGCTCTTCAGCCGGCGCGGCGGCAGCAGACTTGGCCGGGGCGGCGGCCGTGACGGGCGCGGTGGCCTCCGCAGCTGCGGCTTCCCCTGCCTCCGGGGCCGGCGTTGCTGCAGCTTCGGGGGCTGCCTGCTCCTCAGCAGCTGATTGTTCTGCGGCCGCGGGGGCGACGTCGGGGGCCGAGGTTTTGCGCGTGGCCACGCGGCGGCGTCGGACAGGTTTGGTCTCCGCTGCAGCCTCAGGGGCTGCCGCTTCGGCCGCAGGTTCGATGACGGCGGGCTCTACGACGGTCTCGGTAACGACGGCGGCAGGTGCTTCCTGCACTTCAGCAGCGAACGCCGGTAACGGCTCGGCGGTGTCCACCTTCTTGCGTGCGCGGGTCCGGCGAACCGGCGCCTTGGGCTCGGGCGCCGTGTCCGCCGCAGGCTCAGCCTCGGCGGCGTCATTCAGCGGCGCGGCCTCCGCAGCCTTTGGCGCTGCCTTCCGACGAGTCCGGGTGACCTTCTTGGGCGCTTCCGCAGCCTCGACGGCGTCATCATTAACGGCTGGTGCTTGTTCGTTTTCCATATGTGGCAACACTCCTGCCCCTGACGTACCGCCACATCCGGCACCCATTGGGGCACATATTTGTCAAAACCCGCGGGCGTTGACAGAAGTCAAGTGGATACTCCCAGGTTCGCACCGACAGAGGGGTGCGGCAGCCCGTGGGAGCCGTCGGCTGTGTCCTGAAACCCGTTGTTCTACACGCCACAACCAGGTGCCGACCAATGGAATTGCGGGAAGCCGGATCAGAGAATCCGAAGCCTGCCCTGCTCATCATTGGCGGTCTTGAAACAAGCCACCGGACCGGAGTCCGAATGTGGGTCGGCCTCCAGCCATGATCATTCTCTCACACCCGGGCTCAAAGACGGCGGAAGCAAGGGCAAACGGATCAGTATGTGAGTGCCCGACTGAATGCTGCTTCCAGCCAGCGGCGTTACAATCGGGGCAAGGAGCACCCGAAGCAAAGGACGCCACACACCATGCCCAGCATTTCCTCCCACGGCACTGACACGCCGGCTGCCTCCATTGCGGCGGAGCCGTTGCCCGCCACACCAGGGACTGTGCCGCCGATGGCACGGAACCGGCCGTTCGGCTGGCTGATGGTCATCACCGGCGCCATCGGCTGGCTGGCCTCGGGAACCCTGGTCCTGGAAAAGCTCGCGGTCCTCGAGGACCCGAATCACGTCACAGCCTGCGACGTTAATCCTTGGATCTCCTGCGGCCAGGTCATGCAGACCTGGCAGAGCTCTGCGTTCGGGTTCCCCAACATGTTCATTGGCATCGTGGCGTTCGCCATCATCATCACCGTGGGCATGGCCCTGTTGTCCGGCGCCACGTTCGCCCGCTGGTACTGGGCAGGACTTCAGGCCGGCGTCACGCTCGGCTTCGCTTTTGTGGTGTGGCTCTGGTCCCAGGCCCTTTACGACATCCGCATCCTGTGCCCGTTCTGCATGATCGTCTGGGCCGCGATGATCCCGCTCTTCGTCTGGGTAACCGTCCGCAACGTCGTCCACGGAATTATCCCCGTCCCGTCCGGTGCTGCACGTGTGCTGGGCGAATCAGGCTGGATCATCACGGCTCTGCTGTACGTGGCGGTCATCGCCACCATCTTCTTCGCCTTCATCCAGGTGTTTGCCGGAACCTCGGGCTTCTAACGCTGGCCCGCAGCCGGCTTTGCAACCCAAAGCACCCCAAACAGCCCACAGCACCCCACAGCGCGAACGTACACTTGAGGCCCTGGTTTCCTAAGAAACCAGGGCCTCAAGTGTACGTTCGCGCCCTAAGTGGGCGGGCGGGACTTAGTCCTGGAACCAGATCTTGATTTCGCGCTCGGCCGAGTCCACGGAGTCGGAGCCGTGCACCAGGTTCTGCTGGACCTTCAGGCCCCAGTCGCGGCCGAAGTCGCCACGGATGGTGCCAGGGGCGGCAGTGGTGGGGTCGGTGGTCCCGGCCAGGGAACGGAAGCCTTCAATGACGCGGTGGCCTTCGAAGATCGCGGCCACAACCGGTCCACTGAGCATAAATTCAACAAGGGGCTCGTAGAACGGCTTGCCCACGTGCTCTTCGTAGTGCTGCTCCAACAGTTCCCGGCTGGCGTCGACCTTCTTCAGTTCAGCCAGGGTGTAGCCCTTGGCCTCAATGCGGCCCAGGATGGCGCCACTCAGGTTGCGGGCAACGCCGTCGGGCTTGATCAGTACCAGGGTGCGCTCAATGGTCATAGCTGCTCCAATGCGTAATGGGTGGTTTCGGGACAATTCTACGAGGCTTCCGGGGCGTCCCTGTGCGAAGCCGTCCACTCGGCCTGTTCGCGTTCGCGCTTTGCGGCTTCGGAATCGATCCTGATGCCGGTGCGGATTCCGTACCACCAAGCCATGCCGAACAGCGCGCCGACCAGGAACATCATGGGCTCAACGATGCCCGTCAGGATGAGCACAATCTGCAGGATCCAGCCAAGTCCCACGCCCCAGGGCTTGGACAAGACCGCGCAAGCCAGGATCATCACGGCGCTCAGCGCGATGCCGATCCCCAGGATCAGCGCCGGCGGAAACTCGCCGCGCTTCAGACCAAAGACGGCCAACGTGGCGAAAAAGACGACAAACGCTTCAAGCAGCAGGACGGTCGAGGCAAACATCACCTTGGTGGACCGGCGCTTCTTGGGCATTCCCGGCTGCCATTCACGCTGGGCCTTGGTCAGCTTGGCCACGGCTAGGCCTCCGTCTTTCCGAGCAGGATCCGGGCTTCGGCCACTAAGGTAATGGAACCTGTGACCAGGACGCCGCCGGAGAGGTCGTCATTGGCTTCAGCGCGTTCCACAGCCCATTCGAGGGCGTCGTCGAGCTTCTCAGCAATGTGGATATTGTCTTCTCCGAAGCCCATTTCGACGGCCAGTTCGGCCAGTTCGGCCGCGGGCACTGCCCTCGGCGAGTTGGACTGCGTGAAGCAGTATTCCTGGGCGATCTCGCCCAAGGATTCCTTGAGCTGGCGCAGGATCTCTTCGGCGTCCTTCTCCTTCAGGACTCCCACTACCGGCACCAGCCGGGTGAAGCTAAAGGCCTCCTGGATGGCTTCGGCCGAGACCCTGATGCCGTCCGGGTTGTGCGCCGCGTCCACGATGATTGTGGGCGCCGTGCGGACAACTTCAAGGCGGCCCGGGGACGTGACGGACGCGAAGGCTTCCTGGAGCACCTCGAAGTCGAGTTCCTTTTCGCCGCCGAAGAACGCTTCGAGGGCTGCCACCGCGACGGCAGCGTTCTGGGCCTGATGGGCGCCGTGCAGCGGCAGCAACAGTTCCGGGTACCGGCCGGCGATGCCCTGGATGCTCACCACCTGGCCACCCACGGCAACGGTCCGGGATTCGACGCCGAACTCCACGCCTTCGAACCGGAACGGGACTGCCACTTCCTTGGCTTTCTCGAGCAGCACCTGAGCAGCATCAACGGGCTGCGAGGCGCTGATGAGGTAGCCGCCGGGCTTGATGATGCCGGCCTTCTCGTAGGCAATCTCCTCGGTGGTATCGCCCAGCAGGTCGGTGTGGTCCAGGGAGATGGGGGTGACCACCGAAACCAGGCCGTCGCCCACGTTGGTGGCATCGGTGATGCCGCCCAAGCCCACCTCGATCACGGCCACGTTGACTGGCTGGTCCGCGAAGATCGCGAACCCCAGGATGGTCAGGCACTCGAAGTACGTCAGCCGGGGCTCCCCCGCAGCGGTAAGTTCGTCGTCGACGATCTGCAGGTACGGGCGGATCTCGTCCCAGATCCGGACGAACGTTGCGTCAGAGACGGGGTGGCCGTCGATGCTGATCCGTTCGGTGACCTTGGACAGATGCGGGCTGGTGTAGCGGCCGGTGCTCAGGCCGTGGGCGCGCAGCCCGGCCTCAATCATCCGGGCGGTGGAGGTCTTGCCGTTGGTGCCGGTCACATGGATGATCGGAAACGCCTTGTTGGGCTCCCCCAGTACATCCATCGCCCGGAACAGCGGCGCGAGACGTGGCTCCATCTTGTTTTCCGGTGCACGCCCCAGCAGCTCGGCGTAGACACTTTCCACGGAGAATTCGTCAGTCATGGCTCAGGCCTCTGCTTTTTCGACGGTGATGCGTGGTTCGCCTGACTCGGCCGGAACTGTGGCCAGCTCGAGGGTCAGCGTTTCGGTTTTGACCAGTTCGGCGTTGGCCAACAGGGCATCGAGCACGGTGGGAACGGCCGTAACGGTGGTCCGGATCCGGTCGCTCACGTTCAGTCCGGCGTCCTTGCGTGCCTGCTGGATGGCGCGGACCATGTCGCGTGCAGTGCCCTCGGCCTCAAGTTCGGGCGTGACCTCGGTGTTCAGGACCACGAAGCCTCCGCCTGGAAGGACTGCTACTGCTTTTCTTGCAACCGCAGTACCGCCCTCTGCCCCCGCCACCACCGTCTCCAGCGTGTACTCCTGCGGCTCCAGCTCCAGCCCGCCCGCAACAACGACTCCGTCGACACCGTCGATTGTTTGGACTGACCAGTCACCGGATTTGGCACCCTTGATGGCCTGCTGGACGTTTTTGCCCAGGCGCGGTCCCGCGGCACGGGCGTTGACCACGAGCTTCTGCTCGATGCCGAACTCCTCCGGGGAGGCGCTCTCGGCGTCGAGCAGGCGGACGGAGCGCAGGTTCAGTTCATCGGCGACGACGGCGGCAAAGCCTCCCAGCGCATCCGCGCCGGGTGCCACAACGGTCAGTTCCTGCAGCGGGAGCCGCACGCGCAGGTTGGCGGCCTTGCGCAGCGAGGATCCGGTGGAGCAGATCTGCTGCACACGGTCCATCGCTTCCACCAACGAAGCGTTGGCCGGGAACAGGTCAGCGTCCGGCCAGTCGGCCAGGTGCACGGAGCGGCCGCCGGTGAGGCCGCGCCAGATCTCCTCGGAGACCAGCGGCAGCAGCGAGGCGGCCACGCGGGACACGGTCTCCAGTGCCGTGTAGAGCGCATCGAACGCATCAGCGCTCTCATCAAAGAAGCGCTGGCGGCTGCGTCGGACGTACCAGTTCGTGAGCATGTCCAGGTAGCTGCGCAGTTCGTCGCAGGCGCCGGAGATGTCGTAGCTGTCCAGCTGGGCGGTCATGTTGCGGACCAGGTCGCCGGTGTTGGCCAGCAGGTACTGGTCAAGGGTGTCGGCGTAGCCGTCGTAGCGCAGTTTCGCCTCGTATCCGGCACCGGCGTTCGCGGCGTTGGTGTACAGCGTGAAGAAGCTGTAAACGTTCCACAGCGGCAGTATGACCTGGCGGACGCCGTCGCGGATTCCCTGTTCCGTGACCACCAGGTTGCCGCCGCGCAGGATGGGGCTGGACATCAGGAACCAGCGCATGGCGTCAGAGCCGTCGCGGTCCAGGACTTCGGAGACGTCCGGGTAGTTGCGCAGGCTCTTGGACATCTTCTGCCCGTCCGAGCCGAGCACGATGCCATGGCTGATGACATTCCGGAAGGCCGGCCGGTCAAACAGTGCGGTGGACAGGATGTGCAGCATGTAGAACCAGCCGCGGGTCTGGCCGATGTACTCCACGATGAAGTCCGCCGGGTTGTGCGTGTCGAACCAGGCTTCGTTCTGGAACGGGTAGTGCACCTGGCCGTACGGCATGGAGCCGGAGTCGAACCAGACGTCCAGGACGTCCTCCACCCGACGCATCACGGACTGCCCGTCTTCGGGGGTCCGGGGGTCGTCCGGGTTGGGGCGGGTCAGTTCGTCGATGAACGGCCGGTGCAGGTCGACCTGGCCGGCCTTGTTCAGCGGCAGGCGGCCGAAGTCGGCCTCGATTTCGGCCAGGGAGCCGTAGACGTCGGTGCGGGGGTACTCGGGGTCGCTGGACTGCCACACCGGGATGGGGCTGCCCCAGTAGCGGTTGCGGCTGATGGACCAGTCACGGGCGTTGGCCAACCATTTGCCGAACTGGCCGTCCTTGACGTTCCCGGGGATCCAGTTGATCTCCTGGTTCAGTTCGGACATCCGGTCCTTGAACTTGGTGACCTCCACGTACCAGGAGGACACGGCGCGGTAGATCAGGGGGTTGCGGCAGCGCCAGCAGTGCGGATAGCTGTGCTCGTAGCTGGCCTGGCGGACCAGCCGGCCCTGCGCGCGCAGCACCTGGGTGATGGGTTTGTTGGCCTCGAACACCTGAAGGCCCACGATGTCGTGCAGGTCGCCGTGGCTGAACAGCGGCAGGAACTTGGCGCCTTCATCCACGGACAGAACTACCGGGATGCCGGCCTCTTCACAAGCCTTCTGGTCGTCCTCACCGTAGGCCGGCGCCTGGTGGACAATGCCGGTGCCGTCGGTGGTGGTGACGTAGTCCGCCACGAGGAAGCGCCAGGCGTTCTGTGTCCCATACTTTTCGTCGTCGCGGAAGTCGTTCCACAGCGGCTCGTAGGACAGGCCGGCAAGTTCAGCACCGGTGTGGGTTGCCGTCACGGCGGCTTCGGCGGAATCCACATCCTCATAGCCCAGGTCCTTGGCGTACGCGGCCAGCAGGTCGGCGGCAAGGAGGAAGCTTCCGGTAACCGGGGCGTCCGGCGAAGCAGCCTTGACTCCGTTGGGTCCGGCGGGGAGCACAGCGTAGGTGATGGAGGGCCCGACGGCGAGCGCCAGGTTGGTGGGCAGCGTCCAGGGTGTGGTGGTCCAGGCGAGCGCCTGGACGCCGGCGAGCTGCTTCGAGAGCTCCGACTCCCCTTCCGTGATGGCGAACGTCACCGTGACAGTCTGGTCCTGGCGGTTCTTGTAGACGTCGTCGTCCATGCGCAGTTCATGGTTGGACAGCGGCGTTTCGTCCTTCCAGCAGTACGGCAGCACGCGGTAGCCGTTGTAGGTCAGGCCTTTTTCGTGCAGCTGCTTGAACGCCCAGAGGACCGATTCCATGTATTCGACGTTGAGCGTCTTGTAGTCGTTGTCGAAGTCCACCCAGCGGGCCTGGCGGGTGACGTAGCTCTTCCACTCATCGGCGTACTTCATCACAGAGGCACGGCAGGCGTCGTTGAACTTGTCGATGCCCATGGTCTCGATCTGGGTCTTGTCCGTCATGCCCAGCTGCTTCATGGCTTCCAGCTCAGCCGGCAGGCCGTGGGTGTCCCAGCCAAAGCGGCGTTCCACGCGGCGGCCGCGCTGGGTCTGGTAGCGGCCCACGAGGTCCTTGGCGTACCCGGTCAGGAGGTGGCCGTAGTGCGGCAGGCCGTTGGCGAACGGAGGACCGTCATAGAAGACGAATTCGTTGCTGCCCGGCTGCCCGCCGGGGGCGTCGGCGCTACGTTGGTCGATGCTGGCCTGGAAAGTGCCGTCCTCGTCCCAGTACTTCAGGATGCGCTCTTCAATCTCCGGGAACTTCACGGAGTGGGAGACACCGGCGGCAGCACCGCTCGAAACGGCAGCCGAAGGGGAGGCTGAGGCTTTGGGGTAATACGTCATTCTCGACATCCTGGGTTGAGCTGGTGAACCATTCAGCCGCTGCTGACTGGTTCCGTTCAGGATGCGAGGACGGCTCGTGTGCTGTCCTGGGACTGCACGCTGACCGCGGTACCACCTCACTTACCGGCACTCCACCACGCTCACTGGGGAGCTGTTGTTGCGCCGGCCGCTCATTACTGCTGTGACGGGCTTACCCGTCCGGTTCTAGTAACACCGGCTGCCAGATCCCTGGTGGTCAGTGCGTTCTTCCGGAAGCTCACCGGTGATCGCCGGGTCATAGCCATGTTTGAGTCTACTATCGCCTGCCCGTCTACCGCCATTCCCTCACACCCGCGCCCCCGCACCGGGACCAGGCTGGGGACTCGGTTGAGGATCGGGGCAGATTTAGGGCGCCAAGTCATTGGAGGATGCGTGCCTGCCCCGAATAATGAACCATATGCAGACGGCCGGTATGCGCAGGCAGGGCAAAGGGTTCCGGCGCGTCAGCGCTTGGTTCTGCTGGGCTGCTGCGGCAATCCTGTGCCTGCCGGGCACTGCGCTGGTAGTTCTGCGTTGGATCCCGTGGGACATCGGCACTCCGTGGATCCAGCTGCTGTCCCTGTTTCCCGCCAGCGTGCTGCCCACGGCGACAGCATGTGGGATAGCAATCGTTGCCGTGTGCCTGGATCCCCGGCCCACCCGGACTATCCTCGCCGCACTTGTGACAGCGGTACTGCTGCTGCAGCTGCTGGTGGTCGCGCCGCGCGTTATGTCAGCCGGGGGAACAACAACGGATCTTCAGGCTGCAGCGCCGGCTGACTCCCCCGGCACCGGCCGGACGGTGACGGTGATGGCCCTCAATGTGGGCTCAGGGGGCGTTGATGCCGGCGCGCTGCTCTCGCTGGCCCGCTCCAGGAACATCGACATCCTGGCCCTGCCGGAGCTCGCCCCGCCAGGGCTGGAAGCCCTCGCGGCTGCTGGGCTGGCCGCCCAATTCCCGTACCGTGCGCTGGACGTCGACTGGGCAGGCACGGGCAGCGCAATCCTTTCCCGGTTTCCGCTGGACTCCTCCGCACGGGTACCGGAAAGCAGTTTTTACCAAAGCAGGGCCAGGGCGGCCATTCCCGGCACATCCGGTGGCATCCACGTGACGGCCGTGCACATAGACTCGCCCCGGCCGGGGCATACACCGTTTTGGCGGAAAGAACTCCGGCAGCTGGGAGATCTCCAGCGGGCACTGCCCGGTTCGCCGGCCATCCTGCTGGGCGATTTCAATGCTGGCCACGACCACCGCGAGTTCCGGGAGCTTCTGGCCACCGGGCTTAAGGATGCAGCCCAAGCGGCCGGAAGGGGCCTGGCACCAACTTGGCCGTCCGGATCCGGCATCCCGCCGTTCGTAGCGCTGGACCATGTCCTCGTAACCCCGGACATCGAGGTCAGGGCTTTTGCGACCATCACTGTTCCCGGCACCGACCACTCCGCCGTCGTTGCAGAGCTCGCGGTTCCCTGATAGCTGCCTGACTCCCGCCAAACAGGCACGTCTGTGCCTAGACTCGGACCCATGACTTCCGCCCACGGCTTTCTCAGCATTGCCTGCCGCTGGCTGGCGTTCTTGGCTGTCCTGCCTGTCCTGGTACTGTCCGTGTTCCGGGCGATTCCGGCCGACTGGCCGGTGCTCGCGGTCCAGCTGCTGTCCTTCACCCCGTGGCTTGCGGTACCCGCTGCGCTGGCCACGATCCTGGCCGTTGCGGGCCGGAGCAGGTGGCTTCTGGTGTCCGCCGGAGCGCTTCTGCTGTGCCAGGTCTTCTGGCTCTTCCCCTTCGATGCGGCGCGCCCTGCCGCCGCTGCCGGTGCTGCTGTCAGCGCTGGAGCCACGGTGGAACTAACGGCGATGAACATCAACTCGGAGTTCGGCCAGGCGGACGCGGCCCGCATCGTGCAACTGGTCAAGGACAACCGCGTAGGCCTGCTGACGGTGCAGGAGCATTCGCAGGCCTTGGAGGACCGGCTGAGCACCGAGGGCCTGGACCGGCTCCTGACCCACCGGATCAGCGATCCCACGGATGACGGTGCCGGCAGCGCGGTGTACTCCAGTTATCCCCTCGAACTGGTGGGCATCCTCCCGGACACGCCGTTCCGGATGCCAACCGTGCGGCTTACAGCCACCACCGGCGGATCTGCAGCTGTCCTGGAAGTCACGAACGTCCATGCGCTACCGCCGGTTGATGTCAGAGTTGACCAGTGGCGCAGCGACCTGGCGGCCGTGGGTCGGCTGGCGGAACGTCCCGGCAACAGGCTGTTGATGGGTGACTTCAACGCCACCTATGACCACGCTGAGTTCCGGGCGCTGCTTGCCGCGGCCCCGGACGGTGCGGAACTGGTTGACGTGGGGATGGCGTCAGGATCCCGGCTGGTGCCCACCTGGCCGATGGAGGGTCCGCGGCTGCCCGGGATCGCCATCGACCACCTGGTGACCACGCCGCTGGTAGGGAGCACCGGATACCAGGTCCAGCGGGTGCCGGGCACGGACCACGCGGCTGTCCTGGCCACGCTCGCCGTCCCGGCAGGCTAAGCGACCGTCAAGAAGTCCCCGGATAAGCCACAGCGGATCAGTTCACCCCTTCCGGATCAGCTTGTGGGTGGCGGCCTGGGCAACCGGTCGGATCACAATCTGGTCCAGGTTGACGTGGTGCGGCGCGCTGACCGCGTAGCGCACCACGTCTGCCACGTCGGCCGCAGTCAGGGGCTTCTCCACGCCTTGGTAGATCCTCTCAGCAGCGCCCTTGTCGCCCAGCCGGTTGAGCGCGAACTCTTCGGTGCGGACCAGTCCGGGGGCTACCTCGATGACGCGGATGTTGTGCTCCGCCTCTTCCAGCCGGAGCGCACCGGTGAGTGCGTGTTGGGCAAACTTGGCGGCGTTGTAGCCGCCGCCGCCCTCGTAGGCCACGAGTCCGGCGGTCGACGTCAGGTTCAGGACAGTCCCCTCACCGTTGGCGCGGAGCATCGGCAGGAACGCCCGGGTGAGCTTCATGGTGCCGATGACGTTGACCCGGAACATCCATTCCCAGTCCTCGGTGTTGGCAGCGCCCACCAGATCAGCGCCGCGAGCCCCGCCGGCGATGTTGATGAGCGTCCCCACACCGCCCGCCGAGGTGACGCGGGCAAGCAGCCGGGCGACGTCGTCGTCCTCGGCGATGTCAGCAGGAATTCCGACGGCGCCTGTTTCAGCTTCCAGCGCGGCCAGCCGTTCGGCGCGGCGAGCCACAGCGAACACAGTCCAGCCTTCCGCCCGCAATGCCCGTACGGTCGCCTCGCCGATGCCGGTGCTGGCGCCGGTAACGATGGCCGCCCTGTTCTGGAGTGAATCGCTTGGTGAAGCGTGGCCTGATGCTGTCGCGTTGCGTGAATCCTCAGTCATGGCACCACCCTAACGGCAGCTCCGCCACCGGCGCTTGACTATGAACTCGAGTAACACCCCGGCGTCCCAAAAGTTTCCGCGGTTGCGCCCGCCTCCCGCATGCTGGGGGCAGGCTCCGTGCCGCGATGTCAACAGACCATGAAACAATTGCCAGATGGCTGAAGACACTCAGGGTACAGACACGCCCTCCACCGCCCCTATCAACGTTCCGGACAAGCCCGCCCTTGAGGGGCTCGAAGCTGCCCTCACGCAGCGCTGGCTTGCCGAAGGGACCTACAAGTTCAACCCGGACACCACCCGGGAGCAGGTCTACTCGATCGACACTCCCCCGCCCACCGCGTCAGGCTCCCTGCATGTGGGGCACATGTTCTCCTTTACGCAGACGGACGTGCTGGCCCGCTACCAGCGCATGATCGGCAAGAACGTGTTCTACCCGATGGGTTGGGATGACAACGGCCTGCCCACCGAGCGCCGCGTGCAGAACTACTACGGCGTGCGCTGCGATCCGGCCATCCCGTACGACGCCGGCTACCGCGCGCCGGCCGAGCCAGCCAAGAACCAGCGCGATTTCGACGTCGTTTCCCGCCGGAACTTCATCGAACTGTGTGAAGAGCTGGCTGTGGAGGACGAGAAGGTCTTCGAAAGCCTGTTCCAGCAGCTCGGCCTTTCCGTGGACTGGCAACTGACGTACAGGACTATCGACGACGCCTCCCGCGAAGTCTCCCAGCGCGCTTTCCTGGCCAACCTGGCAGCCGGCGACGCCTACATGGCCGAGGCGCCAACCCTGTGGGACATTACCTTCCGCACGGCCGTGGCTCAGGCGGAACTCGAAGACCGCGAAGTCGCCGGTGCGTACTACCGCTACCCGTTCTTCACCGAAGACGGCGAAAAGATCTACGTCGAGACCACGCGTCCCGAACTGCTGGCGGCCTGTGCGGCGCTGGTGGCAAACCCCGACGACGAGCGGTACCAGCCGCTGTTCGGCAAGAAGGTCACGTCGCCGGTCTTTGGTGTTGAGGTTGAGGTCAAGGCCCACGCGCTGGCCAAGGCGGACAAGGGCTCCGGCATCGCCATGGTGTGCACCTTCGGTGACCTCACCGACGTCACCTGGTGGCGCGAATTGCAGCTGCCCACCCGCGCCATTGTTGGCCGGGACGGACGGATCATCGGCGAGACCCCGGACTGGATCACCACCGACGCAGGCCGCACCGCCTACGAAGCCATCGCAGGCAAGACCGTCTTCAGCGCCAAGGAAGCCGTAGTGGAGCTCCTGGCCGCCGAAGACCTGATCGACGGCGAACCGAAGAAGATCATGCACCCCGTGAACTTCTACGAAAAGGGCGACAAGCCCCTCGAAGTGGTCACCTCACGCCAGTGGTACTACCGCAACGGTGGCCGCGACGAAGAGCGCCGCGCACGCCTGATCGCGCGCGGCCACGAGATCGACTTCCACCCCGCCTTTATGCGGTCCCGCTACGAGAACTGGATCTCGGGGCTGAACGGCGACTGGCTCGTCTCCCGCCAACGCTTCTTTGGTGTGCCCATCCCCGTCTGGTACCCGCTGGATGCCGAAGGCAACCCGCAGTACGACGCTCCGATCGTGCCTCAGGATGAACAGCTGCCCGTTGACCCCGCGGCCGATGCCGCACCGGGTTACGACGAAGCCCAGCGCGGTGTTCCCGGTGGCTTCGCCGGTGACTCCGACATTCTGGACACGTGGGCCACGTCTTCGCTGACGCCGCAGATTGTGGGCGGCTGGAGCCGGGACGAGGACCTCTTCGCCAAGGTGTTCCCGTTTGACCTGCGCCCCCAGGGCCACGACATCATCCGTACCTGGCTGTTCTCCTCGGTGGTCCAGGCTGATGCGCTGCAGCACGCCGCGCCGTGGAAGCACGCCGCCATCTCTGGCTGGATCCTGGATCCGGACCGTAAGAAGATGTCCAAGTCCAAGGGCAACGTGGTGGTTCCCACCGATGTGCTGGAAGAATTCGGTTCAGACGCTGTCCGTTACTGGGCCACGTCCGCCAAGCTCGGCGCGGACACGGCCTACGAAATCGCGCAGATGAAGATCGGCCGCCGCCTGGCCATCAAGCTGCTGAACGCCTCAAAGTTCGTCCTGAACCTGGGCGCGACGGAGAATTCAGTGGTCTCCACCGATCTTTCGGTCCTCACGAATCCCTTGGACCGCGCGGTGCTGGCCCAGCTGGCCGAGGTGGTGCGTCAGTCCACCAAGGCGTTCGAGAACTACGACTACGCCCGCGCCCTGCAGATCACCGAGAGCTTCTTCTGGCAGTTCACGGACGATTACGTGGAGCTCATCAAGGACCGCGCCTACGGTGCCGCCGGCGACGCTGAGCAGGCATCCGTCCTGGCAGCACTTGCCACCAGCCTGGACACACTGCTCCGCCTGTTCGCCCCGTTCCTGCCCTTCGCCACTGAAGAGGTCTGGGGCTGGTGGCGCAACGGCTCCGTACACGTTGCCCAGTGGCCCACCGCAGTGGATGTGGACGGCGACACCACCCTGCTTGCCACCGTTGGCACGGCCCTGAGCGGTGTCCGCAAGGCGAAGTCCGAAGCCAAGGTCAAGCAGCGGACCGAGGTTCTTTCCGCGACCATCACCGCCTCGGAATCCCTTACCACGCAGCTGAAGGCGGGACTTGGCGACCTGAAGGCAGCCTCAAACGCCCGCGAGCTGACCCTTGTGGCGGGCGACGGCGAGCTGACAGTCAGCGACGTGGTGCTGGCCGCTCCGGAGGAACAGCCCAAGGCCTGACCGGATTCAGGTCCCGTTCCGGGGCAGCATTCCTGTTTTTGGGGTCGGCTGTCTTGGGCCGGCTGTTTTTGGGCAAAGGGGAAGCCCCATCAGCGTTTTGCCGTTGGTGGGGCTTCGACTTTTCGGCCATCCTGGTGACGTCTTTGATGGTCTGGCAGGATCCTTGGATCTTCAGGTCTTCCTACCTCGTCACTGGTAGCTTGCATCTGACTTCGCCGATGGCTGCGTCGGATACATATCACTGAATCCTTGGTTCCTGCGTCTCACTTCTTTCGAAGTGGGTAAGAACCATTGTTGTCCCGACTGTTTGGATGCGCAAGAGCCCCGGACGAACTACATCAGAGTAGTTCGTCCGGGGCTCTTTTCTGTCTGCGTCAGCCTGGCATCAGTTGAATTCGGGGCGTTCGCTGCGGCTCCGCTTGATCTCGAAAAAATGCGGGTAGGAGGCAAGCGTGACGGTGGCGTCCCACAACTGGCCGGCCTGCTCGCCACGCGGGATACGGGTCAGCACCGGCCCAAAGAAGGCCGTTCCATTGAAGGCAACAACCGGCGTGCCGACGTCCTGGCCAACCAACGAGATGCCTTCCTCGTGGCTGGCCCTCAGCTGGGTGTCAAAGGCGTCCGTGGTGGCTACGTCCGCCAAGCTGGCCGGGAGTCCGCACTCGGCCAGTGCCTTGCTGATGACGACGCCGTAGTCCTTTTCTCCGCCAAGGTGGATCAGTGTGCCCATGGCGTCGTAGAGCGGCTTCACCACGTTGTCGCCGTGCTGCTCCTGGGCCGCGATGATGACCCGGACCGGGCCCCAGGCCTTGTCCATGAGCTCCCGGTAGCCGGCGTCCAGTTCGCGCCCCTCGTTGAGGACGGCCAGGCTCATCACATGCCACACGGTCTCAATGTCGCGGACGGCCTCAACTTCGCCGATCCAGCGTGAGGTGATCCAGGCGAACGGGCACAGCGGATCGAACCAGAAGTCGGCCTGGTTGATGGTTGTTTCAGTCATGCGTGAGTCCTCGGGTTCCTGGGCGTGCGGGGATGGACGGTGGAAGGGGCTGGCAGGGTGGCGGACGCGTCAGGCGGACTTGCGTCGCTTGGTCACGTGCGGAATGAGGGTGGGCTCGGCCTTGCTGAGGACAACGTCAGCGGTGATGACTACGCTGGCCACGTCTTCGCGGCTGGGGAGGTCGAACATCACCGGGAGCAGCACTTCCTCCATGATGGCGCGGAGGCCGCGGGCACCGGTGCCACGCTCCAGGGCCTGGTCGGCGATGGCGTTGAGGGCGTCCTCATCAAAGACGAGTTCCACGCCGTCGATCTGGAACATCTTCTGGTACTGCTTGACCAGCGCGTTCTTCGGCGTGGAGAGGATCTGGATGAGTGCATCCCGGTCCAGGCTGGAGACCGTAGTGATAACGGGCAGGCGGCCGATGAATTCCGGGATGAGGCCGAATTTCAGCAGGTCCTCGGGCATCACTTCGCCGTAGGAGTCCACCTTGTTGCTGGCATCGTTGAGCGGGGCACCGAAGCCGATGCCCTTGCGCCCGGAGCGCGAACCGATGATCTCTTCCAGCCCGGCAAAGGCGCCCGCCACGATAAAGAGCACGTTCGTGGTGTCGATCTGGATGAATTCCTGGTGCGGGTGTTTCCGTCCGCCCTGCGGCGGAACCGAGGCCACGGTTCCTTCGAGGATCTTCAGGAGGGCCTGCTGCACGCCCTCACCGGAGACGTCCCGGGTGATGGAGGGGTTCTCGCTTTTGCGCGAAATCTTGTCGATTTCGTCAATGTAGATGATGCCCTGTTCGGCCTTCTTGACGTCGTAGTCCGCTGACTGAATGAGCTTGAGGAGAATGTTCTCCACGTCCTCACCCACATAGCCGGCTTCGGTGAGCGCGGTGGCGTCGGCAACGGCAAACGGAACGTTCAGGCGCCGCGCCAATGTCTGGGCCAGATAGGTTTTACCGCAGCCGGTCGGGCCGATCAGAAGGATGTTGGACTTGGCGATTTCGACGTCGTCGTGGTGGCCGCCCTCGGCGAGGCTGCCGCTCTTGGGGGCGTGGCCGGCCTGGATCCGTTTGTAGTGGTTGTAGACGGCGACGGCGAGGGAACGTTTCGCAGGTTCTTGGCCGATGACGTATTCCTGCAGGAAGTCAAAGATCTCGCGGGGCTTGGGCAGTTCGAAGCTGCCCAGATCGGCGACTTCCGCGAGTTCTTCCTCAATGATCTCGTTGCAGAGTTCAATGCATTCGTCGCAGATGTAGACACCGGGCCCGGCAATGAGCTTGCGTACCTGCTTCTGGCTCTTTCCGCAGAAAGAACACTTCAGCAGATCCGTGCTCTCGCCAATCCGAGCCATATGTGAACCCCTTTAGTATCTTGCTGCCAGGCAGCTGTGCACCGTTGCTGGAATCGTAGCGGGCCTGGGAGGACCGGCCGTGACATCTTCCACTCTAGGTCACAATTGCGCCCAAGGGTGGAAAGCGAAGGCCGGTGCGGTCCAAATAACTGGGACCGCACCGGCCGCCGATAGAGCCGGACTATCTGGTAATTGCCTGTGGCTTGATCTTGCGGGAATCAAGGACCTGGTCGATAAGGCCGTACTCCAGGGCATCAGCCGCGGTCAGGATCTTGTCGCGCTCGATGTCGTTGTTGACCTGCTCAGAGGTGCGGCCGGAGTGGTGTGCGAGGGTGTCCTCGAGCCAGGAGCGCATCCGCATAACTTCCGCGGCCTGGATCTCGAGGTCCGAAGCCTGGCCACCCTGGCCGCCGGACAGCGCCGGCTGGTGGATCAGGACACGCGCGTTGGGCAGCGCCAAACGCTTGCCGGGGGTGCCTGCGGCAAGCAGAACCGCGGCGGCACTGGCCGCCTGGCCGAGGCAGACGGTCTGGATTTCAGGCCGGATGTACTGCATGGTGTCGTAGATCGCCGTCATGGCGGTGAACGAGCCACCCGGGGAGTTGATGTACAGGGTGATGTCACGGTCCGGGTCGGTGGACTCGAGGACCAGCAGCTGGGCCATGACGTCGTCGGCCGAGGCGTCATCCACCTGGACGCCGAGGAAGATGATGCGGTCCTCGAACAGTTTGGTGTAGGGGTCCTGGCGCTTGAAGCCATAAGGCGTGCGCTCTTCGAACTGGGGAAGGACGTAGCGGCTGGTCGGAAGGTTACCGGCAGTCGATCCGAAGTTGTAAGTCATTTTTGTTGCTCCTGATCTAAAGGTTCTATTGCCGGGTTACTTCTCGGATGCCGACTCGCCGGAGGGGCCGTTGGCGGTTCCGCCGCCGCCGGCCACGGTGCCGGCGTGGGCAGCGATCTTGTCGAAGAAGCCGTATTCGAGGGCTTCCGTGGCGGTGAACCATTTGTCGCGGTCGTTGTCCTTGAGGATGGTTTCCACCGACTGTCCGGTCTGATCCGCGGTCAGTTCAGCCATGACCTTCTTCATGTGAAGGATGAGCTCGGCCTGGATCTTGATGTCCGAGGCCGTGCCGCCGATGCCGCCGGAGGGCTGGTGCATCAGGACGCGGGCGTTGGGGGTGGCATAGCGTTTGCCCTTGGTGCCGGAGGAGAGCAGGAACTGGCCCATGGAGGCTGCCAGGCCGGTGGCGACGGTGACCACATCGTTCGGAATGAACTGCATGGTGTCATAGATGGCCATGCCTGCGGTCACGGAACCGCCGGGAGAGTTGATGTAGAGGTAGATGTCCTTTTCCGGGTTCTCGGCGGACAGGAGCAGCAGCTGCGAGCAGATGGCGTTGGCGTTGTCGTCACGCACCTCGGAGCCCAGCCAGATGATGCGCTCTTTCAGGAGGCGGTTGTAGATGTAGTTGTCCTGGCCGGCCGGATCTACAGTCGCCATCCGGGGGGCCTCTGCGTGCTGTGACATGTGTACTTACCTCTCGCTGGTGACGGTGACATCACTGAACTTCACTACTTGGACACTAACCGGTTTAGTGGCCGATTTGTTCGCCGGAATCGCGCTGTTCGCTGACGGCGCACGATCCCTGCAACTGCCCGTTAACCAAGGCAGCCCCCGGACCAGTAGGTCCGGGGGCTGCCATCAGTCGCACTGCCAGGGGCGTGCTAGAACTTCACTGCTGCCGGGTCGTCACTCGGGGTGGCTTCGGTCTCGGCGCTGGTGTCTTCAGCAGCGCTTGTCGCGGCTTCACCGTCGACAGCGGGAGCCTCGTCTTCGCCGCCGGGGCGGACGAAGTCGCTGAGGTCAACAGTCTTGCCGTCAGAGTCGGTCACAGTGGCCTGGCCCAGGACGACAGCCAGTGCCTTCCGGCGGCGGACCTCGGAAACCATCATGGGAACCTGGCCGCTCTGATCGATGATCTGGGCGAACTGGTTCGGGTCCATGCCGTACTGGCTGGCGGCGCTGACGATGTAGTCGATCAGCTCAGCCTGGCTGACGTTGACTTCTTCCTTTTCGGCGATGGCGTCGAGGATGACTTCGTTCTGGAAGGCGCGGGCGGTGTTGGCCTTGACCTCTTCGCGGTGCTCCTCGGTGTCGTGCTCGCCTTCACCGTGGCCGTTGCCCTCCTTGAAGTGGGCTTCGACCTGCTCTTCGACCACGGAGTCCGGAACCGGAACCTGGACGAGTTCAACGAGCTTGTCCAGGACCTTGTCGCGGGCCTCTACGCCCTGCTCAACAACCTTGGAGTCGGCAGCCTGCTTGGCCAGGTCCTCGCGGAGTTCGGTCAGCGTGTCGAACTCGGAGGCCAGCTGGGCGAAGTCGTCGTTGGCTTCCGGAAGCTCGCGCTCCTTGACGGCCTTGACAACAACCTTCACCTGGGCGGACTCGCCGGCATGGTCACCGCCCACCAGGGTGGTTTCGAAGATGGCGTCTTCGTCAACGCTGAGGCCGGTGACGGCCTCGTCCAGGCCCTCGAGCATGGTTTCGGTGCCCACCTGGTAGGACAGGCCGGACGCGGAATCAACGTCGGCACCGTCAATGGTGGCGGTGATGTCGATGGTCAGGAAGTCGCCATCGGCGGCCGGGCGGTCCACGGACTTCAGCGTGCCGAAGCGGCCGCGCAGTTCATCCAGGGCCTTCTCAACGTCTTCATCGGAGGATTCCGCTGCAGCTACCTCGACCTTGATGCCGGCGTAGTCCGGGAGTTCGATCTCCGGGCGGATATCAACCTCGGCGTGGAACTTCAGTTCCCCGTCCGTGGAGCTGGGGTCCGGAACTTCGGTGATTTCAACCTCGGGACGGCTCAGGGGCCGGATGCCGGATTCCTGGACTGCAGCCTGGTACCAGCCGTTGAGGCCTTCGTTGATGGCCGTCTCCAGCACGTAGCCGCGGCCAACGCGCTGATCGATCAGCTTGGACGGGACCTTGCCCTTACGGAAGCCAGGGACCTGGATCTGCGAAGCAACAGTCTTGTATGCCTCGTCGATGCTGGGCTTCAATTCCTCAAAAGGGACCTCAACATTGAGCTTGACCCGCGTGGGGGTGAGGTTCTCGACAGCGCTCTTCACGGTCTAAGTACTCCTGGGTTTGTGGGATGGGTTTCTGCAAACGCAGTTTTCTTGCCCGGGCCGTATGCACGGCCCGAGCCGCAGAGTCGGGGTGACAGGATTTGAACCTGCGACTTCCTGCTCCCAAAGCAGGTGCTCTAGCCAAGCTGAGCTACACCCCGTAAGTGCACAGGCAAGTCTACGTTCATCCGGGCGTTCTTTGCACATTTGACACGTGGGGCATGCATTAGGTTTAGTTGTATCCGGCTTCAACAGCCAGCCCGAAGAAACACAGTACAGCCTGATGCAACAGCTGAGGTGTATTTTCCGGGGACGTAGCTTAGTGGTAAAGCCTCAGTCTTCCAAACTGATGATGCGGGTTCGATTCCCGTCGTCCCCTCCACACAATGCAGGGCCCGTCGCTGACGGGCCCTGCATTTTTCGTTCGGCAGACTTAGAAGTCTGCTGACTTTGTTGCCTACCGCCGTCAGTTGGCTACCGCTGCTGGCAGCCGGGGCACCAGTACAGCTTGCGGCCCACCATTTCCGTGATGGCCACCGGCACGGCACAGACCCGACAGGGCTGCCCTTCGCGCTTGTACACGAAGTGGGCATCGCCGCCCGAGGGCAGGACCGCCCCTGGCTCCCGGTAATCTGGCTCCCCGTAATCTGGCTCCGTGCGATCCGGCTCCCAATACGCCTGCGGCGTGGTGATGATCCGACCATCGCGGACGCCGTCGGCCATTACGGCGGCCGTGTCATCCCACAACAGGCCGGCGGCGCTGCTGGAAAGGGCAGTGCCCGGCAGCCACGGATCCAAGCGTTGCCGGAACAGCACTTCTGCCCGGTAGACATTCCCGACGCCGGCAATCACCTTCTGGTCCATCAGCAGCGCTGCAATGGGCGTCTTGCGGGACAAAAGGCCCGTCACAAAGCGGGTCTTGTCCGCGGGACGGTTGTGCAGCGGATCCGGCCCCAGCCGGGCCAGGACGGCGCGCGCTTCAGCCTCGGTGATGGCCGCGCAGGTGGTGGCACCGCGAAGGTCTGCCCAGCCATGGCGGCTGACCAGCCGGACGCGCACGGCGCCGCGGGGCTCGGGCGGACCTGCGTACTCAACGGTCCCGGCGTCGTCGAAAATTTCGGCGTCGTCGAAGACCTCGCGCTCCCCGATCTTCCGCGGCGCGCCGATGCTGGAGGCCCCGTTGAAGGTCGCGTCGCCGCCGAAGTCCCAAGCACCATAGAGCCCCAGGTGGACGTGCAGCACCACGGCGTGGTCAAAGTGCAGGAAGAGATGCTTGCCGTGGGCTCGAGAAGCCGTCAGGACCTGGCCGTCCAGCAGGGCTGCGCCGGCAACGAACCGGCCCTGCGGACTGCTGACGGCCAGTGACTCCCCGGTAAAAACGTCCGCGAACTGCTGCGCCAGGCGGCGGACGGAATGCCCTTCGGGCACTACTCGATGACCTCGCCGGTGGTTTCGTAAGCCGCGATCTTGCCGATGCGGCGGACGTGCCGTTCGTCGTTGCTGAAGGGCTCAGCCAGGAAGGCCTCGATCAGTTCAGTTGCTTCCTCAACCGTGTGCTGGCGGCCGCCCACGGCCACCACGTTGGCGTCGTTGTGTTCACGCGCCAGGGTGGCGGTGGAGTGGTTCCAGGCGAGTGCAGCGCGGACCCCCTTGACCTTGTTGGCCGCAATCTGTTCCCCGTTGCCCGAGCCGCCCAGGACGATGCCCAGGGCATGGATACCTGCCTGCTGGTCAGCAACGACGGCGAGCGCAGCGTTGATGCAGAAGGACGGGTAGTCGTCCAGGGCGTCGTATTCCTTGGGGCCGTGGTCCACCACGTCGTAGCCCTTGGCCGTGAGGTGGTGGACCAGGTGGGCGCTGAGTTCCATGCCTGCGTGGTCGGTGGCGATGTGTACCCGCGGGAAGGCAGGGGAAGAAGTCACAGCATTATCCGTTCGTTTCGGCGCAGGCCAGCGGGGCTGGTTCAGGCCAGGGTCAGATCATCAGGGACAAGAATACTAGGACTCAGCCCCAGGGGCGCGTTCGCCGGGGGCATCCCCGCCGGAGGTACTACGCCGTGCCCTCGCCGCCACCCGGGTCAGGACTTCTGCCAGCCGGGCCGCGGATGCGGGGCTACCGCCGCTGACTGCAAGGTTGCGCCCATCTGTTTGATGAACGACGACGGCGGGGCCGCTGCTGACCAGCATCGCGGCGGTACCGCTGTGGTTGCGGTAGCCCCACCCGCCGTAGTCGGAAGCGCGGACGTCCGCGGCGCTGGCAGTGGAAATCGCGGCTGCCGGCACGGCCATCACCGGCAGTACGCCGGCCACCAGGACGCGAAGGCCGCGGCGGTCGGCTTTGACGCGGGCGCAGAGGAAGGCAGCGGCCAGCACAGCGAGGGCAGCCATCAGGGCCCCGAGCCATGGCAGTGCCGCGGCGATCAGGGCGGCGGGGAACAGGCTGGCCACCGCGATCATCACAAACACGGAGCTGCGGGCGTGCACCCACATCCGGAAAGTGTCTCCGGCGAGCTCCGGGTCAAGTTCGCGGACAAGAGCCAGTTCCAGGGCCCGGTCATCCTCGGGCGACCACCGCGCGTCGGCTTTGAAGACGAACGCGATGATGACGCCCAGCGACAACGCCGCCCCGCTCCCGAGGGCGAGGACCGTGAGATCCACCCGGGACTCCCGGGCGTCGGCGAGGCCGGCCTGGCCCACCAGCCCTGCCGCCAGGACGCTGGTGATGAACAGGCTCAGGAACAGTCCCGTGCCCATCATGATCCGGCGCATCACAGCGGGCCGGGACAGCTGTACCGCCTGGGACAGCACCAACCAGCCTGAGGCAAGGATGAGGAGAGCGCCACCGGCCGCATAGGCGCCCAACGGGGCAAAGGCGGCGCCGCCGTCGTCCGTCCAGCTCACCGCTACCGGGTCCGGAAGATCGGGCCGCAGCAAAAACGCGCAGAAGACAAAAGCCGCCGCGAGGACCACGGGAAAGCCCACCACGAAGCGCAGTGCCTTGGTATCCACTGAATCCCGGAACTTTCCCATGCATTAACGCTACTCCCGCCGGGCGCCGTGACAGAATGACTTCACTGTGCCGGTGCAGGCCACCGCCCGCCGGCAACCGCAACCCCTTCTGGAGGCCCCACTTGCCAGGTATGAACCTGACTCGCGCCGAAGCCCGCGAGCGTGCCGAACTCATCAACGTTGACTCCTACGACGTCATTCTGGACCTGACCAGGGGCGAGAAGGTGTTCGGGACCACCACCACGGTGAAGTTCACGGCAGTGCCCGGATCCGCCACGTTCATCGATGCGGTCACCGACGCAGTGCACAGCGTCACGCTCAACGGACGCGCTTTGGACCCTGCCGCGGTGTCCGACGGCATCCGGATCCAGCTCCCCGGGTTGGCCGCCGCCAACGAACTCACGGTGGTGGCCGACGCGCCGTACATGAACACCGGCGAAGGCCTGCACCGCTTTGTGGATCCGGTGGACAACGAGGTGTACCTGTACACGCAGTTCGAGGTTCCCGATTCGCGCCGCATGTTCGCGGTGTTTGAGCAGCCCGACCTCAAGGGCACCTTCAGGTTCACGGTCACGGCACCCTCGCACTGGGATGTCATCTCCAATTCCCCCACCCCGGCCCCCGTCGAGGCCACGCCAGGGGACGACGGCGGCGCCCGCTCGGTCTGGGCGTTCACGCCCACACCGCGGCTGTCTTCCTATGTCACCGCCCTGATCGCCGGCCCGTACCAGGCTGTCCGGTCCGAGGTCACCAGTTCCGACGGCCGCGTGATCCCGCTGGGAGTATTTGCCCGGAAATCCCTGATGCAGTACCTCGACGCGGACAACATCTTTGACCTGACCCGCCAGGGCTTCGAATTCTTCGAGGCGCAGTTCGGCTTCCCGTACCCGTTCGAGAAGTACGACCAGCTGTTCGTGCCGGAGTTCAACGCGGGCGCCATGGAGAATGCCGGCGCGGTGACCATCCTCGAAGGCTACGTCTTCCGGAGCAAAGTGATCGGGGCGCAGATCGAGCGCCGGGCCATCACTGTGCTGCACGAACTCGCGCACATGTGGTTCGGCGACCTGGTGACCATGCGCTGGTGGAACGACCTCTGGCTCAACGAATCGTTCGCCGAATACATGTCCCACCTCGCCGCCGTGGAAAACACGTCCTTCACCAGCGCGTGGACCACTTTCGCATCGGTGGAGAAGTCCTGGGCCTACCGCCAGGACCAGCTGCCCACCACGCACCCGATCTTCGCCGACATCAGCGACCTGCAGGACGTGGAGGTCAACTTTGACGGCATCACCTACGCCAAGGGCGCCTCTGTCCTGCGCCAGCTGGTGGCGTGGGTAGGGCCGGAGCAGTTCATGGCCGGGGTCCGGGAGTACTTCGCCAAGCACGCGTGGCAGAACACCGAGCTCAGCGACCTCATGGTGGAGCTGGAGAAGGCCAGCGGCCGCGACCTGGACCAGTGGGGCCGCCTCTGGCTGGAGACTGCCGGCGTCAATACGCTCAAGCCGGAGCTCGCCGTGGATGACGCCGGGACGCTGACATCCTTCACCATCGTGCAGTCAGCTGTCGAGGAGTGGCCCACCATCCGTCCGCACCGGCTCGCCGTTGGCTTCTACAACCTGAACAGCGTTGGAAGGCTGGAGCGCGTGCATCGTGTGGAGCTCGACGTCGACGGCGAGCGCACGGAGGTGCCGGCGCTAGCGGGCCTGGCCCAGCCAGACCTGATCCTGGTCAACGACGACGACCTCGCCTACGCGAAGGTCCGGCTGGATGAGAAGTCCCTCGCCACGGCGACGGCGCATCTGAAGGACTTCAGCGAGAGCCTGCCGCGCACCCTGGTGTGGAACTCTGCCTGGGACGCTGCCCGCGACGGGGAGTCCCCGGCGCGCCGGTACGTGGCACTGATCCTGGCCAACGTGGCCGCGGAATCGGATTCTTCGGTGATCCTGGTCCAGCTGCGCCAGCTGGCCACCACCCTGAACTTCTACGTCGCTGAGGAACACCGCGAGGCCACTGCTGTCGCCGCCGTGGACACGCTGTGGGACCTTGCCAGCGCTGCACTTGGCGGGTCCGACGCCCAGCTGCAGTTTGTGAAGTCGTTTGCCCTGCTGGCCCGCAGCTCAGGCCAGCTGGACACCGTCGCCGGGCTGCTGGACGGCACAATGACCCTGGACGGGCTGGCCGTGGACCAGGACCTCCGCTGGGAGCTGCTGGCGTCGCTGGTGGCCGGTGGCCGGCTGGGCCAGGCCGAGATCGACGCCGAACTGGACCGCGACAACACCGCGAGCGGACAGAACGCCGCGGCCCTGGCCACGGCTGCCATCCCCACCGCCGAAGCCAAGGCCGCCGCCTGGGACTCGATCGTGGTCACGGGAGAACTCTCCAATGCGCTCCAGGGTTCAGCCGTCAACGGCTTCATGCGGGTGCTGGACCGTTCACTGCTGGAGCCGTACGCGGAAAAGTACTTCAAGGCTGTTCCCGGGATCGTGGCGAACCGCACGCACGCCCTCGCCCAGCAGATCGTCGTCGGGCTTTACCCGGCGCTGCTGACCACGCAGGCAACGGTGGATCGGACGGATGCTTTCCTCGCCGGCCTTCCGGCGGACAGCGCCGCCCTGCGCCGCATGATGCTGGAAAACCGCGACGGCGTGGCCCGGGCCCTGCGGGCACGCGCGGCCGACGTACTGCCGGGCGAGCTGTAGGCCACGCGCCATGAGCCTGGGCGAGCACCACTATTCCCTGACGGTGCAGTGGACCGGCAACCTGGGAGACGGCACGTCGTCGTACCGTGGCTACTCACGGGACCACGACGTCCGGATCCCCGGGCTGCCGGTCCTGCCCGGCTCGGCCGATCCGACGTTCCATGGGGATCGTGACCGCTACAACCCGGAGCAGCTGCTCCTGGCGGCGCTGGCGCAGTGCCACATGCTGTCCTTCCTGCATGTGGCCGTGAAGCACGGGGTTGTGGTGACCGACTATCAGGACGACGCCACCGGTCTGATGCGCCTGAATCGCGATGGTAGCGGGCAGTTTGAGTCCGTCACGTTGCACCCGCGGGTGACCGTAGTGGACGCGGCCCATGTGGATCTGGCCGAACAGCTGCACCGCGAAGCCAACGCGGTCTGTTTCATCGCCCGGAGCGTCAACTTCCCCGTGCATCATTTACCTGTGACTGCGGTGGCCTGACACGCAGTCACCGGCCGGTCAGTACTTCACCAGCCAGTAGTTCCTGGGCCAGCCGGGCTTCGGTGGCCGGCCCGAGCCCTGCCTTCCGGCGGCGGTCCAGGCCGCGGCGGCGCTCGTCCTCAAGCGTGGCCGCCAGCGTTTCCTGCCAAGGCCGTATTGCGAGCCCGGCGGCCCTGGCGGCGTAGTTGCTGCGGTTGCAGAACCCTTCGTGGCCGGGCGGCAGCCACAGCGGGAGGGAGTCCGGTCCGGCCCAATAGTCGATCCCGGACTCCACGAGCCAATCCTCCGGGGCCTTCAGGACCTCGCCTTGGTACCCGGCCACTGTTTTGGCCGCCTCGAGGTACTCGCCAAAGGGCACCTGCTCGCCCACGGCGTTCAGCGGCCCCGTCACCCCACGCTGGGCAGCATCGAGTACCCAGGCCGCGAGGTCCCGCACATCAATCACTTGCGTGGCGTGGCCGTCGATGGCCGGGACCACGGCCGGCGTGTTGTCCCGGGCAAACCGTGCAGGCCAGTAGCCGTAGCGGTCCGTCCCATCGCCGGGGCCGCTGATCAGGCCGGCGCGGCAGAGGTGGGCCCTGTCCCCCGCTGCCTCCAAGGTGGCCTGTTCAATCGCCGACTTGGATTCCCCATAGTTCTCCGGGGTGGATTCTGTGCCGGCGGTCAGCGGTGCCAGCAGGGCAGCGTCCTCAGCCGCTCCCGGCGTCGAATGGTCTGCGTAGACGGAGCAGCTGGACACAAACGTCCAGTGGGCAGTCCGGTGGGCCAGGGCGGCCAGCGCCTCCGTGGCCGGAACAGGATGGCGGGCCACGTCAATGACCGCATCCCAGTCCCCAACCACCTGTGCGTAGCTGTTCGCGCCGAGTGAACGGTCCGCTTTTACCCACTGGACACCGTCTGGCGGCTCGGTCGCCGATCCGCGGGCCAGGCACGTGACTGTGTGACCTGCGGAAACGGCCTGCCGGGCGATTTCAGAGGAGAGAAAGGCGGTTCCGCCCAGAATGAGGATGCGCATGGGGCCACGCTACGGCGCTAGGGTTGAAAGAGAACAGAGCCTTATGCCGCGGGCGAACCTGTGCATGGGCCGACGTCATCCCCCGGCCGCCGCCGGTGACCCCCAAGGAGTTTTGCCTCTATGTTCAGCACGATGTCGATTACACCCCCGCCCCTCACCTCGCAGCCCAACGGCGTCAGCATCACGGGCATTGTGATCAGCCTTGGCGTCGGAATCGCGATATGGCTTGTGGCCACCTTCGTAATTTCCCGGATCAGCAAGCGCGTGGCGTCCGGTACCAACTTCTTCAAGAAACCGCACTTCAAGTGGGTTGCCCCCGCCCTCCGGGCCCTGGATCATGAACGCCGCGTGCAGCGGGCGGAAACCATCGGTTCCCTGCTCAACAGCATCGTGGGAGTCCTGGTGGCCGTGATCACCACCATGTATGTGCTGCAGAACCTGGACATCAACATCGCACCGCTGCTGACCAGCGTGGGAATCCTGGGTATCGCCATCGGCTTTGGCGCCCAGCAGCTGATCCGCGACTTCCTCGCGGGCATCTTCATCACCATTGAGGACCAGTACGGGATCGGCGACGTGATCGAAACCAGTGAAGTGGTGGGCGTGGTGGAGTCCATGGGGCTGCGCATCACCCGGGTCCGCTCGGAGGACGGCGCCGTCTGGTACCTCCGCAATGGAGAGATCCTTCGTGTCGGCAACCGTTCGCAGGGCAACTACGTGCCGGTAGCGGACGTGTCGGTGCCGGACTTGCCGGTCGCTGGGCAGGACGCTGCCCTGAGTGCGCCTGCCACCGAGGCGAAAAAGACTGAGCAAAAGGCCGGAGAATAGAGACATGACCATACCCGCCGAGCCGCAGCAGCCACGCCAGCTCATGCAGAACGATCCCTTCAGCCAGCCCGGCTACACGGAGAACTTCTACGATGCCGTGGGCGGACACAAGACGTTCGTCAAGCTAATCGATGTCTTTTACGACGGCGTCGCCACGGACCCGCTGTTGCGCCCGATGTACCCGGAAGAGGACCTGGAGCCGGCCAAGCGGCGGTTCCTGATGTTCCTGGAGCAGTACTGGGGCGGCCCCACCACGTACGGCGAAGAACGCGGACACCCTCGACTGAGGATGCGCCACATGCCATTCCGGGTAACCCCCGAGGCCAAGGACCGCTGGCTGTTCCACATGCGGACGGCCGTCGACGCCCTGGAACTGCCTCCCTTGTACGAGGGAACGCTCTGGGATTACATGGACCGTGCCGCGCTGTCCATGGTGAACAGCCCCTCGGACGCCTGAGGCCCGAGTCCGTCCTGCGGGGCTGGAGACTTAGCGCGTACGACGACGGCTGGCCGGGTACTAGAGGCCGCTGCCGGTCCGTGCCAGGACGTGGCCGCGCGGACCGCTGAGGCGGAACCAGCGGCCTGCCCGGTACAGCTTCTGGTCCCCGTCGGCGAGGAAACCCAGGGTGAGGGCGGCGAAGGCTGCTCCTGCCGGGATGCCGGAGTCATCAAGGGCCCGGCCCCATACGGCGGCGCGTGCGTTGTTGACGATCAGTGCCCCCGGCTGGGCGGGCATGATGCCCGCCACTTCGGTGATGCCAGCTTCAGCCGCGCGCCGGAGTTCGGCATCCGACAACACACCCACCAGCTCCCAGCCGGTGCGCGGTGCGCCGACGCCCGTCCACGATTCGGTGACGGTAGACGGCGGAACTGACAGCTCGACGTCGTCCTCTCCTGCCCTGGCAAGCCGGTCCAGGACGGCTGAGAGCGGCACCGTCACGTCGATCGCTGACGGTTCCGCCAGCGCCATGGTGCGCAGGCCCAGGATGGTGGGGGTGGATTCGCCCAGCAGGCGGGGCCGCAGCACGCACACGTAGGCTGCGAGAACGGAACCTGCGGCCTGAAGCCGGATGGCACCGTCGTCGACCGTCTTGGCACGGGTAGTAAACGTGCGCAGATCGGCGAGATCACGCGGGTCGGCGAACCGGAAGGACTTCGTAAGTAGGTCAGACACATTAAGAACACTACCGGCTGAGGCCCGGTTGAGCAGCGGCAGGGCGGCGTCTAGAGTCAAACCATGACTGACGCGTACACCGGCCTTGACGAAGAGGCCGCCATCGATGACCCCATGGATACCCTGATCGGACTGCTCGATCTGGGCAGCCTTGACGGCGCCCGGACGGATGAAGACATTTTTCTCGGACCCTCCCAGAGGCAGCCACGGCACCGTGTCTTCGGTGGCCAGGTGCTGGCCCAGTCAATGATGGCCGGCATGAGGACCGTGGAGCCGGACCGAGTGGCCCACTCGATGCACGGCTACTTCCTCCGGGCCGGCGACGCCAACAAGCCCATCACTTTCGGGGTGGAGCGGCTCCGGGACGGCCGGTCATTTTCAGCCCGCCGCGTCCACGCGTACCAGGACGGGGTCCCGATCCTCTCAATGATCGCCTCGTTCCAGCACGAGGACGACGGCCTGGACCATCAGTCCACCATGCCGGCGGGCATGCCGGATCCGGAGTCGCTGCCCAGCACGGCCGATCTGCTCGCCCGCTTTGACCACCCCCTGGCCCGCCATATGTCGTCCGAGCGGCCGTTCGACGTGCGGCACATCGACCCCGCCCTGTACGTCTCGGCCCCCGAGGAGAAGGTGGCCACGAACGCCGTGTGGATGAAGACCCTGGGTCCGCTGCCCGATGACCCCAATCTGCACCGGGCGGCACTGGCCTACGCCAGCGATTACACCCTCCTGGAGCCCATCCTTCGCAAGCACGGCCTGCCCTGGATGACTCCGGGCATGAGCGTGGCCAGTCTGGACCACGCCATGTGGTGGCACCGGCCCGTCAGGGTTGATGACTGGCTGCTGTATGTGCAGGAATCGCCGAGCGCCCAGGGTGCACGCGGGCTGGCCACGGGCAAGATCTTCGACCGCAGCGGGGTGCACGTAGCAACGGTGGCGCAAGAAGGCATGCTGCGGGTGCCCGAAGGACTGCAGAGCAGGAACACGGCGCAGGCCTGATTCGTCGGTCCCCCACCAAGGCATCCCCTGATGCAGGCAACCCCGCCCGGAAATATTTCCGGGCGGGGTTTTCCTGCGTTGACTGGTTTGCCTGCTGACTGGCTTCCGGCAGGCAGACAGCTGGCGGGCAGCAGAAAGGCCGGCACCCTTGACGGCGTGCCGGCCTTTGTTTGCGATCAGTCGCGGGTGAGGCGGCGGTGCGTCACGCGATGCGGCTTGGCCGCATCGGGTCCGAGCCGCTCTACCTTGTTCTCCTCGTAGGATTCGAAGTTACCCTCGAACCAGTACCACTTGGCGGGGTTTTCCTCGTCGCCTTCGTAGGCCAGGATATGCGTGGCCACCCGGTCCAGGAACCAGCGGTCGTGCGATACCACTACAGCGCAGCCGGGGAACTCCAGCAACGCGTTTTCAAGGCTGCTGAGTGTCTCGACGTCGAGGTCGTTAGTGGGTTCGTCAAGGAGCAGCAGGTTACCGCCCTGCTTGAGGGTCAGGGCAAGGTTGAGGCGGTTGCGCTCACCACCGGAGAGCACCCCGGCCTTCTTCTGCTGGTCCGGGCCCTTGAAGCCGAAAGCGGCAACGTAGGCACGGGACGGCATCTCAACCTGGCCCACCTGGATGTAATCAAGGCCGTCGGAAACAACTTCCCACAGGGTCTTGTTCGGGTCGATGCCGCCGCGGCTCTGGTCAGCGTAGGAGATCTTGACCGAATCGCCGATCTTCAGCTCGCCGCCGTCGAGAGGCTCCAGGCCAATGATGGTTTTGAACAGCGTGGACTTGCCCACGCCGTTGGGGCCAATGACGCCGACGATGCCGTTGCGGGGAAGCGTGAAGGACAGTCCGTCAATCAGGGTGCGGTCGTCGAAGCCCTTCTGCAGGTTCCTGGCTTCCAGGACCAGCCCGCCCAGGCGCGGGCCCGGCGGAATCTGGATCTCTTCGAAGTCAAGCTTGCGGGTCCGGTCAGCCTCGGCTGCCATCTCCTCGTAGCGGGCCAGACGGGCCTTGGACTTGGTCTGGCGGCCCTTGGCGTTGGAGCGTACCCACTCGAGTTCCTCGGTGAGGCGCTTGGCCTGCTTGGCGTCCTTCTTGCCCTGGACTTCCAGGCGGGCCCGCTTCTTCTCCAGGTACGTGGAGTAGTTGCCTTCATAGGGGTACAGGTGGCCGCGGTCAACCTCGGCGATCCATTCGGCGACGTGGTCCAGGAAGTACCGGTCGTGGGTGACAGCCAGGACTGCGCCGGCGTAGCTGGAGAGGTGCTGTTCCAGCCACAGCACGCTCTCGGCGTCCAGGTGGTTGGTGGGCTCGTCCAGGAGCAGGAGGTCAGGCTTCTGCAGCAGGAGCTTGCAGAGGGCCACACGGCGGCGCTCACCGCCGGAGAGCAATGTCACGTCCGCGTCCGCAGGCGGGCAGCGGAGGGCGTCCATGGCCTGCTCAAGCTGGGAATCGAGATCCCAAGCCTCCGCGGCGTCAATGGCTTCCTGCAGCTGACCCATTTCCTCGAGCAGCACGTCGAAGTCAGCGTCGGGGCTGGCCATTTCCTCGGAGATCTCGTTGAAGCGCTGGATCTTCCCGTAGATCTCGCCAACACCTTCCTGGACATTGCCCAGGACAGTCTTTTCCTCGTTCAGGGGAGGCTCCTGCAACAGGATCCCCACGGTGTAGCCGGGGCTGAGCCGGGCCTCACCGTTGGAGGGGATGTCCAGTCCGGCCATGATCTTCAGGATGGTGGACTTACCGGCACCGTTCGGGCCAACAACACCGATTTTGGCGCCCGGGAAGAACGACATGCTTACGTTGTCAAGAATGAGTTTTTCGCCAACTGCCTTGCGGGCATTGGTCATTGTGTAGATAAATTCCGCCATGGTTCCAAATCTAGTGGGTTGGCGGGCTTAACTCACATTCGAGGTGTCAGGCCGCCGCACCCACGAAGCACTTGCCGCCGGCCAGGACCGGAAGAACGATGACGGTGACGCTGCCGTCGCGGACCTGTCCCACCACGCAGTTGGTGCCCTGTAAGACTGCGGCTTCAATGGCATCCGCTTCCAGCCCGGTAGGCGTCCGGCTGGCCGACACCTCAAGGGCCGCGGGGGCAATCCCGGCCCCGGTCAGGGCATCGGTCACCTGGGCTGTGGCTGGCTTTGGTGTCCCCGCCGCCAGCCTGCCGAGGGCATCCGCTACGGTCTTTTTCATGACAGCGATGGCCGGATCCTCCGCCGGGGATGTGGCGGCCGGCTGCGTTGTTCCGGTGGTGGCCGGCGAAGAGGGAGTTGCTACTTCGCTGGGGATGGCAGCGCCCTGACCGGCCCCAGTTGAACCGGGCCCTGCTGGGGAGCTGCCGGTGCAGGCTGTGAGTGCCAAAACCATCAGGAGGCTTCCGGCGAGCGCCAAGGGCGCCCGACCCGCACGTGACCCAACCCGCCGGGAACGGTTGGTCCGGCTGGTGATCGGGGTTGCCTGCCGGGTGTCCGTCGCGCGATTCATGCCGCCATTCTGCCACGCGGCCGAGCGCGGGACGGAACCCTCCCGGCACCGGCCGACTGCCGGCGCCGGGTTCCGCCCGTGTCCCGTGCGGTATCCAACGCCCGCATTTTCAGACGGCGGCTCCGGCGAGCTCGCCCGTTTCAGCGTCCACCGGGATGTGGTTGCCGTTCGCGTCCTCGTGGAAGACTCCCAACGCTGCGGCGTCATCGTCCGTGTGCTCCCCTTCTTCCGGGTCGCCACCGTCGTCGTCAGGATCAGCAGGGCCGATGCCGCTGGCGTCCGCTGCCGCATCCTGCCCTGCCGCACCGTTGTCTGAGACGAGGTGCGCTCCGGTGTCGCTGGTGCGGATGTAGTTGGCCGAGCCTCTCTTGAGGTCGTGCCCCACGGAATCCGCATCGATTTCGGCCGAATGATAGACCCGGCCATCCTTCTCCCAGCTGCGCAGCTTGAGCCGGCCCACAACGATGACGCACTGGCCCTTCTTGATGCTGCAGGCCATATTCCCGGCCAGCTGCCGGTAGCCCTGGACGTTGAACCAGTTGGTGTGGCTGTCCACCCAGGTACTGGTAGCGCGGTCAAAACGCCGTGCCGTTGAACCGAGGCGGAACGAGGCTGTGCCAACGCCGCCCGGAGTTGTGGAGGTCTTGACATCCGTTGCAACGAAGCCCCGGAATGTTTGATAGTCAGTCATCATCTTGTCCTGTCTCGAAAGGTGGCGCCTTAGCGGCAGAACCAGCTTCGCGCGGACAGCACCGGGCCGCGAGGGACAAGTTCGCGTATGTGCACAACCCTTCCCGAACCTGCCCTGTTGAGGAGAAGTACCAGCAGCGCGCCCAGGTGACGCGTCCGCACCGTAGGGCCATGTAAACTTTTGATGCGCCGGATCTCTGGTCCTGGCGCCACGTGCCCCAGTAGCTCAGGGGATAGAGCAGCGGCCTTCTAATCCGCCGGTCGGGGGTTCGATTCCCTCCTGGGGCACAAAATGATGATGAGTTGGCACGTCCTTGACGGATGCGCCGGTCAGCAAAAAACACCCCGGTCAGCAGACTGGGGTGTTTTTTCATCGTGTGACTGGCGTGAAATTGCCGTTTCTCAGGCGTACGGCAGGACGAGTTCCGCGAAGCGCTCCTTGACCGTGGAAAGGACGATATTGCCATCCGTGTCCCAGATCTCCTGATTGAAGATTTCGACTTCGATGTCGCCGGTGTACCCGGCGTCGCGGACCCAGGTGCCGATGGTGGCGAAGTCAATGACGCCGTCGCCCATGTATCCGCGCGACAGCAGCGGATCCGCGGCGATCGGCATGTTGAAGTCACACACCTGGTAGGAGGCGATCCGGTCTTCCCGGCCAGCGCGTTCAATTTGCGCCTTGAGCTCCGGATCCCACCAGACGTGGAAGGTGTCGACGGCGACGCCTACATCCTTCGTGTCGAACGGGGCTGCGAGGTCCAAAGCCTGTCCCAGAGTGGAGATCAGGGCACGGTCAGCGGCGTACATCGGGTGCAGGGGCTCGAGCACCAGCCGGATCCCGTTCTCGGAGGCGAACGGAACAAGGTCGGCGAGGCGGTCGGCGACGCGCTGGCGGGCAGCCACCACGTCCTTTTCCCCCGGCGCCAGTCCGCCGACCACCAGGAAGAGTTCCCGGGTGTCCAGCGCCGCGGCTTCGAGGATCGCCGCGCGGTTGTCCGCGAGTGCTGCGGCCTGGCCTTCGGCGTCGGCCGCTGTCAGGAATCCGCCGCGGCAGAGCGAGGAGACCCGGAGACCGGCGTCCTTGATCAGCTTGGCGGCCTTGTCCAGCCCTGCTTCCTCAACGCGGTCGCGCCAGGGGCCGATCGACGGGATGCCGGCGTTGACGCAGCCTTCGACGACCTGCGCGAGGGTCCATTTCTTGGTGGTGGCGCTGTTGATCGCCAGGCGCGAGAAGTCGCTCATACTCCCACTCCGTTGATGCGCAGGTAGTCGGACATCCGGAACGCGGCCAGGGCCGGATCTTTCAGCAGCCCTGCCTTGTCGGCGAGCTCGAACGTTTTGGCCAGGTGCACCACGGAGCGGCCGGAGTGCAGGCCGCCCACCATCTGGAAGCCGGGCTGCTTGCCGTTGAGCCAGGACATAAAGGCGATCCCGGTCTTGTAGTAGAACGTGGGGGCGCTGAAGATGTGCTTGCCCAGTTCCCGGGTGGAGTCGAGGATGGCGCGCGCTTCCGCAGCTTTGCCGGCGTCATAGTTCTGCAGCGCAACCGAAGCCGCCGGGTAGATCGCGGCGAAGATGCCCAGCAGCGCGTCAGAGTGGTGGCTGCCATCGCCGTCGATCAGTTCCGGGTAGTTGAAGTCGTCGCCGGTGTAGAGGCGGACGCCTTCCGGAAGGGCAGCGCGCAGGGCAACCTCGTGGGAAGCGTCCAGCAGGGAGACCTTCACGCCATCCACCTTGTCCGTGTGCTCCCGGATCAGGGACAGGAACGTCTCGGTCGCGGCGGCGACGTCGTCCGAACCCCAGTAACCGGCCAGCGCGGGATCGAACATGGTCCCGAGCCAGTGCAGGATGACGGGCTGGTCCACTTCCTGCAGCAACGTGGAGTAAACGTGCAGGTAGTCGTCCGGACCGGTGGCCACGCGGGCAAGCGCCCGGGAGGCCATCAGGATGATCTTGGGTCCGGCTTCGCTGACAACGGCGATCTGCTCGCGGTAGGCGTCCAGGACGGCGGCAAGACCTGCGTTGCCCGTGGGCAGTGTGGCGAGGTCCAGCTGGTCGGTGCCGGCGCCGCAGGAGACGAGGTCGCGGACAGTCTTGCCGGCGGTGGCGGCGCTGCCCGAGGAAACCACGGAAGCGGCCTCCACACCGGTGCGCTTGATGAGCTGCTGGGTTGCGGCCCAGTCCAGGCCCATGCCGCGCTGCGCGGTGTCCATGGCATCGGCCACGCCCAGGCCGTAGGACCAGAGTTCATGCCGGTACGCCATGGTGGCGTCCCAGTCGAGGGTGGCCGGGGCCCCGGGTGTGTTGTCCGCCAGGACCTCGGGAATGACGTGCGCGGCGGCGTAGGCGCGCCGCGACGTGAGCGGGGCGGTGGGGCGGGCCCAGGACACGCCGCCCTGGAGGCGGTACTCGCGGGTGCCGCCGTCGTCGGAGGGAAGGATCAAGGACGTCATCAGAGTGTGATCTCCGGGATGTCGATGGTGCGGCGTTCGTCGTTGGACTGCAGGCCCAGCTCGGCGAGCTGCACGCCGCGGGCGGCGGACAGCAGGCCGAAGCGGTGCTCGCGGCCAGCCACAACATCGCGCAGAAATTCTTCCCACTGCAGCTTGAAGCCGTTGTCCAGCTCGGCGTTGGCGGGAACTTCCTGCCACTGGTCGCGGAAGGATTCCGTGACAGGCAGGTCCGGGTTCCAGACGGGCTTGGGGGTGTGGGCGCGCTGCTGGGCAACGCACTTGTTCAAACCGGCAACGGCGGAGCCGTGCGTGCCATCGATCTGGAATTCCACAAGCTCGTCGCGGTAGACGCGGACTGCCCAGGAAGAGTTGATCTGGCCGGTGACCGGCTCGCCGGCCGGGGTTTCGAGCTCGAAGATGCCGTAGGAGGCGTCGTCGGCGGTGGCCTTATATTCCTTGCCGGCCTCGTCCCAGCGGGCCGGGATGTGGGTGGCGGTCTTGGCGTTGACGCTCTTGACCTTGCCGATGATGCCTTCGAGGACGTAGTTCCAGTGGCAGAACATGTCTGTGGTCATGCCGCCGCCATCTTCCTTGCGGTAATTCCAGGACGGCCGCTGGGCAGCCTGGACGTCGCCTTCGAAGACCCAGTAGCCGAATTCGCCGCGGATGGAGAGGATGCGGCCGAAGAAGCCCTCGTCCACCAGACGGCGGAGCTTGACCAAGCCGGGGAGGTACAGCTTGTCGTGCACAACGCCAGCCGTGACGCAGGCTTCCTTGCCGATGCGTGCCAGTTCGATAGCTTCTTCGAGGGTTTCGGCGGTGGGCTTCTCGGTGAAGATGTGCTTGCCGGCCAGCATTGCCTTCTTCAGGGTGGCGGCGCGGAGGCTGGTCATGGAGGCATCGAAGATGATGTCCACCGAAGGATCGTTGATCACGGAATCCAGGTCCGTGGTCCATTCGGCCACCTTGTGCAGCTCGGCCAGCTCGCGGATCTTGGCTTCATTGCGACCCACCAGAATAGGTTCAATCTGGACCTTGGTGCCGTCCTCCAGCGTGAAGCCTCCGGCGTCACGGATGGGGAGGATGGAACGCAGCAGGTGCTGCCGGTAACCCATCCGGCCGGTGATGCCGTTCATGGCGATGCGGATCGTCTTTGTTTCGAAGCCCATGTGTCCTCCACGGTGAGTGAGCAGTGTTACTCAAGATGAATCGGGAAAGCGCATTCCCACTGCATCCATCATCCACCGGTCAACGCATAATGGCAAGCGCTTTCCCTGGGTATCTCCAAACTGCCATACTGAAGTCGGTGCCCTTTGCGCTGAAAATCCGTACGAACAGGAGAAGCTGTGGCTGCAAGTACCCTCACCGAGGTGGCCCGGTTGGCGGGCGTGTCACCGGCCACCGCCTCCCGCGTGCTGAACGGTTCCGCCCGGATACCCGGCAAGGACATTGCGGACCGCGTGCGGCAGGCCGCCGAATCCCTCGGCTACATTCCTAACGCGCAGGCGCAGGGACTGGCGAAGTCCAGCTCCGGGTTGATCGGGCTGATTGTGCACGACATCGCCGATCCGTACTTTGCCGCCATAGCCCGCGGCGTTCAGGAAGCCGCGAGGGAACAGCACAGGATGGTGCTGCTGGCCACCACCGAGGGCGCTCCGGAAAACGAGAAGGAAGCCGTGGCTGCCTTCGCCGCACGCCGCGCCGATTCCATCGTGATCGCCGGATCGCGGACTTCCCGAGTCGAGGACCGGGACGGCAACGCTGAACTCGCTGCGGAACTGGACCGCTACTGCCGCAACGGCGGCCACGTGGGCGTGATCGGCCACGGGATTGTGGGCGCCACGGCAGCCGACGGCTACCACGTGGTGAGTGTGCCCAATGAGGAGTTGGCCGCGCAGCTCGCCGCCGAGCTGGCCGCGTCACGGGAAGAAGACTTTGTCATCATCGGTGGCCCGGAAGGGCTGTTTACGTCCGACGACCGGATCCGGGGGTTCCAGCGTGGCCTGGCCGACGCAGGCCTGCCGGCCGCGGACGTCATCCGCACTGACTTCAACCGTGCCGGCGGCTTCGAGGCCGGCCTCGCCCTGGCTGCCCGGATCACAGCGTCGCAGTCCGGGGGCAGGGCAACAAGGCTCTGCATCTTTGCCGTCAACGACGTTATGGCCATCGGGGCCGCAGCCGCGCTGCGCTCCCAGGGACTGCGGATTCCGCGCGACGCCACTGTGGCCGGTTTCGACGATATTGAGACCCTGCGCGATTTCCGCCCGGCCCTCTCCACGGTGCACCTTCCCCTAGAGGAAATTGGCCGGCAGGCCGCCCGCAGCGCGGCAGGAACGGCCGACGGTGACGCCGGATCTTCTCCGATAACCGGCCAGGTCACGCTGCGGCGAAGCACGGAACCTGTGCAGCCGGGCAGCGTTGAGTCGGTGGCCTGAGAATGCTCCCGGGTTCATTGACTGCCGTGCCTGCCCGCGGCAATCCAGGTCCGCGCCCAGCGGTTCTGGTCCTTCCGGGTGGAGGGTATGCAGGACAGGCCGACCACGAGTCAGAGCCGGTTGCCGAGTGGTTCGCCGCGCTGGGGATCCATGCCTATGTGCTGCGGTACAGGGTCGCCCCGCACCGCCACCCGGCGCCCTTGGAGGACGGCAAGGAGGCCATTCTGGCGATCCGCGAGGGCGCCCTTGGCCTTGCGGTGGACAACACGCGGGTGGGCGTCCTCGGCTTCTCGGCTGGCGGCCACCTTGCGGCAACGCTGTCGACGGCGGTCGCCACCGGAAATCCCTCCCTGGATGTCGCGGCTGCCGTTCCGGACCTGACGGTCCTGTGCTACCCGGTTGTATCCTTCACGGACGCGGTCCATCAGGGGTCAGTGGACAACTTAGCGGGCGGGTCACCGTCGGACGATCTGCTCCGGGCACTGTCTCCAGATCTCCAGATCACGGCCACCACGCCGCCTGCTTTTGTGTGGCACACCGCCGATGATGCGGCGGTACCCGTCAGCCACAGCCTCTCCTATGCGGGGGCGTTGATCAGCGCCGGCGTCCCGGCGGAACTCCATGTTTTTCCGCAGGGCCGCCATGGCCTCGGATTGGCCCTGGAACTGCCGGGACCGGACCAATGGACATCCCTGTGTGCGGCCTGGCTGGGCAGGATGGGATGGACCGCAGTTCCGGCTGAACTGACTGCCTGAACCATCGGCAGCTACGGAAGCGTGAGGGTCACCGGGCCGTCAGCAGTGATGGCCACGGTGTGCTCGCTGTGGGCAGCCCGGCGGCCGTTGGCTGAACGCAGGGTCCATTCGTCGTCGTGGTAGTAATCGTCCTTGCGCCCCAGGATCAGCATGGGTTCGATGGCGATGACCAGCCCGTCGGTGAGCTTGATCCCCCGCCCCGGCCTGCCGTCGTTAGGCACAGGCGGTTCGGCGTGCATCGTGCGGCCGATGCCATGGCCGCCGTGGTCAGCCAGCAGACCGTAGCCGGCCCGCCGCGCGGCGCCGCCAATTGCGTAGGCAAGATCCCCCATTTTGTTGCCGATCCGGGCCGCCTCAATCCCGCGTGCCAGGGCGGCGTCCGTGGCATCGATGAGGGCCTGGTCCACAGGATCAGGTGTTCCCACGATGAAGCTGATGGCCGCATCGCCGCACCAACCGTCCAGGAAGGCCCCGCAATCCACACTGAGCAGGTCACCGTCCTGGAGTATGTATCCACCGGGGATGCCGTGGACCACGGCGTCATTCACGCTGGTACAGATCACTCCTGGAAACGGAACTGAGGCCCAGCGCGGGTGGTAGCCCAGGAAGGCCGGCGTGGCTCCCGCCGCGGCAATCGTCTCGGCGGCCAGCGCATCGAGGTCACGCAGGGTGACGCCCACTCCGGCCGCCTCCCGCACCGCCGCCAGCGTGGTGGCCACCACCCGCCCGGCTTCGCGCATCAGGGCAATCTGCTCGGGAGTCTTGATCATGGACATGCAGCGAACCTCCGACGTCGGATGGCACGGACCAAGGGAACGTGCAGTTTGTCTCGTCCCACTCTAGAGCCGTCCTGCTGGGGACGGAGCGGCCGGCATCCACGCCGCCGGCGCCTCGCTACAGTTGCACCCATGCACGGATTACCACCGCATGGGGAATCGCCGGACAAGGAACCATTGGACACGAAGGCTCCTGCCACGGATACTCCGAACCGCGAGTTGCTGGACACTGTCCGCGCGGCGCTGCGGGAGCGGACGGACCCGGTGCGGGCCGCTGGAGCGCAGGCGTACATGAAGTCCGCCCTGCCGTCGCTGGGCGTCCGTGTCCCGGAAGTCAGGCGCATGGCGCTGGCAGCTGCCGCCGTCCATCCCTTTGCGTCGGCGGGCCAGCTGAGGGCCACAGTGCTTGAGCTATGGCGCGGCTCCACGGTACGCGAGGAACGCTATGCGGCCATCGACCTGACCGGCCTCCGGCTGGTGGCCCGTGACCAGCTGATGCTCCCTGTCTACGAGGAGATCATCCGCACCGGCGCTTGGTGGGACTTCGTGGACGGTGTGTCGCACCGTATCGGCGGGCTTCTGCAGGCCCACCCGCGCACGATGACCGAACTGCTGCTGGCCTGGAGCACCGACCAGGACTTCTGGATCAGGCGCTCGGCCATCACCTCGCAGTTGAAAGCCAAGGCCCGCACGGATCAGGACCTGTTGCGGGCGGTGATCGAGCCGAACCTGGCGGACCCGGAGTTCTTCATCCGTAAGGCCATCGGCTGGGCGCTTCGTGAATACGCGAAAACGGACCCGGAGTGGGTGCGGAATTTCGTTCTGGAAAAGGGGACCCATTTGAGTCCGCTTTCCCGCAAGGAAGCCATGCGGCATCTAGAACAGGGCACGACGCCGGGAGTCACCGGCGCCGGATAACGGCGCCCGCGGAGACTAGATGACGGGGCGTTCGGTCACCGGCTCGGCCGACTTCCGGAAAAGCCGTTTTGTGTCCGGATCCATGAAGATCAGGTACATGGCAAAGAGCAGGCCCGTTATTGCGGCCGCGAAGCGGGCCAGGACGAGGGCGAGTCCCAGGTCCTCCGTCTGAAGGTAGGGAAATACCTCCAGCTGGTCGGAAATGGCGTAGATCATGAAGAACGACACGATGAAATACAGGGCCTTGACCTGCCAGTCGTTCCGGATGCCTGTCACCGCAAACAGCGGGATCAGCCACACCACGTACCAGGCCTGGATCATCGGGGCCAGCACCACAATGGCCGCAAAAGCCAAGGTGAGGCGGCGAATCAGGCGGTTGTGCTCACCCTTGAAGATCTGGAAGGCGACGACGCCTACGGCAAGCAGTTTGCCGGCGTCGAACACCCAGTCTGCGAGCGTCCACCCGTCGAGGCCGAAGGCATTCGAAACGGAAGCGATCACGAGCCCCACCAGGCCCACCGGCGCGTACCAGATGAAGAGGCTGCCGGGGGCGGACAGCCCGTTGATCCAGCCGAAGCCGAAACCATTGACCAGGCTCAGGCCATACAGAATGGCCAGGCTCAGCCCTCCGGTCAGTCCCCAGAACACGAATTTCCGCGGCCAGCCGGCGTTCTTGCCTGCCCAGATCAGGCCGATGAACGGCAGGAAAACGATCGTGATGGGCTTGACCGCGATGGAAAGGGTGACAAGGACTATGCCCAGCACCACGCGCCTGGTGGCCGCGTAATACAGTCCGGCGAGGGCCAACCCGATCATCAGGGCATCGTTGTGGACGCTGGCGATGAAGTTGGTGAGGAACAGGGGGTTGGCGGCGGTAAGCCACAGGGCGCGGTGCGGGTTGACGCCGTGAAGTTCGGCCAGTTTGGGCACATAGATAACACAAAGGACCACACCGAACAGCGCAACGAGCCTGAAAAGCATCACGCTGGCCTCGGGCTGGACGTTGGTGGACCAGACCACGAACTGCTCAATCCACAGGAACAGCTGGCCGTACGGCACAGGGGCTTCAGTCCACTGTTTGTCGGCGCCAAGCTGGAAATAGTTGGACAATGCCGAGATGCCGTTCTCATAGGGGTTAAACCCCTCCACCATCAGCCGGCCCTGACCAATGTAGGCATACACGTCGCGGCTGAAAAGCGGGACGGTGAACATCAACGGCAGGCCCCATGCTGCGATGGCCTGCAGGGTAGCCTTTCGCGCCGCCGGCCCCCACACGCGCACCCGCTGGCCCAGCCTCAGCCAGGAACGGACCAGGAGCATCCCGCCAACCGCAACCAGCACGATGGCCAAGGCAACGCCGATGGCCTCCGTGCGCATCCAGATGAAGATCGGTACCCGGCGGAGTTCGGACACGGGGGCCAGCCAGCCGACGCCGAGGGATCCGAACACCATAAGGACCGAGCCAACAAGACCGGCAAGGATGGGGGACCTGGCGTTATCAACTTCCGCCGCAACTGGCTCCGGGATCACGCTGGCGGCCATCTCCCCCGTTGCAGGCACAGGCGCCGTCATCTCAGGATCGTCCAATCTTTTTACACTCGGCGCGTCAACCCCGCGGGCGGCAGTGGCCGCCCGGGCCGCGCAGGCACAGCACAGCGGCAAAATCCTCGCCCCCATGTACCCGAAATCCTAGCATCGGACGGTTGCGCCGGAGCTAAACGGTAGGCTGGTCCGGTGCCTATATCTAACGAACGCATCGTCTGGATCGACTGCGAAATGACCGGCCTGGACATCAAGAACGACGCCTTGATCGAGGTGGCGGCGCTGGTGACGGACTCAGAGCTCAACATTCTCGGCGACGGTGTGGACGTGGTGATCAAGCCCGAAGAAGCTGCCCTCGCCCAGATGAACGATTTCGTCAGGGACATGCACACCCGGTCCGGGCTGCTTAAGGAACTGCCGCACGGCAAGACCATGGCCGAGGCCGAAGCCGCCGTGATGGAATACATCGAAAAGTGGGTGCCGGACCCGCGCAAGGCACCGCTGGGCGGCAACTCCGTGGGAACAGACCGCGTCTTCCTCTCCCGCGACATGCCGGCCGTGGTGGAGCACCTCCACTATCGCGTAATCGACGTGAGCACCATCAAGGAACTCTCCCGCCGCTGGTTCGCCCGGGCGTACTTCCAGTCCCCCGCCAAAAAGGGCGGCCACCGCGCCCTGGGGGACATCCAGGATTCGATCGACGAGCTCCGCTACTACCGCGAGGCGGTTTTTGTTCCGGCTCCCGGGCCTGACAGCGCCACTGCCCGCGAAGTCGCCCAGCGCATCACGGCCACGCCCGGTACGGCAGAGACCCCGGAAGAGTAATCTGCACCACGTTTGGTGGAAATTTTCGCAAAAACCCCAAAAGTGGCACAAGCACCCTCAAACAGCAGGTAAGCTATTTGAGTTGCCTTTCCAGAGCACCTGATCATCGGGAATCTGCGGGCACATGGTGGGCTTAGCTCAGTTGGCAGAGCGCCTGGTTGTGGTCCAGGAGGTCGCGGGTTCAACCCCCGTAGCTCACCCTCACAGGGCGGCAGTAACAGCCGTCCAGTTGGAGGCCGTACCGGATATCCGGTACGGCCTCCATTTTTTTGCATAACGCCGGCGTCACGCCGCACGCACGAAGGGCCGCCTGAGATGACAGTTCTGCCAATCACCGTCTGGGGAGAACCGGTGCTGCACCGCCGCGCCGCCGAAGTGGAGGTGTTCGACGACGAGCTGCGCACCCTGATCGCGGACATGTTTGAAACCAACGATGCTGCCAACGGCGTGGGACTGGCGGCGCCGCAGGTTGGTGTTGGCAAAAGAATTTTCGTTTACAAGTACGCCAATGAAGACGGCGCCCCGCCCGTCGGAGTCCTGGTGAACCCCGTGCTGACCTTGTCCAAGATCTCCGGCGCACTGCCGGACCCCGAGGAAGAGGAAGAGGGCTGCCTCTCCTTCCCCGGCGGCGGCTTCCCGCTCAAGCGTGCGGAGTGGGCGCGGGTGGAAGGCTTTGACGGCTACGGGCAGCCCGTTGAGTTCGAAGCGACCGGATGGTTCGCCCGGGTGATCCAGCACGAGTACGACCACCTCGACGGAAAGCTTTACGTCAACCGCTTGATGGACCGCTATGCACGGAAGGCCATGAAACTGGCCAAGAAGAGCGGCTGGGGCGTGCCAGGGCTGACCTGGATGCCCGGCGTGGATCCGGACCCGTTCGGCCACTGAGCCTGCTCATTACCGGGCGCTGATGGTTTGCTGGCCCGGGCAGGAGTCCAGGACCCGCTTCATTGCATCTTTCTCCGGCTGCGTGACCCACAGCCCATAGGACGCCTTCACCGAGATCTGGCGGGCAACGTAATGGCAGCGGATGTTCTTGTTCTTCGGCAGCCAGGTAGCGGCGTCGCTTGCGCTCTTCTGCTGGTTGGCGGGACCATCCGCGGCGATGAGGTTCAGCGGATCGTTGGCCAGGCTCTGGCGCTGCTGCGGAGTCAGCCCCTGTGCGCCTTTCTGCCACGCGTCACCGAGCGCCACGACGTGATCGATCTGGATTTCCTTGCTGCTTTCCGGGCCACGCCGGAACTCCACGGTTGCCCCCGTGTATGGCTCCTGGATGGCCCCCGACGCTACCCTGCATTTGGACCCCTCTGCGAAGCCCACAGCGGTCAGGTCCCTGCGGAGGATGTCATTGCGGGTGTCGCAGCCGTTCCGGTCCACGTCCAGCCAGGCCTGCCCGAAGGCATCCCGCTGGTAGTTGTCCTTGGGAGCCCGGCCCTTGACCGGCAGCCCGTCGAGAGCGGCCCTGGCACTCCCCTGCGGTACAGCGTGAACCGGGACCACCGGTTTCATCCAGGTCCCGTCGAAAACAGGCGCCTCGCTGGGCCCTTCGATTGCTGGTTCGGCCGCTGCGAACTGGCCTGCGGTGAAAAACCAAAGCGCAGAGCCCACGGCTGACAGGGCCAGCACCGCCAGCAATGCCCAGGCCTGCCTCGAGCGGCGGCGGGCACGGCGGTAGGCGCGCCAGCTGACGCTCATGGGTAACCAGCTCTTCCGTAAATGTCCTGCACCAGACGAGCCTAGGTCACCCCACTGACACCGAAACGGTTATCCACAATGTGGAGGAAGAGTGGCCCGGGTAGGCCGCCTACCGCTGGGGCCGGCTATTGCTCCCGGGCAACGCGGTGCAGGTCTTCTTCGGCAACCTGGAGGAGGCCTTCGAGCTGCCGCACCCGGTCGTCGCCGACATCGCCGGAAGCCCGGGACGCGCGCGCCTGTTCCAGGAGCCGGATGGCTTCTTTATGGTTGGCCTTGGCGACGTCGAGGGCGTGTTCAAGGGTGGTCTCGTGGAGAGTTTCGTTATCCATGCCACCAGTGTGGTCCCGATTCCCGGCTGATTCCAGCAATCAGCCGGGAATGTCGGGTGGCCGGCCCGGCAAACGGACTAGACGGCGATTGCCGCCAAGGCGGCAGCGGCTTCCTTGGCGGGGAACGCCGGCGGGTTGACGCCGGCCATCTCTTCCATAACCCGGACTACCTGGCAGCTGTAGCCGAACTCGTTGTCGTACCAAACGTAAAGAATCAGGTTCTTGTCGTTGGAGATCGTGGCGAGGCCGTCAACGATGCCGGCACGGCGGGAGCCAACAAAGTCCGTGGAAACAACCTCGGGCGAATCGATGTAGTCAATCTGCTTGCGGAGGTCCGAATGCAGGGACATCTGGCGGAGGTAATCATTCACCTCATCCTTGGTGGTGCCGTTTTCCAGGCTGAGGTTCAGGATGGCCAGCGAGACGTCCGGGGTGGGGACGCGGATGGAACTGCCGGTGAGCTTGCCCTGAAGTTCGGGCAGTGCCTTCGCCACAGCAGTGGCCGCTCCGGTTTCGGTGATGACCATGTTCAGCGCGGCAGAGCGGCCGCGGCGGTCGCCCTTGTGGAAGTTGTCGATCAGGTTCTGGTCGTTGGTGAAGGAGTGGACGGTTTCAACGTGGCCGTGGATCACGCCGAACTTGTCGTTGATGGCCTTCAGGACCGGGGTGATGGCGTTCGTGGTGCACGACGCTGCGGACACAATCTGGTCCGTGTCCTCGATGGAGCCGTGGTTAATGCCGTGAACTATGTTCTTGAGCGCGCCCTTACCCGGAGCAGTCAGGAGAACGCGCGCAACGCCCTTGCTGTGCAGGTGCTGGGACAGGCCCTCGGCGTCGCGCCAGCGGCCCGTGTTGTCCACCACCAGGGCATTGGTGATGCCGTAGGCGGTGTAGTCGATCGTGGCGGGGTTGTCCGAGTAGATGACCTGGACCTGGACACCGTTCGCGGTGATGGTGTTGGCGTCCTCGTCCACGCGAATGGTTCCCTCAAAGGAGCCGTGGACCGAGTCGCGGCGCAGGAGGCTGGCACGCTTGGTGAGATCCTTGTCCGAGCCGCGGCGCACCACGATGGCGCGCAGGCGCAGGCCGTGGCCCCCGCCGGCCTTTTCAATGAGGAGGCGCGCCAGCAGGCGGCCGATCCGGCCAAAGCCGTACAGTACGACGTCGGTGCTGGTGCGGTCATCGCCACCACGCTTGCCAACTACCTCGGCAAGCTCGGCGCGGAGGAACTCTTCCAGGGTGGCGTCTTCGCCTTCTGCCTTGAACTTCTCCGCCAGACGGGCGACGTCAATGGCCGCCGCACCCAGCTCCAGCTCCGCCAGGATATTCAGCAGCGGTGCGGTCTCTTCGAGCAGGAGTTCGGTGTTGCTCATACGGCGGGCGAAACGATGCGCCTTGAGGATGTTCATAGTGGACTTGTTGATCAGGCTGCGGCCGTGAATGCTGGTCACCACGTTGTTTTCGCGGTACAGCCGGCCAATCACCGGAATCATGGCCTCGGCGAGAGCCTCCCGGCCCATCCACGTATCAAGACAAGAATCTGACGTCTGGCTCACAGAACTACCTTCCTCGGTTCAGCCGCGTACGTCCTCGTGCGCGGTTGGCGGCCACCTGATGTTGTCCAGGGGCTCTGGCACCGGCGGGATGCGGTCCATCCCGGGTGCCGTGGAGAAGCGTAAAGAAAAGCCACCGGCTGCGAACGCAGACCCGGCGGCAGAACTTCTACGTTCGCTATCCATTCTAGGCTGGAGCGGACCCGCGGACCGCCGCAACCAGCGTGAAATCACTCACATGCGTGGCTGGTCCGTGCCCGGCGGGGGTGTTGGATGGGTTGACCGATACGCCGGGTTCTGTGCTCCCGTGCCGTTACCAGCGCGGGAGTAGCGGCCATCCATCTACGGACGCCGTTGCCGACGCCCTCCAGCGGCCTACCCGGACACTCGGGCGGGCAGCCCTCAAACGTGTCCTGTCTGGCCTTGCTCCGGGTGGGGTTTACCTAGCCTTCCCGGTCACCCGGGAAGCTGGTGGTCTCTTACACCACCGTTTCACCCTTACCTGCTGAGCTTCCGTTGCCGGAAGACGCAGGCGGTCTGTTCTCTGTGGCACTGGCCTGCGGGTTACCCCGAGTGGGCGTTACCCACCACCCTGCCCTGCGGAGCCCGGACGTTCCTCGAGCCACTTGCGTGACGCGCGGCCGCCTAGTCAACCCATCCGCAGCCAAGTCTACCGCCGGTGGGAGGCGACGCCGTCGCCGGTAGGATCGTACGGTGCTGATTTTGCTTCCCCCGTCCGAAGGCAAGACCCCCGCGGTCCGCGGGTCCGCCGTCGACTGGCCGTCACTGAGCTTTCCCGAACTCAACGCCTACCGGGCCAAAGTCCTGGAGGCGCTGGGGACGGTCAGCGCACATGAGGATGCCCTCGCCCTACTGGGCGTCGGCGCATCGCTGCAGGACGACGTCGAACGCAATACCCGGCTCCACGCCGAACCGGCGGCCCCGGCACACCAGATCTATTCCGGCGTTCTGTACGACGCCCTCGGCTACAAGACCCTGACGCCGGCGCAGCGGCGGAAGGCCGATGCCTCGGTGCTGGTGATCTCTGCACTTTGGGGCGCCATCCGCTTCGCGGACAGTGTGCCCGCCTACCGGCTGTCGATGGGAACGGCTTTGCCCGACGTCGGCCGCCTCGCCTCGTTCTGGAAGCCCCAGATTTCGGCGGCCCTCGCGGAGTCGGTGTCCGGGCATCTGCTAGTGGACTGCCGCTCCAGCACCTATGCCGCCGCGTGGGCCCCGCCGCCGGCCCAGACGGTGGCCGTCAATGTTTTTACGGAGGTCAACGGCGTGCGCAAGGTGGTCAGCCACTTCGCCAAGCACACCCGCGGCGAGCTGGCGCGGCACCTGCTGGCCCGGCGAGGCAACGCCCCGCAGACCCCGGGGCAGGTACTGAAGGCCACACGCGAAAAATGGGACGCCGAGCTGGTCGATGGTTCAGCACGGAAACCGCACACGCTGAACATCATCCTGCCCGGCTAGGCAGCCGGGGCGGGCGTGTTCCACTCGGCCGAGCGCACCAGGATGGCTCCCGAATCCGGGCAGAACACAATGTCGTCCTCGGCGGCGGCCTTGATCTCGGCGAGGTCCCCGGGGCTCAGCTTCATTCCGGAGGCCTCAGAGGTTCCGTGGAACAACCGGGCGGCGCCTACACCCCGCTTCGCCAGCGTCTTTTCGTAGATGGCCAGCATCCCGGCGTCGAGTCCCTCAGCGAATTCGGCACGCTTGCCGCGGAGAACGGTCGCTTCGGCGGCCACTTCGGCAAGCGCTTCATCCAGTTCGGCACGGATGCCGCCGAAGGAGCCCTGGACGTTGTCCACGATGAGCTGCTGGGCAGCCTGACGCTCGCGCAGCGAATCCAGGCGTTCCAGGACTTCCAGTTCCACGTCTTCAAGGTCGGAGCGGCGCTTGTTCAGCGACGCGATGTCCTTCTGCAGAGCCACAAGGTCCTTTGACAGCCCCGTCCCGCTGTTGAGCCGTGCTTCGTCGCGTTCGATGCGGGAAGCGACCTGTTCGACGTCGGCCTCGGCGCGCTTGAGCTCGGCTTCGGCATCGTGGACGGCCATCTTGGCGGAGCCGAGTTCACCGTTGGCGACGGACAGAGCCGATTGCAGGTCCTCGATCCGGGGATCGGTTTCCAAGGCGCGGCGGCGGTTGGACAGGGACCTGAGCTTTGCGTCCAGCCCCTGCAGTTCGAGCAACTTCAACTGTTCCGCCGGTGCTGCCTTGGCCACTATTTACCTCCGCTAAATCCAATCCGGCCGAAGCCGGGCACCGTATCGGCGCTCTATAGACTCTAGCGCCTGGCGTGCTCCCCTGCCTCGCTAGGTCCCCGCTGGCTCCCAGACCTCGCTGCGCTCGGTGTGGGTCCCTCGCCGGTGTGTGCCCGGCGACGGACTTCGCACGCCTGGCTTAGCCCGGAGTCAGAATGAAGTCCCACGGATCGCTGTTGGTGATGCTTACCTGGATCTCGACGTCGTGGCCCTGATCGGTGAGCACATTGCCCAACGCCGAAGCCGCAGCGGGCAGCCACAGCCATTCGCTGGCGAAGTGCGACACGTCAATCAAGTACGGCCGGCCGTTCACTGCCGCTTCACGGGCTTCGGACGCCGGATGGTGGCGGAGGTCTGCGGTGACATAGACGTCGGCGTTGTTGGCCCGCACCTCGTTGAACAGCGAATCCCCCGCGCCCCCGCATACAGCAATGCGCCGCACCAGCCCGTCCTTGTCCCCGGACACACGGACTCCGCCAGCCACCGCCGGCAGGATGCCGAACACCCGGGCAGCGAAATCGCCGAGGCTCATCACGTCCGCCAGATCACCCACGCGTCCGATGCCTTCCTCGGGCAGTCCGTTCGCGGCCACCGTCAGCGGGACAACGCCTTCGAGTCCCAGCGCATCGGCAAGGACATCGGAAACGCCCCCGACGGCGGAATCACCGTTGGTATGGACGGTCAGCAGTGCAGTTCCAGACTCGATGAGGCGGTGGATGGCCTGCCCTTTGGCGGTGGTGGCCGCCACCGACGTGACGCCCTTGAGGAGCAGCGGGTGGTGGGTGATGAGGAGCCCGGCACCCCATTCCACAGCTTCTTCGATCACCGTGAGCGTGGGATCAACGGCGAACATCACCCTGGTAACGGGCGCAGACGGGTGGCCCGCCACGAGCCCTACTTCGTCCCAGTTCTCGGCCAGCGACTCGGGCCAGAGTTCCTCTACCGCCAGCAGCACCTGACCCAGCGTGGGAGCAGCCGGACCATCCGCTGCGGCGTCCTCCCCCGAAAGGGTTCCGTCGCCGTGCTTGTCCGCATCTGTAACGCCGGTGTCTGCAGATTCCATAGTCTCAGTTTTACCCCATCAGGCCGTTTGCCCGGCATCTTTCAAAGTCTCGTAGGGTGGTCAGGGAATCATCCGGCGCGCTCAACCATTGAAGAGGTCATGAAAACTTTTGTTCTTGGCGGGGGCTGCTTCTGGTGCCTTGACGCTGTCTACCAAATAACGAAGGGCGTCACGTCGGTGATTTCCGGTTACACGGGCGGCCACGACCCACAGCCGGACTACTACTCCGTCTGCGGCGGGACCACGGGCCACGCTGAGGTCGTGGCGGTCACTTTTGACGAGTCGGTCATCCCGGCCGAAGTCATCCTGGACATGTTCTTCGCGCTGCATGATCCCACCACGCTCAACCGCCAGGGCTACGACGTGGGCACGCAATACCGTTCGTCAATGTTCTATGAGACCACCGAGGAGAAGATTCTCTTCGAGGAAGCCATTGAGCGGAACCAGGCGCTGTGGTCGCACCCAATTGTGACCGAGGTCAGCCGGCTGCCACGGTTCCATGTGGCGGAGGACTTCCATCAGGACTATTACGGCAAGTATCCCGAGCAGGGTTACTGTCAGGTGATTATTAACCCCAAGCTCGCCAAGGCCAGGAAATATTACTCTGCGTGGCTTAATGCTTAGCAGCGGCCGCTCAGCCATCGTTAGGCTGACCTCAGCATTCACACTTGAGAGATAGGCATATCTACATGGCACGGATCTATGACGATGTAACGCAGTTGGTCGGCGGCACTCCGCTGGTCCGCCTGAACCGGCTGACCGAGGGCTTGGGCGCCACTGTGGCCGTCAAGCTGGAGTTCTACAACCCGGCCAACAGCGTCAAGGACCGCATCGGCGTGGCCATCGTTGACGCCGCCGAGAAGTCCGGCGCCCTTAAGCCCGGCGGCACCATCGTCGAAGGCACCTCCGGCAACACGGGCATCGCCCTGGCCATGGTGGGCGCTGCCCGCGGTTACAAGGTCATCCTGACCATGCCCGAAACCATGTCCACCGAGCGCCGCGTTATGCTGCGGGCCTTCGGTGCCGAGATTGTCCTGACCCCCGGTTCCGAGGGCATGCGCGGCGCCGTGGAAAAGGCCCAGGAAATCGTGGCCAACACGGAGAACTCCATCTGGGCCCAGCAGTTCGCCAATGAGGCCAACCCTGAGATCCACCGCACCACCACCGCCGAGGAAATCTGGTCAGACACCGACGGCAAGGTGGACATATTCGTCGCCGGCATCGGCACCGGCGGAACCGTCACCGGCGTCGGCCAGGTCCTGAAGGAGCGTAATCCTGAGGTCCAGATTGTTGCCATCGAACCGAAGGACTCCGCCATCCTGAACGGCGGCGCTCCCGGCCCGCACAAGATCCAGGGCATCGGCGCGAACTTCATCCCGGAAATCCTGGACACCAACGTCTATGACGAAGTCCTGGACGCCACCCTGGAGGACTCCGTCCGGGTCGCCCGTGAACTTGGCGTCAAGGAAGGCATCCTCGGCGGCATCTCCTCCGGCGCCATCGTTTGGGGCGCACTGGAACTTGCCAAGCGCCCGGAGAATGCCGGCAAGCTGATCGTGGCGGTTGTCTGTGACTTCGGCGAGCGTTACATCTCCACCGTGCTCTATGACGACATCCGCGGCTGATCAGTCCGTTGTCGCCCCGTTTCCTGTAGAAAGAACTTTGTGGGCTTTTTCGCAAGACTAAAGGAAGATCTCGACGCCGCCCGGTCACACGACCCGGCGGCTCGAGGTTCTTTTGAGAACTTTTTCGCATATTCCGGGCTGCACGCCATCTGGATCCACCGGCTGACGCACCATATGTGGCAAACCCCGGGGCTGCGGTTCCCTGCGCGGCTGGTGTCGCAGCTGGGCCGCTTCCTAACGGGAATCGAGATACATCCCGGCGCCACGGTGGGCCGGCGCTTCTTCATCGACCACGGCATGGGTGTGGTCATCGGCGAGACTGCCGAAATCGGCGAAGACGTGATGATCTACCACGGGGTCACGCTGGGTGGCCGCTCCCTGGCCAAGGTCAAGCGCCACCCAACCATTGAGGACCGGGTCACCATCGGTGCCGGAGCCAAGATCCTGGGACCCATCACCATCGGCCGGGACAGCGCTGTGGGCGCCAATGCCGTGGTGGTCAAGGACGCTCCGCCGGAATCGATTGTTACCGGAGTGCCCGCGAAGTGGCGCCACCGTGATGCCCAGCGCGAAACCAAGCCCGCAGTGGATCCGGCCGAGTACGACATCGAATACCGGATCTGATCCCTGGCCGCAGCCCTACCCGGCTACACGCTTCAGGACTGCCGTGACCACCGCATCGTAGACTCGGTCCGGCAGGACCCGCCGAAGGCCCAGGATGGCCGCCGCGCCCCTGCCCACCGGATACCGGGTCCGGGGACGTGCGGCCGTGGCCGCGTGCAGGACAGACGCCGCAACCACCGCTGGCTGCGTTGACGTTTCAGGCCTGTCGGTGGATGCCAGGACATCCGCCATGTGCTGCGCCTGGGCAGCGTACGGCCCCTCGCCGCTGCTGGCCAGCAGCCCGTCCGCGGAAATCCGGCCCCATTCGCTGAGCGTGCTTGCCGGTTCGATGATGGCGACGTCGATGCCGTGCGGCTTGAGTTCCAGCCGCAGTGCATCGCTCATGCCCTCTACGGCGAACTTAGTTGCGTGGTACCAGGCGCCGAGGGGTTCATAGAATTTGCCGCCGATGGACGAGATGTTGATGATCCTGCCCCGCCCCGCACTCCGCATGGCCGGCAGGACCAGCTGCGTCATCCTGGCAAGGCCAAAGACGTTCACCTCGAATTGGCGGCGGCCTTCGGCCAGGTCCACTTGTTCCAGCGCCCCGTAGGACCCGTAGCCGGCGTTGTTGACCAGGACGTCGATCCGCCCGCGCTCTTCCAGGACACGGCCGACGGCGGCGCGCATCGAATCGTCGTCGGTTACGTCCAGCTCCAGGACCTGGATGCCCAGGGCTTTCAGCGGCTCCATTCTGTCCACCCGCCGGGCGCCAGCATAGACGATGAACCCGTGGCTGCTGAGTTTCTTCGCCGCCTCGAAGCCGATACCCGCGGATGCTCCCGTAACTAATGCGACTGGCTTGGGCATTCTGACTCCTTGGATGGACGGACACCACAACAGCCGGAAACACCAACGGCCGGCAGTCCCCAGAATATCCGGGAAGTGCCGGCCGCAGGGTGTGCAGCTTGATGCAATCAGAGCGTGATGATTAGTGCGTGTCCACTGCTTCGATTTCGGACTTGTCCTCGCCCCAGAGGGTGTGGAACGTTCCCTCGGCGTCGACGCGGCCGTAGGTGTGCGCGCCGAAGAGGTCGCGCTGTCCCTGGATCACTGCGGCGGGCAGGCGCTTGCGGCGCAGACCGTCGTAGTAGGCCAGTGACGAGGAGAAGACCGGCACGGGGATGCCGAGCTGGACGGCGGTGGAGACCACACGGCGCCATGCCGGCAGGACCTCGGCGATGGCCTTGGTGAACGCCGGGGCGAACAACAAGTTGGCCGGCTTGTCTTCGGCGGCGTAGGCCTTGGTGATTTCCTTGAGCAGCTTTGCACGGATGATGCAGCCGCCGCGCCACAGCGAGGCGATCTCGTCCAGCTTGAGGTCCCAGCCGTATTCCTTGGCTGCGGAGGTCAGCATGTCCAGGCCCTGGGCGTAGGAAACCAGCTTGGAGGCGTACAGCGCCTGGCGGACGTCCTCAACAAAGGTGTCCGGAACGTCGACGGCGATTTCCTCACCGGCGAGCAGTTCCTGGGCGATCTTGCGCTGCTCGGTCTGCGATGACAGGGCGCGGGCGAACACGGACTCGGCGATGCCCGACGTCGGGGAGCCAAGCTCCAGCGCGGAGATGACCGTCCAGCGTCCGGTGCCCTTCTGGCCTGCGGCGTCCACTACAACGTCCACGAACGGCTTGCCGGTGCGGGTGTCAACGTGGCCCAAGACCTCGGCGGAGATTTCGATGAGGAAGGAGGCGAGCTCGCCCTTGTTCCAGTCTTCGAAGATCTTGGCCTGGTCGGCTGGCTCGATGCCTGCTCCGGAGCGGAGGAGGTCGAAGGCTTCGCCGATGACCTGCATGTCGGCGTATTCGATGCCGTTGTGGACCATCTTGACGAAGTGGCCGGCGCCGTCGGTGCCGATCCAGGCGCAGCAGGGCTTGCCGTCGACGTGCGCGGCGATCTTTTCCAGCAGCGGGCCCAGGGCGTCGTAGGACTCCTTGGAACCACCGGGCATGATGGACGGGCCGTTCAGGGCACCTTCCTCACCACCGGAGACGCCGATGCCCACGAAGTGCAGGTCCTTCTTCGCCAGCGCTGCTTCGCGGCGGCGGGTGTCCTCGTAATGGGAGTTTCCGGCGTCGATGATGATGTCGCCGGCTTCCAGGAGTGGTTCAAGCTGCTCGATCACGGAGTCAACCGGCTTGCCGGCCTTGACCATGATCAGGACGCGGCGGGGCTTCTCCAGGGAATCAACAAGTTCCTGCAGCGTTTCGGTACGGACGAAGTCGCCGTCCGTGCCGTGCTTTGCCAGCAGCGCGTCAGTCTTTTCGACAGACCTGTTGTGCAGGGCAACGGTGAAGCCGTTGCGGGCCAGGTTGCGGGCCAGGTTGGCGCCCATCACCGCAAGGCCGGTGACACCGATGTGTGCAGACATCAAAACTCCAATTTCGTTGTGCAATGGATGTGCAGATGGCTCCGCGTTCGCTGCGAAGCACGCTGTCACGAAGCGATGGATCCTAATAAAGCATATATATTCAATCGGCTTGAGGGAAGCGGTGCCCACTTTGTGGAACGTGGCCAGTCAATCCCAGTTTAGGCTTGAGTCCATGTCGACCAGCCTGCACCACCGTGCCATTGAGAACCTTGGCACCCGGATCATCACGGGCGAGCTGCCCACCGGACACATCATGCTGGCCGAGCACCTTGAGGAAGAGCTGAAGGTTTCGCGGTCCGTGGTCCGTGAGGCCGTGCGGGTTCTCCAGTCCCTGGGCCTCGTGGAAACCACCAAGCGCGTGGGCATCCGGGTGCTGCCGCCGAGCCGCTGGAACCCCTTCGATTCCCAGGTCATCCGCTGGCGGCTGTCCAGCGATGCCCGCGGCGCCCAGCTGCGGTCACTGATCGAGCTGCGTTCCGCCGTCGAGCCCGCCGCTGCCGAGCTGGCAGCGAACAATGCACCGGCGCAGCTGCGGCGGGAACTGGTGGACATTGCCCATGCCCTGCGCGACGCCGGCCACTCCGGAGACGCGGCGAAATTCCTGGAGCTGGACATCGCTTTTCACTCAGTCCTGCTTTCGGGGTCGGGCAACGAAATGTTCGCCAACCTGATGGGGCAGGTGGCGGAAACCCTGACAGGGCGCACGGTCCACGGACTGATGCCGGACCACCCCCATGAGGGGGCGCTCCAATGGCACGTCGACCTGGCCGAAGCGGTCGCCGCCGGGGACGCCGCCACAGCCCGCGACGCATCCGAACAGATCATGCGCCGCACCACCTCCCGACTGTCCGGAACCTGGACAGACCAGCCCCGGGTGTTCATCCCGGTCCGCCGGACCTGAGCGCGAACGTACACTTCGCGCCCTCTTGAGCGCGAACGTACACTTCGCGCCCTCTTGAGCGGGGCCACAGGTGTACGTTCGCGCTCAAACGTCTCAGTCTCAGCTTGCGGGCGTGAAGTTGAGGAGGACTTTTCCTGATGCGGCGGAGTTTTTGGCGGTTTCGAAGGCCTGGAGTCCTTGGCTGAGGGGGTATTCGTGGGTGATGACGGGGCTGATATGGAGGGTGCCGTCGGCGAGGGCGGCGATCACGTCGTCGATCTCGTGGTTGAAGCGGAACGAGCCGCGCAGGTCCAGTTCCCGGGTGATGGCCAGGGAGATCAGGACCGGCTGCGGTCCGGTGGGCAGCAGCCCGACCATGACCACGGTCCCGCCCCGGGCGGCACCCTGGATCGCTGAGGCCAGGCCGTGGTGGCTGCCCGAGGACTCAATGACCACATCGGCCTGCACCGCCGCGATCGCGTCCGCGTCCCCGGCCTGCAGGATCTGGTCCGCGCCGACCGCCGCGGCGATCTCCAACGGCTTGGCATGGACGTCCACGGCGGTGATCCGCCCCGCGCCGGCACGTTTAAGGACCGCGACCGCCAGCGCACCGATCGGCCCGCACCCGATCACCAACACACTCTTGCCCGCCACATCCCCGGCCCGCGCGACGGCGTGCCAGGCCACGGAGGCCGGCTCGATCAGCGCCGCGGTCCGCAGATCCACACCGGCAGGGAGCGCCCGCAGCATCCGGGAGGGCAGGTTCACGTAGCGGGCGAACGCGCCGTCGGTGTGCGGGAACCGGGCCGCGCTGCCCAGATACGTACATCCAGGGGAGAGGTTGGGCCGGTCCGCCGGATACCGGATGCCACCGTCACCGGGGCCGGGGGTGGCGGGGTGGACCGCGACCGCGGTGCCCACTACCGGGCCGGTCCCGTCCGCCGCGGCCGCCACCACGGTCCCGGAAATCTCATGCCCCAGCACCATCGGCGCCCTCAGGATCGACTCCCCCGCCGCGCCGTGCAGCCAGTAATGCAGATCCGACCCGCAGATCCCACCGTACGCAACCTCCACCACAGCCTCGCCCGCGCCCGGCACACCCAACGGGACGTCCTCGATCCGCAGATCCCCGGCCGCATACGCCACCACCGCCAAACCCGACACCGGCAGGGCTGTTGCTTCGGTTCCCTGAGCCACTGTTTCGATGTCCATCAGACCACCACCGTCATTCCGCCGTCGATAAAGATCGTCTGCCCGTTCACAAAATCCGACCCGTCCGAGGCCAGCCATACCGCGGGGCCGGCCAGGTCCTGCACCGTGCCCCACCGGTGCGCCGGGGTCCGGCCCAGGATCCAGGTGTTGAACTGCTCATCGTCCACGAGGTTCTGCGTCATCTCGGTATGGATGTAGCCCGGGGCGATCCCGTTGATCTGCAGCCCGGAGCCCGCCCATTCCGCGGTCATCGCCCGGGTCAGGTTCCGCAGCCCGCCCTTCGCCGCCACATACGGGGCGATCGTGGGCCGGGCCAGGTCCGTCTGCACCGAACAGATATTGATGATCTTGCCCTTGCCGCGCGGGATCATGTGCCGGGCCGCCTCCCGCCCCACCAGGAACGCGCTCGTCAGATCCGTCCTGATCACCCGCTCCCAATCCGCGACATCGAGTTCCAGCATCGGCACCCGATGCTGGATCCCGGCATTGTTCACCAGGATCTGCAACGGCCCCACCTGCTCCTCCACCCACGAAACACCCCGCGCAGCCTCGGCATCACTCGTAACATCGAACGCGACACTATGGACCTGCCCCGGCGCGAAGTCCGCGGCCATCGCCGCCTCCGCAGCCTTCAACCGCTCCGCATTAATCCCGTTCAACACCACCGTCGCCCCCGCCCCGGCCAACGCCCGCGCCAACGCATTACCAATCCCCCGGCTCGACCCCGTCACCAAGGCAACCCGCCCCGTCAAATCAAAAAGTCCACTCATGGTGCAGCTGTCCCTTTCGTTGCGGTCTCCGCAGGTCCCGCGATATTGGTGTCGTCGCTCAGGTTCGAAATGGCCTGGCGGACCACGGCAAGGTCCTGGTCGCCAAGGCCCTGGCGCTTGAGCTCCGCATAAAGCTCGACGCCGGCAGTGGCCATCGGCACGGCAGCGCCGGCCGCACGGGCTGATTCGAGCACAAAGGACAGGTCCTTATGCATGAATTTCGCCGGGCCTGTGGGCGTGTAGTCCTTCCGGACCAGGCGCGGCCCCACGTTCTCCAGCACACGGCTGCCTGCAAGCCCGCCGGAGAGGACATCGAAAAGCGCCACCGGATCCATCCCGGAGCGCTCGGCGAGCTCGGCCGCTTCGGCGAGCGCCGCCGTCGTGGTTCCCACAATGAGCTGGTTGCAGGCCTTGGCGAGCGACCCCGCACCCAGGGGGCCCATGTGCCTGACGGTGGTTCCCATCGCGCTGAAAAAGGGCTCGACCCGCCGGAAGTCGTCCGCGGTACCGCCAGCCATGATGGCCAGTGTCCCGTCGGTTGCGCCCTTGGTGCCGCCGCTGACCGGGGCGTCCACTACGGTGGCGCGGCCGTGGCTTGCCTCGCGTACCCGGAGCCCGAAGTCCTGGACCTTTGCCGGTGAGACTGAACTTGTGACCACCACGGTAGTGCCGGCCTGCGGCGGATTTTCATCCCAGCTCGCCAAGAGCCCCGCCGAAGCCTCTTCGATGAAGGACAGGTCCGGGAGCATAAAGGCGATGATTGGCAGGTCCCGCAGGGATGCAACGTCCGGCGCTGAGTGGCCACCCTGCGCCACAAGCTCCTGGAGCGGTCCGTCGGATCGATTCCAGGCGGTGACCGCCCAGCCGCCGCGGACCAGGTTGACCGCCATCGGCAGCCCCATCAGCCCCAGGCCTACAAAGCCCGCTGTTCTGTCTTCCATAAATAGGCCTCGACTCACATCGTTGTGTGGTTAATGAAGGGAAATCTGTCCAATATCCTAGCCGCTATTCAGTATGATGAACACTATGACGACTCTAACCACCGTCGCGATCGCCGTCCCGCTCGAAGCAGAGCTGGTGGAGCGCATCCGCGCCGTAGACCCCTCCGTAACCGTCCTTTATGAGCCGGACCTGCTTCCGCCCGAGCGTTTCCCGGCCGACCACGCCGGGGACCCGGACTTCAAAAGGACCCCTGCGCAGGAGGAGCAGTACTGGGCCATGCTCAACCAGGCGCAGGTGCTGTACGGCCTGCCCAACGAAAGCCCCGCGGGCCTGGCCCGCATCGCACGCGAGAATCCACGGCTCCAGTGGGTCCACGCTATGGCCGCCGGCGCCGGCGGTGCCGTCAAGGCCTCCGGGCTGGACCAGGAAACCCTCCTCAAATTCAAGGTGACCACCTCCGCCGGCGTCCATGCACTGCCCCTGGCAGAATTCGCTGCCCTGGGGATCCTCAACGGCTTCAAGCGCAGCGCCGAGCTGGCACAGGACCAGGCCGCCAAGGTGTGGCCCGAGCTTCGGACCCCCACCCGCCTGGTCAGCGGTTCCACGCTGGTAGTGACCGGCCTGGGCGAAATTGGCCTGGAGACGGCACGGATCGCCCGTGCCCTGGGCATGACTGTCAGCGGCACCAAGCGAAACGTTGAGCCGATCGAAGGAATCGAGCAGGTTGCGGGCAACGACGGACTTCCCGGGCTGCTCGCTACGGCAGACGCCGTCGTCAACACCCTGCCCGGCACTCCGTACACGGAAAAGCTGTTCAACCGTGAGGTGTTCGCAGCCATGAAGCCCGGAACGGTGTTTGTGAACGTGGGCCGCGGCACCGTGGTGGACGAGGACGCCCTGCTGGAGGCACTGGACAACGGCCAGGTCTCCTACGCCTGCCTCGATGTCTTCGCCGTGGAACCACTCCCCCAGGACAGCCCGCTGTGGAACCACCCCAAGGTTATGGTGTCGCCGCATACCTCGGCGCTCAGCGCCGCGGAGAACCGCCTGATCGCGGAGCGCTTCAGCAGCAACCTGCGCACATTCCTCGACGGCGGCGATCTGCCCCATCTGGTGGATCCGGTCCACTTCTACTAAACGGGCAGCCTCCGGGCCGCTCCACAGAGCCCCTGCCGTGGATCCTGGAAACGGGAATCCACGGCAGGGGCTCTTTGCGTCGGCGGTTGTGTCGGCGTCGCGTCGACGGTTGGATCCGCGTTCTGTCCGCGGGAACAGCCTGTCGCATGGCGGCGGAAGGCACATCTGGCATAGGCATTAACGCGCAATAGGCGGCCTCCCCATCTAGGGAGGCCGCCTATTGTGCTAATGGAGCGCCTAGCTGGCGTCCTCCGTGGTCAGGAGATCGCGGCCGACAGTTTCCGGGGTAAAGAAGGTGGTGACGAAGGAGATGAGCGCCAACACCAGGGAGTAAATGGACAGCACCAGCCACGAGTGGTTAGTGGCGGCCAACAGAAGGGCTCCGAGCAGGGGCGCCAGACCGCCGGCCAGCACAGCCGAGATCTCGCGGCTCATAGCCACACCCGTGAAGCGGTACTGCGAGCCGAACAGCTCAGGGAGCAGCGGGCACTGCGGGCCGAGCATCGACTGCACGCCGATGGCGATGCCCACGGCCATGACGATCCACACCAGGGTGACATTGCCGAGCGTGACCAAGTAGAAGGCAGGAAACGCGATGATGGCCTGGAACAGAGCACCGTAGCGGTACACCGGGACGCGGCCGAAGCGGTCCGACAGGGCGCCGAAAGTGACCACCATGACAGCGGCGAATCCTGCGGCAATCAACAGGCCCACAGGGCCGATGGAGTTGTTTCCTGCGAACACTCCGGCCGGCATGCTCATGAAGGACACCAGCAGCGCCGAGTAGATCGAAGAGTTGCCGTTCTCGCCCATGCGCAGGCCGATGCCGATGAGGACGTTCTTCTTGGAGTGCTTCCAGAGCTCGCCGATCGGGTTCTTGACCACGTTCTTGTGCTTCTCCAACTCCTGGAACGCAGGCGTTTCCTTGAGCTTGAGTCGGATGAAGATGGCAACGGCGATCAGGATGAAGCTGGCAAGGAACGGCACCCTCCAGAGCCAGCCCTGCAGGACGGACTTGTCCGCCATGGCGATGAGTGCGAACGTTCCCGCACCCAGCAGAGTGCCGAGCTGGATACCGACAAACGGAAGCGAGGCAAAGAACCCACGACGGCGGCGCGGTGCGACTTCCGAGATCAGTGTCGTGGCGCCGGCCTGCTCTGCCCCGGCCCCGAGACCCTGGACAATCCGCAGCGTCACCAGGAGGACCGCGCCCAGCATGCCTGCCTGCTCGAAAGTGGGCAGCAGGCCGATGGCGAAGCTTGCCGTTCCCATCAGGGCGATGGTGAGGATCAGGACCATTTTGCGGCCGTAGCGGTCGCCGATGTAGCCGAACACCAGTCCACCGAAGGGCCGTGCCGCAAAGCCGACACCGTAGGTGGCGAACGAGGCAATGAGGGCACCCTCCGGACCCAGCGGCGAGAAGAACAGCGGTCCAAAGATCAAGGCCGAGGCGAGGCCGTAGATGTAGAAGTCGTAGTACTCCAGTGCGGAGCCTACCGAGCTGGCAAGAGTTGCCCTTCGCAGCTGCTCCGGATCGACGGCGGCGCCGTCCACGTCAGTCTGCGGTGATGTAGTACGAGCTGTCACAAGAACTCCCTCAAAAACACTCCAGGCCCCCGTTGGCCTGGTGGGATAGCGAGGACACCCCGTGGCGTCGATCACTATATTGAACAGAGTACAGCAAGTTGAACACGTAGCAAGTGGTTGAGGGATAATTTGTTCACAGCCGCGGATATGAACGTCAAACAGGCCGTCCGGGCACGGCACTCAGCCCATGGGGTTACCCAGGGACCGCGCCAGCTCATTCAGTTCCTTGACCATCTGGGAACCCTGCTCCGCGGAATATGTGGCCTTGAGAGCGGTGACCGACAAGCCAAGGCTCGGGCCGTGGGCGCCACGCGTAGGCACCGCCACAGCCAGGCAGACTACTCCCGTGGTGGATTCCTCATCTTCGAACGCATAGCCCTGGGCCCGGATGGTGGTCAGTTGCGCCTTCAACTCGGCTCCGGTGCGGAGGGACTTCGGGGTCAGGACCGGAAGTTCAACGTCATCGGAAAACATTGCGTCGATGTCATGGTCATGAAGGCGGGCAATCAGGGCCTTGCCCACGGCACACAGGGACACGGGCATCTTGTCCCCGATATTGGACGTCAGGCGGACCGCCGGATGCCCCTCGTAGCGGGCCAGATAGATGACGTTGGTTCCGTCCAGCATGGCGATGCGTACCGTCTCCCCGGAAAGGGTCGGTGCCTGTTCGCAGAACCGGTAGAACTCCTGCACTTCATCGAGCCGGCTCAGATACGCGGCACCGAGTTCCACGAGCTTCCGGCCGAGCGTGAATTCGGCGCCGTGACGGCTAATCAGCCTGGCTTCTTCCAACGCCAGCAACAGGTTGGACGTGGACGACTTGGGGATCCCCAACTCGCGGGCCAGGTCGCTCAGCGTCAGCCGTCCGTTAGCCGAGGCTGCCAGGGCGTCCATCACGGCGGCGGCACGCGTGACCGCCGGCGCCGGTGACGTACTCCCCAAACCTTCGGAGGAGCGGGGGGTGCGGGAATCGGCCATGATTCTCCTTCGAGCGGCACGCCGGAGCGTTTCGCGTAGATGCGTTCATTCTGCTGAACAGTAACCATCATAATGGCTTATTAGTGGTTCGGGGCCCGGGTCAGGGCGCCGTTCGCCGCATCTTCCACCACGGTTCGCGTGCCATTTGTTTGTTGCAGGAAGTTCACGGTATATTCATTTCAGACCCTCCACCGCGGCATCCCCCAATAGTCGCGGTGGAGGGTTTTCCAATGCCCAAATGTTCTCTGGGCATCTGCCGCCGGATTCAGGCGGCGTCCACCACGGCTTCCCTCAGCCTCCACCCGCCACCAAGTCCGTCGCGCTCCAGCATCATGGTGGTCAGCGCGGAATGCGGATTGTGCCCCAGGCGCACCTGGACCTGCAACACTTCGACATCCACACGACCCAGCCCTTTGGGCATACGGCGCTCCGCCTCCCACCAGCTCACGCGCTCAAACCACCTCACTGCCTCGGCACCCACAGCCCATTCCCTGCCGTTGATGACTACCGCCAGAGCGCTGCCGTCATGGGCCGTCTTCACCACCACATATTCCATAGCGGGAACACTAAGGACAGCCACCGACAATATTGCGACTTGGCCGAATTGCATCTGATGCCGACCCTGCGCCCCGGCCTGCGAACGGCAACAAAAAACCCCGTTGGTCCCGGCCACTGGGCCAGGAACAACGGGGTTTGGTAGTGGGTCCTACCGGGATCGAACCGATGACATCCACGGTGTAAACGTGGCGCTCTACCAGCTGAGCTAAAGACCCAAACTGCAGATTTTTCGCGTCTCAGCGCGTCAACCAACGAACATAAACTCTACCTGACGGGCGGGAAGAAAAGCCAATCGACGCATCGTCCCCGTCATGGGTCAAGATCGGGGAGTTCGGCGGCGAGCCAGGTCAGTGCCTCGCTGACGCCTGCGTGCAGCTTGATGGTGGCGGACGGGTCGCCCCGCGTATCGCCCCTGTTGATGATCACCACAGGCTTGCCGTCCTTCGCCGCGTGACGGACGAACCGCAGTCCACTCATCACTGTCAGCGATGATCCCGCAACAAGTAAAGCGGCGGCGCGGTCCACCATCACGAAGGCGTCTTCCACGCGATCCTTGGGCACATTCTCGCCGAAGTAGACAAAGTCAGGCTTGAGCGTTCCGCCACAGGCGGGGCAGGCGGCGACCACAAAACTGCTGATCAGCGCCGTGTCCTCAACAGTGGCGTCGGCGTCGGGCGCCATTTCCACCAGGCCGGACGTGGTGGCGCGCGCAAGGAAGCCGGGGTTCAGTTCCTCGAGCACCTCCGCAAGCAGGCGACGCGTGTACGTGCGCTGGCAATCCAGGCAGACCACCCGGTCGTAGCGGCCGTGGAGGTCAATGACATTCCGGCTGCCAGCGTCTTCATGCAACCGGTCCACGTTCTGCGTGATCAACCCGGTGAGCAGGCCCCGCCGCTCCAGTTCTGCGGCCGCAAGATGCCCCGGGTTTGGATCCGCGTGCCGCAAGTGGGACCACCCGATGTGGTTCCGCGCCCAATAGCGCTGGCGGTTGGCGGCCTCGCGCACAAATTCCTGGTACGTCATGGGCGAACGTGGCACGGCGTCCGGCCCTCGGTAATCCGGGATGCCCGAATCAGTGCTCAGCCCTGCGCCAGTGAGCAGCGCCAGCCGTTTGCCGGACAACAGCTCCCGGACGCGTTCCAGTCCTTGAAGATCGGTGCTGGACAGCACAGCAGGGTCAGCGGCCGGCAGGCTGGCGAAGCCCGTCAGGCCGATGCCGTGCCGCTGCTGGTCCATTCGGCGTCAGTTCTGTTCCAGGCCTGCCAAAGCATCCCGGTAGCCAGCGAGTTCGCGGGCCTGGCCACGCGGATTCACCACAACGTAGCGGATTGTTCCGGTTGCATCGATGATGAACGTCCCGCGCCCGGCCATGCCGCTCTCCGGGTCGAAGACACCATACTCAGTAGCGACGGCGCCGTGCGGCCAGAAGTCGGCAAGAAGGTCAAAGCCGTAGCCTTCCTTCTCGGCATACGCCCGCAGGCTGAACTTGCTGTCCACGGACACCGCCAGAACTGTGGCCCTGGCATCTTCGAACGCGGCAATGTTGTCCCTGATTTCACAGAGCTCACCGGTGCAGACACCCGAAAATGCAAACGGATAAAACACCAGCACAACGTTCTGCCCGCGGAAAGAGGACAACCGGACAGGTTCTCCGAACTGGTTCACGAGTTCAAAGTCCGGCGCAAGCTCCCCCACCGCCGGAACGGTCTGTCCGGCTACGGCGAGAGCTGCCGTCACTTGTTCTTCCTGCTGACCAGGCGGGTGGCACTCCAGTCCTTCGACACGCCCGCGGAGGTGGTCAGGTGCAGGCCCGCAGTGGGCGCCGCTTCCTGGATTTCCGCCGGCGAGACATACCCGGTGCGCCCGGACTTTGGCGTCAACACCCAGACAACCCCGTTTTCACTCAGTGTGGTCAGGGAATCCATGAGGGTATCGATCAGATCCCCGTCGCCGTCCCGCCACCAAAAAATGACGGCGTCAACAACGTCGTGGTCGTCCTCGTCCAGGAGTTCGGACCCTGTCAGGTCCTCAATATCATCACGTAAGTCGAAATCGACGTCGTCGTCGTAACCGAACTCCTGAATCAGATCCCCACTTTTGAAACCCAATTTTTCCGCCACATTTACCGAAGTGGCGGCGTCGGCCTCGCTCACGTGTTCCTCCAATGCCTAATACATGCAATGCGCATAGTGATTTCCATTACTCCCAGCCAACACCCTTTGTGCCTGCGCTTCAAGCTGCCACCGCCGCGATCCGCCATATTCTGCGTCACATCCGGCGCCGTCAGCCTGCGTTGCAGCGGCTTTCGTCACACAACCAGTATGACGGCGAAATACAACAGGGACGCCACAGACGCGGCTACGCATCACGCTGGAGTCACAGCTAGAGTGACTGGTGACAACTATGCCTGCGGGGCGACCGCCTGGAACTCAATGGCAGACATAGGCGTGATAGGACCCTGCCCGGCGCACATGACCGGGCTGTTGTAACCGATACGTCGCACACGTCGCATTCATGCCGGACAGTCACCCTGCCCGGCATGTGGGCGCCGATGCATGCGCGCAAAGAGAGGTTGGACGTGGCTGCAGGAGAAGATACCTCCCATATCCTCAGCGGGTTGACAAACCAGCTGCCTGATCGTGATCCGGAAGAGACCGCCGAATGGGTTGAGTCCCTGGATGCACTGATCAGGGAACAGGGCACGGAACGTGCCCAATACATCATGCGCAGCCTGCTGCAGCGCGCCGGCGCGCAGAGCGTCGGCGTCCCGATGGTGACCACCACCGACTACGTGAACACCATCCCGGTGGACCAGGAAACAGCGTTCCCCGGCAACGAGGAGTTCGAGCGCCGGTACCGGGCATACATGCGGTGGAACGCGGCCATCATGGTGCACCGGGCGCAGCGGCCGAACATCGGGGTGGGCGGGCACATCTCCACCTACGCCGGTGCCGCCACCTTGTACGAAGTGGGCTTTAACCACTTCTTCCGCGGCAAGGACCACCCCGGCGGCGGTGACCAGGTCTTCTTCCAGGGCCACGCCTCCCCCGGCATGTACGCCCGCGCGTTTATGGAAGGCCGGCTCTCCGAAGAGGACCTGGACGGCTTCCGGCAGGAAAAGTCCAAGGAAGGCCACGCGCTCTCCTCCTACCCGCACCCGCGCCTCATGCCGGACTTCTGGGAATTCCCCACCGTGTCCATGGGCATCGGCCCGATGAACGCGATCTACCAGGCCCAGTCCAACCGGTACCTGCACAACCGCGGCCTCAAAGACACCTCGGACCAGCAGGTCTGGGCATTCCTGGGCGACGGCGAAATGGACGAGCCCGAGTCCCGCGGCCTGCTCCAGCTCGCCGCGAACGAGAACCTCGACAACCTGAACTTCGTGATCAACTGCAACCTCCAGCGCCTCGACGGACCCGTCCGCGGCAACGGCAAGATCATGCAGGAACTCGAAGCGTTCTTCCGCGGCGCGGGCTGGAACGTCATCAAGGTCGTCTGGGGCCGGGAGTGGGATGACCTGCTCACCCAGGACGCCGACGGCTCACTCGTGAAGATCATGAACGAGACCCCGGACGGGGACTACCAGACCTACAAGGCAGAATCCGGTGGGTTCGTCCGCGAGCACTTCTTCGGCAAGACCCCGCAGACCAAGGACATGGTCGCGGACCTCTCCGATGACGAAATCTGGAACCTCAAGCGCGGCGGCCACGACTACCACAAGGTCTACGCCGCGTATAAGGCAGCCACCGAATTCAAGGGCAAGCCCACCGTCATCCTGGCCAAAACGGTCAAGGGCTACGGACTCGGACCCCACTTCGAGGGCCGCAACGCGACCCACCAGATGAAAAAGCTCACCCTCGATGACCTGAAGAAGTTCCGCGACCACCTGCGGATTCCGGTCACCGACGAGCAGCTGGAGAAGGACCCGTACCAGCCTCCGTACTTCCACCCGGGCACCGATGCGCCGGAGATCCAGTACATGATGGAACGCCGTGCCCAGCTGGGCGGTTCCGTTCCTGAGCGCCGTTCCAAGCACCAGGAGCTCGCTCTCCCGGAAGCAAAAACGTATGAGGTTGCCAAGCGCGGTTCCGGGAAGCAGCAGGCCGCCACCACCATGGCGTTTGTCCGGCTCCTCAAGGACCTGATGCGGGACAAGAACTTCGGCAAGCACATCGCCCCGATCATCCCCGATGAGGCACGCACGTTCGGCATGGACGCGTTCTTCCCCACGGCCAAGATCTACAACCCCAAGGGCCAGAACTACCTGTCCGTGGACCGCGACCTGGTCCTGGCCTACAAGGAATCGGCCCAGGGCCAGCTGATCCACCCCGGCATCAACGAAGCCGGCGCGGTCGCAGCCTTCACTGCCGCCGGCACCGCCTACGCCACCCACGGCGTACCGCTGATCCCGGTGTACGTGTTCTACTCCATGTTCGGCTTCCAGCGCACCGGCGACGCCTTCTGGGCCGCCGGTGACCAGATGACCCGCGGCTTCATCATCGGTGCCACTGCCGGCCGGACCACCCTGACCGGTGAAGGCCTCCAGCACGCCGACGGCCACTCCCCGCTGCTGGCCTCCACGAACCCGGCAGTGGTCACCTACGACCCCGCCTACGGGTACGAGATGGGCCACATCATCCGGGACGGCATCGAGCGCATGTACGGGCCCGATTCTGCTGACCGGAACCTCATGTACTACATCACGGTCTACAACGAGCCCATCACGCAGCCAGCGGAGCCCGAGGAGCTCGACGTGGAAGGTGTCATCAAGGGCATCTACCTCGCGGCTCCGGCGAAGATCGACGGTCCTCGGACCCAGATCCTCGCTTCCGGTGTCTCGGTTCCCTGGGCCATTGAAGCCCAGCGCCTGCTGGCCGAGGACTGGGGCGTCTCCGCCGACGTCTGGTCCGTGACGTCCTGGAACGAACTGCGCCGCGACGGCATGGCTGCCGAGGAAGAGGCGTTCCTGAACCCTGGCAAGCCTGCCCGCGTCCCGTTCGTGACCCAGCAGCTTGCCGGTGCCACAGGACCCGTGGTGGCGGTCTCGGACTACATGAAGGCCGTTCCGGACCAGATCCGCCAGTTTGTACCGAACGAGTTCGCCACGCTGGGTGCGGATGGCTTCGGCTTCTCCGACACCCGTGCAGCTGCCCGCCGCTTCTTCAAGAACGACATCCACTCCATCGTGGTCCGTTCCCTTGAACTGCTGGCGCGCCGCGGCGAAGTTGATGCCCAAGCCCCGGCCCAGGCAATCGAGAAGTACAAGCTGCATAACGTCAACGCCGGTTCCACCGGCAACGCGGGCGGCGAGTCCTGATCAACTCCTGCTGACCCCGTAATGAACGACGACGGCGACCCTCACCGAAAGGCGAGGGTCGCCGTCGTCGTTCCCGGCGTTTCTGTACGGGATGCCGTCTGTGATGCAGGTCCAACAACGTTGTAGCCTTCGCACAAATGGAGCTTGCCGGGCAGGCACCGTATGCTCGAAGGATGCCAGAGCCAACCACCCCGCCCGTGAAGCGCAAGCCGTCCTCGCGCAGCATGACACCGGAGAAATCCGAAACCCTGAAAAAGCTCCGGGCAAGCGTGGGCCAGCTCTCCACCACCACCCTTCGCCAGCTGGAGAAATCGCTGCCGTGGTACTCACGGCTCAGCTCTGATGAGCGCTCGGCGCTGGGCATGGTGGCTCAGAACGGCATCGCGGCGTTTGTCACCTGGTATGAGCGGCCCAGCTCGCCATCGTGGATTCTGTCCGACGTTTTCGGGACGGCCCCCACAGAGCTGACGCGTTCCATCAGCCTTCAGAAGGCGCTCCAGCTTATCCGGATTGTGGTTGAAGTGGTGGAAGACCAGGTGCCGGTCATCGCCCCCGAAGCTGACCAGCCCTCCCTCCGCGAAGCGGTACTGCGCTACTCACGGGAAGTGGCCTTCGCGGCGGCGGACGTGTACGCGAGGGCAGCAGAATCCCGCGGTTCCTGGGATACGCGGCTGGAAGCGCTGATCGTGGACGCCATCCTCCGTGGCGAAAATACGGACGCACTGCGGTCCCGGATCGCCGCGCTGGGTTGGAAGGCGCAGGAGAGGTTCACTGTAATGGTGGGCAATTCGCCGTCTGAACCCAGTGCCAGCTACGTCAGCGAACTGCGCCGCCTGGCGGGCCGCTACGCCGAGGATGCGCTCGTGGGTATCCAGGGCGACCGGCTGATTCTGATCCTTGGCGGCGTCCAGGACCGGGAGACCGCCTACCTGAAACTCAGCGAAATGTTCGCCCCCGGCCCGGTGGTCTACGGCCCGGAAGCCGGTTCCCTGCTGGAGGCAAGCGGATCAGCGCAGTCGGCCTTTGCCGGCCTGACCGCTGCGAGGGCGTGGCCCGCCGCTCCCCGGCCAGTAGCCGCCGACGACCTGTTGCCCGAACGCGTCATCTCGGGTGACGAAGCTGCGCGCCGCTCTCTGGTGAAGAACATCTACCGTCCGCTTGTCGCTGCCTCCAACGGTCTAGTCGAGACCCTGGGCACCTACCTGGAGTTGGGTCATTCCCTCGAGGCGACTGCCCGTGAATTGTTTGTCCACGCCAACACCGTCAGGTACCGGCTCAAGCGCGTCTGCGACGTCACGGGCTGGGATCCGCTGCTTCCCCGGGAGGCGTTTGTGCTGCAGGCGGCGTTGGTAGTCGGCCGGCTTTCGGCGCAGCCAAAAGCACCGACAGAGCGTCATCCGGCGCGGAATCAGTCCTGAGTCGTTGTAGACTTCCTACAATCTGACCCCTTGAGCTTGGTGCAGACAAACACCCCTAGATGACCCCGTAATTTGGAAAGCTGGATATGTGCTTGCAATAGTCTGCCCTGGACAGGGCTCACAGACCCCGGGTTTTCTGGCCCCTTGGCTGGAACTGCCTTCGGTAGCAGGCCATTTGGCCTCTCTCAGTGAGATCGCAGGCATCGACCTGACCGCCCACGGGACCACCTCTGACGAGGACACCATCAAGGACACCGCCGTTGCGCAGCCCCTGATTGTTGCCGCCGGTCTGGTCGCCGCGAAGTCGCTGTTCGACGTCGAACTCGGCACGCTTCCGGTGATCCTTGCCGGTCACTCCGTCGGTGAAATCACCGCCTCGGCACTCGCCGGCGTGCTCACCGAGCAGGAAGCCATGACGTTCGTCCGTGAACGCGCCAACAGCATGGCCGCCGCCGCTGCCGTGACCCCCACCGGCATGAGTGCCGTGGTGGGCGGGGACCCTGCAGAGGTCCTGGCTGCCATCGAGGCCACCGGCGCCACACCGGCCAACGTCAACGGCGCGGGCCAGACCGTGGCAGCCGGAACCTTCGAACAGCTCAAGGCCCTGGCGGACAACCCACCGGCCAAGGCACGCGTCATCCCGCTGAAGGTGGCCGGCGCGTTCCACACCTCACACATGTCCCCCGCCGTGAGCGCCCTCGAGGCGCTCAAGCCGGGCCTCAAGCCGCAGAAGCCACAAGTGCCCCTGCTGTCCAACTTTGATGGCCGGGAAGTGACCGACGGCGGTGCCGCCGTCGAGAGCCTCATCGCACAGGTCTCCCGGCCGGTCCGCTGGGACCTCTGCATGGAAACACTCGTGCAGCGCGGCGTCACCGGTGTCATTGAGCTGGCCCCGGCCGGTACACTGGCGGGGCTCGCCAAGCGCGGCATGCCCGGCGTCAAGACCGTAGCAGTCAAAACGCCGGACGACCTCACGGCCGCACTGGCACTCTTCGCAGAACTGGAGGGAAATGCATGAGCGTTCCCACGCTGAAACAGGTTCCCGTCAATGAATACAGCCGGATTCTCGGCCTCGGGGTATTCCGGCCTGACGTCATCGTCACCAACGACGACGTTTGCCAGTGGATTGATTCCTCGGACGAATGGATCCGGCAGCGGACCGGCATCGTGACCCGACACCGGGCCGCCGCCGACGTCAGCGTCATCGACATGGCCGAGGGCGCTGCCCGGGAGGCCCTGGAGCAGGCAGGCATCGAAGCCTCCCAGCTGGGCGCCGTCATCGTTTCCACCGTCACCCACCCGTACGCCACGCCGTCGGCTGCCTCCGCACTGGCTGACCGCATCGGTGCAACACCGGCACCGGCCTTCGACATCTCGGCCGCCTGTGCCGGGTACTGCTACGGCATCGCCCAAGCTGATGCCTTGGTCCGTTCCGGCACCGCCACCTACGTGCTGGTGGTTGGCGCGGAGAAGCTTTCCGACGTCATCGACAACCGGGAACGCACCATCTCCTTCCTGCTGGGCGACGGCGCGGGTGCAGTTGTCATCGGCCCCTCCGACACTCCCGGAATCGGACCCTCAGTGTGGGGTTCGGACGGCAGCAAGTGGGACGCCATCGGCATGACGCGTTCCATCCTCGATGTCCGTGATCTCAGCATGGCTGCCCGCCAGTCGGATGAGTCCGGCGACTTTGCACTGCTCGAAGAAGCGCAGGAGCTCTATCCCACACTCCGCCAGGACGGGCAGACGGTCTTCCGCTGGGCTGTCTGGGAAATGGCGAAGATGGCACAGCAGGCCTTGGAGGCCGCCGGCGTCAAGGCTGAAGACCTCGTTGCGTTCATCCCGCACCAGGCCAACATGCGGATCATCGATGAGATGGTCAAGAAACTGAAACTTCCCGAATCCGTCATGGTGGCCCGGGACATCGCCGATGCCGGAAACACCTCGGCGGCCTCCATTCCCCTGGCCACCCACCGCCTGCTCAAGGAAAACCCAGAGCTCAGCGGCGGCCTCGCACTCCAGATCGGCTTCGGAGCCGGGCTGGTCTTCGGCGCCCAGGTAATCGTCCTTCCTTAGGAACACCCCCAAAACAGGCCGCATCCGCGGACTGCAGCGTTTCCGGCACCCCCTGCCGGCAATAACAAGAAAAGGAGCCATCAATGGCTAGCAACGAAGAGATCCTGGCCGGCTTGGCAGAAATCGTCAACGAAGAAACCGGCCTTGCCCCCGAGGCTGTGGAACTGGACAAGTCCTTCACCGAGGACCTGGACATCGACTCCATCTCCATGATGACCATCGTGGTCAACGCCGAAGAGAAGTTCGGCGTGCGTATCCCGGACGAAGAGGTCAAGAACCTCAAGACCGTGGGCGACGCCGTCAGCTTCATCTCCGGCGCACAGGCCTAGCCACGGATTCAGCCCCTTATGGCTGACTGGGCTGCCGGTCCGTGCTTACGCCGGACCGGCAGCCGCCACATTTTTCGGCAGCCAGCTGCCCTACACGCGGGACCCCGCCGGATATCCGGATACGGCCTGCCCACCGACAGAGAGTGATCCAATGACACGCAAAGTAGTCATTACCGGTCTGGGTGCCACCACGCCCATCGGCGGCGACGTACCCACCATGTGGAACAACGCGCTGAAGGGGGTCTCCGGTGCCCGCACACTGGAAGACGAATGGGTCGCCAAGTACGAACTGCCGGTCCACTTCGCTGCCCGCTGCTCCACGCCCGCCCTCGAAGTCCTGAGCCGCGTGGAGGCCAAGCGGATGGATCCGTCCACCCAGTTCGGCGTCATCGCTTCGCGTGAAGCCTGGGCCGATTCCGGCATCACCGAGATTGACCCCGACCGCCTTGCGGTCGCTTTCGCCACCGGCATCGGCGGCGTGTGGACCCTGTTGGATGCCTGGGACACGCTGAAAGAAAAAGGCCCGCGCCGCGTCCTGCCCATGACGGTGCCCATGCTGATGCCCAACGGCGTCGCCGCAGCCGTCAGCCTCGACCTTGGCGCCCGTGCCGGCGCCCACACCCCGGTTTCGGCCTGCGCTTCAGGCACCGAGGCCCTTCATCTGGGCCTGGAGCTGATCCGCTCCGGCAAGGCCGACGTGGTCATGTGCGGCGGCGCCGAGGCAGCCATCCACCCCATGCCCCTGGCCGCGTTCTCGTCCATGCAGGCGCTCTCCCGCCGCAACGACGACCCCCAGGGCGCCTCACGCCCTTACGATCTGGGCCGCGACGGCTTTGTAATGGGCGAAGGCGCAGGCGCGCTGGTGCTCGAAGCTGAGGAACACGCCATTGCCCGCGGCGCCCGCATCTACGGCGAACTGGCCGGCACCTCCGTGACGGCCGACGCCTACCACATCACCGCCCCGGACCCCCAAGGCCTCGGCGCCACCCGGGCGCTGAAGGCGGCCATGTTCGACGGCCGGATCCAGGCCGAGGACGTTGTCCACGTCAACGCGCACGCCACCTCCACTCCCGTAGGTGACAAGCCTGAGTACACGGCCCTCCGCGCGTCGCTGGGGACCCACCTCGACAACGTCGCAGTGTCCGCCACCAAGTCGCAGATGGGCCACCTCCTGGGCGCGTCAGGTGCCGTGGAGGCAGTGCTCACCGTGCTGGCCGTGTACCACCGCAAGGCCCCGGTCACCATCAACCTTGAGAACCAGGATCCGGAAATCCCGCTCGACGTCGTCACGTCGGCGAGGGATCTGCCGGCAGGCGACATCGTAGCGCTGAGCAACTCGTTCGGCTTCGGCGGCCACAACGCCGTGATCGCTGTCCGCAGCATCTAGCAGCAACGCGGGAACAGCAAGTACCCCATACACAAGCAGAGGCCCCGCCACGTGGCGGGGCCTCTGCTTTTGCTATGGAGCGCGCATTCCGATCCGGCGCTTATGCCGGGACAGCGGACCGGAAGTACGAGAGCGTGCTGGCCGACGGCGTCAGCCTACCTGGTGCAGCCAGCGGACTGGTGCGCCTTCGGCTGCGTGGCGGAACGGCTCGAGTTCCTCGTCCCACGCCTCACCCAAGGCCAGGGAAAGCTCGTGATACACGGCGGAGGGATCTCCGGCGCCCGATTCGTAGGCGTAACGGATGCGGTCCTCTGAGACCATGATATTGCCGTGGACATCCGTGGTGGCGTGGAATATGCCCAACTCGGGGGTATGCGACCAGCGGCCGCCGTCTACGCCCTGGCTCGGCTCTTCAGTAACCTCGTAGCGCAGATGGGCCCAGCCGCGAAGTGAGGAAGCCAGCAGCGATCCGGTTCCCGGCGTTCCCGTCCAGGAGAGCTCGGCGCGGAACATTCCGGGCGCGGCAGGCTGAGGGGTCCACTCAAGATCCGTCCGCTTATCCACGACGGATCCAATGGCCCACTCAACGTGCGGGCACAGTGCTGTAGGGGCTGAGTGAACAAACAGCACACCGCGGGTCATTGCAACAGACATTCCATCCTCCATAGCTGTAGGTACGTCTTCCCCAACGACCTCTGCCTGGATGAAACTGCCCGGTGCTGTACATTCCAGCGGCGATGTTCCCTGCCTGATTATTAAGCTGTGTCCGGACTTGCGAATGACGCGCGAAGCGAAAGCGCTTCAAGCGAAACTTGAAAGTTGCCGGACGTGACTCTTATTGTGCCGTACGCCGCGTAATTACGCCAGTGCGATTCGCCACAGGTGACACGGTCCTGGAATTGCCCCGCATTGCCGGGAATCCCCGGCTGTCAGGCCCGGGGATGGGCCTGCTGGTAGCTGCTCCGTAGCCGCTCAACGGACACATGGGTGTAGATCTGCGTGGTGGCGAGGCTACTGTGGCCCAGGATTTCCTGGACCGCACGAAGATCGGCCCCGCCATCGAGCAGGTGCGTTGCCGCACTATGCCTCAGCGCGTGCGGACCGGTTGCGGAAGTGTCGCCCAAAGCTTCGAAGAGTGCATTCACCACGGTCCTGACCTGACGCTGGTCAACACGGTTTCCCCTGGTGCCCAGAAAAAGTGCCGGTCCGCTCTGCCCGGTGGCCAGGAGCGGCCTGGCCCTGCGTAGCCAGTCGTCAACGGCCACGGCGGCCGGGACGCCATAGGGAACCGTCCTTTCCTTGTTACCCTTGCCGACAACCCGCAGGGTCCGGCGGTCCGGATTGAGGTCGTCCACATCCAAGGCGGCCAGCTCCCCCACCCGCAGCCCCGTGGCGTACAGAAGCTCCACCATGGCCCGGTTGCGCACCGGCACCGGTGACCCGTCGGCCGCCGCTTCCGCCAGGCTGTTCAGCAGCCTGAGGAGTTGTTGGGACTGCAGAACCCCGGGCAGTGACTTTTCCGCTTTGGGAGCCCTGAGACGGAGGGCCGGATCGGTCTCGATAAGTTCTTCCCGCATGGCCCACGTGGTGAAGGAACGCGCTGTGGCCGATCTCCTCGCAAGGGTGGCCCGGGATATTCCGGCCTGGCTTTGCGCCCCGAGCCAGCGTCGGAGGGTGCCCAGCTCCAGGCCTGGCAGATCCGTGACGCCTTCGGAGGCGGCGTATTCCAGGAGGCTTCGAAGATCGGACAGGTAGGCCCGAAGTGTATGCCCGGACCGGGCCCGCTCGGCGGTCAGGTATCTGCCGAAGTCCGCAAGTGCCTGCTCAAACGCCCGCGACAGTTCCCGATTCTCCACTCTTCCACTGTCCCAGAAGTCCGTGGGCAATCCCGTGCCGGACACAGGCAACTACCCGGATTCCTTGGCCCGTTTCCACCCGCCCCTTTCTGAAGCTGCCAGCCCCAGCAGGCCTAGCCTGCCTAACCCGGCCCGGACGGAGTCCGCACTGAGCCCTGCAACTGCGCAGAGCTTGTCCACGGACGTAGTGGACCGCAGTGGCAGGGCGTCAAGAAGGATCAGGTCCTCCAAGGTCAGTCCGTCATGGTCGGCCACATGCGCGGTCCCGGGCTCCGCTAGCCCAAGGCCACTAGGGGAGGCCAACTCGGCGATCTCCGCGGCGTCAGTCACGCAGACAGCGCCGCCATCCCGGAGCAGCCGGTGGCAGCCAGCTGAGTTGGCGCTGTGAACCGATCCCGGCACAGCTCCCACCGCCCGGCCAAGGGTCTCCGCGTGGTGGGCCGTATTCAGGGCACCGGACCGCCAGCGGGCTTCCACCACCACCGTCACGGCGGCCAGGGCCGCGATCAGCCTGTTCCGCTGGAGAAAGCGGTAACGAGTGGGCGCCGACCCCGGCGGCACCTCTGCGAGCACCGCTCCCTGATTGCAGACCGCCCGCAGGAGATCCTCGTTTCCGGACGGGTAGAACCGGTCCACACCACCAGCCATCACCGCGATGGTAGGCACCGCCGCTGATCCCCCGGCCAGTGCCGCCCGGTGCGCGTGGGCATCGATGCCATATGCGCCCCCGGAAACCACGGTGAAGCCCCGCTGAGCCAGGGAGTAGGCCAGGTCCCCGGTCACCGACGCGCCGTAGCTGGTGCTGTCGCGGGATCCCACCAGCGCCACGCTCCGGGCCGGACCGGGAAGCTCCTGTTCCAGGCCTCGCCACCACAGACAGATAGGTTCCTGCATCCCCAGGTCACCGAGCTGGGCAGGCCAGAGATCGTCCGACGGGACAATCAGCCGGCCGCCAAGGCGTGCCATGGTGGCCAAGTCCCGCTCGGGCGCCAGATCCGGAATGCGGGGCGCCCAGCGTTTGAGGCAGGCCGCCATCCCGGCCCAGCTGGTTCCGGCACCGTTGTCCCCCAGTAATCCGGTGATCTCCCGTTCCAGGTCCGGGCCGGCGGCCGCCTGCCCGGTGGCAATTTTCAGGGCGTCGAGTGCACCCGTGGCCTGCACGAGGGCCAGCCCGGCAGCGTCCTGCGGTTCCATCAGCCGCGACAAGGCGGCCCGGGCGATCCGTTCGTTGTCCATGTGATTCTCTTCCTTCACGCAGCTGCCGAGGCAGCCTGCCGGAGGCCAAGGGCCTGACCGATGTCATTGGTGTCTGGCATGTCGCGGTGCGACAAGTCCGCCAGGGTCCACGCCAACCGCAGTACCCTGTCATAGCCCCTGGCTGTCAGCACGCCCCGCTCCAGTGAGTGGTCCAGTATCCGGGTTGCGCCGGCTGGCAACCGCAGGGCCCCACGGAGAATCCGGCCGGGCACCTGCGAGTTCGTTTCCATCCCGAGCGGCTGCAGCCGTTCGGCCTGCCTTCGGCGTGCGTCACCGACCCGCCGGGCCACGGCGGCGGTATCTTCTTCGGCGCCCGCCTGGCCGAAGTCGGCCAGGGACACGCGTTCCACCTGCAGCTGGATATCAACCCGGTCCAGCAGCGGACCGGACATTCTGGCCACGTAGCGGCGCCGCATCATAGGTGTGCACGTGCAGTCCAGTCCCTTCCCCGAGGCTTTGCCGCAGGGACAAGGGTTGGCGGCAAGGACCAGCTGGAACCGGGCAGGATAGGCCGCCGTGCCGGCCGAGCGGTGGATAACCAGCTCCCCGCTCTCCAAGGGCTGGCGAAGGGCGTCCAGGACACGCCGTTCGTATTCCGGGGCCTCGTCCAGGAACAGGACTCCGCGGTGGGCCCGGGATGCCGCACCCGGCCGGGGCAACCCGGATCCCCCGCCGATGATGGCGGCCGCTGTGGCCGAATGATGCGGATTCTCGAACGGCGGCCGCCGCACCAGCTGAACGGCGGATGAGGGCAGACCGCAGAGCGAGTGGATGGCGGTGACTTCCATGGCCTCATTGTCAGCAAGGTCCGGCAGGAGACCGGGAAGCCGTTCGGCCAGCATGGTCTTGCCCGCTCCCGGAGGTCCGGTCAGGAGCAGATGGTGTGCCCCGGCCGCCGCCACCTCGAGGGCACGCCTGGCTTCACCCTGCCCGGAGACGTCGGCCATGTCAGGTACGGAGTGAGCCCCTGGTTCGGAATAGCAGTGCCCGGCCTCGTCCTCCGGTTCGAAGTCCAGTGCGAGCTCCTGCGGGTCGGCACCGAACTCGAGCGCAAGCCGCGCCAGCGTGCGGTATCCGCGGACGTTGGCTCCGGGAACCAATGACGCTTCGCCGAGATTTGCGTGTGCGACGACCACGTCCGGATAGCCGGCCTGCACCGATGCCATCACTGCCGGCAGGATGCCGCGCACCGGGCGCAGCCGGCCATCCAATCCGAGTTCGGCGATGAAGACGGTCCGTCCAGTAGGCTTGATGTCATTTGCGGCCCTCAGGACGGCCATGGTCACGGCAAGGTCGAAGCCGGAACCGCGTTTGGGCAGCGACGCCGGGATGAGATTGGCCGTGATCTTCCGCCGGCTCAGCGGAATTCCGGAATTCTTGGCCGCGGAACGTATCCGCTCCTTGGCTTCGTTGAGGGCGGCATCCGGCAGGCCCAGGATCACAAATGCCGGCAAAGTCTGGCCGATGTCGGCTTCCACCTCGACGATGTACCCGTTCAAACCCACCAGCGCCACGGAGTAGGCCCGGCCCAGCGCCATCTACCCCACGCCCTTGAGGTGTTCCACCAGGGGTTCGCCGGCGCCGTCATCAACCACGGCAATGACATCCACGCGCCGCAGCGGCATCCGCAGCTCCCGATCCCGGCACCACGCCGAGCCAAGCCGATGCAGCCGGGCGAGTTTGTCCGGCCCAACGGCTTCGAACGGGTGCCCGTAGTCCAGGGAACGGCGGGTCTTCACCTCTGCAATTACCAGGGAGTCCCCGTCGAGGGCCACAATGTCTATTTCACCTTCGGTGCAGCGCCAGTTGCGTTCCACCACCAGCATGCCGAGCGATTCAAGATAGCCGGCCGCGAGCTCCTCGCCGCGCCGGCCCAACAGGTCTTTGGATTTCATTTCTACCTCCGCAACCAGCCTGCAGTGGCAGGACAACGGAGGACAGGAGGCTACTGGCGTATGTGAGTAACCCCGGAAAATTGCCCCAAAACAGCGGCGTTGTGGAGGAACAGTGGCCGGCGTCAGTTGCCGAGGTCAACATCCTTCGGCAGGGCGAGTTCCTCGTTGCGGGGCAGTTCTTCGACGTTGACATCCTTGAACGTCAGGACGCGGACAGTCTTGACGAACCGTGCCGAGCGGTACACATCCCACACCCAGGCATCCTGCAAAGTCAGGTCGAAATAGACCTCGCCGTCGGCGCTTCGGGCCTGCAGGTCGACGTGGTTTGCGAGGTAAAAGCGGCGTTCGGTCTCGACAACGTAACTGAAGAGCCCGACAACATCGCGGTATTCACGGTAGAGCTGCAGCTCCATGTCGGTTTCATAGTTTTCAAGATCCTCAGCACTCATGCTTCCATCTTGCACCATCCAGGGCGCCGCAGTCGCAGCGTCCGCGCCGCGTGGGCCCTACCAATGCTGCAGGCACCGGTGCGGCAGGGAATCAGAGTTCGCCGCCAAGGAGGTTCCAACTCACCCGGTGGTACGGTGTGGCTCCGGCGGCCCGGAGCGCGTCCCGGTGAATTGCCGTGGCGTAGCCCTTGTTGACGTCCCAGCCAAACCCGGGGTATTCACTGTGCAGGCCGCGCATCTGCTCGTCGCGTTCCACCTTCGCAATCACGCTGGCGGCGGCCACGCTCAGGCACTGCATGTCCGCCTTGATCTTGGTGTGTACGGGGGCAGTGCATGCGACGTCGACCGGTGGCTCGTCAAACAGGGAAGGCTGCCCGGCGGGCGAGAGCCAGTTATGGCTGCCGTCAAGCAGCACCACGTCTGGGCTGATGCCAGCCGCAAGGATGTCCTGCCAGGCGCGCGTACCGGCCAGCCGCAGGGCAGCAATGATGCCCAACGCATCGATCTCTCGAGCAGAAGCGTGCCCCACAGCGGACGCAACACTCCAGCGCCGGACCAAGGGTCCCAGCCTCTCCCGTTCGGCGGGGCTGAGCAGCTTGCTGTCCCGCACACCGGCCAGGGGCTTCTGGGTGTGGAGGTCCACGATGGCGATCCCAACGCTCACAGGTCCTGCCAGCGCCCCGCGGCCCACTTCGTCCACGCCCGCCAGGTACCGGGCACCTTGGGCTTTGAAGGTCCACTCATGCCGAAGCGTCGGTGCTTTGGAGCGGACCCCGGCCGCCTTGCGGGCCGGGGCCTTGGCCGTGGCCGTGGCCGGTATGGCCGGCATCACTGCGGACACTGTCAGCCTCCCGCAGGCACGTTCCGAAAGACGGCCGGATAGTTATCAAGGACCGTGATCCGGTTCAGCGGCCACGCGATCACGGCGGCTTTGCCTTCCACGTCCACGAGGTCGACGAATCCACCATTGGACTCCATGTGCGAGCGGGAATCCGCGGAGTGGTTCCGGTTATCACCCATGACCCAGACCTTTCCTTCCGGAACAACGACGTCGAACGTGCGGACCTGCGGTTCTTCAGCCCCGTTGACATAGGTTTCATCAATAGGGGATCCGTTGATGGTCAGTTTACCGCCGTCGTCGCAGCAGATCACCTCGTCGCCGGGCAGCCCGATGACGCGTTTGACGAGGTGCTGCTCGGAGTTGTCTGGGAGCAGTCCCACAAATGTCAATCCGTCCTGGACCCATGTGAACGGTCCCTTCGGTTCATCCGGCGCGGTGCTCAGCCAGCCCTTGGTGTCACGGAACACCACTACGTCGCCGCGTGAGAGCGAAAACGGCTCCGGAACCAGCAGGTTCACGAAGATGCGGTCGTTAACGTCCAGGGTGCTGACCATGGACTCGGACGGAATATAGAACGCGCGGAACAGGAAGGTCTTGATCAGGAAGGACAGCACCACGGCGATCACCACCACCGTGGCAACCTCCTTCAGCCAGACAAAGAGCTGGCTGGGCGCGGCGGCCTCGGTAGTGGGCGCCGAGGACCGCCTGCCGGACGGTGGCGCCGGGCTGCCGTCCGCTACGTCGTCCGATTCACCAACGTTGGCAATGGCGTCGTCGGCAATCACACCGTCGGAGGTCCTGCCGCCGGAAGTCGTGGTGGCGGACATACCGTCGGCGTCGGCACCAGGAGCGCCTTCGCGAGGCGGCTCGGGTGTCTGCGCATTGTTCTCGGGCATTTACTGTCCGTCCTCTGTTGTTGATCCTGCCGCTGGCGGCCGTAGTACTGCAGCAAATCTATCAAGTGGCCAGACGATCTGGACCGGCCTGCCGATGACACGGTCCATCGGCACCATGCCACCGCCGGGCGCACCGAGCAGGCTGCGCGAATCAGCAGACGCCGAGCGATGGTCACCGAGCAGCCACAGCCTGCCGTCAGGCACCATCGCGGTGAAGACCTGCTTGCTTGGGCTGTCTCCGTCGAACAGGTACGGCTCAACAAGTGCCGCGCCGTTGACGGTGATCTTTCCGTCGGCATCGCAGCAGACCACGGCGTCCCCCGGCAGACCTATAACACGCTTGACGTACGTGGTGTCACTGCCGGCAAGGCCTAGCCACTGCCCGGCCGCTGCCAAGGAATCCAGGACGGGGCCCTTGCCACTGTTCAGCGGAGCGAACGAACCCCTGCCATCGAAGACCACAATGTCGCCCCGCCGGATGGGTTCGGAGTGGAAGTCTGTCCTAGACACCAGGATGCGGTCCCCGTCCGCAAGGACCGGCTCCATCGATTCGGACGGTATGTAGTAGACATCCAGCCACAGCGACCGGACCAGACCGCTGACGGCCACTGCCAGGAGAACTGCCAGGAACACAAAACGCCAGCCCATTCTTCTGGGCTGGCGTTTTGTCTGGTCCATAATCCGTATTCCTGGGGCGCTGTTGCGAAGGGCTCCGGCGCTGGCCTGATACGGCTGGGGCCTGCTTTGTAGGTCCCGGGGGACTTACTTCTTGGGCTGGAAGTCGCGCTTTTCCTTGATCTTCGCAGCCTTGCCGCGCAGGTCGCGCATGTAGTACAGCTTCGCGCGGCGGACGTCGCCCTTGGAGACGACCTCGATCTTGTCGATGATCGGGGAGTGCACCGGGAAGGTACGCTCCACACCGACGCCGAAGGAGACCTTGCGGATGGTGAAGGTTTCGCGAAGACCGTCGCCGTGGCGGCCCAGGACGAAGCCCTGGAATACCTGGACACGGGAGTTCTTGCCTTCGATGATGTTGACGTGAACCTTGAGGGTGTCACCCGCGCGGAAGACGGGAACATCGGTGCGCAGCGAGGCTGCATCTACGGAATCGAGAATATGCATAATTGCACTCCTGGTGAACGCCACGGGTCATTCACTTTGGGTCACGGCGGGCAAGCCCGGAAGCACCGGGAATTACCGCCGAAAGTTAAGTGGGTCCGGTTCCTTCACTGATTGAAGGTCCCGGGGTGTCCAGCTGTTGGTTGCGCTCCCCCTGTGGCAGGTGCGGACCCAGCAGACACAAAGACTAATTTTGCCACACTCACAGGCCTACAGCCAATCGCCGCGGCGCCGGTTCAGGCTGAGGCGTCGGTTCCGGCGTCCTGGTTGCTCCCGGCCGGCCGCCGCGCCCGGAGGCGACCGTCGACGACGTCGTACCCGAGGTCGCCGAAAGCCGTCCGGTCGGCACGCGGCAGCTTCCCGGCGTCGAACGTTTCCAGCAGGTCCGGGCGGCGTTCCGCCGTCCGCCGGTACTGCTCGTGGCGGCGCCACTGCGCGATCTTCCCGTGGTTGCCGCTCAACAGCACCGCCGGGACTTCCCGGTCCCGCCAGCTGGAGGGTTTGGTGTACACGGGGTATTCCAGCAGCCCGTCCGAATGCGATTCCTCCACCAGGGAATCGGGGTTGCCCACCACACCGGGAAGCAGCCTGCCGATGGCTTCGACCATCGCCAGAACGGCCACTTCGCCGCCGTTCAGCACGTAGTCGCCAAGGCTCATGGGGCGCACCGTGAAGTGCTCTTCCGCCCACTCGATGACACGCTCGTCGATGCCCTCATAGCGGCCGCAGGCAAAAACGAGCTGATTCTCTTCGGCGAGCTCATAGGCCAAGGCCTGGTTGAAACGCTCCCCTGCCGGCGATGGGACGATCAACACCGGCTTGGCGGGAGGCCCTTGCTCCGTAGTTTCGGCGCCTGCTCCGGCCCCACCGGCCGCGGCGACAGCAGCCAGCGCCTGCGCCCACGGCTCGGGCTTCATCACCATGCCGGCACCGCCGCCGTAGGGGGTGTCGTCCACTGAACGGTGCTTGTCCGTGGTGAAATCACGCAGATCATGGACGCGCAGGTCCAGCAGGCCGTCCTGGCGGGCCTTGCCGATGAGCGAGAGTTCCAGGGGCGCCAGGTACTCCGGGAAGATGCTGACGACGTCGATTCTCATCTACGCGTTTTCCTCCGGTTCACCGGCGCCGGCTTCGCCATCGTTGACTTCAAAGAGTCCGTCCGGCGGTGTCAGCAGGACAAAGCCGTCGGCCACATTGACCTCCGGAACGATCTGCTCCACGAACGGGACCAGGATTTCCTTGCCGTCCGGCGTTTCAACCACCAGCAGGTCCTGGACGGGCAACGTGTGCAGGGCGGCGACCTTGCCGACTACCTGCGAGCCAACCCGGGCTTCGAGCCCCACGAGTTCGTGCTCGTACCAGCCCTCGTCGTCGTCTTCGTCCAACTCTTCGGTCTCGATGAAGAGCTTTGCGCCACGCAGGGTCTCTGCCTGGTTGCGGGTTTCGATTCCCTCGAACGCGAGCAGCAGGATGTCCTTGTTCCACCGCGCGCTCTCAACAATGAGGGCGCCGGCGGATGCAGGCTCCACCACAAACTCCGTACCGGGAACGAACCGGTCCCCGGGGGCGTCGGTCAGCACCTGGACCGTCACTTCGCCGCGGATTCCATGCGGTTTGCCGATTCGTGCCACCTGAAGCTGCATCTGTTCCTCTGTCTGTGATCGTGCCGGGATTAGGCAATGTGGTGAAAGCACTCCGGCCCCTCCACCGTTGCTGGTGGAAGGGCCGGAGCAAAAACTGATGTTGCTGAGCGCTTAGCGGCGGCGGTCGGTGTCGACGACGTCGACCCTGACCGGTTCGCCGTCTGCCAGTGCCGCCACAACGGTGCGCAATGCCCGTGCGGTGCGGCCCTGGCGGCCGATCACCCGTCCCAGGTCCTCCTGATGAACACGAACCTCGAGGGTGTCCCCGCGGCGGTTGTTCTTCGAGCTGACCTTGACATCGTCAGGCGAATCAACGATTCCCCGGACGAGGTGTTCGAGCGCTTCTGCCAGCAATCTACTCAGCCTCGGTGGTCTCTGCTTCGGCCGGGGCCTCGGCTGCGTCAGACTGCTTTGACTTCTTGGTGATGGCTTCCGGGATAATCACGGAACCCTTCTCCGGGGCGACAAAGGCGACCTTCGGAGCTTTGGTCTTCAGGGTGCCTTCCTGGCCCGGGAGGCCCTTGAACTTCTGCCAGTCACCGGTGATCTTGAGGATCGCGGCAACCTGCTCGGACGGCTGTGCGCCGACGCCGAGCCAGTACTGGGCACGGTCCGCGTCAACCTCGATGTATGAGGGCTCTTCGGTGGGGTGGTACTTGCCGATCTCTTCGATGGCACGGCCGTCACGCTTGGAGCGTGCGTCCATGACGACGATGCGGTAGTACGGTGCGCGCATCTTGCCAAAGCGCTTAAGGCGAATCTTTACGGCCACTTTTGTGGTCACTCCTGTTTCAGAAAAGGGGTAAACCGACGTTCTGCACCCGTGGGGCGGGCCATACTTGAAGGTTCAAAGGACAGGATCCAGACGCGGAGAGAGGGGCCACGCAGATCGAGTACCTATTTATTGTGCCAGATCAGCGTCCGGATTTCGACTTGACACGTACGGATGGAGCAGCCGGCCGGCCACGGCGGGGCCTAGGACGACCAGACATAGACCCCGGTACGCGCGGCGTCATCGATCGAGTTGGCCAACTCGGCGAACTTCTGGACATACGCCCGGGCCTCGGCCACACCGAAGGGCATGTCATCCTGGGCGGCCCACTTTTCAGCGACGTCGTCCAGGACATTACCCTCGCCCTCAGTCTCGTAGCTGAGCAGGTCCGCCAGTGCGCGCACCATGGCCGGTGGAACCCCCAGGAGCGAATCGCTGGCCACGTCAACCATGGCCAGTTCGTAGTCAGCGCCACTGGCGTGCACCGCAGCACCGGCAAGATCGCCAAGCTGTTCGATTTCGAAATCGCTGATGCCGGGAATCCGCAGACCCTGGCCCGCCGGGGAGCCGCCCGCATCCAGCACGACCGCCCGCTTCAGTGCGGCATCGTGAGTGGAAACAAAAATTTCAGTGAAGCCCATGGGAACAACCCTCATTCCGTCGACAGTGCGGCCCAGAAGGACTGCATCAGGTGCCGCCCCGGCCGTTCAGAATCAGCCTAGTACAACGTGCCCCGCACATTTGGCATCCGCACTCAGCGGACGGCGACACGGATCCTGTTGCGCCATGGATCCTCGAAGCGAAGCTCGGCGCCCGTGTGGTGCGAGGCCACGCCGGCGACCTTCAGACGGTCGGCGAGCGCACCGACGTCGTCCGCGGAAGTCACCTCGATGAGCACTTCACCCAGGCCCAGGGTGTCCTTGCGCGGACCGGCGCCGCGGCTGTTCCAGACGTTCATGGCCATGTGGTGGTGATACCGGCCGGCGGAGACAAACAGCGCCTGCCGGTGCCAGCCTGCCGTCTTTTCGAAGCCCAGCGTGCCGACGTAGAAATTGTGCGCCGACTGGACGTCACCCACCTGGAGATGGACGTGGCCCACCCCGGCTTCGGTGGCCTGCTGGCCGGCCACGGACTCCTGGGTCAGGTGCTGCTCAAGGTAGCGCTGCGGTGGCAGTGCCAGGCTGTCCATCACCACATCCTTCCCATTCCAGGACCAGTTTTCACGGGGCCTGTCCCAGTACAGTTCAATGCCGTTGCCTTCGGGGTCATTGAAGTAGAAGGCCTCGCTGACGAGGTGGTCGGCACTGCCTGTGAAGGATCGGGGGTCGTACTGGGCCGTGGTGGCTACCGTGGCAGCAAGCGACGCCTGGTCATCAAAAAGCAGTGCCGTGTGGAACAGCCCGGCCTCTCCCCTGCCAGGCAGGTTCAGGGACGGGGCGGCCGCGAGATGGACCAGAGGGCGCTCCAGGCGGCCGAGGTAGACGCCGCCGTCCTCTTCGGCCACAACCTCCAGGCCGAGTGCGCGCTGGTAGTAATCGGTCATCAGCTTCATGTCGCCCACCTTGAGCATCACGGTGCCCATGGAGAGGTCGGCAGGAAGGAGATCCCGGCTGGTGGCTTCTGCAGTCATTGAACGCTCCCGGTCCATTGGCCTTCGGTCGAAGGCGGCTATGACTTTAATTTACTTGAAGCTTCAATATAATTCAAGTGGTTGAGCAGACTGGTTGCGACCACTTCCCCGTGATTGCTGTCACCGGGCCGCCCTCGGCCTGTGGTAGCTTCGACTTGACCACACGGGAGCCCTTGCAGGGGCTGAGATCGGGCTGACGCAGCCTGCGACCGTTGAACCTGTCCGGGTAATGCCGGCGAAGGAAGTGAGTATTCATTGAATACACAAGAAACACAGCTGATCCCTGCCCAGATTGAGGCCGACAAGGATCAACCGCTCCAGCCAGAAACCCAGTCACTGAAGTCCCACTCGCTGGCGTACATCACCGATGAAGCAACGGGCATCCAGGTTCCCGTGACCGAAATCGCGCTGGAGCCGTCGCCGAACGGCGAAGCGAACGGGCCTTTCCGGACGTACCGCACGGCGGGTCCGGGCAGCGATCCTGTGGTGGGCCTCAACCCGTTCCGCTCGGAGTGGATCGCCGCCCGCGGCGACACCGAGCCCTACAGCGGGCGGGAACGGAACCTGCTCGACGACGGCAGGTCTGCCGTGCGCCGCGGTGCGGCCTCTGCGGAGTGGAAGGGGGCCCAGCCGGTGCCCCGCCGCGCCGTCGACGGCCACACCGTCACCCAGATGCACTACGCGCGGCAGGGTCGCATCACCACCGAGATGCAATTCGTTGCGCTCCGCGAGAACTGTGACGTGGAGCTGGTCCGCAGCGAAGTCGCTGCCGGCCGCGCCATCATCCCCAACAACATCAACCATCCGGAATCCGAACCGATGATTATCGGCAAGGCCTTCCTGGTCAAGATCAACGCCAATATCGGTAACTCCGCCGTGACCAGCTCCATTGCTGAGGAAGTGGACAAGCTCCAGTGGGCCACCCAGTGGGGCGCCGACACGGTGATGGACCTTTCCACCGGCGATGACATCCATACCACCCGGGAATGGCTCATCCGCAACGCTCCCGTGCCCATCGGCACGGTGCCCATCTACCAGGCCTTGGAGAAGGTCAACGGCGAGGCCAACGCACTGACGTGGGAAATCTTCCGGGACACCGTCATTGAGCAGTGCGAGCAGGGCGTGGACTACATGACCATCCACGCCGGTGTGCTGCTGCGTTACGTGCCGCTGACGGCCAACCGCGTCACCGGCATCGTCTCCAGGGGCGGTGCGATCATGGCGGGCTGGTGCCTGGCCCACCACCAGGAGAACTTCCTCTACACGCACTTCGACGAGCTGTGCGAGATCTTCGCCAAGTATGACGTCGCGTTCTCCCTGGGCGACGGACTGCGCCCGGGAGCGACGGCTGACGCCAACGACGCCGCCCAGTTCGCGGAGCTGGACACCCTGGCGGAGCTGACGCAGCGGGCGTGGGAATTCGATGTGCAGGTCATGGTGGAGGGCCCCGGGCACGTCCCGTTCCATTTGGTGCGGGAAAACGTGGAACGCCAGCAGGAACTCTGCAAGGGCGCACCGTTCTACACACTGGGGCCGCTGGTCACGGACATTGCCCCGGGCTATGACCACATCACGTCCGCCATCGGCGCCACTGAAATCGCCCGGTACGGCACAGCCATGCTTTGTTACGTCACGCCCAAGGAGCACCTTGGCCTGCCGAACAAGGACGACGTGAAGACCGGGGTGATCACCTACAAGATCGCCGCCCATGCAGCGGACCTTGCCAAGGGACACCCGGGCGCCCACGAACGGGACGATGCCCTGTCCAAGGCCCGGTTCGAGTTCCGCTGGCGGGACCAGTTCGCGTTGTCCCTGGACCCGGTTACGGCGGAGGCCTTTCATGACGAGACGTTGCCGGCCGAGCCGGCGAAAACGGCGCATTTCTGCTCGATGTGCGGCCCGAAGTTCTGCTCCATGAAAATCAGCCAGGACATTAGGGACGAATACGGTTCCGCAGATTCGCAGGCGGCCATCGCCGAGGCCTACAGCGGGATGCGCGAAAAGAGTGCGGAGTTCCTGGCCGCCGGCGGGAAGGTCTACCTCCCCGAGCTTCGGATCCCTGCCGGGAGCTGACGGCTCAGGAAGCCTGAACCGAGCGTGACTTGCCGACGCTGGCGATGAAGGACCGGATGGCTCGGTCACCTTCGGCAGAGTCCTGGGGCCGGTGTCCTCCCGCAGCAATGCGGTGCAGGGCACCGGTTTCCTGCAGGTATCCGGCGATTTCCTCGTAGAGCGGTTCCCAGCCGCCAGTCAAGACCATGGTGGGAACGCCAGGAACAATGTGCAGCGGGGCATCCCAGGACGGGGCCTGCAGCCGGAGCCGGCGAGCTGACCGTTTTTCCTCCGGCGTTGCGGGCTCCTGCAGGTCCGCCGCGAACATTCTCCTTACGAACTCACGCTGGAAGTCGTCATCGCTGAGTTGGTGCCGGATGTCGAACAGCGGTTGCATCAGCGCCCTGTGGGCAGACGTGGCCGGCAGTTCCGCGGTAAGTGACAAGCACGCCGGTTCAACCAGCGTGAGGGAAAACACCAGGTCAGGGCGTTCGACGGCGGCCATCATGGCCGCAATGGCGCCCTCGGCGTGGGCCACAACATGGCCGCCGGCGGCACCGCGGCCGTCGTCGGCCAGTGAGCGCAGGATGATGGCGGTGTCTTCGGCGAACGAGGACTCCAGGGGCTCAGCAACGGGGTCAAAGCCGTGCCGCCGCAGGAACAGGGCGTCGTACGTCAGCGCCATTCCGTGCTGGCGCGTCCACGCCGCCGCACCGAAAGGTCCGGCGCCGTGCACGAACACTACCCGCTGTTTGAACATGACCCAACCCTATTCCACGGCGCCGACATCCCGATTGGGCAGCAGTAAGTGTAGGCGTGAGTGCTCAACACAACACCTGCTGCTACCCGGCCGGGAGGGGTGGTTACTTGCCGAGGAACTTGTCGAATCCCTTGGGCAGGTTCAGCTGCGAAGGGTCGAAGTCGCCGCCCTGCTGGCCGAACGACGCCCCCGTGGGAAGTGCTTTCGCCGCGCCGGCCCGCCGGGCTTCGGCGTCCTTGAGCTCCTGGGCAGCCTTGGCAGGGTTGCCTGAACGGGCCTTCTTCTTCGGCGCGTTCTTACCGCCCTTCCGCGCACCGCCGGGGCCGGCCATGCCGGGCATCCCCGGCATTCCGGGCATGCCGCCGCCCTGGGCCATTTTCTTCATCATCTTCTGGGCCTGGCCGAAGCGCTCCAACAGGCCGTTGACCTCGGATACGTGCACACCTGAACCGCGGGCGATGCGTGCCCGGCGGGAGCCGTTGATGATCTTCGGGGCGACGCGTTCGTGCGGCGTCATGGAACGCACAATCGCTTCGACACGGTCGATCTCGCGCTCGTCAAAGTTCTCCAGCTGCTCGCGGATGTTCTGCGCACCGGGCATCATCATGAGCATCTTCTTCATGGAGCCCATATTGCGGATCTGCTGCATCTGGGAGAGGAAGTCGTCCAGGGTAAAGTCTTCCTGGTCGGCGAATTTCTTCGCCATCCGGGCGGCTTCGTCCTTGTCCCAGTTCTTCTCGGCCTGCTCAATCAGGGTGAGTACGTCACCCATGTCCAGGATGCGGGAAGCCATACGGTCCGGGTGGAACAGCTCAAAGTCATCCACACCCTCGCCGGTGGAGGCGAACATGACCGGCTTACCGGTGACCGACGCAACGGACAGTGCGGCACCACCGCGGGCGTCGCCGTCGAGCTTTGACAGCACGATTCCGGTGAAGTTCACGCCCTCGTCAAACGCGACAGCCGTGTTCACGGCGTCCTGTCCGATCATGGCGTCAATCACGAACAGCACTTCATTGGGGACAATGGCGCGGCGGATCTGGCTCGCCTGCTCCATCATCTCGGCGTCAACACCGAGGCGCCCGGCGGTATCAACAATCACGACGTCGTGCAGCTTCTGGCGCGCTTCCTCGACGCCGGCGCGGGCGACGGCAACCGGGTCACCGGCGGGGTGCTCCAGTTCCGAGGTGGCTCCGGGGTGCGGTGCGAAAACAGGCACGCCAGCACGCTGGCCGACAACCTGGAGCTGCGTGACGGCATTGGGCCGCTGAAGGTCACATGCCACCAGGAGGGGGCTGTGGCCTTGGGCCTTGAGCCATTTGGAGAGCTTGCCCGCGAGGGTGGTCTTACCGGCACCCTGGAGGCCGGCCAGCATGATGATGGTGGGGCCGGTCTTGGCCAGGCGGATGCGGCGGGTCTCGCCACCGAGGATCTCAACGAGCTCCTCATTGACGATCTTGACGATCTGCTGGCTAGGGTTCAGCGCCCCTGAGACCTCTGCCCCGAGGGCACGCTCGCGGACGCGGGCCGTAAATTCACGCACCACGGAAACGGCGACGTCGGCATCCAGGAGGGCGCGGCGGATCTCCCGGACTGTGGCATCAACGTCGGCCTCAGTGAGGCGGCCCTTGCCACGGAGATTCTTGAAGGTTGCTGTCAACCGGTCAGAGAGTGAATTGAACACGCGCCGCGCACTTCTTTCAGTGGATTTACAGGGGGGACTCGACTATCTAGGGTACCAAGTCGGGCTTGCCGGATGGCATGCTGGCAGGGTGACGAGCCAAACGAGTGTAAAAACCCTGCTCATTCTGGGCGCCTCAGGCGATCTGACCGGCCGCCTCCTGCTGCCGGGACTGGCCCGGCTGGTGGCTACCGGCCGCGCCGATGGCCTGACCCTGGTGGGCGCCGGATCCGACGCCTGGACACCGGAACAGTGGCGTTCCCGGGTGCACGAGGCCTTTGCCCCCGCCGCGGAGACCGCCGACGCGGCTGGAAAAAAGGCCCTCACCGCTTTGGCGAAGGCCACGGCTTACCACCAGCTTGATGTTACGGCGGACGGAGCCCTCGCGGCACTGTTGGCCGGACTGGAAGGCCCCACCGCCATTTATTTTGCGTTGCCTCCCCATGTCAGCCAGCTGACCTGCGAGTCCCTGCACCGCGACCAGGTTCCGGCCGGAACACGGCTGGTCATGGAGAAGCCCTTCGGCTCCAGTGAGGCCTCGGCCCGTTCCCTTAACCACACGCTCGCTGCGCTGGTGCCGGAGGACCACATCCACCGGGTGGACCATTTCCTGGGCAAGGCAACGGTGCTGAACATCCTGGGCCTGCGCTTTGCGAACAATTTCCTCGAACCCGTCTGGAACCGCGAGCATGTGGAAAAGGTCGAGATCATCTTCGACGAGGACCTGGCGCTGGAGGGCAGGGCAAGGTATTACGACAATGCCGGCGCCCTGCGCGACATGATTCAGAGCCACCTGCTGCAGATCATGGCGCTGATGGCCATTGAGCCGCCGGCCACCATCGGGGAACGCGACCTACGGGACGCCATCGCAGCCGTGCTCCGCGCCAGCAGCATCAGGGCGCCGTACGCGAAATCCACGCGCAGGGCCACGTATACGGCAGGGTCGATTGCCGGCAGGAACGTCCCGGACTATGTGCAGGAAGACGGGGTGGATGCCGCCCGCGGGACAGAGACCCTGGCGGAAGTCCGGGTGGACATCGACAACTGGCGCTGGAAGGGGGTTCCGTTCATCCTGCGTTCGGGAAAAGCCCTCGGAGTCAAACGCAAGGAGGCCGTGGTCACCTTCCGCCCCGTCCCGCATCTGCCGGGAGGCTTCACCGGCGTGGACTCACCCAACCAGCTGCGGATCGGGTTCGGGCCGGATACCCTGGCGTTCGATGTCGACGTCAACGGCCCCGGCAGCATCTTCAGCCTGAGCCGCACAACGCTGAATGCGGAGCTGAGCGCGTCTGAGCTGCTCCCCTACGGAGAAGTGCTGGAAGGCGTCCTGAGCGGCGATCCGCTGCTCTCGGTGCGCGGCGACACCGCCGAGGAATGCTGGCGGATTCTTGAGCCAGTCCTGAAGGCCTGGCAACGGGGCACGGTTCCGCTGGAAAAGTACGACGCCGGTTCGGCCGGTCCCGCCGGATGGTCAGGTTCCGCGGCGGCTGGATAAGTGCTGGCTGGCTAATGGGCGGCGGTTGGATACGCCGGAACAAACGGAACGGGCAGGGAACCTTTCGAGGTTCCCTGCCCGTTCCTACGTATGGATCTATAGACTGCTGGAACAGCTAGATGGCGGCGACGCCGCGTTCGCCGGTCCGGACCCTGACCGCTTCGAAGACGTCCACGGTCCAGACCTTGCCATCGCCGGCGCGGCCGGTGTTGGAGCTGGCGATGATGACGTCGAGGATGTCATCGGCCTGTTCGTCCGTGGCGAGGACTTCCACCCGGATCTTGGGCAGGAGGTCCACGTTGTATTCAGCACCGCGGTAGACCTCCGTGTAGCCGCGCTGGCGGCCGTAGCCGCTGGCCGCACTGACCGTCAGCCCCTGGACCCCGTAGGACTCCAGGCCTTCCCGGATGGCTTCGAGCTTCTCCGGGCGGACAATAGCTGTAATCAGTTTCATGCTTCCACGCTCTCCTTGCCGACTGCCGGCTCGGTCTTCTTGACGCCGGCAGCTTTGCCCTCAGTGGCCGTTGGCTTGCCCGTGATCAGTTCGTGGAGCGGCTGGAAGCTCCCGCCCTGGCCGCCCACACCGAACTCGTAGGCAGTCTCAGCGTGCAGGCTGAGGTCAACACCAACAGCTTCCTGCTCCTGCGAAACGCGGAAGCCCATAGTCTTGTGGATGGCGAAGGCGATGATTGCCGTAAGGACTGCGGAGTAGGCAATGGCGATACCGGCTGCTGCGAGCTGGGCCCAGAGCTGAGTCAGGCCGCCGCCGTAGAAGAGGCCGCCGCCCACACCGTCGGTGGGGAGGGCGATGAAGCCCAGTGCGACGGTGCCGATGATGCCCGACACGAGGTGGACACCCACAACATCCAGGGAGTCATCGAATCCCCAGCGGAACTTGAGGCCAACTGCAAGGGCGGATGCGACACCGGCTACGACACCGAGACCCAGTGCACCGACCGGGCTGACGTTGGCGCAGGCCGGGGTGATGGCCACGAGGCCGGCAACGACGCCGGACGCGGCACCAAGGGAGGTGGGGTGGCCGTCGCGGATGCGTTCTGTGATGAGCCAGCCGAGCATTGCCGCGGCCGGGGCTGCGAGGGTGTTGATCCAGATCAGGCCGCCCTGCTCAGCGGTGGTGGCGGCGCCGCCGTTGAAGCCGAACCAGCCGAACCACAGGATGGCTGCACCGAGCATCACGAACGGGATGTTGTGCGGGCGGTGGTTGGGGTCCTTGCCGAAGCCGCGGCGGTTGCCGATGATCAGCACGAGTACGAGGGCTGCCACACCGGCGTTGATGTGAACCACGGTGCCGCCGGCGAAGTCGATGGCCGGGCCGAGGGCCTGGCCAATGGCGCCTTCGGGGCCGAAGAGGCCGCCGCCCCAGACCATGTAGGCCAGGGGGCAGTAGACGAGGGTGACCCACACAGGGACGAAGACGGTCCAGGCGCCGAACTTGGCACGGTCAGCGATCGCGCCACTGATGAGGGCTACGGTGATGATGGCGAAGGTGGCGGCGTAGCCGACCTTGATGAGCCCGTCCGGGGTGGTGATGCCTTCAAGGCCGAAGGTGGCAAACGGGTTCCCGACAATCTGCAGGAATCCTTCGCCGGAGCTCATCGAAGCGCCCCAGAGGACCCAGACCACGCCGACCATGCCGATGGAGATGAAGCTCATCATCATCATGTTCAGTGCAGCTTTGGCGCGCGTCATGCCGCCGTAGAAAAATGCCAGACCTGGTGTCATGAACAGCACGAGTGCTGCTGCCACCATGAGCCATACGTGACCTGCGGTAAGTTCCATGGTGCACGTCCTCCCTATGATCGATGCTGCGGAATGCTCCGCTTTACTAACGCCTTTTGCGTCCTGTATCGAGTCTGTCGCTGCCGTGTTTCGCCCGCAGAGGATTTACATTGCGGGCTTGTTACAACAACCTCCCGGAAGTAAATGGTGCATATCTGGCTTGTTACGGTTATGTTTCACCGCTGCCGCCGACCCTCGGCTGCCTACTTTGCAAGGAAACCGCCCCATGACGGCACCATCTCGCGTGAGCCGCGCCACAATGCGGATTTTGTCCGTTATCCGCCCGCAGAGGCCCGCGCTTCCGCGCGACATCAAGGTGATGCTCGCTGCGGCGTTCCTGATTGCCCTCGGGTTTGGGCTGGTGGCGCCGGTCCTGCCCCAGTTCGCCACCACTTTCGACGTCGGGGCGACGGCCGCCGCCGTGATCGTGAGCATCTTCGCCTTCATGCGGCTGGTGTTCGCGCCGGCGGGCGGGGCCTTGATTGCCCGATGGGGTGAGCGGCCGATCTATGTGGCGGGGCTGCTGATTGTTGCGGTTTCAACCGCGGCGTGCGCCTTTGCCCAGGACTATTGGCAGCTCCTGGTCTTCCGGGGGCTTGGCGGTGTGGGCTCGGTGATGTTCACGGTGGCGTCGATGGCCCTTGTGGTGCGGCTGGCGCCGCCGGAAAGCCGGGGCAGGGTTTCGGGCGCTTACGCGTCCGCGTTCCTGATCGGCAGCGTCCTGGGCCCCGTGGTGGGCGGGCTGCTGGCCGGGTTCGGCTTGCGGGTACCGTTCCTTTGCTACGCCATCGCGCTGATCCTTGCTGCCGCGGTGGTGCAGACCCAGCTCAGCCATGCGCCGTCCGCGGCCCGGTCCAGTATGGGCCGCGCCCCTGACATGCCATTCATCGAGGCCTGGCGAGTTGGTGCGTACCGCTCGGCGCTGATGTCCAGCTTCGCCAACGGCTGGGCCACGTTCGGTGTGCGGATGGCCACCGTCCCGCTGTTTGCTGTCGCCGCGCTCGGCGCCGGTCCGGAGGCCGCGGGCCTGGCGCTGGCCGTCTTCGCTGCCGGCAATGCCGCAGCGCTGACGTTCTCCGGCCGGCTGGCGGACAGCCTGGGCAGGCGGCCGTTGATGGTCGTTGGGCTCCTGGTCGCCGGGCTCGCCACGGCCGCCATCGGCTTCACGTCCCACCTGGGTTGGTTCCTGGCCGCGTCGGTGGTGGCCGGGGTGGGGTCCGGCCTGCTGGGACCTGCCCAGCAGGCCGCCGTCGCGGATGTCATCGGCAATGAGCGGTCCGGCGGGCGGGTCCTGGCCGCGTACCAGATGACCTCGGACGTCGGTGCCATTGCGGGACCGGTGCTGGTGGGCATCCTGGCGGACCGGCTGGGCTACGGCTGGGCATTCAGCGTCACCGGCGCCGTGCTAATGCTCGCGGCCGCCTGCTGGTCCATAACGCGCGAGCCGCTGAAACGAATCGAACCCGCTCCCTAGTTCAGCAGGGCGTCGACAAAGCTCTCAACTTCAAACGGGGCCAGGTCATCTGCGCCTTCGCCAAGACCGATCAGCTTGACCGGCACGCCGAGTGATTTCTGGATGGCCACCACGATGCCGCCCTTGGCAGTCCCGTCCAGCTTGGTCAGGACAATGCCGGTGATGTTCACTACCTCGGCGAAGACGCGGGCCTGGTTCAGGCCGTTCTGGCCGGTGGTGGCGTCCAGAACCAGCAAAACCTCGTCGACCTCCGCCAGCTTCTCGATGACGCGCTTGACCTTGCCGAGTTCGTCCATCAGGCCGGTTTTGTTCTGCAGCCGGCCGGCGGTGTCGATCATAACAACGTCGACTTCCTGCTCAATGCCGGCCTTGACCGCCTCATAGGCGACGGACGCGGGGTCTGCGCCGTCGACGTCGGACTTCACGGTGGGTACACCCACACGCTGGCCCCACGTGGCCAGCTGTTCGGCGGCCGCGGCGCGGAAGGTGTCCGCCGCGCCGAGCAGGACGTCCTTGTCCTCGGCAACAAGCACGCGGGCGAGCTTGCCCACGGTAGTGGTTTTGCCCACACCGTTGACTCCCACCACCAGCACGATGGCCGGCTTGTCCGCGTGCCTGTCGGTGCGCAGCGCGCGGTCCATGGTGGGGTCCACCAGCTTGATCAGTTCCTCCCGGAGCAGAGCCTTGACCTGCTCGGGGGTCCTGGTGCCGAGTATTTTCACGCGCTCCCGGAGGGCGTCGACCAGCTGCATGGTGGGTTCCGTGCCGAGATCGGCCAGCAGGAGGGTCTCCTCCACTTCATCCCAGACGTTCTCGTCGATCTTGTCGCTGGACAGCAGCGCAAGCAGGCTCTTGCCGAGGATGTTGTTCGACCGGACCAGACGCTCGCGGAGGCGGGTCAGGCGGCCGGCAACGGGAAGGGGGGTCTCAACCGGGATAATTTCCAGGCCGGCCACGTCATCAGGAACATCGGTAACTTCAAGGTCGTCGAGGTCGACGCCGGCGGGAGCGTTGCGCTCGGCCGGAACCACGGGCGAATCCTCGAGCAGTGTTCCCCCGCCGGTGGCGGGGTCATTGGCGTCGCGGGTCCCGGGGTACTGGGTGATGTTCTTCCGCGTCTTCAACAGGACCGGGATCAGCCCGCCAATAACCGCCAGGGCAGCAACAATGGACAGAATAATGGGGAGGATGTCATTCACTCCCCTAGCTTCTCACAAACGTGGCAGGCCTTCGGGGCGGCCACCTGCGCGGACGTTATACGTCGGCGCCCAGCCGCTGGCTGATGACGGTGGACACGCCGTCGCCGCGCATGGTGACGCCGTACAGGGCATCAGCTACTTCCATGGTCCGTTTCTGGTGGGTGATCACGATCAGCTGGCTGGACTCCCGGAGCTCCTCGAAGATGGTGATGAGCCGGCCGAGGTTGGTGTCATCAAGGGCCGCTTCAACCTCGTCCATGACATAGAACGGCGAGGGGCGGGCTTTGAAAATGGCCACCAAAAGGGCGACGGCGGTGAGGGACCGCTCGCCTCCTGACAACAGTGAGAGCCGCTTGATTTTCTTGCCGGCAGGTCTCGCTTCGACTTCGATTCCGGTGGTGAGCATGTCCGAAGGGTCCGTGAGGACCAGCCGGCCTTCGCCGCCGGGAAAGAGACGTTCAAAGACGTGGACGAACTGGTCCCGGGTGTCCTCAAAGGCTTCGGTGAAGACACGCTGGACCCGGTCATCCACTTCCTTGATGATGTCCAGCAGGTCCTTGCGGCTGGATTTCAGGTCCTCCAGCTGGGTGCTGAGGAACTGGTGCCGTTCCTCCAGGGCGGCGAACTCCTCGAGTGCCAGCGGGTTGACCTTTCCCAGGGCTGACAGGTCCCTTTCGGCCTTACGGAGGCGTTTCTCCTGCTCCTCCCTAACAAAGAGCCTGCCTTCAGGGACCGGTGTGCCGTCGTCGTTAACGGGGGTCCGCAGGGCCGCCCATTTGTCGCCGCTTTCCTCTGCGGGGACGGGCACGGGAACGTCCGGGCCGAAGTCCGCCACCAGGATGTCGGGGGTGATCCCGAGTTCCTCGATGGAACGTGTTTCCAGGGCTTCAATCCGTGCCCGCTGCTGCGTGCGGGCCAGTTCGTCGCGGTGAACCGAGTCCGTCAGTTCCGCCAGTTCGCGGGTCAGAGTGTCATTGGATGTCCGGGTCTCATGCAGTGCACGGTCCCGTTCTTCCCGGTTCTCTTCGGCAAGGTCTCGTTCCTGCCGGGCCAGCTCAACAGACACGTCGATGAACCGGATTGCCAGCTCCACCGCAGCGGAGACCGCGGCCGCCCGTTGGGCCTGCATCCGACGGCGCCGCGCGCGTTCGGCGGCCTCTTCACGTGCCCGGCGTTCGGTGGCCGCGGCACGTTCCAGCGACAGAGCCCGGTTGCGGGTAGCCGTCAACTGCTCTTCCGTGCTGCGGAGCGAGAGCCTCGCGTCCATCTCCGCGGACCTGGCCAACGATGCCGCCAAGGCGAGGGCATCACGCTGTTCGGTTGAGGGTTCGTCTTCGGCTGGCGCCTCCTGTGCCGCAGCAAGGCGCGCCGCAACGGCGGCGAGCGCCTGCTCCTCTGCCACAACATTGGCCTCGGCCCTTGCCAGCGAGGTGGCCAGCCTGTCGCTTTCGCCGACGGCGCTGCGCAGGATGGAGTTCAGGTGGCCGAGTTTTTCGGCCACGGCCGCCAGCCGGGCGTCGGAATCGTGCAGGCGGTCCAGGGCAGCCTCTGCCCTCGTCCGGGCTTCGGCGCGCCGAAGCTCCGCGCCGGCCAGTGCGAACCTGTTCCGTTCCAGATCCGCGGTGACAACGGCCAGGCGGGCCTCGGCGTCGTCCACGGCGGCCTGCACCTCGAGCAGGGACGGCGCCTTCGCCGAGCCTCCGGTCACCGTGAGAGCGGTGAACACGTCCCCGGCACGGGTCACGGCTGTCAGGTCAGGGTGTTTGGCGACCAGCAGTGCCGCGCCCTCCAGGTCTTCAACAACTGCCACCCCGGTCAGGAGCGCGGCCACCACGGTGTCGGGCCCGCAGTTGGCGGATGCCAGGTCCACAGCCCAGCGTGCGCCCGCCGGCAAGGATGTGTCCGAGCCAGCGGTCGCGTCCCCTGTAGGCCCAGCAGACGCCAGCAGCAGGGAGGCACGGCCCGCATCGTCGTCCTTCAGAAACTGCACCACGACGGCGGCCACGTCAGGATCCCGGACCACGATCGCTTCGGCAGCCCCGTCCAGCGCCGCGGCAACCGCGGCCTCATAGCCCGGCTGAATAGTGAGGCTAGAGGCAAGCGTTCCCACAATGCCGTCCAGCCCGGAATTGAGGGCATGCGCCGCGCCGTCCTTGCGGTTAAGGCCGAGCTGCAGCGCATCCCGGCGGGCCACAAGGGCGTCACGTTCGCGGACAGCCTCTCCCCCCACGGAAGTCAGCTCGGCAATCTCCTGCACGACGGCGTCGAGCTCTGCGCTGGCGTCCTCGTAATCGGCGTCGAGGCTTTCCTCCCCTTCTTCCACCCCCGCCACCTGGGTTTCCAGGGCGGTGAACTCGGACTGCGCCCGGCGGCGGCGTTCCTGTCCGGCGGCGAGTGACTCCCGCAGCCGGCCCAGCTCGGCCTGCGCGGATTCAACCCGTGATCTTGCCGCACCCACCTGTCCGGCCAGCTTCGCCAGACCCTCGCGGCGGTCGGCGGCGGCCCGGAGGACGGCAGTGAGCCTTTTCTCCTCCGCGGACGCCTCGAGTTCGGCCGCGTTCTTCGCCGCCGTCGCTGAGTCCAGCGCGCTGCGCCGGTCCATAATGTGGCGCTCCAGCTCTCTCAGCTCATCCCGGACCCGGACGGCCTGCCGTTCCAGCTGTTCGGGATCCCTGCCCGAGTACGGTTCAGCATCAGCGGCACCCAGCAGCCGGCCGCGTTCCTGGGCCAGCGACCCCAGGGAACGAAGCCTTTCCCTGGACGCGGAGAGCCGGTACCAGGTATCCCGCGCGGCGTTGAGCTTTGGCGTGGCCTCGGCTGCGAGCTGTTCCACGGCTGCCTGTTGCCGGCGCCCCGCCTCCAGCTGCTGCTCCACTACCGCGCGGCGGGCCTTCAGTGCCGTTTCATCGGCCACATCCTGCTCGAGTGAATTCTGTTGCTCAACGAGGTCGTCGGCCAACAGCCGGGCGCGTGCATCGCGCACGTCGAACTGGACCCGCTGGGCGCGGCGCGCCACATCGGCCTGCTTTCCGAGTGGCGTGAGCTGGCGCCTGATCTCCCCGGTCAGGTCGCTCAGCCGCTGCAGGTTCGCCTGCATGGCTTCAAGCTTGCGGACGGTTTTTTCCTTGCGGCGGCGGTGCTTGAGGATCCCGGCCGCCTCCTCGATGAAGCCGCGGCGGTCCTCCGGCGTGGCGTGCAGGACCTTGTCGAGTTGACCTTGGCCCACAATGACATGCATTTCCCGCCCCATGCCGGAATCCGAGAGCAGTTCCTGGATGTCAAGGAGGCGGCAGCTGGCACCGTTAATAGCGTATTCAGAGCCCCCGGTGCGGAAGAGAGTCCGCGAGATGGTGACCTCGCTGTACTCGATGGGGAGTGCGCCGTCGGTGTTGTCGATGGTCAGGGAGACATGGGCCCGGCCCAGTGGTGGCCGCCCGGACGTCCCCGCAAAAATGACGTCCTCCATTTTGCCGCCGCGGAGCGTTTTGGCTCCCTGCTCTCCCATCACCCAGGAGAGGGCGTCCACCACGTTGGACTTGCCCGAACCGTTCGGCCCCACCACCGCCGTTACGCCCGGCTCAAAATCGAAGGTTGTGGCCGATGCAAACGACTTGAACCCACGGACGGTAAGGCTTTTGAGGTGCAAGGTGTTTCTGTTCTCCTGAGTGGCTGAAGCGGCGGCTTTGCTGCCCCAAATCTACTGCGTCATGGCGGAAATCCGCGGATTTGCGGCCTATCCGCTGTGACAGCTACTGCCGGACCACCGCCGGAGACCAGGCATGCTCGATGAAGAGCGAGGGCTGCGCCGCCGGATCAATGGACAGTGACCAAACATCGCTGTCCTGACCGGAATCATCCCGCGGAACGCCGTAGACAACTGTACTTGCGTCGAGCCACTCAAGCTGGTCGTCGATGTCGCGTTGTTCCGCAAGGACAGTTTCCGTGCCCGCGGCAACGTCCAGCACCGCGATGTTGCGGTGTCCCACGAGCGTGCCGGTGACACTCTTTTTGTAGGCAATCCGGGTTCCGTCCGGCGAGACCGAGGGACATTCAATGCCCGTTGCGGTCACTGTCAGGGTCCGGTCCTTCAGGCTCCCCAGCACAAGCCAGAATTTCCCCTGGGAGGAGGCCGTGGCGTAAAACGCATCGGGCTGGCCAGGAACGAAGGTCACACCCCAGACATTGCGGTCCGAGGCCTTGATCTGCGTTCCGCCCGAAATCAGTGCGAATTCTTCGAGGTTGCCGTGGATGGTGCCGTCCCGCCCACGGACCACTGTCTCCGTGGAAAACCCTGCGCTGGAGTATGAGTGCCCGGAAACAAACACGGTGCTTGCCAGCAGTGACCCGTCGGCGCTGATGCGGGTGCGGCTCGGAATTCCTGCCAACGGCCACGATTCGACGGCGTCCAGGGAGTCGTCGTACGTGGTCGCCTCAAAATTCGTGGGGATCTCGTTCCTCGTGCGCAGGCAGCTGACCAGGCCACGCACCGCGTAGACGCGGTCACACGCGTGTCCGCTGAGTGCCCGTTGGCCAGCGGGGTCAGAGAGCAGGACTGTGGCGGCCTCCCCGAAGCCCTGGCCCGGCGCAGTATTCCTGAACATCACAAAAGGTGCGGAGGGAAGGGATTGGGCGGCGACGGTTTCAACGGACGACGGCGCCGCCTGGCTGCTTCTTGCCGTCTGGAACGCCGAGACGGCGTACGCTGCCGTACCGGCCGCAACCAGAACCGCCACGGCGAGCAGGACAAGCCACCGTGCCCAGCGGCGGCTCACGCTGTCACCATCCACCGGCGGACTCCGCCCATCAGGACCGTGCCGGTGGCGAGTGCTGCGGCCAGAAGCACAGCCACGCAGATCATGGCTGTCACCGGTCCGAGCAGGAACCACAGCACGCCGAATCCGGCGGCCGCAAGCATTCGTGTCAGGGCAACCACTGTCTGCGCGGTACCAAGCGCCGTTGCCACGTTCGCTGCCGGTGACAGCTGGCTGACGATTGCGGCGAGGACCCCGTCGGTGGCGGCGTAGAAAATTCCCAGCAGGAGCAGGCACCCGAGGGTGGCGCCGAGGCCGCCGAAGGGGAGGGCGGCAAGGACGTAGCAGGCCAGCAGCGCCAGGTGGCCGCCCAGGAAAACCGGAACGCGTCCCCACCGGTCAGCCAGTTTCCCCAGCGGGATGGCGAACAGGAGGAAGACAATGTTCGTTCCGACATACAGCAGCGGAAACCACTGAACGGCAAAGGAACCCTTGTCCTGAAGGATCAGGTAGATAAAACCGTCGCCGATGGTAAGGATGCCCAGCAGGCCGGCGGTCACCAGGAGACGTGCCAGTCCGTGCCTCTTGAGCGTTGCCCATCGCAGCTGCGACCACCGGAATCGCGGACGGACCTCACGCGGCGGCGCACCAGGGCCCCGCCCGCGGCCCGGGACCATCAGCACCAAGACGGCCACGCCGAGGACCGAGAAGGCCAGCGAGACGATAAATACGGTGCTGAATCCGTTCGGAATCAGCACGAGCACCAGGAATGCCAGCAGCGGCCCGGTGGCGGCACCGATGCTGTCCAGCATGCGGTGAACGCCGAAGGACCGTGCAAGGTAGTCCGGTTGCGCAGCCCCGGAGATCAAAGCGTCGCGGGGCGCCGTCCGGATGCCCTTTCCGATCCTGTCACCGGTCACGACGCCGGCGATTGCCCAGAACCCTCCGGCAAACAGGAATCCGATGCGGGCCGCCGCGGAAAGACCGTAACCGGCAACCGCAACGCGCTTGGGCTGTCCCGTGCGGTCCGAGGCCCAGCCTGCGGCGATCCGCACCACAGCACTGGCTCCCTGGTTGATGCCGTCGATGATTCCGAAGGCGATAGTGGACAGGCCCAGGAAGCCCGTGACGTAAAGCGGAAGGATGGCAGCCACGGACTCGGTGGAAATGTCCGTCATCATGCTGACGATCCCGAGCCAGATGATCACCGGGGACAGCCGGAACGCCGTAGCGGCGACAGCGGGCGTGACTGACTGCCGGTCCTTCTGGCCGCCGGTGCGGTCCGACATCGAAAGGTACAAAGGCTTGCCTGGTTCCTACTCAGGGACAGGGCACGGAGAGCCGCCCGCAGGCGCCGAACCGTCTTATGGCCTCAGTCTGCCAACGGAATCCACATTGCGGAACCGCAGAATCCGCACACTTTCGCTTCGGGCTACCAGCGGCCGTTGCGCGGGCGCGGCTGACAAACCGGGCAGGAGTATGAGGATCGGTTCATGAACTGCTCACGGCGGATGGTGGAGTTAATTCCGACGGCGGCACAACGGCTGCAGGGTTTGCCTTCCCGCCCGTAGGCGCTCAGGGAGCGGTCGAAGTAGCCAGAAGCCCCGTTGACGTTGACGTACAACGCATCGAAGCTGGTGCCACCTGCTGCCAGAGCGTCCAGCATGACCTCGCGCGCGCTGGCGATGAGCCGTTCCGCGTCGCCGCGCCGCAGCGTATCGGTGGGCCTGGCGTAGTGCAGCTTTGCCCGCCACAGGGCCTCATCGGCATAGATGTTGCCGATACCTGAGACCAGTCCCTGGTCCAGCAGCGCGCGCTTGAGGCCCGTCTTGCGCTTCCGCAGCCTGCGGTAAAAAAGGTCAAAGGAAAATGCCGGGTCAAGCGGGTCCCGGGCGATGTGGGACGCTTCCTCGGCGATCAGGGCCACGGGAGATTCCGCTTGGCCACCCGGGCCGCCGTCATCCGTGGGAACCATGCCAGTGACGAACAAACCGCCGAAAATCCGCTGGTCAACAAACCGAAGCTGTTCAGGCATTCCGGCCACGGGACTCAGGCACAGCCTGACCTTGAGGTGTTTCTCGTCCGGCACTTCGCCGTCCTGCATCAGGAGCTGGCCGCTCATCCCAAGGTGGGCCATCAGTGCAACTGGCGGTGCGCCGGCGGACTCCGCAGCCTCACTCAGCGGCATCCACAGGAATTTTCCCCGGCGAACAACGTCCACAACCGTGGTGCCCTGGAGGTTGCCCCTGAAGTCCTCAGTGCCCATGGCATGCCGGCGGAGGGAGCGCGGGTCAAGCACGTCTACCGCAGTGATGGTTCGGCCGCGGACCCAACTCACCAGTCCGCGGCGGACCACTTCAACTTCAGGCAGTTCCGGCACGGCTCAGCCTAGACGCTGCGGGAAGACTCTGGAGGCGCGCCCTCCGCTGCAGGGGCAGAGGTGGCTCCCGCGGTTCCGGAGAGCTGACGCCAGGCGTCCGCGGCAGCTTCCTGCTCCGCTTCCTTCTTCGAGTGGCCTGATCCGTTGCCGTACGGTTTGCCACCAATATTCAGGACAGCTGTGAAGGTTCGGGCGTGGTCCGGCCCGGCACCCTCAACGGCGTAGTAGATAGTGCCCATCTGCCTGCTGGCTGCCAGTTCCTGGATGCTGGTTTTCCAGTCGGTGCCAGCACCGAGGGCGGCCGCATCCTTCAGGAGCGGGCCAATCAGTCGCATTACCAGCTGACGGGCAGTCTCGATGTCGTTGGACACGTAGGTGGCACCAATGAGTGCTTCCATGGTGTCCGCCAGGATGGAAGCTTTGTTCTTGCCCTCGGTGAGCTTTTCGCCCTGCCCCAGGTAGATATAGTCTCCGATGCCGAGGCTTCGGCCGATGCCGGCGAGGGCGCGCGTGCTGACAACCGCAGAGCGGCGTTTGGCAAGGTCGCCTTCTGGCAGGGTGGGGTTGTCCCGGTACAGGGCATCGGTCACGGAGAAGCCCAGAATGGAGTCGCCCAAGAATTCGAGCCGCTCATTGGTGGGGATGCCGCCGTTTTCGTAGGCGTAGGAACGGTGTGTAAGAGCAAGACGAAGCGTCCCGGCGTCAATGGAGACACCGAGACGCTTCAGAAGCTCTTCAGTTGAAGACATCATGTCAGCCCAAGCGGCCGATTAGACGTCTGCGACCTTGCGGCCCTTGTACTCAAGGAACAACGCAGTGCCAGCCGAGTCGGTAACGACCTTCGCCTGGTGCGGCAGGCTGTAAGTAACCTGGCCGTTCTCTACGGTCTTCACCAGGTGGGGGGCAGTTGCCTTCCACTGGGAGCGGCGGGCGCGGGTATTCGAGCGAGACATTTTCCGCTTCGGGACAGCCACGGCTAACTCATTTCTCTCTAGAAAAACACTTACAAATCAGTTTTGCCGGTCAGGCTTAGCCAAGTCGGCTAGGGCAGCCCAGCGAGGATCTACGACCTCGTGGTGGTGCCCCGGCTCGTCTTCCAGGCGTACTCCGCATTCGGAGCAAAGGCCCTGGCAGTCTTCCCGGCACACCGGCTGGAACGGCAGCATGGTTACAACTGCGTCCCGCAACACCGGCTCAAGATCGATTAGATCGTACTCGATTCGATATTGCTCTTCTTCGTCTTCTCCGTCGGAGAACGTAGCGCCCTCGTAGAAGAAAAGTTCCTGCACATTGACCTCAAGGTCATACGCAAGGGGATCCAGGCATCGGCCGCATTCGCCTTTAACTTCGGCGACCGCGGTTCCTGATACCAGAATTCCTTCGTGTACGGCCTCAAGCCTCAGATCCAGCTCGATATCCGAGCCTTCCTGAACGCCAATGAGTGCCACACCAAGATCACTTGGTGCGGGTACATGTTCTTTCAGTGTCCGCATGCTTCCCGGGCTGCGCCCGATATCCTTGACGTCGAACGCCAAGGGCGAACTAGCATCTCGTTTAATGAGAACTCCTGTTGAACATATGACCGACGTACCATCTTAGCCTGAAGAACCGCAGGGACTCAAACCAGGCCTGCGAACCACAAGGCAGCGGACGTCGAAGTACCGGACTAGCCTACCCTCTCGACAGCTGTTCGGGCGCAGACCCGCCCGCTAGCAACCTTTTATGTACCGACCGGGGCACATAGTCGGACACACTGCCGCCCAGACCGGCCACTTCTTTGATCAGGGTGGATGACAAATGCAGGTAGTGCGCCTCGGCCGGCAGGAACACCGTTTCGACGCCGCTGAGCTGGCGGTTCATCGTGGCCATCGGAAGTTCGTAGTCGAAGTCCGAGGATGAGCGGAGACCTTTGACGATCGCGGACACCCCGCGCTGGCGGCAGTACTCGGCCAACAGACCGTCGCCCACGGGTTCCACCACAATGCCTTTGAGGGACGCCAGCGTTTCGCGTGCCATGTCCAGGCGGTCCCCCAGGCTGAACATGTACTTCTTCGCATAATTGGTCGAAACCGCCACGATCACCTCATCGAAGAGGCCGGCGGCACGGGCGATGACCTCGAGATGGCCGTTGTGAATGGGGTCAAAGGATCCGGGGCAGACAGCGCGTCTCATGCACCGAACCTACCGCATGGGACGGCCGGGATACCATGACTGGATGCATCCACCACGGGACCTTTCCATGCCCACGGCGCCTGCCCCGTGGCAGCGCACCGCCTCAGGCGCCAACCTGCTGGGACCTGCCGGCCAACTCGGCGTCACGATCTTCGAGGAGATGACCACGCTGGCGGCGCAGACCGGCGCCATCAACCTCGGGCAGGGCTTTCCTGATGAGGACGGACCGCTGGAAATCAAGGCCGCCGCGATGGCCGCCATCGAGGCCGGGGCCAACCAGTACGCACCCGGCAAGGGCATCCTGGAACTGCGTGAGGCCGTGGCTGCGCACCAGGAGCGTTTCTACGGGCTGACTACGGACCCGCAGACCGAGGTCATCATCAGCACCGGCGCCACCGAAGGGATCGCCGCAACGTTGCTGGCCTTCGTTGGCCCCGGTGACGAGGTGCTGACGTTTGAACCCTTTTACGACTCGTACGGCGCCGTCATTGGCCTGTCCGGCGCCACCCACGTCACGTCCCCGCTGCTGGCTCCGGACTTTCACCCGGACATGACGGCCCTGGAAGCGGCCTTCACCGACCGCACCAGGGTGGTGCTGTTGAATAATCCGCACAACCCCACCGGCGCCGTCTTCCCCCGGCATGTCCTTCAGCGCGTCGTCGAGCTTGCCACAAAGCATGACTGCCTCATCATCACCGACGAGGTGTACGAGCACCTCACCTTCGGTGTCAGCCACATTCCTGTCGCCACCCTGCCGGGTGCGGCTGAACGGACCATCACGATCTCCTCCGCCGGAAAGACCTTCTCCTTCACCGGCTGGAAGATCGGCTGGCTGACCGGCCCCGAACACCTGGTGGCGGCCGTCCGCACGGTCAAGCAGTTCCTGACCTACAGTTCCGGCACACCGTTCCAGTCGGCCATTGCGACTGCGCTCGCGCTGCCGGACGAGTTTTACCAGGGCGTTTCGGCCACCCTCCAGAGGAAACGGGACATCCTCAGCGAAGGCCTCCGTGCCGCAGGATTCGACGTTTACACGCCGCAGGGAACTTATTTCGTCAATGTGGACACCGCACCCCTTGGCATCAGCGACTCCGTGGACCTGGCCCGAAGGCTGCCCGGACTGGTGGGAGTGGCCGCCATCCCCGTCCCTGTCTTCTGCCACCCGGCGGGCGCGGAACGGACACGGAGCCTGCTGAGGTTCGCGTTCTGTAAGAAAGTGGAGCTCCTCGAGGAGGCCGCTGCCAGGCTGGCGACCCTCAGTGGAAAGCTCTGATGGCGGAGCCGGGCGGCACACGTTCCACGCGGTTCCTGCGGACAACTGGCCAGCATGCCTCCATCGAGCCCGATGCTTTCACCGACGGCGGCTTCGTCCTGAGCATCGGCGGGGCCGAGCAGTCCCATGTCAATCTGGCGCATCCTGAGGAGATCTTCTACGAGTACCTGCGGCGGATCGGCCATCTGGTGGACCTAGCCGGTCCCGAAGGCCAGCCGATCGCAGCCCTGCATCTTGGGGCCGGGGCCCTGACCCTGGCGCGCTACATCCAGGCGACGAGGCCCGGATCCGTCCAGTATGCGGTGGAGCTGGAACGCGAGCTCCTCGACTTTGTCCTGCAGCAACTCCCCCTGCCTGACGGAACCGAGCTGCACACCGTCATCGGCGATGCCCGCGATGCCCTGGCGGACCTGGACCCGGAAATTCAGTTCGACGTCGTGATCCTGGACATCTTCTCCGGACCGGAGGCCCCGGCCCACATCGCCTGCCAGGAGTTCTATCAGGAGGGCCGTGCACGCCTGGCCCCGGACGGCTTGCTGATCGTCAACGTGGGCGACGAACCGGGCCTGACCCTGGTGCGAAGCCAGGCCGCCGCCATGCGCCGCGCCATGACCGACGTGGCGGCTTTCGCCGAAACCGGAATGTTCGCGGGCCGCTACCCCGGCAACATCATTCTCGCCGGAACGCAGACCCCGTGGCCCGAAGCCTGGACAGCCGAACTAACGGCACGAGGCCCGCACCCTGCCAAGGTTCTCGCCGGCGTGGACCTGGATGGCCTCGCCCGCTGAGCTAAACCTGCTCCTGCTCCTCGATAACAACGTCCGGCGCGATGGCGTCAGGCACCGAGGGCTCAGCAAACCAGAGCCGCGTTTCGCCGTACTTCTTCTCTGCGAACCGTTCCAGGCCGACCGGCCAGAACGGCTCGGGTGAACGCGTGGACCGCTCCACCACTACTACTGCCGCCGGAGCCAGGTGAGCGGCGAGTTTGCCCAGCACCGCCGACAGGGCAGGGTCATCCAGCGGATACGGCGGGTCCAGGAACACCAGGTCCCAGCTGGCCGTCTCCGCCGTACGCTCCAGGAAGGACTCCACCTTGGACCGGTGGACCGTCACGGCCTTGCGGCCCAGCACACCGTTGATCAGATCCGCATTACGCTGGCACACGGCACTGGCCTTGGCATCGAATTCCACGAGGTCAACGGCCTCAGCGCCCCGGCTGCCGCTCTCCACGCCCAACGATCCGGACCCTGCGTACAGATCCAAAACCCGGGCCCCGGCAATGATCCCGAAGGCATCGAGCCTGGAGAACAGCGCTTCCTTAACTCGGTCTGTGGTCGGCCTAGTGAGGGAGCCGGGAACGCTGACCAAGGTGGTCCCGCCTGCGGCGCCCGCGATGATGCGGCTCATGGCCGCCTCCTATCCGCGCTCAAGGAACGCCTCCTTCTCGGGGTTCAAATACTCGTCAATGGCCTCCGCCAGCCGCGGATGCCGCGTCAGGGCCGGATCTCCGCCCACAATTTCCTGGGCGTCCTGGCGCGCCTGCGCAATGATGTCCTCATGCTCCAGCACGCGCAGCAGTTTCAGGGTGGAGCGGCCACCAGACTGAGACGCGCCCAGGATGTCGCCTTCGCGGCGCAGCTTCAAGTCCTCCTGCGACAGCGCGAAGCCGTCGGTGGTTGCCGCCACGGCGTCCAGCCGGCGCCGGCTCGGGTGCCCGCGTTCCAAGCTGGTGACCAGCAGGCACGTTCCGGGAAGCCCGCCGCGTCCGACCCGGCCGCGCAGCTGGTGCAGCTGGGAAATACCGAAGCGGTCGGCGTCGAGGATCACCATCAGTGTTGCGTTATGGACGTCGACGCCAACTTCGATGACGGTGGTGGAGACCAGGAGCTTGGTCCTGTTGGCAGTGAAGTCTGCCATCGCCGCGGTCTTCGCGGCAGGATCCAGGCGGCCGTGCATGGGCCCCAGCGGCACGCCGGCCAGGGCCGGCTCCTGCTGGAGATGTTCGACGACGGCGGTCACCGACGCGAGTTCCCGCGCAGCGCCGTCCCCTGCCAGGTCAGCCGCGGAAGGTTCCGCTTCCCCCGGACTGAAGTCGCCGTCGTCGTCCGTTCCGATCCTGGGGCACACCACATATACCTGGTGCCCGGCGTCGATTTCCTCGCGGGAACGTGACCAGATGCGGTCTGCCCAGCCGGGGTTCTCGGCGAGGCCCACAACATGCGTGGAAATCGGCGCCCTGCCAGCGGGCAGCTCATCCAGGACGGAGGTCTCGAGGTCGCCGAAGACTGTCATGGCCACGGTGCGTGGAATGGGGGTGGCCGTCATGACCAGCAGGTGCGGCGGCTTGTTGGCCTTCGACCTGAGCACGTCCCGCTGCTCCACGCCGAACCGGTGCTGTTCGTCCACCACGATCAGGCCAAGGTCGTAGAACGCAACATTGTCGCTGAGCAGCGCGTGGGTGCCGATCACGATCCCGGCCGCGCCGGATGCGGCGTCCAGCATGGCCCGTTTCCGGGCGGCGGTGGGCATGGAGCCGGTGAGGAGAGTGACCTGCACGGCCTGTTCGGCCAGGCTGCCCAGCAGCCCGTCCGGGGACAGCATGGGGTCGCGGGACAGGGAGCCCAGGGTCCGCCGGATGGAATCGAAGTGCTGGGCGGCGAGGACCTCCGTTGGCGCCAGAAGAGCCGCCTGCCCGCCGGCATCCACCACCTGCAACATGGCCCGCAGCGCCACGATGGTCTTGCCCGAGCCGACCTCGCCCTGCAGAAGCCGGTTCATGGGGCTGTCCTGCGCCAGTTCAGTGGCAAGCGTTTTTCCGACGGCGGCCTGGCCGGCGGTGAGCGTGAAGGGTAGCTGGCTGTCGAAGACCGTCAGCAGCCCGTTGACGGCCGGGCGCCGCGCCGTGGCTTCCTCGGCGGCAAGCTGGGCACGGCGCCGTGCCAGTGCCGCCTGCAGGACAAGGGCCTCCTGGTAGCGCAACCGCTCCTGCGCCTTCTTCCAGTCAGCGGGCGATTCCGGCATGTGTATGAGCCGGTAGGCCTCAGCCACCGGCAGGAAGTTCTCCCGTGCGGCGACCCACTCCGGTAACGGATCCGGCAGGGCGTCAAGCTCCACGGTTTCCAGGAGCGTGGAGATGACTTTCTGAATCGACCAGCTGGTGAGTTTTGCGGTTGCCGGATACACCGGGATCGGCATGGCGGCGAGCTTTTCGGGGTTCGCGGCCGGCATGTCCGGGTCCTCGTCGAGGAGGTGGAAGTCCGGGTTGGTCAGGCCCAATGACGGGCCGTACCTGGTCACTTTCCCGGAGAACATCACGCGCCGGCCGGGCAGGAGCTGGGATTGGGCCCGGTAGCCGCTGAAGAACGTGATCTTGAGCGTGCCGTGCCCGCTGCCCGGGCCAACGGCCGCAAGGCGCGGACGGCCGTGGGAGGCGGCGTCGTCAGTAATCACGACGTCGGTGATGGAACCGCGGCGGGTATGCATCTTGCGGGTGCTGTTGGAGAGCACCCGCGCAATGAGGGTGACCTCTTCGTCCACCGGGAGCTCGCTGATAGGTGTCAGTTCGCCGCGGTTCAGGTAACGGCGGGGGAAGTAGTTCAGCAGGCCGCCCACTGTGGCGATGCCCAGGTGCTTCTCAATAGCCGACGCTGACCTTTTTCCGATCAGGCGTTCCAGGCCCAGGTCGAGTTCAGCGTTCATGCCCACTGGAGTTCACCGGAGCAGGTTCGGGATCCCGGGGCATGGCAAGTTCGCTGACCGAAATGTCGCTGGGTTCGCCGAGGGAACGGATCAGGGCGACCGCGGGTGCGGCGTCCGGGACGTGGACGTGGACCCGCCACCGGTAGCTGCCCTCAGCATCGGCGAGGCTGTCCACCTGGCTCATGATGACGGACTCACCGATTTCGTCGAGCCGCTGGCGCAGCGTGGCCGCGCTGAGCGGCGAAAGGCTGATGGTGCACATAACCTCAACGCCGTCGTCAACCGGCATGTCAGCGTGGATGTGGGGGTCCTGGACGTCATAGCCGTGCAGCCCGTCGAGGAGTTCGCCCTGCAGCCCTTCGCCCAGGACGGCGGAACGGAGGCAGTCGAGGATGAGCAGCATGCCAACGCCCCCTGCATCGACCACATGCGCGGCTTCAAGGGCGGCCAGCTGGCTCTCGGTGCTTACTACGGCTTCCAGTGCACCGTTGACGGCAGCATCGAGGGCTTTGCCCAGGGCTTGGTTGCTGTCGTCGCCATTGTGCCCGGCGTCAACTGCCGCGGCGGCGCGGGCGGCGGCTTCCATGACGGAAAGCATGGTGCCGGGTACGGGATCGCTCAACGCGGACCAGGCCCGGATCTGGGCGCGGTTCAGGGCGGCGGCCAGGAGGGTTGAGGTCAGGCGGGTGTGACCGGCCAGAGGCTCGGCCGCGGCGCAGAGGAAAACCGCGAAGAGGGTTCCGGAGTTACCGCGGGCCTGCTCCATCGCGGCCCGGCCGGCGCGCGCCAACACTGCTCCGACATCAGCCTGGCCGGCGTCAGCGGGGGCTGCCGCATACTGGCCTGGCGGGTCACTGTGCAGGGCCCGGGCGGCTGCCCGCACGGTGAGGTAAAGGTTCGTGCCGGTGTCACCGTCCGCCACGGGGAAGATGTTGATGGCATTGAGGCGGTCGCTGTGGTTGGCAACGGCGGTTTCAGCCTTGTCCAACCACCGCTTCATCGCTTGCGCGTTGGCGGCAACCTTAGTCTGCAAAGTGATCCCATCCCCCGGTGCCAGCTGCGTGGCCCGCAATTGTGACGCCCGGAAGTGTAGTGCTGCCCAGGGCTTGTACTGAGCCTATCGCAGTGAATCCGGCAGGCAGCTGAACGCCGGCCGGGAATGTGGCCAGCAGCCCGTGGTCCTCTCCCCCGCCCAGCACCCAGGCCATGGGGTCAGCCCTGAGAAGGTCCGACGCCGGTCGCAGGGCTTCTGCGAAGGGTTTCAGTGCGTCGGGGTCAAGGTCAAGGACCACGCCGCTGGCGGCGGCTAGGCGGCTGCCGTCGCGCACCAGGCCGTCAGAGACATCCAGCATGGCGGTGGCTCCGGCGGCCTTGGCCAGCGGCCCGGCGGTCAGCGGCGGCCGCGGTCTGCACTGAAGTTCCAGGAGCACCCGCTGCGCCGGTGCCAGTGACTGCACCGCGTTCTCCGATTCCAGGAGCGCAAGCCCGGCCGCTGCCCGGCCCACCGTCCCGGCCAGGGCCACAACGTCGCCGGCACGGGCCCCTGACCGCAAAACCGCTGTGCCGCCAGCGAGTGAGCCCAGCACGGCGACCGTCACGGAAATTTCCCTGCCGCGGCCCAGATCGCCTCCGGCGACCGAGCAGGCAGTGGCCCCGAGTTCCCTGATACCCGCAGTCAGGCCGTCCGCCAGGTCCGCCACCCAGCTGACTGGAGTTGCGGGCGGCAACGTCAAGCTCACCACCAGCGACGTGGCCACGCCGCCCATGGCGTTGATGTCGCTCAGGTTCTGGGCCGCCGCCTTCCAGCCGACGTCGAAGCCCGTGGTCCGGTACCCGTTGGGCCACTGAAGCCGGAAGTCCTGGTCCTGCACCTGGGTGTCGATGCTGATTACCGTCCTGCCATCCGGAGCGGCGACAATGGCGGCATCGTCTCCCGGGCCGAGCAAGGTTGCCGAAGCGTGAGCTCCACCCATTTCCAACCGCGGAAAGATCCGGGCAAGCAATTCGGTTTCGGACAGCGCGGCGACGGTCAGCGTTTCTTCGGTCAACGGGATTTCAGGCACGCCCCTACGCTACAGCGCGGCGCCGACATTGCTGATCCGCCAATGCCGGTCAGGTGCTCAAAGCGGCCCCACGGTCCATGGCACGTCCCGTTCCTCACGGCGGCGACGATAGGCTGGATGGATGCTCAATCCCCGTTTTCCCCTGCCTGTCCGCGTGTCCGGGATCCTGCTGACTGCGTCCCTTGCAGGAGCCCTTCTGTCCGCCTGCGCCCCGACCGTGGATGTCACCGCCGCCGGCGACGCGGCGAACCCGGCCTGCGCTCCCATGATGGTGGCCCTCCCGGACGCCATCGGCGATGCTGCGCTGCGGAAAACCAACAGCCAGGCCACAGCCGCCTGGGGGGACCCATCACAGGTAATCCTGCGCTGCGGCGTCAACGTTCCGGGCCCGACGACGGACCGGTGCGTGAGCGTCAACGGCATCGACTGGGTCATCAAGGAGGGCGATCCGGTGTGGACCCTGACTACCTTCGGCCGCGAACCCGCCACGGAAATCCTGATGGACCCGGAAAAGATCAGCTCCGCGACAGTCCTGGCGGATCTTTCCGCCTCAGCCGGAAAAATCCCGGCCAGCCGAAACTGCGTGGGTCAGGAAGACCTGCAGAACCTGCCCACCAGCAAGTAGGTCTCGACAAGCTCGACCACCGGGGACAGCGCTCGGCGACCGAGGTTTCGACAGGCTCAACCACCGCTGCCCCGTTAGCGCAGGCCGGTCTTCCGGTTCAGGGCCAGGTAGATCAGCTCGTCAATCAGGTCCGCGTAGTCCAGGCCCGATGCTGCCCACATCTGCGGGTACATGCTCTTGGGCGTAAACCCCGGCATGGTGTTGATCTCGTTGATGATCAGTTCGCCGTCAGGCGTATAGAAGAAGTCCACGCGGCTCAGGCCTTCAGCACCTACAGCGTCAAAGGCGGCTGCCGCGAGTTCACGGACACGAAGAATGGCTTCCTCGGGAATGTCGGCGGGACAGCTGAGTGCCGCCGCGTCGTCCTCAACATACTTGGCGTTGAAATCGTAGAATTCGTGCGTTCCGGCGGCGACGGAAATTTCGCCGGGCATGGATGTCCGTGGGGAATCGGTCCCGCGTCCTTCCAGGACGGCACACTCAATTTCACGCCCTACGATGCCGGCCTCGATGACCAGCTTGAGGTCGTGGCGCCGGGCTTCTTCGACGGCTGCGTCCAGCTCGTCAAGCGAGTCAACTTTGGAGATCCCCATGGACGAGCCTGCCCTCGCCGGCTTGACGAACACGGGAAAGCCGAGCTGATCCACCTGTTTGCGGACAGCCTCCGCGTCCTTAACCCACTGACGGTCCGTCACGGCAATATACGGCCCCACGTGCAGCCCGGCGGACTCGAAGACCACCTTCATGTAGTGCTTGTCCATGCCCACAGCCGACGCGAGCACGCCTGCGCCGACGTAGCGGGTGTCGGACAGTTCCAGGAGTCCTTGGATGGTGCCGTCCTCGCCAAAAGGACCGTGAAGCAGCGGAAACACAACGTCCACCGTGCCGAGTTCCTGCGGGACCTGGTTCGGTGCGGCGACGATCAGCTGGTGCTCGCCGCCGATCTCGGCCAGAGTCACTGTTTCCGACGACGGCGGGACCTCCGGCAGTGACGAGGCGGACAGCGACCACTGGGCGGTATCCCCCGCGGCCAGCACCCACTGCCCTGATTTCGCGATACCGATGGGGATGACATCGTATTTGTCTTTGTTGATGGCGCCGAGCACGCCGGCGGCGGTCACGCAGCTTACGGCATGCTCGCTGGACCGGCCACCAAAAAGCACCGCGACGCGGGGTTTGGCCCGGGGGGCTGAGTCCGCTGCGGTCAGGTTATCGTCGGACATCGTCAGTAATCGCCTTCGGGTTTCAGGTCCCGGGCCAGCAGCAGCGGCCCCAGTTGGTCAACGGATAGTTTGCCGGCCAGGACGGCCACGACGGCGGCAGTAATGGGCATCTCGACGCCCAGCTTCCCCGCAAGTTCATGCACGGCCTGGCCGGATTTGATGCCTTCGGCGGTTTGCGTCATCTTCAGGGCTAGCTCATCAAGGGTGAGGCCCTCACCCAGCAGCCGCCCGGCTGTATGGTTTCGCGACAGCGGCGAGGAACACGTTGCCACCAGGTCCCCCAGGCCGGCGAGCCCGGCCATGGTCCGGGCCTCGCCACCGAGTGCAAGGGCAAGCCTGGATGTTTCGGCCAGGCCCCGGGTGATCACGGAGGCCTTGGTGTTGTCCCCCATCTGTTTACCTTCACAGATGCCCACGGCCAGCGCTATAACGTTCTTGACGATGCCGCCGATTTCCACGCCGACCACGTCCGCCGTGGTGTACGGACGGAAGTACGGTGCGGTGCAGCTCCTCGCGATCCAGCCTGCGGCGGCCGCGTCGGTACAGGCCACCACGGAGGCCGTGGGTTCCTCGCGGGCGATCTCCATGGCCAGGTTGGGGCCGGAAACCACGGCGATGCAGTCCGCGGGAATCCCCAGTTCGTCGCTGATGACCTCGCTCATCCGGGCGTCCGTGCCGAGCTCCAGGCCCTTCATCAGGGACACCACCATGGCGTCGGGAGCGATCAGCTCTTTCCATTCACGAAGCTGGAGGCGCAGTGACTGGGCCGGAACGGCGAGGACCACCAGGTCCGCACCCGCCAGCACGGCACGGACGTCCGTGGAGGCTGAGATGCTGGGCGGCAGCACGGTGTCCTTCAGGTACTGGACGTTGCGGTGGGAGCCATTGATCTGTTCAACCACTTCGCTGCGGCGGCCCCAAATCCGGATGCTTCGTGCTTCCCCCGCTGCGCCCGCCGCATCGGCGAGGATTTTAGCGAATGTGGTCCCCCAGGAACCGGCGCCCAGGACGGCGACAGAGCGGGCCGAACCCTGGCGTGTTCCGTCCGCCATCAGGTGGCATCCGCGGCGTCGTCAGGATTTCCGCGCTCAACGAAGCGACCGTGCGTGGCCTGATTGTGCTTGGACGGGTCCCAGCGTTCAGCGGGAGGCTCCTCCCCGCGGATGCCGGCCAGCAAACCGGTCACAGCGTCCATGATCTTCTCGGTAGCCGCGGTAAGCGTTGCCTTGTCCAGTGGCCGGTCCATGAACTGGCTAAGATCCACGGGCTTGCCCACCATCACCCTGGACGTCTTGCGCGGGAAAAGATGGAACCGCTTCGCATAGCGAGGGAACACCTCGTGCGCGCCCCAATGTGCAATCGGGACAACGGGAATTCCACCCTCGAGGGCGAGCCGGGCTGCGCCGGTGTGGCCCTTCATCGGCCACAGCGCGGGATCACGCGTGAGCGTACCTTCCGGGTAGATGATGATCGCCCCGCCATCTGCAACGATCTCCTGGGCGAGCTGCAGCGAGCGGTTAGCTCCCGCCGTCGAGCGTTCCACCGGGATCTGGCGGGTGGCACGCAGGACCGCGCCCACGACCGGAACTTTGAAGAGCCCGGCCTTTGCCAGGAAGTGGGGCGCACGCTTCTGGTTGTACAGCACGTGGCCCACGATCAGCGGATCGATTTCCGTGCAATGGTTGGGCGCGGCAATGAACCCGCCGGCGGGGAGGTTCTCGAGGCCTTCCCACTTTTTGTTCATCATGGCGTTCAGCACCGTCCGCACGATGGCTGCGACCACAACGAATGTGGCCTGGCTCTTGGCCGATTCCTTCACGTACCCACCGCTACTTTGTCGAGGTGATGTCGAAGTCGGCGCCGAGGCCGGACAGCTTTTCGGTGAAACGCTCGTAGCCGCGGTTGATGATGTCAATCCCGGTCACGCGCGACGTGCCGGAAGCGGCCAGTGCCGCGATCAGGTGGCTGAAGCCGCCACGCAGGTCCGGTACGTCGATGTCGGCGCCCTTCAGCTGGGTGGGGCCGGAGATAACGGCGGAGTGCAGGAAGTTGCGCTGGCCGAAGCGGCACGGCACACTCCCCAGGCACTCGCGGTGCACCTGAATGCTAGCGCCCATCCGGATGAGCGCATCGGTGAAGCCGAACCTGTTTTCATAGACAGTCTCGTGAACGATCGAGACGCCTTCGGCCTGGGTCAGGGCCACCACGAGCGGCTGCTGCCAGTCGGTCATAAAGCCGGGGTGCACGTCCGTTTCCAGGACCAGCGGGTTGAGCTTGCCGCCGCGGTGGTAGAAGCGGATGCCGTCCTCGCCGATATCCATGCCGCCGCCCACCTTCCGGTAGGTGTTCAGGAACGTCATCATGTCCCGCTGCGAGGCACCTTCGACGAAGATGTCGCCGCGGGTCACCAGCGCTGCGGAGGCCCACGACGCCGATTCGTTGCGGTCCGAAAGGGCGCGGTGGTTATAGCCGCCCAGGTCCCGGACGCCTTCAATGCGGATGGTTCGGTCCGTCTGGACGCTGATGATGGCGCCCATCTTCTGCAGCACGGCAATGAGGTCGATGATCTCAGGCTCGGTGGCGGCGCCGGAAAGCTCGGTGATCCCTTCGGCGCGGGTGGCGCTGAGGAGCACTTGCTCCGTGGCGCCAACCGAGGGGTAGGGCAGATTGATCTTGGCGCCGTGCAGGCCCTTGGGGGCCGAGATGTGAATGCCGCCTGGCCGCTTTTCCACCACGGCGCCGAACTGGCGGAGCACGTTCAGGTGGTAGTCGATGGGCCGGTCACCGATCTTGCAGCCGCCAAGGTCCGGAATGAAGGCCTCACCGATCGCGTGGATCAGTGGCCCGCAGAGCAGGATGGGGATCCGCGAATCACCGGCGTGGGCGTCGATCGCAGTGCTCGGGGCGGTTTTGGCCGTCTTCGGATCCAGGGTGAGGTCGCCGCTGACGGGATCCTTGACCACCGTCACCCCGTGCAGCTGCAGGAGTGAGGTGACAACCTCCACGTCCTTGATTTCCGGAACGTTCCGCAACACGGACGGTTCGTTGCCCAGCAACGCGGCCACCATGGCCTTGGGGACCAGGTTCTTGGCCCCCCGGACGGTGACGCGGCCTGTAAGCGGGACTCCGCCGCGGATTGTCAGAACACTACTCATATACCGGTTTCCTTACGATTACTCGCCCCCAAATCCTTGCAAAGGCTCCAGCTAAGCATAGGAGGTTGCGTTACCGAACCGAAATACCGGCGCCGAAAGCCGCCTGCGCGGCGCCACGCAGGCGGCTCCGTCCGGGGCGGGAAATCCCGGGCTCCGGCTCAGGAAAGGCGGGCTGGAAGCGTGGCGGGCATAAAGGGCGGACGGGTGAACTCGAAGGCGGTGATGTCCTCTTCATGCTGGAGTGTCAGGCCAATGTCATCCAGGCCTTCCAGGAGGCGCCAGCGTGTGTAATCGTCGATTTCAAAAGGCGCCACGATGCTTCCGCAGATGACAGTCTTTGAAACGAGGTCGACGGTGACTTCGGTGCCTGGGGCGTTTTCCAGTTCTTTCCAGATCAGCTCAATATCGTCCTGGGCGAGCTCGGCGGCAAGCAGCCCCTGCTTGCCGGAGTTGCCACGGAAGATGTCAGCGAAACGTGAGGACAGGACGGTCTTGAAGCCGTAGTCCTTCAAAGCCCAGACGGCGTGTTCACGGGACGAACCAGTACCGAAATCCGGGCCCGCCACCAGGACGGAGCCGGCGTTGAACGGCGCCTGGTTCAGGATAAAGGCAGGATCCTTGCGCCAGGCGGAGAACAGGGCGTCTTCGAAGCCGGTGCGGGTGATCCGCTTGAGGTAGACCGCGGGGATGATCTGGTCCGTGTCAACGTTGCTCTGGCGGAGCGGGACGCCGATGCCGGTGTGGGTGGTGAACTTTTCCATGGCGGCCTCCTAGGCTGCGTCGGTGCGGATGGCGGCGGATTCGGGAGCCGGATCGAGGTCCGACGGCGAACTCAGGGTGCCCCGGATGGCTGTGGCCGCTGCCACCACCGGCGAAACCAGGTGCGTACGGCCGCCCTTGCCCTGACGCCCTTCGAAGTTACGGTTGGAGGTCGAGGCACAACGCTCTCCCACCTCGAGTTGGTCCGGGTTCATGCCCAGGCACATCGAGCAACCGGCGAAGCGCCATTCGGCGCCGAAGTCCTTGAAGACCTTGTCCAGGCCTTCAGCCTCCGCCTCCAGCCGCACGCGGGCCGAACCGGGTACCACCAGCATCCGGATATTGGGGTCCTTCTGGCGCCCGCGGATGATATCCGCAGCGGCGCGGAGGTCCTCCATGCGTGAGTTGGTGCAGGAGCCCAGGAAGACCGTGTCCACCCGGATGTCCTTCATCGGCGTCCCGGCCTCGAGTCCCATGTACTGCAGGGCGCGTTCGGCGGCCGCCTTGGCGTTTTCGTCGCCGAAGTCCTCCGGGGACGGCACCTTGGAAGAAAGCGATACGCCCTGCCCCGGGTTTGTGCCCCACGTTACAAACGGTTCCAGCGTGTCGGCATCCAGGTCCACCTCGACATCAAACGTCGCGTCGTCGTCGGTCCTCAGCGTGTTCCAGTACTCGACGGCGGCATCCCATTCCGCACCCTGCGGCGCGTGCGGGCGGCCATCCATGTAGTCGTACGTGATCTGGTCCGGGGCCACCAGGCCGGCGCGGGCACCGGCTTCGATGGACATGTTGCAGATGGTCATCCGCGCATCCATGGACAGCGCGCGGATGGCGGAACCGCGGTATTCCAGGACGTAGCCCTGGCCTCCGCCGGTGCCGATCTTGGCAATGACGGCCAGGATGATGTCCTTGGCGGTGACGCCGGTGCGCAGGGTGCCTTCAACGTTGATGGCCATGGTCTTGAACGGCTTCAGGGACAGCGTCTGGGTGGCCATAACGTGCTCCACCTCGGATGTGCCGATGCCCATCGCCAGGGCTCCGAAAGCACCATGGGTGGACGTGTGGGAGTCGCCGCAGACAACGGTCATGCCAGGCTGGGTGAGGCCCAGCTGCGGGCCAACAACGTGCACGATGCCTTGTTCCGCGTCACCGAGCGAGTGCAGGCGGACGCCGAACTCCGCGCAGTTGTTGCGCAGCGTCTGGATCTGCGTGCGGCTGGTGAGGTCGGCGATAGGTTTGTGAATGTCCAGCGTGGGAGTGTTGTGGTCCTCCGTGGCGATGGTGAGGTCCGGGCGGCGCAGCTTGCGGCCGGCCAGGCGCAGGCCCTCGAATGCCTGCGGGGACGTCACCTCATGGACAAGGTGAAGGTCAATGAACAGGAGGTCGGGCTGGGCGTTGGCTCCTTCGCCGTCGCCTTTGCGCACCACGTGCGCGTCCCAGACTTTCTCGGCCAGTGTCTTTGCCACGGCCATCTCCCTTCACTGCTGTTTGGCTGTTTGGTTCCACTGAACCAGCAGGGCCGCATTATGTGCCAGCCCAAAGATTTGCATCTCAGATAATGAGACGGCAATATCATTACATGGACAATTCTAGTGGAGTCGGCGTCATTGATAAAGCGGCCCATGTGCTTGATGCATTGGAGGCCGGACCCACCACGCTGGCACAGCTGGTGGCCGCCACGGGCCTGGCCCGGCCCACCGTGCACAGGCTCGCCCTGGCCCTGATCCACCACCGGCTCGTAAGCCGCGACATCCAGGGCCGGTTTGTCCTCGGCAGCCGCCTGGTGGAGCTTGCCTCAGCCGCCGGCGAGGACCGCCTCATCGCTTCCGCCGGGCCAGTCCTGATGCAATTGCGCGACGCCACCGGCGAAAGCTCCCAGATCTTCCGCCGCCAAGGCGAATGGCGCATTTGCGTCGCCTCCGCGGAACGGCCCATCGGCCTGCGCGACACCATCCCCGTGGGCACGAAACTTTCCATGAAGGCCGGCTCCGCCGCGCAGGTGCTGCTCGCCTGGGAAGACCACGACCGGCTCCTTGAGGGCCTGCAGGCGGCGCGTTTCACGCCCACCGTTCTGGCAGGCGTACGACGGCGGGGCTGGGGCCAGAGCCTCGGCGAACGCGAGCCCGGGGTCGCCTCAGTCTCGGCGCCGGTCCGGGGACCGTCCGGACGCGTCATCGCCGCCGTGTCAATCTCCGGCCCCATCGAGCGGCTCACCCGCCAGCCGGGCCGCCTCCACGCCGAGGTGGTCTGCAACGCCGCGCGGCTCCTCACCGAGGCCCTTCGCAAGAGCAACGATTGAGGCCTCGCCTTCGTCCGGACCCGGCAGCCCGCAGCTAGGCTGTCCGCATGAACAGCTACGCAGTCTTCCTCCGCGGTATCAACGTCGGCGGGATCAACATCAAGATGGCCGATCTCAAAAGCGCCCTTGCATCGCAGGGATTCGCCGACGTCAAGACACTGCTGGCCAGCGGCAACGTGGTGTTTGCCAGCGACGAGGATCCTGCCGCGGTCAAGCGGACCTTTGAGACGTGCCTGCGTGAGGCGTTCGGCTACGACGCCTGGGTGGTGGTTTTGACGGCACAACGGGTCTCCGAACTCGTGGAGGCATGCCCATATCCGGCGGACGACAAGGCAACGCACACCTACATCACGCTTGCCTCGGACACCGCCATGCTGGATGAGCTGGACGCGGCTGGCGCAGCCCTTGACGGGACTGAGCTAAAACGCCTCGGCCCGGAGGCGCTGGCCTGGCTGGCTCCGGCCGGCGGGACCCTGGACAGCCCTTTCAGCAAGATCTCGTCCAAGGCTAAGTTCAAGGCAACCACTACCACCCGCAACCTGCGGACGCTGATCAAGGTCAGTGACGCCGCCGCCGCCCTGGCGTAGCTGCCTTAAGTTCCGCCCGCGTTCTTCAGTGCTTTATTGAACGCAGTGAGCCTGGTGACCTCTACTTCCACCGGCTCCACGACCAAGTCACGGGCAACCTCGCCCACGGCTGCCCGCAGCCGTTTCCTGGCCCTGGCTGCGCGCGCCGTCGCGGCTCCTGCCCCAATGAACTTTCCGGTCAGCGCCAGGAAAATCCCCAGCACCACGCCGAGGGCAATCATCAGTGTTGGCACTGGCCAGCCTTCCACTTTGGGAACCTCAGGGACGGGCATCTGGAGATAGCCGATCCCCGCCAGCACGCCAAGCCAGCCCAGGCCGCCCAGGACCGTCAGCAGGGCGAGCCACTGGACCACGTTGAATATTCCCCACCACCATGACCTCCGGGACGCCATCAGGTCTGTTCCCGCGATGGCCTGGTCCAGGGCATCCGGCAACGCGTCCCTCCCTTCCCGGGCGGCACCCCGGATGGCCGCACGCCACGGGCCGGGCGCTCCCGCACTCGCCGCGTCCGCAAACTCACGGACGGCAGCATCCGTCCTGGCGCGTTCCGGGGCGCCGGCGGCCGGGAGCGAGGTCCGGTTAAGTTGTGACGGTGAAGAGCTTCTCAGATTGAGCCGGCGGAGCGGATCCGGCCGGAACCGCACCAGCCACCGCGTCACCGGCCATCCCGTGCGGCGCGTCGACTCGATGCGGTAGGACCGGGCGACGGCGTCCACCACGACGGGCACGTTGGCGGCCGTTGCCAGCTCATCGGTGAGCCGGGTTTTCGACGCCGGCCTGGCACCGGCGGCTTCCCCAGCACCGGCGGCTTCCCGGAGCTGCCCGGAGGCCCGCGAAACGTCCGCGGCCAGCCGCTGGGAAAGTGCCTGGCGCTGCACCGCCACGGTGCGGATGGCGCTCCGGACCTTGTCCACGCCGGTGCCCTTCAGCGCGGAGGCTCCCAGGACCTGGACCTTGCCCAGCCCGTCTCGGGCGAGGATACCTTTCAAGGACTCCAGCACAGGCTGCACGTCCCGTTCAGGCAACCGGTCCACCTGGTTGAGGACCACCAGGGTCACGGCGCCATGTGCGGACAGGGGTGCCAGGAAATCGTTGTGGACTGCCGCGTCGGCGTACTTTTGCGGATCCAGGACCCAGACCAGGACATCAACCAGGCCAACCATGCGCTCCACGATCTCGCGGTTCGCGGCCCTGGTGGAATCGAAGTCAGGCAGGTCCAGCAGGATCAGCCCCGTGCCCTCATCCGCGAAGCCTGCCACGGGCTCGGCACGGTGGCGGTTGCGCACCTCAAGCCAGTCCAGCAGCGGCTCGCTGCCGTCCGCTCCCCAGACACCTGCCAAGGGTTCCGACGTTGTGGGCCGGCGGGCGGCCGCCGTCGCGATTTCAGCGCCGCTGACCGCGTTGAACAGCGACGATTTGCCGCTGCCGGTGGCACCGAAAAACCCTACAACGGTGTGATCAGCCGAGAGGGACCGCCGGGAGCTCGCGCGCTCCAGGAGCCGGAACACCCCCTCAAGTGCGGCATCCGGCAAGACGCCCTCGGCGAGTTCGCGGGCATCATTGAGGGCTTGGAGCCTGCGGTCCAGCTGCGAGGCTTCACGGGCGACGCTGTGGCGGTTCATGCCGTGTCCGCCAGCCGGGCCAGGGCAGCGGCATGGTGGGTCAGGATCCGGACGGTGTCCGCGCCGCCCTCCGGCAGGCGTTGAAGGAACTTCTCCTGTTCGGCCTGCAGCAGCCGCTGGCACCGGGCGTGGAGGTCATCCCGCGCCGTCTGCGCGAGACGGCGGACAGCGTCTTCGCCGAACACTGCCTCCAGGAGTCGCTGGCCCACCACCGCGGTACCGCCCGCCACGCCGATCTCCAGCCCGGTGAGGCCGGCGGTCATGGAAAACACCACGATCATCAGTGCGGCACCCAGCCCGTTGATCCCGAAGGAAAGCCAGCGGGCCTGCGTCCGTTTGCCCTGCCCTTCCGTGCGGATCAGTTCCATCAGGCCGGCCTGCCAGGCCCTGATCTCCGCTGCGGCCACCTCGGCAAACCCGGGGCCGGTGCCGGACAGATCGTCCGTCCCCAGGAGCTCGCGGCCTGCCGGGTCCGAGCGCCAGCGCTGGTCGGTTTCTTCGCCGGCATTGGCGGCCTCGTCCAGGATGACGGCCTGCAATCCCGTTTCGATGGCGTCCTCAACCCGTACGGCTGGTGTCGGCTCGCCCCGGAAGAACGCTCCCATGCGGTCCCGCAGGCGTCCGATGTTCTGTTCGAGCGCCCGAAAGAATTCCCCTGTTCCGACAAAGTCCTGCCAGCGTGCCAGGACTTCCCCGCGGAGGAGCGCGCCGTCCTTAGTTGCGTCCAGGATCCGGGTCCCGGCATCGCGATAGGCATCCTCAGCTGCTGCCCGGAGCGTGGCTGCGGCCCGCTCCTGCCCCTGGACGGCGTGCGCCACGGTGCCGACCCGCCCGGCCAGCGCCTTCACCGTCCCGTTGAGGGTCCGGCGGGCAATGTCGGACCGCCCCGCGGCGTCGGCCGCAAGTTCCTGCAGCCACCGCCGCAACGGCTCCACGGCGCTCGATGGCAGCATGCCGAGACTGTCCAGGTCAGTCTCCGGCACAATGAACAGTCCGGCATTGCCGAGGCCTTCCTTCTGCAGCAACGTGCGGAGATCGGCGCTGACTTCGGCTTCCGCCTCCGCCGGTACACGATCCAGGACCACGGCCACCATGATGTCCCGCGAGGACGCGTCCAGGAGCAGCTTCCAGGGGACCGCGTCTGCGTAGCGGTTGGCAGTGGTCACAAAAACCCAGAGGTCCGCGGCGGCCAGCAATTGACCGGCGAGCCTGCGGTTGTCATCGGAAATGGAGTCGACGTCGGGAGCGTCCAGCAGCGCGATCCCCTGCGGAACAGCATGGTCCGCCACCAGCACGAGGGAAGAAATGGCTTCCGCATCGGGTGTTACGCCGGCCCGGCTGGCCGGGACGGCTTCCGTGGAGACGGTGCCCCGGATCCGGTTGAGGGTGGGCAGCACACGGTGGCCCTCGAACCAGCCGGCATCAGCCGGGTGGTGCAGCAGAATGGGCTGCCGGGTGGTGGGCCTGATGGCGCCGGAGCGGGTGACCGGGTGCCCCACCAGGGCGTTGACCAGCGTTGATTTGCCGGCACCGGTGGAACCCCCGACGACGGCCAGTAGCGGTGCGTCCAGGCTCCGGTACCGCGGGAGGATGTAATCGTCCAGCTGGGCGACGGCCTTCCGGGTGTCCTGGCGTGCCTGTTCAACATCCGGAAGGGCAAGCTGCAAGGACACCGCGGAAAGGTCTCCACGCACGGCCTCGAGCAAGGCCACAGTCGGCTCCGACTCAGCGTCTCGCTGGCCAGGCTGCGTTTTCGGTGCGCGCAGTGGCGGCGGAGGCTGGGTGGGACGAAGCCCGTCTGAGGAGGTCACAGCATCATCATGCCAGTCGCGGCAGCTTTTTCACCCGGGCCGGGTTTGCCCTGTTGCCGCCAGTGCGGGGTCCACCACGGAAAAACGGCCCCGGGCTGATGCCCGGGACCGTTTTATGGTGACCCCAGCGGGATTCGAACCCGCGTTACCGCCGTGAGAGGGCAGCGTACTAGGCCGCTATACGATGGGGCCGCGTACTTCCAGGAAGCTTTCACTTCCATCCGGCGCCAGGCCGGTTTGCTAAGTGAGTATTTCATACACTCAACGTCTGTTTCAAATCGGTGAACCGAATCAAAACCACTGATTTGCCGCGGTTAGCCTGCGACCAAACAGAGCTGGGATACCAGGACTCGAACCTAGAATGACGGTACCAGAAACCGTAGTGTTGCCAATTACACCATATCCCAATGATTACTTTCGGGCCGGAGTTTCGGGCTTCAAGCCGCGCTCCGTGCGCCTCAGCACGAGAAATTACTTTACCCGAGACTTTGGGCTGGCACAAATCGGCGCCGAAGTCGCGAAGGGCTGGACCCTTGCCAGATCGACCGGAATAAGTTTACTCTCGGTAAGTTACCCGAGAGTAACCACCCTCTGCCTTCGCTGCAGGCGCTTCGGAATTCAGTTTTTGGATCCGGACTGCCGCCCCTGGTTCAGATGGGTGGCCGGCAGCTTTCACTGCCGGCAAACCGTCGAGAGGACCCCCGTGACACAAAGTCGTGCCGCCGCGCCCAGCAAAACCCGAACCAGGGCACAGCAGCTGGCTATCGCTGTCCTGGCCCTGATGCTTATTGCTTTGCTTGGGTTTTACACCCTGGTCACGGGCAGGATCACTGACGGATCGGCCAAACTCCAGGACGGGGCGGGCCAGGCCTCGGCGGGCGCTGACAAGCTCAGGGACGGCGCCGGTCAGCTGGCGGCCGGCGCGGGCCTTGCCGACACCGGAGCAGGCAAGCTCTCCTCCGGCGCCGATAAAGTCTTCCTGGGTGTCAGCGAGAAGCTGGCCCCGGGCGCCGAAAAACTGCAGACCGGTGCAGACCAACTCGCCGCCGGCGCGGTCAAGATCGAAACTGACGTCAATAACAAGCTCGCGCCCGGTGTCTACAAAGTGGATGACGGCGCCCGCAAGCTCGCCGCCGGAGCCACCCAGCTCGCCGCGGCACTGACGCCTACGGCCGCAGGAAATGCCGAGATCAACCTGGCGGACGGCGCGACTGCGCTGAATGCAGGTGCCGGCCGTCTGGCCTCCGGAACCGGCGAGCTGGCCGCCGGAACGGCCCAGCTCAAAGGCTACCGGGGAGCGAACAACTCTCCAGAGGCAGGCACCGGCACGGCGGCCTTGGCACAGGCCCTCGAGCTGCTGGAAGCGGCAGCGTCGGACCCGCTTCAGGGGCTGGTTCCACTGGCCGTTGTCAAGGACAAGATCGCCAAGATCACCGCTGGAGCCCACAAGCTCGACGCCGGGGCGCAGCAACTGCAGGCTGGCGCCGGGAAGCTCAATGAAGGAGCCGGACAGTTGCACACGGGAACAGGCCGTCTCACCGCTGGCTTCGCCACGCTGGGTGAAAAGCTCAACAGCCGTGATCCCAACAACCCCGGCATGGTGCTGGGTACCGAACTGCTGGCCGCCGGAACGTCCCAGATCCGCACCGGCATGGATGGCGTCCCTGGCAATGCCGACCGCCCGGGCCTGATCAAAGCCGTCGCCAAGATCACGGACGGCAGCTCACGCCTGGCGGACGGCACGTTGGCACTGAATGCAGGGATCAAGGGCGATCCGGCCGATCCCTCAAACCCTGGCCTGCTCCACGGGTCCCAGGCACTGGCGGCCGGCGCCTCGGAACTGGCCACAGGCAACACGAAGCTGGCCTCGGGTTCGACAGAGCTGGCGAACGGTGCCGGGAAACTCGCCGACGGCAACGCCCGGATTGCTGACGGCACGGACACCCTGCACTCCAGCGCAGCGGCCATCTCGCCTACCAGCATGGTGGGGAAATCTGATACCGCCGTCGCCTTCGGCCTGGTTGCGGTGCTTGTGTTCGGATCCGTCGGCATCTACATGGTGCTGTGGAACAGGCGCAGACTGCGGCCTGCTGACTAAACGGCCGCTCAGCCCAGCAGCTGCAACAGCGAGGTGACCTCGTGGCCGGCGAAATCCGGCGCCGGCTCCCCCACCCTGTTGAGCCAGACGCCTACCAGGCCCGCCGCCGTCGACCCTTCAGCGTCCAGCATCCTGTTGTCCCCCACGTAGAGGGTCTCCTCCGGTGCGGTCCCCAACAGGCGGACGCCTTCGAGATAGATGGCAGGCTCGGGTTTGGCGACCCCTACGGTGTCCGTGCCAACCAGTCGCATGACGCGATCCAGGCCAGCGCCATCCAGTTTGGCCCGCTGGTAGTCGTGCACGTTGTTACTGACGGCGCCGTAGGGGATACCGGCAGCGTCCAGCACATCCAGGAGCGGCAGCACGTCCTCAAAGGCGCGCACATACGTGGGCTGCAGCCGGCTGTAGGCCGAGAGCCACCCGTGCGCTTCTTCGCCGTCGGCAAGATCCACGCCGAAGTGCCCCAGGGCGGCGCGACCCCGCAGGAGGCGCTGGTCGTTGAAGGTCAGCTCCCCCGCAAGGTACCTGTCGTAGTAGTGCGTGGTCTCGTGCGTGAAGATCCTGCCGAAACGCTCCCACCCGGTCTGGTCCAGACCGGGCAGGAGGTGTTCGCTGACCTCGCGCAGGGCTGTGGTCATGGCGTATTCAAGGTCCACCAGGGTGTCGTCGATGTCGAACAGGACGCCCCGGATGGTCCCGAAGCGCGACTGCAGGACTCCGCCAGAAGTGGTGCCGATGGCGGACATCAGCCGCGGAAGGTGCGGAGCCGGCTCAGGGACGAGTCTTTGCCCAGGATCACCATGGATTCGAAGAGTGGCGGCGAGATCCGGCGCCCGGAGATCGCCGTGCGCACAGGACCGAAGGCCAGCCGCGGCTTCAGCCCAAGGTCCTCCACCAGTGCCTGCTTCAGGGCCGTCTGGATCTCCTCAGGGTTCCAGTCCTGAACAGGCTCAAGGGCCGCCAGCGCGGCGTCCAGTACTTCGGTCAGGTTGGCGGGCAGGCCCTTGCGGGCGTCGTCCGCGACGTCGATCGCGTCGTCGGCCTTGAACAGGAAGGCGAGCATCTCGGGGGCCTCCCCCAGCAGGGTGATCCGCTCCTGGACCAGGGGTGCGGCCTCGGTGAGGATCTCTTCCTCCCGGTCCGTGAGGATCTCCCCCACCAGGTCTGCCGCCCGAAGGTACGGCACCAGGCGCGCACGGAAATCGGCGGCCTCAAGCAACCGGACGTGCGTACCGTTGATGGCCTCTGCCTTCTTCAGGTCAAAACGTGCCGGATTCGCCAGCACATCGTGGATATCGAAGTGCTCCACCAGCTGCTCGACGGTGAAGATGTCCTCATCGGCGCTCAGCGACCAGCCCAGCAGCGACAGGTAGTTCAGCAGGCCCTCGGGGATGAAACCTCGTTCGCGGTGCAGGAACAGGCTGGATTCCGGGTCGCGCTTGGAGAGCTTCTTGTTGCCCTGGCCCATGACATAGGGAAGGTGGCCGAATTCCGGCATGTACTCGGCCACGCCGATGGCGTAGAGCGCACGGTACAGGGCGATCTGGCGGGGCGTGGAGCTGAGCAGGTCTTCGCCGCGCAGCACGTGGGTGATTCCCATCAGGGCATCGTCCACAGGGTTCACCAGCGTGTACAAAGGTGCGCCGTTGGCACGGACCACCGCGAAGTCCGGCACGGAACCGGCCTTAAACGTGATTTCGCCGCGAACCAGGTCCTTGAACGTGAGGTCCTCATCCGGCATCCGCAGGCGCAGCACGGCCTGGCGGCCCTCTGCCTTGTACTGAGCCAGCTGTTCCTCGGTGATGTGCCGGTCAAACCCGTCGTACCCCAGCTTGGGGTCGCGGGACGCCGCACGGTGGCGGGCTTCGATTTCAGCCGGTGTGGAGTAGGACTCGTAAATGTGGCCGCCGGCCTTGAGCCGCGCGATGACATCCTGGTAGATGTCGCTTCGCTGGGACTGGCGGTACGGCTCGTGCGGGCCGCCCACTTCGACTCCCTCGTCCCAGGTGATGCCCAGCCACTTCAGCGCGTCCAGCAGCTGGTGGTAGCTTTCCTCGCTGTCCCGCGCCGAGTCCGTGTCCTCGATGCGGAAGACCAGGGTTCCCTTGGTGTGCCGGGCATAGGCCCAGTTGAACAGCGCAGTGCGGATCAGTCCGACGTGCGGGGTACCCGTGGGTGAGGGGCAGAACCGCACCCGGACCGGGGTTTCGGCAGTGACGGACGGGATGGCGGCAGGGTTCAGCGCAGGGGCAGTAGTCATAGTGGTTCCAACTTTACCCGTCAGCGGCGGACCACCGGGTTGGACAGGCGTCCGATGCCCTCGATCTCCACGTCGTAGCGGTCCCCCGCAGTGACGAGGTCGACGCCGGCCGGCGTGCCGGTCATGATGACGTCGCCCGGGAGCAGGGTGAAGGCTTGGGACACGATGGAGACGATTTCCCGGACGCCGCGGATCATCTGGCTGGTACTGCCGTCCTGGCGCAGTTCGCCGTTGAGCCAGCCCTTGATGGCTAGGTCTTCGGTATCCAGCTCGGTCTCGATCCAGGGTCCGAGGGGTGCGGAGGTGTCGAAGCCCTTGGCCCGGGCCCACTGCAGGTCCGTTTTCTGGACGTCGCGGGCCGTGAGGTCGTTGCCGCAGGTGTAGCCGAAGATGACGTCGTCGACGCGGTCTTCCGGGACGTCTTTGCAGATCCGGCCGATGACCACGCACAGCTCGGCTTCGAACGAAACTTCGTCGGAGAATTCCGGCAGCACAATGGGGTCGCCCGGGCCGATGACGGAAGTGTTCGGCTTCAGGAACAGCAGCGGCTGCTGCGGGACTTCATTGCCCAGCTCGGCGGCGTGCTCGGCGAAGTTGCGGCCCACGCCGATCACCTTGCTGCGGGGAATGATCGGCGCCAGGAGCCTGACGTCTTCGAGCTTGTGCTTGACGTGGGTGCGCTCCACGCCGTTGAAGAAGGGGTCGCCGTTGATGACAGTGATTTCCTCACTGCCGGGCTCGCCTTCAACAACGCCGTAGAGGGGATCAGAATCGACTACAAACCTGGCAATACGCATGGTTGCTAGCCTACCGTCTTGAGCTGGCGCCCCTGCCTTTGCGTCATGTTCTTCGGTCAGGCGCCGGGCAGTCCTCGGAGGTAGTCGAGCTGCGCGGCCACCGACATTTCGGCTGCCCGGCGGACGGAAGGGTCGACGTCGGCGTACACGGCGTCGGCCACGTCCGCCACGGTGGCGTCCCCGCCAAGCCGGACCAGTGTTGAGCGGATCTGCGCCAGCCGCTCCTGCCGGTGCTCGCGGTAGGCGCGGGTGATGGCCTCCAGGGAGGGTAGGACCGGGCCGTGCGCCGGCAGGACAGTGGCCTGGCCAAGGGCTTCGAGCCGGTCCAGGGACTCGAGGTAGTCCCCCAGCCTGCCGTCCGGGTAGTCCAGCATCGTGGTACCGCGGCCCAGGATGGTGTCGCCGGTCAGTACGGAACCGTGCGGGCCGTCGTGGGGAAGATGGAAGCAGACGGAATCGGAGGTGTGGCCCGGCGTCGCCAAGACCTGGACCGTCACTCCTGCCGCTTGGATGGTTTCTCCGTCCTGCAGGGGTTCGCCGCCGCCATAGCAGTGCCGGGGGTCGGCCGCGCGGACCGGGGCTCCGGTGATTTCATGCAGCCGCCGGGAGCCCGCGGTGTGGTCGGCGTGCCGGTGCGTCACGAGGATGAGCTCCACGGGGCCTGTGTCCGCGACTCGGCGGAGGTGGCCGTCGTCCGCGGGGCCTGGATCAACCACCACCGATGTACTGGCTCCGGGGGCGGAGATGACGTACGAGTTGGTGCCGTCCAGGCTCATGGGCCCGGGATTGGGTGCCAGGATGAAGGCCGTCAGTGGGCTGCACGTATGGAGAGAGCCGCTCGAGGTGGTGTTCACTGCACCATCTTCGCATCAGGCCGGCACGGAATAACCTCACCCCCGGCGCGGGTTATGGCTGGTGAACCCATTGCCAACAGAGAGTAGCCACGCACACCCATGAGCACTTCATCCAGTATCTCGTTGTCTGAACTCTTGTCCGGCGCCGACGCCGCGGGCCACGACCACGCACTGACGGAGAAGAACAGCGGCCTGCAGCACATCCACAACCACGCGACGGGCACCATTGTTTGGTTCCCGACGTGGCAGAAGTTCCGCCAGACCACCGACTGGCGCGAGGCGGTGGACGGTGTTGCCGAGGAATTCCGGTCACATATCGAGGACGTCGATCAATGGGCGGCCACGTTCCTGGCTGGAGACCTGGCCATACTCCTCGAGCGCGCTGCTGCCTCCGGCGACGCAAACATTTTTGTCCAGGACAATCTCACGCACCACCTGACCCGGACCTGGGCTCTTGCCGACGCCGTCGCCGAGGCAACAGGGAAGGACCTGCCCACCGGCGGCACCAAACCGGCCATCTTTGCCGACTATCCCTATGACGTATACGCGCAGGACGGCGGTGCCTTCGCCACGGCACTCTGGAACGACGTCATCGATGCCCGCCGCAACCGGGCTCTGGCCGACGAAGCGGCGCGCAAAGCCCTGAAGCCGGTCTCCCGCAAGGCCCTCAAGAACGCTGCCCGGAAGGCCGCCCGCCGCTGAGGCCATCCAGACACAGCAACGCGGGGTCACTTCATGCCCTATCCGATGGGAATATCGGGCGTGAAGTGACCCCGCGTTGTTGGCCAGGGTTGTGGAGGGTCAGGCCAGGCGGGTCAGCCAGCCGTGGGTATCCGGCACGGTTCCGGTCTGGATGCCCAGGAGCTGTTCGCGGATGGCCATGGTGGTCTCCCCTGCCTTCGCGTCCTCGGAGCCGATGAATTCGGTGGCGTCCTTGAGGACACCGATGGGCGTGATGACCGCCGCGGTGCCGCAAGCGAAGACTTCGGTGATCTCGCCGGAAGCAACGCCGTCGCGCCATTCATCAAGGGTGATCTTGCGCTCAGTCACTTCACGGCCCATGTCCTTGGCCACCTGGATGACGGACATTCGGGTCACGCCTTCCAGGATGGTCCCGCTCAGCGCTGGAGTGACCAGTGAGCCGTCCTTCATCACGAAGAACACGTTCATGCCGCCGAGCTCTTCGACGGCGTTGTCGTTGAACAGGTCCAGGAACAGCACCTGCTTGCAGCCGTTGGCTTCGGCTTCCTGCTGGGCGATCAGGGAGGCTGCGTAGTTGCCGCCGCACTTGGCGGCCCCGGTGCCGCCGCGTCCGGCACGGGCATACTCCCGCGAGATCCAGATGGATACGGGCTTGAGCTCGCCGCCGAAGTAGTTGCCGGCGGGCGATGCGATGACCCGGAAGGACACCTCACGCGCTGCCCGAACACCCAGGAACGCCTCGGTGGCGATCATGAACGGGCGCAGGTACAAGGCCTCGCCGTCACCGGCGGGAACCCATTCCTTGTCCGCCTGCACCAGTTCCCGGATGGCGCCCAGGAAGTACTCCTCGGGCAGTTCCGGCAGCGCGAGGCGTCGTGCCGACTTGTTCAGGCGGGCCGCATTCGCCTCCGGACGGAAGGTCCAAATGGAGCCGTCGGCGTGTCGGTATGCCTTGAGGCCTTCGAAGATCTCCTGGCCGTAGTGCAGCACTGCGGCGGACGGGTCCAGGGAAATGGGTCCGTAGGCCTCTACGCGCGCGTTGTGCCAGCCGCCTTCGCCTTGCTCGTCGACGCTGTAGTCGACGACCGCGGTGTGGTCGGTGAAGTAGTTGCCAAATCCCGGGTTCGCCAGGATGGCTGCACGCTCGTCAGCTGACTTCGGGGTTGCCGAGAGCTGCTGGTTAAATTCGACGCCATGGGCGGTCTGAGTCATGGTTCCTCCACGATCGGCTGCCTTTAGAACGTGGTTCAGCACTGAACCGCTGGGCAGCATTTGGTGATTGAAACTAGCTTACGCCGGTTAACCGAGTCTCAAGAGCGCACGGTCTAGAGCGCTGCAGCGATGGCGTCCCCGACGGCGCTGGTACTGCGGGCGCCGCCGTCGCGGGTTTCGACGTCGGCGATCACCGCAGCTTCGATCCTGCGGGCCGCGGCGGTGTAGCCGAGGTGGTCCAGCAGGAGCACCGCGGACAGGATGGCCGCAGTGGGATCGGCCTTCTGCTGGCCGGCGATGTCCGGGGCCGAGCCGTGGACGGGTTCGAACATGGACGGCGCGGTGCGGTCCATGTTGATGTTGCCGGATGCCGCCAGCCCGATGCCGCCGGTGATGGCCGCCGCGAGGTCAGTGAGGATGTCGCCGAAGAGGTTGTCGGTGACGATGACATCGAAACGGGACGGATTGGTGACCATAAAGATGGTGGCCGCATCAACATGCAGGTAATCGTGGGTGACCTCGGGGAATTCCTGGGCCACCGCCTCGACCGTGCGTTTCCACAAGTGGCCGGCGTAGACCAGGACGTTGTGCTTGTGCACCAGGGTCACATGCTTGCGTTCCCGGGCGCTGGCGCGGCGGAAGGCGTCGCGGACAACACGCTCCACGCCATAGGCCGTGTTCAGCGAGACCTCGGTGGCAACCTCGTGCGGCGTGCCGGTACGGAGGGAGCCGCCATTTCCCACGTACGGACCCTCGGTCCCCTCGCGGACGACGATAAAGTCGATAACGCCGGGATCCGCCAGCGGGCTGCCGACCGTTCCGTACAGCCGCGACGGCCGCAGGTTGACGTAGTGGTCCAGGCTGAAGCGGAGCTTGAGCAGCATTTCCCGCTCGATGATGCCGGACGGAATCCGGGTGTCGCCGGGAGCGGCGCCCACAGCACCGAAGAGGATCGCGTCCCGTGTGCGCAGGTCGGCGAGGACTTCGTCCGGAAGGGTCTCGCCGGTGGCCAGCCAGTGCTCGGCGCCGAGCTTGTAATGGGTCTGCTCAAGGACAACGCCTTCAGCGGCGACAGCCTTTTCGAGGACTTTCAGTGCCTCGGCAATGACCTCTGGGCCAATGCCGTCACCGGGAATGACAGCGAGATTGATCGTGGATGCGCTCATGCTCCAAGAATATTAAGATCATCCGCATGCCGGACAATCAGTCTCATTTGTTGAGACGAAGGGCTGGGTCCTCCGGCGAGGCAACCACCACCACGTTAGTGCCCCAGGGATCATCCGTGTAGCAGGAAATAAGGACCAGCCTGTTAGGTACCCCTTGCCAGATGGGACTGTCCTTAAGACCGGATTTGTCGTAGGTGGTCACCGAATCCACCAGGTAGGCCACTTCCCCCGTGGCCGTGATCACGGTCAGCCTGTCACCTACCGCCGCCTTGATGCTCAGGTGGTTGAACGGCGCGTCCCTGTCCGTCCAGCTGTGGCCGGCGATATAAGTGGTGTTGACCGAGCCCGTTCCGGGCACACCATACGGCGTGAGCCAGTAGCCGTCCATGGTGGGTGGCGGCACGATGGTCTGGGTGGCCTGGTCCGCGCCGGTGGGCTCGAGCGGATGGACCACCGCATCGATATCCGCGGCAGGGTACACCAGCCTCTGAGGCGGCGACGCTGCCGGACCGGCCGGGACAGGGGCGCTCGTGGCCATCGAAGGGGTGGGTGTAGGGGTGGATGTTGGTTGAGCCGGGGCCGTCTGCTGCACAGCAATCCCGGTCACCCCTGGCGATGGCGCCGGCCCGGCCAGGTATGGGAGGAATGCGAACGCCAGGTAGGCCAGCACGCCACAGAGCACCACAAAAACGATGCTTCTGGCGGTGAAGAGCCTTCCTTCGCTGTCCATGGTTACCCCGTATATCCGTCGGATTTGCCTGGTTTGCCGGCAGGCGCCGTGCCCATGCGGCCACGGCGCCTGCCAGTGTTTCAAACAGCGCCCCATCGGGCGCCTGAATCCCGCGTTATTCCTTCCGAGGACCGGACACGGTACCGCCGGCTGCCAGAGACTTGCGGGCAACAACTCCCGCTGCAGCGAGCAGCATCACAATGAGGCCGGCCGCCCAGGGAGCAAGCCCCGTGCCGGAAGATGCCACGGCAGTCTGGACGTTGAAACCGGGGTTGGCAACCACGACGGCTGCACCCGCCGGCGTTCCTACAACCGCCCCACGGGGAGTTTCGGCCGGCGTCACCGGAGTGACTACCGGCGTCTCCGGAGTGACTACCGGGGGAACAACCGGAGTGACTACCGGGGGAACAACCGGCGGTACCTCCGGGGAGCAGGTGCAGGGCTCGCAACCGTTGTTGTAGATCTCCTGCCCTGCCTCGTCCCAGTTCTGGCCACCCGGCACACTGTCATTTGGAGGAATGATGTCTTCACCATTCTGGTGCCCCGCGTGGGCCTCCGCCGCATGCACGTCAACCGTGATGGCCACGTACGGGTTGGTTTCCGAGCCGGTGGCGTGGCAAATGGTGATCTTGTGCCCGTCGTCGCCGTTCCCATGACCGTCATCGCCGTTCCCGTGCCCGCCAGGGACCGCGCAGCCGGCATTCCAGATATCTACCTTGTCAAGGTTCTGGCCCCGGGGAAGTACTTTCCCGTCGTTGGCCGGAATGATGTCCTCATCGTACTGGTGTCCCACGTGGCCGTTGAGCCCGTTGAGGTTGATGGTCACCGACACGTAGGGGTTGGTTGCCGAGCCGGTGGCGTGGCAAATAGTGATCTTTTTCTCATCGTCGGAAGGCGACGCGGTAGCCGGCGCTGTGGCACCCAATAGCGCAAGACCCGCGACACCAAAAGCGGCAAGGATCCGTTTCATTTCCGTCTCCATCCATTGTCTGATCCAAACAGATCCAACAAACGGGAGAACAGCGCCATCCCCGACACGGAGGACAAAAGGCAAACAGACAGCATCGGGGGTTGACGGTTCTCCCAGATGCGAATCATCAGTTTGCTAACCAGACAAGGCTAGGCAGGCGGCTAGCAACAAGTCTCCAGTACTCACTACCCGCCTTCCGAGCCCGGTCCTACTGCCGGCCCAGGAACCGTACTCAGTACCCGCCTGTCACGGCAGGCCCTACTTACGGGCCCCGGAAACATACTCAGACCGGGTACAAACAAGTAGCCAACCCGGAATGGACTAGGCTTCGGCCGGCTCCTCATACTTGGGGAAGACGGGTGCCGGAGCAGGCAGCAGCGTACCGGCCACAATCGGCGTGGTGAGGGCGGCGAACTGGCGGGATCCGCCGTCGGGCTGTCCCAGAGTCTCCAACAGCGCGGCCGTGGCCGTGGGCATGACCGGCTGCGCCAGGATGGCGACGATGCGCAGCACTTCCAGCGTCACGTAAAGAACAGTGTTCATGCGTTCGACGTCGGTCTTCCGCAACACCCACGGGGCCTGCTCGGCGAAGTAGGCGTTGGTGTCCCCCAGGACGCCCCAGATGGCCTCCAGCGCGCGGCTGAATTCCTGCTTTTCGAAGGCCGCGCGGGCCGTTTCGAGGAGGCCGTTGGCCTGCTGCAGAATCGCGGTGTCTTCAGCCGTAAACGAACCCGGAACCGGGACCCGTCCCTCGCAGTTCTTGGCCACCATGGACAGCGAACGCTGCGCCAGGTTGCCGAAGTTGTTGGCCAGGTCCGAGTTCATGCGGCCCACGATGGCCTCATGGTTGTAGCTGCCGTCCGCACCGAACGGGACCTCGCGGAGGAAGAAGAACCGTACCTGGTCCAGTCCGTACTGCGCCACGAAGTCTGCCGGCGCCACCACGTTGCCGAGGGACTTGGACATCTTCACGCCGTTGTTGTGCAGGAAGCCGTGGATCATCACGCGCTTGGGAAGTTCTATGCCTGCACTCATCAGGAACGCCGGCCAGTAGATGGCGTGGAAGCGTGAGATGTCCTTGCCGATCACGTGCACGTCGGCGGGCCAGAACTTCTTGAACGATTCCGATTCGACGTCCGGATAGCCGACGCCGGTCAGGTAGTTGGTGAGCGCGTCAACCCAGACATACATCACGTGCTTGTCGTTGCCAGGGACGGGGACGCCCCAGTCGAAGGTGGTGCGGCTGATCGACAGGTCTTCGAGGCCGCGCTTGACGAAGCTGATGACCTCGTTGAAGCGGGACTGCGGTGCACCGAATTCCGGCTGGGCCTCGTACAGCGCCAGCAGGCGGTCCTGGTAGGAGGACAGCCGGAAGAAGTAGCTCTCCTCAGCCGTCCACGTCACCTCGGTGTCCGTCTCCTTCGAGTACCGCACGCCGTCGTCCTTGACCACGGTGTCGTCCTCGACATAGAAGGCCTCGTCCCGGACGGAGTACCAGCCCTCGTACTTGGACAGGTAGATATCGCCGTTGGCTTCCATCTTCTTCCAGATGGCCTGCGACGCGGCGTAGTGGTCAGCGTCCGTGGTCCGGATGAAGCGGTCGTACGTGATCCCCAGCGCGGCGTGGGCAGACTTGTAGACTTCCGCGTTGCGGTCCACCAGCTCCTTGGGCGTGAGGCCTTCCTTCTCGGCCGCCTGCGCAATCTTCATGCCGTGCTCGTCCGTGCCCGTCAGGAACATCACGTCAAAACCGTCAAGCCGCTTGAAGCGCGCCATGGCGTCGGTGGCGATGTACTCGTAGGCATGCCCGATGTGCGGAACACCGTTCGGGTAGGTGATGGCCGTGGTGATGTAGAACGGGGTTTTGGCTGTTGCGCTCACGTGCGGACGTTACCTTTGGTGCGAAGGGGTAGGGCTAGATCAGTTCAGTCAGCGTATCGCTCAGGCGGACCAGTTCGTGGTCGTGTGAAGCGACCAGCACTGCGATTCCGTCCGAAGTAGTGTCCTTGAGGATGCTGATGATGCGGTTGGCGGAGGCCCGGTCCAGGCTTGCCGTGGGCTCATCAACCACCAGCACACGCGTGCCCAGGATCAGGGCGCGCGCAATCGCCACACGCTGGCGTTCACCACCGGACAGCTGGGCCGGGCGGTGCCGCATGCGGCGGCCCAGGCCTACCAGGTCCAGGAGGTCCTTGGCCATGTCGCGGCGCTGGTCCACCTCACCGTCGGGCACGGCCGGCAGGAGGACGTTTTCGAGGGCACTCATGCCGTCGATCAGGGCACCGCCCTGGTCAACGTAACCGATCAGGGCCCGACGGCGGTCGGCGATTTCGTCGTCGCCCATGCTTTCGAGGGAATCGCCTTCCCAGAAGACGCGTCCCGACGTCGGCAGGGTCAGGCCCGCGCCGACAGTCAGGATGCTGGTCTTGCCGGATCCGCTTCGGCCGGCCACGCAGTGCATCTCGCCGGCGTGCAGCGTGAGGTCGAAACCCTCCACGACACTGACTGCTTCGGCACCGCTCTTGCCGCCGCCGTAGCGGATGGTGATGTCGCTCAGTTCCAGCGGGGTCCCGTGGTCCGCGGCCTTGACGATGGTGTTGGCACGGGTCTGCAGGGGCGTCTCAGCCAGGCCGGACCTCCGGCTCCGGTGAACATTCGTCTCGTTTGTCATTGGACCACTTTCGTTGCAATCGGTATCCAGCAAAGTACAGCCACCAGGCCGGCGACTCCGGCCCACAGCGCGGCATACGGGGCAAGCAGCAGCCCGATGCCCAGCGCGCCCAGGACGCCCAGTGGCAGGGCCACCGTGCCCACCAGCGCGTTTTCGAAGAGACGGACCTGGCGCAGCATGTCCGGGTTCCAGCCCATGGCCTCAAGGATGCCCAGGTACTGGCGTTTGGCGTTCAGCTCAAACCTGCCGGTCACCAACGTCAGGGTGAGGCCCACGGCCACGCCGGCGAGGGCCAGGAGCATGCTGGGCAGCGCCACGCTTGCTGCGGCCAGCCCGCTGAGCGCACTCGCGCCCGCTGCACGGGGGATGTCAATAAGCAAGGCAACCAGCCCGCCCACCGCGGCTCCAAAAACGCCCACCGCGACGGCCAGGGACAGGGTATTGAACTTGTTCGTGCTGAGCTGCCGGTTGGCAAACGTCAATGGAGAGTCCACCGGGATCAGCCGCTCGTCGTGCTGCGGTTCCTGATCCACCTCATCACGGTGACGCAGCTGTTGCGCCGCGAAGAAGGCTGCTGCCGCATACAGGGCCAGGACGGAGGCCGAGACGATCGCTGTGGTCACGCTCCAGCTCACCAAGCTCAGGACGATCCCAGCTACCGCGAGCAGCGCAGCGCCTACGGCGAATTCCTCGAGCACCCACTTCCTGATACGCAGCTGGGTCCAGCCCATGGCGCGGAGGGTTCCGGCTTCACGTTTGCGTTTCCGGATGTAGCTGACGGTGGAGGCGCCGGTCAGCAGCGCGGCTCCGCAGAGGGTGAGGAAGAGCAGTGTGATGTTTGTCCCGGTCAGCGAACCGGAGACAGCGTCGGCAGCGTTCTGCCGGACCCAGGACTGCTGGACGGTGCCCAGCGCTGACTCCTTGCCGGCGTCGTCCTTTGAGTATCCGGGGACAAAAATGCTGGCGTCTTCACGGGCCGAACCGGCCACAACCGTAGCCTCAAGACCCATCTCGCGGATCTCGCTGGCAAGCTTTTCGACGTCCGGCTGGGCTTCCTTCCAGCTGCCAGGGGCCTTGGCCCGGACACGCACCGCATCGATCACGGAGGCGTTGTCCTTGTAGCCGCGGGCTGCGGCCAGGCCGTAGAAGTCCGTGATAGCGCCAGCCGACTGGCTTGCCAGTCCGGTGGCACTGAGTGAAGGCTTGAGGCCGGTGTCGGTGACCGTCTTGCCGTCGGCGTCCTTGGTGAGGGTAAACGGGGTGGGGTCGTAGCCACCCAGCGGGAGGCGGTTGACGTCGCCAGCAGCCTTCTCCACGGCGGCGGGGTCAAAGGTCCCGTAAACCATGGCCAGCGGAGCCGCGAGCTTCTCCCCCGTTGCCAGGTCTTCCCGGTAGGAACGTTCATCCACGGGTTCACGCTGGGTCTGGTCCACCGGGGCGCCGTTGGCACCCTTCTCCGGCAGCCGGTTCACGGTGACCCAGTCGCGGGGGACGGCGGTCTTCTGGACTGCGCCATTGGCCGCGGCTTCGCCGTCGGTGTATTTCGGCGCGGCAGCGAAGTCAGTGCTCCAGGTGGCCGGGGTGTAGAGCCCCTGGTTGAAGTTGCCGCCACCGCCGAGGAGGCCGGAGTGGTCGGTGGAGCCGGGCCAGGACAGAGCGAACGGGTCCTTGGACACGAACGGCAGGTAGTCCTTGCCGAGGGAACGCGTGGCGGTGCCGACGTCCTTGACCACCTTGCCCGCTGCGTCGATCTCCTCGATCTTGACGTTGTACTTGAGGTCCAGCGAGGTGCCGGAACGGACAATCAGGGGAATGGCCTGCGAGTCCGCGGTCAGCTGTCCGCTGCGCTTGGCCTGCTGGTATTGCGTCATCAGAGGTGCCCAATATTTGAGCTTGACGCCGAGGAAGTCGGGGCCTTCGTTGAGCTCTTCCGTGCTGATGCCGTTGGTGAAGAGGCTTTCGAAGTGCCGGCCAATCGCTCCCGCGTTCCGCGCGTCAGCGGGCGGAGCCTTCTCCAGCGGGGCCAGGAAGTCGCCGGCCGAGCCAAGCAGTGCGCGCTCGGAAACGGGGTCCACGGCGACCACGGACTCGGTCACTTCGGGAGACATCGGCAGCGACACCGATAGGTTGAACAGGTTGTGTTCGGAGCCACCGGCAGGAGCGGGGAACTTGATGCCTGTCTCGCCTGCTGGAGGTGCGATCCGGATGCTGGTGCCCCCGGCCGTCTGCTCTTCGATCAGGCGGGCCTTGCCCAGGCTGCCCTCCGCGGTGGACTTGAACAAGGTCTGCTCAGAGACGCCGTCGGAGCTGACGGCGCTGGCGGTCAGGCGGTAGTTTTTGGCTTTGTCGCCAAGCACGGACTCGGCAGCGGGCCACTTGCTGGGCTCTGTGGCGCCGGCGGCCTGGTCTGTGGTGGCCGTGCCAGCCAGTCCCGAGTTGTAGCCAAGGTAGTCCATGGCGTCCAGCCGCGGGGCTTCCAGGTTCTGTGTCACGCGGGACACCAGGCTGATGGGGGCTGCCACGGAGGTACCGGAAAGCTTCCGGATGTTCTCGAGCTGGTCAAAGCCGATGCCGCCGCCGCCGTTGGCGATCTCCGGCTGCATCAGCGCCCCGGAGCCTGCCTTGGCCTGGACGAGGACGTCGTAGAGACCCCGCGAGTTCTCATCCACCGTTCGGTTTAGAGCGGCCTGAGACTGGCCTTGGACGAGGACCGACAAGCACATGGCTGCGATCAAGATGGCCGCGGTCAGCAGCAGCACTTTGCTTCTGATGAATCGCTGGACGGCGTTCATGGGGCTCCCTGAAACCTGGATTGCGTGCGCACACCGAGATCCGCAGGCGGCGGATATGAAGGATTTCCTGCCTGGTGTGCAAAAAGTATTGGCCGGTCTGCCAGCCTGGTCCCGAAACGGGACCCAGCCATTGTAAGCAGACCGGCCAATCATACGTGGCCGACGTTAAGCTTCGGTCACGCGTAGTTGATGGCGGTGCGGTTCTTAGTCCTCGAGGTCCACTTCGCGGACCATCTCCGCGCCGATGCCTGCCTTGATGGCGTCAAGCACCTGCTGCGGAACGGAACTGTCGATGGTGAGCAATGCCAGAACCTGGCCGCCCTCCGCCTGCCGTGCCACCTGCATGCCGGCAATGTTGATGTTGTTCATACCCAGGATGTGTCCGATGGTTCCGATCACACCGGGCCGGTCGGCGTAGGCCACTACCACGAGGTGCTCGCTGATGGGGATCTCCACGTCGTAGCCGTTGACTCCGACGAGCTTCTCCACCTGCTTCGGGCCCGTGAGCGTACCCGCCACGGAGATCTGGCTGCCGTCGCTCAAAGCACCCCGGATGGTCAGGACGTTGCGGTAGTCCTCTGCTTCGGCCGTCGTGATGAGGCGGACGTTGATGCCGCGCTGTTCGGCGATGACCGGGGCGTTGACGTAGGAAACCTGCTCGGTCACCACATCGGCGAAGATGCCCTTGAGCGCGGCAAGTTCCAGGACCTTGACGTCAAGGGCCGCGATCTCGCCGGCCACCTCGACGTCGATCTGGGTCAGCGAGGCGTGGGTCAGCGCGGTGAAGATCCGGCCCAGCTTTTCGATCAGCGGGATGCCCGGGCGGACGTCGGGGGCGATCACGCCGCCGGCCACGTTTACGGCATCCGGTACGAGCTCACCTGCCAGCGCCAAACGCACGGACTTGGCAACGGAGACGCCTGCCTTCTCTTGGGCTTCGTCGGTGGATGCACCAAGGTGCGGGGTGACCACCACGTTGTCCAGGGCGAAGAACGGCAGGTCCGTGCTGGGCTCCTTGACGAACACGTCAACGGCCGCGCCGGCGATCTGGCGGTCCTGCAGGGCTGCGTAGAGTGCCTCTTCATCCACGAGGCCGCCACGGGCCACGTTGACCACGTAGGCGGTGGACTTCATCTTGGTGAACGCGTCAGCGCCAAGCATGCCGACGGTTTCCGGCGTCTTGGGCATGTGGATGGTAACGAAGTCCGACTGGCTCAGGAGCTCATCCAAAGTGACGAGCCTGACGCCGAGCTGCGCGGCACGGGCCGAGGTGATGTACGGATCGTAGGCGAGGATTTCGGTGTCGAAGCCCTGGAGGCGGGCAGCAACGAGGGCGCCGATGCGGCCCAGGCCGATGATGCCGACCTTCTTCTCGAAGAGTTCGATGCCGGTGTACTTGGAGCGCTTCCATTCACCGTTTTTCAGCGCCGAGCTGGCCTGCGGGATGTGGCGTGCCAGGCTCAGGATATGGCCAACCGTCAGTTCGGCTGCCGAAATGATGTTCGACGTCGGGGCGTTGACCACCATCACGCCGGCCTGTGTGGCGGCTTTGATGTCAACGTTGTCCAGGCCAACACCAGCGCGGGCGATGACCTTGAGATTCTTCGCGGCGGCAATGGCTTCTGCATCCACCTGCGTGGCGGAGCGGACCAGGATGGCGTCCACGTCCGCGATGGCGGCAAGCAGCTGGGTCCGGTCGGCGCCATCGGTGTGGCGGATCTCGAAGTCCGGGCCGAGGGCCTCGATGGTGGCGGGCGAAAGTTCTTCGGCGAGCAGTACTACGGGTTTTGACACGGCTGATCCTCTGCGTTGCAGTCCTGGGGATGGGAACAAGTCTAGGCTGACAGAAAGGCCGGGCTCACATTGTTAAGTGTGAGCCCGGCCTCACTGTTGCACGGTGAATGGCGCCGGAAGGGCAGACTTAGCGGGCTGCGGAGCCGTCTACGTAGTCCTCGTCCGTCTGCTGCCAGGCGAACAGGGAGCGCAGCTCGCGGCCAACGGCCTCGATCGGGTGCTGCTCAGCCTTGGCACGCAGTGCCATGAACTCGGCTCCGCCGTTGTCCTGGTCGTCAATGAAACGCTTGGCGAAGGCACCACTCTGGATGTCGCCGAGGACAGCCTGCATGTTTTCCTTCACCGCGGGGGTGATGACGCGCGGGCCGGAGACGTAGTCGCCGTACTCTGCGGTGTCGGAAACGCTCCAGCGCTGCTTGGCGATGCCGCCTTCCCACATGAGGTCAACGATGAGCTTGAGCTCGTGGAGCACCTCGAAGTAGGCGATCTCCGGCTGGTAGCCGGCCTCGGTGAGGGTCTCGAAGCCGTACTGGACCAGCTGGGACACGCCGCCGCACAGGACAGCCTGCTCGCCGAAGAGGTCGGTTTCGGTCTCTTCGGTGAAGGTGGTCTTGATGACGCCGGCGCGGGTGCCGCCGATGGCCTTTGCGTAGGACTTGGCCAGGTCCCAGGCTGCGCCGGAGGCGTCCTGCTCCACGGCGATGATGTCCGGGATGCCACGGCCGGCTTCGAATTCGCGGCGCACAGTGTGGCCTGGGGCCTTCGGAGCGATCAGGATGACGTCAACGCCCTCAGGCGCCTCGATGTAACCGAAGCGGATGTTGAAGCCATGGGCGAAAGCCAGTGCCTTGCCGGGGGTCAGCTTGTCCTTGATGGACTCGTTGTAGATCGAGCGCTGGTGCTGGTCCGGTGCCAGGATCATGATGACGTCGGCCCATTCGGCGGCGTCGGAAACGGTCAGGGCCTTGAAGCCGGCTTCTTCGGCCTTGGCGATCGACTTCGAGCCCTCTTTGAGGGCAATGACAACCTCGACGCCGGAGTCGCGCAGGTTCAGCGCGTGGGCGTGGCCCTGGGAGCCATAGCCAACAATGGCAACCTTGCGACCCTGGATGATCGACAGGTCGGCGTCGTCGTCGTAGAACATTTCAGTCACTTGAGTAACTCCTCTTGAGTGTTTTCACTGGGTAAATAGTCTGGGGTGTTGCGGTACTGCACGGGCAATGCGCCGCAGGTGGGGACGCGCCCCGCCTAACTAAGCGCTGCGCAAAGCCCTGTCACTCATGGAGCGGGATCCCCGTCCAACGGCCAGGGTGCCGGACTGCACAATTTCGCGGATGCCGAAGGGCTCGAGCACTGAGAGCAGCGCCGTGAGCTTTTCGGGGTGGCCTGTTGCTTCAATGACCACGGAGTCTGTGGAGACGTCAACCACTGAAGCACGGAACAGGTCTGCAGCCTGGGTCACCTGCAGACGAGTTGCGGCATCCGCACGTACCTTGACCAGGATGTGGTCTCGCTGTACGGAAGATTCGGAGGTCAGCTCAACAATCTTGATCACGTTGACCAGCTTGTTGAGCTGCTTGGTGACCTGTTCAATGAGGTCACCGTCGGCGTCGACGACGACGGTCATCCGGGACATGCCCGGAACTTCCGTCGGGCCGACGGCCAGGGAGTTGATGTTGAAGGCGCGTCGGGCGAACAGGCTCGCGACGCGGGTCAGTACACCGGGCTTGTCTTCAACCAGAACGGACAATGTGTGGCGGGTCATGTTCAGTCCTCCTCTTCCCATTCCGGGGTCATGTTGCGGGCAACCTGGATCTGGTCGTTGCTCACGCCGGCGGGCACCATTGGCCACACCATGGAGTCGGGGCTCACCACGAAGTCGATGACTACGGGGCGGTCATTAATTTCGAGGGCCTTCTGGATGGTGGCATCAATATCCTCGTCCCGCTCGCAGCGGAAGGAAGCACAACCGTAGGCCTCCCCCAGCTTGACGAAGTCCGGGATCCGGACGGTCTGGTGGCCGGTGTTGAGGTCCGTGTTGGAGTAGCGGCCCTCGTAGAACAGGGTCTGCCATTGGCGGACCATGCCCAGCGAGGAGTTGTTGATGATGGCAACCTTGATGGGAATCTTGTTGATGGCGCACGTGGCCAGTTCCTGGTTGGTCATCTGGAAGCAACCGTCGCCGTCGATGGCCCAGACCACACGGTCCGGCTCCCCTACCTTGGCGCCCATGGCAGCCGGCACGGCATAGCCCATGGTGCCGGCGCCGCCTGAATTCAGCCAGGCGTGCGGGCGCTCGTACTTGATGAACTGCGCCGCCCACATCTGGTGCTGGCCAACGCCGGCAACGTAGATGCCTTCGGGGCCGGTCAGCGCGCCGATGCGTTCGATGACCCGCTGCGGAGCACTGAGCCCGTCCTCCGGCTCGGTCCAGCCCAGCGGGTACGTTTCCTTGAGGTTATTAAGGAACGCCCACCAGGTGGTGAGGTCCGGCGTGCCGGCGGATTCGAACTGTGAGCGGACCGCCTCGGTGAGTTCGGGGATGATTTCCCTGACGGAACCCACGATCGGCACGTCAGCCGTGCGGTTCTTGGAGATTTCGGCGGGATCAATATCCGCGTGGATCACCTTGGCGTTCGGTGCGAAGGACTTCAGGATTCCTGTCACCCGGTCATCGAAGCGGGCTCCGAGGGTGATGAGCAGATCGGACTGCTGCAGCGCGGTGACGGCGGAAACCGTGCCGTGCATGCCCGGCATACCCACGTGCTGCGGGTGGGAATCGGGGAACACACCGCGCGCCATCAAGGTGGTGACAACGGGCGCGCCGGTCAGCTCAGCCAGTTCACGGAGTTCCGCAGAGGCGTGAGCCTTCACCACGCCGCCGCCCACGTAGAGCACCGGCTTGGTGGCCGCAGCGATCAGCTTGGCTGCTTCGCGGACCTGCTTGTTGTGGCCGCGCGTCACCGGGCGGTAACCGGGGAGGTCGATCTTCGGCGGCCAGGAAAAGGTCATCTGACCCTGCTGGGCGTCCTTGGCGACGTCCACGAGGACCGGGCCGGGACGTCCGGACGAAGCCAGGTGGAACGCCTCCGCCATAACGTGCGGGATGTCGTTGGGGTCAGTCACCAGGAACGAATGCTTGGTGATCGGCATGGTGATGCCAACAATGTCGGCTTCCTGGAACGCGTCGGTGCCGATCACACCGCTGGATACCTGGCCGGTAATGGCTACTATCGGCACGGAATCCATGTGGGCATCCATGATGGCGGTAACGAGGTTGGTGGCACCGGGGCCGGAGGTGGCGATACAAACGCCCACCCGGCCGGTAACCATGGCGTAGCCTTGCGCGGCGTGGCCGGCTCCCTGTTCGTGACGGACCAGTACGTGATTCATGCTGGAGGCCATCAAGGGGTCATAGGTAGGCAGGATCGCGCCACCGGGCAAACCAAAAATATCGTCGACGCCGAGTTCTTCGAGCGAGCGGACAATAGCTTGCGAGCCGGTCATCACCGTTGGGGGTACAACGTTGTTCGGCCCAAGGACAGGAGAGACAGCGGCAAGATCAGCGACGACGGCGGCCTGATCGGCCGTTCGGTCGGCGCGTTCCGGAGCCTTGGGGGCTCCAGCGGACTTAGTAGCCATCAGCGAGGGGCTGATCGGCGATCCTTTGCTCATCGGACTCTTCCTTGTGGATCATCTTTGTACTTGGAAAATGCGGAAATAAAAAAACCCCTCAGCCTGGTGGCTTTTCGAGGGGTTGCGCGTGACGGTTCGTTACCAGTCGGGCTAGTCAGCCACGCGCTTGGTAAGGACGACGGATACACCCAAAGCGGCGCCGACAGTAACGAATGCGATCATGCGATCAGTTTTCCCTCTGCATGAGATGCCTGTCAACGAGGACTGTGCGCATCTCACTATGTGGACTTCATTGTCCACGGACTGACCCTGCCCCGACCCTCCGGCGCAAGCGCCGTCCGGCCGGGGGCCCTGGATCAGCCCTTATTAAGCCCTGCCGCCTCCGGCAGTCGCGTCGCCACCGGAGGCTTGAGGTACTTGAGTATCACCCGCAGTATGCGCCGGTCGAGGCGCTGTGCACCAGCTTGGCGTACTTGGCGAGCACGCCCTTGGTGAACTTGGCCGGGAGGGGCTCCCAGCCGAGCTTGCGGGATTCGAGCTCGGCCTCGTCAACCAGCAGGTCGAAGCTGCGGGCGGCGATGTCCACGCGGATCCGGTCACCGTCCTGGACGAAGGCGATGGGGCCGCCGTCGACGGCTTCCGGTGCCACGTGGCCGATGCACAGGCCGGTGGTTCCACCGGAGAAGCGGCCGTCGGTGAGGAGCAGGACGTCCTTGCCGAGGCCCGCACCCTTGATGGCGCCGGTGATGGCGAGCATTTCGCGCATGCCAGGCCCACCCTTGGGGCCTTCGTAGCGGATGACCACGACGTCGCCGGCCTTGATCAGGCCCTGGTCCAATGCGGCCAGGGCGCCCTGCTCACGCTCGAACACGCGGGCGGTGCCTTCGAAGACGTCGGCGTCGAAGCCGGCGCTCTTCACCACGGCACCTTCAGGCGCCATGCTGCCGTGCAGGATGGTGATGCCGCCTGTCTTGTGGATCGGATTGTCCATGGCACGGAGGATCTTGCCGTCCAGGTCCGGCGGGTTGATCGCGGCGAGGTTCTCGGCCACGGTCTTGCCCGTGACGGTGAGGCAGTCGCCGTGCAGCAGCCCGGCGTCGAGCAGTGCGCGCATGATGACCGGCACACCGCCGATCTTGTCAACGTCCGTCATGACGTAGCGGCCGAACGGCTTCAAGTCGCCCAGGTGCGGGATCTTGTCGCCGATGCGGTTGAAGTCCTCCAGGTTCAGCTCGACCTCTGCTTCGCGGGCGATGGCCAGCAGGTGCAGGACGGCGTTGGTGGAGCCACCGAAGGCCATGGTGACGGCGATGGCGTTTTCGAACGCCTTCTTGGTCATGATGTCCCGTGCGGTGATGCCGAGGCGGAGCAGGTTCACCACTGCTTCGCCGGACTTGCGGGCAAATTCATCACGACGGCGGTCTGCCGAGGGCGGGGCCGCGGAGCCGGGAAGGGACATGCCCAGCGCTTCCCCGATGCAGGCCATGGTGTTGGCCGTGTACATACCACCGCAGGCGCCTTCGCCGGGGCAGATGGCCTTTTCGATGCGGGTCAGGTCTTCGAGGCTCATCTTGCCCGCGGCGCAGGCACCGACGGCTTCGAAGGCGTCAATCAGGGTGACTTCTTTTTCCGAGCCGTCCTCGAGCTTGACCCAGCCGGGCATGATGGAGCCGGCGTAGAGGAACACACTGGCAAGGTCCAGGCGGGCGGCAGCCATGAGCATGCCCGGCAGGGACTTGTCACAGCCGGCGAGCAGGACGGAGCCGTCGATGCGCTCTGCCTGCATAACTGTTTCCACGGAGTCGGCAATGACTTCGCGGGAAACGAGCGAGAAGTGCATACCTTCGTGGCCCATGGAGATGCCGTCGGAGACCGAGATGGTGCCGAACTGCATGGGGAAACCGCCGCCTGCGTGGACGCCTTCCTTGGCGCCCTGGGCCAGCCGGTTCAGGGAGAGGTTGCAGGGAGTGATTTCATTCCAGGAACTGGCAACGCCGATCTGGGGTTTCGCGAAGTCGTCGTCGCCCATGCCCACTGCGCGGAACATACCGCGCGCGGGGGCGGCATGGATCCCGTCGGTGACGACCCGGCTTCGGGGCTTGATGTCGATCTTGTTCTCGGTTGCTGTTTGGGTGTCCTCACTCATGGGTCAAAGTCTATGACTCCGATCGGGACGCCAACGACTCGAACGGCCCCTTCGGCCCATTTTCCGGAATATTTCGATCAAATAGTGGACGCTCGTCTCAAAGTCTGAGACGGCCCCGTGCGGGCCTCCCGGAACCTAGACAGCCCTGTTCGCGCCGACGTACCGTCAGGGAACGGCAACCATGCCATTCGGACTGAAGGGCCCTGCTATGGATTTTGTCTTCTGGATTATCTTGATTGTGCTGATCGTGGGCGTTGTGTGGTGGCTGCTGAACCGCAGCAACTCCTCGGGCACCGGCGAATCCACGCCCATTAGGACGGACGGGGGCCTCTCCGGCGGAAGCGCGGCTGCCTCGGCGGAAGCCGCCGGCACGACGGGCATCCCCAGCGCTGCGGGCTTCGGCACTGCTGAGCCGGCACCACCGACGACGGCGGACGACGCGCCCGAGCGGTCCAGCACGGCGAAACACCAGGACGCCGGCGCCGGACACCAAACCGGTCTTGAAGGAGTCCACGTTCAAAAGGACACCAGCGTTGGGCAGGACGCCGGCGTTGAACCCATCGCAGCCGGTTCCACACAAGCTCCCGGTGCCGCAGACACCCCCACAACTGAACCATCGGAACACCGACCCGCCGAGGAACTGTCATCCCCCGAAAAGCTGTCATCCCCTGAAGTGCTGACATCCCCTGAAGAGCCGGCCGGCGTTGCGGAGCCTTCGTCCCCTGAGGGAGAGGCCCGTCCTGGGGAGCCGGCACGCTCTGAGGACGTATCAACGCAGGAACCTGAAATCCACGACCCCGGCAGCCAGGAGCCCGTGAGCCGGCAAGAAGACGAAGCTGAGTGGGAAACCCAGTGGTCAGAGGCAAGTGCGCCAACCCAACCCGCGGCCAGCCACAGGCCACCAGACGACGCAGCCACCGCTTTTGCAGATACCCCGCTCTCCGAAGCGCCACCGGCCCAGGGCACCGGCCCTGTGCATCATCCGGAGTACACGGAGCCCCACTCACCCACGCTGCCCGGCGCCGAAACGGCCGCTGCCGAAGCCGTTGAAGCCGAATCCGCGCCCATTGAGCCCACAGCGCCGGCGGATTCCGACGCGGCGCCGGAACCGTCAGGGCATCTGGCCGCGGACCAGCCCTACGGCGCCGGTTCCGCGTCGCCCGGCCCGGACGGCAGCGGACCGGCGGATTTCGACGTCAAGGCCGACGCCGGAACCATGGTCTACTACGAGGAGGGGCATCCTGACTATGAGCAGACGACAGCCGACGTCTGGTTTGAGTCGGCGGCCCACGCCGAAGCTGCCGGTTTCCGGGCTCCCCGGCGCACCCGCATCTGACCAGGCGGGGGCGCTCTTCCGTACCTTCGCGGCGGCCACGGCTCCCGCGGGCGCCTTCGCAGTGATCCTGGCCCTGCTCCTGTCGGGCTGCACCGGGGACGCCGCCGATGCTCCCACCGGCAACATCAATGGAACCGCGACCGGGACCGGGACCGAAATCGCGACAGGCACTGGAACCACCACGCCACCGAAGATAACGGCGCGGCTCGATCTTCAGCTCGACATTCCCTGGGCCGCGGTATTCCTGCCGAACGGAACCGCCGTCGTCTCCGAGCGTGACTCTGCGCTGCTGAAAGCTGTCCGTGATGGCAAGGCCACCACCATCGGCCAGGTCCCCGGCGTTGTCCCAGGCGGCGAGGGAGGACTGCTGGGCCTCGCCCTATCCCCCGAGTTTCCGGCCGACAGCTACCTCTACATGTACTTCACGTCCGCGCAGGACAACCGCATCGCGCGGTTGAAGCTGACGGAACAGCCTGACGGAACCCTGGATCTTGACGATCCCGAGGTGGTCTTTTCCGGAATTCCGAAAGCGTCCACCCACAACGGCGGCCGGATCCGGTTCGGCCCGGATGGGTTGCTGTACGTGGGAACTGGAGACTCCCAGCGCCGGGAACAGCCGCAGGACCCGAACGCCTTGGGCGGGAAGATCCTGCGGCTGACTCCGGAAGGTGACCCCGCCCCGGGTAACCCTTTTGGCAATGCCGTGTACAGCCTGGGGCACCGAAACGTCCAGGGTCTGGCGTGGGACAGTTCCGGTCGGCTCTGGGCCAGCGAGTTCGGCCCGGATGTCGACGACGAGCTCAACCTCATTGAGCCGGGCGCCAACTACGGGTGGCCGACAGTGACGGGTGCGCCACACCGGGAGGAGTACCGCGACGCGACGGTGGTATGGCCTTCGACGGCGGATTCCTCACCCAGCGGCCTGGAAATTGTCGGGTCGACCGCATACCTCGGCGCCCTGCGCGGCCAACGCCTCTGGACGGTGGCCCTGTCCGGCGCGGAGGCAGGCGCACCTGTGGCCTATTTCACACGTGAATACGGCAGGATTCGGGACATCATCCGGACCCCCGACGGCGGCTTCTGGCTGCTCACCAACAACAAAAACCCTGATTTTGTGCTGGTTATTGCCCCTCCCGGCTGAGCCTGCCGGCCCCAGCGGCTTCGATTTCACATGGTCCGAAAGTTCGTGTAGAGTTTCATGTCGTTGCGGAGATCAACCGGGAAAGAAAAAGCCCGGAAGGTAACCACATAAGAGATGCACCTCTAGCTCAATTGGCAGAGCAATTGACTCTTAATCAATGGGTTCCGGGTTCAAGTCCCGGGGGGTGCACAACAGAAACCCCGTCTTCATAGGCCTCAAGCCTGAAGGCGGGGTTTCGCTTTGCCCTGAAATCACTACAGGGGGTATTTAGGGGCTATCTACTTCAGCCAACGGTGCAGCTGATACTGGGCGGTCCGAGTTCAAACCGCTTCCTGGTTATCGGGTGCGCCGGGCTGCAGTCGCCCGTTTTGTAAGGCCGCATCCGGCTCAGGGCCGGATCGTGAAGATGAACCGACCGTCGCAGAGTGGCTCGCAGACCCTGCAGCCACGATGCGGGCCATTCCTGTCGTAACGCTGCGAAGCAGAGAAGACCCCGCCGTCCACAACGGCGGGGTCTTCTGCGGTCAGTTCTGGCTGTTTAGTGCCCGGTGGGCTGGTCGAAGCGCTGACCCGCCGGGTTGGACGGGAGGATCATCATGACCAGGACGGCGATGCTGCCCAGAATGGGAACCAGGTGCAATAGGAGCAGCCAGCCACTGAAGTTCCCGTCATGCAGTCGGCGGACCGACACTGCAAGAGAAGGCACAAGGGTGGCCAGCCCCCAGATAACGCCGAGGATGATTCCGACGATGGCAACCGGCCCGTACGACGGGGTTGCACCCAGGGCGGCGGACGTCGGTGCGGTCGTGCCGGCTCCGATGATGATGTTCAGGACGATGCCGATGATGGCGGAGACGAGCGTCCACCACCAGTATTCACTCCGGCTTGCACGGCCCGAGAATGCAGCGTACTTCTTGAAGAAACGCTTCACGGCGACCGGCAAAGGGGCGCCGTAATACGGTGCCCAGAGCGGCGGTTCACCGCCCTGCAAGTTTTGCTGCTGCGCCGGTGATTGTGGGTATTGCGGATAGCTCAAGGTTTCCCCCAGTAGTTTGGTGTGTTGAGACGGGCTCATCGTACGTCGAAACGGACCTAAGACACACTGTCGGTGACGACATAACCGTTAATCGCCCAGCCGAGAGCGGTCACGCAAAGGGGCGGTACCACACGATGCCGCCCCTCAGATGATCAGCGCGTCCGGCCGTTCCAGTGAGAGCGCCGCCTGCGAACCCGGATTCGGTCGCGGCGGCGCTCTCACTATAAAAACCTCAGCGCCGATACCGGCGGGGCTTTCCCGGATTTCGGGGATTGCTAGCCGAGCGGGGAACCGTCCACCAGGGCGCGCGTTGACGGCGAGGCGAACTGACTGGCCAACTCCCGGACCACTGACTGGAGCTCCTGCCGCAGGGCGTCAGGATCAATCGTCGCCGCGGCGAGTACCGAGCGTTCCATCTCAACCGCTGCGGCGGCGGCTTCCCGGCCGCTGTCGGTGAGGGACACCACCTGGCTGCGGCGGTCCGAGGTGCTGCGGACGCGGGCAATGTGGCCGTGGGACTCCAGCCGACTCAACGTCTTACCCATGGTCTGGGCCTGAACGCGCACATATTGGGCGAGTTGGGCCTGAGTCAGTGGCCCTTGTGCTGAGAGGACTTCGATAGCGATCACGCCGGCGTGCGTCAGTCCGATGGCGCTTAGCTTTTCGTTCCACGAGTGTTCAACGAGGCGTGCCGCAGTGGACAATAGGCGCCCAGTGGGCCAGCGATCCATGTCAGGCATACCAGCAAGTATAGCTAAGGCTGGTTAGCATCGGCCCTGGAGGATTACTAAACTGGTGTGTTCCGCCTGCAACGAGGAGATTAATAGTGGCTGACAGACTCTTGACCGGCGACGTGGCGCCCGGTTTCACCCTGAAGGATTCGTCGGGCAACGACGTCAGCCTGGCGTCGCGTCACGGCGGCAGCACCATCGTCTATTTCTACCCGGCCGCCGCCACCCCCGGCTGCACCAGGCAGGCCTGCGACTTCCGCGACAGCCTGGCGTCCTTCACATCCGCCGGCTACCGGGTCCTGGGCGTCTCGCCGGATTCTGTGGACAAACTTGCCGCCTTTGCCGCCAATGAGGACCTGAGCTTTCCGTTGCTTTCGGACGGGGACCACACCGTCGCCGAGGCCTATGGCGCCTGGGGCGAAAAGAAGAACTACGGACGGACCTATGAGGGACTCATCCGCAGCACCGTGGTGATCGATCCCGACGGCAAGGTGGCATTGGCCCAGTACAACGTCCGGGCCACCGGCCACGTGGCAAAACTGCGCCGCGACCTCAAGCTGGACGCATAACGCCTTAGGTGTAAAGGGCCGCCCGTACGGGCGGCAGGAACCGGCTGACCGGAACCCCGCCGGCCCGAGGCTACAATGGAAACTGGCATCCGCCGTCGTACGTTTTTTCCCAGGCCATCCGGCCAGGGTTGAGGACAACGGCGGCAATTGCCAAGCGCGAGTGGTGAAATTGGCAGACACGCAGGATTTAGGTTCCTGTGCCTTCGGGCGTGGGGGTTCAAATCCCCCCTTGCGCACACTTATACAGAGATCCCGGGCCAGAAGGCCCGGGATCTCTGTCGTTTAACTGCAGCCAGACACGGCACACTCCCTGGTTTGGGGTAATTGAAAAAACTTTTGGCGATCCACCCATCCGCTTCCGCGCACCGGCCGAATACCCATTGAGACACCAGCCAAGGGCAGGTGCCCAACAGTCGGAAAAGGCCACGCGGCAGGCAGCAAGCCTGCAGCAGGGAACAAATCGGCAGAAACCAAAAACCAAGGAGAACCGAAATGCAGTCATTCAAGCGCACATCCTTCACCGTCGCAGGCGTTGCAGCTGCAGCCCTGCTCAGCCTCACCGCCTGCGGTGGAAGCACCACGACGGCACCGAGCTCCTCCGCTCCGTCCGCCGCACCGTCCGCCTCCAGCATGGCCCCGTCACCTTCCGCCAGTGCCAAGGCCATGGATCCGGCAGCAAACCTCGTTGGCGCAGGCTGCGCCGGCTACGCGGAGAAGGTCCCCACCGGTGCAGGCTCGGTTGCCGGGATGGCCCTTGACCCGGTAGCGGTCGCGGCATCCAACAACCCCATCCTGACCACCCTCACGGCAGCTGTGTCCGGCAAGCTGAACCCGAAGGTTGACCTGGTTGACACCCTTAACGGCGGCGAGTTCACAGTCTTCGCTCCGGTGGATGAAGCCTTCGCCAAGATCGATGCCGCCACGATCGAAACGCTCAAGACGGACGATGCCCTGCTGAGCAAGATCCTGACCTACCACGTGGTTCCCGGCCAGATCACCCCGGACAAGATCGCCGGCACCCACGCCACGGTCCAGGGCGGATCCGTCACCGTGACCGGCAGCAAGGATGCCCTCATGGTTGATGGCGCCAGCGTGATCTGCGGCGGCGTCCAGACCAAGAACGCCACCGTTTACCTGATCGACTCGGTGCTGATGCCCAAGTAGTCCCCGCTCAAACCCAGAGGCCTGTTCCCACTGGAACAGGCCTCTGGCGTGTGCCCAGGGAGCATGGAGGTCTGTCAACTAGACTGTGTCCTTGGCCCGCAGTCGGCGGCGCCGCCCAGTTGCAGCCAGAGGTGATAGACGAGTGCCCAGCAGTACTTCGCGGCGGACGGTCATCAAGACCGGCGCCGTTTTTATGGCGTTAAGCCTGACATCCTGTACCGGCATCCCGTCGCCGTCACCAACACCCACGTCGCCCTCAGGGGAACCCGCCGGCGTTGAGCCCAGCGAAACCTTCACTTTCGGCACCGCGTCCCAGCCCCTGGGCCTGGACCCTGCGCTCTCAAGCGATGTAGAAAGCTACCGGATCACGCGGCAGATCCTCGAGGGCCTGGTGGGCGTTGACCAGACCACCGGGAAACCCACGCCGCTGCTGGCAACGGAATGGTCCGAAGAGGACGAGGGCCGCTCCTACACGTTCACACTCCGCAGCGGCGTAACGTTCCAGGACGGCACGCCCTTTAACGCCGACGCCGTGTGCGCCAACTTCAACCGCTGGTTCGCCTTCTCCCCGGAACTGCGCCGGCAAGCGCCGGGAAGTTCGTTCAAGAGCGTGTTCAAGGCACATGCCGACGATGCCGCACTTTCCATCTTCAAGAGCTGCACGGCCCTTTCCGCTGACACTGTCCGGATCGACCTGACCCAGCGCTTCACCGCGTTCCTCCAGGCGCTCACCCTCCCGGCGTTCGCTATCGCGTCCCCGGCCGCCCTGACCGCGGGCACGGCGGATGTCCTGGACCAGACCCGTGGCGGAAACCCGGTCTCCCGGTTCGCCACCAACCCTGTCGGAACCGGACCGTTCAGCCTGGCCGCCTGGGACGAGGCGAGTGTCCGGCTCGTCAGCCACAAAAACTATTGGGGTGACCGCGGGCAGATCTCCACCATCAATTTCGTCACATACGACCACCCCCAGACGAGGCTCCAGGCCCTGCTGGACGGCAAGATCGACGGCTACGACGCCGTCACGGTGGGCAACTTCGACCAGCTGGTCAAGCGGGGCATGCAGATCGTCCAGCGTGATCCGTTCTCGGTAATGTACCTGGGCATCAACCAGGAAATTCCGGTGCTACAGAACGAAAAGGTCCGGCAGGCCATTGAGCTGGCCATCGACAAGGAAACCCTGATCCGCAAGTTCTTCATCGACAACACGGCCAAGGCCTCACAGTTCGTCCCGCCCAAGATCAGCGGTTTTAATAACGATGCTCCCGCGCTGGGCCACGATCCGGTCAAGGCGAAGGCCACCCTGGCCGAGGCCGGCTACCTCGGGGAAGAGATCAGGTTCTACTACCCACTCAACGCCACCCGCCCGTACCTGCCCACGCCGGAGAAAATCTACGCCGAAATCAGCAGGCAACTGACCGCCGTCGGGCTCAACATCAAACCTGTCCCGGTTGACTGGTCTGAGGGCTATCTCCAAAAGGTGCAGTCACCCGGGGACCACGGGCTCCACCTGCTGGGCTGGAACGGCGCGTATGCCGATGCCGATAACTTTGTGGGCCCGCTGTTCGGCGAAAAGAACGGCGAATTCGGTTACCAGGACCCGCAGGTCTTTTCCAAGATCAACCGCGCCCGCGGCCTCCCTGCGGGCAAGGAACGCGACGAGCAATACCACACCATCAACGCCCAGATCGCGGCCACGGTGCCGGCCGTTCCCATCGCCTTCCCCATCTCGGCCCTGGCACTCTCGGACCGCGTCAGCAGCTACCCGGCGTCCCCGGTCCTGAATGAAGTTTTCACGAAGGTACAGCTAAAGCCTTGACGGTCCGGCCCAATTTCAGTATGCGGGCTGCCCGGGGATATTCTTTGACAGCCAGAGCCGCTGCTATCGGAGACTGATTGTGACCTTCATATCCAAGACCCAACATGCCGACGTCGTACTGATTGGCGGCGGCATCATGAGCGCCACGCTCGGGGCGTTCATCAAGCAGCTTGAACCGAACTGGACCATTTCCCTGTTCGAACGCCTGGATCAGCCGGGGCTGGAAAGCTCCGACCCCTGGAACAACGCCGGAACCGGCCACGCCGCGCTGTGCGAGCTCAACTACTCCCCCGCAGCCAAAGACGGCTCGGTGGACCCTGCCAAGGCACTGCTCATCAACGAACAGTTCCAGCTGTCCCGCCAGTTCTGGTCCCATCTTGTGGACGAATCCCTGATCGGCTCGCCCAAGGGCTTCATCAACACCGTCCCGCACATGAGCTTTGTGATCGGCGAGAACAACACCACGTTCCTCAAGACCCGCTACGAGGCGCTCAAGCCCCACACGCTGTTCCGCAGCATGGAGTACTCCGAGGACCACGCTCAGATCGCCAAATGGGCGCCGCTGATCGTCAAGGGCCGGGACCCCAAACAGAACATCGCCGCCACGCGCGCAACCGAGGGGACCGACGTCGACTTCGGGGCACTGACCCGCGAACTCACCACGTACCTCGGGAACAACGGCGTCGAAATCAATTACGGCCATGACGTCAGTGGCATCTCCAAAGCGGCCGACGGCGGCTGGGACCTTTCGATCAAGCACCCGGCTTCCGGGGAACACGGCAAGATTCACGCCAAGTTTGTGTTCGTGGGCGCCGGCGGCGGCGCACTGCACCTCCTCCAGGCCTCCGGCATACCGGAGAGCAAAGGCTTCGGCGGTTTCCCCGTGTCCGGCCAGTTCTTCCGCTGCACCGACGAGAAACTCGCCGCCCAGCACAGCGCCAAGGTCTATGGCCAGGCGTCCGTGGGTGCCCCGCCCATGTCCGTCCCGCACCTGGACACCCGCTACGTGGACGGGAAGCGTTCACTGCTGTTCGGCCCGTACGCCGGCTTCTCCACAAACTTCCTGAAGAACGGCTCGTACCTTGACCTGCCGCTGTCCATCCGGCCCAGCAACATCATCCCGATGCTTGCCGTGGCCAAGGACAACATGGACCTCACCGCCTACCTCGTCAAGGAGGTGGCCAAGCGCCACGGCGACAAGGTCGAGGCACTGCGCGAGTACTACCCCGAGGCCAAGGACGGCGACTGGGAGCTGATAACCGCAGGCCAGCGTGTACAGATCATCAAGAAGGACCCGAAGCGGGGCGGCGTGCTGCAGTTCGGTACCGAGGTCATCGCCGGCCGCGACGGCACCATCGGCGCGCTGCTGGGTGCGTCGCCCGGCGCCTCCACGGCCGTGCCCATCATGATTGAACTGCTGCAGAAATCCTTTCCCAAGAACTTCAAGGGCTGGCAAGGCAAGCTCAAGGACATGATGCCGGGCTACGGCGTGAAGCTGGATGAGAATCCGGATCTGGCCGCCGAGCTTGAGGCCGCAACGGCCAAGGCATTGCAGCTGGAGAGCGTTTCCGCCACCCACTGACGCAGGCTGTCCGGCGGGCGTGAAGACCCGGCTGGACCGTCTGGTCCTCAGGAGTACGTCAACCCCACAGGAGAGACCCGCGATGTTCCGGCTGGCACAACTTTCATTGGCAAACCGGGCGCTGATCGCGCTGATCACCGTCTTCGCGACGGTGTTCGGCGTGATCACCATGTCATCGCTGAAACAGGAACTCATCCCCTCCATCGAGTTCCCGCAGATCACCGTCCTCTCCGCCATGCCCGGCGCGTCACCCGAAGTCGTGGACAAGCAGGTCAGCGCACCTCTCGAAACTGCCTTGAACGGCGTCGAAGGCCTGGAGTCCACGTCCTCGACGTCGCGTAACGGCGTCTCGCAGATCTCCATGGTGTTCACCTACGGGACAAACCTCGACCGCGCCCGCAACCAGATTGACAGGGCAATCTCCAACGCCAAGCGCTCCCTGCCGGAGGACGTGCAGCCGCAGGCCATCGCGGGCAGCATCAGCGACTTCCCCATCGTGTTCCTGGCAGTGTCCTCGGACAAGCCGCTGAGCGAACTGAACGCCGACCTGGCACGTTTGACCGTTCCCCGGCTCCAGAAGATCGACGGTGTCCGCGGAGCCGACGTGACCGGCGGCGCCACCCAGCACATCGAGATCCTCCCCCGGCCGGAGGTGATGGCCGCCAAGGGCGCCACGCTCGAGTCCATCCGGAGCGCCCTCTCCAACAACGGCGCGCTGATCCCGGCGGGGACCATCCAGGAGCAGGGCAAGACGCTCTCCCTCCAGATCGGCAGCCCGGTGGATTCCCTGGACGCCATCAAGGCATTGCCCCTGGGCGGAGCCAAGGATGCCGCGACGATCGGCACGGTGGCCGACGTCAGCCTGCAGGACAACGAACGGACCTCCATCACCCGGACCAACGGCCAGGAAACCCTGGCGGTGTCCGTGACCAAGAAGCCCGAGGGAGACACCGTGGGAATCTCCCACGCCGTGAACGACTCGCTGGCGGCCCTTGAGGCCGAACTGGGGTCCAATGCAAAGTTCACGGCCGTGTTCGACCAGGCCCCGTTCATCGAAAAGTCCATCAAGGACCTCACCACCGAGGGCCTGCTCGGGCTGGGCTTCGCCGTCGCCGTCATCCTTGTTTTCCTGATGTCGGCCCGCTCCACCCTTGTTACCGCGGTGTCCATCCCGCTCTCGCTGCTGATCACGTTTATTGGCCTGTCCGCGACCGGCTATTCGCTGAACATCCTGACGTTGGGCGCGCTCACTATTGCGATCGGCCGGGTGGTGGACGACTCGATTGTGGTGATCGAAAACATCAAACGCCACCTCAGCTACGGCGAGGAGAAAGTCTCGGCGATCCTCACCGCTATCCGTGAGGTGGCCGGAGCCATCACAGCTTCTACTCTGACCACAGTGGCGGTCTTCCTGCCCATTGCCTTTGTGGGTGAGCTCGCCGGCGAACTCTTCCGGCCCTTCGCCCTGACAGTCACCATGGCGCTGCTGGCGTCCCTGCTGGTATCACTGACCATCGTGCCGGTCCTGGCCTACTGGTTCCTCAAGAGCCCCGCCGGTTCCGCAACAAGTTCGCCTGCTGGCCGCGAAGCTGCCGCCGCTGTTGCCGCTGCCGCCCGCGCCCAGGCCCAGGCCGCCGAACAGAAGAGCCGGCTGCAGCGCGCCTACCTGCCCGTCCTCAGCAAGACCCAAAAGCATCCCGTGGTGACCCTGGTCGCCGCCGTCCTGGTCCTCGGCGCCACAGGAGCCATAACGCCGCTGCTTTCCACCAACCTCCTCGGCAATTCCGGCCAAAACAGCATGACCGTCCGACAGGTGATGCCGGCGGGCACCAGCCTGGCCGACACCAGCGCTGCCGCCGTCAAGGTCGAGGAAGTACTCCGGGGCATCGAGGGTGTGAAGAATGTCCAGGTCACCTCCGGCAACGCGCAGGCGGGTTTTGCCGCCCTGACATCCTCCGGCTCAGCCAACTCCTCGTTCACCGTGGTGACGGATGAGAAGGCGAACCAGGCAAAGCTGCAGGAAACCGTCCGGACTGAAATAGGTAAAGTCGCGGGTTCGGGGAAGATTACGGTGGGCACCCAGCAGGGTGGCTTCGGAACATCGTCCACGGTGGACATCACCATCAAGGCTGCCACGTCCGAGGATCTCCGCAAGGCCAGCGAAGCCATGGTGGAAGCCATGACCGGCGTGCCGGAAACCAGCGAGGTGGCAACCAACCTCGCGGCCAGCCAGCCGGTGGTCCAGGTCAAGGTTGACCGGGCCAAGACTGCGTCGGCCGGACTGAACGAGGACCAGGTGGCCGGCGTCCTGGCTGCCACCATCAGCCCCATCCCCGCCGGGACGGTCCGGATCGACACCAACGACTTTCCAGTCCAGATCGGCAAGGGCACCCGGTTCACCAGCATCGATGCCGTGCGCAACATCGCACTGCCCGCAGCGGGCGCGCCCGTGACCCTGGGCAGCATCGCGTCCGTGGAACAGGTGGATGTGCCGGTCTCCATTACCGCCAGCAACGGCCAGCGGACCGCCAAAGTGTCAGTCACGCCGTCGGGCTCCAACCTTGGCGCGGTGAACGCGGAGGTGCAGAAGCGCCTCACGGACGTCAGCCTCCCCGCCGGCGTCACCGCCGAACTCGGCGGCGCCACCACCCAGCAGGCCGAATCCTTCCAACAGCTGGGCCTGGCGCTACTGGCGGCGATCGCCATCGTCTACGTCATCATGGTGGCCACCTTCAAGTCGCTGATCCAGCCCCTGATCCTGCTGGTTTCCGTTCCCTTTGCTGCCACCGGAGCCGTGGCCCTGCTGCTGGCCACGGGTGTTCCCCTGGGCCTGCCGTCGCTCATCGGCATGCTGATGCTGGTCGGCATTGTGGTCACCAACGCCATTGTGCTCATCGACCTCATCAACCAGTACCGGCAGCCACGGGACGGCCGCGCCGGGATGAGCGTGGCTGACGCCATCACGCACGGCGCCCGGCAGCGCCTCCGGCCCATCCTGATGACCGCGCTGGCCACCGTTTTCGCCCTGACCCCCATGGCGCTGGGCCTGACCGGGGGCGGCGGTTTCATTTCGCAGCCGCTGGCCGTGGTAGTGATCGGAGGCCTGGTCTCGTCCACAGCGCTGACCCTGGTGCTGGTTCCCGTGCTGTACAGGCTCGTGGAGGGGCGGCGGGAACGCAAAGCGCTGCTCCGCGCCATGCAGCAGCGCCCGGAGTTTGCGGCAGCGGACGACGTCGACGCCGAGTTCAGCGACTGGACCACCGGCACGGTGCCCCGCATCAGTGGCCGCCGCGCCGCTCCGGGCGACCCCCAGTAACACCTGGAATATTCTCGCCGGGGATGCGTTATATCCGTCGATACATGCAAATGCATGAAAATCGGGTATAGTGGAAGCAAGCCCGGAGAAGTCCAGAAACGGAAGGCACACCATGCAGATCGGCGTATTCAGCGTCAGTGACATCACCACTGACCCCACCACCGGCCGGACACCCACGGAGAACGAACGCATCAAAGCGGCCGTGGCGATCGCCAAAAAGGTCGAGGAAATCGGCATGGATGTCTTCGCCCTCGGCGAGCACCACAACCGGCCGTTCTTCTCGTCTTCGCCCACCACCACCCTCGCCTACATCGCCGCGCAGACCGAGCGGATCACCCTCTCCACTGCCACCACGCTGATCACCACCAACGATCCGGTCAAGATCGCCGAAGACTTCGCCATGCTGCAGCACCTGGCCGACGGCCGCGTGGATCTGGTCCTGGGCCGCGGCAACACGGCTCCCGTGTACCCGTGGTTCGGCAAGAACATCCAGGACGGGGTGGAACTGGCCATCGAGAACTACAGCCTGCTGCGCCGGCTGTGGGATGAGGACACTGTGAACTGGTCGGGCAAGTTCCGGACCCCGTTGCAGAACTTCGCGCCCACCCCGCGCCCGCTCGACGGCGTAGCCCCCTTTGTGTGGCACGGCTCCATCCGCACGCCGCAGATCGCCGAAGTGGCCGCTTACTACGGCGACGGGTTCTTCGCGAACAACATCTTCTGGCCCAAGGAGCACTACCAGCAGCTGATCAGCCTCTACCGTGAGCGCTACGAGCACTACGGCCACGGCAAGGCTGACCAGGCCATCGTAGGCCTCGGCGGCCAGTTCTTTATGCGCAAGAACTCCCAAGATGCCGTGAAGGAATTCCGGCCCTACTTCGACAACGCGCCCGTCTACGGCCACGGCCCGTCGCTGGAGGACTTCACCTCCCAGACGCCGCTCACTGTGGGAAGCCCGCAGGAAGTGATCGAGAAGACCCTGACGTTCCGGGAGTACTTCGGCGACTACCAGCGCCAGCTGTTCCTGATCGACCACGCGGGCCTGCCCTTGAAGACAGTGCTGGAGCAGCTTGACCTGTTCGGCGAGGAAGTCCTCCCGGTCCTCCGCAAGGAATACGCGGCCCTCAAGCCAGCGCACGTCCCGGACCCGCCCACCCACGCCGGCCGCGTGGCCACACTGATGGCTGCGCAGGCCTCTGACACGGCCCCTTCGGAGGCGTGATGGCTGCCAGCGGCAACGAATCACCCATCCGGTTGGCAGCGGAAACTTGGGAATCCCTGTTCCGGGCGCAGGTCGCCGTGATGCGCAGGCTGCAGGCCGGGCCCGCCTTCCGGAAAGTGGCCCTGAACGAATACGACGTGCTGTTCACGCTCTCCCGGTGTCCATCCGGCTGGCTCCGGCTCAACGAACTCAATGACCATGTCCTGCTGAGCCAGTCGAGCCTCAGCAGGCTGGTTGAGAGGCTGGAGAAGCGCGGGCTCGTGGTCCGGATGGCGGCCCCCGACGACGGCCGCGGCGTGCTGCTGAAGCTCACCGAGGAGGGGTCTGCCCTCCAGAAGGAAATCGGCCGGGAGCACGTCCGCGACATCTCCAGCCTGGTAGGCCCGGCCCTGACCGCTGCCGAGCAGAGGGAACTTCAGCGGCTGACCGAGAAACTCCGGCATTCGGTGGGAGCGCGGCCTGGGAAGTGACTGCCCGGCCGCGACCGGACCCTACGGGGACCGGACCCTACGGGACCTAGCCCAGCATAACCAGCCTGGCCGGATCTTCCGACGGCAGCTGGCCGTTGACCACGGCACCGACGCGCAGCTCGTTCAGCGTCAGGCGCCCGCCCACGGTGGACAGGAACGCGGTGTCGGACGAGTCCCGGCCGGCTGTGATCCGCAGCATCGACTCCCGTGGGGCCAGCCCCGTGGGGTCGATGACGTGCCAGGCGCCATCGACATGCGCCTCGGCTACCGCGTGGAAATCCATGGGGCTCAGCCCCGGCGCGTAAACGGCCGCGAGGCGGGCCGGGACGTCCTTGGAACGCAGCAGGGCGATGGCCAGGTGCGCGAAGTCCCGGCACACTCCCCTGCGGTGCAGGAGCGTTTCCACGGCCCCGTCAGTGCCCCTGGAGGAACCGCTGATGTACCGCAATTCCCCGAAGACCCAACTCCGCACGGCCTGGAGCAGTTCAGTGCCGTGCAGGCCGCCAAATTCGGCATAGGCCGTGGGCAGGAGCCGGTCCGACTCCGCGTAGCGGCTCGGCCGCACGAAGCGGATGCGCTCAGCCAGGGTGGCCTCTTCCGGGACCGCTTGCCCTGCCACCGTCGCCGAGTACTCGACAGTGACCTCTGCGGGTTCAGCGAATTCCATATAGTGCAGGCGGCCGCCATGGTGGTCCTCGAGTTCCTGCAGCGGAACCGGCCGGCCGTCGGCCGTGACGGTGAGGAATTCATCAAACGAGGTGTAGCCGGGATTCCTGGCCACAGCGATGGCCAGGGCTGCCTTCGTGTCGGCGATGGTCCTGAAAACCATACGTGCAGAAACGGTGCGTTCCATGTATCTCCGGATGTGAGGTAGTGGCAGAACTTCCCGCCCGGCCCGGGGATGACGGCGCCGGGGGCGGGACTAGTTTTTGATCTCCAGAGACATTAGCATCCGCTGGACGTTCGCGAATTCCGAGCTCTCGTCCACGTACTTTTCGGCCTGGCCCAGGGTGTCGAACGCCTTGGCCGGGGCCACCTTCTCATCCGGGGCGAAGGCCTTCAGGACGCCGAGGTCGCCGAACGAGTAGTCCCCTTTCCCGGCCGGGCCACGCACCACGTTGCGCAGTTCGCAGGCCTGGCCGTCTGCCCCGCCCACAATATTGGTGATGCCGTAGGAGCCGAAGTAGCGGTAGCCCTGGATCACGCGGAACACCACGTGCGGCGCAATGGTGCCTTCCCCCGTCAGGCCGGGAATATCCAGCGGGACGCTGCTGATCACCACATAGGGTTTCCGGGCCGCTTCGGGGCACTCGGACGACGCCGGGGGAAGTCCTGTCCGCAGCGTGGCCACAACCGTTCCGTCCTGCTTTTTCACCTCGACCTTCAGGGCACCCGGCAACGTCCTCTCCTCCGGCGTAACGGACTGGGCGATCCATTCCTCCGGCAGGTCGAAGCTGACCGTCTTCGCCGGGTCGGTAAAGGTCTTCCAGGAAGTTGCCGTTGCGGCAGGGCCAGGCGTTGCGGACGTAGAGGCGCCAGCTGTGGCAGAAGGATCCGACGACGCGGACCCGGTAGCGCCGGCGGTTGAGCTCGTGCTGGCGCCAGGGCTGGCCGAGGTGTCCGGCTGCGCAGTCCACGCTGGATCGCTGGTACCAGGGGCGCTGCACCCGGCTGCCAGCGTCCCTGCCATCAGCAGCGCGGCCGTCCGCACTCCCCACATTGTCGCCTTGTGTGTCATCCAGCCACCCTATCGGCGGACGACGGCGGCCAGGAGCCGGAGCCCCGTGTCGCCGTCGGACATTCCCCGCACGCAAGGGACTAGGCTGGTGCCTATGGCGGATCAGCAGTATGGCACGGACCTTGAGAGCCTGGCGGACATCTCCGCCATCGACATTGCGGACTGGCGGCTGCGGACCTTTGCCCTGTATGACACGGTGCGGAAAGTAGCCGCTGAAGATCCGGCAGAGGCACATTCCCTGTGGCGGCATGAACGCGACCGCATGTTCGCAACGCATCCGGCCTCAGCCCTCAGCGCCAAGGACAAGTCGCAGTTCTCCGGCCTGAAGACGGCCGACTACGATCCCATCTACCGCTTCTACGTGCCGCTGACCCTGGAGGGGGCCGGCCGGGAAATGACGGTCGAAACCGCCACGGACGGCGTGGTCCGTTTCGTCCGGCTGGGCACGTTCGATCTACCCGAACTGGGCCAGCTTGGTGTGTGGAAGCTGCACGGTTACGGCGGCGGGATCTTCGTTCCGTTCCGGGATGCAACAGCCGGCCAGCCCGGCGGAACGTACGGGGCCGGCAGGTACCTCCTGGACACCATCAAGGGGGCATTCCACGGGGTCCACGGTTCCGGGGCGGACGCCGAATTTGTCCTGGACTTCAACTTTGCCTACAACCCGTCCTGCGCGTACAACGAGGCCTGGGCCTGCCCGCTGCCCGGCCCGTCAAACCGGCTGGCCGTGGAGATCCCGGTGGGCGAGCTGTACTGAGCCTGTCCACCGGGTGATCGGCCCGTCGCAATCCGGTTGCGGCTTGCCCGAGGACGTAGGATGTCATCATGACTGCCAGCGCTCCCCGCCGCCTTGCCCGTGTCTGCCCCCTGTCCCCGGCTGTTGCCGACGAGCATTTCTTCGTGGCCAATGACGCCCCGGATTTCGGCTCCGCCGCCGGCCGGTCCTGGACAGTAGTCGATTGCCCCTTCGAGGCGCCCCGTGCAAACGCCAACCACCAGGCCCGGACCGGGTGGGAGAACGGCGCCGTTGTAGAGCAGGACTCGTTCACTTTCCTGGCACCCTCCGTCCCCGCCAACGTGTTCGGCATGGCGCACAACACCGGCCAGGCCGGCCGGGACCTCCCGCCGCAGGCCTTCCACAAGGCCGCATCCAGCGTGATCGGCCCCGGCGACGCCATCGAACTGAGCTCAACGGTGGGCTACGTGGACCCGGAAGCGGAGCTGACCGTCGTCGTCGGCCGCACCGTGCGTGGCCTGACGCTGGAGACTGCCCGGAGCGCCATCCTTGGCTTCACCATCGGCAACGATGTCTCGGCCCGCGATCTGCAGAAGTCGGACGAACTGTGGATCAGCGCCAAGAGCCAGGACACGTTCACTCCCGTGGGCCCCTGGATCGTCACGGACCTCGACGACTCTGACTTGGCCATCAGCATCGTCCACAACGGCGCCGAGCTGAAAGCCGCCAGCAGCGCCGATCTCGGCTGGAAGGTGGACGAAATCCTCGTTTACCTCAGCTCGTTTATGACCCTGCACGCCGGCGATCTGGTCCTCACCGGATTCCCGGCGGAGTGTGCACGCATCCAGCCTGGTGACACAGTTGTGTGCCGCGTGGAGGGCATTGGCGAGCTTAGCAACCCGGTCAAGGCCGCGTCCTGGGAGGAAAATCCCGCTTGATATGTCAGGCTTAAGCCATGGAATCCCCTGCTGCGCCCAGCGCCCAGCTGACGCAGCAGCCCACCCGTAGCGCTCCTGCCACCAGGCACTACAGTGGAATCTTCAGGTTTCCACTGGTGCGGCAGCTCCTCCGCTTCACCGGCGTCGGCATCATCTGCACCGCCACGTCCCTGGCGTTGTATGCGTTGCTGCGCCCCTGGCTGGGACCGCAGCTGGCCAACGCGGCCGCCCTGGTGCTGACGTCGTTGATGAACACGGCGCTGAACCGCAGGCTGACTTTCAAGATCTCCGGGCAGCGCCGGATGGCCCGCGACCACCTCAACGGCATGATCGTCATCGCCGTCGCGCTGGTCATCACCGGCGGCAGCCTGGGCGTGCTCCATTGGCTGCACCCGGATGCCACCGTGTCCGACGAACTGTGGACCACCACGCTGTCGGGCTTCGTGGCAACCGCCGTGCGGTTCACGATGCTGCGGCACTGGATCTTCCGCCGCGCCCGCCATATCTAGCGGCCGAGGGTCCTGACGCTTCCGACGGCGGTGCTCACGGCTGCTGCCGCCTGCTCCAGTTCGTCCGCGGTCACGGCCGAGGTGAAGCTGAATCGCACAGCTGTCTGCGCCACTTCGGCGTCGTAGCCCAGCGCGGTCAGCACCGGCGACGGCGCATCGGAACCCGCGGCGCAGGCCGAACCGCTCGAGCACACCACATCCTGCCGCTCCAGCTCCAGCAGCACGGATTCGCCGCTGGTGCCGGGGAAGCAGAACGAGGCCACTGACGGCAGCCGTTCCGTCCGGTGCCCGGTGAGCAGGGCGCCGGGAACGGTGTCCAGGATGGTGGCGATGAAGCGTTCGCGGAACCCTGCCACGCGGGCGGCGAGTTCCGGGCGTTCGGCGTGGGCGAGCGTCAGGGCCGTAGCCAGCGCCACGGCCCCGGCAACGTTCTCGGTCCCCGACCGCCGGCCGCGTTCCTGGCCGCCGCCGTGCACCAGGGGCTCCATGCGGGTCCGGCCGCGGACGTACAGCACGCCGCACCCCTTGGGTGCGCCGAGCTTGTGGCCGGAAATGCTCAGGGCGTCCACGCCCAATGCCTTGACGTCCAGGGGCAGCCATCCTGCGGCCTGGACGGCGTCGGTGTGGAACGGGATGCCCTGCGCCCGGCCCAGCGCCGCCAGTTCGGCGATGGGCTGGATGGTGCCCACTTCATTGTTCGCATACATCACGCTGACCACGGCAGTTTCCGGCCGGAGCAGGGCGGCGAGCGCCTCCGGCGTTACCCGGCCGGTCCGGTCCACCGGAACCACGTCCACGGTGAACCCGTGGAACCGCTCCAGGTAGCGCGCAGACTCCTCTACGGCGGGATGTTCGACGGCGCTGATCACCACCCGGTTGAGCGCCGGGTCCCCAGCCTGCCGGGCCAGGGCAATGCCCTTGACCGCGAGGTTGTCTGCCTCCGTGCCTCCCGAGGTGAAGGTGACCTCGCCAGGGCGGCAGCCGAGCACCTTGGCCACGGCCGCGCGGGCGCCTGCGAGCGCGGACGCCGCAGCCTCGCCCAGCGCGTGGTGGCTGGAGGGGTTGCCGAACTCGCCGCTCAGGTAGGGCCACATGGCTTCAAGGACTTCGCGGCGGACGGGCGTAGTGGCAGCGGCATCGAGGAAGATCATGGCTGACTCAGCCGACACTCAGTTCGACGTCGAGGCCCAGGTCCAGGGCAGCCACGCTGTGGGTGAGACCACCGATGGAAATGACGTCCACGCCCGCCGCGGCGATATCCGCGACGGTGCCGACGTTCACGTTGCCGCTGGCTTCCACAATGGCGCGCCCGTCCACCTGCTTGACGCCGGAGCGGAGCCCGTCGAGGCTGAAGTTGTCCAGCATGATGGTGTCCACACCGGCGGCCAGGACAGGTTCGATCTGCTCGGCGCTGTCCACCTCCACCTCGAAGTGCGTGGTGTGCCCCAGCTGGGCCTTTGCCGCGGCGAGCAGGGCGGTGAGCTTGGCGGGATCTCCCCCGGTCATCACGGCGAGGTGGTTGTCCTTGGCCAGCACGGCGTCGGACAGGCTGTAGCGGTGGTTGGCTCCCCCGCCGCAGCGGACGGCGTAGCGCTCCAGCACGCGCAGTCCGGGTGTGGTCTTGCGGGTGTCCGTGATGCGGGCCTTCGTACCCTCGACGAGCCGGACGAATTCCGCGGTCTTAGTGGCGATGGCACTCATCCGCTGCACGAGGTTCAGCCCGACGCGTTCGGCCAGCAGCACCGAGCGTGCGTTGCCGGTGACACGCGCGAGGTGCGTACCGGCGTCGAACGCAGTCCCCTCGGCGAGCAGCAGTTCCACGTCGGTGTCCGGGTCCACGATCTTCATGGCGTCGCGGAACACCGTTCCACCGCTGAACACGCCCGGCACGCGCGCGTTCAGCACCGCGGTGGCGCGGGCATCGGCCGGGATCAGCAGCTGCGAGGTGATGTCCCCGTTGGGCGCGTCCTCGGCAAAAGCCCGCTCCAGGATGTCCCGGACGGGTGCTGCGGGGAGGGTCAGGCTAGTCATTTACGAGGCTCGCTTTCCGGCTCATGGTGTAACGCTTATCAAGATATTCGACGGCGGCATCCGCGGGCACACTGTCGCTGCGGTAATGCGCCCCCAAGGATTCCCGCCGCTCCCGCGCGGAGTGCACGAGCAACTGCGCCGCCAAAAGGAGGTTGGCATCCTCATGCTCCCGAGGATCAAGGGAATCGGGAACATTGATGGGAAAAACATCGGCCGCCCAGGCAGTCAACTCCACCCCAGCCTCCCGCAGTAAGCCACCATTGCGAAGCACCCCAGCGTTGGCAGTCATCAACGAACGCAGAGCCACCCGGGAAAACGGCTCGGCGGCCGGGGCCTCTACAACTGCCGGCTCCGGATCAAGCTGGAACGACCAATCGGGCGTGTCATCGGCTCCCAAGGCGACCGCTCCGTCGTCGTCCGAGGGTGTTCCGGAAGCGAGCGTCAAGGGGAGGCCGCCAGCGGCCGAGACAGCGAGCGGAGGAACAGCGTCGGGCGACACCCCACCCCGCGCCGAGGGACTTCCGGAACTGCCGGCCAGGAACGCAGCAACGGCCCGCCGCCCAAAGACAAGCCCTTCAAGAAGGGAGTTGCTGGCAAGCCGGTTAGCGCCCTGGACGCCGGTGCAGGCAACCTCGCCGGATGCCAGCAATCCAGGCACCGAGGTCCGTCCGTAGAGATCGGTAAGGACGCCGCCCATCCAGTAGTGCGCGGCCGGTGCCACGGGGACGAGTTCCCGGGTCCAGTCGACGCCGGCTTGGCGCGTGCGGGCGCTGATGGTGGGGAAACGCTTTTCGAGGTAGCCCTTGCCGTGCAGGGCCTCGACCGCCATGGCGTCGAGGAACACGTGCCCGTTGGGATCCCCCAGGGTTGCCAGGTGCAGGGCGATGCTGCGGGAGACAACGTCGCGCGGGGCAAGTTCTGCGTCCGCGTGATAGGCGGGCATAAAGCGTTCGCCGTGGGCGTCCAGCAGGATGGCGCCTTCGCCGCGGACGGCTTCGGAAATCAGGAGCGGTTCAGCTCCGTTGCCGGCTGCCTCGAGGGCATCGGCCGGGAGCACCATGCAGGTGGGGTGGAACTGGAAGAACTCCAGGTCCGCCACGGCGGCTCCGGCCCGCCACGCGAGCGCCACCCCGTCCGCGGTTGCCACGGCAGGATTGGTGGTCTGGGCAAACAGCTGGCCCGCTCCCCCGGTGGCCAGGAGCACGGCATCACCGTGGATCCCAACTTCCCGCCCGTCGTGCAGGAAGTTCACGCCTGCCACGTGTCCTTCGCTCTGCGACAGGGACGTGACCTGGGCGTGCCCGATCACCTGGATCCGGCCAGCTGCCTGCGCATCCAGAACCGTCTTGATGAGTGCCCGGGCTACGCCGGCACCGGTCGCGTCGCCCCCGGCATGCAGGATCCGCGGCGCGGAGTGGGCCGCTTCGAGACCCAGCGAGGGGTCGCCGTCGTCGTCCATATCAAAACGCACGCCGAAGCGTTCCAAGCCGGCGATATCCAGGCGGGCCTCCGTGCAGAGCACGCGGACGGCCTCTTCGTCGCAATGCCCGGCCCCGGCCTTCAGCGTGTCTGCGATGTGCGCGGCCCCGGTGTCTCCGGGCGCGGGTTCGTCGAGCACGGCGGAGATGCCGCCTTGGGCGTAGTAGGTGTTGCTGTCCGCGAGCGCACCCTTGGTCAGCAGCACCACTTCGGCGCCGGCATCGGCAGCAAGCAACGCGGAGTACAGTCCCGCAATGCCGCTCCCGACGACGATCAGCCGCCGGGGCGCCGGACCACCGGCTGGGCTCTCTGCGCTCATGTGGGGCTCGTTTCGGTTTCCTGGGTTACAGCGGGCGGGACTGCAGCTGCGGGCTACAGGGGACGCGCGGCGAGCATACGCTCGAGCGCGGTTTTGGCGTTGTCCTGGACGGAACGGTCCACGCTGATGCGGTTGACGATGCGGCCTTCGACGAGTTCCTCCAGGACCCAGGCGAGGTAGCCGGGGTGGATGCGGTACATCGTGGAGCAAGGGCAGATCACCGGGTCCAGGCAGAAGATGGTGTGCTGCGGGTACTCAGCGGCGAGCCGGTTCACCATGTTGACTTCCGTGCCGATCGCGAAGGTGGTCGGTTCGGTGGCGGCTGCGATGGCCTTCTTGATGAAGTCGGTGGAACCGGCGGAATCGGCCGCGTCAACCACCTCCATGGGGCACTCGGGGTGGACAATCACGTTGACGCCGGGGAACTCGGCGCGGGCCTTTTCGATCTGGCCCACGTTGAAGCGCTTGTGGACAGAGCAGAAGCCGTGCCACAGGATCACGCGGGAATCGAGCAGGGCCTGTTCGTCGTTGCCGCCCAGTTCCTTGCGCGGGTTCCACATGGGCATCTGCTCCAGCGGCACGCCCATGGCTTTGGCGGTGTTGCGGCCCAGGTGCTGGTCCGGGAAGAAGAGGACCCGCTGGCCGCGCTCGAACGCCCATTCCAAGACCACCTTGGCATTGGAGGACGTGCAGACGATGCCGCCGTTGCGGCCGCAGAAAGCCTTCAGGGCGGCGGAGGAATTCATGTAGGTGACCGGAATGACCGGAACCCGCCCGTCGGCGTCGGCCTCGGTACCGAAGATCTCCTCGAGCTGTTCCCAGCACTCCTCCACGGAGTCGGTGTCCGCCATGTCCGCCATGGAGCAGCCGGCGGCGAGGTTGGGCAGGATGACGGCCTGTTCCGGGGTGGAGAGGATGTCCGCGGTCTCGGCCATGAAGTGCACGCCGCAGAAAATGATGGCCTCGGCGTCAGGCCGGGTGAGGGCGGCGTTGGCCAGCTGGAAGGAGTCGCCCACGAAGTCGGCGTACTGGATGACCTCGTCGCGCTGGTAGAAGTGGCCCAGGATCACCGCGCGATCACCGAGCGTGTCCTTGGCGGCCCGGATGCGGACGTCGAGTTCTGCATCGTTGGCGAGCTTGTATTCTTCCGGCAGCTGGCCCTGGCGCGGCGTTGCCGCCGGGGCGACGTCCGCGCTGGAGGCCCCTGGTCCGTAGGCAGGGGCACCTGCGAGGGCTTCGGCCAGGTCGTATTCCCACGGGCCCTTGGCGAGCGCCGGGCTGCAGGTGGCAGCTGTTTTGCCTGCCGCCGCGTTCCGGGACGCGCTTTCGGCTTGTTCGCGCGTGATCAGCTGGATGGCTGTGTTGACGCTGCTCATGGTGTGCTCCTGTTATCGAGGTCAAGGCCAGGACGGCCGGTGAAGCGGTAAAGACGAGGCGGACGGTGTTTGCCGCCCTGGAGGTATTCGCCGGTTTCTTGGATCTCCGGCGTGGAAGTGAGTTGGCGGCGGAAGTTCGCCGGGTCCAGCCGGGTGTCCAGGACTGCTTCATAAACTTCCCGGACCTGGGCCAGCGTGAAGTACTCGCCCAGGAAGTGGTAGGCCACCGACCCGTAGGCCAGCTTGTTCCGCAGGCGCCGGAGCGCGTAGTCAACAATGGCGTTGTGGTCGAAGGCCAAGTCCCCCACCTTGTCTGCCCTGAACCACTTCACGTTCTCCGATTCGTCGGCCAGGGCGGCCTCAGTGGGCTGGACCAGCGCCCAGTAGACGATCGACACCACACGCTGCGTGGGTGAGCGGTGCAGCCCACCGAACGCGTAGAGCTGCTCCAGGTAGCTCGGAGTGAGTCCGGTGGTTTCCCGGAGGTTCCGGGACGCGGCATCCTGCAGGGATTCAACATGCGTCAGTGGTCCGCCGGGAAGGGCCCAAAGGTCCTTGTACGGCTCACGAATCCTACGGACCAGGGGAAGCCAGAGGGTAGGCCGGCCCGAGGATTCGCTGGGCCGTAAGGCGAAGATGACGGTGGAGATAGCGAGCGAGGGTGCAGCGGTAGCGCGTTCGGAGACGTTCGCTGAGCTGCTGTACACGGTCACTCACCCGCTCCCTGCTTCTGGGCTTCATTGCCATCGTTAGTTAAAGTCACTTTGACTAGAACTGATTCTACGGCCACATTCCTTCGATTCAAAATGTTTCGCAATGCCACGGCCACGGACCGACCGGGAGTAAGGGTTGCCGTACTCGACGCCGGCGTCTTAGGATTCACGCCGCCACCCGTCGTCGACCCGCCACCGCCCGCGGGCCGGCCTCAAAGGGGGTAGATTCAAATGGTCCCCGCGCGGACACCCCCTCCACCCCAAGAAAGTTCACAGGCATGACATCGAAGTCCACGGCAGTGCGGCCGGAATCCCACCTCGGCCACACCATGAAGCCCCGGCAACTCACCATGATGGGACTCGGCAGCGCCATCGGCGCCGGCCTGTTCCTCGGTTCAGGGGCCGGCATCCAGGCCGCGGGGCCTGCCGTGCTGATCTCGTATCTGGTCGCCGGGACGCTCATCATCCTGGTGATGTGGGCGCTGGGCGAGATGGCCGCTGCAAATCCAACGAGCGGCGCGTTCTCCGTGTACGCCGAACGGGCGCTCGGAAAAACCGCCGGCGCTACGGTGGGCTGGCTGTGGTGGCTCCAGCTGGTGGTGGTCATCGCCGCGGAAGCGCTGGGCGCAGCGGGACTCCTGTTTTCCGTCTGGCCGGTTATCCCCGTGTGGGCCCTGGCCCTGGCTTTTATGGTCGTATTTACGGCCATCAACCTGACGGGCGTCAAGAACTTCGGAGAGTTCGAATTCTGGTTCGCCATCCTGAAGGTTGCCGCCATTGTGGCGTTCCTGGCCGTGGGGGCCGCCCTGCTGCTGGGCCTTCTGCCCGAGGTTGCATCGCCCGGACTCGCTAACATCACCACTGATTTTGCCCCCGCCGGGCTTGGCGGAATCGCCACAGCATTGTTCGTAGTGATCTTTGCCTTTGGCGGAACCGAGATCGTGGCCGTGGCCGCCGCGGAAACGGCGGACCCGGAACACAGTGTGGGTAACGCGATACGGACGGTGTTGTGGCGCATCCTGGTCTTCTACATCGGATCGGTCTTTGTCATCGCGGCTGTCCTGCCGGTCTCCTCCGAAGGACTCGCCTCGCCCTTTGCCGGCGTGCTCGACGCGGCCCGGATCCCGGGCGCCGGCACGGCAATCACCCTGGTAGCCGTGGTCGCGCTTCTCTCCGCACTGAACGCCAACCTCTACGGCGCGTCCCGCATGGCGTACTCGCTCGCCGAACGCGGCGAGGCGCCCCGGATCCTGGCCAGGCTCAGCGGCGCCAGCGTGCCGATGATCGCCGTAGGCGTGTCCGTGGCGTTCGGCTTCTTCGCCACAGTTCTTGAGCTGCTTTTCCCGGACCGGATCCTGCCCGCCCTGTTCCAGCTGGTCGGATCCACCTGCCTGGTGGTCTGGGGAACGGCCCTCGTTTCGCAGCTGATCCTCCGGCGCCGCGCGGACCGGGCCAATACCGCCCTCCCGCTGCGGATGAAGGGATTCCCGGGCCTGACTATCTTCGGACTCGTCCTCCTGGGCCTGATTTTCGCGGTCGGCTTAAGCGCGGAAAGCAGCCGTGTTCAGCTGCTGAGCACGTTCGTTCTGGTTGCCTGCCTCGCTGCCGCCTGCTGGATCGGCGCCCGGCTCACGAAGTCACGCACCACCCCCAAGGAGCAGTCCGCAGGCAGGTAAAGTGGTGCGTATCTTCGGTGGGCAGGCCGAAGGATGAGGCACCGACGCGCCGGGTCCGCCTGAGCGCCGTACTTGATGAGGACTGACACCATGAGCGGCAGGCACACCGGCGAGATGCATTCCCACACCGTTGAGGGCACGGACCCCGAGCTGTACGTGGAGGCGCACGATCCGCAGGACGACGCCGGGCTTCGGCCCGTGCTGCTGCTCCACGGCTTCTCCTCGTCCAGCAAGCTCAACTGGCATGACACCGGCTGGGTGGCGGCCCTGCTGGAGGCCGGCCGCCGCGTCATCACCGTGGACCTGCCCGGACATGGCCGCAGCGGCGCTCCCGAGGACATGGATTCCTACTCCCCCAGCCGGATCCGCGCGGACCTGCTCCAGATAGCGTTCGACGCCGGCGTGCGGCCCTTGCACAGTGGTGACCCCACCAGCGGGGTTGACGTGGTGGGATATTCCTTGGGTGCCCGGCTCGCCTGGGAATTCGGCGCCACCCAGCCCGAGATCGTCCACCGCCTGGTTCTGGGCGGACCGAACATCGCCGATCCGCTAGCGGCCTTTGACCTCATTGCCGCCCAGAACTACCTCGCCGACGGAACCCCCATCGCCGACCCGTCCACTGCTGGGCTGCTCAAGATGGCCATGCTCCTGCCGAGCAACAACATCTTCGCGCTGCTGTCCCTGGTGGATGCCATCAAGGCCGAGCCCTTCGATCCTGCCGAAGCCGTGCCACACATGCCGATGCTCCTTGTGGCCGGCGATCAGGATGAACGGGCGGCCACCATGCCGCAGCTCGCCGCACTCGGAATCCGGGCTGGGTCCATGGCCGAACAGCTGACGTTGCCTGGCCGCAATCACACGAACGCCATCACCAGCCGGGCCTTCAAACAAGGCGCCATCGCTTTCCTGGGAGTCTGATCACTACGCGACAGCCGGAGAGGGAACAATGAGCACGCGTTTTGAAGACCGCACCGATGCCGGTGAACGGCTGGCGGCGGTGCTCACCCAGTTCCGGGAACGCCCCGACAGCATCGTCCTGGGGCTGGCCCGCGGCGGTATTCCCGTCGCCGCCGCGGCCGCCAAGGCCCTGTACCTGCCGCTCGGCGCCATTCTGGTCCGCAAACTCGGCATCCCCGGCCACGACGAAACAGCCTTTGGCGCGCTGGCGTGGTCCGGAGGCCGCGTTGTCCGCCTGCTCAACCGTCCCCTGATCAACCGCATCCTGGACCACGGCGTCCGCCAGGAGTGGCTGGACGAGGTCGAGAAACGCGAGAGGGCAGAGCTGCTCCGCCGGGCCATGACTTACCCGGGGATCAGCAGCAATCTCACCGGCAAAACAGTCCTACTGCTCGACGACGGCCTGGCCACCGGAGCCACCATGCGCGCCGCCGTCGAGGCCGCCCGTTCCGGTGGTGCGGCACGCGTCGTCGCCGCAGCACCGGTGGGTTCGGTGGAAGCCTATACGGCAGTGTCCAAGGTGTGCGATGCCGTGCTGTGCCTACATCTGCCGGGGAAGTTCCGCGCCGTGGGCAGCTTCTACCGGCACTTCGAGCAGTTAGCCGATGAGGATGCCATCAGCCTGCTGAACCAGTAGTCGCCCCACGGCAGCACCAGGCCCGCGCGGCGCTACCGGGCTCACGGCAAAAAGGCGGGCCCAGGCCGGATGGCCCGAACCCGCCGTTCTGCGCTTCGGACAACCCTAGTGGTGGCTGCTGACGCCGAGCGGGTTGCCCTTGGTCTCCTTGGCAAGCAGAACACCGGCCGCCGAAATTACGCACAGGATCATGATGTAGATGCCGATGGATCCGGTCCATTTGGTGCTCTGAAGAAGCGTCTCGGCAATGGTCGCAGCGAACGCACCACCGAGGATCGCCCCGAAGGCGTACCCGATGGAGATGCCCGAGTAGCGGACATTGGCCGGGAACATCTCGGCGTACATGGCCGACATGGGGCCGTAGGAGAGGCCGAGGCCGATGGTCAGGACGAAGAGCGCCAGACCGTAAAGCATGATGTTCCTGGTGTCGATCAGGGCAAACATCGGGATCATCCAGACGAAGATGATGGCATACCCGATCAGGAACGTCTTGACCCGGCCGATCCGGTCCGAGAGCCAGCCACCTGCGAGCGTGAAGATCAGCCAGCCGAAGGATGCAAGCGTGGTGGCCAGCAGGATTTCCGGGACGGGCATCTTCAATGTCCTGGTGGCGTAGGAGATGAAGAAGGCGATCAGCAGGTAGCCAGCGGCGTTGTTGCCGATGAAGATCATGGTCGAGTAGAGCACGGGCCTCTTATGGCTACGAATGAGCTCGCCGAGGGGGGCCCTGCTTTCGGCCTTGCGAGAGGCCATCTCCTGGAAGACGGGGCTCTCGGCCACAGCCCGGCGGATCAGGTATCCCACCACAATCAGCACGATGGACAGGAGGAAGGGCACCCGCCAGCCCCAGGCCGCGAAGTCTTCCTTGGACATGTTCGAGTTGAGAACAAACAGCAGGCCGGTGGCCAGGATCATGCCGACCGGAACCCCGATCTGCGGGTACGCACCGAACACGCCGCGGCGGCTCTTGGGGGCGTGCTCGACAGCCATCAGGGCAGCACCGCCCCATTCGCCTCCGGCGGAGAAGCCCTGGGCAATGCGAAGAAGGATCAGCAGGATGGGGGCCCAGACGCCGATCTGGGCATAAGTCGGCAGCATGCCGATCAGCGAAGTGGCTGCGCCCATCATCAGGAGGGTGAAGACCAACATGGCCTTGCGGCCGAGCCGGTCGCCGAGGTGGCCGGCTACCACCGCACCCAGCGGGCGGAACAGGAAGCTGATGCCGATGAGCGCGAAGGACAGGATCTGTGCCAGGCCCGGGTTGGATTCGTTCAGCGGTGCCAGGAACAACGGGGACAGCAGCGTGCCCGTCAGTTGGGCGAAGATGAAGAAGTCGTACCACTCGATGGTGGTGCCGACCAGCGTTGCTGCGAGGACCTTGCGTTCCTCGTGCTTGCTGCTCGGGCCCGCCTCGGAATCGACGCGTGAAGTTTCGGTCATTGGAACTCCGTGGCTTGGGGCAGCCTGGCTGAGAATTACGGCTGCCGACGGTGGATGCAAACTGTCCGAATTACTGATCGAACGGTCAGTTAGTATGACGTTACGCGAAGATGTGATGAAACGCACTATATTTCCTGATTCTGCAACGGATCATTTCCCCGGTTGAACTGCTTTTTGGAAGAATCAGCACCGGCCATTTCGAAATCAGCGCACAGTCCGAGTGCGGGAAGCACCGTCACGGCACACCGTCTGGGCCCGTGCAGCCGCCTAGGATGGAATCCATGACCCCCACCGCAGTCCCCTCCGGAGCAGCTCAGGCTTCGCCGTCCCAGACCCTGTCGCGCGGAATCCGGGCACTGGAAATCCTGGCCGCGGCGCCGGCGGCGTTGACCATTGCGGAACTTGCCGATGCCATGGGAGTCCACCGCTCCGTGGCCTACCGGATCCTGCGGACCCTGGAAGACCATTCTTTGCTGGTGCGCGATGACGCGGGCAAGGTCCAGCCGGGGCCCGGGCTGGCTGTCCTGGCCCGTGGGGTTGCCCGCAACCTGCAGACAGCGGCCCTGCCGGAGCTGACGCAGCTCGCCAATGTCCTGAACATGAGTGCGTTTGTGGCCGTCTGGGATCGCCATGACTGCGTCACCCTGGTCACCGTTGACCCGCGGCACACGGGCGCGGCCGTCGTCCAACATCCCGGCTCCCGGCATCCCATCAGCGCCGGCGCCCCCGGGATTGCGATCCAGTCCGCCTATTCAGAAGCTGACTGGCAGGTGGCCGGACAGGGAATCCCCTACCGGCCCGAGGCCGGAACCGCTCGGCAGCTGGGCTTTGCCGCAAGCCACGATGAAGTCATCGCGGGCGTCTCCTCGTTGGCAGTTCCGGTTAAGGTCCCTGGCGGCCGGCCGGCCGCGCTGGCCGTCGTCTACATCCGGGCAGACCAGAATCCGGATGAAATCGCCGCTGCACTGATGGCTGGTGCCGGGCGCATTGAGGCCCAGCTGGGCTGACCACCGCACGCACCGTCTGGCTGTGACCAGCGCCAGCGCCCGGCGCCCGGCGTCGGTCAGTGGCGTTTGCGGAGAATGACCGCCGCGGCGGCACCAAGCACCAGCAGTCCACCTGCGGCAACCACAGGCACAATGAATGCCGTGTGGTAGCCGTGGGCCTGCGCGAGCTGGCCACCAACGGCGGCCCCTAAGGCGGTGCCCGCCACGATCCCGCTGGCCAGGGCAGTCATCACGGTTCCCAGCCGTTCTGCAGGCGCCACCAGGCCTCCGATCGCGAAGACCGTGACCATCACGGGACCCACCGGCAGTCCCAAGACCAGCAGCACCACAACCATGCCACCCAACGATCCCGGAACCAGAAGCAGCAACGCGAGCACCGTCATCAGTGCTGCGCTGACCAGCCAGCGGGTCGCCGGGGTGATGCGCTGGGGCCAGTACGCCACGGACAGGGCTGCGGCGGCAGAACTCAATCCCATGACGGCATACAACAGTCCGGCGATTTCGGAGGTGGCGAAACTCGCGGAGAAGGAGCTCAAGGCGGTCTGGGCGGACCCGAAGAAGGTGCCCATGGCCACCATTGCCAGGACGGGCAATGCGACGACGGCGGGAATCCTCGCTGCCTTAGGCGAGGCAGCGGTGCGCCGGTTTACGGGAACCGCCTCGTGGGTGGAGTGCATGGCAAAGGCGGGCACCAGCGTGATGGTCATGGCTGCAGCCAGGGCCAACGGCAGCCAAGGGGCCACCAGGCTGGCCAGGATTCCCACAAGGGCCGGTCCCAGCACAAACGTCAGTTCATCGGCGGTGCCCTCGTAGGACAGGGCCGTGTCCAGGTCCCTGCCGGCCTTCGCTCCCTTGCCCCGCGATGTGAGCGCCATCCAGCGCACCCTGGCCAACGGACCTACCTGCGGGCAGCTGGCACCGGCAAGAAAGGCGGCGGCGATCACGGCCATGGGAAAGGACCCTGTTTCGGGAGCGGCCCAGGCCGTGCCGATCAGCGCCAGGACCGCCAAGGTATTGAGCACAGCCGCAACCAGAAGTACAGGCCGCTGTCCCCTGCGGTCGGCGAGGGCACCAAAGACCGGAGCGCCAAGGGCCGAGCCGATCCCCACAGCCCCGGCGGCAGTGCCGCCCAGAGCGTAGGAGCCGGTCACGGACGTGACGAGGGTCAGGGCACCGACGGTCAGCATGGCCAGGGGCAGCCGGGCGAACAGACCCAGGGGGATAAAACTGCGGCCAGCGAGGTGCGGGAGCCTGGCGAACCGCCCCGTGGGCGGGGCCAGGGCAGCGGACGCTGGCGATTCAGGAGAGACAGTGTCGGGGGAAAGCGGCGCTTCCTGGGAAGCGGGCATGGGGGACATCGTTGAAGATTTCAAGGTTCCGGGCTCGTTCAGTAATGCGCATCGTCCCTCCTCCCGATGCGCGCGACCCGGTAACTGTTCAATTGTATCGGCCTGTCAGTCCCAGTCCAGCCCGGCATGGCCGCAGTCACACCAGCGCCTCGGCGGCGTCGGAAATGCGCAGCGTGGAACCATTCCGGCCCTTGAGCACCTGGAGTTGGGTGCCGATGCGCTGTTTCATCTCCCCCACATGGCTGACCAGCCCCACAACGCGCCCGCCGTCCCGAAGCCCTTCGAGGGCATCCATGACCTGTTCCAAGGATTGTTCGTCCAGGCTGCCGAAACCCTCGTCCACAAAAAGTGTCTCGATCTGGATGCCACCGGATTCCTGCTGGACAACGTCTGCCAGCCCCAGGGCAAGGGACAGGGACGCCATAAAGGATTCGCCACCGGAAAGGGTAGACGTGTCCCGGCGATGCCCGGTCCACTGGTCCACCACTTCCAGCCCCAACCCGGATTTTGCGCCGCGCGCGGCCTTGGCATCTGAATGCTGGAGCAGGTAGCGGCCATCGCTCATGGCGACCAGCCGTTCGGAAGCAGCCAACGCCACCTGTTCGAGCCGTGCCGCTAGGACGTAGCTGTTCAGGCTCATGCGGTAGTTGTTGTCTCCACGGCCGGCAGCGGTATCAGCCAGGGCTGTCAGCATCTGGGCGCGTTCCCTGGGAATCCGCCCGGAACCGGCCAGTTGTTGGTAGTCGTTGCGGACAGCGGCCAGCGATTCCACACAGCGCGCGGCCACGCCGGCGGCGAGATCGGCGGCCCGTGCTTCCTGCCCGGCCTGCTCCACGGCAGCCTGCAGTTCCGCGAAGAGGGCCTCGTCCACCAAGGGATCTGCTGCCTCCTCAGTCAGTGCCAGCAGCAGATCCTCGGACGCGAACAGCTCGGCAATCCGCGCCTGTTCGTCCTGGCCGGCCCGGATCTCGGCCTGCAGGGCAGCAGCATCAGCATTCGACAGCAGCTGTGCGCGGGCCACCTCGCCCGAACTGAAGCCGGCGTCCGGCAACGCCAGTTCAAGCTGGGTCCGTGCTTCCTCGGCCCTGGCCTTGGCTCTGCTGAGCAATGCCTGGGCCTCCACGGCCTTCTCCAACGTGGCGGCGGCGTCCTGCAGCGAGCGCAGCCTTTGCGTGAGGCTGCGGTGACTGCCACGCAGCGCAGAGAGGGCGCTGTCAAGGGACTCCAGCTGGTCCGCCAGTCCCGACAATTCAGCGGTGACCTGCGCGAGTTCTGCTGCTGCGCTGTGCATGGCAGAATCCGCTGCCGCAATTCTGGCCTCAGCGGCTTCAAGCTGCTGCCGGAGGTCCTCGAGGTTTTTCACCGCAAGCTGCGACTCGGCGGCGGCGGTGCGGGCGGACTCGAAGGCCGCCAGCGCATCCGCTTCGGGCAGGTCGCCGCCCTGGCTTTCAAGGACAGCCACCAGCTGGTCCGCGTCGCCCAGCTCACGGGCCCGCGCTGCCAGCCTGGTCTCTGCGGCCTCGTGGTCCTGCTGCGCGGCTTCCTCGGCCTGACTGAGGCCCAGCGCGGATGCCGCAGCCTCCGCGGGAGCCGGGTGGTCCGCACTGCCGCACACGGGGCAGGCCTCTCCCTCGGACAGCTGGGCGGCGAGTTCGGCGGCGGCGTTGGCGAGTCTTTCCTCGCGCAGGTCCAGCCAACGGACTTTCTTCCCGAGCTGGATCTCCCGGGACGCTGAGTGGCGCTCCGTGGCGAGCGCCTGCGCCGCGCGTGCAGCCGCATAGCGCCGTACGACGTCAAGAAGCTCCCCCGCCGCAGCGGCTTCCTTGGCATGCAGGGTGGCGGCCGAAGCCAGCTCCACCAGGGGCTCCAGGCCTGACGTCAGGGTTTCCTGCTCAGCGCGGAGGCCCTGCAGCGCAACGCCCAGGTCAATGTCCTTCTGTGTGAGTTCGTGCTGCTTCGCGGTGAGCGCGGCGCGCCTGGCAACCAGTGCATGGAGGCGTTCCTCATCCGGCAACCTGGCTTCCACAACGGCCAACAGTGACCTGAGCCGGCTGAGCTCACCCCCCACGTCAAGTGCCCCGACGGTGGAGAACCCGGCATCGTCATTGGCCGCATCCAGGGCGCCAAGGTCCAGCTGGCCCAGTTCGGGGTCTTCATCAGCGGCCATCCGCAGGAGTGTGATGGCGGATTCCATGGCCCCCGCCGCATGCCGGACCTGGGTCTGGCTGGACTGGACAGCTTGCAGCTGACCGGTGAGCACCTCGGCTCGGCGGTGTTGCTCGAGCCGGGCACCATGGAGCTCCAGGGACGGCAGGATTGCCTCAGCGGCTGCTTTCCGGGCCTCGGCGGCTGCCAGCTTGCGGTGGCGCTCCCGCCGCGTGGCCGCGCTTTCCAGCCGGTCCGACGTGTCCCTTCTGACAGCCGCTGCGGCCTCCGCCGCGACAGCCAATTCCCCGGCGCGGTGGGTAACGGCTTCCTGCAGCCATTCGATCCGGGCCGCGGATTCCTCCTTGGCAGGAGCTGCAGAATCATCAATGGTCAAGGAGGCAGCCTCGGCTTCGGCCCGCGCTGCCAGCAGGTCAAGCTCTCCGTTCAGCCGGGCAACATCGTTCCGCGCGGCCTGGGCCTGCGCCGACAGTTCCTGCTCCAGGGCTTCGAACCGCTGGGTGCCGAAGAGCTTCTGCAGCAGTTCCAGGCGATCGGCGGCCTTGGACCGCAGGAAGGCGGCAAAATCGCCCTGCGGCAGCATCACCACGCGGGTGAACTGTTCCCGGTCCATTCCCAGCAGAGCGGTGATTTCGGCGCCGGCTTCATCATTGCGACCGGATCTCTCCGTCCACGTCCCGCTGATGCGTTCCCGGAGGAGCGTTTTGGCCTGTTGTGTGGTGAAGCCGTTCTTTCCCCGGGCACTGGGTTTGTCCCAGGCCGGCGACCTGGTGACTTCGAAGTGGCGGCCCTGGGCCGAAAACTCGCAGGTGACCGCCGGCTCCAGCGAAGGCTCGGCATGATCGCTGCGTAGCCGCTTGCCCTCCTGGCGTGCCCCCGGCACGGATCCGTACAGCGCAAAGCAGACAGCGTCCAGCACGCTGGTCTTCCCCGCTCCGGTAGGTCCGTTGAGGAGGAAGAGTCCGTGGGCGCTCAACCGGTCGAAGTCGATTTCCTCGGTGCCCGCAAAGGGACCAAAGGCGGAAATGACCAGGCGGTGGATCCTCATAGCGATGACTCCTTGAGGCGTACGTTATCCAGCGCCGCGGCAATAGCCGACTGCTCGGCGTCGTCCGCGTCCCGCCCCCGCACGTGATCGAGGAATCCGCAGCAGAGCGAGAGATCATCCTGGGCTTCGGCGAGCCGGCTGCTGTAGCTTTTGGACGCCTTGACGGCGCCGCCCTGCGGATCAAACCCCAGGACCAGAGTGTCCGGAAAACGGGCCCGCAGCCGTTCCATGGCCTGCGCGGGCCGCTGCTCATCCGTCAGCGTGATCTGGCAGTACGCCCCTTCGGCCCCGGAATGCTCTGCGGACTCCAGGAGTTCCGAGATTTCGCCGCGGAGCACGGCTAGCTTCCGAGGCGCTTCCCACGACAGTTCCGATACCCCGGTCACGCCGTCCGTGCCGACGTCGATCAGCCAGCTTCCCTTGGTGTGTTTGGCTTCGGAGAACGAGTAGGCCAGAGGCGATCCCGAGTACCTGACCTGCGGCGACAGGGTCTGCCGGCCGTGCAGGTGCCCCAGTGCGGTGTAGCTGAATCCGTCGAACAGGTCCAGGGGCACGGCTCCGACTCCCCCGATGCTGAGGTCCCGCTCGCTGTCGGAGCTGATCCCGCCGCTGGCGAACGTGTGGGCGAGGACCACCGAGTGGACCGTTCCCGCAGCGCTGCGCTGCGCGAGGTCCGCCCGGATGCGGTCCGTGGCGGCGCGGGTGACTTCGAAGTGGCTGGCGGTCTCCACGCCGAGTTGTTCGGCGACGAGGCGCGGTTCCAGCCAGGGGATTCCGTAGATGGCCAGGACGGCGCCGTACGCAGCGCCGGCACCTGCGCCCAGCGGCAGTACCACCGGCTGGTCCAGGTCCGCGAGCCTGGTCCGCAGGTGGACGCCGCCACGTTCCAGCAGCCTGGAGGCGAAGCCGAGCCGGATGGCGGAGTCATGGTTGCCGGATGTCAGCACCACCGTGGCACCGGCCGCTGTCAGCCGCACCAAAGCATCGTCCAACAGGCCCACAACGTCGACGCCGGGCAGGGCGCGGTCGTAGACGTCGCCGGCGATCAGGACAACGTCGACGCCGTTTTCAGTGACGGCGCTGACGAGCTGATCAACAAATGACCGTTGGGCGTCCAGCATCCCGACGCCGTGGAAGGACCTGCCCAAGTGCCAGTCCGATGTGTGCAATAACCGCATATTCTTACGCTAGCGGCTGCCACCGACAGTTTAGGACACCGCCGCAACAGGCCGTGGCCCGGTCAGGCCAGCTAGCCGCGCTTTCCGTCGAAGAAGTCCTGCGCCTCGTCGCGACTGTCCGGCAGGTCCGCAGTCGCCTGAACCGGCGCGGGCTTGGCGGGGACAACGGCCTTGGCAGGCACCGCAGCGGCCTCGTCGGCGACGTCAAAATCCTCGTCGTCAAGATCTTCAACGTCGTCGGCACTGTCGTCCAGCACTGAGCCGTCAGCGGCCGAGGCCGTACGTGCAGCAACAGGGTCGGCGAAACCACGGAAGACCAGCCCGGCGATGGCCGCGCCCGCCAAGGGAGCAACCCAGAAAAGCCACAGCTGCTCAAGGGACCAGCTGGAGCTGAAGAGGGCCGAGGCCGTGGCGCGGGCGGGGTTGAACGGCGCGTTGCCTACGGACAGGCCCAGCTGCAGCAGGACAGCGAAGGCGAGGCCCACGGATACGGCAGCTGCCGTTTTGTTGATGTTGTTGCGTGCCGTGGTGCCCAGGAAGACGGCGACCAGGATCGCGGCCCCGAGTACCTCCAGCAGGAGCACGCCGGCGAGGGGCGCCTGGATGATGGAATGCTCGCCGAATCCGGCGGTCACGGTGTCGAACGCCGTGCGGCTGTCCTTGATCCCCGGCAGCGTGCGCAGTATGCCGAAGAGTGCGAGGGCGCCCAGGAGCGCGCCCACCAGCTGCGCGCCGATGTACGCGGCGGCGTCACCGAGCCGGATCCGGCCGGCGACGGCGTGGCCGACCGTCACCGCCGGGTTGAAGTGTCCGCCGGAAACGTAGCCGAAGGCCAGCATCGCCGCGGTCACTGCCAGGCCAGCTGCGAGCGCGGCCGGCAGCGGGCTGGACTGCGGGATGGAGAACAGCGGGACGCCCAGCCCTGCCACCACGATGAAAAGGCTGCCAAAGGCTTCCGCAGACAGTCTGGACACCAGCCCGTGCCGGATTTCGCCACCGCTGCCGGCAGTCAGCCCGGAGGCGGGATCACGGTGGACGGGCACAGGCGTGGTCATGGTGGGGCAATCCTTATCGTTGGGGTTTGGTGCCTTTGCATTCTGCCAAGGGATTCTGGGCGTTGGCTGAGTCCGAGCTTAGTGGACGGACGGCGTGGCACCCCGGCGAGTTCCACCGCCGCCCCACGGTAAATTTACTGTCATGAGCATCGAACCGGGCGCCGTTGCCGCGCCCCCGCTGAAGTCCCGCATCCACGGCTGCCTCCTGGGCGGCGCTTTAGGCGACTCGCTGGGCTACGCGGTGGAGTCCGACTCGATCGGGGCCATCCGCCGGCGCTTCGGCACGGCGGGCCTGACGGACCTGGCAGCGCTGGACGGCGGCAGCCACTTTTCGGACGACACGCAGCTGACGCTGTACACCGTGGACGGGCTGGTGGAGGTGCTCGAATGGGCCAATGACGGCGTGGGCGCCGATGCGAACGCCTGCGTGTGGCTGGCCTATCTCCGCTGGCTGGACACCCAGGGTGAGTCTGTGCCGCCGCAGGCCCCGGCACAGCCGCCGCGGTGGATCGATGGCAACGAGGTGCTGAGGCACCGCCGCGCCCCGGCAGAAACGTGCATCAGCGGCCTGGCCACCGGTGAAATGGGAACGGTCTACCGGCCGGTGAACCCTGACTCGAAGGATCGCGGAACGGTGATGCGGTCGGCCCCGTTCGGCCTGATTCCCTACATAGCGTCCGACGCCGTCTATAAGTTGAGTGCCGACGCCGCCTCCCTGACGCACGGCCATCCGTCCGCCCGGCAAAGTGCCGGCAGCTTCAGCCTCCTGATCCACCGCCTGGTGGCCGGTATCACGCTGGCGGACGCCGCGACAGCGCTCCTGGAGGAGGTGCGTGGCCTCAAGGAAGTGGCGGCGGAACTTCCCCAGCGGCTTGAAGCGGCCATCCGCTGCGCGGGAACAGGCATCCTGTCACCGGAGGAACTGGTTCGGCAGCTGGGCGACGGGTGGGTCGCGGAGGAGGCGTTCGCCGTCGGGCTTTACGCGGTCCTGGCCACAGCGCCTGGTACAGACTCCACCCTGTCGCCGCAAGACCATTTCCGGGCCGCCATTGCGCTGGCCGTCAACCACAGCGGAGGCAGTGGCTCCACGGGATCCATCGCGGGAAACATCCTGGGCGCTTACTACGGCGAAGAGTGCCTGCCCCCGGAATGGCTCGACGCCCTGGAAGCTCCGGACGTCATCCGCGGCATGGCCGATCTGTTGGTGGGGGTTACGACCGCTTAAGCGCCACGTTGTTGCAGGCCTCGCAGATGTCCTCCGGGATCAGGCCGCGGCGCTGCAGGACTCCGAAGATGACGCAGCCCAGGCAGAATCCGGCGAACGCCTCCAGCGAGGCAGCCGCAATAAGAACAGCCAGCGAGATCCAGGCGGCGGGGGCGGCTCCGGCAAGGAACAGGAGCAGTGCCGTAGTGGACACCACCGTTCCCATGCCCTGGGCGAAACGCTTGGGCGGTCCGGGAACCAGGCGTGCGCTGCCCAGACGCGGCGCCAGGACCTTGACGGAGAGCAATGCCAGTGGCGAGATCCGTGGCCCGAACAGCACCCGCAGCCAGAAGCCCGCGGCGATCAGCACCAGTCCCCACACGGACCCGCTCAGCAGCGTGGCACCGGCGAGCAGCACCACCAGGCCTGCCGTGATCCGGGCCGCGTATTCATTGACGGGGTTGGGAAAGGCGAACACGGCGGACCAGTTGATTCCGGTTGTTGGGCCGTCCGTTGGTTTGCTCATCCTGCAAGGCTAGGAGCCGGGCCTGCCGCAGGGAAGATTTGTTGCGCCGGATGAACGCTGCATGCGGTTAATGCAGCCGGATCCGTGCAGGAAAAGCAGCGGCTCAGCCGCCCACCATCTGCAGGAACTCGCCTTCGGATAGCACTTCGATGGGCTGGCCGCGGTCGTGGAGCTCCAGGACGCGCCGGGCCTTGCCGGTCAGCCTGCCGGAGCGCAGGTCGGCGGCCACAAAGCCGTCGCCCACCACCAGCACCGTGGTGCGGGCCGTCACGCGGCTTTCCGGCCGGGCACCCAGCTCGGCGGAACGCACCTTTGCTCCCGGCCGTGCCATGGAGAGCTCGCCGGTAAAGACGACGGTCTGGCCATACAGCGGGTGGGAGGGTTCGGCGTCGGCATTGGGGACGGGGTTCTCCCCCTCCTCCGGCCACCCGGACTGGAACGGGCGCACCAGCGCGGCGCTGTTTCCGCCGGCGGCGCCGGCCAGGGCGGTCAGGCTGGCCTTGGACAGGACATCGCGCGCCGGGTCAAACGCCTCCTGATGCGGCAGGATCAGGCCCAGAGACAGGTAGAGCTCGGCGATGCTGTTGGCGTTGTTCCGAGCAGCGATATCGATCAGGATGCCGGCGCAGGCCCGGGCATCCTCTGCGGCATCGTGATGGTTGACCAGCGGCACGCCGGCTTCCTCCGCGGCGAACGGCAAGGAATTGGAGACCAGGGAGTAGCAGCGCCGGGCCAGCATCACAGTACAGACGTAGTCGTAGGCAGGACCCGACAGGCCGGAGACCTCAAGCCCGGACCGGATCACGCCCAGGTCAAAGGCCGCGTTATGCGCCGCCAGGATGTCGCCGCCGATAAAGGCGCCAATCTCCGGGAACAGCTCACCGAAGCGGGGACGGCCGGCCACATCTGTGGCCTTGATGCCGTGGACCCGGACGTTGTGGTACTCGAAGTGGTCATGGTTGACCGGCGGCCGCATCAGCCATGATGCCTCCTCCACTACACGCCCGCCCCGGACTTTCGTCAGGCCAACCGCGCACGGTGAACCCCGGAAGCCATTGGCCGTCTCGAAGTCGATCGCCGTAAAGTCCAAACCCACGGCCCATACATTACCGCCGGACAGGGCCGTTCCCGTGTCACCGGGGCGGTCCTGTCGCGCATGTCACGCGTTCGACGCCGGGCGGCGCGGGTGCGTCAAGTACCCTGAGAAGGTGAACATTCTTGCGATCAGCGACCTTGCCGCGCCCATGCTGGGAGGTGCAGGACCGGTCCAGCCGCAGCTGGCTTCCTTCCTGCCCGACTGGCTGAACCCCCAGATTTTCCTGGCCGATCCAGCACTTGCGCCCTGGGTGGTGCTGCTGGTCTGCGGAATTGTCTTTGCCGAAACGGGCCTGCTGGTGGGATTCTTCCTTCCCGGCGACTCAATGCTGTTCACCGCCGGGCTGCTGGTGGCAACGGACACCATCCAGTTCAATGTCTGGCTTCTGGCGCTCCTGATCACCATTTCCGCCATCATCGGCAACCAGACCGGCTACCTGATCGGTTCCAAGGCCGGCCCCGCCATCTTCAACAAGCCGAACTCCCGGCTCTTCAAGCGCGAAAACGTGGAGAACGCCCACGCCTTCTTCGAAAAGCACGGCGGCAAGGCACTGATCCTCGCCCGCTTCGTGCCGATCATCCGGACGTTCGTGCCTGTGATCGTCGGCGTGGCGCAGATGGACAAAAAGAAGTTCTTCCTGTTCAACGTGATCGGCGCGGTCCTGTGGGGCAGCGGCGTCACGTTGTTGGGCTACCTGCTCGGTGACAGGGTCCCGTGGGTCCGGGAGAACCTGGACATCATCTTCATTGCCATCGTGCTGGTCTCCGTAATTCCGATCGGCATCGAGGTACTCCGCGGCCTCTCGGCCAAGCGCCAGGCTGCCACGTTCGGCACTGACGCCGTCGACGAATTCATTGAAGAACACGCTCCCCGCGAAGAGCGCAAGACCAACCTGGACTAGGTCCTTGCAGCGCCGCTGGCCGGCGCTGCATCCAAGGCAAAGCTAAGGGAGCCCCACCATCTGGTGAGGCTCCCTTAGCCGTTAAGGCATTTCCGGTGGGCCTTACTGCCGCCCCAGTGCGTCGACGATGGCCGGCAGGAGGGCACGGAAGGCCTGCCCGCGGTGGCTGATCGCGTTCTTTTCCGCCGCCGATAATTCAGCGCAGCTGCGGTGCTCACCGGCTGGCTGCAGCACGGGGTCGTAGCCGAAGCCGCCCTCACCGCGGGGTTCGCGCAGGAGAGTCCCCTCAAGCTGGCCGTACTCCACCACTTCGCGGCTCCCGGCACCGGGTCCCGGCACCGCCAGGGCCGCAGCGCAGACAAACGCGGCACCGCGGTGCCCGTCCGGGACATCGGCGAGCTGGTCCAGCAAAAGCCTCAGGTTGGCGGCGTCGTCACCGTGCCGGCCAGACCAGCGCGCGGAAAAGATTCCCGGCGCCCCGCCCAGCACGTCCACGGCCAGCCCCGAATCATCGGCAATTGCCACCAGTCCGGTGGCCTCGGCCACGGCCCGCGCCTTCAACAGCGAATTCTCGGCGAATGTCACACCGGTTTCGACGACGTCGGGCGCACCTGCCGCCGCGGCGTCCACCACCTGAGTGTCGACGTCGAGCTCGGGGACCTGTCCCCGCAGCAACTCGCGGAGCTCCTTGAGCTTGCCCTTGTTGTGCGTGGCCAGGACAAGGCGAAGCACGGGCGCGCTGCCGGATTCAGCGTTCACGGCGTTCGGGTTCACAGTGCGTCTGCGAGGGTTTCGCGCTGGATCGCCGCCAGTGCGGTGGTGCCCATCAGGGCCAGGTCCAGCAGTTGGTTCAGTTCGTCGCGGTCGAAGGGTGCGCCCTCGGCGGTGCCCTGGACTTCCACGAACTTCCCGGAGCCGGTGACCACCACGTTCATGTCGGTTTCGGCGCGGACGTCTTCAACGTAGGGCAGGTCCAGCATGGGCACGCCGTCGATGATGCCCACCGAAACGGCTGCGATCGTGTCGATCAGGGGCTGGGCGTTCTTGGCGATCAGTTTGTTGTCGCGGGCGAACCGGATGGCGTCCGCAAGTGCCACGTAGGCGCCGGTGATGGCCGCGGTGCGGGTTCCGCCGTCGGCCTGGAGGACGTCGCAGTCCAGGACGATCGTGTTTTCGCCCAGGGCCTTGGTATCAATGATGGAACGCAACGAGCGTCCGATCAGCCGGGAAATTTCGTGGGTCCGCCCACCGATTTTCCCCTTGACGGACTCGCGGTCGGAACGGGTGTTGGTGGCCCGTGGAAGCATGGCGTATTCCGCCGTGACCCAGCCGCGGCCTTCGCCCTTGAGCCAGCGCGGCACTCCCGCCGTCAGGGACGCCGTGCACAGGACCCTGGTGTTGCCGAATTCAATGAGGGCCGATCCCTCGGCCTGCTTGGACCATCCGCGGGTGATGCTGATGGGGCGGAGCTGGTCGGGGGCGCGGCCATCGGCGCGCACTACGGGCACTGCGGTTGTTTCAGAAGTCATGCCTTTAGCTTATCGACTCGCGGCGATCCGTCCCGCCGGAGAGAGTGCAACCGACCACGCAGGGCGGCGAACCAGAGCAGTGTTGGATCAGACGGTGTAGTGCACACCGGCCACGGCGACGGCCACGTCGCCGCCGAACACGGGGCGCGCTTCGGCCATCACGGTGGTGGGCGAAGTCCACACGGGGATATGCGTGAGCAGCAACCGGCGTGCGCCTGCGCGCCCTGCCGCCTCTCCGGCGCGTTTTCCGGTCAGGTGGACATCCTTGATGTCGTCGTCGCGGCCTTCCTCAAAGGCGGCCTCGCACAGGAACAGGTCAGCATCCTTCGCTGCTTCCTCCAGCCCGGCACAGGAATCAGTGTCCCCGGAATAGGTGAGGACCCGGCTGACCGGGTTTCCCTGCTTGTCCGGTTCTGTCACTTCCACCCGCAGGGCGTAGGCCTCCTCCACGGGGTGGTTCACCGCGAACGGCGTCACGGTGAACGGCCCCACCGTGACGGATTCGCGTTCGGTCCAGTTGGTGAAGTCGAATTCCTCGTGCATCCCCGGATCCAGCTCCAGGCCGTAGGCGGTGGCCATCCGGTCCGCCGTAGCGGCGGGGCCCCACACCGGAATCCTGCCGCGTCCCCAGCCGCCCGGCTTCCAGCGGACCGCCACGTGCAGCCCGCACAGGTCCATGCAGTGGTCCGGGTGCAGGTGGGTCAGGAAGATTGCATCGATGTCTTCAAGGTCCGTGTAGCGCTGGATGGCGCCCAGGGCTCCGCTGCCCAGGTCCATCACGATCTTCCAGGTCCGCTCGCCGTCGTTGGCGGTCAGGAGGTAGCAGGACGCCGGCGAGCCGGGGCCGGGAAAGGATCCCGTGCAGCCGACGATGGTGAGCTTCACTGGGCAGGACCTCCGGCCCGGTGGGCGCCCACGAAGTTCGAAATCCTGGGTCCGGACGACGACTGCCGGGCGCTGGCAGTCTGCGCGGCGGCGATCATCTCGGGGGTGATCCGTGCCAGGCTGCCGGTGGGATACTGGGCCGCCACGTGGTCCACATGCCTGACGGACAGGACCTCCGGGCCCAGGAAACGGCGGGCCAGCGTCTCGAACTGGCCGGCGTCACCGGTGGCGATGAAGTGGTGTTCCGGGGGTGTCGCCGCGGTGCGCTGAAGATCGTGGGTGGCGAGGGCCCGGTACACGTCCTTGGCAGTTTCCTCGGCGCTGGACACCAGCGTCACGGCCTCGCCCATCACGAAGGAAATGACGCCGGTCAGCAGCGGATAGTGTGTGCAGCCCAGCACCACGGTGTCCACGCCGGCTGCCTTCAGCGGCGCCAGGTATTCTTCGGCGATGGCCAGCAGGGCGGTGCCTGTGGTGATCCCGGCCTCCACGTAGCTCACGAACTCCGGGCAGGCCACGGACGTGATCGTCAGGTCCGGCGCGGCGGCAAACGTGTCTTCATAGGCCCGAGATCCAACCGTGGCGGAGGTCCCGATAACGCCGATACGCCCGCTCCTGGTGGCGGCGACAGCCCGCCGGACGGCGGGCTGGATCACCTCGATGACGGGGATGCCGTATTTCGCGGTGTACCGCTCGCGGGCGTCCCGCAGGACAGCGGCCGACGCCGAGTTGCAGGCAATGGTCAGCAGCTTGACGCCGGAGTCCACCAGTTCGTCCATCACGCCTAGGGCGTTGGCGCGGACTTCGGCAATGGGCAACGGCCCGTAGGGCCCGTTGGCGGTATCCCCCACATAGAGGATGGACTCATTGGGGAGCTGGTCGATGATGGACCGCGCCACAGTCAGTCCACCGACACCGGAATCAAAGACGCCGATGGGGCGGGACCCTACCGGGCCGGTGGTGCTGCTGGCTGCGGAGTCCGATGCGGCTGCGCCTGACGGATCCATGCTCGAGGCTGTAGTCATGATTATTCGAGGATAGGTCTTCCCCGGGGCCGCAGCCATCACATTGTGGCGCCCGACTCATGTCAAATTTGTCACACTGGCGGACGTATCCCGGAACAGGACAGCTGTTCAGGCCCGGGAATCCAGGGACTGGAGCATCGCCTGGACCAGGGATTCCTGCAGCCAGGTGGTGAAGTTGTACACCAGGGCGAGGTAGCTTTCCACGTCCTCGGCCTGGGACCAGTCCTGCATCAGGTGCACGTGTTCGGCGTCCTCTTCATCGCGGATGTCCAGGCGCTCCGCCAGCACCAGGCGCACATCGTTCAGTGCCATGGACCAGAGCCTGGCCCCTTCGGCGGTGAGGACCACCTCGTCCTTGTCCAGGTCCAGGGACGCGGCGCGCAGCGCGCCGATCTTGGTTTCGCGCAGCGAGCGCTCGGTGAGCTGGCGGAACTCCAGGGACGCGCCGTCGTCGTTCTTCATCACGTTGGGGAGCAACCGCTTAACCGCACGGTCCGTCGGTTCCTGGACGTCCATGTCCAGCCCGATCAGGGCGGCGAGCGGATCCTGGCTGGCGTGTTCGGCCGGCTGGAGCATGGAGATGACGTCATCGATCAGGCTGCGGAGCAGCTCCCGTTCCGCGGGTTCCAGGAACCCGGTGATGCCCTTGAGCCCGTATTTGAATGCCTTAGCCACGTTTCCCCTTGCCCTGCCCGGACCCGCCGGATTTTCCTGAGTTTTTGGAGTTTCCACCATTCCCGCCGGTGGCCTTCTCCACGGTGGCCCAGAGGCCGAAGCCGTGCATGGCCACGGCATGCCGCTCAACCTGTTCCTTGCTGCCGTGCGCAACAATGGACCGGCCCTTTTTGTGGACTTCCATCATCAGTTTGTTGGCTTTGGACTCGGAATAGCCGAAATAGCTCTGGAAGACGAAGCTGACGTAGCTCATCAGGTTGACGGGATCGTTCCAGATCACCAGGTTCCAAGGGATGTCCGGGGCGGTCAGGGAGTCGGTGGACGCCTCTGTCCCGGTCCGGGTGCCCTCCTGTGTATCAGGGCCGAGCGCAACGCTTAAGGTCATCTGTCCATTCTATGGGGATGCTGGGCCCACGCCGGCGAGGGCCCAGCATCGAAGCGAAGCGAGACGAGGGAGCCGGTGGGTGGGCCCACGCCGGCGAGGGCCCCGCGGCGAAGCGAAGCGAGACGAGGGAGCCGGTGGGTGGGCCCACGCCGGCGAGGGCCCCGCGGCGAAGCGAAGCGAGACGAGGGAGCCGGTGGGTGGGCCCACGCCGGCGAGGGCCCCGCGGCGAAGCGAAGCGAGACGAGGGAGCCGGTGGGGACTAGAGTGAATTTCGTGAGTACCTCCGCCGGCTGGGACCATCCCCGCACGTCCTTTTACACAGACCACTACGAACTGACCATGCTGCAGGCGTCGCTGCATTCGGGCGCCGCACACCGCCGGTCGGTCTTCGAGGCCTTTGCCCGGCGCCTGCCCGACGGCCGGCGGTACGGGATTGTGGCGGGAACAGGCCGCCTGCTGGAAGGCATCGCCAACTTCCGCTTCGGCGAAGCGGAACTGGACTACCTGGGCCGGACCGGGGTGGTCAACCAGGACACCCTGGACTACCTGGCGAACTACCGGTTTTCCGGTGACATCTGGGGCTACCCGGAGGGCGAGGCATACTTCCCCAACTCCCCCATCCTGATTGTTGAATCAACGTTTGCCGAAGCCTGCATGCTGGAGACCTACGTGCTCTCGGTCCTGAACCATGACAGTGCCATCGCCTCCGCCGCGTCCCGCATGATCACCGCGGCCGGCAACCGGCCCTGCATCGAGATGGGATCCCGGCGCACGCACGAGGAATCGGCGGCAGCGGCCGCCCGCGCCGCCGTCATCGCCGGATTCGACAGCACCTCCAACCTCGAGGCCGGCATTCGCTACGGCATCAAGACGGTGGGCACCGCCGCACACTCCTTCACGCTTCTGCATGACACCGAACGTGACGCCTTCGAGGCGCAGATCGCCTCCCTCGGTCCCGGCACCTCGCTGCTGGTGGACACGTACGACGTCGAAGCAGCGGTGCGTGCCGCCGTCGAGTTGGCGGGGCCCAAGCTGGGGGGCGTCCGGCTGGACTCCGGGGACCTCGTGGCCCAGGCCCAGTGGGTCCGTCAACTGTTGGACGAGCTCGGCAATGTGAACACGAAGATTGTAGTTACCTCGGACCTGGACGAGTTCGCCATTGCCGCGCTGCAGTCCGCTCCGGTGGATTCGTACGGCGTGGGCACGTCTCTGGTCACCGGCTCCGGTGCACCCACCGCGAGCATGGTCTACAAGCTCGTCAGCCGCACCGACGACGCCGGAAATTTCGTCTCCGTGGCGAAGGCCGCCAAGAACAAGACCAGCATGGGCGGCCGCAAATATGCGCTGCGCAAGCTCAACGAGCGGGGGGTGGCCACCCAGGAAATCGTGGGCATCGGCCATCGCCCCGAAGACGACGGCAACGACCGGCCACTGCTTCAGCAGTTTATGAAGAACGGCGAGCTGCTGCCGGGCTGGACCGGACACGAGGGTGTGGTCCGCGCCCGCCAGCGGCATGCGGACACCATGGCCGAACTGCCCGGCGTCGTCAACCGCCTGCAGCGCGGCGAGCCTGCGATACCTACTCTCTATGAAGAAAACTGAGGAGAACTGATGTCCCGCGCCCTGATCATCGTTGACGTCCAGAACGACTTCTGCGAAGGCGGCTCCCTGGCTGTGGCCGGCGGTGCCGATGTTGCCGGAGCCATCAGCGAGTACGTGGACGCCCATCACAACGAGTTCGACCACATTCTTGCCACCCAGGACTGGCACATCGATCCCGGGGCGCATTTTTCCGACGCGCCCGACCTCAAGGACAGCTGGCCCCGGCACTGTGTCGCCGGCACGCGCGGCGCGGAGCTCCATCCGGACCTGGACACCGAATACATCCAGGCCTACTTCCAGAAGGGCCAGTTCACCGCGGCGTACTCTGGCTTTGAGGGACTGCTGGCTCCTGAGGACGCCGTCCCCACCGGGGAACGCCAGCCGGGCGCCATGCCCGCTGACCCGGATGCCTACGCCCCGGCGGAGAACGCCATCGGACTGGACGACTGGCTGCAAAGCCACGACGTGGAAGACGTCGTACTGGTGGGGATCGCCACAGACTACTGCGTTATGGCCACCTCGCTGGACGCGGTCCAGGCCGGCTACTCCGTCACGGTCATCCGTTCACTCACCGCCGGCATCGCCGAAGACCTTGAGGATGCCGTCGCCGAAATGGAGCTCGGCGGCGTCGAAGTCGCCTGACATAGGAATCTCAATGATGTTGTCAACGGATGTCGTCGTGCCTTGCAGGTGTCCCGGCCGGTCTTGGCCGGGACACCTCAGGAGCTTTTAGCTGGTCCAGCCGGGGTAGGGCTTGCGGTCCTGGTCGGGGAGTTCCGCGGCCGTGGCGGGGAGGTTGTCGGAGCCGTCGGACTGACCGGATGCCCAGTGGAAGAACACCTCGTCGGTGATGGCTTCGAAGCAGGCGTTTTGGGAGCGGAACCAGTGGGTGGAGGTGTCGCCCTCGACGCAGGTGCCGTAGCCGAACAGTTCCCCATGGCTGTCGTGGGTGCGGGCGACGGTGAAGATGATGTAGGGCCACGATCCGGCGTCCCAGCCTTCGCTGGCCCAGTTCGGCAGCAGAGACCAGGCGGCGCCTTCGAGGGTGTCCGTCCAGTCGTATCCGTCCCCTGCCTTGTTATAGGCGGGAAGGACCGGTGCGGTGACCGCTTCCGCGGGGATGGATTGTGTGAGGAAATCAGCGCAGCGCCGAAGCCAATCCATCTGCTGCGCGGGCGTCCGCAGGACGGTTGCGCCGGTGGAGCGGGCACGTAAGATCCAACGGACAGCAGCAAAAAAGACAAAAGAGCTTGTACTGCCCGAGCACAGCGAGGCCCGCGAACTACCTCGGCGCTGTCTGAGCGAAGCTTGGCAACGAGGGCGTCCGTCACCCGCCGTTCAGGAGCACCTGCATTGCCGCTGCGACTGTCGTAGCCAGTGTTCTAGTGTCTTAGCCGGCAAGTCTGCAGTAATCCCTGGGGCGTCGGGGCTAGCCAGGCCAACGACGACCCGTTGCCGTAATAGATGAAGTATGATTCACTAATTGTGTGGAGGGGAGTATCCCCCGAATGTCCCGTCGTCAGTACGGCCGACCCTGAGCGGCCCGGCGGGACAGGTCCCTTGGGACCGGGAAAGACCTCCAGTTGGTTTGAACTGACTGGAAGCGGGTACTCCCTGATGAATGTTCCTTTTTGGGCCTGGCTGGCCGTTCTTGCCTTTATTGTCCTGATGCTTGCCGTGGACCTGTTCGCGCACCGCAAAGCGCACCTCATCCGTGTCCGGGAAGCCGCGCTCTGGTCCGCCGTCTGGGTCGCCTTCGGTGTTGGCTTCGGCGTCCTGATATGGCAGGTCTACGGTGCGGAGTTTGGCCAGCAGTACTTCGCCGGATACCTGATCGAGAAGTCCCTCGCAGTGGACAACGTGTTCATCTGGGCGATCATTTTCACGTACTTTGCCGTCCCCCGCGAGTACCAGCACCGGGTGCTGTTCTTCGGGGTCCTGGGCGCCCTGATCTTCCGGGGCATCTTCATCGCGGCGGGCTCCGCCATCATCGCCAGCGCCGAGTGGGTGCTATACATCTTCGCGGCGTTCCTGCTCATCACCGGCTACCGGATGATCCGCCACCGCAACGTCATGCTTGACCCGGCAAAGTCCCGGGCGCTGAAACTCTTCCGCCGGCGCGTGCCCATGACGAACGACTTCCACGGCCAGCGGTTCCTGATCCGCAAAAACGGCATCTTGCTGGCCACCCCGTTACTCGCGGTGCTGGTCCTCATCGAGGTCACGGACATCATCTTCGCCGTGGACTCCATCCCCGCGATCTTCGCCGTCACCGACGAAGTGTTCCTAGTCTTCACAGCCAACGCCTTCGCTATCCTAGGCCTGCGGGCCATGTACTTCCTGCTCGCTGACATGATCCACCGCTTCATCTACCTCAAGATCGGACTCGCGCTCGTCCTGATCTGGGTCGGCATCAAAATGCTCCTCAAAATCGACATCTACTACATCCCCACCCCACTGTCCCTGGCCGTCATCGCCACTATCCTCGGTGTGTCCATCGGCGTCAGCCTCTGGGCCACCCGCGGCCAAGAACGCCGGGCTTCCGAGGGGCCGGCGCACTCCCCCTTCGGAACCGCATCACCCGAGGAGATCGTGGCCCTGGAACCACTATGGGGCAGACGCCTTGGCACGAAAGCCACCTCAACACCCCAACAGGGCGACGCCGAGAAATCAGACGCGGACCCGCACTCACCTACAAAGGGTGACGCGCATGAAAGATGAACCGGTCCGCCCGGTGGCGGCACTGATACTTGATGGGGCAGGAGCCCCTGAGACTGCGCGGCGCGCAGCGGCGCTGGCCAGGATGGAGGGCAGGCCCCTGATACTCCTGGTGCCCGTGGAACGGACCGGATTCAGCCTCAACCCCCTCACCCACCGGCTCGCAGCCATCCGGCAGACTGCAGAAGCAGAGGCGATCGCTGCCCGGGTCCGGCCGGTGCTCGAAAGTACCGCGAGCGATTTCCAAGTCCGGGCGGTTCCCTGTCTTTTCTCACAAGCAGGGACCACCGGGGGCGCCTCGCTGAAAAGCATCAAGGCCGCCGCACGGCGAATCCGCGCTTTCATCCTCGTAACTCCAATCAGGCAAGATGGTGGAACGATCATCACGAAGGCCCAGCGCCTGCGTCCCGACAGGCATGCGGGCGCCATCGGAGACGTCAGCGAGGAGCAACCATGACAATCCCGCCGCCAGTTCCGGAAAGTGGCCTGCAACCACCGCTTCCTGCAGCACCGCCAACACCTTTGCGCCCAACATGGACCTTTCTCACGAACCACGGCCACGTCCTGCTGGCGGTGGCAACAGACCCTGACGCCCGCGTGAAAGACATCGCCGAGAAGGTCGGGATCACACCACGATCGACCCTGCAAATCCTCAAGGATCTCGAAGCCGGCGGATACCTGCACCGCAGCCGGGACGGACGACGAACCCGCTATGCCATTGAACCCCACCAGCACTTCCGGCACCCCGCCACAGCAACCAGGGAAGTCGACGGACTGATCGGCCTCTTCGCAGACCCCCCGCCCTCAATCGCGGCGGAGCCACCCCAGGACATTCGTTCATCCCGACCGCATGACCGCCCCCGGAAACGGTATCCCGCAACCTAATTTCGCGCATTCGAATGATCGCGTTCACCACGGCCTGTAGCCGCTTGTCAGGCGGCCAGCCGTGCTGTCGAGACCGGGACCGGTGTGTAGGTGCTGCCGTCGCGGAGCATGGCCCAGAGGACGTTCAGGCGGCGCCGGGCGAGGGAAAGCATGGCCTGGATGTGGGTTTTCCCTTCAACACGTTTGCGGTCGTAATAGGCGCGCGATGCGGGGCAGGATTTCAGCGCCGAGAGGCCGGAGGGGTAGAAGACACGCAGGAGCCGGCGGTCGTAGCGGCGGGGGCGGTGGTGGTTGCCGGTGATCCTGCCGGAGTCCCGCGGTGCGGGGGCGAGGCCGGCGACGCCGGCGAACCGGTCGGCGGTTTCAAAGACGGTGAGGTCCCCGCCGGTGGCGCCGAGGAACTCCGCGGCGAGGACGGGCCCCAAGGCGGGCATGCTGAGCAGGGACCGGGTGTGCCGGTGTTCGGTGACTTTCTCGCTGATCGGCTCATCAAGTTCGGCCAGTTCCTCATTCAGGGCGAGGATTTCCCGGGCGAGGGCGGCGACGATCCCCTCCCCCATGTGCTGGGCCGGGACGGTGGTGTGCTGGGATTTCGCGGCGTCCACTGCGGCCTGGGCGACCGCGGCCGCTGACCGGGCACCGTGCTTCTTTAGCCACGCGTGGAGTCTGGTCTGTCCTGTGCGGCGGATCCCGTCCGGGGTCCGGTGTTTGGTCAGCAGCAGCAGGGCGGCTTTGGAGCGGCTGTAGTCAAAGGCCCGTTCCAAAGCGGGGAAATATTCCAGCAGCTGGGCCTGCAGCCGGTTGATCGCTCGGACCCGGTCCGCGGATTTGTCCGCCCTGCGGGCGGTGAGGATCCGCAGCCCTGTGCTGATCTCATCCCCGGCCCGCAGTGGCTGCAGGTCTTTCCGCATCCTGGCCTGGTCAGCGATGACTGCGGCGTCTTTGGCGTCCGTTTTGCCCTCGCCGCGGTAAAGGCGGGAGGCGTGGTGGACGATCCGGCCCGGGATGTAGAGGATGTTCTGTCCGTGGGCGACGAGGATGGCGATCAGCAGCGCCGGGCCGCCGTGGTTCAGATCGTCGCCCAGATGACCTCGTCCCCGTCCCCAAGTTTCAGGACGTTGGCGATGAGTTCGAGCAGGGCGGGTTCGTCGTTGGGTATTTTCTGCGAGAGCAGACGGTTTCCATCGGCGTCGATCACGACGCAGTGATGATGGGCTTTGCCGGCGTCGATATCGGCCCACACTTTCGCCAAAACTGCCTCCAGTCTGTTGATTGGGTGAAATCCCAGCAGATAACCGCGCCGTCGTGTCCTTATCCGGCGATTCAAGTAGCGTCTCTCAATGAGCGGTCGGGTCATCGCGGGGTGGCGGGCGGCCAATCCTACGAAGCCGTCACGACGTGAGTCGTCCGGACCACAGCAACAAAGCCATACCCGCCTACCCCGGGTAGCCACGACCCTACAACGGCAACGGACCCACCCGTCAACACCATAAGGACAGTAACAAGCGTGGCCCGGGATGCACAGCACCCGGGCCACAACTGTCTCCTGGGCCGCTACTTCCGGCCGATGAACCAGTCCTGGAGCTTGCGCAGCCGGGACTGGAGCTGATCCTCGTTCGCCTGGGCCACCGGAGGGCCGCCACAGACAGTCCGCAGCTTCGTGTGCACCACACCGTGCGGTGTTCCGGTCCGGGCCGACCAGGCCGCCACGTTTTTGGCCAGCTCGTTGCGCAGGTCCATCAGCATCCGGTGGTCCGGTATGGCCGGCGCCGCGGCGGCCGGCTCGGCTGCCGGCGCACGCCGGTTCTTGCGGTTGAGCTGTTCGTGCTGGCGCTGCCGCAGCAGCGTTCCCACCTGCTCGGCGTCCAGCAGCCCGGGGATGCCCAGGAAGTCCAGTTCGTCCTCCGAGCCCACCTCTCCCCCGGTGCCGAACTCGCCGCCGTCATACAATACGCGGTCGAAGGACGCCTGCGAGTCGAGGGCCTCGAATTTGCCCTTGGTGAGGCTGTCGGACGCCTTGTCCTCCCGGTTGGCCTCTTCCATCAGGGAGTCCTCGGGATTGAACAGGCCGTCGCTGTCCTCTTTCTCGGGGCGGTCCAGCGCGTGGTCGCGTTCGGCCTCCATCGAGTTGGCCAGGGCCATCAGCGTCGGCACGGACGGCAGGAAGACCGAGGCCGTTTCGCCGCGCTTCCGGGCACGCACAAAGCGGCCCACCGCCTGGGCGAAGAATAGCGGCGTGGAGGTGGACGTCGCATAGACGCCGACGGAAAGCCGGGGCACATCCACGCCTTCTGACACCATCCGGACGGCAACCATCCACCGTTTCTCGCTCACGGTGAATTCCTCGATCTTGCTGGAGGCCTTGGCGTCGTCGGAAAGGATCACTGTGGGAGACTCTCCGGTGATCCGTTTCAGCTGCCCGGCATAGGCTCTGGCATCGTCATGGTCCGTGGCGATGACCAGCCCGCCGGCGTCCGGAACCGTGCGGCGCACTTCGCTGAGGCGTTTGTCCGCCCCCGCCAGGACAGCGGGGATCCATTCCCCGGTCGGGTTCAGCGCCGTCCGCCACGCCTGCGACGTGATGTCCTTGGTGACCGCGGCCTCGCCGAGGGAAGCCGCCATTTCCTCGCCGGCACTGGTGCGCCACCGCATCTGGCCCGAGTAGGCCATAAACATGACGGGACGCACCACGTGGTCACGCAGGGCGTTGCCGTAGCCGTACGTGTAGTCAGCTTTCGAGCGCCGGATGCCGTCCTTGTCCTGCGCGTATTCAACAAACGGGATGGGCGAGGTGTCGGAGCGAAACGGCGTACCAGTCAGGGAGAGCCGCCGTGTCGCCGGGTCAAACGCTTCGCGGAGGCCATCGCCCCAGGACAGGGCTTCGCCGCCGTGGTGGATCTCGTCAAGGATCACCAGCGTGCGGGCCGCCTCGGTCTTGGCCCGATGCAGCATGGGTTTGCTGGCCACCTGGGCGTACGTGACAGCCACCCCAACAAAACCGCGGCCGTGCTGGCCGTCGGAGTTCTTGAAGTTGGGGTCGATGGCGATGCCCACCTTCGCAGCGGCGTCGGCCCACTGCCGTTTCAGGTGGTCCGTGGGCGCTACAATGGTGACCCGGTTAACCGCCCCGGATTCGATGAGCATGGAAGCCACGCGCAACGCGAAGGTGGTCTTCCCGGCGCCGGGAGTTGCTACGGCCAGAAAGTCGCGGGGACCGGTCCTGAAGTAGAGGTCAAGGGCTTGCTGCTGCCAGGCACGGAGTTTTTGGGCGGTTCCCCAGGCTGCGCGTTCCGGATAAGCCGGTGGCAGGGTGGGGCCGCCAAAGAGCGTGTCCGTCACTACTTGTTGTCGCCCGAGTCCCCTCCGGGACCCTTGCCGCCGTCGTTGCCCGGGCGGAGGCCGTCATAAACCTCTTTGCACATGGGGCACACCGGGAACTTCTGCGGATCCCGGCCCGGTGTCCATACCTTGCCGCACAGGGCAATAACAGGATCACCCGTCAGCGCGGATTCCATGATCTTTTCCTTGCGCACGTAGTGCGAGAAGCGTTCCCGGTCACCGGGCTCCACTTCCTGGCGCAGCTCTTCGCGCTCGATGGTGGCCGTGGACGTTCCAGCCCCGGAAAGCTCGCGCATCGGGTCGTTTTCGAGAGGGTCCGTCATGCTAGTCATGGCATCCATCTTAGCGTCCCGGGAGGGCGGACGTTCGACGGCGGGAGGACCGTTTTGCACTCACCGCGCCGTTTGCCGCAGCCCGTTCCGCGCAACGCGGTACCCGACCACCCGTGGCGTGTGGCCGGAATTACAGCCCCCCGGAATTACAACTCCTGCCATGCAGGCTTGTGATCGTACGTGTGCCGGTAGAAGTCCGCGAGCTTCAGCGACGACGCCGCAGCCTCATCCACCAGGATGGTGGCGTGGGGGTGGAACTGGAGGACCGAAGCCGGGCAGAGGGCGGCAACGGGACCCTCCACGAAGTCGCGGACCGCCGGCGCCTTCTGCGCCCCGGTAGCGATGAGGACAACGTGCCGGGCCTCGAGAATGGTGCCCAGCCCCTGGGTCACCACGTGGTGGGGCACTTCTGCCAGGCTGGTGAAGAACCGGGCGTTGTCGCGGCGCGTCTGCTCGATCAGGGTTTTGATGCGGGTCCGGGATGCGAGCGAGGACGCGGGCTCGTTGAACCCGATGTGGCCATCCGTGCCGACGCCCAAGAGCTGCAGGTCCACGCCGCCCGCCGCCCGCATGGCATCTTCGTAGTCGCGGCAGGCCGCGGCCAGGTCAAGGGCCGCGCCGTCAGGCGTATGTACGTTGCGTTCGGCGATGTTGACGCGGCTGGTGAATTCCCGCCGGATGACTTCCCGGTAGGACTCCGGATGCCCGTGGGCAAGCCCCACGTATTCGTCCAGGGCGAAGGCGTGGGCATTGCTGAAGTCCAGTCCCGCATTCTGATGCCGCGCCGCCAGCTCGTCGTAGACGGGCAGCGGCGATGACCCCGTGGCGAGGCCCAGCACACAAGCTGGCTTCCGCCGGAGCAGGGCCTCGATGGCGTCGGCAACGAGCCGTCCGATCTGTTTGCTGCCCTGGAGGATGACAACTTCCATGTTGGCCGCCTTTCTGGTGCTTTTCGGAATCAGCGGTTGACGGTCAACTGGGCCAGCATTTCGGGGCCACGGGCCTCCAGCCAGCGGCCACCGAGCCTGATGCCCACGACAAAAAGTAGCAGTCCCAGGATGGGGCCCACTGCAAGGTTCAGCCATCCGAAGACAGGGTTTCCGGTCACACTTTGGGCAATGACCAAGCCAGCTTCCGGAAGCACCAGGACGGACAGGACACCCATGCCGCCGAACTGCACGGCCATGGTCTGGCCGACGCTGCCTGGGGGCTTCTTGAACGGGCTGTCCCCGGGCAGTGGCACTGCGACGTTGTACCGCGCCGAGACTACCGACGAGAGGCCAAGACCGGTCAGCAGAATTCCTACCGAAAGTCCCAGCACGCCGGGCAGCCATTCCCAGCTGCCGGTGAACATAAACGGCACCACTGAAAAGGCGAGCACCACCGGGACGGCGAGTATCAGGCACGCCAAGGCCCGGCCCAGCCGGTCCGGTACACCCCGCACGCCCGTGGCAAGGTGGAGCGCAAACGCGGTGTTGTCGTAGGAGATGTCGGCGGAGATCGCCCAGGCCATAAGGAAAGCGGTCAACGGGCCCAGCATCGCGAGGATCCCGAAGCTGTCCCCCTGGCTCGCCTGGAAGAACATCACCACGGCCAGCAGCGGAATCACAATGAGCGATCCGCCGTAACGGGGATCCCGCAGCCAGTAGGTCAGGGCACGTGCTGTGACGGCACCGGTGGGCGTGGCGGGCAGGAGCGCGAACAGCCCCAGCTTGCCGCCCTTCCGGCTCCCGCTTCCCTGGTACGGAGGGTTCACCAGGGCACGTTCCAGGAGGACTTTCCAGCACCACGCAAGTCCCGCGAGGGTGAGCAGCGAAATAAGCAGCTTCACGGCGGCCTCGCCGGGCCGGCCGGCGTCGAAGTCGCCGCCCAGGGACCAGGCAGCGCCGAGCGGCGTCCAGGCCAGCGTCCGGGCAAAGTCAGGCAGGAACCCGGCGGACGCTGAGATCCCCTGCGACACGCCCGCAACAATGGGGCCCATCAGAATCAACGGAACCATAAAAACAACGCCGCTGACGTCCTTGAAGCGCCGCGACGCCGCCAGGCTGGCCGTGGCGGTGGTGACCACTTTGGACAGCACAATGCACGTCATCACACCGAGGGCCGCTCCCAATAAGGCGGCAACGGCAGGAACGAAGCCACGGGCCCACGTGCCCACGGTGGCCAGCGCAACCAATGACGTGGCTACCCCGGGAATTCCGATCAGGCCGCCCAGGGCCAGGCCGGCCAGGAGCTGCCGCATGGGGACAGCAAATGTGGTGAAGCGGGCAGGATCGAGGGTCATGTCGGTGGCCGAAACCGCCACCGGGATGATTCCCCAGCCCAGGATGGCAGCTGAACCGCCAAGCACTATGGCCGTGTACGCCAGCTCGTTGTTTTCCTGCCGCAGCATCACCAGGGCCACAACGAGAGCACCCACGATGAAAAGCGCATAGAGGACGCCGAACGCCAGGCCCACGAGCTGCCAAGGGCTGCGGCGGAGGCCGTTCCGCAGCAGCGTCAGCTTGAGCCTTAGGAGGTGCGCAACCATTCCAGACCCTCCGTGTGGTTGCGTCCACCGACAAGCTGGACAAACCTTTCTTCCAGCGTTGCCCCGGCGCGGACTTCGTCCACGGTCCCGGCAGCGAGAAGCCTTCCGGCCGCCACCACGGCGACGTGGTCGCACATGCGCTGGACGAGATCCATCACGTGGCTCGAGACGATCACCGTCCCGCCGGAGGCTACATAACTGTCCAGGATGGAGCGGATGTTGGCAGCCGAGACGGGATCCACGGACTCGAAGGGTTCATCGAGCACCAACAGTCTCGGGGCGTGGATCAGGGCCGACGCCAGGGCGATCTTTTTTGTCATGCCGGCCGAATAGTCCACCACGAGGGTCCCGGCGTCCTCGTTGAGGTCCAGGGCGAACAGCAGCTCCCCCACGCGGGAGGCCACCACCTCTTTGTCCATGCCGCGCAGCAGCCCGGCGTAGGTGACCAGCTGTTCGCCGGTGAGCCGGTCAAAGAGGCGGACACCGTCAGGGAGAATGCCCATCAGTTTCTTTGCTTCCAGCGGGCGGGCCCAGACGTCAACCCCGTGGACAATGGCCGTGCCGAAGTCGGGCCGCAGCAGGCCGGTGGCCATGGACAACGTTGTGGTCTTGCCGGCGCCGTTGGGTCCCACGATGCCAAAGAACGAACCCGCCGGGACGTCGAGGCTGATACCGTCCACGGCGATTTTTCCGCCGAAACGCTTGGCGAGCCCGCGGATGGACAGGGCAGGAACGGGCCCGGTGTGCGCCACCGGATCAGAGTGGGGATCAGGATGCGGAGCAGTCATAACGCCAGCCTAGACCCAGGGCCCTGCCGAGGGGGTCCTCCCGCAGGACTAGGGCCAAAGGCGTAGGGAAGGCTAGAACGAATGCCGCGGCAGTGCCCGTTCGTACTGCGGCGCCCACGGGAGGTCATGCCCAAGTTCAAAAGCCGCCCGGAGCCACCAGTGCGGATCCCGGAGCGCGGCCCGGGCAATAAACACACCGTCGGCCTGCCCGGTGGCCACGGCATGCTCCGCCTGGCCCGCGGAGGTCAGCAGGCCAACGGTGCCTGTGGGGATCCCGGCTTCCCGGCGGATGCGTGCGGCGAACTCCGTTTGATAGCCCGGACCCGGCGTGATGTCCTGATGGGCCACGGCCCCTCCGCTGGAGACGTCAATGAGGTCCACCCCGTGCTCCGCCGCCCGGGCTGCCAGCCGGACCGAAGCCTGGACATCGACGCCGCCCGGCGCCCAGTCGGTGGCTGAAATCCGAAGCAGCAGGGGCATCGATTCAGGGATGACGTTGCGGACGGCGTCAACAACGGCGAGCATCAGCCGGTTCCGGCCGGCTTCGTCCCCGCCCCAGGAATCGATCCGGGTATTGATCAGCGGGCTCTGGAACTGGTGCAGGAGATAACCGTGCGCGCCATGGATCTCCACGGTGTCGAAGCCGGCGTCGACCGCACGCACCGCGGCCGCCGCGAAATCGGCAATAACGTCCTGGATCTGCGCCTCGGTCAGCGCAGCGGGCTCAACATAGCCGTCGAAAGCAAGCCCGGACGGACCCACCGTGGGCCAGCCGCCGTCGGATTCCGGGACGCTGCCCCGCAGGCCGGCGAATGGCCAGTAGGTGGACGCTTTCCGGCCGGCATGGGCAAGCTGGGCCCCGATCTTCGCTTCCGCCGCACCGTGCCGGTGCACAAAGGACGTGATCCGCTGCCAGGCCTCAGCCTGTTCGTCGTTGTACAGCCCGGCGTCACGGGGGCTGATCCTGCCGGCTGCATTAACCGCCGCCGCCTCGGTGAGGATCAACGCTGCGCCACCCGCGGCGAAGGAGCCCAGATGCATCAGGTGCCAGTCATTCGGAACCCCCGGGGCGCCGTCGGGACCGCAGCTGTACTGGCACATGGGTGAAACCCAGCCGCGGTGCGTGAGCTCCAGGGAACGGAGCTTGAGCGGCTGGAACAGGGCAGGCACTAGAACAGGACCCTGGCGAGTCCTTGGCGTGCCTTGGCAACACGGGGGTCGGAGGTGCCCACCACGTCAAAGAGCTCCAGGAGGCGTACGCGGGCGGTCTCCCGTTCCGGGCCAAAGTTCCGGCCAATGAAGCTGACCACGCGGTTCAGGGCGTCCTCCACATGGCCGCCGGACACATCCAGGTCCGCCACGCCCAGCTGGGCGGCCAAATTGTCAGGCTCGTTGGCGGCGAGGGAACGCAATGCTTCAGAGTCCTCTGCGGAGAGCGGCTGGAGCCGGGCCATCAGCTCCACCTGGGCGAGGCCGGCCTTGGCCTCCGCGTCGGCCGGCATTTCCAGCAAGGCCTGGCGGTAGGCCACGGCCGCTGCTTCATAGTCGCCCGCTTCGATGGCGTCGAAGGCGGCCTGGTGCAGCGGCGGAAGGGGTGCCGGTTCGGTTTCCGGCGGCGTACCGCCACCGCCGAGGCTGCCCGTGACACCATTGGCGGCCGCCACTTTGAGCAGTTCATCCAGGAGGGGCCGGATCTGGGCTTCCTCGGCGCCACCCTGGAAGAGCGGTACGGGCTGGCCCTTGAGCACGGCAACGGCGGTGGGGACGGCCTGGACCTGGAAGGCCTGAGCCAGCTGCGGGAAGGCTTCGATGTCCGCCGCCCCCAATACGAGGCGGCCGCCGTAGCTGTTGATGACCCGCTCCAGCGAGTCGAGCATCTCGGCGGATTCCGGCGAGTACGCCGCCCACAGCGCGAAGACCACCGGCACCTGCGCGGAGAGCTCCACGAGTTCCTGGAAATTGCCTTCGGTGACTGTGACCCGCAGCGGCGCAGCGCCGTCGTCGGGCGTTACTGCACCTGGGTCTGCGCTGGCACCCGCATCCCCGGGAACCGGCGGATTGCCGGGAGCGGCAGGAGGTGCCTGGCGCTGTTTCAGGGATGAAAGGTCGACGGCGCCACGCAGGTTAAGCAGGCTGGCAGCGGCTGGAGGGACTGGGCGGGAAGCTGGCGAACTCATGCTTTCCACTCTAGCCACTCCGGCCGCTGCCGGGGGTACTGCTTCAGGGACTGGACCCTGCGGACCTACTTGAAGCTTGCGCCTACAAGCCCGCGCGTTGCAGCGACCAGCTTGATGGGATCCGTCGAACCTGTCGGCGGGACGTAGACCGCCATTGATTCTGCAAAGTTCAGCACCATGCCGGTGGTGGTTTCCTTGCCGCCGGCAAGCGCCGCCGCGTCGTCGCCGATGGTGAGCTTGTCACCGGAGGCCTTTGGCGTGCCGTCAAAGCCGAAGTTGATCCGGCCCAGCACCAGCGCCCCGCCGTCAGCCGTCCGGAACACCACAGTGCTTTCCGGCGCCACCTTGTGGGTGAAGGAGAAGTTGCCGTTCTCTCCCGACTTCACTACCTCCGCCTGGTAGGACAGCGTGTCGGCGATGTACGGCGAAGAAGCGCCCTCCACCACCTTGTCCTTGAAGCTCGACTCCGGGTTGGTCAGGCGGTCGGCCAGCCCGGCCAGGGCTTCCTCGCCGCTGTACAGCAGGCCCGATTTGTCGTTGGCGGCCAGCGTGTCGGTGCCGTCCCGGCCGATGGCGGGGAACGTGGTTCCCGGCTGCAGCGGGGTGGTCTCGGTGAGCTTGTAGTTCTCCCGGGGCGAAGGCTGGACCAAGGTCAGGAGCTGCGGGACAACGTTGCCGTCGCCCTGTGTGACCGCGAGGACTGAACGGGGCCAGCTCTGGTCGCTAGTGACCACGGTGGTGAGGAGCTTCGTGGAACGGACAGGCATCCGGGCTTCATAGGTGCCCACCTGGGAACGGATCTTGTAGTTCTGGGTACGGACCTCAAGCTCCGTCCCGGCGACCCGCTCTGCGAGCTTGGCTGCATCCTTCGCGGCGTCGCCGGCATCGGCGGCGCTGGAGACCTGTTCCAGGATCCTGCGGAACTGGGCGTCCAGGAGGACCGGCGCGGCGGCCTGGGCGGCCTCCGGTGTCGCAGATCCGGTGGCCGGAGCCGGAGCGGGTGTGGTGGCAGCGTTCGCAGCAACACCCGTCCCGGCCATAACAAGGGCTGTCACTGCGGCGGTGACCATGCCGCCGGAAACCATGCCGAGCCGTGCGGAGGACTTCGCCTCGGCCTTGGCCCGTGCACGCCGGGCGAACAGGCTGCCCTTGCCGGTGCCTTCGCCATCGTGCTTGCGGGCGGACAGAACCACCAGCGCGAGGCCGGCGAGGATCAACAGGCCGCCAAGCACCATAAGCGGGATGGCCCAAGGGGTGGAGGTGTCATTCGGGAACGTCATGGAGATCGACGACGGTGCGGGCTTGGTGCCGTCGGAGGCCAGCAGCAGTGACCATTCGCCGTCAGCCGGCGGAGTCCACGAGTACTCCAGCTCACCACTCGCGTTCTCAGTGGACACCCAGAGGTCGGATCCGGACGGATTCGGCGCCGTGGCGTCGCCGTCGGCGTGCTCAACCTGCAGGGATTTGTTGTCCTCGGAAACCCCGGTGATGGTGTTGTGGGCCGTCGGGCCCACCCAGGCGTCCACGTCGCCAGGCCGGCCGGCTGCGAGCAGGAAGTTGCCGTCGCCTTCGATCTTGATCTTCACCGTTCCGCCCTGCGCGGTGCGCAGGTTCTGGTCGATGACGGTCAGTGGCGCCGCTGCGGCATCTGCCGGGGCGGAAGCCGTAAAGGTCTCGGAGGGAGCCCAGATTGTCTTTTGGCCGATACCGGCCAGAAGTGTCAGGAGGCCGAGCAGCACGAGTGCAACTGCAGTCTTGAAACGCAAAGGAAACACCTATCATTCGCGGGGGTTTACTTTCAATAGTAACCGTTTTGTTACCAGAACCCCCGTTTGGGCGTCGGCAGGGTCCGGAAACGACGCCGTCTGGGCGGCCCTACGGGCGCCCTCGCTCCTGTTGGCAAGGCTGCTGATAGTGTTTGCGATGATCATCACACCGGCCCGCAAATGCGGCGCCACGCACGGAACAGGCCCATAAACCAGTGACTGACAAGACGGAAGAGTCCTCCACGGGACACGAAAATCAACCGGCCGCTGGCTCTTTGGAATCCTCGCCGGACATGCCTGCGACGGCGAAGCGACGAGGGTCAGCAGCTGCGGCGCTGGGCCAGCTTGTGCGGCGCTTGCGCCAGCCGCTGCCGGGCGCCCAGCCCAGGCTCCGGTTTGAGTTCCCACCGGAATACAACCACACGGAAGAACCTGCCGCTACCGAAGACGACGAGGCTGACGGAACGAGTGGTAGGCCCGAGCAATTCGGCCGTCCGGGTCCGCGGATGTCAATGCAACATCCCCTCTATATGGGCTTCATGGGCACTGTGGGCGTGGGGCTTGCCCTGCTGGTCTACTGGATCGGCTCCAACACCACGCAGCTGCTGCTGTGGATTGTGGCTGCCCTTTTCATTGCCCTGGGCCTGGAACCCGTGGTGGGCTGGCTCGAGACCCGCCGGATTCCCCGCCCGGCCGGCATTCTTCTGGCCGTCCTGGTCCTGGTGATGGCTGTGGGAGGGTTCTTCGCCACCCTCATCCCCACCATCGTGGAACAGGTCACCGAAATCGTGGAGCAGGCACCCACCTGGGTACGTGATTTCATAGACTCTGAATTCTTCCGCAACGTGGATGACCAGTTTGGTGTGCGCGACCGCATCAATGAGGAACTCGACAAGTTCGTCAACAATCCCGAGGCCCTGGGCGGAATCTTCGGCGGGGTGGTGGGCTTCGGCTCCACGCTGGCCAACGGCCTCTTCGGCACGTTAATTGTCCTGGTCCTGAGCCTCTATTTCCTCGCAGCCCTTCCAGCCATGAAGAAGTGGGGCTACCGGCTGGCTCCGCGCTCCCGCCGGGCCCGGGTGGAGGCCCTCTCTGAGGAGATCACCCGGTCCGTCGGCAACTACGTGATCGGGCAGGCCTGTGTGGCTTTGCTCAATGCCACCTTCGCCTTCATCGTGATGTCCATTGTGGGTGTCCCATTCGCCCTCTTGCTGGCCTTCGTGGTGGCCCTGCTGGCTTTTATCCCCCTGGTGGGCGGCATGATCGCCGGCGTTGTGGTCCTGCTGGTATCCCTGACGGAGGGCTGGCAGACCGCCGCCATCTACGGCATCTGCTACTTCGCCTACCTTCAGTTCGAGGCTTACTTCATCTCGCCGCGCATCATGCAGAAAGCCGTGGCCGTCCCGGGCGCCGTCGCCGTGATCTCCGTGATTGCCGGCGGCAGCCTGCTGGGAGTCCTGGGGGCGCTGATCGCCATCCCCACAGCGGCGGCCATCCTGCTGCTGGTCAAGGAGATCTACATCGTCCGCCAGGACAAGCACTAAATCTCCAACACCAACGCCCAGGAACTAGGCGGCCGCGGTGGCCACCGGGCCGTTCCACACCTGCGGCAGACCTTCGGATCCGGAGCCTGCCTCCGTTACCTCATCCACAATTTCGTTGAGCACCCGGGAAGCGTATTTCTCCCCCACCCAAAGGTGCTTGGCGCCGTCGACGCCCACCACCCGGGCATGCGGCACCAGGCTGAATCGTTCAGCGGCGGCCGCGGGCTGGAGGTAGTCGTCATGCTCCGGCACGAGGACAGTAAGCGGCTTGGCGGAATCCGCCCAAAGGCGCAGGTGCGCGTCCGATGCGCGGTGCAGCGGCGGCGAGAGCAGCACGGCACCTTCGATCTGGCTGGCCACCGGCTCAACCGCCCCGTACATCAGCGCCAGCTCGGTGCCGAAGGACCAGCCCACCAGCCAGCGGTTGGGCAGTTGGCGTTCGACGGCGTAACGCACCGCCGCCTCAACGTCCTGCCGCTCGCCGATCCCCTCTTCGAAGGACCCTGCACTGGTTCCCCGCGGAGACGCAGTCCCGCGGGTGTTGAAGCGAAGCACGGCCACGCCGGCGAGCGCAGGAAGCCGGTAGGACGCCTTGCGGTAAACGTGCGAGTCCATAAAACCGCCGTGCGTCGGCAGCGGATGCAGCGTGATCAGGGTCGCCGTGATCGCGCCGGACTCCGGCAGCGCCAGCTCCCCCACCAGAATGTGGCCATCCTCGGTGCGGAGCTCGATGTTCTCGCGCCGGGCCGGCAACACTGTTGACGCGCGGATGGGGGTGGGCCCTGTTGGCTGGCTGAATTCGTACGACGCCGGATCAAAAGTCATGCCTGCCAGCTTAGCGACTCCCGTGGCCCGCAAGGTGCGGTGTTGCGACTCGTTAGCGGGCTTCTGCTGGGCGCCGATCGCCCGGGCCAGTGCCAGTCAGCGGTAACGGTAGGTCCGGGACAGCCAGCAGTTTGTGTGCCAGTGCCGACGTTCAGCCAGGCCTGCGGCCGCACCGAAGATATGATCGTCCTTCCACACCACCAAATGGGCGATGCCGGGGACCACCGCGGTGGAGCAGCCGGGGCAAATATAGGTCTTTTCCGCGTTCCTGGCGGTCATGGTCCTGACCATCCACTCGCCGTCGGGCGCGCTTTCCCGCCTCGCGATTCCAGCCCGTGCCCGCTCCAGATCCAGCTCAGGAACGTCGCCGTTGCCCTTCTTACCGGCCGGCTTTCCTGCAGTTACTCCCGGCCTTCCTGAGACAGGGCGGCGGGGACGGTTGGAACGCGGCATGCCTCCATTCTGCCCCAGCCCCGGTAGTGTGTACGGCGTGCGACTTGTCATAGCCCGATGTTCAGTTGATTATGTTGGCCGGCTCAAAGCCCATCTCCCCCTTGCCACCAGGCTCCTGCTGGTCAAGGCCGACGGCTCGGTGCTGGTCCATTCCGACGGCGGCTCCTATAAGCCGCTGAACTGGATGAGCCCGCCCGCCAGTCTCCGCGTGTCCTCGCCAGAGGATATTGACCTGGAGCTTGGTGTCACGGAACAGTGGACCGTCCAGTCCGCCAAGACAGATGACCGCCTGATCATCAACATCCACGAGCAGCTGCACGAGTCCTCCCACGACCTCGGGGTGGATCCCGGCCTGATCAAGGATGGCGTCGAAGCTGACCTCCAGCGCCTGCTCGCCGATCAGATCGAGACCCTGGGCTCTGGCTTTTCACTCATCCGGCGCGAATACTTCACCGCAATCGGCCCCGTGGACATCCTGGCCCGCGACGCCAGTGGAGCCACCGTGGCCATCGAGCTGAAGCGGCGCGGCGACATTGACGGCGTGGAGCAGCTCACCCGCTACCTTGAACTTCTGAACCGCGACCCGCTGCTGGCCCCGGTCCGTGGCATCTTCGCTGCCCAGCAGATCAAGCCGCAGGCAAAGGTGCTGGCAAACGACCGCGGCATCGACTGCATCACGCTGGACTACGATGCCATGCGCGGTGTGGACGACAGCGACTCACGGCTTTTCTGAGTCCAACAATCCGCTATTCTGACGCCGGGTATCCGCACGCGTCACGGCCTTCGGCCCCTGACAAGGGGAATCATCCCTTTTATGCCCAAAATTTGCCGTATTGACCGTTCAGAGGCGTTGACCTGGCGGAATCGGCGTGAAATTCTTAGATCAGTCTTTGTGTAGGTGTTTTTCATGCTCGCAAGACATGTTGCGAGCGCGAAGCTCCTGCAGCGCATGTTCCCAGGAACGGCATTGAAGGATTCTTCTCGCGGAGTGACCGAGTCCGGCACGAGGTGTGCCGGACTTAGACAAGTTCCATAATGAGGAGAAATAAATGGCACAGGGAACCGTCAAGTGGTTCAACGCTGAAAAGGGCTTCGGCTTCATCACCCCGGATGACTCCGATGGCGATGTCTTCGTTCACTACTCGGAAATCCAGACCGGTGGCTTCAAGACCCTCGACGAGAACCAGCGCGTTCAGTTCGAAATCGGTCAGGGCGCCAAGGGCCCCCAGGCTACCGGCGTAACGCTGGTCTAGTCCCCCGCCCGGCGGCCGACATCTGCTCGGTCTCCAGCGAAGACAAGATCCCCGGCATTTCTGCCGGGGATCTTTTCTTCGTCCCAGCGTCTTTGCCGACCACGGCTGCTCCAGACGAAAACCGTTCAGGGCTTCTGTGACGATCAGCTTCCCTGGCCCACCAGGCCCCGAACCAGCCGTGCCCCCTGCTGAAGCGAAAGGCCGGGCAAGTAGGCCCGCGTGAGCGCTCGCCCGATCGCCGGCAGCTGCAGCGGATCCTGATAATACAGGTAAAGCGCCCGGTACTCGGGTTGGAAGCGTGATTTGAAAGCCGCCAGGGACCGGAATCCGTAGACCGGTTCTAGGGCGTGGCCCACCACATTGAGAATCCGGACAAGATTCTCTGCCTGCAGCGGCTCCCCCGGCGTTTCGTCGCCGGGCCGGCTGGCGAGCGGGGACCCGGAGAGCGAGATCACTTCGACGGATTCGCGCAACTCCAGGACCGCCGAAGCAATGAGGAACTCCATCACCCCGGGAAATCCGTCGGCACCCCGGCGCATGACGTCCAGCGTGCGGCTAACGAGTGTCCCGCCGTCGTAAACGGGCAGCCAGCTCGTTAGCCCGTGCACGTGGCCGTCGCCGTCCACGGCCAGGCAACACAGCACTTCGTCGTCCATCAGTTCGTCCATGCCGCCGAGCGTAAACCCCATTTCCGGAACCGTTTTTCCTGCCGCCCATTCCTCCGATACTTCGCTGAGGCGGGCACGCAGCGCGGAGGGAAGCCCGTGGTATGTGCCCCAGACGGCTTTGACGCCCATCTTGGCGGCGCGGTTGCGGGCAGTCCTGACGTTCTGCCATTCCTTGCCGGTGAATTCGAGGTGCTTGACGGCCAGCCTGGTCTCCTGGGCCACGGACACGCGTTTGAAGCCCCGGTCCTGCAGTAGGGGCCACAGCGTGTCATCGCACGAGTAGAAGGCCGGGATGAGCGCCCGGTTGCCGCAATAGGAAAGAAAGCCTTCGGCGGTCTGCTGACGGGCGTTCGCCGCACCGAAAGGGCCCGCCAGCGTCAGTGCGACACTGCCGTGCAGCTGATAGGCGACTGCACCGCGGCCATCCGGGCTGAACCAATACCGGTTGGGCTCCCAGAGCGCCATCCACGACAGTGAATCGCCGCCCTCGTGCAACAGCTTCCGCGCCGCGGTCCTGTCGTCGTGGCCTGAATCGCTGCCATGGTGCCGGCCCAGGAGCACGGACCAGACGCCGGCCAGCGCAACGAGCCAGAAGACCGGTCCTGCATAGCCAAAAATCAGGGACTCGAGGCCGTCCCGTTCAGCAAAAACACGGCGGTAGAGATTCGGCAGCGGAACCGGCAGATACTGCCTGGACAGTTCAGCCAGCAAACCCAGCAGGCCGCCGTCGCGTGTCATCCCCCCAGCGCCAAACCAGGCCACGGCGTAGCTCCCCGACAGGAGGAGCCAGACGCCACCTACCACCGCCAAGAGCCGACGGCGGGCGGCTGGGATGGTTTCGACGCGGAATTGGCGGCGGTTAGCCCAAAGCAGGACGGCCAGCAGCAGGGGGACGATCACCAAGGGAAGGATGTGGGCAAAACCCGAACCCATGGCGGCAGTATACGGCCGCGCGGGATAGTGCGGGATCAGGGCGAACAAGGCCAGGTACACGGCGGCCATCGCCGTGACCGCCACCTGAAGGGCCAACGTGATGCGCAGTGCCATGCGGCGGCCCCGGCGCATTCCGTCAGCACAGATGAGGAGCAGAACCACCGGGACCACTGCCAGGGCGAGGCCAAAGGGTCCGGCGAAGCCTGTCCGCCCCACCTCCAGGCAGGATGCCTCCACTGTTGCTCCGCAGTTTGCTTCGAGCTGACCCAGTGTGGGCATGGGGTTCAGCACCACATCCCGGAGCAGCGCCAGTGGGCCGGTGGGCGTCCGGGCCACGGCGGTAATAATAGGTCCCACGGCGAACACGGCCACCGTCAGGGCGAGCAGGTTCCTTGTTTCCCGGCCGCTCGAACGGGGCGGGTGAACCTGGCCGTGCTCGCCCTGGTTCCACCAGCTGGCTGCGAGACCCACCAATGCACCTACCAGGCCGATGACGGTCTCGGCATGCCCCACATACAGAACCAGCAGCAGCGACACCGAGAGCACCGCCGTCCGCAGCCGGCGCCGCCACAGGACAGGAATCCTACCGCTCGCTGCCAGCGAAGCCGCAAGGACAGCGGCGTAAGGACCGATCAGGCTGTAGTCCGCCATCAGCCCCAGCCAGCCGTCTCCCGCATACCGCGCCAACTGGGTCAGAAGCAGGAAGACTGTAACAGCAGCAAACTGGCCACCGAGGAAAAACGCTGCAGCCTGAAGCGGCCCAAGGTTCCTCTCGGCCAGCCCCAGCAGCAGCAGGATCATCAGGGACGCCACAAGATAGGCCAGCGGGTTCGTGGCAAAGAACAGTGACGTCACCAGGGCCCACCAGTTGCCCGCCTTCAGACCAGGGGCGCTGACACCTGCGACGGAAAGAAGCTCCTCCGGCGGTCCGCTGAGGAAGCTGCCGGTTGCCGCCCCGACCAACAGGAAAATGCCGAGGATGCTGAGCGTCAGCGGCACCGACCGCAGGTAACCCCCCAATCTTCGGCCAGCCGGAAGCATGACGGTTGACCAGAGCAATCCCGGCGCACGGGATTCGCCAGCTTGCCTCATGTCGCCCACCCCCAGTGTGCCGCCAGCAGCACAAGCCCATTGTCCATGCCGGGAGTCAGCACGTCCCACGAATGGCCGGTGTGAGCCACCACGTCCGAGCCCACGGTGAAACCCGCCCCGCTGGCCGCGGCCTCAAGGGTCCGCAGATTTGCCACGAACTCCGGATCGGTGGCCCCGGCGGCAAAATATGCCACGCTGCCAGGATATTTGCGCTGATTCAACAGCGTCAGCGGCACCTGGGCGTCAAAGGCGGCGGTATCGCCGTGGAAAGCCGCGTCAACCGTTTTCTGGCGCTCCTTGGCCAGCGCAGGCTCGCTCTCGCTGGAGAAGGCGAGAACACCCGTATACAGTTCCGGGTGGCGGGTGCCCATCTGAACCGCGCACGTGCCACCAAAACTGAAGCCGCCGATGGCCCACTGCCGGTGGTCAGCGTCCACGTCCAACTTTCCTGAGATCCAAGCGGGAACGTCCACGGAGAGGTAGGTGTCCGCCTTGGCAATGGCGCTGTCCATGCAGAGATTGTTCGCTGACTGGTTGCCGTTGGGATCAACCACCACAACGACTGGTGCCACTCCCCCGTGCCGGGCGGAGAAATTGTCCATCCGTGCCGGAAGCGACCCGCCGGTCAGCCAGTCAGCGGGGCCGCCGGGCTGGCCGGGTACCAGAACCAGCACCGGAAGGCTGGGACGGTTCGAAGCAAAGTAGGCCGGCGGAAGGTAGATGTAGGCGTCGCGGGTCTGGAGGCCCGAGGCGGTTCCTGGAATGGATGCGGTACGGAGAACGCCATGGGCAGGGAGCTGATTGGCGGGTTTCCATCCGTCCAGGGACGTTGCCGGGCTGTTCGGCTGGCGCATCAGCTCCTGCTCCAGAGCAGGTATGCGGCTCAGCGCCGTTCCCGTCAGGTCCGCGACTGTCCGGTTGAGGCCGAAATAAGCGTTGATCTGCACCGTAGCCAGCAGCACCACTGCGAGGAGGGCAAGCACATCCAGCGCACGTCGCCGCCACGACGCCGAACGGAGCCGGAGCAACACGACCAGAAGTGCGGCCACAGCGAGCAACACCCATGCCAGGACGTCAAACGGCAGTTCTTCGGGAAAGGTTGAGGCCCAATAGATGAGGACCCAGTGGACCAGGAGCACCACTACGGCCGCGGCGGCCACTGCGGCGGCAACACTGAGGAACCAACGGCGGCGGCCAAGGGTGCGCGGACGCCAGACCAGGAAAAGTGCGGCGGTGGCTCCAAGTACCCAGGCGGCCCAGTACACAGGTCCGTCGGTTAAGCGGATATCAGCGATCCAGTCCACGTGGCTAGCGCCAGGTACCCACGCCGATGACCGGCCCGGCTTCCAGCCAGGAGGACAGCCCCGTGTAGGCATCGAATTTCATGGCCAGCCGCAGATCCTGCCCTTCGTACCGCAGCTCGACAATCACGACGTCGGGCTGGACCTTCACGGCCTCGGCCTCGGTGGGCTTGCGGCGGCCCATCAGCTCCAGGGAGCTGCGTTTGAACTTATGTTTGGGCCGCACGCTCAGGGAAAGCAAGCGGAACCATTCAAGGTCGTTGTCCTGATAACGACAAACCCCCATCTGCCAGCTGTTTCCAGCAATGCAAATGGAGGCGTCCACTGTGCCAAGGGCGCGCCGCAAATTGAAGCGGCGCACCCCCGAAAGGCACAGTGCGAAAACCAGCAATCCAAAAACGATTGCCAAGGCGATGAACGTAAGAGTCGGCGCGTCCATCAAGGTCGTGCTAGCGGATCCCAGCAGTAGCCGCGTCACCCAGTTGGGCGTTGTCAGCAACAATCACCACGCGGTTGTTGTCGACGGAGAAGAATCCGCCGTCAACAGCCACGGCAATGCGGTTCCCGGAAACCGGCTCAATAGCCAGTTCACCTTCGGCCAGGATCGCCAGCAGGGGCGAGTGGCCGGGCAGGATTCCGATCTCACCATCGCTGGTGCGGGCCTTGACCATCTTGGCCGCTCCGGACCACACGAAGTGATCCGCTGCGACAATCTCAACCTCAAGCTCAGCCATATTACTTGGTCTGTTCCTGGATCTTGGCCCACTGGCGCTCAACATCATCCAGGCCGCCGACGTTGAAGAACGCCTGCTCTGCGATGTGGTCAAGTTCGCCGTCGCAGATAGCGGTGAAGCCTTCAACCGTGTCCTTGATGGTCACGGTGGAGCCCTCGACGCCGGTGAACTGCTTGGCGGTGTAGGTGTTCTGGGAGAGGAACTGCTGGATACGGCGTGCACGCGACACAACGATCTTGTCCTCTTCCGACAGTTCGTCAACACCAAGGATGGCGATGATGTCCTGGAGTTCCTTGTTCTTCTGCAGGATCTGCTTCACACGGACAGCCGTGTTGTAGTGGTCCTGACCGATGTACTGCGGGTCCAGGATGCGGGACGTCGACGTCAGCGGGTCAACGGCCGGGTACAGACCACGGGAAGCAATTTCACGGGAAAGTTCCGTGGTTGCGTCGAGGTGCGCGAAGGTCGTGGCCGGGGCCGGGTCGGTGTAGTCATCTGCGGGAACGTAGATGGCCTGCATCGAGGTGATCGAGTGGCCCTTGGTGGACGTGATGCGCTCCTGGAGGAGACCCATCTCATCAGCCAGGTTGGGCTGGTAGCCCACGGCCGACGGCATGCGGCCGAGGAGGGTGGAGACCTCGGAGCCTGCCTGGGTGAAGCGGAAGATGTTGTCAATGAAGAGCAGCACGTCCTGGTTCTGCACATCGCGGAAGTACTCCGCCATGGTCAGAGCGGACAGCGCAACACGCAGACGCGTTCCCGGCGGCTCATCCATCTGGCCGAATACAAGGGCGGTGTCCTTGAGGACGCCGGCCTCTTCCATTTCAACCCAGAGGTCGTTACCTTCACGGGTACGCTCGCCAACACCGGCGAATACCGAGGTACCACCGAAGTTACGGGCCACACGGGTGATCATTTCCTGGATCAGAACCGTCTTGCCCACGCCGGCGCCGCCGAACAGGCCGATCTTTCCACCCTTGATGTACGGGGTGAGAAGGTCGATGACCTTGATGCCGGTTTCCAGCATCTCCGTGGAGCCTTCGAGCGTTGCGAAGGCCGGAGCCTTGCGGTGGATCGGCCAGCGTTCGCTGATGTTCAGTTCCGACTCAGCAACGTCCAGCGGCTGGCCGAGGACGTTGAAGATGTGGCCCTTGACGCCGTCGCCCACGGGCACGGTGATCGGAGAGCCGCTGTCCACTACGTTGGTGCCGCGGACGAGTCCGTCGGTAGCCTGCAGGGAGATGGCTCGGATGAGGTTGTCGCCCAAGTGGAGGGCAACCTCGAACGTGATGGTCTTGGTCTCACCGTTGAGGGTAATCTCCGTGGTGAGGGCGTTGTAAATCGAGGGGATTGCGTCAGCCGGGAATTCGACGTCGACAACCGGGCCAATAACACGTGCAATACGGCCGGTAGCACCGGTCGTCGCGGCTACGTGTTCGGTAGCAGTGGCAGTCATCTCTCTCACTTCACTCAGTAGATGGCGTGGGGTTTTAAGTTTGTTCTTTGGTGCAGGTACAGCTGGACCGGACCGTGCAGGCTAGGACGCGTTCAAGGCGTCGGCACCGGCAACAATTTCGGAAAGCTCCTGCGTAATTTCAGCCTGACGGGCAGTGTTGCGCAGACGCGTGTACTTCTTGATGAGGTCCGTGGCATTGTCGCCGGCGGACTTCATCGCCCGCTGGCGGGCTGCGAGCTCGGAAGCTGCTGCCTGCAACATGGCGGCGAAAATGCGTGACTCGATGTAGCGCGGGAGCAGGGCATCAAGAACCTGCTCAGCTTCCGGCTCGAATTCGTAGAGCGGCAGGAGGTCCGATTCGGACGCGGCCTGCTCTTCGACAACCTCAAGCGGCAGCAAACGGATAACCGTCGGCTCCTGAGTCACCATGGACTTGAAGCGGGTGTATACGACATGGATCTCATCGACACCGCCCTCTTCGTAGTCTGCAGCGAAGGCTTCGAGCAATGCCGCGCCAACCTCCCGTGCAGTTCCAAACTCCGGCGCATCGGTGTTGCCGGTCCACACGCGCTCGTAAGAAAGGTTACGGAAGTCGAAGTACGCCTGTGCCTTGCGGCCCATTACATACGTCTTGACTTCTTTACCCTCCTCATGGAGCAGCTCAGTGAGACCAACCGCCTGCTTAAGCACAGTCGCCGAGTAGGATCCTGCGAGGCCGCGGTCCGCACTGATGACCAGGACGGCTGCCCGGCGGATTTGCGCCGGCTCGGTGACCAACGGGTGGTCAATTTCGCTCTGGCTTGCGACAGCAGAAACGGCACGCGTAATCGCGTTTGCGTAAGGCAGTGAAGCCGCTACGCGTGCGCGGGCCTTGCCAATGCGCGAGGTAGCGATCAGTTCCATCGCCTTGAAGATCTTGCGCATCGACGTGGTCGAGCTGATCTTCTGGCGGTAGACCCGAATCTGGGCTCCCATACTTTTCCTTTCCTAAGATCCCGATGGCCGGGACTGCCGGAACCTTAGGGTTCCGGCAGTCCCTGCCAGCGAAACTAGCGCTTCTGCTTGACGATCTTTTCCTGGTCTACATCGGCTTCCGAGATAGCGTCGTGCTCCTCGTGGCCGGCGCCTACCAGGCGGTTGTCACCTTCACCGAAGAAGCCCTTTTTGAAGCTCACAATCGCGGTCTTCAGTGCTTCAGCGGTGTCATCGTCCATAACGTTGGTCTGCGCCAGCGTGGTCAGGATAGAGGACTTGTGCTTGAGGTGCTCCAGGAACTCGGTCTCAAAGCGGTTGATGTCCTCAACCGGAACCTCGTCGAGGTAGCCGTTGGTACCTGCCCAGATGGACACAACCTGGTTCTCGATCGGGAACGGTGAGTACTGGCCCTGCTTGAGCAGTTCCATCAGGCGGGCGCCGCGGGTCAGCTGCTGGCGCGATGCGGCATCGAGGTCCGATGCGAACATGGCGAAAGCCTGCATGTCGCGGTACTGGGCCAATTCCAGCTTCAAAGTACCGGAAACCTTCTTCATGGACTTGACCTGCGCAGCACCACCAACGCGGGACACAGATACACCCACGTCGACGGCCGGACGCTGGTTGGCGTTGAAGAGGTCCGACTGCAGGAAGATCTGGCCATCGGTAATGGAGATCACGTTGGTCGGGATGTAGGCAGAGACGTCATTTGCCTTGGTTTCGATGAGCGGCAGGCCGGTCATCGAACCGGCACCGAGCTCATCGGAGAGCTTGGCACAACGCTCCAGCAGACGGGAGTGCAAGTAGAAGACATCGCCCGGGTAGGCTTCGCGTCCCGGCGGGCGGCGCAGCAACAGTGACACTGCACGGTAGGCCTCAGCCTGCTTGGAGAGGTCATCAAACACGATGAGGACGTGCTTGCCGCCGTACATCCAGTGCTGGCCGATAGCCGAACCGGCGTACGGTGCCAGGTACTTGAAGCCTGCGGGGTCAGACGCGGGAGAAGCCACAATGGTGGTGTATTCCAGTGCGCCGTTGTCCTCAAGGGTCTGACGGACAGCCGCAATGGTGGATGCCTTCTGACCGATTGCCACGTAGATGCAACGCACCTGCTTGGTCACATCGCCGGAAGCCCAGTTGGCCTTCTGGTTAATGATGGTGTCGATAGCGATAGCCGACTTGCCGGTCTGGCGGTCACCGATGATCAGCTGACGCTGGCCGCGGCCGATCGGGATCATGGCGTCGATAGCCTTCAGACCGGTCTGCATCGGCTCGTGGACCGACTTACGCTGGGTCACGCCGGGCGCCTGAAGCTCCAGTGCACGGGTGGTTTCGGCCTTGATCTCGCCGAGGTCGTCGATGGGCTGGCCCAGGGGGTCAACCACACGGCCGAGGAAGGCGTCGCCTACCGGTACGGACAGAACCTGACCCGTACGGTGGACTTCCTGGCCCTCTTCGATTCCGGTGAAGTCACCGAGTACGATGACACCGATCTCGCGGACGTCGAGGTTCTGGGCAAGGCCCAGTGTGCCGTCTTCAAAGCGAAGCAGCTCGTTCGCCATGACCGAGGGAAGGCCCTCAACACGGGCGATGCCGTCACCTGCGGTTGTTACACGGCCAACCTCTACGCGCTCTGCGTTTCCGGGTTCGTAGGACGCCGCGAACTCGTTCAACGCATTACGGACGTCGTCGGCGTTGATGGTCAATTCGGCCATCTGCAGTCCCTGCTCTCCTGTTTTCGTGATCATCGTTGCTCACGATGACCGGGGTTTCGTTTCGTTAAGTTGTGCTTGTCCGGCTAACCGGCCAGTTGGCGGTGAAGCTGTCCCAGCCGGGTGATAACCGAAGCGTCAAGCACTTCGTCACCCACCTGGACACGGATTCCACCGATCAGTTCAGGATCAACGGTGATGTTGATCTTGAGCTCGCGACCGTACAGGGAATTAAGCCCTGACTGGAGGCGGGCAAACTGCGTTTCCGTCAAAGGACGGGTAACGCTGACCGTTGCAATCCAGCGCTGCTGCCGTTTGGCTGCCAGCTCGGCGAACCGGGCTACGAGCCTGGTCGGCTTGATGCCGCGGGGCTGGGAAACTGCCTGCGCAATGAGGACGTTTGCTTCCTCGCCTGCGCCGGGATTCAGCTTCCTCGCCAACCCGGTCTTCGCTGCAGCACTGGCCTGCGGCTCCGACAGAGCACGTTGTACCTCATGGTTGGAGGCAACGGCCTGGTTGAAGGAGAACAAATCGTTCTCCAGTTCTTCCAGCCCAGAGATTCCGGAGGCAGAAACGGCCGACTTGTTTTCAGCAACGGCAATGACCACCGTTGCGGCAAGCGTCTCGAGTGCATCGCCGATATCTCGGGCCGATGCCCAGCGTGAACTGGCCAGTCCACCCGCGATGTCCGCAGCCTCGGCGGAGACTTTTCCGCCAACAAGCTGCTTGACCAGCGCCGACTTTTCTTCACCGGTGCGGGATGGGTCAGTCAGGGCACGGCGCAAGCCAGCCGAGCTGTCCACCGTTCCCAGGATTCCGAAGAGTTCCTTAGCCAACTGCAGCGAGGCCAACGGAAGTTTTGCTTCCAGTTGGGTCAGCGCCGTGGTCAGCGATTCGCTCGATACACCTGACATTACTTAGCTGCACCTGCGTTCTGGTTCTCCAGATCTGCCAGGAAGCGGTCAACCACACGGGCGGAACGCTCGTCATCGTTGAGTGCTTCGCCAACGATGCGGCCTGCCAGCGTGGTGGCCAGCGTGCCTACCTCGGAGCGCAGGGACACAACTGCGGCCTGGCGCTCCGACTCGATCTGCACGTGTGCCTGGGCCGTGATGCGGGCAGACTCAGAGGCGGCCTTTTCCTTCAGATCTGCAAGGATCTGGGCGCCTTCAGCACGGGCTTCCTCACGGATGCGATTAGCTTCCGCGCGGGCGTCCGAGAGCTGCTGCTTGTACTCTTCGAGGGCGGCTGATGCTTCAGCCTGGGCCTTTTCAGCCTTGGCAATGCCGCCTTCGATTGCCTCTGCGCGCTCTGCAAATGTCTTTTCGAACATCGGGACAACGAACTTGACCACGATGAACATGAGGACAGCAAAGCCGACGAGGACAACGCCCATTTCCCAGACGTTGGGTACCAGTGGGTTAGTCTCGCCCTCTGTGGCGGCTGAGATGATCACCTGGTTCATAATTCACCCGTCCTTATCTACTCGGTTCTGGATGTTCGCTTGGTTCTGAGGACTAGCTCAGGACGAAGGCGAAGACCAGGCCGAGGATGGCGAGGGCTTCAGTCAGCGCAAGGCCGAGGAATGCGATCGGCTGCAGGACGCGCTGGGCTTCCGGCTGACGTGCCACGCCGTTGATGTAAGCGGCGAACACGAGACCAACACCGATACCACCGCCGATAGCGGAGAGACCGTAGCCGATGAGGTTGAGGGAGCCGTTAATGGAGCCTTCCATTTTTCTTCCTTTCAAGATGCCACCCGTGTGGCAGGTTGTTTGGTTTGCTTCATCCCCGTGAGGGGAAGTTTGTGGGTGCCTAGTGGCTGTCCGCGTGCAGCGCGCCTTCGATGTAGATGGCGGTCAGCAGCGTGAAGACGTAGGCCTGGAGGGCCATGATCAGTGCTTCCAGCATGTACATGGCGACGGCCCCGGCGATGACCAGAAGGGAGGTTCCCTTGAGCAGGATGTTCTCCTGCATGATCAGGAACTCAATGCCCGAACCGGCGATCATGACGATCAGGTGACCGGCCAGCATGGTGGCAAACAGACGAAGGCTGTGCGTGACCGGCCGGACCAGGAAGTTCGAGATGATCTCGATGGGGATGATGAGCGGGAGAATATAGACCGGTACGCCGGAGGGTACGGTGGCCAGCTTGAAGTACTTCAGGCCATTCTTCTTGATGCCGATGGCAATCCAGGTGACATAGACAATGCCCGCGAGGACATAGGCGCCGCCAACGTGCGAGAAGCTCGGGAGCTGAATGACGGGAATGGCGCCGTAAATGTTGTTTACGAGGATGAAGAAGAAGAGGCTGAACAACAGCGGCACGTACTTCATAAAGTCTTTGCCACCGATAATGTCCTTGGCGATGCTGTTACGCACAAAGCCATAGGCCATTTCACCAGCGAACTGGAGCTTGCCGGGAACGAGCTGCTGCTTCCGCGCAGCTAGCAGAAAGAATGTGGCGATAATGACGACCGACAGGATTACGAGCAGCATCTGCTTGGAGAATCCGTCAGCCACCCCCCACGGCAGGATTGCCGGCAGGTGCATTTCTTCAATTCCAGGAGGATTAAACTCTCCTGAATCTTGGGCCGGGAGCGCAAGCGCGATCAACGCGTTTCCTCTCTGCAGTGTCCATCATTGGGCGTTGGTCGAGGATCCGCGGATTTGTGCTCCGCAGCTCCCCCTGTGAAATTATTTGGCATTTGTGTTTCCGTCCGCGGACGGGCCGCTGTCTGCGCTGCTCTTACCGGCCGTGGTTCTGGAGCTGGTAAGGCCATGCATGTGGGAAAGATAGAAACCCCCGAGTGCTCCAAGCAGAGCGCCTGCGAGCACGATCCAGCGGGTTCCCCACAGATAATCCAGACCCCACCCTATCAAACTCCAGACGATGATTCCGCCAATAATGTAGCTAAAGACGGCCATTCCGGCGTTGTATCCGCCGTCATTGTTTTCGGCCGACACCCCCGGCGTTGGGGCAGCGTTCTTGGGCACCGAGGAACCGTTTTTCGCTGCTCGTTTCCGATCAGACATCGTTCGGCTCCTTTGGCTCGGGGTCGTTGTAAATCTGCAGGCGCGCTTTGCTGAACCCATAGATTTCGGCTGCCTGCCAGAAGACAACAGTGGCAACGGCACCGATCAGGAACCATTGCCCGTGAAGCCAGGCAGGTGCTCCGATCACAAACAGGACAACCGCAAAACCCACTACCTTGACAAAGTAGGTGGCCGCGAACATTCCGATGGCACCGGAGGGGTTGCTGCGCCCCATGAAGTGGCCCACCAGAAGACTGATGGCGAAGAAGAGCATCACCAGAAGGCCGCCCAGAGTACTGGACAGGACGCCGCTGGGGCCGTTGAGGATAACAGCCGGGATACCGGCCAGGATCAGTGCGCCTGCACCGGCAGCTGAACTATATGCGAGGAGGCTAAGCCACAGGGACCGTGTGGGACCGGAAACACCAACGGGTCCGCTGCCGGACGCACGTCCGGATTCGGCGTTGGAGGTCATAAGATCCCAATCGTTGGGGCCTGCTGGCGGCGCAGTGGAGTAGCAGCTTTGGCTGCCCCTAAATTCTACACGAGATAGAACTCAGCAACTCACAACGCGTCCCCGGGGTCGCAGAGTCGTCCAAGTCACGACTGCTCATTCTTCACCCAGCATCCAGGAAATAACCTATGAAATTTGCCGAGACGTCCTCAAACTCTCTTCACCCCGATTATCGAGATGAAGTCTTCCGTCACATAGCGTTGCGACCCTAGGCCGCCACCTCACTCAGAGCAGGGACCTCGGCAGACACCCTTTCGGCGTTTCAAAAAAGATGAGGGGAGGCGTTCGACGTCTTGGTCGAACACCTCCCCTCTCCTGCTACCCGAGCTTCAACTAGGGAACCTAGAGGATGTAATCAGCACTCACGGGCATCCGTAGCACCAAATCCCCAGGCTCCCGAAACGCGAACTACAGCCGTCTGGCCCGCCCCGACGGTCACACAGTCGCTATTGGCTCCAAATCCTGTAGCCATGATGTTTCTGGTGGAATCGCAGGTGTTCTTGATGGATGCAAAGGTGCTGTGCTCGCCCCGAATCGCACCATCAATCAACTGGGCACAGCCAGAGGCTTGTGCCGGAGCTGCCCCCACGGCAGCCCCCACCATGAGCAGGCCAAAGACCGCAATTCCGCTAGAAAGCTTCTTCATTTTTAACTTTACAGTTTTAGTCATAGCAATTTATCCATTCAACGGAAATATGATTACAGAGTCAGCTTTACATGATAGTTCTGTCATTGCAACCGACAAGATCCCCATGAGCGTGCTGGGCACACACCAGATCAAGGCTTCTTTAGGCAGGAAGGCGACGAACTCTGATCCGTCGGTTTCGTTAGGCTCCGCGCCGTAATGCCTGTGGAGCATCATCTGGCTAGTAGTAGGGGCCGTCATTTCATAGCGCGGAGGGCCAAGGACGCCACAGCGGGGGTCAGATCCCGCGTGCTGCCGGGGCCCAAGGTTTCCGGGACCTGGTACCACGGAATGAGAGTCCCTACGTCCGTTGAGGGCATGTTGAAAACCATGGAAATACGCCATGAGACGCCGACCGTCACCTGCAGATGATCGAGGCGCTCCTGGACGCTCGGGTGACCCTGAAGGAGTCAGGCATGACTGAGGATTAAGCGCTGATCTAGCCGTAACCGAATGGGAGGCGGCAGATTGACTCGACCGAATGGCTGCTGGCTTGCAACATGAATGTCGCGATCTTCCAACCGATTGATAATGATTCGCGGCTGGCACTGGCATCGTTGACAGCCACCGCCGAGATGAGCGAGGCCGCTATGCGCGTCGTGTCGGCAGCGATTACCGCCCATGTCGACGCTGAAGCCGACCAGGCGTGGAGGATGGGCCCGTTGGAGAATGTCTCAAATCCCTCAGCGTAACTTGCTCACCGACAACCCTCAAAAACCACCACCCAGACCAAGAACGAGCACTTACACCAGACGCTGCACCGGAATCTGAATCAATAACCATCGACACACACGATGGTGGCAGAACTCCAGGGATCGCTGAGTCTGACTGCTGCTACAACACTTAACCTGAGCCTGAATCAGTGCCACCAGGCTCCGCCCCACAGGCGGCCTGGGACGCCACAGCCATCGCCACACAACCCCGACATCACTGTGCTCTCGACGAGGCACAACGTTCAACGACGGGTCGGGAAAACGGTTCTGTTGCCGTCATCCGTACGCACTAAGCATAGGCAAAAACCACCTCGGCCATACCGTCCGTGTCCTCTAGGATGAGGCCACACCGTTCATCGACGGGCGCGGAAGCTGGACCATCATGTCCCCGTTCCCGTCCAAGGCTCAAACTACGTCGGGAACAACAAGCCCCGGGCTTCATTGACAACTACTGAGTCGCCAAATGTCCACTATGTAGTGAGGCACGGCACCGTCCTTTGGCACGAGGAGCTCAGCCATCGTCCTAAATGGGCCGTAACCCGAACCGACTTCGTTGACAACAAGAGTCGTGTGGCTGCCGTACGTGACGCTGTGTTTCGAAACCATCGACGGGGCGAGGCATCGGCTCATGCCAGATTGACGCTCCATTGCAGCAGGAAAATCAGTTTATTTGACGGCGTATATCCGACGCCTAAACGTGTCCTTAATTAGGGCCTGTCTTTACGCCGTCGGCTGGTCGCTGTTGCGGCGCAGGTACGGCCAGGCAGTAATCAGCCCCATGACGAGCGTGGCAAAGATGTCGGCCGCCAGCACAACTTGCCAGGGGAAGACGGCAAAAGCCAAACCCCCGAAAGACAGGATGGCGGTCCAGAGGTACATAAGGATCACAGCAGTCCGGTGCGAGTAGCCGATATCCAGCAGCTTGTGGTGGAGGTGGCCGCGGTCTGCGGACCAGGGCGAGCGGCCCCGCGCCGTCCGCCGGACAACGGCAAGGCCGAGGTCCAGCAGTGGCAGGAACAGCACGGCGAAGGGCAGCAGAATAGGTATGACGGTGGAGATACCGTTGGCGCGGTCGTAAAGCCCGGAGCCGATCTGACCCGTGGAGACGATACCGGCGGCCGCCATCAGCAGGCCGATCAGCATGGCACCGGAATCCCCCATAAAAATCTTGGACGGGAACCAGTTGTGCGGCAGGAAGCCGACGCAACTGCCAACGACGACGGCGGTGAGGAGCGTAGCCAGGTCCGAGTAGTCCAACAGGACGGCGTTACGGTGCACCCAGTATGCCGTGAAGAAGAACGCGGTTCCGCCGATGATGGCCACGCCGGCCGCCAGCCCATCGAGGCCGTCAATGAAGTTAAAAGCGTTCATGGTGGTGACAATCAGCCCGGCCGTCAGTACCACCCGCAGCAGTTCGCTTTCCAGGAGGATCGGCTCCGGGACCCACGGGACAATGGTCATCCGGACTCCCCAGATGGCCACCACCAGGGCTGCGGCGCTCTGGCCAATGAGTTTGACCCACCACCGGATGTCCAGGAGATCGTCCGCGATCCCCACCAGCACGATCAGCGCCGCACCCGCCAAGACGCCCCAAGGCGAAAAGTTGTTCCGGTAGATGTCCTTGACGAAGAAGGACTGGCTGGCCACGATGAGGGCCACCAGGATGCCAAGGAAGATGGCCACACCGCCCAGCCGGGACACCGGCGTCGTATGCATGTCACGGCTGCGGATAGGGGCATGGAGTTCAAGCCGGTGCCCGATGACCCGGGCACCCCAGGTGGCCCCGTAGGACACAATGGCAGCCGTCAGCCCCATAAGCAGGTACATAATCATGCGGCGGGTCCCCCTGCACGCCGCACATCGCGGAGCGGATAGATTCCGCTGAGGACCTGTTCGTTGCTCCGGGGCGCCTTCATTCCATGCAGCAGCCCGCGCAGGAGTCCTTTGATCAGGAGGAGTTTGTTCGGTGAGCCGGCAATGGTCCGGGTCCAGTTGCGGGCGGAGGCGCCCGAGTACAGCACCTTCTCCCAAGGAGTGAGCGCCGCTGAACGTGTGTAGACCCAAAGTTTGTTCCGCACTTCGTAGTAGAAGCGCGCACCGGGATCGGCACCGGCGTCCCCAAAGGACTTCGTATGGTGGTTCGCCACGGACTTTTCAACGGAAATGGCATTCCTGGCACGGGAGATCCGAGCCGTGTACTCCAAATCGTCATTCCAGATGAAGTAGTCGGCAATGGGAAGTCCGTGGTGCCGAATCTGCCCGGCTTCGATCAGTATCGAGACGAAAGAGGCCGTCCTGATCTGCACTCCCCCGGCCCGGCCCGCGATCCCGCGGTCGTCCTCGCTGGCACCCAGCCGTGGACGCATCCGGTTCATCGGATGGTCGCGGCCGTCGGTCCAGACCACCTTGCTGGCTACAAAGCTTGGCTCCCCGCCGGATTCGGCAGCGTAGGTCTGTGAAGCTGAAAGGGCTTCTTCCAGCGTCCGAGGCTGCGGTTCCGTGTCGTCGTCCATGATCCAGACATAGTCCGCCGCATGGTCCAGGACCGCACGCTCCATGCCTACCACAAACCCGCCGGCCCCGCCCAGGTTCTGCGGGAGCCTGATGGTGTCTGTGGGAACCGGTCCGTCATACGACGCCAGGAAACCCTGCGTGCCGTCCGTGGACGCATTGTCGACGACGACGATCGTGGAAGGCAGAACCGTTCCTGAGGTGATGCCTCGGAGCGTGGTCTCGAGGAGGTCCCGACGGTTGTACGTGACAACCACGGCGACGACGTTCTTGGTCATTTGCTGGCCTCTGTATCCGTGGATCGAAATTTCCGGCTGGCAAGGACAGCGGCCAGCTTCCAGGGCTCAATGAACACGCGTCCGAAGACCCGCCGGGGTGAATGAATGAGACGCCACAGCGATTCAAAGCCCAGCCGGCCCAGCCACCGCGGGGCGAGCCGCTGGTGGCCGGAAATCTGGTCCACTGCGCCGCCCACGGCACCATACACCGCTTCGGGGAGGTCTTCGCGGCGCTGCCACAGGAAGGTTTCCTGCAACGGCATGCCCAATCCCACGAGGACGAGGTTCGGCCGGAAGGCCCGAAGTTGATCGACAACCGAGAGTTCCCGGTCCGGGCCCCAGTTCTCCCCGGCGAGGCCCAGAATCTCTGTTTGAGGCAACTGCATCCCCAACCGGCGGCAGGCCTCCGCGTTGCTTGGGCTGTTGGTCCCCACCACGGCCAGCCGGTCAAGCCCGGTCACTGACGGCAGATGTTTGATCCAGTCCGTGGAACCGACGCGGAAGCTGGAATCGGCCGCCGCGGCTGCTTCTTGCCGCTTCCAGATCGCGTACACGGGTGCGCCGTCCATCAGCACAACGTCTGCGGAATCGTACAGTGCCTTGAAGGCGGGAAGCGTGTGATACAGGTAGCAGCTGTGCAGGTTATGACCCACAACAGTGCGTCGGCCCCCCGCGGCAATAAGATCGCCGAGGACTTCTGCCATCCCGTGTTCGGGCAGCGCAGTGACCTCAACGTCCAGGAGTCTTAGGCGGTCGCGGCCAACGGTCATGCCTCCGGATCCTTCTTGGCGGGACCTGAGGGCTCCCGTGTTGAAGGTGCGTCTTCCACAGCTCCTTCAGTCGCTACGGAGTCATCAGTCGCAGCCACTTCCTCAGTTGATGCGCGCTCCGTGACAGCGCTTTCCTCGTCCGCTGCGGCTTCCTCGGCCGCTACAGCTTCCTCGGGCTCAGCCATCGGAATTTCGCCCAGGCCCAAGACACCCGGAACGTGCTCGCGGAGTTGTTCCAGTGACACGGCGCCGTTCCGAACCACTCGCAGCAACGCCCCGGTGGCGTCCACGATGGTGGAGGGCACGGCGTCGGTTCCTTCCACCGGCCGGAAACCGCCTTCGAGGTATACCTCCACGGACTCCGCGAGCTGGGCCCGAGCCTCCGCGGCGGTCTGTGCAGGCGGCTGACCCGTCCGGTTGGCGGAGGACACAGCCAGCGGACCGGTCAGTGTCAGGAGTTCCTGGGCCACTTCGTCGGCGGGCATGCGCAGGGCCACTGTTCCCTGGGTCTCGCCCAGGTCCCAGTCCAGTGACGGCTGGGCGTGCAGGATCAGGGTCAGTCCACCGGGCCAAAACGCCTCGGCGAGCTTGCGGGCATCAGCGGAAACATCTGTGGCCAGGCCGTCCAGCGCGTTGATCCGGGGAATCAACACCGGCGGCGGCATGGTGCGGCTGCGCCCTTTGGACGCCAGCAGCATGGTGACTGCCTGCGGCGAAAAAGCATCGGCGGCAATCCCGTAGACCGTGTCCGTGGGGAACACCACGCACTTCTTTTCGCCGATGGCACGCTGTGCATGCTCCAGGCCAAGGGCGCGCTGATCCTCTGTCGTGCAGTTGTAGGTTGTGGTCACTGGCCTATTCTTTCATCACTCGTGGTGCGGACAGGCAAGGACGGCGCTGGTGGCGCGTTCTTTGCCGTTGAGGTCCAGGTTCGTGGTGATCTCCGACCAGACACCCATCCGCTGCATCATGCCGGCGATCCAGCCGGCCTGGACTTCCGCGTGTTCCATCACGAAGTAGCCGCCGGGAACCAGCAGCCGGGCAGCCGAGGCGGCCGCCGCCGTCGGAAGTTCCATGCCGTCCGCTCCCCCGCCGTACAGCGCTTCGGGAGGATCGTGGAGGGCAACCTCGGGTTCATTCGGGATGGCTTCGGCGGGAATATAGGGTGGGTTGGAGATGACGACGTCGAAGGTTCCGTTATGTTCCGGCAGCGCGTCACGGAGGTCCCCCAGGACCAGCTTGACGCCAAGTGGCGCCAGGTTCCGGGCTGCCCACGCGTGCGCGAACGGGCTGTACTCCACGGCGTGGACTTCGGCGCCGGACACCTCGTGGGCGATGGAGCCGGCGATCGCGCCGGAGCCCGTGCCGAGGTCCACAATCCGCGGATGCGCCATGCCCTTGACATGGTCGATGACCAGCTGCACCACGGACTCTGTTTCCGGCCGGGGGATAAAAACGCCGGGACCGACCGCAAGCTCCAGATACCGGAAGTGCGCCACTCCGGTGATGTGCTGCAACGGGATCCGTTGGGCCCGTTCAGAAACAAGTTCGGCATAGCCAACCGGCGCTGGGGTATCCCCCAGCATCATTGCCCGGAGCCTGCCGAGCCCCACGCCGAGCAGGTGGTCCGCCAGGAGTTCCGCGTCGACGCGGGGGCTGGGGACCCCGGCGTCCTGCAGGATAATCGTGGCCTCGCTGACGGCAGCCGCGAGGGACTGCTCCGACCCGAGTGTCATGGGCGCCGGGGCTAGTCGCCGATGGCGTCCAGGCGTGCCTGTTCGTCCATCTCGATGGCGGACTGGATGACCGGTTCCAGGTCACCGTTCATGACCTGGTCCAGGTTGTAGGCCTTGTAGCCGGTGCGGTGGTCCGCGATCCGGTTTTCCGGGTAGTTGTACGTGCGGATGCGCTCGGAACGGTCCATGGTGCGGATCTGGGATTTACGCTGGGCCGAGTTCTCGGCGTCGATGATTTCCTGCTGGTGCGCCAGGATGCGGGCGCGGAGCACACGCATGCCTGCTTCGCGGTTCTGCAGCTGGGATTTCTCGTTCTGCATGGCCACGACGATGCCGGTGGGAAGGTGCGTGATACGGACAGCGGAGTCCGTGGTGTTCACGGACTGGCCACCCGGACCCGAGGAGCGGTAGACGTCGATCTTGAGGTCGTTCTGGTTGATGTCCAGTTCTTCGGGCTCGTCAACTTCGGGGAGGACCAGGACGCCGGCAGCGGAGGTGTGGATGCGGCCCTGGGATTCGGTGACGGGCACACGCTGCACGCGGTGGACGCCGCCTTCGAACTTGAGCCGCGCGTAGACGCCTTCGGCAGGATCGTTCGAGTTGCCCTTGACGGCCATCTGGACGTCCTTGTAGCCGCCGAGGTCGGATTCGTTGGCTGAGATGAGTTCGGTCTTCCAGCCGCGGGATTCCGCGTACCGGGTGTACATCCGCAGGAGGTCGCCGGCGAACAGTGCGGCTTCGTCGCCGCCTTCTCCACCCTTGACCTCGAGGATCACGTTGCGGGCGTCGTCAGGGTCCCGCGGAATGAGGAGCCTGCGCAGGTTGGCCGAAGCAGCCTCCAGGGCCACCTCCAGCACGGGAACCTCGGCAGCGAACTCAGGGTCCTCCGAGGCCATTTCCTTGGCCGCGGCGAGGTCGTCCTCCAGGGCGTGCCACTTGTTGTATGCCTCGACGATGCCATTGAGCTGAGCAGAGCGCCGCCCCAGCTTCCGGGCCAGCCGCTGGTCAGCATAAACAGCAGGGTCACCAAGCTGCGCCTGGATAGCATCATGCTCATCAAGCAGGCCCTGTACGGACTCAAACATTTCAAAACCTCTTTCGACTCTTACAAGTCTAGTTTCATGGGACTTAACGACGAACCGCCCAAAACATGCCGGCCATCAGGCCGGCATGTTTTGAGCGGTGAGCGCAGCTACTTGTCGTTATCCGACTTCGCACCAAGCGTTGTCTTCTGGACCTGCATGAGGAACTCGACGTTGCTCCCGGTCTCCCGGATCTTGTTGGTCAGCAGCTCAAGGCTCTGCTGCGTTTCGAGTCCGGAAAGGACGCGGCGCAGCTTCCACATGATCTTGACTTCCTCGGGCGAAAGCAGGTTCTCTTCGCGGCGGGTACCGGACGCGTTGACGTCCACAGCCGGGAAGATGCGCTTGTCCGCCAGCTGGCGGGACAGGCGGAGCTCCATGTTGCCGGTGCCCTTGAACTCTTCGAAGATGACCTCGTCCATCTTGGAACCGGTCTCCACGAGCGCGGTGGCCAGGATGGTCAGCGAGCCACCGTTTTCGATGTTGCGGGCTGCACCGAAGAAGCGCTTCGGCGGGTACAGCGCAGCGGAGTCGACGCCACCGGACAGGATACGGCCGGAAGCCGGCGCTGCCAGGTTGTAGGCGCGGCCCAGGCGGGTCATGGAGTCCAGAAGGACCACCACGTCCATGCCCATTTCCACGAGGCGCTTGGCGCGTTCGATGGAGAGCTCGGCCACCGTGGTGTGGTCATCGGCGGGACGGTCGAAGGTGGAGGCAATAACCTCACCCTTGACGGTGCGCTGCATGTCCGTCACTTCTTCAGGGCGTTCGTCAACGAGCACCATCATGAGGTGGACCTCAGGATTGTTAATGGTGATGGCGTTGGCGATGGACTGCAGGATGAGCGTCTTGCCGGCCTTCGGCGGGGAGACGATCAGGCCACGCTGGCCCTTGCCGATCGGGGCAACCAGGTCAATGACGCGGGGCCCGATCTTCTTGGGGTCCGTCTCGAGGCGCAGGCGCTCGGACGGGTACAGCGGAACCAGCTTGGCGAATTCGACGCGGTCCTTGAGCTCTTCCGGCGTCTTTCCGTTGACGGACGTGACGCGGACCAGGGCGTTGAACTTCTGGCGGGCAGTCTGCTGGCTGCGGTCTTCGCCTTCTCGCGGTGCACGAATGGCACCAACACAGGCATCGCCCTTGCGCAGGTTGTACTTCTTGACCTGGGCCAGGGAGACGTAGACGTCGTTCGGGCCCGGCAGGTAGCCGGAGGTGCGGATGAAAGCGTAGTTCTCCAACACGTCCAGGATGCCGGCGACGGGCAGCAGGACGTCGTCCTCGGTGACCTCGACGTCGTCGACGTCCGGTCCCTGGGTGCGTCCCCGACGGCGGTCGTTGCGGTCGCGGAAACGGTCGTTGCGGGAGTTGTCCCGGCTGTCCTGGCCACCCTGGCCGCCGGAGCGGTCATTGCGGTCGTTCCGGTCGCGGCGGTTGCGGCGGTTCCGGCGGCTTCCGCCATCAGTGTCGTCGCCATCGCGAGAGTTGTCGCGGTTGTTGTCGCGGTTGTCATCGCGGCGGGCACCGTCACGCTGGCCTGCGTCACGGCTGCCTGCATTGTCGCGGCCGCCATCGGTGGTCTCGCGGGTAGCGGTTTCACGAGCCGTGGTGTCACGGGCTGCAGTGTCACGGGCAGGGGTTTCGCGAGCCGTGGTGTCACGGGCTGCAGTGTCGCGGGCTGCAGTGTCGCGGGCGCCCCGGGTGCGGCCGCTCTCACGACGGTCAGCACGCTGGCCGTCGCCTGATTCGGCAGCCTGGGAATCGGCACGCTGGGTTTCGGTGCGGTCAGCCTGGCGCTGTTCAGCGGCGGGCTGCTCGGCCGGAGCCTCAGTGGCTTCTGCCTGCGTTGACGTGGCGGCGGCTTCGCCGCGGCGGCGGTTGCGGGTACGCGGCTGGCGGCGTTCGCCTTCAGCCGCGGCCTCAACGGGCGCCGATGCCGGTGCCTCGGCGGGTGCGGCAGCGGAAGCTTCGGCGGCGGGTGCCGCTGCGGGTGCCGTTACTACTCCGTCGCTGACAGCGCGGCGGCTGCGGCCACGGCCACGTGCACGGGTCCCCTCCGCGGCCGGTGCCTCCGAGGTTTCGCTTGCGGCAGCCACCGGTGCAGCAACCGGTGCGGCAGCGGCCGGGGCTACGTGGTTTTCGGTCGCCTTCTCGGCCGCTTTGGCCGGGGCCTTGGCGGGTGCCTTGCTGGCTGATGTGCCTGCGCGATGGGCGGAAATGGCGGTTACCAGATCACCCTTACGCATGCGGGATCCACCGGAAATCCCCAACTGGCTGGCAAGTGCCTGCAGCTGGGCGAGCTTGAGGCCGGCGAGGCCACTGCTCTTGGCGGGTGCGGCCGTTGACGATCCGGCAGCAGAAGTTGATGGTTCCACAGCTGCGGACAGCTCAGTGGTTTCGGTCACGAAGGATCCTTCCCCCTCGACGGCGTCCAGACTAGGAGCTGGACGCGATGATTTTGATCTGGGCTGCAGTTCAGATCTGCAGCCGACATTTTCGGTCTTGCCGGTTGGATTTCGGCCAGCAGGGCCGGATACTGATTCACCTCACGCACCGATTAATGGCGGGGCGCCGGGCTGACGATTCAGGGGCAGTCAATTCTAGGCTGCAGATTCCTGCGACAGACCAAGCAGGCGGCACCGGAGAATATTTCGCAGTAGGAGATCACTAACAGCTGAATGCAGCTGCCGATCAGATAGGCGGGATTACCGCCGGTGCATGTCCACCTTAGCACCTTCGACGTCCACTGCCAGTTTCAGCACGCGCCAGCCGATGCCCGGCGTGTTCGCCTCCGTAAAGGACTCTATGAACCCAAGCACCTCGGCGGCTTCGGCGTCGCCGTCGGCGAGTACCAGGACCGTAGGTCCGGCACCCGAAACAACTGCCGCGTGGCCGGCGTTGCGCAGTGCCCTGATGAGGGCCGCGCTGGGCCGCATCGCCTCGGCGCGGTAGCTCTGGTGAAGGTAATCCTCCGTGCCTGCGTGCAGAAACTCGGGCTTCTGGGTCAGTGCATGGATCAGCAGCGCAGCCCGGCCGGAGTTCATTGCCGCGGCATGATGGCCCACAGACGCAGGCAGCAGTGCGCGCGCGGCCTCGGTAGACAATTCAAAATCGGGGACAGCCACGATGGGAATCACGGAGCCGGCCACGGTAGCGCGCGTGCTGCTGTACTGGTCACTGTCCTGCCATGACAGCGCCAGTCCGCCGAAAATCGCGGGCGCGACGTTGTCCGGGTGGCCTTCCATCTCGCTGGTCAACTGCAGGATCCAGTCCCGCCCGCGACGCGCCGCTTCGGGCACCATGGCGTTGGCAGCCGAGACGGCCGCCACCACTGCCGATGCCGACGATCCCAGGCCGCGGCCGTGGGGGTTGACGTTCGTCGCCGTGATCCTGAGCCCGCCGTGGCGGTAACCAAGCCGGGAAAAGGCAGCCTCCATCGCCCTGACCACCAGGTGGCTGGCGTCGCGCGGCAGCGTGTCCGCCCCCTCTCCGCTGAGCTCAAAGACGAGCTCAGCGGATTCGAGGCTTTCCACCGTCAGGGTGTCGTGCAAAGCCAGCGCCAGGCCCAGGCTGTCGTACCCCGGTCCAAGGTTGGCACTCGTGGCCGGGACCCTGACGGTGACACGCTGTCCTGCTTCGATGACAGGCAGGGTAACGGTGGTGGGCGACGTGGTTTTCAAGGCTACTTTTCTTCCAGTCCCAGTTCAGCTGCGACGGTCACGACGTCGTTGGAGACCTTGACGGGCTGCACTTCGCTGCCGTCTTCGGTCCGGAGGGCCCACTGGGGGTCCTTGAGGCCGTGGCCGGTAACGGTAATGACGATCGTCTTGCCTGTAGGAACTTCACCGGCGGCGTGCTTCTTGAGCAGGCCGGCCACACCGGCGGCGGAGCCGGGCTCCACAAAGACGCCTTCGCGGGCGGACAGCCAGCGGTGGGCATCCAGGATCTGCTCGTCAGTAACAGCGTCAATGAATCCGCCGGACTCGTCGCGGGCAGCGATGGCACCGTCCCACGATGCCGGGTTGCCGATCCGGATGGCTGTGGCGATGGTGTCCGGCTCCGTGATGGGGTGCCCCGCCACGAACGGTGCGGCACCTGCCGCCTGGAAGCCCCACATCTGGGGTGTTTTAGTGGACACGGCAGGCAAGGTTCCGGCTGTTTCGGATTCGAACGGCGCCGAGTACTCCTTGTAGCCCTTCCAGTACGCGGTGATATTGCCGGCGTTGCCTACCGGCAGGACATGGATGTCCGGAGCATCGCCGAGCGAATCGACAATCTCAAACGCGCCCGTCTTCTGGCCCTGGATGCGGGCCGGGTTGACGGAGTTGACCAGGAACACCGGGTAGGACTCCCCCAGCTTCCGCGCGATGTCCAGGCAGTTATCGAAGTTGCCGTCCACCTGGAGCAGCGTGGCGCCGTGCGCGATGGCCTGGCTCAGCTTGCCCATGGAGATCTTGCCTTCGGGGACCAGCACGGCGCATTTCAGTCCCGCAGCCGTGGCATAGGCCGCGGCGGAAGCTGAGGTGTTGCCGGTGGACGCGCACACCACAGCCTTGGCACCGGACGCAACAGCGGCGGTCATGGCCATGGTCATGCCGCGGTCCTTGAACGAACCAGTGGGGTTCATCCCCTCGACCTTCAGGTACACGGTGGAACCCGTGAGCTCGGAGAGCTTCTTCGCGCGGACCAGCGGCGTGCCGCCCTCGCCCAGCGTGATGACCCGGGTGGATTCCGTGACGGGCAGACGGTCAGCGTATTCGCGGATAACGCCGCGCCATTGGTGAGCCACTTAGACTCCTTCTACCCGCAGAACGGATGTTACTGAATTGATGACGTCCAGGCCCTTGACGGCCTGGACGGTGGCTGCGAGGGCAGCCTCTGATGCGCGGTGCGTAACGATCCGCAGTTCGGCCGACTCCACGTTGGACTCTGCGTCCCGGTGGATGGTCTGCCGCATGATTTCGATGGACACGCCATGCTCCGCAAAGAGCTGGGCGATCCGGGCCAGCACGCCGGGCTGGTCAGCCACGTCCAGACCGATGTAGTAGCTGGTCATGACCGCGTCGATGGGCAGCGCCGGGACGTGGCCCGTGGTGGTCTCCGTGCGTCCGGGGCCACCCAGCACAATGCGGCGGGCGGCCGAAACGAGGTCACCCAGCACGGCAGACGCCGTCGGGGTACCGCCGGCACCCTGGCCGTAGAACATCAGCTCGCCGGCGTTTTCCGCCTCAATGAAGACCGCGTTGAACGCGCCGCGGACGGCGGCCAGCGGGTGCTCGCGCGGCAGCAGCGTGGGGTGCACGCGCACGGAAACGCCTTCGCCGTCGCCTGTTCCTGTGTCTGCGACGGTCAGCTTTTCTGCAATCGCCAGCAGCTTGATGACAAAACCGGCGTCCTTGGCTGCGGCGATGTCCGCTGCGCTGACGGAGGTAATGCCTTCACAGTGGACGTTCTCCAGGGCGAAGCGGGTGTGGAAGGACAGCGAAGCCAGGATGGCGGCCTTGGCTGCGGCATCGTGGCCTTCGACGTCGGCGGTGGGGTCAGCTTCCGCGTAACCGAGGCGCTGGGCTTCGGCGAGGGCGTCGGCGAACTGGGCGCCGGTGGAATCCATCTGGTCCAGGATGAAGTTGGTGGTGCCGTTGACGATGCCCAGCACGCGGGTGATGCGGTCACCGGCGAGGCTGTCCCGGATGGGGCGCAGGATGGGGATGGCACCTGCTACGGCGGCTTCGTAGGAGAGCTGCACGCCGGCCTTGTCGGCCTCTTCGTACAGGGTGGGGCCGTCCTGTGCCAGCAGCGCCTTGTTTCCGGTGACCACGCAGGCACCGTTGCTCAGCGCGGAGAGGATCAGCGTGCGGGCAGGCTCGATCCCGCCCATCAGCTCGATGACGAGGTCCGCGTCTTTGACCAGGGTGTCGGCGTCGGTAGTGAAGAGCTCCTGCGGCAGTTCAACGTCGCGCTTGGCATCAAGGTTGCGCACGGCGATGCCGCTGAGCTGCAGGCGCGCACCGGTACGGGCGGCCAGGGTGTCGGCGTCCTCAATGAGAATCCGCGCAACCTGGGCCCCAACGTTGCCACAGCCCAGCAGGGCTACTTTCAGGGTTCGCAATTCAGTCATTCGGCACTCCCATGTCGCGGTTAAGCAGATCTTCTTCGGTTTCCCCGCGGACAATCAGCCGGGCAGATCCGCCGCGCACCGCGACAACGCCCGGCCGGGCCAGATAGTTGTAGTTGCTTGACAGGGCCCAGCAATAGGCGCCGGTCCCCGGTACAGCAAGCAGATCACCGGCTGCCACGTCCTCGGGCAGATATACATCTCTAACAACTATGTCGCCGCTCTCGCAATGTTTGCCCACCACGCGGGACAGCTGCGGGGCCGCGGAGGACGCGCGGGAGGCCAGAATCGCCGAGTAATCCGCGTCGTAGAGCACCGGGCGGGCGTTATCGCTCATGCCGCCGTCCACTGACACATACCGGCGGGGATGCGTAACGTTCTCCGGGCCTGCGTCGCTGGCCGGGGTGTCCACGCGCACGGTTTTCAGGGTGCCCACCTCGTACAACGTGAAGGTGGTGCTGCCCACGATTGCGCGTCCGGGTTCGATGGAAATCCGGGGTGACGTGATCCCCAGCTCAGCACAGGTGGAACGCACGACGGCGGCCATCGCCTGCGCGATGTCAGCTGCGGGGCGGGGGGTGTCCACCGGGGTGTAAGCAATGCCGTAGCCGCCGCCAAGGTCCAGCTCGGGCATAACGATGGAGTACTTTTCCTGCATGGCAGCGTGGAAGCGCAGCAGCTTCTGTGCGGCGAGTTCAAAGCCGTCCGGCTCGAAGATCTGCGAGCCGATGTGGCAGTGGAGTCCCAGCAGTTCGATGCTGGCGTAGCCGTTGGCCGCAGCCACAGCCTCCTCCGCTGCTGACAGCCCGGCCTGCTCCGTGGAATCCCCTGCCATGGAGAGGCCGAACTTCTGGTCCTCGTGGGCGGTGGCGATGAACTCGTGGGTGTGCGCATGCACGCCCGGCGTCAGACGGAGCATGACCTTGGCTGTTTCACCCCGGCCCGAGGCGATCCTGGCGACGCGGTCCAGCTCGTCGAGGCTGTCCACCACGATGCGTCCCAGTTTCATATCCAGCGCACGGTTGATCTCGGCGTCGGATTTGTTGTTGCCGTGCAGGCCCAGGTTTTCGCCCTGAATGCCAGCCCGGGCGGCCACGGCAAGCTCACCGCCGGAACAGGTGTCCAGCCGGAGTCCTTCGTCTGCCACCCAGGCGGCTACTGCGGTGCACAGGAAGGACTTGCCCGCGTAGTAGACGTCCACTCCCCCGCAGATGTCGGCGAACGCGGCGTCAAAGGCGTCCTTGAAGGAGCGGGCGCGGGCCCTGAAATCGGTCTCGCTCATCACAAAGAGCGGCGTGCCGAACTGTGCCTTGAGCTCGCTGACGGCGATGCCGTCGATGGCAAGCTCACCGGCGTCGTTCTTTTGGACATCCTGCGCCCACATGGGTTCGTGGAGCGCGTTCAGGTCCGCGGGAACGGTGAGCCATTCTGGCGCCAAGGGGGATGCGGTGTTGGTGTCCTGCGCTGACGCGTCCTGTGCTGAAATTTCCTGTGCCGGCATGGGTTTACATCCGTTCCGGCGCGGATACGCCCAGCAGGTCCAGGCCGTTTGCCAGCACCTGGCTGGTGGCGTCGTTCAGCCACAGGCGAGTGCGGTTAACGTCGGTCACCGGTTCGTCGCCCTGCGGGGCAACGCGACAGGCGTCGTACCAGCGGTGGTACGCGCCGGCAATGACCTCAAGATGGCGGGCCACGCGGTGCGGCTCACGCAGTTCGGCAGCTTTTGCCACAATCGAGGGATAGCTGCCCAGATAGGAGAGCAGTTCGTTTTCCGTGGCATGGTCCAGCAGGGAAGCTTCGAAGGCGCTCCGGTCCACGCCTGCAGCCACGGCGTTGCGGGCCGTTCCGCGGGACCGGGCGTGGGCGTACTGGACGTAGAACACCGGGTTCTCGTTGCTGTGCTTCTTCAACAGGTCAGGATCCAAGGTGAGCGGGGAATCCGCCGGAAAGCGGGCCAGGGAGTACCGTACGGCGTCCTTGCCCAGCCAGTCGATGAGATCCTTGAGCTCGATGATGTTGCCGGCACGCTTGGACAGCTTGGCGCCGTTAACCGACACCAGCTGGCCGATCAGCACCTCGATGTTCATCTCGGGATCGTCGCCAGCACACGCGGCGATGGCCTTGAGGCGGTTGATGTAACCGTGGTGGTCCGCACCCAGGAGGTAGATCTTTTCGGTGAAGCCGCGGTCCTTCTTGGACAGGTAGTACGCAGCGTCCGCGGCAAAGTAGGTGGGTTCACCGTTCGCGCGAATCATCACGCGGTCCTTATCGTCCCCGAAGTCCGTGGTGCGCAACCAGACCGCATCGCCGTCGTCGAACACGTGGCCCTGTTCGCGAAGGCGGGCAACGGCATTTTCGATGGCCCCGGCGTCGTGCAGTTCCTGCTCCGAGAAGTAAACGTCAAAGGCAACGCCAAAATCGGCGAGCGTGTCCTTGATGTCCTTCATCTGGGCTTTGTAGGCGGCGGCGCGGATGACGGGAAGGGCGGCCACCTCGGTGAGTTCGCGGATATCGGGGTGCACAGTCAGGACGTCATGGCCGAGGTCGGCAATGTATTGCCCCGGGTAGCCGCCGTCGGGCACGGGCAGGCCGTGGAGCCGGTTGTAGACCGACTGGGCGAAGGTGTTCATCTGCGAGCCGGCGTCGTTGATGTAGTACTCGGCCGTGACTTCAGCGCCGGACGCGCGCAGGACGCGGGCAATGGCGTCGCCGAGGGCAGCCCAGCGGGTGTGGCCGATATGCAGCGGACCGGTGGGGTTCGCCGACACAAACTCCATGTTCACCACGTGGCCGGCGAGCGTGGTGGTGGTGCCGTAGTCCCGTCCGGCCTCCACGATGGCCTTCGCCAAGGCACCGGCTGCAGCGGCGTCCACGGTGATGTTCAGGAACCCGGGGCCAGCGATGTCCACGGCAGAGACGCCGTTGATGGACTTCAGGCGGGCGCTCAGGACGGTGGCGAATTCGCGTGGGTTGGTGCCGGCCTGCTTGGACAGCTGGAGGGCGATGTTGGTGGCCCAGTCGCCGTGCTCCCGGGTCTTCGGTCGCTCCACGCGCACCTCATCAGGGACAGCTGATGCGGAAAGCGCGATTTCGCCAGCGGCGACGGCGTCTTTCAGGCAGGCGGATATGGCGAGGGAGAGTTCTTCGGGAGTCACCCCTCTAGCCTACCGGGGGCCGCCACGTGGACGAATTTGGGCGTGGTGGGTGACTGTCTCCGGACAACTTTCCGCACAGCGGACGCTCTGCTCATTCACAGGGTGAACCAATACGCTGAATCCGACGTTGAGTACAGCGTAAGCACCCGCCCACGAAACGAGCCCCAATATGAGACCGTCAGTCCGCAAGAGTGTTTTCGTCGGCATCGCCGGCCTGTCCCTCGCGGGAACGGTGGCTGGCTGCGCGCCGGCGGCCGCACCGGCCACGCCCGCTCCGGCTTCCGGCAACACGTCCGGCGCCTCCACTTCCCCTTCCGGGACGGCATCAACGCTGGCCAGCAGCGGCTCCCTCTATCAGGACGGCACCTACAGCGCCGACGGCACCTATGTTTCCCCCAATGGCACCGAAACGGTGGGGGTTGAGCTGACGCTAGCCTCCGGCACGGTCACGGCCGTCAACATCACCCAGCACCCTTCGAACCCGAACACGCGGAAATTCCAGGGCGAGTTCGCCGGCGGGATCGCAGCGCAGGTTGTGGGGAAGAGCATCGATGAACTCAAAATCTCCAAGGTGGCGGGCTCCTCGCTCACCAGCGGCGGCTTCAACCAGGCCCTGGACAAGATCAAGGCCGAGGCCCAGTAGGCCGTGCCGGACCCGGAGGACTTCCGCTTCGACGGGATCGGTACCCGTTGGGAAATCTCCACGCCCCGTCCGCTCAACGCAGGCGTCCGCGCCCGGCTGCTGGCCGAGGTGGAGCGGTACGACGGCGACTGGTCCCGATTTAAGCCCGATTCGACAGTCGGAGCCATGGCCCGCGAGCCTGGGCGGTATGAGCTGCCGTCGGAAGCCGCCGACCTTGGCCGGCTGTACCGATCGCTGTACGACATCACCGACGGAGCGATGACGCCCTTGATCGGCGGCAGCCTGGAACGCCTCGGGTACGACGCCGCATATACCCTGCGGCCTGCAGGGTCCGCTCTCCCGGCACCCCGCTGGGAGGACGTCCTGGCGTGGGACGGCTCAGTGCTCACCACATCCGCGCCCCTGGTCCTGGACATCGGTGCCGCCGGGAAAGGCCAGCTGGTGGACCTGCTCGCTGTGGAGCTGGGCTCCTGTGGCGTGGACACCTTCGTGATTGACGCCAGCGGCGACCTTCTTCACCGCGGGCCAGATCCGGTGTCCGTGGCATTGGAACACCCGTACGATCCGGCGAGGGCCATAGGCACCGTGTCGCTGGCAGGCAATGCTTTGTGCGCGTCAGCCTCAAACCGCCGGGCATGGGGCGACGGCCTGCACCATGTGCTCGATGGCACCACCGGGCTGCCCGTCAGCAAAGCGGTAGCCACGTGGGCCATGGCGGAAAGCACCATGGTCGCCGATGCTCTGGCCACTGCCCTGTTCTTTGTCCCCGGCAGCGAGCTGGAACGGAGCTTCGATTTCTCCTGGCTGACGGTTTTTTCTGATGGAAGTGCTGCCTACTCGGCCGGATTTGAAGGGACACTGTTCTCATGAGCCCCGTTGACGCCCCCAAGGCAACCGCCGTATTCACGGCTGGCCGGATGGACACCTTGTTGGGTAAGTACACGATGTACCGGCTGATCCTCCTGGTGCTGGGAGCCCTTGCCGCCTACAGCCTTCTGCTCAACGCCCTTGGCTGGCTGACGTTCGGCATCCCGCAGATGCTCGTTCACCTGGCCTTGTGTCTTGGCCTGACCTATGTGTCCAACCGCGGGCTGGCTGCCCTTTTCCACGTCCGCCCGCATTCCGAGTCCTCGTTGATCACCGGCCTGCTGCTGTATTTCCTGTTCTGGCCCTCCTTTATGCCTCTGGATATGGCAGGGGTGGCCCTGGCCTGCGTCCTGGCCTCCGCCTCCAAATACGCCCTGGCCTGGCGTGGCCGGCACATCTTCAACCCTGCCGCCGCCGGAGCCTTTGTGACCGGGCTGACCGGGCTGAACATCGCGACGTGGTGGGCGGCGACCCCCGCCATGCTCTGGCTGTTGATTCCGGGCATCCTCCTGGTGCTCTACCGGACACGTAAGTTGCTTATGGCGGCCGTGTTCCTTGTCGTTGCCACGGCGATTGTGAGCGCTGAGCTGCTGCAGGCCGGGCTCACCCTGGGCAGTGCACTCTGGCAGGCCCTTGCCCAACGGCCGCTGCTGTTCTTCGTCGGCTTTATGCTGACCGAGCCTCTCACCCTGGCGCCACGCCGCTGGCAGCAGCTCGCGCTCGCCGCCGTGGTTGGGGTGGTTTTTGCGGTGCCGTACAACTTCGGCTTCATCGCCAACTCACCGGAGCTGGCCCTGCTGGTCGGCAACCTGCTGGCGTTCCTCGTGGGCCAGCGCGGCGGGGTCAGGCTCCGGTTCACTGGCTCCCGTCCCCTGACGCCCAGCACCACAGAGTTCGCCTTTGAGCCGTCCCGGCCCGTCCGGTTTGTGCCGGGACAGTACATGGAACTGGATCTGCCGCACGCCAAGTCAGACGGTAAAGGCCGACGCCGGGTGTTCAGTTTGACCAGTGCCCCCGGTTCGGAGACGGTGAAGTTCGGCGTCCGGACGGCGGAGCCCCTGTCCGCGGTGAAGAAAGTCCTGCTGAACCTGAAGCCGGGTGATGAGGTGGCTGCCACGTCCGTGGGCGGAGATTTTGTCCTGCCCCGCGATCCCCGGACCCCCGTCCTCCTGATCGCCGCGGGCATCGGCATCACGCCTTATCTTGCACATCTGTCTTCCGGCGCCGCGCAGGACCGGGACGTGGTGGTGCTGCTGCTGGCGCGCGGTCCTGCCGAAATTGCCTACGCGGCCGAGCTGCAGGCATCCGGGGCGCGCATCCTGGCACGCCTTGCGGACGGTTCCGTCCCGCCGCCGTTCATCACCGATGCCGGGACGCTGGAGCCGGGCACGGCCGCTGGCACCAGGCTGGACGGAGATTCCCTTAAAGTCCTCGTGCCGGACATTGCCAACCGCGCAGTCTACGTCTCCGGGTCACCAGCGAGCGTCGCTTCGCTGCGCAGTGCAGCCCGGAAAGCGGGCGCGCGGCGCGTTCACGTGGACTCTTTTTCGGGCTACTGAAGCGAGCCGTTTTTCCTTGCAGGCACCTTCCTGCTAAGCTCTAGGACGTCCCGCTGGCAACGGCAGGATCCCTGAATTGCCCTCGTAGCTCAGGGGATAGAGCGTCTGCCTCCGGAGCAGAAGGTCGTTGGTTCGATTCCAATCGAGGGCACAGATGAAACCCCCGCCGCTTGCAAAAGTGGCGGGGGTTTTCTGCGTTTATCCGCCGGGCGCGAGCGGATACTTCAGGCCTTACCGCCCCGCGCGATCGGACAGTTCAAGCCCCACGAGGCTGCTCAAACAAACTGGCGCGTGCAGACACCCGCCGCGTGTGTAAGACGGGGCCTCCGCGGCACGCCGACTTGTCAGGCCCTGCCTCTGACGCTGAGCCTCAATACGCGGCGCACGCTAAGGCGGCGTGGTGCTCGATGCCCCCGACATCTGCGGCGCTGGCCAGGTGGGTGGTTCCCAGTCGGGGTGTTCGCTGGTGTAGTGGCGTCCGGTGGGTGATGTCCAGCCGGGTGGTTGGTTCTTGGTGGCTGCAGTGGGTTTCCAGGCTGTGGTGTGCCTGAGTCGGTGGTGTTTGTGGCAGGGCTGGCCGAGGTTGCTGATTCCGGTGGTGCCGCCGTGGGCCCAGGCAAGGAGGTGGTCCGCTTCGTTGTCGAGGGAGTGGTTGCTGCAGCCGGGGAACGGGCATTTCCCGTCGCGCAGTCTGAGCCATTGGCGTTGGGCTTTGGTGACCCGGTAGCTGCTCCGCCCGATCTCCAGCGGTTCACCATCGCGCGGGTCGATCAGGACGCGGTGGAACGATTCGGCGCCGCCGGCAACGAGTCGGCGGGCCATGGAGGGTGGGATGGGCCCGTATCCGTCGAGCATGGCTGGTTCATCGGTCAGGCCCATCAGCGCGAACACCGGCACGGTCACGAGAACTTGCGCCCGCGGCGAGGGGACACCGTCATTCCCATCCACGTCCCCGGCCGCATCGGCTTCCTCGCCCAATAGCCAGGTGGCGACGGTGTCGGCGCGGAGCTGGGTGAGGGTCCGGTCCTCGTCCGGTCCTTGGAGGGCGCGGGCTGCGGTGGTGGTGCGGTTCCAGATCCCGGCGGCGGTGTCGGCGGGGAGGTAGGCGGAGAGCCAGGCCATGCCGTCGCGGTCCGGGGCATACTCCACCCTTCGATCCTGGACACCGCGTGCGTGGCGTTTTTCGATGCTGACCGGGTGGTGCCGTTCCCGCCAGGTCCTGGCTTTGTGCCGGAACCTCCCGGGGATGAGTTCCCCGGCCAAACCACCCCTCGCCGCGTTCACCGCGTCGGGGTCCAGGAAATGTGCCTCCAGCGCCTGCGCGCCGGCGGGGTCCAGGTTGGTGGTTTCGTCGACCATGATCCTCGCGTGCTGCCAGGAAATGGTCCCGGCCTGCAGCGCGGACAACGTCAGCGGCAGGGCTGTCGTCAGGGAGTGGGCTTCGCCGAGCAGGGCACCGGCAGTGCGTTCGCTGACGGTCATGGCGCAGGCGACCTCGGCGATCACGGCCATCTCCTGGCCCCGGTGGTCCTGCGGGGACTCAGCCGGGCCGGCGAGAGCCTCGGCAGCGGCGCTGTAACCGGCAGCCAGCCAGACTTTGAGGGCGGCACTTTTCGCGTCCAGTCGTGAGATCTCGGCCAGCCCGTCCAGGAATCCATCCGCCGCCCGCCGCAGCGGATCAGCATCCCCGCGACCGGGGGAATCGGACCCGCCACGGAGCCGTGCAGCAAGCTCAGCGAAAGACACCGAAGGGGCCCCCGCCGTCACCACTCCCGCTCTGCTATCCATACCTAAATCATCCCGTGAGGGTCTGACAATAACAGCGAGGATGAACGCCTATGTGCATAACTCTGCTGACCTCATTATTGAGGTGCCGGCGGAGCTGGTCGGGCCTGAGTGTCCCTTCGCGACGTGGTTGGCCTCAAGGATCAACTCGCGCCCGGAGGCGAACGGGACGGTCCGCTTAGGGGCACCAGCTGTCGCTTCGTGCCATGAAACAGGGCCCCAACTGTCCGTTCGCGCTGGATTGCGTGCGCCTTCAACAGATTGTCGGTGGCCCCTCGTAGGCTGATTCAACGAACTCGAGGGGGTAGGCCAAGCACGTTCCAGCCACATTCTGTTACATCATTCCGCCGTATTTGCTGCGGCGGCTAGCTCGCCTGGACGAACCGCAGTTTTCCGCGGCTGCGCGGGCGGCCAAGGAAGCGCTGAGCCACGTCCGGTCCGTCCTGTCGGCCCGTACCCTGCCGGTCCCGGCCGCTCCCCCGGGACTGCGGCAGGTCCGCCCGGGCCCGCCCAGCAGGAGCATCTACGATGCCGGCGGTTCCGAGAACCTTCCCGGGAAGCTAGTGCGCAAGGAAGGCGAACCGGCTTTCGGTGATCAGTCCGCTGATGAGGCCTACGACGGCCTTGGGCAGACACACCGCCTGTTTGCCGATGTCTTCGGCCGTAACTCCATCGACGGCCAAGGCCTGCCGCTCGATGCCACTGTGCACTTTGGCAAGCTCTACGACAATGCGTTCTGGGACGGCCGGCAGATGGTCTTCGGCGATGGGGACGGTGAAGTTTTCGAGCGTTTCACGCGGTCGCTGAGCGTCATCGGGCACGAACTTACGCACGGCGTCACCCAGTACTCGGCGGGGCTGGCTTACCGCAACCAGGCAGGTGCCCTTAACGAATCCATGTCCGATGTTTTCGGCGCGCTCGTGGAACAGTACCTGAACAGCCAGTCGGTGACCGATGCCAGCTGGCTCATCGGTGAAGGACTCTTTACGCCTCAGGTTGAGGGATCGGCTCTCCGCTCGCTGAAGGCCCCGGGCACAGCGTACGACGACGACGTGCTGGGTAAGGATCCGCAGCCAGATTCGATGGACTCATACGTGCGGACGAGCGCCGACAACGGCGGCGTCCACATCAACTCCGGCATCCCAAACCGGGCCTTCTACCTCACTGCGCAGTCACTTGGCGGCAACGCCTGGGAGGCGCCGGGGCGGATCTGGTACGACGTACTGACCGGCGGCTCGCTGCCAGCCACCGCCACTTTCCGCGTATTTGCCAAAGCGACGGCAGCATCCGCCGTGGACCTGTTCGGCAGCGATTCGCCGGAGCATGACGCGGTGCGGCAGGCGTGGGAAACTGTGAAGGTCAAGCTTTAGTTGAACGCCTGCCCGCCGCGAGCCGGCGGCCAGGCCGCAGGAAAGCCCAGGACCGAGGCCATGAAGATCAGTGTGGAGCGCAGCGGCGGTATCGCGGCCCTGACCCGCGTATGGACAGTGCATGCCCAGACTGCGAGCGCCAAGAGCCAGTGGCAACCCATTGTGGAGGCATGCCCTTGGGATGCGGTACCCAAGACCGTCAGGGCCGCAGCCGCGGAAGCGCAAGGTCAACCTGACCGATTTATCTATTCGATCCGGGCCGGCCAGCGCCGCGCGGCGCTGGCTGAGCAGGCTGTCACAGGACCATGGCGCGTGCTGGTGGACAGCACCCGGGCCGCTTCCGAGGACGGCCCCGGGTTGCGGGACATGGCTGGACCGCAAGGGCCTACCCCGGCTTGATTAGCCCGCAGGGGGGAATACCTGCGTCGCCAGTCACCCTGCCGCAGGTCAGCCTGCCGTTACAAGTTGCCCTCGGAACGCCCGACGGTAGGACTGTGGGCTGGTGTCCAGCACTTTGGAAAAATGATGCCGGAGCAAGACTGGATGGCCAAAGCCCGATTCCCGGGCAACTTCGTCGATGTTCAGGTCAGTGGACTCCAGTAGTTCCTGCGCCCGGAGGACCCGCTGCGAGTTCAGCCAGGCAGCAGGTGTGGCCCCGGTTTCGGACCGGAAACGGCGGGCAAATGTCCTGGCTGACATGTGCACGCGTGCCGCCAACTCAACAACAGTGTGCTCCTGCTCCAGGTTCTGCACCATCCAGCGCAGCAGCTCTTCCATCGGCGCCGATCCACAGGCAGGCATGGGCCGGTCGATGAACTGGGCCTGGCCGCCGTCGCGGTGTGGCGGCACCACCATGTCCCGCGCAATGGCAGCGGCCACGTTGGCGCCCAGCTCAACGCGCACCAGATGGAGGCAGGCATCAATCCCTGCTGCGGTACCGGCACTGGTGATCAGGTTCCCGTCCTGAACGTAGAGCACGTTTTCATCGACCTGCACTTCCGGATACCGGCTTTCGAGCTCATGGGAATAGTGCCAGTGCGTGGTGCAACGCCGCCCGTTCAAGAGACCGGCGCGTGCCAGGGCGAAGGCGCCGGAGCAGATGGACATCACCCAGGCTCCCCGGGCGTCCGCGGCGCGCAACGCGTCCAACACCGATTCCGGAACGTCCTCGTTCCGGCCGAACGGCGTCATGATCACGAGGTCCGCGTCCTCAGTCGCGTCCAATCCCATCGAAACATTCATGGAGAGTCCCGATTTCATCCGGACATCACCCGGCTCCGGCGTGCATACACGGAAGTCAAAGGCGGGGACGTTGCTGCCGCGACCCGATCTGTCGATGCCAAACACCTCGCACGCCGTGGCGAACTCGAAGATCGAAAAATTGGGAACCACTATGACTGCCACTGATTTCAGCATGCATCCAGTATGGCAGAAATTAGAGCTTTTTGGGCATTTCTGCCACTGTTTCCTGGGCATGCATCGGAGCAGCATTGAGTCATGGAAATCCTCGGAATTGCCCTAGTGGTCCTGCTCCTCGTTGTTCTCGCCGCCACCGTCTCAGCGCTCCTGCGTGATGGCCGCGGCCACACCCCGCCCGTCACATCCGACCAGGCCTGGTCCGCTCTGGACCTGCCAAGCACCAACTACACACTGCGCATTTTCTAACCAGAAGGCATGCCTCAACCTGCCTTTATTAACCCATTCGTATTAACACAACAGGACCCGGCGAGAGCCGGGTCCTTCCTCATGTCCTGATTGAGCGGAGTCCGCGAGTCCGGGGCCAGGCGCGGCCGGCAGCGGACTGCCAGCAGCAAAGGCGGGAAACACGCGCAGCCCCAGTAGAATGGCTGCAGCCATGACATTTCATATCTCGTACCCTGCTGAGCTGCCCGTTTCCGAGCGCCGCGAGGACCTGATGGCTGCCATTGCTGCGAACCAGGTGACCATCATCGCCGGTGAGACCGGCTCCGGCAAGACCACCCAGATCCCCAAAATGTGCCTCGAGCTGGGGCTTGGGGACAACGGCCTGATCGGGCACACCCAGCCACGGCGGCTCGCTGCCCGCACCGTCGCTGAGCGCATCGCGGAGGAACTCGGTGTGGAGATCGGCCAGGAAGTCGGCTTCCAGGTGCGATTCACCGGCGAAGTCAGCCGCGCCACCAAGGTCAAGCTCATGACGGACGGCATCCTGCTCGCAGAGATCCAACGTGACAAACTGCTGCGCAAATACAACGCCATCATCATTGATGAAGCACACGAGCGCAGCCTCAACATCGACTTCATCCTGGGCTACCTCAAGCGCATCCTGCCGCAGCGGCCGGACCTGAAAATCATCATCACCTCGGCCACGATCGATCCGCAGCGTTTCGCCAAGCACTTCGGGTCCGACGACGAGCCCTCCCCCATCATCGAGGTGTCCGGGCGCACGTTCCCGGTGGAGGTCCGCTACCGGCCGCTGTCCCAGCCAGCTGGCGGACCCGCCGACGGCGAAGATGCAGACGCCTCCGACGACGAACTCGAAGAGGACCGCGATCCCCTGGATGCTGTCTGCGACGCCGTCGACGAGCTCGCCACTGAGGCCCAGGGCGACATCCTCATTTTCTTTTCCGGCGAGCGCGAGATCCGCGACGCGGCAGAGGCACTGAACGCCAGGATCCAGTCCAACCGGCGCCTGGCAGGAACCGAGGTGCTCCCGCTGTTCGCCCGCCTGAGCCTGCAGGAACAGCACAAGGTGTTCCACCCCGGCCGAAACCGCCGGATTGTGCTGGCCACCAACGTGGCCGAGACGTCCCTGACTGTCCCGGGCATCAAGTACGTCATCGACACCGGCACCGCCCGCATCTCCCGTTACTCGCACCGCACCAAGGTCCAGCGGCTGCCCATCGAGCGTGTGTCGCAGGCTTCGGCGAACCAGCGCTCCGGCCGGTGCGGCCGTGTGTCGGACGGCATTGCCATCAGGCTTTATTCGGAAGAGGACTTCGAGTCCCGGCCGCTGTTCACCGATCCGGAAATCCTGCGCACCAACCTGGCGGCAGTTATCCTGCAGATGACCGCCATGGGTGTGGCCCGTGGGCCCAAGGACGTGGAGAACTTCCCGTTTGTGGAGCCGCCGGACTCGCGGGCAATCAACGACGGCGTGACGCTCCTGCGCGAACTCGGCGCCTTGAATGCCGTTAGACCAGGTGACGCCCAGAGCGGTGGGCTGACCGCCGTCGGACAGCAGCTTGCCCAGCTGCCGGTGGATCCCCGCCTCGGCCGGATGATTGTGGAGGCCAGCAAGCGCGGCTGCGTCCGCGAAGTCATGATTCTGGCCGCGGCACTGACCATTCAGGACCCGCGCGAGCGTCCAACGGACAAGCAGCAGCTCGCCGCCGAGAAGCATGCCCGCTTCCGCGACGAAAACTCGGACTTCACCGGCTTCCTGAACCTGTGGAACTATCTGCAGGAAAAACAGCAGGAGCTCTCTTCCACCCAGTTCCGCCGCCTGTGCCGGACCGAGTTCATTAACTACCTGCGGGTCAGGGAATGGCAGGATCTCTTCGCTCAACTTCGCCAGATGGCCCGCCCGCTGGGGATCAGCCTGGACAACAAGCGCCTGGCCGATCCCGTGGGCAACCACGAGGGCATCCACATGAGCCTGCTGTCCGGTCTCCTCAGCCACATCGGCATCCTGGACGAGCGCAAGCGCGAATACGCGGGCGCCCGCGGCAGCCGCTTCGCCATCTTCCCGGGCTCGTCGCTCTTCAAGAAGTCCCCCACCTTTGTGATGGCTGCCGAGCTCGTGGAGACGAGCCGCCTCTGGGCCAGGGTCGCGGCAAAGTTCGATCCCGTCTGGGCAGAACAGGTGGCACCGGACCTCGTCAAGCGCAGCTACAGCGAACCGCACTGGTCCACCAAAATGGGCGCGGTCATGGCGTACGAGAAGGTGACCCTGTACGGGGTGCCCATCATCCCGCAGCGCCGGGTCAACTACAGCCGCGTGGACCCCGTGCTGGCCCGCGAGCTGTTCATCCGGCACGCCCTGGTGGAAGGCGACTGGAAAACGCACCACAAGTTCTTCCACCGCAACCGTGCCCTCCTCCTTGAGGTGGAGGAACTGGAGGCCAGGATGCGCCGCCGCGACCTGCTGGTGGACGACGAAACGCTGTTTGAGTTCTACGACGCCAGGATCGGGCCCGACGTTGTGTCCGAACGGCACTTCGATAAATGGTGGAAAGAGGCCCGGCAGCAGAGTCCGGACCTCCTGGACTATGACAAGTCACTGCTGCTCAACAACGACGCCGACGACCTGGACGAAGCCGCTTACCCGAAGACCCTGCTGCACAAGGGCTTCGAGCTGCCGCTCAGCTACGAATTCCACCCGGTGGCGCCCGGGTCACCGCCCAACCCGTCCGACGGCGTCACGGCCGAAGTCCCGGTACTCTTCCTGAACCAGCTCGATGATGCCGCCTTCCGCTGGCTGATCCCCGGCCAGCGTGCCGAGCTTGTGGCTGCCCTGATCAAGTCGCTCCCCAAGCAGGTCCGCAAGAACTTTGTCCCCGCCCCGGATGTGGCCCGGCAGGCAGTTGCTGCCCTGGAGTCGGACTTTGATCCGGCGCACGATGAGCTGGAGGCTTCACTGGAACTGGCCCTGCGCCGGATCCGCGGCCACGTCATCCCGCCCGGTTCCTGGAACTGGGACGCCGTGCCGTCCCACCTGCGGGTGAGCTTCAAGGTTGTCGATACCCAGGGCAAGGCGCTGGATGAGGGCAAGGACCTCGCAGCCCTGCAGGAACGGCTGGCCCCGGCAACACGCCGTGCCATTGCGGAATCCCTGGGGGCGACACCCGGAACCACCGCGCCGCAGTCCCGTGGGAATGCGAAGTCAGACGGAAAGTCCGGCGGGAACGTAACCGTGTCATCGGCAGGCGGACATTCAGCCGGCAGCAGCACGGGCTTCCAGGAACAGGCCGGCCTGACCGAGTGGGCCTTCGGCACGGTGCAGCTCCAGGTCAGCAACACTGTGAAGGGCCACACTGTCACCGGCTATCCGGCGTTGGTGGATGAGGGTACGTCTGTGGCGCTGCGCGTCTTCCAGACCTCCTCGGAGCAGCTTGAGGCCATGCGCGGCGGTGTGATCCGGCTGCTCGCCCTCAGGGTACCGGCCCCGGACCGCTACGTCCTGGAGCATCTCAACAACACCGAAAAGCTGACGTTCAGCCAGAATCCGCACGGTTCGGTGTCAGCCCTCATTGCCGATTGCGCCCTCGCTGCCGTGGACAAACTGACTCCGGCGGAACTCCCCTGGGACCGGGCGTCCTTCGACGCCCTCTACGAGCAGGTCCGCGCGGAACTCATCGATACTGTTTTCAGTGTGACGGCTGTGGTGGAGCGTGTCCTGGCCAGCACCCGGCGAATTGAGAAACAGCTGAAGGGCACCACCAGCCTGGCGCTTATCAGCGCACTGAACGATGTCAGGAGCCAGCTTGAACAGCTCGTGTTCCCGGGATTTGTGGCCCGCACAGGCTACAAGCAGCTGAGCCAGCTCCCCCGCTACCTTGCCGCCATCGAGAAGCGCCTCGAAAAGCTCCCTGGCAACGTTCAGCGGGATGGCCTGAGCATGGCTGCGGTGCAGCGGCTGGAAGACGACTACGACGACGCTGTGTCGGCCCTGCTCCCCGGGCGCCGGGTGGGTGCCGAATTGACCCAGGTCCGCTGGATGATCGAAGAGCTGCGGGTGAGCCTCTTCGCCGTCGAACTCGGAACGGCCTATTCCGTCTCCGAAAAGCGGATCAGGGCTGTCCTGAACAAGGCCCTCGCGCCGGCGTAGGCCGCCAGGAAAAATGACGCTGGACGGGCCACGCCGGCGCGAGCATCGGGCTCAGCTGGCGGGAACAAACTCCGCGTACCCGGCGGCACGGAGGCCGGCGCGCAGTTTTTCGGCGTTCGCGTCCAGCACCGCAGGATCCGGGTTCTGGTCGGCCGAGGCGAAATCAAAATCAGCCATTGTCCTGGACGGCCACACGTGGACGTGCAGGTGGTTGATCTCGTACCCGGCCACAATCAGCCCCGCCCGCTCGGCGGGGAAGACGTCCAGCTGCACGGCACCGATACGCCGGGCCACTTCCATCACCTTCGCGAGGGTTTCCGGGGACGCATCGGTCCAGCGGTCCACCTCCTCGGTGGGGACCACCAGCGTGTGCCCGTCCGCCAGGGGACCCGTGGTCAGGAACGCAGCAACTTCAGACTCCCGCCAGACGAATCGTCCGGGGATCTCGCCATTGATGATTTTGGTGAACAGGGTGCTCATACGTCTGCCTTCCCTGCCGGCGCCGGCAGGGTGCTGGCGTCCAGCACAAACCGGTACTTGACGTCGCCTGCCACCATACGGTCATAAGCCTCATTCAGCTGGTCGGCGTGCACCACTTCGATATCCGCCACCACTCCATGCTCGGCACAGAAATCGAGCATCTCCTGCGTTTCGGCGATGCCGCCGATCAGCGAGCCGGCGTACGCGATCCGCCGCCGGATCAGGGCTCCCGGGTTCACCGGAGGCATGGCGTCGGAGGGCAAGCCCAGCTGGAACAGCGCACCGTCCACGCGCAGGGTGCGGAAGAACGGATTCAAATCGTGCGGCGCGGCCACAGTGTCAATGATGAGGTCGATGCTGCGGTCCGCAGCAGCCATGGCGTCCTCGTCCCGGGACAGGATCACTTCGTCGGCTCCGAGTTCCAGCGCGGCCGGCACCTTGCCTTCGGAGGTGGTGAAGACCACTACCCGCGCCCCCATGGCCTTGGCGAGCTTCACGGCCATATGTCCGAGGCCGCCGAGGCCCACCACGCCCACAACGTCACCCTCCTCCACGTCAAAGTGCCGCAAGGGAGAGAACGTGGTGACACCGGCGCAGAGCAAAGGGGCGACGGCGGCCGGGTCCAGGTTTCCGGGCACCCGGACCACATAGCGCCGGTCCACCACCACGGCGGACGAGTAGCCGCCTTGGGTGATGGCATCGCCGTTGCGTGGGTCCTTGGCACCGTAGGTCCCGATCAGCCCGTTTTCGCAGTACTGTTCCAGGCCGTCCAGGCAGCTCTCGCATTCACGGCAGGAATCAACCATGCACCCGACGCCTACGCGCTCCCCCGGGGCGAAGTCAGTCACTGCCGAGCCGACCCGGCTGACAGTTCCGACGATCTCGTGGCCGGGGACCAGCGGGTATTTCTGGCTGCCCCATTCGCCGCGCGTGGCGTGCACGTCCGAGTGGCACAGGCCGCAAAATTCGATGGCGATCTCGACGTCGTCCGCTTTCGGGGCGCGCCGGGCGAGGGTCAGCGGCGCCAGGCCGCTGTCAGGGGAAACCGCGCCATAGGCGGCGGCCAGCAGGCCGGTGCCCGGATCCACAGCAGGATCGGCAACAGCGTCATTCGGTAATACGGGGCGGGCAAGGGGCGGCGGTACGGGGCGTCCTGGGGTCATCCTTCGACGCTACCCCCGCTGGCGGCCGCATCGCCACTCGGGCCGCTTCCCGTGGCCACCGGCCGGGCGGGGTCGTTGGACCATTCCGAGAAGGATCCCGGATAGAGGGCGGCCTGGAATCCGGCGATTTCGAGGGCAGCCACCTCATGGGCGGCGGTCACGCCCGAGCCGCAGTACACGGCCACGGCGACGTCGTCGCGGACTCCGAGGTCCTCGAACCGGCGCCGCAGCTCGTCGGCCGGCAGGAAATGGCCGGCTTCGTCCACGTTCTCCGTTGTTGGTGCGCTCCGGGCGCCCGGAATGTGGCCGGCGCGGGGGTCAACGGGTTCAAATTCGCCCCGGTACCTTTCGCCGGCCCTGGCATCCAGCAGGACACCCGTTGCCGGCCAGTCCGCTGCTCCGGCGGCCTCGATACTGGGCATCCTGCCTCCGGAAGGGCAAACGTCAAAGGAAACACGCCCGACGGCGGCGTCCACCGGTCCGGTGGCCAGCGGGAGACCGGCGTCCCGCCAGGCAGCCAAGCCGCCGTCGAGCAGGTAAACGGCCTGGAACCCGGCGTTGCGCAGCATCCACCAGAGCCGGGCTGCAGCCATGTTTTTGCTGTTGTCATAGGCCACCACAACGTCGCCGTTGTTGATCCCCCAGTGCCTGGCAGTTTCCTGGAATTCCGCGTCCGTGGGCAGCGGGTGCCTGCCGCGGGTGGGTGTAGCCGGCGTCGCCAGCTCGGTGGCAAGGTCCACAAAAACTGCGCCCGGGAGGTGGCCCCCAAGGTAGTGTTCCCGGCCGTGCGGGTCCCCCAGGGCCCACCGGACGTCCAGCAGGACGGTTCGCTGCCCGGCATCGAAACGCTCCGCCAAAGCCTGGACAGTCATCAGTGGACCCATCGTTCTCCTTGGCAATTGTGCTTGTGGGATTCAGTATCTGGTCCAACTCTAGCTGCGGCATGACACCTGGCAGGGAGAGCCAGGGGCGCCTGGTCGCAGCTAGAGTTGGTCCGGTGAAGAACGCGAGCGCGGAACGGGCCTGGGCTGACGAAGCCATGAGAAAAGTCATTGCAGAAAACAACAGGTCCGCCGATACCCATCTCTACTCAGTGCCGCTCCCGGAGCACTGGGGTGTCCAGCTGTACCTCAAGGACGAGTCCACGCACCGTTCGGGGAGCCTCAAGCACCGGCTGGCCCGCTCGCTGTTCCTCTTCGGCCTGGTCAACGGCTGGATCGGCGAAGGCACCACCATCGTGGAGGCTTCCAGTGGCAGTACCGCGGTCTCGGAGGCATACTTCGCGCAGCTCCTGGGTTTGCCGTTCGTTGCCGTTATGACCCGCACAACGAGCCCGGAGAAAATTGCGCTGATCGAACAGTTCGGCGGTTCGTGCCTGTTGGTTGACCATGCCTCAGAGGTTTACGCCGTGGCGGCGGACGTCGCTGCCACGTCCAACGGCCACTACATGGACCAGTTCACCTACGCAGAGCGGGCAACGGACTGGCGCGGCAACAACAACATTGCCGAGTCCATCTTCGGGCAGCTGGCGCTTGAGGAACACCCCGTTCCCCGCTGGATCGTGGTGGGCGCGGGCACCGGCGGCACCAGCGCGACCATCGGCCGCTACCTGCGCTACCGCGGCCACAACACGCGCCTTGCGGTGGTGGACCCGGAGAATTCCGCGTTTTACCCCAGCTGGGTGAACGAAACGGGCGCAGCCAGCACCGGCTTGCCATCACGGATCGAGGGCATCGGCCGTCCCCGGATGGAACCGAGCTTTGTTCCCGCCGTTATCGACCACATGATCCAGGTCCCCGATGCCGCCTCCGTCGCGGCCATGCGGCACCTGCGCACGGTCGCTGACCTGCATGCCGGACCGTCCACCGGCACGAACCTGTGGGGTGTCTGGCAACTCGTGGCGGAAATGGTCGCTGAGGGACAGCGCGGCAGCATTGTGTCGCTGATGTGCGACGCCGGCGACCGCTATGCCGGCAACTACTACAATCCGGAGTGGCTGTCAGGCCAAGGCCTGGACCCCGAGCCGCATGAGCAGGTCATCCGCCGGTTTTTCGAGACCGGCATCTGGAACGCGTAGCTGATCAGACCTCTACCGATTCCCGCGGGGCAAGGCGGGTGTACTCGGTGCCGTATTTCCGCCCCAACCGGGCAACATGGGCTTCTGCCACCTTCAGGCCGGTTTCGTTCAGCAGTCCGTCGTGGATCTGGAACGCACGCGGGGCCCGGACGGCGATGACAAAATCCACCACCTCGCTGACCTTGCTCCACGGCGCGTGGATCGGAACCAGCAGCGTCTTCACGCTGAGGCCGTCGGGGACGATGAACGAGTCCCCCGGATGGTACACATTGGCGTCCACCAGGTAGCCGATGTTGGCCACGATGGGAACCTGCGGGTGGATCAGTGCATGCTGTCCGCCGAAGCTGCGGACGTTGAAGCCGGCAGCGTCAAAAGTTGAGCCTGGTTCAACCGTGTGGATCTGGGCTGCCGCGTGCGGTGCCTCCTCCCGCAGGTGGGCGGCCACGCCGGCCGGCGCGAAGACCGCCAGGCCATCCGAGCCGCGGAGGGCGGTGACCATGGCCGGCACATCCACATGGTCGCTGTGCTCGTGGGTGATGAGCACCGCCTGCGCCCCTTCCAGCGCTTCCTCTGTTTCAGAGAATGTTCCTGGATCCAGCACCAGCACCCGGCCGTCCTGCTCAAGCCGGACGCACGCATGGGTGTATTTTGTCAGCTTCATAGCGCCAGCCTAGGGGCCGGGCCCAAACCTGTCCAAGGCACGTCTGGCGGCGCGCTCCCGGCTGGTAATCTGGATGATTGCCACCGTCCCTTAGGGAAGCGAGTACCTCCATGCCGTTCGGCACCAAAGCTGACGCGACGCCGTCGAACGCGGCATCCGGCGCAGGCACCGGCAGTGCGCCCGGCAAGGAGCAGCGCGTCACTAAACAGCGTGTGGCCGTCAGTGCTGCTCTGGACGAGCTGGACGACTTCGTCAGCACGCAGGAGCTCTACCGCATCCTGCAGAACAAGGGCGTCTCAGTTTCCTTGGCAACGGCGTACCGGATCCTGCAGTCCCTCGCCGACGACGGCCTAGTGGATGTGCTCCGCAACGGGGAGGGCGAAGCCGTCTACCGGCGCTGCGCCGTTACCGGGCATCACCACCATCTGCTGTGCCGCAACTGCGGGAAGGCCGTGGAAGTAGAGGCTCCGGCGGTGGAAACCTGGGCGGCCCGGATCGCCACGGAGCACGGCTACACCGAGGTGGCTCACACCGTGGAGATCTTCGGCTTATGCCCGGACTGCACAGCCCTTAGGGCCGCCGGAAAGCTCTGACAGCCTGCGCCGCCGCAACCTGGCGCATTCCACTTGAAGGGGTCAGCTTGACCGGGTCAGCGGGCGTGCACCAGCCGGCCGTTGATGCCCTTCTTGGCACGGACACTGCCGATGATGCGGCACACCACGTAGATCAGAAATGACAGCGTGGTGACATAGGGGCTGATGGGAATCCGTCCGCCCAAGGCCAGCAGGATTCCGCCCACCGTGGCCGTGACGGCAAAAACAACGCTGAGTGCCACCACCGCCACTGGAGCCGACGTCACCCGGAGCGCCGCGGCTGCCGGAGTGATCAGCAATGCGAGCACCAGGAGCGCCCCCACCACCTGGATGGACAGCGCCACGCTGACTCCCAGCAGCACCATAAAAACCAGCGCGAGCGTCCGGACAGGCACCCCGCGGGCCTCGGCCAGCTCGGGATCAACGCTGGCAAAGTTCAGTGGACGCCAGATGGCGGCCAAGGCTGCGATGACAAGCACGGCCGCGCCGGCGAGGACCTGGAGCTGGACGGTGTCCACGGAAACGATCTGCCCCGTGAGCAGCCCAAATTTGTTGGCGGCACGGCCTTCGTAGAGGGACAGGAACAGGATGCCGAGCCCCAGTCCGAACGGCATGATCACACCGATGATGGAGTTTTTGTCCCGGGCGCGGACCCCCATCAGGCCCAGGAGCAGCGCCGCCGCCACCGAGCCGATCAGCGAGCCAAACACGATGTCCGCGCCGATCAGGAGGGCAAACGCCGCGCCGGCGAAAGAAAGCTCTGAGATGCCGTGGACGGCGAAGGCCAGGTCCCGCTTCATCACGAAAGTACCCACCAGCCCGCCGAGCAGGCCCAGCACGGCCCCGGCCCAGATGGAGTTCTGGACCAGCACCAGCAGCTCGCCGTAGTTCTCGAAACTGAAGATCGCCCCGATAATGCTGTCCGCATCCATCAGGCCACCTCCCCCACCGTTGCGTGGACATCGGCATGGTGGTGCGTGGTCGCGTCGGGCAGGCCGACGACGACGATGCGGCCGTTCGCGTGGATGACCTCCACGTGGCTGCCGTAGAGCTCGGACAGGACTTCAGTGGTCATGACCTCGTCCGGGGTACCCACCCTGAAGCGGCCGCCGGCCAAGTACAGCACCCGGTCTACGTAATCGATGATGGGGTTGATTTCGTGGGTGACAAATACCACCGCGCTGTTCTGGGCGTGGCACTGCTTGTTGATCAGGGCACTGACGGCCTGCTGGTGGTGCAGGTCCAGGGACAGCAGCGGTTCGTCGCAGAGGAGGACCTTAGGATCCGTGGCCAGCGCCTGGGCCACCCGGAGGCGCTGCTGCTCGCCGCCGGAGAGCTGGCCCACCGGGACTTTGGCGTAGTCACTGGCACCCACCAGTTCCAGCAGCTCATCGATCCTGCGGTTTGCGCGGGACATGCCCAGCCGCAGCCCCCAGCGGTGGCCGTCCACGCCGAGCCCCACCAGGTCCCGGGCACGCATCGGGGTGTCCGGCGCAAAGGATTTCTGCTGCGGAATGTAGCCGATCAGGTTGCTGCCCCGCTCCACAGGACGGTCTCCCAGCGTGGCGTGGCCGGATTGCAGTTCCTGAAGGCCCAGAAGGACCTTGAGGAAACTGGTCTTGCCGCTGCCGTTGGGGCCAAGGACGGCGAAGAACTCACCAGGCCTGATGTCCAGGTCGAGATCCTCCCAGAGCAAGCGTTTGCCGAACTGCAAGGACGCCCCGCGGAGGCTGACCACTGGTTTCAACTATTTTTCTCCAAAACTTTGCTGACGTTGTCAACATTGTCCGTCATCCACTGCAGGTACGTCTTGCCTTCAGGCAGTGTTTCGCTGAAGTCAATGACGGGAACGCCGGCTGCTTCGGCTGCCTTTTTCAGCGCCTGCGTCTGGGGTCCCTCGGTCTGCTCGTTGTAGGCGAGGAACCTGATGTCCTTGGATCCGGCCAGGTCCGTGGCGGCCTTCAGTACGGCTGGCGGAACGTCCGAACCTTCCTCGATCGCGGCGGTGTAGTCGGCCGGGGTCCTGTTCTCCAGCCCTGCCGCCTCGAGCAGGTACAGCGGGACGGGTTCGGTCACGGCCACGGCGGCACCTGCTTCATTGGCCTTCAGTGCGGCGACCTTGCCAGCCAGGCCGTCCACGCCGGCCTTGAAGGTTGCGGCGTTGGACGTGAACAGGGCGGCTGAGCCCGGTTCGAGTTCGCCCAGCTTGGCCGCCACGGCATCTGCAAGTTTGCCCATGGCGTCCAGGCTGTACCAGGCGTGCTCGTTGAACTCCCCGTGCACGTGGTCATGGCCGTCAGCTGACTCGCTCGCCGCCGGCGTATCTGCGTGGTTTTCCTCCGGAGCGAGGCCAGCCACTTCGACGGCGGTGACGATATTGCTGTGCGGGATGTTGCTGTCGTCGGCCATCTTGTGGAGGAAGGCGTCGTAGCCGCCGCCGTTCTCGATCACCAGTTCCGCTTTGGAAACCAGCAGCCGGTCCTGTGCGGTGGCCTCGTAGGAGTGCGGGTCCTGGCTCGTCTTGGTGATGATGGACGTGACGTTGACCTTGTCCCCGCCGATGATCGCGGCGATGTCCCCGTACACATTGGTGGACGCCACCACATCGACGACGCCGGCGGGTGAGTCTGTGCCGGACGTCGCCGACGGCGCACCGCCGCCAGAGCCGCAGGCAGTGAGCATTAGGCTCACGCCGGCGAGGGCTGCGAGGGACATTCGGATGGCGGCGGGGTGGCGCACGGGAACCTCAGTTCAGTACAGGGGTGGACTTCTTGCGTCTCCAAAAAGCCTACCCCTAAATGTGAATGATTCCTATTTAGGATAGCCGCACTGGGCTCCTGCGGACCCGGGCGGGCTCAGTCTCCGTTCGGCTCGCCCAGCCTCCTGATGCCGGTGGCCTGCGTGGCGTCCCGGATCTCTCCCACTAACTGCTCGATCACGTCCTCCAGGAAGAGGACGCCGCGGGTCTGCCCGTCCGCACCTATCACGCGGGCCAGGTGTGAGCCCGTGCGCTGCATGACGGACATAGCCGTTTCAACTTCGTCGTCCAGCGCGAGGTTGGCCAGCGAGCGGATCCTGCTCTCGGCGATGGGGTGCTGGTAGTCCGAGTCTGGAATGGACAGCACATCCTTCACGTGGAGGTAGCCGGACAGCATGCCGTCATCGTCCAGCATCGGGAACCGTGAGAACCCGGTCCGGCTGACGGCTTTTTCAAATTCCACCGGTGTGGTGGCCGCCTTCAGCATGACCAGATCGTCCAGCGGAACCATGATGTTCGAAGCCGTGTATTCGGAGAATTCCAGGGCGCCGGTGATCAGGCCCGCGTCATCGTCCACCAGTCCGTGACGGGTGGATTCCTGCACGATCGACTGGACTTCCTCGAGCGTGAAGGACGAGTTCACCTCATCCTTGGGCTCAATCCGCAGGAGCTTGAGGATGTGGTTGGCCGACCAGTTCAGCGCGGCGATGGCCGGGTTGACCAGCTTCGCAACAAACATCAGCGGCGGGGCAAGCAGCAAGGCAGCTTTGTCCGCCACCGATACCGAAATGTTCTTCGGCACCATCTCGCCGAACGTCACGTGGAGGAAGGTCACCACCATCAGGGCAATGGCGAACGCTGCTACATCGGCAACTTCCACCGGCAGCCCAACAGCTTCCAGCGGAGCCGCCATCAGGTGGTGGATGGCCGGTTCGGCCACCTGCAGGATCAGCAGCGAGCACACGGTGATGCCCAACTGCGCACAGGCCAGCATCAAGGAGACGTTTTCCATGGCGCGCAACGTGGTCTGTGCCCGCTTGGAACCGGCTTCGGCGAGGGGTTCGATCTGGCTGCGCCTGGCAGACATCACGGCGAACTCGGCGCCGACAAAAAACGCGTTACCCAGAAGGAGGACAACCAGCCAGGCAATTCCGGCCCAGTCACTCATCGTTCGCTCCTGTCGTCCGGAGCGGGCTCCGCTTCGGGCGCGGCAGGATGGAACGAGATCCGCTCGATCCTTCGGCCGTCCATCCTGGTTACGCTCAGGGTGCCGCCGCCAACGTCGACGGTGTCCCCCACTGCGGCGATCCGGCCCAGTTCACTCATGACGTACCCGCCCACGGTTTCGTAGGCGGCTTCGTCCGGAACGGTCAGCCCCGGAATCTGTTCGGAAAGCTCGTCGGGGCGCAGCAGCCCGGGGAAGTACCAGTCGCCGGAGGCGCTCTGGAGCAGTCCCGGGCGTACCTTGTCGTGCTCGTCGGACACTTCACCGACGATTTCCTCCACGAGGTCCTCAAGGGTGGCGATGCCGGCGGTTCCGCCGTATTCATCCAGGACAATCGCGAGTTGGAGGTTTCCCTCGCGCAGCTCGGCAAGGAGCGCATCGAGGTGGATGGTCTCCGGCACGCGGAGGACATCGGTCATGATGGCTCCGGCCTCCAGATTGGCCCTCCGGTCCCACGGCACGGCAACTGCTTTCTTGACGTGGACCAGGCCCTTGATGTCGTCGGAGGACCCCCCGATGACCGGGAAGCGGGAGTACCCGGTGCGCCGGGCGGCGTCCAGGATATCCGAGACAGGCTGGTCGGCGTCGATGGTCTCCATCCGGATCCGGGGCGTCATAACGTCGGCGGCCGTCCGGGCCGAGAAGTTCAGGGTCCGCGCCACAAAGTTGGCCGTCCCGGCGTCGAGCGTTCCCATGGCGGCGGAGCGCCGCACCAGGGAGGCGAGCTCGGCCGGTGTCCGGGCACCGGAAATCTCCTCTTTGGCCTCCAGGCCAAAGACGTTCAGTACCTTGTTGGAAAAGCCGTTGAGCACCACGATGGCGGGCTTGAAGATGGCTGTAAAGACCAGCTGCGGCCGTGCCAATGCCTTGCCAACCTGGAAGGACAGCGCAATGGCCATGTTCTTGGGCACCAGTTCGCCAAGCAGCATGGACAGCAGCGTGGCCAGCACCATGGCGATGATCAGGGAAACGGATGCCGCCGCCACTTCGGGAACTCCGACGGCGGCCAGTGGGCCCTCCAGGAGGCGGCCCACCGACGGTTCCATCACGTAACCGGTTAGAAGGGTGGTGAGGGTGATGCCGAGCTGACAGCTGGAAAGCTGGGTTGAGAGGGATTTCAGGCACTTGAGCAGCGGGACGGCACCGGTGTCACCGTTATCGATGGCACGTTGGACCGTGGCCTGGTCAAGGGCAATCAGGGAGAATTCGACGGCGACGAAAAAGCCGGTGCCGGCGATCAGCAGGAGGCCTGCTGCGAGGAGCAACCACTCCATTCAGCATCCCGCCCGAAGGTCGGGGGCAATGGTGTGAGGCCGGGGGAAACGGACCGGCGGAGGATGATCGGCCGAGGCCGACGCTGTTTCCATAGGGGCTCCGACGCGATGGGCTGACGGAGAGTGATGGGCGCGTGTTCGGGGTTTGCCGGCTCTGTGGGTGGACTGCGCGGTGCTGTACTTCGTGCTCCGCTGACAGCCCCCAGGCCGGCACCTAGATTTACTGTCCATAAGAATTTCAGTCTACAGGAGCAGATTGCGCCTTTCGGATGGCCGCTCTGAGCTTCCGGCGCACCGGCGCCGTGGCGGCTTCCGGACGCCACAATCCGTGATCTCCACGTCATTGCCATGATTTGGGTCACCGTTATTGGCAGTTAACACAGAATGCTCATTAGACTGGCAACGGTCCGGGTTCAGGACGCAGAGACTGGTTCGAATGTTGTGCTGCGGCACCGTGGCGGCCAGAGAGAAATCAAACTCATGGAAGAGGCGTATTTCAAGTGCCAGAGCAGCCTAGCCACCGTCTACCAGAGGAATTTGGCGGAAACGAGTGGCTCGTTGACGAACTGTACGAGCAGTATCAGAAAGACAAGAACACGGTGGATACCAAATGGTGGCCCCTTTTCGAGTCCTTCGATTCAGGCAGCGGTTCTTCTTCCAACGGAAGCACGGCGGTAGCCGTGGCCCACCCAGCAACCCGCGAAATGCCGGCTGTACCGCCGGCACCTCCGGCTTCTGCAACTGCTGCACCGGCAACGTCGCCGGCCGCACAGCCCGCAGCACCGGCCACCGCCCCCGCGGCGGCAAAGAAAGCTCCCGCTACGGTCGCCCGCGATGGCGCGAAGAAGACCGAGCCCGGAAGCGGGGCCCAGCCGATCCCGGCCCAGCTTCCCAAGAACGTCAAGGCACCCACGGCCCCGGAAGAGGACGTGGTATCCGTTCTTCGCGGCCCGGCCAAGGCCATCGCCACCAACATGGTCACCAGCCTTGAGGTCCCCACGGCCACCAGCGTCCGGGCTATCCCGGCCAAGCTGCTGATCGATAACCGCGTGGTCATCAACTCCAACCTCGCCCGTGCACGCGGCGGCAAGGTCTCCTTCACGCACCTCATTGGCTACGCCGTGATCCGGGCACTCGCCCAGTTCCCGTCGATGAACGTCTACTACGACGAAATCGACGGCAAGCCCAGCGCTGTCCAGCCGGCCCACGTCAACTTCGGCATCGCCATTGACATGCCCAAGCCGGACGGTACGCGCCTGCTCATGGTGCCCAACATCAAGAAGGCGGAGACCCTCAACTTCTCCGAGTTCTGGCACACCTATGAAGACCTCATCAAGCGTGCCCGCGCCGGCAAGCTGACCGCTGATGACCACTCCGGCACCACGGTCTCCCTGACCAACCCCGGCGGCATCGGCACCGTTCACTCCGTGCCGCGACTGTCCAAGGGACAGGCTGCCATCATCGGCGTCGGCGCGCTGGACTACCCGGCCGAGTTCCAGGGTTCCAGCGAAAAGATCATTGCGCAGAACGCCATCAGCAAGGTCCTCACGCTGACGTCCACGTATGACCACCGCGTCATCCAGGGAGCCGGCAGCGGCGAATTCCTGAAGCTTGTGCACCAACTGCTGCTCGGTGCCCAGAACTTCTACGACGAAATCTTCGAGTCCCTCCGGATCCCGTACGAGCCCGTGCGCTGGAGCCCGGACCTGCAGGTGGATCCTGCCGACGAGATCAACAAGGTTGCCCGGATCCAGCAACTGATCCACTCGTACCGTGTGCGCGGCCACCTGATGGCGGACACCGATCCCCTGGAATACGTCCAGCGCAAGCACCCGGATCTTGACGTCCTCACGTATGGGCTGACCCTTTGGGACCTGGACCGCGAGTGGCCCACCGGCGGGTTCGGCGGCAAGCCGATGCTCAAGTTCCGCGACATCCTCGGTGTCCTCCGTGATGCCTACTGCCGCACCACCGGCATCGAGTACATGCACATCCAGGAGCCGGAGGAACGCAAGTGGTTCCAGGACCAGCTGGAGCACCCGTACTCGAAGCCGAGCCGCGAAGAGCAGCTGCGCATCGTGTCCCGGCTCAACGCGGCCGAGGCGTTTGAAACTTTCCTGCAGACCAAGTTCGTGGGCCAGAAGCGCTTCTCCCTGGAAGGCGGCGAATCCCTGATTCCGCTGCTGGACGCCATCATTTCCGATGCCGCTGATGACGGACTGGACGAGGTTGCGATCGGCATGGCCCACCGCGGCCGCCTTAACGTCCTCACCAACATCGCCGGCAAGACTTACGCCCAGGTGTTCCGCGAATTCGAAGGCACCCAGGATCCCCGCTCCGTGCAGGGCTCCGGCGACGTGAAGTACCACCTCGGTACCGAAGGCACGTTCACCTCGGAAAGCGGCAACGAGACCAAGGTCTACCTCGCCGCCAACCCGTCCCACCTCGAGGCTGTCGACTCTGTGCTCGAAGGCATTGTCCGCGCCAAGCAGGACCGTCTGGACCTGGGCGAGGCCTTCCCGGTCCTGCCCCTGATGGTCCACGGCGACGCTGCATTTGCCGGCCAGGGCGTGGTTGCCGAAACGCTGAACCTGTCCCAGCTCCGCGGCTACCGGACCGGCGGCACCATCCACGTGGTGGTCAACAACCAGGTGGGCTTCACCACGGCTCCGTCTTCGTCGCGCTCGTCCACGTACTCCACGGACGTCGCCAAGATGATCCAGGCACCGGTGTTCCACGTGAACGGTGACGATCCCGAGGCCGTGGTGCGCATTGCGCAGCTCGCCTACGCGTTCCGCCAGCGGTTCCACAAGGACGTTGTGATCGACATGGTGTGCTACCGCCGCCGTGGCCACAACGAGGGTGACGACCCCTCGATGACGCAGCCCATGATGTACAACCTGATCGAGGCCAAGCGCTCCGTCCGCAAGCTGTACACCGAGGCCCTTATCGGCCGTGGCGACATCACCGAGGAAGAAGCCGAGCAGTTGCTCCGCGACTACCAGGAACGGCTGGAACGGGTCTTCGCCGAAACGCACGCGGCCCAGACCTCGCCCATTCCGATCATCACCGCGGACTCCGCCGCCGTCTCCGACATTGAGCGTCCCATCGCCCAGCAGGCTGACTTCGGCACCAATGCCCCGGCGTCCACTGCGATTTCGCCGGAAACCCTGGCGCACATCGGCAAGGCCCACGTCCAGATTCCGGAGGGCTTCACTGTCCACGCCAAGCTCAAGCAACTCCTTGAGAAGCGCGAGCAGATGTCCCGCGAAGGCGGCATCGACTGGGGCTTTGGCGAGATCGCGGCCTTCGGTTCGCTGATCATGGAAGGCGTTCCCGTCCGGCTTGCGGGCCAGGACTCGCGCCGCGGCACGTTTGTGCAGCGCCACGCAGTGTTCCACGACCGCGCCAATGGCGGCGAGTGGCTGCCCCTGGGCCACCTCTCGGATGACCAGGCCAAGCTGTGGATCTACGATTCCCTGCTGTCCGAATACGCGGCCATGGGCTTCGAATACGGCTACTCGGTGGAACGCCCGGATGCCCTGGTGCTGTGGGAAGCGCAGTTCGGTGACTTCGTCAACGGCGCGCAGACCATCATCGATGAGTTCATCTCCTCGGCCGAGCAGAAGTGGGGCCAGCGCTCCTCCCTGGTCCTGATGCTGCCGCACGGCTACGAAGGCCAGGGCCCGGACCACTCCTCGGCACGCATCGAACGCTTCCTGCTGATGTGCGCCGAAGAGAACATGATCGTCGCCAACCCCACCACGGCGGCCTCGCACTTCCACCTGCTGCGCCGCCAGGCATACAGCAGGCCGCGCAAGCCGCTGATCATCTTCACGCCGAAGCAGCTGCTGCGCCTCAAGGCAGCCGCGTCGTCCGTCGAGGACTTCACCACGGGGGCCTTCCGTCCCGTCATCGGCGACCATGAGCAGTTGGCGGCAGACGCCGTCGAACGCGTACTGCTGGTCTCCGGCCGCCTGTACTACGATCTCCTGTCCACCCGGCAGAAGACCGATGACAAGACCACCGCGATTGTCCGCGTGGAGCAGCTCTACCCGCTGCCGCACGAAGAAATCGCGGCGGAACTGGCCAAGTACCCGAACGCGGAGGTTGTCTGGGCACAGGACGAGCCCGCCAACCAGGGACCATGGCCGTTTATGGGCCTGAACCTCCCGGAGGCGCTGGACCGGCGCGTCCGCCTGGTGTCCCGTCCCGCATCGGCCTCCACGGCGGCCGGCTCCATGAAGCGACACGCAGCTGAGCAGGATTCACTGCTGAAGCAGGCATTTGCGCGGAAGTAATACCAGTGGCTGCCCGGCCGGACGTCGAAATACCAGACTCCGGCCGGGCAGTTCTGTTTAATGAAGATGGATCATAGCCACGCCGGTTGACCTCAATCGGCACGGACGTTAAGAGGGACTTGTGGAAGACAGGAAGCTGCGGATCGCAGCTGTTGGAGACGAACTGCTGGCCGGTCTGGGCGATCCCAGGGCCCTCGGCTGGCTGGGCCGCGTGTTGGCCCGCACTCCGCAGGACGGCATGGTCATGGAAGCGTATGCCCTCCCCTGTCCCCAGGAAGGAACTGAAGGGCTGGCAGCCCGCTGGCAGGAGGAGGCCGGGCGGAGGTTCGGCGACCACCACGAGAACCGCCTGGTGATCGGCCTCTCGGGCCGGGACATCGAGTTCGGCCTTTCCACCGCCCGTAGCCGCCTTAACCTGGCCAACATCCTGGATACGGCAACGCAGAACCGGATCGAAGTGTTTGTGGTGGGACCGCCGCCCACGCTGGACCCGGTCCAGAACCGCCGGCTTGCCGATCTGAACACCGCCTTCGCTGACGTGACGACCAGGCGCAAGCACCTCTACGTGGACACGTTCTCCCCGCTGCTGAACCACGAACAGTGGCGCCAGGACCTGGCGGCCAACACCGGCACGCCAGGGCAGGCAGGCTATGGCCTGATGGCCTGGCTGGTCCTCCACCGCGGCTGGTTCCAATGGCTGGGCATGGACGCCCCCGAATAGGTTTTCTCCATTTCCCCATCGCGATATATCTTGACTCGCCCCGCTGGCCCGTTGTAGCTTGGGATATCAGTCACGATATATCGCGGTTTTGGAGGATTCATGACAGAGGACAGCTGGACCGTCACCGGTCCGCAAACCATCGACGTTGACCACGTCAGGTCGCTGAAGCTTGGCATGGTCCGCGGCAGGTTCGACGTCGTGACCCACTCGGAGGCCGTTGTTCGCGTGGAGATCAACGAGGTGCAGGGCGATCCTGTGTCGGTGACGCTGACGGACGGCAGGCTTGAGGTGCGCCATCAGCTGCACGGCCCCCAGGGCTGGTTCAAGAACCTGATGGGCACGGTCAACCACAACAGCAACAACTCAGCGGTTATCAGCATTGCCCTGCCCGCCGGCGTGGAGGTGGAAGCCGGCACGGTCAGCGGCGACGGCCTCGTCTCCGGAATCAGCGGGCACACCCGGCTCAATACCGTCTCGGGTTCTGTGATGGCAGACGGAACGTCCGGGGAACTTCACGTCAACACCGTCAGCGGCGAGGTCATCGCGCGAAACCACGACGGCGTCCTGACCGCCAAGAGCGTCTCCGGCGAGGTCACCGCATCCGGCCGGTTCAGCAATATCAGGGCTCACACCGTCAGCGGCGACATGAGTTTTGACCTTCTCAGTTTCACCCACGATTTCGGTGCCAATTCAGTCTCCGGCGACCTCACCATCAGGCTGCCGCACGACGTCGGGGTGGATATCGTGGCGAAGTCCGCCAGCGGCGTCGTGGTGATTGATGACCAGCAGTACTCCCAGCCCGGCGGCAAGGTGGAAACCATTGCCGGACCGGACGGCAAACTGATGCTGGTCCGGACGAACTCAGTGTCTGGGAAGACGTCCATCTTCCATGGCCAGCCGGCCCGCAGCGACGACGCAAGAAGCCCGGAAGCGGGGCACTGATGCCCCCGGTGTTCGCCCATGGGGCGCTCCGGCTTTACCTGCTCGCGCTGCTGGAGTCGGGGCCCAAACACGGTTATGAACTAATCAAGGCCCTCAGCGAACGCTTCGGCGGCACCTACTCCCCCAGCGCGGGAACCATTTATCCGCGGCTGGGGAAGCTGGAGGAAGAAGGACTCGTTGACACCGAGTCAGTTGGCCGCCGCACCAACTACCGCATCACCGCGGCGGGGCTTGCCGAACTCAACAAACGCAGGGACGAACTCGCCGGCGTCGAGAACGACATTTCCGCTTCCGTCCGCCGCCTGGCGGACAACCTGCGGTCGGATATCCGCGCCAACATGCGCGGGTTGCGGGCAGACCTGGCGGCTACAGCGGAGGCGGCCCGTTCCACGGCGCGGGCCGCCGATTTCCGGAGAGTCGGCCGCCAGCCGTCGGAGGGCATCCGGGAGCTAAAGGAAGCGGAGATGCTGCTGCAGGCGTTCCGGGACGACCTTCGCGTGGAGCTGCGGCTGCAGGCCACCCGGCAGCCGCTCAGCGCCGTGACGCTGGAAACTGTGAGGACCGTGCTGGACCAGGCGCGCATCTCCATCCGTAACTCACTGCCCGGCTGAAGCGCGGGCCGGCTGAAGCGCCGGGCTAAGCCGCCCGACTGTGCCGTTGAACTGCGCCGCCGGACCCTGTTGCCCCCGGTCACAGCCCGTTTCGGTTTCGCGGCGTGTCCCATGGTGTGGGAGACTTGAGGGCAGCTCTTTTGAGTACCAACATTTAAGGAGGCCAGCTATGAGCAAGCGTGCACGTAAACGTCGTGACCGTAAGCGTGGCGGCGCGAACCACGGGAAGCGCCCCAACGCCTAAGCTAAAGCTTGGAAAACGGTTTAAGCGAAGGACCCCGGAAGCCACACGGCTTCCGGGGTCCTTCGTCTTTGCCCTCTTCTTTTGCGCCTGCAGTACTGCTGGTGCCCATGGTGCTGCTGGCGGTCATCACCGCGGTCAAGCGGCCATGCGGTCATGTATCAGGCAGGCGGGTGTCGCTTGTGTCAGGCGTCCACCGGGCGGATGGAGTGGATCCTGTCCAGGATGGCGTTCTTCAGGTTTTCCGGAGCGGCCTCGGTGCACGAGCGCTTCACCATGGTGCGGATCACGCATTCCAGGTCGTACTGCTCGGTGCACTCAGGGCACTCATCAAGGTGGGTCTTGATTTCCGTGATGTCCTCGCGGGTCAATGCCCCGTCGAGGTATTCGTAGATGCGTTGCATCCTGGCGTCATCGCAGTCGCCCAATCCTTGGCAGTCGCTCATTTCCTGTTCTCCTGTTTTGTACTCGCGGCCGTGTCCTGTGATTCGACGGCGCCTTTGAATCCTCGTTCGGCGGCATAGTCCGCCAGCATGTCCCGCAACATTTTCCGGCCGCGGTGAAGCCGGGACATCACTGTCCCGATGGGCGTGTTCATGATGTCCGAGATTTCCTTGTACGCGAAGCCCTCGACGTCGGCGAAGTACACCGCCAGCCGGAATTCCTCGGGAATCGCCTGGAGCGCCCGCTTGACGTCAGAGTCCGGCAGGTGGTCCAGCGCCTCAGCCTCGGCTGATCGCAGGCCCCGGGAGGTGTGCGACTCAGCCCTGGCAAGCTGCCAGTCCTCAATGGTGTCCGAGTTCGACTGCAGCGGTTCGCGCTGCCGCTTGCGGTAGAGGTTGATGTACGTGTTGGTCAGGATCCGGTACAGCCAGGCCTTGAGGTTGGTACCGGGCTTGTACTGGTGGAATGCTGAGAACGCCTTGGTGTAGGCCTCCTGAACCAGGTCTTCCGCATCCGCGGGGTTCCTGGCCATCCGCATGGCGGCCGAGTAAAGCTGATCCACGTACTGCATGGCATCACGCTCAAAACGGACCCTGCGTTCCTCCGCCGATTCGGTAGCCACATCCACGGGTTGCTCAGCGGGCGCAGGCTCAACGGTTGCAGCGTGGACGGAAACAGGCTCAACGGCCGCAGGGACGCCCGCTTCAGGCTGCGCGTCGCTTCCTGCCGGCGTCTCACTGCTGGCGTTGGCTTCACTGCTTGTTTTGGCTTCGCGTTCGGATGCCTCATACATGGCCTCGAGGGCCGGATCCAGGGTGCTCATTGCGTTCAAGTGTACTGTGACGGCCTTGGCACGTGGCGTTCCGTACTCCGGAGGATCGGATTCCAGAGTCTGCAGTGCTACGGGCCCGGCGGATTCCGTCCCGTCCTTCAGTAACCTCAAGGGCAACTCCAGTCTGTCTCATGCCGGGGTGTTCAAGGCAAATACCTGCCCGGCATTTCGTGGTGCGTCAATTCGTCCGGTGTTCTGCGGACCCGCAATCCATAACCGCTGGCGGCAGGCAAATATTCCTCAAAAGTGCAAGACTAGAACGGACTCCGCCGCATTCGGTGCGGTTCGTCCAGCCAGGAGGAAATCCATGTCCTTTGTCCGTACTCTCGCCCGCCCCATGCTGGCTTCCAGTTTCGTCGTCGCCGGACTGGACAAGCTTAAGAACGCCGATGACACCGCCACCCAGCTCTCGCCGCTCCTGCAGAAGGCGGCCGCGTCGCTGCCGTTCCAGGCCGACGAGAAGATGCTGGCACGGGTGATTGGCGGAACGCAGGTGGGTGCCGGCGTGCTGTTCGGTCTGGGTAAGTTCAGCCGTCTCTCGGCCTCACTGCTGACCGTCATCTCCCTCCTTAATACCTTTGTGGAGTGGCGCAGCGCGGACATCAGCACCAAGGAAGGCCGTCAGGCCCGCCGGAACCAGCTGCTCAAGAACATTTCCCTCAGTGGCGGTGCTCTGCTTGCCTCCGTGGACACCGCCGGCAAGCCGGGCCTGGCCTGGCGTGCCGAGCACCTGGCCGCGGACGCCCGGAAGACTGCTGCGGGTGCCCGGAAGACCACCGGCCAAAAGCTCCACAAGGCGGACAAGGCCGTGCGCCGCGCCGTGGATCACGCAACGGGGGCGTAAGGACGGATGACCGGTTCCACCCCGCCCGCAGCCACGGATCCACTCGTCTCCAGCCACACGGTTCCGCACTGGCAGGCACCTTTCGCCAGCAGGCCCATCGATGCCACCGTCACGGTGCCTGGTTCCAAGTCCCTGACCAACAGGTTCCTGGTCCTGGCCGCGCTGGCCGACGGACCGTCCCGTCTCCGCGCACCCCTGCATTCCCGGGACTCCGCCCTGATGATCGAGGCCCTGCGCCAGCTGGGAGCCACCATCAAAGAGGTGCCCGGCGACGGGGCCTTCGGGCCGGACCTTGAGATCACGCCGCTGAGCCAGGAGGAGCCGTCGTCGACGACGCACATTGATTGCGGCCTCGCCGGAACAGTGATGCGTTTTGTTCCGCCGCTCGCGGCGCTGCGCAACGGCGTGAGCGTGTTCGACGGCGATCCCCACGCCCGGAATCGCCCCATGGGCACCATCATCGAGGCCCTGAAGGCCCTCGGGGTGGACCTGACCGCGTCCGACGGCGGGACCCCCTCGTCACTGCCGTTCACCGTTGAAGGCACCGGGGAGGTCCGGGGCGGCCACCTCGTGATCGATGCCAGCGCGTCATCCCAGTTTGTCTCCGCCCTCCTGCTGGTCGGCGCCAGATTTGCTGACGGACTCCACCTGGAGCACGTGGGCAGGCCGGTCCCCAGCCTGGACCACATCAACATGACGGTTGCCGTACTTCGCGGCGTCGGCGTGACCGTGGACGATTCGGTACCGAACCACTGGATGGTGGCCCCGGGCCCCATCCGTGCCTTTGATCAGCGCATCGAGCAGGACCTCTCCAACGCCGGCCCGTTCCTGGCCGCCGCCCTGGCCTCGGGCGGAACGGTGCGGATCCCGGACTGGCCCACCGGCACCACCCAGGTCGGAGATCTCTGGCGCAGCATCCTGGCGGACATGGGCGCAGAAGTCAGTCTGGCTGACGGCATCCTGACCGTCACCGGCGGACCAGAAATCAAGGGTGCAGATTTTGCCGAAACCAGCGAGCTCGCGCCCACCGTGGCGGCCCTCTGCGCCCTGGCCAGTGGACCTTCACGGCTGACCGGCATCGCCCACCTTCGCGGCCACGAAACAGACCGGCTGGCCGCGCTCGTCACCGAAATCAACCGCCTCGGCGGCGACGCGGAAGAGACCAGCGACGGCCTCGTGATCCGCCCGGCAAAGCTGCACGCCGGCGTCGTCCACAGTTACGCGGACCACCGGATGGCCACTGCCGGCGCCATCCTCGGCCTCGCCGTTCCCGGCATCGAGGTCCAGGACATCGCCACCACGGCCAAGACCATGCCGGAATTCCCGCAGATGTGGGCGGACATGCTCGCCCAGGGCGCGGCCGCCGGCGACGCCACGGAAGGTTCCGCTGGTGGCACGCAGCACTGATTCCTGGGACGAGTCCGACGTCCGGATCCGGCCCAGCAAAAAGGGCTCCCGGCCGCGCACGAAGGACCGCCCCAGCCACGATGACGCCGTCACGGGCCGCATCATCACCGTGGACCGCGGCCGCTACACCGCCGTCGTCGGAGAGGACTCGGGCGAGGAGCGGATCATCATTGCAGCGAGGGCCCGCGAACTGCGCCGCTCCCCCGTGGTGGCCGGCGACTTCGTCTCCCTTGTAGGCGATGTTTCCGGGGAGCCCGACACCCTGGCCCGGCTGGTCCGGATCCAGGACCGCAGGACCCTGCTGCGCCGCAGCGCCGATGACACTGATCCGATCGAACGTGCGGTGGTGGCCAACGCCGATCAGCTGGTGGTGGTAGTGGCCGCCGCAAACCCGGAGCCACGCACCGGGTTCATTGACCGCGCCCTGGTGGCCGCGTACGACGCCGGCATCGAGCCGCTGCTGCTCGTCACCAAGGCTGATGTCAAGGATCCCGCGGAACTGTTGTCCAACTATGAGCACCTCGACTTCCCGGTAATCATCAGCCGCACGTCAGACTCCGAGGCCTCAGGTATTGATGCCCGCTCCGATGACGGCCTCTCTGCCCGCCTGGACGGGGATGCGGTCTCGCAGCTCCGCGCGTACCTCGAGGGCAAGGTCTCGGTCATGTTGGGGCATTCGGGCGTGGGCAAGTCCACCATGGTCAATGCGCTCACCGGGGCCGAACGGGCTACAGGTGGAGTGAACGCGGTGACCGGCCGCGGCCGCCACACGTCGTCGTCGGCCCTTGCCCTGAAGCTGACCGGGGCTCCCGCCGGGAGCTGGATCATCGACACCCCTGGCATCCGCTCGTTCGGGCTGGCGCACGTGGACCCGGACCGGATCCTGCGGTCCTTCCCGGACCTGGAGCCGGGCACGGATGCGTGCGAGCGTGGCTGCAAGCACAACACGGCGGCCGTCAACTGTGGAGTGGACGCCTGGGTGGCGGCCGGTCAAGCAGGCCCCACCGGCCCGGCCCGGCTTGCGTCACTGCGCCGGCTACTCGGCACGGATCCCCGCCTGGTGGGCCAGGAAACCAAGGAACTGGGCAGCATAGGCTAGCGGCCTAAAGCCGACGTCCCCAACCCCACGGCCCTGAGACGGTAGTTTGTAACCATGATCCAACCCGCTTCGAGCTACAACGATGACCTGCGCCTTGCCCATGTGCTGGCCGATTCCGTGGACGACCAGACCATGAGCCGCTTCAAGGCACTGGACCTCCGCATCGAGACCAAGCCGGACCTGACACCGGTCACGGACGCGGACAAGGCCGCGGAGGAAGCCATCCGGGGCCAGCTCTCCCGCTCGCGTCCCCGCGACGCCGTGCTGGGCGAGGAATTCGGCAGCTCCGGCCACGGCTCCCGCCGCTGGATCATTGATCCCATCGACGGCACCAAGAACTTCATCCGCGGCGTCCCGGTCTGGGCCACCCTGATCGCCCTCGTGGACGAAGGCGAACCCGTGGTGGGAGTTGTCAGCGCCCCCGCGCTGGGCAAGCGCTGGTGGGCCGCCAAGGGTTCCGGCGCCTACATGGGCAAGTCGCTCGCCGCCGCAACGCGGCTCCGGGTCTCGGACGTCTCCCAACTTTCGGATGCCTCCCTGTCTTATTCCAGCCTGGGCGGCTGGAAGGAACGCGGCAACCTGGATGAGTTCCTGGGACTGACCGAAGAGGTGTGGCGCACACGCGCCTACGGTGATTTCTGGTCCTACTGCATGGTGGCCGAAGGTTCCGTGGACATTGCCTGCGAGCCGGAGCTGAACCTCTACGACATGGCTGCCCTGGTGCCCATCGTGGTGGAAGCCGGCGGCCGCTTCACCTCCCTGGAGGGTCAGGACGGACCGTTCGGCGGCAACGCGCTGGCCACCAATTCCATCCTGCATTCAGAGGTCCTCAAACGGCTTAACCCGGATCTGGACGACCTCCTTTAGGTCAATTTTCGAATTATCGACGGCGGGCACCTCCTGATGGGGGTGTCCGCCGTCGTATCTTCGACAAATGTTCCCTTCCTCAAACGCACGTAACAAAGCCCTTAACATTGAGCCGGGCTTCCTTCTCCCCCCGGCGCATGTTCTACGCTCTTAACAGGTCACGAGTGCCAGCGCTAAACCCCGGTTTGCTGGCCGGCAACCCTCCATTCGCGGTGGGGTGCCCCGGGTGACGACCAGGCCGGTCCGGAAGGGACACGGCAAGCGCGGATTCCCGGTACCGGGAGTCCTTTTAGAGTGAGGTCTCCGTGACAACTGCCACCGTCTCCCCCAGCAGTGTTTCTCCCAACAACGCCGCTTCGCTGTTCAAGGATGCCGCCGCCGTAGCCGGGCGGCCCCTTTCCGCGGTCACCGGCGCTGAAATCCAGGCACCGTTGATCCAGGGCGGCCACGTCCGCTACGCGAACCTGGACTACGGCGCCTCCGCTCCTGCCCTCTCCGTGGTGTCGGCCTACCTCAACGAGATCCTGCCGTTCTACGCCAGCGTCCACCGCGGCGCCGGCTTTGCATCGCAGATCAGCACCTCCGTCTATGAGAACGCCCGGAACATCGTGCGCGACTTTGTGGGCGGACGCCCGGACGACTCCGTCATCTTCACCCGGAACACCACCGACTCGCTCAACCTGCTGGCGGGCTGCCTGCCGGCGACGGACGGACGGCCCAACGGCGATGTCCTCTACCTGGACATCGAGCACCACGCCAACCTGCTGCCGTGGCAGGGCGTCCCGCACCGCAGCGTCGTCGCAGCGGACACCATCGTGGGGACGCTCGAGGTCCTCCGTGCCGAGCTTGAGCAGGGCAACGTGAGCCTCCTCGCGATCACGGGTGCCTCCAACGTCACCGGCGAGATCCTCCCGGTCAAGGCCCTGGCCGCCCTCGCCCATCAGTACGGCGCACGGATCGTGGTGGATGCCGCTCAGTTGGCGCCGCACCGGCGCATCAATATCAGTGCCGACGACGTCGACTACCTCGCCTTCTCCGGCCACAAGCTCTACGCGCCGTTCGGCTCCGGGGTACTGGTGGGCCGCACCGACTGGCTCGACGCAGGCACTCCCCATCTGGCCGGCGGCGGCGCCGTCCGCGAGGCCAGGCTCGACGGCGTCAGCTGGGCCACCGGTCCGGCCCGGCACGAGGGCGGCTCCCCCAACGTCCTGGGCGCGGCCACGCTGGCCCGAGCCACCCAGGTCATCGCATCCCTGGACCACGACCGCTGGCACGCCCACGAAGCGGCCATCAGGTCATTCCTGGTGGACGGGCTAGGGAAGATCGACGGCGTCACTGTGCATCAGATCTTCTCGGATACGGACGCTGAAACCGGCACCATCGGCGTGGTGAACTTCTCCGTGGCAGGGTACGACGCCGGACTCGTGGCCGCCTACCTGTCGGCCGAACACGGCGTTGGTCTCCGGGACGGCCGCTTCTGCGCGCACCCGCTGCTCAAGCGGCTCGGCCTTCCCTCGGGTTCGCTGCGGGCCAGCTTCGGCGTAGGATCCCGCCTGGAGGATGCCCAGCGGCTCCTCGCCGGACTGGAGCAACTTCGCCGGACCGGCCTGGGCTGGGATTACGTGGTGGACGCGGGGCGCTGGGTTCCGGCCAACGACACCCGAACGTACCCGCACTGGGCGCCCAACACGCCCGGCACTGCCGGTGCAGCTCCGTGCCTTGACGACTGAGCACCCTTTCGTCCCTGCTTCCTGACCTGACTGCTGCCCACCTGGTGGCGGCCCATGCGGTAAATTCGAAGGATACCGATGGGCACAGTTGAAGGAGGCCGCACGTGGCACGGGGTGGCCCCAGGCTTGAGCACGGACGCCGCCTGGAACTCGGGCAGAGTTTCCAGGACGGCGGCGAACATTATCAGCGTGTGCGTCCTGGCTACCCGGCCGAATCAGCGGACTGGCTGATCCCGGCAGGTGCCACGGACGCAGTGGACGTGGGCGCCGGGACCGGGAAGTTCACCGCACTGCTGCTGGAACGCGGCCTGGGGGTTTCCGCCGTGGACCCGTCCCCGGACATGCTTGACCAGCTGCGGGCACACTACCCGGGGGTGAACACGACCCAGGGGACCGCGGAGGCCACAGGACTCGCTGACTCCTCGTTCGACGTCGTGAGCGTTGCGCAGGCCTGGCATTGGTGCGATCCGCTGCCCGCGAGTACCGAACTGGCGCGGCTCCTGCGCCCCGGCGGAACGGTGGGGCTGATCTGGAACCAGCTGGACACGTCCGTTCCGTGGGTGCACCGGTTGTCCCGCATCATGCACGCGGGCGACGTCTACAAGCCCGGGTTCCGCCCGGTGGTGGGACCGGAGTTTGAAGGCCTCGAGAGCCATGTGACGCGGTGGGAGGACAGCCTCAGCACGGCGGAGATCATGGACCTGACGAAGTCCCGCAGCTACTACCTGCGCGCCGGCGAAGCCACCCGCAGCAAGGTCCTGGCCAATCTGGACTGGTATCTGCACGAACATCTGGGGCACGGCGTGGAAGAGGACATCGGCCTGCCGTACCTGACGCTGACGTGGCGGGCTACGAAGGCGTAACGGGCGCGGACCACCGGGTAGGCTTGGAGGCGTGAAGACCAGCGCGCCCTCCTCCTCGATCGAGGACTACGTCAAGGTCATCTACGGCTTCACGGAGTGGCAGGACAAACCAATTACGTCCTCCCAGCTCGCGCAGCGCCTGGGGGTGGCCAATTCCTCGGTCTCGGAGATGGTCCGCAAGCTCAAGGACCAGGGCCTGGTGGACCACAAGCCCTACAGCGCCATCACCCTCACGGACTCCGGTGTCCGGCTGGCACTGTCCATGGTGCGGCGGCACCGCCTTATTGAGACTTACCTCGTGCAGGAGTTCGGCTACAGCTGGGACGAAGTCCATGACGAAGCCGAACTGCTGGAGCATGCGGTGTCGGACACGTTTATCGAGCGCATGGCCGCGAAACTCGGCAACCCGCAACGCGACCCGCACGGCGACCCGATCCCCGCCGCGGACGGCACGGTGCTGCTGCCACCGGCCCATCTCCTCGGCGAACTCGATCCCGGGCACACCGGCCGGATCACCCGCATCAGCGACGAGAACCCGGATCTGCTCCGGTATCTTTCCGCCGAGGAAATCGATCTCGATGCAGAGGTGGAGGTAGTGGGCCGGAAGCCGTTCGGCGGCGCGCTGGTGGTGCGGATCAGTACCGCCGGCAGGAAACGGGACTACGATCTCGCGGATGAAGTCACCGCTGCGCTCTGGGTCCACAGCGACCACCCCCACACCGGCTGCACCCTCAGCGGCAGCTGAATGATGAACACCCGCGTGCCGCAGTGGCGGGCCTGGCTGGCCGTTGCGGTTGGCGGCCTGGCCGGAACGGAACTCCGGTACGGGCTGGGACTCGCGTTTCCGGAAACCGCGGGGACAATGCCTTGGACAACCCTGGGAATCAATGTGGCGGGCAGCTTTGTGCTGGCCGCCCTCACTACGGTGTGGATGGCCCGTCCGGAGACGGCATTCTGGCTCCGCGCCGGCCTCGGGCCCGGGCTCCTGGGATCATTCACCACTTTTTCAGCGGTGGTTTTCTCCATTGACCAGCTGGCCCGTGCCGGCGAACATCCGGTGTGGATGGCTTACCTGGGGCTGTCCGTGCTCTTGGGCTTGGGCGCCGCGGCCGGTGGCTGGCGGGCAGGGCGGCTGCTCGCCGATCGGTTGGGGGCGGCGGCATGATGGGCGCCGTCCTGGTGGGAGTGTTCGGTATGGCCGGCGCCCTGCTGCGCTTCGCCGTCGACAGCTGGTTCGCACGCCATTCGGGGCTGCGCGGCGCTGCCGGCCGCGGTAGTACTCCGCGGCACTGGCCGTGGGCCACGCTGACAGTCAACGTCACGGGGTGCCTGATCATTGGACTGTCCATCGGCATCACGGGGCGGCTCGGCCTTGCACCTGAGTGGCAGGCAGCCGTCGCCACCGGCCTTGCGGGCGGCCTCACGACATTTAGCTCCTGGACCACAGCTACGGTGCGGCTCTTGAGTGAGTCGCGGTTCGGAGCGGCAGTCCTGAACGTCGGAGCCAACCTGGCCGCCGGGGTTGCCGCGGCGGCTGTGGGCATCGCGCTGGCGTCGTAGGACGCTCTTCGGGTTTGGCCGAGTCCCGTATCGTTGACTCTGATGATTAGCAGACGTGACGCGGCAATTGCCCTTGATGTACCGATGGAAATGGCCCAACGCCATGGCATCCCGAAACGAATGACCGAGGCGGAGCTGGGCGACATCCTGGACAACCCGCCGGCATGGCTGATCCAGTCGCGGGCCAACAGGACCGGCAAGCGTCCGGTCTGGGTGCACCTGGAATGCGCCGTCTGCGGCTATGAGGAAGCGGCCCGGCCCAAGAAATGGTGGCCGGAATTCACGTATGTGGTGTGCGAGCACCATTCCCCGGAAGAGGTGCCCCCGCTGCGGGCGGGCCTTATCAGGAGCGAGTTCGACGGCGTCGGGACCCGTTTTGTGGGCATTGCGGACGTTGCAGTCCCGGACTGATCCGGGGCATTACATTCGGGGCTGAACAGGCGTATTTTACGAAGTGGGACGCAGCCCGTCCCCCGTTGTAAGGAGCACGCCATGCCGGACAAGTCACCACATCAGCAGCTGCACAAAAAGCCGGTCAAAACCATCAAGGAAAAACGCGCGGACAAGAAGGCCAAGAGTCCGATTGAAGGCCCGCAGGACCCGGTAGCGCACCTGAAGAAGCGCCGGTAGCGGTTTATCCGTTCCCGGCCATCTCTTCGGGCACTGCCACAATGTCCACTTCCTGGCCGTCCCTCAGCACCCGAATCGGCAGCGGCTGGCCGATCGCATCGGCGAACAGCAGCTTCTGCAGGCTCTCGGCGTTGCTGACGGGGCGGCTTCCGGCTGTCAGAATGACGTCACCCGCCCGGAGGCCCCCGCGATCTGCAGGCGAACCGGCCAGGACCTCCACCACGCGCAGCCCGTCCCTTTGTCCCGTCCTGATCACCGCGCTGGCGTTGAGCCGGAAGGGCGTGCTGACAACGCCGAGATAAGCGCGCCTGACTCGGCCGTCCTTCAGCAGCGCCGAGATGATGCGCCGCGTGGTGGTGTTGATGGGCACGGCCAGGCCCAGCCCAGCGCCGGCCACTGCGGTGTTGATTCCCACGATGCGTCCGTGGGTATCTGCCAGGGCCCCGCCGGAACTGCCTGCGTTGAGTGCCGCATCGGTCTGGATGACGTCCTCGATAACGCGCCGGTTGCCGCTGGACCACACCGGAATGGCGCGGCCCAGGCCGCTGACCACGCCTGCCGTAACGGATCCGGCCAAGCCCAGGGGATTTCCCACCGCGATGACCAACTGGCCAACCCGGAGGTTCTCGGCATCGCCGAACTGCGCCGGGGCCACCTTCGGAGCCCGGCCGTGGACCACCGCGAGGTCAGACAGAGGATCCGCCCCCACCAGCTCAAGATCGGTCCTGCTGCCGTCGGCAAAGGCCGCGTGGCCTTGGTGCGTGCCGGCCACGACGTGTGAATTGGTCAGCAGGTAACCGTCTTCCGTGAAGAGCACCGCCGAACCGGCGCCCATCCGGAAACGGCCGTTGCGGCGGTTGCCGGTCATTTCAATAGCCGCAACATGCGGGGTGACCATCTCGGCCACGCGCATGACGGTCTCCGAATACGAGTCCAGCGGACCGTCGTCGGCCGCTGCAAAGTTGTGTTCCCGCGCCGGGTCCATGGCGCACCTCCTGGCTGGCGTTGCTGCCTCCGGCTTCCAGCTCGTGTGCTGTGCCGGAGCTTATTGGCGACAACCACCCTGGGGCGGCCGGTAGTCCCGGAACGGCTACGCCGTCGGTGAACAAAGCGCCTAACACTGGGCTTAAATGCCAGAAGACCCGGACGCAAGGTCCGGGTCTTCTGGCAATGTCTTACGACATTCAAAATGTGGAGATGGGGGGAATTGAACCCCCGTCCGATGTCGTGTTGACAGGTCTTCTCCGGGCGCAGTTTGCGTCGGATTTTCTCGGCCCCAGCCCTCCTGCAAACAGGTGGCTGATCCGGGCCCAGTCATCTAAGAGTCCCGTTTGCCCCGATGACGGAGGCAAGCAGCAGTGGCTATCTAAATGACGCCAGGATCCGGGGCAATAGCAACCTCGGGCTGACGGACTGTCTTACTGCTTAGGCAGCGAGAGCGAAGTCAGTGCGGTTTGATTTGGCACTTATTGGTTTGCAGACAGCGTTTACGAGATAATTCTGCATCCTCGGCCCGCTTCACCTGTCGCGACTAACATCGTCGAAACCGATCATCCCCGTATTTTGTTTTCAAACCGGCCGGGCTGTGCAGGCACAAATCCCTGCCGGACTACCTATCCTAACGCATGCCAGGCGGAAAACATTCCTACCGGCGGTTGCGTTCGCGGACCTCGCGAAGGGCTTCGCGATTGTCCTGCTGCTCACGCAGGGTCTGGCGCTTGTCGTACTCCCGCTTACCGCGGGCGATCGCGATTTCCACCTTGGCCCGCCCGTCGAGGAAGTACAGCTGCAGCGGAACCACAGTGAAACCGGACTCGCGGATCTTCACAGAGATCTTGTTGAGCTCCTCACGGTGCAGCAGCAGCTTCCGACGGCGGCGTGCGGAGTGGTTGGTCCAGCTCCCCTGGTTGTACTCGGGGATATGGATGCCCTCCATCCACAGCTCGTCGTCGTAGAACGTGCAGAAGCCGTCCACCATGGAAGCGTGGCCCTCGCGCAGGGACTTGACCTCGGTACCCATCAGGGCGATGCCGGCCTCGTAGGTATCCAGCACAAGGTAGTCATGCCGGGCCTTGCGGTTGGTGGCCACTACTTTACGGCCACTTTCTTTGGGCACGGTGGAACTCCTCAGTTCTTGAATCCTGGTTGGCTCCGGCCGTTCCGGTGCGGAGTCATACCAGTCTACGGCAGGCGCAGACCAGCGTTACAGCAGGCGCATCGGGTCAACTGCGGCTCCGTTGAGCCAGGTCTCAAAGTGTGCGTGGCAGCCCGTTGAGTTGCCGGTGCTGCCCGAGTAGGCAATGAGCTGGCCCTGGGATACCTGCTGGCCGTTGGAGACCACGATGCTGCTGTTGTGGTAATAAATGGTGGTCAATGAGTTGCCCTGCACCACTCCGTGCGAGAGCTTCACGCGCCAGCCGCCGCCGTCGGCGGAGTTCCACCCCGAGGAGAAGACCTCGCCGGCTGCCGCTGCATAGACCGGTGTGCCGCAGGCGGCGCCGAAGTCGATGCCGGTGTGGAGGTAGCCGCCAGTGCCGTAGAAGTCGATGGTTCCCGGCGGCGTGGCACGCCAGCCGAAGCCGGAGGTGATGGGCACGTCACCGGAGAAGGGATGCCGCAGGCCAAAGGCCGACGGCGATCCGGTCACCGGGGCGTACGGCTGGACGGCCTGTCCCTTCGCAGCTGCTGCCGCGGCAGCAGCCTCCGCGAGCCGGCGCTGCTCGGCTTCCCACGCCTCCCGGAGCCTGCGGTCGCGCTCGGCGATCTCGTTGGCAACCGAGTTCTGGCTTGCCGCAACCGCCGCCATCTGACTCTGGATACCAGGCTTAGCCGCCTGGAGTTCAGCGTCAAGTCTTGTGGTATCGGCGATCAGCTGGTCAACCTGGGCCTTCTTGGCAGCGGCCTCGTCACGCGCGGCCTTTTCCCGCTCCAACGCGGCGTCGGCCTTGGCCTTGAGGTCCCGAATCTCAGTCTCGACGGCTTCAAGCCGGGCCTGCGAGTTCACGTTGGTGGCGCTCTGCTGGGACAGCTTGTCCATGGCGGCGTTCTGGCTGCGCATGGCCTGGTCCGCGAGGTCCATGGTGTCGGTCAGGCTGCCGCCGTTGTTGGCCCCGAAGAACAGCGTCAGGTTCGACGGGACACCGCCGGACTTGTAGGCCTGGGTGGCGATCTGGCCGATCAGCTTCTTGGTGCCCGCGATTTTCTGCTTGTCAGCCTCAAGCTGCTGGGTAATTTTGGCCTTGTTCTGCTGTGCAAGGTCAACCCGCGCCGTCAACGCTTCGACTTCCTTGACCGCACTGGCCACGCGCCCCTGGGCTTCAAGGAGGGCCTGCTGGGCGCCGGGCAGTTGGCCCTGGTAGATCACCAGGTCGCCGGCGGCTTTCGCAATGCGTGAGTCCACGAATTCCAAGGACTGCTGGACCCTGGCCGCCTCGGCTTCAAGGGCGGCACGCTTGTCATCGAGCTCGTCGGCGTGCGCCACCGGAGCTGAGGCGCCCATGCTGGCGGCGAGCAGCAAAGCCAGGACGCCGCTGACCAGGCCGGCGCGGCGGCCTGCAGGTCGCGTGCGTTCGGCCCGGTGCCGGGGCGCAGTTCGGTGCAATTCGATCATCAGGATTCCTTGTTCGGTTTGCACAGCCTAAACCTTCAAATATCTGCGTAAGGTCAAGAGAGACGAAATTCCTGCCAAAGATCCGCCAAGGATCAGCAAGGCTGGCGCAAGAATCAGCGTCTGCCCCGGTGAGATAAACGCCGTGTCCGGATACTGCTTGGACAGGTACTCGCCCAGGAAGAAGTGCGCCACTGCCCACAATGTGCCGGATGCCAGGGCTGCGCCGATCACAGCCGCAATCACGCCTTCCAGGATGAACGGGAGCTGGATAACGATCTTGGACGCACCCACAAGACGCATGATCCCGGTCTCCCGGCGGCGACTAAAGGCCGAGAGTCGGATGGTGGTGGCGATCAGGAGGATGGCGCAGACAATCATCACGCCGGCAATGCTGACAGCCACGAGGGACGCGGCATTCATGGCAGAGAAAAGCCGCTCGAGCAGCTGGCGCTGGTCAATGACCGTTTCGACGCCCGGCTGCGAGGAGAACGTCTCGCTGATGATCTGGTATTTTTCCGGATCCTTCATGTTGATCCGGAAGGATGAAGGGAGCTGGTCCGGCGTGACGGAATCGACGATCGGAGAATTGGAGAACTGGTCCTTGAAGTGCTTGTAGGCCTCTTCCTTGGACTCGTACTGGAAATCGTTGACGTACTGGGCCACAGAAGGTGACTTGAGCAGGGCCTGCAGGTTGTCCTGCTGCTCCGGGGTGACCGGACCTGTGGCGCAACCGGCCGCCGTCGAACCGTCACTGCAGAGGAAAATGGCGACCTGGACCTTGTCGTACCAGTAGCCCTTCATCTGGTTGATCTGGAGCTGGAGCATGCCTGCGGCACCGACAAATGTCAGTGAGACAAAGGTGACCAGGATGACCGAAACCACCATGGAAATGTTGCGGCGCAGTCCGCTTCCTATTTCACTGAGAACAAAAGCAAGCCTCATCGCTGCTCCTCCCCTGCATCGGCATTGCGTTCCCCGGGCGCGGGTGACTGGGCTTCGTCCCGGCCACTGGCGTCCCTGAGCCGGCGGGACTGGCCCACCACGGGAATCATGGAGGTATACAACGCCCTGGCCTCGTCGCGGATCACGATGCCGTTCTTGAGCTCCACAACCCGCTTGCGCATCTCGTTGACGATGTCGTCGTCGTGCGTGGCCATGACCACGGTGGTGCCATTCTGGTTGATCTTGTCCAGCACGCCCATAATGCCCATGGAGGTGGTGGGATCCAGGTTGCCGGTGGGTTCGTCGGCTAGGAGAATGCCGGGGCGGTTTACCACTGCGCGGGCGATGGCCACACGCTGCTGCTCGCCGCCGGAAAGCTCATGCGGAAGGCGGTTTTCCTTGCCTTCCAGGCCCACGGTCTTAAGGACTTCGGGGACGGTGTCGCGGATGACGCTGCGGCTCTTCCCGATGACCTGCATCGCGAAGGCAACGTTGGCGAACACGCTCTTCTGCGGCAGAAGCCGGAAGTCCTGGAAGACCACGCCGATGCCACGGCGGAGCCTGGGCACGCGCCAGCTGGAGATCTTGGCGACATTCTGCCCGGCCACGTACACGGCGCCGGAAGATGCCCTGTCTTCCTTCAGCACCAGCCGCAGGAAGGTGGACTTTCCGGATCCGGAAGCGCCAACGAGGAAGGCAAATTCACCACGGTCAATCTCAAGGCTGACATCGTCCAGCGCAGGCCGGGCCGTCTGGTCGTAGACCTTGGTGACATTTTCGAATCGGATCATGGCCCTAAGTACCCTGCAGGGCATGGCTGGTACAGCCCAGATCTGCAGCCGGCGCACGGGCTTTCGTTTGGGGGAAGTAGAGCTCCGGCTCCTCGACTATACGCAGTCTCTGGGCCGGTTTTCGGGGGCTTCGGGGGTGTGTCGCGCGATCGGGCCAACCGGGTGGGCCCGGCCGGTCCTACTTCGCAGCGTTGCGGTTGTCGGTGCGCCAGCGGATCCCGGCGTCAATGAAGTCGTCAATTTCGCCGTCGAACACGGCGGAGGTGTTACCCACCTCGTGCTCGGTCCTGAGGTCCTTGACCATCTGGTACGGGTTCAGGACGTAGGAGCGCATCTGGTCGCCCCAAGATGCCTTGACGTCGCCGGCGAACGCCTTCTTTTCTGCGTCCTCCTGTTCCTTCTTGAGGAGAAGGAGCCGCGACTGCAGAACGCGCAGGGCCGCTGCCCGGTTCTGGAGCTGCGACTTTTCATTCTGCATGGACACCACAGTGCCGGTGGGGATATGGGTCAGGCGAACGGCAGAGTCAGTGGTGTTAACCGACTGGCCGCCGGGGCCGGAGGACCGGAACACATCCACACGGATCTCGTTGTCCGGAATATCGATGGAATCCGTTGACTCGATGAGTGGAATGACCTCGACGGCGGCGAAGGACGTCTGGCGGCGGCCCTGGTTATCGAAGGGGCTAATCCGGACCAGGCGGTGGGTTCCGGCTTCGACGCTGAGCGTGCCGAACGCATACGGAGCCTTAACTTCGAACGTTGCAGACTTCAGTCCCGCCTCTTCGGCGTAGGACGTGTCCATCACGGTAGTGGGGTAACCATGGCGTTCGGCCCAGCGAAGATACATACGCATCAGCATTTCGGCGAAGTCTGCGGCGTCAACGCCGCCTGCCCCTGCCCTGATGGATACGACGGCTTCACGTTCGTCGTATTCTCCGGAAAGGAGGGTCACCACTTCGAGGTCTTTCAGGGATTTCCGGATGGACTCCAGCTCGGCAGCGGCTTCGCCCATGGAATCGGCGTCGTCCTCGTCCTGCCCGAGCTCCACCAGCACCTCGAGGTCATCAATCCGCGACACCAGCTTGTCCAGCCGCTCCAGCTCGGACTGGCGGTGCGACAGGCGTGAGGTGATCTTCTGGGCCGCCGCGGGGTCATCCCACAGGTTGGGCTCGCCGGCGCGTTCGCTCAGTTCGGCGATGTCTTCCTTCAATGCCTCAACATCGCTGACTTGCTCGATGGAGGTGTAGGTTGCGCGAAGAGCGCGGATTTCTGCGGAAAAATCAATAGTGGCCATGGTTGTTTAAGCCTACGCTATTAGGCCGAAGTGCCGGACTTCCCTGCGTCCACTCATCGGGTGAGCCGGGAACGGGCCGTGGAGGCAGCCTCGATTCTGATTCCATCAGGCACCAGGAAGTTCACTATCGGCGGGTGCACAACAGCACCGAGAACCACGACGGCGGTTGATCCGTCAGGGCTGCCGGTCCCCGCTGAAACGGCTAACCCGTCGAACCGGGCCGACGACGGGCTCCGCGCGACGAAGTCAGCCGCAACGCTGCGGACACGGCCAGAACCCAATACGGCTGAGGGGCTTCCGTCCTCTCCCCCGACCTCGCCCAGGGTATAGCTGTCGGCGGCAGCCAGCGAGGCGCCGTCGGCCAGGGACAACAGCCGCTTGTGTTCGAGGTAGACGCTCGAAATACCGATGACCACCGTCACCACCAGCAGTGCCAGGGCGACGTAGCCAATGATCATGACGATCATCTGACCGTATTCACTTGAATCGCTGGGCTTGGCTTCACGGTTCGCTTTGGGGATCGCTTTGCGCGTCACGTTCGGGTCACCGGAACCTGCCCACGAGTTGGGTGGAGGAGGCTTCAACTTCGCTGGCCCTGAGCCTGAAGTCTTCGTTGAACGGCACAAAAGGCAGCGGCACAGTGAGGTTGACCGTGATGGTGACAGCCGTGCCCGCAGCCTGGCAGTCGGCAGGGTCGCAACGGGTGGATATCCGCGCCTGCCCGGCATCGTGACCGAAGTCCGCGAGTGCGATGACTGCTGCCTGTTCGGCAGAGGCCTGCGCCGATGGTGCATCCGGCTGGGCCACGAACACCTTCGCAGCCTGGTCAGCGGCGCCGACTACGGCAAAGGACCCGCCCTGGATCTGGCCTACGGTGATGATGAAGTAGACCAGCGGGACCATCAGGAGCAGGGCGAGGAACGTGAATTCGACCACCGCACTCCCCTCCTCCCGCGCCCCCTCGCCGCGTGCCTCTCGGAGTCTTTGACGGAGGCGGGTTCGCAGGCTTTCAGGGCTGGATGGCCGCATGGCCTTTCACCTCCAGCAGGTCGCGGGGGCCGATCAGCCCGATGACGGGCATGGGAGCTTTGATCGTCACTTCCAGGGTCCGCAGGCCCTGGAACGTCATTTCGGTCGTGCTGATGTCCTGCGCGAAGTCAGCATTCAGTGCGGTCCCAATCAGCATGGCCGCCCGTTCCTCGGCATCTGACGCTCCCCGGTCCGCGAGCGTTCCATAGCGCGCCCCCGACGCGGCGGCGTCGATCAGTGTGTTGCGGACGTGTAGGACCAGGGTGAGCTGGATGATCGCCAGGAAAAACATGGTGAGCAGCCCGCCAACCATAACGAAGTCGACCACGGATGAGCCCCGTTCATCAGTGCGCCAGCCCGCATCGGCGCCGCCCCTGGACCGGCGCGGTAGCCTGCTGTAGGTGCACTGGCTGGCGCCCAGCATGCCTTACTTGCCGACCTTGTCCATCGCCTGGTTGAACATCGCTTCGAGAGCCGGGCCTGCGAGAGCCAACAAGCCCGCCACCAATACCGCGGACATCAGAGTGATCATCACCCAACCAGTTATGTGCATAATCTGGATATGTCTCATGAAATTGCGCAATATCCGAGTGCGAGCACTGTATTGCTGGTCTGGGCGACCAAGCCGTCAGCCGTAGCCAGTTCATGGCTGCGGGAAGGTGGGGTTAGCCCGGTGATCCTGGATCTCGTCGAAACCAAGAATGCTGAGACGATTCCCGTCCTCGTGGACCGGGGGATGCGCCCGCTGCAGTACTGGCCCAGCTATTTCTCCACTATGTCCGATGCGGTTTCAGCCTCAACTCTTCGGAACTACGCGTATGACGCTCGGCGATTCGCCGATTTCCTCTGTAATCGGGGCACCAACGTTGTAGCTGCCTCTCAGTCCGACATCGTCGAATATCGTCGGCATCGGACTGAGGTGACCGGTCAAAACGTGAGTCGCGCAACCTGGGATCGAGAGAAGGCGGTGATCACTTCTATGTATAAGTTCTTAATTGAACGGCGTCTTATCGACAAGGTGCCGTGGATTCAAATAGGCAGGCGTTCCCCAATTGACCATCCTTCCCTGCCCCGCAGCCCCCGGATCCGATTTCTTACCTGGGAGCAATGGCAGGTCTTTAGGAATGTTGGTCTGGGTGGCCAGCGCCCTGATGGAACTTCAGATTCGTCTTGGCGCGGAACCACCCCCCAACGGAATATTGCTGGAGCGGAACTAGCACTGGCCACAGGCATGAGGCTGCGCGAGTTCTCATCTGTGTTCGACCTTGAGGTCCCCTACAAGCCAGGGAGCACGGTTTCCTTCACGCTGGGCGCTACGGCCAAGTACTCACGCGAGAGGACTGTGCACGTTCCACCGGAAACCTTGAAAATCATCGACGTGTACCGGCGGACTGAGCGCGCCGACCTTGTCCGGAGAACGACACGAACCCGTCTTGAGCGTCGGAAGGATCTTCTCCTGGTTCACGACTTCGATTCCTCACAAAACAAGTTCCGCGGAACATACCAAGGCACGACCCGAACGTGGGCGCTGGAACGACTGCCTTCAGGTCTCCGTAGGCTCTGTGTGCGAGAGACAGAGCTTGGATTGGAACCCCTATCGCTTTTCGTCGGACTGGACGGTCTTGCAATCGGACAACGGGCCTGGAGCGGCGTGTTCCGAGCAGCAACAATTAGAACGAGTTCCGTCGGGGGCTTCCCCTTGGAAACCACAATGCCGCCCAAGGTGACTGCTCATGATTTGCGCCACACCTTTGCCGTTGTCATGCTTCGTTACCTCATGGTCAGAGCGTCTCAGAGGGAGGCCGATCGGAGGAACGGGCAACTCGGGCGCGGCACCATGAGTGACCACATCGTTTATTCGCCGATTTTGACCGTTCAGCGACTTCTCGGGCATTCCAGTCCGCTCACGACAATGACCTATCTGAGGTACGTGGAGGACACAGAAGAAATCGTCCGGCGGGCATTAGATACCTGGTCAGATTCCGAGACGACCTACGCAGACTACATTGGGGAGCTTTTTGCGATGCAGGCATCCAACTGATGAGCTTGGAATTGACGACAACTCGACGCTTGTCGTGGCGTATAGATGGCCGCGCCCGGGATCGAGTAGTGAACAGCACACTTGATCTTTCGTCCAGCAGGCTCCGCGGTCTCGCGGAAGAGATCGGAACTAGTTGGTTTGAAATGGCCAGCAATCTATCTTTAGCCCCGTCCACCGTCCGACGCCATTCGCATGTCGTACGTGACTTCTTCAGCTTTGCTGAGAAGACCGCGATCCACACTGGAGTTAGCCTCGCCGACGATGATTCAGCTTTCGTTGACTGTTTTCATGACTGGGAACTTCGACTCAAGCGGAAGTACTGGTCAACGAGCAACCTGCCGTACAAGGACGCAATGCAGTTTCTGCAAGTCCTTCGCTGGCACATTCAACGTGAACAACCGACCGGCGTCCTAACGAAATCTAGGGCACTTGCACCCCCGCTCGCTCCGAGCTTAAGCGAGTCTCCATTGGACGAGATTTCGAACGAAACCCGTGTACTGCTGAGGGATGCGTGCCGCCAAACAATCCGCGATGCCGAAAAGAGAATATCCGACGGCATACGGCTCGCGGACTTAGGGCTTCCAAGCGGAGACACTCAACCTTCGGAAGTCCGGAGCATACTTTGCAAGCTTTTGCAGGCGCCTCTGGATAGGACGGAGATTTTCCCAACAGCTGGGCGCGCTCTTCTCGCCCCCGAAGTGAGGGCTGTCCTCGACCTTCCTGAAAGTGGGCATCTGGGCGCCGATTGGCTGAAGGCACGTCAGCTCTTAATCGGCTTAGTCTCCCCGACAGCGCGGGATCTGCAGGCCTTCAGGATATTGCTCCTCATGGAGACAGGTTGGGCCCCTGAACAGCTTACGGATGTAAAAATGAAAGACATCGAATGGGGCGACGCCAAAGTTTCGGTGGTGACGCAGAAGCGCCGGGCAGGCACGCACAAGTCTTATGAGTACGCATCTGGAACAGCACGGTGGTCGGTTTACGCGCTCCTTGAACGGCTCGTTGCCATCACGGAACCTCTGAGGGGACAACAGCCTATTCCTGCTCCCGAGCAGTACCTGTTCGTCAAGTTTAGGGCACACGGCTCGAGGGCATCCGTCATCAATGAACTCTTTAATCATTATCTGCTCAAGGATTTTGTTCGGGACGCACGGATCCCCTGGACCGGAAAGTACGACATCCGTCGGCTGCGCAAGACATTCAAGTCCATCCAGGGGGCCGTTGCGGGAACAGCCGCAGGTGCTGCTGGATTCGATCACACGGTGCAGGTTTCACGAGATCACTACATGCAGACGACTACCATCAACGTACTCGCGGCTGGGGTTACCAACGCAGCTCAGAATTTCGTTTTCGACAGAGTCCGTCAAGGCCCTACAGTCGTCAACGGAACTGCAGCATCAGTCAGTAGAGACTTCGAATCCACCGCCGTCGGCGAACTCGCAAAGCAGACTTCATTCGAGTCTGAAAGAGACGCCGAAATGGGAGTTGCTGCGTGCCGCAACCCGTACGACTCGCCCTACACAAAATCGGGAAAGCTGTGCCATGTGCGGCCGACGATGTGCTTCCTGTGCCCCAATGCGTTAATCCTCCGGGATCACCTCCCGAGGATTCTTGCCTTCCAATCCACAATCCTCGATCAGAGACGAAACTATGACCCACGAGATTTCCAGGCCATGTGGGGAAATACGATTTCGGCGATCGACGCTGTATTGAATGAGTTCTCCTCGGACCAAGTAACTTATGCCCGGACTACGGCGCCCGGCCGCGTCCACATTCCATTGGCCCAGCGGGTGACCTTCTAATGGCGACGGTTTCAACGATCGAAGAGCCCGTCAAGCTCGTCAGCCAGACTTTCAATGACTCCGAACAGGTATTGCAAAGCGTCCATGTCATACCGGGACGGGAGATCCCCCGATTCGGCGATTCTGAATTCTGGGATTTGAATGCTTGGGAGCGCAACCCCAACCTTGGGCCGAGCGGTCACCGGATCGGGTTTGGTGAGTTGAGACCTGAATGGAATCTTCGAGCTAGGGAGGTCGCAATGATGATGCTGAACCCTTGCCATCCCAAAATTAGGAGGGCAGGCATTTTTCTCCGGATGTCACCCGCCGCCGTTTCCACCGTAAGGTCTGTCGTTTCAGGTATCAAGAAAATGGACGAATGGGCGCTTGCCAATGGCATGCCGGATGACTTGAATGACTGGACCCAGCAGCATGTGAATTCGTTCGCTGAAAGCCTCTCCAGTAACAACAGCAAGCATCTGCGCGCCGTACGGTGCCTCTATGACTACCGGTTCGCTTTGAGTGGAGGTGGGATAGAGTGCTCTGTTTCCCCTAAGCTCGGGGCCTCGCGAGCAGTCGGGCCTAAGGTCAAGACCGAAGCACTGCCGCCTACTGTGTGGTGGCCTCTCCTGCGAGCGTGTTGGAAGTATATTGATTGCTTCTCAGACGACATCCTGGACGCTCGCGATAAATGGATAACCCCGGAAATCCGAGGGGCGTCTTCAGCAAGCCCCGAAACGGAACTTTTGAGATGGCTCCAGGACGAAGGACACTACATTCCAACGCATCCGGAGGGCGCCCCTTCCCAAAACTCAGTCCACTGGAGCATGTTGTCACTGAGCGTTACAGCCGGCAGAACTTCACAAATATTTGTCGGCAACAAGAACACTAGGAAGCGGCTGCAATCGATCGTTCTGGATCCCGCGTTCCAGCACAGAAGACGCACGCTGAACCTCATTCCGAACGCGCAATTGATCGAGCATTCTGATGGGAGGAAAGCGCCATGGATAAGTGCCGTGACTCCGCGAAGACTCGGGCACGAGCTTGTAACCCTACGAACTGCCTGCTTCCTGTTCATAGCAGCCCTGAGCATGCTACGAGATTCAGAACTTCAGGGCATCCTCCGGGGGTCCGTCGTTGAGCACTTTGGCTCACCCGCAATCCGTTCCCGCAAGTTCAAACATGATCTCTCACGCGCTGACCAGAAGTGGTGGATCATTGAGCCCGTGGCGCAAGCGATTGCGGTTGCGGAGACGCTTTCCACGCACCCAACACGAATCTTCTCGTCAGTGCGAAACATCAACATTGACAACACATCCGTCAGCATCAACAAGGATATTCGAAAGTTTCTGCGCCACATCAATGAACATTGCGACGAGATGGGGTTACAGCCGATACCCGATCATCGCGTGAATCCGCACATGTTTCGCAAGACGATGGCCGTAATCGCGGGGCAGTTTCCTGATGGTGAAATTGCATTGGGGCTGACTCTCAAGCATGCTGCCATTCGAGCCCTGTCAAACAGCACAACTAGCGGATATGCGGAGCCGAGTGCGGAATGGGCCAAGGAGCTCAACATAGAGCTTGCGGATGCGGTTTCGGTCCGACTGTCCCGCCTACTAGAGGCACATCGGAACGGCGAAACCGTAGCATCCGGTCCGGGAGCCATCGAATTCACGGGCCGCCTTGACGCGGCCTTGGCGAAAATTGAGGCTATCTCTCCCTTTGCGGGCAGCGTCGTAGACGACCGGGTAGTGAGAAACCTGCTTCGCAGCGAATTCTCAAGCGTGAAGTTTGGCAACTTGAACGCCTGCCTGGGAGAAGAAGGAGCAGCCTTATGCCTTTCAGACCCTGATGCCAAAGCAGTCGGCTCTATGGGGATCAATCCTTCTCGTTGCAAGCCCCATCTTTGTAAGAACTCAGTGGTGACGGCCGAACATGAACCATACTGGCTTGCCACCGAAGAGGACCTAATGCGAGCACTTAAGGACAAGAGTCTTTCTGGCATGAACCGAGCGGAGCTCAGTCGAGAACTGGGGGACATCAGAAAGGTCGTGGACGGCAAGGGAAGGACAGCGCATGAGTAGTGCAACAAGCCGCACAACCGATAGCAAATTGCGGCAGGCCATGAATCGTCTCTTAGCCGGGGAAGCCATCCGGTGCGACGGACGGCTCACCAAGACGAACCTCGCGGTAGAGGCGCAGGTCTCCCGAGCAACTATGAATCGGGCCGCGAAGATCTTGGCCGACTGGGACCAACAGGTCGCAAACCGGTCACCGCGGAGTAGCACCGAGGAGACACTGCGATCACGTTTGTCGTCGGAGCAAGAACGAAACAGCGTGTTGGTTGCCGAGAACAAAGAGCTCAGCCGGCGAATCAGCGCCGCTCTTGGAGTTATCCTCGAGCTTCAGGCCCTGTTGGAAGCAGATAATCCGCACACGAAAATATCCGTCCTGAGAAGGACTTCAGGTGCAGCGGATTGAAGAAGCCGCGCCCCGCCCGCCTCGGGCTATAGCCAGTGCACGCTACCAGCCAGATAGCTCCGATACGTCAGATCATGCGCCATCGTGTCCAATAGACGAGCATAAAGGTCCGGCCGCATGACAATACCGCCAGTCATTTGGGCGTTGACTTGCGATCCGGTGACCTTCCAATACTGACCGCGTCGATATGCTGTGGCATGCGACTGCCCAATTTCAAATCAGAGTTTGCGCCACACGAAGTTCCGGAGCTGACCGGAGCGCGCATGACGAACAAGAATCTCGATGCCGAGGTCGCGAAGGTTCCCGAGCACGAACGTGTCGAGATCTCGCAGCAGAACCTCATTCTGAACGTCGTGAAGGACTTCTACTTCGCGAAGTATTTCTTCCTGAAGACAAACGCCGTGGACGACGAGGTCGACGACCGGCTCCAGGGGACTTTCAGCCATTTGTCGCACCAGCTGCTCAAGCAGGCCGTCATCTCGGTCGCCACGACGATCGACCTGACTGCTGGCCCTGCGGTGAACGGGCAGAAGCCGCCCGGCAGGACCGCGTCCATGCCTCACCTGCTCGAGAGGATCAAGAAGACGCTGGAAGACCTCGACACGGACGCCAGCGCCGAGCTCGACCTCGTGGAGCACATCAGAAAGTCTGTGGACCCCCAAAAGCACCCGACCCTAGGATATGTGCAGTACATGCGCAACAAGTGGGCGGGGCACGCTTCCATGGATCGCAGATTCGACACGTGGGTGCAAGCCCATGACAGCCTGAGCATCTCGGCTGTCGAAGCGGCTCTAGTGCGGATAGTGAACGCCTACGAGGATTTCTCGGACCTGGTGGAGATGAGCGACACCCTCACCGAGAAGACCAAGAAGCCGAAGCAGATGCCGACGATCAACGCGGATGGGCACAAGACCCGGAAGATGATGGTGAACTGGTCGAGCATCCGCACCTTCGCACCGCTCCAGAGGGATAGCGCACAGAAGGAAGCCGATCACTTCTTCGAGACGCTCTCGACCTCGGTGAACTAGATCCGATGGCACCGAAGATAGGCCCTGAGACAATGCTGGCCGAATGGCTCCTCGTCGAGACAGTCGCCGACGTCCGCCGGCGGAGCCAGGATCCGAGCGCGCGGAGCCGCTACGAGCTGCTCGGGATCGCGCCGCTCCTTCGCAAGCTCCTCATCGACGCCCGTCCCCTCCTCAACACTGTTCGAGCCGCTCACCCAGATGTTTCAACAGACTTTCGCATCAGGCAGTGGAGCGCTCCAGTCGACAGCCGCGACGACACGGATCTGCCGTATCTCCTGCGGCTCGGCGGACCGGAGCTCGTCGGTGGCCCTGAAGACCCGGCGCTGCCCAAGCTGAAACACTTCATCGGCGCGAGGGTGGGGCTGGTCGAAGGGCGGTCCCTGACCGTTAGCGAGGTGGTGAAGTACTACTCCAACGTGGAAGGCGGGGTCCACTTCGGCGCGCCCAAGGAGAAGGCCGACCACGTCTTGAGCGAAATGGCCCCCGTGCTTCTGGGGAGAACGACGGGGCAGATCGAGATCCTCGCCCACCTCGGCGCGATCGTGGTGGACGCGCTGACGCCGCTGTGCGAGTCGATCCTCGCCTCGCCCCTGATCGACGCGCGCATGCACCGGCGCAACGACCGGGGCTTCTTCGACGGCCACTGGACTACGGACCACTTCGAGAAGGTCAGCCAAGGGCGATAGCCGATGTTGGCTTGCCCTTAGTTGGGGTCAGACTGTCGTCGGCGACAGGGACAATGGTGCCGTGAGCGATTTCAATCTGTTCGAGGCAATTCTCGCCGGCGTCCCAGCGGCACCGACCAAAGTGTCGTCGCGCACTCTTCGGAACGCCATCGAGGAGGCGCTCATCCACACCTACACGCGGAGCGACCTCGAGACGGTATTCGCCGAGGAGCTTCGGCTGCCATGGCCGGGGACCGAGCATCAGCCGACCCACGCCGACTACTCGAAACGTGATGTCATCAAGGCCTACACCGCGGGCTGGGACCTTCCCCGCCTCGTGGCCCTTGCGCGACGCATCGTCGCCGAGCTCGAGGTGACCGGTGAGCTCCTCGCCGACCTGACTGCTCTGCTCGCCGAGTACGACCGTGGCGGAGGCGTCGGCACGCCGGCGAAGAACCTGATCTTCGCTGCGAACGGACCCAAGCCTGAGCTTGTGCTGCGCGACGCCGTCAACAACGACATCGAGATCGTCCGCAACGGCGACTACTGCCTCGTCTACGACCAGCCGATCCCTGCTGATGGCCTGACATTCAGCAATCTGATCGAGTGGTGGAGAGAGCATGAGGCCTTCGAAGACACGATCCCAGCACGGGACGTCGGGGTGGATCTGCACAATCGCCTGCGGGCTTCCCTGGGAAACAACAAGGTCGAGCTCTGCGTCTTCGACGCCTACGCGGCACGCTACAAGGACGGCCAGTTCGACATCCCGGCCCTGATCCCACAGGTCTACCTGCACTTCGACCCCGCAACCCAGTCGGCTCGTCGATCAGCTGGGCAAAGCGGCAGCCCGTTGGCACGGCAGCGGATGGACTTCCTCATCCTGTTCTCCAGCAGACATCGCGTGGTCCTCGAGGTCGACGGGAAGCAGCACTACGCGAACGGCGATACCGCGAGCCCAGCCCTTTACAGCGAGATGGTCTCCGAGGACCGACGGCTCAGGCTCGCCGGCTACGAGGTCTACCGGTTTGGCGGGGCCGAGTTGATGAAGGACAGTGCAGACAAAATGGTAGCCGAGTTCTTCGACCAGCTCGCCGAGCGCATGCGCTGATAGGCAATCTGGCGTCCTGAGATCGGTCCCTTGCTGGGCGCCCTTTCCTCCCTGGCGGCGTTCTTCGTCTCGGGAACCTGTCCACCTCATAGACTGGTTCACTGGTACCCCCTGGATCTAATACATGGCTTTAGGAGGGGACGTGCGACTCGTCCGTCTCAAATGAATGGAACACCCTTGACGCTTTCAATTTCAGATCCGGGTCAACTGACCCAGCGGCAGCTTGAATCGACACTCTGGTCGGCGGCTAATGCCCTCCGCGGGCCGGTCGATCCCGGTGACTTCAAGGCGTACGTGTTTCCTGTTTTGTTCTTCAAGTGGATTAGCGACAGTTGGGACCACGAACACGCCCGCGCTGTCGATGATTTCGGAGTTGCACTCTCACAAGAGATCGAGGCGGACTACCACACGTTCGCTATTCCAGACGGTTGCCACTGGGCAGATGTGATTGAGACGGCCCACCAGACCGGGGTCAAACTGGACAGCGCTATGCAACGAATTCAGCAGGCGAACCCCGATGCTCTTGCCGGGGTCTTCGGTGACGTCCAGTGGGCCAACCAGGAGAGACTTCCGCAGCCGGCCCTTGCGGCGTTGCTGAACTCATTCCATTCGGTCCGCCTCGATCCGGACAGTGTCAATGGCGACATGCTCGGCTCGGCCTACGAGTATTTGCTCCGGGAGTTCGCCGAAGCTTCCGGCAAGAAAGCAGGCGAGTTTTTCACCCCCCGCCACGTCGTCCACCTGCTGGTGAAGATCCTGGCGCCGAATGCCGGCGACACCATTGCCGACCCGGCTTGTGGTTCCGGCGGCATGCTGGTCGAGACGGTGACGGCTGTGAAGGATGCCGGGGGCGACCCCCGGACGCTCCGCCTGCACGGCCAGGAGATCAACCTGACAACCAGTGCCATCGCCAAAATGAACCTGTACCTGCACGGGCTCAAGGAGTTCAAGGTCGTCCGGGGCGACACGTTCCGGGAACCGAAACTGCTGGACGGTGACGGGCTGCAGAAGTTCGACGTAGTCATCGCCAACCCGCCGTTCAGTCTGCAGAACTGGGGTGCCGAAGGCTGGGCCAACGACCCGTATGGCCGCGTCATCTGCGGCGTCCCGCCGGCCAAGAACGGCGACTACGCCTGGATCCAGCACATGGTCGCCTCCATGAAGGAAGACACCGGACGGGTCGGGGTCGTCATGCCCCACGGCGTGCTGTTCCGCGGAGGAAAGGAAGGCGCCATCCGTGAGTGCCTGATCCGCAAAGACCTGCTCGAGGCCGTCATCGGCCTGCCCAACAACCTCTTCTACTCGACCTCCATCCCGGTGTGCCTGCTGATCTTCCGCAAAGCTAAACCCGCGGAACGCCAGGGCAAGGTCCTGTTTATCGACGCGACCAAGCGGTTTGTCGCCGGCAAGAACCAGAACACCATGTCAGACGAAGACATCGACGTCATCGACGCAGCCTACAAAGACGGCACTGACATAGACGGCGATGGTGGACTCAGCCTGCGCCTGGTCGGCATGGACGAGATCGTGGATAACGGCTTCGACCTCAACGTCGGCCGGTATATCAAGACCGACAGCATCGCCGAGGTCAACGTCGAGGAGGCCCTCATCGCTTACCAGGAAAGCCGTGAGCAGCTCGCTGCCGTCGAAGCGGTCCTGGCCGACAAGCTGAAGGCGGCCGGCTTTGTCCTCTGAGTGGGAGACCGTTGAGCTCGGTTGCCTGATGTCGAAGCGCACGGACTTCACCCCCATCTACGACGAGACTGAATACGATATTGTCGGCGTGCAGCGTAGTGGCTGGGGTTTAGTTCATCGGGACCCGGTCCGCGGCGACAGCATGAATTTCACCAAGCTCATGACGCTTGAAGAGGGCAATCTGGTTTACCGGACCATAACAGCCTTCGAGGCTCCTTCGGCTGTCGTCGGTCCTGATGATGCAGGAGCTTTCGTAACCCCTCAGGCCTTTCCGGTTTTCCGCCTTCATGAGAAGCGAATATTGCCGGCTTTCATGTCGCTAGTGACAACATTCCCGAAGTTCCACCAAGCCATGTCAGAGCGCTGTACCGGGACCGTACTCCGACGCAAGACTTTGGCGGTGGGTGCTTTTCTCGAAATTCCAATCCAACTTCCTCCGTTATCGGGACAGCGACGCGTCATCGATCTGATGGGTTCCATAGACGATGCGATCGAGGCTGCAAGCCGCCAGGGCGCTGCCTCAAACCGACTTCTCGAGGAGTACCTTGAGAGCGCAAGTTTTCCTCAGGAGAAGGCGTTGGGTGGGCTGGCCACGATGCGGTCCGGCCCTTCTTGGAAGGCAGCCGATGAATCTTCGGGTCCAATGCCTGGAAGCCACCCAGTCCTTGGAATAACGAACACGCCGCGAGGCCGGGATCTGGACCTCTCGGTTCAGAAGTACGTCTCAGGAATACCTGGAAACACGATGAAGGTGACCCCGAATTCGATAATCATGATCCGGACCAACGGAAATCGAAATCGAATCGGCAACGTCTACAGGCCATCACCGGGCATTGAGGGATTTGCCGTTTCGGCATTTCAGATCATGATCGAGCCAACCGATCCCGCAGATGCCGCCCTGCTCTATTGGGCCCTGAGCGCTCCCAGCATTCAGCGTCTTATCTCGGACGCGGCGAGTGGATCGACTGGTCTCGGAAATGTGGCAATAGGCTGGCTTCGTCAGCTGCAACTTCCGTACCCCTTGGGCGAGGAGCGACGCCGCTTGATCGAAACTTGCGAAGCACTGCACGATTCTGTGCAGGCCACGAATGACGTTAGTCTCCGTCTCCGTGACCTCCGCGCCGAGCTGCTGTCGTCCCTCCTCTCCGGTGCACATAGAATTCCAGAGACGTATGACGAACTAATGGGGACAGCATTGATGAATACGAGCGTCGGGTGACTGCCTGGGTCGTACGCGCCGGGCGGCACGGTGAAGACGAAGAGTGGAATCTCTCGAACGGCCGCGCGGGTGGTGGCTGGCAAGAGGTCGGAAATCTTACCAATGTCACATCTAGGGATCAGCTGAGAGAAACGGTTAATGAGGTCTTCTCAGGCTCGGCGCCAGGTAAAATCCGCAACTACACCGGCCAGCTGTGGGCGCTTCGGGAAGCTATCCAACCAGGCGACTTGATTGTTATGCCACGCAAGCGCGGCGGCCAGCTTGCCTTCGGAATGTGCACGTCAGGCTATGCCTATGACACGGACGAGCCCGACCGGCGCCGCCGGCACCACATCGTCGTCGACTGGGCGCCTGAAGAGGTCTCGCGGTCGGTTCTGAAAGATGACCTGGTCAACACGATCAACGGCGCTATGACGATCTTTACTGCTTCGCGGAATAACGCAGAGGCACGGCTACGGGCAGTTATGGAGCATGGCACGGACCCTGGCTCGAATGGAGTGCGCCCCCGACCCGTCCTGCCCGCGGTCCCTGCCGCTGAACGCCTTGAACTGCAAGAAGCCGGGGTGCTGGATCCGGAGCCGACGGTGACCTTGGAGACCATCCGCGACCGCATTTCTACACGGATCGTGGAGCATTTTTCTGGCCACAAACTGACTGCCCTCGTAGCCGACGTGCTCGCCGCCTTGGGATGGGTTTGCCGGGTGTCCCCGCCAGGTGCTGACGGTGGTGTGGACATCCTAGCCGGCCGTGGACCCTTGGGACTCGACTCACCCACTCTGGTCGTTGAGGTGAAGTCAGAACTGAAAGCCGTCGGTGCTCCCGTTGTTCGGGGACTCTCAGGAGCGGTCACGTCCAACGCCGCGGACCAGGGGTTACTGGTCGCGTGGGGCGGGGTGACTGATCCCGCGCGAAACGAGTTTGCCCAGCAGCGGACCCGGATCGCTATCTGGGACGCCAGCGACCTGCTGGAAAAGATCTTCGAGGTCTATCCGCAGCTCAGCGACGAAACCCGCGCGAGTCTGCCGCTGAAGATGGCGTGGGTCTTGGACGACGAAAACGATTTGGGGGCGTAGTTTCATGGCGGGGTTCAACGAGTCGAACACGGTGCAGCGGCCGGTCCTGGATTTGCTGGTGGCCGCAGGCTGGAAGCATATTCCGGGGCACCAGCTGAACCGGCATACCGAGGACGTGCTGATCGAGGCTGACCTCCGTAAGTCGCTGGGCAAACTCAACCCCGCCATTGCCAAATCGCCGGACCGCGCGGCCGAGCTCCTGACACCTCTGCGGAGTTTGATGCTCTCGGCCCGTGAGGATGGGCTGGTGCCGACGAACCAGCATTTCCTGGAGTGGCTCCGCGGCCAGAAAACCCACAGGTTCCAGGGCCGGGACGGGTTCGATCCGGTCCAGCTGATCGACTTCGCCAGTCCCGCCAGCAACATCCTGGTCGTCTCCGACGAGGTCACCTTCGGCACACCGGGCCATTCCTGCCGGTTTGACCTGGTCCTCTGGGTCAACGGCATACCCCTGGTGGTGATCGAGACCAAGACCCGGCTGGACGCACGAATCACCTGGCTGAAAGCCGCGCACGAGATCCACGCCATCTACGAACCGGGCTGGCCGGAATTTTTCGTACCCAACGCCTTCTCCGTCGCAACGGACGGCAAGGACTTCCATTACGGCGGCGTCGGGCAGGACATCGAATCGTGGGGCGTATGGGGCTGTACCGAAGAAGACATCCTGGCCGCCGGCTGGCCGCGGGTGAAACGCAGTGTCGAGCTGCTGCTCAACCCTGACACCGTGCTGTCGGTCATCGCCGACTTCACCGCCTACGAACTCAAAGGCAAGCATTCCGGCCTACCGCGCCTGCACAAGATCGTGCCCCGCTATCCCCAAGTTGAGGCCGTCCGGGCCATCCACGCCCGCGCCCTGCATGGGACCAAGAAGCAGGGCCTGATTCACCACACCCAGGGCTCAGGCAAGACCCTCGCGATGCTGTTTGCTGCCGTGAAGCTGGTCAACGAACCGAAGCTGAAAAACCCGTCCATCATCCTGATCGCGGACCGGATCCAGCTCGTCACGCAGATGTACCGGCAGTTCCTGCGGGCCGGCATGCCCTCCCTGGAGGCGCCGGAGAGCGCCGCCGACCTGCGGAAGATCCTGGGCGAGGACCGACGGGGCATCATCTTCACCACCGTCCACAAGTTCAAGAACGCCGGCGTCCTCAACACCCGGGAGAACATCATCGTCCTCGTCGACGAAGCCCACCGGACCCAGGAAGGCCAGCTCGGCAAGTTCCTCCGTGCCGCCTTCCCGAACGCCCGGTTCTTCGGCTTCACCGGCACCCCCATCGCCGATGAGGACCGGAACACGTACGAGCTCTTCGGGGACAAGGACGACCCCAACCATGCGATGAACACTTACGACTCGGACCGGTCCATCGCAGACGGCACGACCGTCCCTATGCACGTCTCGCCGCGCCTGGTGGATTTTCATATCCGCAAGGCAGACCTGGACAAGGCCTTCGATGAGCTCGCCGCCGAGGAGGGCCTCACCGAGGATGAGCAGGAGTACGTTGCCGCCAAAGCCACGGATACCCGGACGTTCTTCGCCAACCCGGAACGGGTCCGGAAAGTCTGCACGGACATCATCGACCATTTCTACTCCACAGTTGACCCGCTCGGCATGAAAGCCCAGGTTGTCGCCTACGACCGGGGACTCTGCTTCGCCTACCACCAGGAACTGACCCGGCAGCTGCAGGCCCGGGCCGTCAACGGATCCAGCCCCGGCGGGTCAACTGCTGACCAGGCCGCCGTCGTGATGTCCGTCCAGCCCAAGGACGACACAAGCTGGCAGCAGTTCCGGTTGACCGATGACAAGGAAGAAGCAGTCCTCAACCGGTTCCGCCAGCTCGGAGACCCGCTTAAATTCATCGTCGTCACGTCCAAGCTGGGCACCGGCTTTGACGCGCCCATCGAGGGCGTCATGTATCTGGATAAGCCGATGAAGCTGCACACCCTGTACCAGGCGATCACCCGGACCAACCGGAACTGGAAGAACCTGGCCACCGGGCAGGAGAAACGCTATGGGCTGATCGTGGACTACGTCGGGCTCGGTGACGGGTTCGCCCGCGCCATGTCACCGGCGAACCCCGAGCACGCCCGCAAGGAGATCGAGACGGACTCCCTGCTGGAGCAGTTCGAGATCGAGATCGCCAACGTCCTGGACCGGTTCGCCGGCATCGATCGGGGCGCCAGCGGTTTCGAGGCCCTCCAGGCCGCCCATGACCGGATCCCAGACGATAAGGCGATGGAGCGCTTCGCGGCCCAGTACGGGATGCTCCAAGGCATTTGGGAGGCCGCCTACCCGGACCTGCGTCTGGAAGCCCACCGGGCCGATTACAAATGGCTGTCCAAGGTGTACGCCTCCGTCGCCCCGGCAGATGACACCCGGGACCTGCTGTGGCACCGCCTCGGCGCCAAAACCCTGGAACTGGTGCACGGCCACATCGGCGAGGTCACCGTCAGCGACACTGGGGTCGACGTGGTCATCGCAGATGAAGGCACGATCAAGAGGCTCATTGAAGCCGGGGTCATTGACCCTGATGCCGGCTCCGGTGACACGCAGGTGACCACTGCCGGCGAAGTCATCGACAACATCGCCACCCGGCTCCATAAACGGCTTGAAGGGGACAACGGCGCACACCCCGCCTACAAGACACTCTCCGAACGCCTGGAACGGCTCCGGGAACGTCAGCTGGCCAAAGCCCACGACTCCGTGGATTTCCTCCGGGACCTCCTGGACCTGGCCCGCGACCTGGCCTCGGCGGAGAAGGCCGAAGACGAATCCGGCCCCGTGGGGCTGGACCTGTTGCCAGACCCGAACGTGGGCGCCCTGACCCAGATATTTGAGGAATTCAAACCGCAGGACGTGCCGCTGATTGTCGGGAAGGTCGTCGCTGACATTGACTCCATTGTCAAAGAGGTCCGATGGGATGGCTGGAACAACACAAGGGAAGGCGATAAGGCGGTCCGCATCGCCACTCGTAAGGTGCTGGTCCGCTACGGGCTGCCCGCGTCCGGAGAACTCTTTGATCGGGCCTACGCCTACGTGTCGGAAAACTATTGAGGCGAATGCTTGAACGTCCCTGAGTGGGCCGCCGAGTGGGCCACAGAGCTGGCTGAGACCTTGGCCTATCGCGGCCACGGACTGGCCCAGATCACGGTGGCGAGCTACCGAGGCCCTGGGGGACGGGATGAGGTAATTGCGATCGCCCGACAAGCAGCAGCGACCGCCGGCTGGCCAGTTTACGAACTGTCGGCAACCCTCGTCACTGAGGAACCATCTCAAGTGCAGGAGACCGGCTTCCTTATTCTGCGCGACATTGATGTGCCACTCCCAAAGTCAGTTCCCATCCTGGTCGGAGCCTTCCAACACCTCGTCCAACGAGACTTGGCAGTAGGGCTACTCCTGGTGGGGACAAACCGTGGGATCAGAGCGCTCCGCAAGAATCCGTCTGTGGGCTTTCTTAGCCGTGCGGAATCCGTCATTGAAACGTGAAGCTGGGACGCGGCGATCCAGCGGAGCGTCGCGGTAGGGGTAGGTTCCCACGGGGTTTCGGAGTTGGCGAAGCCTCCAACGAGATAGCCGCAGTGCCCGACACGGTCCTCGCTTGATTTGGGCATCCGGAACCGTAGTCCCGATCTGCTATGCCGGGTGCTTTGACCATCGTTCGCGCCACTTTCACCCCCGCGTGTGAGTCTGACTTCGTCGAGTGTCCGCCCCCGCTATATGAAGGCCGCGAAGCTCCGAGGCCAACTACTGTTAAACGAATCGCTGAGGTCTGACGACCTGGTCGGATCTGCCAGTCTCAGACAGCATTAGAGGGGCTCAGGACGCGGCTTCTGCTGACAACCGTGACGGATTTTGACCCTCTCGTGAGGGCCACATATAGCTCTTGAGCGTTATATTTGTCGGCATCGAGCAGAATCGCATGGTCGTATTCGAGCCCCTTGACCAGTAGCGGTCGCGATAGGACTCGCCGGGCTGGGCGTCGACCGCGAGCTCTTGCCCCGTTGCGGACCTGCGTCAGGGCGCGCGTAACGGAGAGCTCAGCGTCTACGGCGGCGAACTGAAGGGCATGAATTACTTCACTCCACGCTTCCCGACAGTAGATCTTGACATTCGGAAGACGCATGATCGCATCCAGTGCCGCGTGGACAGAACCTGGCGTCGGTCCCGAGAGCAGGGAGTTAATGGCAGCGTAAGTCGTCCGCCGATCAGTTGTTCGAGTCACAATGGCCTTGCCAGTGGCCAGACGTCTTCTTTTCGTCGAGTCGAGGTGCATCGCAATTCCCGTTGCGCAATTCACAGCGAACTCTACTGCGCCAGCTGCGACCTCGGGTGCGGTGCCGCTATCGACGAGTTGGCAAAACTTCTCTGTGACGCTCGAATCCAGCGCCTCCATGACCGAGTAGGACCCGTTGAGTTGCTGCGCAGGACTAAGGATGTCGTGGCGAAACTGCCCGAGAGCGACTGTGGAGCCATCCTGCGGCGATCTGAAACACGCTTCGGCTTGTTCTCTGACTTTGAATCGTCCGTCACTGGGCATTCGCCTCCACTGAACGGGAGCGCCTGCCAGGTTGATCGGATTCCCGTCGGCGAGAGTTTCCCTGATAGAGAGCAACCAATTTCCCAGTCTTGGATTGTGGTCATGCCACCTCCAAGGGTATGCATCAATCGACACTTCCGGAAAATGATTGAGGACGTCGCTCTTCCAGTCGACCGGCTGCTGACCTCCGAAATCAAACAGCCCCTGGAGAGGGTCCCCCAAGACCAGCGTCGGCAGCGCATCCGTGAATCCGACAGCCAGCCGATGCTGATCAATCAGGCAGTCTTGGTACTCGTCAACAACGATGAGGTCGTAGCTTACCGTGAGCATGCGCCGGACAGCGGCACTACCAACGGCACGTGTGGCCGCGATGTGATAGGCCTGCGAATAGGCCCAATCTGGGTCGGCCGGAACGGTAAGCCCGGCAAGCAGAGGAAAATGCTGAATAAGGTCAAAGCACCATGCGTCGATTGTGCGGACAATGACGTGCTGCTTGGGCACCGAAAACTTGGCCATTCGGCGTCGGAGCGCATCGACGCCGGCATGTGTGTGCGTTAGGACTAGGACACTGCCGCCCCTTGCCGCCACCTCAGCTACGACTGCTGCCACAAGTTCTGTTTTCCCGGTTCCCGCCGGCAACGTAATTGAACCGGGTAGCGAGCCCAGGATCCGAATAGCCGCACCGTTGAGGGCGGCGCTCTCAGTCATCGGATTTATCCGCCAATTCGGGTTCCGGCACGTCGCCTAAGACGAACTGGAAGACCTTCTCGATCGTGGCGCCCAAGAAACTGTTCTCGACACTTGCCCAGTGGTTTGCCACAAGGACCGCCAGCACTTCCCCGCCATCCACCTTCTTGAACCAAGGGTTCTTCTTGCTCTTAGCCGCCAGTCCTATTGCGTTTCGGATTTCCTCGGGTGTTTTGCCACAGGATGATTCCCATTCAGCGGGATCCGTGCCCTCAAGCTTGCGTACTGAGAGTTTCGCAGCGACGGCCGAGCAGACCGCTTCTTCGCTCATCAGCTCTGCGGCCCGGTCCACCAATTCCCTCAATCCTGCCGCGCCTAGACAGTGGGCGAGTTCATCTTCAAGGGCTCGGCCCGTCTGCCATTGAGAAATAACCACACCTGCGGCCTGCGCGGCCACAACGTTTGGCGCTACCTGGGGGTCATCGTTGTCCATGAGGACGAGAGCCGGGTACCCGAGGTTCCTAAACAACCGCGCCCTGTCTGGGGCGTCGTTACCACCCCTGCCATCGACGATAGCGAGCCCCAACGACACACTGCTTGGGTGCCCTTTCGCTATGCGGTCGGCGTCCCGTAGTCTGAACAATCCTCGAAGCAAGCCCACTTCAGTAGCCCCCTCACCGACGACTACAATTCGTGACAGCAGAGCAGAAGGTGCCGAGCGAAACACTCCTTGGGCGGTCTCGAGCTCCTCCGGGACCGGAAGAACGGTCGTTTTGCCATCGGCAGACCGAACTACCGCCAGATCCTTGGTCTTGAGGCTTTCGACAGCCATAGCGGAGTGTGTCGTGAACAACACCTGAATGGATGCGGTGGTCGCCTTCTTCTGAAGCACATTGAGCAGGTGTGCGAGACGATGCGGTTCGAGGCCATGCTCCACCTCATCAATGGCGATAATCGAACCTCCTATCACCGAAGCCGACTGGATGCCGAAACTGGTCAACCTTCTTGTCCCCAACCCGAACTGGGTAAGAGGGATAGGCCCGTCGTGCAACATCAGTGAATGGGCCGAAGACGCCGAGCTAGGCTCCAAACCGGGCTGGAGACGAGCAAACGGGGCGCTGCCCACTAACCGAGAGCTATCCTGAGCCAAAACCGCGGCCGCAAGGAGCGCCTCTGGTTGAGAGTCAAACACCGCCTTGCGAGCCAGCCGGTGAGCGTCCAGAATCACAGCAGCTCCTTGGCGATGTTCAGTAAGTCCGCTCAGTGCCGACGTGCGCGTCCATCGAAGATGGCTGTCTGCTTGGTCATCGATCCGGAAGAAGCCCAGCCGCTGTCGCTGGCTTGCGCTGACGGTACGCGTTGCGTCGGTCCCCGGACGAATGACCTCCCAAACCGGCTCGAGGTCCTGTTCGACGGTCAACCGAATCACCAGGCACGGTACCGCACCCGGGATTGGATCGTGTACCAATCTGCCATCCGGATAGATGCCTGACTGCTCTTTTCCGAGCTGGTTCTCCTGAACTAGGAAGTCAGGTAGATCGGTCACTGCTGCAGTGATGTGGATTGGAAGAGCCGTGTTCCCACCGAAAAAGTCGGCGTCGGTAAACCGAAGGGTGTAGGTGGGTGACAGCACCGCGCCGACGGCATCCAGAATCGTAGTCTTCGTCGAATCACCGGGTCCCACCAATGCGAGGAGATCGGCCGTAATATGCCAATCGCACTCGCGGATACCCCGAAAATTCCTAATGCTCAGACTGCGCAGTTTCATATCTTGATTCTCAGGTACAGCAGTTCCCCTAAGGAGGCGCGGCGCGCCGCTCACCAGCGGTTGGCCCGCCAGAATGGTTATGAAACGGGGCCAATGACGTCTTCGTCGTCATCCGACGCCTATTCCTCCGATTCGACCTTGGCGTCCCTATTGCTGAAGCCGCGCTGACCGGCTCTCCAAGCAATTATGTCCAACGCTCGCAGCGGCGAGATCTTAGGGCCGGGGGCAATTGCGGCGAGATCCTCCCATAGGGTCAGCTGGCTAATCAGGTCATGTTGGACGGCTTCGAGCCAAGCGCGACTGTAGGCCTCCCATGTTCGGCCGGCCGATGGAGGGACGGGTGCGTTGGCGCATCCGGTGTAGCAGTGGCGGACAAACCGGTCAAACACGGGGATAAGCCGCGGGCGCTTCCTGGCGATGACCTTGGAAACCTTGGTCATTCGGACGCCCTTGGGTCGGTCCTTGTCCAGAACGCTGAAAAGTCTGGCCACAGCATCCAGTGTCGCCGGGCTAGCGTCCTCCAGGTTTCCCCTGATGTCCGGGGTGGCCAACAGGGCGTTGAGCGGCTCGATGAGCGATTCGAGTGCGTAATAGGTCGGGACCGGCTTGTCCGACACGTTCAGCAGGACGATGGCGAGCAGGTCCTGTCGGCCGATTTCGTCGGTGCAGGATCCGGGGTAGGAGTCATATGCGGGGTAGCCTGACCGCCCGGGATTTTCGAGTAGGTACTCCCTGGCCCAACGTTCTGCCACATCGTAGGAGACCTTGAGACCACCCAGCGCTAGTGTCGTCATGGGAGCTACCCTAGCGACGGAGCGCTGAGGAACTTTGGTCGGCGCGCCGGCAACCCTAGGCGTTATGGGTCGATTGAGTTCCGGGGGCTCCCACGCCGCCTAGAACTCGAAAACGGTATCCGGGTCGTCCAACGCCTTCCTCAGTTCGCTGAGATTGCCGATACTGCGAGGGGTGAGGTTCGTGCGACCTCGACGATACCGCCGACGGCGACCTGCATCGCCGCAACGTCGCCGGAATCATGCGCCCGGTCAAGGTTCTCGAAGAGTCGCTTCTTCGCAACGGCACCGCCACCCGCGGCGAACACATGGTCCACACACTCCCGCCGTCGTCGCCCGCGCTGCCTGCTTCGTTTTCTTCCTGCGCGCCCGATGTACAAGCCGGGGCGAGTTGTCTGCCAGGCACGCTGCACTGACAAATCAATGCGCGTGTAAACACCATTGCAAATGGCCGTCCGCCCTCGTCACCTCATGGCTTCAGCGGATGGTTCGGCCCGCTTACGTACCTGACTCGCCACGAACGAAACGGCGAGCGTCCAGCAGCGTTGAAAGAACGGGGCGCCCGGATACAAGATCCTCGTAATAGCGGCCTTGTTCCTTCTTCTCCCTCAGCAGGTCGGCCGATTCTGGCCCCAACTCGTGAAGCGGAAGCCACTGAAGGGATTCGCCAGGGAACACTTCGTGACCAGGAAAGACATTGACTCCCGGATAAAGCATTGCAGACCGCGGCTCCACCGCCTTTGCAAAGTTGTGGGTAGCCAGTGCGCGGACCCCCACGAGGCCCTCGGTCACGCGCCCTTCGGGGGCGCCTGATCGTATGCTCTCGAAATAGCTCCCGCCCGCCTCACGTTTCTGGTTCTCCCGCAACGAGTAGAGGACACTCAGGGCTTCATTGAGAGCTCGCCGAAGTTCGTCCTCTTGGTCTGCTTCGCTAAGTCGAGTAAGCGAGGCGTCAAAATCTGTCAGCAGATCGTGGAGTGATGCCATGAACGAATGCTATCGATAACAGCGAGTCACACCTGCACCCCGGACTGCTCCGGCTGTGCCACCGCGCTACCACCCCTTGGCACTACCCTCCCGTTACCGCCTGCCCCTACACCGGACTGGCACAGCTTCTCTCGGCGTGCGTGCGTGCGGTGTTATCGCGACGAAAGTGGCCCCCGCCCTTGCCCTATTCCTCCTGAAAGGTCCCACAAATGACCACCCCTCTAGCCGCCGTAAGTGACGAATCGGCCGGTGCCACCGTCCCGGCGCAGCTGGGCGCCGCCGGCGCCTCCCTCTGGCGCTCCCCGGTAGCCGAGTATGAGCTCTCCATCCCCAAACGTGCCGCCCTGCTCCAGGCCGCCCAGACCATCGACACGCTCCGGATTACCGAGGACGCGATCCGCGAGACCGTCCGTCGCGAACGGCAAGCCCTCGCCCCTCGTGGCCGAAGCCCGGCAGCAGCAGGCCATCCAGGTCCGCCTCCTCGGGCTCCTGGACCTCCGCCGCGACGACGAAGAGGCCGCCGGCCCAAGTCCGTGGACGCGTCGCTGCCGAACCCAGCGATGGCACACACCCCCGCGCAGCCGTCACCATGGGCAAAGGGCGCTTCCAAGGCCAAGAAGACCCGTACAGGGGCAGCAGCGGGCGCTGAGAGGACAAAGAACGGTGCGGCCCGCTAAAGCCCTTGCCAGCCAGGAAGGGCCTACTTTGTGTATTAGTATTTGCAGGCACGCGGGCATCCGATTCCCAGTGACGGGCATTAAGAATCGCGCGAGATCGTCCTGAAAGAAGAGATGTGACTAAGCCAGCAGACCGTTTTGAAATGATCGACTTCCTCGGAGAACCGAGCGACCACTCCGTTGTCATGAGGGGCCGGGACTTCCAGTCCAACCAGGAATTTGCCGTGAAAATGGCTCGGGCGGGAGCCACGATCCAGAAGCGGTTTTCCCGCGAGGTGGAGGCGATGCAGTCGGCAGCCGGTCCTAGCGTAATGCCGGTACTCGAAGCGGACGTCGACGGCGAGTGGTACACCATGCCCATCGCGACACTCGAACTCACGAAAGCCGTCGCAAATTTGTCTTCGGAAGAACGAGAGCAATTAGCATGCGAAACGGTAAAGGTCGTAGCAGATGCCCTACGCCAATTTCATGAGCGCGGTCAGGTACACCGCGACCTCAAACCACAGAATATTCTTTGGCTACAAGACGATGGAGCAGGTCGATGGGTCGTCTCCGACTTTGGTATAGCTCGGAACACACCTGGCAGCACCACTTCCCAGCCGACTAAGGCGGGCGGGTTGTTAGGAACCAAGGGATGGGCGGCGCCTGAGCTCCATCACGACGCTCACAAAGCCACTGTCGAAACTGACATCTACAGCCTCGGTGCAATTGTTGCCTGGATTCTTACAGATGAGTTTCCGACGATTACTTCTGTTCCGCGGCCAATTGGTCGCTTCCGCTCAGTTGTTGTCCGGGCCACGCGCCGCGAACCGTCGCGGCGGTACTCCACCGTCGACCTAATGCTCGCCGCCATGGAAAGTGAAATGGTAAAACACGGGGGTCCTTTGAGTAGCGAACTGGCCGCTCTCCTGGCGCCCCCGATCAGCTATGACGAGCTGAGCAATTTTCTGGTCGCCCACAGGGATAACGCCGAGTTGCTTCTTCCAGAACTTCCTAGTCTGAGCAAAGCCGACCTCAGTTCGTGGTTCTCGGTCGATGCTGATGGCCTACTAGAAGTGGCTGTGCGAGTGAGCGAGATGCTACGGGACGAGCAAGGCCGGGCTGGACTGAACCAAGAAGGCCTTCGCCCGCCACTTTGGTGGCTTCTCAGCGTGCTTAAGCTCTTCCTCATTCACAAGGAGGCCAGCATGGCCGAGCCTCTCGCGATTGGCTTCTTCGAAGCTTTGGAAGTCTGTGACCAGTGGCCGGTGAGTAAGGAGACCGCGTCCTGGCTCAAAGGGCTGGGCAACAGTGACGCAGAAGCGATGATTGCTGCGGCGGAGGCGTCCGCCACTGAGCCCTATTTAGTGCCGTTCATTACGGATAATTGGAAAAAGCCGCAGAGCAACGTTCTCCGCCGATGGATAACCTAGCCGGACTGTGTAGCTCGCTCCCGAATGCAGCGAGGGCATACGCCCAGCGCCGCAATGACCTAGGGTTTAGGGGCGGCCAAGGCCAAGAAGACCGCACCGGGACAGCAGCGGGCGCTGAGCGGGTCAGGAAGGTACCGCCCGATAGATTGCTACATACCAAGGGGAGACCGCCACGGGCAGTCTCCCCTTTCCGTGCGAGGTGACTGTAAGGGTTCCTTGAGTCCGCACTCAGGAAGCTTAGCCGCTGGCGCCCTGTTCGGGTTCTTCCTTATCATCTGCGACGGGGTCGCTTGCCGATGCATCAGAGTCGGGAAGTCCTTCGGTCCGTTCGGTGGCTGGGGCTATGTCTTGGGTTGCTTTGACGGCCCGGTTGATCTTTTGAAGGGTTTCCGGCGGCAGGGTGAGGTCTTGGGCGGCCTTGATGGCCCTGCTCATGTTCTGAAGGGTTTCCGGCGGCAGGGTGAGGTCTTGCGCGGACTTGATGGCCCTGCTCATGTTCTGAAGGGTTTCCGGCGGCAGGGTGAGGTCTTGCGCGGACTTGATGGCCGTGCTCAAGTTCTGAAGGGTCTCCGGCGGCAGGGTGAGGTCTTGCGCGGACTTGATGGCCGTGCTCAAGTTCTGAAGGGTCTCCGGCGGCAGGGTGAGGTCTTGCGCGGACTTGATGGCCCTGCTCAAGTTCTGAAGGGTCTCCGGCGGCAGGGTGAGGTCTTGCGCGGACTTGATGGCCCTGCTCAAGTTCTGAAGGGTCTCCGGCGGCAGGGTGAGGTCTTGGGCGGACTTGATGGCCCTGCTCAAGTTCTGAAGGGTCTCCGGCGGCAGGGTGAGGTCTTGGGCGGCCTTAGTGGCCTGGCTGAAGGTTGCGACGAACGTGGCTGACCCCACGAGGTCGAGTTGCCCGAATCCGGTTGAGGTCAGCACTGCCCACAAGCCACGGTTGGGATCGTCGGGCAGGGCCTCAATTTTGGAAATTTGGACTTCCTCTGGCTGTCCTTGCTTCGTGAAACTAGCTGTCCCCGAAACGCGGAGAGGCTTGTTCACTACTGATGGCGCCGTGGAGTGGTCAGCAGAGAATGCGAGAATTTCCGCTTCTGCGTTTACAGCATAGTTGGCTGTCCAGCGGTCTTCTCCCCGTCCCGCGGCATCAGAAAACTTCCAATCCGGAGCACGAGTGAGGAGCTTGTTCACGACAGACTGTGCCGTTCCCGGATTCAGAGCGGCGTCCTTGGGAGGAATGACGATACTTGTCTGATCGTTCAGCAAGTCTTGAAGGGCGGCGAAGTCGAGCAGTGAAGTCAGTTCCGTTAGGTATTCGGGCGAGATGGGACCGTGCATTGCGGCGATGTGTTGTTCCAGGGATCGCAGACTGGTTGCGTACCTGACCCTCCCCTGCAGCCCTCGAGTTTCCAGATCCTGCAGCAGTTGAGGGTGTAGAGGCCTCGGGAGCGGGGGTGTGTCATCAGCGTCCCCCTTTTTCTTGAAAGATGGATCGCCAAAATCATTCGTGTTGTTGCTGACGAACCAGACCTCATGGTCGGGTTTTCTCTTCGCTACGTCAAGCACGGTTAACCATATGAGAGTGTCCCTGTACCCGTCCTTGTCCCCTGCATGGTACGGAGCTAGTCCCCTGGAAGCGCGAAAAGCGATGTCCGAATGTGGAACATCTGGGGTCGGCACGATCTGAGCGCCCAGCTCTGACAGCCGGGAGTGCAACTGATCTTCGTAGCCGTCGATGTGGTCTTGGATGCCCCGCAAAAGAGCGTCCAGGTTGCCTTGCAACCCGAAGGTGCCGACCTTGGCTTTACTCAGGTGGTCCCATTGTTTGGCCCACTCCCTCGGAACAACTTTGGTCGTTTCCATAACGACAACGTCTGGGACCAGCAGAGCGACTTCCCAATCCGCTCGGTGGTCTGAAAGAGAGATCCACTCAGTACGGGACAATGTAGGAGACTCGCTAATAATGTTCGTGTCCACGACGATGGCAATCATGCTTCAAGTATCCGTGAAAGGGGAGATCTCCTGTGGCGGTCTCCCCTTAGTGAGCATCGTGTTCTAGGAGTAGCTGCGTCCGTACATCGGTGACCCAGCGAGTAGGCGCCTTCTTTGGTTCCAAATGTTCGGGATTCCTGTGCTTTTGCATGTCCATCTGTAAAACGGGCCGTGAGGGTCCAGAAGGATGCGCTCGTGATGGTCTGCGTGGTCCCGCCAACAGACGCTCATTCCGGTAGCGGCGTCGAGGCGCAGGTGTTCCAGGCCCGCCAACGAGTTGGTACTCGAGAGACTGCTTCAGGATGGAAGTACCACTCGATGCACCATTTGCGGAGTGGCCGTCAACGTCGCGGACGTAAGTCGGCAGCGGCTGCATATGCAGACACTCTTCGGCTGGGCCGTAGACCAGTTCCGGCGGCTTTTCCGCTCCCACTGCGTCACTCCCGTCGCCATGGCTGGGAGCAGGTGTGGGTATTGAACCGTCCGAGGTCTTCTGACATGGCTTGTTGTTTCCTTACTTTCGTGACCCAGGGGTTGGCCGCCGGTGCGGCTCCCACCGGTACCACGATGCCCGAGAACGGCGTCTGGCCCTCCGTCTCCCGCCAGGCCCGCAGGGCTGCCCGGCCCGCTGGAGCCCCTGAGCATGGCCCGCCGCAAACCGGCCGCCCCGCTTCCGGCGCGTGGAAGGGACCGCCCCGGCGACTTCCCGCCCCTGGCACCGACCACGGCGCCCAGGACCCCGGCGGAGGCAGTGGACGCTGCCTCCAAATAGGCAGCGACTTACCCACCAGCGCCGGCGCAAGTACCCTCATCAGGTGCGCCTACCGGGCGATCCTGGCAGCCTATCCTGACCTTGGTAAGTCCTACTCACAGCTCTGAGTTTCTGCGATGCGACTTCGGCTATGTGGCGACTAAGGCCTTCAGGCGCGTCCAGCGCGTGGGACGTCGCCCGGGCCTGTTTCCACTGGGTTATTAGGTAGCAGGTGCACCGGCGACTCCGGTCCCGTTGGGCTCTGCGGAAGCGGGCGAACGCCGTCCGGAAGTTCCAAGTGAAGCTCGATCGCCGGCGGGGGACTTGGTGGAACGGGGTCTTCTTTGAATTGTGACTGCATGATCTGCACCACTGACAGCATCACTGCGGCCCAAGCCGCAAATTCGCCTCGTGTCATTGGCGGGTTAGTCCAGAACTTCAGCGCGGCGTTTTGCGCTGGGGTGTATTCCGTGTCGCCTGCGGCCAATAGTGCCGGCGGGAGCGTCTGGTTCAGTACGCCCGCCCGGAACGCTGCACGGTCCAGCGGGCTGAGTTCCGCCAGTACCGGCCAGAAGTCCTCGACATACTGCCGTATCTGCCCAAACGTGAGACGCTCTAGGTCATCGTGAGTGAAGAGCTCCAACTCATCCCAAGTGAAGTTCTCCATCTCGCCCCAAGTAACCACGCAATCCCCTTCCGCTTGCCCATTTTGAGCCCACCCTAGGCCCCGCGCAGTAAAAGTAGCAAACGGCAGTATTGCTCCCTCCGTGCCTGGAATCGTCCGCCCTGTCTTCGTTTCTTGCCGGATGGCTATCGGACTAAAAATGCCATAGATGCATCAGGGCGCCACGACCTGCCACCACTCGGCGTGCTCAGCCTGGCTGACCACGTCGATGCTGCTCGGGGCGTTATGTAAGTTCACGAGACCAGCTTAGACGGGGCCCTGCTTCGCCTCGTGCTCAACGGCCTGGGCGGGTTCGTTCTGGTGGCGTCACAGGATCGCCCTGCTCCAGCTGACCAGCTCTGATGCCCGTGCAGCGCGACGGCCCGTCCCACGTCTGCTCCGGCCTAGGGCTCGGGCGTCGACTGTCGAGAATTTATGTTCCGGTCTCTGTGCCGACGTCGGCCACCCCGATAAATGATTCTCTGGGGCATGGTTTCAGGTGGAACAAAGAGATCGACTATGTCAACACCGAGCACCGCAGAGATGTCCCAGAGGCGTTCATAGCCCAGACTCCTCTGGCCCAGTTCGATGTACAGCACGGTCTTCCGATCCATTCCTGCAGCGTTTCCGAGCTCCTCCTGCGTCAAACTTCGTTCCAATCGCAATTCGCGTATCCGAGCTCCCACCGCTTTGCGTCGCGTACTCCAAACCTCTAGCTGCTCGGCGGAGGACTTACGGGGAACGGGCATCGTTCAATGTCACTAAGATGGGACATTGTTGTCTGTCCAACTAGTTGGACATGGGACCTAAATCACCTTTCAAACGAGGAGTATCACCCTTGGCAGTACAGGTCAGACTCGACCTTTCGAACTCAGTCTCCATCCGCGATCTCCGCACCTTCCTCAACTGCATGCCGCAGTGCGTCGACGAAACGAAGGACCTGCGCTACCGGTACGTGCAGGAGGAAAGGCTCGCTTACCTCGCCGTAGAGTTCCCCTCCGCATCCCAGCAAATCGAAGCGGCGTCGAGCAGCCAGGCCGCATGACGAAGCCTTCGCAATCCGACCACACAAAAAGACCCGTGAGCGCTCGGATTATTGACGCCGAACCGGTAGCGGCTGTCACCGACCTCGACTACGGCAGTTATCTAGTCATAACCGCCTCAGTTTCGGTATACGTTCTCGTCATTGGGCCTGAGTCCAGCTCACTCGTCCGCTCCTCCCAGTGCCAAAGCGTGGGCGAATGGGAGGCGGTACCCCTCCGGCGGGACGGGGATACTGTGCCCTTACTCGGAATCATCCAACTTCAGATCGGGCGTCCGGCGGTCTTCCGTATCGACGTCCGCGGCGATGGCATCGAGACGACCAGAACCACAACTTCCGTGTGCGACATCAGAAGGCTCACAGAGTGAACGCCGTCCGATTCGCTGTGGCCGGCGACTGGCACGGCGACCTCAGCATCGCTCGAGCCGTAGTCCGAACGCTGAAGAGCGAGGACGTACACCTGCTCCTTCACGTCGGCGACCTAGCCGTTCGATGGCCGGGCCCCAAGAAGGGCCGTTTCGACAAGCGCCTGGGCCAGCTGCTCGACGACGCCGACATCGAGTTTCTCTTCATCGACGGCAACCACGACAACCACAAGGAACTCCGCGGGCTTAGCCCGCTCCCTGACGGGACCAGGAGACTGTCCGATCGGATGAGCTACGTGCCTCGGGGGGCTGTCATCGAGCGCCTCGGCGTCCGCATCGGGGGCCTCGGAGGCGCATACAGTGTTGACCGGCGATGGCGGACCGAGGGCAAAGACCTTTGGGCCGACCTTGAGGAACCGACACCGGCGGAGGCCGAACGGCTCATCGCATCGGCTCCAGTTGACGTGCTCCTGACGCACGATGCCCCGGCCAGCTTCCAGGGACTCAAGGGGCTCGCGTTGCCGCCAGAGGTCGCCTCTGCGGCAGAACGCACGCGGGGACTGCTTCAGAGAACGGTCGAGGTGCTGCAACCCACGCTGCTGTTTTCGGGACACTGGCACCAGCGCAAGAGTCAAGAGCTTGTCTGGGGCGACGGCACCCTAACGGCCGCTCACGTCCTCGCCCACGAGGGCTCATGGGGCGGGAACACCGTTCTTGTCCAATGGGCGGATGACCAGAAGCCAGAGGTCATGCCTCTGAGAATCCGGTCCTAGGATCAGATCCAGTCGTCCCCGCCGACTACACCCTTAGCCCAGGCGTCTGCGACGCGTGGGTATGGAACCGACGCATCTCTCCGGACTACACCTCACAGCTAGTTCTAGTCGAGGGCTATACCTGAACCGGTCACTTGCGATCGGCTCCCTCGACTGTGTCTCATGAGACACCGTACTTGCGCATAAGGGCTCGCACGTCACCGCGTTCCGGGTGGTCACGGACAGACCCATCGGAGCCATCACGGCCACAACTCCGAGCCGGCCCGGTACGACTCGCCCATGCCCCCAGGCCGGCCAGTAACGCAAGGAGCAACACGCTGCTCGTGATTCCCATGTTTTTCATTTCGGTCCCATTCATTGGTGAGTGACGCTATATAAGTGACGTGGCGGCTAAGGAATATGAACGCAGGGTCTTGGTCATGGCTACAGTCCGAGGCTGATGGCCGCGATACCAGGGAAAACTGCGAAGACCACCGTTAAGGGAAGGACACCAAAAACCAGGGGCACCATCATGGCAATTTCCTTTTTGCCCGCCGACTCCATGAGGTTCCGTTTTGCCGTGTCCCGGACGTCCTGGGCCTGAGCCCTCAGCACATCTGCCAACGGTGTGCCCCGCTCGACCGCGACGATGATGCCATCAACAAATCTGACCAGTGGCCCGAGATCTGTCCGGGAGGAAAACTCCTGGAGCGCTTCCACCAGCGGTTTCCCCGCCCGGGTCTCAGCAAGAATCTTGGAAAACTCCTTGGCCAGTTCTCCATTCGCACTGCGACAGACGCGGTCCAGTGCACCCGTGGCACTTTCACCGGCACCGACAGCCAGCGCCATAAGCTCGGCGAGACTGGGGAATTCTGCCATCATTCGGGATTCCCGCCTGCTGATCTGGACACCGAGCCAGAAGTCCCTGAACAGAAACCCGCCGAGCGCGCTTCCGAGGACGGCCACAAAGGCGAGGAACGGACTGAAGCGGCCGGATACGGCGCCCAGTCCCACCGCCGCCAGGGCAGCAGCGAATCCGGTGGCAGCCCAGAGGAGCTGTTCGGCCCGGAAATCGACAGGTGATTTGCTGATCCCTGCTTGAGCCAGCCGTCGGGTCAGCGCCTTTGACCCGAGGTTTAACTTCCCGAGGGCGGCGAGTCCGTCGTGAAGCAGGGGACGCACGATCCGTTCTAGTGGCCCGAATGGCGTGGCGTTCTGCCCGCTTGCCCGAAGCAACCGCGATTCAAGGTTTTGCGATTTCAGCTGTGGCTCGATGCGCTCGACGAACGTGAGCGGCCGCATAAAGGGCAGCCTAACGAAGAGCAGCCACAGGCCCGTCCCGAGGACGATGCCGCAGGCAATCGCTGCCGCAGAGATCCCGTTCATCGCAGCACCCGTTCGTCCTGCGGAAGGGCGCCAATGCGCAGCATGATGGAGTAGCAGACCAGAGACACAACCAGTCCGCCCACGAGGACAGCGGCTCCCATAGGTGTGTTGTACGCGTTCACGGCCTCAGGCCTGGTGGCCAGGAGGAGCATAACGATCCAAGGAGCGGCCACCGCGAGCCTGGCGGCGTTGACCGTCCAGGACTGCCGGGCCTCAAGCTCACTGCGGGTCCGGGCATTCTCCCGGAGGAACTCCGCGAGGGTGCCCAGCAGTTTTCCCAGGTCCGAACCGCCCACTTCACGAGTCAGCCGGAGTGCCTCGACAATCCGGTCCGCCACAGGGTCCGCCAAGCGGTCCTTGAGTTTGTTAAGAGAAGCATCGAACTGCCCGCCGGCACGGTAGTCGGCCCCGAAGTCGCGGAAAACATGCCGAAGCTCCTCAGGGCCTTTCTCGCCTAGCTGGATCAGAGCCTCCGGCAGTGAAAGCCCCGCGCGAATGGCTGAGCGCAGATGGTCCACCACGTCCGGCCACAGTTGGCGAAGCACCGCGGTTCTCCTGTTCGCCCGCCACCGGACAACGCTGATGGGCAGCCAGGCGCCGAACAGTCCGAAGCAGACGGATATCGGCCATGACCGGCTGACAACAAAGAAGATGAGAGCAACAAAAATGCCCAGTCCCAGGCATGAGGCCACAAGGCCCGTCCCGGTGACCTTATCGATTCCGGCCGATGCCAGCAGGTCTTCGAGGCGGCTGGCCCTGGGCAGGCGCTTAGGCGCCGCCGGCTTTTCCCAGAACGACCACCAGATCAGGAAAAGCCCGGCGCCTGCCAGTACCCCTAACAGAGGCGCCATCAGCGCGGCTCCAGCAGCGCCGCGACGTCGTACCCTGCCCGGGAAAACTTCTCTGCCGCGGGCATGGAGTTGGCCCGCGGCTGCAGCTGCCCATCCTCCATCGCGAAAACCATGGAGGACTCGATGATTCCGTTTTCCACCCTCCGTCCGAGGGAAAGGATCTCAGTTACTTGGCGTCTGCCGTTGGCATGGCGGCTGCAGTGGACCACGAGGTCAATGCAGGACGCCACAGTGGGAACCACGAAGGCAGAGGAGATGTTTTCGCCAGCGAGTAATGGAAGCGTGCAAATCTTCGTCACAGCGTCATGGGCCGAGTTTGCATGGACGGTGCACATCCCTGGAAGCCCACTATTCAAGGCGATGAGCATGTCGAGGCTTTCCGCTTCCCGTACCTCTCCCACGACCAAACGGTCCGGACGCATCCGGAGGGCTTCCTTGACAAGTCTGCGTAGGGGGATCTCGCCTTCGCCTTCGAGGTTGGGCTGCCTGCACTGGAGTCCCACAACGTCCCGAAGCGGGAACTGGAGTTCAAAGATTTCCTCCACCGTAATAACGCGCTCACGGCTGCCGATGCTCGCTGCCAGGCAGTTGAGCATCGTGGTTTTGCCCGCTTGGGTCGATCCCGACACGAGGATATTCAGTCCGGCGGACACCGCAGCGCCGAGGAACCGAGCAGACTGAGGTGTCAGCGTCCCCAGCTCGACCAAGTGCTCAAGGCGGCTGGCCTTCACCACGAACTTTCGGATATTCACCGCCCAGTGTCTGCGGGTGACATCCGGAATGACGACGTGGAGCCTCGAGCCGTCGGGCAAGGCTGCGTCCACAAAGGGCGACGACATGTCCAGACGGCGGCCGGAACTCTTCAGCATGCGCTCCACGAGATCGCGAACTTGCTGGTCAGTGAGGCTAAGGGAGGTCAGTTCCGACTCGCCGTTCCTGGCGACATAGATTTCGTTGGGCGCGTTGATCCAGACTTCCTCGATGGTCGGATCGTCCAGCAGCGGCTGGAGGACACCGAACCCGGCTACCGCGTCAAAGACAAACCTGCGCGCAGCCTCCAGCGGACCAATCGGAGGCAGCGGCCCCATCAGGGCGCGTTCGTCGTAGTCGCTGACAGCCGCTTCGACCAGGCGGCGGACCTCGCCTGCCTGCCGCAGCGGATCAAGACCCCGACGGCGGATCAGCTCGCGGACTTCGTCTTCCACGATTCGCACAGCGTCCATGTAGTTCCCCAATACAACTGCCGCCCCCGGTGGAGGCAGTTCAACTGGGTACAGCCTAGGGAGCGTAGCGCACGCCGCCAAGTCATATGGTGCGGGCTGTGGATAACAGTGGCGCATCATTCATCCGGGAAATGCCTGGGCGTCTGCGCCCGATTGGTGCTCTGCACATCTTGGTAGCTTTCCCCGTCCACACAGGTAGCGACCCACGACAATACAGGTATCGCCTACTCTAGCTGGGCGGTTCGGGGGAACGTTATGGTAACGGCACTGCGCGAGTGCGGATCTCGGAGCCTGTCGTCATCGCCGAGGGCGAGGGTAACTGTCGGGCCAGCTAGTTCCGTCCGCCAAGATCAGATGCCACAAGAAGCGAGGGCGACATGGAAGTCATAAATCGATTCAGTGTAGTGGGTACCGCTGTACGGCATAATGGCGCGCGTTTTTTGCGGCCTCGTTGGGTGGCCAGAAATCCAGGAACGGCCGGAAAACGACCACCCGGAATATGGTCAGCGATTCCGCTCGCTTTTGTTCTGGCACTCGGCGGAACGTCTCTTGCGACTGCGCCGACCGCCCAAGCCGCGAGCGGTGGCATGATCAGCGTGACCTTTGACGACGGCTGGACCAGCCAATTCGACAATGCTCTGCCCATTCTGAACAAATACGCCGTTCCCGCCACGATGTACATTTACACAGAAGCAATTAACCAGACTCCGACTTACATGACGCAGGCACAGATCCAAGCCTTCGCAAGCCGCGGTGATGAGATCGCGTCCCACACCATCACCCATGCGGACCTGACCACACTCACTCCTGCCCAGCTCAATACCGAGCTGTCGCAGAGCAAGGCCACGCTGCAGCAGATGTTTGGTCCTTCAGCCGCGATCAATTTCGCCTCCCCCTACGGGGCGTACAACCCGACGACCACGGCGGCAGTGAAGAATTACTACGCCACCCAGCGCAACACCGACGGCGGGTTCAACTTCCAGACAGGCTTCGACCCGTATAACATCCAGGTGCAGAACGTCGACTCCACCACAACTGCCGCCACGGTGCAAGGCTGGGTAAACACGGCGAAGGCCGACGGTACCTGGCTTGTACTGGTCTACCACGAGGTCGGAGCGAACATCGGCGGAGATATATACAACACCCCTACGGCTACGCTCGACGCCCACATGGCGGCAGTGAAAAACAGCGGGCTGCCTATGGTCACCGTTCGGCAGGGCGTCCAGGCGCTGACCTCGCCACCGGGTATTGCAGGCGGTTCCACCGCGATCACCCCGACCCGTTTCCTGGATACGCGTTCGTCGTCGGGTCCGGTGGCGGGCGGGGGTACGGTTTCGTTCCAGGCTGCGGGGGTGAATGGTGTTCCCGCGGATGCTTCGGCGGTGGTGGTGAACCTGACCGTAACCGAGCCGAAGTCATTCGGGTACCTCACCGCCTACGCCTCCGGGTCAGCGAAGCCGGGCACGTCGAACGTGAACTACGCCGGCGGGCAGACCGTGCCTAATCTGGCCGTGGTCCCGGTGGGCCCGGACGGTAAGGTATCGATCGCCAACACCTCGTCAGGCTCTGCACAGGTCATCGCTGACGTCTCGGCGTATTACCGGGGCGGGACCCCTACTGCGGCAGGTGCCTTCGCCCCGCTGACCCCGACCAGGTTCCTGGACACGCGCTCATCATCTGGTCCGGTCGTCTCAGGCGGGAACGTTTCGTTCCAGGTCGGCGGCGTCAGTGGGATCCCCGCCAACGCCTCAGCCGTGGTGGTGAACCTGACCGTAACCGAGCCGAACTCGTTCGGGTACCTCACCGCCTACGCCTCCGGGTCAGCGAAGCCGGGCACGTCGAACGTGAACTACGCCGGCGGGCAGACCGTGCCTAATCTGGCCGTGGTCCCGGTGGGCCCGGACGGTAAGGTAACGATCGCCAACACCGAGTCCGGATCCGGTTCAAGCGCGCAGGTCGTCGCCGATGTCTCCGGGTACTTCCTGTCAGGTGCCCCCACTGACTCAGGGGCGTTCGGGTCGGTCAACCCCGCCCGTGCACTGGACACTCGCAACTCGTCCGGTCCTGTTCCGGCTGGTGGTACGGTCTCCTTCCAAGCCGCAGGGGTGGCCGGGGTCCCGGCGAACGCCGCCGGAGTGTGGGTAAACCTCACCGTCACCCAAGCGACTTCCTTCGGTTACCTGACCGCGTACGCCTCGGGGAGCCCGAAGCCGGGCACCTCGAACCTGAACTACGCCACAGGGCAGACCGTGCCTAACATGGCGTACCTGCCCGTCGGACCGGACGGGAAGGTGACCATCGCGAACACCGAGTCCGGCGCAGGCTCCACAGTCCAGGTAATCGCCGACATCGCCGGATACCAACTCCGATAACACCAGCACCCGGAAGACGCCACACCGGCAAAAGGGGCCCCGTCTGACACCGTTCAGACGGGGCCCCGACGCGTTCAGTGCTCCGCCTGCATGCAACTGCCCTTCGTGCAGCCGTAGGCAACGTAGCGATTCTTGCCTGACGGCGGCAGTATTGCGTCGCTGTCGCCGTCGAAGCCCATGTTCGTGCCGTATTCGGAGCACACGACGAGACCTTCAAGCAGGCTCTTGGCTGGCATTCCGGCTCGCTGGACCTGGGTGAGCTGCATCCGACGACCCGGTGATCGAAGGCCCGACGAGTGCGTACTTCCGTGACGAGTACGCTGGCTAAACTCCAGTGGCTGTACAGAACTTCACGAGGCATTCCGTGAGGCTCAGCTTCTCGCTCAGGTAGTCAGCTAAAGCGGTCTGAACTGGTGGTCCAACTACGGGTTCCGCAACAACCTTGCACATGCTGCGGGGCTTCTTCGAGCGCTGGGTACTGGTTGTAGCCGAGGGGTGCCCTGCCGCGCGTGGACGGTGCACATCCCGGGAAGGCCACCGTTCAACGCAATCAGCATGTCGAGGCTTCCACTTCCCGGACTTCGCCTACAACCAAGCGGTCCGGAAGCATCCGGAGGAACTCCTTGACGATGTGCCTGAGCGGGATCACGCCCTCGCACTCGAGGTCGGCCTGCCTGCATCACGGCTGCCGATGCCGCCTGTTAACGCCAGCCCGGCATGGTGGACCCATTAGGGCACGTTCGTCGTAATCGCTGACAGCTGCTTCGACAAGCCGGACCTCGCCGGCCTGCCGGGACGGGTCCTGGCCACGACGGCGCATCAGCCCGCGGACTTCGTCCTCCACGATTTGCACAGCGTCCATAATTCCCCAAACCACTGCCGCCCTCGGCGGAGGCAGTGCAACTGGCCAAGGCAAGGGAGGTACCACACGCTGCCAAGTCACATGGCGACAGGTGTGGATAACAGTGCGGCATCTTTCACTCTGGCAACAAGAGAACCACTGGTTTCACCAGCATCCCGGTGTTAGGGTGAGCGCGTTAAGTCCCGATATTCCAGTTCCTCGCCTCCAGCCCGGATACCCGGGGAACTGCAAACCCTAATGGTGCGCTCTGGGGAGAGCGCCTCGTTTGCCTCCGGAGCCAATATGAAGCGGAACCAGTCTCACCGTCGAACAGTACTCCAAGCCGTAAGGACAGCAGTCCTGGCTGCCGCTCTCGTGGCCGGTCCGGGACTGGCAGGAGTCGCCTTCGCTGTAGAGCCCGCTCCTACGCCCACCTCTGACTCCTATACAGCTTCGGTTTCTTCCCCCGCACCGTCTGCGTCGGTCCGCGATTCGGCTGCTACACAAACAGCGTCACCCGTTGCTACGCAGGCTGCTGCCTCGCCGACTACAACGGCGGCGCCCACGTCTAGTCCTGTATCAGTCAGCACCAACGAGACGATGGCTGAAGCCGTTGGGGTCGGCGGCGCGGAAATGGGGCAACGGTCCGCTCGCGTCGCTGCATCATCCTCGAGCAACAGCTTTAAGAAACTCAGCAGTGAGGCACTCGGAACGGAAGGCACCTGGACGCCTACGTTTGGCATCCAGGGACTCGATGTAAGCGGCCATCAACCGAGCATCGATTGGCAGCAGCAGTGGAACATGGGCGCACGGTTCGCCTACGTGAAGGCAAGCGAAGGCAACTACTACACGAATCCGTCATACGGCTCGCAGTATCAGGGTTCGCGAAACGTCGGCATGATCCGGGGCGCCTACCATTTCGCTATCCCGAACTGGTCTTCGGGAGCTGATCAGGCACGGTACTTCGTTCAAAACGGTGGAGGCTGGACGGCCGACGGATACACGATGCCGCCGGTCTTGGACTTCGAGTTCAATCCCTATGAGGGCCGTACCATCAACGGTTTCTACTTCGGAAACACGTGCTACGGGATGTCGCCTGCACAATTGGCCTCCTGGGTCCGGGACTTCGGCAACACCATGCAGGCGCTGACCGGCCGTCTGCCTGTCATTTACACCAACACCAACTGGTGGAACCAGTGCCTCGGCAATCCCACAGGCTTTGGAGACTACCCGTTATGGGTTGCCGCTTACCCGGGCTCCCCGACGAATGACGCAGGGGCGGTCCCCACAGCGAGTTGGGGAACCTACAGCATCTGGCAGTACAGCAGCACGGGGCCGTTCGCAGGTGACTCGAACGTATGGAACGGTGACTACGCTTCGCTTCGCACGTTCGCCGGCGCCCCGGCGCCTATTGGATCCTTCGACGAGCTGTCGCTCAAACGAACCGAAGCTCTTGTAGAGCTTTCCGTGCGTGGCTGGGCAGTTGACCTTGCCGACATAAGCAAGGCAACAGAGGCTCACGCATACGTCACGGCACCGAACGGAACTCGCACCGGCTACGTCATCACCGCAAACTCCAGCCGTCCCGACGTCGGGGAGGCTCTTGGGGTCGGTTCCAACCATGGCTTCTTGAAGACCATTCCCATCAACGCGTCCGGTAGTTACCAAGTCTGTGTCTATTCCATCGGCGCCAATTCCAACACCTCCCTGGGTTGCAAGTCGCTGACGGCCAAGGGTGTGGAACCACCAATCGGGAGCATCGACGAGTTCCGCGAAATAAGGACACCGGACAAATCCGCCCTATTAGTGAGAGGTTGGGCGGTGGACATGGCGAACGCGTCAAGCTCCACCCAGGCACACGCCTACGTCACTGGACCGGACGGAGTAAGGACAGGCTACGCAATCGACGCAAACCTTGCGCGTCCCGACGTTGACCAGGTCCTGCGTCTCGGAACCAACCACGGCTATGCGAAGGAAATACCGATCACAAAGCCGGGGCAGTATTCTGTTTGCGTCTATTCGATCGGACAGTACAGCAACACTCATCTCGGCTGCACGTCTCTCACTGTTGCCCATGCCACCCTGCCCACGGGGTACCTGGACGGAGTATCAATGGTAAAGACGTCAACTTCCGCCTCGATCAAGGCCTCGGGCTGGGCCCTTGACCGTGGGGATGCAGGTCGCTCGATCCAGGTCCACGTTTACGTCACCGCACCTGACGGCAGCGTCAAGAGCTATCCATACACGGCTTCCCAGCCCAGGCCAGATGTCAATAGCGTGCTGGGCGTCTCCGGCAACCACGGTTACGAGACATCCATCAGCGTCAGCAAGCCGGGTGTATACGGGGTCTGCGCCTACGCAATCGCTCTCAGTCCCATAGCTACCGCGAATCCCCTACTCGGCTGCACATCCATAGACGCCGGAAGGAGCGGCTCCCCCATCGGCTATCTCGACTCCGCCAGGATCGTAACTCCCAACGGACAAGTATCTCTTGAATCGTCCGGCTGGACACTCGATCCCGACATGGCCACCCAGTCGAACCCTGTCCACGTCTACGTAACTTCACCCGACGGCAAGACCACGGGCTACGTTTTTTCCACAACCATCAATCGGGCAGACGTCAACAACTTTGTCGGGACCAGTGGCAGACACGGATACTCCACTCTCGTCCAGATTAGCCAGCGAGGAAAATACACTGTGTGCAGCTACGGCATCGGCATCTCCCCGTTTACCTCCGGGAACACACTGCTGGGCTGCCAAACGGTCACCTACTAAATCGTTCAACAGCAGAGGGGCCGACGCGTTGAGCGCCGGCCCCTCTTTTTGGAATCAAGCAAACGTAGAAGAACGCCCGGTTAAGACTCCCAACCTGCCTCGAGATATGCGCTAAGGCGCACGGAACTCGCCAAGGGCTTGAAACCGGAGTTCTTGATCTTGTCCAGGTCGAGGACGCTGTTGAGCGGCCGGGGTGCGGCGGCTTTGCCTTTGAAGTATTCCTCGGTGCTGACGCCGGTGACGGAGCTCCGCGGCTGCCCCGCGAGCTCGTACACGTCCGCGGCGATGTCGGCCCAGGACTGCGGCTCGCCGTCGTTGCTGAGGTTGTACGTGCCGTACGCGGCACCGGATTCGAGGAGGTGCCGGATCCCGGCGGCGATGTCCTCGGTGAAGCTGAGCCGGCCAATCTGGTCATTGACGACAGCCGGCTCGATGCCGCGGCCGGCGAGGGACGCCATGGTGCGGACGAAGTTGTTGCCTTCACCGATGACCCAACTGGTCCGCACGATGTAGTGGCGGGGAACAACACTGACGACGGCGTCGCCAGCTGCCTTCGTCTGCCCGTATACACCCAGCGGAGCGAACGGCTCAGCCTCATCGTGGCGGTCACGGACGCCGTCGAAAACGTAGTCCGAGGAAACGTGCACCAGGGTGAGGTCATGCTGGACGGCGGTCCGGGCCAGCCGCGCCACGGCGGTGACGTTGATGGCCCAGGCGGCCGCCCGGCCCTCCGCGGTTTCCGCAGTGTCAACGGCGGTGTACGCGGCGGCGTTAATGATCGTGGAGTAGTTCTTCCAGTTCTTCCCCGCAAAGGCGGCCTCACTGGACAGATCGAAACCGGCCCGGCCGGCGAACTCCACGGCGGGGTCGCCGTCGTACAGTTCCCGCAGCGCCTTGCCCAACTGTCCGTCGGCGCCGACCACCAGGATTTTCTTCGCCGGCATCGGCACGACGTCCGCGAGGCGCGGGTGCGCCTTGTCCTTGTCGGACAGCTCAGCGTCCGCCAGCGGGACCGGCCAGACGATGGCGGCGGTCTCATCCGCGAGGTTCAGGAACGTGTACTGGCCCTGCGCATCGGCGGACCAGTGGTCGTTGACCAGATACGTGTAGGCCGTGTTGTCTTCCAGGGTCTGGAAGGCGTTGCCCACACCGCGCGGAATAAAGATCGCCTGGCTGGCGTCCAGTTCAGTTGTGAAGACGGCACCGAACGAAGGGCCTTCGCGCAGGTCCACCCAGGCACCGAAGATCCTGCCCGTGGCGACCGAGATGAACTTGTCCCACGGCTCGGCGTGGATACCGCGGGTGGTGCCGGCCTTTTCGTTGAACGAAATATTGTTCTGCACGGGGCGGAAGTCCGGCAGCCCGAGGGCCACCATTTTCTCCCGCTGCCAGTTTTCCTTGAACCAGCCCCGGTTATCCCCATGGACCGGCAGGTCATAGAGCACCACTCCGGGGATCGGGGTTTCGTGCGCGGTCAGCTTCTTGGAGAACTCGATCGACATGCTCTACTGGCCCTGTTCCTGGTACTTCGCTTCGGTCTGGGCCTTCTGCGGCCGCCACCAGTCCTCGTTCTCCCGGTACCAGGCGATGGTGTCCTCGATGCCGGCATCAAAGTTGGAGAAGCGCGGCTCCCACCCGAGCTCGTCGCGGAGCTTGGCGGAGTCGATGGCGTAGCGCAGGTCATGGCCCGGGCGGTCCACGACGTGGTCGTAGGCATCCGGGGACTGACCCATGTGCTTAAGGATCAGCTCGACAACGTCCTTGTTGTTCTTCTCCCCGTCAGCACCGATCAGGTAGGTCTCCCCGATCCGGCCCTTGGCGATTATGGCCAGCACGGCCGAGGAGTGGTCGTTAGCGTGGATCCAGTCACGGACGTTCTCGCCCTTGCCGTAGAGCTTGGGACGGATCCCGTCGATCACGTTGGTGATCTGGCGCGGGATGAACTTCTCCACATGCTGGTACGGCCCGTAATTGTTCGAGCAGTTACTGATCGTGGCCTGCAGCCCAAAGGAACGCACCCAGGCACGGACCAGCAAGTCGGAGCCGGCTTTTGTGGAAGAGTACGGGCTCGAGGGGTTATACGGGGTGTCCTCAGTAAACCGTTCCGGATCATCGAGCTCCAGATCGCCATAGACCTCATCCGTGGAGATGTGATGGAAACGCTTGCTGTGCTTCCGGGCCGCCTCAATCAGCGTGTACGTCCCGATGATGTTCGTATCCAGGAACGGACGCGGATCATGCAGCGAATTATCATTGTGCGACTCAGCCGCGTAATGAACCACCACATCGGCGTCGGCCAGGAGCGTATCGACCAGTGCTGCGTCGCAGATATCACCCTCCACAAACCGGAAACGCTCTTCCGGGAGCCCGCTCAGGGATTCAAGGTTGCCTGCGTACGTCAGCTTGTCCAGGACAGTGACGTGATCCTCAGTGTTCTGGAGAACGTAGTGGACAAAGTTGGAACCGATGAAGCCGGCACCGCCGGTGACAAGGAGTTTCTGCATTCAGCCAGCTTACCGGTTGCTCGTTCACCGCTTAATCGCGCACTTGCCCATGCAGGTTGCGCCAAAGTGCCGGAGGCTCCCCTAGCCGCGCGCCCACCGAAGCCGTCGTCGGGCTTCGACAACAAGCCGCACGAGCATGAACCGCGCAGCGGCGATCTTGCCAAGCGACCGAAAGCCGGCAGGTGTTTCATTACTGTCATGCAGTCGCCTCATCAGTGTGGCCTGTTCCAAGTGCGCCACGGATCCGGCGAGGTTTCCACATATGGCCAGCCATAGGTCGTGCGATTCACGCACGTAGGGCGGGATTGGTGTGAAGACTGGAAGCATGTCCCGGCGGAACGCCATTCCACAGCCGTAATAGGCCCGGTAGCCCACCATGATTCCAAAGAGGTTTGCCCACGGTCGCGTATCCCAGGCCGAACGGAGTGGCGGAATCCAGGGGCGCGGACCGCCGCCCAGAATTTCAAAATTAGAGGCAACGACATCGGCGGACCTTAACGCCTGAAGCATCGCGGCCACCCGCCCCGGCACCCAGATGTCGTCCTGGTCTGAAAGGAAGATGTAGTCCCCCCGGCTGGCCAATACAGAGGCCTCGAAGGAACGCACATACCCCCGGTTGACGGGACTCTCGATCAAACGGATCCGCGGGTCCGCGACGGACCGGATAATTTCGACTGTATTGTCCGGAGAGGCGTCATCAACAACGATTACCTCATCGTTGTCCTCCAACTGCGCAAGGATGGACTGCAGCTGCTCCGAGATAAACCCTGCACCGCGATAGCTGGCCATGCAGACACTAACTCGGATCCGGCCAGGACCCTCGGGAGGATTGCTCGTCATAGACGAAGACACTATCCGATGGTGTCCCCGAAGATTAAAGACGCGGCTGCCGGACCGGCGGCCTGGCGTATGCTCGAGAGTCGGCAGATTCCCAATCCCAGGACCAGTCAAAAATATGAGAACCGTTTTTGCCCGACTCGCAGGCTTCACTTTCCTGCCCCTCCTGTCCCTGATAACTCCGCTGTTCATGCTCCCGGTCATCGCGCGCATCGTCGGTGACGGCGGGTGGGCTTCTGCCATTGCAGGCCAGGCGATCGGCACCTTTGGGGCCACCGTCATTATGTGGGGCTGGAACGTCGACGGCCCGGTACGGGTCGCACGGGCTGCGTCTCAATCGACCATGGGCAGCATCTACAACGAGAGCCTGCGGACGCGCCTCGCACTTGGTCTGCTGGTTCTGCCAGCTGTGTCGGCCGTGGCTTTCCTTGTCGGCCACGACGGTCACCGCTGGGATGGCGTAGCCATGGCGTGGACGACGGCCCTTGCTGGTTTTTCTCCGGCATGGGTAGGCATCGGCCAAGGCAAGCCCATGCTTCTGGCGGTCTACGACACGCTTCCACGGTTCCTGGCCACGTGCCTCGCCATTCCCGTTCTGCTGCTATCCGGGCAGATTTATTGGTACGCCGGGCTCCTGCTCTTGGCCACTTTGATCAGCCTTGTCGTGTTCCAGCGGAGGCTGGGGCTGCCCATACGATCGTTCGGGGCCCCGCCGGGAACAGTCATGAAGGAACTGAAGAGCCAATCCAGCACTGCGCTGATCAGCTTCAGCGGCAACGCATACGCTGCAACTCCGGCGCCGATAGCCACGCTGACGACTCCGGCGGCAGTGGCTGCCGGGTTCGCCTCCGCAGACACTATTTACAGGTTCGGCCTCTTCTCCGCCATTGCGTTGGGCAATGCGCTACAGGGATGGACACTGGAACGCGACATCCCTAACCGCAGGTCCCGGCACGTAAATGCCCTGATCGCGCACGGTGTGCTGGGAATGTTGGGCTTGGGCCTCTTCGTCGCGCTGGGCCCATGGGTGTCAGCGCTCGTCTTCGGCGACGCACTAAAAACCGACAGGTTGACCTCGCTCTTCTTCGGTTTGGCGTTTTTCTTCCTGTCCGCCGGCACCCCCTTGATAAGGAATCTCCTCATCCCGGCAGGCCGTCAACGCATTGTGCTGAGGTGGACCGTTATCTCCGCTGTTGTCGGTCTTAGTACGATGATTGTCTTGGGTTCCATGCACTTTGTTGCGGGCGTAGCACTCGGGATGGCCATCAGCGAAGCCATCCTCTTCGTCGGCCTTCTGGCTCCGGCACTCGCACACCTGCAAACCGCAAGGGAGCCTTCCACGACATGAACGGGGAACTTTTGAAGTCCGAGGCGAAATCAACTGCTGCCATCGTTGCCGTCTTCAATCCTGATGGATCATTGTTCGACAACATCGCTTTGGCGGCGGCCCAGGTTGGGCGGGTCATCGTGGTGGATGACGGATCAACCGCGCTCGGAACCATCGATTTGTTAGACCAGTTGACGGGCACTGGCGTCACCGTCATCCGGCAAGCTACCAACGGAGGCATTGCTTCCGCCCTTAACGCCGGGATCCGCGCGGCCCTGGAGTCTGACGAGGTTGAATTCGTCCTCACCCTCGACCAGGACTCCGGATTGAAGCCTGACTACGTCCAACGCTGCCTTGAGACCTGGAGGGCGGCAATATCAACTGGCCAGAAGGTGGGCTTCGTCGCAGCCGAGCGGTTTGATTCCAACGACTTTCCGGCCGCCGGAACCGTCAATGGACTGAAGCTCGCTTTTGATCCCCTTCAGTCGGGATGCCTGCTCCCCCGGACAACGCTGGAAGTTATGGGGCTACTCGACGAAACACTGTTCATCGACGGCGTCGACTCCGAGTACACCGCCAGGAATCGTGCGGCCGGACGATTGGTGCTGATCGGACGCGGTTGCGCCATGTCACACAGCCTCGGGGACCGGCGCCAGGTACGGGCCCTGGGCCGCCCCACGCCGCTTAGCTACAACTACCACCCGCCCGCCCGGGTTTACTACATGGCCCGGAATGGAGTCGTGCTCGTCCGACGGTACTGGCGGCGGGCTCCGCGGTGGATCCTCCGCCGCTCGGTTGAGGAACTCAAGGCTCATACTCTCCGGCTCATGTTCAGCCCTGATCGGGCCGCAGTAGCACTCGCCATCCGGTTCGGTCTCGCTGACGCGTTTCGCGGACGCCTGGGCCGGATCCCGGACGCAACCCGGAGCCGAATCACCGCCGGCGGCTCCGCTTAGCCGCTCTTCGGGCAGCGCGTTCTGACAGGGACTGCGTTGATATAGTTGGGATAATATGCGCAATTTGGTAAATAACCGGGTCCTGGTCATCATGCCTGCGTGGAACGAGGCGGATTGTGTGGGTGCAACCGTGTCCGAAGTGCTTGGCCTCGGCGAGCCCTACGACGTCCTCGTGGTCAACGACGGCTCAACGGATAATACGGCTGGGATTGCGGCCGCTGCAGGCGCCACGGTCCTGAACCTGCCGTTCAATCTCGGCGTCGGCGGCGCCATGAGGGCTGGATTCAAGTATGCCCAGCGTCTCGGTTACCCGCAGGTGATTCAGGTAGACGCCGACGGCCAGCACGACCCCCGCAACATCCGGGAAGTGCTCAACGGCCTGATTTCGGCTGACATTTCCATCGGGGCCCGGTTCGCCGACCGTGGTGACTACACCGTCAGTGGCCCTCGAAAGTGGGCCATGAAGTTCCTGGCGTCCGTGCTCACCCGACTTGCGAAAACACCGTTGACCGATGTTACATCTGGCTTCCGGGCCGGAAACGTCCGGGCAATCGCGCAGTATCTCGACCACTATCCCGCCGAATACCTCGGAGACACCATAGATTCGCTCGTGGTGGCAATCCGGTCAGGTCTCAAGGTGACCCAGGTTCCGGTGGAGATGCGGCCACGTCAGGGCGGCACCCCCAGCCACCACCCGATTAAGGCTGCCGTTTACCTTGGCCGCTCGTTCTTTGCCCTTGCGTTTGCGCTGACCCGCCGGCGATCGCACCTTGCGCTACCGGCCCCCACAATGGCAGGACAGAAATGATGCCCAACCTAGCGGCTTTCCTCCTGGCATTGGCCATTGTGGGGCTTGTGACCGAAATGCTCCGACGCAAGAAGCTCCGCGAAAAATATGCCATCTGGTGGCTTGTTGTGGGTGTCGCGACGTTGATCCTCGCAGCGTTCCCGCAACTCCTGGTGATGGTGGCCCAGTTAGTTGGCGTGCAACTGCCGTCCAACCTGCTGTTTATTCTCAGTATCCTGATGCTTCTCGGCGTCTGCCTCCACCTTTCCTGGGAGATTTCTGTCGTTGAGGAGGAAACCCGCGCCTTGGCGGAAGAAGTGGCCATACTGCGCGTCCAAGTTGAACGGATTAACAGCATGGCATCTTCGCCACGTGAGGGCGGCAGTCTCAACCCCGAAGGCAACATCTGACCATGGCGACATCCCTCGACATCTTCGTTCCCTACTGGGGAGACCCGGCCTACATGAAGCTCACGATCGAAAGTGTGCTGGCCCAAAGCGACTCACGCTGGTTGCTCACAGTGATCGATGACGCATACCCGGACCCCACAATTGAGAAGTTCGTCGCGGGAATCGCAGATGACCGGATCACTTACGTGAAGAAGCCGAAGAACGAGGGCATCACTGCTAGTTTCAGGACGTCCGTCCAGATGGCGACTCAAGACCTCGTTAGTGTTGTCGGCTGCGACGATATCCTTCTGCCGAACTATGTGAAAACCATCCTGAAGGCCCATGAGGCCTGCCCCGAAGCCGACATCATCCAGCCCGGAGTACAGGTCATCGATGCCTCCGGAGCACCGGCGAATACCCTTGTTGACCGGGTTAAGCAGAACCTCCTTCGGCCCAAAGTTTCCGGCTCCACCATCCTGTCCGGCGAAAAGCTCGCTACTAGCCTGCTTCACGGGGACTGGCTGTACTGGCCGTCACTAACCTTCAAGACGGCGTCGATCCGTACGGTGGACTTCCGTAACGAGTTCCCCATCATCCAGGACCTGGCGCTGATCATGGACATGATCCTGCAAGACCGCTCCTTGCTCCTCGTCCCCACGGACTGCTTTGCGTATCGTCGTCATTCCGAGAGTGCCTCGTCGATGCTCATTATGGGCGGTTCGCGGTTCTCCGGCGAGCGGGAGTACTTTGCACTCGCCGCCCGGTTGGCCACCGGAAAGGGCTGGCGGAGGGCTGCAACTGCCGCGCGCTTGCGCCTAACATCCCGTGCCCACGCTCTCTCGCTGCTGCCAAGGCTCATCAAGAACAAGGACGGCCGTGGTCTTCGCACCATGGTCCGCCACGGCCTGGGGGCATGATGAACGCAATAGTCGAACCGGTCACTGTGGCCGTCGTCAGTACCTTTAACCCGCATCCAAACCTTGTCGACAACTGTGCTGCCCTGCTAGCCCAGTGCACCGAGGTAATTGTGGCGGACGACGGGAGCAGCGCACCCGACGAAGCCGTCTTCACGGCTGTCGAGGGCCTCGGCTGCACCGTGCTGAGGCTGCCCTCGAATGCCGGAATCGCTGCGGCACTAAACAGCGGCGTGGACCTCGCCCGGGATCGTCAGCGGGATCTGGATTTCGTCCTCACCATGGACCAGGATTCGCTGGTGGAGCCGGGCTTCGTTCGTGAACTCACACTAGCCGCTGCAGCTGCGCAGTCAGCTGGCTTCACGGTGGGAATGGTGGCGCCAGGAACCGTGAGCGGCCTGCCAGGCAGGGCACGGAAGCGCGTGCGGAACGTGGTCATAGGCGACGAACCGGTCCAGTCCGGCCTTCTAATACCTTCAGGCACCATGGATGCAATCGGGAAGTTCAACGAGGCCCTCTTCATCGATGGGGTGGACAGCGACTTCTATTTGCGGGCGAAGGCCGCAGGCTGGAACTGCATTATCGCCCCGAATGCGTCCCTGACGCACTCGCTCGGCACGATGGTACCCGCACGCCTCGGGCCCTGGACTATCAAGCTGCGGGGGAACCAGCTCATGATACGAACGGCCGCAAGCTGGCGCTACTACTACATCGTCCGGAATCGCATACTTCTGGGTCGGAAGTTCGTCCACAAGGAGCCATATTGGGTTCTGCGCGGCTTCCTCGGCGATGCCAGGCACATACTTCTGGTCACCGTTCTCGCTGCGGGAAGGCGTGAGCGCCTGTCCTCCGCAGCCGCCGGACTTCACGCCGGCCTGCGGGGCCGCAGCGGGCCGCGCCACAACGCTTAGAGGGGGCTCAGCGGCGCTCCCGTTTGGCGCAAGGTCAACTGTGGTGAATGATTGAACCCATGCGTGGAATTATCTTGGCCGGCGGAACTGGGTCCCGGCTGCACCCGATCACCCTCGGAATCAGCAAACAGCTTGTCCCCGTCTATGACAAGCCGATGATCTATTATCCGCTTTCCACGCTGATTCTCGCGGGAATCCGGGACATCCTGATCATTACAACACCACATGACGCAGAGCAGTTCCAGCGGTTGCTGGGCGACGGTTCCCGTTTCGGCATCAACCTCAGCTATGTGCAGCAGCCTTCACCCGATGGCCTCGCCCAGGCTTTCATTTTGGGTGCCGAACACATCGGCAACGAAACTGTCGCCCTGGTCCTTGGCGACAACATCTTCTACGGCCAGGGAATGGGGACACAGCTGCGCCGACATGCCGACATAGATGGCGGAGCCGTCTTCGGTTACTGGGTGAAGGACCCCAAGGCCTATGGCGTTGTTGAATTCGACGATGCTGGCAAGGCACTTTCGCTGGAAGAAAAACCGGAAAAGCCGCGTAGCCATTACGCCGTCCCCGGCCTATATTTCTACGACAATGACGTCATCGAAATCGCCAGCAACCTGAAGCCGTCCCCGCGCGGTGAGCTTGAAATCACGGACGTCAACCGGACGTATTTGGAGCGCGAAAAGCTCCAGGTGGAGATTCTGCCTCGGGGCACTGCCTGGCTGGACACCGGGACCTTCAATGACCTCAGCGATGCCTCCAACTTCGTCCGCACGGTGGAGAACCGCCAAGGTCTCAAGATTGGTGCGCCCGAAGAAATCGCCTGGCGCCAAGGTTTCCTCACGGACAACGAGTTGCGGGAACGGGCCGAGCCGCTGGTGAAGAGCGGCTACGGAAGCTATCTTCTGGGGCTCTTGGAAGACTAGGGGGCCGGGCGGGGCAATTTTCCCCGTTCCGTCAATCGCCTTCCGTATTTCTTGTGGAGTCTAAATGAGCTGGTTTTCAACGGTACCTATTGTTGCCGCATGCCTGGCGCTGCTGTTCCTGCCCGGCATTCTGATTGTCTTGGCGCTGGGTTTGCGAAAGCCCGCATTCATTGCCGTGGCCCCGCCGCTGACGGTTTGCCTCGTCGCAGTGACTGCCATCGTGGCACCCTACCTGGGCGTCGCGTGGTCGCTGCTGCCGGTCCTTGCCGCCACGGCCCTTACGGCTGCGTCAATTTGTGGCCTCAGGAAATTGGTTGAACGACGGAGGTCCGCACCTGACAGCCCGCGTCCGGCGTTTGGCAAGCCCACGGGGATGCATGCCGTAGCGGCGGCCGGGTTCGTTATCGGTGCAGGATCCATTGCACTCCAGCTCCACCGGGCACTCGGTCGCCCTGAGAGCATCTCGCAGACATTCGACAATGTCTTCCATCTGAACGCTGTGCGGTTCGTCCTGGAATCCGGCAATGCATCATCGATGACCCTCACCGGGATGACAAATGGCGACAATCCGCCATACTTCTACCCAGCTGCGTGGCATGGGCTGGCTTCATTGCTCGTCCAGATCACGGGCGCGCCGTTGACCGTCTCCGTCAATGTCCTCAACCTTTGCATCGCGTCCACGGTGTGGACGCTCGGGTGCATGTTCCTGGTGCGATCCATCGCGGGTCCCAACTCTTACGCTGTCGGGGCGGCCGGGATCCTGGCCGCAGGGTTCGGTTCCTTTCCGCTCCTGCTGCTCGACTTCGGTGTCCTGTACCCCAACTTCCTGTCAGTAAGCATGATCCCAGCGGCGCTCGCCTGCGTCAGTATCTTTTTCAGCACCAGCGACCTGTCCGCTTCCGGAGCGGTGGCGCGCTACACCTTGGCGCCTTTGGCGGCCATCGCGGTTGCAATCGCGCATCCAAACGGCGTTATGTCGCTGATCGCGCTGTCCATTCCGATCATGGTTTCAGCCTTCGTAATGTATTGGGTCGTACGCCGACGGAATGGCAACACGATCCAGCTCAGTCTTGTGGCCGGCGCAGGACTGCTCGCGATCCTGGGGATCATTGCCGTCCTCTGGAAATTCGTTCGGCCCCCTGCAGCGGCAGCCACGTGGTTGCCTGTTCAGACTCCGGGGCAAGCCGTGGGAGAGGTGCTGACGAACTCTGCGATGCTTCGTCCGCCAGCATGGGCGGTAAGTATTCTAGTGATAGTCGGGCTTGTCTACGTTCTTCGGAAGCCTCGGTCTTTGTGGCTAGTTGGCTCGTTCCTCATAGTGGCCGGCCTGTTCGTCGTTGTGTCAGCTGGCCCGGCCGGTTGGCTCCGCGACATATTAACAGGAGTCTGGTACAACGACAGCTACCGCCTTGCTGCGTTGCTGCCTGTGACTGCCGTTGCCCTTGCCTCAATCGGGGCGGCCTGGGTGGTGCGAACATTACAGTCCCGCTGGCGAGCCGCCACGGAGGACCGCGTTCTGCCCGCCCTGTTCAGGAAGCCAGCGGTCGCATCATTCATAGTGCCAGTCGCTTTCTTGGCCGTCGTAGCAGGCGCTCAGGCACCCCCGATGATTACTCCCGTTCGTTCGGCTCAGGCAAATTATTCAACGACACCGGACTCGCCTCTCGTTAGTTCTGACGAGATGGCGTTGATCGATGAGTTGGATGACTTCGTCCCGGCCGAGGCAACCATTGCTGTAAACCCTTGGACTGGAGGTGCGATGGCATTCGCCATTGCCGACCGCAACACAACGTCCAAGCACACTCTGACCACATACACCAAGGCAACTGAGTTGCTGAACGAGAAACTGCGGGAAGCAAGCACTGATCCATCCGTCTGCGCGGCCGCCCGGGCGGACAACGTGGGATTCGTGCTTGATTTTGGAACCCGCGAGGTCCATGGTGGAAACCACGGCTTTGTCGGCTTGCAAATCCCCGATTCTACGCCCGGCTTCGACCTTCTGGCGCGACACGGTGACGCAAAACTGTTCAAAGTAACTGCCTGCGGCTGACCCGCTCGCCGCCATGGAAGGCTGCAACCCCAGGTGACTCGCCCTATTTTGCGGCGGAAGCCAGATCAGAGGCGTAGCATTCTGGCCAGTGGAGAGGCGAGCGTCCTGGCGTAACTGTTGGTCATGTGGTTGTCCCTATAGACCAACACGTTGCCAATGACCGACGGGCAGGACCCATCGGCGCAGAAGAAGGGGTAGAGGTCGATGACCTCGACGCCGGGCACCCTCGCGGCAGCTGCGACCAACGGATCCTCCGGACGGTCCTCGGGGGGCTGCTGCACGGTGCAGGCCTCGGAGGCCGGACCGTGCGACTGGACGCAGTCCGGTGCCGCAAAGTCGGGATAGGGAATATCCATCACGACGGCGACCCTGATGCCGGCGTCCCGAAGCGGCTTGAGCATGGCCACATACCCGGACACGAGCGACTCCGGATCCTTCCACCCCCACTGCAGGGCGCGCCGGTATCCCCAAGGCGTCATACCGGACACCACCACAAGATCAGGCTTTCGGTGCAGGATCCGCTCCAGCGACACCCGGTTCTGGTTGGGGCAGTTGTGGAAGACCGTATCCGCGGATTCGGGCGGTGCAGCTGAAAAAGGGCAGCCGTTCCGGACCATCGCCTGGACGTTCCAGCCGGCCTGCTCCCCTACCAGCAGCAGGGGGTCGACCAGCTGGGCCGCATGCGAGTCACCCACAAGCATCATTGTCCGCTCCGCATCCGGACGGCCGTAACGGCACGCCTCATCGCCCATCGTCGACGGATCGAACGCGCCGCACTCGTTGCCGCCCGTCAGTGGCACATCCTTCATCGCCACTGCCGGGTCGGGCCGCAAAGCGAGGCCTGACGGCACTGCCGCTGGCCGGTCCCGGTCGAGAGCCATCGCGCCGGGATACTGGCGAATATTAAGGGCACCGTCCAGCTGCTGGGATTTTGCTTCAACGATTCCCCAGGGCGCCACCGCGGCCACCAAGGTTGCAACCACCAGGCCGGCTGCCAGGACAAACGCTCCGCGGTGGCGGGACCGGCCGCTGGTGCCGGTCGCCGGACGCCCGGACGGATGCCGGAACCTTTGTTCGACGAGGTAGTAGGAGGCAATTGCCGCGGCCATGCTGATAAGTGCTATCACGGATCCATGAAGGAAGCTGGGCGCCCTGCCCAGGCGGAAGACATAGAAGACGACCACGGGCCAGTGCCACAGGTAAAGAGAGTACGAGATGTCCCCGAGGTACTTGGCCGGGCCGATAGCGAGTATCCACGACGCGCTGAAGCGCCCGGCGTCGTCCGTCTTTTTCGGTTCGGTGCCCGCCGCCAGCACCAGGACTGTTGCCGCGACGGGAAGCAGCGCCACATAGCCCGGAAAATCCATGGAGGTGGAGAAAGTGAAAGCGCACCAGAAGACCGCCGCCAGCCCGGCCCATCCCAGAAGCCGTCCTGTACGCTCCCCGAACTGCAACCGTGGTGCGGTCAGTGCCAGGATGCCGCCGAGGCCTAATTCCCAGACGCGTGTGGTTGTGGCGAAGTAGGCGACGTCATGGTCGGCTGCCGAGAACGCGATGCTGTGGACGAATGACACGGCTGACAGCGCAATGATCAGGTAGAGGCAGGCAGTCTTCCTGGGCACGCCGGACTTTCGGGCCCACGCGGCCGCGGCCAGCAGGCACAGGGGCACCACAAGGTAGAACTGCTCTTCGACGGCCAGCGACCAATAATGCTGGACGGGCGATACGAGGGCAGTGGCTCCTTCGTAGCTCCCGGAGCCGAAGGCCTGGTTCCAGTTCTGGACCTGGAGGGCCGCCATGACCACGTCGAAGGAGATTGACTGCCACCGGCTTTGAGGAAGCAGGAGAACCATCGCCGCGAGGGTTGCCAGCAGGACCAGGCTGGCCGCGGGGAGGAGCCGCCTAATCCGCTTTGCGTAAAACGACCGTACGGAGATCCGCCCGGTGGCCTCGACTTCGCGGACGAGCGATCCAACAATGAGGAAACCCGAGATGACAAAGAAGACGTCGACGCCGATGAAGCCGCCCGGCAGTATCTGCGGCCAGATGTGGTAGACGATGACCAGCCCCACTGCCACCGTCCGGAGGCCTTGGATGTCGCGGCGCGGCGCAGGCAAAGATGACACGACTACCTTCCGGTTGAGAGCGATAATTGTCCGCTCCGTTGCTGGACGTTCTCTCCCGCAGGAGCGGGCTGGTTTGCCGCTAGGAGCGCAGCATCGCCACTGCGTCGTGAATGGGTCCGTCGAACAGGACGTTTCCGTGCTCCAGCAGGATTCCCCGGGCGCAGATGCGCGACACGAGGTCTAGGTCATGGCTGACCACCACGAGCGTCTTGCCGTTGCGCGCGAGTTCCTGGATCTTGTCGATGCACTTCCGCTGGAAGGGCTCGTCTCCGACGGCGAGAATCTCGTCAATCAGGAACACTTCAGGATCTGTGTGGACGGCAACGGAGAACGCCAGCCTAAGATACATGCCGGAAGAATAGAACTTAACCTCGGTGTCGATGAACTGACCGATCTCAGAAAACTCAACGATGTCATCGAATCGCTCCTTGACCTGCTGCTCAGTCATCCCCAGGATGGCGCCATTCAGGTAGACATTGTCGCGACCCGAAAGATCAGGGTGGAATCCAGCCCCAACCTCGATCAGGCCTGCGACTCGACCACGCGTGCGCACACTGCCGGCGTCCGGCAGCATAACGCCCGAAATGTGCTTCAGCAGTGTGGATTTGCCAGATCCGTTCAGTCCCAACAGCGCTACAGTTTCCCCTGTCTTCACGTGCAAGGAAACGTCTTTCAGGGCATGGAATTTCTGAGACATATCGCCTTTTCGCCCCTTGGCCAGCCACACAACGGCTTCCTTGATGGAACGCGTATGGCGAAGAACGAACTCCTTGCTGATGCCGGAGACCTCTATTGCATTAGTCACTCACAGCTCCTGAGCAAAGCGGCCCTCAAGCCGCCGAAAAGTGAATTGTCCCAAAACGAGAACCGCGAGGGAAACTACAAGCCCTACTGGCAACCACAACACGAACAAATTCGGGGGTATCGCCGATGACCCGTCAGTCGTCGGGAACCAGAAAGCGTAGTGGAACAGCTCGACGCCAATCGTGACCGGGTTTGCCTGATAGATGGCATAACCGACAGAGCCAAGCTTGTCGTGCACCATGGTCCATGCGTACATCACCGGCGACGCCCAGGTGGCGACCATGAGCAACATATCTACGATGTTCTCGGAATCCCTGAAATACACGTTGACGGCCCCGAAGATCAGACCAAGCCCCGTAGCGAGCAAGGCCACCACTACGAATCCACAGAGTGCGGTGAGCAGCTGGAAAGCATCTGGACGCCAACCGGCAAACAGGCAGGCAGCCACCAGAACCACTAGCTGAGGAAAGAAATGAACGGCCGACACCCAGACCGATGCCACGGGAAACAATTCCCGGGGTAGGTAGATCTTCTTGATGAGATTGCCGTTATTGACTATCGACCGGGCGGCGTTCCCCAGCGCCTCGGAAAAGAAGTTGATGAGAACAATGCCTGAAAACAGGTATACGGCATAGTTCGCCAGTCCCTCAGGATTCCTCGGGCTGCGTTCCAGCCCGAGGAATACGCCCAAAGCCACATAGAAGACAATGAACTGCACGCCGGGCTTTACATAGGACCAGAGCATGCCCAGGGCGGAACCCCGGTAGCGGATTTTGAGTTCCTTGCGTACCAACAGTTTCAGCAGGAAACCAGATTGCCGGATGTCGCGGAGTCCTCCGCTCACCCCCGGCGCAGTCAGTTCCGCGGCACTAATACCGCTCACTTGACATCGTTCTGAGTGTGCTGCTCGAACGTCTTCCTCCACGATTCAATGGATGTCAGGTCGTTCATGGCAGTTTTGTATTTCCTGCTTAGAGCAGGCCAGTCCCTAAGCAGTTCTGCGTGCAAGCGCGCGCTTTCAGCCAACATCTTGCGGAGCTTTTTCGGATCGCGCCGGTACCATGACGCGCCTGTCCCCTCAGCATTGGAAACTACAGCGCTGTCGTACTGTGACATCCGCCACCAGCGGTTGTCCTGATGGGCGATAGTTGTCTGAGGACGTTCGGCACTCAATCCGCTGACCGGGGAGGCCAACTGGCGGATTACAGTTTTTGCTGCCCACGGAATAAGCGAAATCTTTGATGGCTGTGAAATTCCCTGTCCCCGTCGCGGAGGCTTATCCATCTTGGGAGCAGGGAATTCGTCAGGGGCCGGAAGGAACACAGAATCAGAGTATCCAGACATCATTTCCCTTATCTGAGGGAGTTTTGTCGAAAGCAGGTCCCGAAGGCCATCCGGTCCCTTCAGCACGTCCTCAAGCGCCCAGCGACGACCGTGAGCAGTCGCGTACTGCATGGATACGAGATGCTTAATGTCCGCGTACTGCGATTCCCGCGGTACGCGGCCACCAAACTCATAGGGGCTATGCAGCAGTCCAACGATGAACCGGTTGCGTGCATGGAAGTAAGCCTGCCACCCAACAAGGTCGTCTTTGTCGATCCATGAAACGTGCCAGACAGCAGAACCGGGAAGTGAGACCGTCGCGTAGCCTTTGGCCTTCGCGCGGAGACCGTACTCCGCGTCGTCCCACTTGATGAACAACGGAAGGGAAAGCCCGATATCGCGAATAACCTTCGTGGGAATCAGGCACATCCACCAGCCGTTGTAGTCCACATCGCATCGGCGGTGGAGCCAGGAAGTTTGGCGGAGATTCGACGACATGAAGTCGTGCCCCAAGATCATTTCATCACTGGGCAGCGACGGCTGGAAGCGGTAAGGGTTAACAGTTTCACCGAACGTATGCATAACAGTCCGGTTGTACAAGTCGAACATATGTCCACCGACAATAGTCGGCGTCTTGCAACGATCTGCAAATGTCAGCAAACGTGTGATGCTCTCAGGCTCGACCACAACATCGTCGTCCATGAGCAGGACGTAATCGCTGCCGTTCTCCACAGCCTCAAACATGCCGCGAGCAAAGCCTCCAGAGCCACCGAGGTTGGACTGGTTAATAATCCGCAGCTTCCCCTGCAGTGCATTCTCTACCTCCGCAAAGCCCTCAGCGTCAGCAACTTTTTGGGATCCCTGGTCCACGATGAGGATTTCCTGGACGTGTTCCAGAGCCTCAGGGTTCTCGGCGAGGAGACGCAGGTTATTGAGGCAGAAGTCCGTCTTGTTGAGCGTGGTGATCTGCAGCGTCACCGAACCAGAGGGCGTCTCGGCCGCTGGCCCCTGCCATTCCGCGTCCAGCATGACGAGGGGTTCCGAGCCGGCCACGAGATCGAACCAATACCAGCCGCCATCGCCGAACGGTGCCAGGGAAAGATTGAAGGAGTTCTCCGTGATTCCCTCCACCCTGCGGGTGTCCACGCGCTGCAGCGAACCGCGCGCGTTCGACTTGTAGACGATGACAGATCCGGTCCCTTGCGTGCGCACGTGCAGGCGGATCTTCTCAACATTGGTCCAACGGCGCCAATAGCTGGCAGGAAAAGCGTTGAAGTAGCTGCCGAAGGAGACCCGCTCCCCGGACCGCACTGAAGTCGAGAAGCGCGACAGGAAGTCTTCAACGTGGGCTTCCTTAGTCGGGCTACTCACGGTTTGCGGCTTGCTGACCTTTTTGTCGGGGTCACCAATAGTGGGCAGCTGGATTCCGGTGGCGGTGCCCATGTCCATGTACAGCGGCACCGTGTCCATCTGGCTGGAACTCGGGAGGATAACCCGCTGGAGCGTACTCCACCGCTCTCCGTTAGCTTGTGGGCTATCGATGCCATTCGTGCTTTCAGTTGAGACACTCATGCGTCAACGCCTCCGCTTTCAAGCTTTGTTCCGGCCTCAAAATGCGGCCGAATCTGGTTGTCAAACATCGTCAGGGCCGAGCCGATGGCCATGTGCATGTCGAGGTATTTGTATGTGCCAAGCCGTCCGCCGAAGAGAACGTCTTTTTCGGCTGCGGCCAGGTCGCGGTACTTCAGCAACCGCTCCCGGTCCGTCGGCGTGTTGATCGGGTAGTAGGGCTCGTCGCCCTTCTCCGCAGCACGGGAGAACTCGCGCATAATGACGGTCTTTTCCGTCTGGTAGTCGCGCTCGGGGTGGAAGTGACGCGGCTCAATAATGCGCGTGTAGTCCACATCGGCGTCGTTGTAGTTGACCACCGACGTCCCCTGGAAATCGGCGACGTCGAGCACCTCTTCTTCGAAGTCGATCGTGCGCCACGAGAGGTCGCCCTCGGTGAAGTCGAAGTACCTATCAACAGGGCCTGTGTAGATCACGGGGATGTTGCCGACGACCTTGTCCTTGCTGTACTCGTGCGATTCGTCGAAGAAGTCCGTGTTCAGCCGAACTTCGATGTTCGGGTGTTCCGCCATCTTTTCAATCCAGGCCGTGTAACCGTTGGTCGGCAGGCCCTCGTACTTGTCGTTGAAGTACCGGTTGTCGTAGTTGTAACGCACCGGGAGGCGGGAGATGATGCCGGCGGGCAGGTCCTTGGGGTCCGTCTGCCACTGCTTACCGGTGTAGTGCTTGATGAACGCTTCGTAGAGCGGCCGCCCGATGAGCTGGATGCCCTTGTCGTTCAGGTTCTGCGGATCAGTTCCGGCGAGCTCGCCGGCCTGCTCCTGGATTAGGGCCTGGGCCTGGGCCGGCGTCAGGTTGGCACGGAAAAACTGGTTGATCGTGGCCAGGTTAATGGGCAGGGAGTAGACCTCACCCTTGTGCACACCGTAGACCTTGTGGACGTAATTCGTGAACGTGGTGAACCGGTTCACGTATTCCCACACTCGCTCGTTCGAGGTGTGGAAAAGGTGAGCACCGTAGCGGTGCACCTCAATCCCGGTCTGCTCTTCCTTTTCGCTGTACGCGTTTCCACCGATGTGATGCCGGCGGTCAAGGACGACCACCTTCAAGCCGAGCTCGGTGGCGGCCTGTTCTGCGATTGTCAGGCCAAAAAAGCCAGACCCTACGATGACGAGGTCAGCGGTCACAAAATCTCCTGGTTCGAAAGCGGGCAGCGCAATGTTGCGCATTGTCTGCTGAACCAGCCTACCCGAGACCCCATCGTGACCTACTAATCCGGGGCGGCCGCCCCGATGCTGCCGAGCACAAAACGGCCGCTAATCCCCCACCTGGCGCAGCCCGCCGTCGTGCTCCTCATAGCGGTTGCCCGTGCGCGGGCACACCCATAATCCGTTGTCCTCACGCAGCGGAAGTCCCGCTTGGCCCACCCAGCCAATGCGTTTCGCTGGGACACCCGCCACCAGGGCGAAGTCGGGCACATCGCGCGTCACCACTGCGCCAGCGGCTACCGTGGCCCAGGCACCGATGGTCACCGGCGCAATGCAGACAGCACGAGCTCCGATCGAGGCACCTTCTTTGATGGTGACGCCAACCTTGTCCCAGTCGTCCTCGGTCTTGAGCGTCCCGTCGGCGTTGATGGCCCGGGGAAACACGTCATTCGTCAGCACCACCGCCGGCCCAATGAACACACCCTCTCCAAGAACCGCAGGCTCGTAGACCAGAGCGTAGTTCTGCACCTTGCAGTTGTTTCCCAGCTGCACGCCGGGACCGATGTAGGCCCCGCGGCCGATGATGCAGTTCTCTCCCAGTTTGGCCCCCTCGCGGACCTGCGCAAGGTGCCAGATCTTCGACCCCTCACCGATGTCGGAGCTGGCTGAGACGTCGGCGGTTGCTTCCACTGAACTCACGGGAATCGCTCCTTCTGGTGGAGGGCTCGGACATTGCATGCGGCGTAGTGCCACTGATCCTAACCGAGGCCCGCGGCCTACGGACAGAGTCCGTCGGAGACTCCCCGAGCCTTTATCCACATACGGCTTTCACCCCCGCGACATGCTCCAGCCCGACGGCTAGCTTGTAGAGAGAAGCCGACCGTTAGGACGCTCACATCATGCCGCTGCACTGCACGCTCGTTCGGAGCCCGGGCGCAGCTCGCCAGGAACCTCCCGTGGAGCTGACCATCAAGGGCCCACTGGGGGCTTCCGGCGCGGAACTCCAGGCCGTGCTGACCGCAAAATTCGGGACCGGGATTGTGTCTGTCGACAGCCAGCCTGTCACTGAGCTCACACTCGGACAGCCGCCGCTGGTCAACGGAGCCACGCTCGTTGATGGAGCGGACCTCATGGGTCGCAGGTCCCGGCAGCGCGCCTCCGAGCCTCCGGCGTCGCTGGCGTTGGCCGTGCACAGCGGTGCCGGCGCGGGGACAGTTGTGCCGCTGCGCCGGGGCACGTATACCGTGGGCCGCAGCAACGCCGACATACTCATCCCCGATGCCGATCTTTCGCGCGTCCACGCGCGCCTGGTGGTCACGGAGACAGCCATCACGATCATTGACTTGGACAGCGCCAACGGCACCGATGTGGACGGCGAGCGCGTGCGGAATGCGGAGATTTCGACCGGCTCCAGCATTCGTTGCGGCAACTCCACCATGTCGTTGGCGTTCCTCGAGCGTTCCGGTAACGGATTGGCTGACGCGGGGATGGATGTCCACGAGCCGTTGGTTGTCGGCCGCCGCGACGATCCAACGAATCGCGCGGCCCTCATCCTGACTGCTGTGCTGCCATTGGTCATCGGCGTGGGCCTTGCCGTCCTAACCGGAATGTGGATGTTCCTGGCCTTCACCGCCGTCTCAGCAATCTCCCTCCTGGTCCCGGTGATCGGCGGACGCCGGCAACGCCGCGAACTCGCTGCAGCGATCAGAGACGCTGTCACCCAGGACCAGGAACGACGACGGCGGGCCGCGCCGCCGCTCTCGGACCTGACCATCGGGGGCACAACAGTGAAGGATCGGGCCGGGCCGGCCGCCAACGATGGCATCTGGCTGCGGCTGGGCCAAGCCATCCAGCCAGCCAATCTCCGGTTTGAGCCCACGGATCGGGGCCGGGCAATTCCTTCGGCCGGTTTACTGCCGCTGACGCTCAGCCCGGCCAGGCCCCTCACCACTATCCGCGGGCCACACGCCGCCGTCGACGGGCTGGTGCGCTCACTACTGATGCAGCTCGCCGGCTTTCCGCGGGGCCGGAATACCCGGATGGTTATCCATGGCAAGGAAGAGCGTCTCCCCCTCGCCGCACGCTTTCTTGAGGGTGTCACGCTGTCCTGTCAGTCCAGCACCGTCGGGACCCTGCTCAAACAGGGCTTCGGGCTTTCTCACGGACACGGGGTGCTTCTTCTTTTGGACGGGACGGAGTCCGCGGCCCAAATCACCGCCACTGCCTTGGACCACGGGTGGCAGGTCATTTATGCCCCCGAAGGCGGGACCGTGCCAACAACAGCAGACGTGGAACTCGGTGAACGCTCGTCTGTGTTCAACGCTGCCGACGAGAGCATCCGATTCCTCGCCGATCTGGCGCCTGTAGACGTCTTCAACAGGTTTTGCCGCGGCCTGGCGCGGGATGGGAACCGGTCCGGCGGCGCAGCACGGACCATTCCCACGGCCTGTCGGCTCGTAGAGATGCTCCCCTGCTCCACGCCCGACACATCCAGGCGATGGTCAGCAAACAGCAGCCGTCCCGGGTTAGCCGTTCCCATCGGGCGCGGTCTTGAGGGTGTCCGGACACTCGATCTCCAAAACGACGGACCGCACCTGCTGGTCGCCGGCACCACCGGCTCCGGAAAATCCGAACTCTTGCGCAGCCTGACCGTGGCCCTCGCCCTCAGCTACGCGCCGGACCGCATCAACTTCCTTTTTGTGGACTTCAAGGGCGGCTCGGGACTTGGGCCCCTGACCGGACTCCCGCACTGCGTGGGCATGCTCACTGACCTGAGCAGCCACGAGCTCGAACGTGCGCTGCATTCGCTCCGCGCCGAGATTAGATTCCGGGAAGTGCACCTGGCGGCAGTTCAGGCACCGGACCTGACGTCATTCCGGGCGACGGCGGCAGGCCGGGCCTCGCCGCTCCCCCACCTCGTGATTGTCATCGACGAATTTCGAATGCTGGTGGAGGAGGCACCCGAATCGCTCCGGGAGCTCATGAGGATCGCCGCCATCGGCCGTTCCCTGGGCATTCACCTGATTATGGCCACGCAACGGCCCCAGGGGGCGCTGACGGCCGACATTCGTGCCAATGTCACCACCAGTATCGCGTTGCGCGTCCAGTCCGAGATGGAATCGGTGGACATCCTCAATTCCAAAGCCGCGGCCGGCATAAGTGTGGATACGCCGGGCCGGGCTTATCTGGCCCGCGGAACGGAGGCTCCGATGGAGTTCCAGGCCGGATCGCTGACAGCCGGAGCCACCCGGTCTGAACCGGCCGGAGTCTCCGTGTGGTTGGCCTCCGAGTACATCGATACCCCCGCCGTACCGGAGGGCTTCGGATCTCCCGGCAGTGTTCCGACTCCTGCCGAAGCGACCGCCCCGTTGATAGCCTCCATGACCGGATTGTGGGAGGCCATGAACGGTCCACCCATCCGGAAGCCGATTGCTGCACCACTCCCCTGGCTCCTCGCCGAACCTGCTGGCTCGCCTACCCGTGAGCCCGCTGATGACAACCACGAAGCTGACCATGACTATGCGCGGGACAACGCCAATGCCGACGGCCGAGCCAGCTGGTCCATAGAGTTCGGCCTGATGGACCTGCCCGCCGAGCAATCAACTGCCCCTTTGATCTGGGAACCTGCAGGCCACGGACACCTGGCGCTCATAGGCGGACCGGAATCAGGGGTGGCCGACGCAATCCGGCTCGCAGTCCTCCGTTTGGCATCCCAAACCAGGGAATCGCACTTGTATGTTCTGGACCCGGACAGTTCGTTCGCGGGGTTGGCTTCCCACTGCCGGGTGGGCGCCAGGGCAGGACTTCATGAGCTTCGCCGCGCCGTACGTATCCTGGAGCGTCTGGCCCGGGAGCAGTCCTACCGACTAGGACGTCCGGCCGCTAGCGACGACATACCGCTCGTGCTGGTGGTCGCTGGCTGGGGATCATGGCTCTCGGCTTTCCGTGCAGGGCCGTTGGCGTGGGCCGAGGACGTTCTCCATGACCTTGTCCGTGATGGAAGCCGAGCGGGTATCTCAGTGATCATCTCCGGTCAGCGGGAACTGGTCACTGCCAGGTTCTTCGCAGCCGTTCCGAACCGCGTGTATTTCCCGACCGGATCCAGCGATGACAGCCGGGTTGCCTGGCCGAAACTGCCTCCGACTGCGTCCGTGGTCGGCAGGGGCGTGGCAGCGGGCGCGCTATCGGGTGGAAGAACCGCAGTCTGCCAGTTCTACACAACTCCCGTCGGTGACACACGGGATCCGGAGGTAGCCCAACCCCAACAGCCTTCGATGCGCCGTCGGCCCTTCCGTGTGGAGCCGCTGCCGGTCATGGTACCGGCGGCCCGGATAGATGAAAGGGCGGCCGTCCAGATCCCGGCCGGACTGAAACCCAGGGCCAGACAAGGGCAGCGCACCTTCCGCATCGGTGTGGGCGGTGACGAACTTGAACCGGTGTCCGTCCGGGTGCCGGCGGGCGGGGTACTGGCCGTGCTGGGCGGCCCGGCGTCGGGCAAGTCGTCATTTCTCCGGCTGCTCCCGAGGGTGAACTCTGGAACCGGACCGTGGCTCCAGCCGGAGCCGATTGCCGAACCTGGGGAGTACTGGTCGGGGATCCTGCGCCAAGCCACCGCTGGCGGTGTGGAACGGAACTCGGTGGCATTGGTTGACGATGCGGACCTGTTGCCGCAGGACGTCAACCGCGACCTTGCCGACCTCAACGCGCTTGGAATCACGGTGGTGATGACTGCGGGGTACAGTCCGGTACTCGCCCAGCGTGTTCCGCTGGCGCTCCAGGCACGCAACCTGGGCCGCGGCATCCTGATCGCACCCAGGACCTTCATGGACGGCGACCTCTTAGGGGTCCGATTCGAGGCGGAAGCCAACCCGCCACCGGGACGGAGCGTTCTCATTCAGGACGGCCGCGCCCTGGCCGTCCAGCTGGGCTGGGCACCGCCGGATCAGTCGCTGGACGGATTGGCTGCCTAGAACGCCGGAGGCGAATCCCCTGTCCGGGAGGCGTAGCTGATGACGCGTTTGTCAAACAGGAGCACTATGGCCGCAAGGGCCGGCACCACCATGGCGATCCCAGCCCAGATCACGCCGCCCGTAAGGGTCGGAATGCCGATAGTTAGGACAAACAACTGGGCTACCAGCGCCGCTGCCCGCGTCCACCGGCGACCGATGAAGAGAAAATGCCCTACCGAATAGAGCCAGGCCGAGAAAGCAAGCAACAGCCCCAGGGTAAAAACGGCACCCCAAAAAGACATGACCGGGGCGGCCGTCAGGAGTTCGTAGCCGTACCAGGCGGCGGCAACCAATAGCGCGGTGGCTTCGGCTGCAACAACGAGCGATATCGCCACAATGCCGCGGGGGCGCGTCGAAGGCGGCTGGTCTGAAGGGTTCATGGGGGGTCTTGACACACTGGCACCCTACCGGACATAGTCGGACGGTGGCGGGGACCGGCAATGCCCGTGTGATGTATCGCTCAGCTATCCGGGGATTTCCAGCTCTATTACCCCTTGTTTACACAGCGTTAACATGACAGGCTTGATTGAGATGACCAAGGGGGCCCCAGAGGGCCCTTTTCCTTTGTAGCTACTAGTGAATTATTTCACAAACGGCTTATCCCAGAATTGGAGCAACTGATCAGCATGGATTGGCGTAACCGCGCGGCGTGCCTCGACAAGGACCCGGAACTGTTTTTCCCCGTAGGAAACACAGGTCCTGCCCTCCTCCAGATTGAGGAAGCCAAAAGCGTATGCCGCCGCTGCCCCGTCGTTGACACGTGCCTTCAGTGGGCTCTCGAGTCCGGCCAGGACGCCGGCGTCTGGGGCGGTATGAGCGAAGACGAACGCCGCGCCCTTAAGCGCCGCGCCGCACGCGCCCGCCGCGCCTCCTAGGTCCGGTCCAACCAGCGTCGGTCCCCCGGGCCCAGTCCTACCAGGCCTGGTCCTAGCAGCCCCACACATTAACAGACACGCCGATGGCCACAACCTTTAGGGTTGCGGCCATCGGCGGTTAAATCTCCGGACTAAGTCACCGGCTTAGCCCCCTGGCTACCGGGCCGCCAGGCTGAGGCGGATCTGGACAGCCGTTCCGCCGCCGTCGCGCGGGTGCCACGCGATGGAGCCGCCTAGCTCACTGGTGACCAGCGTACGGACTATCTGCAGCCCCAGTCCCTCTACGTGCGGCGTCTCCGGCAATCCCACTCCGTCGTCGGCAATAGTGACGGTCAGCAGTTCCTCGCCGTCCTCCTCTTCGGAGCGGTCCGCGATGAGCCAGACGGTGCCCGTACGTCCTTCGAGGCCATGCTCGACGGCGTTGGTCACGAGTTCATTGATGACCAACGCCAGCGGGGTGGCGAAGTCGCTGGGCAGCTCACCAAATAGTCCGGACCGCTCGGTCTTGACCTGTTGCGACGGCGACGCGACCTCGGCGGACAGCCTGAACTGGCGGCCGATCAGCTCGTCGAAGTCAACGCTCTGAGCCAATCCCTGTGAAAGTGTCTCGTGGACCAGCGCAATGGTGGCCACACGACGCATCGCCTGCTCCAGGCCCTGTTTGGCCTCGTCGCTGACCATCCGGCGGGACTGCATACGCAGCAGGGCCGCTACGGTCTGCAGGTTGTTTTTCACCCGGTGGTGGATCTCGCGGATGGTTGCGTCCTTGGTGACGAGTTCCATTTCCCGACGCCGCAATTCGGACACGTCCCGGCACAGCACCAGCGCACCAAAGCGCTGCTGCTCATCCCGCAGTGGGATGGCCCGCAGTGACAGGCTCACGCCACGCGATTCAATCTCGCTGCGCCACGGCATCCGGCCTGTCACCACCAGCGGCAGTGTCTCGTCCACCAGCCGCCGGTCCTTCAGCAGCCCGGCGGTCACCTCAGCCAGGGAACGGCCTTCCAGCGACTCGCCGTCGCCCAGCCGCCGGAAGGCCGATACGCCGTTGGGGCTTGCGTACTGCACAATTCCTTCGGCATCGAGCCTGATCAGACCGTCCCCTACCCGAGGCGCGCCACGGCGCGAACCGGTGGGCGAGGCAAAATCGGGCCACAGTCCCAGCGTTCCCATCCGCAGGAGATCGTAGGCGCACTGCCGGTACGTCAGCTCCAGGCGGGACGGCATCCGGGAACTGGACAGGTCCATGTGAGTGGTCACCACAGCCAGGGTCCGGCCGTTGCGGACCATTGGCACAGCCTCCACCCGCAACGCCATGTCCGTGCTCCAGTTGGTCTCACTGGACCGCTCGATGGCACGGCTGCTCCAGGCCTTATCCACCAGCGGCTGCAGGTCCTGCCGGATGGGCTCGCCCACAAAGTCGCCGTGGAACACGGTGTGCGTGGTGGACGGCCTGACATGCGCCAGCGCCACATAGCCATGATCCGGGTGCGGAAACCACAACGCCAGGTCAGCGAAAGCCAGGTCAGCGACCATCTGCCAGTCGCCCACCAGGAGGTGCAGCCATTCGGCATCGCCCGGCCCGAAATCAGCGTGTTCCCTGATGGGGTCCGTAAAGATTGCCACTGCACCTCCAGTTACGACGCCGGGATTCCTAGCGTCGGACGATTGACCTCAAGAGCCTCAATGCTACCGACAGTGACGCCATATCGTCGGCTTCGAGTGAGTTGACCTCGTCAAACATGCTCTTCGCCCTGCCCAGCTGCTCGGCATTCTGGCGTTCCCAATCTTTCAGCCTGTCCTCCGCAGAGCCCCCGGACACGGTCGACTCAAGTACCGCCGTCGTCATGTCCGAAACGGTGGAATAGAGGTCATCGCGCAGTGCGGCCCTAGCCAATGCCTGCCACCTGTCCTGGCGCGGCAGGCTGCTGATCCGTTCCAGCAGCGAGTCCGCATGGAAGCGGTTGAACACGGTGTAGTAGACCGCCGCAATCTCCTCCACCGGCTCCTTACGGGCATGCACGATCTTGGCGATGTCCAGCAGGACAAAGCTCTCGAAGAGCTCCGCCCACCGGAAGGCAAGCCCCTCCGGAAGGTCCCACCCTCGGGCAGTCTCCAGCCAGCTGGCAACCCGGTCACGGTCATCGCCACGGAGATAGTCCAGCAGCCGCGCGCGCATCGGGTCCAGAAGCGGCTTGAATTCGGCCACGGTACCTGCGATGGGCCGGGACGTGCCGCCCTGGGCCAGCAGCCACCGGACAGCGCGGTCCAGCAGGCGGCGGATGTCCAGGTGGACGGTGCTCCAGTGCTCGGTGGGGAACGATGCCGGCAGGCTGTTCAGCTCCCCCACCATGGTGTCCAGGTCGAAGATCTCGCGGAGCGCCACGAAGGACTTGGCCACAGCCACCTCCGTCGCCGAGGTTTCCTCCATGGTGCGGAAGGCGAAGGTGATGCCGCCCATGTTGATCATGTCGTTGGCCACCACCGTGGCAATAATCTCGCGCCGCAGCGGATGGGTGTCCAGTTCGGCGTCGAACCGCTCGCGCAGCTGCTTCGGGAAGTACGCGCGCAGAGTCCCGCGGAACCACGGATCGTCGGCGAGGTCGCTGTCACGCAGCGCCGAGGCCAGCTCGATCTTCGCGTAGGCCGCCAGCACCGAGAGCTCCGGTGATGTCAGACCTTGGCCCTGGCTTAGGCGTTCCCGCAGCGTTTCGGTGCTGGGCAGCGCTTCGAGGTCACGCTTCAGGTCGGCCGACTTTTCGAGCCAGTCCATCAGGCGCTCATAGCTGGGACTCCACTCGGCCACGCGCATCCGGTCGTTCAGGAGCAGGATGTTCTGGTCCACGTTGTCCTCAAGGACCAGCCGCCCCACTTCGTCCGTCATGGAGGCGAGGAAGCCTGCCCGCTCTTCCGGGGTCAGTTTGTCCGCGGCCACCATCCGGTCAACGAAGATCTTGATGTTCACTTCGTGGTCGGAGCAGTCGACGCCGGCCGAGTTGTCGATCGCGTCGGTGTTCAGGATGACGCCCTGCAGGGCGGCTTCGATGCGGCCGCGCTGCGTCATGCCCAGGTTTCCGCCTTCGCCGACCACCTTGACCCGCAGGTCCTTGCCGTCCACGCGGATGGCGTCGTTGGCCTTGTCACCCACGGAGGCGTTGGACTCGGTGCTGGCCTTGACGTACGTTCCGATCCCGCCGTTGTAGAGCAGATCGGCGGGGGCGAGCAGAATGGCGCGGAGAAGCTCCGGCGGGCTCAGCTCGGTGGTCGCCTCGGGCAGGCCCAGGGCTGCCCGGACCTGCGGCGACACCGGAATGGACTTGGCCTGGCGGGCGTACACGCCGCCGCCTTCGCTGATGAGGGATTTGTTGTAGTCGTCCCAGGAGGACCGGGGCAGTTCGAACAGCCGCTGCCGTTCCACGAACGACGATTCCGTGTCCGGTGCGGGGTCCAGGAAGATGTGCCGGTGGTCGAAGGCTGCCAGCAGCCGGATGTGCCGGGACAGGAGCATGCCGTTGCCGAACACGTCACCGGACATGTCTCCCACGCCCACCACGCTGAACGGCTGGGTCTGGGTGTCCACGTCTAGCTCGCTGAAGTGGCGTTTGACCGACTCCCAGGCGCCGCGGGCCGTGATGCCCATGGCCTTGTGGTCATAGCCCACCGAACCTCCGGAGGCGAACGCGTCACCGAGCCAGAACCCGTATTCTGCGGCCAGCCCGTTGGCGATGTCCGAGAACGTGGCCGTCCCCTTGTCCGCCGCCACCACGAGGTAGGAATCGTCGTCGTCGTGCCTGACAACGTCCGACGGCGGCACTACAGTTTCGCCGTCGGCTCCAGTAACGAGGTTGTCGGTGAGGTCCAATAGACCCCGGATGAACGTCTTGTAGCTTTCAACACCCTCAGCCATCCACGCCGCACGGTCCGCGGCGGGGTCGGGCAGCCGCTTGGCGAAGAAACCGCCCTTGGCCCCGGTGGGAACGATAACCGCGTTTTTGACGGTCTGCGCCTTCACCAGGCCAAGGATTTCGGTCCGGAAATCCTCGCGCCGGTCAGACCAGCGCAAGCCGCCGCGGGCCACCTTGCCGAACCGGAGGTGGACGCCCTCGACCCGCGGGGAATAGACCCAGATTTCGAACATCGGCCGCGGGAACGGCAGACCCTCAATCCGGGCGGGATCCAGCTTGAAGCTCAGGTGCGTCTTGTACTGGTAGTAGTTGGTGCGTAGGGTCGCCTCGATCAGGTTCGCCAAGGTCCGCAGCACACGGTCGGCGTCGAGCGTTGCCACCTCGTCAATGGCAGCCGACAGCTCGCCGCGGACCTTCTCCTGCGCCGCAAGGCGCTCGGTCCCGCTCAGGGCGGGGTCGAACCGGGCCGCGAAAAGAGCCGTCAGGGCCTTGGTGACAACGGGATTGGCGAGCAGAGTGTCCGCCATGAAGCCCACCGAGTTGGTGTTCCCCATTTGCCGCATGTACCGGGCGTAGGCCCGCAGGACCGTGATCTGGCGCCACTGCATCCCCTCACGCAGCACCAGCCGGTCAAAACTGTCCGACTCAACGGCGCCGGACACGGCGGCACCGAACGAGTCTGCCAGCAGCTGTCCTGTGGCCAGCGGATCAATGCCGGCGGGGTATTTCAGCCCGAGGTCATAGAGGAAGAAGTCCCGCTGGTCAGCCGTCTCGATCTCAAAGGGCCGCTCATCCAGCACCTCGAGTCCCAGATTGTGGAAGAACGGCAGGATCTGGCTCAGGCTCTTGGGCTCCAACATGTACAGCTTGACGCGGGCATCCTCTTCAAGGACTTCACCGGCTCCCTTGGGCAAGTACACGTGGACGCCCGGCCGTTCCTGCCTTGCACCGGCTGCGCGCTCGGCTTCAGCCCCGTATTTCTCGAAACGGGCGATGTCCTCCAGCGCGTCTTCGACCTCGTAATCCACCCTGTAGCCGGCCGGGAAAGCCTCCGACCAGATGGCGGCGAGCTCTTTGGCCTTCTCATCGGCGCCGCGTTCCCGCAGGACTTCAGCGATGCCCTCACTCCAGGAACGGGCTGCCCGGACCAGCCGCGCTTCAAGCTCATCGGCGTTGAAGTGGCTGACCTCGCTGCCCTTGGGCAGGCGGATCCGGAAGAACAGGCGCGCGAGGGCCGATTCGGTCATCCGAGCCTCGTAGTCGATGGACTCAGCCTGGAACGTGGTCCGTAGTTCTTCCTCGATGCGGAGCCGAACATTGGTGGTGTACCGGTCACGCGGAAGGTAGACCAACGCAGACATAAAACGGCCGTAGATGTCCGGCCGGAGGAACAGCCGGGTCCGCCGCCGCTCCTGCAATTTTTGGATGCCGGTTGCGGTAGCCGCCAGGTCCTCGGTCTCGATCTGGAACAGCTCGTCCCGAGGGTAGGTCTCCAGGATCCCCAAGAGGTCCTTGCCGGAGTGTGAGTCCGGGGGGAAGCCGGCATTGCCCAGCACGGCGTCAATTTTTTCGCGCACAACGGGGATGTTCCGGACGGATCCGGCGTAGGCGCTGGTCGCGAACAGGCCGATGAAGCGGCGCTCGCCGGTGACGTTGCCTGCGGCGTCAAAACTCTTCACGCCGATATAATCCAGGTACGCGGGGCGGTGGACGGTGGACCGCGAGTTTGCCTTGGTGATTACCAGTGCCCGCTTTTCACGGGCCTTTTTGCGGCCGGCGTCGGTGAGGTGCTGCATGTGCGGAGCTCCCGGCTTCGCCCGGAGCAGTCCAAGGCCGCTGTCTTCGCGCAGTTCCAGTACATCTTCACCTTCGACGGTGACGAGGTCGTACTCACGGTAACCGAGGAAGGTGAAGTTGCCGCCGTCGAGCCAGCGCAGAAGTTCCTGCGCCTGCCGCAGTTCGGCAATCTGGGCAGGGTGGGACACCTGGTCCAGGCTCGCGGCAATCTGTTGGGCCTTGTTGCGCATCTTGGGCCAGTCCTCGACGGCGGCGCGCACGTCGCTCAGGATGCGGTCCAGCCCTTCCAGCAACGACGCCTTCGCCTCGTCGGAGACGCGGTTGATTTCCACGGCGATCCACGACTCCATGTGGGAGGCGTTTTCGCCCTGCGCGATGAGGTGCGACAGCATAGGCATCGCCGCCGTATCACCGCTGGAGAGACCGATGTGGGACGGGACGCGGTCAACTTTTACCAACTGCCCCGTTTCCCGGTTCCGGGTCACCACAAACAGTGGGTGAAGCACAAGCCCGATGGCGGCGTTCTGGCGCACCAGCTCGGCGTTGACCGAGTCAACAAGGAAAGGCATATCGTCCGTGACGACATAGACAACGCTGCTGTCCTGCTCGTTGACGATGGAAACCTGCGCCTGGCCGGGCTGCCGGTTCGCGGCGACACCGCGGTGGGTTTCCGCCCGGTTGGCCAGCGCCTCCGGGGAATAAGTCCGGGCATCCTCTTCGGCGAGATGCTGGTAATAATCGGCCAGGAATCCCTCCCGGTCACCAATAGCCAAGGCTTGATCCTCCACGCTGGATCCAGACGACATCAACAAACGCCTCCATCACAAGTTTGATGCTGCACCGTTGCAGCTCCTACGGTGAGCCTAGCCCTTTCGCTGAAGCCTCGGTGTGGAAGAAAATACAGAGGATCGGGAAGATCGCTGGACAGGTGCACAAACCAATTCTGCGATCGCCTGCCGGAGCTTGGAATCCGGTGCTGTTTCGAGCAGCAGAGAGCCGGCCAGCAGCGCCGCGTCGGCAGCGGGACTGTCCGCCGGGAGGAAAGCCGCGATCTGCGCCGAAGGGCCATATCGCCCCCACGCATCCTTCAGCTGGCGTTCCGGGGATCTCCCCACCGCCGCCGCCCGAACCTTGTTCATCACCACAACAGGCGACACATGCGGAACTGCCAACTCGAGCTCGGCCAGTCCGCGGACCAGCCGAGGAACGCCCACGGGATCGGCGGCCCCCACGGCATAGACGGTGTCAGCAAGCTCCAGGCTGCGCAGGGTCGCGGCATTCCGGCGCGGAGCCATCGTGTCGAAGCTGAGCTCCTCATCCGCCTCCAGGCAGAAACCCGTGTCCACAACCACGACGTCGGCAACCTCCTTCGCGCGTTCCAGCACCAGTGAAAGGGCAGCGGCCCGCAATTCCGTCCATCTGTCCGCCCGCGTGATGCCGGTCAAGACCCGGAAAGTCCCGCGCTTGGTGGTGACGGGCGTTGCCACCTTCAGCAGCGCACCGGCGTCGAGTAAACCCTGGTCCGCAAGCCGGCAGGCCTGCGCGATCCCGGCAGATTCATCCAACAGGCCAAGGACTGCCGCGATGCTCGCCCCGTAACTGTCGGCGTCGACGAGGAGCACGGATTTGCCATCTGCAGCCAACTCCCCCGCAATGTTGGCCGCAACGAAGGTCCGTCCGGGTGAACCGGCGGGACCCCACACGGCAATGACCTTGCCCGCCCCGGAGGCCAGCGGCACCTCCACCTGGTCGGCGGGACGCTGGCGCAACGCAGCACTGGTATCCCCCAGCCCACTCCCGAACGTCGCCTCCTTGGCAGTGCCGGTCAGCTGGGCAACCACCTCGGCAATCCTGCCCGCCAAGGCGGCGGACTCCACTCCCGTCAGTGCGGAAGCCACACCGATCCCACGCAGCCTGGCGGCCTCGTCCGCGTCATCCGTCAGGGCGATAATCGCCACGCCGACGGCTCCAAGCCGGTCAACAAGCGAAGCAGTCAGGCCCTCGCTGCCATCTGCGACAACCGCTGCCCGTGCCAGGCCGCTCTGGCAGGCGGCAAGCAGTTCAGTCAGTTCGCCGCAGCGCCTGACCACAGTGACGGGACCGTGCAGCCGCTCCAACCCGCCCACCACGTCCTCGCGGGCCTGGCCCACGGTGATCACGGGAATGCTCATGAGGCTCCGCCGCCCGGGTTCCACACCACTGAAATCTTGGCCTGGTTCGCCTGCGCGCCCAGGATCGCCGGCATCTGGCCGTCGGCAACCAGCACCATCAGCACAGTGTTGCGGGAGGACCCCAATGCCGTGGAGCCTGCGGTCACCTGCGCAATTTCCGCGCTCGGCAGCAGGAGCTTTGGCTCACTGAAACCGTTTCGCGCATCCGGCAACGCAACCCAGACATCCACCCGGGTCCCGGCCACCGCCTGCGGCGGCAGCGCTTCATCAATGGTCACGGCCACGGGCTTGCGGTCCAACGCATCCACAGTGGCCAGGCTTTCCTTGGGTACCAACTGGTTCTTGCCGATTCTTTGGACTGCCACCAGACCGTCCGGCAGCCCTGCCTCAACGGTGACGTAATGCTGCTCAGTCTCACCCAGACGGACCTTGGCCCGGACCACATTGTCCGCGGTCAGCTTCTCCCCCACCGCAATGGACTCCCGGGCCGCGTAAACCTCGGTGGTCTGATCGGCGCTGCCAATCAGGGAGATCACTCCCACCACCGATGCCAGGACCAGCAGCACGCCAACCAGCAGGCGGGGATCCTTCCACGACGGTGGTTTCAACCGGGCACCCGTACTAGCTGCATCGTGACTCATGCTTTTCTCCCCCTTGCTCCGGCCCAGTCCGTCGGCTGCGCCCGGACACCTCATTGTTACGGCATGGGCCCCGGAACAAAAGTCAAAAGACCAAACAACATCAAACTGTGGATAACCGCACCAGATGGCACCTTCAATGGCAAAATGGAACTATGCCCAGATTCCTCACTCTTGCCGATGTTGCTGAACAACTGCAGATCAACTCACCGGCGGCCTATGCCCTGGTCCGCAGCGGAGAACTGAAGGCCATCCAGGTAGGCGGCCGGGGGCAGTGGCGCGTCGAGGAAAAGATGCTGGAACAATACATCGAAGAGCGCTACGCCGAGGCCAACCGCATGATCCAGGAAGCCAAAGCCAAGCAGGGCTGACTCCGGCCCGCAGCTAGAGCTCTCCTGCACTCCGTGACCGGAGGGCACCCAGCGCCGCAAACGGAATCGTGGCCACCTGCCGGACCTGCGATGCCCGCCGGGACTCCCCTGGACTGACCAGCGCCAGGTCCAAAAAGTCACTGCCCACCCTGTCAATGACTCCGGCCAGCCCGGAGTCTCGTCCCGGCGCGTGGCGAAGGATAACGGCAAGTTCGGCCCGGTCCCGCGCGAGGCCCCGTAGCGCATGTGCCAATCCGATCCGGCGCCGCACCTGCGACATTTCGGCCACGGAGACCCGCCCCAAGCCTGCGTAGCTCGCCGCCGCGCCATAGGGAATCAGTACTTGGTGACGCAACTCGGTCAGGACCAGGGCGTCGGCGCCGGCATGACTCAAGGTTCCTTCGAAGACGCGCCCACACATCAGCTGCACGGCCACGTGACTGTCCAGGGAACCCCGCAAGCGATCAGCCAGTGCTACGGAGGCTGTTTCCGCTCTCGCCCGCTCAGAGATCTCGGCATCAACGGCCAGCCGCTCGCCCTCGGCGAACTGTGCCTCCATGTCAGTGAACAGAGCATCCCAACGCATGGGGCCAAGCGTAGGTCGCGGCTTCATCCGGGGTCAATTCACCAACAACTTCTCTCCAGTCTCTGGACAAATCCAGCCTAGCTGCGCCAAACTAATCCTATATTGGTCAAACAACATCAAACTGCATCAAAAGACAAGATGGGAGCACCATGACGGCAGCTACAGCACGCGGGCTCCGCGCAGACGCCGTTATGGCGGCGTCCATCCTCCTGTTGGGATTCTTCCTCTGCGCTGCCGGCTGGGGCATGGTGGATCGGTGGCAGCTGTCCACAGCCCGCCGGCAAGGCCTGGACGTAGATGACCTACTTGGTGCCGCGGCAGTTGCCGCCGGGCTGGCCATCGTGGCGTGGTGGGTCTTCTCGATGATTGCGGCTGCAACGGCTGCCGTGCTGGACAAATGCGGTAGGCGGCGGGCCGCCAACAGGGCAGGCAAGTGTTGTCCGGCGTTTATGCGGCGCCTCGCTGTGGCCGCACTCTCGGTGCAACTCCTGACAGCACCCTTGGCGAACGCCGCCGTACCTCCGGCCGGACCCGCTTGGGTACCCACACAGGAAGTGGCCGTCCAGGACACACGGGTACACGGCGTAGCCATCCAGGCCCAGTGGTCCCCCACAAGCGGCCACCCGCTGATCCCGGAAGCAGAGGGAACAGCTCCCGGGGACCCAGGGGCCCAGGCTCCTGCGGCTACGATCCGTCCCGACTGGCGTCCCAGCCCGCCGGTCACGGACCCCGGCCTGATGGCTGCCCAGCCCGTCCGGGCGGAGCAGACCACAACGCCGGCATTAAGTGAGGTCACCGTGCTGGCCGGCGACACACTGTGGGACATCGCCTCCCGCCATTTGGGCCCGGCCGCTTCGGATGTGGACGTCGCCCTGCACTGGCCCCGCTGGTATGAGGCCAACAAATCCCAGATCGGCGAAAGTCCGCATGTCCTGCTGCCCGGGCAGATATTGAGAGCACCTTCCACGGCCTGACCGACGTTCCGACATTCAGCAGCTCACGACTAAGGGGAATCACATGTACGCAGTTACGCCAATCCGCTCCGCCACGGTCAGCCCGGGCGGCGGGGCAGGAGTCCGCCAGGTACCTCCGCGCACCACTTCCGCGCCGGCGGCACCACTGCGTGCTGCAGACGAGAACTCCGAAATCCTGGCGATCACACGCAGTACCGTACAGGCGGCCATGGAAGTCCTCGCCGGTATCCGGCCGATCCACCAACTCGCCCGCCGGCTGGATCCGCGCTGCCTCGCCGTGCTGCAGCACCGCTCGGCCCTGATCCGCCGCGAACAGGCCCGGTCCGCTTCGCCAGCCCTGGCCCGGCTGCACAGGAACTCCATCGTGCGCTCGGTCCGCGCCTGCGAGGTCGCCCCGGGCATTTATGAGGCAAGCGCCGTGGTGGTTGACGATGTCCGCGCCCGGGCGGTAGCGGTCCGGCTTGAACGCAGCAAGCAGGTCTGGCGGGTGACTGAGTTCATGGTGGGCTGACCGGTTGCCCACAATGGCAGGAAGTGTTCCCAGACGAAGAAGTGCCCGAAGCCAAATGCTCCGGGCACTTCTTGTGTCCAGCTACGACCTACAGGTTTGTCCTGGAAACCGTGGTTGCGTTACCGTCGCTTTTTCTTGGCCGGACGCTTGGTGGCGTCCTGCGCTGCAGCTTTGGCCGGGTTGCCGGACTTAGACGAGGCGCGGCCTTCCACCCGGGTCTGGGATGCGCCGTCTTCACCGGGAGCCGTGTACTGCAGCTGGGCAGGTTTCTCCGGCGCTTCCAGGCCTGCGGCGTGGATCTGCGGCTCAACGTGCTCGGTGTGGCCACCGGCTGCGTCCGGAACCACCACATCCTGGGCCGGAGTCACCTCAACTTCAAGGTTGAACAGGAAACCGACGCTTTCCTCGCGGATGGCCTCCATCATGCTCTGGAACATGGTGAAGCCCTCCCGCTGGTATTCCACCAGTGGGTCACGCTGTGCCATGGCGCGCAGGCCGATGCCTTCCTTGAGGTAGTCCATCTCATAGAGGTGTTCCTGCCACTTACGCCCGATGACCGACAGCACCACGCGGCGTTCCAGCTCGCGCATGCTTTCAGAACCGATGGTCTCTTCCCGGGTCTGGTAGACCACGCGGGCGTCGGAGAGCAGTTCTTCCTTGAGGAAATCAACAGTGAGCTTGGACTTGCCACCGGCCTCCTCGATGATCTCTTCCGCTGTGACGCTGACGGGGTAAAGCGTCTTGAGGTTGGTCCACAGCTGGGTGTAGTCCCAGTCGTCGCCATTGCCTTCGGCCGTGGCGGAGTCGATCAGGGCGGTGATGGTGTCCTCCACGAAGAACTGGACCTTCTCGTGGAGATCGTCACCTTCGAGGATCCGGCGGCGGTCACCGTAGATGGCTTCGCGCTGGCGGTTCAGGACGTCGTCGTACTTGAGGACATTCTTGCGCTGCTCGGCGTTGCGGCCTTCAACCTGGCCCTGCGCCGACGCGATGGCCCGGGAAACCAGTTTCGATTCCAAGGCCACATCATCCGGGACGGAGCTGTTCATGAGCCGTTCGGCTGCGCCCGAGTTGAACAGCCGCATCAGGTCATCAGTCAGGGAGAGGTAGAAGCGTGATTCGCCGGGGTCGCCCTGGCGGCCGGAACGGCCACGGAGCTGGTTGTCGATGCGGCGGGACTCGTGCCGCTCAGTTCCCAGGACATACAGCCCGCCGAGGTTGAGTACTTCCTCGTGTTCGTCCTTCACGGACTGCTTGGCGGCCTCCAGTGCAGCAGGCCAGGCGGCCTCGTACTCTTCGGAATTCTCTTCCGGGTCCAGCCCGCGCTTGGCCAGGTCCGCCACCGCGGTGAATTCGGCATTGCCGCCCAGCATGATGTCAGTGCCTCGGCCTGCCATGTTGGTCGCTACCGTGACGGCACCCTTGCGTCCGGCCTGCGCCACGATGGCCGCTTCACGGGCGTGGTTCTTGGCGTTCAGGACTTCGTGCCTGATGCCCTCCTTGGCGAGCAGCCCGGAGAGGTATTCGCTCTTTTCGACACTCGTGGTGCCCACAAGGATCGGCTGGCCCTCTTCGTGGCGCTCGGCAATGTCCTTCACGACGGCGTCGAACTTCACCTTCTCGTTCTTGAACACCAGGTCTGACTGGTCGAGACGCTGCATGTCCCGGTTGGTGGGGATGGCCACCACGCCGAGCTTATACGTGCCCATGAATTCGGCGGCCTCGGTCTCGGCCGTGCCGGTCATACCTGCCAGCTTGGAGTACATCCGGAAGTAGTTCTGGAGCGTCACCGTGGCCAGGGTCTGGTTTTCGGCCTTGATCTCCACGGCTTCCTTGGCCTCGATGGCCTGGTGCATGCCCTCGTTGTAGCGGCGCCCGGCCAGGATGCGGCCGGTGTGTTCGTCAACGATCAGCACTTCGCCGTCGAGGATGACGTAGTCCTTGTCCCGCTTGAACAGTTCCTTGGCCTTGATGGCGTTGTTCAGGAACCCGATGAGGGGAGTGTTCGCGGATTCGTAGAGGTTCTGGATGCCCAGGTAGTCCTCCACCTTTTCGATGCCGCTTTCGAGGACGCCGACCGTGCGCTTCTTCTCGTCCGCCTCGTAGTCCTCGCCGGCCTTCAGGCGCTGCACCACCTTGGCAAATTCGCTGTACCACCGGTTGGTGTCGCCCTGGGCAGGGCCGGAAATGATGAGCGGTGTGCGGGCTTCGTCGATGAGGATGGAGTCGACCTCATCAACGATGGCGAAATTGTGGCCACGCTGGACTAGTTCGGACTGGTCCCAGGCCATGTTGTCGCGGAGGTAGTCAAAACCGAATTCGTTGTTGGTGCCGTAGGTGATGTCCGCGGCGTACTGCTGCCGGCGCACCGCTGGATCCTGGTTGGACAGGATGCAACCGCTGGTCAGGCCAAGGAAGCGGTAGACCCTGCCCATGAGGTCTGACTGGTACTCCGCAAGGTAGTCGTTCACCGTGATGACGTGGACGCCATTGCCGGTGAGGGCATTCAGGTAGGCGGGCGCGGTGGCCACGAGGGTCTTGCCTTCGCCGGTCTTCATTTCCGCGATGTTGCCCAAGTGGAGTGCCGCGCCACCCATAAGCTGGACGTCGAAGTGACGCATGCCCAAGGTGCGGGACGAGGCCTCGCGCACGGCAGCGAACGCCTCCGGAAGCAGATCGTCCAGTTGCTCGCCGTCCTGGTGGCGGGCGCGGAGGTGGTCAGTTTCCTCGCGGAGCTCAGCATCCGTGAAGGTTTTGAACGAGTCTTCGAGCGCATTGATGGAGTCGGCATAGTTCCGCAGTTGCCGCAGGGTTTTTTTGTCACCCGTGCGGAGAAGTTTTTCGATAAGTGATGCCACGTGAAGATACTCCCAGTCTTATGCCGCCGAATTCTGGCGTTTTTAGTCTACGGGAGAGACACAGGCCACGCGGCCGGTGTTCCCTCAGAGCTGAGTGGACCGGCACGGTGATGCAGTGCACCCGCGAGGGACTCCGCCAGATCCCCGACCGGGCTGACCACAATGTCCCCCAACTCCAGCCATCCGGCCATGAGTTCCAGCTCGGCGGCGAGTTCGACGGCGGTCCCTGCCGGCGCGTCCGGCTCACCGTACGCGGACCTGACCAACAGCTTCCCCGCTGCACGGTCCGCTTTAAGGTCCACTCTCGCCACGATGGTGTCGCCGAGGAGAAACGGCAGGACGTAGTACCCGAAGCGCCGGAGGTGTGCTGGCGTGTAGATCTCTATCCGGTAGTGGAACCCGAAGAGCTCCTCCAGCCGGCGCCGTTCGAAGACCAGGGAGTCAAAGGGACTGAGGAGGGCTCGCCCAGCTGCCCGCCGCGGCCTGGCGGCTTTGGCATGGAGGTACACCTTCCGATCCCAGCCTGCGACAGCCACCGGTTCCAGCCTTCCCAGGCTGACCAGATGGTCCACCGACGCGGCGGCCGCCTTGACAGGCGTCCGGAAGTAGTCCGCGAAGCACTTCACGGTTCCGATGCCATGGGCCTGCGCGGCCGCGTCGATGAGCCGATGCATGGCCTCAACAGGGTCCGGCGTGGTTTCGGGGGCAAGCCGGCGCGGCAGCACCCTGGCGGTCAGCGCATATTTCCGCTCGAACTGTTCGGTTCTGGACGCCGCGGAAATGATGCCTGCCTCGAACAGGTCTTCAAGCACGCGTTTGACGGCGTTCCAGTTCCATCCCCAGTTGTCGCCCCGCCGGTCCTCCACGTGCCCTATGTCGACCGTCAGTTCCGCCGCCGTCTTGGGCCGCCCGGCGGCGAGGGCGCCGAGGATCTTTCCGGCCACCGCATCGCGCAGCTCCGGGTCCATGGCGGACGCCCCCACCCACGTGCGTTTCTGCCACAATCGGAGGTCCTGGAAGTGATCAGGCCGGATGAAGCTGGCCTCGTGCGCCCAGTACTCCATCATTCGTCTGGGAGGCGAGCTGGCCATCCGCTGGAGGATGTTGCGGTCGTAGTTGCCGAGCCTAGAAAAGAACGGCAGAAAGTGGCTGCGGGACAACACGTTGACGGAGTCGATCTGGACAAGCTGGATCCGGGCAAAGGTACGGCCCACCGTCCGTGAGGTCAGGGGGCCGGCGGGCCGTCCTTTGTCGAGTCCCTGAGCTGCCAGGGCGATCCGCCGGGCCTGGTTAAGGCTCAGCGTCGCTGGCACATCAGTCCTTTCATTGAGGGGTGTGAACCACCCTAGACTTTTGCAGCCGCGTCATCGGAGCGGTAGGCGATGATTTTTTCTTCGACGACGGTGTCCCCCGGTTCGCATTCGTGGTCCAGGGTGATTACGCCGTACGTCCAGCCACGGCGCCGGTAGACCACCGAGGGCGTGTTGGTGGCTTTGTCCACGAAGAGGTAGAAATCGTGACCCACGAGCTCCATATTGTCCACGGCATCGTCAAGGGTGAGGGAGGCTGCAGGGAAAACTTTGCGCCGGATCAGCACCGGGGAGTCCCCTGCCGGAATGTCGTTCTCGACCTCATAGGGCGATGGCTGAACTGGTGTTGCCTGGGGTTCGCTGTGATGGCTCGCCTCGACGTAGAGGGGCTCACTGGTACTGGCGGGTTCCAATGACGCGGTGGCCTCACGTACTGCCTTGGGGGTGTGGCGCCCGTGATGGACCTTCTTGCGGTCCTTGGCGCGGCGGAGGCGTTCAAGCAGCTTGGTGTAGGCGAGATCGAACGCAGCGAACTTGTCTGCGGCGCTAGCTTCGGCACGGATTACGGGTCCCCGTCCCAGTACCGTCACTTCAACAGTGAGCTGGTCTCCGGTCTGGCGTGCGTTCGTTTCCTTGGAAACCTTCGCATCAACCCGCTGGACCTTGTCGCCAAGTGATTCGATCTTCGAGATCTTTTCACCGGCGTATTCGCGGAAGCGGTCTGAGACCGTCAGATTTCGTCCGCTGATCATAAACTCCATGGTGCCCTCCAAATGACTTCGGTGACACGACGGCGACACTTCCCATGGGCCGATCTGCTTGACAGTCGAGCCCCTTTCCGAGCCGCCATCGAAAGGTACAACTTGTTCTTGGTACCCACAACCGACGTTAGTTCATAGCCACCTGTTATTCATCCTTTCTTCGTTTATTTTTTTCTAAGACGGGCAGCTTTCCGCCAGCTCACGGGCCGGGCGATTCGCCGCCAGCTGAATCCGGCGGGCGTGTCGCGGCGAGCACAACCGCCCCTACCACCACGGCGCCGCTGAGGTGGAGGGCACGGGCTGCTTCCGCCAATGTGGCCCCCGTGGTGAGGACGTCGTCGACAATGATGCACCGGCGGCCGGACACTCGCGCGACCAGGCGTTCCGGGACTTTCATGGACCCCCTGACCCGGCTCGCCCGGGCTCCACGGCCGAGTCCCTTTTGACCTCCAGGCAGCCGTTCCAGTGCGGCGCGGCGCCGGGATTTCCGCACCACGTCAACCACCGATGCCCCGGGAAGGGTGGTCCCACGCCGCAACTCTGCAAGCAGGAGGTGGACCGGGCTGAAGCCCCTCTTGACGTAGCCGGCCGTACTGCTGGGCACCGGAACCAGGCAGACGCCGTCTACGCCGGCCACGGCCGCGGCAATGCCCCGCCCCAGGCCCCGCGCCAGGACAGTGGTGAGCTGGTGCTGGCCATGGCTCTTGAACGACAGCACGGCCTGTGCCAACTCCTCGCGGTACACCCCCGCCGCCACCACGGGAAGGATCAGGCCGCCGTCGACATTCATCAGGGCCGGCGCCTGTTCCTCTGCCCGGAACGGGTGCCTGGTCAGCAGGCGCACTTGGCGTTCGCACGCGACGCATAAGGCCAGGTCCTCCGCACCACAGCAGACGCAGTCAACAGGGACGGCAAGTGCCAGGAGCTCCGCGGCGGCGGCGCCCATCTGGTCGGCGGCCCGCAGCCAACGGCGGCGCTGGCCGCCGCGATGCTTGGCGTGCGGCGCAGGAGGGAGCAGGTCCGGATCCAGGCTTGCAGCACTTCTGGCAGGACTGTCCTCGGCACCGCGCGCGGCATGGCCCTCGGAGCTGTGCGCAGGAGCGGGCAGCACAGGAAGGTACCGCGCCGGAGGTGGTGCGGGCTGAGCTTGGGTCACACCCTATGGTGGTCTCCCGGCCGCGGCCCCGGTACCCCCAGGCCCCGCTATGTGGAGAACACGCTAGCCGGGGAATGAGGGGTCGATGGGACCCTTAAGCTGGGGAGACCAGCCGTTGCCCAGCCGCTGGAAAATTCCCTCTGCCGACTGGCCGTAGATTTCCTCCAGCCCGTTGCCGGCGCTGAGCCACACGAGGCCAGGCCAGGGCGCCAGCTGCTGGGGTTGTCCGGATGTTAGGGACAGCAGCTCCGGCGTGACGTTCGAGCCTGCCGATGCCTTCATCACGGCAACCGTGGTGTCGTTCACCCAGACGCCTTGGTCCGGGTCACCGGAAGCCACCAGGGTGATCGGGGCAGTCAGTTCCCGGGGAGTCCCGTCGGCATTCCGGATGATCCCGGCAATCTGCACCTTCGTGTTGCCGTTCTGTTCCGAAATGACCAGTGCCCGGACGCCCTCGCGGGAAATCCTCAGCTCCTTGACGATTCGTCCCGCCAGCCAGGACGGCGTGAGGGTAACGGTGGGAACAGCCGCACCTTCGGCAACCCCGATGGGCCGGTAGGCCACCACCTCAGTACCCCCGGTTGCTCCCGGCCCTGCGGCCCACACCCAGTCATGGAGACTGAAGGAAGGGTGCGTGATGGTGGTGCGCGTTGTCAGCGCCCGGGCCGGCTGTCCCGGCACCATGCTGTAAAGCGTCGTCCGGCTTTCATTAAGGAAAGCCACAGTCTGGGACACCGGGGATTCCGCCGGGTAGCGCGGCCCGAGCGAGGAAACAGGCTGCATATCCGGCAGCGGGGACACCCTGTTGTTCTCGTAGCGAACCAGCTCGTTGCCGCTGACGGCAATCTCGCGGACCGGCACGTTCTTGTCCCGCACCGGGGGCAGCACCGAGCCATTGTCCTCGACCCGGACCAGGTCCTGGTTCGCGTGCAGCTCCACATTAACGACGTCGGGCTGGCTGCGGAACGTGAGTGCAAGCTGTGTCTGCATCCGGAGCCTGTCCTCCGTGGACGCCTCCGTGAGTTCCTTGGCGGTGAGGTCCACCTGCGCGGCTCCGGACACCACCGGAACCGATTCGCGGGCAAGTTTGATGCCTGACGGGAAGGCGCTCACCACGGCTCCGCGGAGATAGGGTGCGGGGCCGGCAAGCAGGGCGCTTGTCATGGCTTTGACGGTCTTGTTCTTGATAAACCAGCGGACGTCGGGCACGGCATATGTGAAGCTGGGATCGTAGAAGTAGATGGGGTACGACCCGTAGATGACCTTGAAGGTTTCTTCAGGGATAGCGGTTCCGTCCGGGATGGCTGAGATCCGCCATTCGCCGTCCACCTGGGTGAGCGTGGCCGGGATGTTCTCGATGGTGCCCTCGGGCATCTGGGTGGCAATACCGTCGACATCCACGCTGTAGGAAACGTCCAGCTGGTAGTTGTAAACGTTGTCGACGCCGGTGCCCACCACCTTCGCTTCGCGATAAACGAGTGCGCGCTGGTCGGGTTTCCAGGACACAGATGCCGCCTGCGTCAAGTATTCGCGGGCCACCGCGTAGTCACCCTCGTAACCCGTACCGGCGCGGTAGAAGTAATCAATGATGTTTTCCGGAGTAGCGCCGGCCTGGGGCGCGGCCGGAAGGAATACCGGTGCATTAACGTTCCCGGCGCTGCCTTCCGCACTCTTACCCACCGGCCCGGCAGTGGGGATGCGCGCGCACGAAGCCAGCAGCAGAACAACTGCGAGCAGCACAACGCTCCTCTTCAGCAATATGCGCAGTTCTCGGCCCGTCATGACGACTCCTTCGGCGTTCCTGGTCCCAGGACCAGCGCGCTTGCGGCGCGAGGAAAGCCGGGGAGGATGATGTCCTCCGGTTCAAGCTGCACGGGCGAGCGGTCGATCTCCTCGCCCTGGCGCAACGGAATGGTCAGCCGAAAATTGGCCCCTCTGCCCTTGTTTCCCCATGCCTGCAGCCAGCCGTTATGGAGTTTCGTGTCCTCCATGGCGATGGACAGGCCCAGGCCGCTGCCTCCGGTGGTGCGGGCCCGGGCCGGATCTGCACGCCAGAATCGGTCAAAGACCCGGGCGGCCTCGGCCGGAGTCATGCCGATCCCCTGGTCCCGGACAGCAACCCCCACCGCTGACTGGTTGGCCGCCACAGTGACAGTGACCGGCCGGCCTTCGCCATGCTCCACAGCATTGAGGATGAGGTTCCGCAGGATCCTGTCGATCCTCCTGGCATCCATTTCCGCCACAATTCCCTCGGCGGGCGCCCGGAGGATGATCTCAGAGCCGTATTCGGCCGCGACGGGCGTCGCCCCGTCAATGACGTGGGCAATCACCTGCAGGATGTCCTCGGGCTCGGCGTCGAGCATGGCCACTCCGGCATCGAAGCGGGAGATCTCGAGAAGGTCGGCCAGCAGGGATTGGAACCTCTCTACCTGGTTGTACAGGAGTTCGGCGGAGCGCTTGTTGATGGGGTCGAAGTCGTGGCGGGCGTCGTACAGCACCTCCGCGGCCATCCGGACGGTGGTCAGGGGCGTGCGGAGTTCGTGCGAGACGTCGGAGACAAACCGCTGCTGCATCTGGGACAGCATGGCCAGCTGGGTGATCTGCTCCTGGAGACTTGCGGCCATGTGGTTGAACGAAGCCCCGAGGCGTGCCACCTCGTCCTCGCCCTTGACCACCATGCGCTCCTGCAACTGGCCGGCCGCGAGCTTCTCCGACACCAGCGCAGCGTGGCTGACCGGGCTGACCACGTTTCGGGTGACGTACCAGGCGATGGCCCCGATCATCAGCACCAGCACCGCGCCGCCGGCCAAGAGGACACTCTGGATCTCGTCGAGCGTCTGCTGGGCCGTGTTGACGTCGTAGATCAGGTACAGCTCATACACTGTCCCGTTGAAAGTCACCAGGTTACCCACGGCAATGCCCGGCCTGTCCTCGGTACCTACCGGAATCACGGTTGATGCCCAGTACTGGTCTTTGCCTGATGCCTGGACTGCCGTACGGAGTTGAGGCGGGATGACGCTGACGGTCAGCTGGTCCGACGCCCGCGACTCCACCCAGCGGTTCCTGGGTTTGGTCTGCTCGGGTTTGGCCTCGAAAACATAGCGCCGCTGGATGACAGAGCCGCGGCCCTCCACGGCGTTCAGAGTGTCGTAGACCAGGGTGATGACGCTGGACTGGTCGGTGACCTGGGCGCCGTCGAACGTCTCCTGGACCTGCCTGACGTAGTAACGGGTTTCGGATTCTGCCTGGGTCAGGCGCTCCTGGAAAAGGTTGTTGGCGATCTGGTTGGACAGGTAGGCGCCCACGGCACCAAAGGATGTCACGGCCAACAGCAGGGTAGTGAGGACGGTCCGGAACTGAAGGGACCGGCGCCAGCGCCGCCGCATGGACCGCCCGGCAAAACGGACCGCAGGAAAGAAACGGGTGACGCCGATCTGGACAAGGCGGCCCACCCGTAGCCCCACGATGACTCCACGGCGCCGCCATATCCGCGCCCGGAACGGCAGCGTTGCCAGCTCCGCCGGCAGCGCATCCGTATGCTCCGGGCTCTTGGCAGCGGGAAGGTCCGGGGCGCGGTGCGCTTCTGGTCCTGAGGACTCAGGAACCTGCTTTGTAGCCGACACCACGAACCGTCAATACAACTTCGGGAGCTTCCGGATCCCGTTCAATTTTTGACCGGAGGCGTTGGACGTGGACGTTGACCAGCCGGGTGTCCGCGGCGTGGCGGTAGCCCCAGACCTGTTCCAGCAGCAACTCGCGGGTGAATACCTGCCAGGGCTTCCGGGCCAACGCTACGAGGAGATCAAATTCCAGGGGCGTCAGCGAGATCCGCTCATCGGCACGTTTCACGGTGTGGCCGGCCACGTCGATGGTTATGTCTGCGATCCGCAGCGTTTCAGGCGCCTTCTGGTCGCCGGGCCGCAGGCGGGCACGCACCCTTGCCACCAGTTCGGCGGGTTTGAACGGCTTGGGCACGTAGTCGTCTGCGCCGGACTCAAGGCCACGGACGACGTCGGACGTATCCGACTTGGCGGTGAGCATCACGATGGGCACGTCCGATTCGGCACGGATCTGCCGGCACACCTCGATGCCGTCCACGCCGGGAAGCATCAGGTCAAGCAGCACGAGGTCAGGCTTCGATGAACGGAAAATATCCAGCGCCTGGCTGCCGTCGGCGCAAAAAACCGGCTCGAAGCCGTCATTGCGCAGGACAATCCCAATCATTTCGGCCAGCGCTTCGTCATCGTCAACTACCAGAATGCGTGCCTTCATAGTTATATGTTCCCTTATTGAACAGGGTTTGTCCTGTTCAACGGCCTTACGGCATGGCGCCGCGCTATGACGCCCGACCCCGGAACTATAGGCTGGCAACACGCGGACAGTCCCGCACGGGGGAAGGAACAGGGTGCCAAACCAGGATCCGAACATGCAGCAGCCGAATCCTGCCGGCGAGGCCGGGAGTAGCCAGCCGCCAGGGAGCCCGCCTCCGTGGGGGCCGCAGCCCGGCCCTGCACAGCATTCCTGGGGCGGTCCGCCGGTGTGGGGCCCACCTCAGGGTGGCCCGCAGGCCTGGGGCACTCCTCCGCACAACCCCTACGGCGCCCCGCCGCCCTACCAACAGCCCCGTTACGTGGCCCCGCCCAAACCCGGCATCGTTCCCCTGCGCCCGCTGATGTTCGGCGAGATCCTGGACGGCTCGTTCCAGGCGATCCGGCGCAATGCCAAGGCCATGCTGGGCGCTGCGCTGCTGGCGCAGACACTCGCCGCAGTGCTGACGGCAGTCCTCACTGCATTTTCCGCAACGTCCGCTGCGTCGCTGGAGACCTGGGCGGAGGGACTGACGGAGCAGGACCTTGTCCCGGTGGTGCTCACCTTCGCGTCCGGCGTCGTACTCGTCTCGGTGCTGACCGTTTTCCTGTCGGCGGTCCTTCAGGGCGCCATGGTGGTTCCGGTCGCCAGGTCCGTCCTTAACCGTCCCACTGGCTTCCGGCAGATGTGGGCTCTGGCGCGGTCCCGCGCGTGGGCCCTCATCCGTCTCGCGGCGCTGCTGGTCGGCGCCGGGCTCCTCGTAGCACTCCTGTTTGTGGCGCTGGCAGTGCTGCTGGTCAGCACGGTGGGTGGAATGGGCGCCCTGATCCTGCTCCCGCTGGGTCTCGTGTGCTTTGTGCTGTACGTGTGGGTCTACATCAAGCTGATGGTGGCACCGGCCGCCGTGGTGGTGGAGGAGCTCGGGGCGCTGGCCGGCATACGCCGCTCTTGGGAACTCACCCGCAACAGCTGGTGGCGGCTGCTGGGCATCACGCTGGTGGTGGGCATCATGGTGGGGGTCATCGCCCAGATCGTCACCATTCCGGTCTCTCTTCTCTCCGGCTTTTACACCGGCGTGGTCTCACCCCATGGCGGTGCCGAGCAGGCCATGACGGCGGCAGTGGTGGCGGGCGTTGCCACCGCGATCGTTGGTGCGGTGGTGGGAGCGGTGGGATTCGCTTTCCAGACCTCCGTCATGGCGCTGCTCTACCTCGACCTCAGGATGCGCCGGGATGGCCTGGATATCGCCTTGCTCCGGTTGCTGGAATCGGGGGCGGATCCCGACGGCGTCCCGGGCCGCGGTGTCCCGGTCTATAAGGCAGGACGACCCGGCCAAACCCTGCGGCCGCCCTACGGGACACCGCCAAACGAAACGCCACCGTTCGGGGCATGGCCCGATGGCCGCTGAACCGCCGGTCCTGCCTGGCCGCGATGAGGCCCGCCGCTGGGCCGCAGAAGAACTTGCCAAGCCGGAATATCGTGACGCGGCCCCCGGCTGGCTGGACAGCGTCTGGGCCGACATCCTGGACTGGCTGCGGTCCCTGGACGGCGGCTCCGGCCCGGACAGCACCGTGGCGGCGCCGTGGATCGGCGTGGCCATCGCCGTGCTGATCGGCGCCGCGGTCATCCTGGCCCGACCGCGCCTCAACGCGAAAGCCAAGCGTGCCAAAGACGTGTTCGACGCCGACGCAACAGTCAGTGCCACGGCCTACCGCCAGCGCGCGGAAGCCGCAGCCGCGGCCGGCAACTGGAGTGCCGCCGTCGTGGACTGTTTCCGCGCACTGGTGCGCACGGCCGAGGACAGAATGGTTCTCGACGCGCGGCCTGGCCGGACCGCGGACGAGGTGGCACACGAACTGGCCGCACCGTTTCCGTCAGAGGCCGGCCGCCTGACGGAGACCGCGCGTACGTTCGACGGGATCCGCTACGGCAATGAACACGCAGACCAGGCCGACTATGCCGCCGTGCACAGGCTGGACGTCACTCTGCAGTCCCTCACGCCGGCGAGCGCGGCCCTGCCCGCTGACCGTGACGAACCGGCGGTTCCGCGATGACGCAGGGTCCCACCATGCAGAACCCTTCGCAGGATCGCCTGACGCCCAACCTTCCAACGCAGAGTGCACCGGACGCGCAGCCGGGTTACGCCCCTGCACCCGGATCGGATTCCGGGTCCGGTGCCGGTTCCTGGTTCCGGCGGCACCGCGGCGGAGCAACGATCGGCGCGGTGGCCGCCGTCGGACTTGCCGTGGTAATTTCCGCCCAGCTGGCACCAAAGGGCGATTCCCTGCCTTTGTCCGTCCACAACGCCGGGCCGAACGGCGCCAGGGCGGTGAGCGAGATACTCGGCCGCCACGGTGTCGAGGTCCACGATGTTGAATCCTTTGAGGCCGCCACGGCGGCACTCGCAGACCGGCAAGGTGCCACCCTGCTCCTGTACGACCGGAGCGGATTCCTGGACCAATCCCGGCTGGACGAGCTGACCGCAAGTGCAGGACGGGTGGTAGTGGTGACGCCGCGGCTGGGCACGCTGAAGGCCCTCGATACCGGCATTAGCCAGGCCGGCGTGGTGCCGGAGTCAACGGCGCTCCTGGCACCGGGCTGCGATCTCAGCGATCCCGCCGCGGCAGGTGCCGTGTCCGGAACCGGCGGCTTCCTGTACGACGGCGGCACGGTGTGCTTCAGCCCGCAGGGAAGCACCGCCGGGCTACTTGCCCGCACGGACGACGGCGGTCTGACCGTCCTGGGCAGCACCGCCCTCCTGAACAACGGCGGGCTTGCCGACCATGGCCATGCCGCGCTGGCACTCCGGACGCTGGGCAGCTCAGGGGACCTTGTCTGGTACCTGCCCGGGCTGGGCGACGCGGCCGCTGCGGATTCGACCCAGACACTTGATGACCTTGCCCCTGACTGGGTGGCTTTCCTGGGGCCATGGTTGTTCTTTGTGGCCGTGCTCGCCGTCGTGTGGCGTGGGCGCCGCCTGGGCCCGCTCGTCTTTGAACCGCTGCCCGTGGTGGTCAAGGCCGTGGAGACCGCCGAAGGCCGCGCGCGCCTCTATCAGGATTCCCACGCACTGGACCGGGCGCGGGACAACCTTCGGGCCGGCACCCTGGTTCGTCTGGCACACGCCCTTCGAGTGGGATCCGAGGCCACTGCCGACGACGTCGTGCAGGCAACGGCCCGGCACCTGGGCCGGCCCGTCACCGACATCAGCAGCCTGATCCTGGAAAGGCCCAGTACCGCAGCCCGGCTGGTGCAATGGTCACAGGAACTGGACAAACTAGAGAACGAGGTCAGGACCCGATGAACGAACCGTACGGCGCCCCGCAGATCATGGACAGTTCCCCGCGGACTCTGGATCCCGCCCGGCAGGCACTGCTGGATGTCCGCCACGAGGTTGCGAAAGCCGTGGTGGGCCAGGATGCCACCGTCACGGGACTCCTGATCGCGCTGCTATCCCAAGGGCATGTCCTCCTCGAAGGCGTGCCCGGTGTGGCCAAGACACTCCTGGTCCGTGCACTGTCCGCCGCGCTGAGCCTGGACACCAAACGCGTGCAGTTCACCCCTGACCTGATGCCCGGCGACATCACCGGTTCCCTGGTCTATGACTCGCACACCTCGGAGTTCAGCTTCCGCGAAGGCCCGGTCTTCACCAACATCCTGCTGGCGGACGAAATCAACCGGACGCCGCCGAAGACGCAGGCCTCCCTCTTGGAGGCCATGGAGGAGCGGCAGGTCTCGGTGGACGGCGTGTCCCGGCAGCTGCCGGCGAACTTCCTGGTGGCGGCAACGCAGAACCCTGTGGAGTATGAGGGAACCTATCCCCTGCCTGAGGCCCAGTTGGACCGGTTCCTGCTCAAGCTCACCATGCCGCTGCCTGGCCGGACTGACGAGGTGGAGGTGATCCGGCGGCACGCGGCCGGCTTCAATCCGCGCGACCTTGCTGCCGCCGGCGTCCGTGCGGTGGCCGGCGCCGAGGACCTCGAACGGGCGCGGCGGGCTGTGGCAACCGTAGCCGTCGAACCGGAAATCATCGGCTACATCGTGGACCTGGTGCGCGCAACCCGGCAGGCGCCGTCGTTCCAGCTGGGTGTTTCACCCCGCGGCGCGACCGCACTGCTTAATACGTCCCGCGCCTGGGCCTGGCTGTCCGGCCGCAGCTTTGTCACCCCCGACGATGTTAAGGCACTCGCGCTGCCGTGCCTGCGCCACCGGGTGGCCCTGCAGCCTGATGCCCAGATGGACGGGGTCCGCGTGGACGATGTCCTGGGCAGCATCCTGGCCTCCGTCCCCGTCCCCCGCTGATCCGCCTGCACATGGCACTCTCCGGACGGTTCGTGTTGCTGGCCCTGCTGGGCCTGGTGCCGGTGCTGCTGTTCCCCGGTTGGGGAACGGTCCTGGGCGTGGTCGTGGCGCTCGCTGCCCTTCTGGGGCTGGACCTTGGCCTGGCCGCGTCCCCGCGGGCCATCATCGTCACGCGCGCCGACCCCGGCAACGTAGCCCTGCACGGCATGGCTACTTCGGTCCTCACCCTGCGCAACGGTGGCCGGCGACGACTGCGTGCCACCGTCCGGGACGCATGGCAGCCGTCTGCCGGGGCCGTGAATCCGGTCCAGGACCTGGACATTCCCGCCCTGGAAGGCCGCCGGATGACAGTCCGGTTACGGCCGGTCCGCCGTGGTGACATGGGCGCCCGGCATGTCACCGTCCGCTCGCATGGACCACTTCGGCTTGCGGCACGCCAGCGCACGTTTGAGTGCACTGGCCTCCTGCGGGTCCTGCCACCGTTCCATTCCCGCAGGCACCTGCCGTCGAAGCTCAGGAAACTCCGCGAACTCGACGGCAAAGCCGCCGTGCAGATCCGCGGTGCCGGCACCGAATTCGATTCGCTGCGGGACTACGTCCGCGGAGACGACGTCCGTTCAATCGACTGGCGCGCCACCGCCCGCCGGTCCGCCGTCGTTGTCCGCACCTGGCGACCGGAACGCGACCGGCGCGTGGTGATCATGCTGGATACCTCGCGCACGTCAGCCGCGAGGATCGAGGACGAACCACGGCTGGATACCGGCATCGAAGCGGCGCTCCTGCTGGCGGTCCTGGCCGAGCGTGGCGGGGACCGGGTAGATTTCCTGGCCTACGACCGCCGGCCGCGGGCCAGGGCCGGCTCCGCCACCACAGGCAACCTCCTGGGGCAGCTGGTGCAGGCAATGGCGCCCCTCGAGGCTGAACTGATCGAGCTGGACTGGTCCAGTCTTCCAGGGCAGATCCGGGCTGTTTCCGCCCACCGGTCATTGGTGGTGCTGCTGACCGCATTGGACGGCGGGGCCCCGGAGGAAGGTCTCATTCCCGTGGCCGCTCAGCTCGCCCAGCAGCACGTTGTGGTAGTGGCCGCCGTCCGTGATCCTATGCTGGGGCAGATGCTGCGTGAACGTGATAACGCCGCCGGTGTATTCAGGGCGGCAGCAGCTGAACGCGTACTGCTGGAACGGGCGGCGGTCAGCGCCGAGCTCCGGCACCACGGGGTGGAAGTGGTGGATGCGGAACCACACCAGCTGCCGCCGCAACTGGCCGACATGTACATCCGGCTCAAGGCGGCCGGTAGATTGTGAATTACGGCAGCACCGCTGACGGTACCGGCCAGGAGGTTAAGATGAACGTCCCTATTTACAAGCAGGCCTTGGGCGAGGACTTTCAACGGCTGCAGCCTGAGCTGCAGGAGTACTTTTCTCTCGCGCCTGGCTCAGGGCACTACGGCGTCGGGGAGGGCGTGTTCGACGTTGTGGGCTGCCGGCAGGCATGGCTGCGGCCCCTGCTCAAGCTCACCTCCGGGGAGGACGCGTTCTTCCCGGATTACGGCGAAGGCATCCCCTTCCGGATTGAAAACCATGCACACCAGGATCCGTTCGGCCGCTCCAGCCTGACTGCCCGACGGGAAATCCGCTTCCCAGGGCATCTCCGGATCTTCCAGGACACCACCAGCCTCGTGGATTCCGACGGCAGCCCGCGGCTTGTGGACTACCTGGGCCGTTACCGACGCATGGTGACCGACCTCAAACTCAGCGTGACAGCTGAGGGCAGGCTGCGCGGCGTTTCCGACGCGTCGCGGCTTTTCCTGGGCCCCCTTCGCCTGCCGCTGCCGGCCACCGTCGATGCCAAGGCCTACGCCGAGCAGTGGTGGGACGGCGCCGCTGGCGAGAACGGTCAGCACCGGATCCAGGTCAAGGTCCTCCAGCCGCAGATCGGGCAGGTCCTTGTCTATGCGGGCGGCTTCGACTACCGCTTGCGCCCATACATCGGCGGCAGTTCGGCGCAGAGTTTCCTGCCCCGCTACGCCCGGCCGGACCGTTGGGAAAACCGGACGTAGTTGTTGGACGTCCGCACGGCTGAGCAGTGGGCCCGCTCAGCCGTGCGCGCGCTGGTTCAGTCCGTCGGCTACCTGGGTGAGCCGGCCCAACACCGCTGTGGCGGTGGCCGGCGTATGGCCGGAAAGTCCCGCCGAGGGGGTCACCCGGATACTGCGTAGGGACGACGCCGGGAGCCCCAGCTCGTGCCACGGCCGCCAGACGGACTCCACGACGTCGGCCACCCTGGGCAGTGTGCCGCGGCTGACGTCCAGGGCACCGGCCCAGATCCGTTTGCCTGCCTCCACCGCTGTGGCCAGCTGCTCCCACTGCCGGGTGGTCAAGGCCCTCAGCGGCACGGCGACGCCGTCGGCACCGGCGGCAATGATCCGGTCGATGGGGGCCTCAATTTCAGGCACGGAGATAACGATTTCGGCGGCGCCCGCCGCACGGAGCGCCTCGATCACCACCTGCCAGGACTCGGTGACCTCCTGGCCACCCACCGCCCGCAGCGTGCGGTAACCGCTCGAGGTCGGAATAGTGCCGGCGAGTACGGCGGCGATATCAGGCTCGTCCACCTGGACCACCAGCCGCGCGCCCGGAACCGCGCTGGAGATCCGGGACAGGTAACCACCGACCCCTGCGGCAAGTGAGTGGGCAATGTCCCGGCGCGCGCCGTAATCGATCAGTGCCCGTTCGCCGTTGTGCAGGTGCAGCCCGGCGGCAAGACCCAGCGGTCCAAGCAGCTGGACCTTGAGTTCGGGGGACGTGGTGTCCTCGGCGCCGGCGACGTCTGCGAGGACGTTGATGTCGGTGGACAGGGCAGACGCGGCGCGGCGGAAATCCTTGCCCGGTCGGTCCACGAGCCGCCAGCCGTACGGCTGGACATCCACGGCCATTTCAACCAGGAGTGCGGCTGTCCGCCCCAGGGCGTCGGAGCCGACTCCACGGTCCGGAAGCTCCGCCAGGAACGGAAGGTGCGGGCTGCCAAGCTCGCCGCGGATAATGCGGGCAGCCTCCACGGGGTCCTCCCCCGGCCAGGGTCCAAGCCCGGTGGCAGTTACTTCCACTCTGCTGCGGCCTGGTGGTCCTCGGCGATGGCTTCATGATGGCGGATGACCTCACCGATGATGAAGTTCAGGAACTTCTCCGCAAAGGCGGGATCGAGGTGTGCATCCTCTGCCAGCCGCCGGAGACGGGCGATCTGGGCGGATTCCCGGCCGGGGTCCCCTGCGGGGAGCCGGTGCGCGGCCTTGAGGAAGCCCACTTTCTGGGTGGCCTTGAACCGTTCGGCCAGGAGGTACACCAGAGTCGCATCGATGTTGTCGATGCTGGAGCGGATGGACAGCAGTTCCGCCATCACCGAGTTGTCCACCTGGCCTGCCAGCGAACTCGCGGCGGCATCGTAGGTGTCGGTGTCGGGAACATCGTGGTTTTGCTGCGTCATGGTCCAAGTCTATGGGGCGGCCGCGGAAATCCCTTCCGTCGTTAAGCGGCGGACGGACACCCCGCCTGGGGGCGGGATGTCCGTCTGATGGTGCCGCGACTGTGGGGCGCCGGGAGTGCTTACTGCGCCAGCAACGCCCGGTGCGCTTCCCGGCGTCGGGCCTGTTCGTCCGGATCAGGGACCGGCAGGGAGGCAATCAGCCGTTTGGTGTAGTCGTGCTGCGGCGCGCCCATCACCTGGCTGCCGATACCCTGCTCCACGAGTTTGCCTTTGTAGAGGACGCCCACCCATTGCGACAGGATGTCCACCACCGCGAGGTCGTGGCTGATGAACAGGGCCGCGAACCCGAACTCGGCCTGGATTTCCTTGAAGAGTTCCAGGACCTTTGCCTGCACGGAGACGTCCAATGCCGACGTCGGCTCGTCAGCGATGAGCAGCCGCGGGTTCAGGATGAGCGCGCGTGCCAAAGACGCCCGCTGGCGCTGCCCACCGGACAGCTCGTGCGGGTACCGTTCAGCGTACGACGCCGGCAGCTGCACTGATTCGAGCAGTTCGGCAACGCGTTTGCGCGCCTGCGCCGGGCTGGGGTTGGTGTGGATGATCATGGGTTCCGCCACGCAGTCACCGATGGTCAGCTGGGGGTTGAAGGACGCTGCCGGATCCTGGAACACAAAGCCAATATCTTTCCGGAGGGGCTTGAAGGTCCGCTCCTTAAAGTTCAGCATCTCGTAGCCGAGTACCTTCAGGCTGCCGCCGGTGGTCCGGTTCAGGCCGGCGATGGCCCGGCCAATGGTGGTTTTCCCTGAGCCGGATTCGCCCACCAACCCAAAGACTTCGCCCTGGGACACGGTGAAGCTGACCCCGTCCACGGCCTTGAAGGCCGGCGTCCCCAGCCTGCCGGGATACTCGATGGTCAGGTTGGTTGCCTCCACCAGGACCGGTGAGCCCTGGTGGGCGCGTTCCAACAGACCCTCCGAGGCCGAGTTCCGGCCCAGGTGGGGCACGGCCGCCAGCAGTTTCTTGGTGTAGTCCTCTTTGGGTTCGGCAAACAGCACCCGCACCGGCGCTTCCTCCACTACATCACCCTGGTACATCACCACCACGCGATCCGCGAGGTCGGCCACTACACCCATGTTGTGGGTGATCAGCACGATCGATGTGCCGTACTTGTCCCGAAGGTCCCGGAGCAACTCCAGGATCTCGGCCTGTACCGTGACATCCAGGGCCGTGGTGGGTTCATCAGCCACAATCAGTCCCGGGTTCAGTGCAAGTGCGGCGGCGATCACCACGCGCTGCTTCTGGCCTCCGGAGAACTGGTGCGGATAGTAGTTGACCCGGTGTTCCGGATCCGGGATCCCCACCTTGCGCAGCGCCTCAATGGCACGGGACTTGGCATCCTTGGCCGAGACACGCTTCCCGCCGGCACCGCCGGCGTGGGCACGGATGCCCTCGGCAATCTGCCAGCCCACGGTGAACACGGGGTTCAGGGCCGTGGAGGGCTCCTGGAACACCATGGCCACATCGCGGCCGCGGATCTGCCTCAGTTTCGCGGCGCTGACGCTGATCACGTCGTTCCCGTTGATCAGGACGGCGCCCCCGCTGGTGGCAGTCTCCGGCAGCAGCCCGAGAATGGTTTTCGCGGTCACGGTCTTGCCGGAACCGGATTCGCCCACGATGGCCAGGACCTCGCCGGTGCGGACGTCGAGGCTGACATCCTTCACGGCGTAGACGTCTCCGCCGTCGGTGGCGAAGGTGACTTTAAGGTGGTCGATCTCCAGTACTGGCTGGTCTGCCGGCCTGGACTGGTCAGATACCGAATCAATATTGATGGTCACAGTCCTCTCACATCCGCTGCAATGGCGGCGTTCGCGGCGGCGGTTGATGGTCCCGGGGCGCCCTTGGCGCCGGCAGCCTTGCGCCCGCGCAGCCGCGGATCGTTCAGGTCGTTGATGCTTTCTCCTACCAAGGTGAGGCCAACCACCGTCAACACTATGGCCATGCCGGGGAACACACCGGTCCACCAAATGCCGGATGAGGCATCGGACATCGCCTTGTTCAGGTCAAAGCCCCATTCAGCGGCGGAGCTTGGCTCAATACCGAAACCGAGGAAGCCCAGACCTGCCAGTGTGAGGATGGCTTCGGAGGCGTTCAACGTGAAGATCAGCGGCAGGGTCCGGGTCGCGTTGGAGAAGATGTGCCTGCTGATGATCCTGGCGCTGGAGGCGCCAACAACCTGCGCTGATTCCACAAACGGTTCAGCCTTGAGCCGAATGGTCTCAGCACGGATAACTCGGAAGTACTGCGGCACAAACACTGCAGTGATGGCGAACCCGCAGGCGAGGATTCCGCCCCAGAATCCAGACTGGCCTTTGTTGATGGCGATCGACATCACGATAGCCACAAGGAGTGTCGGGAAGGCGTAAATTGCGTCTGCAATTACCACCAGCACGCGGTCCAGCCAGCCGCCGAAGTAGCCGCTCACCAGTCCGAGGAATACGCCCAGGAAGATGGACATCAACACCGCGGCAACAATCACCGCAAAGGCTGTCTGCGATCCCCAGATCACCCGGGACAGGACATCGTAGCCACCCACTGTCGTTCCCAGCAGATGTTTGCCACCGGGTTCGGCCTGTGCCGGGAACGAGCCGGCGTCGTCGGAAATCTGGGAATATCCATACGGCGCCAGAAGCGGCGCAAATATCGCGGCCAGCACAAAAACGGTGCAAAGCACGACGCCGGCCAGCAGCATGGTGCGCTGCAGTCCAACGCTTTGGCGGATGTGGGACGAGACCGGCAGCCGGTCCAGCAAGGACTTCTTTCTCGGTTCCAATACTGCTTCGGTGCCCATCAGTACCTCACTCGCGGGTCAATGAGGGCAGCGGCAATGTCCACTGCGAAGTTAGTGAGTGCCACGATGACGGCCAGCAACATCACGATGCCCTGAACGGCGACAAAGTCACGCGCGGTGAGGTATTGGGCCAGCTGATACCCCAGTCCCTTCCACTCGAACGTGGTTTCCGTCAGCACCGCACCGCCGAGCAGCAAGGCAATCTGCAGACCCATCACCGTGATGATGGGGATCAGGGCCGGCTTGTAGGCGTGCTGTGTCACCAGTCGGTATTCGCTGACTCCCCGGGACCTGCCTGCCTCAACGTAGTCCTTGCCCAGCGTGCCGATGACGTTGGTGCGGACCAGACGGAGAAAGACGCCGGCGGTCAGGAGGCCCAGCGCGACTGCGGGAAGAACCGCGTGCTGGACGATATCGCCGAAGGCTGACAGGTTGCCGCTGCGCAGGGCGTCCAGCCAGTAGATACCTGATGGCGCTGCGAGCCTGCCCATCGCCAATTCCGTTGTGGTGGAAGCACGGCCGGCCACTGGGAACCAGCCAAGGCCTACCGAAAATGTCAGCTTCAACAGCAGGCCGGCAAAGAAGACAGGGGTGGCGTAGCAAAGGATGGCGAACATACGCAGGACTGCATCCGGAACTTTGTCGCGCTTGTGGGCGGCAAACATACCCAGCGGAATTCCTACCAGCAGTGCCACCACCAGGGCGTTGATGCTCAGTTCCAGGGTGGCGGCACCAAATTTGGCCAGCATCTCGATGACCGGCCGGCCATCTGAAATGGTCCGGCCGAAGTTGCCGGTGGCGATGTTGCCAAGGTACTCGATGTACTGGATGAAGAGGTTCCGGTCGTAACCGGCCTGGTGTATCAGGGCGTCAATTTGGGCTTGTGGAAGACGTCCGCCCTGGGCTGCGGTAATGGGATCGCCGGTGATCCGCATCAGGAAGAACACCAGGGTAACGAGGATGAAAATCGTCGGAAAAATGAGCAGGAAGCGGACCAGGATGTATTTCCCCAGGCCACCTCCCGCGGACTTGGATTTGGGTGCCGCGACCGTAGGCGGCGGCGTATCTATTAGTGTGGCCATGCTGTCCCTGCTTGGTTTGAATCTAGAACTTTGGGAGCCAACACGTAGGAGGCAGGGCCGTTCGGCCCCACCTCCTCACGCGGGTGTTGGGTGTTACCTGTGAACCTGGCGGCTACTTGGAAACCGTGCCGAGCCGGAACTTGAACGACGCGTCCTGGGTCGAATCCACGCCCTTGACCTTCGTCCCGGAGACAGCAACCTGGGCGCCCTGCAGCAACGGCAATGTGGAGATGTCCTTTGCGAGGAGGTTCTGGACTTCCTGGATCGACTTCTCGCGCTCGGCCTTGTCACCTGTAACAAGCTGCTTCGCGATCAGCGTTTCGACTTCCTTGTTGGAGTAGTGGTTGTTCATGAACCCGCCGCCCACAAAGAAGGGAGTCAGGTAGTTATCCGCGTCGCTGAAGTCCGGGAACCAGCCCAGCTGGAAGACAGGGTAGCTGTCTTTCTTCGACGCAGAGTTGTAGGTGACCCACTCGGTGGACTGGAGATCCACTGTGAACAGTCCGCTCTTCTCCAACTGGTCCTTGACCATGGCGTATTCGTCACCGGATGACTTGCCGTAGTGGTCAGGGTTGTACTGCAGCTTGATGTTCACCGGGCTGCTGATACCGGCGTCGGCCAGGACTTTCTTGGCTTTGTCCAAGCTTGGTTTGCCGGAGCCGTCGCCGTAGGCCTGCTTGAAGGATTCGTTGGCCCCCACAAATCCGGAGGGAACGTTGGACCACATCGGCAGGTAGGTGCCCTTGTAGACCTGATCAGAGATGGCCTGGCGGTCAATGAGGTTTGCCGTGGCCTGCCGGACGGCAAGCGCCTTCTTCGGATCCGCCTCGGGGGTCTTGGCGCCGAACGGCATGGTGTCGAAGTTGAAGACGATGTACCGCATCTCGCCGCCGGGTCCAACGTGGACCGTGACGTTGGAATCCTTTTTGAGGTCATCGATGTCGGTGGCGCTCAGGCTGCGGTTGGCAACATCGATCTGGCCGCCCTTGACCTCCAACTTCATGTTGGTCTGGTCTGTGTAGTACTTGATCGTGGCCCCTGCGTTCGCAGGCTTGCCAAGCACACCCTTGTAGTCCGGCCAGGCCTTCAGGCTGACCAGCGTGTTCTTGTTGTAGGAGTCGATGATGTACTGGCCGTGGAAGGCGTTGGCCTTGACAATTTCCTCGTCGCTGAGGAGTTTGTCAGCCGGGAAGACTTCATCGTCAACGATCGGGGCGGCCGGGCTGGTCAGGATCTGCGGGAACGTCTGGTCGTTGGCGTTCTTCAGCGTGAAAACCACGGTGCTGGCATCAGGCGTGGCGATGGACTCAATATTGGTCAGCAGCGATGCCGGTCCGTCGGGATTGTTGATCGCGGTTTGACGATCAAACGAGAACTTCACGTCCTTGGAATCCAGCACGTGTCCGTTGGCCCATTTGAGGTCGCTCTTCAGCTTGACGGTGAATTCCGTGGGCTTGGTGAACGACGATGATTCGGCCAGGTCCGGCACGGGATCGGCGCCACCAGGCTTGGAGTTCAACAAGAAAGAGTAGATCTGGTTCATCAGCATAAACGAACCGTTGTCGTACGAGCCCGCCGGGTCCAGTGCGGTGACTTTGTCTGTGGTTCCGTACGCAATGACGCTGCTTGCATTCTCCGATGCTGTGCTGCCACCGCCGCCGCCGTCTGTTGGGCCCGTGCAGGCCGTCAATGCGAAGGCGGAAACGCCTGCGAGCGCGATTACGCTCCGCAAGGCTTTAGTGCTCTTAGTCATCTGTGAACTTTCTGTTCGATGAGTACGCGCTCGCCGCCCGCTAATGGGTGTCTTGGCTAGAGCGGGCAGCGCGCTGTCTTGATGCCTAGATTCAACCAGACGCCGGACTCATCAACCGGCTTTTTTGTGAGTTGAGACACAAAATTTACCTGACCAGGGTAAATTTGATCCGCCTCAGAGCTCCGCGCGCTGCAAAGACCGGGCGGCGTCGATGGTGGCCTGGCCCAGGACACGGCTGCCCTGGTAGAGGACCACCGTCTGGCCGGGCGCCACGCCGCGCAGCGGATCGGTCAAGGTAACCAGGAGCTGAGGCGCGTCCTCGCCGGGCAGCATACGCGCGGTTGCCGGCACGGGGTCCCCGTGGGCACGGACCTGGGCATAGCAGTCAAACTCGGCGCCGGTCTCGATTTCCGCGATAGGCAGGCCGGCCCACGAGACCTTGATGCCGCGGATCTCGTCAATGGCCAGCAGCGCCTGTGGCCCCACTACTACCTTGTTTTCCTTGGGCCGGATCTCCAGGACGAACCTGGGCTTGCCGTCCGCTGCGGGCGTGCCTAGCTTCAGGCCGCGGCGTTGGCCCACAGTGAACGCGTTGGCTCCCGGGTGCTCCCCCACCTTCGAGCCGGTCTCGTCCACGATGTCACCGGTGGTCATGTCGATTTTTTCCGCGAGCCAGCCCGCGGTGTCGCCGTCGGGAATGAAGCAGATGTCGTGACTGTCGGGCTTATTGGCCACCGACAGTCCCCGCCGCTCGGCTTCCGCCCGCACTTCGGCCTTGGAAGGCGTGTCCGCCAGCGGGAACATGGAGTGCTTGAGCTGCTCGTGGGTCAGGACACCGAGGACGTAGCTCTGGTCCTTGGCCCAGTCGGCGGCGCGGTGCAGCTCTGGATTGCCGTCCGCATCCTGGATGACCTTGGCATAGTGGCCGGTGCAGACGGCATCGAACCCCAGGGCAATGGCCTTCTCAAGCAAGGCTGCGAACTTGATCCGCTCGTTGCAGCGCATGCAGGGGTTGGGCGTCCGCCCGGCAGCATACTCGTCGATGAAGTCCTGGACCACATCTTCCTTGAAGCGTTCCGAGAAATCCCAGACGTAATAAGGAATGCCCAGCACATCGCAAGCCCGCCACGCATCGCGCGAGTCCTCGATGGTGCAGCAGCCGCGGCTGCCCGTCCGCAGGGTGCCGGGCATCCTGGACAGCGCAAGGTGAACGCCGACGACGTCGTGCCCGGCTTCGACGGCACGTGCTGCGGCAACGGCGGAGTCGACTCCACCGCTCATGGCTGCTAGAACTCGCATGCTGGCTTTCTTTAGGGTGCGGGGGATGCCGGCAGAGGGCGGCTGCCGATCAACCGGTGGCCGCAGAAATAGCACAATGCCTGCCGCACCAGTCTATCGCCACGCCGAATCCTGCCCAAAAGACTCTTGACTCGGCGAGCCCCTCCTTCTAAAGTCAGGATATACAGTTTTAGACTTCGAGCGCGCACCAGCGGGAATCAGGCGGACATGACCGAGGACAGTGCGAGCGCGGGGGGCATCGTGATTGCCGGCGGCGGGCTGGCCGGGGCCACCGCCGCGAAGACACTGCGGGCGGAGGGGTTCGCGGGGCCGGTGACCATCATCGGCGCCGAGGCCCACCATCCCTACCTGCGTCCGCCCTTGTCCAAGGAGTATCTGCTGGGCAAGGCCGCCGAGGAGACCGTCCCGGTGGTGCCTCCGGGCTGGTACGCGGAGAACGACGTCGGACTCCGCCTGGGTGCCCGCGTCACCGGCATCAGGCCGGATGCCCGGAGGGTGGAGCTGGACGACGGAAGCACCCTGGCCTACGGTTCCCTGCTGCTCGCCACCGGAGCGACGCCGCGAACCCTGCGCCTGCCCGGCAGTGACCTTGCCGGCGTCTCCACTTTCCGCACCCTGGATGACAGCCGGCGGCTGCGCAGCCGCCTCGCGAGGGGCGGCCTGAAGGTGGTGATGATCGGCTCCGGTTGGATCGGCATGGAACTGGCTGCGGCTGCCGCCACGTATGGCAATACGGTCACCCTGCTGGGACTGGAAGCGATCCCCTTGGCTTCGGCCATCGGTCCTGACCTCGGACGGTTCTTCCGCAGACTCCACGAAGCCAACGGCGTGAGCTTCCGGCTTCCTGCCTCTGCACGGGAAATTACCGGCGACGGCGGGGCTGTCACCGCGGTAGTCACCGATTCCGGAGAGGTACTCCAGGCGGACATCGTGGTGATCGCCGTCGGCGTGGTTCCCGAGACTAGCCTCGCTCAGGCGGCTGGCCTCGCCCTGGACAACGGGATCCTTACGGACGCCTCCTTGCGGACCAGCGCACCCGGCGTCTTTGCCGCCGGGGACATCGCCAACGCGCTGCACCCCTTCACCGGACAGCACCACCGCAGCGAGCACTGGTCCAACGCCCTGAACGGCGGAAAGGTGGCCGCCAGGGCCATGCTCGGCCAGGACGCCGTCCTGAGCACCATCCCGTACTTTTACACCGATCAGTACGACGTCAGCATGGAGTACTCAGGCTTCCCGGCACTGGCTGCCGGTGCTGAGCCGGTGATCCGGGGATCGCTGGAGGACAAGGAGTTCATCGCGTTCTGGCAGCAGGATTCCAGGGTGGTGGCCGGCATGAGCGTCAATTGGCCGCGGAAGCCACAGCCCGGCGCGCAGAAGACCATCAAGGCCCTCATCTCGGCCAGGACTCCTGTCTCAGCGGAGCGTCTGGCCGACAGCTCCGCCGGACTTGATCAGCTCCTGCCGGCGGAGGCCTGACGCGCTACCGTTCCCGCAGTCTGGATCGAGGATTCGTGCCCAGCCATCCCTGCCTGGCGGGCGCGTTGGTACGCGCCGGGGAGGGCGGTTAACAAGGCATCCACGTCCTCGTCGGTTGAGGCGTGTCCCAGCGTGAAGCGCTGTGCACCGCGGGCCGTCGCCTCGTCCAGCCCCATGGCCAGCAGCACGTGGGACGGCCGTGGAACACCGGCCGTGCAGGCTGATCCCGTGGAGGATTCCACCCCCGCCAGATCCAGGAGGAACAACAGGGAGTCGCCTTCGCAGCCAGGGAACGTGAAGTGCGCATTGCCGGGCAGCCGCCCCTCCCCCGGCGCTCCGCGGAGCACGGCTTCGGGCACCTGCTCAAGAACGCCGTCGATGAGTCTGTCCCGCAGGGCAGCGATCCTCGCGGACTCCGTGGCAAGTTGTGCGGCGGCGGTTTCGGCGGCCGCAGCGAAGGCGGCGATGGACGCCGTGTCCAGCGTCCCGGAGCGCACATCGCGTTCCTGGCCGCCACCGTGCTGCACCGGAGTCAGCTTGACGGCCCGTCCCAACAGGAGTGCGCCGACTCCCACCGGCCCGCCGATTTTGTGCCCGGAAACCGACATGGCGTCCAGTCCAGAGGCCTTGAAATCCACCGGCAGGGAGCCGAAGGCCTGCACGGCATCCGAATGAACCGGCACCCCGGAGGCATGCGCCAGCTCCACAATCCTGCTCACCGGCTGGATGGTGCCCACCTCATTGTTGGCCCACATAACCGTCACGAGCGCAATGGTCCCAGGGTCCCTGGCCAGCTCGGCGGCGAGGATTACCAGGTCCACTACGCCTTCGCTGTCGACCGGAAGCCAGGTGACAATGGCGCCCTCGTGCCGCTCCAGCCATTCAACGGTGTCCAGCACGGCATGATGTTCGACGGCGGAGCAGAGGATGCGCCGCCGTGCCGGGTCTTCGCCGGAACGGGCCCAGTACAGGCCCTTGACGGCAAGGTTGTCCGATTCAGTGCCTCCGGACGTAAAGATGACCTCTGAGGGGTGGGCGCCGGCCGCCGTCGCGATGGCTTCCCTGGCGTCCTCCACGGAGCGGCGGGCACGGCGGCCCGAGCCGTGCAGGGACGAGGGATTGCCCGTGCGGGACAGTTCCCGGGTCAGGGCTGCCAGCGCCTCGGCGGAAAGGGGCGTGGTGGCTGCATGATCGAGGTAGACGGGCACGCTTCAATTCTAGCGGCGGGCAGGGCGTGCAGCCGCGGCCCTGCCCGATCAGGCGTCATGGCGGGGGGTGATCCTGGCACAGCACTGGCCCGGTTCACTGTTCGGCGCCACGCGCTCCTCCGGCTCCCCGCATGCCGCTGCCGCGCCCTGCAGGAATGAACCGTTCATGGTGCAGACCACGTCCGGGTGCCCGTCCGAGAGCCGATGGAACGGGCAGTTAGCCAGCACAAAGCCGCCCGCGCCGTCAGGCCGGGGCTCGTACCCTTCTCCGTCGAGGAAGTCCCGCAGGGTTGCGGCGCCGGAGGCCAGCGCCTGGCCCTTGCCGTACGACGTTGCCAGCAGCGAATCGCGCACCGCGCCGCCGGTCGCTGTGGAGTTCTCGATGGCTGCGACCAACAGCTCGGCAGCGAGATCATAGTTGCGGTCAGGCACGGATGCCCCGACCTCGCCCACTGCCTGCCGGTACATTTTCGCCGGCCGCCCGGAGCCTGGACCCGACTTCCCGGCAGCCTTGTGAAATTCCACGGCCAGGAGTCCGTCCTGGACCAGCCTGTCGAGATGGAAGGATGCCGTACTCCTTGGCAGCTCGAGGGCCAGCGCTGCCTCATCGCGCCCTACGGCGGCATCCGAGGCGGCGATCAGTTCAAAAAGCTGCCGGCGCTTCTCGTCGCCCAATGACGCGACGGCGGCCATGCGGCGGCCCCACGGAAGTCTGCGCACGCTGTCCCCCTAAATCTAAAAACAACATCCATTGCTTAATTGTCTTGATCTTTCTAAAATAATAGTATCTACTTTTAGAAGGAGTCCACCATGACAACCAACGCGGACATCGACGCGGGCGGTCGGCTTCAGTCGATGGCCCCGAACCGGCAGGCGTTCTTCCTGCTGCGAACAGCATTCACCGTCGCACCGATTCTCTTCGGTCTGGACAAGTTCACCAATATCCTGACGGACTGGACCATCTACCTTGCGCCCGTTGCCACCACCGTGGTGCCGGTGTCGGCGCAGACCTTTATGTACATCGTGGGCGTCGTGGAGATCGTCGCCGGCCTCGCGGTGGCGGTCCGTCCCCGGTTCGGTTCCCTGCTGGTTGCCGTCTGGCTGCTGGGCATCATCCTTAACCTGCTGGTCCTGGGCAGCTTCTACGACGTTGCTTTGCGGGACTTCGGCCTGCTTGTGGGCGCACTCGCCCTGAACCGCCTTTCCCCTGCCGGTTCCTGGCGCAGGCACGGCAGGTAACCGGCTCGCCTAGTTCGACGGCGGAACCGGCACGGCTAATTCGACGGCGGAACCACCAGTAGGCGTTCTGCGACGTCGGCCCGGGCGGCTGCCAGAGCGGCGTCGTCCGGGCAGGCCACGGAAATGTAGACCGATGATGCGGCGGTGCCGAACACTCGCGCCATCACCGCCGTGGGCCTGACGCCCGGTTGGCCGGGTTTCTCCAGCACCAACACCTCGGTCGATGGCCCCGGCTTGCCAACCTCGCCGCCCCACCGCAGCGTCCCGGTCTTCAGGTAACCAGGCAGGATGGTCGGATCAAGGTACGTGAAGAGGCCGATGGTTGACTCTTTGTCGTCCTCGCGCACCAGCGGGACCTGATTGGTGCGGACCTTGGCCGCCACGACGCAGCCATCTCCCTTCAGGTACTGACTCTCGCCGGCCACGTTATCCTTGACCTGCTGCCAGCCGGGCACTTCCTTCAGTCCGTCCGAGATCGATACGGGGACCCCGGCAGCCAGGGAACCGCCGGCGGAGAACGGCATGTCCTTTCCGGCCACTGCTTCTGCGTCATGGCCGGGGGTAATGGTAGGGGTGGCCAGGGCGGTGCCGGTTGGCTCCACTTTCGGGGCGGTCGGATCGGGCACACCAACACTGCAGCCTCCCAGTGCTGTCATGCCCAGCAGCGTCCCCGCCACGAATACAGCCGCCTGTGCCTTCACGTCCACCCCAATTTGTTCGCCCGGACGGCCAGCCTGCCGTCATCCTCAAAGAGTCTAGACGCCGTCCGCGGCGCCTACGCGAGCACGCGGACGGCGTCGGGCGCCACCTCGATGGTCAGGGGCAGCGCACCAATGCTCTCGCCGTCGGCATAGGCATTGATGTTGGCAGCCGAAATCCGCACCTTCCGGACCTGCCGGATCTCCACGGCCGGGTGCCCGAGATGCCGGCCGGAGAAAACCTTGGGAAACACTGCCAGGAAGGCAGCACGCGACAGGGGTTTGACGATGAACAGGTCCAGGAGCCCATCGTCGATGCGGGCCGCGGGCGTGATCCTCATGCCGCCGCCGATCGACTGACCGTTGGCCACGGAGATCAGCATGGCGCCCTGCCGCCAGGTGTCGCCGTCGTCGGACGCTGTGAAATCGGTGACGGTGTAGTCGATGGCACGGAAAGTGGCCAGCTCGCGCACCATGGCAAGGTTGTAGCGGGACCGCCCGCGCGGCCAGCGCCAGGCGTTTGCCCTGGCATTGACGGCGGCATCGAAACCTGCCGAGACTACGCCGGCAAAATAGCGGGGCGGACCGTCGCCGGTAACCCGGCCCAGGTCCATGGGCCGGCCATCGGTCACCATTGCCGAGGTGATGCGGCTGCAGGCCGCCGGGACGTCGTTGAGCGGTATGCCCAGCGCCCTGGCCATATCATTGCCTGTTCCGCTGGGCACGATCCCCAACGGCACGCGGGCCCACTCCGACCCTGCCAGCACGTTCACCGCCAGGTGCACCAGACCGTCACCGCCTACAAGCACCAGCGCATCAATGCCCGCCGCCAGGGCGGCCCGTACCTCCTGCTCAAGCCGGACGCCGCTTTCCGCCCGCAGCTCCAGCACGTCCTCGCCTGCCGAACGGAATTGGTGGATGGCCACCGCTCCCGCGGAGTGTTGTTTGCCGAAGGAAGCCTGCGGGTTGACGGCGACGGCGATCCTCATGGGCTGAATTATGCCAGCCGAGGGAACCACTGAGGCCTGCGCAGACGTTGTGTGGGCAGGCCGTAAACTGGGGCCCACCGGGCTGCGTGCCGTGGACTGGCCAGACGAAGAAGAAGGATGAGTGCTTGACCGAGAGCAGCAGCTCCTACTACGAGGTGCTCCGTGTCGCCGTGACGGCCACCGACAAGGAGATCAAGGTGGCCTACCGCCGGGCCGCGCGAAAGGCCCATCCTGACCATGGCGGGGACGCCGCTGCTTTCCGGCGGGTGACGGCGGCGTACGAAACCCTGATAGACCCGACGCGCCGAAAGGCCTACGACCGCTCCTATTCCGCAGGATCATCCCGCAACACAGACGATTCCGCCGCGGGGCCGCACTTTGATGCGCCAGCGGCGGGCAGCCACGCCTCGGCCACCGTGCACAGGAATCCCACGCCCCGGAACACCGCAGGCGACCCGCCCGTTTACGTCCCGCCCTACGATGCTGCGGCCTACGAGGCGTCGGGCACGGTACCGCTCATCCCGTTCGCCCATGCCAGCCAACAGGTCCACGGGATGCCTCGCAAACGGGGCATTTTTGGCGCTGAGGCGAGGATCCAGCGTGAACTGCGCACCGTGCAGCTCATCACTCGCCAGGTCCTGCCTGCGGTTCCTGCCGCCCGGCTGGTAAACGGCCTGCAGTCCCCCGCTGACAACAGCCACATCGACCACGCCCTCCTGTCCGGCTACCGGCTGGCCCTTATCGGGTCCATGCTCCTTCCAAAAGGCGCCTACGCGTGGGACGGACAAACCCTCAGGCACGGCGGACGTTCCATCGCGCCGCCGCAGCTGGCCCACGTGGTCCGGGCCATGCAGGACATCTTCCCGGAACTGAACGTCACCGGCTGGACAGTCATCCACAGCGCAGACGGCAACCTCCATGAACCCGTCATCGACCGCCACCGGCGAGCCACCGGCAGCTCCGAAGCCATTCAGGTGGTCAACGCAGCAGGTCTGGTCCGCGGCCTCAAACAATTCCTCTCCTCCGGCCCCACGCCCAACACCGTCAATGTGTCCGTGCTGGCCAGGCTTCTTCGCGGCATGCACTGAACCGTTGACCCGGATTGGTTGACTAGGATTGGACGGTGTTCCGAATCCTCTTCCACGCCCCCGAAATCCCCGGCAACACCGGCAATGCGATCCGGCTGGCAGCCATCACCGGCGCCGAACTGCACCTGGTGGAACCCCTCGGCTTTGATTTCTCCGACGCCAAGCTCCGGCGTGCCGGCCTGGACTACCACGACCTCGCCGTCGTCACCGTCCACAAAAGCATCGAGGATGCCTGGCGCAAACTGCAGCCGGAGCGTGTGTACGCCTTCACCTCGGACGGCACCGCCAGCTACGCGGACATCACCTACCGTCCCGGCGATGTGCTGATGTTCGGGCAGGAATCGGTAGGCCTGCCCGAACATCTCAAGAAAGATCCGCGTGTCACGGCCACCGTCCGGCTTCCCATGCTGCCGTCCCTGCGTTCGCTGAACCTGGCCAACGCGGCGTCCATTGCCGTCTACGAGGCGTGGCGTCAGCAGGGATTTTCCGGCGCCCAGTCTTGAGCGCCCGCGCGGCCCATCCGCAGGGCTGCCCGCACCGAATCACTCCTGACAGCAATTCCGGGGCGAGGAAGGAGCGGCAGGTGACACTGCTAAAGACGAGGCGGGCGGCGCCGGCTATCCCTTTTAACAGGGGCAGCACCGGCCGCGATGCCCCGGTTTCACCGCCGGGCGACTTATGCTGGGTAGTGATGGAAACTCCCAATGCGCCAAACCCCGAGGCCCCGGCCGCAGTCACAGACTCACCGGCGGATCTCAGCAAGCGCTTGGCCGGGCTGCTAGCTCGCATAGCCGGCGGCGACCAGGCCGCGTTTGCCGAATTCTACCAATTGACATCGCGCAGGGTGTTCGGCATGGCGCGGCGGGTCCTCATCGATCCCGAACTCAGCGAAGACACCACGCAGGAGGTTTTCCTCCAGGTCTGGCAGAACGCCGCGAAGTTCAACCCGGAAGCGGGCAGTCCGCTGTCGTGGCTGATGACCATCTCGCACCGTCGGGCGGTGGACAAGGTCCGTTCCTCGCAGTCGGCCACCGACCGTGAGGCCAAGTACGGCGCCAGCAGCCAGGACGTGGACCACGACTCCGTCTCCGCCGAGGTGGACAGCAGGCTCGAGGCCGAGGCGGTGGTCCGGTGCCTGGAAACGCTGACCGATACACAACAGGAATCCGTGCGTCTTGCCTACTACGGCGGCCTCACTTACCGCGAAGTCGCGGAAAAGCTAAACGCAGCAGTACCCACCATCAAGTCCCGCATCCGCGACGGACTGATCCGCTTGAAGACCTGTCTGGGGGTGAGTTGAGATGACAGAAATGAATAGTCAGGGAGGCACCCGCCGTCCCGGCTCTTTCGGAACTGAGATCGCTGCCGACCTCGAATCCGGGCGGGCCGTCGATCTCGCCGAGCTCTACGCCCTGGACGCGATCAGCGATACCGAACGCGCCGCCATTGACCGCTACATCTCGGCCGCGCCCGCCGCCGAGCGCAACGCCTTCCTTGAGCGTGTCCGCCAGGCCAGGGAGACTCTCGCGACGTCCTTCACGGCTGAGGCGGAGCCGCCCGCTGATCTTTTCGCCCGTATCGTGTCGCAGTTGCCGTCCCTCGCGCAGTTGCCTGCCGCTGGTCCCACCGCGGCCATGGCTGCTCCTGCCGCCATGGCCACACCGGCCGAACAGACGCCGGCAGAAGCCCTGGATGAGCTCGCCGCCGCCAGGGTCCGCCGGGAAGAACGACGCCGGCCTGCCGGCGCCCGCCGCTGGCTCACCGCCGTGGCGGCAGCCGCCGTGATCGCCCTCGGCGGTGTAGGCGTGGGCGCGTACATCTCAGACCAGAACGACCCCCTGAACCAGGTGGTCCGGGCCGGGGACGTCCGCGAAGCATCCGTGCCCGTCTCCGCCGGCGGCACCGCCACCGTGCTGATTTCGTCATCCAAGGATGCCGTGGTGGTCAAGATGAACGGTGTACCCGCGCCGCCGGCCGGCAAGGTCTACCAGATGTGGCTGATCCCGAAGGACGGCTCGGCACCGGTTTCCCAGGGCCTGATGGACGAAGCAGCCCTGTCGAAGCCAGCCGTGGTGAAGGGCATTGCGTCCGCCGCAGCGCTCGGAATCACCGTGGAGCCCGTAGGCGGCTCGGCCGCCCCGACGTTCCCCACCGTGGCCGCCGCACCGCTGGGCGCCTGAGCCCGGGGGGCGGCTGCGCCACAGGCCAGCCGCCCCACTACGGGAAGTCCTAGAAGCCGGCGATGGTCCCCGGACCGTTCACGGCGACTACGTGGAAGGTTTCGGCGCTGCGGCCCTCGGCAAAGCCAGCACGCCGGGCATTCACGTGCATGCCATTGCGCACCGCCGATTCCATGGCGCCGACGTCGGGATGCTGGCTCACGTGCACGTGGATCGCCTCAAGTTTGGCGTCCACATGGTCGGTGACGTCCACAAAGTGGTTGTCGCGCTCTTCCGGCCCGGCGTAGAGCCACAGCCACGGCAGCTTGTACGCCTCGAGGCCCGCCTCAGCCAGCTCCGGATAGGCGAACGGGTTTTCCACAGCTGGATAGACGGCCCGGGTCACCGCCTCCCCCACGGCAAGATGGTCCGGGTGGCTCTTCTGGAGGCGGTCCCAGTTCCGTTCCGGATGCATGGCAAGCACGACGTCGGGACGGAGTTCCCGGATCAGCTTCACCACACCCTTCATGACCTCGTGCGTCGGTTCCAGGTAGCCGTCACGCTCATGGAGGTAGTGGATGTCGGTCACACCCACGAGTTCGGCGGCCCGGCGCTGCTCGGCCGCCCTGAGGGCGATGATCTCCGCCCGGTGCGCAGGGTCAAAGCCGCCGGCATCGCCGTCGGTCATGATGCAGTAGCTGACGTGGATTCCCGCGGCCGTCCAGGCGGCGATGGTGCCGGCCGCACCGAAGTCGATGTCATCCGGGTGGGCGGCGAAACAGAGCACCCGCCCAATCCGGTGGATGTCCGGATTGAACGGGCTCTGTGCTGAGGCAGCGGAGTGGGCCAAGGGTCAGCCTTTTCGCTTCTTGATTTCTTCGGTGGCCTGCGGCAGGACGTCGAAGAGGTCTCCGATGATGCCAAAATCGGCGATTTCGAAGATCGGTGACTCGGCGTCTTTGTTCACGGCCACGATGACTTTGGCTGTCTGCATCCCGGCTTTCTGCTGGATGGCACCGGAGATACCGGCGGAGATGTAGAGCTGGGGAGACACGGTCTTGCCGGTCTGGCCCACCTGGGCGTCGTGGCTGATCCAGCCGGCGTCCGTGGCTGCCCGGGAAGCGCCGACGGCAGCACCGAGGGCGTCCGCAAGCTGCTCCACGGGGCCGAAGTCGCCGTCCACCCCGCGTCCACCGGCCACCACGATGCGGGCGTCCGACAGATCAGGGCGGCCGCTGGCCGCCTTCTGCTCGCGGCCGGTGATGCGGGCCGCCGTGGCGGTGCCGTCCGCCGGCACTTCGACCGTGGACGTCTCCGGGGCGGAAGCCACGGATGCCGGCTCCGGGGTGACGTTGTTGGCCTTCACCGTCAGCACGGAAACCGCCGTGGTGGTCCTGGCAGCGGTGGTGTAGGAACCCGCCAGGACCGACTTGTGCGCTGTACCGTCGGCGTCGACCGCCACGACGTCGGTGATGACGCCGGCGTTGAGCCGGATGCCGAGCCGCGCCGCGATCTCTTTGCCTTCGGGCGAGTTGTCCAGGAGGACCGTGCCGGCACCCGCGGCACCGGCGGCGGCTGCGAGATAGGCCGCTTTCGCAGAGACGAGGTAGTCATCCAGGTCCGGGGCGGAAGGCCGGTAAACCGCGGTGACGCCGTATTCGGCGAGCGTGGCCGAGACGTCCCGGTGCAGGTCACCGTTAACGGCAACGGCGGTCTCTCCGAGGGAACGTCCCAGGGTGAGCAGTTCGAGGGAGCTCTTCTTCAGGGCATCGCCGGGGTTGTCAATGAATACGAGTACGTTTGCCATGTCTGTGATCCCTCTTAGAGCAGCTTCTGGGCGGCCAGGAAGTCGACGAGCTTGATGCCGGCGTCGCCTTCGTCGGTGATGATGGTTCCGGCGGTGCGCGGCGGACGTTCCTCGGCAGCAGTCACCGTGGTCCACGATCCGGCGTGGCCCACGTGTGCGGGATCAACCCCAATATCTGCCAGCGACAGGGTGGTGATGCTCTTGCGCTTGGCCGCGATGATGCCCTTGAAGTTGGGATAGCGCGGCTCGTTGATCTGGTCCGTTACGGATACGACTGCGGGCAGCGACGCTTCGACGGTCTCCGAGTAGGTGTCGGCGTCGCGGCGTGCGGTGAGGCGTCCGCCGTCGACCGTCAGCGAGGAGGCGAAGGTGACCTGCGGCAGGCCGAGGCGCTCGGCGAGCTGGGCCGGGACCAGGGACGTTTCGCCGTCGGTGGACGCCATTCCGGTGAGGACAAGGTCCACCGGGGCGCCGGTGCCGAGGTGGCGAATGGCGGCCGCGAGCGCAAGCGACGTGGCGGCGGCATCTGAACCAGCCAGCGCACTGTCGGTGAGGTGTACACCTTCCGTGGCGCCCATCTGGAGTGATTTCTTCACCGCGTTCACGGCACCGGACGCGCCCATGCTCAGCGCAATGACCTGGTTACCGGCTTTAGCGCCACCGCGGGCCTCAGCCAGCTGCAATGCGGCCTCCAGCGCGTATTCGTCCAGCTCGGAAAGGATGCTTTCGTCACGGTCCGTGGTGTAGCCCTCGCCGGTGAGGTGACGGTCAAACTGTGCGTCCGGTACATGCTTGACCAGGACGATGATCTTCAATGTCTCTTCCACTGTATTTACAGCAGCCTTCCATGCTTGTGGACAGCCAGCCGGATGGGGTCATGGCCTCGGAACGCCCGGGATACGGGTAGATCCTAGCTAACCATATAGCCGTCCCCCGTTGCCGTCCCGTTAACGCCTGTGTCACGGCGCTGCCCGGCCTCCTGCGGGGAACACGAACGACGACGGCGGCGATCACCTTTGGTGAGCGCCGCCGTCGTCCGTTTTAGCGTGTGCCGCGTGTTCTGTGGCTCAAGTCTTACTGGTCAGCTGCGGTGCCAAGCGTGACGTCGAACGTCTGTTCCTGGCCGTTGCGCACGACCGTGAGCTTGACCTTGGAGCCGCCGGCCTGCTCGCGGACGGCCGCGGTCAGCTGGTTTGGCTCGCTGATGACCAGGTCATTGAACTTGGTCACCACATCGCCTACCTTGATGCCGGCCTTGCCTGCCGGTGAGTTTGCCTCTACCGTGGCCACGTCAGCGCCGACGGAGAACCCTGACGTGGTCCCGCTGGATGACTTGTCCCGGACGCTGACACCCAACTGGCCGTGGGATGCCTTGCCGTTGTCAATAATCTCCTGAGCCACCCGCTTGGCGTTGTTAATGGGGATGCTGAAGCCCACACCGATGTTTCCGCTAGAGGACGAAGAATCGGAGCCCGCGGACGCGATGGCCACATTGACGCCGATGATTTCGCCCTTGGTGTTGACCAGGGCGCCGCCGGAGTTGCCGGGGTTGATGGCCGCATCCGTCTGGATCACGTTGATGGAGATGGAGCCCTGGTTCGCGGTGCTTTGGCCCTGGCCACCGTTGGGCGGGGCGAACTGGAAGCCGCCGTCGCCGCTTTCGGTCTTGTCACCTTCCTTGGGTGCCGCCGATGAGGCAACACTGATGGTCCGGTTGAGGGTGGACACGATGCCGTCCGTAACGGTGCCTGTGAGGCCCAACGGGGAGCCGATGGCGATGGCCGTGTCACCCACGTTGAGCTTGCCGGAATCGCCGAGGGTTGCAGGAGTGAGTCCTGAAGAGTCGTCCACCTTGATGACCGCCAGGTCAGACAGGGGGTCGGTGCCCACCAGCGTGGCCTTGAGGACCTTGCCGGCGCTGGTGCGGACCTCCAGGGTTGCGTCGGCGCTCTGGCCATCCAGGGTCACCACGTGGGTGTTGGTGAGGATGTGCCCGTCGTCGTCCAGGATGATGCCGGAGCCGGTGCCGCCGGAACCTCCACTGGTGGCGCTGATGGTCACCACGCTGGGGGACGCCTTCTGCGCGGCCGCCGTGATGGCGTTGACATCGTCCTTGTTGTTGACGATGACGGTCCCCGGCTGGCTGTTGCTGCTCGCCGCCGACGGAGAGCCGTTGTTGAAGAGGTTGCCGGAACCGACTGTTGCTACGCCGCCACCCACGAGGCCGGCGGCCAGGATGCTGGCCACCAGGGTGCCGACGCCGAAGGTGGCCTTCCGGCGGGGCGCGTCGGCCGGGTTCGGGGCAGCGTTGTACTGGCTTGGGGCGTACTGGCCCGCGTTGTACTGGCCCGGCCCGTTATGGCCTGGGTTGTGCTGGCCCGGGTTTTGCTGGCCCGCAGAGCCGCCGGGCGCTGCCGAATGCGCTCCGTGCTGGGCGTACTGGTGTCCGGAAGCGGGCTGGCCCGGTGTCTGCTGACCATAGAACGGCTCGCGGGGAGGATAAACCGGACGGGGCGCACCCGGCAGCGGCTCGGTGTGGTTCCCGGGTACCCCGGAGCGGTCCAGCTGCTCCGTCGGATTAGCCTGACCGGCAGCGGCACTGCGGACCTCCGCAGGGCTCTGGTCCGCATTCCGGTTCTCATCCGGATTGCGGTTCTCCGGCGCTGCACCCTGGGTTGGGTTCTCAGTCATTGGACTTCCTTTCATCCTCGTCTGCATTAACTATGTACTGTCTGGCTGGAACTCGGGCGAACGTTGGCTGGGAGGTTGCTGAGAGACCGAATTCGCGCGCAAGCAGGCACGTCCGGTGGTTTCGCTGGTGGCATATTCGCCGCTGTGGACGCACCAGGAGGTGCACCATAGAATCAATAGGAATTGCCACAGCGACCTGCGGCTTTACACCACGCGTGGGGGCGCTGCTGCATTCTGAGACGCTCATTCGTCCCGAATCGGTGTCAGTCGTGCTGAAGGGTTGCACATGCGGTCAAAGTTCAAACGTATCCTCGCCGTGATCGGCCTGACCGGGCTGCTCGCGGTTCCTGCCGGCGCGGCCTGGGCTGAAGACCCGGTGACTCTGGATCCCTCCACCAAGATCGTGGATTCCGCCGGCGTCCTCGGCTCGAAGAAGGCTGATGTGCAGGAAGCCATCAAGAAGCTCGGAACCGACCACGCCACTGTTCTGCATGTCGTCACGGTCAAGAAGTTCGAAAACCCAACCGACCGCGAAGCGTGGACGGACGAGGTAGCCAAAAAGGCCAACCTCGGACCCAATGCATTAATTTTTGCGGTGGCTACCGAGACCAGACAGTACATCCTGAACAAGCCCAGCGGCAGCAAGATCACCGCCGCCCAAATCGAAAACATCAAAAGCAAAGCCATCGGCCCGCAGCTGGCCAATGACGACTACGCCCAAGCGGCCATTAACGCCGCGGCTGCCGTCGGAGACGCAGCAGGTGGCGGCAGCGGGAACGTCCCAGGTGACGGCGCCGGCGCAGCTGTGCTCGTTGGCACGGGCGTAGTTGCCGCCGGTGGGGCCGGCGCCTACCTTTACTTCCGCAACAAGCGCAAGAAGGCAGCGCAGGCGCCCAGTGCCAGCTATGGCCCCCAGGGCGCCGAGCTTGATCCGCTCGCTTCGCTCAGCATCGAGGAACTCCGGCGCAAGAGCGGCTCGCTGATCATCGAGGCCGATGACGCCATCAAGTCCAGCGAGCAGGAACTCGGCTTCGCCGAGGCCCAGTACGGCGATGCCGCGGTGGGAAACTTCACCAAGGCCCTGGCCGAAGCCAAGGCTCACATGTCCGAATCCTTCAAGCTCCAGCAGCAGCTTGATGACCACATTCCGGACACCGAAGAACAGCAGCGTAGCTGGCTCGGCGAGATCATCCGCCGTTCAGAGGCGGCGCTCGGCTCGCTCCAGGAGCAAAAGGCCGACTTCGACTCTCTCCGCGAGCTCGAGAAGAACGCCCCGCAGGCACTGGCAGCCATCAGCGCGGGCGCGCAGGAAGCCGATGCCAAGATCGCCAGCGCCGAACAGTCACTGACGGCGTTGCGCGCCAAGTACGCGGACAGCGCACTGGTGCAGGTCGCTGACAACATCACCCAGGCCAAAGAACGCCTGGACTTTGTGCAGAACGCCACGGCCACCGCCCAGGAGAAGCTCACCGCAGGCGAGGGCAGCCTCGCCGCGGTCGCCGTGCGGGCGTCGGAAGAGAGCCTGCACCAGACCAACGTCCTCCTGGATGCCATCGCCAAGGTTTCTGCCAGCCTCGACGAGGCCCGCAACGGCCTGGAGGCGGCCGTCGTCGAAACCTCCCAGGACCTCGCGCAGGCGAAGGCTATGATCCAGTCCGGCGAGCACCCCGAACTGGCCGGCCCGGTGGCCGGTGTTGAGGCAGCCCTGGGTCAGGTCAAGGCCGAAATCCAGGGCGGGAAGATAGATCCCATCGCCACCCTGCAGCGCGTCGAAACAGCGCACCAGGCCCTGGACCAGTCCCTCACCGGTATCCGGAACCAGCAGGACCAGGCCCGCCGCGCGCAGGCTTCGCTGCAACAAACCATCATGTCGGCGCAGGCGCAGATCAGCGCCACCTCGGACTACATCACCGCCCGCCGTGGCGGCGTTGGCACCGAAGCGCGCACGCGGCTCGCAGAATCCCAGCGCAACCTCGACTATGCACTGTCCATCTCCCGCAACGATCCAGTCACCGCGCTGACCTACGCCCAGCAGGCACACGCCCTGGCGGCTCAGGCAGCGCAGCTGGCCCAGGCTGACGTAGACAACTTTGGTGGCTACGCCAACCAGGGCTTCGGCGGCGGCGGGGGCATGTTCGGCGGGCGCGGCGGAGGCGGCGGCGGCCTTGGTGGCGCCATCCTTGGCGGTATCCTCATCAACTCCATCCTCAATGGAGGCAGCGGCGGAGGCTGGGGCGGAGGCCACAGCGACGGCGGCAGCTGGGGCGGGGACTCCGGCGGCGATATGGGCGGCGGCTGGGGCGGCGATTCCGGCGGCGGCGGGGACTTCTGACCCATCACAAGCTAGCGCCGGCAGGAACGAACCTGCAGGCGAAGAGAAGCGGTACAACAACTGTTCACTGATCTCAGTGGCCACCATTGAGCAGGACGAAAGGTAACACCATGGTTAAGCAGTCCATTTTCGGCCGGATCGCACAGCTGGCAAAGGCAAACATCAACACTTTGCTGGACAACGCTGAGGATCCGCAGAAGATGCTGGACCAGATGGTCCGGGACTACACAAACAACATCGCGGAGGCGGAATCCGCAGTCGCCCAGACCATCGGCAACCTGCGTATGCTCCAGGATGACTACCGCGAGGACATCAAGAACGCCCAAGACTGGGGCAACAAGGCCCTTGCCGCATCCCGCAAGGCAGACGAATACCGCGGTGCCGGCGACAGCATCGACGCCGAGAAGTTCGACAACCTCGCAAAGGTGGCGCTGCAGCGCCAGATGTCCGCGGAAAGCGAAGCCAAGGGTGCTGAGCCGAGCATCGCCTCGCAGACCGAGGTAGTGGACAAGCTCAAGTCGGGCCTGGATCAGATGAAGGGCAAGCTCAACGAGCTCACCAGCAAGCGCAACGAGCTGGTTGCCCGGTCCAAGACTGCAGCGGCGCAGTCCCAGGTGCACGATGCCATCAAGAGCATCGACTTCATGGATCCCACCAGCGAAGTTGGCCGTTTCGAAGAGAAAATCCGCCGCGAAGAGGCCAAGGTGCGCGGCCAGCAGGAGCTTTCCGCGTCGAGCCTGGACGCCCAGTTCAACCAGCTGGAAGACCTCGGCGAGCAGGTGGAAATCGAAGCACGCCTGGCAGCCCTGAAGTCCGGCGGCGCCAAGCCGGCCATCGGCGCTTCCGGCGCCACGTCTGCGTCCACGGTCGACGAAGCCGACTTCGACAAGCTGTAGCCAGCCGCGTCCGCCACTGAGCGGGCCAGCCGGGGCCGGGGTTCATCATGAACCCCGGCCCTTGTTGTGCCCGGGCAGTACCTCCAACCGGTAGTGCCACCGGCGGTGCAACCAGCCCCATGCGGCCGTGCGGCTCCTGACGAGGGTGTGTAGCGTGGAGGCCATGGCCTCCACCGTCGCATCCTCCATCGTCTGGCTCCGTGATGACCTTCGCTTGGACGATAACCCCGCACTGTCCCACGCCGTCGAACTCGGACTGCCGCTCACGGTGGTCTACATCCTCGATGAGGAATCCCCCGGAATCCGTCCCTTGGGAGGCGCGGCCCGCTGGTGGCTGCACCACTCACTGACGTCCCTGGCCGCGGCGATTGCTGAGGCCGGTTCCACGCTCACCCTCCGGCGAGGCCCCGCCGGCCGTGTGATCCGGGAGCTCGCCGCGGAAACCGGCGCTCAGCACGTTCTGTGGAACCGCCGCTACGGCGGTCCTGAACGGTCCCTGGACGCGGACCTCAAGGCCTGGGCGGCGGAGAACGGCATCGAAGCAGTCAGCTTCCAGGCCAACCTGCTCTTCGAACCGTGGACCATCACCACGGGCAGCGGCGGCCCCTACAAGGTGTTCACCCCCTATTGGCGGGCCTGCACTGCGTCCGGCGAGCCGCGTCCGCCGCTGGATGCGCCGGCCCGCCTGCCCTCCCCCGCATTCGCCGGTTCGATGAAGCAGGCCGGCAGCGACGCCTTGGCGGAGTGGTCACTGCTGCCCGTGTCCCCGGACTGGAGCGGCGGGCTGGCCGCAGCCTGGGAACCCGGGGAAGCCGGAGCACACAGCAGGCTGGAGGACTTCCTGGACGGGCCCGCACAGGAGTACGGCACGGGCCGGGACATTCCCGGGGTGGAAGGCACGTCCAGGCTGTCCCCGCACCTCCGTTTTGGTGAGATCAGCCCTTTCCGCGTCTGGCATGAGCTCCGCCGCCGCTTCCCCCGCGAAGTGACTCCCGACGTCGGGATCTTCCGCTCCGAACTGGGCTGGCGGGAGTTCTGCTGGCAGCTGCTTTATGCCAACCCCCAGCTGGCTACCCGAAACTATCGGCCGGAATTCGACCGGTTCGAATGGCAGGATCCCACCACGGCGGAACTGGGCGCCTGGCAGCAGGGCCGGACCGGCTACCCGCTGGTGGACGCGGGAATGCGGCAGCTGTGGCAGACAGGCTGGATGCATAACCGGGTCCGGATGGCCGCGGCGTCCTTCCTCGTCAAGAACCTTCTGGCCGACTGGCGCCTGGGAGAGGCGTGGTTCTGGGACACCCTGGTGGATGCCGATGCGGCGAGCAACCCCGCTAATTGGCAATGGGTGGCGGGCTCAGGCGCCGACGCATCCCCGTACTTCCGGATCTTCAATCCGGTGACGCAGAGCAAGAAGTTCGACGCCGAGGGCCGGTACCTTCGCGAGTTCATTCCGGAGCTCGCCCGGATGGACCGCAAGGCCATCCATGAACCGTGGAAGCAGACCGATGTCCACGGCTACCCCGCTCCCGTAGTGGGACTCCCCGAGTCCAGGGAGCGTGCGCTTGCGACCTATCAGAAGCTTCGGGAGGACCAGCCAGGCAGGGACGCGTCCACCGGCACGGAAATCAGCGGCTGACTTTGCCCATCAGGGAAGCAATGGGGCGCAGGAAGATGGGCCGGGCGAGGAACCATGCCGCGACCATCAGAGCCACGGACACGAGGAAGATCCAGAAGCCGAGCCAGCCGTCGCCGTCGGACACCGCGTACATGTGGTTCAGGTTCCGCAGTGCACCAGTGGCAAGTACCAGGAAGACATGCACCACGATGAAAGCCACGAAGTAGATCATGACGGGGAAATGGATGGCCCGCGCCAGTTCGATCGGGTACGCCTTGTTCAGCGCGGCAGCCTTTTTGGGCCAGGCGGAGGACGTCCGGATGCCCGAGATGAAGGCAAGTGGCGCGGCGATGAAGACGGTGAGGAAGTACGTCAGCAACTGCAAGGCGTTGTAGTTGACCCAGCCGTTTTCCGTGGGCCAGTTCAGGGATGCGTACTGCAGGGCTGCGGACAGCGCGTTGGGAAAGACATCCCAGCTAGTGGGGACGATCCTCGTCCACTGTCCTGTCGCGAACAGGAGGACGGCAAACACCAGTCCATTAAGGATCCACAATGCGTCCAGCGTCAGGTGGAACCAAAGCTCCAACGTGATCTTGGTAGGCGCGTTCCTGGTCTTGATCAAGCCCTTGTTGTTGCGCGTCCAGTGGCCGCTGGGGCGGGTGGTGGTCCGCACCTGCCAGCCGGTCCTGATGATGAGCAGCAGGAAGAAACCATTCAGGAAGTGCTGCCAGGCCAGCCACGCCGGGAATCCGACGGGTGCGCCCTCAGGCAGTTCCGAATGTCCCGGATAGTCGGCCAGGAACGAGGCCACCGCAGGAAGGCCCGTCATCCACTTCGCCAGCAGCACCACCAGCACCAGCACTACGAGAGCGGCAGGGACACCCCAGTAGACCCTGGACCGCTTGCCTGTAGAGGAACCGGGCTTCTTCGTGGGTGTCGACATCGAACAACATTCCTCTCAAGAATGACTGACCAGGTGCTCAAAGGGCTTGCGAACGAGAATACTAGGAACCACATGTAATCGGGCAAAAGAAGACCCCGACCGGCGTAATGCCGGTCGGGGTCTTCTACATGGTTGCGGGGACAGGATTTGAACCTGTGACCTCTGGGTTATGAGCCCAGCGAGCTACCGAACTGCTCCACCCCGCGTCGCAAGAACAACACTACCGTACTTTGGAGTAGGTAAGAACCAATCGTGATTGCAGGACGCCACAGCCCCGAGGTTGCCTTCCCGGGGCGGGCCGCTTAAACCAAAAAGTCCGGATTCTGATTCCAGAATCCGGACTTTTCGCCAGTTGCGGGGACAGGATTTGAACCTGTGACCTCTGGGTTATGAGCCCAGCGAGCTACCGAACTGCTCCACCCCGCGTCGCAAGAACAACACTACCGAACTTTGGAGCAGGTAAAAACCAATCCGGATTGAGAGCCGCCATAACCCCGTTCTATGGCCCTACGGGGCGGACGCTCCCTGGGATATGGGCCGGTCCGGTTAAACCAAAAAGTCCGGATTCTGTTTCCAGAATCCGGACTTTTCGCCAGTTGCGGGGACAGGATTTGAACCTGTGACCTCTGGGTTATGAGCCCAGCGAGCTACCGAACTGCTCCACCCCGCGTCGCAAGATCAACTTTACCGTTCGGTGAACGGGAGGCCAAATCCTGGTGGCGTGATGTGCGTCTCGCTGGTCAAGCCCCCTAGTTGCCGGCTGACGGCGAGGGCGTCGCCGTAGGTGTAGCCGTCGGCGTAGCCTCGGGCGACGGCGTGGCTTCAGGGGCCGGCGCCGGGATCTTGCCCTCGGCGTCAAGCGCCTTCTGCAGGGCCGCAGCCAGTTTCTTCTGCTCTTCCCCATAGGCCGCAAAGTCGCCGGCAGCCAAGGCTGCCTGGCCGGCCTTGATGGCGGCGTTCGCCTCATCCAGCGCGGCCTTGAGGTCAGCCTGGGCACCTGCGCTCACCGGCGGCGTAGTCCCTGGAGTGGGCGGGGCCTGGCCGGTGTTGTCGGAGTCACCTGCGGCAGCTCCGGAGTCGCCGCCGAAGAGTTGCTTCAGGGCGCCGTCGAGAGTCGGAGCAAAGCCGACCTTGTCACCGAAGGCCACCAGCACACGCTGGAGGGTGGGGTAGGACGTCTCGCCGGTCGACTTGAGGTAAACCGGCTGGACGTACAGGATGCCACCGCCCACAGGCAGAGTCAGCAGGTTGCCGTTGAGCACTTCGGAAGCACCCTGCCTCAGAAGGTTCAAAGCCTGGGACACCGTTGGATCGGAGTTGAACTTGTTCTGGGCCTGGCCCGGCCCGGGAACCTGGATCGCCGGCGGAATCTGCAGCAGCCTGAGCTTGCCGTAGGTATCGGCCTTCACGCCCTTTTCCTTTCCGGCGTCGGAGTCGGCCGCCAGGAAGCCGTAGAGCACGTTCCGGGCTGTGCCGTTCCCAGGCTGTGGAATGAAGGACGAGGTCAGCTGGAACGCCGGATCGTCCTGATCAGGCATCTGCAGCGACATGTAGAACGGCGGCTGCTTCACCTCGGTGTCCACGGTTGGATCGTTCGGCACGCTCCACACGTCGTCGCTCTTGAAGAAGCTCACCGGGTCTGTGACATGGTAACGGCCCAGCAGTTCGCGCTGGACCTTGAACAGGTCTTCCGGGTACCGGACGTGGCTCATAACGTCTCCGGACATCTCCGAGTAGGGCTTCAGGGATGTGGGGAAAACCTTCTGCCAGGCCTTCAGAACAGGGTCCTGGTCGTCCCACGCATAGAGCGTGACCGAGCCGTCATAGGCATCGACCGTGGCCTTGACGGAGTTCCTGATGTAGTTCACCGAGCTGTTGGGCAGGGCAACCGTCCGGCCTGACGTGGTCTGGGAGTCTGCAGTGGCGGCCGAGAGCTGCTCCTGCTGCGAGTACGGGTAGTACTGGCTGGTGGTATAGCCGTCCACAATCCACTTGACGCGGCCGTCAACAACGGCCGGGTAGGCGTTACCGTCAACGGTCAAGTACGGGGCAACCTTTTCCACACGGTCACGCGGACTGCGGTCGTAAAGGATCTGGGATTCCGCGTTGACCCCATCGGAGAGGAGCAGGTCCGAGGACTGGAACTTGATGGAGTAGAGGACCTTGTTGAAGAAGCTGCCAACGCTGGGTCCACCGTTGCCGGTGAAGGTGTACTGGGTTTCCCCATCGCCTTCCTTGCCGGAAGGCCTGTCCTGTTCGCGGTGCGGTGATCCCTCGGGCGCTCCAACAATGGAGTACTCCGGAGAGTCTTCGCCGAAGTAGATACGCGGCTCATACGTGGAATCATCGCCAAGGACACCTGTGGACGGGATACCCGACTGGAGGAACTCCGGTTTGCCGTCAACGGTGAACTTGTTTCCCTTGGCCGCCACGACGCCATAGCCGTGGGTGTAGACAACGTGCTGGTTGAGCCAACCTTGCTGGTTGGCGGCGACATTCTCCGGGTTCAGCTCGCGAACGGCGATGACTGTGTCCTGGATCTTGCCGTCAACCTCGTAGCGGTCGACGTTCAGTGCCTCCGGGAACTGGTAGTACGGGCGGTACTGCTCCAGCTGGGAGAAGGCATCGGAGATCAGGTTGGGGTCCAGGAGACGGATGTTTGCCGTGGTCTGGGCGTCCGGGGCCAGCGCGCCGGTGCTGGCGGTATTCGTGGCGTCGTAGCGATCCACCTGGATCTGGTCCAGGCCATAGGCAGCCCGGGTCATTTCGATATTGCGTTGGATGAACTCCTTCTCCAACGTCTGCTCGGACGGCCGCACCTGGAACTGCTGGATGACCCACGGGTACACGCCGCCGGCCAGGATTGAGGTGATGATCAGCATGGCGGTACCGATGACCGGCAGGCGCCAGCGGCCGATGACCGCCGCAACTATGAAGAGGATGGCCACCAGGCCTGCCGCCACGGCGAGGATCGCCTTGGTGGGGATAACGGCGTTCACGTCCGTGTACAGCGCACCGGCCCAGCGCCCGCCGTTGCCCTGCAGGGCAGCATAGCGGTCAAGCCAGAAGTTTGCGCCGAGCAGGATCAGGAAGGCTGCGCCGGTCACGGCGAGGTGGATCTGTGCCGCGCGGCTGGTGAATACGCCGCGTTCCATCAGGCGGATGCTGCCGTAGAGGTAGTGGGTGAGGATTCCGGCGATGCCGGCCACGACCACCACGCTGATGAGAAACCCTGTGACGAATCCCAGGAACGGAAGTGTCATGAGGTAGAAGCTGATGTCCAGATCAAACTCAGGATCCCTCTGGCCGAACGGCTCCTGGTTGAAGAACAGCAGCACTTTTTGCCATTGGCTGGCCGCAGCGCTGCCGGCGAAGAGTCCGAACAGGATGGGCAGGCCAAGCATAACGACGCGGCGGACCGGTTCAAGCTGGGCCTGGTAGCGGTTCAGGTTGTCGCGCATCTCGGAGTCCGGTGCGTAGACCGGCCGTGCGTGGTAGGCAACCCGGATGGCAAAAAAGACGGCCACGAACATAAGCGCGAAGCCGGCGAGGAAGATGCCGATCCGGGCAAGGTTTTCCGTGACGAACACTTCGAAGTAGCCGAGCTGCCGGTACCAGAGGACGTCAGTCCACACGTTGGCGAAGAAGATGAAGCCCACCACTGCGATGGCAACAACGATCAGCGTGGGCGTTAGCGCCCCGCGTCTCGAGGGGGGTCTTCCGGGCGGGATGGGGCTGGTAGGACGGGACAAACTCGGTACCTCATAGCTGGTCGTCAGGTTTACATGAGAAGCGTGCGTGCGGTTGACGTCCGGCACCGGTCAAGCGTGTGGCAACGTCCGTCATATCTGCCACGAGTGGCGGTAAAGCTTAGTTCCTGCCTCAGTCTAGTTGCTGGTACAGACGGGCAAAGCGCCCATGTCCAGCCCGGATCCGGCGACCTCGACGGCGTGCCGCGCCTCTGCGATGTTCTCCACTTTGAGCACCTGCAGCCCGTCCGGAATATGGCCGACAACTTCGTCGCAGTTTTCTGCCGGGGCGAGGAACACGGTGGCTCCGCCTTCACGCGCGCCGAGCATCTTCTGCCGGATGCCGCCGATGGGGCCAACCGCGCCGTCCGGGGTGATGGTCCCCGTTCCGGCGACATGTTTGCCGCCGGTAAGGTCCCCCGGCGTCACGGTGTCAATGATGCCCAGCGAAAACATCAGCCCTGCGCTTGGTCCGCCAACCTTGTCCAGGGAAATCTTCACGTCAAACGGAAACGTGAACAGGTACTTGAGCATGACTCCGAGAATGTAGCGGCCTGCCCCGTTGTCCATGGGGGTGATGGTCTGCGTGACGGATTCCCCTCCTCGCTGCACCACCAGGCTGGCCGGTGCCCCCCGGCCGGCGACAAGTTCCTCCTGCACAACGGCGAGCGACGTGATGGGTTTGCCGTTGATCGATTCGAAGATGTCGCCGTTTTCAACCTTGCCGGCCGACGGCGAACCGTCGGGCAGTCCCGCGGCCTGGAGTTGCTGGCCGAAGGGAATATCGAGCTCCTTGAGTGCTGATGCCACCGCATTCTCCTGCGATGACGTCATGGCCACGGAGCTCTGTTCGTCAGCCTCTTCCTTCGTGGTGCCGCTAGGGTAAAGCAGCTCCACAGGGTGAACGGATTTGGACCCGTCCAGCCAAGCGGTGAAAGCACCCAAGACGCTCACCGGGCCGTTGGGACCGCCGTCAACATAAACGGTGGTCAGGTCCAGATTTCCCTTGGCGGGATAGGTTTCGTGGCCCGTCACACTGATGACAGGACTGCCCTGGCTCTGGCCGATGGTGTTGAAGGTGGGACCGGGAGACTCCACAACATAAGGCACCGGGACGGTGACGGCAGCGATCCCCAGGCCCAGCGCCAGGACGCCGGAGAGCATCATCACGGACACGCGCCGGTCCCCCGGCGGGGAGCTGCGGGGGGCATATTGCCCGGTCGGCGGGATGCTGGCCTCACCCGTTCCGGCTGCTGCGGCACTCGCTGTGGTGGCGGCGTCGAACTCTGGAGTGTGGTCCTCATGCGGATGATCGCCGCGGGTTGTAGTCACTGAATCAACAGTACGCGGTGCCGCCTCCGGCCAGCTCTTTGCCTACAGCGAACGTGACGCCTGTCCGGCAGACAGGCGCTCCGGCCCGGGGTACCGTGAAGTGAACAGTCACACCGACGATCGGCGGGATCATGACCTCCAACCCACTCAATCCGTCCAACGGCGACGATACGCCGAAGGATCCGTTGACCGAGATGCTGCAGAACCTGATGGGCGGCAAGGGCATGGAAAACTTCGATCCTGCCGAACTCGCGAAGGCAGCTGGACTGCCGAACGACCCCAATCTTCTGGCCCAGATGTTTTCCCAGGTCCAGGCCATGATGAGCGCCCCGTCCGAGGGGCCCGTCAACTGGCAGCTCGCGCACGAGAACGCCCGCCGGGTTGCCGCCAGCAGCGCCGACCTGTCCGTCACGTCCCTGCAGACCCGCGAAGTCGACGAGGCCCTCCGACTGGCGGAACTGTGGCTCGATCCCGTGACCGACCTGCCTGCCACCGGCCTGATCGGCCGTGCGTGGTCGCGCGCTGAGTGGGTGGAAGCCACCCTTGGAACGTGGAAGCGGCTGACCGAGCCCGTAGCCAACAGCATCGCCAACGCTCTCTCGAGCGCCATGACCGAACAGATGCCCGAAGAGATGAAGTCCATGATGGGCGGGGCATCATCCCTGCTGCAGAACATGGGCGGCGCGATCTTTGGGATGCAGCTCGGGCAGGCCATCGGCGCATTGTCCGCCGAGGTTGTCAGCTCGACGGACATCGGCGTTCCCCTGGCCGACCTGGAAATGGCGCTCCTGCCGGCCAATGTGACCAAGTTCGGGGAGGGCCTGAGCCTTCCGGAGAACGACATCCGGCTGTTCCTGGCCGTCCGCGAGGCTGCCCACGCGCGGCTGTTTGTCCAGGTTCCCTGGCTGCGTGGCCACCTGCTCGGCGCCATCGAGGCCTACGCCCGCGGCATCCACATCGACACGTCCAGGATTGAAGAGCTCGCCCGCGACCTGGACCCCAGCAACCCTGAAGGCATCCAGGAAGCACTCTCCCAGGGTGTCTTTATGCCACAGCGGACCCCCGCACAGGAGCAGGCGCTTGAAAAACTGGAGACCGCCCTGGCCCTCGTTGAAGGCTGGGTGGACGAACTCACAGCTGCGGCCACAGAGAAGCTGCTGCCCTCCGCCGGCGCGCTCCGGGAAACAGTCCGGCGACGCCGTGCCACCGGCGGTCCGGCGGAGCACGCGTTTTCTTCCCTGGTGGGACTGGAACTCCGTCCCCGCCGCCTGCGCGAGGCTGCCACGTTGTGGGCCGCACTGAAGGACGAGCGCGGTATTGCCGGACGCGATGCCATCTGGCAGCACCCGGACCTCCTCCCGACTGCCGAGGACCTCGATGACCCGCAGGGCTTCAGCGGCCGCCGCCAACTGGCCGAGGCCAGCGACAGCGAAGTGGACGATGCCCTGCAGAAGCTGCTGAGCGGCGGGTTCGACGACGCGCCGCAGGATGATTCCGACGCCGGAGACGGGGAACAGCCAGCCGGCGACGGTGACCAGCCCAAGGGCGACGGGGACCAGCCCAAGGCTTAGCCAGACCTCACGGTACGACGGCGGCCACGCCGGCTTTCGCCGCCGCTGGAGGTGTTCGAATGCGCCGGATCATCCAGATGATGTCGGTGTCCTTGCTCGATGGCGACGTTTAGACGACCTTCCCTAGTCGGCGTCACCTGACGCTGGATCATTGCTGCCCGCGGTCAGACCCCGGGAGGTGGCGAACGAGACGCCTTCCAGGAAAGCCTTGGCCCGCATCGTGTCGGGGTAGGCCTCCAACAGCTTCCAGAAGGCGGCGTTGTGCCCGGCCACCAGCAGGTGGGCGAGCTCATGCAGGAGGACGTAGTCGATGACCCACTGCGGCATGGGCCTGAGCTTGTCGGAGAGTCGGATGGATCCTTCCGACGGCGTTGCGGAGCCCCAGCGCGAGTTCTGGTTGCTGACCCAGCGGACCGACGTCGGGACTGCCCTGCCGCCGAAGTACCGGGCCGAAAGGGCTGCGGCGTGGGCGGCCAACGCAGTATCTGTGGCCGGCTGCTTACTTCCTTTGCGTGAGCGCCGCTCCCCCTGGCGGTGCAGCTTCTCCAGCATGCGGTGCACCCATTCAGACTCCTGAGCGGCGGTGAACCGGGCAGGAATGGCCACCACCGCCGTCCCGTTCTCCCAGAAGGCAGCCACGGTCCTGGTCCGGCGGGCCGACCGCCGCACCTCAACCGGCGCTCCGTCCGCCGTGGTAAAGGGGAGGGTGTCCTGTCCTACCGGCCGGCGTGTCACAGGGTGGTGCTTTCGACGAGCACCCGCAGCACGTGTTCGCCGTATTTTTCCAGTTTGGACGGACCCACGCCGGCCAGTGCCGCAAGCTCCTCCAGCGTGGACGGTTTGGCCTCGGCGATGGCCGTCAGCGTGGCATCCGTGAAGACCACAAACGCCGGCACCTCGGCAGCCAAGGCGATTTCCTTCCGCCACTGCCGAAGGGCATCGAACGTCTGTTCTTCGTAGCTGGGAGGACAGTCGTTGCAGCGGCCCACCTTGCGTTCGGCGCCACTGGACAGCATGCTCCCGCAGACCCTGCAAGTGGCGGGGGCAGCTGATTTCCGGCGCGGCGCCGGCCCTTTTCCGCGGGCGCTGGAGCTGGCCACCGAATTGGGCCGGAGCCCGTCGAGGAAGCGTGAAGGTTTGCGGTTGGCCCGGCCCCCCGGCGTGCGTGCCGTGGACCAGGAAAGCGACAGGTGCTCACGGGCACGCGTGATACCCACGTAGAGCAGGCGGCGCTCCTCGTCCACGGCTTCGGGTGTGTCCGCGAAGGAAATAGGCATCAGGCCTTCGCAGAGGCCCACCAGGAACACGGCATCCCATTCGAGACCCTTCGCGGCGTGCAGCGACGCGAGCGTCACACCCTGGACAGTGGGAGCATGCTGCGCGAGGGACCGCTCCTGGAGTTCATTAACGAAGTCCCCGAGACTGAACTGCTCACCGCGGACGTGGACAAGCTCGTCCGCGAGCGCCACCAGCGCTGCCAGGGACTCCCAGCGTTCGCGCAGTGCGCCGCCGTTATGGGGTGGAGCCTCCGTGTATCCCAGCGAGGCCACGATATCGCGGACGAGTTGGCCGAGCGGTTCCGGTGTCGCGGTTTCGGCGACGGCCCTGGTGGCCGCGCGCAGCTGAAGGATGGCGTCACGCACTTCCTTGCGTGCGAAGAAACGCTCACCGCCCCGGAGCTGGTAACTGATCCCGGCCGCAGCGAGCGCCTGTTCGTATGCTTGGGACTGCCCGTTGGTGCGGAAGAGGACAGCCACTTGGCTGGCGGGAGTGCCGGCGTCGAGCAGTTCCTGGATCTTAATGGCCACTGTGGCGGCTTCGGCTTCATCGTCGCTGCATTCGGTGAACTGGGGCACCGGCCCCGCCGCCCGCTGGGCCACCAGCTGCAGCGGAGCCGCCCAGGCAGCATCGGCCACCGGTCCGCCACCGCGACGGGCGGCAAGGAGATCGTTGGCCAGCTTGACCACCTGCGGCGTGGAACGGTAATCCCGGATCAGTTTCACCACATTGGCCTCAGGGTACTGCGCCTTGAATCCCAGCAGGTGTTTGGGCGAAGCGCCGGTAAACGAGTAGATCGTCTGGCTCGCATCGCCCACTACGCACAGCTCGTCCCGCCCACCAAGCCACAGTTCCAGGAGGCGCTGCTGCAGCGGCGAAACGTCCTGGTACTCATCGACCACAAAATGCCGGTACTGCTCGCGGACGGTGGCCGCGACTTTCTGGTCCTCCTGCAGGATCCCTACGGTGATCAGGAGTACGTCCTCGAAGTCGATGACGTTGCGGTCCGTCTTGACGTCCTCGTAGGACTGGAAGACCCGGGCGACGGCGGTGAGGTCGAACCCGCCAGGGGTTCCCCTGCCCTGCGCGTTCTCGAGGTAGTTGGCCGGGGTCAGCATGGAGACCTTGGCCCATTCAATTTCGGAGGCGAGGTCCCGGATGGACGCGCGGTCAGTGCTGAGCCGCAGGCGGCGGGACGCTTCGGCGATCATCTGGGCCTTGTGGTCCAGCAGGTTGGGCAGGGTGCCGCCGACCGCCTGTGGCCAGAAAAACTGCAACTGCCGCAAGGCGGCGGCGTGGAACGTGCGTGCCTGCACATTGCCCACGCCGAGGTCCCGCAGCCTGCTGCGCATTTCCGCTGCGGCCCGGGCCGTGAACGTCACGGCGAGGAGCCGCTGGGGGCTATACACCCCGGAGTGCACGCCGTAGGCAATCCGGTGCGTAATGGCCCGGGTCTTGCCGGTGCCGGCACCGGCGAGGACGCACAGCGGCCCATTCAGCGTGCTGGCGACCTCGCGCTGTTCAGCGTCAAGTCCCCCAAGGATTCGTTCCTCAAGGGACTGGGCACTGTCAAGATTCTCTGTGGTCACTTCTGCTGCTCTGTTGTCGCGACTGCCACGTGCTGGCGTCTGGCCAATGGTGATGCCTGTTCCGGGTGTCAGGTGTCCGTGCGGTCCATGATCCGGCCGCCGTACCAGTGCTCAATCAGCGAGCGGGCGATGGACAGCCGGCTGGAGATGGTGATTTCTCCGGTGAGCACGGCGCCCTGGAGTTCCTCCCGGCTGAACCAGCGCGCACGGGTTACCTCCACGCCGTCGGGCTTTGCCACAGTGTCTTCGGTGATGGCGGTAAATCCAAGCATAAGGGAGGCCGGGAACGGCCAGGACTGCGAGCCCAAGTACTGGCATCCTGTGACCCGGACACCCACTTCTTCGTGGATTTCCCTGACGACGGCCTGTTCCAGGGATTCGCCTGGTTCGACGAATCCGGCCAGCGTGGAGTAGTTTTTGGCGTCAACCGGGCCGCCGCCACCGAGCAGCAGCCGTCCGTCCGGCCCTACCACCGTGACGATGATGGCCGGATCCGTCCGGGGGTAGTGTTCCGAGCTGTCCTCGGGGCAGCGGCGGACCCAGCCGCCGGCCTCCACCGCAGTACGTGTCCCGCAACGGGGGCAGTGCGTATGGCCGGCATGCCAGTTGGCGATGGCGCTGGCCTCGACGAACAACGCCGTGTCAGTGGGGTTCAGGACGGCAGCGATGTCGCGGAAGCCGGCCCACTGCGCATCGTTCGGGATTCCCGCAGTGCCGGGCTCGGCAGGTTCGGGAAGGATAACAAGGACCACTTCGGTGCCGGCGGCAAGATCCGAGCCGTCCAATGCGGCGCCAAGATAGATGACCTGCTCCGGGGCTAAGCCGCGGTCCCGCAGGTGAGCGAGCAACCGGGCGGCTGCGGGCAGCAGGAGCTGGTTGCCTTGTACCAGGGTCTGCCTCCCGGCTAGGACCACTGCCCGCGTAAGCTCGCTGGCCAGCAATTCCTCAACCATGCCTGGCCGGACACGATCAGCGGAGCCGCGGTCAACGGCAGCCGGGAGGACCGGCAGCACGGTATCAAACAGGTGGTTGGCCGGCAGCTGGACTGCCTGCGGCTGGTAGGCCGGTATAGCGGACTCCGCATGACTCATGTGTCCACCGTACTGACTCGGACGGACAATTTACATTCGGCAGGGACATTCGGCCAGGACATGTGGCGTGGGCCTCCAAGCGGTGTGCCGAAGCCGACTTTTGCAGCATATCTGGAGACTCGCCGCCGCACATCGTTGTCTTGGCCGCCACTCAATCTACCGTGGAACGGTGAGAAGAAAACCGATCGAACTGGCAGCCGTGGCAACCGCGGCAGTCCCCGGGCTGACCCCTACCGCCGTTAGCTCCGCCGCGGACGATCCCGCGGATTTCGACTCCGCACTGCTGCTGGATTCGGAGGGCAAGCGGTGGCGGGTCAGGTCGCCGCGGCATGCGGAAGCAAGCGCCAGGCTCGAGACGGAGTTCCTTGTCCTCCGCGCATTCGCACCGGCCATCCGGGCCGAGTTGCCCTTCCTCATGCCCACGGTTGCCGGCAGCGTCCGGTTGGGCAGCCTCAGCACCTTTGTCTACTCCCATCTGGCCGGCAGCACGCAAAGTGTTGAGGAACTCACCGCTGGTCCCGCCGTGCTTGCCCGGGAAATCGGGACAGCCCTGGCGGCCATCCATGATCTTCCGCATTCCCTGGTCAGCAACGCGGACCTGCCCAGCTATACGCCCAACGAATTCCGCCAGCGCCGGCTCAACGAGCTAGACCAGGCAGCAACTACCGGAAAAATCCCGGCGTCGCTGCTGCTCCGCTGGGAACATGCCCTCGAAGACGTCTCGCTATGGCGGTTCAACCCGTGCGTTGTCCACGGCGACCTCCACGAGGACAACCTGCTCGTCGAAAGCGGCCGTGTCACGGCCGTTACTGGTTGGACGGACCTTCGGATTGGGGATCCCGCCGACGACTTTGCCTGGCTGGTTGCCTCGAATGAACAGGATTTTGTGGACGCCGTCCTGGCAAGCTACACCGGCAGCCGCCGCGACGTACCGGACCAGCACCTGATCCGGCGGGCCGCTTTGTCAGCCGAGTTCGCGTTGGCGCAATACCTCGTCAAGGGCATTGCGGCTGGCGACGACGGGATGGTTGCCGAAGCCGAAGGCATGCTGGAAACGCTCGCGGACGACGTCGAAGAGCACGGCGGGCAGGCCATCAGTGTCGAACCGCTGCCCGCGCCGGCTGCCCCGGCCGACGACGCCGCCCAGTCCCCTGCTGCCCACCCCGCGGCAGCGGGCAGGTCCCAGCCGGCGGGTCTTGCCGCTGCTCCGGCGGTGACCGTCGCCCCCGTGCCCGTCCCATCGGTGGAGCCTGTTCCGGCTGTGCCGGCCGTACAAGTCATCCGCATCCCTGCTGAGCCCATCCCGTCCGACGTGGCACCGGCGGACGAAGAGCCGGCAGTCGAAGAGCCGGACGACAAGCCGGCAGTACGCCCGTCCGCCGAGGATACTTCCACCGCGGCCATCAGCATCGTCGAAGTCAGGAAGCACTGACGCCCGGAAGCTCTTCCTGACTCCAGGGAGCACTGGCGTCAGGGAACGCTGACATCCAGGGCAGCGGACACGATCTGTTCGAGCTCCTCAGCAGTGCCCAGATCGTGCGGCCGAACCACCTGGTTGTCCGCAACGTAGAAGAAGGCGGCCCTGACGTCCTCCACTGCCACGCCCTTGAGCCGGGCCCAAGCAAGCCGGTACGCGGCGAGCTGCACCGATTTGGCCCTCAGCTGGGCGGCAGAGGGCCGGCGGCCTGTTTTCCAGTCCACGAGGTCCCATCTGCCGTCCGCGTCCTGGAAGACAGCATCTATGCGGCCACGGACCACAACGTCGCCCACGCGCGTTTCCACCGGTACTTCGACAAATGCCGGTGACCTGTCCGCCCATTCCGAGGCCCTGAAGGTGGCCACCATGCTGTCGAGATCATAGGCGGCGTCAATGTGATCATCGGAGCCCGGGGCCTCGCCAAGATCCAGCATGCCGGCTGCGCCGAAGTACTCTTCAACCCAGGCGTGGAATGCCGTCCCCTTCCGCGCGGACATGCCGGGCTCACGCGGAACAGGCCTTCGCAGCCGGCCCACTACCCCCGCCGGGTCCTCGCCAAGATCCACCAGCGTGGACGCAGAGATGTGACCGGGCAAATGAACGTCCTGCCCGGATGCGCGCCTGGAACGCCGTTCCAGCAGCAAGGCCGCTTCCCTCGCCCAGCCAGCCGCATTTCCCCGGAGCCCTGGCTTGGACTCATTGGCGGATGCATGTTCAAGGACCGGCTCTTGGTCCCCGGACACCAAGGGCTCCAACGCCTCGCGGACACGTGCCGCGGCGTTCTCCATGGCCAGCCGCCTGCCGGGAATAACCCGCAGTCGCTCCCCGGTCCGCGCATCCACCGGGCCTTCGAGGGGGTCATAAGGCCATCCGGCCACCTCAGTTTCGGTAGTCAACGGGCTCTTCTCCGGCAGGGAGGCCTCGTCCACTGACGCCGGGTGGACCAAGGCCCAGTTTGTTTCCATGTCCCGTCCCGGAGCGCTGTCAGGGACGGGCCCGACAAGCTGTTCCAGTTCAGCGAGGAACGGTGACATTTCGGCACGCCCAGCCCTGGAGCCCACCCATGCTGCGCTGGAGACCCAAAGGACATGCTTTGCCCTGGTGTACGCCACATAGGCAAGACGGCGTTCCTCACCCTCACCGTGGACCTGGACCGCTGATTTGAAGTCCTTTTCGGCGTCCAGCCAGCCCTTCTGGTCCGGCTGGTCGGTATCCCATTGGGGCAGATCCGATCGGTCCCCGCGCAGCGGCCACGGCAGTGCGGCCGCGCCGCTGCTCCAGCGGGAATCTTTGCTGCTGGGGAAGGCACCGGCGTTGAGGCCCGGAACAAAAACGACGTCCCATTCCAGGCCCTTTGACGCATGGACGGTCAGCAGCTGCACAGCCTCGCGGTTGATATCCGACGGCGGAGCCTCAAGGCCGTTTTCCTCGGCCGCGGCGGCTTCAAGCCAGGCCAGGAACGCAAGGATGTCCACCCGGTGCGAGGTCCGCAGGAAGCCGGCCGCTGCGTCCTGGAAGGCATCCAGGTTTCGGCGGGCCTGGTGGATGCTGGTTCCCGGGCGCGCTGCCACTTCGATGTCGAGCAACATGGCGCGTTCCACCTCACCGAGCAGGGTGGTGAGGTCGTCCCCGAGGTAGCCGCGCAGCTGCCTTAGTTCTGTGGAGAGCCTGCCGAAGCGGTCGCGGGCTGGCTCGGTCAGCGACCGGCCATGGGACGAGGTCCAGTCTGCGCGTGGCAGCCAGTCCAGTGCTTCGACCAGGCTGGCGCCGTCAGTCAGGTCACTTTCGATGACGGCCTCCTCGGATGCGTCCATGGGGCCGTCCTCCGGCGTAGTCGCGCCGGAGGATGGGCGGCCGCGGCGGCGTGCGAGCTGGCTGGACCAGTCGCGGAAGGCCATCAGGTCTGCCGGCCCGATCCGCCAGCGTGCGCCAGCCAGGAGGCGCATCAGGGAGTCCGAGCGGCCAGGATCGGCCAGCACCCGGAGCGTGGCCACCAGGTCAACGATTTCGGGGGTGTCGAGCAGCCCGCCTAGCCCGACGATTTCGTAGGCAATCCCCCGCGCCTCGAACTCCCGCCGGATGGTCTCCATCTGGGCACGTCGCCGGCACAGTACGGCTAGTGCCGGTGGCACCGGTGTGCCGTCAGCCTCACGTTCAAAGTCCGTGATCCGGTATTTCAGGACGTCTTCGGCAAGGACTGCGGCTTCGTCGAGGTCTGTGCCGAAGCGGCCCAGCACCACCCGTCCCTCCACCGCGAAAGGGCTGGGCTGCAGGGGCGGCACATTCGCCGCCGCGCTAGCCGTGCCCGCCGGAATGGTGCCTGTCGCAGCGCTGCCGGCAGGGGCCTTCCGGGCCTCTGCGCGCCCCAAGGCCTCAGACATGATGTTGGCCGCAGACAGGATGGTCCGGCCGTTGCGCCACGCCGTGGTGAGGTATGACGTAGGGGCGGGCTCGAAGCGTGCCTGCCCGTCGTCACCATCCACGCGGACCGGGAATTCACGGACAAAGTGGAAGAGCTGACCTGCCGAAGCACCCCGGAAGCCGTAAATCGACTGGTTGGGGTCTCCCACAGCGGTGACCGCATGGCCCTCCCCGAATAGCCGCGAAAACAAGACCAGCTGGGCATACGACGTGTCCTGGAACTCGTCGAGGAGCACCACCTTGTAGCGCTGGCGTTCCATATCCGCCGCAAGGGGGATCTCACGGGCAACACGGGCCGCAAGTGCCACCAGGTCGCCGAAGTCCAAGGCTCCACGTGACTTCTTGGCGGTGGCGTAGCGGCCCACCATGTCAGCCACGCTGGCCCTCGTACGCAGCATCGCGGCGAGTTCACCGGCCGCCTGAGGGGCGTTCTTTGTCGCTCCGGCCACGTAGGGACGTTCTTCGAACTCGGCGAGCCGCGCCAGCAGCCAGGCCTCGACGTCGGCCGGTTCCTGCAGGTGCTCTGCGCACTCCCCCGCGAGTTGGATGACTGCCTTGACCAGCGTGGACTTGGCTGCCTTGAAATGGCTGTAATCGCCGTCGAACGCTTCCACCACTTCGCTGGCGAGCTGCCAGGCCTGGGCCCCGCCAAGCAGCACAACGTCGCGTTCCACGCCCAGCCGCAGCCCGTAGTCAGAAACGATGCCGCTGGCAAATGAGTGGTACGTGGACACTTTGGGCTCAAGGGCGTCGGTGCTTAGCAGACCCTCGGGGAACACTTCATGCCGCGTGTCCTGGGCAGCGACCCGCTGCAGCGCGGCCAGCTTGGCCCGGATCCGGGTGGCAAGCTCACCGGCCGCCTTCCGGGTAAAGGTCACGCCCAGGACTTCCTCAGGCCTGACCCAGCCGTTGGCGACGAGCCAGACCACGCGGTCGGCCATGGTGGCGGTCTTGCCGGAGCCCGCTCCCGCGATCACCAGCCGGGGAGCCAGTGGTGAGGAAATAATGGCGGACTGTTCGGGCGTCGGCGTATTCTTTTCGCCCAGCAGCCTGGACAGCTGCTCCGGGGTAAACAGCGGCGTTGGAACCTGGGGCTGGCTCATTCAGTGACCTGCTTTCCGCGGACGCAGAGCGGACAGACCTCGGGGAGCCGGCAGCCGTGCCCTCCGTGGCTGCTCTTTGCGGGGTCGTGCCTGGCCTCGAAGCCGTTGCCGGACATAACGGCGGCCGCATCCGTGACCATGTCCAGAGCCCAGTTATCCCTGGCGTCCAGGGGATCCTGTTGCTGAACGCCGGGGCTCTTGGTGCTTGTTCCCAGCTGCGCCAGCACGGCGCCGCCCGGCACAGGTGAGCCCGGTATTGGTAAGTCCGGCACTACCGTGTCGGGTTCTGCTGAGCCGGGCAGCCCTCGAACATCCGCAAAACCGCCTGCAAGGACCGCCGCCTGGTAAGCCCCCAATTGGGGATGGCGAGACAACTCTGCCTTGCCGGGCTGCCTTTTACCGGTTTTGAGGTCCACAATGACCAGCCTTCCTTCGGCGTCGACCTCCAGCCGGTCAACCTGGCCGCGGAGCACAGCGGCGCGGGGAAGGACGGGCCCGCTGTCCAAGTCTCCGGCGGACGGGGCACCGTGCTGCCCGGCATCAGACGGCGGAACGTCGGGCAACCGGACCTCGAAGTCCTGCTCGACGCCCAGCAGGCTCCGGCCCTCGCTCCGCATCACCAGGACGTACTGTGCGAGCTTGCGCACCATTGTTTCGGCCCGCTGGAAGTCGAGTTTGCCTTCCCAGTTGTCCTTCATGCCCAGGGTTGGCCACCGGCGGATGAGTTCGGCGACGTACTCGCCCCCGGAGGCGTCCGGCAGGTCCTGCGCGATGGCATGTACCAGCGTGCCCAGACTCCGGGCGAAGTCGGTGGCGGCTTCTCCGCCAGCCGCCTGCACAAACCAGTCGAGCGGTGATTTCTGGACGGATTCCACCTTCGACGGCGAGACGTAAACCGTCCCTCCGGGCGGGACAACCGGCTCCGACGTCGTCAAAGGCGATAGGCCCCACCAGCTGTCCGGATGCGCTCCGGGGACCGCCGGTTCCACGGCAGCAAGTCCGGCCAGAACCCTGGCGGCCTCGGCGGCTTCGGGCTCGTACCTTCCATCCAGCTGAGCGTATTGGCGCAGTTCTGCCACCAGGGCGCGAAGGGTCATGGGCCGTTCCACCGGAGTAAACCCCCTGCCCTCGGCGCCAGGGGCAAGCGGCGCTACATAGTCAAGGAAGGACGACGGCTGGTCATCCTCGGACGAAACCGCAGTGCAAATCAGGATCTCGCATGCTCTGGAAACGGCCGTGGAGAAGCTTCGGAGTTCGTCGTAGCGGATTTCCCGCAGCCGGCTCAGCGGGTCCAGCTGCAATGCATAGCTGACCCCGTGCTCGACAGCGTCAGCGTACAGGCTGCTGCCCAGCAGCTCACCGCGGAGCCTGGTATTGGGCCAGACGCCTTCCTGCAGCCCCGCCACAATGACCACGGGCCACTGCCGCCCGGCAGCACTGGCCGGGGTCATCAGCTCGACGGCGTCGTCCACCTGCGCCCGGGCGGCCAGGGTATCCATCGGCAGCTCCTGGTTCAGGAGGTACTCAAGGAACTGCTCCGGCCCGGCGCCCGGCATCTGGTCCACGTAGCGCTCGGCGGTGTGGAAAAGTGCCATCATGGCGTCGAGGTCCCGGTCGGCGCGGGCTCCGTGGGAACCGCCGGTGAGGGCGGATTCGGTCCACGCGTTGGCCAGTCCGGTGGAGTGCCACAGGGCCCAGAGAACGGTCTCGGCATTGGCTCCGGGCTCGGCGGCGGCGCTCCGTCCGGCCTGGATCATGCGGGCGGTCCGGCGCGCGGAACGGCCTTCCAGTCCCAGTGTCCCCAGGGCACCGGGTTCCGATAATGCTTCAACCAGCAGGGCGTCGCTGGTCCGTCCGCCGCCGCCCAGCAGTTCTTCCCGCCTGAGCGACTGACGCAGCCGGCGCAGTTCAATGGACGTGGCGCCGCCGATCCGTGACGTCAGCAGGGCGACGGCGGCTTCCGGGGTCAGCAGTTCCGGATCCAGCGCAATGGCGTAGGCGTCCAGCAGCGGGCGTACGGCCACCTCATCGCGGACCGCGGACTCGGCTACCGGAACGCGCACCGGGATCCCCTGGCCCGTGAGATATCGCTGCAGCTCACTGAGCTGGCCGCCGTTACGCACGATCACCGCTATCTCGGCGAGGTCGCGGCCATGGTTAACGTGCTGGTCCAGGATGCGCTGGGCAACGTACCGCAGTTCGTGGACCGGCGACGGAACGAGGTGCGCCTCCACCGTTCCGGCGAATTGGGATTGGGATTGGGGTTCGACGACGGCGGCGGGGCCGTGCGCGGTTCCGGCCAGGGGTTCGGGCTGCTCAAGCCGCCTGGCCAGCTGGCCGCCCGCACGCTGTGAGATCCGGCCCGCGACGCCGAGCCAGGCTTCTGCGATGGCGGGGGCGTGCCGATGGGTGTGCCAGAGCGGCCGCTCGATGATGCCGGTTTCCGTCGAAAGCAGGTGCGGCAGTTCCGCAACGAGGTCGGGCCTGGCCCCGCGGAATCCCTGCACAACGGTATCCGGGGAGAAAGCGACATAGCAGTCCTTGCCGGCGGCGATATCGGCGAGGAGCTCAAAAACGGCGGGGTTTGCCTCCTGCACATCATCCACCAGCACCAGTTGGAGACGGTCCCGTTCCGCGGCCAGGAACTCAGGCTCGTCCTGGAAGATCTGCCGTGCCGTGGTGATGATGCCGGCAGGATCGAAGGCCTCCGGCATGCGCAGGTCCAGGACGTCCCGGTACTCGGCGTACAGTGCGGACGCGGCGATCCAGTCCGGCCGGCCGCACTGGCGGCCCAGCTCCTCGAGGTCACCGGCGGTACGGCCGGATTCGATGATCCGGTCGAAGAGTTGGCGTACCTCGTGGCGGAAGCCCCGCGTCTCCAGTGCCGCTTCCAGGTCCGCAGGCCACGGAAGTTCCAGGCCGGGCATCCGGTGGCCCTCCAGGAGTTCGCGGATGATGAGGTCCTGTTCCGGGCCGGACAGAAGGCGCGGCGCGCGCGGAAGCGGAAGGAGTCCCTCTGCCTTTGCCCGGCGGATCAGGTCAAAGGCATAGGATGCCCAGGTCCGGGCCGGCGTGGTGCTCAGGCTCCGGTCCAGGCGCGCGGTGAACCGGTCGCGGAGTGAGTCGGCGGCGAGGCGTCCGGGCGCCAGGATAAGGATCCGCTCCGGGTCCACGTCGCCCTGCAGGGCGCGACGAACGGCGGCTTCGATCAGGACCGTTGATTTTCCGGTTCCCGGTGCGCCGGGAACCAGGACCGGCCCGGAGCCGTGGGGCACGTCGACGGCGTCACGCTGGTCCGCAGACAATGCCGGAACATCGGCGTGCAGCTGCCGCGGCGGAAGAAGACGCAGGCCCGTACCGCTGGCACGTCCGGCCGCGGACGCGGGCCTGGCTGACGTGCGTGTGGACTTGGCGGGGTCAACTACGGGGATTGATACGGTCACACAGACATTTCATCATCAGCCACCGACAATCTATGCAGCCGCCGCTCCAGCTGCTCCGCAATGGCGTCGATCCGGTCGAAGTCATCCTCGCCCGGGGCCCAGCGTGCTGCCATCAGGTCCACCCGCCATTTGCCGTCGCCGGTACGCAGAAAAACATCGTGGCTGCCGAGCAGCGGCGTCCCCTCCTGCAGGTAGTGGCGCAGTGCTTCGGCCTCATGGCCTTCCGGACCCTGGCCGCTTGCTTTGAGGATCCGCCACCACGCGACCTGGCTGCCGTAGTGGCTCATGGCGTGGCCCACTTGCCGGGGACCGCCGGACCCCAGCAACTCGGCCACATCACCGTAGGCCAGTGCGGTGCCGGGTGGAACCAGCTCGACCAGCGCGAGCACCGCCTCAATGTACTCAGTCCGCATGCATCAAGGTTACCGGCAGTGGCGTTGACGGATCCTGTCGGTGCTGGCCGGTAGCGTTGAACCATGACCTCCTGGAACACCCTCCCCCGCGCAGCCTTCGATCTCGAAACCACCGGACGGAATTCGCGTGCCGCGCGCATCGTCACGGCGTCGGTCACCGTGGTGGACCACAAGGGGGACGTCATCACCGAACACGAATGGCTGGCCGATCCCGGCGTCGAAATCCCTACCGAGGCCAGCGATATCCACGGCGTCACCACGGAGCAGGCCCGGCGTGAGGGACGGCCGGCCCATGAAGTCACCGGGGAGCTCGCAACGGTCCTGCAGGACCTGTTTGACGCCGGCATTCCGGTCATTGCCTTCAACGCCAGCTACGATTTCACCGTCCTGGCCGCCGAGTCCGCCCGGTACGGCGTCCGGCAGTTGAGCCGGTTCCCCGTCCTGGACCCGTTCATCATGAACAAGCAGGTGGACCGGTACCGCAAGGGCAAGCGCACTTTGACGGCCCTGTGTGAGGAGTACGGCATCACGCTGGACAACGCCCACACGTCGGCCGCGGATGCTTTGGCCACTCTCCGGATGTTGGACGCCATGGCCATCAAGTTTCCGAAGCTCAAGATGCCGGCCAGCCAGCTTCACGAACTGCAAAAGGACTGGGCCGTCAGCCAAGCGGCGGACTTCCAGAACTACCTGCGCAAGACCAAGCCCGCCGCCGTGATCGAAGGGGAATGGCCCGTCCTTCCACCCGAAGACGCCAGCAGTGAATTCTAGCTGAGAGCTAACTCACAATTAGGCCGGAACCGCGGACCGCCACCGCGGGAACACTCGGATTCGGCCGCAAAGGCAGCATTCATTCATCAGATGTTCAGGAAGTGTTTCGGCCATCCATTAGTTCGGTCTAAAGCGCCAATGGGCAAGTCTTTATTCGTCCGAAAGCCCTGAAAGCCGGAAATGAGATGATTAAGTTCAGCGGTATTCCCGCCCCGGCCGGCCGGCAGTTGGGAGCAAGGCGCCAGACGCCACACGCGCAGCCTCAGGCCCGGTTGAATTTATGACTCTGATGAAAGTGACTTTCTCATGAAGACCAAAGCCATGAAGTGGCTGACCAGCGTTCCTGTCGCGGTTGCCCTTGCTGTCTCGCTGGCCGCCTGTGGCTCGGGGACTGCCCAGCCCAGCGGCACGCCCACCGATGCCCTCGCCGGCAGTGACCAGCAGACGCTGGACAAGTACACCACCGCCGACGTCACGCCGCTGGATAAGATCGACAAGACCAAGCTGGGCCTCAACACCGAAGGCAAGCTTGAAGTTGGCACGCTCTCCGACGCGCCGCCGAATATCTTCATCGACCCGGCCGGCAAGTTCACCGGCTACGACAACGAGCTGCTGCGTGCCATTGGCGGCAAGCTTGGCCTTGAAGTTGAATTCGTCGCGACCGACTTCTCGGCGCTGCTGTCCCAGGTACAGACGAAGCAGTTCGATGTGGGATCGTCCTCGATTTCCACCACTGACGCCCGCCGCGCCAATGTGGGCTTCACCAACGGCTACGACTTCGGCTTTATGGCTGTCGTCGCCAAGACCGACAGCGACGTCAAGGGTTTCGCAAACCTGGATGCCAACGTCCGCATCGGCGTCGTCCAGGGCACGGTCCAGGACGACTACGTCACCAACACCCTCAAGCTTGAGCCGGTCCGTTTCCCCGATTACGCCACCGTGTACGCCAATGTACGCAACGGCCAGATCGATGCCTGGGTTGCACCTTCGCAGCAGGCCACCGGCCAGGTGAAGGAAGGTGACGGTACCGTCATCGCCGAGTCCGTGGTGAATACCCAGAACTTCACTGCCTATGCAGTGAACAAGGACAACAAAGCCCTGATCGACGCTTTGAACTCCGGACTTGACGCTGTGATTGCTGACGGTACCTGGTCCAAGCTGACCAAGGAATGGTACCCGGACCGCGAGACCCCCGCCGACTGGAAGCCGGGAAGCAAAGCTGCTCCGGCTCCCCAGAGCTGATCTGGGCCTAACCGCTTATGGATCTCCTGGACCAACTGGGTGAAACGTTCCTCAACTGGGAGGAAATGGCGAAAGTCGTTCCTTCCCTTCTCACGGTGGGCTTGCCCAACACCCTGATCCTGGCATTGGCCTCGGGCATCCTCGGCTCCTTGCTGGGGCTGCTGCTCGCACTCATGGGCATTTCCCGGAATCCAGTGGCCCGCTGGGCAGCCCGGATCTACACCGACCTGTTCCGCGGCCTGCCCGCCATCCTGGTCATTCTGGTGATCGGCATCGGGCTGAGCCCCATTGCCCGGGAACTCACCGGTAACCGGAATCCGTATCCGCTCGGGATCCTGGCGCTGACACTGATCGCCGGCGCCTACATCGGTGAGATCTTCCGCTCCGGCATCCAGAGCGTGGAGAAAGGCCAGCTGGAGGCCTCACGTGCACTGGGGTTCAGCTACGGTAAGTCCATGCGCCTGGTGGTGGTGCCGCAGGGCATCCGCCGCGTGCTGCCGGCCCTGGTGAACCAGTTCATCTCGCTGCTGAAGGATTCCTCCCTGGTGTTTGTGCTGGGCCTGGCTGCCTCCGACCGCGAGATCTTCCGGATCGGTAACGATGCCATGGCCAACACGGGGAACCTTTCGCCGCTGGTGGCCGCCGGCGTTCTGTATCTGATCCTGACTGTGCCGCTGACCCACTTCGTGAACTTCATCGACAACCGGCTCCGTACCGGCCGGCCGGAGAAGAAGGAACCGGACGAGCTGGCGGCACCTATCGGCAAGGGGGCACAGGCATGACGGAATTTACTTCCGGCACCCTGACCGGCAAGAACCTGCACCTTTCGTTCGGGCACAACCATGTGCTCCGCGGCATCGACCTCCACGTGGAGAAGGGCACCACGGCTTCGGTCATTGGTCCGTCCGGCTCCGGAAAGTCGACGCTCCTGCGCGTTATGAACCGGCTGATCGAACCGGACCAGGGCGACATCCTGCTCGATGGCCGGTCGGTCCTGAAGGACAACCCGGATGAGCTGCGCCAGCGGATCGGCATGGTGTTCCAGCAGTTCAACCTGTTCCCTCACAAGACCGTCCTGGACAACGTCTCGCTCGCGCTGCGCAAGCTCCGGAAGCTCTCCAACGAGCAGGCGCGCGCCGAAGCCCTGGAGCAGCTGGACCTGGTGGGCCTCAAGCACAAAGCTGACGCCCGCCCGGCCAACCTCTCCGGCGGCCAGCAGCAGCGCGTGGCGATCGCCCGCGCGTTGGCCATGAAGCCCGAGGTGATGTTCTTTGACGAGGCCACCTCCGCCCTCGACCCCGAGCTCGTGAAAGGCGTCCTGGCGCTGATGGCCGACCTCGCCAAGGGCGGCATGACCATGGTGGTGGTGACCCACGAGATGGGCTTCTCCCGCAACGTCTCAGACACCGTCACGTTTATGGACGCCGGAGTGGTGGTCGAATCGGGTCCGCCCGAGCAGATCTTCACGGCGCCCGCAACGGACCGGCTGAAGGGCTTCCTGTCGGACGTGCTGTAGACGCACCAACAGAAAATCCCCGTCTCCCGGACGAATCCCCCACGCATGGTGTGGGGTTTGGTCCGGGAAGCGGGGATTTCTTGCTTAAGCCGTTGACGGCGTGGGAGAACGTACGACGGCGGGACTAACCTTGTGCGGCTGCGGCGGCCTTCGCGGCGGCCGGGAGAGCGTCAAAGATCCGGTTCATCGCGGCGTCGTCGTGGGCGGCCGAGAGGAACCAGGCTTCGAAGACCGACGGCGGCAGGTAGACGCCGGAGTCCAGCATGGAGTGGAAGAACGGCGCGTACCGGAAGGTCTCCTGGGCCTGGGCGTCGGCATAGTTGTGGACGCCGTTGGCGGACGTACCGAATGCGACGGAAAAGAGGTTTCCGGCGAACTGGACGGAGTGGTCCACGCCGGCACTGTCCAGGGCCGCGGACAGCGCCGAGGAGAGCTCCAGCGAGCGGGCGTCCACAAACGAGTAGACGTCGCGGGTGGCGTTCGTCAGGGTGGCTACGCCGGCTGCCATGGCCACAGGGTTCCCGGAGAGCGTGCCCGCCTGGTACACCGGGCCGAGCGGCGCGAGGTAGTCCATCACGTCGGCACGCCCGCCGAGGGCCGCCGTCGGCATTCCGCCGCCGATGACCTTTCCGAAGGTGAGCAGGTCAGGGGTCCACGGGTCCGCTGCGTCAGCAGCGCCGCCGGTGAGCCCCCAGTAGCCGGAATAACCGGTGCGGAAGCCGGTGAGCACTTCGTCCAGAATCAGCAGGGCGCCGTGCTCGCGGGTGATGCGGGACAGCCCCAGGTTGAAACCCTCCCCAGGGGTCACCACGCCCATGTTGGCGGGGGCGGCTTCGGTAATGACGGCCGCGATGTTGGGCCCGTGCGCAGCAAACGCGGCTTCGACGGCGGCGAGGTCGTTGTAGGGCAGGACCAGCGTTTCGGCGGCGGTGGCTTCGGTGACGCCGGCCGAGCCCGGCAGTGCCAGGGTGGCGACACCGGATCCTGCAGCGGCCAGCAGCCCGTCCAGGTGGCCGTGGTAGCAGCCGGCGAACTTGATGATGAGGTTCCGGCCGGTGAAGCCGCGGGCCAGCCGGACTGCGGTCATGGTGGCCTCCGTCCCCGTGGAGACCATGCGGACACGTTCGGCGGCCGGCACGCGCTCCTGGACGATGGCTGCCAGGTTGGCTTCGTCCGGGGTGGACGCGCCGAAGGAGAGGCCGCGGTCAACCGCCGCGTGGACGGCCTCCAGGACGGCGGGGTGGGCGTGCCCCAGCAGCGCCGGGCCCCAGGAGCAGACCAAGTCCACGTATTCTTTGCCGTCGGCATCTGTCAGGTACGGGCCCTTGGCCGAGACCATGAACCGCGGGGTTCCGCCCACCGAGCCGAAGGCGCGGACGGGTGAGTTGACGCCACCGGGCATCAGGGTCTGGGCACGGGCGAAAAGGTCTTCGGAACGAGTCATGCCCCCTATTCTTCCATCCCGTGCGGTGGCATCCGGCGCCACGCCCCAGGCGGGGCGCCGGATACGCTGCCGCCTGGCTCAGCGGTCCGCGCCCACGTCCGCAAGCCTGTCTGAGACGAGAGGCGCCACCTTGGAACCGAACAGCTCGATGGAACGCATCATCTGCTCGTGGGGCAGCGTGCCGCTGCTGTACTTCATCTCGAAGCGGTCCGCACCGAGGGTGCCCTTGAGACGGGCGATCTTCGCCGCCACCGTTTCCGGGGAACCGATAAACAGGGCACCGTCCTCGTCCGCCGCGGCTTCGTACTCGCCGCGCCCGGCCGGTCCCCAGCCGCGCTCCGCGCCGATCTTGTTCCGGGTGGCGAGCCAATGCGGGTAGTACTCCTCCAAGGCCTGCTCGTCAGTCTCGGCCACATAGCCGGGCGAGTGCACGGACAGGGCCTGCGGTTCCCTACCGGCTTCAGCCAGGGTGCGGCGGTAGAGGTCGGCATAGGGACGGAAGCGCTCGGGCTCGCCGCCGATGATCGCCAGGACCATCGGGTAGCCGTAGGTTGCCGTGCGGACCACGGACTGGGGAGATCCGCCCACACCGATCCAGGTGGGAAGCAGCCGGCCCTCCACGTGCGGATAGACCATCTGGCCCCGAAGCGATGCCCGGGTGCGGCCGTCCCAGTTCACCGGGTTCTGGGACCGTACGCGGTCGTAGATGTCCAGCTTCTCCTCGAACAGGACGTCGTAGTCGCCCAGGTCGTAGCCAAAGAGCGGGAAGGACTCGGTGAACGAACCCCTGCCCAGGATCACTTCGGCGCGGCCGTTGGAGACGGCGTCGAGGGTGGCGAAGCGCTGGAAGACGCGGATGGGATCGTCCGAGCTCAGGACCGTGACCGCGCTGCCGAGCCGGATGTTTTCCGTGGCCGTGGCGATGGCTGCCAGCACCACGTCCGGCGCGCTGACGGCGAAATCCTTGCGGTGGTGCTCCCCTACCCCGAAGGAATGGAGTCCGACGGCGTCGGCCACCTTGGCCTGTTCCACCACCTGGCGCAGCACCTCGGCGTGGTGCTTGGGTGCGCCGTCGGCAGCCAGGTCGACGTCGCCGAAGGTGCTGACGCCAAGCAGGATGGTGTCCGCAGGGACGGGGGCCGTGGGGTTGGCCAGGGTTGACGGAGTGGTTACGGAAGGCTCGCTATTTTCATGCATACGCATACAAACCACGGAACATCCGGAAACATTCCCGGCCGTATCAGGATTCCTTGAGCCAGCCTGCGAGCTCTGAAGCCCAGTACGTGAGAACAGTGTTCGCACCCGCCCGCTTGATGCTCAGGACAGAATCCGTGATGGCACCCCGCCGGTCGATCCAGCCGTTCGCGGCGGCAGCCTCGATCATTGCGTACTCACCCGAGACCTGGTAGGCCGAGACAGGAACAGGGCTCATGGCGGCGACGTCGGCCAGGATGTCCAGGTAGCTCATAGCCGGCTTGACCATCACCATGTCTGCGCCTTCCTCAACGTCCAGTTCCACCTCGAGGAGGGCTTCACGGCGGTTGGCGGCGTCCATCTGGTAGGTGCGGCGGTCGCCCTTGAGCTGCGAATCCACGGCTTCTCGGAAGGGGCCGTAGAAGGGCGAAGCGTACTTGGCCGCGTAGGCCAGGATAACGGTGTTTTTGTGGCCGGATTCCTCGAGGGCCTGGCGGATGACGGCGATCTGGCCATCCATCATGCCGGAAGGCCCCAGGACGTGGGCGCCAGCATCGGCCTGGGCCACGGCCATCTGGCCGTAGATTTCCAGGGTGGCATCGTTGTCCACGTAGCCCTCGGCATCCAGGACGCCGCAGTGGCCGTGGTCGGTGAATTCGTCCAGGCAGACGTCGCCCATGATCACCAGGTCATCGCCCACTTCGGCGCGGACGTCGCGGATGGCCTTGTTGAGCACACCGTCCGGGTCCAGGGACGCGGTGCCGCGGGCATCGCGCACGGCGGGAACGCCGAACAGCATGATGCCGCCCACGCCCAGTTCCATGGCTTCCGCGGCGGCTCGCTTGAGCGAGTCGGTGGAGTGCTGCACCACCCCGGGCATGGAGGAAATGGGCATTGGCTCGCTGAGGCCTTCGCGGATGAACGCGGGCAGGATCAGGTCTGCCGGAGCCAGCCGGTATTCGGCGGTGAGCCGGCGCAGGGCGGGCGTGGTGCGGAGGCGGCGCGGGCGGTGGTTCGGAAAGCTCATCGGGTGTTCCCTTCGTTGGCGAATACGGTGCCCAGCGCGGCCACTATGCCGTCCGGGGTGGGGACTTGGGCGGTGGCGGCCACCGGGATGCCGAGGGCGCCAGCTTCTGCCGCCGTCGGGCGTCCGATGGCGATGAAACGGCAGCGGCCCAGCGGCAGCAAGGTCGCGGCGATACGGCGGGCAGCGCTCGGCGAGGCGGCCACAACGGCGTCGAGTCTCCCGGCGTTGAGCTCGCTGCGGGTCTGCGACTGGCTGAGCTCGCGGGGAACGCCGGGGTGGGAGACGCCGACGGCGGACGGCAGTTCCGCCTCCAGTCGGAGTTCCGGACGAGCCGGGTAGTCCACGGTGTGGTAGGCCACCACAGCGGTGACGTCGGTCCCCTTGGCTGCCAGTCCATCGCGCAGGGCAGGCGCAGCGATATCCGCCTGCGGCAACAGCACGCGGGCCGGGCCGGCAGTCCAGAGGTCCACGAGCCCTTCGGCGGACTGGATGTCCACCGGGGCCAGCGCCACGGGGATTCCTGCGGCTTCGAGGACCCGCCGGGAGGACGGTCCGATCGTGGCCACCCGCGTTCCCGCCGGCACCAGGGCAGCCGGAGTGGTCCCGCGCTCGGCCGCCTTTTCCACGAGCATCCGTACCGTGGTGATGCTGCTGACCACCAGCCAGTCGAAGCCACCGGCGGCCAGGGTGTCCAGCGCGGCATCGAGAACCGGCTGGTCCGTGGCCCGTTCAAAGTCGATGAGCGGCAGGACCAGCGGCTCGGCCCCCAGGCTGGCGAGCAGTGCGGCCAGCGGGGCGGCGCGGTCGGCGCTCCGGGTGATCAGGACGCGTCTGCCTCCCAGAGTGCCCACCAAGGCTCCGGCCAGGTCATCAGGATGCGGCAAGGTCCGCGATCTCCGCGGCGCCGGCGGCCAGCAGGAGCTCGGCCACCTCGATGCCGAGCAGCGTGGCCCCGACTTCGGTGAGGCCGTCCGTTGCCTTCTTTTCGCGCACCGTCCTGGCCCCATCCACGGCGCATACTGCCGCCTCGAGGTACAGGATGCTGCCCTTGCGGTAGGCGAAGGCACCCACGGGGGCGGCGCAGCCGGCCTCGAGGCGGGCCAGGACGGCACGCTCCGCGGTCACGGCGAGGCGGGTGTCCTCATCGTTGAGCGCGGCCAGGGCCTGCGCCAAAACACCTTGCGACCCTTCGGTGGAACCCGCCACGCGGGGGGCGTCGGCGCTCCGGCATTCGATGGCCAGCGAACCCTGTCCCGGCGCCGGCAGCATCACGTCCATCTCGAAGAATTCACTGACGACGTCCAGGCGGCCGATGCGTTCCAGGCCGGCGGCGGCCAGCACGACGGCGTCGAGGTCCCCTGGTGCGCCTGCTGCGTTTCCGGGCAGGCCGGGTACTCGGCCCAGACGGGTATCAACGTTGCCGCGGATGTCCTGCACATCCAGGTCCGGCCGGGCGGCCCGCAGCTGGGCGGCGCGGCGCGGCGAGCCGGTGCCCACTGTGGCGCCCAGCGGCAGGTCAGCCAGCTTGAGGCCGTCGCGTGCGCACAGTACATCCCGCACATCGGCGCGCTTGGGTGTTGCGGCGATCGTGAGGCCCAAGGCCGCGCCCGTCGGGAGGTCCTTGAGCGAGTGCACGGCGACATCGCAGGCGTCCTGCAGCAAGGCGTCGCGCAACGCGGCGACAAACACCCCGGTGCCGCCCATCTGGGACAGTGATCCTGTCTTGACGTCGCCCTCGGTGGTGATGTGCACCAGCTCCACGGGGAAGCCTCCGACGGCAGCCAGCTGGTCCGCCGTCTGCTGCGTCTGGGTCAGGGCGAGCTTGCTGGCCCTGGTTCCGATCCGTACGGTCACGGGGTTCCTACTCCCCCGGCAGCGCCTGCGGAAGCGGCCGGGTACGCGTCATGTCCGGTGCCGACTGTGGTGTCGGCTCCGGCGATGGTGGGCTTCTCGCCGCGGAAATTGGCGCAGCATCCCGGCCGGCAGACGTCGTACCAGGGGCCCAGCCCGGTCACGGCAGGCCGGTCGCCGATGTTGTTGGCGAGCGTCCGTTCGGAGATGAGGTCAACCAGGCCGTTCACAAACTTCCGGTGCGTGCCGGGCGTGGGTACACGCGTAGCGGCCAGGCCAAGGTTGCGGCACGTTTCCAGGGCTTCGGTGTCCAGGTCCCAGACAACTTCCATGTGGTCGCTGACGAAGCCCAGCGGGACGATAACGATGCCTTTGATGCCCTGGTCCGCCAGGTCGGCGATGGCGTCATTGATGTCCGGCTCCAGCCACGGCACGTGGGGCGCACCCGAGCGGGATTGGTAGACGAGGGACCAGGGCGCGGTCAGGCCCGACTCGGCCTCAACCCGGCTGATGACAGCTGCGCCAGTGGCCAGGTGCTGGGCCACGTACGCGGAACCTTCCTCGAACTCGCGCGGCTCGTCCCCGGACCGTCCGGCAGCCTCGGCATCCCGGGTGGGGATGGAGTGCGTGGCAAAAAGGATATGCACGGGGGCGTCTGGTGTTCCGGCGGCTGCAAGCTGCGCCCGCACATCCGTCAGCCCGGCGGCGGTTCCTTCAATGAAGGGCTCCACAAAGCCCGGGTGGTCGAAGTACTGCCGGACCTTGTCCACTTCAAGCCGGCCGTCCAGCCCGGTCTCCGTCAGGGCGATGCCGATGTCCTCGCGGTACTGGCGGCAGCTGGAGTAACAGGAGTAGGCACTCGTGGTGACCATCAACAGTTTCCGGTGGCCGGCGTCGTACGCGTTCTGGAGGGTCTGCGGAATGTAGGGGTCCCAGTTGCGGTTGCCCCACAGCACCGGAAGCTCAATGCCGCGGGCCGAGAGTTCCGCCTCCAGGGCAGCCTTGAGCTCGCGGTTTTGCTGGTTAATGGGGCTGATGCCGCCGTTGGCCCTGTAGTGGTGGGACACCTCTTCGAGCCGCTCATCCGGGATGCCCCGGCCGCGGGTGACATTGCGCAGGAACGGGAGGACATCGTCCTGGCCCTCGGGCCCGCCAAAGGAGGCCAGCAGAACGCCGTCATAGTTTTTGGGCGCCATCCGGCCGGCTTCGGTAACGGGGTTGATTCCGGTGAATACGGCGTCCGCCGCGGGCTCAGGCTGCGTCATGCCAGGACCTCAGCGACCTCTACAGCGGTGATCCGGCGGCCGGTGTAGAACGGGATTTCCTCCCGTACGTGGTTGCGCGCTTCGGTGGCGCGAAGGTGGCGCATCAGGTCCACGAGGTCCACCACTTCCGGGGCTTCCAGTCCCAGGATCCACTCCCAGTCGCCCAGGGCGAAGGAGGATACCGTGTTGGAGATGACCTGCGGGAACTCCCGGCCCAGCAGGCCGTGGTCGCGCAGCATCTTGCCGCGTTCCTCGTCGGGCAGGATGTACCACTCATAGGAGCGCACAAACGGGTAGACGCAGAGCCACTCGGCCGGGGCCACACCGCGCGAATAGGCGGGGGTGTGGTTCTTGGCGAACTCGGCTTCCCGGTGGACGCCCATGGCAGACCAGACAATCTCGGTGCCGGCGAAAAGGGTGCTGCGGCGGATGTCGCGGATGGCCTGCTGCAGCGCTTCGGGCTTTGAACCGTGGAGCCACACCATAACGTCGGCGTCGGCGCGCATAGCGGAGACGTCGTAGCTGCCGCGGTGGGTGACGCCGGCCTCGGCCAGGCGGACCAGCAGGGCATCGAAATCGGCGGCAGCGTCGGCGCTGCGCACGAGTTCCTCAGACCGCTTGAAAACAGTCCAGAGAGTGAAGAACTGCTCGGCTGATTCTTCGGTTTTAGTGACAGATTCGGCAGAAGTGTGGCTCATGGTTACCAGTTTGCCCCTTCCCTACCGCCAAGTCGAAACCGGCGACTTCTACAAGACGTAGAAGTGCTTAAAGTCACAGCTTCGACCCAGTGCGCGTCTTGAGCCGATCCGCCACAGTGGTCAGATCTTGCGGATCCGCGCAAAAAGGAGTCCGGCGGCCCCGGCAGACCCCACCAGTCCCACACCAAGCCAGACCTTCGCGGGTTCGGCCGCCTCAGCTGCTGCCGTGGCCGATGCCATGTTGTCTCGGCTGGCTGGTGCGTTTCCGTGGCGCCCCGGTCCCGAAACTGGCGTGGCGTTGGCGCTGTGGGAGCCCGCTGGCTGGTCCGCCGCGGGGTCGCCGCCCTGGCGGTCCTCTGGCGTCCCCTCGGCGGCTGCACCGGGCTGTCCGATCGGCTGCGTGCCTGCCAGCGAACCGGCGGCATCCGGGGAGGTGCTGATCGGCGCCGGAATGCTGGACGGCGACCCTGGGCTCTGCGGCGTCGTGCCCTGCGGAGTTGTGCCCTGGGGCGCTGGGGTGGCAGACGTCGTTGGAGCGGACGACGTCGGCGCAGTTGACGTGGGCGCAGTGGACGTAGGGGCGGGAGCCGGTGTAGCCGTGGACGTCGGAGTGGGAGAGCCTGAGGGCGCGGGAGTCGGTTGGGGCGAGGCTTTGGCCTGTCCGCCGGAACCTCCCAGGAGGCCATTCAGCAGGCCAGTAACTCCGGAGAGGTCCCCGTCCGCTGCGACGTCGGCGGAGACTGTGGGATCAGTACTGCCATCGGCCGCCTGGGATGCCGGAACGCCGGCTGACAGGACCAGTACCGCTCCGACGGCGGCAGCTGCAGCGCCACGCCGGATTCCCCCATGGATACTGGTCCGGGAACGGGAAAATTCGGACCTGTAAATAACCATAGTTATCGACCCTAGCCACATCAGGGGGTGGATGGAAAACCGGAAACTGCACCCCGAAGTGGCCCTTTCAAGGCCCATATTCCACTGAACAGGGGCGATGGTCAGCTGAGCAGGCTGCGAATTTCTTTCCGGGTATCGGCCACCACGGCGGCGAGTCCGTTACCGGCCACCCATCCGCCCACAATGCCAAGGCCGGCCTCTGCCGCGCAGAGCTCCCTTACCTCGGCCACCCGAGCTTTGTGTCCCACGGCTGCGAACGGCAGGGCCCCTTTCCACCTGACAACATCCCAGCCGACCACGTCGGTCCCCTGCACCGGGACGTCCAGCAGGACCGAAGCGTCACGTAAGGCAGCAGCCAGGAGTTCAGTATCGGGGGCTGGGGCGGCGCTGCGGGTCCCGGTCGATTGTTCCGAGGCTTCCAGCCTGCCGTAAGAAAGCCGGAGCACGTGCGTTCCGGGACCGGCCGCGGCGGCCAGCCAATCCCACTTCGCGGTTGCATGCGTCAGGGCTTTCGCCTGGACGCCCGGGGTCTGGGGGGCTACCAGGATCCCGGTGCCTCGCGGCCTACGGTCAAGCTCAGGCACGTCCACCACCAGGGTCACCAGCCGGACGTCGGGACCGCTTTCCGGACTCCTGCCGGCGAGAGCGGGTACGGCCGGCTGAAGCAGCCCCACGGCTGCCGGGCCGGGCAGCGCCACCACCAGCAGGCCGCCGTCGTACGTTGCGTCACCGGCAGTAACCCGCCACCCGTCCGCCGTCCGTTCGACGGCGTCCGCGGCTGTTCCGCTCATCAGGGTGACGCCGCGGCGGCGGAGATCGCTGAGCAGGGCCACCACCAGGGTGTGCATCCCGCCTTCGAGGCCGGCGACGGCGGAACCCGCCTTCGCGACGGACGGCTGGGTGGAGCCGCGCCGCTGGGCGGCCACCGCGGCTGCGAGGGAACCGTGTTCGCGGATTCCGGCGCGGAGGCCGGGTGCCACCATATCCACGTCCAGGAGGCCGGGCTCCGCGGAGTGCACGCCGCCCACCACCGGGGCCACGAGGCGTTCCAGCACGCGGCGGCCCATCCGTGCCCGCACCAAGGCCGCGACGCTGGTGACGTCCGCCGATGCGCCGATCGATGCCGGCAGGTACTTATCCAGGGACGCCCGGAGCGAGCCCAGAAATCCCAAGGACCGCCTGACCTCCGGGTCCCAGGGGTTGGCGGGAATGCCCAAAACGCCCGTCTTGGGCAGTTCGCGCGGGCCTTCCGGAAGCTGCACCCAGGCACCGCCGGGGCGGGGCGCCACAACCTTGGCGCCGAGTCCAAGTTCAGCAGCAAGGTCCGCCACAGCGGCGGAGCGTGTGGCGAAGGACTCTGCGCCGCTGTCGAGGGTAAGCCCGGCCACCACGTGACTGCCCACGCAGCCGCCCCAGGATGCTGTGGCTTCCAGGACGGTCACAGTGAGTCCGGCAGCTGCCAGCTCCCGTGCGGCCAGCAGGCCTGAAACGCCGCCGCCCAGGACGAGGGCGGCCTGGTTCGGCGTCAAGGAGCTGCCCACGGTCCTACTCCGGGGAAATGGAATGGACTGGTTCGGCGTCAAGGAGCTGCCCACGGTCCTACTCCGGGGAAATGGAATGGATAAGTTCGACAACCCGGGTCAGGACCGTGGGATCGGTTTCGGGCGGCACCCCGTGGCCGAGGTTGAGCACGTGGCCGGGCGCAGAGGCTCCGGCCGCAATGACCGCACGCACATGGGCTTCCAGCACGTCCCACGGCGCGGACAGCAGCGCGGGGTCGATGTTACCCTGCAGCGGAACCGTTCCGCCCAGGCGCCGGTTGGCCTCATCCAGCGGAAGGCGGTAGTCCACGCCCACCACGTCCACGCCGACGTCGCGCATGGCTACGAGGAGTTCGGAGGTTCCGGTCCCAAAATGGATCAGCGGCGCGCCGAGGTGGCGGACGTGGTCCAGCGCGCGGGCCGAAGCCGGTGCCACGAACTTGGTGTAGTCGGCCAGGCCCAGTGATCCTGCCCAGGAGTCAAAGAGCTGTCCGGCGGAGGCACCGGCTTCCAGCTGGGCGCGGAGGAACATCCCGGAGGCGTCGGCAGCCCAGTTGGCCAGCGCCGTCCAGGTTTCCGGGTCGGCGTGCATCATGGTGCGCGGGCCCAGGTGGTCACGGGAGGGTTTGCCTTCAACCATGTAGGCGGCGAGGGTAAAGGGGGCACCGGCGAAGCCGATCAGCGGGGTTTTGCCTAGCTCGGCGACGGTCAGCCGCACGGCTTCGCGGATCGGTTCCAGTGCTTCCCAGGTCAGCTGGGGCAGGGCGGCAACATCTGCAGCCGTGCGCACCGGCCTGTCCAGCACGGGGCCTACGCCCGGCACAATGTCCACGCCGACGCCGGCGAGCTTGAGCGGAATGACGATGTCGGAGAAGAATATGGCAGCGTCCACGTCATGGCGCCGAACAGGCTGCAGCGTGATTTCAGCTGCGAGCTCGGGCCGAAGGCAGGAATCCAGCATGGCCACGCCTTCGCGCACCTTCAGGTATTCCGGCAGCGAGCGCCCGGCCTGGCGCATGAACCACACCGGGCGCCGCGACGGCTTGCCGCCACGGTAGGCGGTGATGAGCGGCGAATCTGCGGTGCGGCCGTCCATCAGCGGATGGTCGGCGGCAAGCGCGCTGTCGTTAGACGAGGCACTGGACACGGCTTTGGACACGGCGGAACTGGAAGTCATGCCTCTGATTGTGCCCAAAATCGGCCCTAAAAGATAACGACAGCCTGTCACCTGCGGTCGCTCCGGCCCCGCCGTGGCAGGAAACACGGTCCTTCGGCGCCCTTGGCCGTTGCCGGGTTGTTCTACCGGGCAACGAAAAAGCTATGATTGACCTGCTGTGGTTCTTTTTTCATTGGTGGCTACACACGCCGACATCGACCTTGAGACCGTTGCTCACCTGAGCAGCGGTGCTTCCGGTATAGCAACATCTGCACTCTCCGGATCGCCGGCAGTGACGGGTGCGATTGTCCTTGCCACCTGCAACCGGTACGAAATCTATGGCGAAGCGCCCCACGCTGACGATGTTGAGGCTGCCCGCGCGGCTCTCGTGTCCGAGATCAGCGGCCTCAGTGGCCTCAACGAACAGCTCGTGTCCCGCTCTTTCAGCACACGCACAGGCCCTGAAGTCAGCCAGCACCTGTTCGCCGTCAGCTCCGGGCTGGACTCCGCCGTGGTGGGTGAACGTGAAATCGCAGGCCAGGTCCGCCGCGCACTCATCACTGCCCAGCAGGAGGGCACGGCCAGCTCCGGCCTGGTCCGCCTCTTCCAGGCCGCCTCCAAAACGGCCAAGGATGTGGGCGCGCAGACCGCCCTCGGTTCCCGTGGCCTGTCCATCGTTTCAGTGGCACTGGATCTGGCCACCGATCTTTCCGAGAGCCCCGACTGGTCAGCGAAAAAGGTGGTGGTGTTCGGCACCGGCGCCTACGCCGGCGCCACCATGGCGCTGCTCCGCGAAAGGGGCTGCACCGACATCTCCGTGTTTTCCTCCTCGGGCCGCGCCGAAGCGTTCGTCGCCACCCGCGGCGGAACATCGCTGGACAGCGATTCCCTGCCGGTAGCTGTGGCGGCGGCCGACGTTATGATCGGCTGCAGCGGCTCCGACACCCGGGTCGAGGCCGGCGAACTTGCCGAGATCCGCGCGGACTCTCCTCAGCCGCTGATCGCGATTGACCTCGCCCTCACCCATGATTTTGACCCGGAAGTCGGCCAGCTCGACGGCGTTGAGCTGCTCACACTGGAATCCGTGCGTTTGGCGGCACCCCAGGAACAGGCTGAGTCCCTCACCCAGGCCAGCGGCATTGTGTCCGGCGCAGCCCAGGCCTTCGAGCAGGAACGGGAAGCCCGCTCGGTGGATTCCGCCATTGTGGCGCTCCGCCGGCACACCATGAACGTCCTTGACGCGGAGATGGAACGCGTCCGGGCCCGCCACGGCTGCACGGCCGCCGCCGAGGAAGTGGAGTTCGCCCTCCGCCGGATGGTCAAGCAGCTGCTGCACGTGCCCACCGTCCGTGCCCGCGAGCTGGCCGCCAACGGCCAGCAGGACGACTACGTGTCGGCGCTCGAAACCCTCTACGGCATCACCGTGGAGCAGCCGGCCACCGCAGCGCAGGCGGAGTGCCCCGTGGACTACCGGGGCCTCGAAACCGCCTAACGCCCCACGGACGCTCTCTCACGTATAACAGGTTTTTCAACAACGCTCTCTCACTACCTTCAAGGTAGTGAGAGAGCGTTGTTGATTTACGGCCCAAAAGTGATAGAGCGATAGGGCAAGCGGCTAGTAGACCGGCTTCTGCGGCTCCACGTCGCGCACCCAGGCCAGGATTCCGCCGTCGAGATGGCTGACGCGCTGGTAGCCGGCTTTCCGCGCAGCCTCCATCACGTTGGCCGACCGGGTGCCGGCCTTGCAGTGGAACACAATGTCCTTGTCCTGCGGGAGTTCCGCCCAGGCCTCCCCCGCGAGGATCCTGCCCTGCGGGATCAGCACCGAGCCGTCAATGCTAACGATTTCGTGTTCGCCGGTTTCCCTGACGTCCACCAGCTCGAAGTCCTTCAGGCCTGCCTTACGGGACGCGAGCATGGTGGCCAGCTGGGTTGCCGTCACGGTGTGCTCCGTGTCTGCGGAGACGGCAGGAGCGATGCCGCAGAAGGCTTCATAGTCCGTCAGTTCCGTGATGGCTTCCGCCGCAGGGTCCTTGGACACGCGGATCTCGCGCCAGCTGCCGCCCAGCGCATCAAACAGTGCCACCCGGCCAAGGAGTGAACGTCCGACGCCGGTGATCAGCTTGACTGCCTCGGTCACCATGAGTGATCCCACGGCAGCGCAGAGCATGCCGAAGACGCCACCCTCGCCGCAGGAGGGCACGGATCCGGCCGGCGGGGCCTCGGGGTAGAGGTCCCGGTAGGTGGGTCCGTGCTTTTCCCAGAACACGCTGACCTGGCCGTCGAAGCGGAAGATCGATCCCCACACGTAGGGCTTGCCGAGGATGGCCGCGGCATCATTGACCAGGTAGCGGGTGGCGAAGTTGTCCGCCCCGTCAAGGATCAGGTCGTAGTCCGCGAACAGCTCCAGCGCGTTGGAGGCATCCAGCCGGACATTGTGCAGCCGGACGTCCACCAGCGGGTTCAGGGCCGCGATGGCGTCCCGGGCGGACTCGATCTTGGGCCGTCCTACGTCGGCGACGCCGTGGATCACCTGGCGCTGGAGGTTACTGAGGTCTACGTCGTCGTCGTCGATGATTCCCAGGGTTCCCACACCCGCTGCAGCCAGGTAGAGCAGTGCCGGTGACCCGAGTCCCCCGGCACCGATGACCAGCACTTTGGCGTTTTTCAGCCGCCGCTGCCCCACCGCTCCGATTTCGGGGATGATGAGGTGCCTCGAGTAGCGTTCCACCTCGGCCGGCGTCAGGTCACCGGCGGGCTCCACGAGCGGTTTAAGCGAGACAGAGGAATCATTTGCGGTCAAAGTCGAAGCCATACTTCAATGTATGCCCCGAGATGCGGCCCGGTCATATTACCGCGCAGTATTGTGTAAGTAACGGCAAGCGAAAGTAGGGCAACTGTGGTCCATGAAGCACGGGCTAACCGGGCGTCCGGCGGCGAACCGGCCGCACCCCCACGGGCTACGGGCCAGCGGTCCGCCCGGCTTCCCCGGGATGAGCGCCGGGCGCAGCTTCTCGCTGCGGCGCAGGAGGTTTTTGTCGCCAACGGCTACCACGGCGCCGCCATGGATGAAATCGCCGAAACAGCCCACGTCAGCAAACCGGTGCTGTACCAGCACTTCCCGTCCAAGCGGGAACTGTATCTTGCCCTGCTGGACAGCCATCTCGCGTCCCTGACCGACCTGATGCTCGGTGCTTTGAGCTCCACTACGGACAATGACGAACGTGTCCAGGCGGTGATGCGTGCCTACTACCGCTTCATCGCCAGCGACGACCAAGCGCACCGCCTGGTCTTCGAGTCCGACCTCATCAATGATCCCGATGTCAGTTCACGCCTCGAGACATTCAACAAGACGTTTGCGGACGCCGTGGCGCGTGTGATTGCCGAAGACACCAAACTGCCGCACCTGGAGGCGCAGCTTCTGGGACGCGGCCTGGCAGGAATGGCCCAGGTCAGCGCGCGTTATTGGCTGGAAACGGACGGGAACCTGGACCTCGATGTGGCCAGCGACCTCATTTATCGTTTAGCTTGGCGCGGAATCTCTCGCTTCCCCAAAGAGTCCTAGACTACAAATAAGAGAACCCAAGAAACTTTGATTGGCTGGGAGGCCCCCTGTTGGAAATTAAGATCGGCATTCAGAACATTGGCCGCGAAATCGTCCTGGAATCGGCTCAGGATGCTGACACTGTAGCGACGATCGTTGAAGAAGCCATCACCAAGGGCACCGACCTCCGCCTCAAGGACGACAAGGGACGCATTATCATCGTTCCCGGCAATGCCCTGGGCTACGTGGAAATCGGCGCCGAAGAGGCCCGCAAGGTCGGTTTCGGCCAGTTCTAGTACGTCCGCGGCCAGCCGCCCTGGCGGTTGGCCGCTGCTTCCTGAGGAGATTCCATGCTTTCGCTGACCATCGTTGTCCTGGTCTTAGTGGCCGCAGGCTTTGTTGTCTGGGCCAATGACAAGCGCCACACCCGGTATGGGACGGGGGTGCCCGCAGGGGTTGCCGTTGTGGTGGGTGCGGTCAGCTGGATCATCTTCATCGCGGCAGGGTTTGGCTACCAGCCGGGCCTGACGTGGATTCCCTGGGTCCTGCCCATGGCGTTGGGCACCGTCGCTGCCGTTGGAACGGTCATCTACCTCGGCCGGACCCGTGAAGGCCACGACACGCAGCGGCTGACGCAGGCGCTCAAGCTGTAGGCGATTCCTTAAAGAACGGCGACCACCACCCAGCAGGGTGGTGGTCGCCCTTCTTTAACCCGGCGGGCTAACTCGCCCGTTGGGCAGTGGCACCGAGCCGAGCGGCAGCAGCACTCACGGCCGCCGCAGCATTGGCATCCCGCTCGGTGACCTCGCCGCCGGCGTCGTGGGACGTATAGCGGAGATGGACCTTGTTGTAGCGCCAATCCAGGTCCGGGTGGTGGTTCTGTTCTTCGGCCAGGCGTCCGACGGCGGCAATCAGCTCCAGTGCGGCGGCCGCCGTCTGCGTCTTATAGACAGCAACGAACCCGCCCTGCCGGTACTGCCAGTCGGGCAGCTCGGCGAGAACGGCCTCGATCCGCTTGCGCGTGAGGGTGTCGTGCTTGCCGGCCATGGCGGCCTCCTTGGCTCGTCCGGTGAGACCGCCGCGGCGTTGGTCGACGGGTCCGGCCGGCCTGGATGAAACGGCCTAGAGAAACTCTGCCCGGCCTTCCATGGCTGATGACGCCAAAGCGTGCTCGCGGCGCGGAATCCTGCCGGCCGCTTTCGCCAGCCTACCGGCGATGACGGCGTGTTTGAAGGCCTCCCCCATGAGGACCGGGTTCTGCGCACGTGTGACCGCGGTGGCCAGCAGCACGGCGTCACAGCCAAGCTCCATGGCCAGTGCGGCGTCGGATGCCGTGCCGATGCCGGCGTCCAGCACCACGGGCACCGACGCGCGCGAGACGATCAGTTCGATGTTGTGCGGATTCAGGATTCCCAGGCCGGTACCAATGGGCGCTCCGAGCGGCATAACCGCGGTGGCACCCAGGTTTTCCAGCCGCAGGGCCAGGACCGGGTCGTCGTTGGTGTAGGCGAACACTTTGAAGCCCCGGTTTACCAGCTGTTCCGTGGCGTCCACCAGCTCCACGGCGTCCGGCAGCAGGGTCTGTTCGTCGGCGATGACTTCCAGCTTGAGCCAGTCGGTTTCCAGCGCTTCGCGGGCGAGTTCCGCCGTCATGACCGCGTCCCGTGCGGTGAAGCAGCCTGCGGTGTTGGGCAGGATCCGGATCCCGTGGTCCACCAGAAGCTGGAAAAGGGACCCTGATTCGGCCGGCGAATAGCGCCGCATGGCCACCGTGGTCAGTTCGGTTCCGGACGCCAGCAGGGCAGCGCCCAGCCCGTCCAGGCTGGGGGCTCCCCCGGTGCCCATGATGAGGCGGGAGCCGAGCTCGACGCCGTCGATCACCAGCCTGTCGGACGCCTCGGGCGGGATCTGTGTGCTGATGTTGCTGGTAACTGTCATGGTGTCAGCCTCCCTGGACTGCTGTGACCAGTTCGACGTCGTCACCTTCGGCGAGCGCCGTGACGAACCACTGGCTGCGGGGTACTACTTCGGAGTTATGGGCGACGGCGACGCCGAGTTTCTGCCCGTCTGTCGCCTGTCCGTTGGCTGCGAGGGGGCGGCCGGTGATCTGGCTGATGAGAGTGGTGATGGAGGCGTCGTCGGCCACGGAATGGCTCGAGCCGTTGAGGGTGATGTTCATGCTGATTCCTTCTGCGGGTCGAGGTCCTTCATGCTGCTGCTGTCCTTGGGTGGGGTCTGCGTGCCGGCCACTTGGTGCTTTCCTGAAAAGCGGGCCGGGCTGAGGGCCCCCCATCGAGGATCTGTCCGGCCGTCAAGCAACTCCCGGCAGATCGCTGCCGCCGCCGGAGCAAGCAGCACTCCGTGGCGGAAGAACCCGGTGGCGATGATCAGCCCGGCAATGTCTCCTGTGCTCCCAGGGTTCCCCGCGTTCCCCGTCGCTGGTGCGGAAACCGGAACGCGGCCCAGGAGCGGTGCGTTGTCCGGGGTGGCGGGCCTAGCTCTTGCCGTGCATTCCAGGAGTTCAAGCTCCGAGACGGCCGGCACCAGGACCTGGGCGTCACGCAGCAACTGATAGACGCCACCGGCCGAGACAGCACCATCACCTGTCCCGGCGAGCGCATCCTCCCGTTGCGTTGCCCCAATCACCACCGTGCCGTCCTGTCTGGGAACGATGTAAACCGGCACACCATGGACCATTCCACGGACAGTGGAAGTGAGGAGCGGTCGCAGGTGCTGCGGAACAGCCAGTCGAAGGATGTCACCGTAGACGGGCCGCAGGGGCAGGTGCAGTCCCGCCGGCAGGCCTCCCAGCGAGGCCGCCTGCAATCCGTTGGCCACGACGGTCTCCCGGGCCTGGACTTCTCCGCCGTTTGCGAGCGCCACGCCGCTGACGCAGCCGTCCTGCCAGAGAAGGGCAGTGGCCCGTTGGTCAACGGCGAATCCCCCGCGGGCACCTGCCACTGCGGTTCCAGCCCCTGATTCATGGAGGGCCAGGACTGCCTGGAGGCACGCCACCAGTTTCCGTGGATCCACTTGGTGGTCGGCGCGGATGTCCAGGGCGCAGGAGATGGCTGGGCTGAGCAAGGATTCCCTGGACCTGGCCTCACGGACAGTCAGGGGTTCCACCACCAGGCCGCTGGCCTGCTGCACGGCCCGGAGGTCCATCAGCGCCCGGCGGTCCGCAGCGTCCGCGCCGATGGCGAGGGTCGGCGTCGTCAGGTATCCGGTCTCGCCGGCCCCCGCCAGGGCGAGGTCTGCCGCGAAGGCGGGCCACAGCCCGGAGGATGCAAGCATCAGCTCCAGGAGGTATTCCTCCTGGTAGTGCAGTTCGCTCACAGGGGCAAGCATGCCGGCGGCTGCCCAGCTGGCGCCGCTCCCGGGTGCGTCATCGATCAGCACAACGGATCGGCCCGCTCGCCGGGCGTCCCAAGCTATTGCGTGGCCGATGACGCCGCCGCCGATGACTGCCACGTCGGCATGCAGCACGGCGGCCGTGCTGGCCGGGACGCTGGTTGATCCAGCCACAGGTGGGCTGCTTGTTGCGGGGGGCATCTGGTTCCTTCCCTACGCCGGTATTAGCCGGATCAGGTCAAGCGGTCGGCTCTGACGCCCTCTCAGCCCGGCCGCTTTATGACGGCTGCAACGGGCTCCCGCAGTACCCGCCCAGTTTAGGGGAATTAGGCTGGTTTCCATGAACGCGCAATACTTCGCCGCTGCAGGCACGCCCTCCGCTACCTCCTCCGCTCCCGATTCCCTGGCCGGAACAGACCCGACCCTCGGTGTGACCACAGGCCTCCCGCACAGTGCCAGGCTCTACCTGTGCACTGATGCGCGCCGGGACCGCGGGGACTTTGGCGAGTTTGTGGACGCGGCTTTTGCCGGCGGCGTGGACATCATCCAGCTCCGCGACAAGTCCATCGAGGCGGCGGAGGAACTGGAGCTGCTGGCCGTTCTTCAGGCGGCTGCCGAACGCCACGGAAAGCTGTGGGCCGTCAATGACCGTGCCGATGTCGCGATGCTGTCCGGCGCCCCCGTCTTCCACATCGGTCAGAAGGATCTGCCTGTTGCGTCCGCCCGCACACTGCTGGGCCGGCGTGTTGCGGTCGGTCTTTCCACGCACACCGCCGAGCAGATCGAAGGCGCCATCCGGCTGTCCGGCGGGCTGCCTGCCGAAGGCAGCCTGGACTACTTCTGCGTCGGACCGGTCTGGGCCACTCCCACCAAACCCGGCAGGGCCGCCGTCGGCCTTGACCTGGTGCGGTACGCGGCCGAAGCAGTCCGCACTGCCGGTGGCACCCAGGCCACGCTGCCCTGGTTTGCCATCGGAGGCATCGATCTTGGCAACGTGGAGCAGGTAGTGAAGGCCGGTGCCGGCAGGATTGTTGTGGTGCGTGCCATCACCGAGGCCTCCGATCCCGCAGCGGCTGCAGCGGCACTCGTGGCGGCCCTGGACGCCGGCGCATCCTGAGAATCCCCGCGTGGCGGACGGTGGGCGTGCACGATCCGTGGAAATCGGGCTAACCTGATTTTCGTGTCACATCATCGGTTGTCCCCCAACGTCCATGAGCAGACCAACGAGCTCGCGGCGGCACTGAGCGCCCTGCGGACCGAGCTGGAACTACCGGGGCCCTACCCGGCAGAGGCGGTCCGGGACGCGGAAGCGGCAGTGGCCGCACACGAGTTGCCGGGCGCTGATCTGACGGACGTGGACTTCCTCACCATCGATCCGGCATCCTCCACTGACCTGGACCAGGCGCTGTTCATCGAGCGGGCAGGCGCTGGCTACCGGGTGCTTTACGCCATCGCTGACGTACCCTCCTTTGTCCGCCCTGGCGGCAGACTGGACGCAGAGACCCGCCGCCGCGGACAGACGTTCTACGTCCCTGACGGCCGTATTCCGCTGCATCCGGAGGTCATCAGCGAAGGGGCCGGCAGCCTCCTGGCCGGGCAGCTCTGTTCCGCCTATGTGTGGGAGTTTGGGCTGGACGACGCCGCACACGTCTCCACGGTGAGTGTCCGCAGGGCCACCATCCGCAGCCGGGCCAAGCTGAGCTACAAGGGAGTCCAGGCCGAACTCGATGCCGGGACGGCCGGTCCCGTGCTGCAGCTCCTGAAGGAAGTGGGGCTCAAGCGGGTTGAACTGGAGCGGCAGCGTGGCGGCGCCAGCCTGAACATGCCCGAGCAGGAAATCGTGCAACTGCCCGACGGCGGCTACCGGATTGCCGCGGCACCGCAGCTTCCGGTGGAGGACTGGAACGCCCAGATTTCCCTGATGACCGGAATGGCGGCGGCGAACCTGATGTTGGCGGGAAAAGTGGGCATCCTGCGCACCATGCCGGCGCCGGACGAGCGCTCCCTGCGCCACTTCCGCCTCCAGACGGAGGCCTTGGGCAAGCCGTGGGACGGCAAAATCAGTTACGGCGAATACCTGCGCAGCCTTGACCCGACAGAGCCCCGGCAACTGGCTATCCTGCACTCCGCCGGCATGCTGTTCCGCGGCGCCAGCTACACGGCGTTCGACGGCACGGTTCCGGACGACGCCGTCCAGTCCGCCATCGGCGCCGCCTATGCCCACACCACGGCACCGCTCCGGCGCCTCATCGACCGCTTCGTGCTGGTGATCTGCGAAGCCCTGAGCAACGGCAAGCCCGTACCGGACTGGGCGCGGGAAGCCCTGCCGTCCCTGCCGGAGATCATGGCCGGATCCGACCAGCTGGCATCGCGGATGGAACGCATGGCGCTGGACACCGTGGAGGCCGCGCTCCTGGTCAACCATGTGGGGCAGGAGTTCGATGCGATCGTGATCTCCGGTTCCAAGCCGCAAAAGGACAACGGAAACGGCAACGGGAAAAACGGCAACGGCGCCAAGAACGGCACTGTGAAAAACGGCGCCGCGAAAAACGGGAACGGCCCCTCGGGGATCATCCAGATCGCCGAACCCGCCGTGACGGCCCGCTGCGCCGGCGATCTGGAATCGGGTACCAAGGTGCGGGTCCGCCTGATCTCCTCCGATATTGCCGCCCGCGAGGTCCACTTCGAGCTGCTGGCCTGACGGTTTGGCGCCCTGCCTGTTCTGCCCAAAGCCGGGATTCCGGGTCCGTACGGCTAGACTGAAGAAGTAGATATGGATGCCCGGTCGTTGATTTCCTTGATTTTGAATTCAACAAGCCCGCCCCTACGCGATCTTGAGATGCACCCGTTGGTCACCAGTGCCAGCATTTGATAGCCCGCGATCGGCTTCCACTGGATTTGCTTGCGCGCTTCGAGCGTGCTCCGGAACGGCCACGTTGGCCGGCCCGTTGAGCAGGCAGCGCCAATGCCCAAATGAATTAAGGAAACTCCACTGTGAGTGAATTGCATACGCACCAACTTCTGATCGACGATTCCGGCCTCGAAGTCCTCGAGCCGGAAGAAACCATCATCTCGGACGAGAAGCCGCACGAGATCGAGGAGAAATCCTTCGCGGACTACAACGTCCGCGCCGACATCGTGGAATCCCTCGCCGATGCCGGGATCACCCACCCCTTCCCCATCCAGGCCATGACCCTGCCGGTGGCGCTTTCAGGCCACGACATCATCGGGCAGGCCAAGACCGGCACCGGCAAAACCCTCGGCTTCGGCATTCCCGCCCTGCAGCGCGTGGTGGGTCCGGACGACGCCGGCTACGACAAGCTCGCAGTTCCCGGCGCACCGCAGGCCCTGGTCATCGTGCCCACCCGCGAGCTGGCCGTCCAGGTGGCCAACGATCTCCAGAACGCCTCCCGCAAGCGCAACGCCCGCATCACCACCATCTACGGCGGCCGTGCCTACGAGCCCCAGGTGGAAGCCCTGCAGAAGGGCGTCGAAGTGGTCGTCGGTACTCCCGGCCGCCTCATCGACCTCTACAAGCAGAAGCACCTGGTCCTGAAGAACGTCAAGATGGTCATCCTTGACGAGGCCGACGAAATGCTGGACCTCGGGTTCCTGCCGGACGTGGAAACGCTGATCGCCGGTACCCCTGCGGTCCGCCAGACCCTGCTGTTCTCCGCCACCATGCCCGGCCCGGTCATCGCGATGGCCCGCCGCTACATGACGCAGCCCACCCACATCCGGGCCGCTGATCCGGATGACGAGGGCCTGACCAAGCGCGATATCCGCCAACTCATCTACCGTGCCCACAGCATGGACAAGATCGAAGTTGTGGCCCGCATCCTGCAGGCCCGCGGCCGCGGCCGGACCATCATCTTCACCAAGACCAAGCGCACCGCAGCGAAGGTTGCCGAGGAGCTTGTGGACCGTGGCTTCGCCGCCGCCGCCATCCACGGCGACCTGGGCCAGGGCGCCCGCGAGCAGGCCCTCCGCGCCTTCCGCAACAACAAAGTGGACGTGCTGGTGGCCACCGACGTCGCCGCCCGCGGCATCGACGTCGACGACGTCACGCACGTCATCAACTACCAGTGCGTTGAAGACGAAAAGATCTACCTGCACCGTGTGGGCCGCACCGGCCGCGCCGGCAACAAGGGCACCGCCGTGACCTTCGTTGACTGGGACGACATGCCGCGTTGGGGCCTGATCAACAAGGCCCTGGGACTCAGCGTCCCGGAGCCCGTGGAAACTTACTCCTCCTCGCCGCACCTCTACGAAGAGCTGGACATCCCGGAAGGCACCAAGGGCCGCCTGCCCCGCAACAAGCGCGTGCTGGCCGGTGTCGACGCCGAGGTCCTCGAGGACCTGGGCGAGACCGGCAAAAAGAACACCCGCCCAAGCGGCGGCCGTGACAGCGCCCGCGACAGCAGCCGCGACGCCGGCCGCTCCGGTGCTCGGGACAGCAGCAGCCGCCGCACCGGTGAGCCCGGCGGACGCTCCGGTGACCGCCGTCGTCGTACCTCTGATGCGGCGACCGCCGGCACCAGCCCCGCCCCGGAACCGGCTACCGCGGCTCCGGCCGAAGGCGAAGTGGACCCCCGCGCCCGCCGCAGCCGGACCCGCACCCGCCGCCGCAACGGCGAAGTGGTGGCCGGTGCCGACAACGGCCCGCAGCAGCGCGGCACCGAGGCATAACAGCCTCGATGACTGACACCGTCTGGGCGCCGGACGGCAGCAATCTGGTGGTTCACGCGGACAACGCGGAGTACCTCCCCTCGCTGCCGGACGGCGCCTTCACCTTGATATACGTTGACCCGCCGTTCAACACCGGCAGGGTCCAGAAGCGCCAGGAAACGCGGATGGTCCTGAACACCGACGGTGACGGCGACCGCGTGGGCTTCAAGGGGCGTTCCTACGACACCATCAAGGGCGCCTTGCACCGGTACGATGACGCCTTCAGTGACTACTGGTCGTTCCTGGAACCCCGGCTCGTGGAGGCCTGGCGTCTGCTGGCCGACGACGGCACGCTCTACCTCCACCTGGACTACCGCGAAGTCCACTACGCGAAGGTAATGCTTGACGCCATCTTCGGCCGCGAGTGTTTCCTCAACGAGATCATCTGGGCGTACGACTACGGTGCCCGTGCCAAGTACCGCTGGCCTACCAAGCACGACAACATCCTCGTTTACGTCAAGAACCCGGCAAAATACCACTTCGACAACGCCGAGGTGGACCGCGAGCCTTACATGGCGCCTGGCCTGGTGACTCCGGCGAAGCGGGAGCTCGGGAAGCTGCCCACCGACGTCTGGTGGCACACCATCGTCTCCCCCACCGGCAAGGAAAAGACCGGCTACCCCACGCAGAAGCCCGAGGGCCTCATCCGCCGGGTAGTGTCGGCGTCAAGCCGGCCCGGGGACTGGTGCCTGGACTTCTTCGCCGGTTCCGGGACCCTTGGCGCCGTGGCGGCCAAGCTTGACCGGAAGTTCGTGTGTGTGGACCAGAACCAGCCTGCCATCGACGTGATGGCCAAGCGGTTGGGTGCCAAGGCGAGCTTTACGTCGTTCCCGGCCAACTAGGTCGGTCAAGTAGGTCGATGCGGACCCGTTAGGGACGGATCACGGCGGTTCCCGTGCCGAGTTCTTCGATCCGTGCCAGCACGTCCGCAGTGGTCAGGTTTTCTCCGAGCAGGTTCGGCTTGCCCGTTCCGTGGTAATCCGAAGAGCCCGTGATCAGCAGTCCGTGCTTGGCGGCAAGGCCCCGGAGAAACTCGCGCCCTTCCTCCGGGTTGTCACGGTGGTCGATCTCCAAGCCGGCCAGGCCGGCGTCGATCATGTCACGGTAGGTGCGCTCCCCCACGACCCGGCCCCGGCCGGACGCCACGGGGTGTGCGAACACGGGAACCCCGCCAGCGGCACGGACAAGTTCGACGGCGGTGGCCGGGTCGGGTGCGTAGTGCTGGACAAAGTAGCGTGAATGGGACGTCAGGATGGACGCGAACGCCTCGGAGCGGTCCGAAACCACGCCGGCCGCCACCAGGGCATCAGCAATATGCGGCCGCCCCAGTGTCGCCCCGGGAGCCACATGGTGGATGACGTCGTCCCACGTCAGCGGGTAGTCTTCGGCGAGCAAGGTCACCATGCGTTCGGCCCGGGTGAGGCGTGCGTCCTTGGCCTTGGTGATCTCTTCAAGCAGCCCCGGGTGGGCAGGATCGTGCAGGTAACTCAACAGATGCACGCTGATGCCCTGCCCGGTCCGGCAGGAAACCTCCATGCCGGGAACCAGCGCCACCCCGTTTTCCAGCGCCGCCAGGGACGCCTCGGCCCAGCCGCCGGTCGAGTCGTGATCAGTCAGTGCCACCACGTCCAGGCCCGCCCGGGCAGCCGAAGCCATCACGTCGGCGGGGGTTTCGGTGCCGTCCGAAACATTCGAGTGGGCATGCAGGTCAATCCTCACTTGCACAGCCTAGTTGACCGCGCCCGCGCCGGCTTTGGATCCTTTGTCGCGCGTGCACCGGTGCTGGTGAGACGATGGTGCCGTGAACGATGCCGAAAACACCCCGACCTCTGTCTCCCAGCCCCTCGACGAGCGCGTCAACAACCGCTCGCAGCGGCCCAGTTCCGCCGCCTTCAAGGCCTTTATGGCCGGCAACTGGGCGCCGTCCGAGCAACAACTGCCGGCGCTCGACGCCGTGGCCCACTACGCAGCGGCCCGGCGCAGTGCCATCTCGGAGAAGTTCATAGGCGAACGCCTGGTCATCCCCGCCGGTCCGCTGAAGGTCCGCTCCAACGACTGCGACTACCGGTTCCGTCCGCATTCCGGCTTTGCGCATCTCACTGGCCTGGGCCTGGACCACGAACCGGACGCTGTCCTCATTCTGGAGCCTGCCGGTGAAGGAAAGGGCGACGGCGGCAGTCACCACCGTGCCACGCTGTACTTCCGTCCGCTGGCCGGCAGGGATACAGAACAGTTCTACGCTGACTCCCGTTCCGGCGAGTTCTGGATCGGCGCACGGCCCACCCTGGCCGAGTTCGAAGCGCACCTTGGCCTGGCCACAGCCCACATCGATGGACTTGAATCAGCGATCACCAAGAACGTGGGCGCCCCCGAGATCGGCGGCATCTCCATCCGGTTGGTCCGCAAGGTGGACGAGAACATCGACGCCCTGGTGGATACTGCCCGGTACAACACTGCCAAGGACCCGGACAACCTGGACCTTGCTGTCCTGGATGCACTTGATGAAAAGCTTTCCGAAGCGCTGTCCGAACTCCGGCTCCTGAAGGATGAGTGGGAAATCGAACAGATGATGACTGCGGTGGCTGCAACTGTCGAGGGCTTCGTGGAGGTGGTCAAGGCCCTGCCCCGCGCACTGACCCATGCCCGAGGCGAGCGCGTCGTAGAGGGCGCGTTCTTTGCCCGTGCCCGCGAGGTCGGCAACGAACTCGGCTACGACACCATCGCCGCCGCCGGCAACAATGCCACCGTCCTGCACTGGACGCGGAACACCGGCAGGATCAACGCCGGCGAACTGCTGCTGCTGGACGCCGGCGTTGAAGCGGACTCGCTCTACACCGCAGACGTCACCCGGACGCTGCCCGTCAACGGCACGTTCACCGCGGTCCAGCGCAAGGTCTACGAGGCAGTCCTGGATGCTGCCGACGCCGGATTCGCCGCTGCCCGGCCGGGTGCGAGGTTCCGTGATATCCACACCGCCGCCACCACTGTGTTGGCGGAACGCCTCGCCGAGTGGGGACTCCTCCCCGTGAGCGTCGAGGAAGCCGTCAGCCCCGAAGGCCAGCAGCACAGACGTTGGATGCCGCACGGGACCAGTCACCACCTTGGTCTGGATGTGCACGACTGCGCCCAGGCCAAGCGCGAACTGTACCTCGATGGGATCCTCACGGAAGGCATGGTCTTTACCATCGAACCCGGCCTGTACTTCAAGAACGAGGACCTGGCCATCCCGGCAGAGTACCGCGGCATCGGGGTGCGGATCGAGGACGACATCCTGATGACGGCCGATGGTCCGGTGAACCTCAGCGCCGCGCTGCCCCGCAAGGCCGACGACGTGCAGTCCTGGATGGCAGGCATCTACCAGGAGCTGGACGCTGGATTGGCAACCGGAGACATCCGCTAGAAGTACTTTCGTCCAGCGCATCACCGCCCGTGGTGCGCTGGACGTCCATGCCTTGGGGTGAACCTCTCATAACAGTTTTTGGCAATCGCTTGCCAAAAGTTGGCATTGACGAATACGCTGGCCGCAGAGAAAGAAATCGTAGACTGAATTTGAGTCTCGGGTCTCTGCCGCAATGTATGTCTTCAAAGGAGAAGTCTCATGGGTATGTCCAAACCGCGCCGCATCGGCACTATCGCCGCAGCGGCCATTTCCGTTCTTATGCTTGCCGCGTGCGGCGGCTCGGGCGGCTCGGGCGGTGCGACCTCCGGCGCCTCGGGCGGCAAGGTGGACGGCACGGGAAAAACGCTCAACGTCCTAATGAACGTCACCGCGCAGTACCCCCAGGAACAGCAGGCCTGGTTCAAGGAGATGAGCGCCAAGTTCAAGACGGAAACCGGAGCCGACATCCAGTGGGAGACTTTCGCCACCGCCAATGACGAGATGACCCGGATCCAGACATCTGTCGTCTCGGGCCAGGGACCTGACGTCTACGGACTCGGCACCACCTTCACCCCCACGGCGTACTCCACCGGGGCGTTCGTGAAACTGGGCGACAACGAATGGAACCAGCTCGGCGGCAAGGACAAGTTCGTTCCCGCGGCGCTTGGCATTTCCGGCCCGGATGACGGCAACCAGATTGGTATCCCCTTCGTGAGCAGGCCGTTCGTGATGGCGTATAACACTGAGCTCCTGGCAGCCGCCGGGATTGAAAAGCCTGCCACCACTTGGGATGAGTTCACCGAGCAGGCAAAGAAGCTCACAAAGGGCGACCAGTACGGTGTTGCCGTGGCGTACAAGGACAACTTCGACCCCTGGAAGTACATATGGGGCATGTCCATCCAGGCTGGCAACCCCATCATTGACGGAAGCAAGGTCCGTCTCGATGACCCCATCACCAAGAAGGCCTACGAGACCTACTTCGGTTGGGTAACCAAGGACAAGGTAGTTGACCCCTCCTCCGTCGGCTGGGCCAACCCGCAGGCCCTGGCCGCCTTCGCCGCCGGCAAGGCCGCGTACTTCCCCATGACCTCGCCGCTGTCCATCCCCGCCCTGGATGCCTCCGCGGTCAAGGGCAAGTACAAGTACGCCCTGATGCCCACCGTTCCCCCGGGCGAGACCGCCAACCCGTCGGACGGTAAGGCGGCCGCCAGCATCCTCTCCGGCGACAACCTCGTGGTAGCTGACTACTCGAAGCAGAAAGACCTCGCCTTTGCGTTTATCAAGATGATCACCAGCAAGGACGTCCAGCTCAACTACTTCAAGGTCTTCGGCCAGCTTCCCGCAAACCAGGAAGCCGCGAAGGAACTCGCCACCAATGAAGTGATTGCGCCAGCCCTCGAGTCGGGAGCCAAATCAGTAGCGACGCCCTTCAGCGGTGCGTGGGGCGATGTGCAGCTGTCGCTGACCAACGTAGTTGTCCAGTCCATTCCGGATCTTGCCTCCGGTGCAGTCAGCGAATCCAACCTGTCCCAGCGGCTCAAGGACGAACAGGCCAAATCGCAGACCGCACTGGACCGGGCCAAGAAGTAGGACCGACCCACCAACTGCGGAAGGTTACGGAAAATGGCTAGCAGCGTTACCGAGCCCCGGCCGGCGGACAGTCCCGCGGCCGGGGAGGCCGCCGGACCCGGCGAAACTTCACCCCCTGGGAAGCGCCGCAAGGGGCTGAGCGAGAAGAACCGGCCCCTGTGGCTCCTGATTCCTGGCGGGCTGCTGATGACGATCGTCATCCTGGTCCCCCTGGCCATGGGCATCTGGATGTCGCTGATCGATCTGGATCAGTACACCCTTCGCCAATGGGTCAGTGCCGAATTCATTGGCGTCCAGAACTACATTGAAGCGGCGCTCAGCAGCGAGTTGCTTCGCTCCATCTGGCTGTCTGTTTCCTTCGCACTGATCTCCACGGTGGTGACCATCCCGCTTGGCGTGGCCGCCGCCGTCGTCACCCAGAACGCCTACCGGGGCCGTGCAGTGGTGCGCTCCATCTTCCTGATCCCCTACGTCCTGCCGTCGTTTGTGGTGGCCAGCGTGTGGCGGACCATGCTGCAGCCTGATGGCATCGTGAACGTGATGCTGACCAACATGGGAATGGACGGCGGACTCTGGCTAAACGGCCCGAACGCCTATTGGACGCTGGTGTGGGTGGAAATCTGGGCGGCCTGGCCGTTCATCTACCTGCTGGCGCTGTCCGGTCTGCAGGCGGTGGACCACGAGGTCCACGAGGCGTCTGCCCTGGATGGGGCCCTGTGGTGGAACAAGCTGCGGTACGTGATCTTCCCTTACCTGAAGGGACCGGTTTCACTGGCCTTCCTGCTTGCCACGTTGAACCACATCAACAACTTCACCCTCCCCTATGTCCTGTTTGGTGCGCCGGCGCCGTCGGATGTGAATGTGCTGCCGATCCTGGTGTACGTCACCAGCTTCCAGAGCTTCCGCTTTGGCCTCAGCGCCGCCATGGCGGTCGTATCGCTGATCCTGATCGCCATTCCGCTCTTCATCTACCTGCGCGCAGTCCGGCTTGATGTGCACGAAGGAGGAAAGAAATGACCACCATCGACGCGGCAAACCCGATCGAGCAGCAGAGGAAGCAGCCCATCCGGCGTGACGCTGCCCTGGAGGTCACACGCCTCATGCCGAGGCCACTGCTGGCCATCGTCACGGTCCTGCTCTGCGCACTGGTCCTCGTTCCCATCGTGTACATCTTCCTGGCCTCGCTGAACACGGATGTGGGAGTCGCCAGCGGCGAGTTCTGGCCGAGCAGCTTCTCGTTGGACAGCTACACCAAAATCTGGGATTCCGTGGGCCTGGCGAAGGCAATCGGCAACAGCCTGATCGTTTCCGGGGCCACGGCAGTCGTCTCGGCCATCATGGCCATCGGCACGGCCTATGTCCTGGTCCGGTTTGAGTTCCGCGGACGCCTGACGGTGCTGCGCGGGCTGCTGGGTCTCCAGTCCGTCCCGGGTACCCTGATGCTCCTGCCGGTCTTTGTGCTCTTCTCCTCCGCCGGCACTTACTTGGGTGTGACCGTCATCGGCACCCTCTGGGGCCTGTTTATCGCCTACCTGACGTTCGCGCTGCCGTTCTCGACCTGGGTGATGGTCACGTACCTCCGCGGCCTGCCAAGGGAACTGGAGGAAGCGGCGCGTATCGATGGCGCGTCCAACCTCGGGATCCTGTTCCGGATCATCATTCCGCTCAGCTGGCCCGGGATCATCGTTTCAGCAATTTTTGCCTTCCTGCTGGGCTGGAATGACGTGCTTTTCGCGTCCGTGTTCACCCGGCCGGACACGCATACTGCCGCAGTTGCGCTGCAGGTCTTCGCGTCCGCGGTTGAGGGTGGCGCAATCCCGGTGTATTCCCAGCTGATGGCGGCTTCCTTGGTCTGTGCCATCCCTGTGGTGGTCCTGTACTTCATGTTCCAGAAGTACCTCGTGGGCGGCCTGACAGCCGGCAGCGTCAAGTAAGACTGCTTCATAAACGACTCCGCCCGGTGCAGCAATTGCTGCACCGGGCGGAGTTGTTTGTTTACTGCGGGCATCGCTCCCCCGGCTAATGGATAACCAGCTCTCCCGGGGCGCGGCCTAAGGTGTGGAGTCGCTGGAGTCCTTGGTGGCGTCGGCGTGGGAGGGCGTCCGGGACTCTTCTGTGGTCCGCTGGCCTGCGCCGGGTTGTGCCGAACCCTGCTGTTCTGAGCCGGGTTGTTCTGAGCCAGTCTGTTCCGTGCCGGGCTGGCCCGTCGTGGCCTGTTCTGAGGCGGGCCGGTCCGAGACACGGACGCCGTACTGGGGACGGCCGTCAGGGAGGTCCGGGTATCGGACGCCGGCGGCGGGAGTCTTCGCGGGCTGAGCCGCTGCTTCCGGTTGCGCGCCCTGGTCCGGCCCGGCGGCGTGCACCTGTCCGCCCTGGGCTGCCCCCTGGCCTGTTGTGCCTCCACCCTGCTGCCCGTAGGGGTCATTCCACGTGGCAGGACGTGCGGGTGCCGGACCGGGCTGATTGCCGGACTGACTGCCCGGCTGGCCCGGCTGGCCCTGCGGGCCGGGCTGCTGGCCCTGCTGGCCGGGCTGCTGGCCCTGCTGACCCGACGGGCCGTACGGCTGGTTCTGGTAGCCCTGGGGATTGTACTGGGCGGCTGCGTCCGAACGGTTCATGGGCAGTTGCTGGAGCAGCCGACGCGCATCATGGGCGGCTTCCACCGACACCACAACGTCGTAGTTGGTGGCCACCACCTGGCTGGTCGATGTGAAATCCCGCTTTCCACGCTGCATGGCGTAGGTGACGATGCCGAACAGCATAAAGAAGGCGGCCCCCATCAGCACGGACGCCAGGATCGAGAAGTAGCCGGGCGACGGGGCGAAGAAGGAAAGCATAACGCCGACGAAAAGGCCGAACCACATACCGCTGAGCGCCCCGGAGAGAGCCACCCGCGGGTAGCTGAGGCGGCCGGTCACCCGCTCAACCATCTTCAGTTCGTTGCCCACGATGGAAACCATGTGGACCGGGAACTGCTGGTCGGCGAGGTAGTCCACCGCCTTCTGGGCATCCAAGTAGGAGGTGTACGAGCCCACGGTGTCGCCGGTGGGCACCGTCCTGGCGTCGTCGGGCCCACTGGGGCCACCGGCCTTGGGAGCACCAAAAATGTTTGACATACACCCATTCTTGCCCATCAGCATGTATGCCGCCTGTAAATTCAGCTAAAAGAGAGCAGACTCGGTAGCCTGTAGACGTGAGTACAAATCTTTCGCGCGTCTTTGTGGCCCGCCTGCTGGGTCTTGACGTCTTCGACCCCTTGGGCGACCGCTTGGGCAGGTTGCGCGATGTGGTGGTGCTCTCACGTGGCAGCCGCGGCGCCCCGCACGTGGTGGGTATCGTCGTCGAAGTTCCCGGCAAAAAGCGGGTCTTCGTGCCGATGACCCGCATAACGTCCATCGACCAGACACAGATCATCTGCACCGGGCTGGTTAACCTCCGGCGCTTTGAACAGCGCGGCGCGGAGACGCTAGTGGTGGCGGAAATGTTCGATCGCCGCGTCACTCTCCGGGACGGCAGCGGCGACGCCACCATCGAGGACATCGCCATGGACCAGCACCGGTCCCGCGACTGGTTCGTGAGCAAGCTGTTCGTCCGCAGGGGCCACTCCCTGTCCCCGCTCAGCCGGCTGCGCCGGAACGAGACCATGATCATCGACTGGGCCGACGCCCTTCAGGGTGCCCGCACCGAACCCCAGGCAGCCACCCAGTTCGTGGCCAACCACGAAGACCTCAAACCCGCAGACTTCGCCGAGGCGCTGCAGGAGATGAGCGACAAACGCCGGTTCGAAGTGGCCAGCGAACTCCAGGATGAAAGATTGGCTGACGTCCTGCAGGAACTGCCCGAGGACGATCAGGTGGAAATCCTGTCCGCCCTTGACGTCCAGCGCGCAGCCGACGTCCTGGAGGAGATGGATCCCGACGACGCCGCAGACCTCCTTGGCGAACTGCCGACAGCCCAGGCAGAAGAACTGCTCCAGCTCATGGAACCCGAAGGCGCCGAGGACGTCAGGCGGCTCCTCGAATACGACGAGGACACCGCCGGTGGCCTGATGACGCCTGTTCCGGTGATCCTTCCCCCGGAGGCGACTGTCGCCGAAGCACTGGCCCACGTCCGCCGTGAGGAACTCTCCCCCGCCCTGGCCTCCTCCATCTTCATCACCCGGCCCCCGCTGGAAACCCCCACCGGACGCTTCCTGGGTGTGGTCCACATCCAGCAGCTGCTGCGGTTCCCGCCTTTCGAGCCCTTGGGCAACCTGGTGGACAAGAACCTTGAGCCGTTGTCCGATCAAGCCCACATCAGCGAAGTGGCCCGCACCCTGGCAACGTACAACCTGAACTCCCTTCCGGTGGTCAACGACGCCGGCCGGCTAGTAGGGGCGGTGACTGTTGATGACGTTTTGGATCATCTGTTACCGGATGACTGGCGCGCCTATGATGGCGAAGCCCCGATAAGAAAACTGGGAGGCCGCATTGGCTGACACCGGCGCCCCCAAGAATCCCAACAAGAAGGCCGCGGCCAAGGGCGGACTCGACACACCCTTAAGCGGCCGCCAACGCATCCTGCCCAAATTCTCGCCGGACCCGGACGCGTTCGGGCACGCCACGGAAGGCTTCGCCCGGTTTATGGGCACGCCGCAGTTCCTGGTCTACATGACGGTCTTCGTTGTCATCTGGCTGGTCTGGAACACGTGGGCGCCGGGAGAATGGCAGTTCGATTCGCGCCTCCTGGGTTACACCCTGCTGACCCTTATGCTTTCGCTGCAGGCCTCGTACGCGGCTCCGCTGCTGCTGCTTGCCCAGAACCGGCAGGATGACCGGGACCGGGTCTCGCTCCAGCAGGACAGGCAGCGCGCCGAACGCAACCTCTCCGACACCGAGTACCTCACCCGGGAACTGGCGTCGCTGAGGATCGCGCTGCGCGAGGTTGCCACCCGCGACTACGTCCGGGCCGAGCTGCGCACGCTCCTCGAGGACATGCTGGAAGCGCAAGAGGAGCTGCGGACCCACGATCACGTCGGAGCCAGCAGCCACGAGTCACCGCGCGAGAAGATCAAGGACAGGCTCAAGGAAAAGCGCGATAAGCAGCGGAATCCCCGCACGCAGCAGATTCCCAAGGTCAAAGCCGGCCACGCCGCCAAAGAGCAGGCAGCTAAGGACCAGGCCGAGAAGGAGCCATCCGTTCAGGACTCGGCCATCCCGGAGCACAACCCCACCACCGAAAGCTGAGTCCTGCCCGCATGAGCCACCCCCTGGAGCAGGCAGTCAACGCTGCATTGGCCACCGTGATCGATCCTGAGCTCCGCCGTCCCATCACGGAACTGGGCATGGTGGAGTCCGTGGACATCTCTGCGGACGGCTGTGTCAGGCTGGCCGTCCTGCTGACCATCGCGGGCTGCCCCCTGCGCGGGACCATTACTGCCGACTCCGAAAAGGCGCTGTCCGCAGTTCCGGGCGTGACCGCCGTCGACGTTGAACTGAAGGTGATGAACCAGGCCCAGCGGGACGCCCTGAAGGAACAGCTCCGCGGCGCCTCCGGCCAGCGCGGCATTCCGTTCAACGAGCCGGGGTCGCTGACCAAGGTGTATGCGGTGGCCAGCGGCAAGGGCGGTGTGGGCAAGTCATCGCTGACGGTCAACCTGGCCTGCGCCCTGGCCGCCCAGGGGCTTCGGGTGGGCATCGTGGATGCCGACGTTCATGGGTTCTCGGTGCCGGCCCTGATGGGCATCACGCAGGCACCCACGCGGGTGGACGACATGATCCTTCCGCCGGTGGCGTACGGCGTAAAAGTGATTTCCATCGGCATGTTCGTGGCCGGAAACCAGCCTGTTGCCTGGCGGGGGCCGATGCTCCACCGGGCCCTCGAACAGTTCCTGACCGACGTCTACTTCGGCGACCTTGACGCCCTGTTCCTCGACCTTCCACCCGGCACCGGCGACATCGCAATTTCCGTTGCCCAGCTGCTGCCGAAGGCCGAGATCCTGGTGGTCACCACGCCGCAGGCCGCAGCTGCCGACGTCGCCGAGCGCGCGGGTGCCATCGCCACCCAGACAGGCCAGACAGTGGCCGGCGTCATCGAGAACATGTCGTACCTGGAAATGCCCGACGGCGGGCGGATGGAGCTGTTTGGCAACGGCGGCGGGGCGATCCTTGCCGAAAGGCTCACGACGACGGTGGGCGCCGAGGTGCCGCTCCTGGGACAGATTCCGCTGGACATCCTGCTGCGGGAAGGCGGCGATACCGGCGCGCCGATCGTGCTTGGCAGGCCGGAGACTCCGGCAGCCATGGCGCTGATCGAGATTGCGGGAAAGCTCGCTGCGAGGCCCAGGGGACTTACAGGGATGAACCTGGGCCTGCAGCCCCGCTAGCGCAGCCCACCAAGGCGGACAGCGCCTAGGTTGCTTCGGTGTCGAACGGGGCTGGTTCGCCCGGGGGCAATGACTGGACCACGCGTTCCGGTCGGGAGGGAGCCGTCCCGCCTGTGGCAGCAGCCCCTGCGCCGGCGACGGCAGCTACCGCGGCCGGCGCGCCGGCACTGACGGGTTTGGTGTCGTCGTCCAGGAGCGCTTCCTTGATGATGCGCCGCGGATCATACTGGCGGGGATCGTATTTCTTCCAGTCGACGTCATCGATGTCGATGCCGACTTCTTCCTTGATCTGCTCCCGCGCACCGGAGGCCATCCGGCGGACTTCCTTCACCAAATTGGCAAGTTTCTGGGTGTATTCGGGCAGGCGCTGGGGACCGATCACCAGGATGCCGATGATCAGCAGGATGAAGAACTCCGGGCCGTTGATTCCAAACACTTTAGGAAGATTACCCTCTCCGGAGCCCGGCTGACGATTCCTGCCCGCCATCGCCGCAAAGTGCCTGCATCACGGAGCCAGTATCTCCCCGAGTTTGCGGATTCCCCGCTCCAACCGGGCCGCGGGAGAGTCGTCCTCTGCGGTCACTGCGGCAGCAGGCGCTGTGCTGGCACCCTCATTAATTCCTTCCACGGCGAGGACGCTGAGCCGCTGCAGCACTGGAACGGCGTCGTCGGCCTGTTCCGCCTGGAGGTCGGATTCCACGGTGAAAATCCCGGCCGTGGTCTCAACAGTGGCCGTCCAGGGCGCCAGGTTGCGGACCACCAGCTTCTCATCCGTCTGGCTTGTGCTTAGGCCGCCGTCCTGACCGAGATTCTGCTCGGCGTCCGCAGGATGTTGTTCCACGATCGTGGCGTAGTGGTTCCCATCGGAGAGGTGCAATTCCACCGCCGGCCGTCCGTTAAGTGTTATGGCATTGGCGCTCCGGACGTGGAAGCCGAGCTGCTCCAGTTCCGGACAGACCCAGCCTTCCGAGCGAAGGGCGAGAAGTTGCGATGCGCTGAGCTCCCTGCCGTCGGCCGGCAGCTGGGCCGTATGCTGCTCTAGGCTCCCATTGATGGCCGTCTGGGCGACGGGCGTGCTGTCCCCCGACAGCGCAAACGCACTGACCGCAAGAATTCCGGCGGCTGCGGCCGTGCCGCCGGCGGCGAGTGCGAGGACTTTCACGGCCTGGGACTGGCGCGGGGCTGGCTCGGCCGCGGCCGCCAGCAACTGTGTCCTGGCCAGCAGCCGGGCCGTCAGGTCATCGCTGGCAGGCGGTATTGCCGCATCACGGAGACGCTCGATGTACTGGCGTTCACGCTTCCGGGCCGCTGCACATTCTGCGCAGGTCTGCACGTGCTCGGCGCCGCGGTGGTGCCGGCGTCCAAAGGGGTTCTGGGGCGACATGGTGCCGATCAGAGGATGCTGGCGATGCGTGGCAGCGAAAGCTTCGGCTTTCGTCCTTGGTGTGGCCGGGGATCGCGGTGGGCCAGCTTTTCGCGCAGCATGGTCCGGCCCCGGTGGATACGGGAACGGACGGTACCCAGTTTGACGCCGAGTGCAGCGGCCACTTCGTCGTAGGACAGGCCTTCCAGGTCGCAAAGCACGACGGCGGCGCGGAAGTCCGGGGGCAGCTCCTCCAAGGCAGACTGGACATCGAGGTCCAGGTTGTTCAGTTCGAAGCTCTGTTCCGGTCCGGGTTCACGCCCGGGAATCCGGGATTCGGCGTCGTCAGCCAGAGCGTCAAACCGGATCCGGGTTTTCCGGCGGGCCTGGTCCAGGAACAGGTTGGTGGTGATGCGGTGCAGCCAGCCATCCAGTGTCCCGGGCTTGAAATTCTCCAGTGACCGGAAGACGCGGACAAACACCTCCTGGGTGAGATCCTCGGCGTCGAACTTGTTCCCCGTCAGGCGGTACGCCAGGCGGTAGACCTTGGCGGAGTGGTTGGCCACCACTTCCTCCCAGGTGGGCCTGACCCATACAGCGGCGGAATCTTGCGTCGCAGGGACAGGTGCCATACCTGATGCTGACATCGTCCACTCCCATCGTGGATTGCTATCGCCCGGATACTGTTGACATCTCTGGTTCGGCGCCGATCACCTCATGGATGACCGGATATCCATCATTTCAAATTTGGCTGGGAATTTCCTGACCGGGGCGGTTCTTCAGCCAAAGGCACAACGATTACCTTCCCCGGCTGGCACCCCCGCACACAGTAGGCTGTACTAAACACTCCCCTGCCGCCCAGAAAGCGAATCACATGAGCGCCGACAAATCCACGAGCTGGTCCTATGCAGAAGATCTGCCCGCAGAGGATGAGGTTATGCTTCGTGCCAGGGAGCGCTCGTTCGAATTGGGCGTGACCCCCATCGGCGCAGGTGTTGGTGCGGTCCTGACGGTGTTGGCGGCGGGCTCGAAGGCCCAGACCGCTGTCGAAATCGGCACAGGTGCAGGTGTCTCGGGCGTTTGCATCCTGCGGGGGCTCGGACCGCAGGCCGTGCTGACCACCATCGACGTGGACGTCGAACATCTGAAGGCGGCACGTGAGGCTTTTTCGGAGGCCGGCAGCCCGGCCAACCGCACGCGCACCATTTCCGGCCGCGCCGGGGATGTCCTGCCGCGCCTGACCGACTCCGCTTATGACCTGGTGTTTGTTGACGCCGACAAGCCCGGCCTGCCCGGCTACGTGGAACAGGCTGTCCGGCTCCTGAAGGCCGGCGGGCTGCTCATCATCAATGACGCACTGGACAAGGACCGCGTGGCCAACCCGGCTGTCCGTGAATCCAACACTGTGGTGCTCCGCCAGGTAGGCAAGGCAATCCGCGACGACGACCGCCTGGCGTCCGCTATGCTTCCCACCGGCGACGGCCTGCTGGTTGCAGTCAAGAAGTAGATCTACAGGAAAGAAGCCAGGGTCCGCAGCCGGTTGGCTGCGGACCCTGGCCCTGCGGGATTATTCGGCAGCGCCGAACAGGATTATTCAGTCACGCCGACGAGGCATTCCTTAAGGTTGGCCGCCTCCGCAGCGTTCAGTTCCACCACAAGCCGTCCGCCGCCTTCGAGCGGTACACGCATGATCAGGCTGCGGCCCTCTTTGGTGACTTCCATAGGGCCGTCGCCGGTGCGTGGTTTCATAGCCGCCATGAGGAATTTCCCCTCCATTTAGTCCCAGGACATATCAGCCCGGATGGGCTGTGTCCGCATGGTCAAATCAAGCCGCTATGGCGGCCCGTACTGATGCCGCCATGGCTGAACATTTCTTAATGCTTTTTGTCCCTGCTTACTTACTATTATCCCGTAATGACCCGCGCGTAGCTAATCGATGGACATTTACGGCCGCGTCGGATTCCCCAATCCGCCGGCCAGGCACCGCCCTCGATCACGGCGGATAATCTCCGCCGCCCGGAAGCTGCGCCCATGCCCACAGCCAGACGATCCACACGATCTGGAGCAGGACAAACGTTGTCAGGACCGTGCCGCGGTATGCCTTGGACCGGGACAACAGCGCGGCCGCCAGGGCCAACGGAAACAGCGGTAGCAACATCCGGAAAGTACTGGTCTGGGGGTGGAGGAACAGCAGGAGGTAGCCCATATAGCAGGCGCACCAGAGGCGCATTTCCACACCAAGCCGGACCACCGGCGGGGAGAAAAGCAGGAGCGCAAAAACGCCCGTAAAGACGAATGGCGCCACGATCCCCAGGACCGGGCCAAAGAGGTCGACGCCGGTGTCGAACCAAGGCTTGAACGGCACCAGATCATGGCCGCGCCACACGGTTTCGGTTTTGGTATACGCCTCAATGTCCCCTGTAGCAGCCCATGCCGCTGCCGGCCAGAGCAGGGCTGAGGCACCGCACACAAGGGTGAGGCCCGCCAGGGCGGCCAGCTCCCCCAGGCTGTGGGCGCCCGGCAGCGGCTCACTCCGATGTTTCTCGCGGCCCCGCTCTACGAGTCGCCAGAGGAAGAGCAGCCCCACCATGGCGGCAAAAGGAACGCCCACGGGACGGGACAGGCACAGCAGGAGTACCACCGGCATAGCCGCGAAATAGTGACGCCCCATGACGAGCAGCAGGGCCGACGCCAGCAGGAAAATGGTCAGGGGCTCCGCGTACGGGACCTGGAGAATGGCAGACACAGGAAAGGTCGAGAAGAATGCCACACCCCAAAGCGCCGCAGCGTGCGAGGCCCTGAGCCTGAACAGGCAGTACAAAACCAGGGCCGCACCCAACCCAGCCAGCATGGCGACGACCGTCAGCGCCGCGGCAGGGCTGATCCCCGTCAGGCCCGCGAGCGCACGGCCCAGGGCCGGGAAGAGCGGATAGAAGGCCCACGCATTTTCCTGCACGTTGCCGGCGGTATCCGTTGGAAGTGGTGAGGGATACCCGTCGGTGATGATCCGGCCGTACCATCGCGCATCCCAGATATTGATGAAGTTCCAGTAGTCAGGGACGGCCGGAAACCACGGGTTAGGCCCTTGGTGCAGGGCTGCTGCCATAAAGATGCACGCGCTGACCAGGCGGGCAGCGACGTAAAGGGCGCCAACCTGCAGCCACCATGGCCAGCGTTGGACCGCGGCCACTGTGCGGGCGCCGAATGCGGTGATCAACGCCGTCGGGCCCGTCCGGTCCCCGGTGTCTGTGCTCAAGCGCCCGCCTCCGGGTGCGCCGCACGTTCCGCTTGCAGTAGCCGTGCACGGAGCCTGCCAAGTTCTTCGTCCTTGGCCTCTATCTGGTCCCGCAGTTCGTCGAGGACCTGGTCCACCTGGTCCATCCTGTACCCGCGCAGGCCGAGGGAGAAGCGGACACGGTCGACGTCGGCGGGTGCAGCGTTGGCCGGCAGCAGTACCGGCGGAAGGTTGGCGGGTGGCTGCCCGAACCCCGGGTAGAGAATCGGATTTTCCGGTACATCAGTGCCGACGGCTGGTTCACTCCCCCGGCGGAGGCTCCGCAGTACGCCGCGGCGGCCCCCGGCGCCTGCCCAGAGGGTGGCGCCGATCAGCACGATGGCGAGGTAGACCAGGAAAAAACTCACAGCACCCATCGTGCCAGATCTGGGCCGGCGGCCTATTCGGGGCGTTGCTCGCCGTTGGTGGGAACGGGGGGCGTCCCGTGCAGCACCAATTGCACCGCTTCGGCGGGATCGTCCACTACCTGGATGAGGTCCAGGTCCTTTGCGGAGACCATTCCTTCCGCCACGAGGGTGCCCTTGATCCATTCGATCATCGGCCCCCAGAAGTCGACGCCGAGAAGCACGATCGGGAAGGAGGTCACCTTCCGGGTCTGGACCAGGACCATGGCTTCGAAGAGCTCATCCAGCGTCCCCAGTCCGCCCGGAAGAACGATGAAACCCTGGGCATATTTGACGAACATGGTCTTGCGTGCGAAGAAGTACCGGAAGTTAATGCCGAGGTCCACCCACTGGTTCAGGCCCTGCTCGAAGGGCAATTCAATACCCAGGCCGACGGAGACGCCGTTGCCTTCCACGGTGCCGCGGTTGGCGGCCTCCATGGAGCCGGGACCGCCGCCGGTGATGACAGCCACGCCCGCGGCTGCCAGCTTCCGGCCTACTTCCATGCCCATTTCATAGTACGGGCTGCCAGGCTTGGTGCGTGCCGAGCCGAAGACACTGACGGCTGGCCCCAGGTCCGCAAGCGCGCCGAACCCTTCGACGAATTCGCTCTGGATCCGGAGGACACGCCAGGGGTCTGAATGGACGAACTGTCCGGCGCCCTTGGTATCAAGCAGATGCTGGTCGGACATTTCCACAGCCGCCTGCTTGCGGCGTAGTTCAAGGGGCCCCTTACGGCGCGGCTGGGAGGTTTTGGCCGGATCTGCGTTGATGCTCATCCCCCAAGGCTAATGCCAAGGCCGGCGTGCCTGTGGCAGGTATCTCTTGAATCACGATCCGCGCGAACTTGGCGTGATTCACCTCATAACCAGCCAATGTTCGCTAGATTCTTCTTATGACTACTCATGTGCCCGGCGATGCGCTCGTCTCCCTGAATGGTGTGAATAAGCATTACGGTCAGTTGCACGTTTTGAAGGACATCAATCTCAACGTCCGCAAGGGCGAAGTGGTGGTGGTCATTGGCCCGTCAGGCTCGGGAAAGTCAACGTTGTGCCGTGCCATTAACCGTCTCGAAACCATCGAAGGCGGCACCATCAGCATTGATGGAAAGGTGTTGCCGGAAGAGGGGAAAGAGCTGGCCCAGCTCCGCGCCGACGTCGGCATGGTCTTTCAGTCCTTCAACCTCTTCGCGCACAAGACCATCCTTGAAAACGTGACGCTTGGTCCCATCAAGGTCAAAGGCGTAGCCAAGGCCCAGGCCGACAAGGAAGCCATGGCGTTGCTTGAGCGCGTGGGCGTGGGTCACCAGGCCCCCAAACTCCCGGCGCAGCTCTCCGGCGGCCAGCAGCAGCGCGTGGCCATCGCGCGCGCCCTGGCCATGAAGCCCAAGGTCATGCTCTTTGATGAGCCCACCTCTGCGCTGGACCCCGAAATGATCAACGAGGTCCTCGACGTCATGATCCAGCTGGCCAAGGAAGGCATGACCATGGTTGTGGTCACGCATGAAATGGGCTTTGCCCGGAAGGCCGCCGACCGCGTGGTGTTCATGGCGGATGGCCAGATCGTGGAGGATGCCAAGCCGGAAGAATTCTTCACCAATCCGAAGAGTGACCGTGCCAAGGACTTCCTGTCCAAGCTGCTGACCCACTGATTTTCCATCAACGAACACACACTCCAGTTCGCATCCAGGCCGTGACCCACGGCCGATCAATGAAAGGAATGTCATGAAGGCATTTATGACCCGCCGGAAGTCGTTCTTCGTGGCGGCAACTGCTGCCCTGGCGTTGTCCCTGAGCGCATGTGGCGGCACCACGCCCGGCACCACCAGCGATCCCACAGTTGCCGACAAGCCGACGTTTGCCGCCGGCACCACCATGGCCAAGCTGTCCTCAGCAGGCACCATCAAGATCGGCACCAAATACGATCAGCCGCTCTTCGGCCAGGTGGGCCTGGACGGCAAGCCCATCGGCTTTGACGTCGAGATGGGCAAGCTGATCGCTGCCAAGCTCGGCATTCCCGCTGACAAGATCGAATGGTCCGAGACACAGTCCGCCAACCGCGAGCCGTTTATCGAGCAGGGCAAGGTTGACCTTGTCATCGCCACCTACACCATCAACGACAAGCGCAAGCAGGTTGTCAGCTTCGCGGGTCCCTACTACGAGGCCGGGCAGGCCCTGATGGTCAACAAAGACAACACCTCCATCAAGAAGCCCGAAGACGTCAAGGGCAAGAAGGTCTGCTCCGTCACGGGCTCAACCCCTGCTGCCACGATCGTCGACAAGTACGGAGCGGTGCTCGCCCCGGCCGGCAAGTACTCTGACTGCCTGGAGCCCCTGCGCAACAAGCAGGTCGAAGCCATCACCACCGACAACGTGATCCTTGCTGGCTTTGTGGACAAGGAGCCGGACGCCTTCAAGCTGGCTTCTGACGAGACTTTCACCAAGGAGCCCTACGGCATCGGCCTGAAGAAGGACGACACCGAATTCCGCAACTGGATCAACGACCAGCTGGAAGCATTCGACAAGGACGGGTCCTACAAGAAGGCCTGGGAAGCAACGGCAGGCTCGGTCATCAAGACTGCTCCTGAACTTCCCGCCATCAACCGCTACTAGGTAACATCGGCGGTTTTCGGGGGATTCGCGTCCGCGGGTCCCCCGAAAACGGCCCCCTCCTTTTCGACCGCCTACGCCTAGAGCCGAAGGATCCTATGGAAGTCATCATTGAAAACCTCCCGCTGTATTGGGAAGGCCTTCTACGCACCCTTTTCCTGTCTGTCGTCTCCGGGATCATCGCGCTTACCCTCGGCACACTCCTGGCGGCAGCCCGGGTCTCCCCCGTTGCAGCACTCCGTGGATTCAGCACCGTGTATGTGGAAGTCCTCCGGAACACCCCCCTGACCATTGCTTTTTTCTTCGCAGCTGTCGTCCTGCCACGCCTCGGCGTCACCTTCCAGCAGTTCGAAGTCGCCGCGATTATCGCCCTCAGCGCCTACACGGCGGCCTTCATCGCCGAAGCCGTCCGTTCAGGCGTCAATAGTGTCCCGCTTGGCCAGGCCGAGGCGGCGCGCAGCATCGGCATGAAGTTTAGCCAGGTACTCTCCTTCATCATCCTGCCGCAGGCCCTGCGGACGGTGATCCCGCCGCTGATCAACATTCTGATTGCCCTCGTGAAAAACTCATCCGTCGCCGGCGCCTTCTTTGTGCTGGAGCTGTTCGGCTATGGCCGCCAGATGTCCAACGCCAACGGTGACCAGGTCATGGCCGTACTGCTGGGTGTGGCATTCTTCTATCTGCTCCTCACCATTCCGCTGGGCATCTTGGCCAGCACGGTGGAACGAAAGGTGGCGATTGCCCGATGACTTCAGTCCTCTACGACGTTCCCGGTCCCAAGGCCCGGCGGGTTTCGCTGATCGGTTCCGTCATCGGAACCGTGGTGATCCTTGGCCTGCTCGCCTGGATCGTGATGACGCTGGCCCAACAGGGCATTTTTGAAGGACGCCGGTGGGCGATCTTCACCCGGGCCGATGTCTGGATGCTGCTCGGAAACGGCATCGGTGCCACGCTCAGCGCGGCCGCCATCGCCGCGGTGATCGCGTTCCCGCTCGGCCTGATGCTATGCCTGCTGCGGATCTCCCTCGTCGCCTGGATCCGGATCCCCACCCGGGTGGTCCTGGAGTTCCTGCGCGGCATGCCGGTTGTGCTGATGATGCTGTTCGTCCTGCTGGTGTTCGGCACCAGTTCCTTCATCGCTGTAGTTGCCGGGCTCGTCCTGTACAACGCCGCCATCTTCGCTGAGATCATCAGGGCAGGCATCCAGTCCCTGCCCAAGGGACAGCGGGAGGCGGGCCTGACCATCGGACTGACCAGCTTCCAGTCCCGGATGCTCATCGAACTGCCGCAGGCGGTCCGCCGGATGATGCCATCGCTGGTTGCCCAGCTTGTGGTACTCCTGAAGGACACCTCTCTTGGCTACATCGTGGCCTATGGCGAGCTCCTCCGTGCAGTGCAGGTCATGGCCGACTTCCTGGGTAACGCGTTCCTGTTCCCAATCTTTTTTGTCGCCGCAGCCATCTACATTGCGATTAACATCTGCGTTTCCCGAATTGCGGTGTGGATCGAGCGTCGCGGCACCACGAAGGCCGCTGGCGGCGTTGCCAAGGCGCCAACCGCCGTCGTTGCACCGGAGCTGCCGGAATTACGGGAACCCAAATAGCAATACTTCCCCGTATGCAGAAGGGTCCGCAGCCAGCAGGCTGCGGACCCTTCTGCATACGGGCTACGCCGCCAGCCAGCTCCGCAATGCCCGCAGGCACTCCCGGATGGCGTCGGCATCGACGTGCTCGTTGTCCTTGTGGGCCAGCAGCGGATCGCCGGGCCCGAAGTTCACCGCGGGGATCCCCAGTTCGCTGAAGCGTGCGACGTCGGTCCAGCCGTACTTCGGTTTCGGCTCGGCCCCGACGGCGGCGACGAAGGACGCGGCAGCGGGATGATTCAGGCCGGGACGGGCTCCGGCGGCAGCGTCCACGCGGACCACAGCGAAGCCCGCCAACAGTTCCCTGACGTGCGCTTCCGCCTGGTCCGGCGTCTTGTCCGGGGCGAAGCGGTAGTTGATTTCCACCACGCAGCGGTCTGGAATGACGTTGCCGGCCGTGCCGCCGTGGATCTTCACTGCGTTGAGGCTCTCGCGGTAGTCCAGGCCGTCAACGTTGATGGTCTGCGGCTCGTAGTCCGACAGCCGGGCCAGGATGGGCGCCGCCGCGTGGATGGCGTTGCTGCCCATCCACGCACGCGCGGAATGCGCTGCCTCGCCCACTGTGGTGGCCTCAAAACGGCTGGTGCCGTTGCAGCCACCTTCGACTGTGCCGTGAGTCGGTTCCAGCAGGATGGCGAAGTCCCCGTCCAGGAGGTCGCCGTGGTTGCGGACCAGACGCCCCAAGCCACTCTTGACCGACTCCACTTCCTCGTGGTCATAGAACACAAAGGTGACGTCCCGCTTGGGCGCCGCGCCGCCGTCGAACATTGTAGCCGCCAGCGCCAGCTGCACGGCGACGCCGCCCTTCATGTCAGTGGCTCCGCGCCCGTAGAGCACACCCTCCCCCGGGACGCCGGACTCCCACGTGGACGGGACGGTTCCGCGCGCGCCTTCCGTAACCGGCAACGGCACAGTGTCCAGGTGTCCGGCGAGGATGACCCGTTCCGCCCTGCCCAGTTCGGTGCGGGCGATGATGGAGTCACCGTCCCGGACCACCTGGAGTCCGGGGATGGCCTGCAGCGCGGCTTCGACGGCGTCGGCCAGCACGGTCTCGTTCCCGGACACGCTGTTGATGTCCATGATGGCGGCGGTGAGCACGGAGACGTCCTGACGGAGGTCCAAAGGCACGGTGGTGGATTTCGGGGCGGTTTCGGCAGTCACGTTGCCAGTCTAGTTCGAACGCGGCCCCTGCCTCTCGCTAGACTGGGGCCATGACTGAGACCGCTACCTCCGCCGCGCCCGAGAACCAGAACGCAACCTCCCAAGACCGCTCCGCCTACGGCTTCGGGTTGGCCACCATCGCTACGGCCGTTGGCCAAGACGCAGCGGAAGCCACCGTCCTGGACGTCTGGTTCCCGGCACCGGCCCTAGGCATCGCGGCCGACAACCTTCGCGCCGTGGAGAATGCGGACGAAACCCTGGTCCAGCTCGCCGAAAGCGGCACGGACGCTGACCGCGGGACCGAGCAGAAGGTGGTCTTCGTCCAAATCAACCTTGACGAAGCTCCGGCTGACACCGCCGATGCGTACCTGCGCCTGCACCTGCTCTCCCACCGGCTGGTCCGGCCCAACACCATCAACCTGGATGGCATCTTCGGCAAGCTCCCCAACGTGGTGTGGACCAACTTCGGCCCCGCCGCCGTGGAAGGCTTCGAGCTGACCCGCGTCAAGCTTCGCCGCCGTGGCGCCGTCACTGTCTACGGCGTGGACAAGTTCCCGCGCATGGTGGACTACGTGGTGCCCTCCGGTGTCCGGATCGCCGACGCCGACCGCGTCCGCCTCGGTGCCCACCTCGCCGAAGGCACCACCGTGATGCACGAAGGCTTTGTGAACTTCAACGCCGGCACCCTGGGCGCTTCCATGGTGGAAGGCCGCATCTCCGCCGGCGTCGTGGCCGGCGATGGCAGCGACGTGGGAGGCGGCGCGTCGATCATGGGCACCCTCTCCGGGGGCGGCAAGGAAAAGATCGTCATCGGTGACCGGGTCCTGCTGGGCGCCAACTCCGGCGTCGGCATCAGCGTCGGCGATGACTCAGTGGTGGAAGCAGGCCTCTACGTCACCGCTGGAACCCGCGTGCTTGTTCCCGGGCCCAAGGACGAGGACGGCGAAGACACCGCCAAGATCGTGAAGGCAGCCGAGCTTTCCGGCGTCCCCAACCTCCTGTTCCGGCGCAACTCCACCACCGGCGCCGTAGAGGTCTTGCCGCGCAAGGGCCAGACCGTGGAACTCAACGACGCCCTCCACGCCAACTGACCTGTCGGTGGCACCTGGCCGCAGTTTAATTCGCCCCACCGTGCTGCTGCTTACCCTGGCGCTGGCGGGCGCCGGCGTCTACACGGCAGTTACCTTCCTGCAGCGCTCCGAAACCCTGGTCTCGGAGCGCTGCACGGCCGACGCCGGGACCCAGAGCGCCGAGCTTGCACCGGACCAGGCGGTTAATGCCTCACTGATCACAGCGGTGGCGGTGCAACGTGGGCTGCCTCCCCGAGCAGCCAGCATCGCTCTTGCCACCGCCATGCAGGAATCCAAGCTGCGAAACATCGGCCATGGCGACCAGGCAGGCCCGGACTCCCGCGGACTCTTCCAGCAACGTCCCTCGCAAGGGTGGGGAACCGAAGCCCAGGTCATGGACCCGTATTTTGCTGCCAATGCTTTTTACGATGCCCTGGTCAAGATTCCTGGCTATGAGTCCATGGAAATTACCGACGCCGCCCAGCGTGTCCAGCGCTCGGCCTATCCGCTCGCCTACGCACAACATGAAGACATGGGCCGCTCCTTCGCGTCCGGCCTGACCGGCCAGACGCCCGCCTCCGTGCTGTGCACCTTGCGCGCGCCGGAGGAACCGGGCATACCCGCCGCCGTAGAGTCCGAGCTCGCCCAGGCGTACGGGCCGCTCGCGATCACCACGGAAATTGAATCCCTCGTGGTGGAGGCTGACGGCACCCAGGCATGGTCCGTGGCCCATTGGGCAGTTGCCAACGCCAAGTCCCTGGCGGTGACGCGTGTGGACGTTGCAGGCCGCAGCTGGGACCGTGAGGGTCAGGACGGCTGGCGGGAATCTGACGCGCCGGCCGGCCAGGTTCGGATTACTGTGGCACCGGCGGGCACCGGCAGCTGACTGGCCGGTTACCGATGCCCAGGTGCTGAGTACCTCGGTGCTGACCGCGCAGCCTCAGACCAGGATGTCCACCACGGGCTGGACGTAACTGCGGAAGAGCTCCGGTGCGGACATGAGGTTATGGCTCATGATGATCTTGTCCGGCTCCAGATACCACGCCCGCTGTTCGTTGAGCGGAAGTTCGATGATGGTGAGGGTGAAGTCCCGTGACCCCCGGCCTACCTCCAGCAGGCGGTCATCCACCATGTCGCCGAGCAGCTGGTCCGAACCGCTGGCCACGCGTTCGGCTTCCAGCCTGACGTACTCGCTGCGGCGCTCCCGCGCCCAGGTCAGGGCAGACCCGAAATGCGCCTGCAGGACACGCTGGAGGGCGGGGGAATTTCCGAATTCCGCAAAATCCGGAGGGGACAGCTCCGGCGAGGTCTGGGGGTGTGCCTTCAGCAGCTGCTCCCACCAAGCTTCCCATTCGGTTTTGAGCGCGCTCTGCCCGCCGACGTCGGCGGTGAGGTGCGAGTGGTCTGCATGGCGGATCTTCGGCGCGGCGTGCGACAACGCGGGGTGGCCTGCGCCATCGAGTCCTGCCGCATCACGGACAAAGAGCGCGATCATCAGAGGCCCGGACGTATCCGTAGTGATCTGCCAGCCGGAACCACCTGTGTGATGCATCCCTACTCCTCCTGTGGCCTGCCTGTACCGGCCTGACCAGCCGGTTCTGCTTCCCCGGCTCCCAGTCTATTCCCCATGCCACCGGACGGTAATGTCAGGCGGCCAGGCTCCTGAGGTGTCGGTCCAGGACATCATGGCACATCTGTGCCGTCATCCAGGCGGGCTGCAGGAGGGCGTGCATGCACAGCCCGTCCAGCGTCGCCAGCAGCCTCTCTGCCTCGACCGCCAGCGATTGCTGCCCGTCGCCGTCGTCCGGCACGAGTGCCGTGATGACCTGCCCGACCACGGCCGCCACCTCCCGGTGGCTCCGATCAGCCTCAGCCGCGAGGAAGGGACGGATCCTGGCGGCGTTTTTGAAGGCCATCCATACACAGGCGTCCACGGCCCGTTCCTCGTCGAGCGGAAGAAATTCACTCAACAGAGTTAAAACCGCCTCACGATGCGGGCCGGTCCCGGGTTCGCTGGCGGCCATCGCCGGCAACGCTGCGGTTAGCCGGCCCGTGATCCGGTCCACAACTGCGGCAAAGGAATGGCTAAGCAGTTCTTCGCTGCCGGCAAAGTAGTGCCGGACGGAGCCCACAGCGAGGCCAGCTTCGTCTGCCACCTCCCGCAGTGACGCACGCTCGAGGCCGTCGACGGCGATGATCCTGAAGACCGCGTCAACGATCTCTGCACGCCGGGCCTCGGCATCTACAATTTTGGGCACCTCTATTATTTAGCACACCCGTGCTTAAAACCACGCATCTGCGGAATTGGGATAGCGTAGGGGGCATGAAAATTCTGGTCACAGGTGGCACCGGGTACATCGGTTCGCACACAGTTTTGTCCCTGCAGGAAGCCGGCCACGATGTGGTGGTGATCGATAACCTGGTGAACTCCAGCGAGGAGTCCCTGCGCCGGGTAGCCGAACTCAGCGGCAAGACCGCGGAATTCCACAACGTGGACCTGGTGGACGAAGCCGCAGTGGAAGGCGTTTTTGCCGCCCACACGATCGACGCCGTGATCCACTTTGCCGGGCTCAAGGCCGTGGGCGAGTCGGTCCGCGAACCGCTCAAGTACTACTACAACAACCTTGTGGGCACGCTGAACCTCATCCGGGTCATGGACCGCCACGACGTCCGCTCCATCGTCTTCAGCTCGTCCGCCACCGTCTACGGCGAGCACAATCCCATCCCCTACGTGGAAAAGATGGAGATCGGCGCCAACAACCCCTACGGCCGCACCAAGGAACAGATCGAGGACATCCTCGCCGACCTGGGCGCCGCCGACAGCCGCTGGCACATAGCCCTGCTGCGCTACTTCAACCCCGTGGGCGCGCACCCGTCAGGCCGCATCGGCGAGGATCCCCAGGGCATCCCCAACAACCTGGTGCCCTTCATCGCCCAGGTGGCCGTGGGACGCCGCGACAAGCTCATGGTGTTCGGCGGCGACTACGACACCCCCGACGGCACCTGCCTGCGGGACTACATCCACGTCGTCGATCTCGCCGAAGGCCACGTGGCCGCGCTCAACCACGTTGCGGACCGCGCCGGCGTCTACCGCTGGAACCTGGGCTCCGGGAAGGGATCCTCGGTCCTGGAGGTCCTGCGGTCCTTCGAGAAGGCCGTGGGCCAGTCCATCCCCTACGAGGTCACCGGACGCCGTGCGGGTGACCTCCCCGCCTTCTGGGCCGACGCCACCTCCGCCCTGGCCGATCTCAGCTGGTCCACCACCAAGACCGTGGACCAGATGTGCGAGGACCACTGGCGCTGGCAGAAGAACAACCCCCTCGGCTACACGTCATAAACAGCAACGCGGGGTCACTCAATGCCCGATTCGAGGGGGACATCGGGCATCAAATGACCCAGCGTTGCTTTCATTGGTGAAGAAAACAAAAGCGGCCGGTCACCTTCGTGGAGAAGGTGACCGGCCGCCGTCGTACTAGCTAGCGGACCGGGTAGTCGCGCTCGGGCTCGCCGATGTACAGCTGGCGCGGGCGGCCGATCTTGGTGTTCGGGTCGCTGATCATTTCACGCCACTGGGCGATCCAGCCCGGCAGCCGGCCGATCGCGAACAGCACGGTGAACATCTTCTCCGGGAAGCCCATGGCCTTGTAGATCAGGCCGGTGTAGAAGTCCACGTTCGGGTAGAGCTTGCGCTGGATGAAGTAGTCATCGTTCAGCGCCTTCTCTTCGAGGCGCATGGCGATCTCGAGGAGTTCGTCGTTGCCGCCGAGCTTGGTGAGGATCTCGTGGGCAGTGGCCTTGACGATCTTGGCGCGCGGATCGTAGTTCTTGTAGACGCGGTGTCCGAAGCCCATCAGGCGGACGCCGTCTTCCTTGTTCTTGACCTTCTCCATGTAGTCCTCCGGCTTGGTGCCGTCGGCCTGGATCTGGCGGAGCATCTTCAGCACTGCCTCGTTGGCACCGCCGTGGGCCGGGCCGAAGAGGGCGTTGATGCCGGCCGACACGGAGGCGAAGAGGTTGGCGTTGGAGGAGCCAACCAGCCGCACCGTGGACGTCGAGCAGTTCTGCTCGTGGTCGGCGTGCAGGATGAGGAGAAGGTCCAGCGCCTTGGCGATGACCGGGTCCACTTCATACTGCTCGGCCGGCAGGCCGAAGCTCAGGCGGAGGAAGTTCTCCACGAGATTGTGCGAGTTGTCCGGGTAGAGCATGGGCTGGCCGATGCTCTTCTTCAGGGCGTAGGCGGCGATGACCGGCATCTTGGCCAGCAGGCGGTACGTGGAGACCTCTACCTGCTCAGCGTTGAACGGATCCAGCGAGTCCTGGTAGAACGTGGACAGCGCCGACACGGCCGAAGAGAGCACAGGCATCGGGTGAGCATCACGCGGGAAGCCGCTGAAGAAGCCCTTGAGCTCTTCGTGCAGCAGCGTGTGGTGACGGATCCGCTGGTCGAAGGCTTCCAGTTCCGTGGGGCTGGGCAGGTTGCCGTAGATCAACAGGTAGGACACCTCGAGGAAGCTGGAATGCTGCGCCAGCTGTTCGATGGGGTACCCGCGGTAACGCAGGATGCCGGCATCGCCGTCGATGTAGGTAATTGCGGACGTGGTTGCTGCGGTGTTCATGAAGCCGGGGTCAAAGGTGACTGCGCCCGTCTGCTTGAGCAGCTTGGAAACGTCGTAGCCTTCGTTTCCTTCAACAACCTGGATGCGCGGGAGCTTGAGCTCGCCTCCTGCATGGTGCAGGGTTGCGCTGTTGGTCTCAGTCATGGAGTCCCCTTCATGAGGCGCGTGGGCCTCTGTCGAAAGCTTGATCCAACATCCGGTGAGCCGTGGCACTGACCCTGTTCATCCAGGAATCCAACACCCGGGCTGCCTTCTTGTAGAAAGCCACCATTGATAGTCACTTAAAAAGTACCGCCCGATTGCGGGTGTCACTAATCGGAGGCGTGGGAAACCCCCGTAAAATGCCGTCTTTGTGGCGCGAGTCACATGATTGTTACGGCGTCGTGGCCAGTCTTGCCACAGCAGCGTCGATCCGTTCGTCCGTGCCCGTCAATGCGACCCGCACAAACCCGTTGCCGGCCTCACCGTAAAAGACGCCCGGCCCCACCACAATGCCACGCTCAGCCAGCCGCGCCACAGTGTCCCAGGTGCTCTCCCCGGCGGTGGACCAAAGGTACAGTCCGGCGTCGGAATCCTTGATCTCCAGCCCGAAGCCCCGCAGAGCCGGCACCAGGCGCTCCCGGCGTCCGCGGTACAGGTCCTTCTGGGCCTGCACATGAGTGTCATCGCCCAATGCGACCCGCATTGCTTCCTGCACGGGGTACGGGACGATCATGCCTGCATGCTTACGGCTGTTGACGAGGTTGGCCATGATGGCCGGGTCACCCGCCACAAACGCCGCACGGTAGCCTGCCACATTGGACTGCTTACTCAGCGAGTACACGGCCAGCAGGCCCTCATGGGACCCGCCGGAAACGCGCGGGTCCAGGATGCTGGGCACGGGCTCGCCGCCTCGCTGCGCGTCCCAGGCGCCCCACCCGAGTTCGGCGTAGCACTCGTCCGACGCCACCACGGCCCCCACGTCGCGGGCTTGCGCGACGATATCTTTGAGGGACTCAACGTCCCTGACGCTTCCGGTGGGGTTGCCCGGAGAGTTTACCCAGATCAGCCGCACGCGGGAGCGGGTGGCCTGGTCCAACTCATCGAGGTTGTCGGTAGCCACAGAGGTGACGCCGGCGAAAGTAGCCCCGATGTCATAGGTGGGGTAGGCAACCTTGGGACGGACGACGACGTCGCCCGGCTTCAGCCCGAGCAGGAGCGGCAGCCACGCCACCAGTTCCTTGGAGCCCACGGTGGGCATAACGTTCTTAGGGTCCAGGCCGGGGACGCCGCGACGGCGCTCAAACCACGCCGCAATGGCTTCCCTCAACGGAACCGTGCCGTGGACCGTGGGGTATCCCGGGGCGTCCGCGGCGGCCTTGAGTGCATCTTGGATCAGTGCCGGAGTGGGGTCGACGGGCGTGCCGATCGACAGGTTCACGGCCCCGCCGGGGTGCTCGGAGGCTTTGGCGAGGTACGGAGCCAGGGCCTCCCAGGGGTAGTCGGGCAGGCTCAGGCCAAAGCTGTTCACGGCTGCGGTCAACGCGGTGCCCGGCTCAGTGGTCTTGGTTCTGAAGCGGCAGGGCGGCGATCATCGGGTGATCCTTGCCTGTGTTGCCCACCTTGGCGGCGCCACCGGGCGAGCCCAGGTCATCGAAGAATTCGACGTTCGCCTTGTAGTAGTCAGCCCACTCTTCCGGGGTGTCATCCTCGTAGTAAATGGCCTCCACCGGGCAGACCGGTTCACAGGCACCACAGTCCACACACTCATCGGGGTGGATGTACAGGGAACGCTCACCCTCGTAGATGCAGTCAACGGGGCACTCCTCAATACATGCCTTGTCTTTGACATCTACACACGGCTGCGCGATTACGTACGTCACGTCCCTTGCCTCTCCACGATATTTCCCGGCAATGGCCGGCACTTGAATCCGGCACCTGCCGGACTGTTGACTTCTGAGCCTATTATCTCCCAGCCCATCCACGCGAACCTAGCCGGCCGCCTTAGTATGAACTGGTGAGTCCCGCCCAGCCTACGCCCCGAGAATTTCTGGCCAGCGCCCTGCCCGGAACACGGGTTGTAGTCCGTTACCGGATCGACGGTGGCCTGACCGACGCCCTGGGGCACCTAGTGGCAACTGACGACGGCGGCTGCACAGTCCGCACGCGGAAGGCCGACGTCGTAATCCCCCTGGACCTCGTGGTGGCTGCCAAGGAAGTCCCGCCGGCGCCCGAGCGGCGCCCCGCCCGCGTCCGCAACTGACTCTTTCCTGACACAAAAGAAACTGCCGGCACGATGGCGGGTTTCCCGCCTGCCGTACCGGCAGCTTCAGTGGCGTGCTATTTAGGACTAGGCCTTGGCGCGTGCCCGTGTGGACTTGGCGCGGTCGCTGGCGTCCAGGATGAGCTTCCGGATGCGGATGGACTCCGGGGTCACCTCAACGCACTCGTCTTCGCGGGCGAATTCCAAGGATTCTTCCAGAGTCAGGTTGCGTGGCGGCGTCATGTTCTCGAAGGTGTCCGAGGACGCTGCACGCATGTTGGTGAGCTGCTTTTCCCTGGTGATGTTCACGTCCATGTCATCGGCGCGCGAGTTCTCGCCAACGATCATGCCTTCGTAAACCTCGGAGGTGGGCTGCACGAAGAATGACATGCGTTCCTGGAGCTTGATCATCGCGAACGGGGTGACCACGCCAGAGCGGTCGGCCACGATCGAACCGTTGGTGCGGTACTCGATGGGGCCGGCCCAGGGCTCGTAGCCCTCGGCGATGGAGGAAGCAATGCCGGCACCGCGGGTGTCGGTGAGGAACTTGGTGCGGAAGCCGATCAGGCCACGGGCCGGAACGATGAACTCCATGCGGCACCAGCCGGTGCCGTGGTTGGCCATGTTGGTCATGCGGCCCTTGCGGGCTGCCATCAGCTGGGTGACGGCACCGAGGTACTCTTCCGGCACGTCGATGGTCATGTGTTCCATCGGCTCGTGGATCTTGCCGTCGACGGTCTTGGTGACAACCTGCGGCTTGCCGACAGTCAGTTCGAAGCCTTCACGTCGCATCTGCTCAACCAGGATGGCCAGCGCCAGCTCGCCACGGCCCTGGACTTCCCAGGCGTCGGGACGCTCGGTGGGAAGAACCTTGATGGAGACGTTACCGATCAGTTCCTTGTCCAGGCGGTCCTTGACCTGGCGGGCCGTGACCTTCGCACCCTTGACCCGGCCGGCCAGCGGCGAGGTGTTGATACCGATGGTCATGGAGATCGCGGGATCGTCCACGGTGATCAGCGGCAGCGGCTGCGGGTTGTCAACATCAGTCAGGGTCTCACCAATGGTGATTTCCTCGATACCGGCAACGGCGACGATTTCGCCCGGACCTGCAGACTCGGTGGGAACACGGTCCAGCGCCTTGGTGGCCAGCAGTTCGGTGATCTTGACGTTCTTGAGCTCTCCGTTGGCGCGGGCCCAGGCAACGGTCTGGCCCTTGCGCAGGGTGCCGTTGTAGATGCGCAGCAACGCGAGGCGGCCCAGGAACGGGGAGGCGTCCAGGTTGGTCACGTGTGCCTGGAGGACACCGTTCGGGTTGTACGTCGGGGCCGGGATGTGCTCGATGATGGTCTTGAACAGCGGCTCAAGGTCCTCGTTGTCCGGAGCGGAGCCATCGGCGGGCTGGTCCAGGGACGCGCGGCCCACCCTCGCTGCTGCGTAGACAACCGGAACTTCAAGGATCTTGTCCAGGTCCAGGTCCGGAACTTCGTCGGCGAGGTCCGAGGCGAGGCCCAGGAGGAGGTCCATGGACTCGTGGACAACTTCCTCGATGCGGGCGTCGGGGCGGTCCGTCTTGTTGACGAGGAGGATAACCGGCAGGTGCGCGGCCAGGGCCTTGCGCAGCACGAAGCGGGTCTGGGGCAGCGGGCCCTCGGATGCGTCAACGAGGAGTACAACGCCGTCCACCATGGACAGGCCGCGCTCTACTTCGCCGCCGAAGTCGGCGTGGCCGGGGGTGTCAATGACGTTGATGGTGATGGTCTCACCGTTGGAGGACGGTCCGTTGTAGGCCACGGTGGTGTTCTTGGCCAGGATGGTGATGCCCTTTTCGCGCTCCAGGTCACCGGAGTCCATGACGCGGTCTTCGAGGTGGTTGTGTTCGGCAAAGGAGTTGGTCTGCTTGAGCATGGCGTCGACCAGAGTGGTCTTGCCGTGGTCAACGTGGGCCACGATCGCGACGTTGCGGAGGTCACTGCGTGATGCAGTGGCTACCGCGGTGTTGGTGGTGGTTTCAGACATGCGTGATTGCTCGATTCAGTGGTGAAGTCAGCTGTTGTATCGCGACATTTCCAACCGGAACGCACGACGGATTAGCCCAATAACACAGGGCTCCTTCCCTCATTCTAAACGCTGAGCCTATTGTTGGCCTAAAAATTTCGGATCAGCCCGGTTCGTCCGGTGGGGAATTTCGGCGCGCCACGCCTCAAAAAGTGACCAAGCTCACTGGATTTTTGTGACTTGATGCCACATCATTGCTGTGATAGCCACAGCAAGCCCGGAGAACCCCTGATGCGAAAAGCCTCGGCTCTGACCCGCTTTGTCGCATCTGGAATCGCGGTAGCCGCGCTCCTGGGCGGCTGCGGACAGGCCCCAGCAGCCACACCGGATTCTGGCGCGCCGTCCCCCGTTCAGGCAGCCGCGGCCGGCGCCTACCAGGCCGGCGGCGGGGATCCGATCGGCTTGCCTGCCGGCTCTGTGTACAGCAACCCGGCCAGCGGGCGTGACGAGGTGGTGGTGCCGGACATGCGCCACACCGCCCTCCTGATCGGCGACTCCCAATCCGAACCCGCTGACGGCTGGCCGCGTCTTGGGCTTGCCGCCGTTGGCTACAAGGTCCACTTCTGCGGGCTCGGCGGGACGGGATTTGTGGCGTCCAACGGCAAGACCGGCAACTACATCGACGCCCTGCAGCGCGGTGACTGGAAGCTGCCGTACGGGACGCCCGCGCTGATCGTCATCCAGGGCGGCGGCAACGACGCTGCCCGCGGTGCCACCGATGCCCAGATTGTGGCCAACGCCGACCGGCTGATCGCTGCACTGAAGGACCGCTATCCAGGCGCCAGGATGGCCATGATCGGCACCCTGGCCCGCGGCGCCAACTACGGCGGCGGGCGCAGGACCCAGGTGGACGCGTTGCTGGGCACGGTGGCCGCCCGGCACGGCTTACCTTTTGTAGGTGTGGGCGACTGGCTGTCCAAATACAACCTCTCGAAGAACCTGGCAGATGCGGTCCACATGGATGCCGCAGGGCGCCGGTCACTGGGCGGGCTGCTTGAAGCGAGGCTTCGGCAGCTAGGGTTCGAAGGCCCGGCACTGGACGGCACGGTCCCGGCAACAGCTTCCGCACACACCTCGGCGGACTGAACAGGTTCCCTACGGACTGAACGGAATCTTAACGGCGATGGAGCCGGTGCCCTGAGGCACCGGCTCCATCTTTAACCCGGGAGAGTGTCCTGGATACTGCCGCGGATCAGGCCACTTCGGGCGGAAGCATCAGCTTCGCACCGGGAATGGCGTTGAGCAGTGCCTTCGTGTACTCCTGCTGAGGGGACTCGAACACATCGTCCGTGGAACCGGTCTCCACCAGCTTGCCCTTTTCCATCACGCAGACGTGGTCGGCAATCTGCCGCACCACAGCCAGGTCATGGGTGATAAAGAGATAGGTCAGCCCCAAGTTGGCCTGCAGGTCCGCGAGCAGGTTGAGTACCTGCGCCTGGACCAGCACGTCCAGCGCGGACACGGCCTCGTCGCAGATGATTACCTCCGGATCCAGCGCCAGGGCACGGGCGATGGCGACACGTTGCCGCTGCCCGCCGGAGAGTTCGTTCGGGTACCGCTGCATGGCGGACTGCGGCAATGCCACCTGGTCCAGCAGTTCCCGGACCTTCTTCTCGCGGCTGGCCGCGTCACCAATCTTGTGGACGCGCAACGGCTCCTCGATAGTGCGGAAGATGTTGTACATCGGGTCCAACGAGCCGTAAGGATCCTGGAAGATGGGCTGCACGCGCCGCCTGAACTTGAACAACTCCCGTGTGCTCAGGCCTGATGTGTCCACGCCGTCGAACAGGATCTTGCCATCGGTGGGCTTTTCGAGCTGCAGCACCATCTTGGCGACGGTGGATTTGCCTGAGCCCGACTCCCCCACAATCGCCGTCGTGGTGCCGCGGCGCACTTCGAAGCTCACGCCGTCCACCGCCGCGAAGTCGGTGGACCCAAAGCCCTGGCGGAGCTTGTAGACCTTGCGCAGGTCCTGGATCTGCAGGACGTTGTCCGCGGCAGCTGCCTCCGCAGCTGGAGCCAGCAGGTCTGACGCTTCGAGGCCCTGCTCCTTGGCGACCTGGATCCTTCGGCTCGCCAGTGAAGGCGCAGATTCAACCAGCCGCTTGGTGTACGGGTGCTGCGGATTCTGGAGCAATGCCAGCGAAGGTCCGGCCTCCACCACCTGCCCCCGGTACATCACCACAACCTTGTCAGCCCGTTCTGCGGCCAGCCCCAGGTCATGGGTGATCAGCAGGACTGCTGTACCCAGGTCCGTGGTCATGGTGTCCAGGTGATCCAGAATCTGCCGCTGGACCGTGACGTCCAGTGCCGACGTCGGCTCATCCGCGATCAGCAGGCGCGGCTGGCAGGACAACCCGATGGCAATCAGGGCACGCTGGCGCATACCGCCGGAAAACTCATGCGGATACTGCTTGGCGCGCCGGTGGGCATCCGGCAGTCCCGCTTCGGACAGTACCTGGGCGACATCATCAGGGCCACTGGGCCTGCCGTTGGCGCGGAGGGTCTCCTTGACCTGATAACCGATCTTCCAGACCGGGTTCAGGTTGGACATGGGGTCCTGCGGGACCATACCGATCGTGTTGCCCCGCAGTTCGATCATCCGCTGCTCGGTTGCATGGGCGATGTCCTCGCCATCGAGCAGGATTTGCCCCGCGGAAACGCGGCCGTTGTTGGGCAATAGGCCGATAGCAGCGAGTGCCGTCGTCGACTTGCCTGAGCCCGACTCCCCCACGATTGCCACGGTTTCTCCCGGCATGATAGCCAGGTGCGCATTGCGGACTGCCTGGACTTCACCGCTGCCGGTGGTGAACGTGATGGCCAGATCGCGGATTTCCAGCAGTGGCTTCACTCCGGACGGCCCGGCCTCATCGATGTGGATTCCTGGAGTAATCATCTCTTTCTCTCTCATCGCTGCCGGCTCTTGGGATCGAGGGCGTCGCGTACCGCGTCGCCAAGCATAATAAAGCTCAACACGGTAATGGACAGCGCCGCCGCCGGAAAGAGCATGATTTCCGGCCTGGTTCGAATGGAAGCCTGCGCGCCGGCAATGTCATTACCCCAGGACATGATGCTCTGCGGCAGGCCGATTCCCAAGAAGGACAAAGTGGCTTCCGCCACGATAAAGACGCCCAACTCGAGGGTGGCAAGGACGATAATCGGTGCCAGTGCGTTAGGCAGAACGTGGCGGACCAGGGCGCTAAACTTTGAAACGCCCAGTGAACGGGCTGCCGTCACAAAGTCGGCATTGCGCACTTCAATGACCGCGCCGCGGGTGATGCGTGCCATCTGCGGCCAAGCCAGCAGGGAAATCACAAACACGACGCTCCAAACGCCCCTGTTTTCGCGGAAAAAGGGCAACTGGGTGATTACCAGTGCGCCAAGAATCAGTGGCAGCGCAAAGAAGATGTCGCCCAGGCGGGCAAGAACGGCATCGACCCAACCACCGTAGTAGCCCGCAAGGGCGCCAACGGTCACACCGATAACCAGGACGCAGAACACGGAGAGCAGACCCACTGAAAGCGAAGCCTGGGTTCCGTGGACGACGCGGGAATAGATGTCGCAGCCCTGGAAGGTGAAACCAAAGGGATGCCCGTCCGTGGGACCGCCTTCCGAGTTGGCCAGTACGCAGCCGTCGTTTGGAGCAACTGAGGAAAAGAGTCCCGGGAACAGCGCCACCACAGCAAGTGCCAGAATGAGCAGCGCCGAAATGATGAACAGCGGACGACGGCGAAGCTTGCGCCAGGCGTCCGCCCAAAGACTCAGGGGTGCCTGGTCGGTCTTGACAGCGTCAGTTGCCAGCAACGGGGTTTCGTCGATGGGCGCCACAAAGTGGCTGTTATTACTGGTCATAACGGATCCTCGGGTCAAGCCAGGCATACAGGAGATCAACGAGCAGGTTGGCCACCACGAAGACCAGCACCAGAACACTGACGATGGAGACGATGGTGGGGCCTTCGCTGCGGAGGACGGCTTGGTAGAGCTTGTTGCCGACGCCGGGGACATTGAAGATGCCCTCGGTCACGATCGCTCCGCCCATGAGACCGCCAAGGTTTGCGCCCAGGTACGTCACCACCGGAATCAACGAGTTACGCAGGATGTGTGCGATGACCACCCGAGGCCGTGACAGGCCTTTGGCGGTGGCAGTCCGCACGTAGTCGGCGTTCATGTTTTCGCTGACAGAGGCACGCGTCAGCCGGAGAACATAGGCGAACGACACCAGGCCCAGGACCACTGCCGGAAGCAGCAGGCTGCCCCAATCGGCGTTGGCGCCGACGGTGGGTTTCGCCCACCCGAGTTGTACGCCAAAGACGAGTTGGAAAACAAAACCCAGGACAAACGTGGGTACCGCGATGACAACCAGTGAAACTACCAGAATAGTGGAGTCAAACCAGCCGCCGCGGCGGAGGCCTGCGAAGACGCCGAAAGCTACGCCGAAGATTGCCTGGATTGCCAGTGCTTCAACGGCAAGCATTGCCGTCACTGGGAAGACCCGCGCCAAGCTTGCCGCGATGGGTTGGCCGGTGAAGTCGTTGCCGAGGTTGAACGTGAAGAGGTTCTGCAGGAAGAGCCCGTACTGGACCCAGAAGGGTTCGTCCAGGTGGTACTGGGTGCGCAGGGTGTCGATGACCGCCTGCGGGGGCTGGCGGTCTCCGAAGAGCGCCGCAATGGGATCGCCGGGAAGAGCGAAGACCATGTAGTAAACCAAAAGCGTGGTGCCGATGAAGACGGGGATCACCTGGAGGAGCCGTTTCAAGATAAAGCGGACCACCGGATCACCAGCCTTCCGGATGCGAAGAGAGGTGTTTCATTTGTGCCTTCCTGCCGTGCAGGACAATGGGGGCCCGGCTTTGTGCCGGACCCCCATTCGCCTGGCGGCAAGTTAGATCCTGGAGACTACTTGGCCGTGATGTTGTAGTAGAGGATTCCGCCATTCCAGCCGGTTTCGGCGTTCACAACATTTTCGCTCCACACAATCGGCTTTGTCTGGTCCCACAGGGGCAGACCCGGAAGGTCCTCGAACAGGATTTCCTGCGCCGCATTGAACTTGGCGTTTGCCTCGTCCGTGGTCGTGGCTGCAAGGCCTTCCTGGAGGAGCTTGTCGAATGCGGGGTTCGAGTACTTCTCGTAGTTGGAGGGCGCCCCGGTCGCCCAGACCGGTCCAAGGAAGTTGTAGAGCGACGGATAGTCACCCTGCCATCCTGAGCGGGTCAGACCCGGGAGGGTCGCGGACTTGCGCAGGTTCAGGACCTCAGCGAACTTGGCGAACGGCTGGATCTCGGCCTGAATACCAAGGTTGTTCTTGAAGCCGTTGGCCACGGCATCGATCCATTCCTTGTTGCCGCCATCGGTATTGGAGGCAATCTGCAAGGGCTTGGAGTTGTCGTACGGCTGGATCTTCTCAGCCTGCGCCCACAGGTCCTTGGCCTTGGCGGCGTCGAACGTGAGGACTTCGCTGCCTTTGAGGCCTTCCTTGAAACCGTCGATCACCGGCGGCGCGTAGGCCTTGGCCGGGGTGCGGGTGCCGTTGAAGACTACCTTGGCGATTTCCTCACGGTTGATGGCGTGGGAGAGGGCCTGGCGGCGCAGCTTTCCAGCTTCACCCTGGAAATTGGGGTTGTAACCCGGGATGTTCAGCGTGGAGTTCGAAGCAACTGCCTTTGTGGCGTTGCGGTCCTGGAAGTCGGTGGTGTACGTCTTCAGCGCATTGGACGGCAGCACATCGGTCACGTCCAGGTTGTTGGCCTGAAGATCCGTGTATGCGGGGCCCGGATCGGTGTAGAACTTGAAAGTCACGCCGCCGTTCTTCGACTCGCGGGGACCGCTGTAATCAGCGTTCTTCACGAGTGAGATCGACTGGTCATGTACCCAAGCGCCAGTCTTTTCCATCTTGTACGGCCCATTGCCGATCGGGTTTTCACCGAAGGCCGTCGGGTCTGCCAAGGCGATAGACGGCAGCGGGAAGAACGCTGAGTAACCGAGTCGGAGCGACCAGTCTGCCTCCGGCTGGGCAAGCTTGACCGTGATGGTTGAATCATCAGTTGCCGTGAGGCCGGACATGGTTTCGGCAGTGGGGGCGGGTGTGGACTTCTTCGTCCCATCGGCCGATGTCTCGGTGGTCACGGCCGAGACTTCTGAATATCCTTCGATGGACTCAAAGAAGAATCCGTTCTGCTGCAGACTCTTGGAGTTGGCTGCGAAGTTCCAGGAGTCTACGAATGTCTTGGCGGTGATTGCCTCGCCATTCGTGAACTTCTTGCCCTGTTTGACCTTGATGGTCCAGGTCTGTGCGTCGCTTGACTCGATGGACTCTGCCAGAGCCTCGACTGGCTTGCCGTCCGGGCCGTAGGTCCGGAGTCCTTCAAAGAGCAGCTCGACAACGCGGCCGCCGTAGACCTCACCGGTATTTGCCGGCAGCAACGGGTTCTGTGGTTCGTTGCTGTACGCGGTGATCACCTTGTTGGGATCGCCGGCCGACTGGCTGGCACCGTCATTGCTGCCGCCTCCAGCGCCGCAGCCGGTCAGGGCAAGGGCAGCGATCGCCACCATGCCGAGTGCTTTGGAAGTGCGCGTGAAACGCATTCCGCCTCCTATGAGTTGTGGGAGATATTCAGGGGAAATCTTTTGCTCCCCGGCAGGTCCGTCACAGGTTTTCACTGTGACGTGGCCTACATATACGAGTAGCCTAACCGCACAAAGTCCAAATACTGGTACTCCGTTGCCAAACCGTAACCAGTTAATCGCCAATAACTAGCCGGTACTCGGAAGTTGCGCAAGTCACATGCTACTCGCTGGTAAGGAATGCTGCGAATCGAGGACGGGGCCGGCTCCCACACCGGCGACACGCCCCCTAAAACAGCCTATTTCAGGCGCCACTCCCACACGTTCCACCAGACGCCCAACGGGCCGGAGCTGGGCTTGACACCCGTTACCCGGCTGCTGAAAGCCACAGTTCCGGTGGTCTGGTACAGCGGCAGGCCATAGGCGGTTTCCCAGACGCGTTTGTCGATGTCAGCCAAGAGTTCGTCCTGCTTCGCCAGATCCGTGGTGCCAGCCAGTTGCTCCATGGCTTTGTCTGCATCACCGTCGGAAAATCCGTTGAAGTTGCTGCCGCCACCGGTTTTGAAGATCTGCGGGACGCGACTGACGCCTACCCCGGGTCCGACAAAGCCGAGAATGGCGGCGTCGTAGCTGCCGCCACCGAGCGCTTTCGCCCAGTCCGAGCTGCCGAGGCCGGCGTCTTCAACCGTGAATCCGGCCAAGCGGGCGGAGTCGCGGATTAGGGAAAAAGCCCGCACCCGGTTCGGGTTGTCCCTGTTGTACAGGATGCGGACGGTAGGAGCCGCACCGCGCAATTGCGACTTCGCACCTTGGATATCCACGTCGGAGTATTCGGCCGAGCCGTTGTCCTTCACGGTGTCCGGATACTTGGGGTGGGCTGGCAGGAAGACCTGTGAGTCGAGGGGTTTCGCGTCGGCGACGAATCCGCCCACCACGTCATCCACGATCTCCTGCCGCGGAACGGTCTTCAGAAACGCCTCCCGGACGTCCTTGCCCGCGAACGGTCCCGAAAAGTTGAGATCGAGGTGGTCGTAACCGGACTGGCTGAAGCGCTGGACGGTATTGCCCTGCTCCACCAGGCCGTCGAAGAGGCTTTCGGTACCGGCAGAGGGCTGCGGGGCGATGATGTCCGCCTGGCCGCTCCTGAGCGCGGCGATGGCGGTGGAGGCGGCACCGGTGAACCGTACCGTGATGTCATCCAGATAGGGTTCGGCCCCCCAGACATAATCCCTGTTCCGGACCAGCCGTACCGAGGCGTCCGGAACGATGTCTCGGACAATGTAGGGGCCGCTTGAAAGGTACATGGCGGGATCATCAGGAAGGGACTTGGTGTCGAAGCCTGAGTTCCAGAAGTCGCTGACCCGCTTCAGCGGGGCGTTGACCGAGGGCTGTTTGGGGTCGCCCCGCGGCGAGTCCCGGATCAGGTCCACGAGATCGTCTTCGTCATTGAGGCCGCTTTTGGCGGCGACAACATGGGCGGGGAGCCCGACGTCGAACGCTACTTCCCAATCAGCGTACGGCGAGGCGTACTCCAGGGTGATGGAACGCCCGTCACTCCCGATCTCCGGGAGCGCAGTGACCCCCAGGCCGCTCTTGTCAGCCGCGGCCGAGAAGTACGTCGCACCGGTCCCCGCCTGTGGTTCGGCGTCGTCGAAGTAGCCCGAGCCGGCGGCCCAGGACAGGAGGAGGTCGCCGGCGTCGATGGCTTCGCCGTCGGACCATTTCACACCCTCATTGACGGTGTACTTCACCTTCAGCGGCTTGTCGGAGATCTTCTCGACCCGGCCGAATTTCTCGTTCCTGACCACCTTTTCGGTGTCATCCACGTAGAAGAACCCGGAATGGGTGATGTGGCCGATTTTGGTGTTGATGTCCGTGTTTCCGTCGGCGCTGAACGGGTTAAAGGACGTGAAGGCATTCACCTCGGCCACGGTGGCGCTGCCGCCACGGGTCGTCTCACCGACCACCACAGGCGGCGCGCCCCCGGAACCGGAGCACCCCGAGATAACCAGCGCCGCAGCGACGGCCCCGGTGATGACCTGAATCAGACGCCTCAGGGGCATGCCGTCTCCTTTGTTTTCCTTGAATTCTAGTGGTTCGGGGCGTGACCCAATGTCGGCTTACCATGAGGATCAGCCGTACACCAATCCCCGGAGGAAGCCCATGCCCCACTCTTCACGACCGTTACGCAAGCTTGGATTCCTCACTATTGGCCTCTTCGATCCGGCGGATCCGGCCGCGGGGCACGAATCGACGTTGCAGGTCATCGAACTGGGCGAGCGGCTTGGGTTCGACAGCGCCTGGCTGCGCCACCGCCATCTGCAGTTCGGAATCTCTTCCCCCATTGCGATCATGGCCGCCGTCAGCCAGCGCACCTCCCGGATTGAGCTTGGAACCGCAGTGACCCCGATGGGCTGGGAAAACCCATTGCGCCTGGCCGAGGACCTGGCCACAGTGGACCTCCTCGCGGGCGGACGCATCAATCCAGGCCTGAGCGTAGGCGAACCTATGAACTACGACACGGTGAAGCACGAGCTGTACCCGGATTCCGCCGAGCTGGAGGACTTCAGCTACGCCCGCGTGGATCGGCTTGCCCGATTGATCGCAGGGGAACCGGTCCGGGAATTTTCCGGCAAGCAGGGTGTGGTCGAGGAATTCTCCAACCGCGTCGAGCCGCACTCTCCCGGGCTTCGCGAACGACTTTGGTATGGGGCGGCAAGCAGGAAATCGGCCATCTGGTCCGGCGCAAACGGATTCAACCTGCTCTCCAGCAGTGTGATCTTCCCCGAGGCTGACCAGCAACCGTCATTCGCCGACATCCAGCAATCGCAGATCCGCGCCTACCGCGAGGCCGCCGCGACATCGTCCCAATCGCGCGGACCAGCCCGGGTCTCGCAGGGACTGGTAGTGATCCCGACCGATTCGGCTTCGGCGAAACAGCGGGAAAAGTACCAGCGTTACGTCGACGAACGAACTCCCCGCACCCGTGCGCCGCAAGGGCCGAAGAGAATGCTGTTCGCGCAGGATCTCATCGGCACCAGCGATCAGATTGCGGAACAACTGTACGCACACGCGGGCTTCCAGGAGGTCGACGAAGTGGCATTCGCGCTGCCCTTCAGCTTCGACCATGAGGACTACGTCCAGATCCTCACCGACATCGCCACTACATTGGGTCCCGCCCTGGGCTGGACCCCGGCGAGCGGCGAGTAAGCCTGCCAACACGAAAATCGCGCCCCGGCTGTGCCAGGACGCGATTTCGAAGATGGGTTAGACGTTGAAGCGGAACTCCACCACATCGCCGTCAGCCATCACGTACTCTTTGCCCTCAATGCGTACTTTGCCACGGGACTTGGCTTCAGCCATGGACCCGGCCTCGATGAGGTCATGGAAGGAAACCACTTCTGCCTTGATGAAGCCGCGCTGGAAATCGCTGTGGATGACGCCTGCTGCCTGCGGGGCAGTGTCGCCCTGGTGGATGGTCCACGCGCGTGTTTCCTTCGGACCGGCCGTGAGGTAGGTCTGGAGGCCCAGGGTGTGGAAGCCGACGCGCGCCAGCTGGTCGAGGCCGGACTCGTCCTGGCCGTTCATTTCCAGCATTTCGCGCGCTTCCTCCTCGTCCAGTTCCACGAGGTCGGACTCGAGCTTGGCGTCGAGGAAGATGGCGTCCGCCGGGGCCACCATGGCCCGCAGCTCATCCTGCTTCTCCGGACTGCCCAGGATGCCTTCGTCGGAGTTGAAGACGTAGATGAACGGCTTGGCCGTCAGAAGGCTGAGCTCCTTGAGGTGCTCCATCTCCAGCTTGTCGCTCCTGATCGAGGAGAAGACTGTGTCGCCGCGCTCCAGGACCGCCTGCGCAGCCTTGATGGCGGCCAGCTCTGCGGCATCCCGCTTCTTGATCTTGACTTCTTTTTCGATCCGGGGAATCGCGTTTTCGATGGTCTGAAGGTCGGCCAGGATCAGCTCGGTGTTGATGGTTTCCATGTCCGAGCGGGGATCCACTTTGCCGTCGACGTGGATGACGTCGGGATCATCAAACACCCGGACAACCTGGGCGATGGCCTCGGCCTCGCGAATGTTGGCAAGGAACTTGTTTCCCAAGCCTTCGCCCTCAGACGCGCCCTTCACAATGCCTGCGATGTCCACGAAGGACACCGGGGCGGGAAGGAGCCGCTGCGAGCCAAAGATGTCAGCCAGCTGCTGGAGCCGGGGATCCGGCAGGTTCACGACGCCGACATTGGGTTCGATGGTAGCGAACGGATAGTTCGCAGCCAGCACCTGGTTCCGGGTCAGTGCGTTGAAAAGAGTTGATTTGCCGACGTTGGGCAGTCCGACGATGCCAATAGTAAGAGCCACGAGCATTGATTCTACCGGTTGCCGGACACATGGGCCCCAGCCGGTCCCCCACGGTGCCACACCTTGGTGGAACGGAGGGCCGGATATGTCGCTTCCGTAAATTGTCACAGGGTCATGCCACAGTGAGGATATGGATGCTTTAGCCCTGATTCTTGCCCTGTTGATGCTGCTGGTGGGTGCCGTCGCCGGCGCCGCCGCCACCTACTTCTCCTTGCGCCGGCACAGCCGCGCCCTGGAGGAAGACTTCGACGCCGTCTCGTCGCGGCTTTCCGAGGTCAGCTCCCAGTTCGCCGCCGCGGATGCGGAGCGCCGCCTCCTCTCCCTGCAGAACCGGGAGCTGGGCGAGTCCCGCAACCAAGACGGCAGTGTGCTCCGCGCGCTGGCCCCGGTGGCGGAAAAGCTCACCGCTGTGCAGCAGCAGGTGGCCCTGCTGGAACGCGACCGCCTGGAACAGTACGGCCAGCTGGCGCAGCAACTGCAGGAGGCCAGGCTCTCTGATGCCCAGCTGATCCGCTCCACGCACGCCCTCGAATCCGCCCTGCGCTCCAACAGTGCGCGCGGGCAGTGGGGCGAAGTTCAACTGCGCCGAGTCGTTGAAGCGTCGGGCATGCTCAAGCACGTGGATTTCCTGGAGCAGGTCCACAGCGCCGGAACCGATTCAGCAGTCCGCCCCGACCTCGTGGTCCAGCTTCCGGGCCAGAAGCAGCTGGTGGTGGACGCCAAGGTGCCGTTGTCCTCGTATCTGGAGGCCCAGGAACTGGGTGCGCGTCAGGATTCAGGCACAGCCGGAAACCCCGGCAACCAGCAATCCCTCCTGGCTGCCCATGCCAAGGCGCTGCGGGCCCACGTGGACTCGCTCAGCAACAAGAAGTACTGGGACATTCCCGGGAACTCCCCGGAACTGGTGATCTGCTTCCTGCCTGCCGAATCCATCCTGGCTGCCGCCTTGACGGCCGATGCGACGCTGTTGGACCACGCGCTGTCGAGGAACGTGGTTCTGGCCTCGCCCAGCACACTGCTTGCAGTGCTCAAGTCGGTGGCGTTTACGTGGCGCCAGGATGTGCTGACGGACAGTGCACGCGAACTGTTTGACCTCGCCCGTCAGCTCTACGAACGCATGGGAACGCTCGGGGACAACGTGGGCAAGCTGGGTTCGTCACTCAAGTCTTCGGTGGACCGGTACAACGCCATGATCGGCACTCTGGAAGCGCGGATCCTGCCCACCGCCCGAAAGCTCAATGCCATGGATGAATCAGGGCTGCTCACGCCGCTGGCACTTGAGGTCACGCCACGTACGCTGGCGGCACCTGAGTTTCAGCAGGACGAGGCCGCCGCCTGACGTTGCCGGAGACTGGTCAGTCGCGGGACCGGCGTCCGCCGAGCGCCCGGCTGACGTCTCCGGCTTCCTTCAGGGTCGCGCGGAGTTCCTTGGGCAACGAAAAAAGGAGATCTTCCTCGGCCGTGACAACTTCTTCCACAGAGCCGTAGCCGTAGTCGGCCAGCAGGCGCAGGACGTCCGTGACCAGGATCTCCGGCACGGAAGCCCCTGACGTCACTCCGACGGTTGCCACGCCTTCAAACCACGCCTCGTCCACTTCGTTGGCGAAGTCGACGCGGTAGGAGGCCTTGGCCCCATACTCCAGCGCGACTTCCACCAGGCGGACCGAGTTCGAAGAGTTAGCCGATCCCACCACAATGACCAGGTCAGCTTGGGGGGAGATCTTCTTGATGGCCACCTGACGGTTGGTGGTGGCGTAGCAGATGTCGTCGCTGGGCGGATCCTGCAGGGTGGGGAACCGCGCCTTCAGCAGGCGGACCGTTTCCATAGTCTCGTCCACGCTGAGGGTGGTCTGGGACAGCCAGATGACCTTTTCAGGATCCCTGACGGTTACCTGGTCCACTTCGTGGGGGCCGTTAATGATCTGGATGTGTTCCGGGGCCTCGCCTGCGGTCCCTTCAACTTCTTCATGACCGTCGTGGCCGATCAGCAGGATGTCGAAGTCGTCCTTGGCGAACCTTACGGCTTCCTTATGAACCTTCGTCACCAACGGGCAGGTGGCGTCAATGGTGCGCAGCCCGCGGTCCTCGGCTGACTGGACGACGGCCGGCGATACCCCGTGGGCGGAAAAGATCACCAGGGCGCCTTCCGGGACCTCGTCGGTCTCGTCGACGAAGATTGCGCCCTGTGCCTCCAGCGAGCTCACCACGTGGACGTTGTGCACGATCTGCTTCCGGACGTACACCGGCGGGCCGTAGTGCTCCAAGGCCTTCTCGACGGCGATCACGGCCCGGTCCACGCCGGCGCAGTAGCCGCGGGGCGCAGCCAGGAGTACTTTCTTGGGACCGGTCACCGGAGCCGCGGCGGCTACTTCCTCAGGCGAGCGCCGCCTGCGCGGGACAGTTGGCATCGAGAGGGACACAGCTGTGGAAGTCATCCCTCCATGCTACCGGGTTGGGTGCCGCCGCCCCGGCGAGGCGATGCGGATCACAACGGCTGCCGCGACCAGCACACCGCCGGTTATCGCGGCACCACCGACCCAGGATTGGAAGCTGCTGGAAGCGGCTGCCGCGAACGCGTTCTTGAACATGTCCGCAAGCCCATTGCCGCTCGCCGCTCCCACGACGGCATCCCTTGCGAGCTGCGAACCGGCAGACCACAGTCCGGCCAGTACCAGCGCTGCCAGCCCCACAGCGAAAATCACTGACCAGCGACGACGGGCGGAAACCAGGGCAAGTGCAAAGGCGATGCCCGCTCCGAAGGCAAGGGAGTAGCCGAGCGGCGCGTAGGCGGACACCCTCTCGACCAGCTGTCGCTGCTCCGGTTCTCCAACATTGACCAGCGTCTGCTCGGGCGCGGTCAGCGGCAGTCCCGTGGTGCGCGCGAGTTCCTCCGTCGCCAGCGCCACTAGTGGCGCCACGTCCAAAGTGAGCGACGACGACGGCGCGTCCGGTTCGGCCGGAACTGATGCGGGTGCGGCGAAGCTGAGCCGGTGGCTCTTCCGCAGGCTCTCCTCCCAGGCCGCCGGGTAGCCCGGTAACGCAGTGAGTGAACCGGCAGCCGCCTCAATCACTGGCTTCACCAGACCTGCGAGGGCGTCCGGGATAGCCCCGGTGTCAATGGTTCCCACAGCGGCCGCGGCGAGCCGCTGCTGGAATTCTGCATCCTGCCCCAGTGGACCAGCCAGCGCCACAAAGCCATCCTCCTGGAGTACGTTGCGGTCAAGCCAGATGGCTGGGACGGCCAGGGCGGACAGTAAAACGCCCAGGACGACGGCGACGGCTGAAACGAAGGTGCGCAAGAACGGTCCTCACTGGTTGGCGGCGGCACAGCCATCATAAGTCTGGTGCCTGGACAAAGAATGTCAGTCTCGGGTGGTACAGCTTATGGATAAGGTTGAATGGCATCCGCCAGCCCGCTGACAGCAGCCAGTTGACTGACCGCCGCCATTCAAACACGAACCGCAACCTGCCGAACAAAGGACCGCCATGCCGCCACAGCTTCCCGGGGCAGCGGACATGTCTGACCAGGCCGCCCTGCCGGGCACCGCTGCCACTACGCTGCCTGCTACCGCCGCTGAAACCAGCCCGGACAATCCATGGCCGTTGCAGTTGCTGTCCCAGAAACTCAAAGCCCATATCGACCGCACACCGTCGGCGTGGGTGGAGGGCCAGGTCATCGAAATGAACCGCCGGGGCGGTAACGCGTATCTCACCCTCCGGGACGTGGACGCGGAAGTTTCCCTGCCGGCGTCGGTCTGGACCAAGGTCCTGGACCGGCAGAACATGCCCCTGGAGCGGGGCTCCCGAGTTGTGGCCCTGCTCAAGCCGGAGTTCTGGCTGAAGACCGGGCGGCTCAACATGCAGGTCAGGGACATCAGGCCTGTGGGGCTTGGCGACCTGCTGGCACGGATCGAACGGTTGCGCCAGGCCCTCTCCGCCGAGGGGCTGTTTGCCGATTCACGGAAGAAGCCGCTGCCGCTGCTCCCCCACCGTATCGGCCTGATTACCGGACGGGACTCCGACGCCAAAAAGGACGTCGTCCAGAACGCCTCACTGCGCTGGCCCGCCGTCGAATTCGAGATCCGGGAGGTAGCGGTGCAGGGCAACACCGCGGTCTCGCAGATCATCCGCGCCCTTCAGGAGTTGGACGGCCGCCCCGACGTGGACGTCATTGTCATCGCCCGGGGCGGCGGAGCGTTGGAGGACCTGCTGCCTTTCAACAGCGAGGAACTGATCCGGGCCGTCGCGGCCACGGCTACCCCGGTGGTTAGCGCCATCGGCCATGAAGCAGACCGCCCCCTCCTCGACGACGTGGCAGACCTTCGCGCATCCACGCCCACTGATGCCGCCAAGCGGATCGTGCCAGACGTTGCCGAGGAACTGGCCGGTGTTCGCCAGGCAAGGGAGCACCTGCGCAGGAGCATCGGCAGGCTCCTGGACAGGGAGTCGGACCGGTTGTCCGCACTCCATTCCCGGCCGGTTCTTGCCACCCCCGAAGCTATGATCACCGGACGCGCGGAGGAAATCGAACGCCTCCTGCGGAGATCATCGGCCGCCGTCAGTTCAACGGTGGTGCGGGCAGCGGACCAGCTGGTTCACCTGCAGGCCCAGGTCCGCGCCCTGTCACCGCAAAAGACGCTGGACCGCGGCTACGCCGTGGTCGAACTGGCCAACGGCCGGCCGGCCCGTGCCACCGAAGCTGCCGGTCACGCTGTGGTCCGCGACCCTTCGGAGGCGCCGTCGGGAACTGCATTGTCCGTACGCGTGGCCCAGGGCCTGTTCGGCGCCACATCCACTGGGGAACTTCAACAAGGAGAAGCACATGCCAGAGACAAAGCCTGACCCGGAAATCGAAGCACTGAGCTATGAGGAAGCCCGCGAACAGCTGGTCCAGGTGGTGGGAAAGCTCGAGGCGGGCGGCGCCAGCCTCGAGGAATCCCTGGCACTCTGGGAACGCGGCGAAGCCCTGGCAAAGCGCTGCGAGGAGTGGCTGGAGGGCGCCCGCAAGCGGCTCGCTGCCGCCCGCGACCAGCCGCTCTGACCGACCCCTGGACCAGCCCCCTGACCCACGGTTGCGGGCCTACCCCTCGGAACACCCCGCCCCAGGTCAGGACCGATCAACCAGTTCCCGTTCGATAGCGACGTCGAACTCAGCTTTCGGCCAGTCCAGCTTCATGTCAGACAGTGCACCCAGCACCAACTGCTGCACCGCGATCCTGGCGTACCATTTTTTGTTGGCCGGAACCACATGCCAGGGTGCGGCTTCCGTGTTGGTCTCGTCGAAGGCAGCCTGGTAGGCGCTCATGTAGTCGCCCCAGAATGCCCGTTCTTTGAGGTCGCTGCTGCTGTATTTCCAGTGCTTGGCTGGGTTGTCCAGCCGGGCAAGGAGCCGGGCCTTCTGTTCATCCTTGCTGATGTTAAGCATCACCTTGATGATTTTGGTTCCGGCATCGGTTTGGCGAGCCTCAAACTCATTAATGGCCCGGTAGCGGCGCTTAAGTTCAGCGGGCGACGCCCAGTTATGGACCCGGTGGATCAAAACGTCCTCATAGTGGGAGCGGTCGAAGATGCCCACCATGCCCGCTCCGGGCACTTCCTTCTCGATCCGCCAGAGGAAGTCATAGGACTTCTCTTCCTCGGTGGGTGCCTTGAAAGCCTTGAACTGGACGCCCTGCGGATCCATGGTGGCCATGACGTGGTTGACGATTCCGCCCTTGCCCGCGGTGTCCATGGCCTGCAGGATCAGCAGAAGCCGCTTTCTCCCGCCGAAGCGCGACTCCGCGAACAGCTTTTCCTGAAGTTCGGCCAACGCGCCGTCCAGTTCAGCCAGAATTGCCTGGCCATCGGCTTTGTTGCCCTTGTAACCGGGCGTCGCGTCAGGGTCGGCGTCAGCCAACGAGAAGCCTTTCCCCACCCTCAGCGTATCGACGGGGTGCTTCTTGAACTCGACCAAGTCAGCCATCGGGGTCCTTTGTCCGCAGTGTCCGCGCCAACAGGCGCGTCACCACAGGCTAGTTCCCTTTGTACCTGCTCAGGAAGTCCCCCATGCGGTTGATGGCCTCCTCGAGGTCCTTCACCAGAGGCAGGGTAACCATCCGGAAGTGATCGGGGCGGACCCAGTTGAAAGCCCGGCCGTGGGAGACCAGGATTTTCTGCTCGCGCAGCAGGTCCAAAACGAACTTCTCGTCGTCGCGGATATGAAATACCTCGGGATCGAGCTTCGGGAAGAGGTACATGGCGCCACGGGCCTGCTGCGTGCTCACACCGGGGATGGCGTTGAGCATGTCGTAGGCTTTGTTCCGCTGTTCCAGCAGCCTGCCGCCGGGCAGGATGAGGTCATTGATGCTCTGGTAGCCGCCGAGTGCGGTCTGGATGGCATGCTGGGCCGGTACATTGGCACAGAGGCGCATGTTGGCCAGGAGGCTGATGCCTTCCAGGTAGTCCGAGGCATCTTTCTTCGGGCCCGAGATGGCCATCCAGCCGGCACGGTAGCCGCAGACGCGGTAGGCCTTGGACAGTCCACTGAAAGTGAGGCACAGGACGTCGTCGCCTGTAAGCGCGGCCATGTTGATGTGCACGGCGTCCTCGTACAGGATCTTTTCGTAGATTTCATCCGCGAAAATGATCAGCCCGTGCTTTTCGGCCAGGGCCACGATCTTCTTCAGTGTCTCTTCCGGGTAGACCGCGCCCGTCGGGTTGTTGGGGTTGATCACCACGATGCCCTTGGTGCGGGGCGTGATCTTTGCTTCAAGGTCCTCAAGGTCCGGCTGCCAGCCTGATTCCTCGTCGCAGAGGTAGTGCACCGGCTTGCCGCTCGCCAGGGCTACGGAAGCGGTCCACAGCGGGTAATCCGGTGTGGGGATCAGCACTTCATCACCGTCGTTGAGCAGCGCCATGAGCGACATGGTGATCAGTTCGCTGACGCCGTTGCCCAGGTAGATGTCGTCCACATGGATGTTCTGGATCCCGCGGGTCTGGTAGTACTGGGAGACGGCGGTCCGCGCCGAGAAGATGCCCCGGGAGTCGCTGTAGCCCTGGGCATGGGGCAGATGGCGGATCATGTCCACCAGGATGGCGTCCGGGGCTTCAAATCCAAACGGCGCAGGGTTCCCGATGTTCAGTTTGAGGATCCGGTGACCCTCCGCCTCCATCTGCTGGGCGGCCTCAAGGATCGGTCCACGGATGTCGTATAGGACGTTGTGAAGCTTGGTGGACTGCTTGAATTCTGCCATCCATCAAATATGCCATATGACGGATGTACTTCCGTTGAGACCTCAGACACAGAAGTGCGGAGAGCTGACGACGGCGGCTGCCGGCCCGAGTGGGTCCGGCAGCCGCCGTCGTGATTTGCGCAGTGGAGTCAGGTGCTACTTGACGATCCCCTTGTCCTTCAGCCAGGTGGCCGCTGCGTCTTTGGCGTTTTGCTTCTGGCTGCCGCTGACTGCGCGGTTGAGGTTGACCAGGTCCTCAGTGGTCAGGATCTTCGATACGGCATTGAGCGCGTCCTTGGCCTTGTCCGTCATTTTTGCCTTGTTGTAGAGCGGCAGAACCTGCTGGGCCTTGAAGTTGTTCTTGGGATCCTCCAGGACCACCAGATCGTTGTCCGCGATGGACGGCGTGGTGGTGTAGATGTCAGCCACCTGGACGTCGTCGGTCAGCAGTGCCTGCAGGGTCAGGTTGCCGCCGCCGTCGCTGAAGGGCTTCAGCGACTTCAGTTCGCAGCCGTAGTTCGCTTTGAGGCCGGGCAGACCGTAGGCACGGGTTTCGAACGTGGCCGGGGCCGCCATGGTCAGGTCCTTGCAGACCTTGGCCAGGTCCACAATGGACTTCAGCTGGTACTTCTCTGCGGTGGCCTTGGTGACCACCATGGCGTCCTTGGACTCAGCCTTGGATGCTTCCAGGACTGCCAGCCCGTCGGGGAGCTTACCGGGCAGGGCCTTGTAGATATCGTCGGCCGAGACCTCGGCAGCTTCCGGAGCCACGTGTGAGAGCAGATTGCCCGAGTAGTCGGGGACAAGGTCAATGGAACCGTCCTGGACCGCCTTGAAGTAAATTTCGCGCGCACCGATGTTGGGCTTGGTGGTTGCCGTGACCCCTGCAGCAGTCAGTGCGCCGGCATAGATCTCAGCCACGATCTGGCTCTCCGGGAAGTCAGCCGAGCCGACCACCAACGAGCCGCCGCCGGCGCTTCCGGCGCTGGTGCTGGGGGTGGCCAAGGGGTCACTCCCGCCGCAGGCTGTCAGCGCGACGGCCAGGCCGACGCCGGCAGCCATGCCAGCCAGTCCCCGGCGGGTAAGGATTGTCCTGGTGTTCTCTTTCATGGGGTACCTCCTTGAACAGCAGCTGGCGCAGGCGCGGCAGCTGAGAGATCAACGGAAGCCTTTTGGCTACCGCGCAGATCGGTCTTGAGGCCAGGCGAAAGAAGGACTCTTTGCGCTGCGGCCAGAATGAGGTCAACAACGATGGCCAGCCCTGCAATCAGCAGGGACCCGGCAAGCATCCGCGGGAAATCCTGCAGCGCCAGGCCGTCAAAAAGGTAGCGGCCCAGTCCGCCCAGGGGTAGGTACGCAACCACAGAAACTGTAGCGACGACCTGCAGGACGGCGGTTCTGACACCGCCGAACATCACCTGCAACCCGTTTGGCAGCTCGACCCTGAACAGGATCTGCAGCTCGGTCATGCCCACCGCCCGGGCAGCATCCACCACGGTCCTGTCCACACTCGAAATGCCGGCGTAGGTTCCGGCAAGGAGCGGTGGAACGGTCAGGATGACCAGCGCCCACACCGGTGGCATCAGGCTGCTTCCCGCCAAGAGGGCGAAGAGGACCAGCAGGCCCAAGGTAGGCAGGGCCCGCAGCGCACCTGCCACCGCGACGGCCACCACGCGTCCGCGACCCGTGTGTCCGATGTAGAGCCCTGCCGGAACGGCGATGGCCGTGGCAATCAGCAGGACCAGCCCGCTGTACTGGAGGTGCTCCGAGAGCCGGACGGGGATGCCGGACGTGCCGGTCCAGTGCAGGGGATCAGCTATCCAGGCGAGGGTGTCCGTAAAAATATTGCTCATGGTGCGGCCCCTGCGTGGACGTTGGCATCGGCCAGGTAGCCAGCGGCCGAAGTTGCCGAGGGGCCAGAGGCCTTAGCGGCGCGGGTCCACGGCGTCAACAGCCTTTCCAGGACGACCAGCACGGCATCCATCAGGAGTGCAAGGACGAGGATCGCGATGATTCCCACCACCACTTCCGTGACGAAGTTCCGTTGCAGTCCATCCGTAAACAGCATGCCCAGGTTCCCCACGCCCAGGAGTGCCGCGACGCTCACCAGGGAGATGTTGCTGACGGAAACCACCCGCAGCCCGGCGAACATCACCGGCAGGGAGAGCGGCAGGTCGATCTGGACAAAGCGGAGCCACGGCTGGTACCCCATCGCGATGGCGGCTTGGCGGAGGTCCTCCTCCACGGAGTCAAAAGCATCCAGGGCGGCCCGGACCAGCAGCGCCACCGCGTAGATGGTCAGGGCAACAATGACGTTGATCGGGTCCAGGATCCGGGTTCCGAGAACCGAGGGCAGGATGATGAACAACGCCAGCGAGGGGACGGTGTACAGCAATGAACTTGCGGTCACCACCACCGAACGCAGCGCCGGGTGCGTACGCGCCAACTGCGCCAACGGAATGGAAATAACCAGCCCAAGGACCATCGGAATGAGGGCCAGGACCAGGTGCTGGCCGGCCAGTCCCAAGACCATGCCGCTGTTTGCCAGGAACCACTCCATCAGAGCGCAGCCTGCCTGACCTGGCGGGCGTCCTCAATGACACCGAGGACTTCCTGAGCCCTGACGGTTCCCAGGACCTTGCCATCGCCGTCAACCGCCACACCTTGGCCGGAAGGGGACGACAATGCCGAGTCCAGTGCGCGCCGCAGTGTCTCGCCGGGCCGGAAAAGTGACCCGCCCGGAATGAGCTCTGAGTCCGTCCCGGGCCTCGCCCAGCCAAGGGGGCGCAGGTCCGGATCCACCACGAGCTGCCAATCGGTTACCGCGGCGGGATCGCCGGCAAACTGGCCGGCCGTCATCACGATCGTGGGCACCGGGTGGATGGTGACGGCGTCGGACGTGGTGAACCCCAGGTGGCGGAAGCCACGGTCCCGCCCCACGAAGGAAGCCACAAAATCATTCGCCGGTGCCCGGAGGATTTCCTCCGGGGTGGCGTACTGGGCCAGCCGGCCGCCGACAGCGAAAACGGCCACCTTGTCGCCAAGAATGGTTGCCTCATCGATGTCGTGCGTAACGAAAACGATGGTTTTTGCGAGGTCTTTCTGCAGCCTCAGGAGTTCCTGCTGCAGTTCATCACGCACCACGGGATCAACGGCGCTGAACGGTTCGTCCATCAGGAGGACGGGTGGATCGGCGGCGAGCGCCCGGGCTACACCGACGCGCTGCTGCTGGCCGCCGGAGAGCTGGGACGGGTACCGCTTCCCGAGCGCGGAAGCCAGCCCGACGACGTCGAGCAGTTCAGTGGCGCGTTTGCGGGCCTCTGCCTTGGAAACGCCGTTAAGCCGGGGCACGGTGGCGATGTTGTCCAGCACGGAACGGTGCGGCATCAGTCCGGAGGACTGCATCACGTAGCCCATGGACCGTCTCAGCTCCGCGGCCGGAACCGAGGTCACGTCCCGCCCGTCCACGGTGATCACACCGGACGTAGGTTCCACCATGCGGTTGATCATCCGCAGCGACGTGGTTTTGCCGCAGCCTGACGGCCCGACAAAAACGGTGATGGAGCCCTTGTCGATGGACATGGTGAGCTGGTCCACGGCAGGCTGCCCGCCCTGATACTGCTTGGTGACGCTCTGGAACTCAATCATGGCTTGGTCCATCTGCGGACTTACCTGTTCTGTTGGACGGCATCGGACAGTGTTGGATCATAAGCTCACTGATATTTACGGTAACGCAATCCGTGATCAGCGTAACCGGATCAGCAGGCGATCCGGGCAAGAGAATCCCTACTGTAATCATTCGTTGTACAACCGGGCGCGGATGGGTCCCACCGAACACCGTGTGCTGTGCTGCTTACGCCTGACTCAAGCCCGGCCTAGAGTTGAACGGTGACCAACTTGGAAGTGGCTCCCCAGCAGGAACTTTGTCCGCCCGCAGGCCCCGAAGGGACGTCCGGCCCCTGCCTCCAGCTCTGGCCCGAACGGGAGGTTCCGCTCGGCGGCGTGCGGGCCATGACCGTCCGGCGCACCCTGCCGCAGCGGGGTTTGCCCACCATCGGCGCCTGGTGTTTCCTGGACAGTTTCGGCCCGGACCGCACCGCCATGTCCGTCCTCCCGCACCCGCACACCGGGCTTCAGACGGTCACCTGGCCGCTTGCAGGGAACGTCCGGCACCGGGACAGTGTGGGCAGCGATGTTGTGGTCCGGCCCGGTGAGCTGAACATCATGACCGCCGGGCACGGGGTATCCCACTCGGAGTTCGCGGTTCTTCCTGATTCCGATGCAGGTCCCGACGCCGCCGCGCCCCTGCCCGTCCAGCGCGGCCTGCAACTCTGGGTAGCGTTGCCGGACGCTGAACGCCACCGCGAACCCGCGTTTGAGCAGCACCGGGAACTGCCCTCCGTGAAGGGGCCGGGTTTCACTGCGACGGTGATGATTGGCGAATTCGCCGGGGCGGTGTCACCCGCAACGATGTACTCCCCCATCGTCGGAGCAGACATCTCCTGCGAGGGCCCGGCCGTCCTGCCGTTGAACGTGCACTTTGAGCATGCCGTGCTGGTGCTCGACGGCGGGCTGACGCTGGACGGGCAGGAGGTCCTGCCCGGGCCGCTGGGCTACCTGGGTGCGGGACGCCCCTCACTGGAGTTCCAAGCCCTGCCCGGCACACGTTTCCTCCTGATCGGCGGGGAACCGTTCCAGGAGGAACTCCTGATGTGGTGGAACTTCGTGGGCCGCACGCACGACGAAGTGGAGCAGGCCCGTGAGGACTGGGAAGCGCAGGCGGGCCTCGCCGACGAAGCCGCACGGGGAGCCCGCTACGGGCTGGTTGACGGGCACGGGCCCGACGCAGACACCGAAGCCGGCCGCATCCCGGCTCCCATCATGCCAGCAGTCAGGCTGACACCGCGGAAGCGGTCAGTGGGACCCTGACCCTTCCGACACCAACTTCAGGACGCCAAACACGGGGTCCTGCTCCAGGACACGGACATCGTCTACGCCGGCGTCGGCAAGGTGGCTCCGGAAAGCGTTCTGAAGCGGGACCACATTCATGCCCAGTCCGCTGCCGAGAATGACGGGTCCGTCGATGCCAAGCTTCCGCAATGCCTGGGCAGCCAGCCCGGCAAGGTCCTTGCCGGCCTGGTCCAGGAGTTCCTGGCTGGCCGCGTGACCGGCCGCCGCGGCGTCCACCACCAGGCGTGCCTGCTGGGCCCAGAACCGGCGGCCGGTATCTGGGGAATGGAAAAGCGCAATCAGCCTGTTGGGGTGGTCCACTCCACATGCGAAGAGCAGGGCTTCGGTCAACTGATCCGCCTGGAGTCCCTGGTTCATCCGGCGCAGGCTGTGCCGGACTGCCTCGCGGCCGAGCCAGTAGCCGCTGCCTTCATCACCGAGAAGGTAGCCCCAGCCGCCGGCCCGGGCCTCGTCGCCGGCGGCGTTCCGTCCCCAGGCTGCGGAGCCGGTTCCGGCAATGACGGCCACACCGGTGCTGGCACCGCCCGCGGCCAGCAGCAGCCGTGAATCGTGGACCACGGTGATCCTTGCTCCCGGAACATGGGGTTCGATCAGCGCGGCCAGGGCGGCGGCGTCGTCGTCGGTGTCAATGCCCCCGGCGCCCGCATACACCTGGGCCACCTGCCCCCCGCCGATCCGCGAGAAGAGATCCGCGAGGTTCAGTGCCGCCTGTTCGCGGCTGACGTTCTGGACGTTGGAGCTGCCGGCGGACTCGTCGGCCACGGCCAGTCCGTCCTCAAACCGGACACCGCGGGTCTTTGTACCGCCAATGTCCAGACCGATAATGACCCCCGCGAGGGGGCCCGGGGCGGCTATGGCGCCGCCCTGCGGGTGCATGCGGGGAGTTGCGGTCCGGGGGTGTTCGCTGTCAGTCACCTTCCAAGCCTACTGAAACGCCGCCGACGAATCGCTGCCGGGCCGCAGCCCGCCGTCGTGTCTCACCAAGCCCTTGCGGCAACACCCGCGCCTATCCGCTCCCTGAACGGGCGGCAACCAGGCCGGCCAGCAACTGGGGACCCTCCTGTAGGACCATCTCACGGAAGAAGCGGACAGGATCGGGCTCAGCATCGGGACCGGGTTTCCGCCGCCGCCAGCCCAGCCCGATCTCGCGGTACGCAAGCCCGGATTCCATGCCGATCTCGACCCAGCCCAGGTTGCCCGTTTCCGGGCTGACATGGCGCCCCGGAGCGTTGCCCCCGGGCGGCAGGATGCTGACGCCAAGGCCCGCGGCGACCAGGCCCCGGGCTGTGTGGGTGTCCTGGCTTTCGAACGCGATCCGCGGCCGGAATCCTGCTTCGCGGAACAGCGCATCGGTCAGTGACCGCATGCCGTACCCCGGCTCCAGCGCCACGAAGGGGTCCCGGCGGATGTCCTGCACGCTGACGCTCCCCCGGCCTGCCAGGGGATGGCCGTGGTGAACCACCAGGCGGAGGGGTTCACGGTAGAGCGATGCCGAGGCGATGATGCTGCTTGCGGACGGAACCGGGGCTGTCAGCGACAGATCCGCCTGGCCCGAGGCGAGCTCGGCGAGGCAGGTGTCCCGCGCCCCCTGGCGGAGGATGAAGCCAGCCTCCGGGTGGCGGCTGCGGAAGGCGCTGATGAGCAGGGGCAGGGTGGCCTCGCCGAACGTGTGCTGAAAGGACAGTGACACCTTCCCCCGCACCACGTCCGACTCGTGCCGGACCAGGTCCAGCCCCGCCTGGAATTCGGTCAGGGCCGATTCGATGTACGGCAGCAGCGTCCGGGCGGCCGCAGTGAGGCGGATGCCCCGTCCGTCACGGATCAGCAGTTCGGTTCCGACGACGGCGCTGGCCCGGGACAGGGCCCGGCTCACCGTGGACTGGGGTACCCCAAGGAGCTCAGCTGTTTCCGTGACGTGCTGGGTCCGGCCCAGTTCAGCCAGGATGGGAAGCAGCGGCAGGAGCTTCACCAGCTGTTTGTGGTCTGCGTGCATTCGCCCCACCTTTTCAAACGTTCCGTTTTGGACATGAATTGTACGTAAAAGATGCATTGGAAGCATATATTGCGGAAGTCTACCCTTGAGCTATGCCACAAAATGCCGCAGCCCAGGGAAGCGTCGCCCCACCGCAGGATGGCTGGGCGGGACACCCCAAAGGCTCCGCCTCTTACAACAAGATCCTGGCCGGCCTGGCCTTCGCGGGCGTGGCCACATTCGCCCAGCTCTACTCCACCCAGGCGGTATTGCCGCTCCTGGCTGCAGACCTGAAGGTGACCGCGGCAGAGGCGGCGTTGACCATATCGCTGGCCACTGTGGGCCTGGCCATCACCGTTATCCCCTGGTCCTTCCTCGCGGACAGGATCGGCCGGGTCAAGGCGATGGCCTGGGGCATCTCCGCCGCCACCGTCCTGGGCCTGCTGGTACCCCTCGCCCCCACCTTCGGCGCGCTGCTTGCCTTGCGGCTACTCGAAGGCATGGCGTTGGGCGGGATCCCGGCCATCGCCATCGCCTACCTGAACGAGGAAGTGAACAGGGCCCATGCGGCCATGGCGGCAGGAAGCTATGTTGCCGGCACAACGCTGGGCGGACTGGCCGGCCGACTCCTGGCTGGGCCGGCAGGTGAGCTGTGGGGCTGGCGCACAGCCGCTCTTTCCGTTTCCCTGCTGGCAACAGTGGCCGCGGTACTCTTTCTGGTTCTGGTACCGCAGGCCAAGGGATTCACCGCCGCCAAAGCCTCCGGTTTGCGCGGAGCCATGGCGACGCTCGGCGGGCATGTGCGCAATCCCCGGCTGCTGGCGCTCTATATTCAGGCCTTCCTGATGATGGGCGGGTTTGTAGCCGTCTACAACTACCTTGGCTTCCGTCTGTCCGCTGAGCCGTTCACGCTGCCGGCAACCCTCATCAGCCTGATCTTCCTGGCCTACCTTTCGGGAACGTTTTCGTCCCGCTGGGCCGGCGGGCTGACGGCCAGGTTTGGCCGCAAGAATGTGCTGCTTGCGGGCATCGTCCTGATGATGGTTGGGCTGGCACTGACGCTGACGCCGGTGCTCGCTCTGATCCTTGCCGGCCTGGTGGTCTTCACCGGCGGCTTCTTCGCGGCCCACAGCATTGGCGCAGGCTGGACCGGAAGCATCGCCACCACCGGCCGCGCCCAGGCATCGTCGCTCTACAACCTGGCCTATTACCTGGGCTCGAGCGTCATCGGCTGGGCGGGTGGCCTGGTGTTCCAGTCACTGGGCTGGACTGCGCTTGCAGCGGCAATCATTGCCCTCGCCTGCGTCACGGCGGTGACAGTCGCCGTCGTACATCCCCGCGGGAACGAGGAGTCAGCACTGCCCGGCACACACGACCGGATGAAGGCCGCGCGGCCGTAGAACTATCGGCCACCAAATGACGGGTCCGTCTGGCGATTATTCGGACGGGAGGATGCGTTCCGGGGTGATCAGCAGGATTCCGGCGTCTAGGATGAACTGACGGACATTCAAGGAGATTCCATGAGCAGTAACCCAAAAAACATCCGGCCCGCCAGCCACTTTGAGCCGCTGGATGCCATTGATGAACGGCTTCTCGCCGCCTTGGTGGACGATGCACGGATCTCCAACAAGCAGTTGGCAGAACTTGTGGGCATCGCCCCGTCCACCGCGCTCATGCGGACCCGCGCGTTGTCCGAACGTGGCATCGTCCAGGGATTTGAGGCGAAGCTCAGCCTCTCGGCCATCGGCAGGTCCGTCCAGGCACTCGTAGCCGTCCGGTTGCGGGCCCACGACCGGGACCAGATCGACCGCTTCACGGCCCGCGTTCCGCACCTGCCCGCAGTCCTCTCCACGTTCCACACGTCAGGCTCCGTGGACTACCTGCTGCACATCGCCGTCGCCAGCACCGAGGACCTGCGGGACTGGGTCCTCGACAACCTGGCCACCGATCCTGTGGTGGGCCATACCGAGACCACGCTCGTCTTTGAGCACATCCAGGGGAACCACGGTCCGCTGCCGGATTAGGCTCCGCGCTGCAGCGCTTTCCTCAGAGTTACCCCGGAGAGCGCCGCTGCGGCGGCGCTGCACAGCACCACGAAGCCCCCGACGGCCGTGGGCAGCCCGAACACCGCGGTAGCCCAGCCCAGCCCAAGGACGGGCACGGCGCTGCCCAGGTACGTGATGACATAAACCGTGCTGATGACCTGGGCGTGCTGTGACGATTCCACCTTGGCGGCCACATCATTGAAGACCGTGCGGAAGGCGACACCCTGCCCCAGCCCCGCGCAGACGCTGGCTGTGGCCAGCAGCAGCGGACTGCTCCAGGTGGCCGCTGCGGCAAGGAGCAGCACCGAGCCTCCTAGGACCGCCAGCCCGGCGGGCACCACAAAGCGGCCCCGCACCGACAGCACCTGGCTCAGCGCCGAGGCGGCCAGCGTCATCCCGGCAAGGGCGCCGATCAAGGGACGTGAATCCGTGTGAAGGATCGGGGCGAAATAGGCCGGGGCCAGCGACAGGCAGAATCCAAAGACCGAGAAGCTGAGGAATCCGACGGCGGCCGCGAGCCAGAACGCCCCCCGCGCCTCAGTGGATACCGCGGGCCGGCGGGGAGCCAGGACCATGACGGGACGCCGGCCGGCCGGCGGCTTGATGGCCGGCCGGGCCTCAAGCAGGTAAAGCGGCACCAGCATTGCCGCCAGAATTAGCGAGTGAACGTAGTACGGGGCTGTGGTGGGCCCCGGTAGCAGCGACAGCACGCCGCCGATGACCGGTCCGGCCGCTACTCCTCCCGCCGTTGCCAGCAGTGTGAAGCGCGTGGCCCACTCAGGCCGGGTTGGAAGCAGTTCCCGCAGCGCGGCGGCACTGGCACCCGTGGCCAGGGCAACGGCCACACCTTGTAGCGCCCGTCCGACGCAAAGCGCCACAAGGTTTTCAGCCTGCGAGAAGACCCAGCTGCCCGCCAGTCCGGCGAGTACGGCCAGGATGAGCGCCGCCCGCCGGCCGATGTGGTCCGACCAGTGGCCGGCCAGCATGAGCGTTGCCACCAGCGCGAGGACATAGCTTGCAAAGGCCGCCGTGACCCCGGGTGCCGAGAGGCCAAGGCTTGCCTGGAGCAGCGGATACAGGGGCGTGGCCAGGTTCGCTCCGACCAGCAAGGTGAAGATGACGGCACCGGCCATCACCAGCCGTGCGGTGGTGGATGCATCCCAGCCCCGCCGCCGGGCGGTGGCCGGACGCATGCGGAGTTCATTGAAGACTGTCATTGCTGCTGCCTTGGAGTCGACCGGGGCGGTGGGTCCTTGTGGGAAGCCGCTCCGGGTGGAAATTGATACCTAAAGAATGCTTGACTGTTGACTGATTGGTTCCTTGCTAATGAAACAATTGAGCAAAATACGCAATTCCTGGTGTATCCAGTAACCGAAAGTGACAGTTTGCCTACCCTTGATCCCACTGACCTGAAGATCCTGCTGGAACTCATCCGCGATCCGCGCGTCCAGATCGGCGAGTTGGCCGAGATGCTGGGGATTGCGCGCAACACGGCGCAGTCGCGAGTGCGGCGCCTGCTCCGTGCCGGGGTGCTGCACGACGGCGGCCGCGAGATAGACCTCGAGGCGGTAGGGTACGACGTCGTCGCCTTCGTCACGATCGAAGTGACGCACCGGGAACTGGACGGAGTTGTGGGCGCCCTCCGGCTGCTCCCCCAGGTTCTGGAGGTCCATGAGATCTCCGGGCGCGGCGATGTCTGGTGCCGCGTGGTGGCCACCGATACGCACAACCTGCAGTCCGCCCTCCGCCAGATCCTCCGTATCAAGGGCGTGATACGGACCGAGACTGTCCTGGCTCTCCACACCCACATTCCGTACCGGACCGAACCGCTGATCAGCCGCCTCGCACAGGCTGTGCCCGGCAGCCCAACACGGCCCAAGCAATCGTCGGGGCGCGGCGGCGGGTCCACCGAAGACAGTTAGGATTCGAGCATGGATTGGCTTTCGCATATTTCACAGATCAACTGGCTCGCCGTGCTGCTCGCCTTCATCTCGAGCATGCTTATCGGCTTCGTCTGGTACATGCCGGCCGTGCTGGGCAAGCGGTGGATGGCCGCCATCGGAAAGACCGAACAGGACCTCAAGAACATCAGCGGCGGCGCGGGGATCTGGGTTCCCATGATGGTTACGGCCGCCCTGACCGCCGTCCTCCTGGCCGTACTGATCAGCAAGCTGGGCCTGGACAACGCACTGGCGGGCGGCTGGTTCGCCCTGGTGCTCGCGCTGGTGTTCCGCGCCGGCGGCCACGTCATCCATAACGGATTCGCCGGCCGCCCGACAACGGTCACCCTGATCGATTCCGGACACGACCTGCTCGCGATGACGGTGGCCGGCGCGATCATCGGGGCGATGTCCTGACGTGACCATCATCGACAATGCCGTCTACGTGGACGGCGTCCGAAGCGCGGAGCCGGAGAGCCTGGAACAGACGTTCGAGACCCTTGCCCATCACGGGGGCATGGCCTGGATCGGGCTGTACCGGCCCACGGCGGCGGAAATGGCAGCGGTGGCCAGCGAGTTCGGGCTGCACTCCCTGGCGGTGGAGGACGCCATTTCGGCGCACCAGCGGCCCAAGCTTGAACGGTACGAGGACAACCTCTTTACGGTGCTCCGCCCGGCGCGGTACCTCGATGCCACCGAGACCGTGGAGTTCGGTGAGCTGCACATCTTCACCGGCAGGAATTTTGTGGTCACCATCCGCCATGCCGAAATGGCCGGCGTTGCCCGGGTGAGGCGGCGCCTGGAGGGCCGCCCAGACCTGCTCCGGCACGGACCGGAAGCCGTGCTTTATGCGTTGCTGGACCTAGTGGTGGACGACTATGCACCCGTGGTGGCCGGCCTCGAAAACGACATTGATGAAATCGAGGACCAGCTCTTCAGCGGGGACAACACCGTCTCCCGCCGCATCTATGAACTGGCCCGCGAAGTCATCCAGTTCCAGCGCGCCATCCATCCCCTGCCGGACATGATGCAGCAGCTCAAACGGGGCTTTGAAAAGTACGGCGTGGATTCGGAACTGCAGCACAGCCTGCGGGACGTCGAGGACCACGTGGAGCGGGTCATCTCGCGCGCGGATTCATTCCGCGACCTGTTGCAGAACGCCCTCACGCTGGACGGAACGCTGACTGCCAACCGGCAAAACGAGGCCAGCGCCAAACAGAACGAACAGGTCAAGAAGATCTCCTCCTGGGCGGCGATCTTCTTTGCACCTTCCTTTGTGGCCGGTGTGTACGGCATGAACTTTGACCACATGCCCGAACTTCACTGGGCCCTGGGCTACCCGATGGCCATCGGGCTGATGGCCGGTACCGCAGGCCTGATGTACGCCATTTTCAAAAGGAAGGGCTGGCTGTAGGACGTTCGGCGATGCGGCGCCTCAGGCGGGGCGGCCTCAGGCGACCTGCAGGTCCACACTCCCGTGGCCTGAGTCCGCGGCGCTGAAGACCAGTCGCCGGTTGGCGATCTTGTCGGTAAAGAAACGATCGTGGCTGACCACCACCACTGCCCCCGGGAAATGCAGCAGGGCGCGCTCCATGACCTGGGTGCTGGAGAGGTCCAAATGGTTGGTGGGCTCATCCAGCAGAAGAACCGAGGCACCCGAAAGCAGGCACTGGGCCATGGCCACACGGGCGCGCTGGCCGCCTGAGAGGTTGCCGATCTTTTGCTTGAGGTCAGCCTCGGAGAACTGGAACATGGCCAGGAACCTGTTCACCGATTTCTTCGTCGCAGTCAGGGCCAGGCTGTCAGGCATCGCGTTGACCGCATGGCTGACCGTGTCGTCGTCGTCCAGTTCTTCCAGCACCTGGTTGTAGGAGACCATTCCGGCGCCTTTTGCCCAGGCTACGCTGCCGGAATCGGCCGGTTCTTCGCCGGTGAGTGCCCGGAGCAACGTGGTCTTGCCGCTGCCGTTGGACCCGATGACGGCAATGCGGTTACCGCGCCCGATTTCGAAGCTGAGGCCGCTGAACAGCGTTCTTCCGCCGTAGGCCTTGCTCAGGGATTCCACCCGGCACAGGACGTCCTTGACGTACAAACCGCCGTAGATTTCCGTGATGATCTGGTCCACGGGCCGGGGCGCACGGGACTTCTTGATCCTGGCCAGCTGGTTGGCGAGTCCCTTGCCTGCCGCCTTGGCCGCTTCCCGCCGGTCCGAAATGCCTTCGGCTTCGAAGGCGAGCAGCTCGGACTCGTGGACGAACTGGCTCTCCAGGCTCTTGAGCCTGAACTGCTTGGCAACCACGTATTCGGCAAAATTGCCCGGGTATTCGTGGAGGTGGAAGTTCTCGACCTCCACGATACGGGTGACCACGGAGTCCAGGAACTTCCGGTCGTGCGAGACGATGATCGCAGCGCCCTTGAAGGTCCGGAACCAGCCTTCAAGCCATTCGACGCCGGCCACATCAAGGTAGTTGGTGGGTTCATCAAGCAGGAGGACGTCCGGGGCTTCCAGCAGGATTTTTGCCAAAGCTGCCCGGTTCCGCCAGCCGCCGGAGAGCTCGTCAATGGCGCACGTGCGGTGGTGGTCGCTGAAGCCGAGCGTGGTGAGTACTTTGTCGATGCTGCGCTGGTAGTCCCAGCCATCCAGCCGGTCCATCGCCTCAAACAGTTCGGACTGGCGGTGGATCAGTTCATCAAGCCGCGCTGCGTCGGAGGAGTCGGCGGCGATGGCCGCGTCGATGCCGGCCAACTCGGCCTCGATCTCTTTAACGTGGGCGAACAGGCCGTCCAGGACCTCCGCGATGGTGGCTTCACCGTTCAACTCCGAGAACTGCGAGAAGTAGGCAGCCTTGGTTCCGAGCTCGACGGCCACGGTCCCGGAATCGGGGGCCACCTGCCCTTGGATCAGCTTCAGGATGGTGGACTTGCCCGAACCGTTCTTGCCGATCAGGCCAACCCTGTCACCCGCGTCAAGCTTGAAAAAGGCTTCACGGAGAACCTGGGTTTTGTCAAAGCCGACGTTGACGTCGTTCAGCCGGATCAAACTCATTGATGGTGTCCAATCCAGTGCTAGCTAACTGCGGGCCCGGGGAAACACGGTCCTGGCCAGACAGATGATGTGTGGAGCTAAGGAGATTCGAACTCCTGACCTCTTCGATGCGAACGAAGCGCTCTACCAACTGAGCTATAGCCCCGGAACAGTCCCCCGTCCTTTGGAAGGAACGGCGGTACCGGTGACCTTAGGCTACAAATTTTCGTCGCGCATTGCGAATTGACACACCGCACCTGGACTGGCAACCGGCGTGGGCTGCCCTGGCTACCTTAGTGACGTATCAGGCGCGGCGGCGCTGCAGGACGTCGTCGAGGTTGCTCAGGGCGCTCTGCGCCTTGGTGAGGGGCTTCGCGGCAGGCGCGGTGGGTGTGGCTGCGGGTACGCCCTGTTTCAGGGACGGCTTACCGACGGCTTTGGGCGCCTCGGGAAGATCTAGCGGCTGGGGAGCCGGGCGCTCGGCCTTCGCGGCCTCAACGTACACCGGCTTCGGCACGTCCACCGGTTCCCAGGTGGTGTCAGCCGGCTTCAGCGACATGGCGGCACTGGCATCTCCGGCGGCAACGGCAACAGCCAGTGCTGCTTCCCGGAGTTCCATCGCTGTCAGCGGCTTAGGCTTCGGCTTGGGCTGGTGGGCCTCGGCGTCAAAGAGCCGGTTTTCCGGCCGGGCGGCGGGACGGGCCGCGGCATCCGTGGCGACAGATCCCTGACGCCGCACGGGGGCACTCATCGCTGAGCGAAACGCGGCGTCCACCTTCGCTTTGCGGTCGCGAACGGCCAGGGAGCGGAGCAGGGCCACAGCTGCGACGGTGGCGGCCAGGCCGGCAACCGGCAGCAGCGCGTTTCCGATTCCGAACGGCAAAAGAACACCAGAAACAAAAGCGGTCAGCAGCGCCAGGACACCGACGAGGGCAATCGCTGTCCGGCCATAGCGGATCCGGAACGTGCCGCCCGTCGTCGCACCGCCGGACGTTTCCGTTGCGGGCTCGGGGCTCTTCCTGATCTCCATGGCTGTCTCCTGCTGGGCGGTGATGTTCAGTACCGTCCCGGCTCTCGGTTCCGATGATTCAATGGCTGGTAGTTCCACCGGGAAGTCACCCGCGGCCTGGGCCTGGTGCCGGCGGTTCCGCAGAACATAGGGCGCAACCCATACGATCCAGAGCACAACGGCAACCACAAGGATCACTGAGCTGCTTAGGGGGAAGTCCACAATCAAAACCGTATGAGTATTACGGCAGCCGCCCCCGCATTAGCCACGGTGTGTCGCGGGCAAGGTGGCAATTGATTGGATTTATGACCTTGGAGGTACCCACGGAGGGTCAAGGCGGGGCTCAGGACCGGGACGCGAGCCACCGCGCGAGCAACCCTTCCGGGACCTCTTCAGCGGTCAGCGCGAAGGTCCGGTGGTCTGCCCATTCCCCGTTGATGTGCAGGAAGCGTGGACGGTAGCCTTCGTCGCGGAATCCCAGTTTCTCAACCACGCGGAGGCTGGGGCCATTCTCGGGCCGGATGTTGATCTCCATCCGGTGCAGGCCGAGGGCCTGGAAGCAGTGGTCCGTGGCCAGGGCCACGGCTGTGGGCGCGATGCCATGGCCGGCGCGCGCCTGGTCGACCCAGTACCCGAGCGTGGCCATCATGGCCGAACCCCACACAATCGAGGAAACAGTCAACTGGCCAACGATGACCGGGGCGGCCAACCTGGGTGTGCGCTCAGTGATCAGGAACGGCAGGGCCGTTCCCTGTGCGGCCTGGATTTTCAGGGACCGCACCATCTGCCGGTAGTCAGGCAACGCACCGCCAGGCGCCGGGTTGGATGCCTCCCAAGGCGCCAGCCACTCGCTGTTGCGCCCCCGGACCTGGGTCCATTCCTTCTTGTCCCGGTGCCGGATGGGGCGCAGGACCAGATCACCGCATTCGAGGGTTACGGGCCAGATGGGTCCGGGGCGCACGGCAGCTATTTAGTGAGGCCGGCCGCGAAGCCCGGCAGCCACTCCCGCAGGCCGGGGCCGAGGTCGTCGCTGTCAATGGCGAGCTGGACGCACGCCTTGAGGTAGCTGAGCTTGTCACCGGTGTCGTAGCGGCGGCCGCGGAAGACTACTCCGTAAACTCCGTAGCCTTCGCCTTCGCCGGCTGCCAGTTCCTGCAGGGCGTCCGTCAGTTGGATTTCCCCGCCCCTGCCGGGGCCGGTGCGCTCGAGCACGTCAAAAACTGCCGGGTGGAGGACGTAGCGGCCAATGACGGCCAGGTTGGAGGGTGCCTCCTCCACGCTGGGCTTTTCGACGAGCTTGTTGATCCTGACGTAGGCCTCGCCGTCGATCTCTTGCACATCGGCACAACCGTAGGCACTGATCTGGGAGGGTTCCACCTCAATGAGGGCCACCACGGATCCGCCGGTCTTGGACTGGACTTCGATCATGGTGCTCAGAAGTTCGTCCCGGGCATCGATCAGGTCATCGCCCAGCAGGACAGCAAACGGTTCGTTGCCGACGTGCTGCTTCGCACGGAGTACCGCGTGGCCAAGGCCGTTAGGGTCACCCTGGCGAACGTAGTGGATGTCTCCGAGGTTGCTGGCTGCCTGGATGGACTCAAGTTTGGCGAGGTCGCCCTTGGCTTCCAAGGTGTCCTCCAACGAAGGAACCCTGTCGAAGTGGTCTTCCAGGGCACGCTTGTTGCGTCCGGTGATCATCAAGATGTCGTTCAGGCCAACATTGACGGCCTCTTCAACCACGTACTGGATGGCTGGCTTATCCACCACCGGGAGCATTTCCTTGGGCATGGCTTTTGTGGCCGGCAGGAACCTGGTACCGAGTCCGGCAGCGGGAATAACGGCCTTGCGTACTGTCTGCTGAGTGGTAGTCACTGGACTAATCTAACGGAGGGGCCGATCATTCAGTAATTATTGGTTGCTCGTCGGCCGGCGCGCCGCAGACGCTGCGCCAGCCACATTAATCGGCACGAAGGAGCAGCATGTCCGAAGGCAGCAGCGTAGCCAAGGCGGAGATCCGCGCACGCCACCGTGCGTGCCGTGCTGCGACGGATCCCACCCAGCGTGACGCGGTCGGTGCCGCACTGGCCGCCCACGGCGCCGCGTGGGCCGAACAGCTGACCGATGGGACGCCGTCGACCTTTTGCGCCTACCTGGGCGTAGCACCCGAGCCGCCTACCCTGGCCCTGATCAGCGAACTCCACCGGCGCGGCCACGCGGTCCTGCTCCCGGTCTGTGAGCCCGGCCGCCAGCTCAGTTGGACGCACTGGAGCCCCGGTATCGAGTTTGTCCGCAGCCGGTATGCACCGGTGCTGGAACCGGCCGGACCTCGCCTGGGCCTGGGCATCATGGCGTCCGTTGCCGCGCTCTTCATCCCTGCCACGGCCGTGGACAGGGATGGCAACCGCATCGGCCAGGGCGGCGGCTACTACGACGTCCTGCTGGGCTCACTGGCCGGAGACGGCCTTGACATCCCGTTTGCGGCCGTCGTCTTCGATTCAGAAGTGCTCCCGGCCGGAAGCATTCCCGCTGAAGTCTTTGACCGGAGGGTTCCGGCTGCCCTGACGCCGTCAGGTTTGATCCGGCTACCGGACCCCGCCTGACGGGGGGCTACTTTCCGGGGGTGATAGAATTGGCACTCAGGCCCTGCGACTGCTAATGGACGGTTTGCGTTCAGCGCAACACACAGGACCTCTCGTTTGCCCCCGAGGAGGATCACCAGTGCCCACTTATGCTTACGCCTGCAAGGATTGCGGCCACGCCTTCGACGTTTTCCAGTCGTTTACGGACAGCACCCTGACGTCATGCCCGGAGTGCGAGGGCGAGTTGCGCAAGAAGTTCAACAGCGTGGGTGTGGTCTTCAAGGGCTCCGGTTTCTACCGGACTGACTCCCGGGATGCCAAGGGAAGCACCGTTTCGGCTGCCCCTGCCGCCCCCGCTGCCGCACCCGCGCCCGCCACGGCCGCTGCCGCCAACTGACCTCCGGCCTGACAAGACGTACGACGCCGGCGGCTCGGTTGTCCACATAGGCACCTTCGCTTCTGTCGGACTCGGTTGCCGGTACGTAGCGTGGTTCGCATGCCCGCTACCCTCTTTCGTTCCAGCCGCGGATCCGCCCCGCCGGGACGCCAAGTCCGCCGTCCGCTCCCGTCAGCACGCACCCGGGGCGTCCGTGGCCACAGGCTATGGTCCTGGCTGGGCCGGAACCGGCGCCTTGCGATAGCCCTCCTGTTTTGCCTTGCTGCCGGGATCACGGTCCATCAGCTCACTCCCCCGCCCGCCGATACCGTCTCTGTGCTGGCTGCGGCCCGAGACCTCCCCGCGGGCACGGCCTTGTCGGCCACGGACCTGACGGCAACTAAGATCCCACCGGGGATGCTGACCGCCGGGGCTATATCCCGCACCGGTGAAGCCACGGGAAAACAGCTGGCAGCCCCTTTGCGGAAGGGCCAGCTGGTGACGGACTCCCTGCTGCTGGGACCCGGCCTCCTAACCGGGACGCCTCCGGGCTCCGCAGCCGTGCCCTTGAGGATGGCCGACCCTTCCTCCATCCAGCTGGTATCGCCCGGGCAACTGGTCAACGTGGTCCGGACCGGGGCGAACGGCTACGATCAGCAGTCCCCCTCAGAAGTCCTTGCTTCCTCCGTTCCTGTCCTGTGGACGTCAGGACAGGGCGGCAAGACGGGTCAGTGGTTGGGCACCGGCGAAACCGACGGGCTGATCGTCGTGGCGGCAGCCCCGGAGCAGGCTGCCCGGCTGGCCGGGGCGTCCACCCAGGGCAAGCTGTTTTTCGTTCTGGTGGGGCCGGACGGCGGGGCCGGGTGAGGCGTTGCAGCCTGGAGGTCAGCCCCAGTGCGGCGGCTTGTTTTCCCTCAGCCAGGCGTCGTGATCGTTGTCGGGGCCATCGCCCCAGCGCTTCGGATCATCCTCCGCAGCCTTGTTGGGCAGGGTTCCTGCCGCCTCTGGCAACTGGCGGTCCGGCGCAGCGGCCGTCCCGCTTCCTGCGTCTTCTGACGGGTTGGTACCGCGCGTATCGGCCTGATCGGCATCCCGTGGCGTCACAACAGCCTCCTCACTGGCCAGGCGTCCGGCCTGGTCTTCGTTCCTGTCGTTTCCTATATTTTCCAACACGAGCGGGTCCATGTCTTCATCAAAGAATCCGCCCGAGGCTGTGCCTCGTCCGGGCGGCAGAACATTCTCAAGGCCCAGGTAACCCGCGATCCGGTCCGCGCAGGCGGACGGGTCAGTGAAGACTTCGATGGTCCATAGCGGCATGTACCGCCAGCCCATCCGTTCCAGCAGCTGGGGGCGGAGCCTGCTCCGTTCACGGACACTCATGGTGCGGTATTGCTCCGTGCCATCCGATTCGATGGCCACCGGCCGCGGAATCTCGGCATCGTCCTGACCCATGGTGCTGAGCGGGTCTGCTGCGGCCACCACGTCAATGACGCCGTCGTACTGGTGCCAGACGCGGGCGCCGCGGGCCCGCAGCCGGTCGCCCAGATCGGCCACCAGCGGATCGGCCCCAAGCGCCTGCTCGCTGGCAGCCGCACGCGAGGCCGGGGTGCCGAGATCGGTCTTCCCGGCAATCTCCCGGTTCAGGAGCTCGTAGAAGTCCACCGCACCGTAGGACAGCCGCGTGTGGTCAAGGTCCTCGGGCTGGAAACACGTCAGGACGTGGAGCGAACGGCGGGCACGGGTCATGGCCAAAGCGAATTTTTCCCGCCCGCCCTCGGCCGACAGAGGTCCGAAGTTGTGCAGCGCCCGGCCATGCGGGGTGCGGCCGAAACCGGGTGAGAAGATGACGTGGTCACGGACCAGGCCCTGCGCACGTTCAAGGTCAACCACCCGGAACGACTCGGATCCTGCGCTGAAGAAGCTGGCCAGTCCCGGGTGGTTCGGGAGCTGAAGCCGAATGGACTCACCGATCCGGGCAGCATGGCGCAGGCTGGCGGTGACCACTGCCAGCGATGTGCGCGGCCGCGTCCGGGCGTGCTCAAAGACCAGCTGGACCACGCGGTTAACCTCGGCCACCACGGATTCGACGCCTTCGTGGTCGGCGCTGGGCAGCCCCGTGCCGTCGGGCAGGTACTCAACCAGGAGCGCCCTGTCCAGCCCGGTGGCCGATTGCCCCTCCGGAAGCCTGCGGAGGCCGCCGTCGTAGCAGTTCTTGCTTAGCTGCAGGACCAGGTCCTCATCAACCGCGCGGTACACAAAATTCAACCGCCAGACAGGCAGTACGGCAGACAGCGCCGAATACGCACTTTCGACGCGTTGGTGAGCAGCTTCACCGGCGGCCAGCCGCTCGACACCCACAGTGAAAGTCCGGGGGCTGGCAATCTTGTTATCACCGAAGGCAATGACCTGCCCGGCCCGGGCGATGGCGGGCAGGACAGCCTGCAGCGACGTCGCTTCGGCGTCCAGGATGACCACGGCGTCGAAGTGCTGTTCGGCCGGCAGGAGCCCGGTCATGAGGTACGGGCTGACCGACCAGACGGGCACCAGCATGGGGACCAGCTCCGCGGCCTGGGCCGTCAGCGCCGCGAGGGTAACCCTGCCGTCCTTTAGCAGGCTCCTGAGCAGCTGCGCCTGGCGCGGGTGTTCCGCAAGCGCGGCCCGCCACCGTTCGGACAGGTCCCAGCGCAGGCGCGCCGCGCCGCTGGCAATATGGGCGTTATCCGCAAGCCGGTATTCAGCTTCAAGCTGCCGGAGCGCGTCCCCGTCAGACATGGCCAGGTAGTCGTCGCCGCTGATCATCGCTTCCAGCGCGGACTGCCACCATGCCAGTTCAAGCTCGGCTGCGACGGACCCTGCGGGAACCTCACGGTCCGCAAGATCGGCGAGGAGCTCCCCCAGGCCGTGCTCGCGCATGTTTTCCACGAGCAGCGTGCGCTCGGGAAGCGTTTTGAGCGTGTGCGTGTCGGCCACGAGCCGCTCCAGCCGCTCCATGAGTTCCTCATAGCGGGCAGTTGCCAGCGAGCCACCGGCCTGGGTGTGCCGGAGGGCCTCCCCCAACTGGGTCAGCTCCCGGTCCAGCGACCGGTACATCACATTCATTTCGGCAAGGCCCGAGGGAACCGCCGGATGGCGCTGCGAGGTGGCGTACCCGGACCAGAGGGCACGCTGCTCCTGCACCAGCACCAGCGAGCTGTGGAGATCGGTGATATGGACGCCCGGCCGGACGTACTCTTTCGCGACCCGGCGCAGGCGGGAACGCTGCATGCCAGCCATGTCGACGTTCCGCTCCCGGCGCCAGGCGGAGGACGCCGTGGCGGAGATGAGATCGTTGACCGGCCTGTCGAAGATGTCCGGCGTGAACTTGTCGAGGCTTTCGCGGACAGCCATGAGGAGTTCGAGCTGCTCCCCCCACTCCGAGAAGGACGTGCCCAGCCGGATTTCGGCGTGTTCGGCCACGCTGTTCATCCGGTCGCGCAGGACAGGCAGGTTCCTCGCCACGGTCCGGGCGAGCTCCTGGGCCTCCTCGGTCTCCTTGCGGGTGAGCAGCCGGGCACCGTGCCACAGGCTTGCGGTGGATGCACGGCTGAAGCTGCCAAGCTCGGCGGCGCGGCGGAGCCTGCCGGCGAGCTCGTTGCGGTCGCGGATGCTGTCCAGCACACTGCGCTTGAGCCGCACGGTGGTGGCGGGAGCCGGGTGGATTGACGTCAGCTCGGCCAGTGACTGCATGGCCTGATACGGCGAGCAGCCCCAGCGCTGGCGCACGTTATGCAGGGACGCCACGTGGTCCATCAGCGCGTGCCGGTGCTCGGTGAGGGTCCGGTGGAGGTTTCCCAGCTGCGGTTCGAGTGATTTTTCATTCCGCACGATGGCCCGCACCAGCTGGGCCTTGAGCTGCTGTGGTGTGGCTGTGCCGGAGAGCTGGAACAGGATGGATTCAAGTCCAAGCGATTCCAGCTGTGCCGACACTTCGTTCAGGCTGGCCCGGCGGTCACCCACCACCAGGACTGACTTGCCTGCATCCACGAGGGCACCGATGGTGTTGATGGCCGTCTGGGTCTGTCCCGTGCCCGGCGGGCTGCTGACCACCAGGGAGTCTCCCGCGCGCGCGGCGTCAATGACGTACTGCTGTTCCGGATCGGCGTCGAGGAGGAGGAGTTCGTCGTCCGGGTGGCGCGTGTCCACACTCGGGAAGCGGGAGGGGTCCGGCGCAGGCGCGTCAACGACCTCACCACCGGCGGCCTTGGCGAGGGCGGCGACCAGTGGGTTGCCCTCATTGATCCACGGATCGTCCAGGTTGCCGGAGAGGTCCGCAAAAGTGGACACCAGCAGATTGTGCTGGGCTTCGGCGCCGTGGATGGGCCGGATGAGGGTTGCGAGTTTGTCCAGGACAGGCTGGGGATCGAAGCGTGCGGTGCTGTAAGCAAGGCGTGTCACAGCGTTGACGTCAAAAACGATGCCGTGGATGGTCTTCAGGTGCCGGACCAGGGCCGGGTTGATGTTGGCCTGCTCGGTGAGCTGCAGTTCGTAGTCGTCCTCACCTGGGCGCACCGTGAGCGAAATCGCGGTGAGCATCACCGGCGCGGAAACGCGTTGAGGTTTGCCGCCGACGGCGGAGGTCCATACAACGGTACCTGCGGATAGGTAACCGGCATCAATGCCACGGTCATTTCCGAGTTCGAAGATTTTGGAGCGGATGTTCCGTGATGCCCGCGCCGCGACGACGTACTGCTGGTGGTCGCGGATGAGTGTGGACAGCCGTGTGCGGCGGCCTGCCATTAGCTGGGCCAGACCGGACGGGTGCGCATGGGTCAGGTCAATGGAACCTTCGGGGGTCTTGGTGAAACGCAGCATGGTGTCTGCCCCGGTGACGGGTTTAAGCCCGGACAGCCATTTTCCGAGCTCCTCAGAACCCTCCGGGTGGCCTTGACCAACTGACACTACTGCCTTCTTTTCTGCGTTTGCACGTGACGCCCTGGACCATACCGGCATACTTTCGAGCGTAGCCGCAAAGAAGCCGGGATGAGAGACCGCAACACTGGAACAGGCCAAATTGCGGCGGATTTCAACGGATGATAGCAATGGCCGGCCTCCACTGACGGAGACCGGCCACTCACACTGCTATTCCCACTCGATGGTTCCCGGCGGCTTGCTGGTCACGTCCAGCACCACCCGGTTGACGCCTTCCACCTCATTGGTGATCCGGTTCGAAATCCGGGCCAGGAGATCATACGGCAGGCGGGACCAGTCCGCCGTCATGGCGTCCTCGGATGAAACGGGACGGAGCACAATCGGGTGGCCGTAGGTGCGGCCGTCACCCATGACGCCCACACTGCGGACGTCAGCCAGGAGGACCACAGGCATCTGCCATACCTCGTTGTCCAGCCCGGCTGCGGTCAGCTCCGCACGCGCGATGGCGTCCGCTTTGCGGAGCAGGTCCAGGCGCTCCTGGGTGATGTCGCCGACAATGCGGATTCCCAGGCCGGGGCCGGGGAACGGCTGGCGTCCGACGATTTCCTGCGGCAGGCCCAGCTGGGCGCCCACGGCGCGGACCTCGTCCTTGAACAGGGCCCGGAGCGGTTCCACGAGTTCGAACTGCAGGTCCTCGGGAAGGCCGCCGACGTTGTGGTGGCTCTTGATGTTCGCGGCACCTTCGCCGCCGCCGGATTCGACGACGTCCGGGTACAGCGTGCCCTGGACCAGGAACTTGATCTTCTCGCCGTGGGCCGCGGCCTCGGCGATGATGGCCAGCTCGGCTTCTTCGAACGCGCGGATGAACTCGCGGCCGATGATCTTGCGCTTGGTTTCCGGATCGCTCACACCGGCCAGGGCCGACAGGAAGCGCTCCTGCTCGTTGGCTACATACAGCTTGACGCCGGTGGCAGCAACGAAGTCGCGTTCCACCTGCTCGGCTTCGCCTTCACGCAGCAGGCCGTGGTCAACGAACACACAGGTCAGCTGGTCGCCGACGGCCCGCTGGACGAGCGCCGCCGCAACGGCGGAGTCCACGCCGCCGGAGAGACCGCAGATAACCCGGGCGTCGCCGATCTGCTTGCGGATCCGGTCCACCTGCTCCTCGAGGATGTTCCCCGTGGTCCAGTTGGGTTCCAGCTTTGCGCCCTTGAACAGGAAGTTTTCCAGCACCTGCTGGCCATAGGCCGAGTGCTTGACTTCGGGGTGCCACTGCACGCCGTAGAGGGCCTTCTCTTCGTTGGCGAAGGCAGCCACTTCAGCGCCGGCCGTCGTCGCCAGCACTTCGAAGCCTTCCGGGGCCTCGTGTACGGAGTCGCCGTGGCTCATCCAGGTGTTCTGGTGCTGCGGCATCCCTTCGAGGACCGAGCGGCCCTCGCCGAGGATGGTGGTTTCGGTGGAGCCGTACTCGCGCAGGCCGGTCTTGTCGACCTTCCCGCCCAGGGCGTTGGCCATGGCCTGGAAGCCGTAGCAGATGCCGAAGACCGGAATTCCGGCCTCAAAGAGGTCGGCCCCAACGGCGGGTGCCCCGTCCGCGTAAACGCTGGAGGGGCCACCGGAAAGGATGATGGCGGCGGGGTCCTTGGCCAGGAGCTGCTCGGTGGTGAAGGTATGCGGAACCACTTCCGAATACACATTCGCTTCCCGGACGCGGCGGGCAATCAGCTGCGCGTACTGGGCACCGTAGTCAACAACCAGCACCGGCTTCTGGGAAGTCTGGGATGCAGTGGGAGTAGTCACCGCACTAGCCTACTTTGCGTCGTCACCCTGCCGCACCTTGGCGTGCCCCCCTGTGACGGAGCAGACTCTCCCCGTCCCGGCGGCGCTCCCGATAACGCCGCCTCAGTACCGCTGTGCGGCCTGCGGGTTCGCGGCCAGTTCGGCTTCCACCTCGGCGTGGAACTTCTTCTCCACGATAAAGGACAGGAAAGGCACCACGCCGCCCAGTGCCAGGAGGATCAGCTTCATAAAGGGCCACCGCATCAGCGACCACAGGCGGAAGTTGGAAATCAGGTACACCACATACATCCAGCCGTGAACGATCAGCACCGCGACGGAGATGTTAGCGCCGCCCTCCACGCCCTTGGGCTCGGCATCGGCGAAACCCAGGCCGAACGGCTGGCCCGTGACGGCGTTGGTGCCACCGGCAAACAGGTACTGGCCGAAGGCGTAACGTGCAATAAGTTCGGCGCAGAGCAGCAGCAGCATGGCGCCGGTGAGGTACGCCAGCACTTTGTAGAACTTCAGGGCGGAACGGATCTGACGCTCGGTACCGCCGAAGCGGCGCTTCTTGCCCTTACCCTGCGCAGGACCCTGCTGGACGGCCGGTTTCGGTTCTATCATGGCGTTACCTTTTGTTGGGGCTGTTCAGAAGTTGCTTCGGTGGGCGGAGCATCATGGTGAGGATCGTCGTCGAGCTCCTCTTCAAGGTCCCGCCGGTAGTCGTCCTTGACCAGGCGCCACCAGATAAACAGGGCGAAGCCGGCGAACACTACCCATTCGAGTGAGTAAAAGAGATTGAGCCAGTTGACCTGCTGGGCGGGCGGCTGGGGACCAATCTCCAAGGGTTTCAGGGCGCCGTCAACGGCGGCCGCGGACAGGTCGGACCCGGCCGCCAGTTCCGAAGTCGCGGCCACGAATCCCGGGTACATGCTGATGTCCCAGGAGTTGATCAGTTCTGCCACCGACACGGCGGAGGCGCGTCCGGCGTCCGGTGCGGTGGACGGCAGCGGCGATTCTGACGGCAGTAGCCGTCCGGTCAGGTTCACAATGCCCGACGGCGGTGCGCCGGCGTCGTCGGGATCTGCCACCCAGCCGCGGGCTACTGGAATCCACGTCTCGGGGGAAGCAGCCACGCCGGTGACCGCGGGCGCTCCGGTCACGGCGAAGGCGGAAACCACCCAGTAGCCGTTCTCGCCATTCTTCAGGCGGCCCGGCACCAGGACCTGTTTGGCAGGATCGTAGGTTCCGTCGGCGGAGACCATCTGGTCTGAAACTGAACCGGGGAAGAAGACCCCGGGCTCAAGCGTCTCCGTCAGCACCCTGACGTCCTCGGTGGCGGGATTCACCGCCGCTTCGGGCTGCGTGGAGCGCCCAAACTGCCACTGGCTGAGCAGGACAAACACCCCGGAGACGGCGATCGCGAAGACCAGGCCTGCGATCCATCGGGGCTTAAGGGCTGTTTTCCACACGTGTTAACCGTACTTCGTTCCGCCGTAGAACAACTAAACGCGCTGAGTTCTGCCCCACGAAAGGGCCTGCCCTAGAGTGGGGCAGCCGGGTCCCTACGTGGCGACGGAGTCGACACGAAAGGGCCTGCCCTAGAGTGGGGCAGCCGGGTCCCTACGTGGCGACGGAGTCGACACGAAAGGGCCTGCCCCAATCTCAGTGGTCGAAGAACACCAGGCTGGAGTTGATGAGCTCGGCGATGACTTCGGCATCGTAGGCCCGGCGCAGGGACTCCCGGAAGGATTCCTTGGACAGGGAGCGCGCCAGCGTGGCCAGGACTTCGAGGTGATCGGAAAACGAGCTTGCCGGGGTGGCGATCAGCAGGATGACGGTGGCCGGACCGTCGGCGGCACCGAAGTCCAGGGAGTGGCCGTACTTGGTGATGCCCACGGCGATGGACGTCCGCGAGACGAATTCACTGCGGGCGTGCGGGAGACCGATCCCGCCCGGCAGGCCGGTAGCGAGCTGGTGTTCGCGGGCGTTGACGTGCTCCAGGAACCGCGGCAGGTCGGTGACCCGCCCGGCGGCGAAGAGGCGTTCTGCGAGTTGCGCCGCGGCGTCCGACTTGCCCGTTGCCTCCAACTCCAGAATCACCAGATCGGAGGTGGTGAGATCGGCATCGTACCGGTCAAGTGGTTCCGCCAAGGCGTGTCCCTTCAGTCAGGAGAAATGCTGGTGTGCGGTGCCGCCTCAGCGCAAAGGGACGATGTCCTCCACACCCAGCCGTGCGGCGTCGGCGGATTCGTCGTCCGGCTGCTGCTGGCTCAGCCGTTCAGCTTCAACGCGTGCTACGTAATGCTTTATTTCGCTTTCGCGTTGTACATCGCTCCAGCCAAGGACTTCGCCCATCAGTTTAGCGACAACCGGAACCGCCGACACGCCACGGTCCCAGGCCTCGATGGAGATGCGCGTCCGCCGGGTCAGGACGTCATGGACATGCCGGGCGCCCTCGTGGGTTGCGGCGTAGACGGCTTCGGCCTGCAGGTAGTCGTCAGCGCCGGGCAACGGCTCCGCCAATTCGGGATTCCGGGCGATGATGTCCAGCACCTCCGGAGTCATGGACCCGTAACGGTTCAGCAGGTGCTCCACCCGGGCCACGTGCACACCGGACTCTTCAGCCGTCCTGCTCCTGCGGTTCCAGGCGGCCTTGAATCCGCTGGCCCCGAGCAGTGGGATGGTTTCAGTGCAGCTCGCCGGGACGCGCTCATCCATGGTGCGGGTGGCCTCGTCCACGGCGTCCTTGGCCATAACCCGGTAGGTGGTCCATTTGCCGCCGGCCACCACCACCAGGCCCGGTACCGGGTGGGCCACGATGTGTTCGCGGGAGAGTTTCGCCGTGGAATCGTTCTCCCCTGCCAGGAGGGGGCGCAGTCCCGCGTAGACACCTTCAACGTCCTCCCTGGTCAGGGGGCGTTTCAGGACCCGGTTGACGTGTTCGAGGATGTAGTCGATGTCCTTGCTTGAGGCGGCAGGGTGAGCCTTGTCGAGGTTCCATTCGGTGTCCGTGGTGCCGATGATCCAGTGCCGGCCCCACGGAATGACGAAGAGCACGGACTTTTCCGTGCGGAGGATCAGCCCCACCGTGGACTGGAACCGGTCGCGGGGCACTACGAGGTGGATGCCCTTGGACGCCCGGACCTTCAACTGACCGCGGTCAGTGACCATGGCCTGGGTTTCATCGGTCCACACGCCGGTGGCGTTGATGACCTGCTTGGCTCTGATGTTGAAGTGCGAACCGTCTTCATGGTTGACAACTTTGGCCCCCACCACGCGTTCACCCTCACGCAGGAAATTCACCACCGCCATCTGGTTCACCGCATGGGCGCCGTAGTGCACTGCCGTCCGGACGAGGTTGGCCACGTACTTGGCGTCGTCCACCTGCCCGTCGTAGTAGCGGATGGAGCCCACAAAAGCGTCTTTTTTCAGGCTGGGGGCGGCCCTGAGCGTGCCCCGCCTACTGAGGTGTTTGTGGAACGGCACGCCGCGGCTGTGCCCGCCGGTAATGGACATTGCGTCATAGAGGGCAATCCCGGCGCCCACGTAGGGCCGCTCCAGGAACGGTTTGGTCAGGGGATACAGGAACGGCACGGGCCGGGCCAGGTGCGGGGCCAGGACCGAGAGGATCAGGCCACGCTCGTGCAGCGCTTCCTTAACCAGCCCGAAATCCAGCATCTCCAGGTAGCGCAAGCCACCGTGGATGAGCTTGGACGAACGCGACGACGTGCCGGCCGCCCAGTCGCTGGCCTCCACGATCCCCACACTGAGGCCACGGGTCACGGCATCCAGCGCCGCCCCGGTGCCCACGATGCCGCCTCCGACAATCAGGATGTCCAGTTCGTTGCCGGGTTCCGAGGTGGCCCTGAACCTGGCGATCGATGCTTCCCTGGCCGCGGGACCAAGGACCCCGCCTTCGTTTGGAACAGTGTTCACTGAACGCCTCCTTTGCCGCTGCTGCCAGTAGTTAATCCACACTACTTCTTTGCCGCACGGTTGGGCAGGGCAGGTCCACCGAGGGAGGCGCTCCGGATGACGTCAGCGGTAATCGGCCGATTTCAGGTTGAGGTTGTCAGTTACCGGAGTATGGAGAAACGACGACGTCGACGCGCTGGAATTCCTTCAGGTCCGAGTAGCCGGTGGTCGCCATCGAACGGCGGAGCGCGCCGATCAGGTTGGACGTGCCGTTGGTGTGGTGGCCGGGGCCGAAGAGCACCTCTTCGAGCGGTCCGACAGTGCCGACGTTGGCGCGGTCACCGCGGGGAAGCTCCAGATGGTGGGCCTCCTGGCCCCAGTGCCAACCCTTGCCGGGGGCTTCTTCGGCGCGGGCGAGGGCGCTGCCCAGCATCACGGCGTCGGCGCCCATGGCAATCGCCTTGACGATGTCACCCGAGGTGCCCATGCCGCCGTCGGCAATGACATGGACGTACCGTCCACCGGATTCATCCATGTAGTCACGGCGGGCGGCCGCGACGTCGGAGATGGCGGAGGCCATGGGCGAGTGGATTCCCAGGGCGCGCCGTGTGGTGGCGGTGGCACCGCCGCCGAAGCCGACCAGGACGCCGGCGGCGCCGGTGCGCATCAGGTGCAGGGCGGGCGTGTAGCCGGCTGCGCCGCCCACAACCACGGGGACATCCAGTTCGTAGATGAACTGCTTGAGGTTCAAGGGTTCGTGGTCCTTCGAGACGTGCTCGGCTGACACCGTGGTCCCCCGGATGACAAAGATGTCGACGCCGGCAGCCACTACGGTTTTGTAGTGTTCCTGGGTGCGCTGCGGGGTCAGCGAGCCCGCCACCGTCACGCCGGCGGCGCGGATCTCGGCGAGGCGGGAGGTGATCAGTTCAGGCTGGATGGGGGCGCGGTACAGCTCCTGCATCCGGCCGGTCACCGCGGGGCTGTTGACCTCATCTTCGAGTGCGCCGATTTCGTCGAGGATGGGCTGCGGGTCCTCGTAGCGGGTCCAGAGGCCCTCAAGGTCGAGCACACCGAGCCCGCCCAGGCGGCCCAAGGCGATAGCCGTCTCCGGGGACATGGCCGAATCCATCGGGGCGGCAATGACGGGCATGTCGAACTTGTAGGCATCGATTTGCCAGGAAACGGAAACGTCCTTGGGGTCGCGGGTACGACGGTTGGGGATAATCGCAATGTCATCCAGGGAGTAGGCACGACGCCCACGCTTGCCACGGCCGATCTCGATCTCGTAAGTCACGTGACCACTTTACTTGACCACGCGGGATGCGGTGGGACGCCTCCTCTTGGGTTCATCCTAAAACTGATAGTCCACACTTTATTGACATGTTTTGTCAACCATTTACAAGTTTTGAAAATACCTTTATGTTTACTCTCGGTTACCACCTGATCCACCACGTGACCACCCATCACTCCCCTTCATACGGGCCACACCTGTGCCCGTTCCGAGAAAGAAGCCCCTATGGGACGTTCATCAATCAGGCGCCACCGCATCCTGGCCCTGTCGCTCGCCGCAGCAGTCGGCACCCTGACCTTCGCCAGTTCGCCGGTCTTCGCCACCCCCGAAGACGGTGACGGCACTGCAGCCGGGCCGGCCGCTGTCCAAGGCACTGCGGTGCACGACGTGGCCGCCGGAGAGGCCTACACGAAGTTCATCGTCGACTACAAGGAGACCACGGCGAACGCCACCCCGAACGGCCGCGCCAATGCCTGGGGCAAAGCAGCCAAGTCACAGGGCGTGAAGGTGCAGGAACTCCGCACCCTGGCCACCGGCGGAACGCTGATCGAGGCGGACAGGGCCCTTTCCGGGCAGGCTGCCGAAGACTTCATGGCCGAGATTGCGGCGTCCGGATCGGTCGACTACGTGGAACCTGACGCCCGCATGACGGTGGCTCTCACGCCCAACGACCCACGCTATGGCGAGCAGTGGGATTTCACTGGCACCAACGGCATGCGGGTCCCAGGGGCTTGGGACGTTGCCACCGGCACAGGCGTGACGGTGGCCGTGATCGACACCGGAATCACGGCCCATCCGGACCTCGACGCGAATGTGCTGCCGGGCTACGACTTCGTCTCCGACGCCACCGCAGCGCGTGACGGCAACGGACGGGACGCGAATGCGCAGGACCAGGGCGACTGGTACGCCGCCGGCGAGTGCGGCCAGTCGACAGCCGGCAACAGCTCTTGGCACGGCACGCACGTCGCCGGCACCGTAACAGCCGTGACCGGCAATGCCACCGGGGTGGCGGGCGTCGCACCAAACGCCAAAGTGGTGCCGGTACGCGTCCTGGCCAAATGCGGCGGGTCACTGTCCGACATTGCCGATGCGATTATCTGGTCAGCCGGCGGCACCGTCCTGGGCATCCCGGCCAACGCCAATCCCGCCACGGTCATCAACATGAGCCTGGGCGGGTCCGGTGCCTGCGGCAGCACGTACCAGGCAGCCATCAACTCCGCAGTTTCGCGGGGAGCCACCGTGGTGGTGGCGGCCGGCAACAGCAACCAGGATGCTTCCGGATTCCGCCCGGCCAACTGCAACAGCGTTGTGAGCGTGGCCGCCAGCAACCCGAGCGGCAGCCTCTCCTACTACTCCAACTACGGCTCCACGGTTGACCTGACCGCACCCGGCGGCGACGTCCGTGTAGCAGGCGGCGGAATCCTCTCCACTATCAACACCGGTACCTCCACACCGGGCTCCGCCGGCTACGCCAGCTACCAGGGAACGTCCATGGCAGCTCCGCACGTGGCCGGGCTGGCCGCACTCATGAAGTCCAAATCGTCCACGCTTACCCCGGCCCAGGTGGAGTCCACGCTCAAGCAGGGAACCCGGGCAATGCCGGGCGGCTGCACCACAGGCTGCGGCACAGGGCTCTCGGACGCCACCAAGACCATGGGCCTACTGGCCGGGGCCACTCCCTCGCCGTCCGGCAACCTGCTGCTGAACCCTGGCTTCGAATCGGGCGCAGCCTCCTGGACCTCTGACCACGCCGACACGTTCGAGACCGGAACGAACGCCCGGACCGGTTCAGGCTTCGCCGGCCTCAACGGCTGGGGCCAGGCAACGTCCTACATGCTCGACCAGGCGTTTGCAGTCCCGTCCACGGTGGCCACCGCGTCGCTGTCCTTCTACCTGAAGGTGCAGTCGGACGAAACCACATCCAGCGCGGCTTACGACACCCTGAGGGTTCAGGCGGTCAGCAACGGCGTGACCACCACGCTGGCCACTTACTCCAACCTCAACGAGTCCGCCGGCTATCTGCAGAAGCAGCTCGACCTCTCCGCCTACAAGGGCAAGAGCGTGACCCTGCGCTTCCTGGGTGTTGAGGACTCGTCGCTGGCGACGCACTTCTACCTCGACGACACAGCGGTGACCACCTAGCCCTCGGGGCCGCACGAATCCTGGACCGCCGGCCACGCCTTGCAGCGCGGCCGGCGGTTCCTGCGTGGAGTGGGTGACACTAGGCCCTGCCGTCGTCAGACGCCCTCGGCCTCCTCCACCGTCAGCTGGGATTCGAACATCCTGAAGTAGCGGCCCCGCAGCGCCACCAGTTCCTTGTGGGTGCCCTGTTCCACAATCTGCCCGTCCTCGAGCATGTAGACAATGTCGGCCTTCTCAATGGTGGCGAGCCGGTGGCTGATGGCAATGATGGTGCTGCTGCGGTCCGCGAAAAGCCGGGTGAAGATCCGGTGCTCGGCCAGCGCGTCAATGGCGGACGTCGGTTCGTCCATCACCATGAAGGTGGCGTTGCGGTAGAAGTTCCGGGCCATCGCGAGCCGCTGCCACTGGCCGCCGGAGAGCCCGCTCCCCTTCCGGCCGCGCGGATCCTCCATCCAGTTGCTGACGTAGTTGTCCAGGCCGTTGGGCAGCTTGTTGATGAACTCCAACGCTTCGGCGTCGCTGGCCGCCCGGCGGATCCGGTCATCATCCCGGGGCGACTCGACGTCGCCAAAGCGGATGTTGTCGGCAGCAGTGGCGAACTCATACTTCAGGAATTCCTGGCTCAGCACCGCCAGGTGGCGGTGCCAGGACTTTACGTCGACGGCGGCGAGATCGACGCCGTCGAGCATTACCTGCCCTGAGTCCGGCCGATAGAGACCCGCGAGGATTCGGATCAGGGTGGACTTTCCCGCCCCGTTCTCACCTACGATGGCGACATGTTGGCCCTCGCGGATAGTCATGTTAATGCCGCGGATCACCTCGGTGTCGCTGCCCGTATAGGTGAAGCGGATGTCCCGCAGTTCCACGGTTTTGGGTGCCTGGAGCAGCGGCGGCGAATGGTCCGCATGCATCGGCATTGCCATAAACAGCTCGTAGTCCTTGAGGTTGGCGAGGTCCTCGTCAATGGAACTCAACGAGGAGACCAGGCTGTTGGCTGTGGACAGTGCGCGGCTGACGATCTGCTGGACATAGAGAAACTGGCCAACAGGCTGGGCGCGGGCGATGATCTGGCCCACCACCCAGATCAGGGAGATCACCTCGGCGCCGTACTGCAGGGCGTCGGCGGCGAGCTGCTTGGGGATGTAGCGCTTCTGGAAGTCCAGGCGGCGCCGCTCATCAGCATCCCGCAGCCGGGAGCGGAGGTCCATCAGGTAGCCCACGATCCCGTAGAGCCGCATTTCGGCGATGTGCTGGGGGCGGAGCAGGTTGGTTTCGATCATCCGCCGTTGCCGGCGGGAGTCCACCTGGGTGTTCCAGTGGGCGATCTGTTCGCGCGAGAGCTTGAACTGGAGGTAGACGCTGGGCACAATCGCCACCAGGACAATCACGGCGATCCACCAGCTGACCAGCAGCAGGGCCCCCACGGCCAGGATCACAGAGACCAACTGGGTGAAGATGGCCGCGATCCGGTCCAGCACGCGCGCATAGGAATCGGAGAACCGCTTGGCCCGGTCGTAGAGGTCGATGGTTACTTTGTCGTCGTACCGCCAGAACTCCAGCGCCAGGAAGCGCTCGTACATCTGGTCACCCACAATGGCGCCCACCCTGAAGCTCATGAGCTGCTGGATATAGCGGTCCACGCTGCTGAAGCCGCCCCAGAAGAGCCCCAGGGCAGCCGTGATGATGACGTACACAATGGCCTGTTGGCCGGATGCGGAGTCACCGGAGTAAGCGGCAGCCAGCGCCGTGGTGGTGAGCGCTGCGAAGTACGTGGTCACCAACGGCAGCGTCGCCGAGATGAGCGACCCGACGACTTTCATCACGACGGCGGCTGGCGAGGCCCGGAAGCTGACGCGCAGCACCTGCGCCACGGCCCGGGCGTAGGGCCTCACGGCCAACCGCCGCTGAGGGTCCTTTTTTGGGTTCAGTTCGGCCGGATGACGTGGTTGGGACATGGCTTCAGCCTAGTTCCATGCCTGCCTACAGACTCTTGCGGCTAGTACTTTTCCCCATACTCATACTCGGGGAAATCGAAACAGGCGCTAAAGCTGTCTATCTGGAGACTTTCTGGCCCGTCCCAGATACCAACGATCAAATGAGTTCCGTCGTCATGCAGGATGTCCACTGTGCGGGCCCCATCGCTGTCCGAGTCGTCCTTGACTGTCCAACCTTCAATGTCCTTTGTCCTGTCACGCACCTGATCAAGGAACTTGTCCCTGTCCAGGCCAGGCTGAAGCTCCACCTGCCCGGTGCCGGTCCATTTTTTCTTGTCCCCTCGGCAGTTCAGCAGGCCTGAGGAGTCGTTCTCGAAGACGGTTACCACCAGTTCCTCCGGAACCATTTCAATTATTTGATGCTGGAGGGTCAGCAGTTTCGTTTTTGCCTCTTCCAGAGTCATGTTGGACATCTCTTTATTCGCTTCCTCTACTGCGCACGATGCCAGGCTGACGGCCAGGCTGACGGCAGCGGCGGCGCGCACCCACGCTCCCCGGGCTGCCTTACGTTGCTTAATCACTGGTGAATCTCCTTGCGCACGTCCCTTAGAGCTTGCTCATTTTCCTCGTCGGCGGTCGCAATGAGGCTGTGGTTGTCGATGCTGTATAGCTCTGCCCATCCGTTGCCTCCTGGTGGCTCATACACGTGCTTTTCAAAGGCCGGCTCCTTCATAGGGTAGTTCTCCCCCACAAGCCCGTTCGCTTCGGCGGTCAGCAGGATGTCGGGGTAGGTGAAGCTGGAATATTCAGTGCCGGGATCGGGCACCCAGCCAGGAGGCATCGCGGCACCAGACAGGGCGAGGAGCTTGTCAAAGTGGGCACCTTCGATCTCCGCTCCGGTGAGGTTCCGGACTCCCCAGCTGTGGCCCATACCCACCGATAGTGCGCCAGCCGGCCGCTCAAGATCCACAGCGTCCTGGAAGGCCTGCAGGACCGGCGCCGAGCCGGCTACGAACTCATCGCTTTTGGCCTCAACCAGGAATGCCTCTACCGGGTCCCCGTCGGGAAACTCCGACCCTTTGTACACGAACGCCGCAGTTCCGCCGGATTTGTCCTCCGCAACCAGGAGGGCTGGCAGCTGTTGCGGTCCACCGTCATAGAACGATGCCTCATTGGTGGTGGTACCGGGAACGTAGGTGATCACAGTCGTCGTATTCTCGTCATAGGTGCCGATGAGTTCCACAATGGACTGCGCGGCGGGATCAAACGCTGCGAGCCGGACCTTCCCGTCAACAACCTTCTGAAGGTAGGTCAGTCGATCTTTCCACGCTTCGTGTTCTGCGGTGAACCGTTGCGGGTAGCCCGCATCCATAAACAGCGGGTTGAATACCGGCTCTGGATCATTTTTGTTCAGCCAATCGATCCGATCCTGGGCGTTTGCGCGGTTCGCCTCCACCCGCGCATCAAACGGGATGCCATTCGTGTTGCCGGCTTCGGCCGGGTAGTCACGGATGAACGCCTGCTGCTGATCAGCCGTCAGGCCGGACCACCAAGCCTGGATCTGTGCTGCGGATTTACCGTTAAGGTCCGCAGGCCGGGCAGCCCCGGCAGAAGTACCGGACAGACTCGAGGCGGAGCCGAAGCTGTCAGCCGAACTCGCCGCATCCTGCTCGTTGGCGTTCCTGCTCAGCTCCGCGGCCGCGCTGTTGAGAAAGGCCACGGCATCCCGGAGGACACGGCTGTGGCCCGATTTCCAGTCCTGCCGGAAGTCCTCAGCATCCGGGCCTGGCCACCGGGTGGACGCGACGCCGGAATTGAAGTTGCTGAGCTGAATCTGCAACCTGGTTCCTGCTGACCGCATCGCCGTCGCCAGATCCCTGAGCTGGGCGACGTCTGCGCCATAAAACCCGTCCGACACGTTGCGCCCCCATATTCGATCAAGTAATTACTCCATCGAATATATATGGCGAGCCGGGCTCTGGCTGTGGGGACAACTCCCCACAGCCGGGTGGGCCCACGCCGGCAGGGTTCCCTGGCCGAGCTTGCGAGGTGAGGGTGCCGGTGGGGACTAGCGCGAACCGTAGTTCGGGGCCTCCACGGTCATCTGGATGTCGTGCGGGTGCGATTCCTTGAGGCCGGCCGGGGTGATGCGGACGAACTTGCCGCGGGCCTTGAGCTCCGGGATGGTGGGCGCGCCGGTGTAAAACATGGTCTGGCGGAGGCCACCCACCAGCTGGTAGGCCACCGAGGCGAGCGGGCCGCGGTAGGCGACGCGGCCTTCGATGCCCTCGGGGATGAGCTTGTCATCACCGGAGACGTCCGCCTGGAAGTAGCGGTCCTTGGAGTAGGACGTGTTCTTGCCGCGGGACTGCATGGCGCCCAGCGAGCCCATGCCGCGGTAGCTCTTGAACTGCTTGCCGTTGACAAAGATCAGCTCGCCCGGGGACTCATCGCAACCGGCCAGGAGCGAACCCAGCATAACGGTGTCGGCGCCAGCAACCAGCGCCTTGCCGATGTCGCCCGAGTACTGCAGGCCGCCGTCGGCGATTAACGGCACGCCGGCAGGGATGGCCGCCTTGGCGGACTCGTAAATGGCGGTGATCTGCGGGACGCCCACGCCGGCCACCACGCGGGTGGTGCAGATGGAGCCGGGGCCCACGCCCACCTTGATGCCGTCGGCACCGGCGTCGATCAGGGCCTGGGCACCTTCGCGGGTGGCGGCCTGGCCGCCGATGATGTCCACGTGTGCTGTGACGGGATCTGACTTCAGGCGGCGGATCATGTCCAGCACGCCCTGGGAGTGGCCGTTGGCCGTGTCAACGAACAGTGCATCCACGCCGGCGTCGACAAGTGCCATGGCGCGTTCCCAGCCGTCACCGAAGAAGCCGATGGCGGCACCGACGCGGAGCCGGCCTTCGTCGTCCTTGGTGGCCAGCGGGTACTGCTCGGCTTTGGTGAAGTCCTTAGTGGTGATGAGGCCCTTGAGCCGGCCCTGCTCGTCAACGAGCGGAAGCTTTTCGATCTTGTTGGTGGCCAGCTTGTGGGAGGCTTCCTCACGGCTGATGCCAACATGCCCCGTGATCAGCGGCATCTTGGTCATTACGTCGCTGACCAGCCGCAACGGGAAGTCGGCCTCGGGTACAAAGCGGGTGTCGCGGTTGGTGACAATTCCGAGGAGCCGCATGCCCTCGTCCACAACGGGGAGGCCGGAAACCCGGTACTGCGAACAGATCTCATCGAGTTCCGCCAGGGTTGCCTCAGGGCCGATGGTCAGCGGGTTGGTGATCATCCCGGACTCGCTGCGCTTCACGCGGTCCACCTGGTCCGCCTGGTCCTGAATGGACAGGTTGCGGTGGATAACACCCAGTCCGCCCTGGCGTGCCATGGCAATCGCCATCCGGGATTCGGTGACAGTGTCCATGGCGGCGGACAGCAGCGGTGTGTGAACGGTGATCCGCTTGGAAATCCGCGAAGAGGTGTCAGCCTCGGACGGGATAACGTCCGTGTGGCCCGGAAGGAGCAGGACGTCGTCGTAGGTCAGGCCGATGAAGCCGAAGGGATTGTGCTCGGGCTGGGTCATGAGTGCGCCTCTTACCTTGGTTACGGGTTCACGGGTAGGGGTTGCAGCTAATGACCAGCCCGTCATTACGGGACTGGTCCGTGCAGGGCCTTAGTTATTTCGGGTGCCTCAGGCGCGGTCACCGCGCAGAAAGCTTTGAGTAAATATTAGAACCTCGACGCCGATCCCCCTATTCCGGGAGTCCATTGTGAGCAACGGCACGATCCCCACCGAGGAGTCAGTTCCAGCCGGTCGCCGCCAGCATCCGCTCCTCAAACATGGGAATCATGCTTTCCACATAGGTCCGGCTGAGATGGTTGTCGTCCTTGTACACGTACACGTTGCCCACTACGGCCGGGCAGATCCCGCCGGCGCAGATGAAGTCGCTCAGGTCCATCAGGTGCAGTCCGTCGACCTTCCCGCGGTAACCCTCCAGCGGCGACGGCTCCACCAGCGACTCGTTCAGCGGCGGGTTGCAGGCCGGGGCGTCCGCGCCGTGGCGCTGGACGCACTCGGGCATGTTGATGGTGAAGCGCGGGTTGTCCCGGATCCCGACGATCTCGATGCCGGCGTCCGCGATGGGCTGGATGCCTTCGAGGTACGCAGGCACCTCGGTCTCGAACGGGGCTTCCTCGTGGGTCTGAGTGGCCACGGTGAAGACGGCATCCGGCCGGTGTTCCAGCACATACGCTGCGCTGGCCTGGTTGTAGGCGTTGCACTCGGCGTTCCGGGCCTCCGATTCGGCCCCGAACCGGCAGGCCGGCATCAGCAGCGTGACCAGCTCCCAGCCGCGGGCTTCGGCGATGGGGGCCAGGGCGGCAAGATACTGCTGGGCATGGGAGTCGCCCAGGACAACGATCCGTTTGGTGGGTTCGCCTTCGGGGAGCGCCTGCCGGCACCCTTCCAGCAGAGGGTCTGCGGTGGTGTTGGGACCGACACAGGGCGCATTGATTCCGGCCCAGTCATTGTCCAGCGCGGTGGGCCCGGGAATGATCCTCCCCTGCGGAGCGGAGGCCCCTGCGTTGCCCGGGGCCAGCAGTGCCGCGCCCGGCGTCAGCTCGCGGGGCTGGGCGGCAGTGGCAGCTTCCTCCGCGGTGAGGCTCGTCTGCCAGACCGCTACCGGTCCGGCCAGCAGGGCACAGCAGGCAACCACGACGACGGCGGTGCGCCAGGTGCGCACCTGCGGCCAGCGCCACTCCCGGAGGGGTTTCTCCACAAAACGGGTAGTGAGGACGGCCAGGACCACCGAGGCGGCGATGATCGCCGCGCCTTGGATGAGGGTGGGCGCCTCGACGCCGGTAGCGGCCAGCGCCAGCACCAGAACGGGCCAGTGCCAGAGGTAGAGCGCGTAGGAGTTGTCGCCCAGCGAGACGAGGGGCTTCCAGCTGAGGAGGCGGTCCACACCAAACCGGCTCCCGCTCTGCCCCGCGACAATGATTGCCGCGGCGGCCAGCGTGGGCCACAGTGCCACGAATCCGGGGAACGCCCGGTCCACGGTCAGCAACAGACCACAGGAGACCATGGCCACCAGGCCGGCCCAGCCGAGCACAACCCGCAGGAGTTTCCCTGGTTTCAGGTGCGGCAGACTGAGCGCCAGCAGTGAGCCCAGTGCGAATTCCCACAGCCGTGTCCTGGTGTCGAAGTAGGCGTACGCCTGGTTCGTGGCCGTCTGGTCAATCGAGAACGCGAGCGAGACAACGAGGATCCCGGCGAACGCGGCTGCCACCACGGCCCGATAGCTGGCGTTGTACCGGTGCCGGAGGAGCCGCCACACTACAGCGGAAGCGGCAAAGACGAGCGGCCACAGAATAAAGACCTGCCCTTGGATGGACAGGGACCAGAAGTGCTGCAGGGGGCTCGCCGCGGCGTGGTCCTGAGCGTAATAGTCCACGGCGGTGTCCGCGAGCAGCCAGTTCTGCCGGTACAGCAGGGCCGCCCAGGCCTGGTCAAGGATGACGGGCCAACGGCCTTGCGGGAGGATGAGCCAGGTGCCTGCCAGGACCCCGAGGATCACCACGACGGCGGCCGGCAGCAGCCTTTTGAACAGGTGCAGCCAATGCCGGAGGAGATTGAGCGAGGTACCCGCTTCCACCTTCCGGACGAAGGACAGCGTCAGCAGGAAGGCCGAGATCAGGAGGAAGATATCCACCCCGCCGGACACCCGGCCCAGCCACACATGGTAGGTCACCACCATCAGTACGGCGAGCGCGCGGAGGCCTTGGACTTCGGGACGGAACGAGGGCTTGCGTCCGCCGTTTCCGGTGTGGGGTGCACGGTCCGAAGCAGCGTTGAATCTCGCTATCGACACAAATGACCTTTCGGGACCGGCACGGAAAAACATCAAGCCTACGGGGTTGGCAGGGGCGAGGACCAATCCGAGCCTGCAGGGCAGGGACGCCGGGGCCGGCCGGAAACTAAGCTGTCCCCAGTCCAGGAAAGGGATCTGACGTGATTGTCCAGATGCGCATATGTGTTCCCCAGGAACTCTCCCACGTGGTGCAGGAATGCTGTGAGGACCAGACCGGAACCGCAGAAGTGGCAGTTCTGAAGGGAGCGTCCGTGGAGCCTCGTGGCGACCTCATCGAAATCCAGATCGCCCGCGAATCGGTGGAGGAGCTGTTGGAGAAATTGCACGTCCTCAAGGTGCATGAAGCGGGATCCATCTCCATTTCAGCGCCCGAGCTGGTCATCTCCCGGCGCGCGGACTCCGCGGAACAGGCCGCCCCGGGCGACGGTGCGGATGCCCTGATCTGGGACGAAGTGACCCGGCAGACCGGTGAGGACTCACGGCTGACCTGGAGCTACCTTGCCTTCCTGGTCCTCGCCACCCAGCTGGCCGCCATTGGCATCGTGACTGACTCGACCATCGCCATTGTGGGTGCCATGGCGGTAGGTCCGGAGTTCGGCCCGCTGGCAGCCCTGGCCGTTGCGCTGGCGAGGGGCAAATGGCGGCTGGGCCGGCACGCCGCCGTAGCCCTGGGGGTGGGTTTCCCGGTTGCCATGCTGCTGGCTGCGTTGAGCGCGTGGCTGTCGGTGCCTCTGGGCCTCTTCCCCGCCGACGTCCTGGACAGTGGTTCGGCTGTGGAGTTCATTTACCATCCTGGGCCGTATTCGCTGATCGTCGCCGTTTTGGCGGGGGCGGCCGGAATGCTGTCAGTCATCAGCCGGCGTTCGGCCGCCCTGATCGGCGTCTTCATCTCGGTGACCACGGTGCCTGCAGCAGGATTCGTGGCCGTGGCGCTGGTCCTCGGCGAATACCAGAAGGCTGCGGGCTCGGCGCTGCAGCTGCTGGTCAACCTCGTAGGAATCGTTGCGGCGGCAGTGGCCGTGCTGGTTTTCTACCGGCTGGTCACCAGGCAGTTGCCGGAGGCCACAGCCCGCCAGCTCAGATGGAGGCTGCGGCGGACTCGCGGCTGACGGGGACCGGGATTTTTCCGGCGAGGTAACGGGCGTCGCGCCCGGCCCCGGGCAGCGTCGCCGAGGCCGCCGCGTACAGAAATTCCTGGCCCAGGAAGAACAGCCCAGGGGTATCAAGTGCCACGCCGCGCCGCTGCCTGGGCAGCGCACCGCCGTCGAGCATTGCCTGATCCATCCAGCCGAAGTCATCCCGGAACCCGGTGCACCAGATCACGTTCGAAACCTCAAGCCGGGTCCCGTCCGCCAGCACCGGCATCCCGTCCGCCACCCCGCTGATTCGCGGCACGAGCCTGACGCCTGCAGCGGCAAGGTCCCTTGACTTCGTCCTGATCAGGGGCGCCGCGTGTGCTGTGAAGGAGGGTGCTGCTTTGCGGCCGATCGGGTTGTTCAGCGTGAGGACGTGAAGCCCGACAAACCGCACCACCGGCAGGAAGTACCGTGCCGCCGTCGGGCCGTGCTTCACGGGAATCTCACCGCCGGGCTTGCCGGCCACGATGGTGGGATGGCTGCGGGACACTTCCAGGCCGATCTCCGCTCCCGAGTTCCCCCGCCCCACAACCAGGACAGGTCCTTCCTGCAGCTGCCCCAGGTTCCGGTACTCGCTGGAATGGAACTGGACGACGGCGGGGTCCAGGTCCGCGGCGAAATCCGGTATTTTCGGTGCTTGGCTGCAACCCGTGGCGACGACGACGTTATGTGCCTCCCAGCGGCGGCCGTTGGAAGCGGCGACGAAGTGGTTGTCTTCCCGCCACAGGTGGTCGATCCGGACGCCGTTATTCACAGGCAGATGGAACCTTGCGGCGTACCCCTCAAGGTATCCGGCAACATCGTCCTTCGTCGGGAAGGACAACGGATCCGCCGGGAACGGAAGGCCCGGAAGTCCGTCATACTTTGCGGGCGTAAAGACCCGGAGCGAATCCCAGCGCTGGCGCCAGGCGTCACCTGTCCTCGGATTGGCGTCCAGGATGAGGAACGTCCGGTTCTGCTCTTTCAGGTAGCGGCCCAGGGCAAGGCCTGCTTGCCCGCCACCGATGATCATGGTGTCCAGCGTGCCGGGTGAATGGTTGGTGTTCATGACTGCGCTCCTTGGTGATTGAAAGGGATTCCTTTGGCTGAACTTTCCGGCTGGCCGGGCGGCGTGCTGTCCGTCCCGTCGTGTTCTGCTTCCCGGTACCGGAGCCACCATGCCAGCATCAGCGCGGATGCCAGGAGGTATGCCAGGTGCAGGGCCCAGATGGGTCCGGCGGGGAGGTTGAAGACGTAGACGGAATGGACGGCGTTGGCAACGTTGGTCAGCAACAGGTTCCCGAGGCTGTAGGAGGCCAGGTTCTTCGTCCGGGCCGCCTTGACCAGCATCGGCAGCATTCCGGCGGCGAACAGCACCGTCGAAAGGGTGCCGGCGAGGACTGGAAGGTTCATGCTTTGAGGCTATGGCCGGGCCCCTGACGGCCGCGTCGGCCGAATTATGCAACTTCGGTCACGGCGCGGCTGGGTATTTCTATGTAGGCCGCGCTCGTGCCGTGCCGCCGCAGTTTGGACGTCAGCCTGCGAGCCCGTGCTCGTAGGCGTAGCTGGTGGCGGCTGCCCGCGAAGACAGTCCCAGTTTCAGGAAGATGTTGCTGACATGCCGGGCAACCGTCTTCTCGCTCAGGTACAGTTCGCCGGCAATGGCCCGGTTGCCCTTTCCGGTGGCCACCGCCTGAAGGATTTCAAGTTCGCGGCGGGTGAGGAGGCCGGCCGTGTGCGGCGTGGGTCCTGCGTCCGGCATGCCTTCGTGCAGCAGCGTCGCCGCCCAGGTTGCCGCCGGCGCCGCGCCCAGGTCCAGGAGCACAGCGTGGGACGCCTCCAGGTACATGAGCGCCGAGGCCTCATCACCGAGCACGCGGCAGGCACGGCCGGCCAGCGCCTGGCAGCGTGCCGCTTCGAACGGTACACCGAGCTCCTGCCACAGTCTCCACGCCTCCCGGAGCGGCTTCAGGGCAGCCGAGGGGTCGCCGTCGGCCAGGCGGACCGCGCCGTCCGCCTGGCCGGCAACGGCCCGGACCATGGGCATAGGGCTTTCGAGGGCCAGGGCAACAAGCTCCTGAGCGCCTCGCCGCGCGGCTTCCAAGTCGGAGGCGGCCAGCTCGATCTCCACCAGTGCCGGCAACATGTTCCGGCGGGTAGCCTCGTCCGCCGCCCCAGCTGCCCGCCGGATCATCGCCTGTGCCTGCTGCGCATTTCCGCGGGCCAGCCAGAGGAGCGCGAGGCCAGGCTGCGGCTCATAGCCAGAGCGGGCGGCCTGCCCATAGGAAGCTTCGGCGTCGTCCAGTTTTCCACTCAGCCGTTCCACTTCGCCCTGTTGGTAGTAGCCGCCGTAAAGCGCCTGGGGGTCACCATTCACGGAAAGTCCCTGGGCAGCCGCAGCCGCCATCAGCGCCTCGGCCCAGGCCCCGTGGAGAATGAAGAGTTCTGCGCGGTGTGATTGGCACTGGCCGCTGAACGACATCATGTCGGGGCGTGCACTGCACCAGCGATCCAGGGCAGCCGTCCATTCCAGGGCCCGCTCCAGGTCGAAGGCCAGGTGGCAATTGCCAATTACAGCACAGTAGATAATTCCTGACGGGATCGGGGAGAGTTCACCTGCCGTAACGGCCACCATGACCTCGTCGAACATCCTGAGTCCCTCGTCAGGGTGACCAAGCATCAGGGTGGCCTGCCCTGTGCCGAGGAGGCCCAGCGCGGACAAGTCTTTGTCCTGGAATCTTTGGCCGAAGTCCGCAACTTTGGAGAAGACCGTCAGGGCTCCTACCGGATCACCGCCATAGAGCTTGCCGAGGCCCATCGGAACGAGCAGTAGGCCCTGCACCGCGTCCGGCTCGGCCAGTTCATCCACGAGCCGCTGGCCGCGGGCAAACCACCCACCAGCCCGGGCCGGCTCATCCAGGAACATCAGCTGCATCCCCATCCAACCGGCACACCGGGCGGCACCAACGACGTCGCCCACAACCAGGTATTCCTCATGGGCCCGGGTGAGGGTCTCGAGCCCAGTTGTGCTCTCCCCGGTCAGGATCTCGGCCGTAGCGAGCCGTTCCAGATCGGCAGCCGGCAGCCCGCCGTGCTTATCGGCTTCACGGAAGGTCTGGTTGGCCTCGGTCCAGCGATGTTCCTGGAAGGCTGACCTGCCTCGGTCAATGCCTGTTTCAGCTGACATCTGGCCCCTTTTCGGATACCAACCGTCCAACCAGTTGGCCCGCCGCACGCCGGGCGTGACGGCACTTAAGCGCCACGGTACGCCCGCTCAAGAACCGGCACAACCTACGAACGCAGCAGTGCACGCAATGTCTGAATGGTGTCGGCCTCCGCGGCCGTCTTGTCGTCGCGGTAACGCTTGACGCGTGCGAACCTCAGCGCGATTCGGCCCGGATACCGCGAGGACTGCTGCACGCCGTCGATCGCTATCTCAACCACCGTGACAGGCTCAATCCAGACGGTACCCGCCGTTCGCCGCACCTCAAGCTGCTGGAACCGTTCGGTCTGCCAGCGCAGCAGCGCGTCGGTAAGGCCTTTGAAGGTCTTGCCCACCATCACGTAGGCGCCGGGTTCGCCGAACTCGCCAGTCGGGTCGAGGGCTCCGAGGTGCAGGTTAGACAGCAGCCCGGTGCGGCGTCCTGACCCCCACTCACAGGCGAGCACCACCAGGTCGTAGGTGAGCACCGGCTTCACCTTGATCCAGTTGGACCCACGCCGACCGGCCGCATAGGCCGCTCCGATCGCTTTCACCACAACACCCTCATGGCCCGCGGCCAGCGAATCGCGCGACACCCTCTCGGCAACGGCCGCATCCGCTGTGATCTCCCCCGGGATCCGGTACCCGGGAGCGATGTGCTCGAGCACGCCGATGCGCGTCGACAGTGGCTCCTCAAGCAGGTCGCGCCCGTCAATGTGCAGCACGTCGAAGAACCAGGGATGCAGCACGGTAGCGCGCACCGCATCCGCACCGAACCGCGACATGGTGTCCTGGAAGGGTCGGGGGCGGCCGTCCTCGTCGAGGGCTAGGGTCTCCCCGTCGAGGATCACATCGCGTACCGGCAGCCCGCGCACCACCTCCACCACCTCGGGCAGCCGGTGGGTCACCTCGGCCAGGGTACGGGTGTAGATGCGAACATCGTTGCCGGCGCGGTGCACCTGGATGCGCGCGCCGTCGAGCTTGTATTCCACAGATGCTTCCCCCGTTAACTCCAGCGCCGCGCTGGCGCTGGCCGCGGTGGAGGCGAGCATGGGCTGCACTGGACGGCCGACGACAAGGCCCACGTCGTCAAGCTCGGCTGCCGTACCCGTGATGGCCAGCAGGGCGGTTTCGCCGAGATTGCCTGAGAGCATCGCGGCGCGGCGTACGGCGTCGACGGGCCTGCCGGCAGCGCGGGCCACAGCATCCGTCAGGACGCCCTCAAGCGCACCCGTACGCAGTTCACCGAGGAGCACGCCGGCGATGAAGGCCTGTTCGCGCTCGGTGGCCGCGGCCGTGAGCAACCGGAGGGTCGCGGCACGCTCCGCGGCTGATCCAGCGCCTGCGGTGGCCAGCAGCCGATCCAGCGCAGCGTCCAGGTCGGTTACCGTCAGGCTGGGCTCGGCGGCCGGCTCCCCCATGGCCGCAGTCATGCCGCGCCAGCCGACTCCTACGCGGCCCTGCCGCGGCTGGGCGATGAGCAAGCCAACGGCCGTCGCGATGTCAACGGGCTCGAGCCGGCGCAGCAGATCGGCCAGTGCGTCGACCTTCGCGAGCCGGGAGCGGGTGGACGCGACGGCATCCGTGGTTTTCACGAGCTCGTCGAGCAGCATGGCACCAGTCTGCCACGGCCGCTGACTCTGGACAGTGCCGGAACGTAGTTCCAGACTCGAGGCATGGGAATCATCGTCGCAAACCTGTTCCTCACCCTCGACGGCGTCTACCAGGGCCCAGGCGGCCGCGAGGAGGACACCGAAGGCGGTTTCGCGTTCGGTGGCTGGCAGGCGCCGGTATCCGATGACGAGGCCGGCGCGGCCATCAGCGCCGAGATCGAACGCATCGATGCCCTGCTTCTCGGCCGGAAGACCTACGACATCTTCGCGGCCTTCTGGCCAAACCAGTCTGATGACATCGGCGCTACGCTCAACCGGGTGCCGAAGTTCGTGGTCTCGAACACGCTGACCGCTCCGACGTGGTCCGGAACTGCTGTGCTGCCTGACGCTGAGGCGGCGGGCCGACTCCGCGAGGAATATGACCAGATCCACATGTTTGGCAGCGGCGTCCTCATCCGTTCATTGCTCGCGGCAGACGTGATCGACCGCCTCCACCTCTGGCTCTATCCCATCACCCTCGGGCAGGGCAAGCGCCTCTTCGATTCCGGCACTATCCCCGCCTCCTTCCGGCTCGTTGAGCCGGCTCGCACGTTCCCGAAGGGCGCGGTGTCGCTGGTCTACGAGCGCGCGGGCGACGTCGAGACTCTGGACATGCCGGGCACATAGGGCGGGCGCACAAAAAACCGGCCCAGCCGAAGCTGGACCGGTCTTTTGATGCAGAGGCCTGGGCCTAGTGGCTGTGGCCTGCGTGCTCGTCTTCGTTTGCGGGCTTCTCCACTACGAGGGTCTCGGTGGTGAGAACCAGCGCAGCGATGGACGCCGCGTTGCGCAGTGCTGCACGCGTGACCTTGACCGGGTCAATGACACCGGCCGCGATCAGGTCCTCGTACTCGCCCGTCTTGGCATTGAAACCGTTGTTGGTTTCGAGCTCGGCAACCTTGGCGGTGACAACGTAGCCGTCGAAACCGGCGTTCTGGGCGATCCAGCGAAGCGGCTGGACCAGCGCGCGGCGGACAATGCCCACAGCAGCGGCGGCGTCGCCTTCGAGTGCCTTGACTGCAGGATCCTCGTCGAGGGCCTTCAGGGCGTGGATCAGTGCGGAACCGCCACCGGCCACGATGCCCTCTTCGAGGGCGGCGCGGGTGGAGGACACTGCATCTTCGATGCGGTGCTTCTTTTCCTTCAGCTCAACTTCGGTGGCTGCGCCGACCTTGATGACACCGATGCCGCCGGCCAGCTTGGCCAGGCGCTCCTGGAGCTTTTCCTTGTCCCAGTCGGAGTCGGTGCGGGTCAGCTCGGCGCGCAGCTGGGAAACCCGGGCTGCGACGTCTTCTGCGGAACCGGCGCCGTCAACGATGGTGGTGTTGTCCTTGGTGACCGTGATGCGGCGGGCGGTACCCAGCACCTCAAGGCCAACCGAATCCAGGCTGAGGCCCAGTTCCGCGGAGATGACCTGCGCACCGGTGAGGGTGGCAATGTCCTGCAGCATGGCCTTGCGGCGGTCGCCGAAGCCCGGAGCCTTGACGGCAACAACGTTCAGCGTGCCGCGGATGCGGTTGACGATCAGCGTGGACAGGGCCTCGCCCTCAACGTCTTCGGCAATAATGAAGAGCGGCTTGGAGCTCGCCAGCGCCTTCTCCAGCAGCGGCAGGAAGTCCTGCACGGAGGAAATCTTGCCCTGGTTGATAAGGATAAGGGCGTCTTCGAGGACGGCTTCCTGGCGTTCGGAGTCGGTCACGAAGTACGGGGACAGGTAGCCCTTGTCGAACTGCATGCCTTCGGTGAGGACCAGCTCGGTCTGCGTGGTGGAGGACTCCTCGATGGTGATCACACCATCCTTGCCGACCTTGCCGAATGCCTCGGCGAGGAGCTCGCCGATTTCGTCGCTCTGGGCCGAAATTGCTGCCACGCTGGCAACCTGGGTGCCTTCAACGGGGCGTGCGTTCTCGAGCAGGCGGGCTGCAACGGCTTCAACGGAAACCTCGATGCCGCGCTTGATCTGGCCCGGAGCGGCGCCAGCAGCAACGTTGCGCAGGCCTTCCTTGACCAGGGCCTGGGCGAGCACGGTGGCCGTGGTGGTGCCGTCGCCGGCAACATCGTTGGTCTTGGTGGCCACTTCCTTGGCCAGCTGCGCGCCAAGGTTTTCGTACGGGTCATCCAGCTCGATTTCGCGGGCAATGGTGACGCCGTCGTTGGTGATCGTGGGGGCGCCCCACTTCTTGTCGAGCACGACGTTGCGGCCGCGGGGGCCGAGCGTCACCTTGACAGTGTTGGCGAGCTTATCGATGCCGGCTTCAAGCGACCGGCGTGCAGCGTCGTTAAACGCAAGCTGCTTTGCCATGGTTTTGTCCTTTCAAAGACAGAACCCCGCGCTGCTGTTCAGTCAGGGACGGAACAGCGGCACGGGGATCCAAAGAGTTACTTTACGACGATCGCCAGGACGTCGCGGGCGGACAGCACGAGGTACTCGTTGCCACCGGTCTTGACTTCGGTTCCACCGTACTTGGAGTAGATAACAACGTCGCCAACGGCTACGTCGACAGGTACGCGGTTGCCGTCTTCAAAGCGGCCGGGGCCTACTGCAACAACTTCACCCTCCTGCGGCTTCTCCTGTGCGGAGTCCGGGATAACCAGGCCGGAAGCCGTGGTCTGCTCGGCTTCGAGCGGGCGGACAACAATACGATCCTCAAGAGGCTTAATAGAGACCGACACTCGGACCTCTCCTTCTACGTCAGCAAAAAATTCATGGACATTTGAGCTGCTTCACCGTGGCTGGCAAACCGTCGTCGCGGTGCCGGCAGCAGCCTGGCTGGCAGCTCTTCGTGTGTTAGCACCCTCCTAGGGAGAGTGCTAATGATGACTCTATGTACTGGTTAGCACTCGGTCAAGGCGAGTGCCAGAATTATGTCTCCGGCGAACAGACTTTACCGGCCGGTGAGGTCCTCAAAATCGACGTCCTCGTCCCCGTTGTCCCCTTCATACACGGTGCCCCGCCGCAGGTATAGCACCACGGCTCCGCCCACGGCAGCCAGCAGTGAGACCACCAGCAGGATGATGCCGCCTACGCGCGCCCCGGCGTAAAGGCCGCGGATCTCACTTGCCTCGTCCGTGGCGTCCTGGATGTTCTTGCCGCCCACGGAGTAGACCGTGGCGTTGAACGTGTCCAGAAAGAAGATGATCACGAGCAGCGCGACGCAGACCACGGCCACTGCGGATCCTGCAATCAGCGCGGGGCGGGCGAACTTCACCAGGTCCGGGTTACTGGCTTGGGGTAGTCCGGACGGCTGGGTGCCTGCGCTGTCTTCCATGCCTTCAACCCTAGCCGGATCTGGGCGCCGGGCCACCTCCACTAGGCTTGAACCCATGGCTCAAGCACCGCAGGACCAGATCGCCCCACTGCTCACGAGCGAAGGCTGGGAGCTCCTGGCGTCCCTGGGCCCATACCGCGAGGACAAGGCCTTCGAGCTCAACGCGGCCCTCCGCAAGGCCGGCCACTCCCCCGCACTGGTCTCCGCCGTCCTCACCCAGTCCCGGCTCCGGACCAAGGCCGAGCTGAAGTTCGGCGAGTTCGCCCGGAGCATGCTCTTCACGCAGGCCGGGCTGGAACAGGCCACGCGTCTCACTGTTGCTGCTCGCCATGCCGAGCGCTTTGCGCAGGCCGGCGTCCGGCATGTGGCGGACCTTGGGTGCGGCCTTGCCGCGGACTCCCTGGCACTGGCATCGATGGACATCACGGTCACCGCCGTGGAAATGGACGAAACCACCGCCGCCTGCGCCACCGTGAACCTCATCCCCTTCCCCAACGCCACCGTGGTGCATTCGGACGCCACCACTGTTCCCCTGGAAGGGGTCGACGGCGTCTGGCTGGATCCCGCCCGCCGCGTCACCTCCACGTCGGGTACCAAGCGGATCTGGGATCCTGAGGCGTTTTCACCTCCGCTGTCCTTTGTGGAATCGCTCGCGGCCACAGGGCGCGCCGTTGGCGTCAAAATGGGCCCCGGCATGCCGCACGAATCGGTTCCCGCCGGCTGCGAGGCGCAATGGGTATCGGTGGGCGGCGACGTCACCGAGGTGGCCCTGTGGTTCAACTCCGTGCGCCGGCCCGGAATCCGCCGGGCCGCGCTGCTGCTTGGCCCGCAGGGTGCCGCCGAGCTGACCAGCGCTGACGATTTCGACGGCGGTCCGGTGGCGCCAGTGGGGCCGGCGGCGGGCTATCTGTATGAGCCTGATGGTGCGGTGATCCGCGCCGGCCTGGTGGCCGACGTCGCACTTCAATTGGGCGGGCACCTGCTGGACGAGCACATCGCCTACATCTGCGCCCCGGAACTGGTGGACACACCCTTCGCCCGGGCGTACAAGGTCCTGGAAGTGATGCCGTACAACGTCAAGGCGCTCAAGGCCTGGGTGAAGGAGAACGGCATCACGGTGCTGGACATCAAGAAGCGCGGCACGTCGGTCACCCCGGAGGAACTGCGCAAGCAGCTGTTCGCCGGAAGCAAGGGCGGCAGCAAGAACTCAGGGAAGAAAGCCGGACAAAAAACAGCCACCCTGGTCCTGACCCGCATTGGGGAGGACCGGGTGGCCATCTCGGTGGAACCCGCCTAAAACAGTGAACTGGCCTGAGACCCTGTCCTACTGCGTGCGCATAAAGTCCTCGGCGGCCCGAACCTGCTCGTCGGTGGGCCGGACTCCTGTGTAAAGCACAAACTGCTCGAGCGCCTGAATGGTGGCTACTTCGGCGCCCGTGATTACCTGTTTCCCGGCGGCGCGGGCCGCCTTGATCAGCGGCGTCTCGGCCGGTAGCGCCACAACATCGAACACCACTTTGGCTGCCCCGATCGCGTCTTCCGGGAAGGACAGCGAGTCCACGTCCGGACCGCCCGCCATACCGATGGGGGTGACGTTGATGATCAGGTCAGCGGTGCCGCCGTCGAGCGTTGCCCGCCACTGGAACCCGTACTGCTCAGCGAGCGCCCGGCCGGTGTCTTCGTTCCGGGCGATGACCGTGACGTCCGTGAAGCCGGCGTCGCGCAGGGCCGCGACGGTGGCCTTGGCCATGCCGCCGGCGCCCTGGACCAGCACCGAATAATCCACAGGCACGGCGTTGCCGGCGAGGAGCTGCTCGATGGCGGTGTAGTCGGTGTTGTAAGCCTTGAGGTGCCCATCCGTGTTCACGATGGTGTTGACCGAATCGATGGCTTTGGCGGAAGGATCCAACTCATCCACGAGGGCCATCACGTCCTCCTTGAACGGCATGGACACCGCACAGCCGCGGATGCCCAGGCCCCTGACGCCGGCGATCGCCTGGGCCAGGTCGGTGGGGGCGAAGGCCTTGTAGATCCAGTTCAGGTCCAGCTGGTCGTAGAGGTGGTTGTGGAACCGGGTCCCGTTATTGCTGGGCCGGGCCGACAGGGAAATACACAAGGTCATGTCTTTATTCAGAATGGGCACCTGTCCATTAAAGCGCCATTGACCGATTCGGCGATGCGTTGTGGGCCAAATTACGGGCAGCCCGTCCCGGCCGGATAGCTTCCGACGGCGGCGGGCAGCTTTCCCGGGGCAGCCGCATTGCCTGCCAGCACGGCAACCAGGGCGTCAAAAGCACCCGGGGTACGGCCGTACAGCGCAATTTTCACCGGCGCGCTGGAATCCTGCAACGGCCACGGCGCATCCAGGGCCACGGCGATATCGCCACCGACCGGACGGCCGGCGTAACCGATGAGGCTGACCAGAGGGCCCGCCGCTGTGCCGAGCCCGGCCTTCGCCGCGGCCGCCTCAAACCGTGCCCGGTCCTGCGCTGATCCGCCGGCGATCCGGATGCTGCCCTGGACGATTGGCGCGCCGCAATGTCCGGACAGTACCGTGAGTGCGGCCGCGGAGACCCGCGCCGAGAGGTCCCCGCTGCTGCCTGGGGCGGCGCTGGCAGGGGCCGAACCGGCAGGTGGCGACGTGACGCGGCCGCGCCAGGTCATCATGGTGGCCACCCGGATGGCGGCTTCATCCAGGCGCGCCGCGGGCAGGGTTCCGGCGGCCACGGCACCCACGATGGCCGCGTGGGCCTGCCCCACGTCCGTAGGCATCAGCAGCAGGTCTGCACCGGCGGCCAGCGCCGCCGTTGCTGCGGAGCCGCCCGGGTATTGCTTTTGGACTGCCCCCATGTTGAGGGCATCGGTCACGGCCACACCCTTGAAACCCATGCCGCGCAACGCAGCGTAGGTGGGGCCGGACAACGACGCCGGGATGCCGGGTTCCAGGGCCGGTACGGCGATGTGCCCGGTCATGACCATGGGCACGCCAGCGGCGATGGCTGCCCGGAACGGCTTCCAGTCCCGGGCCTCAAGCTCCGCGATGCCCGCGGGCTGCACCGGGAGGTCCTGGTGCGAGTCGACGGTGACGGAGCCGTGCCCCGGAAAATGTTTGACGGCCGGCAGGACGCCGGCCTCCTGCATGCCCTGGGAGAACGCCACGGCCAACGCTGCCGCCGCATCCGGGTTGCCGGACATTGACCGGGCACCGATGGTTGGATCCGCGGGACCGATGGTCACGTCCGCATCGGGCGCGAAGTCCACGGTGAAGCCCAGAGCCCCGATCTCCGCAGCCAGGGCCCGGCCGGCGTCCTTGGTGAGCGGCACATTTCCGGTGGCTCCGTAGCTCAGGGCTGTTGGCCATTCGGTCAGGGGTGCGCCGAGCCGCGCCACGATGCCGCCCTCCTGGTCCACGCCGATGAGCCCGGGCCAGCGCCTGCCGTCGGCCTTCGTGGCCTGGGCGAGCCGGGCGTTGACCGCTGCCAGGGCAGCCGGATCCGCCTGCCCGCGCGCGTCGAGCGGGACGTTGTCGCCCATGATGATGGACCCCGCCAGATGGAGGCGTTCTATGGTTGCGGCCTGGGATTCGGCATCGGTGCCGGCATATACCGGCATCAGCACCTGGCCGGCCTTCTCCTCGACCGACATCGCCGCCACGGCGGCTACGGCGGCATCCTGGTCCCGCTGTTCGGGGCCCCAGCCCAGCGGACGGAGCCCGGGGTCAGGTGAGGGGGAAGCAGACGGGGGCGCCGTCGTCGGACGCCCTGATTCCGGGGTCGAGCCCGGCGCGGGGCTGGAGGTCGCCGGGGTGGGGGTGGGAACCGCCGTGCAGGCCGTCATGGCGGCCACGGCGGCGGCCGCGAAAAAGAGGGTGGATTTGTGAATACACTCACGGCTCCATATGAACAAGGCCATCAACTCGATGCTACCCCTGCACTAGACTTGAATGCGGCGCGTGCCCAGTGATATCCGAACAGTTAGGGGAACGCATGAAGATTGATTTCGCTTCATCGAAGCAATCAACTCTTGGTGTGGAATGGGAGCTGGCCCTGGTGGACGGCCAGACCGGCGAACTGGCATCGGTCGCCAACGAAGTGCTCAGCGGCGTGGTTGCCAAGCACCCCGAACTCAACGAAGACGACGAACACCCGCACATCAAGCAGGAACTGCTGCTCAACACCGTGGAGCTGGTCACCGGCATCTGCGAAACTGCCGCCGAAGCCAAGGAAGACCTCAGCAGGTCCCTGGCCGCCGTCCGCGAAATCACCGATCCCATGGGCGTGGAGGTTTTCTGCGCAGGCAGCCACCCGTTCAGCCCGCCGCAGCTGCAGCCCGTGACGGACAAGGCCCGGTATGCGAAGCTGATCGACCGCACGCAGTGGTGGGGCCGGCAGATGGTCATCTACGGCGTACACGTCCACGTGGGCCTGGACCGGCGCGAAAAGGCCCTGCCTGTGATGGACGGGCTCCTGAACTACTTCCCGCACTTCCAGGCCCTCTCGGCGTCGAGCCCGTTCTGGGGCGGTGAGGACACCGGCTACGCCTCGCACCGGGCCCTCATGTTCCAGCAGCTTCCCACCGCCGGTTTGCCGTTTACGTTCCGCTCGTGGACCGAGTACGAGTCCTACGTCCAGGACATGTTCACCACCGGTGTGATCGACACCCTGTCCGAAATCCGCTGGGACATCCGGCCGGTCCCGAACCTGGGCACGATCGAGATGCGGATCTGCGACGGCCTGGCCACCCTGGAGGAAGTGGGCGCCATTGCCGCCCTCACCCAGTGCCTTGTGGATGAACTCTCCACCACGCTGGATAACGGCGGGACCATCCCCACGATGCCGCCGTGGCACCTCCAGGAGAACAAGTGGCGTGCCGCCCGCTACGGCATGGAGGCCATCATCATCCTCGACGCCGCCGGCAACGAACAGCTGGTCACCGACCACCTTCTGGAGACTTTGAACCGGCTGGAGCCGGTGGCCGCAAAGCTCGGCTGCCCCGACGAACTGGCGGACGTCGAAAAGATCATCCGCCGCGGCGCCGGGTACCAGCGGCAGCGCCGCGTCGCTGCCGAGCACGGCGGCGACCTGCAGGCCGTGGTGCTGGACCTGGTCCAGCAGATGCGGAACGGGCCGACGGGCTGACCTCGCCCTCCCGAAACGGGGCACTTCGACACGGACACGCCCGCCGCCGTCGTAAATTACGACGACGACGCGCCCAAAGTGCCCCGCGACGGTTCGCCGGGGGTTTCGACAGGCTCAACCACCGGAAGCTTTACGGGAGGCGTTAGGCGGGGAGTGACACCGCGGTGACCGGCATCGAGGAGTCGGGAGCGAAGCGGATGCCGCTGGGCCCGATCCCGGCCATCACCAGCTGCGCGCCGAGGGCCGCCACCATCGCGCCGTTGTCCGTGCACAGGTCCAGCGGCGGCACATGGAGTTTGATTCCGGCTGACGCACAGCGCTGGCCGGTGAGTTCCCGCAGCCTGGAGTTAGCCGCCACTCCCCCGCCCAAAAGAACGTCCTTGATGCCATGCTCACGGCAGGCCAGGACGGCCTTGGACGTGACCACATCCACCACCGCTTCCTGGAAAGCTGCGGCGATGTCGGCCACCGGCACCTCTTCGCCGCGGGCCTCGAACTGCTCAACGCAGCGGGCGACGGCGGTCTTCAATCCGCTGAAGGACCAGTCGTAGCGGTGCGGGCCGGGTTCCTCGGCGGTGCCCATGTACTTGGGCTGGCTGAGACCGCGCGGGAACCGGATGGCTTTGGGGTTGCCGGTGCGGGCAAGCTTGTCGATGGCCGGGCCGCCCGGGTAGCCAAGGCCCAGGATGCGGGCCACCTTGTCGTAGGCTTCGCCGGCGGCGTCGTCGATGGTGGAGCCGAGGAGCTGGACGTCGCTGGTGATGCTGTTGATCTTCAGGATCTCGGTGTGCCCGCCGGAGACCAGGAGGGCACCCAGGTTCTCCGGGAGACGGCCGCCATGGCCGAGCCCAACCGCATGGCCGGCGGCATTGCCGGCCCCGCGGCCGGCGGCAGCACCGCCGTCGGGGTTTCCGTCCAGGAGCCCGACGCCGACATGCGCCACCAGGTGGTTGATGGCATACAACGGCTTTCCGGTGGCCACGGCCAGGGCCTTCGCGGCGCAGACCCCCACCATCAGGGCGCCAGCGAGCCCCGGGCCTGAGGTGACGGCGATGGCGTCCACGTCCTCCAGCGTCACGTCGGCGTCTGCCAGGGCCTGCCGCAGTGTGGGCACAAAGGCGTCAAGGTGTGCGCGGGAGGCGATCTCGGGGATCACGCCGCCGAACCGGACGTGCTCGTCCATCGAGGAGGACACCGTGTTGGTCAGCAGCGTGGTGCCGCGGACAATACCGACGCCGGTTTCGTCGCAGGAGGATTCGATGCCCAGCACCAGGGGCTGCGAGCGGTTCATGCCTTGCCTGCTTCTGTTGTGGGATCGGGGGTTGGTTCCGGATGGGCCGATGTGAGGTCCGGGGCTGCTGCGGAGTCGTGTGCTGTGACTTCGGGGACCAGCTGAAGCCGCATGATCAAGGCATCGACGCCGTCGCGGTAATACCCGCGGCGGATGTGGATCTGTTCGAAGCCGAACCGCATGTACAGCTGCTGCGCCCGGGGATTATCCGCTCGGACCTCCAGGAGGACGTCCGCGGCACCGCGGTGCCGGGCTTCGTCGATCAGCCGGGTCAGGAGCGTTGAGCCGATGCCCTTGCCTTCGAATTCAGGCACGACGGCGATGGTCTGGACATCCGCGATGGGCTCGATGCACATCAGGCCGGCGTAGCCCACAATGGCGCCGCCGCGTTCCGCCACCAGGTACCGGCGCGTTTCGTGCTGGGACAGTTCGGACAGGAACATGTGCAGCGGCCATGCGTCGGCCGGGAACAGGCGCTGTTCGATGGCGTCCACGGCGGGCACGTCTTCCAGGGTCATGTCCCGGAAGACCACGCCGTCGGCGCTGGGAGGGTCGGTGCTGGTCGGCATGTTCACAGCGCCCGCTTCCGTGGGCCGGGGACCTGGGCATCGGATTCGCGGAGGTACAGGGGTGTGGAGTCGAGCAGCTGCCCGCCGGCTGCGAGCCGGGCCAGGGCGAACTGTCCGAGGTAGAGGGCGTCGGGCTGCTCGTTGCTGAAGCCGGGGTCTGCGCGCAGCACCTCGCTGTAGAGTCCGGCGCCGGCGCCGTAGGCAGGGAGGCCCGGCAGGTCGGCGGCAAAGCTGACGTGCGGGCCGTCCTCGAGCTGCGGCAACTGGCCGTCGGCGAGGCTATACCGCGCCCAGTAGACCTCTTTGCGCCTGGCGTCCGTGACCACCAGGAATTCGGCTGCGGCATCGGTGGACTCCGCGACTTCCAGCGCCACAGCGTCCAGGCTCATCAGCCCGTACAGCGGTTTGTCCCAAACGAAGGCGAGCGTCCGGGCAGTTGCGATCCCCGAGCGGAGGCCGGTAAACGGGCCAGGGCCCACGCCCACGACGATCGCGTCAATGTCCGGGCCTGTGACCCCGGCCGTGGAAAGCAGGTCCTCGATGCCGGGGGCCAGTACCTCGGCGTGGCTGCGGGTGTCCTCGGTGGAGAAGCTGGCCACCACGCCTTCAAGGGCGTCGTCCGAAACCAGGGCCGCGCTGGCCACGGCGGAGGTGTCGATGGCGAGAATGAGCATCAGGAAGTCCCTTCGATGACGCCGCCCAGGGCAGGCTTGGTGCTCCAGCGGGGACCGAACCCGCGAAGCACGATGGTGCGGGGTTCGTCCAGGTCCTCGGAGTCAAAGTCCAGGATTTCGGTATGGCCGGGGATGTGTTCCGACGAGCCCGCCGCGTCCAGGCCGATCGCCCGGTGCAGGTCCACTTCCAGCCGGCTCTCGCTCAGGTGTTCCACCCGGCCGCGTCCCCACTCCACCACGGTCACGGACGAGTCCAGCGTGTTTTCCAGGTCAATGTCGTCAATTTCCGACGCCGATCCCAGCCGGTACGCGTCCACGTGCACCAGGTCCGGGCCACCAGGCCGCGGGCCGTCGGGCAGGTTGGGATGGATGCGGACCAGGACAAAGGTGGGCGAGATGATGCCCGCGCGAACGCCCAGGCCTTCGCCGAGGCCCTGCGTGAACGTGGTTTTCCCGGCACCCAGCTCGCCGGTCAGCACCAACAGGTCCCCGGCCTGCAGCTCCGCCCCCAAAGCGGCGGCGAGCGCGTGAGTCTGGTCCGCCGTCGTGACTTTCAGAGTCTCTTCCCAATGGGGCATCTCTACTGGGGGCACGCTCACGGTGTCGCCTGCCCGGCGTCGGGATTTCCTCCGGCAGGACGGCCGACGGCGGGACTTTCGTTAATGACCCGGCGCGGCACCCGCGGGCTGATCCGGGTCACGATCTCGTAGTTGTTGGTCCCGGCGGCGACCGCCCAGTCATCCGCCGTGGGACCGCCGTCGTCCCCGTTGCCGAACAGCACCGCTTCGGCGCCGAAGAGGTCTGCGCCGGCGGGGCCGATGTTGCCGAGGTCGATGACCATCTGGTCCATGGCGATCCGGCCCACCACGGGGTAGGTCCGCCCGGCCACCCGGACGGGACCGCCGGTGGCGATCCGGGGCACGCCGTCCGCGTAGCCCAGCGGGATCAGCGCCAGGGTGCTGGGGCCGCTGGTGCGGTAGCGCAGGCCGTAGGAGACGCCCTGCCCGTCGGGGACCTGCTTGCATTGGGACACCAGGGTGCGCAGCGTCATCGCGGGGCGGAGGCCGAGTTCGGCGGACGTCTGGCCTTCGAAGGGCGAGAGGCCGTAGATGCCCAGGCCCACGCGGACCATGTCAAAGTGAGTATCGGGGCGGGACAGCGTGGCCGGGGTGTTGGCCAGGTGGCGGACTTCGGGGTCCACGCCGGCGTCCTCGGCCACGGCCAGCACCTCGCGGAAGGCCGCCAGCTGTTCATCGGTTTCCGGCCGTTCGGGTTCATCCGCCACGGACAGGTGCGAGAAGATGCCCACCACCCGCAGGAGGCCCTGGTCCTGGTACTCCATGGCTTCGCCCAGCAGCTGGTCCCAGGCATCGAGCGCTACGCCGTTCCGCCCAAGGCCAGTGTCCACTTTCAGGTGGATCCGTGCGGGTCGCTCCTGGTCACGGGCGGCGGCCACAATGCGGTCCAGTTCCCAGCCGGAGCAGCCGATGTCAACGCCGGCAGCCACGGCTGCGGCGAAGTTGCTTTCCGCCGTGTGCAGCCAGGCCAGCAGGGGGGCTTCGATGCCCGCCGCCCGCAGTGCCAGCGCTTCGGAGATGTGCGCGACGCCCAGCCAGGATGCGCCGGCTTCGAGGGCGGCCCTGGCCACCGGAACCGCGCCGTGTCCGTACGCATCGGCCTTGACCACGGCCATGACCTTGGCGGGTGAGGCCGCGTCCGCCAGCCGCCGCACGTTGTGGCGGATGGCGTCCAGGTCGATGACGGCTGACCGCTCGTACCGAGGGTCAGGTCCTAAGGCCGCGCGGAAGTCACCGGTTATTACGGGATAAGTCACCTTAGTGATTCTAGTGCGGGCGGCCCGGCCGCAAATCACAGCGGGATAATCGCGGCAGGTTCCGGTGCCGCTGGCGCCGCTGGCGCCACATCCGGTGGCACTGAGGCGACGCCCCGCCGTCGGCCGCTACGCGTCGGACAGGTGCGCGATGGTGGCGGTGGCCCGGCGCTGCGCGGCCAGCGGGACGTCGCTGATAATGTCCGCCAGGAAACCGAAGCGGCGGAGCCACTGGCTGCTCTGGCGCTCCGGCCGGGCGTTGGCCCGCTTCCACCAGTCGGCGATATCGCCCCAGCCGGGGGCCGCCAGCGAACCGCCCACCTCCTGCACAGCCAGGGAGGCGCACAGATTGGCGAAACGGAGCCGGTTTCCCAGCGGCCAGCCGGCCAGGCTGCCCACGATGAAGGCCGCGTCAAAGCAGTCGCCGGCCCCGGTGGGATCGAAAGCAGTCACGGGCAGCGACGGCACCCACTCCTCCTCCCCTGTTTCCGAATCCACGGCCATGGCACCCTGCGCACCGAGCGTCACCACGGCCACAGGCACCCGGTCCGCCAGCGCATACAGCGCGGACCACGGATTGTCCTTCCCCGTGAAGGCCATCGCCTCGCGCTGGTTGGGCAGGAAGGCATGGAAATACTGCAGGTTCTCGAGCCGGACCGGTGACCACTTCCCGCTGGGGTCCCAGCCCACGTCCCCGAACAGTTTCACGCCTGCCTGCTGCGCGGCCACGGCCCACGGCTCAATCTCCTCGTCGAGCGCGGCGATGCCGGCGAGCGCAGTGGGCGGCGAACCGATCAGTTCCGACGACGTCACCGGGGCCGGGTGCCCATGCGTCACCAGGGAACGGTCGTTGTGGACGCTGAGCGAGACGGTGACCGGGGAATGCCACCCCGCGACGCGGCGCGACAGGCTCAGGTCAATGTGTTCCTGCCCGGCCAGTATTTTCCAGTTGTAGTCCCCGTAGCCGTCGTCCCCGAAGGCGGCTGCCAGTCCCGTGCGCAGTCCCAACCTGGCCGCGGCAATGGCCTGGTTCGCGACGCCGCCGGGGCAGCTGCCCATACCCTCGCTCCAGATTTCCGTGCCCGGCTCGGGCGCGTGCGGCAGCCCTGTGAAGATGATGTCCTGGAAAACCGTGCCGGCCAGCAGCAGGTCGAACCCGCCGTCGGACTGTGCGCGGACGGTTGAGAGCGGATCGAAGCGGCGGTCCGGGATGGCGTCCATGTCGGCAGACTACGCCCTGCCGCGGCGCCACGGTAGGGGCGCGCCCGGCGGCCCCCTAGACTGCTGACTATGCGGCTAATGATTGCCGGCGGCGGCGGATTCCGCGTGCCGCTTGTCTACCGGGCGCTGACGTCCGGCGCGTTTGCGGGGCTGGTCAGCGAACTGGTGCTGTTCGACGTCGACCCTGCCCGCCTCAGTGCCATCACCGCGGTTCTGCGCGCCATGCCGGAGTCGGCCGACCGGGAAGGCGACCGGCCCCCGGCGATCAAGACAACCACATCACTGCCGGACGCGCTCCGCGGAACGGACATGGTGTTCGCCGCAATCCGCCCCGGCGGCACGGCCGGACGCATCGCGGACGAACGCGTGGCCCAGGACCTGGGCATGCTCGGACAGGAAACCACCGGAGCCGGCGGCATTTCCTACGCCCTGCGCACCATCCCCGTGATGCTGGACCTGGCGCGGCAGATGCGGGAGCGCTGCCCCGACGCCTGGCTGATCAACTTCACCAACCCGGCCGGCATGGTCACCGAGGCCCTGCTGCCTGTCCTGGGCCGGAAGGTCATCGGGATCTGCGATTCGGCGGGCGGACTGGTGCACCGTGCTGCCCGCGCGTCCGGCCTGCCGCTGCCGGACGGAAGGCTCGACGGCGTGGGGTACTACGGTCTAAACCACCTGGGCTGGCTCTACCGGCTGGAGTCCGGCGGCCGGGATCTGCTGCCCGGCCTGCTGTCAGACCCTGTGGCCCTCCATACCTTCGAGGAAGGCAGGCTTTTCCCGCAGCCGTTCCTCAAGGACCTCGGCGCCCTGCCCAACGAATACCTCTATTACTACTACAACCGCAACAGCGCCGCGGCGGCCATGCGCGCCATGGCCCAGACCCGCGGCGAGTCCATCCACCACCAGCAGGCCGAGCTGTACCCGCGGCTGGCCTCAGCCGGAAACCGCGCCTACCGGCTGTGGGACGCTGCCCGCCGCTCGCGAGAGGAAGGCTACCTGGCCGAGGCACGGACCCACGGCGAGCAGCGCGACGAGGACGACCTTGCCGGTGGCGGCTATGAACGCGTGGCCCTGGCAGTGATGCGGGCCCTGGCGGGCGGCCGCGGTGACAGCCAGCTGATCCTGAACACGCGCAACTCCCTTCCTGCAGCCGGGGCAGCCCCACCGAAACCGGCCATTCCGGGGCTGCCGGCGGACGCCGTCGTCGAGGTCCCCTGCACGGTGACGGCCGACGGCACGGTGCCGCTTCCGCAGTCAGCTCCGGGCCGGAAGCAACTCGGGCTGATGCGCCGGGTCAAGGAGGTGGAGCAGCTCACCGTCGGGTCAGCCACCCACGGTGACCGGGCGGCCGCCGTCGACGCATTCAGCCGGCATCCCCTGGTGGACTCCCCCGCCCTGGGCGCCAAGCTGCTGGCCCGCTACGAGCGCGCGTTCCCTGCGCTGCTGGAGCTCTGGCGCGGCTAAAGCTTCCGGTACATCACGTGCAGGCCCACGTATCCGAGCGTGGGATGGTTGAACGCCTCGGGGATGGTGCCGAGGATTTCAAAGCCCATCCCCTGCCACGCGGCCACCGCGCGGACATTGCTTTCCACCACGGCGTTGAATTGCATGGCCCGGAAGCCAGCATCCCGGGCCGCTGCCAAGGAGTATGCGCACAGGCCCCGGGCCACGCCCTTGCCGCCGTGGCCGCTGTGGACCATGTAGCCGGCGTTGGCCACGTGGCTGCCGCCGCCGCCCTGGTTGGGGTGCAGCTCGCCGGTGCCGATCACGCCGCCGTCGGCCGTCACGGCCACAAACGCCTGGCCGGGCGCGTCCTTGAACCAGCGGGCGCGGGCGTCGGCCTCTGTGGTGTCCCGGTCCCAGGTGAACGTCTCACCGGACCGGACGACGGGCTCCAGAACGGCCCACATGCCGGGCCAGTCGGCGTCCGTGGCGGGGCGGATCGAGTAGTCCGCGGAACTGGGCGGAGTTGTGGCTGCTTTCACACGCGCCACGTTAGCAGCCGCTCACGCGCCGGGAGTCCGCCCGGGAGCGGCTGGAGTAGTGTTTTACCGAGTGGGCAAACAGCGGGGCCCACGCCGCGCCAGCGGTGGGAAGGAGAAGCCATGACATTGATCCGCAGGGTCGCGTTGCTCTCCCTCCACACCTCCCCGATGGAGCAGCCAGGCTCCGGCGACGCCGGCGGGATGAACGTCTACATCCGCGAGCTGGCCTCGGCCCTGGCCGATACCGGCGTGCAGGTTGAGATCTTCACGCGCTCCACCTCAGCCAAGCAGGCCGCCGTCGAACATCCGAACCCCGGCGTGTGCGTCCACAACGTGCTGGCCGGGCCGCCGCGGAAGATCCCCAAGGAAGAACTGCCGGAGCTGCTGCACCACCTGGTGGCCGAGATCGACCAGATCCGCCAGCGCCAGCCGCACGGCCGCTACGACGTCATCCATTCGCACTATTGGGTGTCCGGGATCGCCGGCCTGGAGCTCTCGGAGCTCTGGGGTGTGCCGCTGGTCCACACGATGCACACCATGGCCAAGGTCAAAAATCTCCTGCTGGAGTCCGGCGAACAGCCCGAGCCGCGGCGGCGTGAGGAGGGCGAGCACCGGATTGTCGACGGCGCCGCCCGCCTGGTCGCCAACACCACCGCCGAAGCCGAAGAGCTGGTATCCCACTACGGTGCTGATTACGACCGCATCGATGTGGCGCCGCCGGGCGTGGACCTCAGCACCTTTACACCCGCGTTCCGCGCGCGGTCCCGGGCCGAACGCGGTGTTTCGCCGGAGACGTTCCACCTGGTGTTCGCCGGCCGCATCCAGCGGCTGAAGGGCCCGCAGATCCTGCTCAAAGCCGCGGCCCTGCTTCGCGCCCGGCGGCCCGAGATCGATCTCCGGCTCACTATCCTGGGCGCCCTCAGCGGCAACAAGGACTTCAACCTCCGGCACCTGATCGCGGAGTCCGGACTGGACGACGTCGTCACGCACCTTCCCCCGGTCAGCGCCAGTGACCTGGCGTCCTGGTTCCGGGCGGCAGACGTTGTGGTGATGCCCTCCTACAGCGAATCGTTCGGGCTGGTGGCCATCGAGGCACAGGCCTGCGGGACGCCCGTGCTGGGCACCCGTGTGGGCGGCCTGTCCCGCGCCATCTGCCATGGCCGGACCGGGCTGCTCGTGGACGGGCACCATGCCAAAGACTGGGCGGACGCGCTCGAAGCGATGTACGACGATCCGGACACCCGCGCCGACATGGGACGGGCCGCGGCCATCCGCGCGGAGAACCTGGGGTGGAACCGCACAGCCGCCATCACGCTTGATACCTACCACGCCGCCGTCGAACAGCAGCTGGCCAGCCGGTTGATCCCGGCGGTGCCGGCACCGTAAGCGGCGGGCAGCCGCCGTCGGCCTTCAGCAACCGGCCCCAACCAAAGGACAAGGATGTCTGAACGGGATACCCTCAGCGACCTCGAGATCGCACGGCAGGCAACGATGAGGCCCATCGAGGAGATCGCGGCTGCCGCGGGAATCAACGCCGAGGCACTGGAACTGTACGGGCGGTACAAGGCGAAGGTTGATCCGGCACTGCTGAGCGCTCCGGCGCCAGCCGGGAAAGTGGTGCTCGTGTCCGCAATGTCGCCCACGCCCGCTGGTGAGGGGAAGTCCACCACCACCGTGGGGCTCGCCGATTCGCTGGCCCGGGCCGGGCACAAGGTGATGATCGCGCTGCGGGAACCCTCGCTGGGTCCTATCCTGGGCATGAAAGGCGGCGCCACCGGCGGCGGCTACTCCCAGGTGCTGCCGATGGACGAGATCAACCTGCACTTCACCGGTGATTTCCATGCCGTGACGTCGGCGAACAATGCCCTGATGGCGCTCGTGGACAACCACATCTACCAGGGCAACGAGCTGAACATCGACCCCCGGCGCATGACGTTCAAACGCGTCCTGGACATGAATGACAGGTCGCTCCGCGAGGTGATCATCGGCCTCGGCGGGCCCACCCAGGGTGTCCCCCGGCAGGACGGCTTCGACATCACCGTGGCGTCGGAGATCATGGCCGTCTTCTGCCTGGCCACCAGCCTGGCTGACCTCCGCGAGCGCCTGGGCCGGATCACGTTCGGCTACACGTACTCCCGGGTTCCGGTCACCGTGGCGGACCTCGGCGTCCAGGGCGCCCTGACCCTGCTCCTGAAGGAAGCCATCAAGCCCAACCTGGTGCAGACCATCGCCGGCACTCCCGCGCTGGTGCACGGCGGGCCGTTCGCCAACATCGCGCACGGCTGCAACTCTCTGATCGCCACCCAGACGGCGCGGCGGCTCGCGGACATCGTGGTCACCGAGGCCGGTTTCGGCGCAGACCTGGGCGCGGAGAAGTACATGGACATCAAGGCGCGGATCGCAGACGTGGCGCCGTCCGCCGTTGTGGTTGTGGCCACCGTCCGCGCGCTCAAGATGCATGGCGGCGTGCCCAAGGACCGGCTGACTGAGCCGGACCTTGAGGCGCTGCAGGCCGGCGTCGCGAATCTCCGGCGGCATGTGCACAACGTGGAGAAGTTCGGAGTGGCGCCGGTGGTTGCCATCAACAGGTTTTCGTCCGACACCCAGGAGGAGCTGGACTGGCTGCTGGAGTGGTGTGCGGCTGAGGGGGTCCAGGCCACAGTGGCGGACGTATGGGGCCGGGGTGGCGGCGGGGACGGTGGCGACGATCTTGCCGCCAAGGTCGTTGCCGCGGTTGCTGCGCCGAACAGCTTCCACCATCTGTATCCCCTGGACCTGCCTGTGGAGGAGAAGATCCGGACCATTGCGCGGGAGATCTACGGGGCCGACGGCGTGGACTTCTCTGTCCCCGCCCTCAAACGCCTGGCCGAGATCGAAAAGAACGGCTGGTCCGGGCTGCCCGTCTGCATGGCCAAGACCCAGTACTCCTTCACTGATGATGCTTCCCGGCTTGGGGCTCCCAAAGGCTTCACCATCCACGTCCGGGACCTCATCCCCAAGACCGGCGCTGGCTTCATCGTGGCCCTGACCGGAGCCGTCATGACCATGCCAGGCCTGCCCAAGGAGCCCGCCGCGATGCGCATGGACGTAGACGGGCAGGGCAACCCGGTCGGCCTCTCCTGAACGCTCTCTCACCTTTGGGGGCCTTTCGAGGCGACGCTCTCTCACCTTTAGAGCCTTTCCGGGTGACGCTCTCTCACCTGTGGATAACTTCTGCGAAGGCCGGCTACTCTGAGGAACAATGCCGGTATGGACAAGCAGACCGCGCTTCCCACCACATTGGCATCCGGCCCGTTCACGCTCACGGACGCCAGAGCAGAAGGCGTCCGTCGGGATCGTCTCCTCCGGCCCGACGTCGCGCATGTCAGCCGCGGACTGTACCGTCCCGCAGACTGGGATTTCGAACTGGAGGCGGCCGCCCGCGCGCTCTCGGCGGCCACTCCGGGTGCGTGGATATCGCACGTGACGGCGGCCCGGCTTCGCTGTTCATGCCTTCCACCGTGGCTCTCCGACTCCACAGAACTACACCTCAGCAAACCGCGCGCCTTGCCGAGTGTTCGCCGCAAAGGCGTGATTGGGCATACCGTGATCGCGGCTGATGACGAGGTCGAATCGGTCGACGGAATCCGCTTCAGCACGCGGTCGCGCACATGGCTGGACATGGCCCGGGTCCTGCCTTTGAAGGACCTCGTCAGCCTCGGTGATGAGTTGATCCGGATGCCACGGCAGGAGTTTGAAGGCCGTGACGTACCGTTTGCCACCGTTGGGGAGCTGCGCGCCCTGACGAACCGCCACAAGAACCTGCAAGGAATCGTCCGCGCCCGCGAGGCCCTGGAGCTCATGCGAGTGGGAGCGGATTCCGGCCCGGAGACCCTGCTCCGGCTGGCAATGCTTGACGCCGGCGTCCCCGAGCCCCAGCTTCAGGTCACACTGCGTGACGCAGACCCGGTGTCGCCGTCGGCGGACTTGGGATACCGCCATCGGCGCGTGGCCATCCAGTACGACGGCGGCCATCACCTCATGCCCAAACAGCAGCTCAGCGATCGGCGAAGGGACAAAGCCTTCGAAGCCGCTGGCTGGACTGTCCTCACCTTCGATAAGGATGATCTGGCCGACGGATTCGAACGCGCCGTCAAGATGATCAAAAGGGAACTGCGGTCCGCCTGGGTGGATCCCGCCGTCGTGTCCGGCTTTTCGCGCTCGATGTAGCGAGAGAGCGTCCGCCAAAACCGCGCCAAAAGTGAGAGAGCGTCGCACGGGGGCCTTAAACGCCGGACGCTCCCCCACCGAAAAAAGTGAGAGAGCGTCCGTCAAAAACCCACCAAAGGTGAGAGAGCGTTTAGCGCTCCAGGTCGCCGCGGATGAAGGCCTCGACCTTTTCGCGGGCGAGGTCGTCGTTGAACTGCTCCGGCGGGGACTTCATGAAGTAGCTCGAGGCGGAGAGCAGCGGGCCGCCGATGCCGCGGTCCAGACCGATCTTGGCGGCGCGGATGGCATCGATGATCACGCCGGCGGAGTTGGGTGAGTCCCAGACTTCGAGCTTGTATTCCAGTGATACAGGGGCGTCACCGAAGTTGCGGCCTTCGAGGCGGACGAAGGCCCATTTGCGGTCGTCGAGCCACTGTACGTAGTCGGACGGGCCGATGTGGACGTTGCGCGGTGCAATGTCGGCTTCGACGTTGGACGTGACGGCCTGGGTCTTGGAGATCTTCTTGGACTCGAGGCGGTCGCGCTCCAGCATGTTCTTGAAGTCCATGTTGCCGCCGACGTTGAGCTGGTACGTGCGGTCCAGGGTGACGCCGCGGTCTTCGAAGAGCTTGGCCATGACGCGGTGCGTGATGGTGGCACCGATCTGGCTCTTGATGTCGTCGCCCACGATCGGGACGCCGGCGGCGGTGAACTTGTCGGCCCATTCCTTGGTGCCGGCGATGAACACGGGGAGGGCGTTGACGAACGCCACGCCGGCGTCGATGGCAGCCTGCGCGTAGAAGTGGGCGGCATCTTCGGAACCAACCGGGAGGTAGCAGACCATAACGTCGGCCTTGGATTCGCGGAGCGCGGCGACGATGTCAACGGGCTCTTCGGCGGACTGTTCGATGGTCTCGAGGTAGTACTTGCCGAGGCCGTCGAGGGTGTGGCCGCGCTGGACGGTCACGCCGGTGGGGGGCACGTCGGCGATCTTGATGGTGTTGTTCTCGCTGGCCAGGATGGCGTCGGCTAGGTCCACGCCCACCTTCTTGCCGTCAACATCAAAAGCGGCAACAAACTGGACATCGTTGACGTGGTACTTGCCGAACTCTACGTGCATCAGACCCGGGATCGTGGCCTGGGGATCGGCGTCACGGTAATACTGCACGCCCTGGACGAGCGAGGCGGCGCAGTTACCTACACCAACAATGGCAACACGAATCGGATTTGCAGACACGGAACTCCTTTGAAGAAAACTTCAGCCGCCAGGACGGTCAGAACCTGAAGGGTACGACGGCGGCACGCTGGCAGTGCGCCAGTCGGCGCCATTTCATCTTACCCAACCAAGAGGGGGCCGGGATTGTTCCCGGCCCCCTCAGTTGCTGCGTTACGTGGCTACTTCTGCTTCCACAGGTTGATGTCCGATTCCACGGCGAACTCGTCGATGGCATTGACCTCATCCGCGGTGAAGTCCAGGTTGTTGACGGCGGAGAGGGTGTCTTCGAGCTGCCGGACGCTGGACGCGCCCACGAGTGCCGATGTTACGGAGGAGCCTTTGCCCTGATCGCGGAGGATCCAGCCGATCGCCATCTGCGCCAGGCTCTGGCCCCGGCCCTCGGCGATGCGGTTGAGCCCGCGCACGCGGTCCAGGTTCTCGTCCGAGATCATGGCTTCGTCCAAAGACTTGTGCTGCGCTGCCCGGGAATCCGCGGGCACGCCGTTGAGGTAGCGGCCCGTGAGCATCCCCTGGGCCAGCGGTGAGAAAGCGATACAGCCCGCACCTACCTCTTCCAGGGCCTGGTAGAGGTTGGGGCTGCCGTTCTCGGTCCAGCGGTTCAGCATGGAATAGCTCGGCTGGTGGATCAGCAGCGGCGTGCCGAGTTCCTTCAGGATGCGGGCCGCTTCGAGGGTCTGGGCCGGGGTGTAGGACGAGATGCCGGCGTACAGGGCTTTGCCCGAACGGACGGCGTGGTCCAGTGCGCCCATGGTCTCTTCCATCGGCGTTTCCGGGTCCGGCCGGTGGCTGTAGAAGATGTCCACGTAGTCCAGGCCCATGCGCTCCAGGGACTGGTCCAGGCTGGCCAGCAGGTACTTGCGGGAGCCAAAGTTGCCGTACGGGCCCGGCCACATGTCGTAGCCGGCCTTGCTGGAGATGATGAGTTCGTCGCGGTACGGCTTGAAGTCGTCCTTGAAGTGGCGGCCGAAATTGGTCTCGGCGGCGCCGTAGGGCGGACCGTAGTTGTTCGCGAGGTCGAAGTGGGTGACGCCCAGATCGAAGGCCCGGCGCAGGATGGCGCGCTGCACTTCGAAGGGCTTGTCGTCGCCGAAGTTGTGCCAAAGTCCGAGGGAAATGGCCGGCAACTTCAGCCCGCTGCGTCCGACGCGGCGGTAGGGCATGGTGTCGTAGCGGCTCTCCGCAGCTGTGTAAGTCATATCTACTATCCTGCCAGCCATGTCTCACATAACAGCACAAAATCGAACTATTAAGCCCGGAGCTAAGGTCCGGCCGGAGGCAATCCACTCACGACGTCGTCAATCGCCTTTTGGTATTGGGGCGCCTGTAGGTAGTCGCTGTGGCTGACCACGAGGAACTGGTACGTGAACGGATCCATCTCCTGGGCATAGGGATCTGCCCCGGCGTTCTCGGCACCTCCCGGACCCTGATAGAGAACCGGGAAACCGAGGTAGTCGGTCTTGCGGTAGAGATTCACCCATCGATTTGGCCCGGGCCCGAGGACGTGGCTTAGATTCACATCGAACTGAACCGTCGGTTGGCCCGTGATGATGCGCTCATGGTCAGGACCTCCGGCCGCGGTGAGTTTTGTCCGGCCCCCCGGTGCCGTGGCAAGCACAGCCGGCCCCAGGAGTTCCGGGAAGAACCGGCCAAAATAGGACCTCAGCTGGGTGCCGTAGGTCAGCAGGCCGATCCTGTTAAAGGGCAGGTCAGGCCGCGTGGACTTGAGGTGGAACAGAGCGCTGACGGCGATCACCGCTCCCAGGCTGTGCGCGGAGATCGCCACCATGCCGGTTTTGGCAGGCGGCGCGCCGTCCGTACCGTCCAGCCAGGCGGCGATCCTGGCGGCAAATTCGGGGACCGCCCGCTCGCCATAACTCGGCGGACCGAACGGGTGCGCGGTCTTGGGCATAAAGCACATCAGGTCCCAGAGGAGTGCCAGTGGCCGGGAGTTCGGTTTGGCCGACATCACGGCCAGAACGGCAATCGTTGTGCCGGCAGCGGCAAGTCCAAGGGCCCCCATCCCTTCGAGGAACCCGTACAGACCAGCCGCGCCGGTGACCAACCAGTCCTTTAAGGCCCCCAGAACCAGGGCTAAAAGTAGTCCCAGGAATATGAGGATGGCCAGCAGCGAGACCACAGCTTCTGCACGGTGCGCGAGGGAAGCGGTCCGCCGCGCAGAGACGAGTTTCCGGGCGGCGGATTTCTGGTGCGGCAGAGGCGGCGGAGCGCCATAGGCTCCGAGGAGGTCCGCGACGGCGTTGGCGTCCGTGTTCCATGCCATCGATCGCACGGCTTTCCACGAGCACAGAATCCAGGTGATGGCCGCCGCCAGAATCACGGCCAGGAGCAGCCCGCTGAAGGCCGTGAAGACGGACGGCGGAACCAGGACGTCGTCGGCGATGGGTCCGAATCGCCACATTTCATCGTTAGTGGTGCTTCGCCGTTCGTAGTTGCGCTGCAACAGCGTTGCGGCGGCTCCCACAATCGCGCAGCTGAGGATGGTGGCCGTTCCCAGCGCGAGCGTCGCCAAGACGGCCGAGCCTTTACCCCGCCAGCCCAAAGTGCGCCTGTCGTGTCCCTTCCTCGCGAGGAGGCACATGCTGAAGATCAAGGCCAGCATGACCAACATGAGCCCTGCAGGGGCGAAGCCCAGACCCAGCATGACTTTTGCCCCCGTGCCGGCGGGTACGCCACCGCTGAAAACTGATGCTCCCACCGCTGCGAGCGTGGTGGCACCGGCGACCCAGGCAATCGGCCACAGCCACGGCGCGCCGTTCCGGGAGGGCAGATCGGGATTCTCCGAGGACTGCCGGACCGTTTCGATCGCGGCGGCGAGCACCGTTCCGGCGGCAACCAGCCACACCACCAGCATGATGAAACCGAAGGGCCAGATTCGCTCCGGTGCCAGATTCGCGATGCAGGCCGTGAGCGTTTTCAGGCCTCCGCAGTTCTCGGCGTCGATTCGCGTCCAGAAGCCATCCCACCCGATGATGGCGGCAACCGCGGCCAGCGACGCCCAGACATGCAGCCAACCGTTGTAGCGGACCATATCGTGTGCAACCCATATGTCCCGGATCATGAGGCTGGGGATGACCTGTGGTTCTTCGCTTGCCGTTTCGGGCGTTTCGGGCGAGCCGGGCCGAAGGTTTGGCCTGGGGTGAAACCGCGTCCGTGCCAAGTATGCGATGGCAGCCACGATGCCTACGGCCACAAGGGGTATCAGTGCGAACAAGGCGACACGACGGCCGCGGGTCCAGCCGGCCAGGCCGTCCACGAACGCAGGCAGCGCGGAGCAGACACGGCGTTCCTGGTCCGGAACGTCGGCCGGAAAACATTGGACGGCGATGAGGTCCATCGAGACCACGGCCGCCGTCACCACAAAGTAGAGGGTCAGAACCAGTGCGAAGAGCCGGATCCGTCCCGCGCCGTCGCCCCCGTGCGCTACTCCGTCGGCGTAGCCGATGTGCGATTCTTCCTGCCCGGACACCGGGCCCGTAACCGCCTGCTGCTTCACGGCGGGCAGCGGGCGGCTCCAGTACGCGGCGTTAGTCAGTCCGAACGGCATCAGTAGGAACCACGCCGTCCGGACCGCGGCGTCGGCCACTTTGCCGGCCAGCCCTACCCCGGTGAACCGTGCCAGCCGGCCCCAGGAATACGCCTCCACCACGCGCGGGCTGCCACGGTTGGCCCCGGCACCGTCCCCGGCACCGCCCGCACCGGAGTCCGCAGCGGCTCCCGTCCCGGACCTGGCCCGGTAGAACCCGGCAAGCTCATCACCCCAGGACAGCTCGACGTCGTCGGGCGTGAGCGTCCGCTTGCCCGATCGGAGGAGCTCGTGGGGCGGCGTGTTGCGGATGCCGTGGATCCGGAGTTCAAGCGTGGCAGAAACCGTACTATCCGCTGGTTCACCCATGACGGCCTCCATCGCCCGTACACTTCCGAGCCGCCCATCACGGCCGGTCAGTACGCGAATAGTACGCCCGGGTCACTCCAGTGTCTACGTTACCTCGAGGCTACTTCCGCCCCAGCAGTAAGAACCGCCCCACTATGCGCCGCCAACACGAACGAATCGCCGTCCAGCAGAGAGGCCTCGTCCGTCGACAGCAGCACCGTGCCCCCCACACCGTCCAGCCGCACCGGCGACGCCGAGAAGTTCAGCAGTACCTCAACGGACCCGCGCCGGAAGCGCAACCAGCGGGCGTCGTCGTCGAACGTCACGTCCGTTTCCGCGAATCCCAGCCCGGCAACGTCGGGGTAAGCGCGCCGCAGTGCAGTCAGCGCGCGGTAGAGCGAGAGGAGCCGCGCGTGGTCACCCTCAGCGGCCTCCGCCCAGTTGAGCCTGGAGCGCCGGAACGTTTCGGGATCCTGTGGATCCGGGACGACGGCGGGATCCCACCCCATGCGTTCGAACTCGCGGATCCTGCCCTCCGCCGTCGCCTTGCCCAGTTCCGGTTCGGGGTGCGAGGTGAAGAACTGCCACGGCGTGGACGCGCCGAATTCCTCGCCCATAAACAGCATGGGCGTAAACGGCGAGGTCAGCGTCAGCACTGCGGTCACGGCCAGCGGGCCGTACGGCAGTGACTGGGACAGTCTGTCGCCGATGGCCCGGTTGCCGATTTGGTCGTGGTTCTGGCTGCACACCACCAGGGCCGCGGGGTGGACCAGCGAGGTATTGATGGGCCGGCCGTGGTGGCGTCCGCGGAAGCTGGAGTAGCTGCCGTCGTGCAGGAAGCCGTCCTTGAGGACCTTAGCCAGCACGCCGAGCGACGCGAAATCGCCGTAATACCCGGCGGTCTCGCCGCTGACATTCACGTGCACGGCGTGGTGGAAGTCGTCGCTCCACTGCCCGGCAAGGCCGTAGCCGTTGGCATCGCGGGGGTAGATCAGCCGCGGATCGTTGAGGTCCGATTCGGCAATGAGTGTTTTGGGAAGCCCTGTCTCCGCGGCGATGGCATCGCCCAGCGCGCCGAACTCTTCCAGGAGGTGCACCGCCCTCTCATCGCGGAGTGCATGGACGGCGTCCAGGCGCAGTCCGTCCACGTGGTAATCGCGCAGCCACAGGGCCGCGTTGTCCAGGATGTATTCACGCACGACGTCGGATCCCGGGCCATCGAGGTTGACCGAATCGCCCCATGTGTTGGCGTCGCCCTGCTTGAGGTAGGGGCCGAACTTGGGTAGGTAGTTGCCGCTGGGTCCGAGGTGGTTGTAGACCACGTCCTGGATGACGCCCAGCCCGGCGGCGTGGGCGGCGTCCACAAAGCGCTGGTAGGCCGCGGGCCCGCCGTAGCCTTCGTGGACCGCGAACCACTGCACGCCGTCGTATCCCCAGTTGTGGGTGCCGTTAAATCCGTTGACGGGCAGCAGCTCCACGAAGTCGATGCCCAGGTCCGCGAGATAACCGAGCTTGTCCGCGGCGGCGTCCAAGGTCCCTTCGGGGGTGAAGGTTCCCACGTGCAGTTCGTAGATGACCGAACCGCGCAGTTCCTTCCCCTGCCAGCCGGCGTCCTGCCAGGCGTAGGAGCCGGGATCGAAGGTGCGGGAGAGCGCATGGACGCCGTCCGGGAGGCGGCGGGACCGGGGGTCCGGCAGCGGGTGCGTTTCGCCGTCGAGCAGGTAGCCGTAGTCCACGTCTTCGTCCGCCGGCGCGTCCGGCGCGGACCACCAGCCATCGGCGCCGGAGTCCCCGGACACCTGCTTCATGGGGTACTGCTGCCCGTTGGCGAGCAGCGAGACGGCCGAGGCGGCCGGGGCCCAGACATCGAACCGGCCGGAACCGTGGTGCGTCAGGCTCATGCGTTGTCTCCGTTCACGGGCGCCAGCAGCGCCACAGGGTAAGGCTGGAGGATATCGGCCACATGTACAGGGCCCGGGCCGTGCGTACGTCCGGTCAGTTCGTCCCGCATGGCCGTGGAAAGTTCGACGGCGGTGTCCCGCCATCCGCCGGCACTTTCCAGTCCGAAGGGAAGCCGAGTTGCCAGGGTCAAGGCGCCGGGTGTGCCGCCTGTGCCAGTGCTGTCCGCACCTCGGTCGAACGCCACCAGGTGGTCAGCGGCGGGGCCGGAAACAACAACGGGACGGTATCCCCGGAGAAGTTCGGGCCGGTCCCGGCGGAGCCGGAGCGCCCGGGAGGTCACCAGCAGTTTGGCGGCCTCGTCCCGGAAGTCTCCCGGGAGTGTGCCCGCATCCTGTGCGGCCAGGGCAGCCACGCGGCGTTCAAAGTCCACGGGCCGCCGGTTGTCCGGGTCCGTCAAGGACCGGTCCCAGAACTCGGTGCCCTGGTACACGTCAGGGACGCCAGGCATCGTCAGCTGGATGATCTTGGCCGCCAGCGAGTTGGTTGCGGCCAAGGCATCCGTCCGGGCGACGAAGTCCTCGATCACCGCGGTGACCCTGGCGTCGTCGAACACTGCATCCACGGCGGCCTTGACGCGTGATTCAAACTCCGCATCAGGGTTGGTCCACGTGGTGGAGTTGCCGGCCTCGCGGGCAGCCTTCTCGGCATACCCCTGAAGCCGTTCCCGGGACGCCGGCCACGCTCCGATGACTGCCTGCCACAGCAGGGTTTCGAACGGACCGTCAGGCACCGGGGCCAACTCCCGGAGGGTGGTCAGCGTAGCCGTCCACTCAGCCGGGATCTCCGAGATCACGGAGATCCGTGCCCGGGTGTCCTCGCTGCGTTTGGTGTCGTGCGTGGACAGAGTGGTCATGGAGAGTGGCAGTTCCTCCTGCCGGCGCCGCATGCGGTGGTGGAATTCCTCAAGGGACACCGAGAACTCGGTGGGTTCAGCTCCCACCTCGGTCAGCGTGCCCAGCCGTGTGTAGCGGTAGAAAGCCGTGTCCTCTACACCCTTGGCCATGACCATCCCGGAGGTTTGCTGGAAACGCACCGCAATGGGATTGGCAGGATCGAGAAGCAACGGGAGGAGTGTGCCCACTGCCTGGGCAAGGTCAGGACGGTGTTCCGCCGCGGACCCGCAGGCTTCCTTCAACACCTCGGAACCTAGCGGAAGGTAGCTGCGGTAGACCGGGAACGAGGCGATGATCTCGGCGATGGCATCGGCAGCCTGCTCCACGGAAAGCCCCTGGGAAGCGGGGACCAGACGTGCCAGCCTCAGCACCTCCGAGCGCAGGATGCCGTCCGCGATCATCCGCTTGGTACCCCGGATCATCTTTGCGTAGTCGGCGGGGACATCCGTACCCCGCAGGGCCGCATCCAGTTCGTCGAGCGCCGCCTCGCCGGCCGGGTCCACCAGGACCCGGTCCACGTCGGATAGGGCGTCGTAGCCCGTGGTCCCCTCACAGGGAAAGTCCCCGGGAAGGTCTTCACCAGGTTCGAGGATCTTTTCGACCAGGACGTAGGCACCCCCGGTGAGGTCCTTGAGCCAGCGAAGGTACCCGACCGGATCCGCCAGACCATCAGGATGGTCCACGCGAACGCCGTCCACCAGGCCGTCGGTGAACCAGCGGCCTACTTCGGCGTGTGCTTCCTCAAAAACATGGGGAAGCTCCACCCGGATGCCCGCCAATGTGGTGACCGCGAAGAAGCGCCGATAGTTCAGTTCGGCATCCGCGCGGCGCCAGGACATCAGCTCATAGTGCTGGCGTCCGTGGACCTCCTGCGGGGAATCCCCCGGCGTGTAGCTACCTGCGGCCAGCGGAAACCGGTGGTCGTAGTACCTGAGCTCCCCATCCTTGACTTCAAGCTTGTCCAGGTCCGCATCCGATCCCAGCATGGGAAGACGGATCTTCCCGCCGGCCAGGTCCCAGTCGACGTCGAACGCTTCCGCGTACGGTGAGCCGCGCCCTTCCTGCAGCAGTGACCACCACCACGGGTTCTGCGCCGGCGTGGCCACGCCCACGTGGTTGGGCACGATGTCCACCAGCACGCCCATGCCATGCTCCCGCGCGGCTGAGGATAGGGCCAGCAGCCCTTCCGGGCCGCCCCGCTCCGGGTCCACCGACGACGGGTCCGTCACGTCATAGCCGTGATCGGAACCTTGTTCCGCCGTCAGGATCGGAGACAGGTAGACCCAATCCACGCCCAGTGATTTCAGGTACGGAACGGTCGCGGCAGCATCGAAGAGCGTGAAGCTGCTGCGGATCTGGAGCCGGTAGGTGGATGCCGGAACCTTCATTTGGCCTGGTCTTTCGGCTTGCTGACCTTCTTCGTTTTCTTTGGCTCCGGCACGGTGGGCGTGCTGAGCGCTTCGGTCTCGCTGGTGCTCGTCTGGGTCAGTGCCGCCAAGGACGCAGCTACTGAGTGGTCCGGTTCGGCTTCCTCCACCATGTGTGCTCGAAGGACCACCAGGGACTTGGAATCAACAGGAATGGCCTGGCCGGCCTTCACCGGTGCAGTGTCAGCGTTGTGGCCGGCAGTGTCGATGATGATGTCCCATGCAGGTGCGTACTCGTCATTAGGAAGGGTGAACTTCACGATGTCGTCATGCGCGTTGAAGTACAGCAGGAAGTTCACATCGGTGATCCGGCGCCCGCGGACATCCTTGCCTTGGATCCCGTCACCGTTGAGGAACATGCCCACCGAACGGCCGAAGCCGCTGTCCCAGTCCTCGGGTTTCATGGTGTCGCCTTCGACGTCAAGCCATACGATGTCCGGCAGCCGCTCGCCTTCGCCTCGCAGCACAGGGCGCCCGTCGAAGAACCGGCTCCGACGGAAAGTGGGGTGTTTGGCCCGCAGCGCGTTGACGGCGGCCGTGAACTCTACGAGGGGCTGGTCGATGTTCTCCCAGTTGATCCACGTCAGCTCGGAGTCCTGGCAGTATCCGTTGTTGTTGCCCTGCTGCGTGCGGCCCATTTCGTCACCGTGCAGCAGCATGGGCACACCCTGGGACAGCAGCAAGGAGGCAATGAAGTTCCGCTGCTGGCGGGCGCGCAGCCCCAGGACAGCAGGATCGTCCGTGGGACCTTCGGCCCCGCAGTTCCAGGACCGGTTGTGGGATTCGCCGTCGTTGTTGCCTTCGCCGTTGGCGTCGTTTTGCTTCTCGTTGTAGGACACGAGGTCCGCCAGGGTGAAGCCGTCGTGGGCGGTCACGAAGTTGATCGAGGCCACGGGGCGGCGGCCCGAGTGCTCGTAGAGGTCGGCGGAGCCGGTGATGCGCGAAGCGAATTCGCCAAGGGTGGCCGGCTCGCCGCGCCAGAAGTCGCGGACCGTGTCGCGGTACTTTCCGTTCCATTCCGTCCACTGCGGCGGGAAGTTGCCCACCTGGTAGCCGCCGGGTCCAACATCCCAGGGTTCTGCGATGAGCTTGACCTGGGACACGACGGGGTCCTGCTGGATGAGTTCGAAGAATGTGGAGAGCTTGTCCACATCGTAGAATTCACGGGCCAGGGTGGAGGCGAGGTCGAACCGGAAGCCGTCCACGTGCATTTCCGTGACCCAGTACCGCAGCGAGTCCATCAGCAGCTGCAGCGAGTGCGGCTGGCGGACGTTCAGCGAGTTGCCCGTGCCCGTGTAATCCATGTAGTGCTTCTCGTCGCCCTCCATCAGGCGGTAGTACGAGGAGTTGTCGATGCCCTTGAAGGACAGTGTGGGGCCGAGGTGGTTGCCTTCGGCGGTGTGGTTGTACACCACGTCAAGGATCACCTCGATGCCTGCCCGGTGCAGGGAACGGACCATGGCTTTGAAGTCCTGGACTTGCTGGCCGGTATCGCCCGTGGAGCTGTAGGTGTTCTGCGGCGCGAAAAAACCGATGGTGTTGTAGCCCCAGTAGTTGTTCAGGCCCTGGTCCTGCAGCGTGCCGTCATTGACGAACTGGTGCACCGGCATCAGTTCAATGGCGGTGACGCCGAGCTTCTGCAGGTGCGAGATGACGGAGGGGTGCGCCACGCCGGCGTAGGTGCCGCGCTGCTCCTCGGGGATCTCAGGGTGAAGCTGGGTGAGGCCCTTCACATGGGCCTCGTAGATGACCGACTTGTGGTACGGGATGCGCAGGTTGTGGTCGCCGTCCCAGTCAAAGAACGGGTTGATCACCACGCCCATCATCATGTGCGGCGCGGAGTCCTCGTTGTTGATGGAGTCCGGCTCGCCCAGGTTGTAGGAGAAGAGCGACGGGTCCCAGTCCACCTGCCCGTGCACAGCCTTGGCATAGGGGTCCATCAGCAGCTTGTTGGGGTTGAAGCGGCTGCCGGAGTCCGGGTCGTAAGGCCCGTGGACGCGGTAGCCGTATTTCTGGCCTGGCTGGACCTGCGGGACATAGCCGTGCCACACGTAGCCGTCCACTTCATCGAGCGTGAACCGCGTTTCCACGCCGTCGTCATCGAAGAGGCACAGCTCCACCTTTTCGGCGTGTTCGCTGAACAGCGCAAAGTTGGTGCCGGTTCCATCAAAAGTGGCTCCAAGCGGATAAGCCGATCCGGGCCAGATTTCCATGCATGCTCCTCATTGTTGTGCGCCAACGCGCTCCGGACACTCCGGACCACGCTGCCGTGCAGAACCTATGCCTACCGTAACGGGTGGCTGTGACTATTACGTTTCCCGGCCACCAATTAACGAAGCATGCTGACTTTACCCCAAATCTCCGGTATGGCATCCGCAATCCGGCCAGCCGTGAGCGGCCCGTCGCCGGACGCGGCCGCCCCGGCCCGGCCATGGAGGCTGGCGCCGAGGGCGGCGATTGCCGCCCAGCGCTCATCCGGATCGATGCCCGCGTCACGGAAGCGCCCGACGTCGGACCCCAGCTGGGCGAGCAGCGCACCGATGATCCCGGCCAGGACGTCGCCGCTCCCGGCGGTGGCGAGCCACGCCGTGCCGTCCGCCTGGCTGTAGAAATCCTGGAAAGGCGACGCCACCAGTGTGGTGGCGCCTTTCAGCAGGACTGTGGCCTCGGTCAGCACCGCGGCATGCCGGGCAGCACCGAGGGTGGAGGCCTCGACGGCGGCGCGGTCCGGGGCGGGATCGAAGTCGGGGCTATCCGGGGACGAGGCGAGGCGCTGCAGGAGGGACGCCAGCTCGCCGGCGTGCGGCGTCAGCACCACCTGCGGCCCCAGGACCGCGGGCAGGGCAGGCAGGGCACCGGCGTCGGCAATCACGGGCAGGCCGGACTCCACCGCGTCGCGGGCGCGCCGGAGCTGTTCAGTGTCGCCGGGGCCCATGCCTGAACCCACCAGCCACGCCTGGACGTGTGTGTCCGCCACGGAGCCCGTGCTGCACACCACTTCCGGGCAGGACTGCCGCACCAGGTTGGCTACCTCGGGCGGGCCCAGGTAGCGGACCATCCCCGCACCTGCAGCCAGTGCACCCCGGCAGGCCAGCACGGCGGCGCCCGGATAATCGGCGGATCCGGCCACAACGCCCAGGACGCCGCGGGAGTACTTGTGCGAGCGCCTCCCGGGCTGCGGCAGGAGCCGGGCAAGGTCCGCCGGCTCAAACCGCCGCAACGCCGGCCACGGCAGTTTCTCTTCGATGCCGATGGGCACAACGTGGACGCGGCCGGCGTGATCGGCGCCCGGGTCGGCCAGAAGCCCCACTTTGGCTGCCCCGAATGTTACGGTCACATCCGCAGCCAGGACCGGCGCATTGGCTTCCCCGGTGTCGGCATCCACGCCGCTGGGGACATCGCAGGCCACCACAATGCCGGGCTCTCCGGATGACATGCGCACATCCGAAAGACTCCTGACCAGGTCGGCGGCAGCTCCGCGAAGGCCCCCGCTGGCGCCCGTTCCCAGGATTGCGTCAATCACGACGTCGGCACCCGCCACGTGTGCCGCCAGCTGGCTGGCGTTGGATTCGGTGAGGAGGTGCACTCGGCCGCCGGCGCGCTCAAAAGCAGCCAGCGCCTCGGGGTGGGCCGTTCCGGCGGTGAGCACCGCCGTCGTACGCATTCCCCTGGCAGCCAGGAACGAGGCGGCGAAGAGGCCGTCTCCCCCGTTGTTGCCTTTGCCCACCAACACGGCCACGCTGGCGCCGTAGAGCCGCCTGCCGCGTGCCTTCAGCTCGTGGACCACCGCGTTGGCGAGCCCGTGGGAGGCCCGTTGCATCAGGACAGCGCCCATCCCGGCATTCAGGAAAGGCTGTTCGGCCGCCCTGATCTGGGTACCGGTATAGGCGCTGATCATGGGGTCAGGTCCGTTGGTGGGTTGAGCAGCGGGTGGCTCAGCCTTCGGCCAGCACCGTGGCGGTGGCGATCCCGCCGTCGTGGCTCATGGAGACGTGCCAGCGCTTGACGCCCTTGGCCTCGGCCACCGCGAGGACGGTGCCCTTGACCTGGATCGTGGGGCCGTGCTGGTCCAGGCCGATCCAGCAGTCCTGCCAGTTCATGCCGGCCGGCGCGCCGAGGACCTTGGCCACGGCCTCCTTGGCGGCGAACCTCGCAGCCAGCGAGCGGGTGTTCAGTTCGCGCTCCGCGGGCACGAACAGCCGGACCCGGAGCCCCGGGGTGCGCTCAAGCTGGCGGCCGAACCGCTCGATGTCTACAACGTCTACGCCAATGCCAACAATCATGGCGCTATTCTACGGGGACGCTCATGACCTGCTGCACACAGCGCGCTGTGCGTCAGTCAACAAAAGCCCCGAGCCTAGGGCTCGGGGCTTCCGTTTCGCTGGCAGCTGACCGGCGCAGGGCAGGTCAGGCCGCGGTTATTCTACGGTGACGCTCTTGGCCAGGTTGCGCGGCTGGTCCACGTCGTAGCCCTTGGCCGAGGCGAGTGCCAGGGCGAAGATCTGCAGCGGGACCGTGCTGAGTAGCGGGGCCAGCAGGGTGTCGGTCTCGGGGATGTAGAAGACGTGCTCGGCGTAGGCCTTCACGGCCTCATCGCCCTCTTCGGCGATCACGATGGTCTTGGCGCCGCGGGCCCGGACCTCCTGGATGTTCGAGACCACCTTGGCGTGCAGGGAGTCGCGGCCGCGCGGAGACGGAACCACCACAAACACGGGCTGGCCTTCCTCGATCAGCGCGATGGGGCCGTGCTTGAGCTCACCGGCGGCGAAGCCTTCGGCGTGGATGTAGGCGAGCTCCTTGAGCTTCAGCGCACCTTCCATGGCCACCGGGAAGCCGACGTGGCGGCCCAGGAACAGCACGGACTTCGCATCCTTCATGGACTTGCCGAGGTCCTTGATCTCGCCCTCGTGGTCCAGGATCGTCTGGATCTTGGCGGGGATCTTGTTCAGGTCCGCCAGGATGTCCTTGATCTCGCCCTGGAACTTGTTCCCGCGCAGCTGCGCCAGGTACAGGCCCAGGAGGTACGCAGCGGTGATCTGCGCCAGGAACGCCTTAGTGGAAGCAACCGCGATCTCCGGGCCCGCGTGGGTGTAGAGAACGGCGTCAGATTCCCGCGGGATGGTAGAGCCGTTGGTGTTGCAGATGGAGACAGTCTTGGCGCCCTGTTCCTTGGCGTAGCGGACCGCCATCAGCGTGTCCATGGTCTCCCCGGACTGGGAGATCGAAACGATCAGGGTGTTCGCGTCCACGATCGGGTCGCGGTAACGGAACTCGTGGGAGAGCTCCACCTCGGTGGCGATCCGGCACCAGCGCTCAATGGCATACTTGGCCACCTGCCCGGCGTACGCGGACGTGCCGCAGGCCAGGACAATGATCTTGTCAACGTGCTTGAGCAGTTCCGGGTCGATCCGCAGCTCATCGAGGGTCAGCTTCCCGTCGATGTCCGAGCGGCCCAGCAGGGTCTGCAGCACGGCGTTGGGCTGGTCATGGATTTCCTTCTCCATGAAGGACGGGAACCCGCCCTTTTCCGCGGATTCCGGATCCCAGTCCACCTTGTATTCCTTGCCCTCGGCCGGGGCACCGAAGAAGTCGGTGATTTCCACCGTGTCGGCGGTGATGGTGACGATCTGGTCCTGGCCCAGCTCTACGGCACGGCGGGTGTAGTCAATGAACCCGGAAACATCCGAGCCCAGGAAGTTCTCGCCCTCGCCCAGGCCAACCACCAACGGCGAGTTGCGGCGGGCCGCCACCACAACGTCCGGCTGGTCAGCGTGAACGGCGAGGAGGGTGAACGCACCCTCAAGGCGCTGGCAGGCGAGCTGCATCGCGGCGGTCAGGCCGCCGTCGGACGCCCCACCATCGAGCTGGGTGCGGAAGATATCGCCCAGCAGCACGGCCGCGACCTCGGTGTCCGTCTCGGACTCGAACGCGTAGCCCTTGTTCACCAGCTCCAGCTTGAGCTCGGCGAAGTTTTCGATGATGCCGTTGTGGATCACGGCCAGCTTGCCGCCGTCGGCCAGGTGCGGGTGCGCGTTCTGATCCGTGGGGCCGCCGTGCGTGGCCCAGCGGGTGTGCCCGATACCGGTGGACGTCTCCGGCAGCGGGTGTTCCTCCAGCTCGGCGAGGAGGTTGCTCAGCTTGCCGGACTTCTTCCGGGACTCGATGGACCCCTCGGAGACCACCGCCACCCCCGCAGAGTCGTAACCCCGGTACTCCAGGCGGCGCAATCCCTCAAGGACCACATCCAACGCACTGTGACCGACATTCACACGGCCAGCAGAATGGCCCACATATCCCACGATTCCACACATGCGCACCAGCTTATCGGCAGCCGGGTTGAGATCTAAACTTACGGTGCTCCATTTCGCTCTCAGCCGCGTGAGGGGCAGAATCTCTAAAGTGACTTTGCAACGCAATGAAGCGAACGGTGAGGGTGTCTCCCCGTTCGTTGAGCTGGACCGCCAGACCTGGTCCCGGCTCGGCGCCCAGATGGAGCAGCCCCTTAACGAAGAGGACATTGTCCGCCTGCGTGGCCTCGGCGATCCCCTGGACATGAAGGAGATCCGCGAGGTCTACCTGCCCCTGTCCCGGCTGTTGCACCTGTACGTGGAGGCCGCGGGCCAGCTTCATTCTGCCACCACCACCTTCCTGGGCGAGAAGACCCAGCGCACTCCGTTTGTCATCGGCGTGGCCGGCTCGGTGGCCGTGGGCAAGTCCACCATCGCCCGCGTGCTCCGGGAAATGCTGCGGCGCTGGCCCGGTACGCCCAACGTTGAGCTGATCACCACGGACGGCTTCCTCTACCCCTTGGCCGAGCTCAAGCGGCGCCAGCTGCTTGAACGCAAGGGCTTCCCCGAGTCCTACGACCGCCGCGCGCTGCTACGTTTTGTGAGCGAGATCAAGGGCGGCGCGGAGGAAGTCCGGGCACCCTGGTACTCGCACGTTACGTATGACATCGTGCCGGAGAAGGAAGTGGTGGTCCGTCGCCCGGACGTGCTGATTGTGGAGGGCCTGAACGTGCTGGCCCCGGCCCGTCCGCGCCACGACGGCAAGCAGGGGCTGGCGCTGAGCGATTTCTTCGATTTTTCCATCTATGTGGACGCCAAGACCTCCTTCATCGAGGAGTGGTACGTGGAGCGGTTCCGGAAGCTCCAGAGCACCGCGTTCGCGCAGCCGGAGTCCTACTTCCACCGCTACGCCTCGCTGTCCCCCACCGAGGCGGAGAGCACTGCCCGGGACATCTGGAAACGCATCAACGAGCCCAACCTGGAGGAGAACGTCCTTCCCACCCGGGGCCGGGCACAGCTGGTCCTGTCCAAGGACGCGGACCACTCCATCCGCCGCATGCTCCTGCGGAAGGTTTAACCCACATGTGCCACAACTGCGTGGCAGGCGGCCCCGCGGGGGCCAGCCGCCGCTCCTTCGCCCGCTTCCTCGCGGCCGGAGCCGGACTGACGGTCTTGGCAGCGTGCACGCCGGAGGCACCGGCGGAAGTGACGCCGTCGTCGTCCTCTGCTGCCCCGGCAGTGACCTCCGCGTCCCCCTCCGCAGTGGCCGCCCCGTCAGTGGAAAGCACGACGGCGGCAGTTGAGCCGCCGCCGCAGGCTCCCGTAGCGCCGTCGGCAGCGCTGCCCCGCCAGTTCCCCCTGACCGATCCGGCCAGCCCGTGGCTTGTGGTCAACAAGCACCGTCCACTGGCGCCGGCGGACTACGTACCGGCAGATCTGGTCCAGCCCAACATCCCGCTGGCCGTTTCGGGCGAGGCGTCCCTGCTGAACAGCACGACGGCGGCGGCCGCGGAAGCGATGTTCGCTGCGGCCGCGGCGGACGGCGTGAGCATGACGCTGGCGAGCGGTTACCGTTCGTATGGGACGCAGGTGGCTACGTACAACGGCTATGTGGCAGCGCGTGGCCAGGCTGATGCGGACACCGCCAGCGCCCGGCCCGGCTACTCAGAGCACCAGACCGGCTGGTCGTTCGACATCGGCGACGGCGGCGGTGCATGCGGCTTCCAGCCCTGCTTCGCCGATCAGCCGGCGGCGGTATGGGCAAAAGCGAACGGCCACCGCTTCGGATTTGTGGTGCGGTACCCGTGGATGTTCCACCCGATCACCGGCTACTACTACGAGCCGTGGCACCTGCGGTACATCGGTGTGGAGGCTGCCACCGACATGGCGACCCGGGGCATCAGCACCGTGGAAGAGTACTTCGGTGTGGAAGCGGCTCCCGGTTACCCTTGAACACCGTGCCGATGTGTTGCAGGGGCGTCATCCCCTGTCAACGGCGATGCGCTAGCTTGGTACTCATGCTGACAGGATTCAAGAATTTCATTATGAAGGGCAATGTCGTTGACCTTGCCGTAGCCGTTGTGATGGGTGCCGCATTCAGCTCCGTCGTGACCTCTATCGTCCAGGGCCTGCTGACGCCCCTGATCGGACGTCTATTCAGTGCCAAGGGCGTTGAAGAGATGCAGTGGGAGGGATTCATGTATGGGTCCGTCATCTCCTCCATCATTTCTTTCGTGCTGGTGGCCGCCTCCATCTACTTCGTGGTGGTACTTCCCATGAACCACATGATCGAGCTCCGTAACCGCAGGCTGGGAATCAACAAGGACGTCAAGGAAGAGGCTGCGGAAGACCCGCAGATCGCCCTGCTCACCGAAATCCGCGACTCGCTGCAGCAGCGCACCCCGTAACTTCACCGCAACTAAGTGTGGCCCGCTTCCTGATGGAGGCGGGCCACACTTGTTTGCGTCTTGGATCAGATACGCGGCAGTTAGTCAGTGACCAGCTCGAGCGCGAGTTCGGTGCGGACCACGTTGACAAGGCGCTCGGCGATGGCTTCAGCCGTCGCTTCATCGGCCGCTTCCACCATGACGCGCACTACAGGCTCAGTTCCAGACGGACGGAGCAGGACACGTCCGGTATCGCCCAGTTCGGCCTCGGCCACGGCCACAGCCGCTGCCAGAACCTCGGAGCTGTGTACGCGGCTGCGGTCAACTCCCCTGACGTTGATAAGTACCTGCGGGAGCTTGGTCATCACGGTGGCGAGCTCCTTCAGCGTTTTGCCCGTCAGTGCGATCTGCGCCGCCAGCTGCAGGCCGGTGAGGACGCCGTCGCCGGTGGTGGCGTAGTCAGCGAAGATCACGTGGCCGGACTGTTCGCCGCCGAGGTTGAATCCGCCGTCGCGCATGCCCTCCAGGACGTAACGGTCCCCCACTGCTGTTTCGCGGACGCTGATGCCCGCTTCACGGAGCGCGATCTTGAGGCCGAGGTTGCTCATGACGGTGGCCACAAGGACGTCATCGGTCAGCTTGCCGGACGCCTTCAGGGCCACAGCCAGGATCGCCATGATCTGGTCGCCGTCCACTTCGGTGCCTTCGTGGTCCACGGCGAGGCAGCGGTCAGCGTCGCCGTCGTGGGCGATGCCCAGATCCGCTCCGTGCTTGACCACGGCGGCCTGAAGGGGGCCGAGGTGGGTGGAGCCCACGCCGTCGTTGATGTTGTGGCCGTCCGGATCGGCGCCGATGACGATGACGTCAGCGCCGGCGTCCTTGAAGACCTGGGGTGAGCAGCCGCTGGCCGCGCCGTGGGCGCAGTCCAGGACAACCTTCAGTCCGTCGAGGCGGTGCGGGAGCGTCTGCAGGAGGTGGACGATGTAGCGGTCCTCGGCGTCGGAGAAGCGCTGGATCCTGCCCACGTCGCTGCCGACCGGCCGCACGGGCTCCTTGCTCATCTGTTCCTCGATGGCGTTCTCGACGTCGTCGGGGAGCTTCTGGCCGCCGCGGGCGAAGAACTTGATCCCGTTGTCCGGTGCCGGATTGTGGGATGCCGAGATCATCACGCCGAAGTCGGCGTCGAGGTCGGCGACGAGGTAGGCCGCGGCCGGGGTCGGGAGGACTCCGGCGTCGTAGACGTCTATACCGGAGCTGGAGAGGCCGGCCTCGACGGCGGCGGCGATGAATTCCCCGCTGGCGCGGGGGTCGCGCGCCACCACGGCGCGGGGCCTGGTGCCGTTCGTATTGCGGTCATGACCGAGCACGACGGCGGCCGCCTGGGCCAGGTTCATCGCCAGCTCGGCAGTCAACAGGCCGTTAGCCAGGCCTCGGACACCATCTGTTCCAAATAATCTAGACATCGTGGACAAGTCTAGAGGATGGGGCGAAACGCACCGCTTTGCGGGGCCGCACTCAAAATTGCTCCGGCCGCCGTCCGCCCGTGATCCCTCCGGATTCTGCAAAAGGCAGGTTATGCTCGCTGCAGCAATCTGGACCGACGGCAGGGGACGTAGGCATGCTAGCACCTCGCATTCAACTGAATAGCCTCACGGGCCTTCGTTTCTTCGCAGCAATAGCGGTTGTCCTCTATCACGTCCATCTGTATTTCCCCGCGTTATCCGACAGCCTTGCCATATTCGGTTACGGCTACACGGGTGTCAGCTTCTTCTTCATCCTGTCCGGATTCGTTCTGGCGTGGTCGCACCGTCCGAACGTCCGACCCGGGCGGTTCTATTGGCATCGGGTCGCCCGGATCTGGCCTCTTCACGTTTTGACCATGATTCTGTCCATTTGGATTCCGATGTTGAGTGCCTCGTCATCGGCAAGTTGGTTCGCGGCGCCGTTCGTCTTGACCCTCACTCAAGCCTGGATTCCGGCAAGTGGCTTCCTTAGCGCATTCAATGGAGTTTCATGGTCGTTATCGTGCGAGGCATTCTTCTATTTGCTATTCCCACTACTTTTCAGGCAGCTGAGCCGTCGCGGACGAATGGCCGGGCTTGCCGGGATTGCCGGAACAGTCTTTGTAGTCATGATCCTTATTGGCATCGGACTTTCCGCGTACACGTCGATTCCGCTGGCGAATTACTTGTTGGGAACCATGCCGCTTTACCGAATGGGAGAGTTCGTCCTTGGTATATGCCTCGCGATAATGATGAAACGGGGCTGGCGCCCGTCCCTTCACCTAGTCCACGCAGCCGGGCTGACAGCGCTCCTTGCAATGGGCTTATTCGTGGCGTCACTGATCTTGAGCGGGATTCCTGGGTCCGTGCCAGTGATCTTCGCCAACGCGACCATGATCCCCGGCTTCGTCGCACTAATCTCTGCGGCTGCAAGCCGTGACCTATCCGGGAATAGCACCGTGCTCGGTTCAAAGACTTTGGTCCGACTGGGCCAGTGGTCGTTCGCGCTATACCTCGTTCACGAGCTGGTGATCCGCCTGGCCAGACCTTTCCTGGCTGAGATGTCCGTAGAGGCAACCGTCGGTACCGCAATCCTTGCCGTCACTGCTTCGATCGCGTCATCCGGACTTCTCCACGAGTTCGTTGAGAAACCCGCTGAGCGATGGTTGCGCCCTCTGGCTACTCGAAACAAATCGTCCGCTGGAGTCCTCCAAGACCAGCCGCCCTCCAGAGAATAGGCAGTCCGGCGATTCCCTGAGACCACCCGGCGCAATACCAGCCCAGGCTGGTGCCACTTACACGCCGTTGGCCTGGGGTGTTTCTGGTGGCTGAGGTTCTTCCGGCTCAAGGGGGAGACCTGCCTGGATACGCCTACGGTCTTGCCTCCAAGATTCCTGCAGTCTCAACAATCGTCTTCCTCCGCCTCCGATAATGAAGACAGCTGCCGTGATCATGAGCAAAGCCACAAGGCCAATGGCCCAATAGGTTCCGGGATCGTCTGCGTTGGGCCTGAAGATCACAAGGACAAGGATCGATAGGAGCATGAGGATATTGCCGGAGTGAAACGGCCCGAACATAGCGAAGAATGCATCACGCGTGGCACTGCTTGATCGGCACCTCATACATGTTCCCATCCTGTTCCTGAGACTCCTAGCGGACCTGGCAACGCGGAAGCCCGGATATTCCTTGGCGAGCCATTCCCCGAATTTCTTATTGACACCATCGAGACCTCCTGCGCCCTGCGAAATCATCGCGTCCACAGCGTGAGTCTGCATTTCACCGACCTGGCCGTTCCCGAAGCCCCCTACATTGAACCTCAAACCCGTTTGGATCAGCTCGCAGCTGGTCCGGGGGAATCCCGTTTGAGGAATTTAAGCGGGAAACTCTCTCGCTTTCGCTGGCATGGAACCTGTGAATCTCATCGATAAATGGCGGGATTTTCGCGGCGCTAAATGGCGCCCCGGATGCCCGTAAGCCAAACCTTCGGTGGGACGTTCGCTTTATTTGACTATCAGCCTGCTTCCTAGAGTTCGTCGGTCGCTGTTTCGTGCTTGGTGAATTCCTTTGGGTCTGTGCCGGCTCGTCAGGCCCACTTGCCGAGCAGTTCCTTATTGGCCTCCCGCAGGGCCTCGAACCCTGCCTCGGGGAAGCCTTCGCGGCGCCGCCACCAGGCGTCCGGCGTTCGAGAGATCACCATCCGCTTGCCAGCACCGAAGGGAAGTATGTGCCAAGCGTCTTTGGGTTGCAGGTCAGCGTGCTCTGGTCCGAGGACTTGCAATGCGAAAATCCCTGGAGCTGTCGTCTTTACGAGGGAGTGGTCGGATTCGCACTCCCGATCCGAGGGGCCGGGGATTCCCCACTGGATCATGACGCTGCGGGCTGTTACCGCCCCGAAGGTATCAACAACAACAGCCGCGTAGTCGTACAGCGGTGCGAGGTCCTGAAGTAGGGCTGTCAGGGCATTTATGCCCTCGGGAGCCCCGTCCTTGTATTCGGTGCCGGGCACGATCCACCCCTCACGGGTGAACTCGACGTACCAGTCGCCGTGGGGTGTGGGGAACAGGAGCCTCGCCACCCCGATGTCTGCGCAGCAGCGTGTCAGTACAGCCGCGACCTGGTTCGGCTCGCACCTGGACATGGTGAGAGGGAGACCCGCGTGGATGGGCCCTTTGGTGTTGTCCGCGGCCCACCGGGCCAGACGAAACACCAGGTCCTGGAAAGCGGACGATTCGACTGCCCAGCACGATTGGTTGTCCTTCACATCCCGGAAGGCCAGCGGCGCCCCGTCCCTGTCGATGGCGGCGTCCACCGAGCAGATGGCCGCGTTATAGGCGTACCGTCCCATCCGTGGCCGTGGACCGAGACGGTCGGCGCAGGCCGTGATGGTGCCGGTGAAGCCAAGGGGTTGAATCGCCTCGGCGATGCTCTCCGCGATCTGCACGGCGTGGCTGGGGCCGCTCACCGGGAAGACGTAAATGGCTATTCCTTGGCTGACCTCGACGGCATGGAAACGCTGGTGGGGTGCATAAGTCACTGTTATCCCCTCAATAGCCTCGTCGACGTCAGCGACCGATGGCTGTTCAGAGTCCGGGGCAGGGATGCAGAGGAACCCTTGCGTGAAGGTCGCAAAGGTACTGACCCTACGGATCTTGGCGGCCTCAATGGTGACTCCACCAACCATCACCAGCTTGCTTGGTGCATTCATGAAGTGATCCAAGCGTGATTACGTGGCAATGGCAAGGGTGTTCGCCCCGAACAACGGGGTCGTTTGATTCTGGGAAGGGTCGAAGAAATGCGTGTAGAGCGATGCATACCAGCGGGTTACCTGGGTCCCCCTCTGGCCTGGCCGGAGGCCCAACCGCTGCTTCCGAAGACCCATGTCATTCCGCCTCAGGAAGGTTCCCGTAGGACCCTCCCGAGAAACTGCCGGTGAAGGTGCGACAAACGGACGCCGACGCGCCTCTTAGCTGCCTGATGACTTGAAAAACAGAAGCTTTTCAAGACAGCACTTTGAGCTTGGGGAGGGGTTAGTTGTGAATCGCAGCTGTATTTGACGTTGTTCTGTCGGCGGTAAATGGCGGGTGTACGTTGGGGGGAAACCGTCCAGGGGACAACCTTGCGTGAGCGTTTCGGGCCCCGCGCCGGCGGTGGCGCCTGGTCATGGGATTTCGCGACCTTGACGAGTACGAGGCATGACGGGCAGCGTGACTAGGTCAGTCATGCCGGCCAGTCTCGCGTCGATTCCTGTCGTGCCAGATCCGGGTAGAGAGGCAGAACACCGTGAAGGTCAGGGCCGCCAGAACCAACGTCAGCCAGTGCATGACTGGGTTGAGTGGGCCCACGCCATGCAGGAAGCTCGACAGCACGGACCAGCCTGCTATCCCGGAAACTGCCATGACGACAAGGAACAACCAAGATGGCGAGTTCAAAATCGTGTCCCAATATGCCCGAAGCATATGGCTCCTCACATCGAGAATCTACAATTCGACTTGACGGGCTGATTTCGCTGGAGTGACGGATTTGATTCCGGGTAAGCGCCCGTTGGCGAGGGTTGAGTTCACGGTGAAGCGACGGCGTTACTTGTCTTAGAAACGTCTTCTCGCTGAATGGTTCATATCGTCCAGGCCAAGCGCCCTTGTTTCCGGAAGCGGGAACTGAACATGTCCGTCTGAGTCCTATTCGTTGGCGTGCGACGGCCAGATCGTCCGGGTCGTGGCCGACAGGTGTAGTTCCATACTTCCCTTTGCCCGACGGCGGCAGCTACGCTCACGATGAGACGAACTTGGGGGAAGCTAGCGACATGGGCGGCGACGGAACCACCAAGTGACGAGCAGCAGGGCCACGTGGCGGGCCGTGTACTCCATGTTCGGACCCTACGCAATCGCCAACGTCTTCATGGTCGTGGCCGGCGTCCTTGCCATCGTGTTTCAGCCCAAATATGGCGATCCGGATAGCCTATGGCCAGCAGTCGCGATGGCCGTCGTCATGTTCGTGGCATGCATCTTCCTGGTGAAAGGATCGCTCCGGTTGAGGCAGGTCGGCAAATCGGCGAGAGAGGACCGTCGGCGTATCGCAGCGGGCTTCCACTGGACCCCGAAGACCACGAAGACAGGGACAGATAAGCCAGTCGCTTCGGAGGAGCAAGAGTGCAACTTGGCGTGGTCCTGATGATCATCGGTCTGGGTTGGTTTGTTTTTAGCAAGCGCACTGCGCGGCGCCAGGCAGTCATCATCGAGGGCATGCTCAGGCTTCGGGCTCCGTTGGGCGGCGAGCAGGTCCGCGGATTGCAGATCGTAGGACTCTTGTTCTGTTCTCTGCTCTTCTTGGCGGGCCTTGCGATAGTGCTTTTGAACGCTTTCCTGGGGTAGCAGCCGGTGCCAACTCAGAGGCCAATCGGAATGTGGCACTGTGGCCTGATGAACAGGACTTATCGGGGCATTGTGCCCTTCCCGGCATGACCGGCCTTGGGGGACGCCGGCATCGACAGCGTGTTTGAACGCCCAGGGCCACGGCCGGTTCCATGGCTGGGGGTATCTATCGCAAGCTCTCACGTTGATCCGTTTGGGGAACTTCGATCGGGACGCTCGTCGGCTTCGTTGTGGGTTGCCGGCACGCCGTGACTACGTGGCATAGACCAACGATTCCGGCAGTATCCCCAGCTTTACAGCCTCCTCGGGTTCTCCCACCGATACTGCGCCCTCGGCAGAGACGAGCTCCTCTTTGTTGTGGACCGACACTTGAAACGCCTCGGCCGGAGCTTCGACCCGGATGACTTCACTGATGCCCAGGCCATTGCCGCAGTAGAACGGATCACCCGCGGCAACCTACGGCTCCTCGAACGGCAATTTCCCAGACCACCCGCGTCCTCAAAATCAACCAACTCCAAACCATCACCGATGACGTCGTCGAAGCAGCAGCAAGCATTCTCGTCATCGGGAACTAGCGACAGAGCGAAAATAGAACACCGCCACCTAGCGCCACACTCCACACATGGAACCTACAGGTCGATGATCTTGGCCTCAGGACGGCAATCTGCCTAGATTCAGGCCGGCCACATACACAAGATCCAATCCACGGGGTAGTCGAGATGCTTGAGACGAGCTACCTTTCGAACATCTCGAGTCCGTCACGATTTTCGGTCTGTTCCTCAGAGACGGAGGCCGGTCTGAAAACGTCGTGGACACTTTCCATATCGGATGCGGCACGCCATCAGGGCGCGGACGGAGACGGACTAAAGGTATTGGTCGAGTCGGGCCACAGTGTCACATGCAAGTTTTGGTCTAATTCCGAAGGTTCGCCCGTGACATTGATACATCTGATTCGCATGGATGAACAAGACCTGTATTGGCGAAACTCCCGGCTGCTCTACGTGTGCGCACTCCGTCACTACCTGCCCTCCGGCCAGAGCGTTCACGTCAACTACTTGGAATAACTGGGCAGTACCTGTCTTTGCCGAAAAGCCTCGCCCCCGGCCTTTCGGCACGCCTACGATTCCATGCATGACACCTAGCTATGGGGGCTTGGCGCTCGAAATTGTAGTACCGGTTTTCAATGAGGAAGCCGTACTCGAAAACAGCATCTCAAGGCTCGCCGAATACCTGACGCACGAAATGCCTTCGACGTGGAAAATAACCATTGCCGACAACGCAAGCACCGATCGGACACCGGTGATTGCGGCTCGACTCAGCGAGCAACTGCAGAATGTTGAATATCGCCGTCTTGAGGTTAAGGGGCGCGGGTTCGCGCTCCGGGATGCATGGGGCGCCTCCGAGGCAAGAGTCCTGGCCTACCTTGACGTGGACCTCTCCACCGACTTAGCCGCACTCCCGCCGTTGGTCGCCCCTCTTCTTTCAGGGCACTCCGATATTTCCATCGGCACGCGTCTTGGCCAGAGTTCGCGGGTGAGCCGAGGGCCGAAGCGGGAATTCATTTCGCGGTCCTACAATTTCCTGCTTCGGCGGACAATGCAGGTACGTTTTTCCGATGCCCAATGTGGATTCAAAGCAATACGGGCAGATGTCGCTCAGCTTTTGCTCCCGTATGTAGAAGACAACGGATGGTTCTTCGACACTGAATTGCTGATCATCGCCGAACGTTCCGGGCTGCGTATTCACGAGATCCCCGTTGATTGGGTGGATGATCCGGACAGCCGCGTTGACATCAAGCAAACCGCCCTTGACGATATTCGAGGCATGATTCGCGTGGCCGGTTCGCTGGTCAAGGGCTCCATTCCTGTCCAGGCAATCTATGCAGAGCTCGGACGACGCCCGATAGTTCCCCCAGGCCGCCCCAGCTTCTTCGGACAGGTGCTGCGCTTTGGCCTTGTTGGGATGGTTTCGACGCTAGCTTTTGCGCTGTTGTATCTGGTTCTTCAGGGACCGTTCGGCGCCCAGGAGGCGAACTTCTTGGCACTGCTGCTGACGGCCGTCGGCAATACAGCTGCCAACCGAAGGTTCACCTTCGGTATCACTGGGCCAATGAAATTGTTTACCCAACAGTTCCAAGGGCTCATCGTCTTTCTGCTTGCGTGGGCAATCACTTCGTCGTCGCTACTTGTCCTGCATTCGGTTAATCTAGACGCCGGGCCAAGTGCCGAGCTGCTGACGCTGACGGCTGCCAATGTATTAGCAACGCTAATGAGATTTGTGCTGCTCCGGATCTGGGTTTTCCGGGTCCGCCGCAGTGACGAACGCTCCGCCCTACTCGCGCTTCGGCCTGCTGGACAGTCCGTCCGTTGAGTGTCTCCGAGGTGAGTCGGGTTGCGGCCCGGCGGAGTGGTCGCGCCGTCAACACGACTATTCCGTGGGAGAGGATTGGGCTGGCTGCCCTCTTAGTGGGCACGGCGGCATCGTTCCTTTGGGGTCTGGACCGCAACGGCTGGGCAAACCCCTACTACTCCGCAGCCGCACAGGCCGGCTCCCAGGACTGGAAAGCCTTCTTCTTCGGTTCCCTTGACGCCGGCAACCTCATCACCATCGACAAGCCGCCGCTCAGCATCTGGATCATGTCGCTCTCCGTTCGGCTCTTCGGACTCAATTCCTGGGCCCTGCTGGTCCCCCAGGCCCTTATGGGCGTCGCTACAACATGGCTGATCTACAAAATCATCCGCCGCAGCCACCCCGCCGGGCCCGCACTGCTCGGCGGCCTGATCTATGCCACAACCCCCGTCGTCGTACTCATGTCGCGCTACAATAACCCCGAACCCCTCATGGGCCTCCTCACCGTCGCCGCCGTCTACTTCGTCATCCGAGCAATCGACGACAACCGCTGGGTCTGGTACCTGCTCGCCGGAACGGCACTCGGACTCGGATTCATGGCCAAACAAATCCAGGCCTTCCTCCCAATCCCGGCCCTCATACTCGCCGTCCTGCTCTTCGGCGCCGGCACACTGGGATCCCGGATCCTCCGCCTCGTGGCATCCCTAGGAGCCCTCGTAATCAGCGGAGGCTGGTGGCTGGCCATCGTCGACCTCACCCCGGCCGCCAACCGACCATACGTCGGCGGATCCACAACCAACAGCATGCTAGAACTCACACTCGACTACAACGGCCTAGCACGGTTCATCAGGATTCCTATGAGTACCAGCGGAACAGCCGCCAGGCCCGGCACAGGCAGTGAGGCACCATACGACGGCGGCTTGTCCCGACTCTTTAACGGAAATTTTGCACCCGAGGCAACTTGGCTGCTTTTCACGGCGGGGGCAATCGTTCTGCTCCTGGCCGTCTTGCCGTATCTGTTGGACAAGTCCGCTGCTGCCCGAGCTATCGGCCTCGTAGCGGGCACATGGTTCGCGTCGACCTACCTGTTACTCAGTTTCATGGGAACAATGATCCACACGTACTACGTATACTCCTTAGCTCCGCCCATCGCGGTAACGGTCCCTATCGGTCTAGCCGTCCTGTGGAAGGCACGAAACCGCCTTCCGGTCCGCCTGATTGGTGCCGCCATAATCGGAGGATCTGCGTATTTGGGAATGCGAATCTTGCACTACAGCGACGAATATCCCTGGTGGCTCGCTACGGGCGTACTGCTTGCCGGGATCGTGGCAGCGATCGGTTGGACTTTCGAATTGCGCCCACTTGCTACCCGGGTCATGTGGTCCGTGCTTGTTATCAGTCTGGTCGGTGGTCCTGTGGCGACGAATTTGCATACTCTGTTCAGCCCGCAACAGGGTACAAATCCCATTTCCGGACCCCTCTCCAACGATCCTCGCGCAATTTCCCGTCATCTTGAGGAGATACGCAAGGGAAACCCCGCTTGGGCACAGCAAATTGCATACGGGGCCGTCCCCGACTCAGACGTTCTCGCGATGATGGCGGACACGGCTACTGAGGCGACTTGGATAGCTGCCACGTACTCGGCGCAAAATGCGGCCCAGTATCAGTTGGCTTCCGGCCGTCCCGTGCTGGCCATCGGCGGTTGGTTAGGAACGGATCCCGCACCAACGCTGGAACAGTTTGTTTCGCTGGTGGCCGAAGGGCGCATTTCTTACTTCATTTGGCAGCAGGATCTATTGGACCTCGACCAGCTAGGGCCCGAAACGGTTGCCATTTCGCGGTGGGTGGACGACAACTTTTCTTCAAGGACGACCAATGGGGTGCGAGTCTATGATCTTCGTGGGTGAAAGTTCGTTCACATGAGAACAACGACGACAACGAGCCCGGTTGCGGCCCGGCAGAGTGGTCGCGCCGTCAGCACGCCTATTCCGTGGGAGAGGATTGGGCTGGCTGTCCTCTTAGTGGGCACGGCGGCATCGTTCCTTTGGGGTCTGGACCGCAACGGCTGGGCAAACCCCTACTACTCCGCAGCCGCACAAGCAGGCTCCCAGGACTGGAAAGCCTTCTTCTTCGGTTCCCTTGACGCCGGCAACCTCATCACCATCGACAAGCCACCGCTCAGCATCTGGATCATGTCGCTCTCCGTTCGGCTCTTCGGACTCAATTCCTGGGCCCTGCTGGTCCCCCAGGCCCTTATGGGCGTCGCTACAACATGGCTGATCTACAAAATCATCCGCCGCAGCCACCCCGCCGGGCCCGCACTGCTCGGCGGCCTGATCTATGCCACCACCCCCGTCGTCGTACTCATGTCGCGCTACAACAACCCCGAACCCCTCATGGGCCTCCTCACCGTCGCCGCCGTCTACTTCGTCATCCGAGCAATCGACGACAACCGCTGGGTCTGGTACCTGCTCGCCGGAACGGCACTCGGACTCGGATTCATGGCCAAACAAATCCAGGCCTTCCTCCCAATCCCGGCCCTCATACTCGCCGTCCTGCTCTTCGGCGCCGGCACACTGGGATCCCGGATCCTCCGCCTCGTGGCATCCCTAGGAGCCCTCGTAATCAGCGGAGGCTGGTGGCTGGCCATCGTCGACCTCACCCCGGCCGCCAACCGACCATACGTCGGCGGATCCACAACCAACAGCATGCTAGAACTCACACTCGACTACAACGGCCTAGCACGGTTCATCAGGATTCCTATGAGTACCAGCGGAACAGCCGCCAGGCCCGGCACAGGCAGTGAGGCACCATACGACGGCGGCCTCAGCAGGCTATTCAACGCAAACTTTGCGCCGGAGGGAGCCTGGTTGCTGTTCACGGCGCTAACCTGTGCACTCGCGCTGGTGATGCTGTGGCGCCAGTCTGGTGATGCGTCCATAAATGCGTCGGCTTTGGCGACCATGGGCGTCATTTGGCTGGCCTCCGTTTACACAGTCCTAAGCTTCATGGGCTCCATGACCCACACGTACTACGTGTTCTCGATAAGTGCGCCAATCGCGGTGGTGGTCCCCTTGGGACTCTTCGTGCTCTGGAGCCAAAGGCATCGGCTTGTTTCTCGACTCATCGGCACCGTGCTGCTGATCGGAACCGGATATACCGCGGCCCGGATCTTCCAATACAGCGATGAATGGGGCGCCTGGCCGCTCATCGGCATGAGCGTGACTGTTCTCTCTGCAGCCGGATGGCTTCTTGCTGCGACAAAAACCCAACGAATGGTCACCCTCGGGCTGATGACGCTGGGTTTGGTCATAGCACCAATCGCAACGAATTTGATCACGTTGCCCCGTTCTCACAGTGGAACGAATCCGATCTCAGGCCCGGCAGGCAACCACCCGGAATCCTTGTCCGCTCATCTTGAAGCGGCACGAAAGGGCGATCCGCCAATAGCCAGGCACTTGGGGTTCGGTGTGGAGCCGTCGACGGCAGTAACCAGTCTGCTTAGGGCAACAGCGGGATCAGACTGGGCTGCCGCTACTTACACAGCCCAGAATGCAGCGCAGTATCAACTTGCTTCGCAACGCCCGGTCATCGCTCTTGGCGGATGGCTTGGGGAAGATCCAGCCCCCACTTTCGGCCAGTTCATTGCTCTCGTAGAAAGCCAGCGAGTTTCGTACTTCATTTGGCAGCAACCCATCGTGGACGAAGTGCCATTAGGCAGGGATGCTGTAGCTATCACAGATTGGGTTCGGTCGAACTTCAAGGGGGAAAGCATTGACGGCATCACAATCTTCGATCTTAGGCATTGACGGGGCCAGGCCCTACGGCGGACCCCCTTCAGAGCGCACACCAGCATGGGAACGGTGGGCACTCCTGGGCATAGTTTCCATGGCTGCTCTCATCTACGTCTGGGGTTTGGACGCCAACGGCTGGGCAAATGCCTACTATTCGGCGGCCGTTCAGTCGGGCCAGCATGATTTCGCAGCTCTCTTTTTTGGATCCGCAGACTGGGGCAACTCCATAACAGTAGACAAACCTCCATTGAGCCTGTGGGTCATGGGGCTGTCCGTTCGACTCTTTGGACTGAATTCGTGGGCCCTGCTTCTTCCTCAGGCGGCAATGACGGTGGCGAGCGCTCTGTTGATCTATCGTGTGGGGCGGCCACACCTTCCCGCAACATTGGCCCTACTCGCCACTGCTGTCTTTGCGACCACTCCAATCACGGCGCTATTGGCGCGTTATAACAATCCCGATCCCCTTATGGTGCTTTTAATGCTTTCGGCCCTCTATGCGGGAATTAGGGCCACCGTGTCGGAACGAAGTCGGCTCCTTTACATAACTGCCTCGCTTCTTTCGCTGGGGTTTCTGGCCAAGCAACTCCAAGCATTCCTGGTGCTGCCAGCCATAATCCTGGTCTTCCTGCTCTATTCATCATTTGCTTGGCGCAAACGGCTTGTCACGGTTCTCTTAGCTGGCCTGATTCTTGTTACCGGTTCGCTGGCGTGGCCTTTGGCCACAGATCTAACACCGGCCGAGTCTCGCCCCTATGTCGGGGGCACGGCCACAAACAGCACGATCGAACTAACGCTTGGCTACAACGGACTCGATCGAGTTCTGAAGCAGGAAGATGACCCTTCGCTGGCTCTTATGCCCGAAGAGATGCGGAGCGCTGATAGCGATGCCGGGTTCTTCAGACTGTTCAACGCCAACTACGGACAAGAGAGCGGTTGGCTACTAATCCCAGGTCTTCTTGCGTGTGTCGCCATCACAGTACAGCTATTGAGAGGGAGGTACGGTCGAAATAAGTCCATATTCTGTGCGGCCGCTGTTTGCTGGATGATGACTACGTACGTCGTACTGTCCTTCATGGGGAGCAGCTTTCACTCGTACTACACCGCATCTCTGGCAGCACCGATGGCTCTGTGTCTCGGCCTAGGCGCTGAGCTACTCCTCACTCCCGGGAGTACACGACTAAGCCGCGTCGGCGTTGGCCTGGCAGTAGTTACCAGCTGCATCTTTTCCCACGGAATGTGGCAGTTGAGCGAGGAATATCCAGGATGGCTAGGCCTGGTGCTCCTTTACACCGGTATGGTGTCCGGCGCGGCGGTCATGCTACCTGCACCGCGAAAATGGATCACTCAGACGGCTTCGTGGTTGGCTATCAGCAGCCTGCTCGTGGGGCCCATCTATTGTGCGGCGATCACCCTTGGATCTCCGCAGACTGGTTCCAATCCACTTTCCGGGGGCGTCGTCAGCAACCCGAATTCACTCAGCCGTTTCCTGCAAGGAGTCAAGGTTCAGAATCCGGCCTGGGCCACAGGGCTGGCCATTGGCAACAGTCCGACGCCTGGCATAGCGGAGCTTCTTCGCAGTGCGGACACCGGCTGTACATGGGCAGCCGCTACCTATCCTGGCCAGACCGCCGCCCGCTTCCAGTTAGAAGTGAACAGGCCAATAATGCCAATCGGGGGCTTCGCTGCAAAAGATCCGAGCCCGACACTGGAACAATTTCAACAGCAAGTGCAGTCTGGGCGGCTGTGCTATCTGGTCGAACAGCCTGAGCAACTCAGAGTTCCTGGAAACAGCTCAGAATTGCTGGCCATACATGACTGGGTTCGTATCACATTTCGAGCTGAAGAGATTGATGGAGTCAACGTCTACCGCCTCAGAGGTTAACTCGGGCTCCTGTCCACTACGTCGGAGCGGCGGCATCACCAAAATCACGTGGGCTGGATTCCCATCGCGGTGCCCCCGTTACCCCCGGAGGACGGAGGCCGACGATTCCTGATTCATACCCGACATTGAGGTCCGAGTGTTGCACGTAGATCAGCCCAAGTTTCGAAGGGCGATCGTAGGCGCGATTGGAAATGCTCATTAGATTCGTTCTCGCGCTCCTAGCCTATGGTTTACGGGTGGGTGACGCCCTTATCGCAGTCGTGTGGTTCCTGCCTCTGAACCTTGGTCTCGCATACATGGACATGAGGAAGAAGCCTGATTCGCCCTGAGCTGCACACCCACAAGGGACGTCTCCCGGCTTCGAATGAGTCTCGCGGACGTCCCTTCAGCCCGGTTGGGTTGCCGACCGGCCGTTAGACAGATTTCACGCCTTTGGCTCGCGGACCGGAGCGCTCCATACGCCCGTGCCAGCCGCTCCTGCAGACGGCTGTTCTCATCGGTGAGCTGTTGGAAGCGTTGGTGGCCAGTTGCAGCCGCCGCTGCGTAGATGTCTCCGACGCTCGAATAGACGACCCCGTTGGCGACGTTCTACCTGGCTATTTCCACTGCTGGAGCTGCTCCAGAACGTCTGGCTTGGTGTAGAGCCAGGAGGGTGATCTTCCGGCTGTTCTGGCCAGCTCGCTGACAGTTGGGGGTTGTGCGGTTTGGTCAAGTTGCTAGAGGGGGCATCCTCTGCTTGTTGGCGCGCTTTGTCTGATGGTTGGCGTGCGGCGGCCAGGAGGTTATGTGTGTTGTCAGTTCGCATCGTTGATGCTCCCGTGCCGGTGCTTTGGATGGTGCGATGACGCTTTCCAGGTTGGCCGCGACGTGTCGGTTCATTTCGACGACTCGCGTTTGCCCTGATGTCTCGGCCTAGGCTTTGAGTCTTTTGGTGGAGCGTAGATGGTCGAGGTGCTCGGTCAGGAAGTCGGTGAGGACGTCACCTTGATTCAGGACCACGGAGACGGCCTGATCCAAGACCACCCACAGTCATGCTGACCAGCGCCTAATGCGCACTCTCATCTGCCGTGCGGAAGCTTCATGACTGGGCTATTCGGCCGATTCATTAGCGCGGCGGATTCGCGGTTCCGCTGGGTCGGGCGAATCTCCATATCCGAGAATTATCCAGGGTTTGCACCAAGGGGGCTTCGGCAAGCGTGCCGAAACAGCTCAGCGCAAGTCGATAGTGTCTTATGCTGGCAAAACCGTTGGACTTTGGGTGGGAGCAGATATGAAAAGACGTCGGCTATTCGGCGTAACGGCAGCCGTCACGGGCCCACAGGCCGTTATTTCAGCGACATCCCGTGGAAAATCTTTCCGTTGATCAGGCTCCTGATCGTCTCTTACATCGTCATTGTGGCCTACACCGTGGGCTATTCCGGACAATTCAAACTTCCCACGATCATCCATCCGGGATTCCCCATTCACCGGTTCTTGGGAAAGGTGAACCTTGTCCTCCACGGATGCGCCATAGCCATAGCCCTTACTCTTCCGCCTCTGACGGAATTCCAAGGCATAACGACACTGTCGTACTTTTCGGCGCTCTTCGTGGCAGTATCACTCGCCATATACCGGTGGCGTCCCCTCAGCCTCTTCGTGCTCCTGTTTCGCCCGCAAGGAAAGCGGGGTAAACCGCTGGCGGAACAGGCCCGCACCCGATGGCCGTACGTTTGGCTGTGCAGTGCCGGGTACCTCCTGATGCTGATCTACATCCAGACCATTTTCGGAAGCCAGTGGTAAATGGGCGCCGTTGCTCCCTTTCTAGCTGCAGATAAGTGCTATTTCAATCCATGCCACACGAGCAAGAATCTGAATTCGGGTGAGGCGGTTGACACGTATTGAAGAGGGCCATCAGGCTAGCCTGCGGATTGTTGGGTGATCGTATGGGCGAGTCAGTATGAGTCGGTGCCGCTTTCGATGATGGCGCCATTGAAGGTCAGCCGGTCCACGATCGCGGCACAGAGACCTGGATCGGCGAAGGTCTTTGTCCAGCCCGAGAACGACTCTTTGCTAGCGATGGCCACGGAGTTCTTTTCCTCGCGTTCGGTAAGAACTTGGAACAACAGCTCTGCACCGCTGCGGTCCAGTTCCAAATAACCAAGCTCATCAATACACTGCAGGTCCACTCGCCCGTAGCGAGCAATAGTCTTGGCCAAGACTTTCTCGTCCGCGGCCTCGACGAGTTCGTTCACAAGCCGAGTCGCCTGGGTGTATTTGCCCCGGCAGCCCTTCTCCGCAGCCGCGGTCCCGAGGCCGATAAGCAGGTGGGATTTGCTGGTTCCGGAGTCCCCGATCAGGCACAGGGGTGCGCCTTTGCGGATCCAGTCCCCGGTGGCAAGGGTGTGGATGGTGGCGGGGTTGATGTTCGGGTTCGCGTCGAAATCGAAATCCCCCCGGCCACCTGTCCCGCGGAAACGCGGCTGCCTTGACGCGGCGGATCGAAGATCGCCGGTCCCGATCATCAGACTAGGCGAGCAGCAGTTCGGCCAGGAAGCCCTGATAGCTGAGTTGTTCCTTCCCGGAGATGGTCAGGGCTTCGTCCAGGACCGCCCGGACCGTGGGCAGGCGGAGCCTCCGGCATGCCTGGTCCACGGCCGCGACAGCGGCCTGTTCGGTCAGGCCGCACCGCCGGCGCAAGGTCGGTGTGATGGTGGTGGCCGGTGCGGTGGGACTCATGAGATGTTCTCCTTCGATGCTGTTCCTGCGGGGTGTTTGGCGCATTTCGCCAGCAGCTCGTCATAGGCACTGACCGATGGCACGGGCCGTGTGTCCGGCGGGAGCCCGGCGATGACGGCGGCGGGGTCCATGAGACGGCGCTGGGTGAGACTGACAACCCGTTGCACATTCACGTCCGAGTGAGCACCGGGCCGGACCCACCCTGGAATGAATCGTCGCGTGTCTGCGGGCTTCGATGGCGACAACATCGGCACTGACCGTGCCCACTCCCAGCGCCGCGGTGATACCTGCCTGCACATCGCCGGCGTCCATGGAGCGGTGGAGCAGCAGGACATCGATGAGTTCACGGGTTCCGTCGGCGCCGCCGTTGACCCGACGGGAGGCGGCCCAGAACGCCTCATGCGCGCTGGTGAATGCACCGGACTCCCGGGCCCGGGAGTTGATCAATGGGAACGAGTCGGGAAGCCTTATCTCAATGCAAAATATGGCCAGATGATTTGCTTAACCGCCATCATGAAGATGACTGTCGTGAAGATAGACTTCCCAGCCCCCAGCGCACGGATCGTCCCCGTGTCGACAAGCCATCCGAGCCCGGCCCTCTCCAGCCCTCGGCCTCTTACATTCTCCGCCCAAATCTCCGCAGTGCGTTCGTAGTTTCTCCAGGTCAGGAGGCCGACCCCAAAGACGGCTGCCAGAAATACTAGAACCGGAACGAGCAGGAGCAAATTGAAGACATGCGGTCCGAGGCGGAAACCTACAGAAATTGGAGCGCAGCAAAAAGCAGCTGCAGCACTCCCAGCCTGAATGATGCGCAACATCCGTACATGCCGTGGCAAGCGCCGGTGCTCAAATAGCGCTCTGCGAAACCCACCGCACATGTTCCCCCCAACTCTCGCTTATTAACCGCACCCTATACCGCCGCAAGGGGAGAGCCAATGCCGGAAGCCCTCATCAAGTGAGCCAGCAGAGGCGACAGCACCACAGCCTCTGGCACGGCGGGCAGGCAGCTCACTACTAAAGCAGGAGGGGTTAGTCGCCGCCCGCTCAAAGTTCCTGCAACGGAACGGCATGCGGTCCTGGATCAGGCCGTCCTCGTGGTGCTGAATTAGGTTGACATACGCAGGCTCTGAAGTCGGCCAGCCTCGGCCCACGGAAGCAATAGCGATCGGAGCACCCATGACGGCCCGAACTGAGCAGCTGGGTGACGCCAGGGAACTGTCTCACCACCGCGGTCCCAGAATGAAGTCGGGCCGGCCCGCGACTTCGGTATCGGCCAAACAAACGCCGCTTCGGCCATAAACCAGATTTCTGGATACGTGAAAAGCCCGCCCCGCCAATGGCGGGACGGGCTTCCGTGCAAGCGGGTTTAGCGCTTGGAGTACTGCTGAGCCTTACGGGCCTTCTTGAGACCGGCCTTCTTACGCTCGATGACGCGTGCGTCACGGCGCAGGTAACCGGCCTTCTTCAGGGTGGCGCGGTTGTTCTCGGTGTCGATCTCGTTCAGTGAGCGGGCGATCCCGAGGCGCAGGGCACCGGCCTGACCGGAGATGCCGCCACCGTGGATGCGGGCCATGACATCATAAGCGCCATCAAGATCGAGGATCTTGAAGGGCTCGTTGACGTCCTGCTGGTGCAGCTTGTTCGGGAAGTAGTTCTCCAGCGTGCGGCCGTTGATGGTCCACTTGCCGGTGCCGGGGACGATGCGCACGCGGGCAACAGCTTCCTTGCGGCGGCCAACTGCAGCGCCGGCAACAGTCAGTGCCGGGCGTTCCTTCTTCGGCGCTTCTGCTTCCGCAGGACCGCTCTCCGAGGTGTAGCTGGTCGGGTTTTCCTCAGCCACAACGGCCTCGGTGGTCTCTTCGTTCTGAGCCACGATTCTCCTTGTATAGATAAGTTGTTTGGTGGCCAGGACTACTGGGCGACCTGGGAAATTTCGAACGTCTTGGGCTGCTGGGCGGCGTGCGGGTGCTCTGCACCGCGGTACACCTTCAGCTTGCCCAGCTGCTGCGCAGCAAGGGAGTTCTTGGGGAGCATGCCCTTGATTGCCTTCTCAACGGCGCGGACCGGGTTGGACTCCAGGAGTTCCGCGTAGTTGACGGAGGTCAGGCCGCCCGGGTAGCCGGAGTGGCGGTATGCGCGCTTCTGCTCCAGCTTGGCGCCGGTCAGGGCTACCTTCTCAGCGTTAATAATGATGACGAAGTCGCCCATGTCCATGTGGGACGCAAAGGTGGCCTTGTGCTTGCCGCGCAGCAGGATTGCGGTCTGGCTCGCAAGACGACCAAGGACAACGTCTGTGGCGTCAATGACGTGCCACTGGCGGTTGATATCGCCGGGCTTCGGGGTGTACGTACGCACGGTTTTTGCCTCGTTCTTGTTCTGGCGTTCTTGTTTAGGTGTCACTCAAGCGTGTGCACCTACTATCTATGCGCTACCGGAACAGAGGTGAGGGCTCTATGTAACCAGTAATCCTGAAGTCCCGAATGTGCTCGTTGAGTAGTCATCCTGCAACCGGATTCTCAAGCGGGCACGCATCATCGAGAAAGGACACGCACAACGACTACCAATGTTAGCTTGAATCGGGCCTCGGGGTCAAAATGGGGTAGCCGGCCGCTCATTGGCCACCAGCCGGACTGACGCACGCAGGGGGATCAAGTGACTTCTTTGGAGCTGACCACTAGCAGCGGACCTTTCTTCACGGTCGGCATAGGGCTCATGGGAGCCACACTTTCGTTGCTCTCCGAGCTCCTGATCACTAGGTTCCTCCCCCGATTCGGCAGACGGCCATCGCTACTCGTGAGAGTTGCGACGGCGTCGATCACAGCGGCTGTTTGCTTCGCGTTTGCTCTCCGCATTGAAGATGTACTTCTACTGTCGGCATTCGTCTTTCTCGGCGTCCTCGGAATTCAGCTCGCACGAATTGATATCGAGCTGCATTTACTCCCCAATCCCCTCGTGTTGCTCCTCCTAGCAGGTGGGGCGGCACTCTTTGCGGCGTCCACTCTTGCCGGCCAACCGTGGAGCGACCTCCTGAACGCGGTCTCGGGTGGAGCAATCTTGTTCGTCCTTTACTTGGCCTTGGCCGTGATTTCCCCAAATGGCATCGGGATGGGCGACGTAAAGCTAGCTGCTCCGGTCGGTCTCTACTTGGGGTACTTAGGCTGGACCCAACTGTTTTATGGCGGGCTGCTCGGCTTCATCGTCGGCGGAGTTGCCTCAGCCATTTTAGTCAGGCGTGGCCGCGACAACAGGCCCACGGAAGTGGCGTACGGGCCATCAATGCTGGCAGCGGCCATTACGGTGATCCTCGCTTCAGCCTGAGTTTGGTGCCGTATTCCAGGCGCTTGACCGCAGCGCACCGGAGCCTCCAAGTAGTTCCACGCTGCCGAATCATCCAAAACTGAGTACTCCATTTACGTGGCCAAGTACGAGCTTCTTCGGTGTTCAAAAAATTCGAGTACAACTACGCATTGTTGCGATTCTCACCCGGTGCAATTCTTTAGCTAGCGAAAGTCCAGCAGCTAAAGAATTATGGGGGCCGCTGGAAATTCGTTGAAATAATCCACATCAATTTCACCGAATTAAGGAATCCTAAAATGACTGCAATCATGGTCTCCGTTCTGGCTTTTGTCTCCGGAGTCAAGGACCGTTTCACCTCCGAGAAGGGCGCAACCGCAACGGAGTACTCGCTCCTCGTTGCGTTCATCGCCCTGCTCATCATCCTCGGGGTGACCGCCTTCGGCACCGCGCTGAACAACTGGTTCTCAACCCTGGGATCTCGCGTAGGCACCTGGTAAAGACCCGGAGGCAAAGTGTGCCGCGTTCGATCAAAGTCTGACGCGGCACACTGTCCGGCCAAACCGATGCGGCAACTGCCACCAATGTGATGCCGGCACCCATTTGATCGCCTGGGGCGATTAGCCGGGCCACCATTTGGCCCACTCTCACGAAAAGGAAATCAAGAAATGACTTCACTCATGGTCTCAATGCTTGCCTTCGTATCAGGCATCAAGGACCGTATCGCATCCGAAAAGGGCGCAACCGCAACTGAATACTCACTCCTTGTTGCGTTCATCGCTCTGCTCATCATTCTCGGCGTCACCGCTTTCGGTACCGCCTTGAACAACTGGTTCTCATCTCTCGGCTCGACGGTCGGGACCTGGTAGCCGCAACCTTCCGCGGGTGTGCCGCTCCACGGGCGGCACACCCCAAAACACCAACCATCCTCGGGGGACCCGTTGAAGAAGACCTGCAAGGAAAGCACAGACCACAAGAGCCGTGGCGCCGTAGCTGTCGAGTTCGCCTTGGTCGCGCCGCTGCTGCTTGCTCTTGTCACCGGAATCGTCGAATTCGCCCACGCCTACAATGCCCAGATCTCGGTAACGCAGGCGGCCCGTGAAGCGGCTCGGACTATGGCCGTCAAGAACAATCAAACTGACGCCAAAGCTGCGGCAGTCGCTGGAGCACCTGGACTTACGGGGACCTTCGGGTACACGTTCGCGCCTACCGCCTGCGCCCCGGATACAACGATGAAAGTCACCATTTCCTACAGCTCGCCAACAATGACCGGGTTGTTTGGAAGTTCCGTAACCCTGACCGGAGTAGGAGCAATGCGATGCGGCGGTTAACTAGTCACCCCGAATCCCGGGAGCGGGGCGCCGTCGGTGCCCTCGTAGCTGTCGTGATGCTAGCGCTGATTGGCGCCGGCGCCCTCGCCGTCGACGCAGGGCAAATCTATGCAGAGCGGGCACAGCTCCAGAATGCTGCAGACGCCGGCGCTCTTGCCGGTGTTGATCTTTGCGCGGCCTCCGGATGTACACAGGCTAATGCTGATGCACTGGCGGCTTCGTTGGCCAACAGTAACTCCAACGACTCCAAATCGACGGTTCAATCTGTGGATCTATCGGTTGCAGGCCAGGTTTCCGTAACCACTTCAACCAAGGACGGCACCACAAACGCCGGGTTCCTTAGCAAGATGTTCGCGAGCGTCCTCAACGCTCCCCCGGCGACGGTGGGAGCCACGGCAACAGCCAAATGGCTGTACCCCACCAAGGGTATTTCGATCCTCCCGCTAACCTTCGCTACTTGCGAATTCAAGGATGACGGTATGCCTCACAAAATCCTTACCCAGGGTGGCGGCGGTGGCGCGCAGGACTGCAACGGACTCAACCCGTCCAACCAGATCATTCCCGGTGGCTTCGCATGGCTGAAACCCGATGCAAATGTGGGCTGCAAGGTCACCGCCGAAGTTGGCCAGTGGAGTCAAACAAGCACCGGCGCATCAGTACCTACCGGTTGCATGGATCTGTTCAATCCATCTATCAACCCGTCTTTGGCGGGCTCCACTGTTGCGCTGCCGGTCTACAAATACACATGCAATGGGATGACAGCGCAATTCGGTTCGTGCAGTGGAAACAACGTGTATTACTACATTGAGAAATGGGCAGGCTTCAAGCTCCAGGCGTGGAGCTTCTCAGGCCAAGCCAAGTACAACGAGAGCGTCTTCAGCAGCAGCGAGAAGGGCCTCTACGGAACCTTCGTGGGCTACTCCGCAGATCCGAACCTCTTCACCGGAGGCTCCACCACACCCAACGGCAATGTCATTGTCATCGGGCTGATCAAGTAAGAAACAACTAAGGGGAGAAATGAAAACACGCCTACTGGGAGGCATCGCCGCGCTACTCGTTGCAATCATCGGCACAGTCCTTCTCATAACATATGTTCAAAGCGCAGATCAACGGGCCATGGCAGGGACAGAAACGTCCGAGGTCTTGGTGGTTCAGAAAGCCATTCCGGCCGGGACTCCCGCGAGCGAAATCGGCGGCTCTGTCGCCCTGAAGCCCATCCAGAAGTCCAGCCTCACCGAGGGGACTGTCACGGAAATTTCAGAGCTCGGCAGTAAAGTCACCGCAGTCTCCCTGGTTCCCGGCGAACAGCTCCTGACTAGCCGTATGGTTGATCCCGACTCGTTCCTAGGGCCGTCAAGGGTTGCGGTGCCGGATGGTATGCAGGAAGTGACGATCAAGCTGCCCATCGAAAGGGTGGTGGGCGGAAAGATCACCGCAGGCGACACTATTGGCATCTTCATTTCGCTTCAGGAGACGTCTACCAACGGCGCAGGAGAGACGGCAACTCAGTCCTCGGGCACACAACTCACCTTCCACAAGGTATTGGTTACCGCAGCCCAGTTCAGCAACGGCAGCGCCGCCCAGCCTGATGCCGCCCAGAAAGGCGAATCCGACGGCGCGCTGAGTTCAGGAAACAGTAACCAAAGTGATGGCACGTTCCTGATCACCGTGGCACGCAACTCCGTCGAAGCAGAACGCCTCATCTACGCGGTCGAATTCGGCAAGATCTACTTGTCCAAGGAGCCGGCCGAAGCCACCGAAGGAAACACCGGTGTGGTTGATAAGACCAAGGTATTCCGATGAGCCGCTTCGTTCTCATCACGCCGAACACAGATTTCGAACGCCGCGTTCGGATGGCCACCGCCGGCATGCCTGGGTCCCTGCAGTACTTTCAGGCCGACTACCTTCCGCAGGGTCCGGCGGAAGTACTCAAGCAGCTCCTCGGTGAGCCGCCCGAGGTCTTCATCCTCGGTCCGGGACTTCCAGAAGACGACGCGCTGAAGTTCGCGTCGGTCATGGATTTGCAGTATCCAGAGATCAGCATGATCCTGGTGGCCGAGGAGTCCTCAGAGGTCGCCATCCAGGCGATGCGGGCCGGTGTGAGGGATCTTCTCGACCCTGCGGCTGAAGCGGACCACATCAGGATCATCGTGGAACGGGCCAGTCTGGCCGCTGCGGGTCGTCGTCGAGGCCTCGCACCGAGTAGCTCCGAACACCATGAGCATGCTGAAGGCGGCCGCATCATCGCCGTCATCTCACCGAAAGGCGGAGTGGGCAAGACCACGGTGGCGACCAACCTTGCTGTCGGACTGGGCCAACTGGCTCCTATGGGGGTTGTAATCGTGGATCTTGACCTGCAGTTCGGCGATGTTGCCAGCGGGCTAATGCTGGACCCCGAGCACACCATCACTGATGCTGTAGTGGGCGCCGCTAGCCAGGATTCCATGGTCCTCAAGACCTACCTCAGCGTGCATCCGGCAGGAATTTACGCCTTGTGCGCGCCACGGAACCCTGTGGAAATGGACCGCATCAGCGGCGACAACGTCAGCCACCTTCTTAAGCAGTTGCAGAAGGAGTTCCAATACGTGGTGGTTGATACGGCCCCGGGACTGGGTGAACATGTCCTGGCTACTCTGGATCTCGCGTCCGATGCCGTCTGGATCTGTGGCATGGACATCCCCAGCATCAGGGGCCTCCGCACCGGAAGCCAGATCCTCGCGGAACTGAATCTCCTACCCGACAGGCGCCACGTGGTCCTGAATATGGCCGACCGGAGGACCGGCCTGACGCTGCAAGACGTGGAAGCCACCATCGGCGCACCGGTCGACGTTGTCTTGCCTCGATCCAGGACAGTTCCGTTCTCAACCAACAAGGGCGTTCCCCTGCTTCAAGACGGTAGCCGGGACCCCGCCACCAAAGGACTGCGCCAGCTGGTCGACCGGTTCAAGCCGAATTGGGAAGCCAGACCTCATAAGAAACTGCACAGAAGGGCGGTAGTCCAGTGAACCTCTCACGCAGACTAGAAAAAGTGCGCGGTACGGAGTCACCGACGGCGCTGGTCGAAGCCGTACCGGCGAACCCGTTTGCGGCACAGGCTGGACCGGCAGAGCCGGCAACTCTGGGCCGAATTCACGAGGCCAAGACAGCAGAAACGGCCTACGCCGCGGACGTTGTTGAGCTCACACAAACGGCGGCCGTCGCAAGCGGCGCCCTTGGAGCCCTCAAGGAGCGTGCCAGCCAGGCACTCTACGAACGGTTGGGCGCACGCATCACCGACTCTTCGCTCGAAGAAGCCGAGTTGCATCAGTACGTCAAAGACGAACTCAAGATTGTCGTCGATGAGGAACAAGTACCGCTGACAGGGACTGAGCGCCAGCGGCTGATCCGGGAGATCATCGATGACGTCCTTGGTCACGGGCCAATCCAGCGCTTCCTGGACGATCCGACCGTGACTGAGGTCATGGTCAACCGATACGACCAAGTTTACGTGGAGCGCGATGGCAAGCTGACCCTGACAGACACGAAGTTCGCTTCCGATGATGCCCTCCGGCGCGTCATCGAAAGGATCGTGTCAAAGGTCGGCCGCCGCATCGACGAATCGTCGCCCCTCGTGGACGCGCGACTTGCAGACGGTTCCCGGGTGAATGCAATCATTCCGCCGCTGGCTGTCAATGGGCCCGCACTAACCATCCGAAAGTTCGGAGGAAGCGCCCTGACGGTCCAGAAGCTGATCGGTTACGGCAGCCTTTCGCCGGAGATGGCTGAACTGCTTCAGGCATGTGTCCTGGCCCGGATGAACATCATCGTCTCCGGGGGTACCGGCACAGGAAAGACCACACTGCTGAATGCCCTTTCGTCGTTCATTCCGTCTTCCGACCGCATCGTCACCATCGAGGATGCGGTGGAACTGCAACTGCAACAGGATCACGTGGTCAGGTTGGAAAGCCGGCCGGCCAACATCGAAGGCAAGGGTGAGGTTGCCATCCGCGACCTCGTGCGAAACTCTCTCCGTATGCGACCCGACCGTATTGTCGTCGGTGAGGTCCGCGGTGGCGAATGTCTAGACATGTTGCAAGCCATGAACACAGGACACGACGGATCCTTGTCCACAGTCCACGCAAACTCACCGCGGGACGCTATCGCCCGTCTTGAGACCCTTGTCCTGATGGCCGGCATGGATCTCCCGCTCAGGGCAGTGAGGGAGCAGGTGGCATCCGCTGTCAACCTCATCGTCCACATATCCAGGCTCCGGGACGGAACCCGAAGGGTTACGCACATTACGGAGGTCCAGGGAATGGAGGGTGACATCGTCACGCTTCAGGATGCATTCGTCTTCGACTACTCTGCCGGTGTTGATGCAAGCGGCCGATTCCTGGGCAAGCCTATTCCCACGGGTGTGCGGCCGCGGTTTACCGACAGGTTCGTCGAGCTCGGCATCCACATCTCTCCCCAAGTCTTTGGGGCCCAGCCCGTCAGGGGCCGATAGCCATGGGAGCCGAGTTGCCAGTGGGCATCTTCATCGGTGGGCTATTCCTGGTCTACGTGTCTCTCGGGCTCATCTTCGGAGTGGTCGTAAGGGGTCGGGCGGGAGTCGCGCTTTCGCGAAGGCGTCCTGATGCTGTTCAATATTCCTCAAGCTTGACCAGGCTGACGGAACATGCCACGGGGATTCTGAACCGAAGCCTGAAGAAGCGGCCCAGCGGTTTATTCAACCGCGAGAAGCTGGAGCAGGCAGGCCTCCACAAGGAGCCGGGCGACTATCTTCTGATGGCGGGAGCAATAACCCTGGTGGCGGGAGTGCTCGGGTTCCTCCTCGGGGGACTCGGGATCAGCATCCTCTCCGTTTTGCTATCCCCGTTTCTGCTCCTGGTGTTCCTGAACATGCTCATTTCGCGGCGCCGGCGGAAGTTTGACACGCAGGTGCCGGACACACTTCAGATGTTCGCCGGTGGTCTCCGCGCAGGACACAGCCTACTGAGGGCCATCGATGCGGCTGCTCAGGAAAACGACGGGCCGATGGCCGAAGAGCTCAGTCGCGTCATCAACGAGACGCGGATTGGACGCGACTTGGGCGAGTCCTTGGCTGACGTTTCCCGGAGAACGGCCAGCGAAGACTTCTATTGGATTGCCCAAGCCATTGAGATCCACCGAGAGGTGGGCGGCGATCTCGCCGAAGTCCTTGACCACGTCGGCGAAACAATCAGGGACCGGAACCAGGTTCGGGGACAGGTACGGGCCTTGAGTGCGGAAGGTAGGGTTTCGGCGGTCGTCCTGATGGCACTGCCGATCCTGATGTTCTTCGGTCTGTTGATCTTCAATCCCACTTACTCCAAGGTTTTCACCACCACGGTTGTTGGATTCCTTATGGTGGGTGCCGCCATTGTCCTGCTGTCCATCGGTGGGTTTTGGCTCAGCCGAATCATTAAGCCGAAGTACTAGGAGGCGGACGAAATGCAACCCATCGCATTAGCAGCAATCCTGGCCATCATTCTTCCGATCTCGGGCATGATCTGGCTGGCGTTCACGGGCGATCGCGCCGGAATTCGTAACATCCAAACCAATCTTGGACGCCGGCCCAGCCAAGTTGCCCAGTCGTTGAATGTCAATGAGCAAATCGCTGCCCTCTCCAAGCGGCTCACACCCCGAAGCTACGAAGCATGGCTGGACAAGCAGTTGGCTGGAGCAGGCAGGCCTAAGCAATGGCCACTGGCACGCATCATCATGGTGAAGCCGATGCTGGCTTTCGGCGGAGCAATTCTGGGGCTCCTCGTCTTCCTTGGCGCTCCGTCCGCTGGACGAGTCGTTATAGGCGTCGTGATCGTGGCGTTGGCGTACTTCGTGCCTGACATCCTGTTACGGAACCGGGCCCAGAAGCGTCGCGAGGAGATCCGGCTCGAACTTCCTAACGCGCTGGACCAGATGCTGATCTCGGTTCAGGCGGGATTGGGTTTCGAGACCGCCATGGGCCGGGCTGGTGAGAACGGGCGGGGTCCACTTGCAGACGAACTCATTAGGACACTACAGGATATCCAGGTGGGCCGGTCCAGGAAGGAAGCCTACTTATCGCTGGCCGAGCGCGTCGATGTTCCTGACGTGCGCAGCTTCATCCGGGCAGTTGTTCAGGCGGACACTTACGGCATTGCGATTGCAGGTGTGCTGAAGATTCAAGCCAAGGATATGAGAATCAAACGGCGGCAGCGGGCGGAAGAACATGCAATGAAGATGCCCGTCAAGATGCTCTTCCCGCTGATCTTCTTTATCCTGCCGACGCTGTTCATCGTACTGCTGGGGCCGGCCGTGCTTCAGATCATGGCCGTCTTTTCCTAGGAGTACCCGTGTTCTTGCAGCTAGCAGTCAACGTCCGTCGGCTCGTGGCAGCTTTGCAGTCCCTGATAAAGGACCAACGTGGCGCAACGGCCACTGAATACGGGATCCTCCTTTCCTTCCTGGCCCTTGCCCTGGTACTCGGAGTAACGGCTTTCGGACAGGCCTTAAACCTGCATTATTTGGGAATGACAACGACCCTCAAAACGGCCCTCGGGCTTCCTTGATCCCTGAGCCCCATTCCCATCGCGCCACACGGCGCCCCAAAAGCCGGACCCCCTCGGAACCCAGAACCGAGGGGGTCCGTTTGCGTGCCCGATTAGACACTACTTCGCAGCATCGGCACAGGATTTGCGTAGGGAAAGTGCAGGAAACGCGCAGCCGAGGAAATCCTTGCGCAGGATGCTGCAAGTTCTCATCAACATCGCATCAAGCGTTGCTAGTTTCGTGCTTGAGCTGGTGCAGGACCAGCCACCCGAACTCGCTCAGGAGTCGAAATGCTTTCTCTCTACACCAACCTCATGATCCGCCTTCGCAGTGAAGAAAAGGGCGCCACCGCCGTTGAATACGGCATCATGGTCGGCCTCATCGCTGTTGTCATCATTGTCGCCGTTGGCCTCCTCGGAGGGACGTTGACCACTATGTTCGAATCAGTGAAGTGCCAAATTGGTGGCGGCACATGGACCGACGTCGCCCAGACCACAACAACGGCCGCCGGCGGAACCTGCGCTCCCTGAGACGAGGCACCTCCCTCGAGCGCACCACCAGGCATCCGAGTGGCGGCGGCATTCAAGCCGCCGCCACTCTTCTCTCCCATACCCCGATGCGACTGACCGAAAGGCGCCACCATGTCCAGGGCATCCGAGCGTGGAGCCGTCGCGGTCGAGTTTGCGATCGTGGCGCCCCTCCTCGTCATGCTGCTCCTTGGCATCATGGAGTTCAGCCGCGCGTATAACGCCCAGGCCACACTCTCCGCCGCCGCCCGTGAAGGGGTCCGGGTCATGGCAATCTCCAACATCCCGGCGACTGCCAAAACAGCAGCCAAAAACACGGCACTTTCGCTGAAACCGGGGCTGGCGGACACAGACATCGCCTTCAAGAACCTCGATACGGGCACCGCCGTCTGCGCACCGGGCAACCGCATGAGCATCACCATTACATACAACCTGTCCACAATGACAGGCATAGCCGGCCCGTTTCCCATGACGGGAAAGGGAGCCATGCTATGCGGCGGCTAACTCCATCGAGCCCAAAGAACGACAGCGAGCAAGGCGCCGTCAGTGTGATCGTTGCACTCATGCTGGTGGCGCTGCTGGGGTTCGGAGCGATGGCTGTGGACGTGGGCATGCTGTATGCGGAAAAAACGCAGCTCCGCAACGGAGCCGACGCCGCTGCGCTGGCCATTGCTCAAAGGTGCAGCCGTGACCCGAACAACGTGGACTGCTCCACTACTTCATCCCTGGCAGCAGGTCTCACCAACGGCAACGCCACGGACGGTCTCAGCCATATCAAGTCCGCGGTGCTCGACAAAACCGCCCACACCGTGTCAGTTACCGCTGGCGCCCAGGAGTCTGGCCACTCCCCCAACGAAGTCTCACTATTCTTCGCCCGAGTCCTTGGGATGGACACTGCGGAAGTCACGGCCAGCTCATCGGCCCAGTGGGGTACGCCATCCAAGGGTCCCGTGATCCTGCCGTTGGCCATTGCCCGCTGCAAACTCAATCTGGTGCCGGGTGCGTTGACCGGCGCCGTCCAGGTGTTGGACCAAAGTTTCAGCGGCTGTGCTGGGATACCAGGCGGATTCGGCTGGATGCCGACCTCGGGAACGCAGTGCACCCTCACCGTGACCGCCGGGGCTTCGAACAACGCGGGACTTTGGTTCAGCGTCGATCCCGGCGCCAGTGCACCAACGGCCTGCGTGGCCGCGGACTTCGCCAAAGTGAATGATCAGACCGTACTCCTGCCGCTATATGACGTGGCGACAGGGACCGGCTCTGGAGGCAAGTACTACGTCAGCGGCTTTGCGGCATTTCACGTGACTGGCTACCACTTTGCGAACTTCAACTGGTCAACCGGCGGAACGATTCAGAACAAGACCATCCGAGGCTACTTCGTGAGGTTTGTGTCCCTTTCCGAGGCTTTCGAACTCGGCAACACCCCCGACTACGGGACGACTGTTGTCCGTCTCACCCCCTAGCAAGAACCGAAATTACAGGAGCACTCAGTGAAGTCACGTTTGTTGGCAGGAGTGGTGGCAGTCCTGCTGGCCATCGTCGGGGCTGTCATCGTTGTGTCCTACGCACAGGGCGCCGACCAACGGGCAGTCCGTGACCTGAACCCGGTAGGCGTCCTGGTGGTCACTAAGGCTGTGCCGGCCGGCTCTTCGGCAGAGACGTTGAAGGCAGCCGTGGCGCTGCAGCAACTACCGGGCACCGCCGTCGCCAAGACCGCTCTGGACACTCTGGACGGCTCGGGCGGAAAGGTCACTTCCGCAGATCTTGTCCCTGGCGAGCAGCTGCTGGCCGAACGCCTCGTCTCCCCAGAAGAACTGAAGTCCTCGGGCTCCGTACCAGTGCCCGCAGGGCTACAGGAAATCTCCTTCCAACTGGAGCCGCAGCGCGTCGTCGGTGGACGCGTGACGCCAGGCGACCATGTTGGCATCTTCATCTCCATGCCCACCGGCGGCATCGAAGCAAAGTCGGACAAGGAAACCGTCCAGCTGTCCATCCACAAAGCGCTGGTGACCGCCGTCCAGCGGGCGCCCGAAGGCGCAGCCGCAAAACCAGCACCGTCGGCGAGCGCGGAACCTGCACCGGACCCGCGTGACGTGAACCTTCCCACCGGATCGCTGATGGTCACGGTCGCTGTGGACGACATCAACGCCGGCAAGATCGTCTTCGCCGCAGAGTACGCGTCCATCTGGCTCAGCAGGGAGCCCCTCGACGCCCAGGACAGCGGACCACGCATCATGATCCGGCCGGACGTCTACAAATGAGCCGCTTCGTCCTCATCACCCCTGACGTAGACTTCGACGCCCGTCTCCGCCAGGCCGTTGCCGGTGGCCTCCAAGGCGGCGTGCAGACGTTCGTCACCAGCCTGCTGCCAACGGACCCCCATGAACTGTTCGCGCACCTGAACCAGGAGCAGCCCGAGGTGCTGGTACTCGGACCGGAAGTTCCCGTTGACGACGCCCTCCGGCTAGCCACTGTGCTGAGCGTCAGCTTCCCGGAACTCAGCGTCATCCTGGCCACCGATCCCGATCCCGATCCCGATCCCAGCTTCCTGCTTCACGCCATGCGTGCAGGTATCCGGGACATCGTCCCCCCGGACTCCGATGCGGCACAGATCCGCGTTCTCCTGGAGCGCGCCAGCCAGTCCTTCGCCAGCCGCCACCGTACGCTGGCGCCCCCGCAGGCAACGGAATCCGGCAAGGGCCTTGTCATCGGTGTCTTCTCACCCAAAGGCGGCGTGGGCAAGACCACCATTGCAACCAACATCGCCATCGGACTGGGCAAAGTTGCGCCGATGAGCGTCGTTATTGTGGACCTGGATCTCCAGTTCGGAGACGTCGCGTCAGGCCTCTACCTCGATCCCGAACACACTGTCACGGACGCGGTCTCCTCGGCAGCCAGCCAGGACTCCCTGGTCCTCAAGGCGTTCCTGACCGTCCACCCGGGCAGCATCTACGCCCTCTGTGCTCCGACCACACCCATCGACGCGGACGAGATCACACCCGACCAGATCAGCCGCCTGCTCGAACAGCTGTCCGAGCAGTTCCAATACGTGGTGGTTGACACCGCGCCAGGACTGCCCGAAATAGGGCTCGCGGCCATGGAAAAATGCACCGATGTGGTCTGGGTCAGCGGCATGGACATTCCCAGCGTGCGTGGTCTGCGGTCCGGGCTGGATATCCTGCGCCGGCTGGACATCCTTCCCGAGACCCGGCACGTGGTGCTGAACATGGCGGACGCCAAGAATGGCCTCACCGTCCAGGACCTGGAATCGACCATGGGCGCGCCCGTTGACGTAAGCATCCCGCGGTCCCGGGCGGTGGCCCTTTCCACGAACCGCGGTATCCCCGTGCTCCAGGAGCAGGTCAAAGACCCTGCGACCAAAGGGCTCAATCAACTCGTCGAACGGTTCAACCCCGCGTGGCGGGCAAAGTCCCAGCGCAAGCTGCACCGAAGGGTAGTGGTCTAGATGAAACTTTCAGAGCGCATTAGCGCTGCCGAGGCAAAAACCCAGACCGGACAACACGCGGTTCCCGTCAGGGCCTCGTCCCCCACCCTGGAACTGCCGCGTCCAGACGTCTCCGCCCAGCGGGTGCAGTGGTTTGACCAGAGTTCGGAACAACGTACGACGACGGCGGCACCGCCTGCCGCCGTCGTCGTCGCCGATCATCCGGAAGAGGTGAGAGTCAAACCCCAGCAACCAGTAGACGCTTTTGCCGCCCTCAAAGAGAGAGCTGGCACGGCCCTTTTTGAGCACCTCGGCGCCCGGTTCAGCGACTCAGCCATCACCGAACAGGAGCTGAAGTCGTCTGCCAAGGACGAACTCACCCGGATCATCGACGCCGAACAGGTACCGCTCTCCCCCGAGGAACGCGCGCGCCTGGTCCAGGACGTGGCCGATGATGTCCTGGGCTACGGCCCGCTGCAGCGGTTGCTGGATGATCCGGCAGTCACGGAAATCATGGTCAACCGCATGGACCAGATCTACGTGGAACGTAAAGGCCATCTCACCCTGGCGGATTCGCGCTTCAGCTCCGAGGAGCACCTGCGCAAAGTCATCGAACGCATCGTGTCGAAAGTGGGGCGCCGCATCGACGAATCCTCGCCCCTTGTGGATGCCCGGCTGGAAGACGGATCGCGTGTCAACGCAGTAATCCCTCCCCTGGCCGTTGGCGGATCATCCCTGACCATCCGTAAGTTCAGCAAGGTGCCCCTCACTGTCCGGAACCTCATCGACTTCGGCACACTCACGCCGGAAATGGCGGAACTGCTCAACGCCTGCGTCAAAGCCAAACTCAACATCATCGTGTCCGGCGGAACAGGTACGGGCAAAACCACGCTGCTCAACGTTCTGTCTTCTTTCCTGCCGTCCAACGAACGGATCGTGACCATCGAGGATGCTGTGGAACTCCAGATCCAGCAGGACCACGTGGTCCGGCTCGAGAGCCGCCCGCCCAACACCGAAGGAAAAGGTGAGGTGACCATCCGCGAACTGCTCCGGAATTCGCTGCGTATGCGCCCGGACCGCATCGTGGTGGGTGAAGTCCGCGGCGGTGAATCACTGGACATGCTCCAGGCCATGAACACCGGGCACGACGGCTCGCTCTCCACGGTGCACTCCAACTCACCGCGCGACGCCGTGGCCCGCCTGGAGACCCTCGTGCTCATGGCCGGCATGGACCTGCCGCTACGGGCCATCCGGGAACAGATCGCCTCCGCCGTCAACCTCATTGTCCAGATCTCGCGCCTGCGCGACGGGACCCGGCGCATCACCCATGTGACCGAAGTCCAGGGCATGGAAGGCGACATTGTGACTCTCCAGGATGCCTTTGTTTTCGATTACTCTGCCGGCGTGGACGCCCACGGGCGCTTCCTTGGCAAACCGGTGGCCACAGGAATCCGGCCCCGGTTCATCGACCGTTTCGAGGACCTGGGGATCCACGTTTCACCTGCGGTGTTCGCCACTCCGGCGGGCGCCGCAACAATGGGCGACGGCAAAGGCTAGGCAAAGATGCTGATTATTCTGGGAGCCGCACTCCTCTTCGTCGCCCCTGTCCTGGTGGGTATGGCGCTGGTGCTGCCGCGAACACCCGACATCGCGCTGGACCGGCGCCGGCCGTATGAGGCGGAGCCGCCGTCGGGCCTTACCCGGCTGACCAGCGCCACCGTGGGAGCCCTGGACACGTTCCTGGCAGCCAGGAACGTCCGGCTTTATAACCGCGACGCACTGGAAACTGCAGGGGTCCGGATGAGTCAGGCCGAGTTCATGGTGCTGGTCATTGCCGGTGCCATCGTGGGCGCGCTCGTGGGGCTGGTGATCGGCGCACCCTTTGTCTCAGTCCTGCTGGTCATCCTGGCTCCCGTCGTAGGGCACGTCCTGCTGGGGTTCCTGGCCGGCAAACGGCGGGCCAAGTTCGATCAGCAGCTGGGTGACACGCTGCAACTCCTGTCCGGGGGCTTGCGGGCGGGGCACAGTATCCTCCGTGCCGTCGACGCAGCGGCGGCCGAGTCGCAGAGCCCCACCTCCGAGGAGATGCGCCGCGTCATCACCGAGACCAGCCTGGGCCGTGACCTGCTGGATTCCCTGACTGACACGTCAGAGCGGATGCAGAACGAGGACTTCGTCTGGATCGCCCAGGCCATCCAGATCAACCGCGAAGTGGGCGGAAACCTGGCGGAAGTCCTGGACCAGGTCAACGAGACCATCCGCGAGCGCAGCGAGATCAAAGGGCATATTAAGTCCCTTGCTGCGGAAGGGAAGTTCTCCGCCTATATCCTCATCGCCATGCCCATCGGCATCGTGTTGATGCTGATGACGGTAAACCCCGGTTACATGAACTCGATGTTCACCCATCCATTGGGGTGGGGCATGATCGGCGCTTCGGTGGTCCTGATGACGATCGGCAGCCTGTGGATGCGCAAAATTATCGATCTGAAGTTCTGAGGCGACGATGAGTCCACTGATTATTTCCTCGCTCCTGCTGGTCTCCGTGCCTATCGGCTACCTGGCCTGGGCTGTCCTCTCCGTAGACCGGAAGGCACGGAGTGCCACGGTGGCTATCCTGAACCGGGGCCGACGGTCTGCCGAGGCGCCTGAGAAGAAATCCGCAGGTCTTTTGGAAGGCATCGGGTACCGTCTGGCGCCCCCTGTCTACGTCCGCAAACTGGACAGACTGCTGGCCCTGGCCGGCCGGCCCAATGGCTGGCCACTGAGCCGAATCCTTATGGCAAAGCCGGCGCTGGGTCTTGTGGGAGCCTCGCTGTTTGTCCTGATCAGCACGAGCAGCCCTATGCCCATGATGAAGCTCGCCGGCCTGTTCCTCCTCTTCCTGGGCTACTTCATCCCGGACCTGATGCTCTACAGCAAGGGCCTGGAGCGGCAAAAGGCCATGCAGCTGGAACTGGCCAACACCCTGGATCAGATGCTGATCTCCGTAGAGGCCGGCCTCGGCTTCGAAGGGGCGATGGCCCGGGCCGGCGAAAACGGCAAGGGGCCGCTGGCCGACGAACTGGTCCGCACCCTGCAGGACATGCAGGTTGGCCGCAGCCGCCGGGAGTCATACCAGGCACTGGCCGAGCGGACCAGCATCCCGGAACTGCGAAGCTTCGTCCAGGCGGTGGTGCAGGCCGATGCATACGGCATTGCCATCAGCCGCGTGCTGCGGATCCAGGCCAAGGTCATGCGAGTAAAGCGGCGGCAGCGGGCCGAGGAGAAGGCCATGAAACTCCCAGTGATGATCCTCTTTCCCCTGCTGTTCTTTATCTTTCCCGTGCTCTTCATTGCCATTCTGGGGCCAGCGGTTATCAACACGGTTGTCACATTCAGCGGGCAATAACGCCGGATACCACCAGTCAAGGCTGACTCAAGGTTTCCACAGGATCTACTGAAAATGGGCTCTCACGTTACTACAGGAAGTAGCCTTGAAGCATGGATAGTCCACCACTCACCTCCAGCAGCGGGGGTGTCCCTGCTGAGCCGTCGGCTGCGGGGGCTGCTGCGGGCGTGGGCTCGGTCCCGCCGAAGTCGGGCGACGAGCCCACTCGCTGGGTCGAACCGGATATCCTGGCGGAGCTGGAAGAAGAGCTGGACGGCCCCGAACTTGCCCTTGGATTCGCCCGCGATTACGCGTCTTTGTGGGACCAGCGCTACAGCCGGCTCGCGGCAGCGGTCCACACCGAGGACCGCCCCGTTGCGTTGGACGCCGTCATCAGCCTGCGGATCGCTTCAGCCATGGTGGGCGGGATCCGGTTGTCAGTTCTGGCCCAGGCCCTGGAGGATGCCATCCGCGGCAGCGACTTCGTCCAAGGCCAGGCCCTGCTGGGAATCGTGGCCGAACACGGCGTGCGGACAGTCTCCGAGCTCCAGGCGAGCTACATCCTCAAGAACGACTAGTGATCGGCCCCCGGCCAGCCCGGCAGGTCGGTCCGGTTCGGCGCCAGCCGGTAGCCCACTCCCCGCACAGTCTGAAGCCAGCGCGGTGACAGCGGATCCTCCCGCAGCTTGCGGCGAAGGTTTCCCACATGGACTTCCACGGCCCGCTCGTCAGCCTCACTGATGTAGGCATCAGCCTCATACAGGTCACCCCGGACCGCACGCACCAGATCGGACCGGGTGCATACTGCCCCCTCGCCGCGGAGCAACGTGTGCAGGAGGTCGAACTCGCTGCGCGTTAGCCCGGGGTCTACCTCACCAATAGCCACGGTGCGGGTCCGGTAGTTCAACGTGAGCCCGTTGTGCTGGAGAACGCCCGCGTGGGTGAACGTTGCCGGCGCGGCGGGAGTTGAAGCCCATGCAGCAGCCTCGGGAGGACTGGTGACCTCATGGCGCGGCCTGCGCATCATGGCCGCCACCCTGGCCCGGAGTTCACGCGGCCGGAAGGGCTTGGCGATGTAGTCATCCGCCCCGGCGTTCAGGGCAGAGAGCAGATCGGGTTCCTCGGTCCGGCCGGTCAGCATGACCACATAGGCATCACTGAAATTCCGGATGCGCCGCAGGACTTCGAAACCGTCAATGTCCGGCAGGCCGATGTCCAAGGTGACCACCTGGGCCTTGTTATGTCGGACAACCTCTACGCCTGCCCGCCCCTCGGCGGCAGTATGGACCTCAAAGCCCGCCTGACTCAGGATCCCCTCAAGGAGGTTCCGTACATCGGCGTCGTCTTCAATGACTACCGCTACCCCAAGATCTTCCATGTCTATCCCTGTTGCCAGGTGGACGAGGTCCCCATCAGCCCAGCGCTAATCCCTCGTCCACTCCAACTCTCTATACGGTACAAGTATGAACGGCAGATAACACGCCTTCCAGAGATTAGTTTTGGAAAAGTCAATTAGCATGACATCGCAGCACATTAGGATTCGAAGGGTTGATTACCTCAGCGTTGAGATAGTCGGCTGCATCATTTTATTGGGGACGGAATGGGGTGCCGTCAGGAAAGTTGGAGACTCAGAATGGTTCGACGTCCCTCGCCACGGGGAGTTGCCCTCTACTTCAGGAAGCTCGGCCCCCGCACCCAGGTGGCCTTGTGCCAGCTTCCGCTGTCCCTGATTGTCTCCGTCATTGGCGTGGTGACGCCCTTCGGCTGGCCATCGCTGCTGTCCAGCCCCGTCTATCTGGCCGGACTAGGACTGCACGCCGTCCTCTTCCTCGCATGTTTACTGATTCCCTGGGAGCGCATGCGCCATAGCGCCTACCTGATCATTCCGGTGCTGGACCTTCTCGCGGTGGGACTCTTGCGCAACGGCGCCGCGCCGCTCCTGCCGGGTCTGGCAATCCTGGTGGTGTTTCCGGTGATCTGGCTCGCCGCTTCAGGGATGCTGGTCCGGACCAGCCTCGTGCTGAGTGCAGTCGGTCCACTTGTGATCATGGTTCCCTCCACTGCCCCGAAATTGCCCAACCTCACGGCTGCGGACATCACGGCCCTCGTTCTTTTCCCGCTGGTGATGCTTGCCGTTTCCCTCGCAATACGATTCGCCAGCGTCAACATGCGCGTCCAGCAGCGTGAGCTGCAAGCCATGGGCCAGGAGCTGCGGGAGCTGCTCGCCGCGAGCCGGGAACGGGAGAAATTGCTGATGACCATCCTGGACGCCACCGACGTCGGCATAGTTGCCGTCGATTCGAACGGTGACCAGCTGCTGGCCAACAACATGATGCGGCGTTGGCACCAGACCGCCGCACCCGCCGGCGCCGTGCCTGGCGACCACAGCGAACAGCGGGTATTCGCCCAGGATAAAGTGACTCCCCTGCCGCCGGACAAACGTCCCCTCCGGCGCGCCATCGAGGGTGAATCGTTCGCGGACTACCTCGTCTGGATCGGCGATGTCCCGCAGCAGCGCGCCGTATCCAGCGCCGCCAGGCCACTAATGGACGACGGCGGCCGCCTCACCGGAGCGGTGGTGGTGTACAGCGACGTGACTGGGCTGGTTGAAGCCATGGCCGCGAACCAGGAACTGGTCTCGAACGTCTCCCACGAATTCCGGTCCCCGCTCAATTCCATCCTAGGCAACATCGACCTGGTACTCGAGGACAGCGACAGACTTCCCGACGTTGCGGTCCAGCGGCTGGAGGTGGTGCAGCGAAACTCGGAACGGCTGCTTGCCCTGGTCTCGGACCTGACGCTCGAGGCATCCGCAGCCCTGAACGTCCACCCGAAACGCACCGACATCTCCGGCCTCGTGGAGACCAGCATCGGCTCAGCCCAGGCGCACGCGGAGCGGTCAGCAGTAGCGCTGGTGGCCGACGTGCCCTCGCCGCTCTGGGCCTATGCCGACCCGCTGCGGATCGGCCAGGCATTGGACAACCTGGTGTCCAACGCCATCAAGTACTCCCCCGACGGCGGCACCGTGACCATCAGCGCCGCCGGCACCGCGGACTGGGTCAAGCTGGTTGTTCAGGACACCGGGATGGGCATGGAGCCGGATGACGCCGCCAAGGTCTTCAGCCGGTTCTTCCGCGCCGAGTCGGCACGGGACGCAGCCATCCCCGGAGCCGGGCTGGGCTTGTCCATCACCAAGACCATCCTGGAACGCCACGGTGGTCAGATCTCTTGCGTTAGCAGCCCCGGAAACGGGAGCACGTTTACCATGACCCTGCCCGTCGAGGTCGCTGGTTAAGCGAGCCCGGCTTCGACGCCAGGTGGTTGAGCCCATCGTCGCCAAAGGCGCTATTGCCAAGCGCGACGGCGGCCGGGTCCCCTTCGAGGTGACCTCGGCCGCCGCCTTCAATCGGTTACTTGCAGCTCACGTCCACCCAGTAGGTGACGTCAGCGCCCGGTCCCGCGGCTGCCACGTCGAAAAAGACAGTGGAACTGTTGCCCCGCACCTTCCCGGGGCTGCCGTCCGGCAGTTTGACTGCGGTGATGTCGCAGCCGGGCTGGTCCTGAACCTTGATGCTGTGCCGGCCCTCCTCTGTGGCCTCAAAGTGTGCCTCATGGTAAGCCAGTACCGCTGGGTTGTATTCGGAGAACTTGATGTTGGTGGCTCCATTGGTGTCGGTCCATTCGGCTGCGTAGCCGTCCATGGCGGCACCGTTCTTCCAGAACCTGACGTCAATTTCTACGATGATGTCGCTCCGGACCTTGAAGTTGTCCACCTTGCTGTAGCGGGGGACAAAGCAGTGCTTGTTGCCGGGTGCATCGCAATCCAACAGGTTTGTCGGGCTGACCCACACCTTGTACACACCGCCGTTGTTGGGAGTGGTGCTGTACGGGAACAGTTGAACAGTTGCGCCGCCGTCCTCCCCGTCCGCGCCGACGGCGTGCTTACAGGAATTGTCAACGACGCCCATGATGACGCCGCTGGCGTCCACAGTGAACTGACGGCATGACACGTCATCCGTGGAGAGCAGTGTCGCCCCCGAGGGGTCGGTCACCTGGAACGAGTACGTTCCCGCAGGCAGGCCGGCGGCGTCGTCGGGCGCGTTGATGCCTGGCCCGCCGTTGAGGTAGACGGACTCCTTGGAAGGATAGATGTTCAGGTTCACCGGAACACCGGAAGAGTCTGTGGTGAAGATGGCTCCGGAGAGTTGTACTGGGGGTGCCGCTGTTGCCGGCGCGGCGAATGGTCCTGCGGCAGCGAGGATAATCGCGCCTAAAATGGCGAACTTCTTATACATGGGTTCCTCTGATCAGCGAGTAGGGATAGCTACACCCGTTGCGCAGTTGATCGCAGGCACTCCCCAGTAAAGTCAACGATCCACCCCAACCCGGAACCTTAGGTTGGGTGAAAGCTGCACCTCAGATGCCCGCATCCTACGCCTCGTGGCGGCGGGCAGCAACGATCGGTGGGTGAGCCTGTCAGTAATCCAACAAGCTCAACCACCGCTCAGTGCTTGCGGACCGCCCTCGTCAGCTCGGCGCGGGCCAGCATCTCGTCGTCGGACGGGTAGGCCACTTCTTCAAGGACCAGCGGGTGCGGCGCGGCCAGCACGGACTTGGCGTCGCGCTTCTTGGCCAGCAACCGCTCATGCAGCCAACCAGGCTCCTCGATGCCCTCGCCCACGAACAGGGCCGAGCCAACCAGGGAGCGCACCATGTTGTGGCAGAAGGCGTCGGCCTGGACTGTGGCCACAATGACGCCGTCTTCACCGCGGTGGAACTCGAAGCGCTGCAGCTCGCGGACCGTGGTGGCGCCCTCGCGCGGCTTGCAGTAAGACAGGAAGTTCTGCAGCCCCAGCAGCTGCGAGGCACCGGCGTTCAGCAAGTCCACATCCAAGGGGCTTTGGTGCCAGAGCGTGAAGTACCGTTCGAGCGGATCCCACAGGGCGGGACCGTCCGCGATCCGGTAACTGTACCGCCGCCACAGCGCGGAAAACCTGGCATCGAATCCGATTGGCGCCAAGGACACGAGGTGGACCTCGATAGCCCCGCTCAGGTCCCCCAACCCCCTGCTGAGGGCGCCACGAATCCGCCGTAGGAAGGCGACGGCGGGATCCAGTTCGTGCCCGCGCGGCAACTTCAGCCACTCAGCCTCGGTCAGGTCCAGGTGCACCACCTGGCCGCGGGCGTGCACGCCGGCGTCGGTACGGCCCGCCACGGTGACCCGGATGGGCCGGCGGATCAACAGCGCCAGCGCCTCTTCCAGGATGCCTTGGACGGTCCGCAATCCCGGCTGCACTGCCCACCCGTTGAAGGGGCCGCCGTCGTACGATAAATCAAACCGGACACGCAAAAACCCGCCGCCCCCCAAAACGGGGGCAGCGGGTTTTTGGTCGTTCATAGACATAAGTCTACTGGAGCGTCAGAGACTGATTACTCAGCTTCGACGGCCTGTGCAGCTTCGCCACCGGCAGGCACGAAGCCTGCGGCTGCGGCGGACTCTGCAGAGTCGAACCAGACTTCAGCAGTCGTGGCGTCGTACCAGCGTGAGCCGGGAACGTGGTACTTCATGGAGTCCTCGTTGCCCTTGACCTCGAAGCCCTCAGGGGCGACGTTGTCAGCCGTAGCAGGCTTGGAGCCGGCGTACTTGGCTTCAGCAGCTTCGGTCTCGGCGGCTTCGGTCTCAACAACCGGAGCTTCTTCAGCAACCGGAGCAGCCTTGGCAGCAGCCTGGGTAGCCTCGGCCACAACGGCCTGCTTGGCGGAAACCGGCTCGAGAACCAGTTCGATGACAGCCATGGGAGCGTTGTCGCCCTTACGGTTGCCGATCTTGGTGATGCGGGTGTAGCCGCCGTTGCGGTTCTCCACTGCCTGTGCAATGTCGGTGAACAGCTCGTGGACAATGCCCTTGTTGCTGATCAGGCCGAGTACACGGCGGCGGGAAGCCAGGTCGCCACGCTTGGCGAAAGTCACCAGGCGCTCGGCGTACGGCTTCAGTCGCTTGGCCTTGGTCACCGTGGTGGTGATCCGCTTGTGCTCGAACAGTGCGGCGGACAGGTTCGCGAGCATAAGACGCTCGTGAGCCGCTCCGCCTCCGAGGCGCGGACCCTTAGCGGGGGTAGGCATAATAGTTTCTCCTCATATGGAAGCCAGTGGGCTGCGCACACCGTGGTGCATCCAGCCAGCCGGCCAAGATCTGTTTGTTAGAGTTCGTCGTCGCCGAAAGCGGCGTCGTCCTCTTCAATTGCTGCGGCGCGTGCTGCGAGGTCAAAACCGGGAGGCGAGTCCTTGAGGGACAGGCCCAGTTCAACCAGCTTTGCCTTGACCTCGTCAATGGACTTCGCACCGAAGTTACGGATGTCCATGAGGTCAGCCTCGGAGCGTGCAACGAGTTCACCCACGGTGTGGATGCCCTCACGCTTGAGGCAGTTGTAGGAACGGACGGTGAGGTCCAGATCCTCGATCGGCAGTGCCATGTCTGCTGCCAGGGCAGCATCCGTCGGCGACGGGCCAATCTCGATACCTTCAGCTGCGGTGTTCAGCTCGCGGGCCAGACCGAAGAGTTCCACCAGGGTGGTACCTGCGGAAGCAACAGCATCGCGCGGGGCGATAGCCTGCTTGGTCTCGACGTCGACAATGAGCTTGTCGAAGTCGGTGCGCTGCTCAACACGGGTTGCTTCCACGCGGAAAGTAACCTTCAGGACCGGCGAGTAGATCGAGTCGACCGGGATACGGCCGATCTCGGAGTCGCCGGACTTGTTCTGAGCTGCCGAAACGTAGCCGCGGCCGCGCTCGATGGTCAGTTCGAGTTCGAACTTGCCCTTCGAGTTCAGCGTGGCAATGTGCAGATCCGGGTTGTGGAATTCGACGCCGGCCGGCGGAGCGATGTCCGCGGCGGTGACGACTCCGGGGCCCTGCTTGCGCAGGTAAGCCACAACCGGCTCGTCGTGCTCGGAGGAAACCGACAGGCTCTTGATGTTCAGGATGATCTCAGTGACATCTTCCTTGACACCCGGAACCGTGGTGAACTCGTGCAGCACGCCATCGATCCGGATGCTGGTTACAGCAGCACCGGGGATGGAGGAGAGCAGGGTACGGCGGAGGGAGTTTCCGAGGGTGTAGCCGAAGCCCGGTTCCAGCGGTTCAATGATGAAACGCGAGCGGTTATCGGAGACTACCTCTTCGGAGAGGGTGGGGCGCTGTGCAATGAGCACTTAGGTTTCCTTTCGGCGAGCATCCGCTATATGACGCAACACAGGTGGTGGAAATTCGGTCTGAAGACTTAACGCGGCTGGGCTTGCCCGGACCGTTGACGGTCCGGGCAAGCTCAAGCTGCTGGAAAAGCCTTAGACGCGGCGGCGCTTCGGCGGACGGCAGCCGTTGTGCGCTGCGGGGGTGACGTCCTGGATGGAGCCAACCTCCAGGCCAGCGGCCTGCAGCGAGCGGATTGCGGTTTCGCGTCCTGAACCCGGTCCCTTGACGAAAACGTCAACCTTGCGCATGCCGTGCTCCTGCGCACGCTTGGCAGCAGCTTCGGCAGCCATCTGGGCTGCGAACGGGGTGGACTTGCGTGAGCCCTTGAAGCCAACCTCACCTGAGGAAGCCCAAGAGATAACAGCGCCGTTCGGGTCCGTGATGGACACGATGGTGTTGTTAAAAGTGCTCTTGATGTGCGCCTGGCCCAGCGCGATATTCTTTTTGTCCTTCTTACGCGGCTTGCGAACCGCGCCACGAGTCTTCGGGGGCATTTTTTCTCCTACAGAAAGTTATTGGGGGAAGACGAGTCAATCCCGAGGGATTTAACGAGCCTTCTTCTTGCCTGCAACGGTGCGCTTCGGACCCTTACGGGTACGTGCGTTCGTCTTCGTACGCTGTCCGCGCACTGGCAGGCCCTTGCGGTGGCGAATACCTTCGTAGCTGCCGATTTCAACCTTGCGGCGGATATCAGCTGCTACTTCGCGGCGAAGGTCACCCTCAACCTTGTAGTTGCCTTCAATGTAGTCACGAAGTTCTACCAGCTGAGCATCGGTGAGGTCCTTAACGCGGACGTCAGCGCTGATGCCAGTGGCAGCCAGGGTTTCGTGTGCACGGGTCTTGCCCACGCCGTAGATGTAAGTAAGCGCAATTTCCAACCGCTTTTCGCGGGGAATGTCTACGCCAGCGAGACGAGCCATAGAGGCAGTGCTCCTTGAATAAACCGGAGGTCGTAGGCAGTACACCCGCACGTTCTGTGCGGCCCCAGCCTCCGACCGGGGGTTAGCTGTCCGGGCTCATACGTCCCAGTTCAGCTTGTGCTGCCTTTTATTTACTTGCGTGGGTTAGCAACCCAGGATTTCCCTCAGGAGGGAAATTAGCCCTGGCGCTGCTTGTGGCGCGGGTTCTCGCAGATCACCATGACCCGGCCATTACGGCGGATCACTTTGCACTTTTCGCAGATCTGCTTGACGCTCGGCTTGACCTTCATGGCGTTCCTTTGCGTGTGGCAGTTGGTCAACTGGAGCAGCCGTCAGCTCACGCTGAGGCCGCCCAGAATTTACTTGTAGCGGTAGACGATACGACCCCGAGTGAGGTCATAAGGGCTCAGTTCCACCACTACCCGGTCCTCAGGGAGAATCCTGATGTAGTGCTGGCGCATCTTGCCTGAGATATGCGCGAGTACGATGTGCTTGTTGGTCAGCTCAACGCGAAACATCGCGTTAGGCAGCGCCTCAGTCACAACGCCTTCGATCTCAATGACCCCGTCCTTCTTGGCCATACCCTCCGCTAACTGTTGTTGCCGCAGCCCTGCCGGATTGCACCGGACATGACCACGAACGTTTTTGTTGGATCGGTTATCACCTCCGGCCCCAAACAGGGCACAGCTGGGCAGACAACCAACAAACCACTTTACTGTAAGTGGGTAGAAAGTCCAAACCAAAAATGAAAGTGCACACCCTACCCGGAAATTGAACTCGCCGAAATCCCGTCCAGGATCGCCAGGCGTACGACGTCGGCTGCCGCACTCTGCAGGGTAATGAGACTCACCTGCCGGGCAGTTTCAGTACTCCGGTCCAAGGGCACGTCGCCAGTGGCGAGGCAGAACACAGTATCCCCATCGGCGAGCGTGTGCGACGGGTTCAACGCCCGAGCGAGACCAGCATGCGCCGCGGAGGCAGTCCGATAGCATTCCGCCGCATCGAGCAGGGCGTTTGTCGCCACAATTACAAGTGTCGTATTCAACGTAGGCGGCGCGTCTAAGGTGGGCCCACGCGAGCCGGGTTCCCTGGCCGAGCTTGCGAGGTTAGGGGGCTCGTGGGGCGGCACGACCGAGCGCGCGGAGGGTTCGGGATTCCCCGGAAGCACCTCCACGGGAAACCCCAAGGCGTTCACCACGGCCAGCGCCCCCACAACCACACCGTTCTCGAGCGTGACCGAAGCCGTACCCACTCCACCTTTGAACTGTCCGTGTCCGATCATCGCCCCGGTGCCTGCACCCACGCTGCCGCGTCCGACGTCGTGCCCGTCTTTTTCGGCAGCGGCCGCAACGGTCGCCGCGTAGCCCATGTCCGCCGTCGGGCGTGCCGAGAAGTCACCACCGCGGCCCAGGTCGAAGATGGCGGCGGCGGGAACGATCGGCACCACGCCCCCGGTGACGGCGAAACCCCGGGCGTTCTCCTCGCACCAGCGCTGCGCGCCATGAGCGGACACGAGCCCGTACGCACTGCCACCGGTGAGGACGACGGCGTCCACTGTGGACACCAGCGTGGTGGGATCCAGGGCGTCAGTCTCATGCGTTCCCGGGCCCCCGCCCCGGACGTCCACCGACCCGGTCGTGCCGGGCGGCGGCAGCACCACGGTGACGCCTGTCAGCCAGCCGTCCCCGGTCTTCTGCTCGTGGCCAACCCTGATTCCCGGCACATCCGTGATTGCTCCCATGCGATCCATTCTGCGCTATCGCAGTACAGCACTTCCCGCCCGTCAGGCAAACACTATGCAATACTGCAAGCAACACAGCGTTAATGGGCAATGAAGCCTTCAATAACTATCCTCTGACGAGGGCTTATGCGGGATTCTGCCCACCAGCCGTGTGGTGAAGTATGCCTAGATCCCCTGCCCATCGGCCAGCCATTGCAGGCCCCGATCCGTTAGAGACACCAATGACCCGGCAACTCGCTTCCACGTCACCGGCCAGTCCGCCCGACCAATCCGGTCCGCCCGGCAAACACCAGACCCGGCGCTGGTCCGGCCGGGCCCGGCGGGACTTCTTCGTCTTCCTCGCCCTGGCACTCCCCAACCTGATACTGATCGCAGTATTCACGTACCGGCCCCTCATCAGCAACATCTACTACTCAACCCTCGACTGGACCCTTGGCTCCGCATCGGCCACCGTGGTGGGAATCGACAACTACGTCACATTCTTCACCAGCGACGACGCCCCCAAGGTACTGGGCACCACCGCCGTGTTCACACTGGTGACCGTCGGCGGCTCCATGCTGCTGGGGCTTGTCATCGCGTTAGCGCTGAACTCCAAGGTACGGGGCACCACGTTTGCCCGGTCCGCTGTCTTCGCTCCTTATGTGCTCTCCGGGGTGGGGGTTGGCCTGGTCTGGCTTTTCATCTTCGATCCGGGATACGGCGTCCTGGCCTGGATTCTCCGCGGCATCGGCCAGCAGAGCCCGCAATGGATCAACGATCCCCAGCTGTCGCTGGTGATGGTCATCCTGGTTTATGTCTGGAAAAACCTTGGCTACTGCGCCGTGGTATACCTCGCGGGCCTGCAGTCACTGCCGCAGGACGTCATGGAGGCTGCCTCGCTGGACGGGGCGAACGGATTCAGGCGCTTTCTCAGCATGTCCATCCCGCTCCTGTCCCCCACCACCTTCTTCCTCCTGATCACCACCATGCTGAGCTCACTCCAGGCGTTCGACCTGATCCGGATCATGACACCCCTCGGAACCGGCACCAGTACCCTGATCTACGAGGCCTACCTGCAGGCGTTCGGCGCGTTCAACAGGGCAGGGTACTCCGCAGCGATTTCCGTGGTCCTCTTCGCCATCCTGCTGGTCATCACTGTCCTGCAGTTGCGTTTCGTGGAACGGAAGGTGCACTACTCATGAGTTCGCTCTCTCCGGTCAACCCTGACCCAACGGCTCCCCCTGTCGCACCATCCGAAACTTTCATCCCCCGGGACCGGCCCTTCTCGGCACGGAACCTCATCCAGACCATCGCCGGCGGCTACGTTCCCCTGCTGCTGGCAACGCTGGTGGTTTTCCTGCCCTTGCTGTGGATGATCCTGAGCTCCTTCAAGCTGCCCGGGGAAATCATCACCATGGACCTTAAAATCCTGCCGGCGAGCCTGAACCCGGAGAACTACAACATTGCGATGACTACCGTGCCGTTCGCGCAGTTCTTCATCAACAGCACCATCGTCACGGTGGTGGGCTCGACTATTAAAGTCCTGCTGGCCATCCTCACGGCCTACGCACTGGTATTCGTGCGCTTCCCCTTCAGGAACGCCATCTTCATCCTCATCCTTGTGGCCCTGATGGTCCCGCCGCAGGTCTCCATCCTGCCGAACTACATCCTGATCGCCGGGCTGGGCGGCAAGAACACCCTGTGGGGCATCATCCTGCCGGGGCTTGGCACAGCGTTCGGGACGTTCCTGCTGAGGCAGCACTTCCTGACGCTGCCTGCCTCCATCCTCGAGTCCGCCGAGATCGACGGCGCCGGGCACTGGCGCCGCCTGTGGCAGATCGTGGTCCCCGTGTCCATTCCCTCCATTGCCACCGTGGCGCTGGTGACGGTGGTCAGCGAATGGAACGAATACATCTGGCCGCTGATCATCACCGACCGTCCGGAAACCATGACGTTGCCCGTTGGCCTGACGCTGCTGCAGAACTCCGAAAGCAACGCCTCCGGCTGGGGCATCCTCATGGCCGGCGCCGTGCTGGTCATCGTGCCCATCCTGGTGGTCTTCGCAGCGCTCCAGCGTTACATCGTCGCGGGCCTCACCCAAGGCAGCGTGACCGGCTGACCCCGGCTCCGCCGTCGTTCTTCCACCCCAACAGCAAGACCTTCCTAGGCAACAACCGAAAGGAACCATCATGGCAACAAATCTGGACCGGAGGCATTTCCTGGGGCTGGCTGGCGTAACGGCCGGCGCCGCAGCGCTTTCCGCCTGCGGGGGGCCTGATACCGGCGGCACCACCACCTCAACGGAAGCCGCGGAAATCGACTTCAGCGGCGTGAAGCCGGCGGCGAAGATCGACTTCTGGACCAACCACCCCGGCAAGTCCCAGGACGTCGAGAAGGCCATCATCGAAAAGTTCCACGCGAAGTACCCGGATATCCAGATCAACCTGGTAACGGCCGGCGCGAACTACGAGGAAATCGCCCAGAAGTTCCAAACGTCCCAGGCCGCCAAATCGGGACTGCCCGGAGTAGTCGTGCTGTCCGACGTCTGGTGGTTCCGCTACTTCACCAACGGCAGCATCATTCCGGTCGACGGGCTCATCAAGCAGCTGGACATCAAGGTTGACGATTTCCGCCAGTCCCTGGTGGATGACTACAAGTACGATGACCGGCAGTGGGCGCTCCCGTACGGGCGGTCCACGCCGCTGTTCTACTACAACAAGGACCACTTCGCCGCCGCCGGCCTGCCGGACCGGGCACCGGCAACATGGCAGGAATTCGGCGAATGGGCCCCCAAGCTGAAAGCGTCGTCCGGGGCGCAGTACGCCTACATCTATCCCGCCCTGGCTGGCTACGCCGGCTGGACACTGCAGAACAATCTCTGGGGCTGGGGCGGCGCGTGGTCCAAGGATTGGGAGATCACGTGCGATTCTCCCGAAGCCGTGGAAGCTCTGCAGTGGGCCCAGGACTCGATCTACAAGCACAACTGGGCCGGCGTCTCGTCCAAGGAAGCCGCTGACGACTTCTCTGCCGGCCTGACGTCTTCCACCATTTCCTCCACGGGCTCGCTTCTGGGCGTCCTGAAGTCCGCCACGTTCAACGTCGGCGTCGGCTTCCTGCCAGGCGGGCCTAAGGAGACCAGCGGCGTGTGCCCCACCGGCGGCGCAGGGCTGGGCATCCCCAGCGGCATTAGCAAAGAGGAACAGCTCGCCGCAGGAACGTTCCTGAAGTTCATGACCGAGCCGGAAAACACGGCAGCGTTCTCCGCTGCCACCGGTTACATGCCCACCCGTACTTCGGCGGACATGGCCACGGTGCTGGCACAGACCCCCCAGATCAAAACCGCCATGGACCAGCTCGCCGTGACCAAGGTCCAGGACCGGGCCCGCGTGTTCCTGCCCGGGGCTGACCAGGAGATGGCCAAGGCCGCCGCCAAGATCCTCACCCAACAGGGCGACGTGAAGGCCACCTTGACCGAGCTGAAGAAGACCCTCGAAGGCATCTATACCAAGGACGTCAAGCCCAAGCTCAAGGCCTGACCCCTGGACCGCGCCGCCCGCGCCGCCCGTGACGATGCGCTGAGTGCCCCGCGATACGCAAAATCCCTGCCGCTACCGTTATTTCGGTAGCGACAGGGATTTTGTGCGTCGGCAGGGCATCTGCGTGGCGAAACCTACGGGATCGGGACAGGCACGACGCCGAGGGGCACCAGGTGCTCCGCTCCGCCGTCGGGGGCTGAAAGTACCCAGATCCCCTTCTCATGGACGGCAACCGAGTGCTCCCATTGGCACGAGCGCTTGCCGTCAGTGGTCACCACGGTCCAGTCGTCCGCCAGCACGGCGGTGTCGATGCTGCCGCGGACCAGCATGGGCTCGATGGCCAGGCACAGTCCGGGCTTGATCTTGGGGCCGCGGTGGGTGGTGCGGTAGTTCAAGACATCCGGGGCCATGTGCATCTCGGAGCCGATACCGTGGCCAACGTAGTCCTCCAGGATGCCCAGCGGCTTGCCCGGTACGGACGAGACGTAGTCGTCGATGGCTGCGCCGATGTCGCCCACGTGGCTGCCGCTGGCCAGCGCGGCGATGCCACGCCACATCGCGGCCTGGGTGACGTCGGAGAGCCGCTGGTCCTCAGGGTCAACCTTGCCCACAATGACGGTCCGGGCAGAGTCGGAGTGCCAGCCGTCAACAATCGCGCCGCCGTCGATCGAGATGATGTCGCCGTCGTTGAGGACTTTTCCGCCGGGGATGCCGTGCACCACTTCCTCGTTCACGGAGGTGCAGATGGTGGCGGGGAAACCGTGGTAGCCAAGGAAGTTCGACTTGGCGCCGGCCTCGTTCAGCACCGCGGCGAAGACGTCGTCCAGCTGCTTGGTGGTGACGCCGGGAGCGGCGGCCGCCACGGCGGCGTCGAGCGCGCGGCTCAGCACCAGCCCGGCGTCGTGCATGATGCGCATCTGGGCGTTGGTCTTGTATTCGATACGGGGCTGGCCGAAGGCCATGGTGTGTCCTCTCAATGGCTGAGGCCCCTCCCGGATGCCGGGAGGAGCCTCGAAAAGCTGGTGTGCCTGGCTTAGGCGGCCTGCGCTGCCTTTATCGCCTGCATAACGCGGTCGGTGACCTCGTCGATGCCGCCGATGCCGTCAACCTGGGTCAGGATGCCGCGTTCGGCATACTTGGCCACAACGGCTTCAGTCTGCTCGTGGTACAGGTCCAGGCGGTGGCGGATAACGGCTTCGTTGTCGTCGCTCCGGCCGGTTTCCTTGGCCCGGCCCAGCAGGCGGGAGACGAGTTCCTCGTCATCGGCTGTGAGCTGCAGGACGACGTCGAGCTTTTCTTCGCTGTTCGCGAGGATACCGTCCAGGTAGTCCACCTGCGCCGTGGTGCGCGGGTAGCCGTCCAGGAGGAAGCCGTTTTCGACGTCGGACTCGCTGAGGCGGTCACGGACCATCTTGTTGGTGACGCTGTCCGGAACGAAGTCCCCGGCGTCCATGTACTTCTTGGCTTCGATGCCAAGAGGAGTTTCACCCTTCACGTTGGCGCGGAAGATATCACCGGTGGAAATCGCCACGACGCCGAGGCGCTCGGAAATGCGTTCCGCCTGCGTACCTTTTCCGGAACCGGGGGGTCCAATAATCAACATTTTCGTCATCGCAAAAGCCCTTCGTAGTGACGTTGCTGTAGCTGCGCATCTATTTGCTTGACGGTTTCAAGGCCAACGCCCACCATGATCAGGATCGAGGTGCCACCGAACGGGAAGTTCTGGTTTGCGTTGATCAGTACCAATGCCACCAGCGGAATCAGCGCCACGAAGCCCAAGTACATGGCGCCGGGCAGCGTGATCCGGGAGAGCACGTACTGCAGGTAATCCGCGGTCGGTTTTCCGGCACGGATACCCGGGATGAAACCGCCGTACTTCTTCATGTTGTCGGAGACCTCTTCAGGGTTGAAGGTGATCGCGACGTAGAAGTAGGTGAAGAACACGATCATGGCGAAGTACAGCGCCATGTAGATCGGGTGGTCGCCTCGGGTCAGGTTGTTGTTGATCCACTCAACCCAAGGCGCGAGAGCCTCGCCCGCTTTGGGCTGGTTGAACTGTGAGATCAGTCCCGGCAGGTAAAGCATGGACGATGCGAAGATCACGGGGATCACGCCTGCCATATTCACCTTGATGGGAATATAGGTGCTGGTGCCGCCGACGGTCCGGCGTCCGATCATCCGCTTGGCGTACTGCACCGGGACACGGCGCTGGGACTGCTCGACGAAGACCACCAGGGCAACGGTCACCAGACCGATGATCAGGACCATAAAGAACGTACCGGGGCCCTGTGAGCTCCAGATGGCGCCCAACGACGTGGGGAACGTTGCCGCGATGGAGGTGAAGATGAGCAGCGACATGCCGTTGCCCACACCCTTTTCGGTGACGAGTTCGCCCATCCACATGATGAGGCCGGTACCGGCGGTCAGCGTGATGATCAGCAGGATCGTGGTGATGATGCTGTCATCAGGGATGATCGGCAGGGCACAGCCCGGAAGCAACTGGCCTGAACGTGCCAGCGACACCAGCGTCGTGGCGTTCAGCAGGCCCAGGGCAATGGTGAGGTACCGCGTGTACTGGGTGAGTTTGGACTGCCCGGAGGCGCCCTCCTCGTACAGCTCCTGGAACCGGGGAATGACCACCCGGAGCAGCTGCACAATAATGCTGGCCGTGATGTACGGCATGATGCCCAGCGCGAAGATGGACACCTGAAGCAAGGCACCGCCGCTGAACAGGTTGACGAGCTGATATAGCCCGCCAGCGGTCTGACCGTTCTGCAAGCATTGCTGGACATTCTGGTAGTTCACACCAGGCGAGGGGATGAATGCACCCAAGCGGAAGATTGTGATGATTGCCAGCGTGAACAACAACTTGCGTCGCAGATCAGGCGTGCGAAAGGCCCGGCCAAATGCGCTAAGCAAGCGTCCTCCTGTGTTGTTTATAAGCGTGGTGTGATGGGGACAATAATCCCAACAACCGAGTCTAACGGGTGGATCGGCCATGCGAATAATCGGCGAACCCGCCATTGCGGCGAACGGGCCGAAATAGTCGGCAGGCGGATGCGAAAAAACTCCCGGCGTGCAGGGCCCTGGGGGCCTCGCACACCGGGAGTTCACAACGGGCGTTCGCCCACCGTCTACTAGAGAGCGGTGGTGCTTCCGCCTGCTGCTGCAATCTTTTCTGCGGCGCTGGCCGAGAATGCGTGGACGGTGACGTCAACCTTGACGGTGATGTCGCCGGTGCCAAGCACCTTGACGGGCTGGTTCTTGCGAACGGCACCCTTTTCGACCAGGTTCTCCACGGTGACTGTGCCACCTTCCGGGAACAGCTCGTTGAGCTTGTCCAGGTTTACAACCTGGAACTCAACCCGGAACGGGTTCTTGAATCCGCGCAGCTTCGGCAGGCGCATGTGCAGCGGCAACTGGCCGCCGGCAAAGCCAGCCTTGATCTGGTAGCGGGCCTTCGTACCCTTGGTACCGCGACCAGCGGTCTTACCCTTGGAACCTTCACCACGACCAACTCGGGTCTTGGCGGTCTTGGCACCCGGGGCGGGACGCAGGTGGTGAACCTTCAGCGTGTTCTGCTTCTCAGCAGTCGCGCTCTGTGCCGCTTCGGCGGTCTTCTTCTCGGCCATTACTTCGCCTCCTCTACAATCACGAGGTGCGGAACCGTGTTGAGCATGCCCACGGTCACGGCGTCGGCGGTGCGGACAACGGTGTGTCCGATCCGCTTCAGGCCGAGGGACCGAAGGGTCGCAATCTGGTTCTGCTTGGCGCCAATGACGCCCTTGATCTGGGTGATCTCCAACTGAGCGTCGGAGGGAATCAGGTTCTTAGCCATGGCTTAGACACCCGCCTTCTGGTTCAGGATTGCCTTCACCATTGCCGGCGGAGCAACCTCGTCCAGCGGCAGTCCGCGGCGTGCTGCCACTGCTGCCGGCTCTTCGAGCTGCTTCAGCGCAGCAACAGTCGCGTGAACGATGTTGATGGCGTTGGAGGAACCCAGCGACTTGGAGAGGATGTCGTGGATGCCCACGCACTCCAAGATGGCGCGAACCGGACCACCGGCAATAACACCGGTACCGGCGGAAGCCGGACGCAGCATTACGACGCCGGCAGCGGCCTCACCCTGAACGCGGTGCGGGATGGTGTTCCCAATGCGGGGAACGCGGAAGAAGGACTTCTTGGCCTCTTCAACGCCCTTCGCGATTGCTGCGGGAACTTCCTTAGCCTTGCCGTAGCCCACGCCGACCATGCCGTTACCGTCACCAACGACGACCAGAGCGGTGAAGCTGAAGCGACGACCACCCTTGACCACCTTGGAAACGCGGTTGATGGTGACAACGCGTTCAATGAACTGGCTCTTCTCGGCTTCGCGGCCGCCGTCGCGGCCACCACGGCCACCACGGCCGCCGTCGCGACCGCCCTGAGCACGGTCGCCACGCTCGCCGCCACGACGAGCGCCACCACGGCGGTCATCGGCAGCCGCTGCGGGCGCAGTGGTCTCAGTGGCCGGAGCAGCTACGGCTTCAGTAGCCTTCTGATCTGCAGACACAGTGTCCTTTTCCTTGTTTGCTTCCGTCACAGTGACAGCCCACCTTCACGTGCACCGTCAGCGACGGCGGCGATCCGGCCGTGGTACTTGTTACCACCGCGGTCGAAGACAACTGCTTCGATACCGGCAGCCTTGGCACGAGCGGCAACGAGCTCGCCAACGCGCTTGGCCTTGGCGGTCTTGTCGCCTTCGAATGCACGAAGGTCGGCTTCCAGTGTGGAGGCGCTTGCTACGGTCAGGCCCTTGGTGTCATCGACAACCTGGACGAATACGTGGCGTGCGGAACGGTTGACGACCAGACGAGGACGTACAGCCGTGCCGGAGATGCGCTTGCGGATACGAAGTTGGCGGCGGCTGCGCGAAGCAGACTTGCTCTTGTTCGTACGCTTCTTGTTAATTGAGATGGCCATGGTTACTTACCAGCCTTTCCGACCTTGCGGCGGATGACTTCGCCTGCGTAGCGGATGCCCTTGCCCTTGTACGGGTCCGGCTTCCGCAGCTTGCGAATGTTGGCAGCAACCTCGCCGACCTGCTGCTTGTTGATACCTGAAACAGAGAGCTTGGTCGGGGTCTCAACTGCAAAGGTGATGCCGTCCGGTGCGGTGACATTTACCGGGTGGCTGTAGCCGAGAGCGAACTCAAGGTCAGATCCCTTGGCCTGAACGCGGTAACCAGTACCAACGATTTCAAGCTTCTTCTCGTAGCCCTTGGTAACGCCCTCGATCATGTTGGAGATCAGGGTGCGGGTCAGGCCGTGGAGTGAACGGGAGGCGCGCTCGTCGTTCGGGCGGGCGACAGTCAGGGTCTCTGCTTCCAGGGAAACCTCGATCGGGCTGGCCACAGTGTGGTTCAGCTCGCCTTTGGCACCCTTGACGCTGACGACAGAGCCGTCAACCTTGATCTCAACGCCGGCAGGAACGGTGATGGGGAGACGTCCAATACGTGACATTATTCTCTTCCTTTCCCGTTACCAGACGTAGGCGAGGACTTCGCCGCCCACGCCCTTCTTGCCGGCTTGCTTATCAGTCAAGAGGCCGGAAGAGGTGGACAGGATTGCGACACCCAGGCCACCGAGCACGTGCGGGAGGTTGGTGGACTTTGCGTAAACACGCAGGCCCGGCTTGGAAATACGGCGAACGCCAGCGATTGAACGCTCGCGGTTCGGTCCGAACTTAAGGTCCAGGGTCAGCTTCTTGCCAACCTCTGCGTCTTCTTCTTTCCAGGAGGCGATGTAACCTTCAGCCTTCAGGATGTCGGCAACGCGTGCCTTGAGCTTGCTGTACGGCATGGACACGGAATCGTGGTAGGCCGAGTTTGCATTGCGCAGACGCGTAAGCATGTCTGCGACCGGATCAGTCATTGTCATTTGGGCTTTTGCCCTTCCTCATAACGGTTTCCTCGCTTCGGCCTCTGCACATACGGCAGTGCTAAAGCGAAGGACCTGTTACGTAGTTAGATTAGTCTTCGGCCTTGAACGGGAAACCAAGCGCCTTGAGCAGCGCGCGGCCTTCGTCGTTGGTCTTGGCGGTGGTTACAACCGTGATGTCCATGCCGCGTACGCGGTCGATGGAATCCTGGTCGATTTCGTGGAACATAACCTGCTCGGTCAGACCGAAGGTGTAGTTGCCGTTGCCGTCGAACTGCTTGCCACTGAGGCCGCGGAAGTCGCGGATACGGGGCAGAGCCAGCGTGACCAGACGATCCAGGAATTCCCACATGCGGTCTCCACGCAGAGTTGCGTGTGCGCCGATGGGCATGCCTTCGCGCAGCTTGAACTGTGCGATCGACTTGCGGGCCTTGGTTACCTGCGGCTTCTGGCCGGTGATCAGGGTCAGATCGCGGACAGCGCCGTCGATCAGCTTGGAGTCCTTAGCGGCATCTCCAACACCCATGTTCACAACGACCTTCACCAGGCGGGGAACCTGGTTGACGTTGGTGTACTTGAATTCCTCAACGAGCGTGCTCTTGATGGAATCGGCGTACTTTGTCTTCAGACGAGGAACGATCTTCGTTGCCGGAGTCTCGAGAGTCTCAGTCATTAGATGTCCTTCCCGGAGCTCTTGGCCACGCGGACACGCACTTCGCGCTTCACGCCATCGCGCTCAACGGTCTCGGTGCGGAAACCGACGCGGGTGGGCTTCTTGGTGGACGGGTCAACCAGAGCCACGTTGGAGATGTGGACCGAAGCTTCTACGACCTCGATGCCACCAGTCTTGGTGCCGCGCTGCGACTGACCGGCCTTGGTGTGCTTGGTTACGCGGTTAATGCCTTCAACCAACACGCGGTTGGTCTCGGGGAATACGCGCAGAACCTTGCCCTGCTTACCCTTGTCGCCGCCGCGCTCAGCCTTGGCGCCAGTGATGACCTGAACGAGGTCACCCTTTTTGATCTTAGCCATGGACTAGAGCACCTCCGGAGCCAGAGAAACGATCTTCATGAACTTCTTGTCACGAAGTTCACGACCAACCGGTCCGAAGATACGGGTACCGCGGGGGTCACCGTCAGCCTTCAGGATCACAGCTGCGTTCTCGTCAAACTTGATGTAGGAACCATCCGCACGGCGGCGTTCCTTCTTGGTACGGACGATGACTGCCTTAACAACATCGCCCTTCTTTACGTTGCCGCCCGGAATTGCATCCTTGACGGTAGCGACGATGACGTCGCCAATGCCTGCGTAGCGACGGCCAGATCCACCGAGAACGCGAATGGTAAGGATTTCCTTAGCACCCGTGTTGTCGGCGACCTTGAGTCGCGACTCCTGCTGAATCACTATTTACTCCTTGCGTCGCGCCGGTTCTCAGACCGAAAATCTTCCTACGGAATGAGCCTTGCGGAACGGTTGATCGGGGTGTCTCTTGACCTGCCTGGATTTTGCCAGACCAGGCCTAAACTCCCGTGCCAAAAACATTTGCTTCCCAGGCGGATTCGGACAGGTCCGAGGCGCTAGGGGGCACTATGCCGTGGCACGATTGTTTACGAGGTTGATGACGGCGCACAGAGGGCGCCATACAAACTCAATATCCTAGCACAGTTAGGGCCATCTCCCATATCACACGGCGGCTTACAGAGCACACCCATGGACACCGGTAAACGTGGACACCGGTAAGCTCCGCAGGGCCGGTAACGCACGACGGCGGCACGCACGGCACCCTTTCGGCCCACCACCGGTGCCACTCCCCCGGAAACCCGGCCTCCCGCCGTCGGCCGTCCCCAAAAACCCGCTCAGCGTGGCCCACCCAGCCAGCGCACCGGCCGCAAAATGCGGGAAACCCCCGCTCCCAAAAGGGAACGGGGGTTTCCGGTGCAGTACCTGCAGGCAGGCTGCGGGTGTTACTTAGCCTTTTCGAGGATCTCGACCAGACGCCACCGCTTGGTAGCGGACAGCGGGCGGGTCTCGGCGAGGAGAACGAGGTCGCCGATGCCGGCGCTGTTCTCTTCGTCGTGAGCCTTGATCTTGGTGTTGCGGCGGATGACTTTGCCGTACAAAGCGTGCTTTACGCGGTCCTCTACCTGGACAACGATGGTCTTTTCCATCTTGTCCGAGACTACGTAGCCACGCTTCGTCTTACGGTCACCGCGCTCGGCAGCGGTAGCTGCCGCGGAAACAGTTTCCGTCACGTTCTCGTCCTTTTCACTCACTTGGCATCCTCCTCGGCCTCAACCGTGTCAGCCTTTTCGGCCTTCTTGGTTGCAGCCTTCTTGGACTTCTTCTCTTCCTTGGCTTCCACAACCGGTGCGGCAACCTCGGCACGAATGCCCAGTTCGCGCTCACGGAGAACGGTGTAGATGCGTGCGATGTCCTTCTTTACCGCGCGCAGACGACCGTGGTTCTCCAGCTGACCGGTGGCGGACTGGAAACGCAGGTTGAACAGCTCTTCCTTAGCCTTACGGAGTTCTTCAACGAGTCGCTCGTTGTCGAACGTGTCCAGCTGTGCGGAGACAAGTTCCTTGGATCCTACTGCCATTTCTATTCACCACCTTCGCGACGCAAAATGCGTGCCTTCAACGGGAGCTTGTGGATTGCCAGGCGCAGGGCCTCGCGAGCTACCGATTCCTCGACGCCGGAGATCTCAAAGAGAACCCGACCCGGCTTGACGTTTGAGACCCACCATTCCGGCGAACCCTTACCGGAACCCATGCGGGTTTCGGCAGGCTTCTTGGTGATCGGACGGTCCGGATAGATGTTGATCCAGACCTTGCCGCCACGCTTGATGTGGCGGGTCATCGCGATACGGGCAGACTCGATCTGACGGTTGGTGACGTATGCCGGGCTCAGAGCCTGGATACCCCACTCACCGAAGGAGACCTTGGTGCCGCCCGTAGCAGCGCCGGAACGACCCGGGTGGTGCTGCTTACGGTGCTTGACTCGACGTGGGATAAGCATTTAAGCCTGTCCTCCTTCTACTGCAGCAGGTGCAGCCTCAACTGCCGGAGCAGCAGCAGCCGGAGCTGCCTCTGCTGCCGGACGGTCGGTACGACGACGGCGGTCACCACGGTCAGCGCCGCCGGCGCCACCCGGGCGGCCCGGACGGTCGCTGGCACCGCGGCCACGGGACGGAGCAGCAGCTGCCTGCTGAGCCAGTTCCTTGGCGGTGACGTCACCCTTGTAGATCCACACCTTCACGCCGATGCGGCCGAAGGTGGTCTTGGCCTCGTAGAAGCCGTAGTCGATGTTCGCACGGAGGGTGTGCAGGGGCACACGGCCTTCGCGGTAGAACTCCGAGCGGGACATTTCTGCGCCACCCAGTCGACCGGAGCAAGCGATACGGATGCCCTTGGCACCTGCACGCTGAGCGGACTGCATTGCCTTCTTCATCGCACGGCGGAAAGCCACGCGGGAAGTCAGCTGCTCAGCAACGCCCTGGGCAACAAGCTGTGCTTCCATCTCGGGGTTCTTGACCTCGAGGATGTTCAGCTGGACCTGCTTGCCCGTCAGCTTCTCAAGCTCGCCGCGGATGCGGTCTGCTTCAGCGCCGCGGCGGCCGATAACGATGCCGGGACGTGCCGTGTGGATATCCACGCGGACACGGTCACGGGTGCGCTCGATCTCAACCTTGGCGATACCGGCGCGCTCCATGCCAACTGACATGAGCTGGCGGATACGGATGTCTTCGCGAACGAAGTCCTTGTACCGCTGTCCGGGCTTGGTGCTGTCAGCGAACCAGTGCGATACGTGATCGGTGGTGATGCCGAGTCGGAACCCGTGCGGGTTAACTTTCTGTCCCACTTAGCGAGCCTCCTCTTTCTCAGGTGTAGCGACTACCACAGTGATGTGGCTGGTCCGCTTCTTGATCTGAAATGCACGACCCTGAGCACGCGGCTGGAACCGCTTCATGGTCGGGCCTTCATCAACGAACATTTCGCTGATGATGAGGTCGCTTTCGTCAAACGAAACACCGTCGCGGTCCGCGAGGGACCGGGCGTTTGCGATTGCCGACTGTACTACCTTGAATACCGGCTCCGAAGCTGCCTGGGGGGCAAACTTCAGAATTGCCAGAGCCTCATTCGCTTGCTTACCACGAACAAGGTTGACGACGCGCCGGGCCTTCATAGGCGTTACGCGGATGTGACGCGCAATTGCCTTGGCTTCCATTGCTTTCCTTCTCTCGTCTTTGACGTAAGTGCAGGCGCCTAGCGGCGCTTGCCCTTACGGTCGTCCTTGACATGGCCGCGGAATGTCCGCGTGGGAGCGAATTCGCCGAGCTTGTGCCCGACCATCGACTCGGTGACAAACACCGGAATGTGCTTGCGTCCGTCGTGTACGGCGATCGTGTGCCCGAGCATGTCGGGGATGATCATCGAACGGCGGGACCAGGTCTTGATGACGTTCTTGGTGCCCTTATCGTTTTCCCTGGCTACCTTTACAAAGAGGTGCTGGTCAACGAAAGGACCTTTTTTCAGGCTGCGTGGCATGTGTCCAGGCTCCTATCGCTTGTTCTTGCCAGTACGACGGCGACGAACAATAAGCTTGTCGCTCTCTTTGTTGGGACGCCGGGTGCGGCCTTCCCGCTTACCGTTCGGGTTGACGGGGTGACGTCCACCGGACGTCTTACCCTCGCCACCACCGTGCGGGTGGTCAACCGGGTTCATCGCGACACCACGGACGGTCGGGCGAACGCCCTTCCACCGCATGCGGCCGGCCTTACCCCAGTTGATGTTCGACTGCTCGGCGTTACCGACCTCGCCGACGGTTGCGCGGCAGCGCACGTCAACGTTGCGGATTTCGCCGGAAGGCAGACGCAGCTGGGCGAAGCGGCCTTCCTTGGCAACAAGCTGGATCGATGCGCCGGCGGAGCGGCCCATCTTGGCGCCGCCACCCGGACGCAGTTCAACTGCGTGGATTACGGTACCAACCGGGATGTTGAGCAGCGGCAGGTTGTTACCGGGCTTGATGTCAGCACCGGAACCTGCCTCAACAACGTCACCCTGGGAAAGCTTGTTCGGGGCGATGATGTAACGCTTGGTGCCATCAACGTAGTGCAGGAGGGCGATGCGAGCCGTGCGGTTCGGATCGTACTCGATTTCGGCAACGCGGGCGTTGACGCCGTCTTTGTCGTGGCGACGGAAGTCGATCAGACGGTACTGGCGCTTGTGGCCACCACCCTTGTGACGGGTCGTGATCTTACCGGAGTTGTTACGGCCGCCCTTTTTGGGCAGCGGACGTACCAACGACTTTTCCGGCGTCGACCGCGTGATTTCTGTGAAGTCCGCTACGCTCGAGCCACGACGGCCCGGGGTAGTCGGCTTGTACTTACGGATTCCCATAATTTATTTCCTCGTTAAAGTGGTCTCCGCTACGAGAGCGGACCGCCGAAGATGTCGATGGTGCCTTCTTTGAGGCTCACAATTGCACGCTTGGTGTTCTTGCGGGTACCCCATCCGAATTTGGTTCGCTTGCGCTTACCGGCACGGTTGATGGTGTTGATCGATTCGACCTTGACGGAGAAAATCTTCTCCACGGCCAGCTTGATCTCGGTCTTGTTCGAGCGGGGGTCCACCAGGAAGGTGTACTTGCCCTCATCGATCAGGCCGTAGCTTTTTTCCGATACGACGGGTGCAAGCACGACGTCGCGCGGGTCTTTGATGGTGGCTGCACTCACTTGGCATCCTCCTCGTTCTTTGCTACTGCCCGGTCAGCAACGAATGCTTCGTAGGCAGCCTTGGTGAAGACAACGTCGTCAGAGACGAGTACGTCGTAGGTGTTCAGCTGGTCTGCGTACAGAACGTGAACACCGGCGAGGTTGCGCACGGAAAGTGCTGCAACATCGTTGGCGCGCTCGATGACAACCAGCAGGTTCTTGCGCTCGGAAACTCCGCGCAGCGTTGCCTGTGCGTTCTTGACGGACGGCTTGGTGCCCTCCACCAGTTCGGCAACAACGTGGATGCGTCCGTTGCGTGCCCGGTCAGACAGTGCGCCGCGCAGTGCAGCAGCAATCATCTTCTTGGGGGTGCGCTGGCTGTAGTCACGCGGTGTGGGACCGTGGACTACGCCACCACCGGTCATGTGAGGAGCACGGATTGAACCCTGACGGGCGCGGCCGGTGCCCTTCTGCTTGAACGGCTTGCGACCTGCACCGGAAACCTCGGCGCGGGTCTTGGTTTTGTGGGTACCCTGGCGAGCAGCAGCGAGCTGGGCTACGACGACCTGGTGCAGCAGCGGCACGTTGGTCTGAACGTCGAAGATCTCTGCAGGCAGGTCAACCTTGACAGTGCTAGTCATTGAACTAGGCTCCCTTCACGGCGGTGCGTACGAGTACGACCTGGCCGCGGGCGCCGGGGACGGCACCCTTGATGAGGAGCAGCGACTTCTCGACGTCAACTGCGTGAACCGTGAGGTTCAGCGTGGTGTGACGAACGGCGCCCATGCGGCCGGCCATTTTCATGCCCTTGAAGACGCGGCTCGGGGTGGATGCGCCACCGATTGAACCGGGCTTACGGTGGTTCTTGTGAGCACCGTGTGAGGCGGGAGCACCGTGGAAGCCGTGACGCTTCATAACACCGGCGAAGCCCTTACCCTTGGTGGTGCCAATAACGTCGATCTTCTGGCCGGCTTCGAAGAGCTCAACAGAAAGCTCCTGGCCCAGCTCGTAAGTGTCAGCATCTGCAGTGCGCAGTTCGACGACGTGGCGGCGAGGCGTGACGCCTGCCTTTTCAAAGTGACCAGCCAGCGGCTTGGTGACCTTGCGGGGATCGATCTGGCCGTAGCCGATCTGAACAGCTACGTAGCCATCAGTGGCTGCGTTGCGCAGCTGGGTGATGACGTTCGAATCTGCCTGGACCACAGTGACGGGGATGAGCTTGTTGTTCTCGTCCCAGACCTGGGTCATGCCGAGCTTCGTGCCCAGCAGGCCCTTTACATTACGGGTTGCGGTCATAGTCTCTCAGCACCTCCCTACAGCTTGATTTCGATGTTCACGTCGGCCGGCAGGTCGAGACGCATAAGCGAATCAACAGCCTTCGGCGTGGGATCGATGATGTCGATAAGACGCTTGTGCGTGCGCATTTCAAAGTGCTCGCGGCTGTCCTTGTACTTGTGCGGAGAGCGGATAACACAGTAAATGTTCTTCTCCGTCGGCAGCGGCACGGGGCCAACTACCGTTGCGCCTGCGCGCGTGACCGTCTCAACGATCTTCCGTGCTGAAACGTCAATGACCTCGTGGTCATATGACTTCAGCCGGATGCGGATTTTTTGTCCCGCCATGTCGCCTGACTCTCTTTCAGTTAGTGCTGCTCCCAGTGAGGGCTGCTCTGTTCACTTTCTTGTTGCATGTGGCTGCCGAAGCATTTGAAGTCTGAACTACCACCCGCCGCACAAGCTGAATCCGGATTAATCCGGGTTCCTCAACCTGCCGACGTAACCGACCCCCGCGGTCGGGCGTGTCGCGCTTAGCACGCATACAAATCCGCAGTTCCATGGGGAGTGGGTTATGTTTGGGCTTCCACTTGGACCCTGACACCCGGCATTATCCGGATCGGGACACGAAGAAGCGCTTGAACAACTCATCTAGTATGCCGGATATTATGCCCAGAAGCGAATCTGCAGGCTGGTAGCTCCCATTACACCGGACGCGCCAGCACACTGCGCATTCGGACCTTGCGCCGCCCGGAGTCATTGCCTTCGGCAACATCCGAATGGATGATGGGGGGATGACCGTCGAACATGACGTTTCCGTCCAGGATCTGGCCGGCCGTCTGCCCCGCTCGTTCACCCTGGGAGTTGCCGCGGCCGCCTTCCAGATCGAAGGCGCCCTCGCCGCTGACGGACGGGGTCCCTCAGGCTGGGACGCCTTCTCCGAAAAACCTGGCGCCATCATCGATGGACACTCCCCCGCCGTGGCCTGCGACCACTACAACCGCTCGCCCGAAGATGTGGCTCTGATGCGGGACCTCGGCGTCGATTCCTACCGCTTTTCCATCTCATGGCCGCGGATCCAGCCGGACGGCCACGGCGCGTTCAATAGACAGGGCCTGGACTTCTACGACCGCCTGATCGACCAACTGCTCGAGGCCGGCATCTCGCCCATGGCCACCCTCTACCACTGGGATACTCCCCTGCCCTTGGAGCACCGCGGCGGCTGGATGAACAGGGCCACCGCCGAACGCTTCGCTGAGTATGCGGGCGAGGCCGGCCGGCGTTTTGGTGATCGCGTGGACCAGTGGGTCACACTCAATGAACCGGCCTCGGTGGTGCTCAACGGCTACGCGCTGGGCGTCCACGCCCCCGGACGGGATCTCCTCTTCGCCGCGTTTCCTGCTGTCCACCACCAGCTGCTTGCCCACGGCATGGCCGTCCAGGCGCTGCGTGCAGCAGGGGTCCGCGGCGGAATCGGCGTGACCAACCTCCACTCCCCGGTCCGGCCGGCAACCCGGAAAATCACGGACAAGTACATCGCCCTGGTGTTCGACCTGATGCTCAACCGTATCTATGCCGATCCGGTCCTGCTGGGCCGGTACCCGCGCCCGCCGCTCATCGCCAAGCCGTGGTTCCGGTCCTTCGGCAGAATCTCCGACGCCGACCTCCGCACCATCCATCAGCCCTTGGACTTCTACGGCCTGAACTATTACTACCCGACAAAAGTGGCTGCCGGCAGGGGTCCGGCCGAAAGCCCCACGGGTCCCGCCGAGGCCATGGTGCGGGTGCCGTTCCACCAAGAGACGTTTCCCGAATACGGCACCACGGGTTTCGGGTGGCCAGTAGCACCCGAGCATCTAGGCATCCTGTTGCGCGAGCTGAAGGACCGCTACCGGGATGCCTTGCCGCCGATCTACATCACGGAAAGTGGTGCCAGCTTCCCTGAACCCGACCATGTAAGCGGCCCCATCCGGGACCAGCAGCGGATCAATTACATAGCGGACCACCTGCGGCACGCGCTGGAAGCGACGGCACCGGGGGGAATCGCCCACGACGTGGACCTCCGCGGCTACTACGTCTGGACCTTTATGGACAACTTCGAATGGGCTGCAGGGTATTCGCAGCGCTTCGGCCTGGTGCACGTGGATTTCGAAACTCTGGAGCGCACACCCAAGGAATCGTTCTACTGGTACCGGGCGCTCAGCCAGGCCCGGAAAGCCCTGGCCGGCGAAGGCCCTCCGGCGTGAAGCCGCTCGGCTGAACTGGCTGGCACCCGACTGAACGGCCGGCGAACGCCCTGCTGACGCCTGCCGGCCGTCCTTGCTACTTGTCCTTGTTTGCCCGGTTGATGCGCTTGGCGCGGTCAATCTCAGTGCGGAAATGCTTCTTGGCCCAGAAAACTCCGGCGACCACGGCTACCGCGATGATCAGAAAAATCAGCCATCCCATGATGTACTCCTCTCGCTGTCAGCAACAGTATCAGTGCCGGCGTGACGGTTCCCTACCCTCGCTGGACGGCCGGTTGGACTCTGGACCAGGGGTTATCTCCGGCTCCTCGTCCGGCGCTTGGCCGGCCGTTCCACGGTTCAACCGCCAGACGGCAAAGACGATCAGCCCGACGGCGATGAACGCCAGCAGCAGGAACGTGTACTGCCGCATTGCCCACAAAATGCAGGCTGCCACCCCGGCGGCGCCCCACCAGACAAACAGCCGTTCCCCCAAGCCAAGTCCTGCCGTGAGCAGGAGCGCCAGAAGCACCAGAACCCACAGTTGCTGGCCACCGTTGCCGCCGAACACTACGCCCAGGCCGCTCAGGGAGAGCAACACCGACGCCGCGCCCACCAACAACCGGCCGGCAACTTGGTTGCCGGTGAGGTAGCGCAGGCCACCTAGGACAGCGGCCAGGAGCACGTACCACTGAACAACCCAGAACGGACTGGGAAGGCCGGTCAAAAGCCGGCCCGCGCCTCCACCCGGCGCGTCCAGTCCGAAGATGGCGGCACGCTGGACCGCCATGGTCAGGAACAACGCACCCACCTCCAGGGCGATCCTTCGCGCCCTCGCTGGTGCCTCACGGTAGGAGATTCCGACGGCGGCAGCCAGTACGGCCGAGGCCGCCCAGGACGTTGCATCGTGCCGGATTCCAACGAACACCACCAGGACGAGGCCGAGGAAGGCCGTGCCGGCCAGCGACCAACGACGCACCGGCTCAGCCTGCAACTGGTCGCTGCGCACGAGCCGCACCGCATAGAGGGCAGCCGAGGCCACGCCCGCACCCGTCAGCCACGGCAGGAACCCGCCCCAGGCGCCCGGAACATCCGGATAGGCCTCCGCCGCCAAGGCGACGGACCCGCCGAGCGCGGCCAAGGCTGCCGGCGGATACAGGACCGGCAGGTCCTCGACGTGCGACGCGGTAAAGCCCACCGCTGACAGGACCAGTACAGCCGCCCCCGTCACCCAGCCGGCCGCCAACGGCGAAATCAACAGCCCAGCACCGGCAAAGGAGCCGGCGGTAACCAGCCAGAGCCAGTGCTCGACATCCGCGGCGCCGGCGTCCTGCCGCCGACGCAGGATGCCAGCAGCGGTCGCGAGCAGCGCAATACCCAGCAGAGCCACGGCAGTTCCGGTGTGGCTCAGGACTGAGGTCACAAGGAACGTCCCGCTGAACGTGAACAGCGGGCCCAGGGCAAGCACGCCGAACAGCCCCGCATACACAGCGAAGTAGCGGGCCCCCCGGGCACTGAAGAGTCTCCTGGCCACCACAGCAGACACCAGCAGCATCACCAGTTCCAGCAGCACTACCCAGCGGCCGCCGTCGTCCTCCTGCCCCGGCAGCCCGAAACCACCGGGCCTGGTCACGTACGCGAGCGGGAGCAACGCCTGCCCCGCCAGGGTGATCCAGACTGCGGCCTGCTGGAAGGGGATGTCCGTCAGCCGTGAGCGCATCACCCAGCGGACGGCATGCTGGGCCGCGAGCACGACGGCAAAGGTTACCGACACCACGGTGGGCGAGGCGGTGATGTCGTAGCTGAGGACCAAGGCCAGGCCTGCGGTCAGCACCCGGGCTGCCACAAAGTACCAGCCCTTCCTGGCCCGCCGGTGCTCGGCCACCACCATCAGCGTGGAGTAAACCGCGAAGACACCGAGGATCAGTTCCACCCGAAGCGCATCGCCAGCGCCGAGGACCAGCAGGACAACAAATGCGAACGGGGCAAGCCAGGCGGCAGCCCTCTCGCGGCGGAGCAAGTACCCCGCGGCGGCGGCGCCGAGGGCCACAAGTCCTGCAGCTGAGGTCCCCTGCCAGTCGGCGGAACCTGCCTGCGCAAGGCTGGCGCTGCCCGCCAGTTGGAGAAGGATCAGGGCGCCCGCGTCCGCAAGAATCCCGCGGGGAGCACGACGGCGGATGGAGGCCACCAGCGGAAGGCACAGCTGAAGTGCCAGCACGGTCAGCAGGATCGTTGCCGGATGGACCACTTCGGCGGCGATAACCACCGGGCCGCTGTCCTGCTCCAGCTGGTGAAAAGCAGTCAGGGCCAGGACCGTGGCTGCTGCCCGGGCGAACCACCAGTACGCCCAGCGGTGTTGGCGCAGGCGCAGGCGCATCGCCGTGATGACCAGGTACGCCACCACCAGCAGCAGCGCCACGTTGCCGGTGCCTTGGGACACGGCTTGGAACCCGACGGTCGCGGCCACTAGGGACATACCCAGCGGCGCGGCCTCCCACACCGTTGCAACCCAGTCCGCTTCCGTGGCCGGCCGTGGAACCATCAGAGCTCCTATGGCAAACGCCACAGCAAGCTGGATGAGCAGGCCGATGGCCGTCAGGCCGTGGTCCGGTGAGGTCTCAAAGACCTGCAGCCCGGCCAGGACCGCCGCACCCCCGGCAGCGAAGACGCCCAGGGTTGCCTCTGGCGCCAACGTCCGCACCCCCGCGCGTTCCAGCAGCGCCGTAAGAAGTTGCTGGCACACCAGGGTCAGCAACAGCGCGAACACTGACGCCTCGGCCCGGCCTGGACCCTCACCCACCACGGCCGCGACCGATACTGGAACAGCAACCGTGAGGGCCAACCGGGCCCCCAGAACCAACCTGCCCCGGAAATCACCTGCTGCGACGGCCCCGCGGATCGCCCAGAAACCGGCCGCAGCGAACAGCATGCCGGCGAACGGCCACGCACCCATCGAAGGAGAAACGATGCCGGCCAATGCCAACGCTGCAACAGGCGCCCATTCCGCCCGGCCTGCCCACCTGGCGGCAAGCACCATGCCCGTGGCCAGCGATACGGCCACCGGAACCCAAAGCGGCACGGTTGCCTCAGCTTCGAGTGAACCGTAGCCGTCAATAGCATCGAAGAAGTTAGTAGCCATCTTCTGAATGCTGAACGCCGTCGTGGCAACAAGTTGGAGAGCGAATGTAACCAGCGCATCGATCTGCCAGCGCGCTCCGTTGGCAGCGGGGCCGTTGGCAGCGGGGCCGTTAGCAGCGGGGCCGTTAGGGGCGGCGGACGATTCAGCCTGCCGCAGCTCGGGGAACCACAGTGTCAGCCTTGCCGACAGAAGCGCCAGCCCCGCTGCCTGCGCGCCGAACAGTACGACGGCAACGAGGAGTGCATCGCTCCCCCGGCCGGTCAAATGCCAGATTTCGACGGCAGCAGCCACGGTGACGGCACCCCGTGCCGCGTAGAAGTTGATCAACCGGAACCGCCCCGGAACAGCGGCCATCAGGGCGAAATAGATACCGCACATCCCGATGACCAGGGCGTACTCTGCCTTGTCCAAGAGTAGGGGTACGCAGGTCGCGGCGACGGCAACGGCGGGAACCACCAACGGGTGCAGGACCATCAGCGGCCTGGCATACACCGGCGGCAGCCACCGCGGACGCGCGAGGGCAAGGCACGTCAGCAGCACGGCGACGGCTATGAGCACAGCGAAATACCAGACGAGCGCGCCGCCCAGGACTGAAACGCCGGAGAACGCCGTGGAGGCCACGAATGTGAGGGAAAGGTACACGAGGACCCTGCTCTCCAGCCGCACCGCCGCTGCAACATATGCGGCGGTGCCGATCAGCGACGTGATCATCCAAGCCGACGGGCCGTGAGGCAAGGCGAAATTGTACAGTGCCAGGCCGGTCACGGGAACCAGGGCGAGCCCGGTGCCGGTGAAGGCGACGGCGGCTGGCTTCAGCCGCGGGACCCTGGCATGCAGCACAAATCCGGCTCCATAGAACAGCGCCGTGACTGCGCAGACACCGGCAAAACGCAACATAGGCGGAAGACTGGTACCGATGAAGAGCGCTGCTGCAGCCACCAGCAGCAGGCTGGCCACGTACAGCGTGACGTTGATGTTCTGCCGGTCCCGCTTTTCACGTCGGGCCCGGCTCTCGGCAGGTGTCTCCGGATAGGTCTGGAACGACGCTGCCGGAGACTGTGGCGGAATCCCGCGCGGCGCAGGCGCGCTGTTTGATGGAGGCGAAGCGGGCGCCGAAACAGGGGTTGCCAGGGTGACCATTCGTTCAGAAGGTGATACCGGCCCTGACCCCGGCGGTGCAGGCGAAACTGCCGCCAAAGGCAACGCCGGCGCCAGAGGGATGCTGACTCCGGCGGGCACTGATGTAGCCGCCGTAGGCACGTTGCTGGCTGCCGCCGTCGCACCTCCCCGCACAGCCGGGACCTCCCCCAGCGGCGAGTCTGCGCCGGCGGAACCTGCCGCTGGCGTGGCGCCCCTACCTGGCTGGCTTGGCGCCTGGAGCTTGGCCACGGCGTCAAGCCACCCCTGAAGGTGACCGGCACGGTAACCCGCTTCATAAGATTCGTCCCTCACGGCATTCCCTCCAAAGGGCAGGCCTGCCTGCACAGTAAATCCATTGATTGGATTAATAGTAACAAAGAACAGCCCCGCTGCACTAGCAGCGGGGCTGTTCCAAACTTTGCGTCAAGCCGTCAGACGGCCATCGGCTCCGTAATCAACAAGTTATTACTTGATGATCTTGGTAACGCGTCCTGAACCAACGGTGCGGCCGCCTTCGCGGATAGCGAAGCCGAGGCCCTCTTCCATGGCGATGGGCTGGATGAGCGCAACGGTCATCTCAGTGTTGTCGCCAGGCATAACCATTTCCGTGCCTTCCGGCAGGGTGATAACGCCGGTTACGTCCGTGGTGCGGAAGTAGAACTGCGGGCGGTAGTTCGAGTAGAACGGGTTGTGGCGTCCGCCTTCATCCTTGGAGAGGATGTAGACGTTGGCCTCGAAGTCGGTGTGCGGGGTGATGGAACCCGGCTTGACGACAACCTGGCCACGCTCTACGTCATCGCGCTTCAGACCGCGGAGCAGGAGGCCACAGTTCTCGCCGGCCCATGCTTCGTCGAGCTGCTTGTGGAACATCTCGATACCGGTAACCGTGGTCTTCTGGACCGGACGGATGCCGACGATCTCGACCTCGGAGTTGATGGCGAGGGTGCCACGCTCGGCGCGGCCCGTAACAACGGTGCCACGGCCGGTGATGGTGAAGACGTCCTCGATAGGCATCAGGAACGGCTTGTCACGGTCACGTACCGGGTCCGGAACGGACTCGTCAACAGCAGCCATCAGGTCCTCAACGGACTTGACCCAGATGGGGTCGCCTTCGAGAGCCTTCAGACCGGAAACGCGAACAACCGGTGCCTCATCGCCATCGAAGCCCTGAGCCGAAAGCAGCTCACGAACTTCCATTTCAACGAGGTCCAGCAGCTCTTCGTCATCAACCATGTCGGACTTGTTCAGCGCGACCAGCAGGTAGGGAACGCCAACCTGGCGGGCAAGCAGAACGTGCTCGCGGGTCTGAGCCATCGGGCCGTCAGTGGCGGCAACCACGAGGATTGCACCGTCCATCTGTGCAGCACCGGTGATCATGTTCTTGATGTAGTCAGCGTGACCCGGAGCGTCTACGTGTGCGTAGTGGCGCTTCTCGGTCTGGTACTCAACGTGGGAAATGTTGATCGTGATGCCACGCTGGCGCTCTTCCGGAGCAGAGTCAATCGACGCGAAGTCGCGCTGCTCGTTGAGAGTCGGGTACTTGTCGTACAGCACCTTGGAAATGGCGGCAGTCAGCGTCGTCTTACCGTGGTCAACGTGACCAATGGTGCCGATGTTGACGTGCGGCTTAGTCCGCTCGAACTTTGCCTTTGCCACAGGTTCCTCCTAGAACGTTTTCAAATGACTTACCCTTCAACCGCGCTTATCGCGGCAGAAACTCAGGCAAGTCTACTTGGGGGGCTTTGGATTGGTGAAATTGCAGATTCAGGAACTAATACTAGTCCCTAGAGCCTGTTCGTGCAGGTGGCCGGGGCCCGGCAGGACCGAACCCGGCCACCTGCACCAGGTGAGTTTCCGTGAACCGGAAACGCACCCGAGTTTTTGCTGCGAAAGTCCGGAGACTACTCGCCGCGATTCTTCTGGATGATCTCGTCGGCAAATGCCTTGGGGACCTCCGCGTAGCTGTGGAACGTCATGGAGTACACAGCGCGGCCCTGGGTCTTCGAGCGCAGGTCACCGATGTAGCCGAACATGCCGGACAGCGGGACGTGCGCACGGATGACCTTGACACCCTGTGCGTCTTCCATGGACTGCATCTGGCCACGGCGGGAGTTGAGGTCACCGATTACTTCACCCATGTATTCCTCAGGGGTGCGGACCTCTACATCCATCAGCGGTTCGAGCAGAATGGGGTTCGCCTTGCGTGCGGCTTCCTTGAAAGCCATACGCCCGGCGATCTTGAACGCCATTTCCGAAGAGTCAACATCGTGGTAAGCGCCGTCAATCAGCGTCGCCTTGATGCCAACAACCGGGTAACCGGCCAGGACGCCGTCGTTCAGTGCATCCTGGATACCGGCGTCAACCGACGGGATGTATTCGCGCGGAATACGGCCACCGGTGACCTTGTTCTCGAACTCGTAGAGCTCGCCCTCGGAAGTATCCAGCGGCCCAATGGCAATCTGGATCTTTGCGAACTGACCCGAACCACCGGTCTGCTTCTTGTGCGTGTAGTCGTGACGCGCAACAACATTCTTGATGGTTTCGCGGTAAGCGACCTGCGGCTTGCCGACGTTGGCCTCGACCTTGAATTCGCGGCGCATGCGGTCCACCAGGATATCCAGGTGAAGCTCGCCCATGCCGGCGATGATGGTCTGACCGGTGTCTTCGTTGAGGGAAACCTGGAAGGTCGGGTCCTCAGCGGAGAGCTTCTGGATAGCCAGTGAGAGCTTCTCCTGGTCACCCTTGGTGTTCGGTTCGATGGCAACCGAGATCACAGGCTCCGGGAAGCTCATGGACTCGAGGACGATCTGGGCGGCGGAGTCACACAGGGTGTCGCCCGTGGTGGTGTCCTTCAGCCCGATCGCTGCGTAGATGTGGCCGGCGGTAGCGCCCTCAACGGGCATTTCCTTGTTGGCGTGCATCTGGAACAGCTTGCCGATGCGCTCCTTCTTGCCCTTGGTGGAGTTGACCACCTGGGCACCCGCTTCGACGTGACCGGAGTACACGCGGATGAAGGTGAGCTGGCCGAAGAACGGGTGCGCAGCAATCTTGAACGCCAGAGCCGAGAACGGCTCCTCGGAGGAAGGCGCGCGCGTGAGTTCCTTCTCTTCGTCGCGAGGATCGTGACCGATCATCGGCGGAACGTCGAGCGGGTTCGGCAGGTAGTCAACCACGGCGTCAAGCATCGGCTGAACGCCGCGGTTCTTGAACGCGGAGCCACAGAAGACCGGGTAGAGCTCAGAGTTGATCGTCATCTTGCGGATGCCGGCCTTGAGCTCCTCGACGGTGAGTTCTTCACCTTCGAGGTACTTCTCCATGAGCTCTTCGGTAGCGTCAGCCACCGTCTCAACGAGGGCAGCCCGGTATTCCTTGGCCTTCTCCAGCAGATCCGCGGGGATCTCCTGGACCTCGTACTTGGCACCCATGGTGACGTCACCCTTGGAGTCGCCCGGCCATACCAACGCGCGCATTTCCAGGATGTCGACAACGCCGATGAAGTCGTTCTCGGCACCGATCGGCAGCTGCATAACGAGCGGCTTGGCACCGAGGCGGCTGATGATGGTATCTACCGTGTAGTAGAAATCAGCACCGAGCTTGTCCATCTTGTTGACGAAGCAGATACGCGGAACGTTGTACTTGTCAGCCTGGCGCCAAACGGTCTCAGACTGGGGCTCGACGCCCTCTTTACCATCGAACACGGCAACGGCGCCGTCGAGGACGCGCAGTGAGCGCTCAACCTCGACGGTGAAGTCAACGTGGCCGGGGGTGTCAATGATGTTGATCTGGTTGTTGTCCCAGAAACAGGTCACGGCGGCAGACGTGATGGTGATGCCGCGCTCCTTTTCCTGTTCCATCCAGTCAGTCGTCGAAGCGCCGTCGTGCGTTTCGCCGATCTTGTGGTTCACACCTGTGTAGAACAGAATGCGCTCGGTGGTGGTGGTCTTGCCAGCATCGATGTGGGCCATGATGCCGATGTTGCGGACCTTACTAAGGTCTGTAAGCACGTCCTGTGCCACGGTGTCTCCCTTTCGGATGGACTACGCGTTCGCCGCCGGCTCAGTCGAGCCGGCGGCGTCCGGGAAGTATTACCAGCGGTAGTGTGCGAAGGCCTTGTTGGACTCGGCCATCTTGTGGGTGTCTTCGCGACGCTTCACAGCGGCACCGAGACCGTTGGAGGCATCCAGGATTTCGTTCTGGAGGCGCTCGGTCATGGTCTTTTCCCGGCGGGCCTTGGAGTAGCCAACCAGCCAACGCAGGGCGAGGGCGGTGGAGCGGCCCGGCTTGACCTCAACCGGAACCTGGTAGGTGGCGCCACCAACGCGGCGTGAGCGGACCTCGAGGGAAGGCTTGACGTTCTCCATGGCCTTCTTGAGGGCTGCTACGGGGTCGCCGCCGGACTTGGCGCGGGCGCCTTCGAGGGCACCGTAAACAATGCGCTCTGCGGTGGACTTCTTGCCGTCAACCAGCACCTTGTTGATCAGCTGCGTGACCAACGGGGAGCCGTAAACGGGATCTAGTACGAGCGGCCGCTTGGGGGCCGGACCCTTGCGAGGCATATTACTTCTTCTCCATCTTTGCGCCGTAACGGCTGCGTGCCTGCTTACGGTTCTTCACACCCTGGGTATCGAGGGCGCCACGGACGATCTTGTAACGGACACCGGGGAGGTCCTTCACGCGACCGCCGCGAACGAGCACAATGGAGTGCTCCTGCAGGTTGTGGCCTACACCGGGGATGTAAGCGGTAACTTCAACGCCACCGTTGAGGCGCACACGTGCAACCTTACGAAGAGCCGAGTTCGGCTTCTTGGGGGTGGTGGTGTAAACGCGGGTGCAAACACCGCGGCGCATCGGGCTGCCGTTAAGCGCGGGAGCCTTGGTCTTTTTGACCTTAGGCGTGCGGCCCTTGCGGACCAGCTGGTTAATCGTAGGCACTCTCGTGTTCTCCGTTGGTTTGATCTCTACCTTCACGCTCAGGCGCCAGCCTGAGCACAATGGTTTTGGCGTTGTTCCTTGCAGCTGCGGCTCTGGAAGCGTGCGTAGGCGTGCAAAAGCGTGGCATTCGTTGCGCACCTTACCCGCAACCCGGAAACAAGCTCCACCCAGCATCATGAGAACAAAACCAAAATGATGCTGCGGCGGCCTTCATCCACTGCCACACAGAACAATTACACAAAGTCTAGCACGGCTGGACCCAGGCCCTTAAACGGGTGTAGACGAAAGGCCCCGCCTCCACGGAGTGGAAGCGGGGCCTTTCAACGCAATCGACTAGCGGAAATCGTTGCCGAGATCGTAGTCATCCAGCGGGATGGCGTGGAACTCAGGAGCTCCGTCGCCGCCCAGGGAGTCGTACGAGAAGTCACTGAATGCGCTGGGGCCGGTGAACAGGTTGGCCTTTGCTTCTTCAGTGGGCTCCACGGTGACCTCGGTGTAGCGCGGGAGACCCGTGCCAGCCGGGATCAGCTTACCGATGATGACGTTCTCCTTGAGGCCGAGCAGCGGGTCGCTCTTGCCTTCCATGGCCGCCTGCGTCAGGACGCGGGTGGTCTCCTGGAAGGAAGCTGCCGACAGCCAGGACTCGGTGGCCAGGGACGCCTTGGTGATGCCCATGAGCTCAGGACGTCCGGAAGCCGGAGTCTTGCCCTCGGAGACAACACGGCGGTTGGCCTCCTCGAAGCGGCTGCGCTCGGCGAGCTCGCCGGGGAGCAGATCCGATTCGCCGGACTCGATGACCGTGACGCGGCGCAGCATCTGGCGGACGATAACCTCGACGTGCTTGTCGTGGATACCGATGCCCTGGCTGCGGTACACGCCCTGGACCTCGTCCACCAGGAACTTCTGCGCGGCACGGGGACCCATGATGCGCAGAACCTGCTTGGGATCCACCGGACCGTTGATGAGCTTCTGGCCTACTGTGACGTGCTCGCCATCCTCGATGAGGAGGCGTGAACGGCGCAGTACCGGGTAGGCGATCTCTTCAGAGCCGTCATCCGGGGTGATAACCAGGCGCATCTGACGCTCGGACTCTTCGATGGCGATGCGGCCGGCTGCTTCAGCAATCGGTGCGACACCCTTCGGAGTACGGGCTTCGAAGAGCTCCTGGATACGGGGCAGACCCTGGGTGATGTCGTCGCCACCGCTGGCGGAAACAGCACCACCGGTGTGGAACGTACGCATGGTCAGCTGGGTACCGGGCTCACCGATGGACTGTGCGGCGATGATGCCGACAGCCTCGCCGATGTCCACGGTCTTGCCGGTGGCCAGTGAACGGCCGTAGCACAGGGCGCAGGTGCCAACGCTGGACTCACAGGTGAGTACGGAGCGGACCTTGACCTCGGTGATGCCGGCTGCGAACAGTTCAGCGATAACGACGTCGCCGCAGTCGGTGCCGCCGGCCGCAAGGACATTGCCCTTGGAGTCCACAACATCAACAGCGAGCGTACGGGCGTAGGCGCTGTTCTCGACGTTCTCGTCCAGGACCAGCTCGCCGTTGGCGTCGGGCACGGCGATTGCCGTGACCAGGCCGCGCTCGGTGCCGCAGTCCTCTTCGCGGACGATGACGTCCTGCGACACGTCCACCAGACGACGGGTCAGGTAACCCGAGTTGGCGGTACGCAGCGCGGTGTCAGCCAGACCCTTACGGGCACCGTGCGTGGCGATGAAGTATTCCAGCACCGACAGGCCCTCGCGGTAGGAGGACTTGATGGGACGCGGGATGATTTCACCCTTAGGGTTGGCCACCAGGCCACGGATACCCGCGATCTGACGGACCTGCATCCAGTTACCACGTGCACCGGAGGACACCATGCGGTTGATGGTGTTCATCGGCGACAGGTTGTCACGCATCACCTGCGCGATTTCGTTGGTTGCCTTGTTCCAGATCTCGATCAGTTCCTGGCGACGCTCGTCGTCGTCGATCAGGCCCTTGTCGTACTGGCCCTGGATCTTGGCAGCCATGGTTTCGTAACCGGCGAGGATCCGCGGCTTGTCCTTGGGTACCTCGATGTCCGAGATGGCGACGGTAACGCCCGAGCGGGTGGCCCAGTAGAAACCGGCGTCCTTCAGGTTGTCCAGCGTTGCCGCCGTAACCACCTTCGGGTAGCGCTCGGCGAGATCGTTGACGATCGTGGACAGTTCGCCCTTGTCCGCAACGTTCTCAACCCACGGGTAATCCGCCGGCAGCGTCTGGTTGAAGATGACCTGTCCCAGGGAGGTCTGGACGATTACCGGCTGGCCGGCTTCCCAGCCTTCCGGGGCTTCCCAGCCCGCGTACGGAACGAAGCCTTCGAGACGGATCCGGACCTGCGAGTTCAAGTGCAGCTCGCGGAGGTCGTAGGCCATGATGGCTTCCGAAACCGAAGAGAAGACGCGGCCTTCGCCAGCTGAACCGACACGCTTGGTGGTCAGGTGGTAGAGGCCGATGATCATATCCTGCGAAGGCAGGGTGACCGGGCGGCCGTCGGACGGCTTCAGGATGTTGTTCGAGGACAGCATCAGGATGCGTGCCTCAGCCTGGGCCTCGGGGCTCAGCGGCAGGTGGACTGCCATCTGGTCACCGTCGAAGTCAGCATTGAAGGCGCCACAAACCAGCGGGTGGAGCTGGATTGCCTTACCTTCAACAAGCTGCGGTTCGAAGGCCTGGATGCCGAGGCGGTGCAGGGTGGGTGCACGGTTGAGCAGCACCGGGTGTTCGGTGATGATCTCTTCCAGCACGTCCCAGACCTGCGGACGGTAACGCTCGACCATACGCTTAGCCGACTTGATGTTCTGTGCGTGGTTGAGGTCAACCAGGCGCTTCATCACGAACGGCTTGAAGAGCTCCAGTGCCATCTGCTTGGGCAGGCCACACTGGTGCAGCTTCAGCTGCGGGCCGACAACGATGACCGAACGGCCGGAGTAGTCAACGCGCTTGCCGAGGAGGTTCTGGCGGAAACGGCCCTGCTTGCCCTTGAGCATGTCGCTCAGGGACTTCAGCGGACGGTTGCCAGGACCGGTGACCGGACGGCCGCGACGGCCGTTGTCGAAGAGGCTGTCAACAGCTTCCTGAAGCATGCGCTTCTCGTTGTTGACGATGATCTCCGGGGCACCGAGATCAAGCAGGCGCTTGAGGCGGTTGTTGCGGTTGATCACACGACGGTAGAGGTCGTTGAGGTCGGAGGTCGCGAAGCGGCCACCGTCCAGCTGGACCATCGGGCGCAGTTCCGGCGGGATCACCGGGACGGCGTCCAGGACCATGCCGAGCGGGCTGTTGTTGGTGGTCAGGAACGCGTTGACCACCTTCAGGCGCTTCAGGGCGCGGGTCTTGCGCTGGCCCTTGCCGTTGGCAATGATGTCGCGCAGCAGGTCAGACTCGGCCTGCATGTCGAAGTTCTCAAGACGCTTCTTGATGGCTTCGGCACCCATGGAGCCTTCGAAGTACATGCCGTAGCGGTCGCGCAGCTCGCGGTAGAGGCCTTCGTCGCCTTCGAGGTCTGCGACCTTGAGGTTCTTGAAACGGTCCCAGACCTGCTCGAGGCGTTCGATCTCGGCATCGGCGCGCTTACGCACGTTCGCCATCTGACGGTCCGCGGAGTCGCGGGCCTTCTTCTTGTCGGCAGCCTTGGCACCTTCACCTTCGAGGCGCGCGATCTCGTTTTCGAGGTCACGGGCGATCGTGGCGATGTCGGAGTCGCGGTTGTCGATCAGCTGCTTCTTCTCGATGTCGTGCTCAACCTGCAGGTTGGGCAGTTCCTCGTGGCGGCTGTCGGCGTCGACGCTGGTGATCATGTAGGCAGCGAAGTAAATGACCTTTTCGAGGTCCTTCGGTGCCAGGTCAAGGAGGTAGCCCAGACGGGACGGAACACCCTTGAAGTACCAGATGTGCGTGACCGGGGCGGCCAGCTCGATGTGGCCCATGCGCTCACGGCGGACCTTCGCACGGGTGACTTCAACGCCACACCGCTCGCAGATGATGCCCTTGAAGCGCACGCGCTTGTACTTACCGCAGTAGCATTCCCAGTCGCGGGAAGGGCCGAAGATCTTCTCGCAGAAGAGGCCGTCCTTCTCGGGCTTGAGCGTGCGGTAGTTGATGGTTTCCGGCTTCTTAACCTCGCCGTAAGACCAGCCACGGATGTCATCCGCGGTGGCGAGGCCGATCTGCATGAGGCCGAAGGAGGATTCGCTGGACATATGGTCCCTGTTCTCTCTTGTTCTCTAAATTCTGAAGTCTTGGTTACGGGAAGAGGGAGAGGTCCTGGAAAGGCAGCGCGGCGGCGCCGTCTGCCTTCCCCGGACGCTCTGCTAAACCTCTTCTACGGAACTGGGCTCTGCACGAGACAGATCGATGCCCAGTTCTTCCGCAGCCGTGAAGACTGCGTCATCAGAGTCACGCATTTCAATTGTGGTTCCGTCCGTGGAGAGTACTTCCACGTTCAGGCACAGCGACTGCATTTCCTTGATCAAGACCTTGAAGGACTCAGGAACGCCCGGCTCGGGGATGTTCTCGCCCTTGACGATTGCTTCGTAGACCTTGACACGACCGTGGATATCATCCGACTTGATGGTGAGGAGTTCCTGGAGGGTGTACGCGGCGCCATAAGCTTCGAGCGCCCACACTTCCATCTCACCGAAGCGCTGGCCACCGAACTGTGCCTTACCACCCAGCGGCTGCTGCGTGATCATGGAGTACGGGCCAGTGGAACGGGCGTGGATCTTGTCGTCCACCAGGTGGTGGAGCTTCAGGATGTACATGTAGCCGACCGAGATCGGATCCGGGAACGGCTCGCCGGAGCGGCCGTCAAAGAGGCGGGTCTTGCCTGAGGAGTTGATCAGGCGGTCGCCGTCGCGGGTGACGTTGGTGGAGTCCAGCAGACCCGTGATTTCTTCCTCACGGGCGCCGTCGAACACCGGCGTTGCAACAGTGGTCGAGCCACTCTCGCGCGGCAGGTTCGGCAGCTGCTTCATCCACTCGGGCTCGCCTTCGATCTTCCAACCGGTCTTGGCAACCCAGCCGAGGTGCGTTTCCAGCACCTGGCCGACGTTCATACGGCCCGGAACACCCAGCGGGTTCAGGACAATATCAACGGGGGTACCGTCGGCAAGGAAGGGCATGTCCTCGATCGGGAGGATCTTGGAGATAACACCCTTGTTGCCGTGACGGCCGGCGAGCTTGTCGCCGTCGGTGATCTTGCGCTTGGCAGCCACGTAGACGCGCACCAGCTGGTTCACGCCGGGGGGCAGTTCGTCGTCGTTGTCGCGGTCGAAGACGCGGACGCCGATGACGGTGCCGGACTCGCCGTGCGGAACCTTCAGGGAGGTGTCGCGCACTTCGCGGGACTTCTCACCGAAGATGGCGCGCAGCAGGCGCTCTTCCGGGGTCAGTTCGGTTTCACCCTTCGGGGTGACCTTTCCGACCAGGATGTCGCCGGCTTCAACCTCGGCACCGATGTGGATGATGCCGCGCTCGTCCAGGCCTGCCAGGACTTCCTCGGACACGTTGGGGATGTCACGGGTGATTTCCTCGGCACCAAGCTTGGTGTCGCGGGCATCGATCTCGTGCTCCTCGATGTGGATGGAGGAAAGGACGTCCTCGGCAACAATGCGCTGCGAGAGGATGATGGCGTCCTCGAAGTTGTGGCCTTCCCATGACATGAATGCCACGAGCAGGTTCTTACCGAGGGCGAGTTCGCCCTGGTCCGTTGCCGGACCGTCAGCGATGATGCCGCCGACTTCGAGGCGCTGGCCTTCGTTCACCAGGACACGGTTGTTGTAGCAGTTGCCCTGGTTGGAGCGTGCGAACTTGTTGATGCGGTAGTTGGTTTCCGTACCGTCGTCGTTAAGCATGATGACGAGCTCAGCGGAGACCTCGGTAACCACACCGGCCTTCTTCGCGATGGTGACATCACCGGCGTCGACGGCGGCGGCGCGCTCCATGCCGGTGCCCACGAACGGGGCCTCGGAACGGACCAGCGGCACGGCCTGGCGCTGCATGTTGGCACCCATGAGTGCGCGGTTTGCATCGTCATGCTCGAGGAACGGGATCAGGGCCGTAGCCACGGACACCATCTGGCGCGGGGAAACGTCCATGAACTCGACCTCGCCGGCGGGAACGAGCACAGGCTCGCCTCCACCACCACGGGCGCGGACCAGGACGGTCTCTTCGGCGAACTTCTTGTTCTCATCCAGCGGAGCGTTGGCCTGAGCGATCAGGACCTCTGCCTCGTCGTCGGCCGTGAGGTACTGGACCTCATCGGAGACAACGCCTTCAGCGACGAGACGGTAAGGAGTCTCGATAAAGCCGAACGGGTTGATGCGGCCGTAGGATGCCAGCGAACCGATCAGACCAATGTTCGGGCCTTCAGGGGTTTCGATGGGGCACATACGCCCGTAGTGGGACGGGTGAACGTCTCGAACTTCCATGCCTGCGCGGTCACGGGACAGACCACCCGGGCCAAGCGCGGACAGACGGCGCTTGTGGGTCAGACCCGACAGCGGGTTGTTCTGGTCCATGAACTGTGACAGCTGGGAAGTTCCGAAGAACTCCTTGATGGCTGCAACGACGGGGCGGATGTTGATCAGTGTCTGCGGCGTGATGGCCTCGACGTCCTGGGTGGTCATACGCTCGCGGACAACGCGCTCCATACGGGACAGGCCGGTGCGGACCTGGTTCTCGATGAGCTCGCCGACGGCGCGGATACGACGGTTGCCGAAGTGGTCGATGTCATCGATATCGACGCGCAGTTCGTGGTCCTGGCCGTCGCGCTTGCCCGTGAGGGTCTTCTCGCCGGCGTGCAGGGCAACCAGGAACTTGATCATGGCCACGATGTCTTCAACGTGCAGGACCGAAGCTTCCTTGTCGCCAAGGGAGCGGTCGATGCCAAGCTTGCGGTTGATCTTGTAACGGCCGACCTTGGCCAGATCGTAGCGCTTGGAGTTGAAGTACAGGTTGTCCAGGAGGGACTGGGCAGCCTCGACTGTGGGCGGCTCGCCCGGTCGCAGCTTCCGGTAGATGTCCAGCAAAGCGTCTTCGCGGGTCTCGGTGGCGTCCTTCTCCAGCGTTGCGCGCATGGAGTCGTACTGGCCGAACTCTTCGAGGATCTGGCCTTCGGTCCAGCCGAGGGCCTTCAGCAGAACGGTGACGGACTGCTTGCGCTTGCGGTCGAGGCGAACGCCGACCTGGTCGCGCTTGTCGATCTCGAGTTCAAACCATGCACCGCGGGACGGGATGATCTTGGCAGTGAAGATGTCCTTGTCACTGGTCTTGTCGGCGGTGCGCTCAAAGTAGGCGCCCGGTGAACGGACAAGCTGGGAGACGACCACACGCTCGGTGCCGTTGACGACGAAGGTGCCCTTCTCCGTCATGAGGGGGAAGTCGCCCATGAACACGGTCTGCTGCTTGATTTCGCCCGTGTTGTTGTTCATGAACTCGGCCTTAACGTACAGAGGCGCCGAGTACGTAGCGTCCCGGTCCTTGCACTCGGCCATGGTGTACTTCGGGTCAGCGAACTCCGGATCGGAGAAGCTCAGGGACATGGTGCCCTGGAAGTCCTCGATCGGGGAGATCTCTTCAAAGATGTCCGACAGTCCGGACGAGGTGGCGACGCTGAGATCGTTTTCTTCGACGGCCTTCGCTACGCGCGCCTGCCAGCGTTCGTTTCCGACCAGCCAGTCGAAGCTGTCCGTCTGCAGGGCAAGAAGATTCGGAACGTCCAGCGGTTCGTGAATCTTTGCGAATGAGAGCCGGCGAGTGGCACCATCAGTGCTGTCGGCGGTGTTAGCGGTTTCGTTATTAGAGGTGCTCGAGGCGACCAAGAGGGATCCTTCCACAGACCTTCAGGCGTTTTCAGATCTCCCCCGCTGTGCACCCTGCGGAATGACTCCGCAGTGCTACCATCCGGTTCCGCTATATGACCCGGGCCGGGGCTTTCCATACAATGACGTTGTTGACGGCACGTTGATGGTCAGCTGCCAGGCAAAGCCCACCGCTATATGAAGGCTGAAGGTAAACAGGGAAGACGCAAATATCTACGATACGGCAAAACCAATTACGTGTCTACCCCACAACCGAACTTATTGCAAGCACTGATTTTTTGTGCCGCACGAGGCGTCAGAGCCGCAGCGTAACGCCCGCTGCTGTGCATTCGCCGGCGTTGGCGAACACGGCGTCACGCACAGCGTCCTTTGATTCCTGCTCGGGCGCGGCGCCCTTATTAACTGCAGATGAGTGATCGATGGCGAGGACCTTCAGCGACGCGAACAGACCCACCAGGTTCCCTGTCACCGTATCTTGGGCGTCGTCCGCGGCTAAATAGATGTCCTCGTAGGCGTTCGAATCGCCCTGGATCGCTTTGTAGTCGGCGTAGAGGGCGTTAAAGGTCTCGCAGGCCCCTTTTACGCCGCCGGCCTGAGGCGCGGCTGACGGGCTGGAAGAGCGCGACGGCGACGCAGTGGAGGGCGCGGAAGTGGACGCCGTGGGGGCTGCTGCTGATGAAGAGCTCTCCGGCGCAGGAGTGGCAACGCTGCAGGCGGTGAGTCCGGCGAGGCTGGCCATGGCTGCCGCGGCGAGGATTTTCTTCAAGATGCTGCTCCCTGTTTTTGGTGTTGCTCTGATGCTTTCGTCTCCGCCGTCCACCCTACGCACCGCCGCGACCACGCGCACATCCGGCGGATGGGTAGTTCTCCCCTATGGGCCTCGGCCGGCACGACTGGAATCACCGGCGCCCATTTGGCGTTTGGATTAATGGGTGACATGCCTCACGGTAGCCTTGGAAGTACATCAATTCAGAGCGGAAGAGATCACTATGGGCAACTCCAACGAGACCACTGACGTTGTCATTCTGGCCGGTGCGCGCACACCGCAGGGCCGGCTCAACGGGCAACTGGCGAGCTTCACCGCCGTCGAACTCGGAGCGCACGCGATCAGGTCCGCTGTTGCCGCGAGCGGCGTGCAGGCCGGCCAGGTGGATGCCGTCATCATGGGCCAGGTACTGCAGGCCGGTGCCGGGCAGAACCCCGCGCGCCAGAGCGCCATTGGTGCAGGGATCGGCTGGAACGTTCCCACTCTTACCATCAACAAGGTGTGTCTCTCCGGGCTGACTGCGGTGATCGACGCCGCCAGGATGATCCGCAGCGGCGATGCCACCGTGGTGGTGGCCGGTGGCCAGGAATCCATGTCCCGTGCGCCCCACCTCCTGCCCGGTTCGCGCCAGGGTTGGACCTACGGCGCCATCCAGGCGCTGGATGTCGCGGCGCACGACGGACTCACGGATGCGTTCGATGGCCAGTCCATGGGGTTGTCCACCGAAACCAAGAACCTGACGCTGGGCATCGACCGGACCTCGCAGGACAACGTGGCCGCCCAATCGCACCAGCGCGCGGCGCTGGCGGCGAAGAACGGCATCTTCGATGACGAGATCGCACCCATCAGTGTCAAACAGCGCAAGGGAGATCCCATCGTTGTGGACACCGATGAAGGCGTTCGCCCGAATACCTCCATCGAGTCCTTGGCCGTGCTTCGGGCAGCCTTCGTCAGCGACGGAACCATCACGGCCGGCAACTCCTCTCCCCTGTCGGACGGCGCCTCCGCACTGGTCCTGGCATCGCGCGAGTTTGCCGAGGAGCACGGCCTGGAATACCTGGCTGTGGTGGGAAAGCCCGGCCAGGTTGCCGGTCCGGACAACTCCCTGCATTCGCAGCCGTCCCACGCCATCATGAACGCACTGCAGCGGGCGGAATGGAGCACCACCGACCTGGACTTCATCGAGATTAACGAAGCGTTTGGTTCGGTTGCAGTGCAGTCGCTGAAGGATCTGGACTACCCGCTGGAAAAGTGCAACATCCACGGCGGTGCCATTGCGCTGGGCCACCCGATCGGGGCGTCCGGTGCGCGGCTGGCGCTGCATGCGGCCTACGAACTCAAGCGGCGCGGCAGCGGCAAGGCCGCGGTCTCCCTGTGCGGCGGCGGCGGTCAGGGCGAAGCCCTCCTGCTGTACCGCGACTGATGGCGGGCAGGGACTGATGGCGGGGCAGGCCGGCAACGAGAGCGCCGCCGTCGGACGTCAACGCTTCCTTGCTGACGCCGCCGCGCGCGGACTGGCCGTGCAGGTTGTGGAGCGCCTCGCCGCCCGGAGCCTCGACGAGGCTGCCGGGATCCTGGGCATCACGCCTGCGGACATCGTGAAGTCCCTGGTGGTCAAACACAAGGACGGAACGTTCCTGTTCGCGCTGATTCCCGGTGACCGGCAAATCTCCTGGCCAAAACTGCGGACCCTGGTGGGCGTTAACAAACTCTCGTTGCCGCCCGCGGACGTGGCGCTCGACGCAACCGGCTACGAACGGGGCACCATCACTCCACTCGGCAGCACTACCGCCTGGCCGGTGTACGCGGACGCCACCATTGCCGGACGCCGCATCTCCATGGGCGCCGGGGAACACGGCTACAGTGCGTTTGTGGACGCCGACGCCCTCACCGCAGCACTCGGCGCCGTCGTCGCAGATATCTCCGAGCCGAACTAGCCGGCCCACCGTTAAATGCAGGAAACCCCGCCCACCGAAGTGGACGGGGTTTCCGTGAAGCGGCGTGAGTTACTTGAGGGTAACGGTTGCGCCGGCAGCCTGGAGCTGCTCCACTGCCTTCTCGGCAGCTTCCTTCGTGACGCCTTCGAGAACAGCCTTCGGGGCGCTGTCAACAACGTCCTTAGCTTCCTTCAGACCCAGGGAAGTGATTGCGCGAACTTCCTTGATCACTGCGATCTTCTTTTCGCCAGCTGATTCGAGGATAACGTCGAATTCAGTCTGCTCTTCAGCTTCTTCAGCTGCGCCGCCACCGGCGGGGCCAGCAACAGCAACTGCAGCTGCAGTAACTTCGAAGGTCTCTTCGAAGAGCTTGACGAACTCGGAGAGCTCGATGATGGTCAGTTCCTTGAAAGCTTCAATGAGCTCTTCGTTGGTGAGCTTCGCCATGGTGTGGCGTCCTTCCTATAGGTGGTGCTTGGCGGCCTGGGCCATTGCCTTCACACCGGAATCTGGTGGGTAAAGAGAAACTAGTTCTCTTCGGCAGCGGGTGCTTCGGCGGGAGCCTCTGCAGCTGCTTCGGGAGCTTCGTCTGCGGCCGGAGCTTCTTCCGCGGCGGGAGCCTCGGCTGCTGCCGGTGCACCGTTCGCTTCTTCGAGCTTGAGGCGCAGTGCGTCAATGGTGCGTGCAGCGGCGGCAGCAGGAGCCTTGAGGATGCCTGCAACCTTTGCGAGCTGCAGCTCGCGGGACTCGAGTGCTGCCAGGGCAGCAACTTCGCTCGCGTTCAGTGCCTTGCCCTCGAAGTAACCGGTCTTGATAACCAGCTGCTTGTTGGCCTTGGCAAAATCCGTCAGGCTCTTGGCAGCGGCAACTGCGTCACCCTTGATGAACGCGATTGCAGTAGGGCCGGAGAGCTGGTCGTTGAATGCTTCGACACCAGCTTCCTTGGCTGCAATTGCGGTCAGGGTGTTCTTGACGACCGAGAACTTGGTGTCCTGGCCGAGAGAAACACGCAGCTGCTTGAGCTGTGCAACGGTGAGCCCACGGTATTCGGTCAGGACAGCGGCGTTCGATTCCTTGAAATCGTTAGTGATCTCAGCTACTGCTGAAACCTTTGTAGGCGTTGCCATAACCCTCCTTCCGGGGATAGTGCCGGTATGCGACGGTCCCCGCTCAGATGAGCTAAAACTAAAAAACGCCCCGCGCAGATGCACGGGGCTTGGCTCGACACGGCTTTCACTGTGGAGCGTTGCTTCGTTCACCTGCGCCGGCCGCCCTATGTTCAGGGTCCTTCGTCCAGAAATACATTTGGCCTCCCGCACACAACTGCAGAGTTGAGCTGCGCTCAGGAGAATGGATTTCCAACAACCGACGGTCTTTGGTACTCCAAGCTTACGGGACGGGCCGCCCCTCTACCAAATCGTGCAAATCGGCCTCAGCTCTTACTGGTACCCAGATACGGAAGCTCTTTCTGCCATATGCCCGTCACACCGGCCGTGGTGAAGCCAAGCTGCTGGTTGACCGTCAGCAGGTACCTGTTCTCCGGCGCATTCCAGGTGTAGATCACCCTGGCATCGGGGAACTGTTCGGTGAGCCGCTCCATGTTGGCCACCTTGATCAGCAGCCCCAGCTTGTTCCCGCGGTGCTCCTGCAGGACCAGGGTGTCGTCCTGGAACACCACATCGGGCCGGTGCGCCAGGACGCTGATGGTGGTCAGGCCCACCAGGGCACCGGTGGCCAGGTGCTCGACGGCGGTGACCACCGTCCGCCTTCCCTGTGCGATGGTGACCCCTTCCGCCTCGCGGAGGATGCCGCCGTCGAACACCATGTCCTGCTCAACGGGGGTCTCCAGGGAAGGGTCGACGTCGGCGCCCGCCTGGTTCTCGAGCACGGCCACGGCTTCCAGCCACTCATCGGGGCAGCGGTCAGTCCAGTGATGGAGCCGGTACCGCCCGTTGTTGGCTTCATCGGCCTCGGCCTGGAGATCGGCCACGAGTTTGGTGTCCAGCGGCAGTGCGCAGGCGCTGAACTGTTCGATGTGCTGCAGCGTGTAGCCCGTCCGGCGCGCGAATGCGACTTCCCGGCTGTCCAGCGGCACAAAGCCCTGGCCCGAACCCGGCACCAGCTGGGCAGCCTCGAATTCGTGCAGGGACGCGCCGGGATGGTTGGTGTCCACGAGGATCAGCGTGCGGCCCTCGCTGCGCGCCAGCTGTTCAGCGGCGAGGAGCAGCTTGCGGCCCACACCCTGGCGCTGGAATTCAGGCAGGATGTCCAGGGTGAACTCCGCCGTGTCCAGGTTGTCCGTCAGCGGCAGGGCGATATCCACCGCTCCGATGATCTGGTCTCCGGCTTTGGCCACCAGGATGATCTGGCGCTCATAGGGATCGGCCAGTTCAAGGAGCTTCTCGAGCGCCGTGTACGCGAGGTCATCGCTCCCCCAGGTCTGCATCCGTACCTTGCGGCCCACCTCCACGGCAGCCAGAAAATCCGTTGCGTCAGGCGCGTCCAAGGTGTCCGGGATCCACAGCTGCTCGATCCGTACGTCTTCTGCCATCAGGTGCGTCATCCCAGCCGTTTCTGCCATTCGCCCTCATAACCAGCAGGTTTGAATCCAAGCAAATTATTTATCGACAGCATATGCCGGTTTTCCACGGCGTTCCATGTCAGCACCGATCGCGCCGCGGGCCATCGATGCTGGGCGGCCCGAAGGTTCGCCGCCTTGATCAGCAATCCCAGCCTCTTGCCGCGGTGCTCGGACGAGACCAGGGTGTCCTGCTGGGCAATGGTGGCAGGAATGCCCGCCCGCCAGTTCAGGACCGTGTAAGCCACAAGCTTGCCGGTAGGCCTGTGGAGCGCTGCCGCGACCTGGCTTTGCAGGCCGCCGCGGCTGTTCGACTGCTCCTCCTGCCGGACCCGGGCCGGATCCCAGTCCTCGGCTTCCCAGTCCAGCCCGGCAATGGGGACATCCGTGCTCATCCGGTTCTTGAGGACTGCGTATTCCGCCACCAGTTCGACAGGACACCTGTCAGACCAGCCCACCAAGGCGTAGCCGGTTGCCCGGGAAGACGCTTCCATCTCCAGGGCGTCGAGTTGGTTCGCCGGGACCGGAAGCGTGAGCCTGCTGGCCCTCTCCACCTGCTCGAGCTCGTAACCCGCACGGGCCGCAAAGGCCACGGCAGGGTCGTCCGCGGGGAGCCCGCCCGCGCCCGATTTGGCGGGGATCAGCCGGGCCGCATTCTCCGCCGCCCCGGCAGGCAACTCACAGTAGGCATCCAGGGAAGTCCGGCCGGCGTCCGCGGCCACCGCCTCGACGTGTGCCAGCAGCCGGCGGCCCAAACCCAGCCGCCGGAAGCGTGCAGCCACATCCACCTGGATCCCTGCCGTGGACGTGTTTTCACGAAGGGGGAGGGTTACGGAGCAGGTTCCCACGGTCTGCTGGCCCAGCCGTGCGATGAAGAGCCGGCGATCTTCGTACTCATTGCCGCGCCAGTATTCCAGGCTCTCCATGGCCGTGGGGCAGCGATCCAGATCGCCCCATTTCTCCAGCTCGTGTTTCTCGCGCAAGGCGTGGCACTCGTGGAAGTCCATGACGCCGGCGGTGCCGCCCGCACTTTGGTCGGTCCCGGCGTCGAGCGCTGAAGGAATGGCGACTGCGGTGATCTTCAGCTGCTGGCCGGTCATGCCCCATCCTAACCATCTGCGGGGTTTGGTCGAGGGCGGACCGGACGCCGTTTGGTCCGTGGCTGTCGGGCTAAAACCAAAGAACCGCCCGGCGCAGTGCCGGGCGGTCCTTTGGTAGGCCAGAATATTCCGGCCGAAGTGCTGCTGAGGACTAGACCTCGGTCAGGACCTTCGTGACGTTGGGGTCCACGGCGATGCCGGGACCGAACGTCGTGGCCACGGTGGCCTTCTGGATGTAGCGGCCCTTGGAAGCGGACGGCTTCAAACGAAGCACCTCTTCCAGTGCTGCTGCGTAGTTCTCGGCCAGCTTGAGGGCGTCGAAGGAAACCTTGCCGATGATGAAGTGCAGGTTCGAGTGCTTGTCGACGCGGAAGTCGATCTTGCCACCCTTGATGTCGTTGACAGCCTTGGCGACGTCTGCGGTCACGGTGCCGGTCTTCGGGTTCGGCATCAGGTTACGGGGACCCAGGACCTTACCAAGACGGCCAACCTTGCCCATGAGGTCAGGGGTTGCTACGGCTGCATCGAAGTCGGTCCAGCCGGCTGCGATCTTTTCGATCAGGTCATCGGAACCAACGAAGTCGGCGCCGGCAGCGATTGCTGCTTCAGCCTTGTCGCCCGTTGCGAAGACCAGGACGCGGGAGACCTTACCGGTGCCGTGGGGCAGGATAACGGTGCCGCGGACCATCTGGTCAGCCTTGCGAGGGTCAACGCCCAGGCGGAAGGCAACCTCAACGGTGGCGTCGAACTTGGACGGGTTGGTGTCCTTGGCGAGCGTTACTGCCTCGAACGGCGCGTAGAAGTTCTCCGCGTCGATCTTGGCGGCTGCTGCCTCATATGCTTTGCTGCGCTTTGCCATGCTGCTTATTTCTCCTTGTGCAGTTGTGGTCTGCGGACCGCGCTGGGCCCTGCCACAGCCGAAGATCCTGCATGGATCCTGCGGCGTTACGGTTTGTGCCGGTTGTCCGGCAGTGGTGCCGGTTTCCCGACGGTGAAGGCTATTAGCCTTCTACGGTGATACCCATGGAGCGGGCGGTACCGGCGATGATCTTCGCTGCGCCTTCGAGGCTGGTGGCGTTGAGATCTTCCATCTTGGTGGTGGCGATCTCGTTGACCTGGGCCTTAGTCAGCTTGGCAACCTTGACGGTGTGCGGGGTGGGTGAACCCTTGGCAACGCCTGCAGCCTTCTTGATGAGCTCTGCAGCCGGCGGGGTCTTGGTGATGAACGTAAAGGAACGGTCTTCGTAGACCGTGATTTCCACGGGGATAACGTTTCCGCGCTGGGCTTCTGTGGCAGCGTTGTACGCCTTGCAGAATTCCATGATGTTGACACCGTGCTGGCCAAGTGCAGGACCGATCGGCGGGGCCGGGTTAGCGGCGCCTGCCTGGATCTGCAGCTTGATGAGGCCGGTGACCTTCTTCTTGGGAGCCAATGTAAGGTCCTTCTCTCAATATCTTCCTGGGACACAGGAGCGTGCCTCAGGTTGTTGGCCGCCATGGCGAGGCGGCCGGCCGTTCCGGGTCTGCTAAGCGGGCAGTCCGGAACGAATTATGTGCGTTTATTAGATCTTGCTGACCTGATTGAATGCCAGCGTGACCGGGGTTTCGCGCTCGAAGATCGACACGAGCACCACGAGAGTCTGGGATTCCACCTTGATCTCGGAGATCGTGGCGGGGAGGGTCTCGAACGGACCTTCCTTGACGATGACCGATTCGCCGACCTCGAAGTCGACGTCGATCTGGGCGGCAGCGTGCTTGACGGGCTTGCCCTTTTCGGCCTGCTCTTCTTCGAAGACCGGCGCGAGCATGGAGAAGACTTCGTCAAGTCGCAGCGGCACCGGGTTGTGGGCGTTGCCCACGAAGCCGGTAACACCGGGAGTGTGGCGGACGGCGCCCCAGGAGGCATCCGTCAGGTCCATGCGGACCAGGACGTAGCCGGGGATCCGGACGCGGTTGATGACCTTGCGCTGAGCGTTCTTGATCTCAACGACCTCTTCCATGGGCACCTGGATTTCGAAGATGTAATCTTCCATGTCCAGGGTCTGGATGCGGGTCTCAAGGTTGGCCTTGACGCGGTTTTCGTAGCCGGCGTAGGAGTGGATGACGTACCAGTCACCCTCCTGGCGGCGCAGCTTGGCTTTGAATTCGTCGGCGGGGTCAACCTCGGCCTTGGCGGCCGCGGCTGCCAGGGCGTCTGCATCAGCGTCGTCGCCCTCTGAGTCGCCTTCAGCAGGTTCGCCTTCTACGGCGTCACCCTCTGAATCGGCATCCTCTGAATCGTCTGAATCGTCGGCGGAATCGGCGTCGGCGGAATCGGGCGCAGCGGACTCAACCTCGGACTCTTCACCGGCTTCAACCGTGGGGGCCGCCGTGTTGTCCGTGGACTCTTCCAGCTCAGTCTCGGTTACCTCGAGCTCCTGCTCAGACACTTGGTCTCCTGCTTCCTCATTGCCTAACATGCCTATTTAAATGGCTCAATTCCGCACACCGCGTGGATTCTTCCGGTTTTGCCGGACAAGGCCACGCGGCCTGCGGACGATATGCCTTAGCGGTCCGTGGGAGCGATCCCGCCAAAGACCCAGCTGACAGCGGTTCCAAAACCGATGTCCAGCAGGCTGACGATCACCATCATGATGGCCACGAACACCAGCACCACGAGCGTGTAATTGATCAGTTCCTTGCGGGTTGGTGCAACAACCTTCTTCAGTTCACCGATGACCTGGCGCATGAAGAGTGCAATACGAGCGAAGAAGTTTGCCTTGGCGTCCTTCTTAGCTGGGCGGCCCTTGGAGCTGCTGGCAGCTGTTTCGGTCACCTGATCCTCGCTCATCTTTGCAATGTTGGGTTACCCGGTCCTGATCAGAACCATGGTTGCTGCGCATGCTCCGGCATTCCGCCGGAACAGCTTGCGCAGGGCAGACAGGACTCGAACCTGCAACCTGCGGTTTTGGAGACCGCTGCGCTACCAATTGCGCCACTACCCTATGGATCGAAAACAGCATCCTGACAAACTTCCGCAGTTTTCACTGGGGCGCACGTCATCATCCGTGTTTTCAACACCGGAGAACCAGTCTACGCAACAACTTCGTCTACGTCGAACCAGCCTCATTCCGGACCGTCCAATCCGCCCTGGTGGGTGAGTTGACCTGCAGTCACATCCACGCCGGCAGCCCGAACGATCCGCTGAACAGCATAGAGTAGATCACGTCGAATTCCACCATTCAGCCTTCCGGGCTGCAAGCGAAGAACGGACCCCGCCATGTCTGCCGCCCGCGTTTCCAAGCGCATTTCCGCAATTGCCGAATCCGCAACCCTGGCTGTTGATGCCAAGGCCAAGGCGCTGAAGGCAGCCGGCCGGCCGGTTATTGGCTTCGGGGCAGGGGAACCGGACTTCCCCACTCCGGACTACATCGTCAAGGCGTCCATCGAGGCCGCCAGCCAGCCCAAGTACCACCGCTACTCCCCCGCCGCCGGCCTGCCGGAGCTCAAAAAGGCCATCGCCGAGAAGACGCTCCGCGACTCCGGCTACGCCGTGGATCCCTCCCAGGTCCTGGTGACGAACGGCGGCAAGCAGGCTGTGTACAACACCTTCGCGACGCTGGTGGATCCGGGCGACGAAGTGATTGTCCCCACGCCGTTCTGGACCACCTACCCGGAGGCCATCAGGCTCGCCGGCGGTGTCCCGGTTGAGGTGTTCGCCGGACCTGAGCAGGACTATTTGGTCACCGTTGAGCAGCTTGAGGCCGCTGTGACGGACAAAAGCAAGATCCTGCTGTTTGTCTCGCCGTCCAACCCCACAGGATCCGTCTACAGCCCGGAGCAGGTGGCTGAGATCGGCAAGTGGGCCGCCGCCAAGGGCCTCTGGGTGGTCACCGACGAGATCTACGAGCACCTGACCTACGACGGCGTCCCGTTCACCTCGATCGCCACCGCAGCCCCGGAACTCGGCGACAAAGTGGTCATCCTCAACGGCGTGGCCAAGACCTATGCGATGACCGGCTGGCGCGTCGGCTGGATGATCGGCCCGGCCGATGTCATCAAGGCGGCCACCAACCTGCAGTCGCACGCCACCTCCAACGTTTCGAACATCATGCAGATCGCAGCCCTCGCCGCTGTCTCCGGACCGCTGACCGCCGTCGACGAGATGAAGGTGGCGTTTGACCGCCGCCGCAAGGCGATCGTGGCCGGCCTGAACGCGATTGACGGTGTTGAGTGCCCGACGCCGAAGGGTGCGTTCTACGTCTATGCGGACGTCCGTGCGCTGCTGGGGAAGGAATTCCCGACGGCGGCAGGCACCGCTACGCCGTCGACCTCCGCCGAACTGGCTGCTTTGATCCTGGATGAGGTTGAGGTGGCCGTGGTGCCGGGTGAGGCCTTCGGCCCGTCCGGCTACCTGCGGCTCTCCTACGCACTGGGCGACGAGGACCTGGCCACCGGTGTGGCCCGGCTCCAGGACTTCCTGGGCCAGGCCAAGTAGGCACGCTCTCTCACTTCCTGCACGAAAAACGCAAACGCTCTATCACTTACTGCAGGAAAACCCCAAACGCTCTATCACTTACTGCAGGAAAACCCCAAACGCTCTATCACTTTCTTTAGGGGAGTGATAGAGCGTTCCGGTTTAAGCCGCACTAAGTGATAGAGCGTCTGGGAAAAGGGCGCTTTAAGTGAGAGAGCGTCCTGGGTGGGTTAGAGGAGGCGGCGTTCGGCGGCCCACTTGGTGAGCTCGTGCCGGCTGGAAAGCTGGAGTTTGCGCAGCACGGCCGACACATGGGTTTCCACGGTCTTGATGCTGATGAACAGCTCCTTGGCCACCTCCTTGTAGCTGTAGCCGCGGGCGATCAGGCGCATCACTTCGAGCTCACGGGCGGAAAGCCTGTCTAGCTCGTCGTCGGCAATGTCTGCGGGAGCGGTACCGAAGGCGTCCAGCACGAAGCCGGCAAGCCGGGGCGAGAACACGGTGTCGCCGCCGGCCACGCGGTACACAGCATCGGTGATTTCGGCACCGGAGATGGTCTTGGTGACATACCCCCGGGCGCCGGCGCGGATGACCGACACCACGTCCTCGGCGGCGTCGGAGACGCTCAGGGCCAGGAACTTGGTGGTGCCCAGGAGCGCCGCGGAACCTGCGATGACTTCCCGGCCGCCGCCGCCCAGGCCACCCGGCAGATGCACGTCCAGGAGCACCACCTCCGGACGCTCCCGCGCTATCACGGCGATGGCCTGCTCAACCGTGGCCGCTTCCCCGACGACGTGGATGCTCTGATCGAGGTCGGCTTTGAGTCCCGAACGGAAGATGGCGTGGTCGTCCACGATCACCACCCGGACCGGCTGTGCGGGGCGGATGGGTCCGGTCCCCTGTACGTTGTTCATGATTTCCCTTCCGCGTTGTCCGTTTGGAGCACCGGCATTCCCAGCCGCACCTCCGTGCCGTCCGGCGTGCTGGTGATGGACGCAGATCCGCCGTGCCGTTTCATGCGTCCGATGATCGACTCACGGACGCCCAGCCGGTCTTCGGGTACATCCTGCAGGTCGAAGCCCGGACCCCTGTCCTTGATGAAGATTTCCGTGCGCCCGTCGGACACTTCGAGGTAGACGGCGACAGTACCGCCACCGTGACGGGACGCATTGAGCATGGCCTCACGGCTGGCCTGGACCAGCGCCTCGTGGGATTCAGTCATGGCGGTGTCCCCGACGCTCACCACCTCCACGGCGTTACCGAGGGAGTCTTCCACCTCGGCAGCCACCGCCTTGATGCGGTCCGAAAGCTGGCCTGCCTCCTTACCGGGGTCCTGGAACAGCCAGCTCCTGAGTTCGCGTTCCTGGGCCCGGGCGAGCCGGACAACGTCGTGCTCGTTTCCCGCCCGCCGCTGGATCAGGGCGAGGGTCTGGAGGACGGAGTCGTGCAGGTGGGCAGCAATCTCGGCCCGCTCCGTTTCGCGGATACGCCCCGCACGCTCCGTTTCCAGGTCCCGCCAGAATTTGAGGGCCCACGGAAGGAGCACCAGAACCACGCCGCCCAGCACCGCCACCGATGCCAGCAGCGCCAGCCAGGTCTGTTCCCAGGATCCGGAGCCGGACACCATCACCAGCACGCCGGCGACCACCAGAGCCAAACCGGCGGCCAGACGCGCCCAGCCGCCTGCCTGGTCTGCCTTGGTTTTGTCCACGAGCCCCGCGCGGCGGGTTTCGTCGAGCTGCATCCAGGCTATGGCGGCACCGCCCAGCACGGCAGCGGCGGGGATAAGCGTCTCCAGGGGCACGTCCACACCGAGCAGCCGGGCAATCATGATGCCCGCCACCAGGAGGAGCCCGGCGCCCAACAGTATTTCCTTGCCGTACCGCATGCTGCGGACTCGGAACCACGGCGGCCGCACGGCGGCCGGATAGCCGGCCGGATAGCCGGCTGGGTAGCCAGCACGGGGCCCGCCGCCGGAGACACCGCCGGGGGCGAAACTGGGGGCGGAAGCACCGGCGTCGGGATTTCCCCACCAGGGGGCGGCCGCGGGCGCACCGGGCAAGAGCGACACAGGCGGCGGTACGGCACCGAAGGCCGGGTCCAGGCTGACGGCGGGGGCAATGGGCGACGCCGGACGCCTGGCGTTGCGCCGGGCGCTTTCGTCGGCTGTGGGGACCATGATCCAGAGCCACCCATAGAAGGCCAACCCGGCGCCGCCGGCGAGGGTTGCGAGCGCCATGCCGATCCGCACGCTTTTCACCGGCCAGCCCAGATGGGCCGCAAGGCCGGCGCATACGCCCGCGATGACGCGGTCGCTGCTGCGGACAAGCGGCGGGCGGGTAAGGGCGGTGGTCATGTGTCAATCCAAGCACGGATCAGGGTTCCCCGGACCCGATTCCGGCCTGAACCGGGGGTAACTCAGGGGCGAGTCAGGGTGTTCCCCAGTAGAGCTGCGCCGCCCCGGACGGCAGGATCGAAGTATGAACTCCCAGACCCCTACCCCCGATGATGGCCAGCCCACGGCACCGCTCCCCCCACGCGACCCGGACCAGCCAACCGAACCCCTGCTGCCGTCCCCGGCTTCCCCGCAGGACACACCCCCGGCCGCCGGCCCCTACGGCGACACGAATGCCGGACCCGATGCCGGCCCGTATTCAGGCCCCTATTCCAGCCAATCTGCAGGCCAGTACTCCGGCCCGTATGCCAGCGCCAAGGCGCCTGGCCAGTCCAATGACTTCTTCACCTGGGTCCGGAGCCACGGCATCCAGCGCGGACGCGACCGGTGGATCGGCGGCGTCTCCAGCGGCATCGCACACCGGATGGGCATCGACCCGCTGATTGTGCGCGGCATCTTCATTGTCCTTACCCTCTTCGCCGGAGTCGGCGTCCTGCTCTACGGCCTGGCCTGGGCATTCCTTCCCGAACCCGACGGGCGCATCCACGTCCAGGAAGCCGGCGCCGGCCGCTGGTCCAGCGGCATGACAGGCTCGCTGATCACCACCGTGGTGGGGCTCACCGGGCTCGGCGGCGGATTCTGGGGCTGGAGCCGCAACGGCTTCGGCGGATTCCTCTGGACCGTCTTCTGGGTGGGCGGCGCCATCTACTTCATCTACTACCTGACCCAACGCAGCAAGGCCCGGAATGGAGCACCCATGAACGCCACACCGCAGCCGGCCGGCGGAAGCTCCGGTTATTCGGCCGCCTACCCCACAACCCCCTACGCCTCGCCGTTTGCGGCCACGGATTCCGCTTCGACGCGCACGTCCGGCACGCCCGGCAGCGCGCCTTACCTTCCGGTCCCGCCGTCGGGCGTCAACCCGCCTTACGGCGGCGGAAGCTACGGCAGCGGCAGCTTTGGTGGCGGCGGTAGCGACGGCGGTGCCTACGGCGGCTACCAGCCACCGCAAGGCCCGGCCCGCGCACCCAAGATCCGCCCCTCCGGGCCCGGCGCCCCGGCAGTGGCCATCACCGCCGGAACAGCGCTCCTGGTGGGTGGCGGGCTCAAAGCCCTGGACGCCGGCAACCTGATCAACCTCGGCGACGCCACCAACGCGATCGTCTGGGCCAGCGGCGCAGCCGTCCTGGGCCTGGGCATCCTCATCGCCGGCCTGCGCGGCAGGACGTCCGGAATCCTCGGCTTCTTCGCCGTGGTTGCCCTGGTGATCGGCGGCATCTTCAATGCTGTGGGTAACAGAGACCGGGTCCGCTTCACCCAGGTCGACTGGGCCCCCGTCAGCATCGAACAGGCAAGGGACGGCTACGACGTCACCGCAGGCCGCGGGACTGTTGACCTCACGGAGCTCAACGTCACCGCCCCGCTGCCCTCCGACGTCGTAGTTCCCCTCGACATCACCGCCAGCAACGTCACGGTGGTCATCCCGGACAACGTCCCCGTGGACATCAAGGCGGACATGACCATGGGGAACCTCACCGAAGGCAGCGACCACCGCAGCGGCATCTCCACACGGGAGAGCAGCTACAACACCGACAAGCCCGGCGCCAAGATGATCGTGGAGATCGACGGCACCTTCAGCAACGTCACCATCCAGGAAGGGAACTGACATGAGCAACGTCAATCCGTCACCAGATCCATACACTCCGGAAGGCACGACGGCGGCCGGCCACGCAGCAGCCGACGCACCGCAGCAGCCATCCGCCCGCGTGGGCACCATAGTCTGGGGCCTCATCGTGATGGCGCTGGCCGCCCTGATCATCATCGCCCAGCTGGGCGTGGTGACCCTGAACGGCACCTACGTCCTGATCGGCCTGATGATCGGCGCCGGCGCCGCCCTGGTGGTCGGCGGGCTGCTATCGGCCAGGAAACGTGACAACGAACCCACAACAGGGAAGTCTTGAACCATGGACAAGTTCTTCAGCATCGTCAGGGGCTTCGGCCTGAAACGTGGACCCCAACGCTGGATAGGCGGCGTGTGCGGCGGAATCGCTGCAAAGCTCAACGTGGATGTGGCCTTCGTGCGGATCGCGTTCCTGGTCTTCTGCCTCCTCCCCGGTCCCGCAGTGGTCCTGTACCTCGCGGCGTGGCTGGTCCTCCCGGACCAGCAGAACTCCATTCCGTTGCAGAACTTCCTGGACCGCCGCTCCATCAGCTGACGCCCCAGGCGAGCTGACACCCAGGCTGGAACCGTCAGGCCCCCGCTCCCCGGAACCGTTCCGGGAGCGGGGGCCTTTCTGCTGCCCTTGTCCACCGCTGTTGTCCACCGGCCGGTGGACAACAGGTTCAACCGGCCGGGCCTGTTGGCCGGCACCCCGGGACTGCCACGCTGGAAGCATGAACACTTCCCTCAGCACCGGGCAGCGGCAAGCCCCTGATGCCATCACCGTGCGTGGCCTCAACAAAACGTACGGCCTGCCCAAAGGCGGGACCCTCACGGCAGTGGACCAGCTGGACCTGACCGTCCGTGCCGGCGAAACCTACGCCCTCCTGGGCCCCAACGGCGCCGGCAAGTCCACCACCATCGAGATCCTGGAAGGCCACCGGAAACCGGACAGCGGCGAGGTCATGGTTCTGGGAACCCGCCCCTGGAAGGCGGCACCGTCCTTCCGTGCCAGGATCGGCATTGTGCTCCAGGAGGCCACAGATTCCGGGGAACTCAGGGTTTCCGAGGCGCTGCGGTCGCTGGCTGCCTGTTTCCCCGCGCCCCGGCCGGTGGACGAGGTCATTGAGGCCGTAGGGCTGGGCGGCAAGGGCGGGGTCCGGATCTCGACCCTTTCGGGCGGCCAGCGGCGCCGGCTGGACGTGGCGCTGGGGATCATCGGCAACCCGGAAGTCCTGTTCCTGGACGAACCCACTACAGGCTTCGATCCCGAGGCCCGGCGGCAGTTCTGGGACCTCATCCGCCAACTGAGCAGCGGCGGCACCACCATTGTCCTCACCACGCACTACCTTGACGAGGCCGAGCAACTGGCGGACCGGATCGGCATCATCAACCAGGGGCGGTTGATCGCCGAAGGCGGCCCGCAGGACATCGGCGGCCCGGGCCTCCGCGTGCCACGTGTCCGGTGGCGGGATGCTTCCGGCCTGCGGGAAGTGGTGACCGAGCAGCCGGCTTCCCTGGTCGCGTCGCTGTCCGACGGCGGCGCACTAGAGCCGGCGGAGCTCGCCGTCGTCCGTCCCAGCCTGGAGGACATTTACCTCCAACTGATCGGCGCCGCCGGCTCCGCCGATCTCAGCGCCGAATCGTCTCAGAAACCTTCCAACGCAACACCATCCGTTTCAGGAGCCCTCCGATGAGTGCAGCAGTCCCCGCCACCGTCTCTCCCGCCACGGACCGTCCCGCCTGGCGTCCATCAGTCCTGCGCCTGGGACTTGGCCGGGTACTGTTGGAGATCAAACTATTTAACCGTGACGTGCTATCTCTGGTCCTGGTCCTCTTCTTCCCAATCCTGATGATGTCCCTGTTCGGGACTGTCTTCGGTGACGAGCCGGACTTCGGGGCCGGTCCGGACGGGCAGGGCGGCATCACCCCGGCGCATTACTACCTGCCCGGCATGCTTGCGCTGAGTACCATCCTCAGCGGGTTCCAGAACCTCAGCAGCTATGTGGCCACGGAGCGTTTTAACGGCACGGTGAAGCGGCTGGCCGGAACGCCGTTGCCCGCGGCCTCGTACTTCATCGGGAAAACAGGCCAGACGCTCTACCTGATCGTGGCGCAGACTGTTCTCCTGCTGCTCGCGGCAGCCGTGCTGTTCGACGTCCCGCTCCCCCGGGATGCCGGGCAGTGGGGCCTGGTGGCGCTGCTGATGCTCCTGGCAACGGCAGCCTGGGCCACCGTGGCCATCGCCTTCACCGCCCTGCCCAAATCGGCACAAAGCGCTTCCACCCTGGCGGTCCTGCCGGTATTGCTCCTGTCCTTCACGTCGGGCGTGTACTTCCCGTTCTCCCAGCTTCCGGACTGGCTGCAGTCCGTGACCAATTTCTTCCCGTTGCGCTGGACGGCGAGCGCCTTCAGGTCTGTTTTCCTGCCTGCCGGCTTTGAAGCCGTTGAGCCCGGCGGCACGTACAACCTGCCGCTGACATTCGTGGTGCTGGGCATCTGGGTGGTCGCGGGTGCGGTGCTGGCCCGGTTGGCGTTCAAGTGGCCGCCGCAGAAGTAGCCGGTTCCGTGCCGCACCGATCGTTGATCTTGGTGGCCCCGCGGCACACGGATAGGGTGCACCCATGAGCTATATGAGCGGACGGACCGAGCGGCTGCTGCCGGCACGGTCCGTATGGACAACCTCCATGGTCTGGTGGCACGTCGGCTTCTACGCTGCGCTCGCGAGCGTGTCCTATTTCGCCCTCTTCGGCAACGAGCGCGAGCCCGGGACATCCCTGGTCATCGGTTCTCTGGCGCTTCTGGGGGCCGCCTACCCGTTCCTCACCCGGACCAGGGATCTGAGGACACGGAGGCCCAGCATCTACGTGGCATTGCTGGTGGCCGTGGTGGTGTTCCTGTCGTTTGTGTACGACGGCGCCGGGGTCCTGCTTTTCGTGGCCTTCCCGCAGGTCTGGATGTTCACGTCCTCGCAGAGGCAGGGCGTGGTGGCCACCGCCGTGTTGTGCATCGGCGTGGCCGTGGGCCAGATCAGCCGCTGGGGACTCGCCGGCACGGAGGTCTACGGCATCACGGCCCAGCTGGTGACCTCGTTTGTGGCCAGCTGCATGATCGGCCTCTGGATCTCGAAAGTCATTGAGCAAAGCGAACAGCGTGCCGAACTGCTGGCCGAACTCGAGGCCACGCGCCACGAACTGAACAACGCCGAGCAGGCACGCGGTGCCTTGGCTGAGCGGGAGCGGATGGCCCGGGAAATCCACGACACCCTGGCCCAAGGGTTCACGTCCATCGCCATGCTTTCCGAGGCCGCGCAGGCCCAACTCAGGGCACAACCCGAGGCACCTTCCGGACTCGTGCGCAGCCTCACCGCCATTTCGCGGACGGCCCGGGAGAACCTGGCCGAAGCCCGTGCCCTGGTGGCCTCAGGCGTCCCGTCCGATGTCCAGGGCGGCGACCTCCTGGCGGCGCTGAAGCGGCTGCCGGACACCCTGCACCTGGACAGCATCCGGCTGACAATCACAATGCCCGGCAGCCTGCCCCCGCTGCCGTCCACGCAGCAGGTGGCCCTGCTCCGGACCGCCCAGGAGGCCCTGAACAATGTCCGCAGGCATTCCGGAGCCACAGCGGCGGAGGTTCTCATGGATATCCCCGCCGGTGACCCGCCGCTGCTCCGGCTGACAGTCACGGACAACGGCCAGGGTTTCGACGTCGCGGCGGACCACCAGGGGTTCGGCCTGAAATCGATGGCTGCCCGGCTGGACGAAATCGGCGGCCGGCTCCAGGTCACGTCCGCGCCCGGCGCCACCCGGCTGGTGGCGGAGGTCCCCACCGTTGCTACAGGGCCCGGCGGCACTGAGGCAATCATGCCCGGAGCCACGGCATGAGGGCCCCGGAAACTGTGACGGTGGTCCTCGCCGATGACCACCCCGTGGTGCGGAGCGGCCTCACTGCCCTGCTGGAAACCGCGGACGGCATCGACGTGGTGGCCGCCGCGGCCAACGGCGAGGAGGCGGTGGACGCCGTCAGCCGGCTGCGCCCCGCCGTCGTACTCATGGACCTCCGGATGCCCGTCCTGGACGGCGCCGGCGCCACCGCGCAGATCCGGGACCGGTTTCCTGACACCAAGGTGCTGGTGCTGACCACCTACGACGACGACTCCGACATCATGCGCGCCGTGGAGTCAGGGGCGGTGGGCTACCTCCTGAAGGACACCGCCGGGGACCGCATCATCGAGGCCGTGCGCGCCGCAGCGCGCGGTGAGACGGTTCTCGCCCCGCCGGTGGCGGCACGTCTCGTCTCGCGGATGCGTGCGCCCGAACTGCCGCGGCTGACAGCCCGGGAGGTGGAGGTCCTTCGCTGCGTGGCGCAGGGATTGAGCAATCCCGAAGTGGCCACGGCGCTCCACATTGCCGAAGCGACGGTCAAGACCCACCTGCTGCGGGTCTTCAACAAACTGGATGTGGACGACAGGACGCGTGCCGTGGTCCTTGCCATGGAACGGGGCCTTTTGTAACCGGTTTGTGTCGTAACGCACACCGCCGACTACAATCTAGGTGAGCTCAGCGTGGCGCTCTGCCTGTATACCTTCACACCAGGATTTGAGCGAGACATGAAAATTGGAATTCTTACCAGCGGTGGCGACTGCCCCGGACTGAACGCTGTCATCCGCGGAGCCGTACTCAAGGGCATCGCCATCCACGGCCACGAATTCGTGGGGTTCCTGGATGGCTGGCGGGGCGTCGTCGAAGGCGACATCATCGACATCCCCCGCACCATGGTCCGCGGCATCGCCAAGCAGGGCGGCACCATCCTGGGCACTTCCCGCACCAACCCCTTTGAAAACGGCGGCGGGCCGGAGGTCATCAAAGCCCACATGGACCGCCTCGGCATCGACGCCATCATCGCGATCGGCGGCGAAGGAACCCTCGCCGCCGCGAAGCGCCTCACGGATGCCGGCCTGAAGATCGTGGGCGTCCCCAAGACCGTGGACAACGACCTCGACGCCACGGATTACACCTTCGGTTTCGACACCGCCGTGCAGATCGCCACCGAGGCCATCGACCGGCTCCGGACCACGGGCGAGTCCCACCACCGCTGCATGATCGCCGAGGTCATGGGCCGCCACGTGGGCTGGATTGCCCTGCACGCCGGCATGGCCGCCGGCGCGCACGCCATCCTGATCCCCGAGCAGAAGGTCAGCATCGAGCAGATCACCGAGTGGGTCCAGGAAGCCCACGACCGTGGCCGCGCGCCGCTGATTGTGGTGGCCGAGGGCTTTGTGCCGGACCACATGGAATCCCCGCACTCCGAGCGCGGCCTGGACACGTTCGGCCGGCCCCGGCTGGGCGGCATCGCGGACCAGCTCGCCCCCGAGATTGAAAGCCGCACCGGCATCGAAACCCGCGCCACCATCCTGGGGCACATCCAGCGCGGCGGCGTGCCGTCCGCGTTCGACCGTGTGCTCGCCACCCGCCTGGGCATGGCCGCGATCGACTCCGTCGTGGAAGGCTACTGGGGCACCATGGTGGCGCTCAAAGGCACCGACATTGAACACGTGAGCTTCGACAAGGCCCTGGGCCAGCTCAAGACCGTTCCGCAGAAGCGCTACGACGAGGCTGCGGTCCTCTTCGGCTGAGCCGTCTCTCAGCGCGAACGGACACTTGGGGCCCTTCCGCGGTGGGGCCCCAAGTGTCCGTTCGCGCTTCTCTGTGCTGGGTAGGCTGGAGACATGACTCTTGACCCCGGTTCCGCCGCCATCATCCAGCTCGCTTGGGCCCGGCATTTGGGGCTCGACGACGGCGCTTTCGCTGCGTCGCTGAGTTCCGGCGAGCGGATGGTCAGGGCGGACGACGCCGCAGAGACTGTGGAGTTCGTCAGGCTGTTCGGCAGTTCTGCGCTGGTGGGACCGCAATGGGTCATTGACGCGGCCGCGGAAATTCCGGACGAGGAGATGGCCCAGCATGTGACGCTCCTGACCCTGACCCGGTCCCACGGAGGCCACGGCCTCGGCGCGGCAGCGTTGTTCTTCGCCGACGACCTGCCCCTACGCCAGCCCTCCGAAGAGCTCACTGTGTCCCACGGAAATCCTGAGGCGATCGAGCTCGAAGGCCTGTGCCCGCCGGATGACGTCAACGAAGTGCACCTGTCAGACCTTGAGAACCGGTACACGATCCTCCACGAGGTGGACGGGCGGCGCCTTCCGGTGGCGTGCGGCGCCTACGGTGAATGGGAAGGACTTCTCGCACAGATGGGAGTCCTCGTGGACCCCGAGTGGCGCCGCCGCGGCCTGGGCTCCGTCGCCGCATCCATTGCCGCCCACGAGGCCCTCGCGGCGGGCCTCACCGTTCAGTGGCGCGCCGAAGTCAGCAACACCGGGGCGGTGGCCCTGGCCCGGCAGCTGGGCCTGTCCGCGGGCGGCATCCAGACCAGCGTGCACCTGGGCTGACGCGCTAAGATGCCCGCCGACTGACCCTCAAATCGCCCGGTCGGCGGTCTCTACGGCGGCAGGAGCCGCCGGCTGACCGCCCCATCCAGCCACTGCCTTGGGCTTGGCGAAGAACAGTGCCACGGCTGCGCCCACCAGGATCACCCCGGCAGGCAGCAGGATGGACTGGCCCATCGCCGTCGAGAATCCCTCATGGAGAGCTTCGGGCAACTGGCCGGAGAATTCCATTCCGCCCGCCCCGGGACCTTGCGCGGGAAGCTCGGCGGCGAGGCGCGCCTGGATAAGGACGGCGACGGCCGCACTGCCCAGTACCGCGCCGATCTGGCGGGTGGTGTTGTAAACGCCGGAGCCAGCCCCTGCCTGGCGCGGCGGCAGATTGCGCGTAGCCGTGGAGCTCAGGGGCGCCCAGATGCCGGCGTTTGCGAACCCGAGGACGGCACTGGGCAGGAGGAAGAGCAGGATGGGGGTGTCCGGGTGCATCAGGGCCGAGTTCCAGAACAGCGCCACAGCCATCAGGACCAACCCGCCGGAAGCGATGTATTTCGGATTAACGCGGTCGATGATCTTACCCACCACGGGCGCCAGGCCACCGGAGATGAGTGCCATGGGAACCATCATGAGCGCCGACTCGGTGGGTGTCATGCCCCGCACCAGCTGGTAGTAGAAGATGAGCGGCAGCGCAAAGGCCGTGACGGTGAAGCCAACGGTGGTGATCCCGATGTTTGCCAGGGAGAAGTTCCGGTCCCGGAACAGGTCCAGCGGCAGGAGCGGCTCGCCCTTGTTGAAGCGCTGCCACACGATAAACGCACCGAGCACCACTATCCCGGCGATGATGAGGCCCCAGACGCTGATGGGGCCAACGATGGTCCCCCAGTTGTACGTCTCGCCTTCCTGGATGCCGAACACCAGGAGGAAGAGCCCGACGGCGCTGAGCAGCACGCCCGGGATGTCGAACTTGTGCGGGTGCGTGCTGAGCGTGGGGACAAACCGCCAGGCGAGGATAAATCCGACAATGCCGACCGGCACGTTGATGAAGAAGATCCATTCCCACCCGAGGCTGTCCACCAACAGGCCGCCCAGGATTGGACCCACCAGCGTGGCCAGGCCCGCAGTGGCGCCCCAGAGGCCCATCGCGGCGCCCCGGCGGTCCGGCGGGAAGATCCTGGTAATCACGGCCATGGTCTGGGGTGTCATGATGGCGGCACCCAGACCCTGGAAGATCCGTGCGGTGATCAGGGTCTGGACGTCACCGGCCAGCCCGCACCAGAGGGAGGCGAGCGTGAAGACCACGAGGCCGGAGAGGTAGAGCTTCTTGGGTCCGAAGCGGTCGCCGAGCCGTCCAGTGATCAGCAGCGGCACCGCGTAAGCCAGCAGGTAGGCGCTGGTCACCCAGATCACGGCGTTGATGTCTGTTCCCAGCCCCTCCATGATGCTGGGGTTGGCCACCGACACGATGGTGGTGTCGATCAGGATCATAAAGAACCCGATGACCAGTGACCAGAGGGCTGGCCAAGGCCGCTTTACATTTTCCAAGCGTCAGTTCCCCAGCAGATCGAGGATGTCCGCGCGGGCGAACATCTGCGCGGCGGCCCGGGCGGACGGGCTGCCAGCGTCGGGATCCGCACCGGCGTCCAGCAGCACGCGGGACACGTCCACGTACCCCTTGAATGCGGCACCGGCCAAGGGGGTCTGGCCGCGGTCGTTGGCCGTATTGGCTTCGCCGCCGTGCTCCAGGATCAGCTGCACCGTCTCGGCGTGCCCGTGGTAGGCGGCCAGCATCAGCAGGGAATCGCCCGCCGCGTTGGTCATCGTGGCCGGAGCCCCGGCGTCCAGATAGGTGCGCAGCAGCCCGGTGTCCCCCTCCCTTGCCGCCTCGAAGAGCCGGTGCGCCAGCGCCACGGCCTCGTCGTCAGGCGTTGAGGCGTCGGCTTTGGCGTCGTCGGGTGAACCGGCGCCGGTTGCGGTGTTCTCGGTCATCAGCGGGTCCCCCTCAGGAATCCAGTCTGGCGCCCCACTACCTGGCCGGCATCGGGGGCAACAATTACCTCCTGGGCAGCGATGTAAGGCTCCTCGCCGTCCAGCACTGTCAGCATTTCATCCGGCGCAACGGACCGCTTGATGACGGCCAGCGCCACCGGGCCCATTTCGTAGTGCTGGGCAACGGACGTCACTGTCCCGACCTTCCGCTCGCCGAGCATGACCTGGCTGCCGGGAGCCGGCATGGTGTGCTGCGAGCCGTCCAGCTGCAGGAACACCAGGCGCCGCGGCGGATGGCCCAGGTTGTGCACGCGGGCGATGGTCTCCTGCCCCTTGTAGCAGCCCTTGGACAGGTGCACGGCGGTGCGGAGCAGGTCCAGTTCGTGCGGAATGGTTTTGTCATCGGTTTCGGCGCCCAGCCTGGGGCGCCACGCAGCGATGCGGAGGGCTTCGGCCGCCATTACACCGGCAAGCGGGCGGTCGGCCAGGGTTTCCTCAAGTTCGGCGACCGGCACCAGGTACTCGATCCAGGGCCGCTCCAGCCCCGGGTGTCCCTCTTCCGGAACCACAGCGTAGGAGTAGCCGCCGGCGCCGACGTGCGGCCACGGATCCCGCCACGCCAGCAGGCCGGACCATTCCTCCACAGTCTTGGTGGACCCGAGCACGGCCCAGTCGGCGGAGGCGTCAGTGATCTCGACGCGCAGCATGAACTTCATTTTGTTCAGCCACTCAGCCAGCGGTGCAGCCTCGGCGGCCTCAACAACCAGCCAGGTGGTCCCGCCGTCGTCCACTACGCGGGCGTCAAACTCGATCCGGCCCTGGACACTCAGCAACAGCAGCTCGCTTGACTCCCCCGGCTGCAGGCCCGTGACCTGCTGGGAAGACAGGGTGTTCAGCCAGGTCAAGCGGTCCGGACCGCTGACCGTCACCACGCCGCGGTGGGAGAGGTCGACGACGGCGGCACCGGCCGCGAGGGCGCGCTGCTCACGCAGGGGCTCGCCGTAGTGGGATGCGACGCCGGCGTCCGCGCCGGTAGCCTCGACGGCGCCGGGGCGCGACAGTAGGGGGCTGGGAGTAGTCATACTTGGGGGAACGTCCTTAGGTGGGTAGGTATTCCGGTTTCGGGCAGCCGGTCAGCGGTATTCGGGGTTCTCGAAGTCGAAGCGTGTCCCGGCTTTCCATTCTTCAGGAAGATTGCCGAAGGCGGGGATCCCGCCGGCGTCCTTGAGCATCCGGGCGAAATGCAACAGGTTCCAGGTCATAAACGTGGTGTTGCGGTTGGTGAAGTCGGATTCGGGGCCGCCGGAGCCTTCGTCGAGATAGCTCGGGCCGGGGCCCACCGGGCCGATCCACCCGGCGTCGGCCTGCGGCGGGATGGTGAAGCCGACATGCTGCAGGCTGTACAGGACGTTCATGGAACAGTGCTTGATGCCGTCTTCGTTGCCGGTGATCAGGCAGCCGCCAACCTTGGGGTAGAACACCCATTGGCCCTTGCTGTTGAGCTGCCCGGAGTGGGCGTAGAGCCGTTCGATCAGCTTCTTGGTCTGCGAGGAGTTGTCGCCGAGCCAGATGGGACCGGCAACCACCACAATGTCGGCTTCTTCCACAGCCGGGTACAGTTCCGGCCACGCATCGGAGGGCCAGCCGTGCTCGGTCATGTCGGGGTAGACACCGCTGGCGATGTCGTGATCCACAGTCCTGATCACACGGGTACTGACACCCTGCTTCTCCATGATGAGGCGGCTGACGTTGATCAGGCCCTCGGTGTTGCTGGTCTCCGGCGACCGTTTAAGGGTCCCATTGAAGAACACAGCCTTCAGGTCGCTGTAATCCGTGGAGTCCTGCGGTGCTGCCATGACGCTCCCTTGATTCACTCGCCGATGAAGCCCAGGATGCCAAGTCTACTGAGAATCGGTGGCGCAGCAGGGCGTCAGGAAACCTTTTTCAGGAAGGCCGAGGCGTGCGCTTCGAGACCCTTGCCAGGCTGTGATGTTCCGCCGGTTGCAACGTCCCAGCGCCAGAGCAGGTTGCCGTCCACCAGACCGAAGATCCGGGTGGCGGCGCTGTAGTCCTTGGAATGGCTGCCGCGCATCACCATGTCGGTGGTGAGGTGGACCTGCGGGCCCTTGATCTGCCCGTAGTACAGCTCAGAGATCCCGCCGGGATGTGAGATGGACACCGAGATGTCGAACCCGCCGTCTCTATTGCGCTGCGCTTCGACTTCGTCTGCGCTCTTGAGTGCGGGAACAATATCGGCCGGAATCAGGCCTGGTCCGCCGTCGGCATCAAGCTGTTTGCGCTCCAGCGCCCAAAAACCGGTCTCAACTGTCAGCGGCCGCAGGCGCGTGCCGTCGTCGTCAGTTAGCCAGCTCTCCGCGCGGTACTGAAGATACGGCAGGCCGTTGTGCGTGAAAGACACATGCTGGAAGAAGTGTTCCGAGTCCTCGTCCCCGCTGCCGAGCCGGCCGCTGCCTTCCCACTCACCAATGAGCCAGGAAAGCGGAACAAGTTCCGGTGTCAGGTCTGTAGGAATTTCTATAGGCACGACAATTACCTCAGGAAAATGCTAGCTCGTTGAAAGGGGGTTTACTTCTGGCCTTTGAAGAGGCGGTAAACCACAAAGCCGGCGAACCAGGCCATGGACAGGCTGGCGATGCCGAGCAGGACAAGGAAGAAGATTTCAAATGCAAGTACGGACATGATGCCATCCTAACCGGTTAGTAGATGAGTAGTTTATCTATGAAGTAAGCCAGGGAGCCCACGGCCGAAACCGGTGCAAGCCCCATGCTAACCGCAGCCAAAAGATTCAGTGGCCCGCCGCGGAGTGTTACGAGGCGGCGGAAGCTGACCAGTACAGCGCCCACTACAACGCCGAAGATCGCCGCCGGCAGAACAGCAATGTCGGAGAAGACCAGGCCAGCGAGCGGCCCGGCAAGTCCTGCCATCACGATGCCGAGGGGGGCAACTATGCTGTCCGGCCAGCGGATCAGGCCGGCCAACAGTGCCACGGCGGCGCTGATGGCTGCCACGAGGAGCATCTCCCGCACGCCGTTAAAGCGCGCGCCGGCGATCCAGCCCGCACCCAAGCAAGAGAGGAGCACCCCCGCACAGCAGCCCAGGGTGGATTCAAGCCGTTGGGCCTGGCCGGTGCCTCGGATGAGCTGGACCACAAACACGGCCATCATGCCCAGCGCCACGAAAGCAGGCGTCCAATTCAGGAAACCCGGGGCGGGGACAAAGCCTGCAGCGAGCGCCGCTCCGACGCCGGGCAGTGCGATGACGGCAGCCAGGGTCTTCTTTGCGGGGATGCGGAGGAAGTGGGGCCAGCCGATGCCGACGGCCACAGCTATCACCGCGGCGACGCCGATAAGTGCCTCTCGTGAGGCGTAGACTCCGGCGATGATCGCCACAAGACCCGCCACTCCGACAACACCGATGACCCAGGAGCCCAGTGATTTTACCGGGGCCCGCACCTCGGCGGTCATCGGGGACCCGGCCGGCCGGGTCGCGGCGGCTTCGACTCTGCACTCAATTCGTGGCATCCAATTCTGGCTGTGGACCCGGCGGCTCTGCCTACCGCGTCAGGGCGTTCTGCCCCACGGCTCAATCCTGCCTTATATGACCCGGATATGTCGCAAAGCGAAGGTTTGCACGGGCGAAATCCATGCCGTGGGGCAGGCCGGTGGGTATACTCAAAGTTCAGCTACGCTTCCTGCTGCGGATGCCCGCCGGATAGATTCCTCGTCGGCCAAGTCAGCTGCAGTGAGATAGTACCGGCCGGTGAAAACCCGGTTCAGTCGCCCGAAGATGCGCGGACGCCCCTTGGAGGAACAATGTCGCACATCCTGTTATTGACGAACAGCACCGGTTCTTCGGTAGACATTCTGCCTGCCCTGGAATTGCTGAACCACCGCGTGCACATCCTCGCCGCGGAACCCACAGCACTTCTGGAGACGGATCCCTGTGACATTGTGCTTCTCGACGCCCGCAAGGACCTGGTAGGCGCCCGTTCCCTCACGCAGTTGCTGAAAGCCACCGGACTGAGCGCACCCCTGGTCCTGATCCTGACCGAGGGCGGCATGGCTGCTGTTTCCTCAGCCTGGGCCGTGGATGACATCGTGCTCGATTCAGCCGGTCCCGCCGAAGTGGAAGCCCGCATCAGGCTCTCCGTGGCGCGGGCCGTTCCGGACAAAGATGACGCCCCCACGGAGATCCGCGCGGCAGGCGTGGTCATCGATGAAGCGAGCTACACGGCCCGCGTCAACGGAGCGCCCCTGAACCTGACGTTCAAGGAATTCGAACTCCTCAAATACCTGGCCCAGCACCCCGGCCGTGTCTTCACCCGCCAGCAGCTGCTCACCGAGGTGTGGGGCTATGACTACTACGGCGGCACGCGCACCGTGGATGTCCACGTCCGGCGGCTGCGTGCCAAACTCGGCGCCGACCACGAAAACCTGATCAGCACGGTCCGGAACGTCGGCTACCGCCTGACTCTGGTGCGGCAGCAGGAAGACGAACTGACGGAAGCCTGACACTGTTCAAACCTGACATCCGTTAAGACAGGAGTAGCCCCGGACCACTGGTCCGGGGCTACTCCTGTCTTAGTGAAAATTTATTGGTGGAGGACATACGGGTCGAACGTATCGAGGCCACCCCACTGGTGGATCCCCCTCGTTCCCGCCGTGACCGGCGGGTGAGATAACGACTATACGTGCCTGCCCGTGGGCCATCAAATCGGAGCGCCTTCCGGCCGGGGCGTATAGCCTAGCCTCATGAGTCCTGCGCACCCGGAAAAATGGCCCGTCCTTGTTGTCCACGGCGGCGTGGAGGCACAACTACTGAAGGACTGCGTGGCGCTCCTGGCCGCTGCCGAGGAATCTGACGGCAACCCCTCGCTGTCCGAACAGACTGTGGTGACGCTCCGTGCAGGGGACTCTGCAGAGCATTCCCTCCTGACCCTGGCGCTCTACGCGCCGGACGAAGATTCCGACCCCTCCTCCGGCCAGGACCTGGCCGGGATTGCGGTTGTTGTGGAGGAAGCGGACGGCAGCGGCGTGCTGGAAATTGCCGTGCATCCGAGCTATCGCAACCAGGGCGTGGCGGACCGCCTTGTGGGCGCGCTTAGGGCCGGGCGTGGCCTGGACGGCCTGAAGGCCTGGTCCCACGGCAACCACGAGGCGGCAGCGGACCTCGCCGCCCGCTACGGCTACGGTCCGGTGCGTGAGCTTTGGAAGATGAGGCTGACTACCGTCACTGCGGAACTGCCCGACGCCGGCCTCCCGGAGGGCGTCACGCTCCGCGCCTTTGTGCCGGGCCAGGACGAGGACGCCTGGCTGGCTGCGAACCGCGCCGCCTTTGCCCACCACCCAGAGCAGGGTTCCATGTCCCGCGCGGACCTGGATGCCCGGATGGCCGAGGACTGGTTTGACCCCGCCGGCTTCCTGCTGGCGGTGGACGCCGAGGACCGGTTGTTGGGATTCCACTGGACCAAGGTGCATCCGCGCCACGGCGCCCACCCGGCGATCGGCGAGGTCTACGCTGTGGGCGTCACGCCGGCCGCGCAGGGCATGGGCCTGGGCAAAGCGCTCACGGTGGCCGGCATAAGGCACCTGCAGGGCCTGGGGCTTCACGCCGTCATGCTTTACACGGATGCTGACAACACCGCGGCCGTTTCCCTCTACCGAGGCCTCGGCTTCACACGCTGGGACATGGACGTGATGTACGGCCCGCTGACTTCCGCTTGAGGGAGCCCGGGTGAGTTAGCCCACTCGTGTGACTAAGGGCTTCGGATGGGCCGAAATCTAGGGCTCACGGACGCTGATTGATTGTAAGGTTGGTAGAGAACCGCGCCGGCCGAGGGCCAGCATCAAGCGCCAGGTATGAGGAGAGACCATGAAACCGGAACCCGCCGGAACAGTCACGTCCGAGGGCGCTTCAGCGCCGGTGCGCGCGCGCTTCGGCTCGTCTGAGGTCCCTGCCTCGCGTGCAACGCAGGACCGGATCGACATCCCCGAGTTTGCGCCCAACCTGGTGCCCGAAGGGGACATCCGGCCGGACCGTTTCCTGGACCGCGAGCTCAGCTGGCTGGCGTTCAACTCGCGCGTCCTGGAACTCGCCGAAGATCCCTCCCTCCACCTGCTGGAACGCGTGGCATTCCTGTCCATCTTCGCGTCCAACCTGGACGAGTTCTTTATGGTCCGGGTGGCAGGCCTGAAGCGGCGCATCGCCACGAACCTCGCGGTGCCCTCGCCTGCCGGCCTCAGCCCGGTGGAGGTCTTGGAGAAGATCGGTGACGAAGCCCACCGCCTCCAGCAGCGCCATGCCCAGGTTTACGCCGAGCAAATCCGCCCTGCCTTGGCCTATGAGCACATCCACTTGATGCACTGGGACGAACTGGACGACGCCGCCAAGCAGCAGCTGAGCGCCATGTTCGCCGAAAAGGTCTTCCCTATCCTGACGCCCCTGGCCGTGGACCCGGCGCACCCGTTCCCCTACATTTCGGGGCTGTCCCTGAACCTCGCCGTGGTGGTGCGCAACCCGGTGAGCGACAAGGAACTCTTCGCCCGCCTCAAGGTTCCGGACCAGCTTCCCCGCCTGATCTCCATCGACGGGCCGCGGGCCGGGGCTGTCGCGGGACGCGTGGCGCGTTTTATCGCGCTTGAGGAAGTCATCGCCGTCCACCTGGACAAGCTCTTCGCCGGCATGGAAGTCCTGGAACACCACATCTTCCGCGTCACCCGTAACGAGGACCTCGAGGTGGAAGAGGACGACGCCGAGAACCTCCTGCAGGCGTTGGAGAAGGAACTGCTGCGCCGCCGGTTTGGCCCTCCCGTCCGGCTTGAGGTCACCCACGACATCAACCCGAATATCCGGGCCCTGCTCATCCGTGAGCTCGGCGTGGAAGAGTCCGAGGTGTACTCGCTGCCGGCTCCGTTGGACCTCCGCGGGTTGTCCGTCATTGCCGGAATTGACCGTGCCGACCTTCATTACCCCAAGCAGTTGCCGCACACGTCCCGGTTCCTCAACGAGTCCGAGACGTCCAAGGCCGCCAATGTTTTCTCGGCGATGCGTCGCCGCGACATTCTGCTCCACCACCCCTACGACTCCTTCTCCACCTCAGTGCAGGCGTTCCTGGAACAGGCAGCCGCGGACCCCAAGGTCCAGGCCATCAAGCAGACCCTGTACAGGACCTCCGGCGACTCCCCCATCGTTGACGCCCTGATCGACGCCGCCGAGGCCGGCAAACAGGTGCTGGCCCTCGTAGAGATCAAAGCCCGGTTCGATGAGCAGGCCAACATCTCCTGGGCGCGCAAGCTGGAACAGGCGGGCGTCCATGTGGTCTACGGCATCGTTGGCCTGAAAACGCATTGCAAGCTGTCGCTGGTGGTCCGCCAGGAAGTGGACGGGCTGCGCCGCTACTGCCACATCGGCACCGGCAACTATCACCCCCGCACGGCCCGCTACTACGAGGACCTTGGCCTGCTGACCGCAAACGACCAGGTGGGCGAGGACCTTTCCAAGCTGTTCAACCAGCTCTCCGGCTATGCACCCAAGTCCACATTCAAGCGGCTCCTGGTTGCCCCCCGCTCTGTCCGCTCCGGACTGATCGACCGCATCGAGACTGAGATCCGCAACGCCCGTGCCGGGCTGGCCGCCAGGGTGCAGATCAAGGTCAACTCCATGGTGGACGAAGCCATCATCGACTCGCTGTACCGCGCCTCCCAGGCCGGCGTGATGGTGGACGTCATTGTGCGCGGCATCTGCTCACTGCGTCCCGGTGTCCCGGGCCTCAGCGACAACATCACCGTGCGCTCGGTGTTGGGGCGCTTCCTGGAACACTCCCGGGTATTCGCCTTTGCCAACGGCGGCGATCCCGTGGTTTACATCGGCTCGGCCGACATGATGCACCGGAACCTGGACCGCAGGGTGGAGGCCCTGGTCCAGCTGTCCAATCCTGACGACATCCGCTACGTCCTTGACCTGCTGCGGCGCTACATGGACCCGGAAACAGCCAGCTGGCATCTGGATAACCAGGGCCTGTGGAACCGGCACCACATTGCCGACGACGGCAGCCCTCTCGACGACATCCAGTCCTGGCTGCTGGCTTCGCGTACGCGCCAGCGCAGCCTGAGCCGGCGGTAGGGCTACGGCGTTGGCGAGCGACACCCTCGTAGCAGACCAAACAGACCATCCCGGCGAGGCAGTTGCCGTCGTCGCTGCCGGAGCGCTGCCCTGGCGGATCAACTCGGATGGTCTTGAAGTCCTGCTGATCCACCGTCCGCGGTATGACGACTGGTCGTGGCCCAAGGGCAAGATCGACCCCGGCGAGACCATCCCCGAATGCGCCGCGCGCGAGGTGCAGGAGGAGATCGGACTTGCCGCGCCCCTGGGCATCCCGCTGCCGCCCATCCACTACCACGTGGCGTCCGGGCTGAAGGTGGTCCACTACTGGGCGGTCCACGTCAACGGTGCCCGCCTCGTTCCTGATGGCAAGGAGGTGGACCGTGTGGTCTGGTGCGCCCCGGAAACGGCCGCCGGTCTGCTGACCAACCCGTCCGACGTCGTTCCCCTGGAGCATCTGCAGGCCGCCCATAACCGCGGCGAACTGAACACGTGGCCTCTGATCGTGGTGCGGCATGCGAAGGCCAAACCGCGCTCGTCCTGGTCCAAAGCCGAGGGCGAACGGCCCCTGGCCGCGACGGGGATTAGGCAGGCTCAGGCCGTGGGCCGGCTCCTGCAGGCCTGGAAGCCGGCGCGTGTGGTGACAAGTCCCTGGCAGCGCTGCGTGTCAACTGTGGCGCCGTACCTGAGAGCAACGGGGGCCAAAGTAAAACTCGTGGATGCGCTGACAGAACACAAGCACGCCCGGACGCCCAAAAAAACCGCTGCCATCATCGACTCGCTCCTGGAAAAGGCACAGCCCGTCGCCATCTGCACGCACCGACCTGCACTGCCCACAGTATTGGGCCAGCTGGGCAAGCACATGCCGGGCCGTCTGCGCGCGCTCCTGCCGGACTCCGACCCTTACCTTTCCCCAGGCGAGCTGGTGGTGTGCCACGTGGCCGTCGGCAACAAGCAGCGCATCGTGGCCGTGGAGCAGTTCAAGCCCTTCGACGACTGAGGTTATCAGCGCCCCGCCGGCACAGGGTGGCTCCAGCCAGGCAGGCGGGCCGGTGCCCGAAGCGGTGACTGCCGCCGTCGACCTTTTGGTCAATGCCGGGCGCGACGCGCGGCTCACCGATGAGCTCCTGCTGGATCTGGTCCGCGGCAAGCTGAGGAAGGGCTGATCCGATGCGCGGCCGGCGGCCAACGCTGAGGCCAGCCGCGGGGCCGTTGCGGGGTCGGCGGGGCTTGGCCCGGTAGACTTTAGCCGTGAGCATCCCGACGCCTTATGAAGACCTCCTGCGTGACGTCCTGGCCCATGGCACGCACAAATCCGACCGCACGGGCACCGGAACCACCAGTGTTTTCGGCCGTCAACTGCGCTTTGACCTTGGCCTGAGCTTCCCGCTGATCACCACCAAACGCGTGCATTTCAAGTCCGTGGCGGTGGAGCTGTTGTGGTTCCTGCGCGGCGAATCGAACGTGAAGTGGATGCAGGACCAGGGCGTGAGCATCTGGAATGAGTGGGCTGACGCGGAAGGCGAACTGGGTCCCGTGTACGGCGTCCAGTGGCGCAGCTGGCCCACCCCCGACGGCGGCCATATTGACCAGATCGCCGAGCTCGTGCAGAACCTCAAATCCAACCCGGATTCACGCCGCCACATTGTGTCCGCGTGGAACGTCTCCGAGCTCAAGGACATGGCGCTGCCTCCGTGCCACGCGTTCTTCCAGTTCTACGTGGCTGACGGCAAACTGTCCTGCCAGCTCTACCAGCGCTCGGCGGACATGTTCCTCGGCGTGCCCTTCAACATCGCCTCTTACGCGCTGCTCACCTGCATGATTGCGCAGCAGGTGGGTCTGGAGCCCGGCGAGTTTGTATGGACCGGCGGCGACGTCCACATCTACGAGAACCACATGGACCAGGTCCTGAAGCAGCTGGACCGGGAACCGTATGAATACCCGCAGCTGAAGATTACCCGGAAGCCGGCGTCGATCTTCGACTACACGCTCGAGGACTTCGAGGTGGTGGGTTACCAGCACCACCCCACGATCAAGGCCCCGATCGCCGTATGAGCACCGGGAACGCAGCTGACCCCCAGTCCTTCGCGCAGGAGCTTGCCGGTTCCGTGACCGGCGTCGGCTTGGTGTGGGCGCAGACGTCCGGCGGCGTGATCGGCAAAAACGGCGACATGCCCTGGCACCTGCCCGAAGACCTGAAGCACTTCAACCGCCTGACCATGGGGCACCCGGTGATCATGGGCCGCAAAACGTGGCTGTCCTTCCCGGACAAATACCGTCCCCTGCCGGGCCGGACGAACATTGTGATTACGCGGCAGAAAAACTGGGGCGATTCGTCTGAGGCGGAGGGCGCCGTCGTGGTCCCTTCCCTGGATGATGCCCTCCTCGAGTCTCAGTTCGTCGACGGCGGCGAGACAGTGTGGATCCTGGGCGGCGGCGAAGTCTTCCGCCAGTCCACCGAACTCGCCAACGTTGCCGTGGTCACCACCATCGATGTGGAGGCCGACGGCGATACTTACGCTCCCGAGCTCGACGAGACCTGGGAGGCGGCCACGTCCGTCCCGCCGGACGGGTGGCTGACGGCAGCCAACGGAACGCGCTACAGGTTTACCAAATGGATTAGGACGCAGGGCTGAGATGTTGAAAAAACCGGAAACACTGTTTGTGCTGGGCTACATGCTGCTGCCGCTGCTCGCGCTGCTGTCTGCGATCGTTGGCCTGACGATGATCCTGGGCGGCAACAAGATCGCCGGGGCCATCGTGCTGGTGGTGGTCACGCAGGTGTTCGCCTTCGGCGCCTTCTACGCGTTGCGGCTCCGCAAAGCTGCGGTGCTGGAGGAAACCAAACGCGGCTGACTTTGCGGCTGCCACACTCCGTCGTACGCGTCCCTTACGGCAGTGACGTAACCGACTGCGCCCCGCTCGTTCCGGCGTCTAAACTGTACGAATGACTACAGCAGCTACCCCCTCCGTCGGCCTGGTCGGATGGCGCGGCATGGTCGGCTCCGTCCTGATGCAGCGCATGCAGGACGAGGGCGACTTCGCCAACATCAACCCGGTGTTCTTCTCCACGTCCAACGCGGGAGGTGCCGCCCCGGCTGTTGCCGGTGCTGCCGCCGGCGCGGCCGGCAAGCTTGAGGACGCGTTCGACGTCGACACGCTGGCTAAGCTGCCCATTATTGTCACCGCCCAGGGCGGGGACTACACCAAGCGCGTGCACACCGAGCTGCGCAGCCGCGGCTGGGACGGCCTCTGGATCGACGCCGCCTCGACTCTGCGCATGAACGACGACTCGATCATCGTGCTGGACCCGATCAACCGCGATGTCATCGACAAAGGCCTGGTCAACGGCACCAAGGACTTCATCGGCGGCAACTGCACCGTTTCCTGCATGCTGATGGGCCTCGGCGGGCTATTCAAGAACGGCCTCGTCGAATGGGGCACGTCCATGACCTATCAGGCTGCCTCCGGCGGCGGCGCCCGGCACATGCGCGAACTGCTCAGCCAGTTCGGCACACTCAACGCCGAGGTCAGCTCCGAACTGGACGACCCGGCGTCGGCCATCCTGGAAATTGACCGCAAGGTCCTGGCCCACCAGCGCACCGACATCGACGCCACCCAGTTCGGCGTGCCGCTGGCCGGTTCGCTGATCCCCTGGATCGACGCTGACCTGGGCAACGGGCAGTCCAAGGAGGAGTGGAAGGCCGGTGTTGAGACCAACAAGATCCTGGGCACCTCGGACGAGAACCGCATCATCATGGACGGCCTCTGCATCCGGATCGGCGCCATGCGCTCCCACTCCCAGGCCCTCACCCTCAAGCTCCGTGAGGACCTTTCCGTGGCCGAGATCGAGAAGCTCCTCGCGGAAGACAACGTGTGGGCCAAGGTCATCCCGAACACAAAGGAAGACTCCATGGCCGGCCTGACCCCCGTGGCCGCGTCCGGCACGCTGGACATCCCCGTGGGCCGCATCCGCAAGATGGAAATGGGACCGCAATACATCAGCGCCTTCACCGTGGGTGACCAGCTGCTCTGGGGCGCCGCCGAGCCGCTGCGCCGCATGCTCAACATCGCCACCGGGAACCTGTAACCCAAGCTTTCCCGCCACTTGAACGGCCCTGCCCCGCAGGAACGGTGCTGCCCCGCACCGCTCCTGCGGGGCAGAGCCGTCTTTGCGTTCAGCTGGCGAGGCCTGACGCACGCAGAATCATGGACCGATCCATCATTGCCGACAGTCGGCGCCCCACTTCCGCAGGGTACGCCAGGTGCCTCCATTCAAGCCGAAGGACCAGCCAGCCTTCTTCGATCAGTGCGTTTTCCCGGCGACGCTCTGCGAGCAGCACCTCTTCCGTCGGTCTGTAGTCGGTATATTTGCCGCTGCCATCAAACTCGATCACGATACGGGTTATCGGGTCTGCGAAGTCTGCCCTGAATCGACCGCCCTGGGTCTGAATCTCGAACTGCGGAATGAACATGTTCAGACCGAATGACCGCAGCAACAGCCTGGTGCGGGTCTCCCCCACCGATTCCGACCGTTCATCCAGGACAGCCAGCAGATCCAGCACCCGCCGGTTCCCGCGTTTGACCGGGCCCACGTCCAGCAGCTGTCGCAGACTGTCGATTTCGGCTCCCTTGCGCAGCGCGTGATCACCGATCACGGCTGCCTGCTCCAGTGGCAGGATACGGGCGCAGTCCAGGACAGTCCGTTCAATGCCGGTAGTCAGAATCTCTTTGCCATCCATGCTCCACAGAGTTGTAGTATCCGCAGGTTGCAGGTCCATCCGGTGCGTGCGAACGTCCGCGCCAGCACTTTTCGTTGCGTTGGCATAGGCCGTGGTGACGTGGACCAATGGCCCAACGTCCCAGACGTGGCACTCGTGCAGCCTGGCAGCGCTGACATGGCTGTAACGCGCCACTCCGCCGGTGGATAGGAAGTGCGCGTGGATCCGCAGCGCATCCTTGGTCCACGGCTCAGCTACCTTCCAATCGGCACTCCGGACGTAGGCGCCGCGTCGAAGCCGTCGGAGGATTCCGCCGCGGACTGCTGCCGTCAGGACACGTTCGTCCAGCCCGGCCGCTTCCAGCTGTTGGGTGGAAGCAACGGGGAACGCCGGCCAGCGCTCATCCAGGAGCACACGGATTTTGTCGCCATTCATGGTCCAAGGTTCTCGGACCAGCAGCGGTCCGGGTAGATTGCAGCCACGTTATGTGGACAACTCCGGCAGAAATACGCGCGTTTGCTTCTTTCGGCATCATCCGCTGCCCTGCCCCGCAGGAACGTTGCTGCCCCGCACCGCTTTTGCGGGGCCGGGCCGCCCGTGTGGGGCAGGGCCGTCTTTGTGGGGCAGGGCCGTCTTTGTGTTGCGGCGGGCCGCGCAGGCTAGGCCCGCCTCAGCTGTCCAGGAATGCGAGATACTGCGCGGCGGCACTGTCGAACGCCGCCTGGCCCGCGGGTCCCAGTGGCCGGGCCTCGTCAAAGAGTTCAGGCACGACGGCGGCGCTCCGGCTGGTGCCGGCCCGCACCCATGTGCCGATCACTTCTCCCCCGGCCACAACGGTCTTCTTGAACACTCCGTTGCCGCCAGGGACGATCTTGTTGGCGTGCTCCGGCGCCAATACGAGGCTGCGGTCCTGGTAGCCCAGCAGGAACTCGTCGAAGCCCGGCAGCAGCAGGACGGACCGCTGCCCGGGCACACCGTCGTCGAGCATTGACGCAGTCTCCGGTGACATCCAATAGTTGGCACCCCCGAATTCCAGCTCCACCAGCTGCCCACTGACCAGCTCAAACGCCGCCCGCACGTCGGTCAGGGGAATCTGGGTCCACCACGCGAAGTCGCGGACGGTAGCAGGCCCGTGGCTGCGGAAGTAACGCAGCATGAACTCGGCGATCGCTTCCTGCCGTTCAAGGTCCCGCGACACCGGGATCCAGTTATCGAACGCCACCAGCAGCTGCTGGTTCCCGGCCAACGGCCCTTGGACCAGCCAGGCGTGCCGGCACAACGTCCCCACGATGTGGATCCCACGCTGGCCGGTGGTGGGCTGCCCGGCCGCCTCAAACACCTCGAAGACTTCGACCCGGCTCACGGGACCTCCGGCCGCGATCCGTTCCAGGGCCACGTCGCGGCATTTCTCGATGTCAGCCCACGTGATGTCCAGTTCCCGGTGCCGGCCGGCGACGATGCGGCTCAGCCGTTCGGTGGTGAGGTCCAGCATCCAGCGCAGATCCTCCGGAGCCACGAAGTGCAGCGTGCCGCGCATCGGCCAGGACCGGACCACACTGCCGCTGTGCAGTGCAGCGCGCACGTCAGTCAACCCTGCGCCCGGAATTCGGCGACCGATGGCCCAGAGCGCTGCCTGCAGGTCCTGAGCCTGGGTGGCCGTCATCCAGCGAACCGCGTCCCCAGCTGTGCCAAGTCCCGGGCCAAGCAATCCTTGAGAGGCGAGCCGCAGCCTGCCCAGCACCTTGCGGTTTACGCGGTTCGCTGCCATGTCCTCATCGTAGGACCTGGCCCGTTAGGGTAGAAGCATGACTTTGGGGAGTTTGTGGCACTTGTTCGCGCGCGGAACACAGCTATGGCTGGTGGCAGGGAGCATTTCGGTCCTGGCCGGCGTGGCCATCGGCCTGGCCCCGGCGATGGGTTTCCTGCCCGCAGGAGGCGGCGGCGAGCTACCCCTGGAACTCTTATTGCCCTCCCTGTTCCTGTCGCTGGGCGGAGGGTACGCCGTACTGTTTCCCGGCATCCGGGTGGGCCGCGGCCGGGTCCGCATCCTGCGCGACTGGAAGCTCTATCCCATCAGCGGCCGGCTGCTCTGGATCCTCGCCCAGGCCACCGCCGTGATCGGTTTGGTAGCCTGCGTCCTCGCTGCCGCTACCAACCCGGCGCTTCCGGGCCTCATGGTCTGGCTGTTTATGGGTCCATATTTGGCGCTCACTGGCTGGGCCACTGCCCTGCTGGGCATGGCCACGAACGTGCGGCTGATGAGCACGGTTGACGGGCGCCTGGCGCCTGCCACTCAAGCTGGCTGACGCTAGAGAGCCAGCCCAATGAGCAGCGGTTCCGGGTGCAGTTCAATGCCAAAGCGTTCGACGACGCCGGCGCGAACCTCGCGCGCGATGGCCAGCATGTCCTTGGCGCTGGCGGAGCCGCGGTTGGTGATGGCCAGCGTGTGCTTCGTTGACAGTGCGGCCCGGCCACCGGAGGCGCTGTCCTCCTCCAGGCCATAGCCCTTGCCGAACCCTGCCTGGTCAATCAGCCACGCGGCGGACAGCTTCACCAGCCCGTCCCCTCCCGCGGGGTACTGCGGTGCGGACTCCGGCAGCGTTGCCGCCACGTCCACGGGGACTATCGGGTTGGTGAAGAAGGAACCGGTGGAATAGGTGTCCCTGTCGGCCGGGTCCAGCACCATACCCTTGGAGGCACGCAACCGCAGGACTTCCCGGCGGACATCGTTGGAGTACGCCCGCTTACCAGCCTCCACGCCCAGGGAACGGGCCAGTTCGGCGTAGCGGATGGGCGCACTCATCCGGCCCAGGGGCAGCTGGAATTCCACGGTGAGCACCACGTAGCGGGGGGATCCCCCGACAGTGGTCTGCTTCAGGATGGAGTCGCGGTAGCCGAACTTCAACTCGGAGTTGGTGAAGGTCTGGACCGCGTTCCGGGTCCGGTCCCAGGTGCGTACGGCCGCGATGGTCTGGGAGACGTCAGATCCATAGGCTCCGACGTTCTGCACGGGCGTGGCGCCGGTGGCGCCCGGGATGCCGGCGAGTGCTTCAAGGCCGGACCAGGCATGCAGCACGGCGTGTTCAACCAGGGCATCCCAGTTGTGGCCGGCCTGGACCACCACCGCCACGCCGCCGCAGGAATCCTCGGCGTTGACGGTGAACCCTTGCGAGGCGATCCTGACCACGGTGCCGGGGAATCCGTCGTCGGAAATCAGGAGGTTGGAGCCGCCGCCGATGATGAGGACCTGCTCCCCGGCAGCGTCAGCCGTGCGGACGGCGTCGATGATCTCCGCCTCGGTGGTGGCCTCAATGTACTTGCCGGCGGGTCCTCCGACGGCGGCAGTGGTTAGCTGGGAGAGCAAAATGGAAGTCACCAGACAACACTATCGGGAAACCTATGGAATCTTCCGGGCCACCGGTGACAGGAAGAAGGTGGCCACCAGCATCACCATCACGGCCAGCAGCGAGTGCAGGATGCCCACGTGTTCAGCCAGCAGCCCCAACAGCGGCGGTCCGCACAAGAAGGCACCGTAGCCGATGGTGGAGACCACGGAGACGCGGGCCGCAGCCTTGGCGGGATCATCCGCCGCGGCGGACATACCCACCGGGAACCCCAGCGAGGCGCCGAGTCCCCAGATGGCTAGCGCCATAAAGGCGAGCCAGGGAACGGGGGCAAACACAAACAGACCGAGCCCGAACACGGCCAGCGCGGCGCACCAGCGCATCACGGGGACGCGGCCGAAGCGGTCCAGGACCACTGTGCCGGCGAAGCGTCCGATGGTCATAAACGTCACGAAGAGCCCGTAGCCAGCGGCTCCGGCAGCGTCGGTCTGGCCATGCCCGTCGGCCAGGGCCAGTGCCACCCAGTCCCCTGCTGCACCTTCGGCCAAGGCAAGCCCCAGGACCATAACACCGAGCAGCAGGGTGCGCCGGTCGCGCCAGGCCTCCGCGATCTTGCGTTTGTTGTCCAGCGGGGCCCCGGAAACATCAGCCGGCGCGCCGGCGGTGACGATGGGGATGGGGCCGGTGAACGGGTCCTCGAAGTTGTCCGGGACATACTTCCGTTCCCCAGCGACCGGGGTGGCATCCGCACGGAACCAGGCTGCCGCCGTCGTCACGGAAACGGCAACCACGACGCCGGCCGCCACCAGGTGCCAAAACACCGGGACGGAGGCGGCCGCGGCCCACGCGCCAAGGCCTGCGCCTGCCACGGTGCCGAGGCTGAACGCGCCGTGGAGCCGGGGCATGATGTGCCGGCCCACCGCGCGTTCCACCGAGGCGCCCTCAACGTTGGAGGCCGTACTCCAGCTGGCGGAGCCCAACCCGATGACGGCAAGACCAACGGCCACCGCGACCGGCGTGGCCAGCACCGACGTTCCAAATCCGGTGATGGCCATGCCGCAGCCCACCATAATGGCGCCGGCGCGGATGGTCCGTTTGGAACCCAGGCGGAGCACGATCAGTCCCGACGCGGACACCGAGACGAACGACCCCAGCGTCATGCACAGCAACAGCAAACCGACCGTGCCGGGGGTCAGGTCCAGCCCGTCGCGGATCGCCGGAAGCCGGGAAACCCAGGACGCGAAGGCCAGTCCGCTGCCGGCGTAGGCAACCACCACGGCATTACGCCAAGCCGTGACCTCGGCCGAAGCGGTTGTGTTAACGGTCAAAGGATCATGAAAGCCTGACGACGGCCTGGGCCTTCATCAGCACTTTCTGGCCGGCAGCAACCACCGTGAGGTCAACGCGGGCGGTGCCCGCCTCGGCGTCGAGCTTTCCGATGGCGCCGCTGACCTCGATAGTGGCCCCGGGGTCCGTGGTTCCGGTGGTGTCCGTGACCAGGACCGGCTTGGTGAAGCGGGTCTGGAAGTCGACGACGGCAGCGGGGTCGCCTGCCCAGTCGGTCACCAGCTGCACGGCGGCACCCATGGTGAACATGCCGTGGGCGATGACGCCGGGCAGTTCCACGCCGGTGGCGAAGGCTTCGTTCCAGTGGATGGGGTTGAAGTCGCCGGATGCGCCGGCGTACTTGACCAGGTCGGTGCGGGTGACCTCAATGGTGCGGCTGCCGATGTCCTGCCCGGCGCTGAGTTCGTGGAAGCTGGGGCTCATGGTTACTGTCCCTCTCCGCGGACGAGGATGGATGACGTGGTGGTGGCGACAGCCTCGCGCGGCTCATCGCCGCCGTCGGTCAGGGCAAAGATTTCCTGGCGGGTGGTGATCATGGCACCGCCGCCCATGGCACGGACACCGTCAACGTGCAGTTCGGCAACGAGGCGGTCACCGGCAAAGATGGGGCGGTGGTGGATGAAGCGCTGGTCGGCGTGGACCACGCGGGAGAAGTCGATGCCGGCATCCGGATCCTCGATCAGCTGGGCATCGGCGCGCTGGGCGATGATGATGGCGAACGTGGGTGGGGCCACCAGGTCCTGGTGCCCCAGGGCCTTGGCGGCCTCGACGTCGAAGTGGGCTGGGTGCGTGGCCTTGACCGCGCGGGCGAACTCGCGGATCTTCTCGCGGCCAACGTCGTAAACCTCTGCGGCAGGGTAGCTGCGGCCCTGCAGGTCCGGATTGATAGTCATGGGTTCAAGCCTATCGTTCGCCAGGCGTCCGGGCGGGTCTTGCATCACTTTGATATGATGAATTCATCATTCCATCAAGTGGTTTCATCCAGGAGCGCCGCCCATGTTGTCCCCCGCCCAGGCTCCGCTCTACGAGATCAAAGCCAACCTGTTCAAGGCCCTTGCCCACCCGGCACGGATCCGGATCCTGGAACTGTTGGCTGCCGCGCCGGAGAACACAGCGGCCGTGAGCTACCTGCTTGCAGAAACCGGACTTGAGGCCTCCCACCTCTCCCAGCACCTGGCCACCCTGCGCAAGCACAAGGTGGTCACATCGGTGCGGTCCGCCAACTCCGTGACCTACCGCTTGGCACACCCGGGAGTTTCGGAACTTCTCGCCATCGCGCGGACCTTCCTGCTGGACAGCCTCACCGACTCCAACGAACAGCTCCGGCTGGCGCAGCAGCTGCCGGCGGGGCATCTGAATGGTTCACATTCATGAATGCCGCCTTGGCGCACCTCAGCCGGCTCCTCCCGTCCCGCCGTGACTACGACGGCCTGCGCTCGTCCTGGAAAACGGATCTGCTGGCCGGTATTACCGTGGGGATTGTGGCCCTGCCGCTGGCCCTGGCCTTCGGAGTGAGTTCGGGCGTCGGCGCCGAAGCCGGACTCATCACCGCCGTCGTGGCCGGCCTGGTGGCTGCGGTCATGGGCGGCTCGCATGTGCAGGTCTCCGGCCCCACCGGCGCGATGGTGGTGGTGCTGGCCCCGGTGGTTGCTACGCACGGCGTCGGCAGCATCGCTTTGGTGTCCCTGATCGCCGGGTTTCTCGTGGCTATCCTCGGCATCAGCGGGCTGGGGCGGGCGGTTGCCTTCATCCCGTGGCCGGTGGTGGAGGGCTTCACGCTCGGCATCGCAGCGATCATCTTCCTGCAGCAGGTCCCCATGGCCACCGGCACCGCGGGGATACCGGGCCACAACACCCTGCTGGCCGCCTTTGAGAGCGCCTCCCAGGCCACCTTGCCCGCGGTTCTCCAAACGCTCGGCGTCGTGGTGGGTGTGGCCGCCGTGATGCTCTTGCTCCCAAAACTGAACAAAGCCCTGCCCGCGAGCCTGATCGCAGTGCTGCTGGCCACTGTGGCGGCCGAGCTGCTGCGGCTGGACATTCCACGGATCGGCGCCCTGCCCCATTCCCTGTCCACACCGTCGATGCCGTCCCTTGATCCGGCAGCGCTGGGCGGGCTGCTCATGCCCGCGGTGTCTATCGCGACACTTGCCGCAATCGAGTCCCTGCTCTCGGCACGCGTGGCAGCCGGCATGGTTGGCCCTGACGGAAGGCCCTCGGGGGCTTACAGCCCCGACCGGGAGCTCATGGGGCAGGGACTCGCCTCCGTTGCGGCGGGGTTCTTCGGCGGCATGCCGGCCACCGGCGCCATCGCCCGGACCGCGGTCAACGTACGCTCCGGTGCGAAGACCCGGCTCTCCGCGATTGTTCACGCACTCGTGCTGCTGGCCATCATCTACCTGGCAGCCGGTCTGGTAGGGAAGATCCCGCTGGCGGTCTTGGCCGGGATCCTGATGGTCACGGCGACCCGCATGGTTTCACGGCACACGGTTACCGCCATCATGCGCTCCACCCGAGCCGACGCCTTCGTGTTCGTCCTGACCGCGCTCATTACCGTGGCCTTCGACCTGATCGTGGCCATCGAGATCGGGCTCGTCGGCGCGGCCCTCTTCACGCTGCGGAAGTTCGCCACGCTCAGCAGCGTCAAGCGTGAAGAGATTCCGGGACCACGCAGGGAGGGGGACGGACACATCGCGGTCTTCACACTGGACGGGGCCATGTTCTTTGGCGCCGCGGAACGCGTCCTCCAGGAAATCAGCCAGGTCCGGGACATCCAGGTGGCAATAATCCGGCTGTCCCAGGTGCGGATGCTGGACGCCACCGGAGCCCACATGCTGGTGGAGGTGATCTCAGCGCTGGAGCTGCGCGGCGTGACCGTTCTGCTGAAGGGCCTTCAGCCGCAACACCTCGAGCTTGTGACCAACGTCGGCGTCATCCGCTCGCTGCGGCATCACAAGCACCTGTTCACGTCCCTGCCCGAGGCTGTGGAGCACGCCCGCAGCCACGTCATCCGGAACGCTGCCGCTAACGCTTGAGGTTCTTCCGGATGGTCTGGCCGCGCACCACAATCCCGGCGATGTGCAGGAGGAGGCCGAGACCGATCAGGGGCAGGGAAGCTGTGGCCAGGCCCTGGTTTCCAGTGGTGTTGCCGATCAGGTTCAGGATAATCCCGACGCCGATGAGGCCCATGGCGCCGAACACCAGGACTTTGTACGAGGTGGGCGCTGACTCCCAGAATTCTTTGAGCACCGTGACAGTCTACCGAGCAGGTTCAGAACAACGATTCCTGCACGGCCGGCACCTCCGAGTCAAAGTCCCCCAGGAGGATGGTCCGGGCAGCCAGCCGGCCAAGGTTCACCACAAACGCCGCGTCCGTTCCGGCCAGGCTGGCAAGGGCGTTTGTACCGCTCAGCGCGGTGATTCCGAAGCCGTGCTTTCCCTGCTCCAACGGATGGGGGTAGGTGTGGCGCGGCGTTGGGGCACAGAGCCCTGCCGCCTGCGCCGGCCGCACCCAGAGTTCGTCCACAATGCTGAAACCCTCGACGGCGGCCTGGCCCAGCAGCGTGCGGACCACGGCCGCGTGCCGCTCATTCACGGAGTCCACCACGGCCGCGGGCAACGGACCCGCGAGGGCTTCGGCCTTGGCGGCGGAGCGGACCTGCTGCGCCAGCCCGGCCTCGCGCGTCACCATATCCTCAAGGAGCCGCACCACCCGGCCGTCCTCCGCCCTGGCAACGTACCGCGCCACCACCGCTCCCTGTTCCGCGAGCCGGTTCCATTTCCTCAGGTGGGACGCTGTGCCCACCTTGCTGGCCCCACCGGCGAATGTGGCCACGTAAAGCCAGTGGTCCTGCAGAAGGTACGTGCGCAGCCCGTCCGGAACGCGGCCGCCCCGGTGGAAATCATGGATGAGGCGGGAATCGTCCAGCACAAAGCAGCGTTCGCACTGCTTGCCCTTCAGAGCCGGGGCGCTGGCCGGGCACAGGATGTGGTCGCGGCTGCTGGCTGAGTGGACCTTGTAGTGCCCCAGGCAGAACCTGCCGTGATCGGCCACCGCGAAACCGAGCCTGGCGCCCGCCGCGAGGCTGACCTCGCGGCGTTCCCCTGAAGGTGACTGGAGGCGCAGATCCGGGCTGCCACCGTCGTGCCCTGCCGTCCGCGCCGGGGCGCCATCCCAAAAGACCCCGTGAACCAGATAACGCGTATCGGTCACGGGGTCTCCTGTGCTTTGCGTAAACGGTGGCGCTACAGCGCCGGCTGCACGCCGAACGCCACGGCGAGCTTCATGATCTTTTCGGCGCGGCCCAGGCGGGGCAGGTCCGAGCCGTCACGGATGACACGGCCGTTGGCCTCGAAGTCGGCCATAAAGTCCGTGGCCCAGGCGACGTCCGACGGCGTGGGGCTGATGACCTCGTTGATGACGTTGGTCTGATCGATGGCCAGGCACAGCTTGCCGGTCATGCCCATCATCACGGTGATGCCGGTCTGCTCACGCAGGATGGGGTGGTTGGTGCCGACGGTGGGGCCGTCGATGGGGCCCGGCAGGTTGCCGACGCGGCTGGCAACTACCAGTTTCGCGCGCGGGTAGGCCATGGCCTCCGCGGTGGCGGCCATGCCGGTGTCGCGGCGGAAGTCGCCGGAACCGAAGGCCAGGCGGAACGCACCCTGGGCCTTGGCAATGTTGTTGGCTTCTTCGATGCCGAGCGCCGATTCGACCAGCGGGATGACGGGCGTCTTGCCGTCCATCCGGTGGAAGCTTTCGGTCACCTGGTCAGCTGATTCGGTCTTCGCGAGCATCACGCCGAGCAGCCCCGGAGTACCGCGAAGCCCTGCAAGGTCATCGGCCCAGAACGGGCTGGTGGCATCGTTGATGCGGACCCAGGCCTGGCCGCCGCCGCTGAGCCAGTTAATCACGTGACCGCGCGCCTCGTCCTTTTGCGACGGGTCCACGGCGTCCTCGATGTCCAGGATGATCGAGTCCGCGCGCGAAACAGCCGACTGGTCAAAAAGGTCGGTTTTCATCGCGTTGACCAGAAGCCACGAACGGGCGATCTCTGCTGGGATGTTGCGCTTGGGGCGTAGGGTCTCGGTGGCGGTGGGTGACGTCATGCTACTACCGTATCTGCCCGGGCACCGCCAGCGCTAAGCAATAGTGCCGGACGTGCCGAACAATACAGATGCGACCGGGTTACAACAGGCTCGGTTGCCGGGGTCGGGCCAGGTCAGTTGCCGGTGAGTTCCGCATAGAGCTTCCGGACGCGGGTGTTGATGTCGTCTCGGACAAGGCGCATACGTTCCTTGCCTTCGATGCCCCGGGTGGAAGGTTCGTCGGTTTCCCAGGTTTCGAAGCGGGTGCCCTCGCGGGGTTCAAGTTTGGCTTCGGTGCCCAAGACGATGACCACGTCGGCGGCGTCAAGCACGTCATCAGTGACGGGCTTGGGGTGCTCCCCCGTAATGTCGATGCCAAGTTCGTTGAGGGAGTCCACGGCCTCATTGTTCAGGCAGCTGCCCGGCTTGGTGCCCGCCGAGTGAACGGTGACACCGTCCCCGGCGAGGTCCCGCATGAGACCGGCCGCCAGTTGGGACTTGCCGCCGTTCTTGCTGCACACGAACAGGATACGGGGAGTCTTGGTGGTTTCGGTCATGAGTTGGTGGCTTCTTTCTGTTCTGCGGCCAGGAGGGAGCCGACAAGGGTTTTGATGCGCGCATGGATTTCGTCGCGGATGACCCGGACAGTGTCGAGGGTTTGTCCGGCGGGGTCGGTGAGGTCCCAGTCTTCGTAGCGTTTCCCGGGGTAAATGGGGCAGGAGTCCCCGCAGCCCATGGTGATGACGACGTCGGATGCCCGCACGACGTCGTCCGTGAGCGGCTTCGGATAGTCCTTGCCCAGGTCCAGACCCATTTCGGACATCACAGTCACCACGGTCGGATCCAGCTCAGATGCCGGCATGGACCCGGCGGAGCGAACCCGGATCCTGCCTTTGGCTTCAACGTTGAGCAGCGCGGCAGCCATCTGTGAACGGCCGGCGTTCTGCACGCAAACGAACAGGACCTCGGGAACCTCGGAAACGACCGACCCCTTGGATTTGGCCAGGGCGGACAGACGGTCGTTGGCGAAGTGCTCAGTGGTGGCCGGCAGATAGGCGCTGATCTTCGCGGTCCGGGCCAAGGCCGCGTAGGACTCGAAGACATAGCGTTCGACGGTTTCGACGGCGAAGATTCCGGTGAATCGCTCGGCGAGGCGGTCGCTGATCCGGTGCAGGATTGCAGTATTGTCCTGCAGTCCCAGTGCCGTTTTCTGGTGTTCGGTCATGGCAGTACTCCCTCGGCGTGCATCCGGAACGGTGAGTCGTGATGGTTGGTCAGTGTTCGCCGGAGCGGCCATGGACCAGCCCCGTGGGAAATCCAACGAGGACCGGTTCCGGTGCGGCGCAGCAGCCGCCCTCGGCCGAGCCCTCGAGGTCCACTGTTGAGGCCGCGGGGACGTCGCAGCTGGTGCCGCCGTCGGTGGAACATACCCCGGTTTCGGGAAGTTCCAGGTGAACAGTGTCCGCCGCGGCCTGGTCGCCGGCGAGGGCCGCTGCGACGGACCTGACCTGTTCGTAGCCAGTGGCCAGCAGGAAGGTCGGGGCACGTCCATAGGACTTCATGCCCACGATGTAGAAGTTTTTCTCCGGGTGGGCGAGCATCCTGGCGCCGTGCGGGGCGACCGTGCCGCACGAGTGGAATTCGGCGTCAATCAGGGGGCCCAGCTCGACAGGTGCTTCGACGGCTGGGTCAAGGTTGAGCCGGAGTTCGCGCAGGATGCCCAGGTCCGGGCGGAAGCCTGTGCAAGGGACGATGATGTCCGCCTCCAAGGTGCGCCCATCGACGGCTTCGACGCTCAGGTGCGTGTCCAGGGTCTTCAGCGAGGAGATGCCGAAACCGGTGTGCAGTCCGATGCTTCCGGCCTCCACGAGCCGGCGAAGCCGGGATCCGAGTTGGCCGCGGGCGGGCAGGCCATCGGCGTCTCCGCCGCCGTAGACCTTCTCGGCAGAGGCACCGCGCACGGCCCACAGGATGGTGGTTCCGGGTTCGTCCTTGGCGAGGTCTGCCAGATTGATCAGAGTGTTCGCGGCCGAGTGCCCGGCGCCGACCACAAGCACCCGGCGGTTCGCGAAGGAAGCGCGGTCCCGTCCCGTGACATCCGGCAGCGGAGAGGAGATCCGCGCCGCGGCCGTGTCCTCCCCGATGGCGGGCAGGCCGGAGGTTCCCAACGGATTGCGGGTGGACCAGGTGCCGGACGCGTCGACGACGGCTGCCACCGTGTGGTCGCGGATTTCGCCGCCGTCGTGTTCGACCCGGACGATGAAGGGCGCGGCGTCGCGGTCCCGGACGTGGGTTTTGTCCATGCCCTGGCGTGTCACTGCGAGGACCCGTGCACTTGTCTGGAGCCGGGAGGAAATCTCCGGTGTCGCGGCCAGCGGGGCGAGGTAGTGATCGATCAGTTCCCCGCCGTAAGCGAGCGCCGTCAGGCGGGGGGTCTCCCAGCCTGTGGGTTCCAGCAAACGCACGGCCGCGGCGTCGAGGTTGAACCGCCAGGGTGAGAACAGCCGGATGTGGCGCCACTGTTCAATGGCGGATCCCGCCGTCGGGCCGGCTTCGAAGATCAGTGGCTCGAGGCCGCGTTCGAGCAGGTGGGCCGCCGTGGCCAGTCCGATGGGACCGGCGCCAATGACTGCGACGGGAAGGTTCGTCACTGATTCCATGCTGTCCTCTTTTCATCCGTTGGTGTGCGGTTTGGGCGGGGTGCCTGCCGGTCCTCGTGGGACCGGCAGGCCGGGGCGGTGCTGTTCAGCAGCAGCCCAGATCGTCCTCGTCGCAGCAGCCCGTATCGGTGCAGCAATCCGTGTCCATCCAGCTCACCCCCTCCCCTGTCCCGGTGGTCAGGCGTGAATTGGTTCTTCGACCAGCGCCGTGGCGATGCTGTCCGCATCCTCGAGGGCGGCGAGGTAGCGTTCGGCGTCGAGGGCGGCTGCGCAGCCGGTGCCGGCGGCGGTGATCGCTTGGCGGTAGCGGTGGTCCACGGCGTCGCCGCAGGCGAAGACGCCGGTGAGGTTGGTGACAGTGGTGGGCGAGTCAACCTTGATGTAGCCCTCCGCGTCCAGGTCGACCTGCCCGGCGACGAGTTCGGTGCGGGGCAGGTGACCGATAGCAACGAAGATCCCCGTGGCAGCCTGCTCGCGGGTCTCCCCGGTGCGGGTGTCGGTGAGGGTGACGCCAGTGACCTTGGCATCGCCGTGAATGGCCGTGATGGCAGAGTTCCAGGCGAAGCTGATCTTGGGGTTGTCCTTGGCGCGCTGGGCCATGATGCGGGACGCGCGGAGTTCGCCCTTGCGTACGACGACGGTCACAGACCTTCCGAAGCGGGTCAGGAAGGTGGCCTCCTCCATGGCAGAATCTCCGCCGCCGACCACCATGATGTCCTGTTCGCGGAAGAAGAACCCGTCACAGGTGGCGCACCAGGACACGCCATGTCCGCTGAATTTCTTCTCCTCCGGCAGGCCCAGTTCTTTATAGGCAGAGCCGGTGGCCAGGATGACGGCGGGCGCCTCGTGTGTCTCGCCGGCTCCGGTGACCACTCGTTTCCGGTGACCTGCCAGGGAGACTTCAGTGACGTCGTCGAACACTATGCGGGCGCCGAACTTTTCGGCCTGCTCCTGCAGCCCGTCCATCAACTCGGGGCCCTGGACGCCGCCCGGGAAACCCGGGAAGTTCTCCACCTCGGTGGTGTTCATCAGCGCACCGCCAGCGGTGACCGAGCCGGCCAGGACCAGCGGGTTGAGTCCCGCGCGCGCGGCGTAAATGGCGGCCGTGTAGCCGGCAGGGCCAGAGCCGATGATGATCAACTGTTCGGTGCTCACTTAGGTCTCTCCTGTTGCTTGAAAATGCGCGGTATGGGTTACGTGGCGGCCGGGATCAGGGACTCGATGAGGCCTTCGATGCGGGTCTTGATCTCGTCCCGGATGGGGCGGACAGATTCGACGCCCTGACCGGCCGGATCCTCCAGGACCCAGTCTTCGTAGCGCTTGCCGGGAAAGTACGGGCATTCATCACCGCAGCCCATGGTGATCACCACGTCGGACTCCTTGACGGCCTCGGTGGTGAGGACCTTGGGGATCTCGGCAGACATGTCGATGCCAAGCTCGGCCATGGCCTCGACGGCTGACGGGTTGACCTTGTCCGCGGGCTGGGATCCGGCCGATCGGACCTCAATATCGCCCTTGCCCAGGGTGGTGAGGAAGGCGGCGGCCATCTGGGAGCGGCCGGCGTTGTGGACGCAGACGAACAGGACGGAGGGCTTCTTGGCGGTTTCGGTGCTCACGTGGTTTCTCCTGGATCAGCACATTGATAGCGATCGATATAGTGAGTATCGGGCTATAGATTGATGTTTGTCAATATTTGCATGGGGCGCATTAGGCAGCATGCAGGCGGGGTGCGAGCTCGCTGACGCGGAGAGCGATGTCCCCGAAGGCGTCCTCGAAGGCGTCCTCCGTGTTCAGCCTCAGTGGATCCGGAACGGACCAGTGGATCCCGCCGAGATTGGGGAGTTCCTCGTGCGCGTTGTCGCACACGGTGACAATGAAGTCTTCATCACTCGCCACCGCGTCCAGCCGGCGCGGGGCCAGGTCCGCCAGAGCAATGCCGTGGCGGCTGGCGACGTGAATGGCCCCAGGGGCTATGCGGTCCGCCGGATGCGTGCCCGCCGAGACGGAGGGAATCTCGCTGACCTGGCTCCAGAGTGCGGCAGCCAGCTGGGACCTGGCACTGTTCCGCGTGCAGACAAAAAGGAGGCGGCGGGCTCCGTGTTCGCGCCCGGGAGCCAGACCCTCCAGCGCCCCGGCGGCGAGCCGGATATAGCTGCGGCGCCTGTCCGCCTCTGAGCGGTGGCGGGTCGCCAGGCCAGCTCCTTCCAGAGTGCGCAGATGATGGGACAGCAGGTTCGACGGCATCCCAAGCTCTGCCTGCAGTTCCGTGGGGGAAAGATCCCCCAACGTCAGCAGGTCCACGATGCGCAACCGCGCAGGATCCGCCAGGGCCGCATGTTTGGCGACCCGCGCCCGAAAGACTTCAACTGGGTCAGTATTCATTGATTCAATTTTGACTGAGTTAAATTCTTGCGTCAAGCTGTTGGCATGACTTCTCAACAGCCGCCGTTGTGGCGCCGCGCCGTGGCCGAACTGCTCGGCACGGGCTTACTCGTTTCCATCGTGGTCGGTTCCGGAATTGCGGCACAACAGCTCTCCCCCCATGACGTCGGCCTGCAGCTGCTGCAGAACAGCACCGCCACGGTGTTAGGCCTGACGGTCCTGATCCTCATCTTCGGTCCCGTCAGCGGCGCACACTTCAACCCCGTGGTCTCGCTCGTGGACTGGCTCCTGGGCCGGCGCCGCGGAACCGGGTTGACCCTGCCTGAGCTGGGCACCTATGCGGTTGCACAAACCGTGGGTGCCATAGGCGGCAGCGTGCTCGCAAATGCCATGTTTGAGGTGGGCACTTCCATCTCCACCAAAGACCGCGCCACCACCGGACACCTCCTCGGTGAAGTGGTCGCGACCGCAGGTCTCGTCCTCCTGATCTTCGCCCTTGCCGCCACCAAACGGGGCGCTCTCGCGGCTCCGGCGGTGGGTGCCTACATCGGCGCTGCGTACTGGTTCACGTCCTCGACGTCGTTCGCGAACCCGTCCGTGACGATCGGCCGCATCTTCTCTGACACCTTCGCCGGCATCGCGCCGGGATCCGTTCCCGGCTTCGTCCTGGCGCAGCTGCTCGGGGCGGCCGCGGGCCTGGGGCTGCTGCTCATCCTGTTCCCTTCCGCCGCAAACAATGCGGACGACGTCGTTCTTCCGCACTCGTCGGAATCGGCCAACTCCTAAGACGTCGCCCGGCTGGCCGGGCGAGCCGGCCGTGCTGGGCAGGTAGGCGGGCAGGCAGGGCGGCCGGGCGGCAATTCAACCCTGTTGCCAACATATTGATGATGGTCAATATTCGGGCATAATGAATACATGAAACTGACTCCCGTACTCGACCAGGCCACGGATGACGCCTGCTGCACCCCGGCAGGGCCGCCTGCGCTGGGGGCCGAGGAGGCGAAGCAGAAAGCCCTGGTCTTCAAGGCGCTGGCCGATCCGAACCGGCTGCGGCTGCTCTCCATTGTCAAGGCCGACGCCTCCGGTGAAACCTGCGTGTGCGATCTGACGGCACCGCTGGACCTGGGCCAGCCCACGGTCTCCCACCACCTGAAAATCCTGGTCGGGGCCGGGCTGCTGCACCGCGAAAAGCGCGGCACATGGGCCTACTACTCCCTGGTACCCGGGGCCCTGGAGGAGACGGCAAGACTCGTGGCAACCCTGTGAGCGCGCCGGTACAGTCCTCCGTCACGCTACGTCCCATGCGCGACGGCGATTGGCCGGACGTCCAAAGGATCTACGGTGAAGGAATCGCCACCGGCCATGCCACCTTCGAATCGGAGGCACCCGGCTGGGAACAGTTCAACGACTCGAGACTTCCCGGCCACCGGCTCGTCGCCGAAACCGCAGAAGGCAGGATCCTCGCCTGGGCCGTAGTGTCCCCTGTCTCTGCCCGGCCCGTCTACTCCGGCGTGGTTGAACACTCCATCTATGTCTCAGCCGAAGCCCGCGGGCTCGGCCTGGGAGCCGCGCTGCTGCGTGCCTTGGCAGAATCCACAGAAGCAGCCGGAATCTGGACCATCCAGGCCAGCATTTTCCCGGAGAACGAGGCCAGCCTCAAACTCCACCTCGCGAACGGCTATGCAGTCGTCGGGCGCAGAGACCGCATCGCCAGGATGACCCACGGACCGCTGAGCGGGCAGTGGCGGGACACCATCCTGATCGAACGCCGCTCCTCCGCCACGTGAACGGCGGGACTGAACGGCCGGACTGAACGACGGCGGGGAGGCTGGGCCAACCAGATAAGACACATGTGGGACCCTGCGATGATAAATCCGTGACTATCGCTAAAACCGTTCTGCTCTTCATCCTCGCCGCAGCGGCAGAAATTGGTGGGGCCTGGCTCGTCTGGCAGTCCGTCCGCGAGGGCAAGGACTGGTGGTGGGCGGGCCTGGGAGTACTGGCCCTGGGAATCTACGGCTTCGCCGCGACCCTGCAGCCGGACGCCCACTTTGGCCGGATCCTCGCCGCCTACGGCGGCGTGTTCGTGGCGGGGTCGCTGGTCTGGGGCATGATCTTCGACGGGTTCCGGCCCGACCGGTGGGACGTCACCGGCTCCGTGATCTGCCTGCTGGGCGTGGCCGTAATCATGTTCGCACCGCGCAACGCGGCCTGAATCCCCGTTTGAAGACACACGCCAGACTGCCTTGCCGGCACCCCCACCCGTCGGTCTGTCGGGCGGGGATGCCGGGTTTCGACAAGCTCAACCATCGGGGTCAGGGGAGGTTACTGCCCCGCGCCGCAATCCACAGCCCGTACCAGTCGGCCCGGGTCATGACCTTCGCAACCCTGGCTGCGTCCGCGCATGCCGCGATCCTCGCCGGATTCACGGTGCCGATCACGGGCGCGATGCCGGCCGGGTGCTTCATCAGCCACCCCAGGAGGACAGCCTCCCCGGTGGTGTCGTACTGCCCGGCAAGCTCCGCAACCAACGCGGCCGCGGCAGTCTCCGCCGCCGTCGGGCTTTCCGGAACTGCCCCGGTGTACAGCCCCTGCGCCAGCGCACCGTAAGCCTGCACGGTGACGCCGTTGCTGCCGCAGTATTCCAGGGTCGCGTGCGGGAAGCTGTCGTCCGCCGACTCCGGATGGTTTACCAGGACCTGGCTCTCCAGCCAGGCCCGCTTCAGCAGGCTCATCTCCAGCTGGTTGGCCACCACCGGCACCTCCAGCCGTTCCTGCAAAGCCTCGATCTGCGCGCCGGACATGTTGGACACCCCAAGCGCCCGCACCTTGCCGTCGGCCAGCAGTTGCCCGACGGCGGACGCCACCTCCGCCAGGGCCGTCAGGGGATCCGGGCGGTGCAGCAGGAGGACGTCCACGTAGTCCGTCTGCAGCCTCTTCAGGCTGCCGTCCACCCGTTCCAGGATGGCTTCCTGGCTGAGGTCATAGTGGGTGGCCAGTCCGCGTTCATTGAGCCGGATCCCGCACTTGGTCTGAAGCCGGATCCGGTCACGCAAGCCCGGCGTTGACGCGAGGACTTCGCCGAACACCGCCTCGGACTTGCCGCTGCGGTAGATGTCAGCGTGGTCGAACAGCGTGATGCCGGCGTCCAGCGCGGCCTCGACGGCGGCAGCGGCTTCATCCACGTGTTGCACGTTATGCGGCTCATCGGTCCAGCTGCCTCCCAGTCCCATGCAGCCGTAGATGAGTTCCTGCATCAGCGCAGCCAGACGGTGCTGTTGGCGCCCAGTTTGCCGTCCACCAGCGGGGAGCTGCTCACCAGGACGGTACCTGCCGGCAGCTCGACAGCGGTGTCCCCGAAGTTGGTAACGGATTGCCAGCCTCCGGGGCGGCGGAAGTGCAGGACGTCAGGGGTACCGGTCTCCACCCATTCCAGCTCCTCCCCGGCCTGGAGTTCCCGGCGCAGCTTGAGGGCTGTGCGGTACAGCTCCAGGGTGGAGTTTTCGGTACCGTCCTGTGCCTCCACCGCGTACTGGCTGAACCAGTCCGGCTGCGGCAGGTGTGCACCGCCGTCGCCAAAGCCGAAGGAGGTCCCTTCAACCTTCCACGGCAGCGGCACGCGGCAGCCGTCGCGGCCCACTTCAACGCCCCTGTTGCGGAAGAACGCGGGGTCCTGGCGTTCGGCGTCCGGAATCTCCGCCACTTCCTGCAGGCCCAGTTCCTCGCCCTGGTACAGGTAGGCCGAGCCGGGCACAGCCAGCATGAGCAGGGTTGCGGCGCGGGCACGGCGCTCGCCAAGCTCTACGTCGAGTTCCTCCTTGGGGCCACCGGCCAGCAGCCAACCTTTGCCGTCCTGGCCTTTGGCGTGCTTCTTGCCAGCGGCTCCCTTCGATGCCTTGGGCAGGCCGTAGCGGGTGGCATGCCGGACGACGTCGTGGTTGGAGAATACCCAGGTGGAGGAAGCCCCCGTCGCGGCCGCCTCGGCGAGGTTGCGGGTGATGATTTCGCGGAAATCCTCGGCATCGAAGTCAGCCTGGAGCAGGTCGAAGTTGAAGGCCTGGCCCAGGCCCTCAGGGCTGGCGTAGCGGGCGCGGCGGGTGGCATGCACCCACGCTTCGGCGACGGCGGTGCGTGGCGGGTTGTACTCGTTGAAGACTTCGCGCCATTCGAGGTAGATGTCGTGGACATCGTCCCGGTCCCAGAAGGGGTGCGAACCGTCGTCGAACCCGTCCGTCCCCGAGTTGGCCTCGGTCAGCTCCACCTTGGAGAGCAGCGGCTCGGTGAGGTCCTTGGTGAGGGCGTGGGCCACATCCACGCGGAAGCCGTCCACGCCGCGGTCGGACCAGAAGCGCAGGGTCTTGAGGAAGTCGTCGCGGACCTCCCGGCTGGCCCAGTTCAGGTCCGGCTGTTCCTTGGCGAAGATGTGCATGTACCACTGGCCCGGCGTTCCGTCAGGTTCGGTGATGCGTTCCCAGGCCGGGCCGCCGAAGACGGAGTCCCAGTTCGAGGGCGGGAATTCGCCGTCGGGTCCCTTGCCGTCACGGAAGATGTAGCGCTCACGCGCGGCGGAGCCCTTCGGCGAGGCGAGCGCCTCCTTGAACCATTCGTGCCGGTTCGAGGAGTGGTTGGGGACGATATCAGCGATCAGCTTGATGCCGGCTGCGTGCAGCGCCGTCGCCATCTCGTCGAAGTCCGCCAGTGTGCCCAGCTTGGGGTCCACGTCGCGGTAGTCGTCCACATCGTAGCCGCCGTCAGCGAGGGCTGACGGGTAGAACGGGCTGAGCCATACGGCGTCGATCCCCAGTTCCTTCAGGTACGGGACCTTGGCCGTGATGCCCTTGATGTCACCCATGCCGTCACCGTTTGAATCGGAGAAGCTGCGCGGATAGATCTGGTAGACCGCGGCCTGGCGCCACCAGTTGGGATCGGCCAGACGGTCGGAATCGGACAGGGTTGCCAGAGTGGCAGTGGTGGACAAAGGATGATCCTTTTCTCTTGTTTGGATTGTTGTTTCTGAGTGGATTTATCTGGCTACTTAACAGCCCCGCGCATGACTCCGGACAGTACCCAACGTTGGGCCAGGATGTAAACCACCAGGGTGGGTGCCATGGCCATCAGGTAGGACGCGAACGCGAGGCTGTAGTTGGTGTTGAACTCGCCCTGGAATAGCATCTGGACCACGGGGAGGGTCTGGAGGGCGGGGTCGGCGATCATCATCTGCGGCAGCAGGAAGTCGTTCCACGAACCCAGGAAGGCGAAGATGCCCACCGTGGCGTTCATGGGGGCCAGCAGCGGGAAGATGATCTTCCGGAACACCTGCCAGGTGGTGGCGCCGTCCATCCGGGCCGATTCCTCCAGCTCCACCGGTATGGAGCGGACGAACGCGATGTACAGCAGCGCGTTGAACGAGATTCCGCCCAGCACGTGCAGGAAAACGACGCCGGCCGGGTTGTCCAGGCCAAGCAATGCCGTCTGCTTGATCAGCGGCAGGATGATCACCGGAAACGGGATGAACATGGCCGACAGAAGATACACAAAGGAGCCGCGGAAGAACCGGTGGTTCCAGTTCCGTGCGATGGCATAGGCCACCAGGGAGCTGCAGGCCAGCGAGCCAAGCACGCTGAAGACGGTAACAAAGGCCGTGGACATAAAGGCCCGGGGGAAGTTCGTAGCGACATACGCTGCGGCGAAGTTTTCCCAGTTCATCGGGTTGGGCCAGGCCAGGCCGGTCCCTGTGCCGATCTGGTCCGGGGACTTCAGCGCCATGGCCACGGTGAAGTACAGGGGCAGCAGGACTGTCAGGGAGGCCATCAGCATCAGGGCGGTGAGCCACCAGTTGACCCTGAAGCCTTCGCGGCTGGACCTTAGGTTCCTGCGGGCTGTCGCCTTCGTTGCAGCAAGTGCGGAGCGGGTGAGAGTTGATGAAGTCATTACAGGGATACCCCCCGGCGCTGGATGAGGCGCAGCTGGATGACGGAGATCAGCAAGGTGATCAGGAAGTAGATGACGGCATTGGCCATCTGGTAGGAATAGTCGCCGCCGGTGAAGCCGGAGAAGATGCGCATGGCCACGGACTGGGTTGCCATGCCCGGGCCGCCGCCGGTGAGGCCCACAATGATCTCGTAGGTCCCCAGGAAGCCCTTGAAGCCGAGGATCACGTTGATCACCAGGTAGCCGAGGATGAGCGGCAGTGTGAGGCTGAGGAACTGCCGCACGCTGCCTGCACCGTCCAGGTCCGCGGCTTCGTAGACCTCCGCGGGCACGCTCTGCAGGCCGGCCAGGTAGATGATGGTGGCACCGGGCGCTGCTTGCCACACGGTGACCAGCACGATGGCCAGCCAGGCGAGGTTTTCGTTGGCCAGGATGCTCGTGGCCAACGGCGTCACGCCGAACCGCTCAGCCAGGACCGGAAGGGTGTTGGAGAACAGGTAGTTGAACACGAAGGACACGATCAGGGCGGACAGCACCATGGGGATGAAGAATACGGTGCGGATGCCGGTGCGCCACTTGATTTTCGCGTTGAGGCCAAGCGCGATGGCCAGGGCCGCGACGTTGACCACCACCGTGGTGGTGAGGGCAAAGACGAACGTGAAGATGTACGACTGCAGGACAGCCGGGTCCTTGAAGATGTTGACGTAGTTGGACAGCCCGATGAACTTCCAGTCACCGTAGCCGGCGTAGTTGGTGAGGCTGAAGAACACACCCACCAGCGCCGGAAGGGTGATGAAGAAGGCGAAGAGTGCCAGGACCGGCACCACCATCCAGTAGTAGGTGGGGTCGATCCGGCCCTTGGACCGGACCGGTGGGGCTTTGGCAGGGTCGGTGCGCGAGGACGGGGCTGCCTCGGCCGCCAGGGAAGTTGTAGTCAAAGGGGCTCCTGCAATCGGGGTGGGCATCAGACCGCCGTCCGTTCTGCGACACGGCGCCATTCGTCGTCGAGCGCGGAGAGGAACTGGTCGCCGTTCTTGCCGTACACAAAGGACTGGATGTAGTTGTTCACCGGAACCGAAGGCGGGAAATAGGTGACGGCGCCCTGGAAATAACGGGCTTCCTTGATGGCGTCGTTGAGCCCGCTGATCTGCGGATTGGTCACTGCAGGGGCATCCTTGAGCGGAGAGAAGGCGGCGTTCTTCTCGTTGTAGGTGTTCACGACGGCAGGCTCCAGCAGGTAACCGACGAAGCGCCGCGCCGCTGCCATGTGCGGGGTGTTCCGCGTGATGGAGAGCGCCATGTCCACGTTCACCCGTGCCTTGGTCTCTTCTGGGTTGTTGGTGACGGGCAGCGGGAAGGTGCCCAGCCGGATCGCCGGATTGGCGGCGACAAGCTGGGACAGGGCCCACGGGCCCTGCAGATACATGGCTGCCTGGCCTTTGGCGAAGGCAGCATTTCCGTCCGCGTAGTTCTTGCTGGCGGCACCGCTCTGGGAAAAGGAAACGAGCTGGAGCATCTGGGGCAGCGCGGGCCCGAAGTTGGCGGTGAAGGATTCGGCGGCACTCGCCCTGATATCGGCGCCCTTGGCCTTGATCCTGGTGAAGAATTCCGCCGTGTCCAGCGAACCGCCGGAGACGTAGTCGAACATGCCCTGCGCCAAGGTCCAGGGGTCTTTGAACGTTCCGTAAATCGGCGTGATGCCGGCCGCTTTGAAGGTTTCGCAGGCTGCCACGAATTCATCCCAGCTGGTGGGGACGGCCAGACCGCTGGCTTCAAAGATGTCCCGGTTGTAGATGACGCCGGCTGCCGCCACGGAGAACGGCAGGGCGCTGGTCTCGTTGCCGTTGTACCGGCCCCAGGAGCTGATGAGCTCCTGCATCTCCGGGTTGATGGTGGAGGATGCCGGGAGGTCGGCGAGGTCGGCGAAGATTCCCTTCTTCACGAAGTCGGCTGTTGCCTGCGCGAAGCCTCGGGTCACGACGTCGGGCGGATCGTTCCGGACCAGGCCAGGGACGAAGTTTCCCTCGTTGAAGTCCTGGATCACCCGGATATCCGGATTGAGCGCCTCGAAGTCCTTGATCACCTGGTTGAAGTACTCGACAACTTCCGGCTTGTTCTGCATAAAACGCAGGGTGGTGACCCCGTCCTGCTGGCTGGCGTTGGCGCCGCAGCCAGTCAGGGGAAGGAAGGCGGCTGCTCCGGCCAGGCCGGCCACCCGGAACAGTGAGCGCCTGCTGGGCAGCGATACGGGCATTACGGCGTTCACAGGGCAGGGGCTGACGTACGGGAGAAACGGGGCCGCGGCTTGGGCGGGAGTGGGCAATGCTTCGGGATGCGGTTCACAGTTGCTCCTTTGCAAAGGCTGGGTGGGGCTGGGATGCCAGTGGTCGGCGGCCGTCCGGCCCATCTGGCTTGAAGTGTTTATTTGGAATCTAAATTTAGTTCCTCAAGTATTATGTGGTGCAGAGCACAGAGAGGTCAACACCCATGACTGAGATATCCATGGCAACGCCGCAGTTACTACGCCGAGTGAGTGCCGGAGCCGTCCTCGACTTCATGCGCGCCTCCGAAGCTGTGACGGTCACGGAAGTTATGGAAGCCACCGGGCTGACACGGGCCACGGCCATCTCAGTGTGCGAGGACCTCATGGACCGGGGCTGGATCCGCGAGCTGGAGAACCAGCGGGCCTTCGGTGGCTACCAGAAGGGCAGGCCGGCACGGCGGTTCGAGCTCAACGAACGCGCAGGCTACGTTTTGGGCATGGACGTAGGTGTCTCCAAAGCCACCGTTGTGGTGTCCGACCTTCGCGGAAAGGCACTCGGCAGGTCCAGCCAGCCCTTCTCGGCGGCGGACATCCCGGCGGAGGAACGTATCGCCGTGATCGACCGCACCGCCATGATGGCGCTCCACAGTGTGGGGGCCTCCCCCGAATCCGTTCTGGCGGTCTGCGCCGGCATTGCGGCGCCGGTGGACCGCAACGGCGTAGTGCTGGTGACGCAGCACTTCTGGGGACTGTTCGACGTCGGACTGAAGTCTGCGCTACGGGACCGGCGGGGCTGGACGGTGCTGCTGGAAAACGACGCCAACCTGGCCGCGCTGGGCGACCGCTGGCGCGGCGCCGCCGCCGGCGTGGACGACGTGGTGGTCATCCTCGCGAGTGAACGCCTAGGCTCGGGCGTGATCGACGGCGGACGGTTGCTGCACGGCCGCGGCGGAGGCGCCGGCGAGCTCGCCTTCCTCGACCTGGTAGCGGGAGTGGGAGATACCTACGGTATCGCCGCACTGGCCAGGAGATGGGCTGCAGATGCGCTCGCGGGCAAGGCCAAGACGTCGCTCCGGGACTACGCCGCCAGTGGCGCCGAAGCAGAGCACGTGTTCGCGGCCGCTGCCGACGGCGATGCCGTGGCGCTGAAGATCCTTGAACGGCTGGCCGACAGGATGGCCAGGGTTATCGGGTCCATCGCCACCTTGCTCAACCCCGAACTCGTGGTCATTGGCGGGGCGGTAGCCAACTCCGCCGGTGTGCTGCTCGAGCCGATCGCCAGGCACCTCAGGGAGTACACCGTCACTCCCCCGCGGGTGGCGGTCTCGCCGTTGGGGGATTCGATCGTGACCGTGGGAGCCGTCCGGTGCGCCCTCGACTACGTGGAGAAGAACACCCTGGACTTGGAGCTCACAGCGCCGGCCTGAGCCACCCCCGCATAGAGCGCGAACGTACACTTGAGGCCCCAAAACATCGTCGACTCAGGGCCTCAAGTGTACGTTCGCGCTCTGTTTGTTGCGCTCCGTCATTCCGGCATGATCATGGTCCGCAGGTCCAGCTGGCGCAACACCCTGTCCGCCACTTCGGGGTCCATGTCAGGTTCATTGCGGGCCAGCACAACTTCCTGCCGCGCCGCATCCAGGGCGATGGTCTGGACCGCGATGGCCAGGCCGCGGCCCCGGACGCGGAGATCGGCCACGCTTTCGTTCCGAAGACTGCCGTCCAGGAGTTCGGCGTGCAGGCGGCCCATTTTCTCCTTCACGAGTGCCACCTTTTCAGGCGGCAGGTCCTTCATGAGGTCGTGCTCCTTCAGGGCCGCCACGGCGGCAGCCTGCGCCCGCTGGGCCAGGACACGGGCGGCGTCACGCTCCTCGGTCCCGTCGTTGGAGGCATTCAGGACGCGCATCAGCCAGGGCAGTGTCAGTCCGGGCAGGACCAGCGTGGCCAGGAGGACGGCGCAGGCGATCACCAGCAGGTAGTCCCTGGCCGGGAACGGCGTCCCGTCAGCCAGGGTGAGCGGCAGCGCCAGCGCAAGCGCAAGGGTGGCCAGCCCGCGCATGCCGCACCAGGTCAGGATCAGGACTTCCTTGGCAGAGGTGGGATGCAGGGCGTTTTGGCGTTTCCGTCCGCCCAGGGCCAGGAGGGCCAGCCAGAGGAACCGGACCGCGAACACCAGCACGCACACCACCGCGGCCACGCCCAGCATGCCGAAGATATCCGTGCCCTCGTCCTGGATGACGTGCCTGATTTCCAGGCCGACCAGCCCGAAGGCCAGTCCCGTGACCAGCAGTTCCACCACGTCCCAGAAGGCAGTCCGCGTGACGCGTTCGGCCGCGTCCTGCGGCCGGGAATGCCGCTGCATCTCCAGGGCCGTGACCACCACGGCGATCACCCCGGAGGCATGGACTTCCTCGGCCAGGATGTAGGCGGCGAACGGCACCACGAGGGTTACCGCACTGCGCGCCACCATCGAGGCCACCAGCCTGGTGATGACGGCAGTCAGCCAGCCCATGGCTATGCCCGCCACCACGGCCACAGCAGCTCCGACGACAAACTTGAGGACGACGTCGGGCCCGATCTTCGTGCCACCCACCGCGGCGGCCACCGCTGCCTGAAAGATGACAATGGCGGCGGCGTCGTTGAAAAGGCCCTCGCTTTGCAGCACCGTAATGAGCCGCCGGGGCATATGGACACGGCCCGCGACAGACTCCACGGCAACAGGATCCGGCGGTGCCACCATGGCACCCAGAGCGATGGCAGCGGGAATGCCAATCCCGGGAATCATGAGCCAGGCGGCGCCCGCCACCACGGCCGTGGTGATGACCACCAGCGCGACCGCCAGCATGATGAGCGTCCGCCAGCGGACCCGGAAGACCGCCCAGGAGCTGCGCTGGGCAGTGGCGAACAGCAACGGTGGCAAGAAGATGGGCAGGATCAGCTCAGGGGCGATGTCCAGATCGGGGAACCCCGGGATGAAGGTGAGTCCCACTGCCAGGAGGAGCATCAGGACCGGGTACGGCAGGCGCAACCGGTCCCCCAGCCCGACAGCCACCACGGTGGCCAGCAGGAGTCCGATGATGAGTGCCAACTGATCCATGTGCCTGCTTCCCCAACGGAGGCGGCCTGTCCTGCCGTCCGGCCGGAGGCGCCTGCCGCCTGTTTCAGCTTATCGGGGCCAGCACCCTGATCCGGTCCCTTCGGCTATGGCTGCGGCTCAAGCGCCGCGGCGATAGGCAGGGTGCCGTCACGGAATTCGATGGTCTTCCCCGCCGTTTCGGGCAGGTCCAGCACGGCTGCTGCCACGCTTGCCGTGTTGCTGCGGGAGGTTGCCCCGCTGCCTTCCCGGCCCGGATCCACCTCGATAAGCCCGGTCCCCGGCTGGTCCGTCAGCGTTCCAGGGCCCAGGATGGTCCAGGCCAGTGTGGTGCCACGCAGGTATTCATCCGCCGCTGCCTTGGCGTCTGCGTAGGCAAAAAAGCTGTTTTCTGCCGGGACTCCATGGTCCGGTCCCGCACCCAGGTAGGACACCATGATGTACCGCCCGACGCCGGCCTCCGCCGCTGCATCCATCGACCGGATGGCTGCGTCCCGGTCCACCGCATACGTGCGTTCCGGGCTTCCTCCCCCGGCCCCGGCGGACCAGACCACGGCGTCATGGTCCCTGAGGGCGTCGGCGATTTCCGCCGTCGTCGAATTCTCAACGTCCAGGACCGACGGCGTGGCTCCGGTTGCAGCAACGTCTGCCGCATGGTCCGGGTTGCGGATGATCGACGTGACGGTGTGACCTTCGGTGGTAAGAAGCGCGGACAGATGGAGGGCCACTTTGCCGTGGCCGCCGATGATAACGATGCTGGTCATGTCCCCATTCTGCCCCTCGCGGCGGCGGGCCTGCGCATTTGCCGGCCTTATGTGGATAGCGGTCCTGGCTGGCGTCAGGAGAGCGTGCGGTAGCGGAGGTACACCACGCCGGTTCCGAACGTGCGCTGTTCAAGGAGTTCCAGCCGCAGGCCCAGCCCGTCCGGCAGGAAACGCAGGCCCCCTCCCACGGCCACCGGATTGAGGAACAGCAGGCATTCGTCCACCAGCCCGGCCCGGAGCGCGGCCGCGGCCAGGGTGGGTCCGCTGATGCTGATGTTTCGTTCGGTGGCTTTCTTCAGGTCCCTGACTGCATCGGCGTCGAAGGTCCGCACGATCCTGGTGTTGGCCGTGGATGCGGCGGTGAGCGTAGTGGAGTAGACAACCTTGTCTGCCCCTTGCCAGACCCGCGCAAAGTCCCGGATGTAGTCCGGCTGATCGGGAGTATCGAAGGTTTCCCACGCCGACATGACCTGGTACATGCGGCGGCCGAAAAGGTAGGTGCCCACACCGCGTTCGAGATCATTGACGAACGTATGGACTTCTTCGTCCGGCTCGCTCCAGCTGAAGTTGCCGTCCCGGTCCGCGACGTAACCGTCCAGGGACACGATTCCTGAGTAGATGAGCTGGCCCATGCGCCCCATTGTGGCGCCGTCGCCCGCCGTTGGATAGGCGCACCCCTCATTTGATGGCGAACTGCAGCGCCATGGTCCAGAGGTTGGCGGCGGTCAAGTAGATAGCCCACCCGGTCTCGCGGGCAACAGAAAAGCCCCCGGAATCTCGGGGATTCCGGGGGCTTAGCCTGTAGCGGTGGGGAGGCTCGATCTCCCGACCTCACGATTATGAGTCGTGCGCTCTAACCAACTGAGCTACACCGCCACGAATGAGAAAAACCTGCGTCAAGCCGGTCAAAAACCGCCTTGACACAGGCCCTCATCCAGAGCCCCCCACCGGAATCGATCCGGTGACCTCGTTCTTACCAAGAACGCGCTCTACCACTGAGCTAGGGGGGCAACGAGTAAATACTCTACCGGAAGATTTGGCCACCAACAAATCGGCTCCAGAACGGTGTCAAAGGCGCCGAAAGTGCCGGAAATACGGGCTTCCTGGGGCCTTCGGGCGGACCATGCACCGGCCCGGCGACGGATCCCTGAGGAGATGTGACCAAGCGAACATAAGCGGCCAAGTTAAAGCAGAACGGGCCGGCAGAAAGCCGGCCCGTTCCCAGTTCACGTTAGGAAGCAGTGGTTACCACTTGTTGCGGGGTTTGAAGCCGCCTTCGGTGCGCGGCTTGCGTGCCGCGTCCGTGCCCGCGCCGCGCTCGTTGCGGTCGCTGAAGGAGCGGCCGCCACGGTCAGCGGAGCTACGCTCGCCGTCGGTCTTGCGGAATTCCTTCTTGAACCCGCCGTTGCCCTTGAAGTTGCCACCACGGTCTCCGCCGCCGGCGCCACCGCCGGAGTAACCGCCGCGGTCGCCGCCGCCACGGTTGCCCTGGTAGCCGCCGCGGTCGCCGCCGCCACGGTTGCCCTGGTAACCGCCACGCTCGCCGCCGCGGTCGCTCGCTGGTGAACGGCCGTTGTCCAGCTCAAGGTGGATCAGCTCGCCGCCGATCCGGGTGCGGGACAGCGCCTTCAGCTGGTCGGCGCTGAGGTCCGCCGGGAGCTCCACGAGGGAGTGGTCGGCCCGAATGTCGATGCCGCCGATGTTGGCCGAGGAGATGCCGCCCTCGTTGGCAATGGCGCCCACGATGGAGCCCGGCATAACGCGCTGGCGGCGTCCGACGGCGATCCGGTAGGTGGCATTGCCTTCGGTGAGCGTACGGGTCGGGCCACGTGAGCCGAAGCCGTCCTTGGAGCGCTCGCGCTTCTGGAAATCAGGAGCTGCGGCCAGTTCCTTGACGAGCAGCGGCTGACCACCCTGGGCCATCACGGCCAGCGCAGCAGCGATCTCCGAGGCCGGCACGTTGTGCTCTTCCTCGTAGGAGGAGATGAGGTCGCGGAATGCTGCAACGTCCTCGGACTCGAGGGTCTCCGTGATGCGCTCGGCGAACTTGCCCAGGCGTAGCGTGTTGACGGTCTCGGCCGTGGGCAGGTGCATCTGCTCCACCGGCTGGCGGGTGGCCTTCTCGATGGAACGCAGCAGGTACTTCTCCCGCGGCGTCATGAACAGGATGGCGTCGCCGGAACGGCCTGCACGGCCGGTGCGGCCGATGCGGTGCACGTAGGACTCGGTGTCGTGCGGGATGTCGTAGTTGACCACGTGGCTGATGCGCTCAACGTCAAGGCCACGGGCCGCGACGTCGGTGGCCACCAGGATATCGATGCGGCCTTCCTTCAGCGCCTCGACAGTGCGTTCGCGCTGCTGCTGCGGGATGTCGCCGTTGATGGCGGCAGCCTGGAAGCCGCGGGCCTTCAGCTTGTCAGCCAGGTCCTCGGTGGCCATCTTGGTGCGCACGAAGGCGATGACGCCGTCGAACTCTTCAACCTCGAGGATGCGGGTCAGGGCGTCAAGCTTGTGCGGGCCCATAACCTGCAGGTACCGCTGGCGGGTGTTGGCGCCGGTGGTGGTCTTGGACTTGACCGAGATCTCGGCCGGGTTGTTCAGGTACTGCTTGGACATGCGGCGGATCTGGCTCGGCATGGTGGCCGAGAACAGCGCAACCTGGCGGTCCGACGGGGTCTGCTGGAAGATCTGCTCCACGTCTTCGGCGAAGCCCATGCGCAGCATTTCGTCAGCCTCGTCCAGCACCAGGTACTGGAGCTCGGACAGGTCCAGGGAACCCTTGGAGATGTGGTCGATCACACGGCCGGGAGTACCAACAACAACCTGGGCACCGCGGCGCAGGCCGGCGAGCTGGGGGCCGTAAGCGGAGCCACCGTAGACGGGGAGGACGGTGAAGTCATCGATGTGCTTGGCGTACGAGGTGAAGGCCTCGGCAACCTGGAGCGCGAGCTCGCGGGTCGGAGCCAGGACCAGGGCCTGGGTCTTGCGTGACGGGCCGTTGAGGTCGTGGAGTTCGGCCAGGCGGGACAGGGCCGGTACTGCGAATGCTGCAGTCTTACCGGTGCCGGTCTGGGCGAGGCCCACAACGTCGCGGCCTTCGAGCAGCAGCGGGATGGTTGCTGCCTGGATCGGGGAAGGCTTTTCGTAGCCGACATCCTGCAGGGCGGCGAGGACGCGGGCATCGATGCCGAGATCGGCGAACTTGACGCCCTCTTCTTCGGCTTCCTCAGCCTTGGCGGGCGCTTCTTCTGTCTTAGCTTCCTCGGCCTTGGCTACGGGAGCTTCTTCAACCTTGGCGGGGGCTTCGGCTTCAGTGACGGCGGGCTCTGCTGCGGGGGCAACGGCCTCGGTGAATTCGACGGCGACGGTTTCGACAGTTACTGCTTCAACGGTGGCGTCATTTTGATTTTCGGGCATAGGGAAATTTCCTCATCCATAGGGGGCCAGGCGGCACAACCCGAGGTGAGCGGAGCCGCAGTACAATGTGCCGTGGGTGCCGGGCATACATTGACCGGCCGGTCACTTAGAAGTCCGGCGCTTTCGCAATCCCGTGGCAGGACTTCCCGCTGCATCTCTTGGCTGCTATCTCAGCAGTCTGTACAGCGTTTTCTTTAGCCGGCTCTCCCTATGAAAATGCCCGCATCACATTAGCGGGCCCCAACACTTGCCAGTCCTGCCTCAAAAATTGGGCAGGAATAAGGGATTTCCGGAGTGGGGGATATTTCTAGTGTAGGGTACGGACCCGCTTTGCGGCTAATTGAACGTACGACGGCGGCGGTGAGCTTGCGCACATAGCTCCCCCGCCGGCCACTCCAGCTGGGCTGTTACCCTCGTGACCGCCGGATCAGGGCTTCGAATTTCTGGTCGAATTCGGGCTGCTGCAGGCGGATCTCGCCGTCGGCGTCGGCGTCCCGGAGGACTTCCATGGACTCCAGGTCTGGCTCGCTGAACCACTTGCCCACTGTGATGCCGTGCTTGGGCACAAAGACGCGGTGGATGTGGTCGCCGGCCTGGATGCTGCCAGTGCGGATCACCCTGAGATAGGCGCCCACGCGCCCGGCCTCCGTGAAGCGTTTGACGAAGTGGGGTTCGTCCAGGCGCCGTTGGAACGTGGCGCAGGGCGTGCGCGGGGAGGTGACTTCCAGCTCCACGTCCAGTCCGATCTTCCACCGCTCTCCGATGGTGGCCCCGGTAGTTTCGATGCCGGCCACGCGAAGATTCTCCCCGAACATGCCGGGTGGGAGATCCCGCTGGAGCTCGCCGGCCCAATAGTCCGCGTCGTCCTGGGAGTAAGCGTAGATGGCCTGGTCCTCCCCACCATGGCTGATCCGGTCCGCCTGGACATCGCCGTGCAGGCCCAGCCGGTGGACGCGGACCGGGCCCTCCACCGGGCGCTTGTCGATGGCCGTGACCCCCACACTTCCCTCAGTGGCGAGGAGCTGGTGGACGCGGCAGATGGCAAGCACAGATGCGGTTTCCATGGCTCAAGTGTAGGTTCCCGGGCCCGCATTGGGACTGGGCGGCGGGATGGGGACTTCTCCCCCGGTTTCGGGTCGCAGCCGGCCGGGGCAGCGGCTAGGCTGAACTCAGGATTGAGCTTTCGGCGACAGCTGCGCCCACATTCAGCATGGACTACCAAGGGGGGACGTCATGGATCCGGAAAAGGACCAAGGCAGCGGTCCGGACAAAGACCAGGCAAAGGACCAGGACACCGGTCAAGGCAAGGACCAGGGGGCGCAGAAGCCGCCGCCGTGGCAGGTTCCCAAGCCGGAACTGCGCCCTGAACTCCTGAACGAACCCCTTCCCACAGTTGATCCCTTCGCCCGTGACCGCGAGCGCCAGACCCATGATGCGGCCACGCGCAAGAAGCGTTCCCAGCGGCGGACAGTTGTGGTGGGTTTGGGCGTCACTGCCCTTTTGGCCGGCACCATCACCGCTGTCGTGGCCAGCAACCAGGATGAGGCCGACTACGCCCAGGTCTGTTTCAACGACGAAACCGGCGAGCGCGTGGAAGATACGCAGTGCAACAGTTCGGCCGGACGAAGCGGTGCACTCTACGCGTGGTACTTCTACTCCCGCGGCGCCAGCGTTCCCGGGGTGGGCCAGAACCGGTCCTCGTACCCGAGCTACACCAACACCATCCCCAGCGGCGCCAAGGCATCCACCGGGTACAGCACCAAAGGCGGAACGGTCAGCAGGGGCGGCTTTGGCAGCAGCTCCAAAGGCGGAAGCACGGGGGGCTAGGCGTGAAGCGGTTGTTATCGAAGCCCAGGCCTGATTGGAAGCAGAAGATCGAAGAGCAGGGCCTGGTCTTCTCCACCACCACCATGCCCGACGGCAAGAAGATCGAATACTGGAACGAGGCCGCCTACTACGAATTCACCATGGATGAGGTGGAGACGCTTGAGGTCACGGCCGAGGACATGCACAAGATGTGCCTGGAGGCAGCCAAGTTCCTGGCCACCGGCGCCATGGGGAACATCGGCATCGGCCCGCAGGCGCTGGAGCTCGCGGCTGAGTCGTTGCAGGCCGCCGACATGGATATCTATGGGCGCTTCGACTTCATCTATGACGGCCAGGACGGACCCGCCAAGATGCTGGAGTACAACGCCGACACCCCCACGGGCCTGATCGAGGCCGCCGTCGCGCAGTGGTTCTGGCTGCAGGACGTGTTCCCCGAAAAGGACCAGTGGAACGGCATCCACGAGGCCCTGATCCGGCAGTGGAAGAAAATGCAGTACCGCACCGGCATGAGCACCCTCCACATTGCCCATTCCGAGGCTGAGGAGTCCGGCGAGGACTGGATGACGGCCGGGTATATGCGGGACGTGGCCAGCCAGGCGGGCTGGACCACCGTCGGCATCAACATGTCCGATATTGGCTGGGATCCCAACCTGAACCGCTTTGTGGACATGGATAACTTCATGATCAGCACCATGTTCAAGCTGTATCCGTGGGAGCTGATGATGAAGGAGCCTTTCGGGCACCGGCTGCTGCAGCGCGCACACAATCCGCGCTGGGTGGAGCCTGCGTGGAAGATGCTGCTCTCCAACAAAGCCTTGCTGGCCGCGCTGTGGCACCTGTACCCGGACCACCCCAACCTGTTGCCCGCCTACCTCAACGAGCCCGGGCCCCTGAAGGAATGGGTGGCCAAGCCGCTGCACGGGCGCGAAGGCGACAACATCAAGATCCACGCCCCGGGCATCAGCCTGGAGCAGCCGGGCGGGTACGGCCGTGAGGGCTGGTGCTACCAGCAGTTCCACGCGCTGCCCGACTTCGACGGCAACCACCCCGTCCTTGGCCTCTGGGTGGTGGACGGGGAGTCCGTGGGTTGCGGGATCCGCGAATCGGACGGCCCCATCACCGACTACTTCTGCCGTTTTGTGCCCAACACCATCGACGCCGCGGCGCCGCTTTCGGCGGCGGCCCTGTCCAGCACATCCAGCAAATCAAACAAGGCAGGTATCGCCCTATGAGCCCCCTGACATCCCCGAGTCCGGTGACCGCATGAGTGCGGAGACGAGGACGGCGGGCGGCGCTTCCGGCGGACCCTCCGGCGGTGCCGTCCCCGCCAAAGGGCTCCGGGCGGGAATCCTGGACCTCGGCGACTCGGTCATGCTCGGCCTCGCGTCCACGGCGCCCGTGTATTCGCTGGCTGCCACGCTGGGCCTGATCGTGGCCGTCAACGGAAACTACACTCCGCTGATCCTGGTCCTCGGGTTCATCCCCGTCCTGTTCATCGCCTACGCCTTCCGGGAGCTCAACAGCGCCATGCCGGACTGCGGCACCACGTTCACCTGGTCCCGCCGGGCGTTCGGTCCGTGGGCGGGCTGGCTGGGCGGCTGGGGTGTTGCCCTGGCCGGCATCGTGGTCCTGGCCAACCTCGCCCAGGTGGCAGGGCAGTACCTGTGGCTGCTGATCGGCGACGGCTCACTGGCCGAAAACAAGGTGGTGGTCACAGCCACTGGCGTGCTGTTCATCGTTTTTATGACCCTGGTGAACTACCGGGGCATCCGGCTGGGCGAGCACGTCCAGCGGGTCCTCACCTACGTGCAGTACGTGGCGCTGGGAATTTTCGCACTGGCCATCATTGTGCGGATCGCGGGCGGGGCACCCGAAGGCCAGGCGTTCGATATTGAGTGGTTCAACCCGGCCGGCGCCTTTGCTGATCCGGGTGCCGTGGTGCACGGGTCACTTCTTGCCCTGTTCATCTACTGGGGCTGGGATACCTGCCTGGCCGTAAACGAAGAAACCGAAAACCCGACCACCACGCCAGGGCGCGGCGCCGTCATTTCAGCCTTTGTCCTGGTGGCCATCTACGTCTCGGTAGCCCTCCTCGTGATGATGTACGCCACGGTGGGGACCGAGGGCATCGGCCTGGGCAACGAAGCGAACCAGAGCGACGTCTTCCTGGCCATGAAGGACGTGGTCCTGGGTCCGTGGGGCTGGTTGATCGTGGTGGCCGTGCTGGCTTCGGTCCTGTCCTCCACGCAGACCACCATCCTGCCTACGGCCCGTGGAACCCTGTCGATGGGGGTGCACGGCGCGCTGCCGCCGAAGTTCGGCGAAGTCCACACCCGCAACCAGACCCCCGGATTCTCCACCCAGGTCATGGGCGCAGCGGCCGTGGTGTATTACGTGGCCATGAGCTTCCTCAGCGAGAACCTGCTCTCCGATTCCATCAGCGCCATCAGCCTGTTCATCGCGTTCTACTACGCGCTCACGGGCTTCGCGTGCTTCTGGTATTTCCGGGACACCTTCCGGGAATCGGCCCGCAACCTCTGGTTCCGCGGCATCCTTCCGCTGCTCGGGGCCCTGATCCTCACCGCTGCGTTCTTCATTTCCGCCGTCCAGATGTGGGATCCGGCCTACGGTGACACCCAGATCTTCGGCGTCGGCGGGGCATTTGTCAGCGGCGTGGTGCTCCTGGCCCTGGGCGTTGTCCTGGCCGTTGTCTGCCGGTTCCTGCCATCAACGCGGGAGTACTTCACCGGGAAGCCGGCGGCGGCGTCCGCCAGCTCGACGTCGGCCTAGGATACTCAGATGAGCGACGCTGATGTCACTGCCGACGTATCTGCCGCACCGGACCCTTCGGACATCCTGGCCCTTGATGCGCTGCTGAGCTCGGACGAGCTGGAAGTTCGGCAGAGAATCCGCGACTTCACCGACCAGCGGATCAAGCCAAACATCGCCCGCTGGTATGACGATGCGGTCTTTCCGCTGGAGCTCGCTCCCGAGCTCGGCGAGCTGGGCGTCCTGGGGATGCACCTTGAGGGGTATGGCTGCCCCGGCCGTTCCGCCGTCGAATACGGCCTGGCCGCGATGGAACTTGAGGCCGGCGATTCCGGGATCCGGACCTTCGTCTCGGTGCAGGGGTCCCTGGCCATGACGGCGATCCACAAATGGGGTTCGGAGGACCAGAAGCAGGAGTGGCTCCCCCGGATGGCCGCCGGCGAAGTGATCGGCTGCTTCGCACTGACCGAACCCACGGCGGGTTCCGATCCGTCCTCGATGACCACTTTTGCCCGCCGGGAGGGTACCGGGGACAACGCCGGCTGGGTCCTGGACGGCGCCAAGCGCTGGATCGGGCTGGCGTCCGTGGCCGGGGTGATGGTGGTGTGGGCCCAGACCGACGACGGCGTCCGCGGCTTCCTGGTTCCGGCCGGCACGCCCGGCGTGACCGCGACGCCCATCGTGCAGAAGCTCTCCATGCGCGCTTCCATCCAGTGTGACATAACGTTCGACGGCGTCCGGCTGGGTCCGGAGGCCATGCTGCCGGGGGCGATGGGCCTGCGCGGGCCGTTTACGTGCCTGAACGAGGCCCGCTACGGGATCGTCTGGGGTGCCATGGGCGCCGCGCGTGATTCCTACGAGGCCGCCCTGGCGTATTCGCAGGACCGGCTGCAGTTCGGCAAGCCGCTGGCCGGGTACCAGCTGACGCAGGAGAAGCTGGTGAACATGCTGCTGGAGATCCAGAAGGGCACCATGCTGGCCTACTACCTGGGGCGCCTCAAGGACGAAAGAAAACTGCGGCCCGAGCAGGTCTCGCTGGGCAAGCTGAACAACGTGCGCGAGGCCATAAAGATCGCCCGGGAAGCCCGCTCCATCCTCGGCGGCAACGGCATCACGCTGGACTATTCACCGCTCCGGCACGCTGCCAACCTGGAGTCCGTCCGCACCTACGAGGGTACCGACGAGGTCCACATGCTGGTCCTGGGCCAGCACATCACGGGCATCGGCGCGTTCCGGTAAACCCGTCCGGCCCTCCCAACTAGGTAGCACTAACTGTCGTTATGAGGGCTCATAACGACAGTTAGTGCTACCTAGTTGGGATCCTACGGCGGTTATTCGGGCAGGATGACCAGTTCGAGGTAGCCACGAAGGCACCCTGCCATGTCGACGCTGCCGGGCGCCAGCAGCCACTGTGTCTGGATCCCGTCCCACAGGGCAATCAACGATGCCGCGGCGGCTTCCGGCTCGACGCCGGGGCGAAGCCGCCCTTCCTGGGCGAGCTGAGTGAACCGCTGGGCGTAGCTCCGCCGCAGCCGTTCAAATCGTTCGGTGAAGAATTCGCGCCCCGGATGGCCGTCCGTGACGGATTCCGCGCACAGCACGGTGTACAACTCAATGACGCCAGGGACCTCTTCGTTGAAGCGTGCCTGGCGGATCACGGCGTCCACGAGCGTTTCCTCGGGATCGGGAGGCGTTGTGCCATCCCCGGATATCGAGTCGCGCCAATCGAGCACGGCAAGCAGCAGATCACTTTTCGACGGGAAGTAATGCAAGAGGCTCGTCTGGCTCATTCCGACGTGGTCTGCAACGTCCTGCAAGGAGCCGCCGCGGTACCCGCGGGCCGCAAAGACGGCGTGCGCGGCAACAAGGATGGCCTGCCGGCGTTCCGTGGACTTCGCATATGGTCCCCGCCGGGACGGGCGGCTCACCTCGTTTGTGGTCATGGCAAGTCAGTGTACAGGCGGATTTAGCAGACAGGATCAAAACTCGAGTGACTACTCGAATTTTGTGTTAGCCTTTCTCGTATCGGTCCCGGATGTGCTGGACCTCACAAACTTGCCATGGTGGTCCTGCAGCGTTTCTGGCGCTCGGGCTTACAGAAGGAGCAATCAAGTAATGTCCCAGTCCACAGCATCCGCGCGCACCGCCGATGTTTCCTACATCATCGACCGCGGACCAGGCTCGGGCTTGCGGACAGCCGCCCGTTCCTGGCTGCACAGCGATGCTCCCACCCAGTCACTCAACGGCAAGTGGCGCTTCCGGCTACTCCCCGGCGCACCCGGAACCCCCGGAGGCCGCGGCGTCCTGCCCGCCGGCGAGGCTGTGGAGGCCATCGCCGAGGAGACCTTCAATGACTCATCGTGGGACCAGATCGCCGTCCCGGCCCACTGGGTAATGGAAGGCGACGGTCGCTATGGGCGGCCCATCTATACGAATGTCCGTTTTCCTTTCCCCACCGATGCGCCCAACGTGCCCGACGAGAATCCCACCGGCGACTACCGGCGCACGTTCGAACTGCCGGAATCATGGACCGAAGCCGAGCGGATCCTGCTGCGGTTCGACGGCGTTGAATCGCGCTACAAGGTGTGGCTCAACGGCGTTCCGATCGGCGTCGGCGTCGGGAGCCGGCTGGCCCAGGAGTTCGACGTCACGGACGCGGTGCGTCCGGGATCGAACGTGCTGGCCGTGCGGGTGCATCAGTGGTCGGCGTCAAGCTACGTCGAAGACCAGGACCAGTGGTGGCTGCCCGGCATCTTCCGCGACGTGACGCTTCAGGCACGGCCGGCAGGCGGCATCGACGACGTCTGGCTACGCACCTCGTTCAGCGGCTCCGGTGATTCCGGCGCCGGCACGATTGACCCTGAAATCACGGCTACCAGCGAAGCCTTCCCGGTGACGCTGTCCGTGCCGGAGCTGGGCGTCAACGTCACGTGGAACTCGGCGGCGGACGTTGCACCGGTGGCGATCGACGCCGTCGAACCGTGGTCCGCCGAGATCCCGCGACTGTACGACGCAACGGTGAGCAGCGCAGCCGAAACGCTCTCCCTCCGACTGGGGTTCCGCACGGTGGAAATCGTGGGCGACCGCTTCCTGGTGAACGGCCGACGGGTGGTGTTCCACGGCATGAACCGGCATGAGACCCATCCCGACCGAGGCCGTGTCTTCGACGAAGAGTTTGCCCGCGCCGATCTGGCCCTCATGAAGCAGTTCAACATCAATGCGATCCGCACCAGCCACTATCCCCCCCATCCGCGGCTTCTGGACCTGGCCGATGAAATGGGTTTCTGGGTGGTACTTGAGTGCGACCTCGAAACCCACGGCTTCACCGCCCAGCAGTGGGCCGGAAATCCCAGCGACGATCCCGCCTGGCGCGAAGCCTTTGTGGACCGCATCGAGCGCACTATTGAGCGCGACAAGAACCATCCCTCCATCGTTATGTGGTCGCTCGGCAACGAGGCCGGCACGGGAGCCAACCTCGCAGCCATGGCCGCGTGGGCCCATGCCCGTGACACCGGACGCCCCGTGCACTATGAGGGTGACTACAGCGGCGCCTACACCGACGTCTATTCGCGGATGTACTCCTCCGTGCCCGAGACCGAGGCGATCGGACGCGACGATTCCGGCGCGCTGCTGCTGGGCTGTTCCGCCGCCGAGTCGGCACGCCAACGGACCAAACCCTTCATCCTGTGCGAGTACGTCCACGCGATGGGCAACGGCCCCGGTGCCATCGACCAATATGAGGACCTCGTTGACCGCTACCCCCGGCTGCACGGTGGTTTCGTCTGGGAATGGCGTGACCACGGCATCCGCACACGCACGGAAGACGGCACCGAGTTCTTCGCGTATGGCGGGGATTTCAACGAAGTCATCCACGACGGCAACTTCGTCATGGACGGGATGGTCCTCTCCGATTCGACGCCGAGCCCGGGATTGTTCGAATACAAGCAGATCGTCGCGCCGATCCGTTTGGGCTTCGGCACCGAGGTGCCCGACGGAACGGCCTCCGACGGCGGTACCCGGCGATTCGTGACGGTCGCCAATCTGCGGCACTCGGCGGATGCGTCCGACGTCGTGTTCCAGTGGCGGACGGAGGTGGATGGGGTCAGCAGCGACTCGGGCGAACTGGCAGTGGCCGGAACGTCGGGCAAGGCCCTTGCGGCCGGCGAATCGGTGACCCTCGCACTACCGGAGTTCGCAGTCCCGCGTAACGGCGAGCACTGGCTCACCGTCGAAGCCGTTCTCCGCAAGAACACGGAGTGGGCTCCGGCCGGGCACGTGATTTCAGCGGCCCAGCTGGATCTCTCGGCGCCCGCGCCGTCAGTTCAGGCACCGCGCCCGCTGGCTTCTGCGGGCCGGACCGGCTCCCTGAAGAGCGAGTCTGCGGGTGCCGAATCCTTCGGATCCGGAACGGTGAACCTCGGGACCGCCGTTTTCGAGGAGGGACGCCTTCTGTCGCTTGGCGGCTTGTCGGTAGCCGGTCCCCGTTTGGAGCTCTGGCGCGCACCGACGGACAACGACGGCGGAGCGGGCCGCGGCAGTTACGACCTCGGCGACCCCTGGCTGAACAACGGAAACGGGGTGTCAGCCCCGGCTTCGGCCTCTGTGTGGCGGGACGCAGGCCTGGACCGCCTGACTGCCCGCGTGGAAAAAGTCGCGGCGAACAACGAATCCGTAGTGGTCCGGACGCGCTACGCGCCGGCGGACAGCGCCGACTCCGTGACGGTCGAAGAGCAGTGGCAGCTCGCGGACGGGGAGCTGTGGCTGCGACTGGACATCGTTCCCAGTGCCGGCTGGGACATGATCTGGCCGCGCATCGGGGTCAGGTTCGATCTGCCCGGCTCCGTGGACGGCGCCTCCTGGTTTGGTACCGGGCCCCGGGAATCGTATCCGGACAGCATGCGCGCCGCACTGATCGGTCGGTACTCGACCGCAATCGACGACCTCACCGTTGGGTACGCGAAGCCCCAGGAGAGCGGGCACCGCAGTGCGGTGCGTTCACTCGAGCTGAACAACGCGGGTGCGCCGTGGCTGAGAATCGAGACCGTGGCGGATGCCCGCGGGCGCCGGCCCGGTTTCACCCTGGCCCGTCACACCGCGCAGGAGGTCGGCGCCGCGGCCCATCCCCACGAGTTGCCTTCCAGTGAGCACAGCTACCTCTACCTGGACGCTGCCCAGCACGGATTGGGTTCACGGGCCTGCGGCCCGGACGTCTGGCCGGACTTCGCGCTTCGACCGGAGGCCCGCACCCTGACGCTGCGCATCGGGACTGCCGGGTAGCCGCCGAGATGGCATTTCGTGGCAAGGTCCGGCGCCGCGACTGCTGCGAAGTGCCATCTCGCGTTCCGGTGGTGGGTCAGGCAACCCCGGCGCGGACAGCCTCCTTGGCAGGGGCGTCCTTGCGGATGGTCGCGCTGATCACGGCGGCGATGGTGCACATGGCCGCCGCGCCGAACCAGGCATAGGTGTACTGGCCGGTGGCGTCCCGGATGACGCCGGCGCCGAGGGCAGCAGCGGCCGCGCCCAGCTGGTGGGCCGCGAACACCCACCCGAACACCACGCTGCCATCCGCGCCGAACGTTTTCCGGCAGATGGCCGCGGTGGGCGGCACCGTGGCCACCCAGTCCAGGCCGTAGATCACCACAAAAACGATCATGCTCGGCTGGACGGTGGCGCTCAGGAGCAGCGGCAGCACCAGCAGCCCGATCCCCCGGAACTGGTAGTAGACCGCCAACAGGATTTTGGGGTTGTAACGGTCGGTCAGCCAGCCGGAGGCGATGGTGCCCACGATGTCGAAGATCCCGACGACGGCGAGCAGCCCGGCCGCGGTGGTTTCGGGCATACCGTGGTCGTGGGCAGAGGGGATGAAGTGGGTGCCGATCAGCCCGTTCGTGGTGGCGCCGCAGATCGCAAAACCCGCCACCAACGCCCAGAACGTCCGCACCTTGCTTGCCCGCTTGAGCACCTGGAGGGCGCGCACAGCGGCGTTGCTGCTGCGCCCGCTGTCCACGGCGTCTGCTTCCGCAGCCGGGGACGCAGCCGTTCCCTCCTCAGGTGCCGTTTCACCGTAAGGCAAGGCGCCGACGTCGGCCGGTGAGTTCTTGAGGAACTTCAGCACCAGCGGCACCACCGCCAGCGCGCCGGCGGCGATCAGCAGCGATGCCTGCCGCCAGCCCGGGTCCTGGGCCAGCATCGCGATGAACGGCAGGAAGACCAGCTGGCCGGCGGCGCTGCCGGCGGTGAGGATGCCGATCACCAGGCCCCGGCTCTTGGAGAACCAGGTGTTGGCGATGGTGGCGGCGAAGACGAGCGCCATGGACCCTGTGCCGAGTCCAATCAAAAGGCCCCAGGTCAGGAGGATCTGCCAGGACTGGTTGACCAGCACCGTGAGCGCGCTGCCCGCGCCGATCAGCACCAGGGCGGTGGCGGTGACGGCCCGGATCCCGAACCTTTCCATCAGGGCCGCGGCGAAGGGGGCAGTCAGGCCAAACAGCACCAGGTTGATGCTGACGGCTGCGGACAGAACGGTGGTGGACCAGCCGAACTCCTGCTGCAGGGGCACCATCAGGACGCCCGGGGCGGCACGGAATCCGGCAGCTCCCACGAGGGCCAGGAAGGCGACGGCCGCAACGATCCAGGCGGGGTGCAGGCGCCGGCGCCGGGTTGTTTCGGTGGCGCTCATGCGGCGGTGGCCAGTTGCACGGGAGCATCCGTCCGGGTGAGGCTGTGCCAGCTGGTGTTGGCGGCCGTCAGCCGCTCCCCGCAGCCTGTGCACGTGTCCGCGGAGCTGGTCCGCTGGCCGCAGCCGGAATGGATGACATACATGTGGGCCCGGTCCGAGGGCGCCGGGAGGTGCTTTTCCGCCCACAAAACCACGGCGTTCAGGACCGGGAGGGCGTCCTCACCCTTCGGGGTCAGGACGTACTCCTGGCGGGGGCGGCCGCCGTCGTCGTACGCCTGCTTCTCGAGCAGCCCCGACTCCATGAGGCCCGCCAGGCGCCTGGTGAGCACCGAGTCCGCCACGGCGAGCCGGGACCTCATGGCGTCGAAACGCCCGTTGCCGAAGAAGACCTCGCGGAGCACCAGCATGCTCCAGGGGTCACCCAAAATGTCGAGACCGCGTGCCATGCTGCAGTTGCGCTGGGACCAGTCGGAGCGGAGTACCATAAGGGCACCCTAGCTAACTTCCTTGAAGAAAGCCAGGGTGCCCTTGATTGGAAAGTTGCTACTTGAGGAAGCTGAAAGCCCGCTCCAGGTCGGCGATGAGGTCTTCCACGTCTTCGATGCCGCAGGAGAGCCGGATCAGGTTGACGGGAACAGCCAGTTCCGTCCCCTTGACAGATGCGTGCGTCATCTCCGAGGGGTAGTTCATCAGAGACTCAATGCCGCCCAGGGATTCCGCCAGGGTGAACACCGACGTGTTTTCCGCGACCGTGCGGGCCGCCGCCTCGCCGCCCTTGAACTGGACGGACACCATGCCGCCGAACTTCTTCATCTGCTTCTTTGCCAGCTCATGGCCGGGGTGGGAGGGCAGGCCCGGGTACAGGACGGCCTCCACCTCGGGACGCTCCAGCAGCCATTCGGCCACGGCCTGGCCGTTGTCGCTGTGCCGGTCCATGCGCACGCCGAGGGTCTTCAGGCCGCGGGTGGTGAGGAACGCGTCCATGGGGCCGGACACTGCGCCCACCGCGAACTGGATAAAGCCGATCTTCTCCGCGAGCTCCGCGTCCTTGACCACAATGGCACCGCCCACTACGTCGGAGTGTCCGCCGATGTACTTGGTGGTGGAGTGAACCACGACGTCGGCACCCAAGGCGAGGGGGATCTGCAGGTAGGGCGACGCGAAGGTGTTGTCCACCACGAGGAGGGCCCCGGCGTCGTGCGCTACCGCAGCGAGCGCCGCAATATCGGTGATCTTCATCAGTGGGTTGGACGGAGTCTCCACCCAGACGAACCGGGTCTTGTTCGCGGCCACGGCTTTGCGCACTGCGTCCAGGTCCGCCATGTCCACGGGGGTGTTGCCGATCCCCCAGTCGCCGAGCACGCTGTTGATGAGCCGGTACGTGCCGCCGTAGGCGTCGTTGCCGAGCACAATGTGGTCGCCGGGCCTGGTCAGCGCCCGGATCAGGGAGTCCTCCGCCGCGAGGCCGGAGCTGAAGGAGTAGGCGTGGGTTCCGCCTTCGAGGGCCGCGAGCTGCTCCTGCAGGGCGTCACGGGTGGGGTTGGTGCCGCGGCCGTATTCGTAACCGTCGCGGAGGCCGCCGATGCCGTCCTGGGCGTAGGTGGAGCTGAAGTGCACCGGCGGAACCACAGCGCCGGTGCGGGGCTCGAAGGCCTGGCCGGCGTGGACGGCGCGCGTGTTGAAACCCTGGTTTTCTGCAGACATGGAGTTCCTTTAGCTAGTTGCTGAGGTAGGCGAGTAGGTCGTGGCGGGTGAGGATTCCCACGGGAGCACCGACGAACGTCACCATCACGGTGTCCACGTCGGAGAGCAGCTCGCGGGCTGCGGAGATGGTTTCCAGTGAGCCGATGACAGGCAGGCGGGGCCCCATGTGTTCGGAGATTTTGTCCGTCAGCTTGGCCTCGCCGCGGAACAGCTTGGAGGTCAGGGTGCGTTCGTCAACGGCGCCGAGGACCTCGCCCATCACCACGGGCGGTTCCTGCGAGAGGACCGGGATGTGGCTGACGCCGAACTCGTTCATGATGGTGATGACGTCGCGGACCGTCTCGTTGGGGTGGATGTGCACCAGGTCCGGGAGTTCGCCGTTCTTGGTTTTGATGACCTCGCCCACTGACGCTTCTTCGCCGCCGGAGAGGAAGCCGTAGGAACGCATCCACTGGTCGTTGAAGATCTTGGCCAGGTAGCCGCGGCCGGAGTCCGGGAGGATGACCACCACCACGGCGCTTTCGGGGAGGTTGCGGGCGGTCTGCAGTGCAGCCACCACGGCCATGCCGGACGAGCCGCCCACCAGCAGCCCTTCCTCGCGGGCCAGCCGCCGGGTCATGGCGAAGGAATCGGCGTCGGTGACGGCGATGACCTCGTCCGGAACGGATTTGTCGTAGTTGGCCGGCCACATGTCCTCGCCGACGCCCTCCACGAAGTACGGGCGCCCGGTGCCGCCGGAGTAGACCGAACCCGCGGGGTCCGCCCCGATGATCCTGACCCGGCCGCCGTCGGACTCCGAACGGCCCGCCGAGATCTCCTTGAGGAAACGGCCGGTGCCGGTGATGGTGCCGCCGGTGCCGGCGCCGATCACGCAGTGCGTCACCGTGCCGTCCGTGTCCTGCCAGATCTCCGGTCCTGTGGACTCGTAGTGGCTGCCTGGGGCGGCAGGGTTGGAGAACTGGTCAGGCTTGTACGCGCCCGGAATTTCCGTGACCAGGCGGTCCGAGACGCTGTAGTAGCTCTGCGGGCTGTCCGGGGCCACGGACGTGGGGGTGACCACTACTTCGGCGCCATACGCCTGAAGCACGGCGCGCTTGTCCTCGCCCACCTTGTCCGGCACCACGAAGATGCATTTGTAGCCCTTTTGCTGGGCCACGAGCGCCAGGCCCACCCCGGTGTTGCCCGACGTCGGCTCAATGATGGTCCCGCCGGGAAGGAGCTTGCCGGTCCGTTCGGCCTCTTCGATCATTTTCACCGCGATGCGGTCCTTGATGGAGCCGCCCGGATTGATGTATTCCAGCTTGACGAGGACAGTGGCTTTGAGGCCTTCCGTCACGTGGTTGAGCTTGATGAGCGGCGTGTTTCCGATGAGGTCCAGGACGGACTGCGCGTACTTCATAGGTACAAAGTTACCGCCTGCCGCCACAGGTCCTGCCCGGGGCTCAGCTGCCCGCCGAGGAATCTGTCTGCCACAGGCCCAGAACGTTGCCTTCGGTGTCCGTGAAATAGGCGTAGTAGCCCATGCCGGGAACGGCGTCCTTGGCCTGGGCCACCGAACCGCCGGCGGATTCGACCTGCGCGAGGGCGGCGTCCACGTCCTCCACGTCGACGGTGATGATGGGGGTCTTGAGGTTCTCCGTGCGGGGGAACAGGGCCCCGTTGATCGCTCCGGGCGTGCTGGGCATGCCTGTCTGTTCGTCCGACGGCGTGGTGATGGCGCTGGTGTAGTCCATCCCCTGCATGGGGATCAGGTTCCAATTAAACGCTGTTTGGTAGAAGGTGTTGGCGCGTTCTTTGTTTTCCGTGGGGATCTCGAAATGCACAACTCCAGCCACTGCATGCTCCTTTGAATGCGAGGGGAAGGCACGGACGCCCCGCGCCACACGATGGAGTCTAGTCCTGGCATCTGCGGTCTGAAAGGCGCTCTGGAAGCTGCGTTGTCAGCCCACCGTGGGACCATGAGTACATGACCATTCTTGACGCTCCGGCCCGGCTTGCCGCCGCCGCGGATGCGTCCCTGCGGTGGCATCCGGACGGCCCGTACAGCCTGCACCAGACGCTGGGCACGCTCCTGCGGGGCACCGGAGATCCCTCGTTTTCGTCCGGGCCGGGCTGGTTCTGGACAGCATTTACGACGCCGGACGGCCCGGTTACGCTGCGCCTCACCACCGCGGCGGACGGGACTGTTGATGCCCAGGCCTGGGGTCCCGGTTCCGCCGCCGGACTCGCCGAGGTGCCGCGCCTCCTGGGTGCGGAGGACGACTGGTCGGCTTTTGACGAACCGGCCTTCCACGCGACGCTCCCCCGGCTGGTCCGTGACGCCCGACGCCGGAACCTGGCAGTCCGACTTCCCTCCACCGGGCGCGTGGTTGATTGCCTCGTGCCCACCATCCTCGAGCAGAAGGTCACTGTCATCGAGGCCCGGCGCGGCTACCGGTACCTGATGTACCGGTTCGGCTCACCCGCTCCGGCGGCCGGAACCTCCGCGCCGGAAGGGCTGCGCCTCCAGCCCACCCCCGAGCAGTGGCTGCGCATCCCCTCCTGGGAATGGCACCAGGCCGGCGTAGGACCCCAGCGTTCGGCGACCGTCATGCGGGCCCTGCGATCCGCCGTCGCGCTTGAACGCCTGGCCGCCTTGCCGGCCGTGGAGGCGGCAGCAAAGCTGCAGGTGATTCCCGGTATCGGGGTGTGGACCGCGGCCGAAGTGGTGCAGCGGACCCACGGCTGCCCGGACTCCATCGCCGTGGGCGACTACCACCTCGCCGCGTATGTGGGTGCCGCCCTCACCGGCCGCCGCACGGACGACGCCGGCATGCTGACCCTGCTTGAACCGTGGACCGGGCACCGGCAGCGGGTGGTCCGGATGATCGGGCTGAGCGGTTTCCGCAAACCGACGTTCGGGCCGCGGATGACCATCCAGGACCACCGCCGGCACTGACCACCCAAACCAACGCGGGGTCACTTGTCGCCCGATAATCGGGGTTTATCGGGCGAAAAGTGACCCCGCGTCGGTGTTGCGGCGGGCCCGGTGGGTTCTGGCGATGAGCCCCTGATTGGATATAGCGTGGCGCCATGGAGCCCGTACCAGAGCCCCGGATTTGGCGAATTCTCTGGAGTCACCCATGATCCACACGGACAAGCTGACCAAAACTTTCGTCGTGAAGAAGGAAACGGTAGAAGCCGTCAAGGGAGTCGACATCAATGTTGCCCCGGGCGAGCTTGTGGCTTGCCTTGGCCCGAACGGCGCCGGCACGTCCACCACCCTGCGGATGCTGACCACATTGCTGCGGCCAACCTCGGGCACGGCCACCGTGGCAGGGGTGGACGTCTCCGCGGACCCCGCCGGCGTGCGAGCCCGGATCGGCTACATCGGCCAGGGCAACGGCGGCGGCCACAGCCGATCTGATTTCCGAACGCGTGATCGTCATCGACCACGGCCAGATCATCGCCGATGACACGGCAGCCCGGCTCAAGGCCAACCTCGCCGGCGACCTTCTCGCGGTCGAAGTGGCGGCGGATTCGGCCCCCGGCGTGCGCGGGCTCCTGGGCCGTGCCGCCGCGGGCGGTGAGGTCAATGAATTTGCCTACGACGGCGTGGTCCGCTTCCGCCTGCGGCTCACCGAAGGCGCACGGCTGGCGCCGGCGCTGCTGCAACAAATGCACGACGCCGGCGCTCCCGCCCAGTCCCTGGAGCTGAAACCGCCCACCCTGGACGAAGTGTTTCTGGAACTGACCGGCCGCAACCTGCGGGAAGGAGCAAACCGCTGATGACTGTGCAAAGCCCTCCGGATGTCAGGAGGAAACCCAGCCTCGGCCAGGTCCTTCGCGACACGAAGTACGTGTTCTGGCGCGAAATGCTGCTGCCGCTCCGGGATCCGTTCTCGTTGGTTTTTTCGTTGCTCCAGCCGCTCGTGTTCCTGGGACTCTTCGGCCCCCTGCTCGCGCGGCGGTGGGGGCGCCGGGATTTGGGGGCCAGTCCACCCTCCAGTGGTTCCTGCCCGGCGTCGTGGTCATGATTGCCCTGTTCGGCACGTCCATGACCGGCTCCAACCTCCAGTACGAACTGATGACCGGTTCGTACGAAAGGATCTTGGCCACACCCCTGTCCCGCTCTTCCCTGATGATCGGGCGGGCGCTGAAGGAGTGGGCTCCGCTGGTGGTGCAGGGGCTGTTGATCGCCCTGGTCTGCATCCCCTTCGGTTTTGTTTTCTACCCGCTGCACGTGCTGTTCGGCCTGGTCATCCTGGGCATTTTCGGCATCGGGCTGGGAGCCCTCTCCTACGCGCTGGCGCTCGTCTCGCAGAACAAGGAGTGGATCTTCTGGGGCGTGCAGCAGACGCTGCTCTTCCCGCTGATGATCCTCTCCGGCATCATGCTGCCCATCGAGGCCGGGCCAGAGTGGATGAAGACTGACAGCCTCTTCAACCACCTGACCTACCTGGTCAACGCCGAGCGGGAACTATTCGCCGGCGGCGTCGGGACCGACACGCTCCTGGGCCTCCTCGCCGCATCGGTGACGGCCGCCGTCGGGCTCGTTGTGGGCGTGCGGGCCATCAACCGCAACATCTGCTAACGCCCGCCCTGATGCATCGCGGGGTCACTTTTCGCCCGATAAACCTCGATTATCGGGCAAGGAGTGACCCCGCGTTGCTCTAGGAGCGGCGGACTCGTTTGATTCTGGCGATGGGCTCCTGGAATCCGTCGGCGAGGTCGTCTGCGTTCGGCTTGAAGTAGGACCACCCAGCGTTGAGGAAGAATTCGTCTCGGCGATTATCGCGTGACTGCTGTTCCCTTGATCGGTGGTGCGCGCCGTCGTACTGCACCGCGATCCGGTACTTTCGGTAACCAAGGTCCGCTGCGGGCGACCTCGGATTGTCGGGATCAAGCCGGAGCTGCAATTCGGGTTCAGGCAGGTGCGCGTCCACTAGCGCCAGCCGAAGGAACGTTTCCGGGAACGAATCTGACCCTACTTGCATCTCATCCAACGCCAGCCGCGCCTTTTCGACGCCTTTCATGTTGGGATGCTGCCGGATCAAGAGGCGCAGGCCTTCTTTATAGGCAAACGGCACGCTGCGGAACTCAAACTCCGGCCGTGGAGTGCGGATCAGTTGGTCTCCCATGGCCACGAGATATCGCAAGGGCAGCTCGTGGGCCAGGTCGAGCCACGTCCGGGCGGGCCCGCTGACCCTGATCCCGTCAATCTCCACGACTTCGCCCGGAATCGCATGGACGCGGTGACCGATGATGCCGGCCCGGCGAACCCGGGGCAATCCGTGCGGCTTGCTGAGGTGGACGCGCGGCTCCAGGCCCAGCCAGGGAGGAAGGCCCAAATCGAAGAAAACCGCCGCCGTCTCGTGGGAAACCCAAGCGTCCGGGGTGGCGGCGCAAAGCACGCGGGCCCGATCAATCAGCGAAACGTCCCGGCCGGCGTGCGCGCGAATCAGACGCCCGGCGCCAACCAGGTCCTTCGCGTGCAAACGCTTTGGTCCAACTCCCAGGGCCCGTGCCTGATAGACCGTGAAAGGACCCTTGGCGAGATCCTCGGGGAGCGGCTTCGCAGTAACCATGGCACCAGTTTGCACTCTCCCAGGAATACCTTCAGAAGTTATCCACAGGACAACCTCACACCCAGCAACGCGGGGTCACTCCCTGCCCAAAGAACCCGGATTATCGGGCGAAAAGTGACCCCGCGTTGCTTGTCAGAGGCCCAGCCTGGCCACGGCTTCCTCGCGCATCTCCACTTTGCGGATCTTCCCGGAAACGGTCATGGGAAAGCTTTCCCGGACGTCCACGTAACGCGGGATCTTGTAGTGGGCCAGCTTGCCCCGGCAGAAATCCGCAATTGAAGCCGCGTCCAGCGGTTCCGCGCCCGGCTTGAGGATGATGCAGGCCATCAGTTCCTCGCCGTACCTGGCATCGGGAACCCCGATCACCTGCACGTCCTGGATGGAGGGGTGGCTGTACAGGAACTCCTCGATCTCGCGCGGGTAGATGTTTTCGCCGCCGCGGATCACCAGGTCCTTGATCCGGCCTTCGATCACCACGTAGCCCTCGTCGTCCATGCGGGCGAGGTCACCGGTGTGCATCCAGCGGTGGGCGTCGATGGCTTCCGCGGTCTTGTCCGGCTGGGCCCAGTACCCGGCCATCACTGCGTAACCCCGAGTGCACAGCTCGCCGATCTCGCCGCGCTCCAGCACCTCGCCGGTGCCAGGGTCCACGATCTGGCTCTCCAGGCTTGGCATGGTGCGGCCCACGGTCTCGGTGCGGTGCTGCAGGGTGTCACCGTTCCGCGTCATGGTGGACACCGGGGAGGTCTCGGTCATGCCGTAGCAAATAGCCACATCCACCATGTGCATCTCCAAGATCACCCGCTTCATCACGTCGATGGGGCACACCGATCCCGCCATGACACCGGTCCGGAGCGTGGCCAGGTCATAGGAGGCAAAGTCCGGCAGCGCAAGCTCGGCGATGAACATGGTGGGCACGCCGTACAGCGACGTCCCGCCGAAGTCCTGGACCGCCTCCAGCGCGGCCGCCGGCGTGAAGCCGCGGCCGGGGATGATGGTGGCCGCACCATGGCTGAGGGCGGCCAGGTTTCCGATCACCATCCCGAAGCAGTGGTAGAACGGCACCGGAATCACCACCCGGTCGTGCTCGGTGTAGCCCAGCAGTTCACCAATGGAGTAGCCGTTGTTCAGGATGTTGTGGTGCGTCAGCGTCGCGCCCTTGGGGAAACCCGTGGTCCCGGACGTGTACTGCAGGTTGATGGGATCGTGCGGGTCCAGCTCCGCCATCCGCGCCTTCAGGCCGGAATGCCCGACGGCGTCAGCCCGCTTGAGCAGCTCGGCGTACGTCAGTTCCCCGTCACGTTGGGGGTCACCGGCGTCGAGCCCGTCCATGCCGTAATCCGGCAGGAACACCAGTTCCCGCATGTCCGGACAGCCGGCGAGCGCCTGCCGCGCCATCCCCACATAGTCGCTGTTCCGGTCCGACGGTGCCGTGAACAGCATCCGCATGCCGTTCTGCTTCACCACAAACTCCAGCTCGTGGCTCCGGTAGGCCGGGTTCACATTGACCAGGATGGCGCCTGCCTTCGCGGTGGCGTACTGCAGCAGCGTCCACTCGGCGCAGTTCGGGCTCCAGATGCCCACCCGGTCCCCCTTGGCCACGCCCGAGGCGAGGAGCGCACGCGCGAGGCGATCGACGTCGTCGTTCATTTTTGTGTAGCTCCAGCGTCGGGCGTCAGCGCCCGGAACCGGCGCGGCCTCGATCAGCGCGTCGTGGAAGGGGAACCGGGCCACTACCCGCTCGAAGTTCCGGCCGATGGTTTCCTCGAGGAGCAGGACGTCAGTGTCCCCGGCTGTGTAAGCGCGCATGCTGGCACGCTACCGTCTGGCCCCCCGCAATGAAAGCGCAATAGGAGGGTGTCCGCGCGTAAACAGGGCGGGCCTGCAGGCCGGGTCCCGGTATTGTGAAATCCATGAGTGCACCCATCGACCTGCAGGCAACGTTCATCCCCAACGACGGCGAGTTCTTCCGTGTGAAGCTCGCCCTGGAAATCGCCATCGACGAGGTGGTCAACGAAGCCGGCTGCATCCGCTACGAGCTGACCGAAGCCACCGAAGAGAAGCTGGTCCTCACCGAACAATGGGAATCCGAGGAACTGCTTGCCAAGCACTCCAAGGGCACCGCCGTCCAGGACCTGAACGAATCCCTGAGCGCGCTGCTGGCCGAACCCGTGCAGCTGGTTCGCCTGTAACCTTCCGCAAACCACAACGCGGGGTCACATTTCGCCCAAAGAACCGAAGTTATTGGGCGAAATGTGACCCCGCGTTGTTTTAAGAAGGGACTACGCCTCGGGAATCTGCGTGCCGTCCTGCGGGCCCGACGTCTTTCCGGCGGTGGCCGGGTTGCCTTCCGCAGCGGCTGCGGCTTCTGCCTGCGAGCGCGCCACGTGAGCGTGGACTTCGTCCATGTCGAGGGCCTTCACCGCGTCAACAACCTGCTCCAGCTGCTGGGCGTTCAGGGCACCCGGCTGGGAGAAGACCAGGACCTTTTCGCGGAAGGCCATCAGCGTTGGGATGGACGTAATTCCGGCCTCGGCGGCGAGCTGCTGCTGCGCCTCGGTGTCCACCTTCGTGAACAGGACGTCGGAATGCTTCTCGGACACGGCCTTGTACGTGGGCCCGAACTGCTTGCAGGGACCGCACCATTCAGCCCAGAAGTCCACCAGGACAATGTCGTTGCCTTCGATGGTCGATGCGAACTGTTCACCTGTGATATCTACGGTAGCCATGCCTTCAACGGTACGCGAGGCGCCGGCGGATGTCCCGGCCAGGTGGGCCCTGTTCGCTCCCCGCGTCATCGGGAACAGGGGCGCGGGACCGTGTACACCGGGCATTGCGGGGCCTACCCTTGGGGTGATCATCCGCTGGCAGCCGCAAACAGGAGGTTTCATGAACCAGGCAATCTCCACCCACTCCCTGACCAAAAAATTCGGCCGGCGCGAGGTGCTCCACGGGGTGGATTTTGCCGTCGAGGCAGGCTCCGTTTTCGGCATGATCGGCCCCAACGGCGCTGGCAAAACCACCACCATGCGCTGCCTGCTGGACATCATCCGCCCGGACTCCGGCGAGGTCCGCGTCCTCGGCGAGGACCCCCGGGCGGGCGGCCCGGAGCTCCGCCGGCGGATCGGTTACCTCCCGGGCGAGCTGTTCCTCGAGGGCCGCGTCACGGGCCGGACGCTCCTGGCGCACTACCAGGCCATCAGCGGCCCGGTGGCCGCGGGCAGGATCGATGGCCTGGCCGAACGGCTTGGACTAGACCTGGACCGCCATACGCGCAAGCTGTCCAAGGGCAACAAACAGAAGCTGGGCCTGGTCCAGGCGTTTATGCATGATCCCGAGCTCCTGGTGCTCGATGAGCCCACCAGCGGCCTGGATCCGCTGGTCCAGCAGGAATTCCATGCGATGGTCCGCGAGGCGCAGCACAGGGGCCAGACCATCTTCCTCAGCTCCCACGTCCTCAGCGAGGTCCAGCAGACAGCAGACACGGTGGCGATCCTCCGGGATGGCCGGATCATCGCCGTCGAGTCCGTTACCGGGCTTCGGGAAGGCGCGGTGCGCAGGGTCCGGTTCACCGCGAACGGAATAACAGCGCACGACGCCGGCGCGCTGCTGGGTGGCGTGCCCGGCGTCGGGCACGTGGAGGTGCTGGAGTCCGGCGGCAGCATCACCCTTTCAGCCACCGTGGAGGGGGCCATCCAGCCGCTGGTCAGGGCCCTCGGAACGCTGGAACTGACGGACCTCGTGCTCGAGGAACCGGATCTTGAGGAGTCGGTGCTCAAGATGTATTCAACTCCCGCAGAAGCGAACCCCGCAGTGCCCGGCACCAAGGAGGCCGCGCGATGAGCACCACCACCTTGCCGCTGTTCCGCCGGGCTTTCTTTGACTCGTGGCGCTCCACGGTGGCGTGGGCCGCCGGGCTGGCCGGCGCCACGTTCCTCTACCTGCCGCTGTACCCGTCCATCGGCGGGAGCGCGCAGATGCAGGACATGATCGATGCCCTGCCGGCCGAGATGACGAAGGCCCTGAACTACGACCAGATTGCCACCGGTCCCGGGTATACGCAGGCCACACTGTTCGGGCTGATCGGTTTCCTGCTCATGACCATCGCTTCTGTCGGCTGGGGTGCGGCCGCTGTGGGCGGCGACGAGGAATCCGGCCAGCTGGAGCTGACCCTCGCCCACGGGGTGACCCGGGTCCAGGTGGTGCTCGAACGCGCGCTCTCGCTTTTACTGCGCGTGGTGCTGCTCGCGGCCCTGGTCTTTGTGCTGGTCCGGCTGCTCAATGATTCGGCCCAGCTGGCCATCCGGCCCGAGAACCTCTTCGGCGCAGCAGTGCTGTTTGCCGGGCTGGCACTGCTGAGCGGAACGGCCGCACTGTGCGCCGGGGCCATGTCCGGCAGGCGGACGTACGGGCTGGCCGCGGGAGCCGCCGTCGGCGTTCTTGGTTACGTCTTCAACGCCGTTGGCCGGCAGAGTGCGGACGTGGAGTGGCTGCTGGACCTGAGTCCCTACCACTGGGCCTACGGGAATTCTCCGGTGGTCAACGGTGCGGACTGGGCGGCGGCCGGGTGGCTCTGGGGAATTTCGGCAGCTCTCGTGGCCGTGGCCGCGGTCGCCGTGAACAGGCGCGACGTCGGCACGTAGGTTTCCGGGCTGCCGGCGGCAGGGTGAGGCGGTCAGGCGCGGCCGTGATCCGCGGTCAGGCGCGGTTATCCCGGGTGAGGCTGTCCCACAGATGCGGTGCAGGCGTCCGGCTGCCGGGCAGGGCGTTGGTCTCGCGCCATTCGTGGATCCATTCGGGCAGCACCAGATCTGCCGGGGGCTGCCCGAACTCGCGCAGGATCTCCTCCTGGCTCACGGGTTTGCCCTTGCTGACCAGGCGGGTGGCGATGTAGGCACGCGCGTAAATCTCGCCGTCGGACACCATGCGCTGCTCAAAGTAGATCGCCTTGGCATCCAGGCCGATGATCTTTGTTTCGATGGTGTACTGCTGCCACAGCTGCAGCGACTTCCGGAAGGCGATGGTCTCCCCCGCCGCCACCGGGGTCCAGCCGCGCCGGCGCATCGTCTTCCACACGCCGCTGCGGACCATCAGGTCGAACCGGCCCAGGTCCATGAGGGAAAAGTACATGCCGTTGTTGACGTGCATGGCGATGTCGATGTCGGTGGGCAGAACACGCAGCGGCAGGGACGACGGGTCCCAGATGGTCAGTGCGGGGCGGCGCGCGGACGTGAACAGCATCAGGAGGGTTCGCAGAAGCAGGTGCATGCTCCAATGTTACCCGGCAGTAACTTGCTGACAAGTCCGCAGAAACAGGGCAGCCACGTAGGATGTGGCGCATGACGCAACAACGCTACCGGGACCTGGCCGAGTGGCCGCTGATGGGGACGGCACTGGTTTTCCTGGCGGCCTATGCGTGGCAGGTGATTGGCCGGGTCGAGGGCAGCGGCGCGGAATGGCTTGAGACGCTGATGTGGCTGACGTGGGGTATCTTCGCCCTGGATTACGTCACGAACCTGTGGCTGGCCCGGGAGCGCCGCCGCTGGTTCCTCTGGAACCTGCACGAACTCCTGATCGTTGCCCTTCCGTTCTTCCGGCCGCTGCGTCTGCTCCGGCTGGTCACGCTGCTTTCGGTCCTGCACCGGACCATCGGCGAAACCCTCAGGGGCCGCGTGGTCACGTACGTGGCCGGGTCGGCGGCGCTCCTGGTACTTGTCGGCGCGCTGGCGGTGCTCGACGTTGAACAGTCTGCCCCGGACGCCAAGATCCTGACGTTCGGCGACGCCCTGTGGTGGGCCATCGCCACCATCACCACCGTGGGGTACGGCGATATGTACCCTGTGACGCCGATCGGCAGGATGGTTGCCGCGGCCCTCATGATGAGCGGCATCGCCGTGCTGGGTGTGGTCACGGCATCCATCGCCTCCTGGCTGGTCCAGCGCGTTGAGGAGTCCACGGAAGCTGCCGCGGAGTCCATCGAGGAACCCTTGCGTGCAGAACTGGCCGGCCTGGTCAGGGAGATCGCTGCGCTGCGGCGCGAGGTGGCCGAGCTCAAGGACCGGCCCACCTTGTAGAAATGCCCGACGGGCCGGGCGGCTCGACACCGAGTAGCCCCTCCAGAACAGCGAGTAGATGCTTTCGCGGGGCCAAGTATTCGGCGGCGAAAATCAGGTAACGCCTACTGGTGCAGCGCCTGTCGCCGCTTCCTAGACTCAAATTCGTAAGGCCAAACAAAGTTGCCGGCGCATCCTCCGAGCTGGGGTGGATGATGCCGCTTCATAGTGGAACATCCGTATCTTCTGGGTATGCGGGGGTTCCCATCATGCGCTTCCGTGCGCGGTTCCGTTCAAAGACGGGACCGCGCGGCGCATCACACCTCGATCCGTCCCGCATATGTAGTTTGCGGCGGCCTTGCCGCCTCAGCTGCGGGGCCGACCTGCGACGGGCCACCCATGTACCAGTTGAGTCCAAAAATTCCCGAACCCCCCCGCCGAAATTTCGAAACCGACGTGCCTCGGGTCGAACTCGTGCCTGGCCGCCTGCCGATCAGCAACAAGCTGTGGGCAGGCATGGCCACAGCCGCCGTGATTTCCGCTTTCGGCGTCGGCGCGCTGGCCGGCCCTGTCCCCACGGCAGAGCTGTCGGTGCCCCCGGGAGCCATCACGACGGCGGCCTCTCCAGTTGTGCGGGTTGCCCGGCCTTTGGCCGCGGTGCCATTGGATGCGCCCTATGTTGGGTCCGTTGACTTTGACGGTGCGGCAGCCGGCACCGCGCAGCCGGAAGTCGCAGCTGCGGCGCCCGCGACCCCGGCCGAGGCTCCCCCGCCACCAGCCCCCGAGCCTGCTCCGGCACCCGCGGGCGACACCAACCTATACACAGTGGTTCCCGGCGACACGGTGGGTGGGATTGCGGCCAGGTATGGCGTTGACACGAACGCGATGCTGGCCGCGAACGGGCTGGGCCTCTACAGCATCATCGTCCCGGGCCAAACGCTGAAGCTGACGGGACCCGCCGTCGAAGTTTCCGCTCCAGCCCCGGCGCCGGCCGCGGCTGCACCCGTGGCAGCTTCACCGGCCTACGTCCCTGCCCCGGCTCCAGTCCAGGCCGCACCCGCTGTCCGCACCATCTATGTCGCGGGCGCTGGCGGACAGTCCATGGTGGACGCCTGCATCGGGCCAATCCATTTCACACCCAACGACGGCTACTCGCTCTTCATCACGGAGCATGACTTCTGCGGCGGGTGGGCGCGCTTCTCCGGCATTGGCGTGGGCGAGACCATCAGCATCCCGGGCTACGGGACGTACACCGCGACAGCCAGGGGCCAGGTCCCCAACCCGGGAACCACCAACGACGTCATAGCTGTTTTCGGCGGGTTCCCCCGGGCCATCCTGCAGACCTGCATCCCCGGGACCAACCAGATGCTGCTGATCGCGCTGAACTAGGCTCCGGCCCAGTTCGCGGGCCTGGCCGTGTTCGTGGTCCGGCATTTCAGAAGCTTGTTCGCGGTTCCGAACCTTCAAGGCAAGGAGCCGCGAACAAGGCCATGCGGGAATCAACCAGATTATGCAGACATCGGGTGGCGTTCGGAAATGTGCTCCACCAGTTCGCCCACGCGCTCCTCGGTGTAGTTGCGCGCAATATCGCCCTGGCTGATGATGCCGACCATCTTGTGGTCGACTATGACCGGGAGCCTCCGGACCTGGTGCCGCTCCATGATTTCGATGGCTGCGTCAACACTGGCATCGGCGTCAACCCAGTAGGGCTTGCCGATGGCCAGTTCGCTGGCCAGCATCTCGCGGGGATCAAGGCCGGCAGCAACGCACCTCAGCACGATGTCGCGGTCGGTGATCATGCCCTTCAACTTGCCGTCATCGCCGCAGATCGGCAGCGATCCACAATCCAGATCCAACATCATCCGAGCGGCATCTGCGAGGGACTGATGCTCCTTAATACACTGTGCATCCGTGGTCATAAATTCACGTACAACGCTCATTGGTTCTCCTTCATCGAGTGATATATCGACGCAAGGCATCGGGGACATATGCGCCGATGGTGCCAGCCTACGCCGGGGTAAACGCTGATGTCGACGACGGTTTCTTGGCTGACGTCCGGCGCTGCTTTTCCCCCGCTCCGTGGTCCAACCCCCCGGTAACGCCGGGGGGAACGGACCATGCGGCGGGGAAAACCTGAAGGCCCGCCGGGGAGTTGCGGACCAGCCAGACTCCGGGACTCGCGGCCTCCGGGCACAAAGTCTTCGGGTACAAAAAAGCCTCCGGAACCTGGTGGTTCCGGAGGCCTTTCCTTGGGTGGCAGATGAGGGATTCGAACCCCCGTAGGCGTTGCCAGCTGATTTACAGTCAGCCCCCTTTGGCCGCTCGGGTAATCTGCCGAACTTCAAAAGAAGATCACCCCCGGCTGCAGTGGTCAGAACGTCCGTTTCCGGGCCGTTCCGCTTCCAGTAACCGCGGGCAAGACAACTTTACAGAACTTCTGCCGAAACATCGAATCGAGCCGCCAAGCGGTTCGAAAGCAGCCCAAAAGGCCCGCAATTCAGAGGATTTCGATGGCGGATCAGGCGTCGCCGAGAATCCGTCCGGCCAGCCTTGCCTCGAACTTGATGGCCTGCTCCTCGGTGATCTGGTTCAGCTGGACCGCCCGCAGCAGATCCTCACTCACACCGTCCATGCGGGCCGCGGCGTCCGGGACAGGGCTGAAGATGATGGAGGCGGCGATGGCTGCTGCGGCAACTGAGGTTGCGGCGGTGGCCACGGCACCGGCGGCTGCGGCGGTGGTTCGGGTGACGTAACGGACGGCGGTGCGTGGCATGGTGTTCCCTTTCGAGCTACTTCCGACTCGTTCAACTCTCCATCGCCCGGCTTCGTTCCCGCAGTGCGTCCGCTATGAGGGAACTGTGAATCCGGAAACATGCCGAATCCACAACGGCGCCCCAACCGCCACAGCGCCACAGCCGGGCGATCCGTATTAGGCTGGAATGCAGAGATCCACGCCCTGCAGAGCCAATTACAGGGCACCACCGGCACAAGGAGAATCATGGCAGGCGAGTCAACGTTCGACGTCGTAAGCAAAGTGGACAAGCAGGAAGTGGCCAACGCACTGAACCAGGCACAGAAAGAACTGGTCCAGCGCTACGACTTCAAGGGCGTCGGCGCCGAGGTCGAATTCAGCGGCGAGAAGATCCTCATGAAGGCGAACTCAGAGGAACGCGTCCTGGCCGTGCTGGACGTCCTCCAGTCCAAGCTGATCCGCCGCGGCATCTCCCTGAAGTCCCTGGACACCGGCGAGCCGTACCCGTCCGGCAAGGAATTCCGCCTGGAAGCCTCCATCAAGGAAGGCATTGAGCAGGACCTGGCCAAGAAGATCAACAAACTGATCCGCGACGAGGGCCCCAAGGGCGTCAAATCCCAGATCCAGGGCGACGAACTCCGCGTCTCATCCAAGTCCCGCGATGACCTGCAGGCCGTCATGGCACTGCTGAAAGACTTTGACGAGGCAGACCTGCAGTTCGTCAACTTCCGCAGCTAGCCAACCAAGCCCTCGTTTTCGAGGCGCAAAAATCCTGCCGCTGACAAAAAACGCCGGCGCTACCTGAGTACGGGCCGCGCCTGCGTTTTTGCGTGTCCCGCGTGATTTTCAACGTCACCAATGAGCATGCCACTGCGCAGAAAGTACGACGTCGGCGCCCCTGTCGGTCAGCTTTCCTCAGGTCAGCGGCCGGCCGGCAATCCGTTCCAGCCGGGCGATCCGTTCCTTCATCGGCGGGTGGGTGGCGAACAGCTTGGTCATCGCCCCGCCGCGGAAGGGATTGGCGATCATCAGGTGCGAGGTGTTGACCAGCTTCTGCTCCTGCGGCAGCGGCGCGATGCGCACCCCCTGCTCAATCTTGCGCAGGGCGGAGGCGAGCGCCAGCGGATCGCCGGTGAGCTCCGAGCCGTCCTCGTCGGCGTCGTACTCGCGGGTCCTGGAGATGGCGAGCTGGATCAGGGACGCCGCGAACGGCGCCAAAAGTGCCATCGCCAGCATGGCCAGCGGGTTGGAGTTGCGCCGGTCGCCGCCGAAAAACAGCAACATCTGGCCCACGGACGTGATGACGCCGGCTACCGCGGCCGCCACCGAGGACGTGAGGATGTCGCGGTTGTACACGTGCATCAGCTCGTGCCCCAGGACCCCGCGCAGCTCCCGGGCATCGAGCAGCTGCAGGATCCCCTCGGTGCAGCACACGGCGGCGTTTTTGGGGTTCCGGCCGGTGGCGAATGCGTTCGGGTTCATGGTGGGTGAGAGGTAGATGCGCGGCATCGGCTGGTTCGCCCGGACCGAGAGTTCCCGGACAATCTGGTAGAGCTGTGGCGCCTGGGCTTCCGTGACGGGGTAGGCCTGCATGGAACGGATGGCGATCTTGTCGCTGTTCCAGTAGCCGTAGGCCGTGGTGGCCACGCCGATCAGGGCCATGATCCAGATGGGCGCTGCACTGCGGGTATTGATCCCGATCAGGCCGCCCAGGCCCAGGAGCACCGCCCACAGAACGCCAAAGAGCGCCGCAGTTTTCAGGCCGTTGTAATGCTTGTGCACGTCCACTCCTCCACGTCGCCCTGACAAAGTCACCCCCACACCGCAGGGTCCTACGGCACCGGGTCGCGGGCATCGTACTTCCGGAAGCCCGGCTGCAGCTGTGCCGCCAGCCAGGCCACCGCGATGCACAAAACCCCGCCCAGAAGCAGGACCCAGCCCTCACTCAAAATCTTAGTCCCGGCGCCTGCCAGCAGGTCACCCACGCGCGGGCCGCCGGCCACCACCACAACGAAAACCCCCTGGAGCCGCCCGCGCAGGTGGTCCGGCGCAGCGGCCTGCAGGATGGTGTTGCGGAAGACGGCACTGATGGAGTCCGCGATTCCAGCCAGCGCGCAGCACAAAGCTGCCGGGACCAGCCAAACTGTGGCCCCGCCGTCGTCCGTCCGTCCTGCCAGGAGCACCACCACGCCGAAGCCGGCAATCGAGGCGCCCCAGCCCATCACCGACCACACCACCGCACTTCCCTGCCACCGGACATGGCCCAGCGGCCCGGAAAAGAGGCCAGCCAGGAACGCGCCCACCGCGCTCGAGGCGAGCAGGATGCCCACCGTGGCTTCGCCGCCGCCGATCATCAGGGCAGCGATGGCCGGCATCAGCGCGCGGGGCTGGGCGAGGATCATGGCCACGAGGTCGATGATGAAGGTCATCCGCAGGTTGGGCCGGGTGCCCAGGAACCGGAACCCTTCGACGACGGACCGGATCCCGGCCCGCCCGGCAGTTCCCGAAGGCGGCATGGACGGCAGCCTGAACACCGCCCAGAGAACAAACGCGAAGCTGATGAAGTCGATGGTGTACGTCCAGCCGAAGCCCACCCACGCCACCAGGACGCCCGCCAGCAGGGGGCCCACTGTCAAGGCCAGACCGAACGACATCATGCTGAGCGCGTTGGCCGCGGGAAGCAGTTCCTTGCGGATAAGCGTGGGGATGATGGCACTGCGTGCCGGCTGGTTGATGGCCTGGGCACCGCTTTGCAGCGCCACCAGGAGGTAGAGGACCCAGACGTTTCCCAGCTGCAGCCAGGACTGCAGCGCGATCAGGCCCGTGGTCAGCCACAGGACAGAGGTTGCCAGGAGCGCCACCGAGCGGCGGTTGTGGGAATCGGCAATGGACCCGCCCAGCAGGCCGCCGAACACCAGCGGCACCAGCGCAAAAACGCCCAGCAGGCCCACATAGAAACTGTCCTGCGTGAGCCGATACACCTCCAGGCTCACGGCCACCAGCGTTAGCTGGCTTCCCACGGCCGAAACGGCGGAACCCAGCCAGAGCCGGCGGAAGGCCGGGCTCTCCCGGAGCGGTGTGATATCGGCCAGCAGTTTCCCCACCCTGCAACCCTAATGGGGCGGCGGTGTCCTGTTCTGTCACACGCTTGGTATCCTCAGGCGGGGGAAAGGAGTTGGCTTATGAATGTGTCCAGGCGGCTGCTTTTTGCCTCGGCTTTCTGGGAGGTCGCCCGGCCCCGGACTGCCCTGAACGCCGGCCATCTCCTGATCCGGCTCACGAACCCGGCTACGGCATTCGATCTCCGCTCGGCCGCTGACTGGCTGCGCTGCCACAACATGGCCCGGCAGGCACTCGCCGATGTTCTGGGTGCCACCCGCTGCACCGTGGTGTTTGCGCACCAGTGGCACCCTATCGGAGCGGCCATCGGCGAACCGGAGGTGGAATCCTCCACCCCCACCTTCCACATGTTCGGGCGCTGGGACGCCGAACCGGTCACGCCCGGCGAACAGCTGCGCCTTCCCATTCAGCGCCGGGTGCCGGCCGCAGCCGAAGAGCTCAAAGAGTACGACGGCGGCCTCCGCACCGCCCTGCGCCAGCTGGCTTTGGAGCGCCCGGCAGAGCCCGTCCCGCCGGCGGACGGCGCCCTCCCGGAACTCACTGCCAGTGCTCCGTGGGTCAAGGCCGGAGCGCACCATACGGTCCTCTCCCCGGCGTTGCCGCCGGCGCCGGGCGGAACCGGCCTGACACCTGGTCACCTGCTGGCGCTCGCCGCGGCCGTCCAGGGCCTGACGGACCGCCCCGGCGTGACCGGGCTGAGCTGTGTGGTGCCGGAGCCCGGACCCGACGGACTGAAAGTCCACGCCATGGGCCGCTCGGCAGGAGAATCCCTCAACCCCATGCAGGAATTCCTGGATCTGCCGCAGGTAAGCCAAGCCTTATTGTGATCCACTCATAATAAGTGTTTCAATAGAGGCATGACAGAACACTTTGGCGGCCACGATGCATGGGCTGCTGCCCTGCGCGCCCACGGCCGCCGGGTGACCAAGCAGCGGCTCGCTGTGCTGACCGCCGTCGAACATCACCCGCATTCCCCCGCGGAGAGCATCCTGGCCGCGGCGCGCACCGAACTTCCCGAGCTGACCGCGCAGTCGGTTTACGTGGTCCTCGGCGACCTGACCGACCTGCACATGTTGCGCCGCTTCGAGCCGCCGCATTCCCCCGCCCTGTATGAGACCCGCGTCGGTGACAACCACCACCACGCCATCTGCATCAGCTGCGGCCGGGTGGAGGACGTCGAATGCGCCGTCGGACACGCGCCGTGCCTCACCCCGCACTGGGATGAGAACTCAAAGCCGATGACCATCCAGATCGCCGACGTGATGTACCAGGGCATCTGCCAGGACTGCCAGGCGTCCCAAAAACTTCCTTCTGATAGTCCCTCACAAGTAATCGAGAAATAGGAGAAATATGACTGCGAACATCTCAACCACACAGTCCGGCGCGCCCGTCACTTCTGACGCGCACGCACAGTCCGTCGGCGCCGACGGCGCCATCATCCTCACGGACCACTACCTGATCGAAAAGCTCGCCCAGTTCAACCGCGAGCGCGTGCCGGAGCGCGTAGTGCACGCCAAGGGCGGCGGCGCGTTCGGTACGTTCAAGGCCACCTCTGACATCTCCAAGTACACGAAGGCCGCATTCCTGCAGCCGGGCGTTGAGACCGAGATGCTGATCCGCTTCTCCTCGGTTGCCGGCGAAGCAGGCTCCCCGGACACCTGGCGCGACCCCCGCGGTTTCGCCGTCAAGTTCTACACCTCCGAGGGCAACTACGACCTCGTGGGCAACAACACCCCCGTCTTCTTCATCCGCGACGGCATCAAGTTCCCGGACTTCATCCACTCCCAGAAGCGCCTCCCGGGCACCCACCTGCGTGATGCCGACATGCAGTGGGACTTCTGGACCCTGTCCCCCGAGTCCGCACACCAGGTCACCTGGCTCATGGGCGACCGCGGCCTGCCCGCCTCCTGGCGTGAAATGCAGGGCTACGGCTCGCACACCTACCAGTGGATCAACGCCGCGGGCGAGCGCTTCTGGGTCAAGTACCACTTCAAGTCCAACCAGGGCGTCAAGACCATGTCCGGCGACCAGGCTGAAGAGCTGGCCGGCTCGGACGCGGACTTCTACATCCGCGACCTGCAGGACAACATCGCCGAGGGCAACTTCCCGTCCTGGGAACTCCACGTCCAGGTCATGCCGTACGAAGACGCCAAGGGCTACCGCTTCAACCCGTTCGACCTCACCAAGGTGTGGCCGCACACGGACTACCCGCTGATCCACGTGGGCACCATGGAGCTGAACAAGAACCCGGAGAACTACTTCGCGCAGATCGAGCAGGCCACCTTCGCGCCGTCGAACTTCGTGCCGGGCATCGCCGCTTCGCCGGACAAGATGCTGCAGGCCCGCATCTTCTCCTACGCCGACGCACACCGCTACCGCGTGGGCACCAACCACGCGCAGATCCCGGTGAACCTGCCGAAGAACCAGGTCAACAACTACAGCCAGGACGGCGCCGGACGTTACCACTTCAACGCCCCGTCCGTACCGGTTTACGCGCCGAACTCCTTCAATGGCCCCGCTGCCGTTGAGCCGGCTTCCCCGGCCGGCGGCTGGGAGAACGACGGCGAGCTCACGCTCTCCGCACACTCCCTGCACGCCGAGGACGGCGACTTCGGCCAGGCCGGCACGCTGTACCGCGAGGTGTTCGACGACGGCGCCAAGGCCCGCCTGCTGGACACCATCACCGGTGCTGTGGGCGGCGTGAAGCACGCGGAGATCAAGGAACGCGCCATTCAGTACTGGACCAACGTGGACGCCGAACTCGGCGCCAAGCTGCGCGCCAACCTGGGCGCGGGCTCCACCGACTCCGACGCCGAGGCTGCCAACAAGATCGGCTAGTCCGCCTCCCCCGGCCCTCGGGCCACGACACGAAACACCCCGCCACGGATTTTCCGCGGCGGGGTGTTTCGTTGGGTGCCGCCGGGGCTACTCGACGTCCGGACGGCTTGTTGACGTCGAGCCTGCCGCCGAGGGACGGTGGCCCTTCTTGGCGATCTGGATCTGCTCGTACACGTGGTGGCGGAGCTCGGTGAAGCGCGGCAGTGCCCTGGTATTGAGCTGGTCCCGGTCGTCTGGGAGGTCGATCACGATGTCCTCCTGGATAACTGTCGGCGAGGACGACAGGATGATGACGCGTTCGCCGAGGTAGATGGATTCGTCGATGTCGTGGGTGACGAAGAGAACGGTCACGCCGAGCTTCTTCCAGACCACGCGGATCAAGTCCTCCAGGTCCGCCCGGGTCTGTGCGTCCACGGCCGCGAACGGTTCGTCCATCAGCAGGACCTCGGGCTGGTAGGCGATGGCGCGGGCAATCGCCACGCGCTGCTGCATGCCGCCGGAGAGCTGCCAGGGGTAGGAGCGCGGAACGTGGGAGAGGCCCACGGACTCGAGGGCTTCGTCCACGAGCCTGTCGCGTTCAGCCTTCGGCACGCCCTGGTTCTTCAGCGGCAGATCAACGTTTTCCCGGACCCGCATCCAGGGGAACAGCGACCGGCCGTATTCCTGGAACACCACGGCCATCTTCTTCGGCGGTCCGGACACGCGTTTGCCGTCGAGGAGCACCTCTCCTTCGGTGGGGGCCATCAACCCGGAGATGCACTTCAGGAGTGTCGTCTTGCCGGAGCCGGAGGGGCCCACGAGGCAGGCCAGCTCGCCGGCGCGAAGATCGAAGGTGAGGTTACGCACCGCTTCGATGTCACCGCCGTCGGTTTGGTACACCTTCTTCAGGCCGCGGACCGAGAGGATCGCCTCTTGGGCCCGGCGGGTCGTGTCAGGCTGCATTTTCTACCTCTTTCTGGCCGTGGTACCAGCGCAGAATGTTCCGCTCGGCCCACTGGAAGATGAACGACAGGCCCACACCCAGCAGACCGAGCACCACGATGCCGGACCACATTTCCGGAATGGCGAAGGAACGCTGGAACTGGACGATGGTGAAGCCAAGACCCGAGGACGAGGCGAACATCTCGGAGATGACCATCAGGATCAGCCCCAGGGACAACGACTGGCGCACGCCGGCCATGATCTGCGGGCTGGCCGAAGGCAGCACCAGATACCTGATCCGGGCCCAGCCGTTGATGCCGTAGGTGTGCGCCGAATCCGAAAGGACCCCGTCGACGGCGCGGACCCCTTCGATGGTGTTCAGCAGGACCGGCCAGACGCAGCCGGAGATGATGACCGCCACCTTCATGGAGTCCGTGATCCCCATCAGCAGGATCAGGACCGGGACAAGGACGGGCGGCGGGATGGCGCGGAAGAACTCCAGCACCGGTTCCAGCAGGGCACGGAGCCATCTGACCGAGCCGATCAGGACCCCGCCCACGACGCCGATCACGATCGCCGCGGAGACGCCGGCCACCAGCCGGCCGATGCTGGGCAGCACGTCGGAGAGGAAGCGGGGGCCGAACCAGACCTCGCCGAATTTCCCGACCAGCGTGGCCGGGGTGGGAACAAAGAAGTTGACCGCCCCGAGGGTTGAGGCCCACCAGAGCAGGACTAGCAGGACTGGCAGTGCCAGGACGTAGCCGACGGTTTTCAGGGCTCTCACACGATCACCTCGGAACGGACGGAGGAGTGCCAGGACAGCGTCTTCTTCTCGATAAAGCGCATCAGGACGTTGATTAGCACGCCGATCAGGCCGGTGGCCAGCACGAGGGCATACATGCCGGAGATCGCGCCGCCGGACTGGGCCAGTGCGATTTCCCGACCGAGGCCCGGCGAGCCGATCACCAGTTCGGCTGTGATGGCGAGGACCAGCGCCACCGTGGCGGCAAGCCGGACGCCGGTCATCAGGTACGGCAGGGTGGTGGGGAAAACGACGTAGCGGATCCGCGCCATCCGGCCCAGGCCGTAGGTTTTCGCGGTGTTGTTGGCCACCATGTCGACGTCGGCCACACCGTAGAGGACCTGGATCAGCACCTGCCAGAAGGCGGCGTAGGTGATCAGCATGAGGGACGATTCAATCTTGACGCCGAAGAGCAGCACCGCAAGTGGGATCAGCGCCACCGATGGGATGGGCCGCAGGAACTCCACCGTGGAGTTGGTCGCCTTCCGCAGGAAGTCGCTGGAGCCGATGACGAAACCCAGCAGCACCGCAAAGGCTACGGCGATGACGAGGCCCAGGAACCAGGCCGTCATGGTCTCGCCGACCGAGATCCAGAATGCGGTCAGGCCGAAGTCCCGCATCAGAGCCACAATGACCTCGCTGGCCGGAGGGAGGAATCGTTCATCAATAATGCCCAGACGGGGAATGAGCTCCCACGTGGCCAGGAATCCCGCGATTCCGGCCAGGCCGAGCAACTGTTTTACCGGCAGCTTGCGGACCGACCTGCGGTCCCGTCCCACACGTGGGGCGGGACCGCTGGAAGCTGAGGCCTGGGAACTCACGGGAGGAGGTCGCCGGCGTTCGGTGCCTTGGACAGCGTGCCGTACTTCGCCGCGGCGTCACCGAGGGTCTTGAAGGCTTCCTTGTTGAATTCGACGCGGTAGCGCGGCAGGATCATCTTGCCGCGGGTGGCGTCGTCGATCTTGGTGTAGGTGCCCACGATGTCGCGAACCTCCTGTGGGTGCTCCTGTGCATACTCAAGGGACTTGTTCATGGCGCGGGTGAACTTCGCCGTCAGATCGGCTTTGCCCTTGATGGTGTCCGCCTTTGTGAAATAGCCGGCGATGTCCAGTTCCGGGCTCATCTCGACGAAGTTCGAGGAGACGATTGTGCCACCTTCGGCCACCGCCTTGGAAAGGAAGGGTTCCAGAATCCACGCTGCGTCCACCTGTTTGTTGGCCAGGGCCGCCGGGGCGTCAGGGAAGGCCACCTCAACAAACTTCACGCTGTTCGGATCGCCGCCGTCCTTTTCGATGACCGACTTGATGGTGGTGTCGCCGATATTGGAGAGGTTGTTCACCGAGACAGTCTTGCCGGCGAGGTCCTTTGCGGACTGGATACCCGACCCGGCTGGGACCACGACGCCGCCGACATCGTTCCCCTTTTCACCGGTGGTCGATACTCCGTTGGCGACAAACTTCAGGTCGAGACCCTTGTCCTTGGCAACCATGACCGAGATCAGGTTGGAGAACGCGAAGTCGAAGCTGCCGCTGACCACGCCCGGGACGATTGCCGCGCCGCCGGTGGCTGTCTGGATGTCCAACTCCAGGCCCTCATCCTTGAAGAACCCCTGCTTGCTGCCCAGGTAGATCGGTGCGCAGTCCACGATCGGGATGACCCCCACACTGACCTTGGTCAGCTCTCCGCTCCCGGCTCCACCGGCGGGGGCGGATCCAGTGCCGGTAGAACTCGGCGAACCGGACCCGCAAGCTGACAAGCCGAGGACCGATGCTGCGGCAAGCACGGCGATGACACTACGACGCTTCATGTTCACTCCTTTGTGAAGTGGCATGGGAGCGTGACGCCCCCACGCCCAGTTTGTTCGGCGTCCGAACAAACTTTCGAATTAAGTCTGGTTCAGAGAACGCCCGTGGTCAACCGGATTTGGCCATTGTTATCCTCCCGGTACGCGCGTACCGGATCGGGGAGCGACGCGGGGCACCGCGCCATAGGGAGGCTGGTGTCCACGCTTTCCACATAGGGGCCGTTCCCACTGGCTGGAGCTGTTGGCTGTCCCTAGGATCACTGCATGAGTACATTCCAGGGCATCCCTGCAGGGGCATTCGCGTTCTATGCCGAACTTGAGCACAACAACAACCGGGAGTGGTGGCTGGAGCACAAGGACAGCTACAACACCCTGGTGCGGGACCCGGTGACGGCGCTGCTGGCCGAGCTGGAGCCGCGGTTCGGGCCGGGCAAGATCTTCCGGCCCAACCGGGACATCAGGTTCTCCCCGGACAAATCGCCCTACAAGACTGCCCAGGGTGCACTCGCGTCGTCCCAGGAAGGCGTGGGATATTACGTCCAGGTGAGTGCCGATGGGCTGCTGGTGGGCGGCGGCTGCCACACCAGTACGCCGGCCCAGCTGGCCCGCTTCCGGAACTCCGTGGATGCATCCGGGACGGGCGAATCTCTGCGGCACATCGTGGAGACCGTGGCTGCCGCGGGCTTTGCCGTGGAGGGCGAAAAACTCAAGACAGTGCCGCGCGGTTTCGACAAGGACCATCCCCGGGCGGAGCTGCTGAAGCACAAATCGCTGTCCGCCGGCATCGAACTGGGCCAGCCGGAGTGGCTGGACTCACCCGCTGCGGTGCAGGAAATCGCGGCCTTGTGGGACCAGCTGAGGCCGTTGGTGGACTGGGTGGGCCGGCACGCGGCGCCCTGACGCCCACATTATCTATAGACCCTCCTCGACCACGCCACTGCGGGTGTCCACCGGCTCGAAGACGTCGCCAGCCTCCGGTCTCAGCTGCTCACGGGTTAAACGGCAGAGGCACCCTGCCACCAACTGGGGTGGACGGGTGCCTCTGTCGGGTTTTGCAGCGTTGGCAGCTGCGGGGTACGAGCCTACCGGCGGGTGAGTGCCTCGTCGTCGGCGGCATCACTGCCGGCCAGGCCGGCATCCGCATTGGAATCCGTGCTGGAATCAGCGCCGGATTCGGTGGCGTAGGCGCCATCCACGGAAGCCTTCGCCTCTGCGAACTTTTCGTTCAGGCGGGAATGCCGCTGGCCGTAGGCGAAGTAGATCAGGACGCCGATGACCAGCCAGCCGGCGAAGAAGATCCACGTCTGCACGGCGAGGTTCGTCATCAGGTACAGGCAGAGGACGGCGGAAACGACCGGGAGGACCTTGCCGAACGGGACACGGAAGGACGGCTTCAGGTCCGGGCGCTTCTTGCGCAGCACCAGGATTCCCAGGCTCACCACCACAAACGCGGACAGCGTGCCGATGTTGATCATTTCTTCCAGCAGGTCAACGTTGGTCAGGCCTGCCACCAGTGCCACTGCGGCGCCACAGATGATCTGGAGGCGGACCGGCGTCGAACGTTTTTCGCTGGTCTTGGACAGCGAGCGGGGCAGCAGCCCGTCGCGGCTCATGGCCAGCACCACGCGGGACAGTCCCATCAGCAGCACCATGATGACGGTGGTGAGGCCGATCAGGGAGCCGAAGGCTATGACCTTGGCTGCGGTGGTGTTGCCGACGGCCTCGAACGCGGTGGTGAGGGTGGGTGTTTCTGCTGCCGCGAGGTCCGTGTAGGACACCATTCCGGTGAGCGCGAGGGACACCAGGATGTAGAGGAGCGTCACCACGGCCAGACCGCCGAAGATGCCGCGCGGCAGCGTCTTCTGCGGGTTCTTTACTTCCTCCGCGGATGTGGCCACAACGTCAAAGCCGATGAACGCGAAGAACACCAGGGCCGCGCCGGCGAAGATGCCCAGCGTGCCGTACTGGGCAGGCGCGGCGCCGGTCAGGAAGCCGAAGAATGACTGCTTCATGACGTCCGCGGCACCGCCGGCGGTGGGTTCCGCGGCGGGCACGAACGGCGTGTAGTTCTCGAACTTCACATACGTGAAGCCCACCACGATCACAAACAGCACCACGGCGATCTTGATCAGGGTGAAGACGTTGCCCACCCGGGCGGAGAGCTTGGTGCCCAGCACCAGGAGCACGGTGAAGACCGCAACGATCAGGAACGCGCCCCAGTAGAGGTCCACCCCGCCGAGCGAGACCGCCGGCGGCACGTCGGCGCCCATCAGCGCAAACACCTTGCTGAGGTAGATGCCCCAGTACTTGGCGATCACAGCCGCGGCGGTGAACAGTTCCAGGATCAGGTTCCAGCCAATGATCCACGCAAGCAGTTCGCCCATGGTGGCGTACGTGAAGACGTAGGCCGACCCGGCGACTGGAATGGCGGTGGCAAACTCGGCGTAGCACATGATGGCCAGGGCACAGGTGACGGCGGCGATGGCGAAGGACAAGGTCACCGCGGGGCCGGAGAAGTTGGCCGCAGCCTTGGCGCCCACCGAGAAAATGCCGGCGCCGACAGCGACGGCGACACCCATGATCATCAGGTCCCAGCTGCTGAGCGACCGCTTGAGCTTGCGTCCGGGTTCATCAGCGTCGGCGATGGACTGCTCGATGGATTTGGTCCGGAGAAGGTTCATAAGGAGATCCACAATCCTGATAGGGGATGGAAACAGACTTATCAACTTTACTGTCCATCCACTGGACGGTTCCAACCGTTCCGTATCGTGAGACACCCATGATGCCGAAGTTAATTGCGGAAAAAACCTTGAGGCCCTCCGTTTGGAGGACCTCAAGGCTCAAGCATCGAACCAGCTAGACCGGCCAGTCCATCAGCTTTGACCGGATCAGGAACCGTTTGCCTTCCGGCGCCTCAACCGAGAACCCGCTGCCCCGGCCCTGGACCACGTCCACGGTCAGATGTGTGTGGCTCCAGTAGTTGAACTGCTCCCTGGACATCCAGAACTCGAGGGGCTGCGGCTCCAGGCCGTCGGCGATGTCGAACAGCCCCAGGAGGACGTCCGCTTCCGCGGTGATGAACTCCCCGGCCGGATAACACATGGGCGAGGACCCGTCGCAGCAGCCGCCGGACTGATGGAACATGAGGGGTCCGTGCTGGCCCCACAGCTTCCGGAGCAGTTCCAGGGCTTCGGCCGTGAGCGCCACGCGGGAGACATCTTCCCCGGGCAGCGTCACTGCCGCGTCAAGCCTCGCCTCCATCATCAGTACTTGATGACGACGCGGCCGTCGATCTTGGCGTGTTTCATCTCGTCAAGAACGGCATTGACCTCGGAGAGCTCGCGGGTGGATACCGTGGGATGGATCTTGCCCTCGGCGTAGAACTCAAGTGCTTCCTCCAGGTCCTGCCGGGTCCCCACGATCGAGCCGCGGACGGTCAGGCCCTTGAGCACAATCTCGAAGATCGGTGCCGGGAAGTCGCCCGGCGGAAGGCCGTTGAACACAATCGTCCCGCCCCGACGGGCCATGCCGATCGCCTGGCCAAAAGCAGACGGGTGCACTGCGGTGACCAGGACTCCATGGCAACCTCCGGTTTCGCGCTGGATGACTTCGGCGGGATCTTCGTGCAGCGCGTTGACGGTGAGCTCAGCACCGTGCTTCTTGGCCAGGGCGAGCTTGTCATCGGCGATGTCCACCGCTGCAACGCGCAGTCCCATCGCCACGGCGTACTGGACAGCAATGTGTCCGAGTCCGCCGATGCCGGAAATGGTGACCCACTGTCCGGGCCTGGCTTCGGTCATTTTCAGGCCCTTGTAGACCGTGACACCGGCGCAGAGCACCGGGGCGATTTCAACGGGGTCCGAGCCCGCCGGGATGCGGGCGGCAAAGCGAGTATCCACGATCATGTACTCCCCGAAGGAACCGTCCACGCTGTAGCCGGCGTTCTTCTGCACCTCGCACAGTGTCTCCCAGCCGGTGCGGCAGTACTGGCAGTCGCCGCAGGCGGACCAGAGCCAGGCGTTGCCGACGAGGTCGCCGACGGCAAGGTCGGTGACACCTTCACCCAAGGCGACCACTTCGCCTACGCCTTCGTGGCCGGGGATGAACGGCGGCGTCGGCTTGACCGGCCAGTCGCCCTCCGCCGCGTGGAGGTCTGTGTGGCAGACGCCGGTGGTGATGACCTTGACCAGCGCCTCACCCCGGCCCGGGGTGGGAATGGGGAGGGTCTGGATCTGAAGATCCTTGCCGAATTCGGTTACTACTGCTGCTTGCATTGTCGTCGTCATTGGCGAAATCCTTGCGTAGATAAAGCGCTGGTGCGGTGGGGTGGTGCTGCCTTCCTGAGGGGTGGCTTAGAAGAAGCCGAGCTTGTTCTCGTTGTAGCTGACCAGGAGGTTCTTGGTCTGCTGGTAGTGGTCCAGCATCATGGAGTGGTTTTCACGTCCGATGCCGGAGGACTTGTACCCGCCGAACGCGGCGCCGGCCGGGTAGGCGTGGTAGTTGTTGACCCAGACGCGGCCGGCCTGGATCTCCCGACCTGCGCGGTAAGCGACGTTGCCGTTCCGCGACCAGACGCCGGCGCCAAGCCCGTAGAGGGTGTCGTTGGCGATTTCCATCGCGTCGTTGTAGTCGCTGAACCGGGCGACAGACACAACAGGTCCGAAGATCTCCTCCTGGAAGATCCGCATCTTGTTGTGGCCTTCGAAGACGGTGGGCTGGACGTAGTAGCCGCCGGCCAGGTCGCCTTCCAACTCGGCGCGGGCGCCGCCGGTAAGCACCTTGGCGCCTTCCTGCTTGCCGATGTCGATGTAGGACAGGATCTTTTCAAGCTGGTCGTTGGAGGCCTGTGCGCCGAGCTGGGTTTCGGTGTCCAGCGGGTTGCCCTGGATGATTTTCTCCACCCGGGCCACCGCGTCGGCCATGAAGGAATCGTAGATGTCTTCCTGGACCAGGGCGCGGGACGGGCAGGTGCAGACCTCGCCCTGGTTGAAGGCGAAGAGCGCGAAGCCCTCCTGCGCCTTGTCATAGAACGCGTCATCGGACTCGGCAACATCGTTGAAGAAGATGTTCGGGCTCTTGCCGCCGAGCTCCAGGGTGACGGGGATCAGGTTCTGGCTGGCGTACTGGCTGATGAGGCGCCCGGTGGACGTCTCGCCGGTGAAGGCGATCTTGCGGATCCGGGGGCTGGACGCGAGCGGCTTGCCGGCCTCGACGCCGAAGCCGTTGACCACGTTGAGCACACCGGCCGGCAGCAGGTCACCGATGAGTTCCATCAGGACCAGAATGGACGACGGCGTCTGCTCGGCGGGCTTCAGGACCACGGCGTTGCCGGCGGCCAGGGCCGGGGCGAGCTTCCAGACGGCCATCAGGATGGGGAAGTTCCACGGGATGATCTGGCCCACGACGCCGAGGGGCTCGTGGTAGTGGTACGCGGTGGTGTCGTCGTCGAGCTGCGAAAGCCGGCCTTCCTGGGCGCGGACAGCCGAGGCGAAGTAGCGGAAATGGTCCGCGGCGAGCGGGATGTCCGCGTTCAGGGTCTCCCTGATGGGCTTGCCGTTGTCCCAGGATTCGGCGACGGCGAGCATCTCGAGGTTCTCATCAATGCGGTCGGCGATCTTGTTCAGGACCGCGGCGCGCTCGGCAACGGAGGTCTTGCCCCAGGACGGTGCGATCTTGTGGGCGGCGTCCAGTGCCAGTTCAATGTCTTCCGCGGTGCCGCGGGCCACTTCGCAGAAGACCTTGCCGGTGACGGGTGTGATGTTCTCGAAGTACTGGCCCTTGACGGGGGCAACCCACTCGCCGCCGATCCAGTTCTCGTAGCGGTCCTTGAACGTGACCTTCGAACCCTCGGTACCGGGCTGTGCGTAAACAGTCATTGCTAGCTCCTTTGCTGTGCATGAAAGGTGGCGCCTGATGATGGCGTCCGCCGTTGGTTTCAGCGTAGGAGTGTGAAGGTTGCAGTCAGGTTGCGCGGGTGTGAGCCAGCTCACGGTCGGCCCCCACCGGGGGCCGGGGTCAGGCGCTGAGTTCGGCTTCCAGCCGCTCAAGGTCCGCGACGACGGCGGCCCGCTTGGGCGAGCGCGGCGGCAGCAGCTTCAGGGCGGCAGTCCGGACGTCGACGTCGTCCCTGGCCTCCGGGAGGGCCGCGTACTTGAGCAGCGTTTCGGCACTGCCGTCCGTCAGCACCGCCTCGCGCATCAGCGAGGAGACCCTGTCCCGGAGGTCGATGATGCCTGGCGCTTCGGAGCGCGGGAGCACCGCTCCGCGGTAGATTTCCAGCGCAATCCGGTGGGCACCGCGCTGCAGGCAGTTCAGCACCTGCCCGGTGTCCGGGAGCAGGTCCATGGTGAGTTTGTACGGCCGGGATTCCGGGACGGCGGCCGGGTTGAGCTGCTGGAGGATCTTGCGCAGCCGAACCATTTCCGCGCGGAGCGTCATGGTGGGGCCGTCACCCGGGTAGAGCAGGAAGCTGAGCCCCTCGGCGCTCAGCCCGGCGGGGTGGGTGCTGAGCAGGGCGAGGATTTCACTGTGCCGGGCGGACAGCGCCACCGTTTTGCCTTCGATGCTGAGCAGCGCCTGGTCGCGGCCCAGAAGCTGCAGGCTGTTGCGGTACAAGCTCCCTTCCTTCGCGCCGCCCGCTCCCCCGGCCCGCGCCGAATCCGGCCCGGCAGACCGTGAACCTGACGCAGAGCTGGCGTTCCGCCGTCGGGCCGGCCGGCTGGCGAGGGTCGCCGCCAGCTGCAGCCGCTCCACACGGAGCTGCGCCTGAGCGGCAGCGACCGTCGCTTCGACGAGCGATAGGGTGTGGGCCGCCACCGCACTGGCCTTGCCCGTGATGTCCACAACGCCCAGCAGTGCACCCGAATCCGGATCATGGAACGGGACGGCCGTGCAGCTCCACTCGTGCACGGACCGCTGGTAATGCTCTGCCCCGGAAATCTGGATGCCGCGGCCCAGGGCCAGGGCAGTGCCGGGAGCGCTGGTCCCCACCGTGGCCTCTGACCAGTCGGCGCCGGGCACAAACATCATGCCTTCGGCACGGCGCTGCAGGGCGGGATCGCCTTCCACCCACAGCAGCCGGCCAACCTCATCACCCACGGCGACGAGCAGGCCACTGTCGTGGCTGGGCTGGACCAGGAGCTTGTGGATCACGGGCATGATGCTCGCAAGGGGGTGCTGCCGGCGGTATTCCTCGAGCTCGTCAGTGTCCAGAACGAGGGGCGCTTCGGGGTTGTCCGGGTTGGCCTGCAATTTGACGGACCGCTGCCAGGATTCCCGGATCAGCCTGCGCAGGCCGGGGATCTCCGGTGCGCCCGGAAACGCTTGGGCGTCGAGCTGCTCGTGGGCTGCCAGGGCATGACGCTGGGCCAGCGCAGTCGCTTCGCCGCCGGACGCCGGCGGCAGGATCAGGTTCCTCATCGAACTCCCCTCGGTCCTGCCAGTCTACGGGCCGCCGGCGCTGTTCGCTGTGCCAGCTGGAGCTAGGCCCAGCTTTCCGTCCGGTCACGGAGTTCGGCATAACGTGCGTAGACGTGCGGCTGCGGGGTGTCTTCAAAGACCGTGGACTCGGCGCCGCGCCACGCTGGCGGCTGGTCGGCGCCGCTGAGCGCCCAGGCCGCCTGACGGGCCGCGCCAAGTGCCACGTACTCCGCGGGCACCGGGACATTCACTGCGACACCGAAGACCTGCGGGGCAATTCGTCGCAGTGCCTCGGACTGGGATCCGCCGCCGATCAACATGATGCGCCGGGTGGGCACACCGGTTGCCGCTTCGAGGGCCTTCACCGCATCCTGCAGGGAGCACAGCAAGCCTTCGATGACGGCACGCGCTAGGTCATCCCGGTTTGTTGCGGAGGTCAGTCCATGCATGGTGCCGGTTGCGTCCGGACGGTTGGGCGTACGCTCCCCGTCCAGGTACGGCAGCATCACAGCACCGCCCGCACCGGACCGGGCGGACAAGGCCAGCCTGGCAAATTCAGCATGGTCCACTCCCAGCAGGCGTGCCCCGAACTCGAGCACGCGCGCGCCGTTCAGGGTACAGGCCAGCGGCAGGTTCCGTCCTGTGGCGTCCACGAATCCCGACACCAGGCCGGTGCCGTCATGCACGCTCGTATCAACGACGGCCGAGGCCACGCCGGATGTGCCGATGGACACGCACACATCACCGGGGCCAAGCCCCAGGCCGAGGGCGGCTGCCATGTTATCGCCGGTGCCGGCCGCGATGGCCGCGCCGTCGCGAGTAGTGCCGACAACTTCGTTCGGGCCCGCTACTCGGGGCAGGCCGACAGCGTGGCCCAGTGCCAGGTGGGCGAGTTCCGGCACAAACTCCCGTTCCGACGTCGAATAGTAGCCTGTGCCTGAGGCGTCGCCGTGGTCCGTGGTCATCTGCTGGCGGCCGCCCAGCTGCCACGTCAGGTAATCATGCGGCAGCAGCACATGCTCGGTGCGTGCTGCGCTCGCCGGCTCGGCATCCCGGAGCCAGCGCAGTTTGGACGCGGTCAGCGAGGCGACCATAACGCTGCCGACGGCGTCCGCGCACGCCTGCGGTCCGCCGAGTTCGTCGACCAACTGGCGCGCCTGCGGCGCGGAGGAGGTGTCGTTCCAGAGGATGGCGGGCCGGACCACGCGGCGGTCAGCGTCGAGCGCCACCATGCCGTGCTGTTGTCCGGCTACCGAGACGGCATCCGCGCGCGGGAGCAGCTCACCGGCGGAATCCGCCAGTGCCGCGCGCCAGGCTTCCGGATCCACCTGCGTGCTATCCGGGTGCGCCGCGCGGCGCAGGGTATGAACTTCTCCGGTCTCGGCGTCCACCAGCGCGGCTTTGCAGGACTGGGTGGACGAATCAATTCCAAGGACGAACTGGGGGCTCAAGGAAGCTCCTGAAGAATGAAGGGACACTCGGTCCAGACGGTGCCGGGCCTTTACAGTGCAGGCGCGGTATGAATTGTCAGGCCCAGCCGCTCAAGATGGGCCCGGTGCGAGGCAGGCAGGTCCGCCGCGATCACGATGTCGTCAAAAACTTCCAGATCAACCACGTGGTACAGGCCGTTGGATTCGAACTTGCTGGTGTCTGCCAGCAGGACCTTGCGTTCGGCCACTTCGATGATGGCCTTCTTGGTCAGTGCAGCCTCAGCATCCGGGTGGAAAAGAGCGCCGTTTTTCAATGCCGTGGTGGAGACGAACACCAGGTCCGCGGCAATGCGCTTGACCTGGTCCACCACCACGGTCCCAAGGAAACTGTCCGTTTCGGAGTAGTACTGGCCCCCCAGCCCGACAAGCGCGATCGACGGATGCTGCGCGACCAAGCCCATCAGGCCCAGCGAGTGTGTGATCACCGTGGACGGCTGGCGGTCCGCGATGTACTGGCCCATTGCCCCGACAGTGGTGGAATCGTCGAGGCACACGATGGCACCGCTGGGGATTAGCCCAGCGGCGGTGCGGGCAAGCAGGTCTTTCTGGCCCGAGTTCATATGACGCCGGAGCCTGACATCGCGTTCAGCGAACCTGCGCGGGATGGCTCGGGCGCCGCCACGGATGCGTTCCAGCCTTCCGTCCCGGGTCAGCTGATCCAAGTCGCGGTGGATGGTCATGACACTGACGCCGAAGGCCTCGGCCATTGCCTCCAACTTGGCACTGGCGTGCTCCTCCACGAACCGGGCCAAAGCGTGGCGGCGGGCGTCGGGCTGCAGGCCTTGGAGGGCTGTTCCGGCGTTGGATTCCACACCGTGCTGTTCGGTAGTCACATTCCAGATGGTAGATCCAAACCCGAAGTGAATCAAACATCGATGATTACTTCTCACTTCTAACATAATCTATGTTATCTTTGTGAAATTATTGTTAGATTGACCACACGGATTGCAAACGACGCAAGGGAGCGACATGAGATCTGATGCACTGGCCCGGGAGGCCTCCGACGCAACACCAACCACTTTCTTCGACCGGCTGGGGCTCCCCAGGCCGCTGATCTGGGGGTTCGTTGGCCTGACCCTGTTTATGATCGGCGATGGTGTCGAGACGAACATCCTGGCGCCCTACCTGACCGACGCACACGGATTCTCCATCCCGCTGGCAGGTTCGCTGGTCACCGTCTATGGGATCGCCGTCGCCATCGCCGCCTTCTTCTCCGCGGCCCTGTCGGACCTGTGGGGTCCGCGGAAGGTCATGATCATCGGAGCGGTAATCTGGATCGTGTTCGAGGTTCTGTTCCTCGGCGTGGCCCTGGCCGCCAGCTCCAACACGGTCCTGATCTTCATCAGTTACGGGCTCCGCGGCTTCGGATACCCGTTCTTTGCCTACGGATTCCTTGTATGGATCAGCGCCACGGCCAAAGCCAAGCGCCTGGCCATGTCCATCGGCTGGTTCTACGTCGCGTTCAGTGCCGGCCTGCCCACGCTCGGCGCCGCCACGGCCAGCGTCTCCCTGGAAATCTTTGGCCTCTCGTACTACCAAACCCTGTGGATCTCGCTGGTCCTGGTGGTGGCCGGCGCTGCAGTCGCGTTGATAGGCGTCAAGGAAAAGACAGGCCGCGCCCCGCTGGTGGAAAATTCCGATCAGGTCTGGGCCACCCTGACGTTTGGCCTGAAGCTGCTGGCCACCAATCACAGGGCCCTGCTGGTGATGCTCACCCGCATGATCAACTCGATCCCCACGTACGGCATGGCCATCTTCTTCCCGGCCCTGTTCCTCGAGCGTTTCAACTGGTCCGTTGGGCAGTTCCTGATCCTGACCACGGTGATCTACGCAGTGAACATCCCCTGCAACCTGTTCTTCGGCTGGCTCGGCGACCGCCTCGGCTGGAGCCGCACCGTCACATGGTGCGGTGCACTGGTGTGCGCCGTATCCATGCTGGGTCTCTATGTGGTGCCCGACTATGCGGTGGGCCATGGCTGGGCAGCCGCATACCCGCTCACCTTGCTGATCGGCGCCGTCTTCGGCATCGGCCTGGCCGGCTTCGTGCCGCTCTCCGCCATCGCCGTATCACTGGCCCCGAAGCACCCGGGCGCCGCCATGAGCTCCTACAACCTGGGCATCGGCGCTGCAGTGTTCGCCGGACCGTTGCTCGTGGCACTCCTGTACGGCACGCTGGGCGCAGCTGGAATGGTGTATCTCTTCGCGGCCCTCTACCTCGTGGCTGCCGTCTTCTCCCATGCCCTGCGCGGAACACAGCCCGGCTTCGACGGCGTTCCCGCTCCGGTCCCCGGCAGCATCAACACAACACCTCAGCCCGCGGCTACCAGCACCAACTGACCCACCCCACTTCCCATCAGAGGAGAGCACCATGGAACTCAGCAACAGCAACCTGCCACATCTCCCCGAAACGGTGGCGCCGCCGTCGTACGACCGATCCGCCGTTACGGCCGGCATCATCCACTTCGGCGTGGGTGGCTTCCACCGAGCGCATCAGGCCATGTATCTGGACCGGCTCATGAACGCCGGCAAGGCCCTGGACTGGGGTATCTGCGGTATGGGCGTAATGCCATCGGACACAAGAATGCGGGATGCCCTCAAGGCCAGTGACGGGCTGTACACCCTGGTGGTCAAGAACCCCGACGGCAGCCGCGACGTCCGCGTCATCGGTTCGATCATCGACTATGTGTTCGCTCCGGACGACCCGCGGGCCGCCGTCGAACGCCTGGCCGACCCCGCCATCCGGATCGTCTCCTTGACCGTGACCGAGGGCGGGTACAACGTCCATTCCGTTACCGGCGAATTCGACCTCCATAATCCGCAGGTGCAGGCGGACCTGGCCGCGCCAGCGCGGCCGCAAACCACCTTTGGGCTGGTCTGCGCCGGGCTCAGGCTGCGCCGCGAACGCGGGATCGCGCCGTTCACCGTGATGAGCTGCGACAACATCCAGGGCAACGGCGAGGTGGCGCATCGGATGTTCACCGCGTTCGCCACTGCCCTTGACTCGGAATTCGGGGCCTGGCTGGACGCCGAAGTGCCGTTCCCGAACTCGATGGTGGACAGGATCACCCCGGTCACCACCGATGCCGACCGCGCGGACGTTGAGGAGCGCTACGGCATTAACGATGCATGGCCCGTGGTCAGCGAGGACTTCGTCCAGTGGGTGCTGGAGGACAAGTTCGTCGCGGGTCGCCCGGACTTCGAGGACGCCGGTGTCCAGCTCGTGGAGGACGTGGTTCCGTACGAGCTGATGAAGCTGCGCCTGCTCAACGCCAGCCATCAGGGCCTGTGCTACTTCGGCCACCTGGCCGGGTACCGCGCGGTGCACGATGTTGTCCGGAACCCGCTGTTTGCCAGGTTCCTGCTGCGCTACATGGACGAAGAAGCCACACCCACGCTCTCAGCGCTTCCCGGCGTCGACCTGCAGGCGTACAAACACAAACTGATCGAACGCTTCAGCAACGAATACGTGGCCGATACCGTAGCGCGCCTGTGCGCCGAGAGTTCGGACCGCATCCCGAAGTGGCTCATGCCTGTGGTCCGCGAGAACCTTGCAGCAGGCCGGCCGGTGGAACTGTCCGCTGCGATTGTGGCCAGCTGGGCGCGCTACGCCGAAGGAGTGGACGAGGGCGGAGAGCCGATCGCCGTCGCCGACCGCTTGGCCGAACAGCTGACGGAAGCGGCGCAACACAACCGCGGGGACCTGGACGCGTTCATCGCCAACCGTGAGCTTTTCGGCGACATCGTGGACGATGAACGCTTCCGCAGCGCCTACCGTGGCGCGTTGTCTTCGCTCCACACCCAGGGCGCCATCGCCACGTTGGAGACGCTTCTGGGCGCACCGGCGCGCAGCCGGTAGCGGCCGGCCCCGTTGCGGGGGGGTGGTCAGGCGCGGGAGATGCTGATCATTTCCTCGCGCGGGACTACTTTGATGCGTTCACGCACGACGGCGGCGGTCCCGTCGGCGCCAGGCTCGCCTTCCGTCCACGCGGCGCCGAGGGCTGCTTCGTGCGCGTCCAGCTTGATCCAGCCCTCCCACGTGGTGAACTCGATGCCGCGCTCTTCCAGAAGATCGATGATGGCCTGCGGATCCGGGTTCTCGGCCGGGGGAAGCGTGAGCCGGTCCTCCAGCAGGAAGCCGATGGTTTCCAGGGCGTCACCCTTGGTGTGCCCGATCAGGCCGACCGGCCCGCGCTTGATCCAGCCGGTGGCGTAGATGCCGGCGACGGGGTTGCCGCCGGCGTCCAGTACGCGGCCGCCCTCGTTGGGGATCACTCCGCGTTTGGCGTTGTATTCCAGCTCGTCCAGGGGCGAGCCGTGGTAGCCGATGGCGCGGTACACGGCCTGGACGGGGTAGTCCACGAACTCGCCCGCGCCCTTGACGTTGCCGGTGCCGTCCAGTTCCATACGCTCAAACTTGATGCCGGCCACCTGGCCGGACCCGCCGTCGTCGGGGTTTGCATAGACCTCAACCGGGCTGTGCAGGAAGTGCAGGTGCAGGCGGCGCGAGGACGGCTCTTCTGCTTCGGCGTGTTCTTCCACGAGCCAGTTGGTCAGCGTGTTCACCATGGTTTTGATCTGGTTGTTGCTGCGGATGGCGTCGTCGGAGGCCTCGTCGAACTCGAAGTCCTCCGGGTACAGGACAATGTCCACGTCCTTCATGTGGCTCAGCTCACGCAGTTCCAGCGGCGTGAACTTGACCTGTGCCGGGCCACGGCGGCCGAACACGTGCACGTCAGTGACGGGCGAGTTCTTCAGGCCCTGATAGACGTTGTCCGGGATCTCGGTGGTGAGGAGTTCGTCGGCGTGCTTGACCAGCATGCGGGCCACATCCAGGGCCACGTTCCCGTTGCCGATCACGGCGATTTCCTTGGCCTCCAGCGGCCAGTCACGCGGCACATCGGGGTGGCCGTCGTACCAGGACACAAAGTCGGCGCCGCCGAATGATCCGGCCAGTTCGATGCCCGGGATAGCCAGATCGGCGTCCTTGATGGCGCCGGTGGAGAAGATCACGGCGTCGTAGAAGGCCCGGAAATCATGGAGGGTGAGGTCGCGGCCGTAGGTGACGTTGCCCAGGAAGCGGATGTCACCCCGGTCCAGGACCTTGTGAAGTGCGTTCACGATCCCCTTGATGCGCGGGTGGTCAGGCGCTACGCCGTAGCGGATCAGGCCGTACGGGGCGGGGTAAGCCTCGAAAAGGTCGATGCTGACCTCAAAATCGCCGTCCTTCACACCGTTGGACTTGGTCAGGATGTCCGCCGCATAAACACCTGCCGGTCCCGCACCCACAATGGCAACGCGGAGTGGACGCTTGGAGGTGGTTTCGCCTGGGTTGGACACCGGGAGCCCTTCTGGAAGGAGGATTTCGCGCCGGACGCGCTAAGTGCAGTTCGCAGCGCAGTTGCGCACGATGTCCCATTCTAAATGTGTTGCAGCGGCACCACGTCGCCTTCCCGGTACAGCAGCGCCCGGAGTTCGGCTTCGGCGGAGTCCAGGCGTTTGGGGTCGATGGTCTCCCCGGCGGCAAAATGGTCCAGCAGCCGGGGATCAACATAGCTCTTGCGGGCGATCGACGGCGTGTTTCCCAGCACCGCGGCGGCCTCCAGCATGGCCACACTGATGGCGCCCTTCCGCGCCGAGACAGTCTTCTGCGGGCCGCTGCGCGCCAGGCTTACGGCGGCTGAAACTGTTCCGCGCAGCGTGCGGAAGTCCTTGGCGGTGAAGTCCAGGCCCGTCCGCTCCTTGACGTACGCATTGATGTCCGCACTGGTAACGGGCCGCCAGGTCCGGCCGTCCTTGAACGCCAGCAGCCTGGCGTTTCCACCGCGGCGCTTAAGCGTCCGCACCAGGGCGGCGAGGTCGGCGTCGTGGATTTCCGATTCCCAGTCCTTGCCACTCTTGGCCGGAAACTTCAGCTCCAGGCACTCCTTGCGGACGTGGACGTGCGCACACAGCAGCGTGGCCAGGCCGCGGCTGCCGTTCTCGTTGGTGTACCGTTCGGAACCCACCCGCAGGGACCCGCTGTCCAGCATCCGGAAGGCCGCGGCCAACACGCGTTCGCGGCTGGGACCGTCACTGCGCAGGTCCAGGGTGACGAACCGGCGGGCGGTGGGCAGCGACTCCGCCAACTGCAGGGCGCGGTCAAACTTCACGCGGTCTTTCCGCTCGCGCCAGGCGGGGTGGTAAATGTACTGCCGCCGGCCCATCGCATCGAGGCCAGTCGCCTGGATGTGCCCGTTATCGAAGGGCGCAATCCACACGTCCGTCCATGCCGGTGGGATGCCGATGCTTTCCAGCCGGTCCCGGACAGGCCCCGGCGGCAGCGTGGAGCCGTCCAGGTCCCGGTAGCTGAACCCTGTCCCGGCGGGCACGCGACGGTAGCCGCGGCCGTTCGCGTTGCTGCGGCGGAGCCTCATGGGACGGCAACCTGGAGGTTCATCGGTTCCATAAAAGAAAGCGTACTGACTTTTGACTGGAATACGCGTCCAGCAACTGGTGTTATTGGTTAGGTGCCTACTCCCCCTGAAACGAACTCCCTGCCCAAGACCGCTGTCACCGCTCCATCCGGTCTTAAGGCTGTGGACAAGGAGACGACGGCGGGAGTCCTGTTCGGGTTCGGCGCCTACGGGTTATGGGGGCTGCTCCCGCTGTACTTCTTTGCGCTGATGCCCGCCGGAGCGGTGGAGATCGTGGCCAACCGTGTGGTGTGGTCCCTGATTTTCTGCGTCTTCCTCATCACCGTCACCCGGTCCTGGCGTGCGCTGGCCGGAGCCTTCCGAGACCGCTCGGTGTTCGGTTCATTGGCCCTTGCGGCGGCCCTCATTGCCGTGAACTGGCTGACGTACACGTATGGCGTCACCACCGGTCAGGCCGTCGAAGCCGCGCTGGGCTACTTCATCAATCCGCTGGTCTCGGTCCTCCTGGGTGTGTTCGTCCTGAAGGAGAGGCTGCGCCCCCTCCAGTGGGCCGCCGTCGGCATTGGGTTTGTTGCGGTGGGCGTGCTCACGGTGAGCTACGGCAAGCTGCCGTGGATCGCCCTGACGCTGGCCTTCAGCTTCGGCTTGTACGGGTTCGTGAAAAAACGCGTTGGCCCGAGGGTGGATGCGGTGACCAGCCTCAGCGTGGAAACCATGGTGCTGGCCCCGGTCGCCGCGGCCACCATGGTATTCCTGGGCGTCAGCGGCTCGGCCACCCTGGCCAGCCAGGGCCCCGGGCACTTCTGGCTCCTGGTGGCTTCCGGCGTGATCACCGCGGTGCCGCTGCTGTTCTTCGGCGCATCGGCCCGCCGGCTGCCCATGACGACCATCGGGCTGCTGCAGTACGTCGCCCCGCTCCTGCAGTTCATCGTGGCGCTGGTGGTGTTCCAGGAAGCCATGACCGCCAGCCGCTGGATCGGCTTCGGGGTGGTGTGGCTGGCCCTGCTGCTGCTGACCGTCGATATGCTGCGGATGGCAGGCAAGAACTCGAGGAACAGGAAGCGGGCCCGCACCTCATAAAACGGGCGCGCGAACGAACACTTGAGGCCCTGGAATCATCGATTCCGGGGCCTCAAGTGTTCGTTCGCGCCGTTGCGAGGGGACGCTAACTCTGTGGGGTGGGTCCTAGGCGTTGGCCTTGATGGCGGCGGCCAGAACGTCCAGGCCGTCGTTCAGCAGGTCGTCCGTGATGACCAGCGGGGGCAGCAGGCGGATGACGTTGCCGTAGGTGCCGCAGGTGAGGATGATGACACCCTCCTTGAGGCAGGCAGCCGCCACGGCCTTGGTCAGCTCGGGGTTGGGTTCCTTGGAGCCGGCCTGGACCAGTTCGATGGCCAGCATGGCGCCGCGGCCGCGGATGTCACCGATCACTGCGCTTCCGGAGGAGTCCAGCTCAGCCTGGAGTTCCTGCAGCCGTCCGGTTGCGAGCTGCTCGATGTGGCGTGCAGCTCCGGCGAGGTTGTATTCCTCCATGGAGCCGATGGCGGCCAGCGCGGCGGCACAGGCCACCGGGTTGCCGCCGTAGGTGCCGCCCAGGCCGCCCGGGTGGACGGCGTCGAGCAGGTCGGCGCGGCCGGTGATCGCGGACAGCGGCATGCCGCCGGCGATGCCCTTGGCCATGGTGATGATGTCCGGGACAACGCCCTCGTGGTCCACCGCGAACCATTCGCCGGTACGGCAGAAGCCGGACTGGACCTCGTCGGCGATGAACACCACGCCGTTGGCCTTGGCCCAGGCGGCCAGCGCGGGGAGGAAGCCCTCGGCCGGGACAATGAAGCCGCCCTCGCCCTGGATGGGTTCGATGATGATCGCGGCCACCTGGTCGCCGCCGATCTGCTTCTCGATCATGGTGATGGCGCGCTTGGCGGCCTCGGCACCGGTGATCGAGGGGTTCTCCTCGCGGAACGGGTAGCTCATGGGCATGCGGTAGACCTCGGGCGCGAACGGGCCGAAGTTGGTCTTGTACGGCATGGCCTTCGCGGTCAGCGCCATGGTCAGGTTGGTGCGGCCGTGGTAGGCGTGGTCAAAGGCGACGACGGCGTCACGCCCCGTGGCGAGGCGGGCCACCTTGACGGCGTTCTCCACAGCCTCGGCGCCGGAGTTGAACAGCACGGTCCGCTTCTCGTGGCTACCCGGGGTCAGGCGGTTGAGCTGCTCGGCGAGGGCCACGTAGCTTTCGTACGGGGTGACCATAAAGCAGGTGTGGGTGAAGTGCTCAACGGCTTCCTTCACAGCCCCGACGACGGCGGGATCGGACGCGCCGACACTTGTCACCGCGATGCCCGAGCCGAGGTCAATGAAGGAGTTGCCGTCGACGTCGTGGATGATGCCGCCGTCGGCGTCCGCAACGTAGACCGGAACGGTGGAGGCGACACCAGCGGCGACCACTGCCTTGCGGCGCTCGGTCAGGGCGATGGACTTGGGGCCCGGGAAGTCGGCCTGGACACGGCGCTTCTGTTCCAGGCGGAAGGTGATTTCACTTGCTGTGGTGCTCATGGGAGTCTTCTTTCTGCGTGGCGGGGTCTCGACAGGCTCGACCACCGGAACTCTTAATGCGGGGGTGGGGTCTCGACAAGCTCGACCACCGGGAGAGTCGTTAGGCGTCGAGTGCGCTCATGACGTGCTTGATGCGCGTGTAGTCCTCGACTCCGTACATGGAGAGGTCCTTGCCGTAGCCGGACTGCTTGAAGCCGCCGTGGGGCATTTCGGCGGTGAGGAGGATGTGGGTGTTGATCCAGACCGCGCCGAAGTCCAGGTCGCGGCTCATCCGCATGGCCGTGCCGTGGTCGGACGTCCAAACGCTGGATGCGAGGGCGTATTCGACGTCGTTGGCCAGTTCGAGTGCCTCCGCCTCGGAGGTGAACTTCTGCACGGTGATGACCGGGCCGAAGGTTTCCTGCTGGACGATGTCATCAGTCTGCTTGGCGCCGGTGACGATGGTGGGTTCGAAGAAGAAGCCCTTGTCCCCGGCGCGGTGCCCGCCCGTGACAATCTGGCAGTTCTCCGGGAGGTGCTCCACCACGGAGGTGACAGCGTTGAAGTGGTTCACGTTGTTCAGCGGGCCGAAGTAGTTGTCTTCGTCGTTCTGCGAGCCAGTGTGCAGGGTCTTGGTGTGCTCCACCATGGCTGCTACGACGTCGTCGTGGACTGAATCTTCAACCAGTACGCGGGTGATGGCGGTGCAGTCCTGGCCGGCGTTGAAGAAGGCGAACTCGGCGATGGCCGCGGCGCTCTTTTTGATGTCCGCGTCCTTGAACACGATGGCCGGGGCCTTGCCGCCGAGCTCCAGGTGGGCGCGCTTGAGGCCCTTCGCGGCCCCGGAGGCGACGGCGATGCCGGCCCGTACGGAACCCGTGATGGAGACCAGGCCGGGGACCCGGTGTTCCACCATCATCGCGCCGGTTGCGCCTGTTCCGAGGACGACGTTCAGGACGCCAGCCGGAAAGATCTCCCCGGCGAGACGGGCCAGCACCAGAGTGGATTCGGGGGTGGTGTCGGACGGTTTGAGGACCACCGTGTTACCGGCGGCGAGTGCCGGGCCGATCTTCCAGATGGCCATCAGGAACGGGTAGTTCCAGGGGGCAACCTGGGCCACAACGCCGATGGGTTCGCGGCGTACGTAGGAGGTGTGGCCTTCGAAGTACTCGCCCGCGGACTTGCCTTCGAGGATGCGTGCGGCACCGGCGAAGAAGCGGAGCTGGTCGGCGCCGGCGGCAACTTCCTCGGACGCGATCAGCGAGCGCACCTGCCCGGTGTTGCGGTGCTGGGCCTCCACCAGTTCGTCGCTGTTGGCCTCAACGGCGTCGGCGAGTTTGAGCAGCATCAGCTGGCGCTGCCCCGGAGTGACGTGCTTCCACGTCTTGAAAGCATCCTTGGCCGCGGTCATGGCAGCGTCGACGTCGGCCTGGATGGACACAGGCGACTGCGCCACCACCTCGCCGTTGGTGGGGTTGACGATGTCCAGCAGGTCGGTGCCCGCAGGCGTGACGAACTCACCGTTGATGAAGTTCTGCAAGGTTTGAACCACGGTGTACAACCTCTTTCATAAGGGAACATCAGCTGCGAAGCGGATGGTTGCGACTGCCTTGAGCCTATGCCAGCACCTTCACCCCGGGGAATAGCCACCTGCACACCCTTGGCCGCAATGTTTAGTGCGGTTGACCAGCGTCCGTCTATCCTTGGACCATGGCCATTTCCCTCGCCACCCTGCTCGGCGTGCACTCCCTCCACCTGTCCAATGCGGGCCTTGCCGAGACCACCTGGCACGAGGACATCAACTGGGTTGCCGTCACGGAGCTGGAAGACCCGCAGCGCTTCCTCAGCGGCGGCGAACTGGTGCTCACCACCGGCATGCGCCTGCGGTCCGCGCCCGAGCAGCGGCGCTTCGTCCGCCAGGTCCAGCGCGCCGGAGCCGTGGGCATAGGGTTCGGGACAGGGCTGACGCACGACGCCGTCCCGCCGGCCCTGATTGCCGAGGCCAACCGCTGGGGGCTGCCGATCGTCCAGGTGCCTTACGAGACGCCGTTCATTGCCATTGGCAAACTGGTCGCGGAAGCGCAGGCCGCTGATCACGTCGCCAAGCTGGAGCGCCTCATCGCGGGACACCAGATCCTTGCACGCGCCCTCCTCACCGGCGGCGGCCTCGCCCAGCTCCTGAAGCACCTGGGCGGCATGCTGAGGACAGAAATCGCCCTCACCCAGTTCACCGCCCACCTCTACAACAGCAGCGCCGAGCTCCCCTTCGCTGACACCTGGACCTCCTACCCCATCCCCACCGGCCGCCGCGATGCCTGCACGCTGTGGGTCCGCCAGCCCTTCGAGGATTCCGGCATCATCGGCTACGCCCAGAACCTGATCAGCGTGGAGCTGAACAACATGGTCAAGCAGCGCCAGGCCCAGCGCGCCCTGTGCGGCCAGGTGCTGGAGGACGTCATCCACGGGTCCCTGGAGACCAGCGAGGCCCAGCGCCGGCTCGCGGGCGTAGGCCTGAACAGCACGCGCAAGAACGTGGTGCTGCTGGCGGTGTCCGCCGCCCATCACAAGGCCCTGGTGAGCACCTCGGTGCCGCAGCCGCTGGAGAACGCGGTGGCCGCCGTCGTCGGGAAGGACCTGGTGGTGGTGATAAACGACGACGGCGGCGCGGCACCTGCGCTGGCCAGGCGCCTCAGCGACCACCTGGCTGAGGCCGGGATCCATGCGACGATCGGGATCGGCGGCGCATACACCAAGCCGAACGGCCTGCGCTGGAGCTACTTCGAGGCGCGCGATGCGGCCAGCCACGGCCTGCCGGTGAACGAGCCGGAACGCCTGAGCCTGACCTCCCTATTGCTGGCCAGCGAAGACGTTCCGCTGGCCGACATGGCCCACGAGTCGCTGAACCCGCTGCGCGCCTTCGACGCCGCCCACGGTGCGGAACTGGTGACCACCCTGGAAAGCTACCTGAACAACAACGGTTCCGTGGCAGCCGTCGCCGAAGCCCTGACCCTGCACCGGAACACGGTGCGGTACCGGCTGGCGCAGATCACCGAGCTCACCGGCTACGATCCTTCGGTCACCGCGGACCGCGTGCAGCTGTGGCTGGCGCTCGCCGTGTCGCGGCTCGGAGCGCGGCAAGCCAGGTAGCTCCCACAACTGCAACGCGGGGTCACTTCTCGCCCAATTCTCGGCCCCGGAAGGGCGTTGAGTGACCCCGCGTTGATGTGACCGGACTCCCCATCCCATCCGGATTCCGAACAGGTCCGAATACTCCTATGACACCTTCGTGGTGCGTGGAAACTATTTGGCTACCTAACTGGAGATGAACGTGAATAAGACCTTCAAGACCGCAACCCGGATCGCCGCAGGAACAGCACTGGCATTCTCTGCCTTCGCCGTGACGTCACTGCCCGCCCAGGCCGCAGAAGGCGGCCTGATCAACGGCGGATTCCTCAATGGCGGCGTGGTCAACGGCCCCGTCGTTGACGGCCCCCTGGTGGACCTGGGCGACACCGGCCCGTTCCAGTTCGGCCAGTTCCAGTAATCCTCAGGTGACAATCCTGTCCTGATCCTCCCGCAGGCCGGCCGAGACCGCCGGCCTGCGGGAGTCCCTTCCTGCCCAGCCCCGCAATGCGGGTCCATTTGGCGTGCCCGGATGCCCCCGTCCGCCTGCTTTGCCATGCCCGGCCGCCATCCCCTCGAGATACCCGAGAAGGAACATGTCCCCGAACTCCTTGAACTCCCCCGCCCACGACGCCGAAGCAAGGCTGGAACTGACCCCGGCCCAGCGCGGCATCTGGTACGCCCAGCAGCTGGCACCGGAGAATCCGATGTTCCAGATCGGCCAGTTCATCGAGATCGTCGGGCCCATGGACGTGGAGGTGCTGGCAGACGCCCTGCACCAGGCGGTATCCGAAACAGACGCCCTCAATATGGCCTTCGCTGAGGATGACCGCGGGCCGTTCCAGTACCACCGGCGCAAAGCGGCGGTGCTGGACATCACCGATCTGGGCAAGGCCAAGGACCCTGAAGCCGAGGCCAGGTCGCTGATGGACTCCGATCTGGGTCTCCCCCGCAACGCCGCCACGGATGAGCTGCTGCACACCGAGCTGATCAGGCTCTCTGCGGAACGCCACTACTTCTATCAGCGGGTGCACCACCTGATGCTGGACGGCTACTCGGCCGTGCTGGTCCTCAAGCGTGTGGCCGGGCTCTACAACGAACTGCTGGACAACGAACTGCTGGACAATGCACGTCCGGACGGCGCACTTCCGGACGGCGCAGGGACCGGCAGCACCGACGGCGAGCCCCGCTTCGGGCCGCTGCATGAACTCCTCGCCGCCGAAGCCAGCTACCCCGAATCCTCCGCGGCCGCGGCAGACCGCGCGTACTGGGACGCGCAACTGGCCGATGCCCCGCCGGCTGCCGGGCTGGCCGGCAGGCCCGACGCCGCCGCCACCTCATTGGTGCGCGCCAAGAGGGCGTTGCCCGCCTCAGCCGCTGCCGCCCTGGCATCGGCAGCCGGCAGCGCCCCCGCACTGGTCCTCACCGCGGCTGCCCTCTACCTGCACCGGATCACCGGCGAACGCGACGTCTCGGTGGCCCTGCCGGTGACCGCGCGGCGTGGCAAGCTGGCTAAGTCCACGCCGTCCATGCTGTCCAACATCGTGCCCGTCAGGCTGGCCGTGGATCCCGGGGCAACGGTCCGCAGGACCATCGAGGCCGTCGGCGCAACGTTGCGCGGCGCCCTTGTGCACCAGCGCTTCCGCTATGAAGACCTGGGCTCCCAGGGCGGCTACCTTGGGCCGTCGGTGAATATCCTGCCGGTCCTTGACGACGTCAGCTTCGGTGCCGCCCGGGGCACCATGAACATCCTCTCCACCGGACCCATCGATGACCTTTCGATCGTCATCCACGGGCTGAGCGCCAGCGCCGGCACCCGTGCCGGGAGAACGGACGACGGCGCCGGGCAAGCTACCGGAGCGCACGGCAACGCCGGGCAGGCGACCGTCCAGTTCGAAGGAAATACCGCCCTCTACAACACAAATCGGCTTGAGGACCACCTGGGCCGCTTCATCAGGCTCCTGGAGCACGTGGCCACCCAGCCGGACGCCCGCCTGGCCGATCTTGCCGTAACCACCGAGCAGGAGGAACGCGCCTTGCTGGCCGCCGGGGAAGCAGCTGACCTGGCCCTGCCGCGGCACACCATCGTGGAGGAGTTCCAGCTCAACGCCGCAGCGGACAGCTCCCGGACCGCCGTGGTGGCATCCGACGGCGAGCTCACCTTCGGCGAACTGGAGGCGCGTTCCAACCAGCTCGCCCGGTTCCTCCGCGGCCACGGAGCCGGCCCCGGAAGCACCGTCGCGGTCCGGCTGGACCGCGGCGTCCTGCTGCCGGTCGCCATCCTGGCGATCCTGAAGTCCGGTGCCGCGTACCTCCCGCTGGACCCGGACTACCCGGCCGGCCGGGTTGAGGGCATGCTCGACGACGCCGCCCCGGTCCGACTGCTGACCACCTCGGCCTTCACCGGCGAAGGCTCCAGCCACGAAGGACTCACCACCGATGTCCCCGTGTCCGTCCTGGACTCGGCCCTGGTGGCCGCCTGCCTGGCTGGCAAGGACGCCTCCGCGGTGGAGCCCCTGGCCGGCCAGCAGGACCTTGCCTATGTGATCTTCACGTCCGGTTCCACCGGGCGGCCCAAGGGTGTCGGCGTCGAGCACCTTGCCCTGCTGAACCTCTACACCTCCCACCGGGACAGCATCTTCCTCCCGGCGGAAACGCGGCTGCGCCGGAAACTTCGGGTGGCGCACACCGCCGGGTTGTCCTTCGACGCCTCGTGGGACCCCATCCTGTGGCTCATCGCCGGGCACGAACTCCACCTCGTGGACAACCAGACCCGCCGCGATCCCGAAGCACTCAGCAGCTACCTCGCCGGGACCGGCATCGACTCGATCGAAACCACGCCGTCCTTCGCCAAGGTGCTGCTGGCCGGCGGCCTGTTCGACCAGGAGACCCACCCATCAGTGGTGGCCCTCGGCGGCGAGGCCGTGGATGCCCCGCTCTGGAGCGCCCTGGCCGAAAAGGACGGAGTGGTGGCCTACAACTTCTACGGCCCCACCGAAACCACAGTGGATTCCCTTACCGCCGTGATGGAGCCCGGCACCGAACCAACCCTGGGCGGATCGGTCAGCAACAGCCGCCACTACATCCTGGATTCGGGACTGAACCCGGTACCTGTCAGCGCCGTCGGCGAACTGTACGTCGCCGGCGTCAACCTGGCCCGTGGCTACCTCGACCAGCCCGGCCTCAGCGCCGAACGTTTTGTGGCCGACCCGTTCGCCCTGGACGGCTCGCGCATGTACCGGACGGGCGACGTCGTCCGCCGCCTCCCCGACGGAACCCTCGAGTTCCGGGGGCGCATGGATGCCCAGGTCAAGATCCGCGGCTTCCGCATCGAGCTCGCCGAAATCGAGGAAGTCCTCCGCGCCCTGGACGGTGTGGAACACGCGGCCGTTGCGGTGAGCAAGAACCGCGCCGGCTACGACCAGCTGCTGGGCTACGTCACCGCGGCCGCCGGTGCGGGAACGACCGGTGCGGGAACAGTTGGTGGAGGAAGCACAGACGAAACCGGAGCCGCTCTGGACACGGTGGAACTCCGCAAGCAGGCGCGCCGGCAACTGCCGGACTACATGGTGCCTGCTGCGATCCAGCAGATCCCGGCCATTCCGTTGACGCCCAACGGCAAACTGGACACCCGTGCACTGCCCGCGCCGGCCCAGGAAACCGCCGCCACCGAACCACGGAACCGGCGTGAACGGATCGTGGCCGACGCCTTCACGGAAATCCTGGGGCTCCAGGCCGTGGGGCTGGACGACGACTTCTTTGACCTCGGCGGCCACTCACTGCTGGCCACGCGGCTCGTGGCGCTCCTCCGCGACAGGACAGGTGTGGCACCTGCGCTGCGCACCGTGTTTGAAAAGCCCACCGTGGCTGCCCTCGCCGAGTCGCTGGAGCTGGGCGCCGGCAACGCCCATCCGCTCGAACCGGCGGAACGCCCGGCACTGGTGCCGCTGTCCTTCGCCCAGCGGCGGCTGTGGTTCCTGAACCGGTTCGACCCCGAATCCGGTGCCTACAACATCCCGGTAGTACTGGACCTCAAGGGGTCCCTGGATGTGGCGGCGCTGGAGACTGCAATCGGCCGTGTCGCCGGCCGGCACGAGACCCTGCGGACCATCTTCCCGCTGGTGGACGGCGAACCGGCGCAACAGATCCTCCCCGCCGGCGAGCGCCCGCCGGGCCTGCTGGCTGTGCAGTGCACCGCGGACAGCCTGGCCGGTGCCCTCGAGGCCGAAACCACCCGCGGCTTTGACCTCAGCCGCGACCTGCCGCTGCGGGCTGTCCTGTTCCAGCTGGCGCCGGACCACCACGTACTGGCCATTACCCTGCACCATATTGCCGCCGACGGCTGGTCCCTTGCCCCGCTGGCACGGGACCTCTCGGAGGCCTACAACGGACTGGCCTCCGGCCACGACGTCCCGCCGATTCCCCTGCCGGTCCAGTACGCCGACTACACACTCTGGCAGCGCGCCGAACTGGGCAGCGAGGACGATCCCGAGAGTGCCATCTCACGGCAGCTCGAGTTCTGGACCCGCGAACTGCGCGGCGCCCCCGAAGAACTCCGGCTCCCGTTCGACTACAGCCGCGGCGCGCATGGCGAGACAGGGCCGGCGTCGTCCGTTCCCCTGGCCATCCCGCCGGAAACCAGCACCCGGCTCAACGCCCTGGCCCGGCAGCACAACGCCAGCCTCTTTATGGTCCTGCAGGCCGCGCTCGCGGCCCTCCTCACCAAGTCCGGCGCCGGTGACGACATCCCGCTGGGCACGCCTGTGGCCGGACGGACGGACACCCAGCTGAACGAACTGGTGGGCTTCTTCGTCAACACACTGGTGCTGCGCACGAACACATCCGGCAATCCCACGGCCGCCGAGCTGGTGGAGAGCGTCCGGTACACCAACCTGCACGCCTACGCCAACCAGGAAGCGCCGTTTGAACGTGTGGTGGAGGAGCTGAACCCCACCCGTTCCCAGCACCGCCACCCGCTCTTCCAGGTCATGCTCACCCTGCAGAACACTGCCGCGGCCGGACTCGCCATGGACGGGCTGGAAGCCACCGCAGACCTCAGCCAGGAACCCGGCGGGGCCAAGTTCGATCTGCTTCTGGACCTTGCCGAAACGGGTTCCGGCGGAGAAGGTGCCCCGGCAGCTGAAGGCAGCGCTGCCGGCATCCGCGGCTCGCTCGCCTACAACCCCGCACTGTTCACCCGCGCCACGGCCGAGCAACTGGTGGAAGGCTACCTCGCCGTCGTCGAGCAGTTCGCTGCTGATCCGGGCGTCACGCTGGACCGCCTCCGGATCCAGTCGCCCAGCAAGCAGCAACTCGCCCTGGAGCAGAGCCTCCGCAACGGACCCGCCAACACGCCCAACACCCAAGCCGAACAGCAAGGGACCGTGGTTGATGCCTTCTTTGCCACGTCGGCGCGGACACCCCGGGCGTCGGCGCTCATTGACGAGTCAGGGCCGGACCTCGGGATCAGCTTCGGCGAGCTCCACAGCCTGGTTGCCTCCGCCGCCAAGGGGCTCGTGGCCTCGGGGGTGGAACCTGGCGACCGCGTCGCCGTTTTGCTGCCGCGCACCGCCGACGTTGCTGTTGCAGCCCTGGCCGTCCTGGCTGCCGGGGCCGTCTATATTCCGGTGGACCTGAGCTATCCGGCGGAACGGATCGGAATGATCCTGGCCGACGGCGCCCCGGCCGTGGCGATCGTCGCGGCACCCGATGCCTCAGGATCTGAAGATTTTGGTTCCGATGGGTGGCGGACCTTCAGCATGCAGATGCTGCACGACGCCGGCACGGACGTCCCGGACGCGGCACTGGAGCGGCGGCTCCCGGCACCCTCGGATCTGGCCTACGTGCTGTACACGTCGGGTTCCACCGGGCGTCCCAAGGGTGTGGCCGTGGAACACAGTGCCCTGGCCAACCTCTATTTCCACCATCACCGCACGCTGTACGCCCCGCGGTTCGCGGCGGCAGGCGCTGCCCCGGGCACCAGCGCTGCCGCTGCCCCGGTGGCCGTGGCGCATATCGCCGGTCTGGGCTTCGACGCCGCCTGGGATCCGATGCTCTGGCTGGTGGCCGGGGCGGAACTCCACATGGTGGCGGACGAGGTCCGCGGCGATGCGGAGGCGCTGAGCAGCTACTGCCGCGAGCACGCCATCGATGTGCTGGAGACAACCCCGTCCTACGCCGCGCAACTGCTCCAGAGCGGCCTGCTCGACGCCGGTCGGGACCAGCCGCTGCTGCTGGCCCTGGGCGGAGAAGCGGTCCCGGCGGACCTCTGGACCCAGCTCGCGGCCACGCCGCAGGTGGAGGCCTACAACTTCTACGGCCCCACCGAGTTCACCGTTGATTCCGTCACGGCCAAGGTCACGGGCGGCTCGCCCACCATCGGCCGCGGCATCGCCAACACGGATACTTTTGTGCTGGACCAATACCTGGCACTGGTACCGGCCGGCATCCCCGGGGAGCTGTACCTCGCCGGACCGGGCATGGCACGCGGCTACGACCTGCGGCCCGCCGAGACAGCCTCCCGCTTTGTGGCCAATCCGTTCGCGGCCGACGGCAGCCGGATGTACCGCACCGGAGACCTGGTCCGGCGGGCCCACGACGGCTCGCTCGAATTCCTCTCGCGCACGGACGATCAGGTCAAAGTCCGCGGGTTCCGGATTGAACTCGGCGAGATTGAAGCCGTGCTTTCGGCGCACTCCGGCGTTGAGCGGGCCGTTGCCCTTCCCGACGGCGAACCGGCCCACCGCGTGGTGGCGTACTACACAGGAACCACCACTCCAGAGGACCTCCGCCGCGTGGCCGCGGACAGGTTGCCGGACTACATGGTCCCGGCCGTCCTGATGCAGATCCCCGAGTTGCCGCTGACGCCGCACGGGAAGCTGGACCGTACGGCCCTGCCCGCCCCAGTGACTGCCGGCAGTGGCCTGGGCACCGCTCCGGCCACCGCCGGCGAGCGCACCATGTGCGGGATCTTCGCCGAAATGCTGGGCGTGGAGAACGTCTCCATGGCCGACGACTTCTTCGTCCTGGGCGGCCACTCCTTGCTGGCCATCTCCATGATGGGCCGGATCAGGGCTGAATTCGGCACCGAGTTGCCGCTGCGCACCCTCTTTGACCAGCCCACCCCGGCGGGGCTGCTGGATGCCGTGCGCGGGCCCGTGGGTACCGCCGCGTCCGCGGCGTCCACAAGCTCCGAAGTGTCAGCCCCGTCCGACCCGTCCGCCGCATCCGCAGCAACCCTCACAACGCAGAGCGCCCTCGAAAGGGAGGACCTCCCCACTCCCCTCCCGGAGTGGCTGGCCGGCCCCGACGCCGTCCGTCCCGACCGCCTGGAACTGTCCTACGCCCAATCCCGGATGTGGTTCCTGAACCAGCTGGATCCGGGCGCCGCCGACTACAACATCTCACTCGCGGTCCGCCTGTCCGGCGAGCTCAACGAGCCGGCCCTTGCCGCCGCCGTCGAGTCCCTGTTCCAGCGGCACGAAGTCCTCCGCACCGTCTATCCGGCGACCGGCGGCGTTCCGGAGCAGCTGATCCTGGATCCTGAAACGGGAAGCGCCGGTATGGGCCTTTCAATGAGCACCGCGGCGTCGGACCACGACGTCCGGCGGTTCCTGCGGGAGGATGCAGAACGCGGCTTTGATGTCCGCACCGACCTGCCGCTCCGTGCCCGGCTGATCCGCATCGCGTCCGACGGCGGTGCGTCCGACGGCGGTGCGTCCCACGGCAGTCCGTCCCAATGGGTCCTGCACCTGGTGATGCACCACATCGCCAGTGACGGAGCCTCCCTGGCCCCGTTGGCGCGTGACCTCACAGCGGCCTACGAAGCCGCGCTCGGCACGGGTCCCGCGATCGGTACGGAACCGGCGGCCGAACCTGCCCCGCTTCCCCTGCAGTACGCGGACTTCAGCACCTGGCAGCGGCAGCAGCTTGATGGGAAAGCCCTCACGTCCCGGCTGGAACACTGGCAGCACACGCTGGCCGGGATCCCGGCCGAACTCACGCTGCCTGCGGACAACCGCCGCCCCCGCGAATCGCGCCAACCAGGCGCGCAGTTGGGGTTCCGGATCAGTGCCGCCAGCGTCACGGCCCTCCAGACCCTGGCCTCGGCGTCGAACGCGTCCCTTTTTATGGCGCTCCACGCCGGCCTGGCGTCGTTCCTGCACCGCACGGGCGCCGGCGACGACCTGGTGATCGGCTCCCCCACCGCCGGCAGGACGGAGCCTGCCCTGGCCGGGCTTGTGGGGTTCTTCGTGAACACCCTCCCGCTGCGGGTCAGTGCCGCCGGGGATCCCAGCCTCCGGACCATGCTCGGCCGGTCGAGGGAGAGCATCCTTGATGCCTTCGACCACGACGACGTGCCTTTTGAACGGCTCGTCGAAGCGGTCAACCCGGAGCGGGAACTGGGCCGGCACCCCCTGTTCCAGACCATGCTCACAGTGGACAACGAGGCACCGGCCGTCCCGCAACTGCCGGGCGTCATCGTGAGCCCGGAGCCGGAGACCGCGTCCGGGGAGGCCAAGTTCGATCTGTCCTTCACCTTCCGGCCAGAGGACGACGGCGGCCTGGCCGCCACCGTTGACTACAACGCCGCCATGTTCAGCACGGAAACAGCCCAACGGCTCGCGGACGACTTCGGCCGGTTGCTGGACCTCGCGTCCGCGTCCCCGGACAGTCCCCTCGCCGCACTCCCGCTGGTGGGGGAAGCGGAAGCGGCCCGCCTGATGGCCGCCACCGCCGGGTCCCGCTCGGGTTCCGCCGCTGCGGCCGCCGCCTGGGAAGACGAACCCAACATCCTGGCAGCCTTCGCCGCGACAGTCAGCGCAACGCCCGACGCAACCGCACTGGTCGCTGCGGGAACTGGCATTGCCGGATCTGGCAATTCAGGAACGTTCGGAAGCGAAGAAGCGTCCGACGGCGGGACCCTGACTTTCGCCGAGCTGGCAGCTTCGGCGTCCCAGGTCGCTGCCGGGCTCATCACGGCGGGAGTCGGCCGCGGCGACGTGGTCTCCGTTATGTTGCCTCGCTCGCTGGGAACGGTCCAGAGCCTGCTGGGCGTGCTGTCCGCAGGGGCCGTGTACAACCCCATCGATACCGAATACCCGGACCATCGAGCCTCAGCCATCCTTGAGGATGCCGCACCGCAGGCAATCCTGACCACCACGGCGCTTGCCGGCAGGGTGGCGCAGATCCTTGCCGGCCTCGCAGTTTCGCCGCGCGTACTCCTTCTCGAAGATCTGGCCGAGGCGCTGACCGCCGAAGCCCCGGTCCACAACCCGGACCCGCGCGATCTGGCCTACGTGCTCTTCACGTCGGGCTCCACGGGCCGGCCCAAGGGCGTGGAAGTCAGCCACGGAGCGTTGGCGGAGCTGCTCGCCTCGCATCGGGAGACGCTGCTATCAGGCGTTGGCCGCCGGCGGGTGGCACACACCACGGGCGTGGGCTTCGACGCGTCCTGGGATCCGATCCTGTGGATGGTGGCGGGCCACGAGCTGCACCTGATCTCCGACCACACGCGCCGGGACTCCAAGAATCTTGCCGCCTACTTCGCCGGGCACAGCATCAACGCCTGGGAAACCACGCCCGGCTACCTGCGCCAGCTCCTCACCGAACCGGAGTTCGCCGGTCTCCTGGCCGGACACGCCGGCGGCGCAGACGGCGCAGACGGCGCAGATGCCTTCAGCCTGGCCCTCGGCGGCGAAGCGTTCGACGCCGGGCTCTGGGAGACCGTCGCGGCTAACCCGGGAATCCGGGCCTGGAACCTGTACGGACCCACCGAGGCCACCGTGGACACTGCCCTGGCGCGCGTTGGCGACACGGAAGCACCTGTCCTGGGCAGGCCCACCGCGGGGACTCGGCTTTATGTCCTCGACACCAGGATGCAGCATGCCCTGCCGGGCGCGTCCGGCGAGCTCTACATCTCCGGCCGCCAGCTGGCCCGCGGCTACCGCGGCTTGCCCGGGCTGACCGCCGAACGGTTTGTGGCAGACCCGTTCGCGGGCGGCGGCGAACGGATGTACCGCACCGGCGACGTGGTCTCCCGGCACGCCGACGGCCGGCTCGTGTTTGGCGGCCGCAACGATGACCAGCTGAAGATCCGCGGCTTCCGGGTGGAGCCCGGCGAGGTGGAGAACGCACTGCGCAGCGCGCCCGGCGTCGTCGAGGCGGTGGTCCGTGCTGTCGGGAACGACGACGACGGCGGCCTCCGCCTGATCGCGTACGTTGTGCCGGCGGCGGGTGAGCAACCCAACGGCGGTGCCCTGCCCGACGTCGTCCGTCACCACGTGCGGGGGCTGCTGCCGGACTATATGGTGCCCGCCGCCGTCGTGGTCATCGCTGAGGTGCCGCTGACCCCGCATGGAAAGGTGGACACCGCGGCGCTGCCGGATCCCGGCACGGCAACGCGCGGTGCCGGCCGTGCCCCGCGGACCCCGCGGGAAGAAGCCGTGGCCGGCATCTTTGCCGAGGTGCTGTCCCTGGAGCGTGCCGGTGTGGACGAATCGTTCTTCGAGCTCGGCGGCCATTCCTTCCTGGCCCAGCCGCTGATTGCCAAGGTCAACGCCGCGCTGGGAACGGACCTGCAGGTCCAGTCGCTGTTCCGGGCCCCCACGGTGGAGGGGCTGCTCCGGGAGGCCTCGAAGGGGGCTGCCGAGAGCACCTCGGACAGCCTCCGGCAGCTGCTGCCGCTGCGGACCACGGGATCCCGGCAACCTCTTTTCGCGGTGCACCCCGCCTCCGGCATCAGCTGGGGCTATGCCTCGATGCTGGGCCGGCTGGACCCGGAACGTCCCCTGATCGGGCTGCAGATGCCCGGGATGGAGCCGGGCCGGACCCATCCGGTCAAGGCCGCCACGTTGACCGGACTGGCCGATGACTACATCGCGAAGATCCGCTCCGTGCAGCCCCAGGGGCCCTATCACCTGATGGGCTATTCGTTCGGCGGGTCCCTGGTCCACCGGCTTGCTACCAGGCTGCAGGAGCTCGGCGAGGACGTGGCGTTCCTGGCCATCCTGGATGCTTTTCCGGGCCAGGAGGACAACGCCGACGTCGGCACGGGACCGGAACTTTGGGCCAGCTACCTCGACGCCCAGGGCTACGATCTGTCCGGCGAGGACCTGCCGGCCCTGGACGCCGCACGCACCCAAGAAATCCTGCGCGAAAACCACAATCCGTTGGGCAACGTTCCGCTGGATTCGGTCCAGGCCATGGCGGGTAACTTCCCGGCGTTGGCCAGGCTGATCCGCCAGGACCAGCCCCAGGTCTTCGCCGGCGACCTGCTGTTCTTCCGGGCCACCGACGAGGTGCCGGCAGGTACCCCCGGGAGTACGGCCTGGGTGCCCTACGTCACCGGGACCATCACCGACGTCGCCGTGGATGCGCGCCATTCGGAGCTCTTAAGTGACCGGGCTCTCAGCACAATAATGCCGGCGTTGGCCATCCGGCTTGGCAGCGGAGCCGAATAACCAGTGATGCTCCTGTTGCACAAGGGGAGCCAACCCACCCGCCAGAACAGACAGGAAAGTCACCATGACGAATCCATTCGATGACAAGTCCGCAACGTTCTCCGTCCTCGTCAACGACTATCAGCAGCACTCCCTCTGGCCGGCTTTCGCCGCCGTTCCGCAGGGCTGGGTCACCATGTTCGGCCCGGACAACCGTGAGGCCTGCCTCGACTACGTGTCCCGCACCTGGACGGACATGGCTCCGCGCAAGGTCGCCGAGCTCGCCGCCGCGCATTGATCCGGGTCGAGAACGTCACCAAGAGTTTCGGCAGCTTCAAAGCCCTGGACGGCCTTTCCCTGCACGCCCGGGAGGGGACCGTCCTGGGCCTGCTGGGACCCAACGGCTCCGGCAAAACCACCACGGTCAAAATCCTCACCACGCTGCTGTCCCCGGACGGCGGAGACGCGCGGGTGGCCGGGCACTCAGTGCTTTCTGACCCCGACCTGGTGCGCCGGAACCTGGGCTTGTCCGGCCAATACGCCGCTGTGGACGAGAAACTTACCGCCTTCGAAAACCTGCACATGGTGGGCAGGCTCTACGGGATGACCAGGCGCAACGCCTCGGCCCGGGCGAACGAACTGCTGGAAAACTTTCGGCTGACCGACGTCGCGGGCAAACGTTCCGGAACCTTTTCCGGCGGCATGCGCCGGCGGCTGGACCTTGCCGGCGCCATCGTGGCCCGGCCCAAAGTGGTGGTGCTGGATGAGCCCACCACCGGGCTGGATCCGCGCGGCCGGCTGGACACCTGGGACGTGGTGTCCCGCCTCGTGGCAGACGGCACCACAGTCCTGCTGACCACCCAGTACCTTGAGGAAGCGGACCGGCTGGCGGACCACATCGCCGTCATCAACCACGGCCGCGTCATTGCCGAGGGGACCGCCACGGAACTGAAGCAAAACGCCGGTTCGGAACGGATCGACGTCGTGATGCGCAACGCGGCGGACCTCACCGCTGCCGCCGCCGTGCTGGAGCAGGCGGCCGGACCGGGTTGCCGTCCCGAACTGGATTCGCAGAACCTGCGCGTCTCCGTCGCAGCCGTCGGTGGCCACCGTCTCCTGGTCCGGGTCCTCTCCGAACTTGACGCCCGCGCGCTGCCGGTGGAGGAAGCATCGTTGCGCCGTCCCACCCTGGACGATGTGTTCCTGCAGCTCACCGGCCACGCGGCCGCCGCGAAGGATGCGGCCGGGACCGAAACGGATGAAAACCAAGCGGCCGGGACCGAAGCGGCCGCCCGGACGGAAGGGGTGCCGGCATGAGCGCCATCACCGCAGCCGCCAGGGACAGTTCGGTCATTGCCCGGCGCAACCTCCTCAACGTTCTTCGCACACCCGGCGCGCTGGTCACAGGAATCGTGCAGCCCGTTATGTTTGTGCTGCTGCTGGGGTTCGTCTTCGGCGGCGCCCTGGGCGGGGACCAGTACCGCAGCTACCTGATCGGCGGCATCCTGGCGCAGACCCTGACCTTCAACGCGTCCTTTACGGCCGTGTATTTGGCCAAGGACCTGCAGCTGGGGCTGATTGACCGGTTCCGGTCCCTGCCGATGTCTCGCGTGGCCGTCATTCTGGGCCGCACCTCCTCGGACCTGTTCACTAGCGTGCTGTCCGTGATCGTGACGCTGATCTGCGGTCTGGCCATCGGCTGGCGGATCACCACCGGCCTGGCCCCGGCGCTGGCGGCCCTCGCGCTGCTGTTGCTGTTCGCCTTCGCCGTTTCGTGGATCGGGGCCGTGATTGCCCTGACCGCCCGGAGTGTTGAAGTGGCGCAGAGCCTGGGCCTCGTCTGGCTGTTTCCGGTTACGTTCGTTTCCGGCGCCTTTGTGTCCGTGACCTCGCTGCCCGGCCCGCTGCGCACCATCGCGGAATGGAACCCCGTCACCGCGGTGGCGACGGCCACGCGCGAGCTCTTCGGCAATCCTGCCCCGGCCGGCTTCGGTGTGCCGAGCGGCTGGCCCGCGGAGAATGCGGTGCTGTATTCGGTGCTGTGCAGTGTGGGCATCATTGCCGTCTTCGCCCCGCTGGCGATCGCCCAGTACCGGCGCATCAGCAAACGGTGACGGCCGACGACGGCGGTACAGGCTCCGGCGTCGGCGCCAGGTCCGACGTCGGCGGCGGCGCCCCGTTTAGTGTAAGCAGCGGTGCCCGGTCCGGCGCCGACAGCGACGCCCCGTCCGGCGTCGCCAATGGCGCGCGGTCCGGCATCGTATACCTCTGCGTCCCTTCAGGCGACCTTGAGGCGGCCTGCCCTGCCGAGGGCGGGCTGGCCGCCTACCTCTCCGCTGACGAGGTCGGCGCCGCTGGCCGCTTCACCCGGGCCAGCGACCGCCTTGACTACGCAGCCTCCCATGCTCTCTTCAGGCTGCTGGCCGCCTACCGTCTGGGCCTGCCACCGGCTGACGCTGCCAGCTTGGCCGTTGCCCGGCTCTGCTCCGGCTGCGGCAGCCCGGAGCACGGAAAACCGGGCGTGCCTGGCGTCAGCCTCAGCCTGTCCCGCAGCCACGGTGTGGTGATGGCGGCAGCCGCCCCGGCCGGGATGCCAGTGGGCGCCGATATTGAACTGGTTCCGGACACCCTGTTTAAGGCGTTCGACGACTACGTTGCATCCCCTGGCGAGCGTGCCGGGCTCCAGCACCGTGACGTGGACCCACGCCTGGCACTCTGGACGGCCAAGGAGGCTGTGCTCAAAGCCGCCGGGCTGGGCCTGGCCGTGGCTCCGGCCGCGGTGCACCTCGCGCCGGCCGGTGGCCCCCTGCTCCGGGCCGACTGCCCGGACGTTCCCCAGGTCGACGGGCTTTTGGCCACGGCGGTTCCGGCGCCGAAAGGGTACAAAGCGGCGGTCTCGGCCGGTTCGGGGTTCCCTCCGGTCCAGCTCGCCATGTCCGAGGTTTTCGGGTCCGAGGTGTTCGGGTCCGACGCGTTTGGCTCCGACGCGTTTGGCCCTGGCCGCAGCCCTAAATGACCTTGCCCCGGAGGACCTTGCGGGACTTCTTGCGTTCCTTCCGGTAGCTGGCTTCGGCCTCGGCCGCGAGCTGCACCTGCCGGGTATGAAGCGACACGTAGGCCGCCGCGACGTCCTCGGGCAGGTCCGGCGCCGCCGCCAGCTTGGCCAGCAGGTCCCGGGCCACCACGCTGTCATGGAAATCTCCAAGGACCTGCTGCTGGCGGTGCGCGGCCTTGGCGATCTTGGCGGCCCGCTTACCGTGCACCGGCGCTGCGGACTCCGCCACGTGCCGCAGCCGTTTAGCGTCCTTGCGCACGTCGTGAAGGGCTGTCTCGTGGTCCGCTCCCCGGCGTGCACGTTTGGCCGCCCTGGCTGCGCGCTGCAGCCGTTTGGCGGCCTTGGCCACCAGCTTGCCCGCCGCCTTACGGGCGGGGGCTGCACCTTCGGGCCGGACCGGCGGGTGGTCACGGAAGGCTTCCAGGTCATCCAGGAGCCGGAAGTACCGTTCGGACAGCAGTGCCTTCTGGAGTTTCCGGTAGGCGGTGTTCAATGTGTCGCCGAGTTCATCGTCCAGCCGGCCCTTCACTGCCGAGGCCAGTCCGGTCGGCAGTTCGGCCGTGTGCCCTAGCAGGCGAGCCAGCATCACTTCGGCGTCGCGCGGCGATCCCAGCACGCTGCCGAGCCACTTCAGTTCGTCCCTCAGCCGGCGCACAGCCACGGCGCTGTAGAGCCGGCGGTAGGCTGCGAGCGCGGAACGGGAACGGCGGGTGGCCGACCGCAGATCGTGCACAGCCTCCGGTTCCTCCAGGCGGACGCCGGGGTCAAGCGCCAGGATCTCGCGGATCTGAGCGCCCAGGTAGGCGGTCAGGAGATCCGACACCGGTCCCTTCTTGCCAGGACTTACAGGCGCGTCAGCTGCGCCCGGCTCCCGGGCAGGCAGCGCCAGGACTTTAGCCAGCTTGGAGCCGTGCTTCGCCGGGAGCGCCCCGGCGGCGGCCAGGATTTCCGCCGCCGCCGGGAACAGGTCAGCGCTGCCGTGCACCAGCTCGAGTTCCCATTCGCGCCACTGCCGGGTGCGGCCCGCACCGTCAGCCGCGCCGAGCAACTCTGCGCTCACGCGGTCATCGGCCAGGTCCGCCAGGTGGACTCCGTCCGCGCCGTATAACGGATAGGTGGTGCGCCGGGTTTCCAGCCGGACCACCGGGGCGGCATCCTCGCCGCGGAGGTATGCGAGCACGTGCGCCAATAGGCTGTCGGGAACGACGCCGGGCTGGCCCAGGGGGGCGTGCAGCTCACGGCGACGCTGGGGTTCCGAGCCGGAGCCGCCTGACGCGCCAGCGGCCCCGCCGCCGTCGCCGGACGGGGGGCCTTCCGCGGTCAGTTTCAGGTGCCAGCCGGCGTCCACTCCGCCGGTGCGTCGGCGAAGGGTGATATCGCGGGCGGCGAGCGTGTGACCTGCCGTGTCGAAGTACACCGCTTCCAGGGTGTCCACGTGGGGCTCCCCCACGCGGGCCACCCCGGGGATGTCCGCGAGCGCCGGCACCTCGGCGTCCGGACCGACGTCGTACTTCTTTTCGACCTCAACTGCCTGCGAAGCCATGACCGGCCGTCCTTCCATAGTGATGGGCGCCAGATCCAGCTGGACAAGTTCTTACGAGCCCGGGATTGAACTCTCGTGGCCCGAGTCTATGCCCGCAACATTAATAGCCGGGAGAGGTTCGCCACAGAACCCTAGACATCAAACGTCTAACGTCTAACGTTAAGGACATGACTGTTGCCCCTTCCGACACCCCGGCGCTGTCCGACGCGCCGCCCAAGCCGCGGACCGCCGTCGTGTTCGGCGTCATTGCGCTGGTGCTCATAGGGCTGAACCTGCGCGCGGGAATTGCGGCGGCGTCGGCCCTCCTCCACGATTTTCAGCAAGTCCTTGGCTACGGGCCGCTGGTGGCAGCGATCATTCCGTCCATCCCCACGCTTTGTTTTGCGGTGGCGGGGGCCGCGACGTCATGGCTGACTTCACGGCTGGGCGTCGAGAAGGCAATCCTGCTGGCGCTCGGATTCCTGGCCGGCGGGCTGCTGCTCCGGGGGATCCCGGCAACCGGCATGCTGGTCGCGGGCACCGTGGTGGGGATGTCCGGCCTGGCGGTCTGCAATGTGGCCATGCCGTCGTTCATCCGCGAGCACTTTGCCAACCGCACCTCAGCGATGACCGCGCTCTACACCGTCACCATGACCACCGGCGCCACCGTGACCGCGGTCGCCGTCGTCCCGCTGGCGTTGGCACTCGGCTCACCGTCCGCCGCGGTGGGCACGATCGGATTCCTGGCCGTGGCCGCGTTCCTGGGCTTCCTGCCCGTTGTCCTGCATGCGCACCGCAACAGCGTCCGGAACACTGCTGCCCGCATCTCGCCGTGGCCCCTGCTCCGCACCCGGAAGGGCCAGCTGCTCACTGCCCTCTTCGCTCTCCAGGCGCTGCTCGCGTACTCGCTTATCAGCTGGTTCCCGTCGATGTTGATCAACATGGGCATCAGCTCAGCCGACAGCGGCCTGATGTACGGGCTGATGCAGCTGGTCTCGGTGCCGGCCGGCATGGTGCTGATCGCCATCGGCTCGCGGCCCCGGATGCTCCGGCCGGCGCTGTATCTGGTCAGCACCACCATGGTGGCCGGCCTGGCAGCGCTGATGCTCCTGCCGGTGGGCCTGGCCGTCATCCCCACCGTCCTGCTTGGCTTCGGCCTGGGCATTTTCCCGCTGGTCATGGTGATGATCAGCCGGAGCGGGACGAGCACCGCCGAGACCACCGCCCTGTCCACCCTGGCTCAGTCCACCGGCTACCTGCTGGCCACGGCCGGCCCTTTCGGTGCCGGGCTGCTGTTCAGCGGTACCGGCGGCTGGACGCTTCCCCTCGCACTGCTGCTGGGCCTCGCCGTGGTCCAGGTTGGGGTGGCCCATCTGATCTCACGCGCCCCATTGTCCGGCCTGAAGAAGTAGGACGCCATGACCTTGAGCACCTCACACCGCCAGCCCCTCGCCGACGAAGTCACCGCCAAACTCCGGCAGATGATCCACTCCGGCGAGTGGCCCCTGGACCAGCGCATCCCCTCCGAACCGGAACTGATGCAGGGCCTGGGCGTCTCGCGCGGCACATTGCGCGAAGCCGTCAAGGCCCTGGCCCACAGCGGGATGCTGGAGGTCCGCCGCGGCGACGGCACCTACGTCCGCGCCACCAGCGAGATGTCCGGTGCCGCACGGCGGATGTACCAGGACCACACAGACGAACACATCCTCGAGGTCAGGCTCGGCCTGGACACGCAGGCGGCGCGCCTGGCTGCCCGTAATGCAACGCCCGACGACGTCGCCGTCCTGCGTGCCGTACTCGCCACCCGGGAAGTCGCCTGGCACGCCGGTGACTTCGAGGGTTGGGCCCGCGCGGACTGGGACTTCCACGCGCGCGTTGCCCAGGCGTCCGGGAACCCGCTGCTGCACGAGCTCTACGTCAGTTTCGGTGACGTGTTCCACCAGGACTTGCTCAAGCAGCAGCGCAAGGGCCGGTTGGACGGTCTCACGAATGAAGGCCATGGTGCCGTGGTGGACGCCATCGAGGCCCGCGACGCCGACGCCGCGGTGGCAAGCGTCAACCAGAACCTGAACACCTGCGCGGAGTGGCTGCGGGCGTAGGTCCTGCCCTGCGGTTTCGGCACTGACGGGGACATCAGTAGGCTTACTATCTGATGTAAGCAGTCAAGCCCCGGGTGCCATCCGCATCCTGGGTGCACGCCGATGACCAGGAGCTTCCATGTCGCGAGCAACCCACCAGACCCCCAGCGAAAAGACCCCGAGCGAAGCGACCCCAGCGACGCAGCCGACGCGGAAGCCGCCAGCCGCACTGTGGGCCGACGGGCTGGGAAGGGTGGGGATCCGCTCCGCCCAGATCCTGCTGATCCTGGCGGTGGCCGTGGTCTCCGTCTACGCCCTGATGCAGATCAAGCTTCTGGTCATTCCGGTTCTGATCGCATTGATTCTTGCCGCTGCCATCGGCCCGTTCGTCAACGTGCTCCGCCGCCGCGGCCTGCCGGGCGGCGCGGCCACGGGGCTGGCGTTTGTGGCACTCCTGCTCCTGCTGGCCGGCGTTGGTACGGTCATTTACTTCTCCGTCCGGAGCCAGTGGGCCGAGCTGGCACAGCAGGCCTCCTCGGGACTGGACGAGTTGGAGCAGTTCCTGCTCACCGGTCCGGTTCCGATCGACCGGGAGCAGCTGGACCAGGCACGCGAGGGGATCATCCAGTTCGCCACCAGCAGCCAGGTCCGCTCGGGCGCCATCACCGGGCTGTCCGTGGTGACGGAGTTCCTGGCCGGGAGCGCCCTGGTGGTGGTCATCCTGTTCTTCTTCCTCAAGGACGGCGCCAAAATCTGGAACTTCTTCCTGCGGCCCTTCAACGGGCAGCGGGAAGCGAAACTCCGCCGTGTGGGCAGCCGCACGCTCGAAGTGCTGGGCGGCTACGTCCGCGGCACCGCCATCGTGGCCCTGGTGGATGCCGTGGCCATCGGCGCGGCCCTCCTGATCCTTCAGGTTCCGCTGGCGTTCCCGCTGGCCATCATCATCTTTATGACAGCCTTCATCCCGCTGGTGGGAGCCACGGTTGCCGGCATCCTCGCAGCCCTGGTAGCCCTCGTGGCCAACGGTCCGGTGGTGGCGCTGATAGTGGTGGCCGTGGTGGTCGCGGTCAACCAGCTGGAGGGCGACCTGCTGCAGCCCATCGTGATGGGCAAGTCGCTCCAGCTCCACGCACTGGTGATCCTGATGGCACTGACTGCCGGCACGATCCTGGCCGGCATCATTGGTGCCGTCCTGTCCGTTCCCATCGCGGCCGTCATCTGGGCAGTCATTCAAGTGTGGACCGCTGAGGATCCCCACCTCGAGGACATGAATCCGGACCTCCCGCCGCCAAACAGCCAGCCCGTCTGATCTCCCCGATTTCGCCGCACCTTCAAAATCGACGCGCGTATTCCAAGGCGCACTGGAAATATCAGGTGCGCCAAGGAACCTGCGCGTCGCAGGCTGCTTTGCGCGTCGCAAGCCGCAAGGACAGCGCCCGACGGCGGTCCGGCACCTGGGCGCCGAACCGCCGTCGGGCGTTAATGCCGTTAGCTGCTGCCGGGGTTTCCGGGATTAGGAGCGGAGGCCCTGGAAGACGTTCTTGGGCCGCTGCATTTCACCGTGCTTGGCTCCGAGGATAATCACGGCAGCGGCGAAGGCGGGGATGGCCCACTGCAGGATCTTGAGCTGCTGCTGGGCCGACTGCAGTTCCTCGGACGCACCGGGATTCGGCTCAGTTGCCCCCCGCGCTCCCTCGTCCGCGAGCTTCTCCACCTTCTTGCCAAGGACGCCGGCGTACAGCGTCACGGCAGCCCCAGCCACGGTCACGGCCGTTTTGATCACCGTGTCCCGGGCCACGCCGTCCTGCTTCGCGATGCGTCCCTTGTTCTCCCAGGCGATTGCGAGGTCAGCCACGAGGTGCGAGGCGAACGCCGCCGTCTGGATCGGAGCCCATTTCATCCAGCCCGCGCTGGACAGACGGGTTCGTTCAGCTGGGTCCTTGGCGTCCGCAGCCGCGCCGTTCAACCCGATGGCGCCCATCAACGCGCCGCCGAACCACGCCGCAGCGCTCAGATCGTGAACGGACCGGGCAACAAGATTTCCTGCCATGATGTGGATTCCTAACGTCGAACTGGTTCCGAAATGCCGCTGGTGCGGCCTGTACTGGCCTGTCCCATAAGGGTCATGGACATGCCATGGTAAGCACACTTACCAATGTTACGAAACCCCGACTTGCACCGCGGTTGCGCGTAATATCGTCGCCATGGAAACAGGGACTTTGTTCGGCTGGGCATTCGGAGACCCCGCCCGGGAAGATGACGGCGCATACATGGCGGGCCTGAAGAAGGATGCCCTCGAGAACGCCAGGGAGACTGCTGAAGCCAAGGGCGTCACAGTGGTTGCCGGTTCCGAGGTTTGCACGGTTTTGAGCGCAAAGGACAGCCTGGTGGAGCTGGATCACGCTCCGGGCAAGCTGGTGGTCCGCTGCACGGTCCACGTTGAAGGCCCTGGCGCGGGAAAGCTGCACGCAGAAGGACCCATGAACGGTTAAAACATGGCAGACGGGGAATCCAGCATCAGTGAGGCGGCAGACGCCGTCGAGGAGGCGTCCGACACCAAGGCGCTGGACGTTGTGGCGCGCTCCGGATTCGCCGTGATGGCCCTGCTCCACATCATCGTTGGTGGGATTGCCATCGCCCTGGCCTTCGGTCAGCCGGGGCAGGCGGAAGCCACCGGTGCCATCGAGCACCTGGGCGCCAACCCGTGGGGACCGGCCGTGCTGTGGTCCTGCGTGGTGGCGTGCACCGGCCTGGCGTTGTGGCAGCTCAGTGAAGCCACCCTCCGCGCGCGGCATCTTGCCCGGGGGAAGCGGCTGGGGAAGCTGATCTCGTCCGGCTTCCTGGCCGTGGCGTACGGAAGCGTCGGGCTCAGCTTTGCCGGGTTTGCCGTTGGAATGCGCGGCGACTCCGGCGACACCACCCGAGACTTCAGCACCGCACTCCTGGACGCTCCACTCGGGCTGCCTGTACTGGTGGCTGTGGGCCTGACCACCATGGGCGTGGGCGTCTACTTTGTGGTCAAGGGGCTGCGGCGCGGGTTCAAGGAGGAACTCTTCCGCTTCGAGGGCACCCGCCGCGGCAGGCTTATCGACTCCTTGGGCGTCACCGGGCACGTGGCCAAGGGCATTGCGCTGAACCTGGCCGGGCTCCTGTTTGTGATCGCCGCCGGGAAGCAGAGCCCCGAGGAATCCACCGGGCTGGACGGCAGCCTGAAGGCGCTCCGCGACCATCCGTTCGGCCCGCACCTGCTCGTCGCGATCGGGGCGGGCTTCATCTGCTACGGCCTGTTCGCGCTGGTCCGGGCCCGGTTTGGCAGGATGTAACCATCAAGGGAAAGGAAAGCCATGTCAACCGTGAGCCAACTGTTCAACTCCCCTGCCGTTGACGTCTGGACGGTGATCGCCGACGGCTGGCTGTACTCGGGTTGGGTGGTGGGAGCATCCCGCATCCGGGCCGTCGACGCGCACTGGCCCGAGACCGGGTCCAGGCTGCACCACTCCGTGGGCGCCTGGCCGCTGGTGATCAACGACAGCACCAGGGTGGCCGCCGTCGAACCCGGCCGCTCCCTGGAACTCGTGGCGCGCGGCTGGCCGCTGGGCGAGGCCAAGGTGGTGATCACGCTGGAGGATCTGGGCACACAATGCCGCGTGTCCATCGCCGAGGACGCCATCCGGGGCCCGGGCAAGCTGGTCCCCAAGGTGCTGCGCGACGCCCTGATCGGCGCCCGGAACCGCGAAACCCTGGACCGGCTGGAACTCATGGCCGCCGGTGGGGCCGGGAGTTGAGCCGGGGTAGCGCCGCATTCTTCTAGCGGAACGCTGACACACCCGTGATGTGGTTTCCAAGGATCAGGGTGTGCACTTCGTCTGTTCCCTCGTAGGTGCGGACGGATTCGAGATTATTGGCATGCCGCAGCGGTGAATAGTCGAGGGTGATGCCATTGCCGCCAAGAATGGTCCGCGCCTCCCGGCAGATGGCAATGGCTTCGCGGACGTTGTTCAACTTCCCCACGGAGACCTGGACCGGTTCCAGTGCGCCCGCATCCTTCAGCCGGCCGGTGTGAATGGCCAGCAGCGTGCCCTTCTGGATTTCCAACAGCATGTTCACCAGCTTTTCCTGCGTAAGTTGGTAGCCGGCCAGCGGTTTGCCGAACTGCATTCGCTCCTTCGAGTAGCCCAATGCGACTTCGTAGGCATCGCGGGCAGCACCCATGGCGCCCCAGATAATTCCGTAGCGCGCCTCGTTGAGGCAGGAAAAAGGCCCCCTGAGTCCTTTGACTCCCGGCAGTATTGCCGTTCCCGGCAACCGGACGTCGTCGAGGGTGATGTCGCATTGGATCGAGGCCCGCATGGAGAGCTTCGATCCAATGGCGGTGGCGGTAAACCCGGGAGTGTCCGTGGGTACGATGAACCCGCGGATCCCGTCTTCGGTATTAGCCCAGATGACAGCAATCTGAGCCACGGACGCGAGGCCAATCCAGCGCTTTGCACCGTTGATGATCCATCCGCCGTGACCGTCCGGTCTGGCCACCGTAGCCATGCTGGAAGGATCCGAACCCGCACTGGGTTCGGTAAGTCCGAAGCAGCCGATCAGTTCACCGCGCGCCATCGGCGGCAGGTTCTCGTTCTTCTGTTCCTCGGATCCCCACTTGTGGATGGCGGTCATGGCCAGGGATCCCTGGACGCTGACGAAGGTTCGCAGACCGGAATCGCCGGCTTCCAGTTCCATCGCGGCGAGGCCGTATTCGACGGCGGTCCGGCCGGGACAGCCGTACCCTATCAGATGCATGCCCAGGACGCCGAGCTCTCCCAGCTCAGGTACAAGGTCCAGCGGAAAATGGGCTTCTTCGTACCAGGCGTTGATGTTGGGTCTGATGCGCTCTGCCACAAAACCGCGGACTTTGCGGCGGAGTGCCAGCTCGTCAGTGGTCAGCAAGCTGTCCAGGTTGAGGACGTCATCGTTCAGCATCGCGGTCGCAGCTGTGGTCACAGAATTCTCCTGGGATGGGGGCAGCCACCCGGTCGACTCCGGGTAGCCAGCGAGTGCTCACCACTGTGCCAGCCCAATTACTACAGATCCAATACTTAATGGGACATCAACTGATACCGCGAAGTCATGAATCGGGTGAGGAATCGGGTGTCGGCAGCACTTCTTCTGAGAGCCTGAGCACTTCGCGCAGCGCGGGACTGTTATTGTCTTTGCGCCAGGCCAGCCTCAGCTGAATGGGTTCCACGGGGTCGTCCAGCGGCAGAAACACCACCCCGGGGTACTGGAAATTATCCGGAACCGAGGAAACCGTCAGCGCCACTCCGATTTCTGCGCCCACAAGTGCCATCAGCGTCTGGGAATCCGGGGCCATCTGCACTATTGCCGGAGCGTAGCCGGCACCATTGGCAAGACGGTGCAGAAAGTCGTGCAGGATGGCTCCCGGATGCTGGGGCAGCGTGACAAAAGGCTGTCCCTCCAGGTCAGACATCAGCAGCGAAGTACGCTGGCTCAGCGGGTGCCCCTCATGCAGGGCAATGACCAGCCGCTCATTGGCCACAATGCGTGATTCCAGGGCTGCCGGAATGAAGTTCCACCGGCCGAGTCCGACTTCCATGGCGCCACTGATCACCTTGTCCATGGCCGGCAAAGCGAAATTTGAACTGTAGAGCTGAAACTCGATTCCGGGATGCGTCTCCCGGACGAGCTTGGCGAGTTTGCCAATCAAAACGTGCGATGAAACTCCTGCGAACGCCACCCGCACGCGTCCCGTTTCCCCCTTGCCCACGGATGCCACTGCCAGGGCGGATCGCCGGCAGGCATCCAGGATGTCCCGGGCAGGTGCCAGCAGCGCCTCGCCTGCTGCCGTCAAATGGACGGTCCGGGTGCTGCGGATAAAAAGCGGAGCCTTGAGCTCGTGCTCCAGCCGCTGGATTGCGCGGCTCAGGGGTGGCTGCGCCATGTGCAGCTTCGCTGCTGCTCTGCCAAAATGCAGCTCTTCGGCGACGGCCAGGAAGGCCCGGATTTGGTGTAATTCCACTGCCTGGCTAGCTCCGGGCCCGGCAAACGACATTGTTCATGTGCCCAACATACCGAACAGTCCGCCGTCGTCGTAATGACTCTGGGGTATCAATCCAACACCGAATATATATTGGACGTGTATCAATAGCCTTGCGAGGGTAGGTGACGTAGACCACACACCGGAGGAGACAGATGAAACAGCCGAGCACCTACCCAACGAGCCGCGAAGGTGCGGGCCTTGGCGGCCCGCGAAGCAGACGGGGAGTTGATGAGGTTTTCGGCCGCTCGGGTTCCGGTCCGCTCAGCGGGATCGTCATCGCGGATTTCAGCCGTGTACTGGCCGGCCCATACGCCACCATGCTCCTGGCAGACATGGGGGCCACAGTGATCAAAGTCGAGGGCCCGGACGGTGATGACACGCGCACCTACATGCCACCGGTACGCGATGGTGAAGCCACCTTCTTCCTGTCCGTAAACCGCAACAAGCACTCCATTGCCCTTGACCTGAAGGACCCCAAAGACCTTGAGGTTGCACGCGATCTGGTGAGGGCCTCGGATGTGATGATTGAAAACTTCAAGCCCGGCAATATGGAACGGCTTGGGCTGGACTATGACACGGCGGCGGAGCTGAACCCGGAGATCATCTACACCTCGATTACCGGCTTCGGTACTGGCGCCGGAGCCCACATCCCCGGCTACGACCTGCTGGTGCAGGCAGCCTCGGGCATGATGAGTCTCACCGGGGATCAGGACACTCAACCGTTTCGGGCGGGAGTGGCTCTCTTCGACGTCATCACGGGCCTGCACGCGGCCATCGGAATTCTGGGCGCCCTGCACCACAAGGACCAGACGGGCGAAGGCCAACTGGTGGAACTGAACCTCCTGAACTCCGCCCTTTCCGGCATGGTGAACCAGTCCGCGGCCTACGTCACTGGCGGCGTGGTGCCAACCCGGATGGGAAATGAACACCCCAGCATGTACCCATACGCCCCTATGCAGACCGGCGACGGCATGATCATCATTGCCACCGGCAATGACGCCCAGTTCGCGAGACTCTGTGCAGCGTTGGCAATGCCGAAAGTGGCCAGGGACCCCAAGTTCGCCAAGACGCTGCAGCGCAATGCCAACCGGGACGAGCTCCGCGACATACTCCACGGTCGGCTGGCCAGCCAGTCTGCCGATCAGTGGTTCACGCAGCTCTCCGAGGCAGGTCTGCCGTGCGCCCCCATTCAGGATGTCCGCGGCGGCATCGAATTTGCAGAGCGGCTCGGCCTGCAGCCAGTGGTTTTGGCGGGCACGGGATCGCGCAGGATTCCAACGGTCCGGCATCCAGTGGCATACTCCCGCACACCAGTTGACTATGAGCTGGCGCCGCCGGAGCTGAACAACGGCTCGGAACTGGTCCGCGGCTGGCTCCAGTCGCAGAAAGCCCTGGCCCATGCCTGAGCCGTTCCGAACCATGGTCTCCCCGCGCTGGTCCGACCAGGATCCCAACGGCCATGTCAACCATGCCGCCGTTGTCACACTACTGGAGGAATCGAGGATTCGCTGGCGATCGGGCATGCCGGGGCATCCGTGGACGGCGGGCGCTCCCACAGTGGTGGCAGCGCTCGAGCTGAACTACCGCAGACCCGTGATCCATGGCGAGGACCTGACCGTGGACCTTTGGGTTACCAGGATCGGTTCGTCTTCCTTCACCCTCAACAGCGAAGGTAGGCAAAACGGCCTCCTTGCTGTCGACGGACGTACGGTACTCGTTTCGGTCACCCCGGAAACCGGAGCTCCGCGGCCACTTGAGGAACCAGAACGGCGTTGGCTTGAAGACTTCCAGACGGAAGCTCACCAACATTCCACCCGCAATCCAATGGAGCAGATGTGATCACACCCGACCAAGCCGAAAGCGGCACGGATTTCTACCTGATGGACGAGTTCCTCACCGCCGAGGAGCGCGAGCTGAGGGGCAGGGTCCGGAATTTCGTGGACAAGGATCTGTTGCCTGTCATCAATGGCTACTGGGAACGGGCAGAGTTCCCGTTCGAACTCATTCCCAAACTGGCGGCGCTCGGAATCATCGGGTCCACCATCCAGGGCTTCGGCTGCCCAGGACTGAGCCGGCTCGCCGCCGGTATGGTGGCCACCGAAATTTCCCGTGGTGACGGGTCAGTTAACACCTTCCTTGGAGTCCAGTCCGGTCTGGCCATGGGCACCATCAACATGCTGGGAAGCCAGGAACAGAAGGAGCGCTGGATCCCGGAAATGGCTGCGCTGGGAAAAATCGGCGCCTTCGCCCTGACTGAACCGGACCATGGGTCAGATTCGGTGGCCCTGGAAACGAGCGCCCGGCGAGAGGGCGACAGCTACATCATCTCCGGGCGCAAACGCTGGATCGGCAACGCCAGCATGGCCGACGTCGTGATTATTTTTGCCCGGGATGAGGCCGATTCGAAGGTCAAGGCCTTTGTGATGGAAAGGAACGACGACGGCACGTACCCTGCGGGGTACAGCACCGAGGTGATCACCGGCAAGATCGGCAAGCGCGCCATCCTGCAGCCGGACATCACCCTGGACAATGTCAGGGTGCCCGCACGGAACCGGCTCACTGAATGCCACTCCTTCAAGGACGTGACACGGGTGCTGACGTCCACCCGCAGCGGGGCCTCCTGGGAATCGCTCGGTCACGCCATTGCGGCGTACGAAGCGGCCGTGGCGTATTCAAAATCCCGCGAGCAGTTCGGCAAGCCGATTGCCAGTTTCCAGCTCGTGCAGAACAAGCTGGCCAACATGCTGGCTGAGCTCACCGCCATGCAGCTGATCTGCTTTAGGTTGGCGGCGCTGGCCGAGGACGGCCGCATGACCGGCCCGATGGCCTCGCTGGCCAAAATGCACACGGCACAAAAGGCGCGGTGGATCTGCTCAGAAGCGAGGGACATGCTGGGCGGAAACGGCGTGCTGCTGGAAAACCACGTGGCACGGCATATGACGGACATGGAAGTGGTCTCCACCTACGAGGGCACTGATTCCATCCAGTCCCTCCTGGTGGGCCGAGAAATCACCGGAATCTCAGCTTTCAGCTAGACCCGGTCCGAACGCAATCGAAGGAAAAAGCCATGAGCAGATTCAACAACAGGGTGGCAATTGTCACCGGCGGCGCGCAGGGAATCGGCGCCGCCACCGCACTGAGGCTCGCCACCGAGGGCGCAACCGTTGTAGTGCTTGACCTCAACGCGGACGGCGCTAAGGCAACAGCGCAACAGATATCCGCCCACCACGAGGTGGTGACAGCAGGCGGCCAGGCCGTTGCCGCCATCTGCGACGTAACGGACGAACCCGCCGTTGACCGTGTTTTCGAAGAAATCCACAACGAGTTCGGCCGCCTGGACATCCTGGTGAACAATGCCGGCATCACCCGCGACAATCTGTTCTTCAAGATGAACCTCAGCGAATGGGACGCAGTGGTCACCACGAACCTGACCAGCGCCTACCTGTGCTCCCGGGCCGCGCAGCGTTACATGGTGCCGGCCAAATACGGCAAGATCGTCTGCCTGAGCAGCCGCAGCGCACTGGGAAACCGGGGACAGGCCAACTATGCCGCGGCCAAGGCCGGCATCCAGGGCCTGACGTCCACGCTTGCCATTGAGCTGGGCCCGTTCAACATCAATGTCAACGCGGTGGCGCCCGGCTACATTGCCACATCCATGACCGCAGCAACAGCGGAGCGCGTTGGCGCCAGCCCGGCCCAGCACCAGGAAGCAGTGGCCGCCCGGACTCCCCTGGGACGCGTCGGCCAGCCCGAGGAGATAGCGGCTGCCGTCGCCTTCTTTGCCAGCGACGACTCCTCTTACGTTTCGGGGCAGACCCTATATATCAATGGCGGTGCCCGCTGATGACGGAAGCGTTTCTTGTCGGCGGGGCCCGCACCCCTGTCGGCCGCTACGGAGGCGTTCTCTCCGGAGTCCGGCCGGATGATCTGGCCGCCCTGGTGCTTCGCGCAGCCGTCGCCAGGGCCGGATTGGATGCATCGTGCGTCGACGAAGTCATCCTCGGTTGTGTGAATCAGGCGGGAGAGGACAACAGGAACGTCGCCAGGATGGCCGTACTGCTGGCCGGATTCCCGGACACGGTCCCCGCCGTGACGGTCAATCGTCTCTGCGCCTCCGGACTGACCGCCATCAGCATGGCCGCCCAGTCTGTGCGCAACGGTGACGCAGACATCGTGGTGGCCGGAGGTGTGGAATCCATGACCCGGGCACCCTGGGTGATGGCCAAACCAGAGAAGCCCTTCGCCAAACCCGGTGAACTCGCGGATACCTCCATCGGTGCACGGTTCGTCAATCCGCGAATGAAGGAGCGGCCTAACGCCACCATGACCATGCCGGAAACAGCTGAGGAAGTCGCGGAACGGGAGTGCGTCTCCCGGGCGGACGCGGACGCCTTTGCGCTGCGCTCGCATGACCGCGCGCTCGCCGCGATCGACGCCGGCCGGTTCCGGGATGAGATTGTGCCCGTACCCGTACCTGGCCACCGGGGTGGGCCGACGCTGGTTGATACGGATGAGGGGCCGCGGCGCAGTTCCGACCTGGATGCCCTCTCCGCGCTGCGACCAATTGTGAAGCCTGGCGGCATTGTGACGGCCGGGAATTCGAGTTCCCTCAACGATGGCGCCTCGGCCATTGTGGTGGCCAGTGGCGAGGCTGTTGCGCGCTGGGGGCTGACGCCGCGGGCAAGGATAGTCACCAGCCAGGTGGCCGGCGTTGCCCCGGAAGTCATGGGCATAGGGCCGGTACCGGCAACGCAGAAGGCACTGGCGAAGGCGGGGTGGACGCTGGACGGTATTGGCGCCGTCGAACTTAATGAGGCTTTTGCCTCCCAGTCGTTAGCCTGCATGCGTCTGCTGGGACTGGATGCAGGAACGGTAAATATCGACGGCGGCGCGATCGCTTTGGGCCACCCGCTGGGTTCCTCCGGATCACGGATCGTGGTCACGCTGCTGGGCCGGATGGAACGCGAAGGCGCCTCCCGGGGCCTGGCCACGATGTGCGTGGGCCTTGGCCAGGGCGTGGCCATGCTGCTGGAAAGGGTATGAGATGAGGATTTTCGAGAACACCGCGGAGCTCGAGGATGCGGTGGGCCAGGAGCTCGGGGTGAGCGGCTGGCACCAATTGCAACAGGATCAGATCCAGGCGTTTGCGGACGCCACGCTGGATCATCAGTGGATACACGTTGATGCGGAGCGCGCCGCCAGCGGACCCTTCGGTGCCACGGTGGCCCACGGATACCTGAGCCTGTCCATGCTTCCGTATCTTGCGGCCCAGGTGTATAGAGTCCAGGGCGCGGCGATGGTGATCAATTACGGGCTGAACAAAGTCAGGTTCCCGGCTCCGGCCAGGGTCAATTCGCGCATCCGGGACCGGCTCACCCTGAAATCCGTGACCGCCACGGCACACGGGCGGCAGCTGGTCTTCCTGCATGAGATCGACCTTGAAGGCTCGGCCAAACCTGCCTGCATCGCAGAGACAGTTGCCTTGCTGAGGCGCTGACCCGGCGGCAGGACCGCAAGACAGCAAAACATTACTACTGCCCGCGAGGTGGAATTTCCTCTCTCCCGGGCAACATCCGAACAATGACGTTACGGCAGAGCCTGCTAACTGGCTCGTCGCTAAGGAGATCCTCCGTGGCTACAGAACACCTGCAGTTAAGGGATGCGGCCTCAACACCGCAGACCACCATCCAAGAACCGAACGTGTCTCCGGCTGAACTTCGCCGCACTTCCATCTCCTCGTGGCTTGGCTCGGCGCTGGAGTACATGGATTTCACGCTTTACACGCTGGCGGCCGCCCTGGTTTTCGGGCCGCTGTTCTTTCCGAACGCGGACCCGGCCATGGCGTTACTGGCCAGTTTTGCAGCCTACGGTTCGGGCTTCCTGGTCCGGCCCCTGGGTGGCATCTACTTTGGCTATCTGGGTGACAGGTACGGCCGGAAGTTCGTCCTGATCATCACGCTGGCCATGATGGGGGTGGCCACCCTTGGCATGGGCCTGTTGCCAACGTACGCCCAGATCGGCGTCGGTGCGCCGATCATGCTGGTGTTGCTGCGTTTGATCCAGGGGTTCGGCGCGGGCGCGGAGCTCTCAGGCGCTTCGCTGCTGTTGGTGGAGTCCGCACCCAATGGACGCCGCGGCTTTTACGGTGCTGTGGTGGCCATGGGGACCGCCACGGGTGTCCTGCTGGCCAGCTCCATGTGGCTGTTGCTTTCACAACTGCCCAAAGACCAGTTCCTGAGCTGGGGCTGGCGCATTCCGTTCCTGCTGAGCATCGTCACTACCCTGATGGCCCTGTATCTGCGGCGCTCCATCAGCGAATCCCCGGTCTTCGAGAAAATCAAAGAACGCAGGGCGGCGCTGCGTGCGGAAGAAAAGCAGCAGAGCGTGTGGCGGGATGTGGCGGCTGCCCGGAAACCGTTCCTCGTGTCTTTGGGCATCAAGCTGGGTGAGAACGGCTCGGTGTACCTGGTGAAGGGCTTCCTGATCGGATGGACCGTGTCTGTGGTCAAGATGGACGCCAACGTCGTCACCACGGGCGTCATGCTCGGTTCGATAATGGGCATCGCCACTGTCCTGCTGACAGGCAAGCTCACGGACAGGTTCGGCCGCAGAAGAGTATGGCTGTGGCTTTCAGCGTTCCAGTTTGCGTTCACCATTCCGGCCATGCTCCTCATTGAAACCCGGAACCCCATACTGGTGGCACTGGTGTTCGTGATCTACATTGGCGGCCCCATTCCCAATATGTACGGCGTTGAGTCCACGTGGCTGGTGGAAATGTTTGGTTCCAAGCGCAGGTTCTCATTTATGACCACAGTCAAGGAAGTGGGATCGGTGCTCTCCGGCGGGCTTGGCCCCATCATTGCCGCCGCTGTGGTGGCTGCCACCGGCCCCGGCTGGATTCCGGTAGCTGCCATCCTTATGAGCTACGCCGCAATCGGCTGGATATCCGGGTACTTTGCGCCGGAAACCAGGGGGCGAGACCTCAACTCGGAAGCGGACGCCTGCTGAGGTCTCACCTGTGAAACGAAGCAGCGCGGGGCCGGTGTGGCCCCGCGCTGCTTGCATGTTCAGAAACTAGACGTTCGCTGCTACGCCGTCGCGGGAGATGGCAACCATGTCCTCGCGAGGCACAACCTTGATGCGCTCACGCTTGACCTCAACGCCATGTGATCCGCCGGCCTCCGTGGCCGCGGCACCGAGCGCGAGTTCGTGCGCGTCCAGGGCCAGCCAGCCTTCCCAGCTGGTGAACTTCACGCCACGCGTGTCGAGGAGTTCGACGACGGCGTCCGCCTCGGGAACAGCGGCGACCGGAAGGTTTTCGCGGTCTTCGAGCAGGTACGTCACGGTCTCGAGGGCGTCGCCCTTGGTGTGGCCGATGAGGCCTACCGGTCCGCGCTTGATCCAGCCGGTGGCGTAGATGCCCGGCACGTGGGTGCCGGCGGCATCCAGGACGCGGCCGCCGTCGTTCGGTACGACGCCCTTCTTGTGGTCGAACTCGATCTCCGGCAGCGCCGAACCGAAGTAGCCGATCGAGCGGTAGACGGCCTGGACCGGGTAGTCCACGAACTCGCCGGTGCCGCGGGCGTTGCCCGTGCCGTCCAGCTCGGTGCGCTCGAACTTCATGCCGGCAACCTTGCCCGGCGTCGCGGCGTCATCGTAAATTTCAACCGGGCTGTGCAGGAAGTGCAGGTGCAGGCGGCGCGAAGCAGTCAGCTCGGAGAGGTCCTCGGGCTGCTCGGCGATCCAGTTGGTGAGTGTGCCCACCATGGTCTTGACCTGGTTGTTGGTCTGGATCAGGCGGTCCGATTCCTCGTCGAACTCGAAGTCCTCGGCGTAGAGGATGATGTCCACGTCCTTGGAGTGGGACAGCTCGCGGAGCTCCAGCGGGGTGAACTTCACCTGGGCGGGGCCGCGGCGGCCAAAGACGTGCACGTCCGTGACCGGCGAGTTCTTCAGGCCGGCGTAGACGTTGTCCGGGATTTCGGAGACCAGCAGGTCGTCGGCGTGCTTGGACAGGACCCGGGCCACGTCCAGGGCCACGTTGCCGTTGCCGATCACGGCGATTTCCGTGGCGTCCAGCGGCCATTCGCGGGAAACGTCGGGGTGGCCGTCGTACCAGGAGACGAAGTCGGCGCCGCCGTAGGAGCCGTCCAGCTCGATGCCCGGGATGTTCAGGTCCGCGTCCTTGATGGCGCCGGTGGCGAAGATGACGGCGTCGTAGTGGGTGCGGAGGTCCTCGATGGAGATGTCCGTGCCGTAGTCCACGTTGCCGAAAAAGCGGATGTCGCCGCGGTCCAGGACCTTGTGCAGGGCGTTGACGATGCCCTTGATGCGCGGGTGGTCCGGGGCCACGCCGTAGCGGATCAGGCCGTAGGGTGCCGGGTAGCGGTCGAAGAGGTCGATGCTCACGGTCAGCTCGCCGCTCTTGACGGCTTCACTCTTGGTGAGGATGTCCGCGGCGTAGACGCCGGCCGGGCCGGAGCCCACAACGGCAACGCGCAGCGGACGGTCGGCAGATCCTACGGAGGTGCTTGATGACACGGCTGTGTTCCTTTTGTTCGTACCGGCCCAACTAGGTAGCACTAACTGTCGTTTTGAGGGCTCATAACGACAGATAGCGCTACTGAGTTGGGTGGGTGGCTAGGTGGTGAGGGCTCTTGCGGTGGTGCGGGGGCTGTTCGGGGTGGTGGTGCTGTAGTCCGCTGTCCTGAAGTGCGACGGCGCGAACGGGCTGACGCGGACAACGTCGCCGATCACAATCACGGCAGGATTTGCGACGCCGGTGGCTTCCGCCTGGTCGGCGATGGTACCGAGCGTGCCGATCGTCACGCGCTGATTCGGCAGATAGCCGTTCTCAACGATGCCAACTGGAGTGTCCAGAGGCAAACCGGCGCCGGCCAGGGCAGCGGCGGAATCGCGGAGTGCGGCGACGCCCATCAGCAGGACGATGGTGTGGTCTGCCCGGGCGGGGACCTCGGACAGCTCTTCATGGCCGGTGACAACGCTGAAGCCCTTGGCCAGGCCACGGTGCGTCACGGGGATGCCGGCGGCGGCCGGGACAGAGATCGCGGACGTGACGCCGGAGACCACTTCAACCTCGACGCCGTGCTGCCGGCAGTATTCGGCTTCCTCGCCGCCGCGGCCCAGGACGTACGGGTCGCCGCCTTTGAGCCGGACCACGCGGTGCCCCTTCAGGGCTTCGTCCACAAGGATCCGGTTGATCTCGGCCTGCGGTACGGGATGGTGGCCGGGGGTCTTGCCCACTTCGATGACGCGGACGTCGGGCGCCAGTTCGTTGAGCAGTTCGCGCGGGCCGAGACGGTCTGCCACCACGACGTCGGCCTGGCCCAGGAGCCGGCGGCCACGGACGGTGATGAGGCCGGTGTCGCCGGGCCCACCGCCAACCAGTGCTACGGAGCCAGCAGTCGCACGACGGCGGCGTAGCGGGAGGTCGCCGGTTTCCAGGGCGGTGGCGACCGCGTCACGCAGGGCCATGGCGCGGCGCGGGTCTCCCCCGGCGTTCACGGCGATCTGCACGTCATCAACCACGGCAACGGCGGGCGTCCACGCGGCTGAGGCTTCATGGTCGGAGGCATTGACGCACCAGATGCGCTGCGCCTCGGCATCCTTTGAGACCTGGGTGTCCACGGTGGGATCGCCGGTGGCGGTCTGGACGAACCAGACGCCGTCGACGTCGGACGGAAGGTAAGTGCGCGGCTCCCAGGCGAGGAGACCGGCGTCGGACAGTTCTCGGAGCGCGGCGGAGACAACGGGAGCCACGACGGTGACCTGTGCACCGGCGTCGAGCAGCCCTTTGGCGCGGCGGGAGGCCACGGGGCCGCCGCCCACCACCAGCACGGGGCGGCCGAGCAGCCGCAGTGCTGTGGGGTAAATATCCTGAATTGCCATGAATCAACGGTAGGGCCACGCAGTTTCACCAACAACGGCAGCGGAAACACCAGTTCACGTAAGGTAACCCTGCGTCACATAGGCTCAGTCAAACTGCGGGCGGGGGCCCCTGCGTCAAGGCCTGGCGGAGCAGGGCGCGTGCGGTCCATCGCTGCGATGCAACGGCCTCGTCGCGGCTCAGGCCGGCGATGTCCGTCAGCCAGACCAAGGATTCAACGCCGGTGGCGCTGCGGATGGCCAGGACCAGCCGGTGGATGTCCTCCTCCGTCATCTGCCCCTGGAGCGGCGACAGTGCCTCGGCGATCCATGCGATCGCCCGGCCCTGCCGCAGCGGCAGGCTTCGGCGCTCGTCGGCCGTCTGCTCCAGGGAGAGCCTCAGCATGGTCCGCTGCTGCGCTTCGGTTTCGAGAATCATCCGGGTGAACTGCTCAACCACGGCGTCCAGCCGCTCCGTGACGTCGGCTGGCGGATTTTCGGGCAGCAACGATGTGGCGGCAGTTTCCGGGTGGGCGGCAGCCAGCAGTTCCCGCTGCCCTGGGAAGTACCGGTACGCGGTGCTGCGCGCGACCCCGGCGACCAGCGCGGCATCGTCCACTGTAGGCGCGGCGCCGTCCGCCACGAGCTGCCGCGCCGCAGCAACCAGTGCATCAAGGGTGCGGCGTTTCTGGCCGGTGCGGCCGACGTCTATATAGGGTCTTGACATGCTCTTCATGGTACTCCAGTCTTGTTATGGGACGCTAGTCCCATAAGTCTTCCGACCATTATCGAGGCGATCACCATGAAGACGAAGAACTCAGCGTCCGCAGTAGTCCTGCAGCCAGGCGAAGGGGCCAGGCGTTGGTTCTTCGGCGGCGGAGTGCAGACCTGGAAGGCCACGGAGGAAGACACCGCGGGGGCCTTCCTGCTCTTCGAAGATGAGATGGGCTTGAACAAGGTGACGCCGATGCACACCCATCCGGACTCCGACGAAACGATGTATGTGCTCGCCGGCGAGATCCTGATGAACATGGACGGCACAGAGCACCACGTCGCAGCGGGTGGCGTGACCATTGCGCCGCGGGGAGTACCGCACGCATTCAAAGTCGTCCAGGAGGGGACCCGGGTGCTGTGCCTGCACACCCCCGGCGGCGCGCAGGCCTTCTACTTCGGCGCAAGCGAACCGCTCATCGACGGCGAAGATTCAGGTGTTGTGGATTTCGACCGCATCCGAGAATCAGGTCAGCTGAACGGCGGTATCGAGATCCTGGGGCCGCCGCCATTCCCTCAGGCTTAACCGCGGTCTATTCTTCAATGCCGGCCACGAACCGGCCACGGTCGGTGATGAGCCGCTGCAGGTAGCGGCGCAGGACCAGGTCCTCCGCCAGACGGCCCAGGATCCCGAACGGAGCCGTGAACTCCACCCGGTCAGTCATGATGCTGCCGGTGGCCGTGGCCTCGAACTCGTGGACGTGGCGGAACGTTTTGAACGGGCCCTTGACTTGCTCGTCCGTGAAGCTGCCGGGGAAGTCCAGTGTGGTGATGCGGCTGGTCATCCTCAGCGGGACGCCGAAATGCCGGGCCTGCCAGGTTACCTCCTGACCCTCGCCGATCAGGCCCGACGTGACCCCGGCTACGGCCCGTTCACCGGCGGCTTTCTGGGAATCCAGGTGCGCTTCAATGCTGCGGGCGAGATCGAACAGGCGCTCCCGCGGGAGGGCGGACGCGGTGCGGCACACGAAGCTGACAGTCATGGCGCCAGTCTGCCAGACCCAGGCCAGCTGACTGACCCACGGAACCGCTGACCTATCCGTACAGCCCAGTGCTCAGATACCTGAACCCGGAATCAACCATGATGGTGACAACGGTCGCGTCCGGACCAAGTTGTTCAGCGACACGCAAGGCCGCAACAACATTTCCTCCTGAAGAGGTGCCGGCGAAGATGCCTTCCTCGTGGGCAAGGCGACGGCTCATCTCCATCGCTTCCTCGGACGAGACCTGTTCTATGGCCTCCACTTCCTCGGGTTCCCAAAGGGGCGGCACAAACCCGATCCCGATTCCTTCAATCCTGTGGGAGCCAGTAGGGCCGCCGGAAAGTACGGAAGACTCAGCCGGCTCGACTGCTACGACCTTCAGCCCAGGCAGGTGCAGGCGCAGAGCACGGGCTACTCCGTGAATGGAGTGGGCTGTACCGACGGACTGCACGAAGGCGTCCACCCGGCCGTGGGATTGCTGCCAGACTTCTTCCCCGAGCGCGAGGTAGCCTGTGACCGCGTCCTTGTTGTTGAGCTGGTCACACGCCCAGTAGTTTGGTTGCGCACTGAGCTCTCCGGCCCGGGCCATCATCGCTTTGATCAGTTGCTCCGTGATCCGTCCATGGTCGCTGGGGACGTCTTCCACAAATCCGCCCAGAGCCTCCATGGTCCGGCGTTTCTCATCGCTGAACGCATCGGAAAATACGACGTGGAGCCCGTAGCCTTTGGCGGCACAAACCAAGGCGAGGGAGATGCCTGTTGTCCCCGCCGTGTACTCAACCACAGTGTCGCCGGGGGTGATCTCGCCCCGCGCTTCGGCTCGCGCTATCGCTGCCAGCGCCATGCGGTCCTTCATGCTTCCCGTGGGGTTCGCGAACTCAAGCTTGGCTAAAATTCTGGCTGACCCCGCCGGCACGACTTTGCTGAGTTCGATAAGCGGTGTTGATCCGATGCCTGCCAGTACCCCACTGCCTGGTTCCAATGCATATTCCATAATTTCCCTCACACAGAGCAATCCAGGCCCGCAAGGCTTGAGGTAATCAAGGTATACCCGGCAGAAACAGGGCGCCATCAAAAGTTTCTGCACACCAGAGAGCCCGACGGCGGGACTCGCTGTCGGGCTCTGCTGTGCACTAAGAAACCAACGCGGGGTCAGATCCTGCCCAATCCACGAGGGTTATTGGGCAGGATCTGACCCCGCGTTGGACGGAGCGTTGGAGAGAGAGTGGGAGGGAGAGTTAGCGGGTGCTGCCGGCGAGGAGGCCGCGGCTGCGGAGCAGGCGCTTCTCGATCGGGGCAAACACCAGCAGCTCGATCAGGATGCCGACGGCCAGGATCATCAGGATCGCGGACATCACAATGGTCATGTCGGCCAGGTCGCGGCCCTGGTTCAGCATGGAGCCGAGGCCGAAGCCGATGGTGCCGCCCACGGCGATGATTTCCGCGGCCATGAGCGACCGCCAGGAGAACGCCCAGCCCTGCTTGAGCCCGCTGAGGTAGCCGGGAAGCGCGGCAGGCAGGATGATCTGCACGGCCATCTGGAAACGGTTGGCGCCCAGGACCGTGCCGACGCGGCGGTACTGCGGCGGGATCTGGTCCACGCCGGAGATCAGCCCGTTGATGATGGACGGGATGGCTCCCATAAACACCACGAAATAGACGGTGGCGTCCGTGAGTCCGAACCAGATGATGGCGGCGGGAACCCAGGCCACGGACGGCAGCACCTGGAGGCCCGAAATCAGCGGCCCGAAGGCACGGCGCAGCGGCGCAACCTGGGCCAGCAACAGCCCCACCGGCGTGGCGATGGCAACGCTGATCAGGAACCCGACCAGCCCGCGCTGCAGCGAGGTCCATACCGCTTCCTGCAGTTTGGCCTCGCCCCAGAGGACACCGATCTGGCCCAGGACGTCGAGCGGACCCGGAACCAGGTCGCGGCGTTTGAGGCCCAGGGATACGTAGAACTGCCAGATCAGGACCAGGACCACCAGGGCGGCGACAGGCAGGAGCACGCGGCTCCAGTCGATCCGGTGCTTGCGCGCGGCGTCCGACTGAAGCGAATCCAGCCCGGCCTCAAGCTCGCGCAGGTCCTCGTTTCCGGTGGAAGAGCGGGTCAGGGCAGCATGGACCTTGCGGGTTTCCGGCTGTCCAGTGTTTGAGCGTGTCGAAATCCCGGTCTCGTCAGCCTCGACCAGCGGGTCGCTCTCGGCGACGGGCGTGGGTTTATTTGGCATGGCGGCGAATCTCCTCCCGCAGCCGGGCTGTGATGACCCCGGTCAGCTGTCCGGCCAGGCCGGCGTCGGTTCGGTGTTCCTCGGAAACAGCCCACTCCTGGACCACGCGGCCGGGACGGGACGACAGCAGCAGCACACGCTGGCCCAGCCGCACGGCCTCGCGGACGTTGTGGGTGACAAAAACGATGGTGCGCCCGGTTTCCTTCCAGATGCGTTCCAGTTCATCGTGCAGGAGGTCGCGGGTGATGGCGTCCAGGGCAGCGAACGGCTCATCCATGAGCAGCAATTGCCGGTCCTGTGACAGCGCCCGGGCCAGTGCCACGCGCTGGCGCATGCCGCCGGACAGCTCGTGCGGACGCTTGTCCCCCGCCTCGCCCAGGTGCACAAGGTCCAGTAACTCGTTGGCTTTGATCCGGCGTTCTGCTTTCCCCACACCGCGCAGCTTCAGGGCCAGCTCGATATTTTCCCGGGCCGTCAGCCAGGGGAAGAGGGCGGCGTCCTGGAACATAAATGCTGCTCCGTCGCTGGGTACTTCCAGGGCGCCCGACGTCGGGACCTCCAGTCCCGCCATGATGTTCAGCAGGGTGGATTTGCCGCAGCCGGACGCACCGAGGAGGGCAACGAATTCGCCCGCGCCGATGGCGGCGTTGACGTCGTCCAGCACCGGGGCGCCGTCGCCGAAGCGTTTGCCCAGGTTTTCCAGTACGACTGGCATGGTCCCGTCCTTAGGTAGTTGGTGGCAAGTTTGTAAAGTCAGTCCTGGCCGAGTCCGGCGGCGGACACGCGGCCGGCAGACCCGGTGACTTCGTTCAGGGCACGGAGGTCGAACAGTCCGGTGATGTCCGCCTGCTTGGTGGTGCCGGCTTTCACCCCGTCCTCGAGGAGCTTGGGGTAGGTTCCCGCGAGCGGATCCACCGTGAACACCACGTTCTGCAGGGCTCGATCCAGGACATCGGCGGGAAGCGCCGCACCTGCCGATTCCTGCAGGGCGCCGTTGATGACGCTGGTCTTCTCCGCGGCAGGCGCGTCATTCAGCCACGCCACGGACTCGGCGTGGCCCTTGAGCAGCGCCTTCACGGTGTCCGGGTGCTCAACGGCGAACTTCTTGTTGACGATCAGGATGGTGGTGGGGAACTCGCCGGCCTTGCCGGAGAGTGAGCCGTCCCAGAGGTCCTTTTCGTCCACCAGGACTTTGGCTCCGGCCTGGAGCACCAGACGGGACGCCCACGGCTCAGGCAGCCACGCGCCGTCGAGCTTTCCATCCTGGAACAGTTTCAGCGTCTGGGCGTTCTCCGTGGGGTTGATGGCGACGTCGCCGCTGCCGTCCACATTGGTCTTGTAACCCTGCGAACCGAGCCACGCGCGGAGCGCAACATCCTGGGTGCCGCCCAGCTGCGGTGACGCGAGGGTCTTGCCCTTCAGGTCCGCCGCCGCGTTGATTTCCGGACGAACAACCAATTGCGCGCCACCCGCAGCAGCGCCCGCGATGACGCTCACGGACTCCCCCTCGCTCTTGACAAACGAGTTGATCGCGGGGTTCGGGCCGATGTAGGTGGCGTCGATGGCGCCGGCATTCAATGCTTCGATCGCGGCGGGTCCGGCGTTGAAAGTTTCGGTGCTGAGCTTGGTGTCACCCAGGTTACGGGCCAGGATCCCCTGTTTCACGCCCACCAGAGCGGGGGCATGGGTCAGGTTTCCGAAATAGCCCAGCTTCAGTTCTGCGGCCGGCGTGGGCGCCGGGATGGCTGCCTCGGCCGCCGTATTACGGGAAATGGACGACGCCACCAGGGCGCCGGCAGCGATCAGGAAGACGAGCCCGATCGCCAAGGCTGCCTCGATGGCACGCTTGCGCTTGGGTACTGCGCTCTCACCTGCCACGATGCGGGTCATCCCGGGCTTGGAACTAGTCATTGTTTCACCATAGGGAGTGACATAAACCCATTCAATGAAGCAGAAACGGGGGGTCACGCGGGTTCATGCAGCGTCACATTCCGGCCCGGTTCAGTCCCCCGTGACGTTTGCTGCCAGGCAGCAGGACTGACTTCTTCGGGTGGCCCCGGTCCAAGCCGCTTGCGTCACCCTCTCGACACCTGCCGTTATTTGTCTTGCCATCCCGGACCCCTACGTTTGATCGCGCCCGGACAGCGGGCACCCTAATCACGCACTTGGAGTAGACATGAAGATGAAGCGCGTCCTGGCCATCGCAGCAGTCGCTGCGGCCACCCTGACAGCCGGAACTTCCGCCGTGGCCACCAATTCGAAAACCCCGAATGGCCTCACAGCAGAAGCAGAGGCCTTCACCAAGGTGGACCGCAACACCCAGTGGGACCAGGTCCAGAAGCTCAAGCTGGACTTTCCGACCTTCCACCCGCAGGGCATGTCGCTGGTGGGCGACAAAATCTTCCTCAGCAGCGTCGAGATCCTCGAACCGACAGTGCGCTACCCCTCGCCCGTCGACGGTTACGACCGCAGCACTGGCAAGGGTCGGGGCCACGTCTTCGTCATCGACCGGCAGGGGAAGCTGCTGAAAGACATCGTCCTGGGCGAGGATAGTATCTATCACCCGGGAGGCACGGACTTCGACGGCGGGAAGGTCTGGGTCCCCGTGGCCGAGTACCGGCCCAACAGCCGCTCCATCGTATATACGATCGACCCGGACACCTATGAGGTCACAGAGCAGTTCCGTCAGGCCGACCATGTTGGCGGCGTCGTCGCCGACCGCAAGACCAACCGAATCAGCGGCGTCAGCTGGGGTTCGCGCAAGCTGTTGACCTGGAACAGCCAGGGCAGGCTCCTGGGGACGCAGGCGAACCTTAGCCACTTCATCGACTACCAGGACTGCGAATACGCAGGCGCCGGGCACCAACTATGCTCGGGCATTACCGGCCTCAAGACTGCTGACGGGAAGCCGTTCGAGCTCGGCGGCCTCGCCCTGACGGACCTCACGGACGGAACGATCGTCCATGAGGTTCCCTTCCAGAAGTTCTCCACCGCCGGGCACTCCATGACCCGTAATCCGGTTGCCCTGGAGTCGGACGGCGGTGTGCTGCGCCTGTTCGCCGCACCTGACGACGGCGAAGAAGTTGCGGGTACCGAACTCTTCGTGTTCGAAGCCCGCCCCTGAGCCGCTAAGAATCTGTGGCCGCGTGACGGGACCGAGCTCCACGTGCGGATGGATGAACGGCAGCGAGGCATGCCCCAAGCCCCAGGGACGGCTCTGCCCCGCATAACCGGTGTGGGGCAACACCGTTCATGCGGGGCAGGGCAGCTCATGCTGAGGCTTAGATCGAGTAGCGCTCGTCCTCGTGGTCGCCCGGGTGGTCCTTGACCAGGCCCGCGGCCAGCGTGTTGCCGTCCTGCGGATCGATGACCAGGAACGCGCCGGTGCGGCGGTGGTGCAGGTAGTTCTCCAGCGGCAGCGGCGCGGAAAGCCGAAGCTGGGCGTGGCCGATGTCGTTCAGCTCCAGGCTGGACGCGCCTTCGAGCTTGAAGGTGGCCAGGTCCAGCTTGCCGCTGACGCTGCGGACCAGCGCCTGGACGGTGCGGGTGCCGTGCTTGACCAGTACCTTGGCGCCTTCGCGCAGCGGTTTCGGAGAGAGCCAGCACAGCGCGGCGTACAGGTCGGCGGTGGACTCCGGGAAGGTACCGGCGGCGGCAATCGTGTCACCGCGGGCGACGTCGAATTCCTCGGCCAGGCGGATCGCCACGGACTGCGGGGCGAACGCTTCCTGCAGCGACTCGCCGGCGAAATCAATGCCGGTCACCGTCGTGGTGCGGGCAGCCTGGCCGGGGGTCAGTACTGACACGGAGTCCCCCACCTTCACGGAACCCTCAGTGATCTGGCCGGCGTACGCGCGGTAATCACGGAAGGCCTCCACGTCCAGGCCACCGGCAACGGCGTCCGGAGCCAGCGCACCCTGCGGCCGGATAACCAGCTGCACGGGGAAACGGAAGCTCTCCAGCTGCGTGTCGATCTCGTCCGCGGCCGGCAGGGTCTCGAGGACCTCCAGCAGGGCCGGGCCGTCGTACCAGGGGGTGCGCTCGGAACGGTCCACCACGTTGTCGCCGTCGAGGGCGGACACCGGGATCACCAGCAGGTCATCGATGTGGTCCGCGCTGCCCAGCTCGGCAGAGCCGATGCCCAGTTCGCGGGCCACCTGCTGCACGTCCGCCTGGATCTCACGGAACACGGACTCGCTGAAGTCCACCAGGTCGATCTTGTTCACGGCCACAATGACGTGCGCCACCCGCAGCAGCTGCAGCACGGACAGGTGCCGGCGCGTCTGCTCCAGGACACCCTTACGGGCGTCAATGAGTACGACGACGGCATCCGCCGTGGACGCGCCGGTCACCGTGTTTTTGGTGTACTGGACGTGCCCGGGGCAGTCGGCCAGGATGAAGCTGCGCTGGTCCGTGGCGAAGTAGCGGTAGGCGACGTCGATGGTGATGCCCTGTTCCCGCTCGGCGCGCAGGCCGTCGGTCAGGAGGGCCAGGTCAATCCCGCCCTTCTCGCCGCCAAAGCCGCGGTCGGAGGAGGTCCGGGCAACGGCGTCGAGCGTGTCGGCAAGAATCGCCTTGGAGTCGTGCAGGAGGCGGCCCACCAAAGTGGACTTCCCGTCGTCGACCGATCCGGCGGTGGCGAAGCGGAACAGCGTGGTGGGCAGGGCCGTTTCCAGCTCGGCGGCCAGGAGTGAAGTTTCGGTGCTCATTTAGAAGTAACCATCCTTCTTGCGGTCTTCCATGGCGGCCTCGGAGATGCGGTCATCTGCACGGGTGGCGCCACGTTCGGTGATGGTGGAGGCGGCAACTTCGATCACAACGTCGCTCACGGTAGCTGCGTCCGACTCCACGGCACCGGTGCAGGACATGTCGCCCACGGTGCGGTAGCGGACGGTTTTGACGATGACTTCCTCGTGCGGCAGCGGCTGCGAAACTTCGCCGACTGCGCGCCACATGCCGTCACGGGCAAACACTTCGCGGTCATGGGCGTAGTACAGGCCCGGCAGCTCGATGTTTTCGCGTTCGATGTAGCGCCAGATGTCCAGCTCGGTCCAGTTGCTGATGGGGAACGCGCGGACGTGCTGGCCCACGGTGTGGCGGCCGTTGTAGAGGTTCCAAAGTTCCGGGCGCTGGTTGCGCGGGTCCCACTGGCCGAATTCGTCGCGGAGGCTCAGGATGCGCTCCTTGGCGCGGGCCTTGTCCTCGTCACGGCGGCCGCCGCCGAAGACGGCGTCGAACTTGTTCTGCGAGATGGCGTCCAGCAGAGGGACGGTCTGCAGCGGGTTGCGGGTGCCATCGGCACGCTCGGCCAGTTCACCGCGGTCGATGAACTCCTGGACGCTCCCGACGACGAGCTTGAGTCCCAGCCGCTCCACCGTCCGGTCGCGGAAGTCGATGACCTCGGGGAAGTTGTGGCCGGTGTCCACGTGCAACACGGGGAACGGGACCTTGCCCGGCCAGAAGGCCTTGGTGGCCAGGTGCAGCATCACCACGGAGTCCTTGCCGCCGGAGAACAGCAGCGCAGGCTTCTCGAACTCAGCCACGACTTCGCGGATGATATGGATCGCTTCGGACTCGAGGGCGTCCAGGCTGGAGAGGCGCGTGGATACGGCGGCTTCAGTCACCTGGGGGGTCTCCTCAGTTAGGAAAGTGCTCATACGTGTAGTCCGCATTCTGTCTTGTCGGTGCCTGCCCAGCGGCCGGCGCGGGGGTCGTCTCCGGGCGCCACCTTGCGGGTGCAGGGCTGGCAGCCAATGGAGGGGTAACCCTGGGAGAGCAGCGGGTTGACGGGTAGGAGGTTGTCGTCGGAGTACTGGACCAGCTGGTCGAACGTCCACGCGGCCACCGGGTTGACCTTGACCAGGCCGTTGACGTCGTCCCAGGTCACCAGCGGGGTGTTGGTCCGGGTGGGGGCTTCGTCGCGGCGGACGCCGGTGAACCAGAGTTCGTAGCCGGCCAGGGTGCGGCGCAGCGGGGCCACCTTGCGGAGGGCGCAGCACTGGGCGGCGTCGCGGGCAAAGAGGTCCTTGCCCAGGAGCCGGTCCTGCTGTTCCACGGTGTTCTCGGGAAGCACGTCCACCACGTTGACCCGGAGGTTCGCGGCCACCTCATCACGTGTGGCGTAGGTTTCCGGGAAGTGGTAGCCGGTCTCCAGGAACAGGACGTCGACGCCGGGCATCTGGTCCGCGACCAGGGCCGGCAGGACGGCGTCGGCCATGGAGCACGCGACGGCCACCGCGGACAGGTCGAAGTTGCGCTCCACCCAGGCGATTACGTCGCGGGCGGGGGCGTCCCAGCCGAGCTCGGCAGCACCGGACTCGGCGATGACCTTGAGCTCGTCATGGGTGCGGAGGTTGGTCACTGGAGTGCCTCCTCGTCTGCTGCGTGGGCCCATTCGGCGAAGGTCTGCCCTTCGGCGCGCTGGGCGACGAATGTGCGGACGACGCGTTCCACGTAGTCCGGCAGGTCCTCGACGTATACCTTCAGGCCGCGGACGGTGCGTCCCAGGCCTGCTTCTTCGCGGCTGTTGGAAGCCAGCCCGCCGCCCAGGTGGACCTGGAAACCCGGGGAGGGGTCGCCGTCGGGCGTTGGGAGCATCATGCCCTTCAGGCCGATGTCCGCGGTCTGGATGCGGGCGCAGGAGTTGGGGCAGCCGTTGATGTGCAGGGACAGTGCGTGCGGCAGTTCGCCGGACTCCGCGAGGTCCGCCAGGCGGCGTTCCAGGTCCGCGACGGCGGTGGCGGCCGTGACCTTGGTTTCCACGATGGCCAGCTTGCAGTATTCGATGCCGGTGCAGGCGATGGTGCCGCGGCGGAACACGGACGGGCGGGCGGAGAGGCCCAGGGCGTCCAGCTCGGCAACCAGCGGTTCCACGTGGTCCTTGGCAACGTCCAGCACCACAAGCTTCTGGTGCGGGGTGGTGCGCAGGCGGTAGGAGCCGTGGGCCTCGAGGGTGTCCGCGAGCTTGATCAGCTGCGCACCGGACAGGCGGCCGGCCAGCGGGGTGGCGCCGATGAAGAACTTGCCGTCCTTCTGCTCGTGCACACCGATGTGGTCGCCCGGGGTGGTGGGCTTGGGCGCGGCGGGACCGTCGGCCAGCTTGTAGCCAAGGTATTCGTCCTCAAGGATCTGGCGGAACTTCGCCGGCCCCCAGTCGGCCATCAGGAACTTCAGGCGGGCCTTGGTGCGCATGCGGCGGTAACCGTAGTCGCGGAAGATGCTGGTGACGCCGAGCCAGACTTCGGCGGCTTCCTCGGGGCGAACGAAGGCACCGAGCCGCTTGCCGAGCATCGGGTTAGTGGACAGTGCGCCCCCGGCCCAGAGGTCGTAGCCGACACCGAGTTCGGGGTGGCGGACACCCACCAGGGCGAAGTCGTTGATCTCGTGGACCACGTCCTGGCTGGGGTGGCCGGTGATCGCGGTCTTGTACTTGCGCGGCAGGTTGGACAGCAGCGGGTTGCCGATGAAGCGCTCGCCCAGCTCCGCGATCAGCGGCGTGGGGTCGATGATCTCGTCCTTGGCGATGCCGGCCACGGGCGAGCCCAGGATGACGCGGGGCACGTCGCCGCAGGCCTCGGTGGTGGACAGGCCAACACCCTCAAGCCGGTTCCAGATCTCGGGGATGTCCTCCACCCGGATCCAGTGCAGCTGGATGTTCTGCCGGTCCGTGAGGTCGGCGGAATCCCGGCCGAAATCAACGGAAATTTGGCCGATGACGCGCAGCTGCTCGGTGGTCAGCGCACCGCCGTCGATCCTGACCCGGAGCATGAAGTACTTGTCTTCGAGCTCGTGCGGCTCGAGCGTGGCGGTCTTGCCGCCGTCGATCCCGGGCTTGCGCTGGGTGTACAGGCCCCACCAGCGGAAGCGGCCGTGCAGGTCCTGGCTGGGGATGGCGTCGAAGCCGTCCTTGGAGTAGATGGTCTCGATACGCTCGCGCACGTTGAGGCCGTCGTCTTCCTGTTTCCAGGTTTCGTTGGCGTTCAGCGGGGTTTTGCCGTCCACTTTCCACTGCCCGTGCGGCTTTGCAGCGGGGCGGGAGGCGCGTGCGGGGCGCTTGGCGGGGTCCACGGACGCTCCGGCTAGAGCTGTATCAGTCATGCATCGACTGTAAGTGCCTGCCGAAGTGCGTCACAAAGGTCCGGAAACGCGAGGTCACCTAGGGAAACAATTCGTCACGAACCGCCGGAGAGCCTTGAAGAAGGCCGCCCGCTGTGCTTGGTTGCGGTTCCCTGGCGGGCCGCTATTGACCGCGTGCGACGGCGGCGTCGAACCGTTCCAGCGCGATCTCGGCGAGCACCGGCGACGGCAGCAGTGGTTCCGTCAAGAGATCGGCACCGGCTCTGGCCAGCTGGTCGTGGAAGAACCCCGGCGCGAGCAGGTAGGAGGCAATCACCACGCGGCCGCCGTCGTCCACGGCCCCTGCGGACTCCCCCGCCCCGGCGCCTCCTTCCAGTTCCTGGCGGAGGATGGCGACGGCGTCGGGCACCGACGGCTGGGCAGAGGCACCGTAGGCGGGCAGAATCCGGTTGGGGCGCAGCGCCCTGAGCTGGGCGGCGAGCTCTTCCACGCTGACGGCGGCGTTGGGATTGGAGGACCCGGCTGCGGCGAGGACGATCGCGTCGCGGTCCGTGACGCCGGCTTCGCGGAGGCGCTGGTCCAGCAGGGCCGCGAGCCGCGGGTCAGGGCCGAGCGGCGGTGCGGCCATGCTGCCCGGACGGCTTTTCACGGCACGGGCGATGTCCACCTTGACGTGATATCCGACGCTCAGCAGGAGTGGCACAACGACGGCCTGTTGTTCGTCAGGCAGGCCCGCCACCACGTCCACGAGGTCCGGCTGCTGGACGTCCACGTAGGCTTCGCGCACGTCCAAGCCCGGGCGCAGGGCCGCGATGTTTGCGCGCAGGGCGTTGACCTCCGCGGCGCCCTGAGTGCTGGACGTCCCATGGGCGCAGGCGATCATGATCGGGTTGTTCATAGGGGCTAGCGTAACGTTGGAGCCGCCCTGTCCGCCCACCATGAAACCGCCGGGACGCCACATGACATCGCCGTTCGACTCATTGCCGTTCGACATCGACCTTGTATGGCTTGACCTAGCCGGCGTCTTCTTTTTCGCCGTCTCCGGATCGTTGCTGGCGGCACGGAAGCAGTTCGATCTGGTGGGCTCGCTGCTGCTGGCGTCCCTGGTCTCCCTCGGCGGCGGCGTCATCCGCGACATCATCCTGAACACCACGCCGGCAGCCTTCTCTAACCCCGCGTACCTGGTTCCCCCGGTGCTGGCCACCGTCCTGGTGTATTTCCTGTACTCCAGCGTGCAGCGGTACACCTCGCTGCTGGTGCTGTTCGACGCCGGTGGGCTGGCCCTCTTCTGCATCACCGGAACGCTGAAGGCCCTGGCGCTGGGCATGAATCCGGTGGCCGCCGTGCTGCTCGGCGTAACAACGGCGGTAGGCGGCGGCCTGCTGCGGGACATCACCGCCAACGAGGTGCCCCAGCTCTTCAACCCCCGGGACCTCTACGCGCTGCCGGCCTTCAGCGGGGCGGCGTTGACGGCGCTGCTCTGGGTAACAGGGGCCTTCAACGTGCTGACGGCATGCGCCGTGGCGGCCGTGGTGTTCGCCTTCCGCGTAGTTGCCTGGCGCCGGTCCTGGTACGTTCCGCTGGCCGTGCATGGCTTGCATCGGCGGGGCTCCGGCGGCGGCCCCTGTGGCGGCCCCCGTGGGAGCTAGGGCTGTGGCTGCGGCAGCTTTGGGGGCGGTGGGGCCGGTGGGGCTGGCAGCGGCTCGGGAGCAGGCCGCAGTTAGCTAGGATATGAGCATGACTGACATGTTCCTCGAGAAGTTCCGCGCGCTTGTTCCGACCTATCTCGAGGACGAATGGCAGGAAGAAGATGGCCTGCCCGCGGACGAACTGGACGCGGCCCTCGCCGAACACCAGTTCCAGGTTCCCCTGGTCCTCCGCGAGTTCTACCTGGCGGTGGGCGGCTGTGAGGACATCATGGAGGCGTACCACTACTTCTGGGATCCCGAAGAGCTCGAAGTTGATGACGAAGGCTTCCTGATGTTCCTTGAGGACGAGGAAGAACAGTTCACCTGGGGCTTCCGTGTAGGCGACCTCGGCATCCCGGACCCCATCGTGTACCGCCGCAACAACGCCCGCGGCCAGTGGAAGAGCGAAGAGGGCACCTTCTCCGAATTCGTCTTCGACATGTTCGAGTGGGCCTTCAACGACGAGGAAGAAAACTAGGGTCCTCCCGCCGCGCTCTGTTTTCGGCCGCCGGCCGCTGGAATTCCCCAGGTTTGGCCGGTCCGCCCGGCGAGTCTCCCCGATCTGCCGGAGCGTCGACGCGTTCTCGAAGCGAAGCCGGGGAATCTCAGCGCACCACCCGGCCACGTAGAACCTGCCAAACCTCGTCCACGATCTTCTGCGGGTCGTAGACCACCTGCGCGTAGCCGTACCTGAGCACGGCGTAACCATCCAGGGTGCTCGCATTGTTCCGCAGCCTGTCCTTCTTGACCTGCTTCGGCTCCAGATGAGTGCCGCCGTCGAGTTCCACAATAAGGAAGCCCTCCAGCAGGAAGTCCACGATTCCGATACCGGGCAAGTCCACCTGGGTCTGGACGAAAATGCCCTCACTGCGGAAAAGGAGCCGGGCCACCACCTCGATGGGCGATCCGGCCGTGCCATCCACCAGGTCCAGGACCCTGCGGGCGGCTCCGTTTCGGTTGCCCGGCAGGTGTCCGCGCAGGTAATCCAGGGTGGTCCTGCCTTGCAGCAGTGCACTCTCTACCATGATGGCGGCTTCCACCTCCGGCAAACACCGCAGGCCATGAAGCAGTACATCAGTCAGGCCGGCCACGGGCCAGGGCATATCCTGGGGCACCACAGTCTCACGATGAACCACAACATCCTTGGCGGCCCCGTGCCGGCAGAGCAGGTGGAGGGCCGTAGGTTGGTGCAGTCGCCACAGCCGGTGGTGCGTGCTGGCCGAGCCGCAACTGAGCAGACCGTTGGCCAGGACCGCACCCACCAGATCGGGAGCGGCTCCGGGCAGTGCCACGACTCCATGCCGGAGACGCGATATCTGGCCGGACCCGATGGCCACGCGGATGTTCCGATCCGAGAATCCGGCCTTGCGCAATGTCGCCGTCCTGGCGACGGATCCTGCGTACTTGAGGTAAGAAGTGACGTCCATGTTCCCAGCAGAGCCGACCAAGCCTCTCGCCGGCAGGGTCGAAATCACCTATGTGCACAACCGGGCCGCTGAGTCTCCCCTGGTTTGGGCATCGTCCCCGGCGTGGCGGCAGAACTCGCCGGACAGAGAGCGGCATCTCCAGGCAAACAAGGGGAAATCCAGCGAGCGGGAGACAGAAAGCGTGTGACATGCGCAGTAACAGCGGACTTGCATCCTGTGACAAAGCTGTCATAGACTGTTCACGGATCCGCTAAACGCCTCCGGCGGGTCTGATGCGAACGGAGATATAGCCCCGGTTCGACGCAACGTGTGATTCGTTTCGTTGCTGAGAACCGGGGCTATTGCATTTAAGCCAACAACACGCAAAGGGGCCCCGGCCAGGTTCAAACCCCGCCGAGGCCCCGCTGCTCAACAAGAGAATCAGCTGGCGCGGTCCACCACAGCCAGGGCGAAGTTGGCCAGCGACGACTTCACAACACCCTCAGGAAGCGGCGCCAGTGCGGCAATGGCTTCGTCGGCCCAGCGGCGGGCAATCACCCAGGACTCAGCCGTGACCGGATGCTCGCGCAGCCCGGCAACAGCGGCAGCCAGAGCTTCATCAGAGGTCAGGTCCCCATCAATGAGCTTTAAGAGGTCGACGGCGGACTGGTCGCCGGCTGCGGCATCGCGCCGCAGGAACAGGACCGGCAGGGTGGGGACACCTTCGCGGAGGTCCGTGCCCGGGGCCTTGCCGGACTTCACCTTGACGCCGGTGACATCGATGACGTCGTCGGCGAGCTGGAAGGCCACGCCCACCTTTTCGCCGTATTCCACCAGCAAGTCCTCGTAAGCCTCGTCGGCACCGGCGAAGATGGCCCCGAGCTGGCCGGAGGCGGCCACCAGGGAACCGGTCTTGTCCGCGATGACGGACAGGTAGTGCTCCACCGGGTCCTCGTCCGGGCGCGGACCTACCGTTTCGTGCAGCTGGCCCAGGCACAGGCGCTCGAACGTCCGGGCCTGGATGCCCAGCGCGCGCGAACCCAGCTCGGACACCAGGATGGACGCACGGGCAAAGATGAGGTCGCCGGTAAGGACTGCCACGGAGTTTCCCCACACCTCGTGGGCGGTGGGGGCGCCACGGCGGAACGGGGCCGAGTCCATCACGTCGTCGTGGTACAGAGTTGCCAGGTGGGTCAGTTCCACCACCACGGCCGCCTGCACCACGGCAGGCAGGGACGCGTCACCGAGGTGGGCACACAGCAGCGTCAGCAGCGGACGGATGCGCTTGCCGCCCGCTTCCACGAGGTGACGCGACGTTGCGTCAGCCAGCGGATCGGAGTTGGCAATGGCCTCACGTAGTTTCTTCTCCACCCGGGCCAGGTTATTGGTAATGGCGGGGCCCAGCTCGGCGTCCTCCGCGATGGCCGCAAAGCCGGCGGGCAGCTGCAGACCCGTGGCAATGGCGGTGGTGTTGAGGCTGGGTTCGGAGTCCGGCAGGCCGTGCCCGGCGTGCGTCCAGCTGTGGTCTGCGGAGTTAGTCACTGGTTAACCCTAGCTTTTTGTTGCGGATACCGCTGGTTCGATGCCGGTGGGGTATGCGTGGATGTGTTGGATGTTGCCGGAACCAGCGATTCCAGGACGCGGATGGCCCGGTCCTCGAAGCCCTTCGCGGCCGGGTCGGTCAGGTTTGCGAGCAGCCGCACCACAAAGCGCATCAGCACGGGAATGGGCATCCCGGTCCGTAGCGCGAGCTTCATAACCGAGGGTTTTCCGATCAGCGCGGCAAATGCCCGGCCCAGCGTGAAGTGCGATCCCCACTGGCCCCGCACATAGGCCGCGTACCCCGCGAGGTGCGCGTCGGCGTCGTACGTTCCGGAGGAAGCGGAACGGGAGGACGCGTCGATGATGAACTCCGCCGCGAACCGCGCCGATTCCATCGCGTAGGAGATGCCCTCGCCGTTGAACGGGGAGACCATACCGCCGGCGTCGCCCAGGAGCAGGAGGCCGGGCGAGTAGTGCGGGGTGCGGTTGAAGCCCATGGGCAGCGCGGCGCCGCGGATTTCGCCCACCTGGTTGTCCGGGCTGAAGCCCCATTCGGCGGGCATGGCGGCGGTCCATTCGCGCAGGACCTGCTTGTAGTCGAGTTTGCCGAATTCCCTGGACGAGTTCAGGATGCCCAGGCCCACGTTGGAGGTACCGTCGCCCACGCCGAACACCCAGCCGTAGCCGGGGAGGAGCTTTCCGTCGCGGCCGGGGAGCTCCAGCCAGCCTTCCATCCAGTCGTCATCGTGGCGGGGCGAGGTGAAGTAGGTGCGGACGGCGACGCCGAGGGGGCGGTCGTCGCGCTTCTGGATGCCCAGCGACACGGCTGTTCGGGTGGAGTTGCCGTCTGCGGCGAGTACGACGTCGGCGCTGAAGTCGCGCGTCTCCCCCGTCTTGCGTCCGGACTCGTCCAGGAGCGCTGCGCGGACACCGGTCACGCGGCCGTCCTCCGAGCGCAGGGCTTCGGTGACGCTGTGCCGCTCGAGGATTTGCGCGCCGGCGGTCTGGGCGTGGCGGGCCAGTTCCTCGTCGAAGCCCAGGCGCGTGCGGATCAGGCCGTACTGCGGGAAGTCAGAGACCTCGGGCCAGGGCAGTTCGATGGTGCGGCCGCCGGCAATGAGGCGGAGGCCCTTGTTCCGGCGCCAGCCGTCCGCTTCGGGGTGCGGCAGGCCGAGCTTCTGGATTTCACGGACTGCCCGTGGGGTGAGGCCGTCCCCGCAGACCTTCTCCCGCGGGAAGCTGGTTTTTTCCAGGACGGTCACGCTGATGCCGGCTTTGGCAAGGTAATACGCGGCGGTGGAACCGGCTGGTCCAGCGCCGACAATCAGAACATTCACGCCGTTCAGCGGACGATGTTGCGGCGAAGCTTGGCGACAGGGCCCTTGTGCGCGGCGATGGCTTCCGCAGCCCCCTCCGGCGTGGATTCCAGCGGTTTGGTGGCGCGGTGTACGGCCACGATCCCGCCGGTCAGGTTGCGGTACGTGACCTTTTCCCAGCCGGATTCCTGCAGCCAGGCGGCCAGGTGGTCCTGGTCGGGCCAGGCGCGGATGGACTCGGCGAGGTACACGTAGGCGTCCGGGTTGGAGGCCACCTTGACGGCGATGGCCGGCAGGGCACGCATGAGGTATTCCGTATACATGGTGCGCCACAGCGGAACCACGGGCTGGGAGAACTCGGCGATGACCAGCTTGCCGCCGGGCTTGGTGACGCGGAGCATCTCGGCCAGCGCCTTCTTGGGCTCATTGACGTTGCGGAGACCGAACGAAATGGTGCTGGCGTCGAAGCTGTTGTCCGAGAAAGGCAGGTTGGTGGCATCGCCGGCAACGAAGTTGATGTCCGGGCGGCGGCGCTTGCCCACTTTGAGCATGCCGAGGGAGAAATCGCAGGCGATGACATCTATGCCTGCATCGGCATACGGCTCGCTGGAGGTGCCGGTTCCCGCGGCCAGGTCCAGCACCCGCTGGCCCCGTTTCATGTCCATGGCATCCACCACTATCCTGCGCCAACGGCGGGTTTGCCCCATGGAGAGGACATCATTGACGACGTCGTACTTAGGTGCGACGTCGTCAAACATCGTGGCTACTTCGTCCGGACGCTTTTCCAAGGATGCTCGGTTCACCATGCAATTGTCTCAGACAAACTTGGGAAGGACTTTCGGCGAGCCCGTCCACCGGTCCGAAGCAACGGCAAACGCCTCTCCCGCCGCGCCCCTCACCCGAGCCGCAGGGCCCAACGCGGACGCACGCATACGCGGGAGTAATGTTGTCTCATCATGACGAGCACGTTCCGCACCCTCACAGTCCCCCTGGATGGCAACGCATCTGCCGGCGGACTGCCGCAGTTCCTGCTCCGGGACGACGTCCTCTGCTGGACCCGCCGCGAAGCCGGCCTGGTGGGGTTCGGCGAGATCGCTCGCTTCACGGCCACCGGCCCTGAGCGCTTCCTGGAGGCCGACATATGGTGGCGGCACCTGGTCATCGAAGCGGACATCACCGACTCCGTGGAGCTGCCCGGCACTGGCCCGGTGGCTTTCGGCTCCTTTGCATTCTCCAAGAAGTCCACCCACGTATCGCGCCTGATCGTGCCGGAGATCGTAGTGGGCGTCCGGGACGGCCAGTACTGGCTCACCCAGTTAACGGTCGACGACGGCGAACTCACCGAAGCGGGCGCCCTCGCCGCGCTGGACGGCTGGCTAAGCGGTGGCAGCTTCGCTGGTGAGGCCGGCACCGCTGGTGAGTCCCCCACTGCCGGGGACGGCACGCCCGGCGCCGTCCCCACCGAACGGGGCGGCGCCGTCGTGCGTCCCGTACCTTCGGCTGATGGAGCCACGCTGCACACCGGCTCGCTCAGCGAGGAAGACTGGATGGCCGCCGTCGCCGCGGGCGTGGCGGAGATCCGAACCGGTGCGCTGGAGAAGCTGGTGCTGGCCCGGGACATTGTGGCCACGGTGCCGGCGGGCGTGAACGCCGCGCAGGTGCTGCGCGAGCTGGCCGTACGCTACCGCGAATGCTGGACGTATGGCGTGGACGGGCTGGTGGGCGCCACCCCCGAGATGCTGATCCAGGTGGAGGGCCGCACTGCCCAGGCGCGCGTGCTGGCCGGTACGCTGGACCGCCGCGATGCTCACGGCGAAGACGGGATTCCGATGGATTATGCGGAGCGGGTGCTGGCCGGGTCCGAGAAGCAGCGGCATGAGCACGAGATCGCGATCCAGTCCCTGACGTCGCAGCTGGCACCGTTTTCCGAGGCCATGAACGCGCACGACGAGCCTTTCATTTTGGAGCTGCCGAACGTTTGGCACCTGGCGTCGGACGTCAAGGCAGAGCTCGCCGAGGTGGAGGGCCATGTGCCCACCTGCCTCGCACTGATCAACGCGCTGCACCCAACGGCCGCGGTCTGCGGCACACCCACGTTGGTGGCCGGCGCCCTGATCCGCAAGCTTGAACACCTGGACCGCGGACCGTACGCGGGGCCGGTGGGCTGGCTGGACGCCGCCGGCAATGGCGAGTGGGGCATCGCGCTGCGCGGAGCTGTGATTGAGGATCCTCATACCGTGCGGTTATATGCCGGTTGCGGCATAGTGGATGGCTCCCAGCCGGAGGCCGAACTGGCCGAGACGTGGGCCAAATTCCGGCCGATGCTGGAGTCGCTGGGGATTTCCAACTAGGTAGCATGGGCGAAGTGTCCGGAGTTCCAGACATGATCCGCGCCCTAAGTCTTGATTTAGGCTGTGGTTTAGTTATCCAATAGTGAAACTAAGTTTCGTGTGATGCACATCTCTCATTCGGCGATACACTATGAACCGATTTAGTACCGCATACCCCTGCAACAAAAGGTAAAGAACATGCAGCTCAAGTCCCTGGCCCAGGCCAAGTTCGCCGCCAAGGCAGCAGCAATCCTGGCCGCCGGCGCGCTCACCCTCACTGCCTGCGGCGGCAGCACCACCCCGGCAGCGTCCGAAGGCGGCATCCAGCTCATCAACGCAGGCAAGCTCACGGTCTGCTCCGACGTCCCCTACGAGCCCTTCGAATTCCAGAAGGACGGCAAGATCGTTGGCTTCGACATGGACATCGCCAACGAGATTGCCAAGGACCTCAAAGCCGAACTCAGCGTCGTGGACAGCTCCTTCGAGGCCATCGAGACAGGAACCGCCCTCACCGGCTGCGACCTCTCCATCTCCTCGGTGTCCATCACCGACGTCCGCAAGTCCGTTATGGACTTCTCCAACCCGTACATGGACGATGACCTCACCCTCGTTGCCACCACGGCATCCGGGATTACGGACATCAACAGCGCCAAGGGCAAGAAGGTTGGCGTCCAGCAGGCCACCACCGGCGCCAAGTACGCAGCGGAGAAGGGCATCGACGCGCAGCAGTTTGAGGACAGCGGCCTCCTGGTCCAGGCCATCCAGGCCGGCACCATCGACGCAGCCCTGGGCAACCAGTCCATCCTGGCTTATGCCATCAAGGATGACCCCAAGTTCAAGCGCGTGGAGGACTACGCGTCCGGTGAGAAGCTGGGCGTTTCCATCAAGAAGGGCAACACCGCCATGGCCGAGAAGGTCAACGCAACCCTGAAGCGCATCACCGACGACGGCAGCCTGAAGAAGTTCGAAACCACCTGGTTCGGCGAGACCGCCAAGTAACCTGCCCTTCGGACTGACCCTTCACAGCCCTGAGTACTACGCCGCTGGGGCCCCTGACGAACTGCACCGCAGCCCGTCCGGGGCCTCAGCCACGCAAATGAATGTGAGCACCCCATGGCAATGACCGCACGTCAACGGGCCAGAGTGAGCCTGTATGTCCAGATCGGCATCTTCGTTGTGGCCGTGGCCGCGCTGGTCCTGGCCACCGACTGGAAGACCATCGGCACCAGCGTCTTCAACTTCGCCAAGATCGGCCCGATGTTCCCGGACATCTTCCTGGTAGGCCTTAAGAACACCCTGATCTACACGTTCCTTGGGTTTGTGGTGGGCCTCTCCGGCGGCCTCCTGCTGGCCCTGATGAAGCTCTCCACCTTCCCGCTTTACCGTTGGATCGCCACAGGCTACATCGAGTTCTTCCGCGGAGTTCCGGCGCTGCTGGTGTTCATCGCGTTCGGCTACGGTGTCCCGCTGGCGTTTGGCGTTCAGTGGAACGTCACCGTGATCGTCATGATTTCACTGGGTATGGTGGCCTCGGCATATATCGCCGAAACTCTCCGCGCCGGCCTGCAGGCTGTGCCCAAGGGACAGCTCGAGGCCGCACGGTCGCTGGGCATGCCGCAGTGGCGGGCCATGGTGTCCATCGTGATTCCGCAGGCGTTCAAGATTGTCCTGCCGCCGCTGACCAACGAGGTCATCCTGCTGACCAAAGACTCCTCGCTGATCTACGTCCTGGGCCTGACGGCATCGCAGTACGAGCTTACGAAGTTCGGCCGTGACGGCATCTCCAGCCTGGGTGCCGGCCTGACGCCGCTCCTCGTGGCCGGTGCCTTCTACCTGGTCATCACCATCCCGCTGAGCCTCCTGGCCCGGAAGTTCGAAAGCCGCTCCGCGCGGACCAAGCGATAGGCAGGGAACCATGAACGACGTCGTAAATTCCTCCGCCAGCAACACCGGCACCATCAACGCGGCCGGAGTCTCCATCAAGGACCTGCGCAAGTCCTACGGCAGCAACGAGGTCCTCAAGGGCATCAGCCTGGACGTGGCCCCCGGCGAAGTGGTGTGCCTGATCGGCCCCTCCGGTTCCGGCAAATCCACCCTCCTGCGCTGCGTCAACCTCCTGGAACAGCCCAACGAGGGAGCCATCCATGTGGGCGGGTTCGAGGCTACCGACCCCGACGTGGACATCGACAAAATGCGCCGAAAGGTGGGCATGGTGTTCCAGCAGTTCAACCTGTTCCCGCACCTGGACGCCAAGCGGAACTGCACCATTGCGCAGACGAAGGTGCTGAAGCGGTCCCAGGAAGAGGCCGATCAGGTGGCCCAGCACAACCTGGAGCGCGTGGGCCTGGGGCACTTGTCCGACCGTTTCCCGGACCAGCTTTCCGGCGGCCAGCAGCAGCGTGTTGCGATTGCCCGCGCCCTGAGCATGGACCCGGAACTGATGCTCTTCGACGAGCCAACCTCCGCCCTGGACCCCGAGACTGTGGGCGATGTCCTTTCGGTCATGCGGAACCTGGCCAAGGAGGGCATGACCATGCTGGTGGTGACCCACGAGATGGGCTTCGCCCGCGAAGTGGCGGACCGCGTGGTGTTTATGGATGGCGGTGTGGTGGTGGAGGAAGGCGTGGCCGAGCAGGTCATTTCCGCACCCACCCAGGCCCGCACCAAGGAGTTCCTGCGCCGTGTCCTGGACCCGACGCACATCGAGATCGAAGAGTAAGCCAGGCGCCGCCCGCCGCTACCGGCGCGCAGCCCTTTCGACGCGCTGATCACCTGCTGACGCGCAGATGCCCTGTCGCTACCCAAATACGGGCGCGACAGGGCATCTGCGCGTCGCGGGGACTTTTGCGCGTCGTGAACTACCCTGCCAGGACTCCCGCGACGGCGGCGGACACGGCGGCCTTGATGCGGGCGTGGAGGGCACGGAGGGCAACACGGTCCGTGCGCACCTCGATGATGCTGCGGCCCTTCAGCGGCGCGGCGAGCGCCTCGGCGAGTCCCGCCGTCGTACTTACCGAGCAATGCCCGACGCCGTACGCTGCGGCGAGTGCCGCGATGTCCACGGTGTGGGGGGTGCCGAAGAGTCGCTCGACGGCGCCGCCGTATGCTCCCGCCGAGCGCACGGCCCCGTGCTCCAGCAGATCGAAGATGGCCCCGCCGGCGTCGTTCAGCACCACTATCCGGAGCCCGGGTTCGGCTTCGCCGGAACCCAGGAGCAGGCCCCCGGCGTCGTGCAGGAACGTGACGTCGCCCAGCAGCAGCGTGGTGTCCTGGCGGCCGCCGAGGGCGATCCCGGTGGCCGTGGAGATAGTGCCGTCGATCCCGGCAAGGCCGCGGTTGGCGTAAACCGTCGCGGCAGGCTCGGCGGCGGGCAGGCCGGCCAGGTCAACGTCGCGGATGCCGTTGGAGGAGCCCAGCATCAGCTGGCCGCGGGCATGCCGCCAGACCATTGCTCCCACGGACGGGCCGGTGGCGGCGGGCTCGGCGGCCAGGACGCCGTCGAGCGCGTGCTGCGCTGCGGCCCCGGACAGCAGCCAGGTATCGAGCCAGTCGGACGGGCCGCGGCCGGCGAAATCCGCGAGGTCGGCGAGGTTCTCGAGCGGAAGTTCGGTGCGCCGGCCCGGCTGGTACCAGGCCACGGGGACCGGCTGGTACAGCGCGGACGGCACGTCGGCCCGCTCCAGCAGTGCGGCAACCGGCCTGGACAGTGTGGGCCGGCCGAACATCACCACGCGTTCGATGGGCTGGGCCGCGGACGGTCCGAAGTGTTCCAGCAGCAGCCGGTAGGGGCCCACAGCGTTGGGACCGAACCGGGCGTTTGAGGACGGTTCGGCGAGCAGCGGCAGGCCGTGGGCACGGGCGAACGCCTCGGCAACGGGCCCGGCGTCGTGCCCTGCCAGCACCACGGTGCGCCGTTCCTCGAGCGACGCAGAGGCGGGCGGCAGGTTCATGGTGAGCGGGTCGGTGCCGATCCGGAACCTGGGATGCGCGGCCGCCGTCGGAAGCTCTTCCCCCGGCGCGGGAACCAGCGGGTCGCGGAACGCCAGGTTCAGCTGGACTGGCCCGGGCGCGAGGTCGGAAAACGCGCCGGTGGCTGCGGCCAGCGCCGTTTCCACCGCGCGCAGTGGGCTGCTGCCGGCCGGGACATCGGCGGCGAACCGGACGTGCTCCCCGAACAGGTCCAGCTGGATGGTGGTCTGGTTGGCGCCGGTCCCCTGCAGTTCCTCGGGCCGGTCAGCGGAAATCACCACCAGCGGGACGGCCGCGTGGTTGGCCTCCATCACGGCGGGCATGAGATTCCCGACGGCGGTGCCTGAGGTGGTGAGGACGGCCGCCGGGGAGCCGGTGGACAGTGCCAGGCCAAGGGCCGTGAAGCCGGCGGAACGTTCGTCGATGCGGACCAGGAGGTCCACGCGGCCGGCCGCTTCGGCCTCGGCGAGGGCGTAGGCCATGGGGGCGGAACGAGAGCCGGGCGAGACCACCACGTACTGGACGCCGCCGTCGATCAGTGCGTCGACGGCGATCCGCGCGGCGGCGATTGCGGCCAAAGGAGCCGAGGCAGAGGAGGAAGCGATGGGGTCTGGGGAAGTCTCAGAAGTCACCGACCCAGTCTCCCACCCCCAATCGCTCTCTCACTTAAAGTCGCTTAAAGCCGAACGCTCTATCACTTCCCGGCGCCGGAGCATTAGGAAGGGATAGAGCGTTGGCGAAAAACCCACCAAAAGTGAGAGAGCGTCCTGGTGGAGTGGGAAATAACCTAGCCGCGGAACACCTGGACCACTGCCGGACGCGGGGCGCGCACCTGGCCGCGGGCCGGCGTCGTGCCTTCCGCAACGTAGTCCGGGAAGAAGGAGTTCGGCGCGTCGAACGAACCATCTTCGCCCGGGTGCTGGACCGAGACGAAGACGGTGCGCTCGTCGTCGTGGACGATGGGGCCGCAGGTTTCGCCGTCGCGCGGCACGGCCAGGAACTGCTCCACCTTGCCGCGCTCGGCGCCTTCGAGGGTGACCTTGAAGAGCCCGTCGGCCTTACCAATTCCGGCGGGGGCACCATCGGTGGAGATCCACAGGTTGCCCACGGAGTCGAAGGCGAGGTTGTCCGGGCAGGAAATGGGCGAGACCTGGTCCACCGGGAAGCCGGAGAAGTAGGTGACGTCGCCGGTGGAGGGATCGCCGCAGACCATCAGCAGGTTCCAGGTGAAGCGGGTGGAGGTCTGGTCGCCGGTTTCGGTGATCTCCACGATGTGGCCGTCGCGGTTGGCGTTGCGCGGGTTGATCTCCGTGGCGCCTTCCTTGCCGGCCTTGCCACGGTCCGAGTTGTTGGTGCAGGCCACGTAGACCTTGCCGGTGTGCAGGCTGGGCTCAACGTCCTCGCAGCGGTCCATCTTGGTGGGGCCCACCTTGTCCGCGGCGAGGCGGGTGTAGACCAGGACCTCTTCCACGGTCATGCCCGGAACGGCGGACGCGCCGTCCACCACCAGCGGCAGCCACTCGCCGGTGCCGTCGAACGAACCGTCGGCGGGAACGTTGCCAACCCCGGTGATCTCCGCGGCGGGCGAGTTGCCCGTGAACTTGGCGACGTAGAGGTTGCCGGCCGAGAGCAGCGTCATGTTGTGCGCCCGGTCGCCCTCCTTGTACTTGTCCTTGGAGACGAACTTGTACAGGTAATCGAAGCGTTCGTCGTCGCCGGAGTAGGCAACCACGTGCCCGGACTCGGCGATGATCACGTTGGCGCCCTCGTGCTTGAAGCGGCCCAGCGAGGAGTGCTTCTTCGGCGTGGATGTGGGATCGAACGGGTCAACTTCCACGATCCAGCCGAAGCGGTTGGCTTCGTTTTCGTAGCCGGCGTTGCGGGTGTCGAAGCGGGGGTCGTCCAGTTCCCACTTGCGCGCAGTGGCCGACGCCGACAAGCCGTAGCGCTTATCGCTGGCGGACGTGCCCGGCGACACGAAGTAGCCGTTGAAGTTTTCCTCGCCGGAGAGGATGGTGCCCCACGGAGTGGTGCCGCCGGAGCAGTTGCCCAGGGTGCCCTTGATCTTGCGGCCGCTCGGGTCGGCGACGGTCTTGACCAGGGCGGAACCCGCGGCGGGTCCGGTCAGTTCGTAGACCGTGTTGTTCAGGTACCGGCGGTTCAGCGGCGCGCCCTTGACATAGGTCCACGGCTTGGTGGTGTTCTTGCGCTCCAGCTCGACGACCGTCAGCCCGTGTGCAGCGGCCCCCACCGCGCGGACGTCGGCCGCCGGCATCGTGGCCGGGAACATGATGCTTTCGTTGGTGTATTCGTGGTTTGCGAACAGCACGGCGCGGCGGCCCTTGGTGTTGGGCATTTCCAGGATGTCCGTGTAGTCGTTGTTGTAACCGAACTGCTTTTCCTGCGCGGCGGCCGTCTGGTTGTTCAGATCGAGGTCCGGCGTGCCGTTGAAGATCGGGTCGCCCCAGCGGATCACGGGCTGCCAGGTGAAGCCTTCCGGCACGGTGAAAGCGTCGACGGCGGCATCCACCGGAGCGATCGGCGTGAACTTCAGCTTCGACTTGGCAAAGCCCTCCTTCGCGGCGGGTGCCAGGCCGGGACCGCCGGCAACGGCCGGTTCGGCGGAGGTAATGGCGCTGCCGAGCACGACGGCGAGCGCACCGGCGGCGCCGAAGCCCAGGGCGGCGCGGCGGGACATGGTGGCGGACGCGATGTCCCGGAAGTAGCTGTTGGAGCTGGTGTTGCAGACATCGCCGGCGCAGGCGTTGTCGCATTTCAGGGCGCAGGTGACGGCGCTGCGCTTGCCCTTGGTGTGGCCAAGCATGGGCAGCAGGGTGAACTTGCGGGCTGTCGTTTCAGACAAGGGGAGCCTCCAGATTTACGATCGGGTCCCAGCCACTTTGTCAGCCGCTTCCGACGCCAAGCCGTCCGCCGGGTGAAGTTCGGGTTAACCGGCGGTGACCTGCAGGGATGTGCGAGAGGGTTCCCCAAAAACCTGCATTTACTGAGAGAGCGTCAGTAGAAAACCCGCTTTAAGTGAGAGAGCGTTGCGTCAGGGGGCGAGCAGGGCGTGGACGCGGCGCAGGCGGGCCAGCCACCAGTCGCGGCGTTCCGCGGAAGCCGCAAACTGCTCCAGCAGCCCGGCGTCGGCGGCGACGTCGCGGAGGCGGATGGCGCCGTCGTCGGCCACTAACGGATCCAGCGTGATATCCGAGGCGAACAATGACACCGTCCCCAGCCCGCACGCGTACGGCAACTCGGGCAAGGCAGCAGCCAAAGCCAGCCCGCCGCGGATGCCCACGGAGGTGTCCAGCGCGGAACTCACGACGGCGGGGAGCCCAGCCTGCGCGACGATGTCCAGCGCGCGCCGCACTCCCCCGAGCGGCGCGACCTTAATAACCAGCAGATCGGCCGCGCCGGACCGCGCCACACGAAGCGGATCGGATTCCTTGCGCACGCTTTCGTCGGCCGCGATCAGGACCGGCGTTCCGGCGGCGCGCAGTTGGCGGCGGACCTCGGCGAGCCCCTCGATGGTGGGCACCGGCTGCTCGGCGTATTCAAGCCCGACGGCGGCGAGCCGGGTGAGCGCCTCGACGGCCTTCGCGACGTCCCACCCGCCGTTGGCGTCGACGCGGATGGCGGCGTCCGGCAGGGCGGCACGGACGGCAGCGACCCGGGCGGCGTCGTCGTCGAGCGTTTGCCCTTGCTCGGCCACCTTGATCTTAACGGCGTCCACGCGGCCGAACCGGGCCAGGACGTCGGGTACCCGGTCCGCGGAAACGGCGGGCACGGTGGCGTTGACGGGGATCATCGAACGGAGAGGTGCGGGGAACCCGTGCCAGCCGGCCTCGATTGTGGCGGCGAGCCAGCGGGAGGCCTCGGCATCGGCGTATTCGGGAAACGGGCAGAACTCGCCCCAGCCGAGCGGGCCGCGCAGCAGCAGCGTTTCGCGTTCCATGATGCCGCGGAACCTCACACGCATGGGCAGGCTGACCACATGCGCGGTGGCGAGCAGTTCGTCCAGGGCGGGGAAGGTGGCGGGCGGCAGGGCGGCGTCGGCGGGCATGCCCTTCACTGTACAAGCGGTCAGGCCCTGGCAGGTCAGGGCATCGGCGCGGAGACGGTCACCAGGAGGTCCCCCACCTGGCAGCCGAGGGCGTCGCAGATTGCTGTCAGTGTGGAGAACCTGATGGCCCTCGCGCGGTCGTTCTTGAGCACGGACAAATTCACCAGGCTGACTCCGACGATCTTGCTGAGTTCGGTCAATGTCATCCCCCGTGCTTCGAGGAGTTCATCGAGCCGGCAGTGGATGTCCGAGTCTTCGGCTGGCATCAGACCAGCCCCTCCGTGTCTGCCTGGAGCCGGCGGCCGTACTGGAAGACGCCTGCCACCAGAACCAGAACCAGGCCGGTCATCAGGGGTGCGAGGTTAAACTCGGCGGAGAAAGCGAAGGATTCACCCGGTGTGCGCCCGTTTGCCGCGATCATTTCCGCCACTCTGGCGCGGCCCCACCCGTCGACGATCTGGCCCACCGTCCCGGCCAGCGCCAGCACCGCGCCGCAGGCACCCACAATCCACACCGATCCGGGCGTGAACAGGATTGCACTGCGGAGCCGGTAGGCCAGCACGAACACCAGTGCCAGGACGGCAAGGATGCCCCCCTGGTTCAGGGCCGCACCCCAAGCCAGAAGTTCGCCTGGGCCGGCGGGCAGAACAGGAACTGTGGCTTCCAGGGCAGTGAAGTGCCCGCTGGATTCCAATTCCAATCCGCTGACAGCCCGCTGCGTTGAGGCAATGGGAAGCACGAGCGTTACCGGCCCAGTGAAATAGCCGACAATTCCTGCCACTGTCAGGACGGTGGTCAGTACCGCCGCGGCGGACGCGGCAACCATGAGGAGAATCGCGTCCGCCCTAGAGACGAATTTCTTCCCGCTAGTCTGCGGCCCTGCAGTGTCCTTGGTCAGTTTCATGGCTCCCCCAAAAAGCATTATCGACATTCGTTAATAACGACAATCGATAAGCTACCCCGACACAACACTGCCCGTCAATGCCCACCTAGATCCACTTGTTGCGCTTGAAGGTCCAGTAGAGGCCCAGCCCCATGGCAACCATCAGGGCCAGGGCAAAGGGGTAACCGAAGACCCAGTTCAGCTCGGGCATGTCAGTGAAGTTCATGCCGTAAATGGTGCCCACCAGCGTGGGTGCAAACAGAATGGCCGCCCAGGAAGAAATGCGTTTCACCTGCTCGCTCTGGGCGAAGCTGGATTCGGTGAGCCTGCGCATTTCGTCGTTCTGCCGCTGCGCCACCAACGCCGCATTTACCGCCAGGGCGTTCTGCAGCAGAGCTCGGAAGGACGCCACCCGTTCGTTCAGCCGGATCACGTGGTCCAGCACGTCGCGGAAGTGGTCCTGCAGCTCGGGGCCGGGTTCGCGCTCCGGTGTTCCGGCGGTGAGGGCCTGGAGGATGCCAACCAACGGGCTGGTGGCGCGCTGGAAGGTGATGACCTGGCGGGAAAGCTCGTAGATCCGGCGCGACACGTCCGGATCGGCGCCGAAGAGGTCGTCCTCGATCTCGTCCACATCGTTCTCCAGCCCCGCGGCCACGGGTTCGTACTCGTCCACCACCTGGTCCAGGATCCCGTACAGCACGGCCTCCGGGCCCAAGGCGAGGAACTCCGGCGTGGATTCCATCCGGTGGCGCACCCTTGCCAGGTCCGGTGATTCGGCGTGGCGGACGGTGATCACATAGTCCGCGCCGACAAAAACGTGGATCTCGCCGAAGTCCACTTTCTCCACGTCGTCGAGGTAGCGGGCGGGGCGGAGTACCAGGAAGAGGCATTCGCCGTAGTGCTCCAGCTTGGCCCGCTGGTGTCCGGCCAGGGCGTCCTCCACCGCCAGGGGGCTCAGGTCGAATTCCTCGGCCACCGACCTGATTTCCGGGGGGTCCGGGCGGTACAGTCCGATCCACGCCATTCCTTCGCGCTGCCTCAGGACGAAGTACGTCTCGTCCAGGCCTTCGGGGTCCGCCGTCCTGACCCCGTCCACGTACACCGCGTTGTCGATGATGGTCATGGCCGGGCCTCCTCGTCGGAACGTCTTGACCCCAGTGTTCCTTTCCCGCTCCCAACCGTCCAGCAGTGCGGGCAGGCTGGCGTCCAGGAAGCGCTAGCCCTCCACGGAAGCGGCAGCCCTCCACGGAGGCGGCAGCGTTCACTTGGCCCGCTGTTTACGCATGGTGTTGCTGCCCCTAGGCTGAGGCTCAACGCAGAATCCTGGAAAGTGGGTATGGCCGTGGCTGAAGGAATAAAGGCTGATCCTTGGGAGCTGGTGACGGCTCCGGGATCGTCCGGGTACACCATGTACCGGGACCCTGAAGCAGACCCACCGGCGCTGGTCTGCCAGGTCGGCTCGACCACGCTGAAGTACCACATTAAGGCCATAGAGGACCTTCACTCGTGGCTGCTGGAGCAAGGTGACTGGGTTCCGCTGGGGGCTGCCGATGAAAGCAAGCCGGCGCCGGAGGGCAGTGTCGAGGCCTGGGGCAGGGACGCTGACAACCCTATGGGCGGCTGGTACGGGCTGAGGAAGGGCTATCGCGGCCGGTTTGGGATGTATCTCCCGCCGCTCCTGGAGGCCCTGGGCCTGGCCGAACTCACGCACGAGAAGCGGAACAACGCTGTTCGGGCCCTGCCGAAACCCTGATCACCCTCCCGGAGCCAAGGCTCCCAAAACCCGGGACGGGGCCGCAGCATGGCCTCACCCGGAATGCAGGTACCGCTGCAAAAGGTATGTGGTCTGCCGGGCGCAGCGAATGATCGGGCGCAGGCGGTCCGCCGCCAGCCGGGGAAGGACCCGGGCCGGCTCAACGTCGATGCTCTCGTCGCGCAGCGACCGTTCCAGATCCATGGCTAGCCGCGCCAGCCGCTCGGCGCCCACCATCTGGCTGGAAGTCTTCAGGCTCAGGACCGCATCCATCGCACCGGTCAGGTCTCCGGTGGTCAGCGTCAGCCGCAGCTTTTCAGTCCTGTTGGGCAGGTGCTCGATGAAGTTCTGCACGAACACCTTCCACACACCGTCTTCGTCATCGAGTTCGGTGCGCAGCCTGTCCAGCACTTCCGGATCCAGGAGGGGCAGGGCGTTGCCGTCGTCCGGCGCCATGACTGTCCTTCCTGCCCCGAGAAGCGGTATACCGATGGACGTCCCGTGAGTCCCCCATTCGAAAGCTATGCGTTCGGGGATGCCGAAAGCATCAGTAGTCAGTACTCGACTTTCATCTCAGGTGGCACTGGGTGCCGTCCAGCGACCCTTCCAATGCATATCCATATGGGTATACAATTGCGGTATGGCAAGGGCAGCAACCACAACAGATGCGTTCAACGCGGTGGCTGAGCCCCGCCGTCGGGAAATCCTGGACGCCCTCACCCAAGGCGAGCGCCCGGTCAACGAACTGGTGGACCTCCTGGGCCTGGCGCAGCCGCACGTATCACGGCACTTGCGGGTGCTGCGCGAGGTGGGCGCCGTCGTCGTGCGTGACGAAGGCCGGCAGCGCCTCTACCGGCTCAATCCGCAAGCCCTCAAGCCCATCCACGACTGGGTGGCCAGCTACCAGCACCTCTGGGAGGAGCGTTTCGATCTCCTGGAGGACGTGCTGGAGGACCTCAAAGAAGAGCACTGAAAAGGAGCAGGACAATGGCACAGGCAAGCAGCACCATGGACGTGACGTTCCCCAGCGACACGGAAATCCTGATCACGCGGACCCTCAACGCACCCGCGCACCTCGTCTACCGGGCCTGGACCACCCCGGAACTCGTCAAGAAATGGTGGCCCGGCCGGCGGGGCGAGATGACGGTGGCGGACATCGACTTCCGGGTCGGCGGCGCGTGGCGGTATGTCATGGTGGCGCACGGAGAATTCGAGGTGGCCTTCCACGGCACGTACCGCGAGATTGTGCCGAACGAACGGATCGTGCACACGGAGGTCATGGAGATGCCGGGCACCGCGCCGGACAGCGTGGAGGGCGCTGTGCTCAATACGGTCACCTTTGACGAGGCCGACGGCGGCGGCACCACGGTGCGGATCCGCACCGATGCGGGGAGCAAGGAAGTCCGGGACATGATTGCGCAGTCCGGCATGGAAGGCGGCGTGCGCGAGCAGTTCGAGATCATCGAGGAGCTGGCGGCGTCCCTCACCTGACGCCTCCCCTCCCCCTCACAAAGCAACGCGGGGTCACTTCGTGCCCGATAAACGACAATTATTGGGCGGGAAGTGACCCCGCGTTTACACTTCACGGTGTGACAACCCCAACCCGCCTCGCCACTCGCCCCTCGTCAACGGTCCCCCTGTATGCGGCCGGTTTCGTCACCGCGTTCGGCGCCCACAGCATTGCCGCCGGCATGGGCGCACAGAGCGAGAACATCGGCCTGACGCTGCTCAACCTGGGCATCCTGCTGGCCCTCTACGACGTTTCCGAGGTCTTCCTCAAACCGGTCTTCGGCGCCCTGAGCGACCGGGTCGGAACCAAACCCGTGATCGTCGGCGGCCTCCTGGCCTTTGCTGTGCTGTCGCTGATCGGCCTCTGGGCGGCGGATCCGCTGATGCTGGGACTGGCACGGCTCGGGCAGGGCGCTGCGGCTTCGGCCTTCTCGCCGGCGTCGTCCGCGATGGTTGCGCGGCTGGCGGCGGGCAAGAAGGCAGGGACCTACTTTGGCCGGTACGGTTCGTGGAAGAGCCTGGGCTACGTCATCGGCCCGCTGCTGGGGGCGGGCCTGATCCTCGCGGGCGGGTTTGCCCTGCTATTCGGGGCCCTCTCGGTATTGGCGGCCGCGACCGCCTTGTGGGTGCTGGTGTCCGTTCCGCATCTGGCGCCGCTCCCCCGGCAGCGGTACACCGTTTTGGACCTTGCCCGCCAGGTCACCGAGCGGCGCTTCCTGGTTCCCACCTTGGTGCTGGCCGCCTCGACGGGAGCGCTCGGCGCGGCGATCGGATTCATCCCCGCCCTTGCCATCCGGCACGGCCTGGGCCCGGTCGCCGGCACGGCAGCAGTCAGCGTCCTGGCCATCACCTCGGTGCTCACCCAGCCCTGGATCGGCAGGCTGCGCGACGCGCACCGCATCAGCGATAACCGCGGGACGACGGCGGGACTCCTCCTTACTGCCGCCGGCGTTGCCCTCATCGCCCTCACCCCGGGTCCCGTCACGCTGTTTATTGCCGCGGCAGCCATTGGCGCGGGAGTCGGCCTGGCCACGCCGCTCGGCTTCGCGCATCTGGCCGACACCACACCACCGGAGCGCATGGGCCGGACCATGGGTTCGGCGGAGCTCGGGCGTGAACTCGGCGACGCCGGCGGGCCCCTGCTGGTGGGCGGCATCGCCACCCTCACGGCCCTGCCGTTCGGCCTCGGGGCCCTGGCGCTGCTGGTCGCAGCGGCCAGCTTGCCACGCCTTCCTGAAGCGCACCCCACAAGCAACGCGGGGTCACTTCCTGCCCGATAAACGAAGGATATTGGGCAGGAAGTGACCCCGCGTTGGATTGCTCAGTTGGGGGGAAAGGCGCGGCAGCCCCCAGGTCCGGGCACACCTCACACGCGTTAGGTAGACTGCTGAAAAGACCGCACGCGGGAGGAAACCCAGCATGAACCGCAAAGCCACAGCTCTCGACGTCGCCAAGCTCGCCGGGGTCTCCCGCAGCGCGGTGTCCCTGGTCCTGAACGGCCGCGGCGACGGGAACGTGGCCAAGGAGAGCCAGGTCCGGATCCGTGAAGCGGCCGCCACGCTGAACTACACGCCCAACGCCATCGCCGTGAGCCTGCGGAACCGCCGGTCGCGGATCATCGGAATCGTCTCGGACCAGGTGGTCACCAGCCCGTTCGACGGCAACATCATCGCCGGCGCGGATGCCGTGGCCAGGTCCCAGGGCTTTGTCACCGTGGTGATGGATACGGAGCTGGACGAGACCCGTGACGAAAGTGCCGTGGCCACGCTGCTGGACCGCCAGGTGGACGGGCTGATGTATGTCACCGTGGGCCTGCGTCCCCTGCACGTGCCGCTCAACATGCTGCGCGTGCCGTCGGTGCTGGCCAACTGCTTCGATGACCGTCCCGAGGCAGGCGTTCCCGCCGTCATTCCGGATGAGGTCCGCGGCGGCCGGGAGGCGGCAACGCACCTGCTGGAGCTTGGCCACCGGGACATCGCATTCCTCGCCGGTGACAGCATCAATCCCGCCGCCCCGCGCCGGATCCAGGGCCACCGGGACGCTTTTGAAGCCGCCGGGTTGCCGGTTCGGCCGGGCCGGATCCTTGAGGCTGGCTGGGACATCGATGCCGGGTTCCACGGCGCCATGAAACTCCTGGACGGCGTGGCTGCGCCGGACCGCCCCACCGCGATCATGTGCGCGAACGATCGGCTGGCCATCGGCGTGGTACTCGCGGCCAACCGGCTGGGCCTGGCTGTGCCTCAAGATGTCTCCGTCATGGGATACGACGACGAATTCCGCATCGCCTCCACCATGGTCCCGGCACTCACCACCATGGCCCTCCCGCTGCGGGAAATGGGCGCTGCTGCCATGACCGGGCTGCTCCATGAACTGTCGGAGGAGCCGGAGGACAACGACGACGACGGCGACGCACCCGCCGAACGCCGCCGCCCCGGCCAGACACTGGTCCCCTGCCGGCTCGTGGTGCGCGAGTCAACCGGCCCGGTCCCCGCAGGCCGGGCCTGACCCCGGCCCTGACCCAAGAGACGAACAGCGCGAACGTACACTTGACGCCCTGATTTGTTTGGAAAACAGGGCCTCAAGTGTACGTTCGCGCTTATCCCTCGGCCGGTGAGGGCCTCAAGTGTACGTTCGCGCCAAACCGTTCCCTACCGAGGCTGTTCCAGCTGCCAGATGTCCGCAGCTGCACCGTCGGGAAGCCGCAGCACCCACCGCTCGCCCGGCGCAGGATAGGCGCGCAGCGTGGTGGCCACCGAACCGCTCCGGTACACCTCCACCAGCGATGCGTCCACAAACACCCGCAGCTCCTCCCCCACAGCCAGATGCCCGCTGAACACCACTTGCTGGGCACCATCAGCAACCAGGGAAAGTTCGACGACGGCGTCCGCGGCCAACGCCGCCGGCCCACCGGAGCGGGCGGTCACCACAGCCTCGGCATACGGCGGCAGCTCAGCGCTCCCGGCAGCCTGGGACGCCAGTTGCGTGCCACGGTAGGCATCCACCTCCGGCGCGGGTGCCACGGCAAGGGAACCGTCCACCACGGACAGCAGACGCGGATGGGTGAGCACTCCGGCCCAGCCCGCGGCGTCGATCTGTTCCTGGCTGCGGCCCCGGCGGCCGTCCCGCCCCGGTCCTTCATTGGCCCAGCCCCACAGCAGTGCCTTGGGCTCCGCGAGGGCAGCAAGAGCAGAAGAAGAAGCAGGAACACCGGGAGTACCGGCGCCGGCACCGTCCTGCAGCTGCATGATCTGGGGCGCGTAGAAGTCGCGGCCCAGGTCAGACTTTCCGCCGGTCTCCGGGGAGAAGACCGGCAGCCCGGTGGCGGGATCCTCGGTCAGGGAGCCGATGAGGTGGCCTACACCGTTGGCGTGCTCGTGGTCGTCGCCGGAGAGCCACAGGGAGAACATCATGACCCACGCGTCGCCGTCGTCCCCGGAGGGCACCCGGACCAGCTGCGGGCATTCCCAGATCTCGGCCGGCGTCCGGACAGCAGCGACCGGGTTCTCGGACGTGAGCCAGATGCCCTGGTACTTCCAGTCGGACAGGTCCTCCACCGTGTACAGCAGGAGGGCCGCGTGGCCGGAGGCCAGCCCGGCGCCCTGCATGGCGTAGCGCTTGCCGTTGAAGCGGAAGATGAACGGGTCGCGAACCGCCGTGACCATGGGGTCGGCCGGCATGGACGCCGCGACATGACCGTCCTGCTTCCACGAAACGAGGTCAGCGGAACCGCGCGAGATGACCACCTGGGAGTGGCCGCCGTCGCCGCGGACGCCCGAATACGCGGCGGTGGGGACGCCGCCGTCGTCCGTCACCACACCGGTCCAACAGCCATACTCATCCGGCCCACCGGCCTGGGGACGAAGCGCCACGGGGTGCTCCTCCCAGCGGACCAGGTCCGTGGAGCTGACGTGGCCCCACGCGATCCTGTGGTGCCGTGCGGACTCGGGGTTGTACTGAAAGAAGACGTGGTACCGGCCGTTGATGTGACTGATGCCGTTGGGGTCGTTGATCCAGCCCTGCGCGGGGCGGGGGTGGAAGTGCGGGAACGCGGCGTCGGGGTGGGCGGCGGCCACATGGGCGAAGCCGGCGGCGGCGAGGTCCGGGGATGACATGGAGGAAGCCTCTCAGAAGTGTGGGTTATTTGCCGCTGCCGGCGGTGAGGCCGTCCTGCAGCGCGCGCTGGCCGAAGATGAAGACCACCAAGGCGGGGATCATGGACAGGACCACGCCGGCCAGCACCACGGAGATGCTGCCCGTGCCCAGGTTGCCCTGGAGGGAGACGAGGCCCAGCGGCAGGGTGAAGTTCTGTTCCGAGATGGTCATGATGAGCGGACGGAAGAACTCGTTCCAGTGGAAATTGAAGGCGAGGATGCCCACGATCGCCATCCCCGGGACAGCCAGCGGGGCGTACACCGAGCGGAAGGTCCGCCAGGGTGAGGCGCCGTCGATCGCTGCCGCTTCCGCAAGGTCGGTGGGCAGTCCCAGGAAGTACTGCCGCATCAGGAAGGTGCCGAACGCCGTCGGGATGGCCGGCAGGATCAGTGCCAGGAGGGTGTCCGAGAGCCCCATGCCGCGGATCAGCATAAACACGGGCACGATGGTCACCTGCACCGGCACCATCATGGTGGCCAGCACGATGGAGAACAGGGCGCCGCGGCCGCGGAACTTCAGGTTGGCGAAGGCGTAGCCGGCCATCGCGGCGGTGACCATCTGCCCCACGGCGATGAGCCCGGTGACCAGGGCGCTGTTCAGCACCAGGAGGACGATGTCCAGCTGCCGGAAGACCTGCCCGTAGGACGTGAAGTCCGGATTCCAGGGGAAGAACGACGGCGGCAGCTTGAACGATTCCGACGGCGACCGCAGCGACGTGGACAGGGTCCACATCACCGGGCCCAGGGTGAGGACGGCCGCGACCGTCAGCAGGACGATTCGGAGGACCAGGTTCCAGTTCGGCTTCCGCCGGGACCGGGCAGGCACCGCAGGGGTGCGGGTGGAGACACGCTCTGTAGTGGTAGTCATGGCTGGCCTTACTGGTAGAAGACGAATCGTTTGCTGAGCCGGAACTGCGCGGCGGTGATGGCCATGATGATGAGGGTCAGGATCACACCGATGGCCGAGGCCTCACCGAATTCCAGGCGCTGGAACGCGGATTCGAAGATCACCATCACGGCGGTGCGGGTGGAGTCCCCGGGCCCGCCGCGGGTCAGGACGTAAGGCTGGTCGAACACCTGGAGCGCGCTGATGATGGCCATCACGGACGCCAGCAGGGTGGTGGGGCTGAGCAGCGGGAACGTGACGTAGACGTGTTTGCGCCAGCCGGTGGCGCCGTCCAGCGCGGCAGCTTCATAGGTTTCCACGGGGATCGACGCCAGTCCGCCGAGGAACAGCAGGAACGAGAACCCGAAGTTCTGCCACACGTAGACAAGGATGACGACGGCGGCGGACCCGCCGGGGGTGGTCAGCCACGGCACCGCGGGGATGCCGGCGAGAGAGAGGAACCAGTTGACCACGCCGAACTGCTCGTTGAAGAGGTAGCGCATAAAGATTGACACCGAGGCGGCGGAGAGGATCAGCGGGAAGAAGAAGGCCGAGCGGAAGAAGGTCCGCAGCCAGGCGGGCATCTTCTCCTGGACCATGACGGCGAGCGCCAGGGCCAGGCCCAGCTGGAGTGCTACAGCCACAATCACAAACACGATGGTGTTCAGGAACGACACCCGGACCGTGGGGTCCTGGACCACTTCGGCGAAGTTGTCGAAGCCCACGAACGTCGGGGCGGAGATGATGTCCCAGCGGAAGAACGCCAGGACCACCGACGCCGCGATGGGCACCAGGGTGAACAGGCCCATGCCCAGGATGGTGGGGGCCAGGAAGATCCAGGCGAGCCAGCGCTGGCTGTGCCGGCCGGACGCGGTCTGCGACGTGGCGGGCGTTCCCGGTTTGGCGGGCTTGGCGGCTTTATTCGGCCGGTCCCGGCGAGGGGTGGTGGTACTCATGACTGCCTCCTCAGGGCCAGTTCAAGATCGCGCTGCATGGACTCGAGGGCCTGCTTGAGCTGGCGCTCATCGCCGCTGACGGCCAGCGAGACGTTTTTCATCAGGGCCGTTTCGACGGCGGCCTGCTGGGGCGGCGCCGGAATGGGGCCGGTGGTGGGGTACTTGTCCAGCGTGTCGTAGAAGACCTTCCAGTGCGCCGGACCTTTGCCCGCGTACAGGGCCTCGTTGACCATGGAGCGGCGGGCCGGGGTGGTGACCGGGTTGGGGAAGATCAGTTCCATGGCTTCACGGCTGGCACTGAACTTGATCCATTCCCAGGCGGCGTCCTTGTCCTTGGCGGTTTTCATAATGGCGTAGCCGGCGGTGCCGAACTGGTGCCGCTGGCCCCGCCACTTGGGGAAGAACGCCACGTCGTAGTCGTTCTCCTTCATGCCGGCCTCGTGCAGGCCCTGGACCCAGTAGCCGCCGGCCGGGGTGGTGCCGATCCGGTTGGAGGCGAAGAGCCCCACCAGGGAACTGCCGCCGCCTTCTTCGGGCCGGACGCCGAGGCCGTCCTTGACCAGGCCGCGGAGGTAGTCGAAGGTTTCGAACACGCGCGGGTCGTCGGCGTTGGGTTCCAGCCATTGGTAGCCGCCGGAGCGCAGGTTGCGGGAGGGATCGTTGGCGTAGAAGGAGTCCCAGAGCCAGTCCCCGCCGGTGGAGCGGGTTTCCTTCAGGAAGCTGGTGTCGTTGGCGTAGAGCCAGGGCACCACGCCGCCGAAGAGCCGGTTGGTCCAGTAGTACGGGGTGAAGTCGGACGGCCGGGCCTTGCGCATCGCGGCGAGGTTGTTGCGGAAGTCCACGTTGGTCCAGTCGTCCGCCGGGCGCTCCAGTCCTGCCTGCGCGAAGGCGGTGGTGTTGTAGTACATGTTGGCGGCGTTCCAGTCCATGGGGAGCTGGAAGAGGCTGCCCTTGTACATAAAGGCTTCCACCAGGCTGGGGTGGACGTCGTCGAAGAACTCGGCCATGTCCGCGGCGTCGCGGCGCAGGTATTCGTCCAGCGGGTGGGCCAGCTTGTCCGCGAAGAGCTGCGCGCCCTCGGTGGCCACGTAGACCACGTCCGGCGGTGTGCCCGCGGCCACCATGGTGAGGATCTTGGTGAAGAAGTCTTTCCAGTCCACGGCCTGGATGGCCTGGACCTTGACCCGGATGTCCGGGTGGAGGCGGGTGAACGCGTCGATGGCACGCTGGCGCGCGGCGGCATCGGCGGCGGTCCCCATGATGGCAATGCTGAGGCTGTTGTCGCCCCGCCCGGGAATGTCGGCTCCGGAGAGCCGGGGCCACGATGCCGCCGTCGCTCCCACAATTCCTACTCCCAGGGCACCCAGGGCGGTCCGGCGTGAGAATTCACGCAGGCGGCCAGTTGTGGCACCGGTCATGTCAATTTCCTTCCTAACACGTGCGAGGCAGCTTAGATCGCGGACCTAACACGTGTCAAGTGTCACGTTTATTCTGGCGCGGGCTCCGAAACAACCTCCCAGTTTTCTGTGACACCCTTAAACGATGACCATTCCACGCCAGGCACCACCGCGGACCCCTGCCCGCCCCACCCCGGGCTCCGGCTTTATGTTCGCGTTCGCCTGGCTCGCCTGTGTGGTGGGCCTGATCGCCACCTACTACTACTTCGTCCAGACCACCACGGGCCAGTTCATCGATGAATCCGCGCTGGTCGAGGCCGTGGACATCCACGGACCTGCGGGCAAGGCAGCCACCGAGTTCCTGGACTGGCTGCCCACCATCTCACTGGTGGTGGCCGCCGTCGTGCTCCTGTTTGTCACGGTCATCCGACGGCGGTGGACGGCTGCGGGGATTGCCGTCGCCGCGTGCATCGGCGCGAATGTCGCCACTCAGGTCCTGAAGGAAGTGCTGCCCGTGCGTCCGGACAAGGGCGTAGTGACGCTGGAGCTGAACTCCCTGCCGTCCGGTCACACCACGCTGGCGGCGTCGGCTGCGGCGGCCGTGTTCCTGTTGGCTTCACCGCGGTGGCGTCCGCTGGCCGGTTTTGTGGGCGGCACCTTCGCAATCGCCTCCGGCGTATCTACCTTGATCAACCAGTGGCACCGCCCGGCCGACGTCGTCGCGGCTTTCCTTCTGGTGGGCGCGTTTATGATCCCCGCCGGCTGGCTGATCATCCGGAATGGCGCCGCATGGAACGTGTGGGACGGCTTTGGCACGCACCTGGGCTCGGCCAAGATATGGCTCACGCTGCCGGTGGTGATCGGGCTCGTGTCGGCGGGGGTCGCCGTTTATTCGCTGGCCAAGATCGCCCCGGGGCCGCTTCAGGAGGACAGCACCACCAACTACTTCTGGGCCGGGATCTCGCTCATCGTGATCGCCGGGTACCTGGCCACCGTGGCCACCACGTCACTGTTCGCATATGCCGCACGACGGCGGGCCTCACCAACGCGCTGAGCGCGCCTGTCAACGGACTACTTCGGCGGCGCGCCCGGCCTCAGTGGCCAATCAGTACCCGCTCAGGCCACTGGGAAGCGGAACCTACCGCCGGAAGTATCCCCCAACATCGGCCAGCAAGTGGGTCGGTGCGGAGGACCTGTTGAACAAGATCACTTTGCCGTCCGCGCCCACGGGCACGGTGACAGAGTTAGCAACGATCTCCCCGGCTGCGAAGTTCACGTTGGACGCGTTCGGCAGGGACGTCCCGGAGGCGTAGGCCGTGGCGAAGCCGAAGGATTTCGCTTCCGCCACGGTCATATTGAACACGACGGCCGAGACCCCATTCGGGATCCCGTTCACGCCGGCCACCTGGAAGGACACGGACGAATCCGGGGCCACGCTGGTGGATTTCCGGGTGTCAAGGAACCGGGACGGCACCACGGACTGGAATGTTCCCGGCGCCACGGCAGTCCCCGCCAGATAGTACCCTGCCACGTCCGCCAGCAAGTGTGTGATCCCGTCGGAACGGCTGAACAGGGTGACTTTGCCGTCGGCCCCCACGGGAACAGTCACCAGGTTCGGCACAATTTGGCCGCCTGCGAAGTTCACGTTGGAGACGTTCGGACGGGTTGTTCCGGACGGATAGGCCGACACAAATCCGGAGGTGGCGGCGTCGGCCACGGTGAGGTTGAACACGACGGCGGATACCCCGGCGGGGATGCCGTTCCGGCCTGCCACCTGGAAGGAGATCTCCGTGTCGGGCGCCACGGGAGCGTAGGTCCGGGTGTCTAGGAAGCGTGCGGGTGCGGTGGACACAAAAGCGCCTGGCGTGGTCGGTGCCACTGGCATGTAGTACCCGGAAATGTCAGCCAGCAGGTGGGTGGTGCCGGAGGACCTGTTGAAAAGGGAGATCTTGCCGTCGGCGCCTAGCGGAACAGTCACCGCGTTCGCCACGATCTCGCCGGCACTGAAGTTCACGTTGGAGGCGTTGGGCCGGGACGTACCGGAAGCATAGGCCGTCACGAAGCCGTAGGACTGCGCTTCGGCCACGGTCAGGTTGAGCACCACAGCGGTAGCGTTGGCCGGGACCCCGCCGACGCCGGCCAGCTGGAGAACCGCAACAGAATCCGCAGCCACTGCGGGTCCGTTCCGTGTGTCCATCGCGCGGAACGGCGTAACCGGTTTGAAGACGCCGGCCAGCACCGGAGCAGGAGGAGGCACGCCGGCTGCCAGGGCTGCGGCCGCATTGACCAGGCCAGCTCCGCAGCCGCCGGTGCAGCCTGCAGGGAGCGCGCGGGCGGTGTCCTTCAGCCGTTGCTCCACAGCGACCGGCGAAAATTTCGCGCCAAGCTGGGACATGAGCAGGGCGGCGGCTCCCGAGACGTGCGCCGCTGCCATCGACGTTCCCTGGAGGTACTCGTAGGCGTTGTCCTCCGGCGTCGTGCTTCCACTGTTCGATGTGGAGAGGATGCCGTCGGCTAAGCCCGCGGTCGTATCGCCGCCGGGGGCAGTGACGTCGACGGCGGATCCGTAGTTGGAGTACGGAGCCCGGCCGCCGTTGCGGCCGCTGGCCGCCACGGCGATGACGTTCTGGCAATTGGCAGGGCTTACATCGGACGCGGGCCGGTTGGCGTTGCCGGCGGCCACGACCACCGCGGCGCCTGCGCTGGTGGCAAAGTCGATGGCCCGCTGGTAGGTGGTTGAGCATGGCACCAAGCCGCCCAGGCTCATGTTGATGACGCGGGCCGGGTTGGGGTTCAGCGGGGAGCCCGGCACCGTGCCGCCGGCGGCCCAGATGATCGAGTCCGTGACGTCGGAGGAGTACCCGCCGCACGAGCCCAGGGCACGCACGGGGAGGATTTTGGCTTTCGGGGCAACCCCGCTCATCACGGCGTTACCATTGACGGCTGCGGCGATGGTGCCGGCAACGTGCGTTCCGTGCCACGAGGAGATGCCGGCGGGAGTGCCGGTTCCGCAAAGATCTGGGGTGGCCCAGTCGCCTTCGTCACGGGGGTTGGCGTCCCGGCCGTCGCCGTCGCGGGAGTGGGCTGTGCTGGAGATCATGTCGTAGCCCGGCAGCACGTTGGCGTCGAGGTCCATGTGCGGGGTGATTCCGGTGTCCACCACGGCCACCACCACGCCTTCGCCGCGGCTGATGTCCCAGGCATCGGGCGCCCGGATTCCGCCGGTTTCCTCCCAGAGGCCCCACTGGTAAAGGTAGCCGCCGGTCTGGGGGTCCGTCGCCGCGACGTGCATGCGGGTGTCGGCTTCGGCGTACTCCACTGCGGGATCCGCCCGGAGGGCGGCGAGGAAGGTCTCCGCATCGGAAGCGGGCAGCATCCGGTCGGTCTTAACGATCCGGGCGCCGCTGGCGGTGGCGCGCATATCTCTGGCACGGACTCCCAGCCGCATCGCGGACTCAGCGGCCGCTGTTCCGGGAGCGGCCGACGTCGGGTCCTCTTTTTGCTTGAACCCGACGATGAACTGGTCGGTGGGCTCAGCCGTAGCCGCTGTGCGTGCGGGTTCTGTCCGGGGGTGGAGACCGACGGCGGTGGCCGAGGCAGGGAGTGCCGCCACTCCCCCGGTGGCCAGGGCAGCCACCACGGCGATGGTGGCGGCTTTGAGGGCCATGGCACCCACTGTTCCAAGCATGTCGTGGCGTCCTTTGAGACGGGTGCCGGCCGCGATGGGGGCCAACACGCAAACGGCTGGGAATCCCAGCCGACCCCCGCGCTTAGTGTAGCCGGGGGCTGCAGGGAAGGCACCTCCCCTTCGGCCCCTAACTGCGGCGCGGGGCCACGATGCTACGGAAGGAAGTACCCGGACACGTCAGCAAGCAGATGCGTCGGTGCCGAGGACCTGTTGAACAACGTCACCTTGCCGTCGGCCCCCACCGGCACCGTCACCGAGTTCGCCAGGATCTCGCCTGCACCGAAGTTCACGTTGGAGGCATTGGGCCGGGACGTCCCGGACGCGAAGGCCGTCGCGAAGCCGAACGACTTCGCCTCCGCCACGGTCATGTTGAACACCACGGCGGACACCCCGTTCGGGACCCCGTTGACGCCACCCACCTGGAAGGACACGGACGAATCCGCTCCCACACTGACCGAATTGCGGGTGTCCAGGAACCGGGACGGCACCACGGACTGGAACGTTCCCGGGGCCGCTGCGGTGCCCGCCAGGTAGTAGCCGGAGACGTCTGCCAGCAAATGCGTCGGTGCCGATGACCGGTTGAACAGGGTGACTCTGCCGTCAGCGCCCACCGGAACGGTCACCGAGTTCGGCACGATCTGGCCGGCCCCGAAGTTCACGTTGGACGCGTTTGGCCGGGCGGCCCCCGACGGGTACGCCGTGACGAACCCGAACGACCTTGCCTCGGCGACCGTCAGGTTGAACACCACGGCCGAGACCTGCGCCGGAATGCCGTTGGCCCCGGCCACCTGGAAGGACACGGACGAGTCCGCGTTCACCGGGACGGAGTCCCTGGTATCGAGGAACCGCTTGGGTGCTACGGCTTGGAACGCCCCGGCTGCGGACGGCGTCCCGGGGAGGTAATACCCGGACACATCGGCCAGCATGTGCGTGGTCCCGGAGGACCGGTTGAACAGGGTGACTCTGCCGTCAGCGCCCACCGGAACGGTCACCGAGTTCGGCACGATCTGGCCGGCCCCGAAGTTCACGTTGGACGCGTTTGGCCGGGCAGCCCCCGACGGGTACGCCGTGACGAACCCGAACGACTTCGCCTCAGCCACCGTCAGGTTGAACACCACCGCCGAGACCTGTGCCGGAATGCCGTTGGCCCCGGCCACCTGGAAGGACACGGACGAGTCCGGACCCACCGGGGCACCGCTGCGCGTGTCAAGGGCACGGAACGGTGCCACCGGCTTCAGGGCCCCGGGCACTGGAGCCCACGTCGTCTTGAACGTGTGGGACCACTCCGCTGACGCACCAGACGCCAGCACATAATCGGTCTTCGCCCGCGCCGACACCGTCACCGAGCCGGAGCCCCGGTGAGCGCCGGCTGCTTTGACGGAGCCGCCGACCAGATACTCCACACCCTCAGTCGAGGGAACCGTATAAGAGTCCGACGCCGTCCCATCGTTATCAGCAAACGTCACCACAGCCGGGGTCACCGGATACGGGGTCGTCTTGAACGTGTGGGACCACTGCGCTGACGCACCAGACGCCAGCACATAATCCGTCTTCGCCCGCGCCGACACCGTCACCGAGCCGGAGCCCGGGTGAGCGCCTACTGCTTTGACGGAGCCGCCGACCAGATACTCCACACCCTCAGTCGAGGGAACCGTATAAGAGTCCGACGCCGTCCCATCGTTATCAGCAAACGTCACCACAGCCGGGGTCACGACTTCCGCATCCGATGTGAACGTTTTGCTCCACTCGGCCACGGCCCCTTCGGGGAAGAAATAGTCGGCCTTGGCCCGAGCAGTGACGGTCACCGTCCCTGCACCTGGGTATGTCCCGGCGTCTACGACAGCACCACCAACGGCGTACTCAACTCCGTCAACGGCGGGGATGGTGTATGTGTCGCGGGATGTTCCACCTAAGTCCGAAAACCCGACAGGAGGCGGCGTGGCGCTAAAGGGCGACGCCTTGAAAGTGGTCCACCAGCTACGGGTAGCTGATGAATATAGTTCGTAATACTGAAAAGCCCGCGCGTTCACCAGTACCGTACCTTCGCCGGGATAGGTTCCGGCGTCAATCACAACGCCGTCGCGGTAATAGACAGCTCCCGGCGACGACGGCACAATAAATTGATCCTCGGCGGTACCGTCTTGGTCGATGAAAGTCACGGGTTCGGGTATCACGTTCGCGTTCCAACGTATAGATACCGGCCCAACCGCGGGGGAAAGCCGTGATTCGGTTGTGTAGCCTTGCAGGCTCCCGGTAACTTCTACGCTGATGTTATCGCCGACTTCATAAATTGTGGGCGAAAAATTGCGTCCTGTGGCCCCAGCAATCGGGCTACTATTCGCGAACCATTGGTACGAGAAGTCAACTTCAGTGGGACTCCATTCCCCATGCTGTGCGGTGAGTTGGCCTTCGTAGGACAAAGTGCCAGTAATAAATGGGCTGCCGGCTTCGATGGGGAGAGTGGGGACGGACGTCGCGTCAAACGTGTGTGACCACTCCGTTACGGCTCCTTCGGCGAAGACGTACCCCGGGGAAGCGCTCGCCCGTACCATGACTGTCCCCGTGCCGGAATACGTGCCTGCCGAAGTGGCCATGGCGCCGACAGAATATTGGGCGCCGTCTGACGTCGGAACGGCAAATGTGTCGTTGAGTGTTCCATCGGCGTCGTTGAACGTTACGGGCAAGGGCGTCACCCGGATATCGGGAACGTCAACGGCTACGGCTGCCGCCGCGTCAACCAGGCCTGAACCGCAGCCCACCCAGCAAAAAGTAGGCAACGGCCGCGAGGTCTCCTTCAACCTGGCCTCGATCTTCGCCGGCGTCATCGTGGCGCCCATCTGGGATTTCAGGAGGGCAGCAACGCCCGCCACGTGCGGGGCGGCCATGGACGTTCCCTGCAGGAACTCATATGCCTCTTCTTCAGCCGTTGTCGATCCAAAGTTGGAGGTGGAAAGGATCCCGCTGTAGGTGTCCGATGACATGTCACCGCCCGGGGCCGTCACATCCACAGCAGTGCCGTAGTTGGAGTAAGGAGCACGGGCGCCGGTTGGGCCACTGGCAGCAACGGTGATGACATTCGGGCAGTTCGCCGGCGTTGAATCCGCTGCAGGCCGGTTGGAATTCCCGGCGGACACCACAACGGCTGCGCCGGAGTTAACGGCGAAGTTGATGGCATTCTGGTAGCTGATGGAGCAGGCGTTGATCCCGCCCAGGCTCAGGTTGATCACCTGCGCGGGGTTCCGATTGACAGGGGCACCGGCCACCAGGCCTCCCGCCGCCCAGACGATGGCATCCGCGATGTCCGACGAGTAGCCGCCGCACGCACCCAGCGCCCGCATTGGAAGGATTTTCGCCTCGGGGGCAACCCCGGTCACACCGATTCCGTTATTGCCGATCGCCGCGATGGTGCCTGCAACGTGGGTTCCATGCCACGAGGAGATCCCGCCTGCATTGGTCGACGTGCATTGGCCGGCGTCGACCCAGTCACCTTCGTCGGTGGGGTCCGCATCCCGTCCGTTGCCATCCCGGGCGGCAGCAGCGCTGGCGATCATGTCGTAGCCGGGAAGCACATTTGCATCCAGTTCGCTGTGGCTCGTGATGCCGGTATCCACAACGGCCACAACAACGCCTGCGCCGCGGGTGACGCCCCAGGCGCCCGGCGCGCGCAAGGAGCCCGGTTCCTTCCACAGGTCCCACTGGAGCGAGTAGAGTCCGTCGTTCGGCTCCACTGATGTGGGATGCATGATGGCGTCAGGTTCGGCGTACTCGACGTCGGGGTCAGACCTCAGTGCGGCCAGGAAACCTTCCGCCTCTGCCTGGGGAAGGGGCCGGTCCGTCTTGACCACCTGGGCACCGGCGGATGTCGGACGGAGTCGCTGCGCGCCAACCCCGGTCTTGGCAGTCGCTTGGCCGGCGGCGTTGCCAGCTTCAACGGAAGCTGTGCCCGCGTTGGCCTTGATCCCCACAATGAATTGGTCAGTGGCCACGTCGGCGGGGGCCGCGACCGAATGCGGGACGCTCGGCTTGATACCGTCTGCGTCTGCGCGGGCCGGGAGTGCGGCAATTCCGCCGCCAACAAGAACTGTGGCTACGCTGAGCCCGAGGACGGCAAGAGTCCGGGCACGTAAATATGAAGGCATCTCGGGAATCCCTATGAAGCGGCTCCCGCAACATACGGGGGGAGCGGTCGTCGGAGACCACCAACTGACCCCCGGAGCGATTCTAACCAGAACTTGCAGGTTCAATGAACTAAGACGCGCTGCCCTGGATGACCAGACGATGCGTCGCCCTGTTGCCGCGTGCCCGTCCTGCCACTAGCCTCACTGCATGAGGCAACCGGATCCCGGGTCTGAGAGCGCGCCGTTGCCCTCTGCGTCGGCGCCCGAACAGATACCCCAGGCCGGTGGAAAGCGCCGTTCTGATGTTGCGTATCGCCGGCTCAATCTTTTCCTGGCACTTGGCCTGGTTGCCGCCGTCGCATATGTCTTCCGGACACTGGCCCCGTCCTCCACTGCGGGCATCGAGGGCGCCGCCCGGGACTTCTTCACCCTCTCGATCAGCGTGATTATCGAGTCGCTGCCTTTTGTGTTTCTCGGGATCCTGGTCTCGATTCTCGTGCAGGTCTGGTTGCCTCCGGATTTCCTGTTCCGCCGGCTCCCTGCCCGCCCGGTCCTCAGGCGGATGGTTCTCTCGCTGTTGGGAATGCTCATGCCGGTGTGTGAGTGCGGGAACGTGCCCATGGCGCGGGGGCTGATGCTGAAGGGGCTCAGCGTCGGAGAGTCCATGACGTTCCTCTTCGCGGCGCCCATCCTGAACCCCGTCACCATCATCACCACCCAGCAGGCGTTCGGCTGGGACAGCGGCATTCTCGCCTGGCGGATCGCCGGCGGATTCCTCATCGCGAACCTTATCGGCTGGATCTACAGCCGCCACAGGGAACCCCACCGCCTGCTCACGGCAAGGTTCGAAGCGGCCTGCAAGTCGGACGAACATCTACATTCACCCCAGGGGAAGCTGCGGCAAAGCGTTGACCTCTTCCAGCGCGAAGCGAACGCCATGATGCCGGCGCTCTTCATCGGCGCCGGCCTGGCCGGGCTCATCCAGGTGGGCATCCCGCGGAACATTCTGGTGGCCCTCGGCAGCGATCCGCTGTGGTCGGTGCTGGCCCTCATGCTGCTGGCCTTTGTGGTCTCGATCTGCTCCACCGTTGACGCCTTCTTCGTCCTCTCCTTCGGGGCCACGTTCCTGCCCGGATCGATCGTGGCGTTCCTGGTCTTCGGCCCGATGATCGATGTGAAGATGCTCGCCCTGCTGCGGACCACCTTCACGGCCCGCACCCTCCTGCAACTGACCGTACTCATCGCGCTCTGCGCTGCGGTACTCGGCTGGGGGGTCAACCTTGCTTTCTAAAGGGTTCGCGGGGCGGCATGGTGTGATGCTGAGCCTGATCGGAATCACTGCCACGCTGTGGCTGGCCGTCACCGGCAAGCTGGAGCTCTACATTCACCCGCGCTATGTTCCGTTCACCGTGGCCATGGCCCTGATCGCGGCCACGGTGTCGGTTGCCGGCTTTGTCCTGACCCCTCCCGAGCACAACGGGCATCCGGAGGAGGCGCCGAAGCCCGGCCGGCTGCGGGCCGCCGGCAGCCTCCTCACGGTGACCGCCGCCGTCGTCGGCCTGTTGTTCCTTCCCCCGGCAGCGCTCTCGGCCGATGCCGCCAACCAGCGGGATCTGAACGTCTCCGGCACGCTGAGCCGGCACCAAACCAACGAACTTCTCGACAAAGCGCCCGGCGGCTTCAGTGTCCGGGACTGGGCTTCACTGCTCCGCTACAGTCCCGGTGAGGAATACTTCGCGGGGAAAGTGCCCACGGTCACCGGCTTCATCACCGCCGATCGGCAGGACCCGGCTGACGTTTTCTATGTGACCCGCTTTGTGGTCAGCTGCTGCACCGTGGATGCTCAGCCAGTTGGCGTCCCCGTCCGCAAACCCGGCTGGCAGAAGGAATACAAATCCGGGGCCTGGGTCACTGCGACCGGCGGATTCGGCCGGAATCCGGACCAGGACAGCGCCAGTCCCATCCTCATGACGGACGCGCAGGTCACTCCCGCCGCCGAACCGGAACGCCCTTACCTTCATTAGGGCGGCACTCCATTGAAGGAGCACACGGACGACGGCGGGGCGCGCCACTGTGCTGAGCCCACCACCGTCGTCGGGCAGGCGCCGCCGTCCGCCACTCCCCCTCCGTTATACACGATTGCCTGAATACAGGCTTCGATGTACTTTAGGTGAATGGAAACCCTCACCCACGCCCCGGTGCTTGCGCGCTTCGGGTACGCGGTCTCAGATCCGACCCGTGCCCGGATCCTGCTGGCCCTTACTGATGCCCCCTCGTATCCATCAGACCTGGCGGAGTCGCTGGGCGTGTCCCGGCAGAGCATGTCCAATCATCTGACCTGCCTGCGCGGCTGCGGCCTGGTGGTTGCCGTACCGGACGGCCGCCGCAGCCGGTATGAGCTCGCCGATGCCCGGCTGGGCCATGCGATCGGGGATCTGCTGGCCGTGGTCCTGGCCGTGGACCCGGAATGCTGCGCACCCGACGGGACCTGTCTGACATGACGGCAAGCATCCAGACTGCGCCGTCCGTTTCCAGCCGGGCCGTACTGTCCCGGCGCATCCGCCTGTTCGCCGCGGCCACCATCACCTACAACGTGATCGAGGCCGCCGCGGCACTTTGGGCCGGGGGCGAGGCCGATTCATCCGCGCTGATCGGCTTCGGGCTGGATTCGGTGATCGAAGTAGCATCCGCTCTTGCCCTGTCCTGGCAATTCTCCGCCAAGGACCCCGAACGGCGGGAGCAGCTGACCCTGCGGATCATTGCCATATCCTTCTTTGCCCTGGCCGCTTTTGTCGCCGTGGATGCGGTCCGCTCGCTGGTCGGCGCCGGCGACCCCCGGCATTCCCCCATCGGGATTGTCATCGCGGCCCTGAGCCTGGCCATCATGCCGGTACTGTCCTGGCTGCAGCGCAGGGCCGGACGGGAACTGGGTTCACGAACCGCGGTGGCCGATTCAAAACAGACCCTGCTGTGCACGTACCTCTCAGCGGTCCTGCTGGCCGGCCTGCTGCTGAACAGCACCCTGGGTTGGTGGTGGGCCGACGCCGGCGCTGCCCTCGTGATTGCAGCAATCGCAGTGCGCGAAGGCATCAACGCCTGGCGCGGCGAGGCCTGCTGCACAGTCCCCCACGCCGCTGAGCCCGACGAATTGGAAACGGGCGGCTGCTGCACTGACTGCTGACTGCTGACCCTGAGGCCCCCCCATGAGAGGGGTCCGGGGCGGACAGGATCGCCGCAATAGAAGGCAGAGACGAGCCGCCCGGTCCACGGTGCCGTTAAGACCGCGTCAAGATTCCGTACGGACGTATTAAGGATTCGTCAGGAACGCGTTGCCGCCAGTTTGCCGGGGGTTGACTGGGATCAGCCCTACACGGGGTGCGTTCGAAAGGAACCTGCAATGGCCGACGCGGCTGTACTTGGAATTCTCATGGTGTCCATGGGATTCGTGATGTGGATCGGCCATCTTCTGGCCGGAGTGGTCAGCGGTGCAAGTGATGGCGGTGAAGACGGACTATGAGTCTGGACGCGATCATTTGGCTGGCGCTGGCCGTTGCTGGCGTGTGCCTGTCCGGCTACCTGTTGGCGGCCCTGATCCACCCCGAAAAGTGGTGACCGGGACATGACATTCAACACCGCATCATTCCTGATCCAGGTCTCGGCGCTGCTGCTGGCCCTGGCCGCTTTGCATAAGCCGCTCGGCGTCTACCTTGCCCGCGTGTTTGAAGGCACCACCTCCACCAGGCCGGAGCGGCTGTTCTACCGATTCGCCGGCGTCGACGCCGGCACGGAACAGACCTGGGCCGTCTACCTCCGCAGCGTCCTGGCGTTCTCCGCGGTGTCCATCCTGGTGGTGTTCCTGCTCCAGCGGCTCCAAGGCGTGCTTCCCGGCAGCGGAGCACTCACGGGGGTGGACCCCTGGGTTGCCATGAATACGGCCATCTCCTTTGTCACCAACACCAACTGGCAGACCTACGTGCCCGAGACTACCGTTGGGATCTTTGTCCAGATGGCCCTGCTCGCGGTCCAGAATTTTCTGTCCGCGGCGGTCGGCATCGTCGTCGCTGTCGCGCTGATCCGTGGCATCGCCCGGACGAAGACCGACAGGCTGGGGAACTTCTGGGTGGACCTGGCCCGGACAACGTTCCGCGTCCTGTTGCCGATGGCCGTGGTCGCGGCAGTTGTGATGGTCGTTGGTGGCGTAGTGCAGAACTTCTCGCCCACCGATGTCATCAACCATGCAACCGGCACCTCTCAGAGCATTCCGGGCGGTCCGGTGGCCTCCCAGGAAGCGATCAAAATCCTGGGCACCAACGGAGGCGGCTATTTCAACGCCAACTCCGCCCACCCGTTTGAGAACCCCAATGTCTTCATCAGCCTGTTCCAGGTGTTCCTGCTGCTGCTGATTCCCTCTGCCCTCCCCTACGCGTTCGGCCGGATGGTGGGCGACCAGAAGCAGGGCTACACCGTGGCCGCCGTGATGGGAACACTCTGGCTGACCTCCGTTTCCCTGACAGGGTGGGCCGTCGCAGCCGGACAGGGAACCGCGACGGCGGCTGCCGGCGGACTCGGCGAAGGGTTCGAGCAGCGCTTCGGCGCGGCTCCGAGCGCCATCTTCGCCGCCTCCACAACGCTGACCTCCACGGGCGCCGTCAATGTTGCCCACGATTCGCTGCCGCCGCTGGCGGGCGGGGTCACCATGGTGAACATGATGCTCGGTGAAGTGGCCCCCGGCGGAACCGGTTCCGGGCTGTACGGGATGCTGATCCTGTCCATCATCTCCGTCTTCATCGCCGGGCTCATGGTGGGCCGGACACCCGAGTACCTGGGCAAGAAAATCGGCCCACGCCAGATGAAGCTCTCCGCCATGTACATCCTGGTCACCCCTATCCTGGTGCTGACCCTGGCCGGCATCACCGTCCTGCTGCCGGACGTGATGACCAACGTGCCGGCGTCCGGGCCGCACCAGTTCAGCGAACTGCTCTACGCCTTCACCTCCGGGGCGAACAACAACGGCTCCGCGTTCGGCGGGATCACCAGCTCGGGACCCTACCTCTCCGCCATGCTCGGCATCGCCATGCTGCTGGGGCGGTTCCTGCCGATCGTCCTGGTTCTGGCTTTGGCCGGATCGCTCGCCCGGCAAGGCAAAATCCCCGCATCCGCCGGGACGGTGCCTACCCACGGGCCCCTGTTCGGCGCCCTGTTGCTGGGCGTGACCGTCATCCTCACAGCCCTCAGCTATTTTCCTGCCCTTGCCCTGGGCCCCCTCGCAGAAGGACTCCTCCAATGACCCGCACCCAGACGGGCCTCGCCACCGTCCCCGAAACCCTGGCCGACGGCAACCCGCTCGGCACCCCAGGCGACCACAAACACCACACCAAGGCCCCGGCGAAGCTGACCGCCGCCAGCGTGGCGGCAGCCCTTCCGGTGGCCATCAGCAAACTTGCGCCACGCCAGATGATTCATTCACCGGTCATGTTCACCGTGCTGGTGGGCGCAGGCCTGTGCACGGCCATCTGCGTGGTCCGTCCGTCCGTGTTCAGCATCGCGGTAACGGCCTGGCTGTGGCTGACCGTCCTGTTCGGCACACTTTCCGAAGCCATCGCCGAGGGCCGGGGCAAGGCCCAGGCCGACAGCCTCCGGGCCAGCCGGCAGGGCGTCCACGCGAAGCTCCGGCTCCCCGACGGCGGCACCAAACAGGTCCCCGGCACGGAACTGCGCCTCAACGACGTCGTCATCTGTGAGGCCGGGGACGTGATCCCGTCCGACGGCGAGATCATCGAGGGCCTGGCCAGCGTTGACGAATCAACCATCACTGGCGAATCCGCACCGGTCATCCGCGAATCCGGCGGAGACCGCTCCTCGGTCACCGGCGGCACCAAGGTCCTCTCAGACCGCATCGTGGTCCGCATCACCGCTGAACCCGGGCAGACCTTCATCGACCGGATGATCAAACTCGTCGAAGGCGCCGTGCGGCAGAAGACCCCTAACGAGATTGCCCTGCACGTCCTGCTCGTCTCCCTGACCATCGTGTTCCTGGTGGTCACGATGTCCCTGGCACCGTTCGCGTCCCTCGCGGGGGCAACACCGTCGCCCATCGTGCTCGTGGCGCTGCTCGTGTGCCTGATCCCCACCACCATCGGCGCCTTGGTCCCGGCCATCGGCATCGCCGGGATGGACCGCCTCGTCCAGCACAACGTCCTGGCCACCTCCGGCCGGGCCGTCGAAACAGCAGGTGACATCACCACACTGCTGCTGGACAAGACCGGAACCATTACCTACGGCAACCGCCGCGCCGTCAACTTCTTCCCCGCCAACACCGTCGGCATGACCGAACTCATTGAAGCGGCCCGGCTCTCCAGCCTCGCAGACGAAACCCCCGAAGGGCGGTCAGTGGTGGACCTCGCGGCCGAGAAGGGCGTCAGCGGGCCCGAACTGGCGGAGCTCGGCCGCGGCCCGGAACAGCTCACCGTGGTCGAATTCAGCGCCGGCACCCGCATGAGCGGCCTGGATCTGGACGGCCGCCAGGTCCGCAAGGGCGCGGCAGCCGCCGTAGCCGCGTTTGTTGCAGATCTCGGCGGCCACACCCCGGCCGAGGTGAACCACCGGGTGCAGGAAATCTCGGCCCAGGGCGGCACCCCGCTGCTGGTTGCCACAGCAACCATGGACGGCGCCCGGGTCCTGGGCACCATCCACCTCGCCGACGTCGTCAAACCAGGCATGCAGGCCCGCTTCGCCGAGCTGCGGAAAATGGGCATCCGCACGGTGATGGTCACCGGCGATAACCCCGTGACCGCGAAGGCCATCGCTGCCGAGGCCGGCGTTGATGACTTCCTCGCCGAGGCCACCCCCGAGGACAAGCTCGCCGTCATCAAAAAGGAGCAGGCCGCCGGACGCCTCGTGGCCATGACCGGGGACGGCACCAATGACGCCCCCGCACTGGCCGCCGCGGACGTCGGCGTCGCGATGAACTCCGGCACCCCGGCAGCCAAAGAGGCAGCCAACATGGTGGACCTGGACTCGGACCCGACGAAGCTCATCAACATCGTGGGCATCGGCAAGCAGCTGCTGATCACCCGGGGCGCCCTCACCACGTTCTCCATCGCCAACGACGTCGCGAAGTACTTCGCGATCGTCCCTGCCCTGTTCACCGCGACGTATCCCGGCCTGGGGCTGCTGAACATCATGGGGCTCACCAGCCCCGCCTCCGCCATCCTGTCCGCCGTCATCTTCAACGCCCTGATCATCATCGCCCTGATTCCCCTGGCGCTGCGCGGCGTGAAATACCGGGCGGTGTCCGCCAACCAGGCGCTCGGCCGGAACCTGCTCGTCTACGGTCTCGGCGGGCTCATCGCACCGTTCATCGGCATCAAAATCATTGACCTGATCATCTCCCTCATCCCCGGCATCGGCTAGGAATATCCCATGAACACGCTCACCGGCTACCTCCGCCAGGCCGGAACCGCCGCCAGGTTCCTGCTCCTTGCAACCGTGATCCTCGGGCTGGCCTACCCGCTTGCCGTCTTCGGCATCGGACAACTGGTGGCCCCGTACCAGGCCAACGGCTCCATCATGAAGGACGACGGCGGTGCTGCCGCGGCGTCGGCGCTGATCGTCCAGGCAGCAGCCAACGAGGAAGGGGTCCAGGACCCGGCGTGGTTCCACGCCCGGCCCTCGACGGTCAGCTGGGACCCGGCGTCGTCGTCGGCCAGCAACCTCGGCCCCAACGACCCCAAACTCCTTGACGCTGTTACGGCCGCCCGGAGTGCCGTCGCAGCGGCCGAAGGGGTCAGCGAAGCCGACGTTCCCGCCGACGCCGTGACTGCCTCCGGGTCCGGGCTGGACCCGGGCATCTCCCCGGCCTACGCCAGGCTCCAGGTGGCGAGGGTGGCGGCAGCGCACGGGCTCAGTGTCGATGCCGTCCAGGACCTCGTGGACCGGAACACCACCGGCGGCCTCGAAGCGTTCCTGGGCCAGCCGTCCGTCAATGTCACCGCCCTGAACCTGGCTCTTGCTGCCGCCGCGCCCGGACAGGCGTCACGGCAATGACCGGCCCTCTCGCAGTGGAAGAATGACGGCATGGCACGTGGAACGCTGCGTATCTTCCTCGGGGCCGCACCCGGAGTCGGCAAAACGTACGAAATGCTCGAGGAAGCCCACCGCCTTGGCACCCGCGGCGAGGACGTCGTCGTCGCGTTCGCGCTGGACCACGGCCGTGCCGAGACGCGGGCCCTCCTGGACGGGCTCGAGATCATCCCGCCGCGGCGCCTCGCGTACCGGGGCACCGAGTTCGACGAGATGGACCTCGACGCCGTGCTCCACCGTGCACCGGCGACCGCCATCGTGGACGAGTACGCGCACTCAAACATTCCCGGCAGCCGGCACGCCAAACGCTGGGAGGACATCGACGAACTGCTCGCCGCCGGCATCAATGTCCTCTCCACTATCAACATCCAGCACCTGGCATCCCTGGGGGACGTCGTCAGCGCCGTCACCGAGGTGCGGCAGGCCGAAACTGTGCCCGACGACGTCGTACGCCGGGCCGACCAGATCCACCTCGTCGACATTTCCCCGGAACTCCTGCGCCAACGCCTGAGCGATGGAAAAATCTACACCCGGGACAAGATCGACGCCGCCCTCTCGAACTACTTCCGTCTCGGCAACCTGACGGCTCTGCGCGAACTGGCGCTCCTCTGGCTCGCGGACCGGGTGGATGAAGGCCTGGCCAGGTACCGGGCAGAGAACGACATCCAGGCAACCTGGCCGGCCCGCGAGCGCATCGTCATCGGCCTGACCGGCGGCCCTGAAGGCGAAATCTTGATCCGCCGCGGCGCCAGGATCCTCAACCGCGTCAGCGGCGGCGACCTGCTCGCGGTCCATGTCCGCGCCGCCGATGGTGTTGCCGGCGAATCACCACAGGCGCTGGAAGCCCAGCGCCGCCTGATCCAGGACCTGGGTGGCAGCTACCACCTCGTTGCAGGCGAAAACCCGGCCACCGCGCTGCTGGACTTTGCCCGGAGCGTCAACGCCACCCAGATCGTGGTCGGCATCTCGCGCCGTGGAAAGCTCGCAGGACTGCTCGGCGCACTCCTCGGCGGCGGCATCGGCACCAGGGTGGTCCGGGACTCGGGCGATATCGACGTCCACATGGTCTCGCACCCTCTCGGGGGTGGCGGCGCCGGATCCCGCCGGCAACGGGATCTCGGCCGGATCCGCGTTGGAGCCGGCTTCGTCCTCGCTATCCTGCTGCCCGTGCTTCTCCAGTTTCTGCTCGCCCTGAATCCGGACCAGAGCGTCGCCACAGCGGTGCTGGTCCAGCTCGCCGGATCGGTCACCGTGGCGCTGGTGGGCGGATTCTGGCCTGCCATCCTCGCTGCGCTCTGGAGCAGCCTCCTGGTCAACTACTTCTCCACCCCGCCGGTGGGCACCCTGACCATCAACGACCCCCAGAATGTGCTCGCCCTCCTGGTGTTTGTCGGCGTTTCTGCCGCCGTCGCCGTGGTGGTGGACCTCTCTGCCCGCCGCTCCAAAGAGGCCGCCCGGGCCCGCGCGGAAGCGACCACCCTTTCAGACCTCACCCGCGGTGCGGCCAGCTCCGAGGACACCGTCCAGGACCTGCTGCAGCAGGCACTTGCCGTCTTCAACGTCCGTGGCGCGGCGCTCTACGGCCTGTCCGAAACCGGCGACGGCGGCCACCGGGCAATCTGGACACCTACCGCCAGTGCCGGCGAACTCCCCGACGCCGGCACAGCCAACCAGCCGGCGCCGGACCAGCCGGACTTCCCCACGGAAAATACCGAACAGATCGACGCGGCCACCCGGATGGTACTTTTCGGGCGGGCGCTTCCGGCCAGCGACCGGCGGCTGCTCGGCGCGTTCGGGGTTCACCTCGCCGCCCAGCTTGAGAGGCAGCAACTGGCCGCCAGCCGCCGCGAGGTGCTCCGCCTCGCTGAAGGCAACACGATGCGCACGTCAATCCTGCGAGCCGTCTCCCACGACCTCCGCACACCACTGGCCAGCATCAAACTCGCCGTCGGGAGCCTCCTCCAAAAGGACGTGCAGTACGGCCCCGAACTTGCCCACGAACTGCTCCTGGCCATCGACGAATCCTCGGACCGGCTGGACCTGCTCGTGGGGAACCTGCTCGACATGTCCCGGATCACCACCGACGCGGCCAAGCCACTGCTGCAACCGGTGCGCTGGAACGACGTCATCCCGGCCGCCCTCCACGGCATCCCCGCCGGGAGCGCGCGTCTGGACCTGCCACCGAACATGCCTGAAATCGAGGCGGACCCGGGCATGCTCGAGCGCGTCATCGCCAACATCGTCGAAAACGCCGTCAAGTATGCGCCCGAATCCGATCTTGTCCTGGTCGGAACAGCCGGCGGACTGAGCACTGAAACGCTGGCAGGCCAGCCCGCAGGTGAACTGCGCATCATCGATCACGGCCGGGGCGTACCGGCGGAAAACGTCGTTGAAATGTTCCGGCCCTTCCAACGGCTCACCGATGTTCCACAAACCACGGGTGTTGGCTTGGGCCTGGCCGTCGCGAAAGGGTTCACCGAGGCAATGGGTGGCACACTGACAGCAGAAGAAACCCCGGGAGGAGGACTCACCATGGTCATCCGGCTGCCACTGTCCACGGGCGCCCGCGCCCACTACACAACAGCCCAAGCGCCAGTGAAGCCCCAGTCCCTGCTCTCCGGATGGACATCGCGCCATCAGCCCTCCACCCAGGAAAAACCATGACTTCCATCCTCGTAGTCGACGATGACCCGCACCTCCTCAAAGTGCTCAACATCGCCCTCCAGGCCAACGGCTACGCCGTCGTTACGGCTACAGACGGCCACTCGGCCCTGCTCTCCGCCACACAACATGCCCTGGCCCTCATTGTGCTGGATCTCGGCCTGCCCGATATCGACGGCATAGCCGTCATCAAGCAACTACGGACCTGGAACGAGGTCCCCATCCTGGTCCTCTCGGCCCGCCATACCTCGGACGACAAAGTCGAGGCCCTGGACGCCGGTGCCGACGACTACCTCACCAAACCCTTCGGCCCCGAGGAACTCCTCGCCCGTCTCCGCGCCCTGCTCCGCCGGACCCCCGACCACAAAACACCCAACCCCGTGATCACCACCGACAACTTCTCAGTGGACCTGGCCAAACACCGCGTCATCCGCGACGGCGCCGATGTCCGGCTGACTCCCATCGAGTGGAACATCCTGGAGATCCTGGTCAGAAACCCCGAGAAACTCGTCACCCAGCGCCAGCTCCTCACCGAGGTCTGGGGACCCGCGTACGCCAAAGACGCAAACTACCTCCGCGTCTACATGGCCCAGCTGCGCCGCAAGCTCGAGCCCGATACCGGAAACCCCCGGCATCTCCTCACCGAAGCAGGCATCGGTTACAGATTCCAGCCCTGACGCGGTCCGCCGGGTAACACCAGCGCCGGCGGCGTTAAGGATGCGTTAAGATCCCGGGTTTGCCCGCTGCGGGCACCTGGCGCGGTGCTACGCTCCGTTGGTTATTCACCCCAATCCCGCCTGCTCGGGGTACAGAAAGTAACCCGTTGACTGCATCCACCCGCTTCTCCATTCCCGCCAGCGTTCCGAACCCGGAACGCGACGGGGGACCCGGAAACGGGCTCACCCGGTGGCTGCTGGAACACACGGTCCACCAGCCGGTGGGCCCGGAGACTGCCGAGGACCACGCCCCCACCCAGAGCTGGTGGAAGGTCATGTGCCTGACCGGCGTGGACTACTTTTCCACTCTCTCCTACCTGCCCGGCATCGCCGCCCTCGCCGCCGGGGCGCTCTCCCCGCTGGCCACCCTGCTGATCGTTGGCCTGACGCTGCTGGGCATGCTTCCGATGTACCGGCGGGTGGCCCACGAAAGCCCCCACGGACAGGGATCGGTGGCGATGCTGGAAAAGCTCCTGCCGTTCTGGCGCGGGAAAATCTTTGTGCTCGTCCTGCTCGGCTTCGTCGCCACCTCCTGGATCATCACCATCACCCTCTCCGCGGCCGACGCCACCGTCCACATGCTTGAGAACCCCTACCTGCCGCCCTTCCTGGACGGCCAGGCCGTCGCCATCACCGTGGTGCTCCTGCTCATTCTCGGCGGGGTGTTCCTGCTCGGTTTCTCCGAGGCGGTGGCCGTGGCCATCCCCCTGGTGGGCATCTTCCTCGTGCTCAACACCGTGATCATCGGAGCAGGAATTTACGACGCCGTCACGCAGCCGGGTGCCATGGCCGACTGGACGGCGGCGCTCACCTCCTCCGGGACAGGTTTCGGGGACATCGCAGGACCGGCCCTGCTCGCCTTCCCGCTGCTGGTCCTGGGTTTGTCCGGCTTTGAGACCGGCGTCAGCATGATGCCGCTGGTCGCAGCCAACGGCGCCACCGCCGAGGAACGGCTCGCCGCGCGCGTCCGAAATACCCGCAAGCTCCTCACCACAGCTGCCCTGATCATGAGCGTGTACCTCCTGGGCAGCAGTTTCGTCACCACTGTGCTGATCCCTGCCGAGGCCTTCCAGGCAGGTGGCGAGGCCAACGGGCGTGCCCTGGCCTACCTGGCCCACGAGCTGCTGGGCAACGGCTTCGGCTCTGTCTACGATGTCAGCAGCATCCTGATCCTGTGGTTCGCCGGCGCGTCCGCCATGGCCGGCCTGATCAACATCGTTCCCCGCTACCTTCCGTCCTACGGCATGGCCCCGGACTGGTCCCGGGCCGTCCGCCCGGTGGTTCTGGTGTACACCGCCATCAGCATCCTGATCACCATCGGTTTCAACGCAGACGTCAACGCCCAGGCCGGTGCGTACGCCACGGGCATCCTGGCCATGATGGTTTCCGGCGCCGTCGCGGTCAGCATCTCCGCCGCCCGCAGCAAGCGGCGGGGCGCCGCCGTCGGCTTCACCATCCTGACCCTGATCCTGCTGTACGCGCTGGGGGCCAACGTCATCGCCAAGCCGGACGGCATCGCAATCTCCGGCTTCTTCATCCTGGGCATCATCGCTGTTTCGCTCGTCTCCCGGGTCAGCCGCACCACCGAACTCCGGGTCCACAAGATCGAGTTCGACGACGAAGCCCGCCGCTTCATCACCGACACCCTCGACTATGACGGCCGGATCAACCTGATCGCGAACCGTCCGCAGGCCCGTGACGCCGCCGAATACCGTGAGAAGGAAGCCCAGCAGCGGGAGAACAACCCCGTGCCCGGAACCGCCGACGTGATCTTCCTGGAAATCGAAGTCACCGACCCCTCGGGCTTCAGCGACGTCCTCGAAGTGCGCGGCATCGAAGTGGACGGGCACCGCGTCCTCCGTGCCGACAGCCCGGCCGCTCCCAACGCCATAGCCGCCATCCTGCTGGCTCTCCGCGACGCCACCGGCGTCCGGCCCCACGCCTACTTTGAATGGGCTGAAGGCAATCCCCTGGCGCACCTCATGCGCTACCTCCTGCTGGGCCGGGGAGACACCGCCCCCGTGGTCCGCGAAATCATCAGGGAAAATGAGCCGGATCCCGCCCGCCGTCCCGGCATCCACGTAGGTTAGGACATGTCCCTGAGCAGGTTCCGGAATGGCGCGCCGGCGCCACTACTGCGGAACAAGCGGCTCCCCGATAAGGGGCACGACAACCCTGTACGGCGGGCCCTCCTGCACCCGGTCCGTTCGGTACCCCTGGCGTTCCTGGCGGTCATCATCCTCGGAGCATCCCTGCTGATGCTGCCCGCCGCCCGGACCGGCAGCGACCCCGGAGCCGACCCCCTGATGGCCGCGCTGTTCACCTCCGTCTCGGCCGTCTGCGTGACGGGGCTGACCACCGTGGACACGGCCACGTACTGGACGCCGTTCGGGCAGACCGTGATCCTGGGACTGATCCAGGTGGGCGGATTCGGCATCATGACGCTGGCCACACTGCTGGCTCTCCTGGTCCGGAAAAGCATCGGCCTGCGCGGGCAGCTGGTGGCGCAGTCAGAAACCCACACACTCAATCTGGGCGACGTCAGCGCCGTGCTGCTCCGCGTGGCGAGACTCATGCTCGGCATAGAGGCCGCCACCGCCGCGGTGCTGACCGGGCGCTTCTGGCTGGCCTACGACCAGAACCCGGCCACCGCGCTGTGGCACGGCGTGTTTCACGCCGTCTCGTCCTTCAACAACGCCGGCTTCGCGCTCTACAGCGACAACCTCATCGGCTTCGCAGAAGACCCCTGGATCATCGTCCCCATCTGCCTGGCGATCATCGCCGGCGGCCTCGGGTTCCCGGTGATCATCCAGCTGCTCCGGGGGAACGTCAAAGCCAGCAACTGGAGCGTCCACCTGCGCCTGACCATCTACGGCACGGTGCTGCTGCTCGTCCTTGGCATCACGCTGTTCGCCGCCTTCGAATGGAACCGGGACGAAACACTCGGTGGCCTGTCCCTGACCGGGAAGCTGCTGGGCTCCCTGGCCGGAAGCGTCTTCCCCCGTACTGCCGGCTTCAACAGCATCGACTACGGCGCGGCCGCACCGGAGACCCTCATGGTCACCAACATCCTGATGTTCATCGGCGGCGGCAGCGCCGGCACTGCCGGCGGCATCAAGATCACCACGTTCCTAGTGCTGGGTTTCTCCATCTGGAACGAGATCCGCGGCCGCGACGAGGTGACCATCGCCCACCGGTCCATCAGCGCCTCTTCACAGCGCCAGGCCCTGTCCGTGGCGCTACTGGGTGTTGCCGCGGTGGTGGGTGGCACTCTGGCATTGCTGATGGTGACCGATTACAGCCTGGAAAAGGTGCTCTTCGAATCAATCTCCGCGTTCGCCACCGTGGGGATGAGCACCGGCATCACCTACAACCTCCCGCCGTCGGCCGAATGGGTGCTCATGGCCCTCATGTTCCTCGGCAGAATCGGCACCGTGACGGTCGCGTCCGCTCTCGCCCTGTCCTCCCGTCCCCGCCTCTACAGCCTGCCGGAGGAACGCCCCATCATTGGCTAGCGCCGTCGTCGTCGTCTGACGTTCTGAAAAGTACGACGGCGGTGCGGACGCCTATGCGTCATCCTTGCCGATGTTCTGGGTCCCCACGGGCTCGCCTTCCGCCCTGTTCGTCCGTCTGTTGATCAGCCAGGTGATAAACCAGAGCACGACGCCGATCGCCATCAGTCCCCCGGCGATCTGGTACTGGATGACGTTGCGGCCCACCCACGGCCCGGCGAGGAAGGCACACAGCAGGGCCGCGAGCAGCGGCAGTTGCCCCGGCGAGGTGAAGAACACTTTGCGGTGGGGGTCCCGCTTGCGGCGAAGGACCAGGCAGGCCACGTTTACTACCGTGAAGACGCACAGCAGCAGGAACGCCGTGGTGCCGGAGAGGTTGGCCACGATGTTGCTCTTGGGGTCGCTGGTGACGTACCAGATCAGGCCCAGGGCCAGGACGGTGGAGAACAGGATGCCGGCCCACGGGGTGCGGCGTCCCGGCAGGACCTTCCCCAACGCGGGCGGCAGGACGTTCTGGCGTGCCATGCCGTAGATCAGCCGGCTGGCCATCAGCATGTTGATAAGCGCGGTGTTTGCAACGGCGAACACGGCGAGGAACGGGAAGATTTTGTCGATGGGGAAGTCCGGCGAGCCCTTGTGTACCACCTCGAGCAGTGCGGCACCTTCTGCCTCCCGGATGTTTTCCAGCTCGGTGGGCGAGAGCACGCTGACCACGGAGACGGCCACCAGCATGTAGAGGAGGACGGCGATGCCGAGGCCGGTCAGCATGGTCCGCGGGAAGATCTTCTCCGGGTGCTGGGTTTCCTCCACCATGTTCACCGAGTCCTCGAAGCCCACCATGGCAAAGAAGGCAATGGAAGTTGCGGCGGTGACGGCCAGGAACAGCCCCTTGTCCTGGTAGTCGTTGAAGACGAATATTTCGCCCGCGTTCCCGGTGCCCTGGGCCATGACATAAAAGCCCACGCCGATCACGATGCACAACGCGATCATCTCCACCAGCGTGAGCACAACGTTGAACTTCACGCTCTCCCCCACGCCGCGCAGGTTGATCGCGGCCAGCAGGAGCATAAATGCCATGGCGACGGCGGTGATCACGCCTTGTCCGGGCACTTCCATCCAGCCGTTGAGCTCCAGTCCGCCGAAGAAGTTCTGGGCGAGGACGTTCGCGGACGTGGACGCACTGGTGATCCCGGAGCAGACCACGGCGAATGCCACCAGGAACGTGACGAAGTGGATGCCGAACGCCTTGTGGGTATACAGCGCCGCACCTGCCGCCTGCGGGTACTGCGTGACAAGTTCGAGGTAGGAGAACGCGGTGAGCGTCGCGACGACGAACGCGAGCAGGAACGGCAGCCAGACGATCCCGCCCACTGTCCCGGCCATGGTTCCGGTGACTGCGTACACGCCGGCGCCGAGGATGTCGCCAACTATGAACAGGAGGAGGAGCTTGGGGCCAAGGACCCGCTTCAGCTCATGTGTCTCTGCCTCCGGATTCGCCGGAACCAGGTCATCTGAAGTGGTGCTCATCGCCCTGACCTCCACACTCAATACGTCAAACGTGGCCTACTTCAGGGTGATCCTCTTGGGGTCGCTTTGGCAACAGGTCCTGTAGCTCTCAGCCTTTGACCTGCCCAGGCACCAGCGGGCAGACCAGCTTGCCGTTCGTGATGGTGTGGGTCAGCGTGATTTCTGTGGACGCTGTTGTGGTGTCCAGGTACGTGGCAGTGACGCGGACTGTCAGGGGGCCGCCGGCCGGGTTGTCCTTGAGGATCTGGGACATCTGCGCGACAGGACTTGCAGTCAGGATAATGTTGCCGGTGCCCGGGAGGAGGATTGTTGGCCCGGTGTAGCTGGTGCCATACGTACCGTTGGCCTGCAGGGCGGCGTACGTGATGGTGGCCGGTGCCGCCGTGGCCGTGACCTTGAGCGTGGCCACCTTTTCCGGCGCATCGTTGGTGCACGTGAGTGGCCCGAGCGCCGGGCCGGGCCAGGCGCCGTTGGCGGTGGCCGTCATGGTGGCGGTGGCCGACTGCTGCCAAAGGGCCGAGGCGGACACTGCTCCGACGCCCAGCAGAACGGTCAGCACGAAGGCACCAACCGCCAGGGTGGCTCCCGGTACCCGCGCGAAAGATTTCACGCCGGGACCTCGCCGTCGGCCTTCTTCGACTGTCCGCGGCCCCGGACGCCCTTGACCACCTGCAGCGCACCGTAGCCAATCAGGCCGGCGGCGCCGAGGGTGACCCACAGGTTGCGGTCGGCATTGCCCAGCGCGTTGGCCGCGTAGCCAACGTAGGGGACGGCGTAGAACAATTTGCCTTTGACCTGGAGTTCACGGACGGGTTCGGCGTCGTTGACACCGTTGTTGTCGCCCTTGGTGATGAGGGTCTTCTCGCCCTCCTGGGTTGCCGCGAAGCCCACGATGCGGTGGGTTTCGACGTCGGGCCGGCCGGAGTACATCTGGAAGGTCACCACGTCGCCGTACTTGAGTTCGGCGAAGTCCACCGGTTTGATGACCAGGAAGGTCCCCGGCGGGAATTTCGGGGCCATGGAGTTGGTCAGCACGGTGTAGGTCTGGGAGCCGGTGGCCCGGGGAACAACGATCAGCACGAGGGCCGCGAAAACCGCGATCATCAGGACTACGAGGTTCAGGAACTTGCCCACAGCAGCGAGTGTGCTGTGGCGCTTCGTTGCGTCACCGGACTTCCTCCGGCTGGTTGCCGGTTCGGCCGGCTGGTCGACGGCGGTCGTATCAGCAGCCTGGCCAACCGGCATCGTCTCAAGCGCAGCCACTGGGCACCCCGCAGAGCTGGCGGGCGGTGAGCGGAAGGCTGATGTTCACGGCTTGGCCTTTCAACAGGAAGGAGGCGGAGGAGCTGAGGCTGACCTGGAAGCACAATACGGTGCTTGCCGATTTGGCGACGGCCGCGGAGGTGAGTCCTGCCGCCGTCAGCGGCGCGTATCCGGTCGCGGTGTTGCATTCTGCGACGGCGGAGGCGAACTTTGCGCCCACCGTGACGTACTGCGCCAGGACCCCGAGTCCGACGTTCGTTACCGTAGCCGGTGCCGCGGTGATGCTGGTGCTGAACGTTCCGCCGGCGTTGGAGTTGTTGCCAACCACAAGGCTGGCGTACACGGGTGTTCCCGGTGCGAGCGATGTGGCCTGGCCGAGGTTGATGGTGGCGGGGCCTCCGGGCAGGGTCATGTTGGTCACCTGCCCGGAGGGAGTAGCGCTGAGGCTGACATCGAAGGAAGCGGAGGAAACGGATCCCGGAGCTGTGGAAGTGCTGGCGTTCCACATAGCGTAGGTGCCCTGCACTGTCAGGAGTCCAAGGACCACCGCTGCTGCGATCAGTACACCGGCTCGCAGCGTCCGCGGGATCCGCATTGTTCCTCCTGGTCCTGATCCTAATCTGTGCTAAAAGGCGGCCGGCTGATCCGCCGGCCGCCTAGTTCAGACTAGGACAGGCCGTCACCCGTGCCGTTGACCTGGGTCAGGGTAAATCCGACATTGCCGAAGTTGTAGCTTGCATTCACGTCGGCGCGGCCCGCAGTGGCTGCCTTGAACTCGAACGTGATAGTCGACGTGACCGTCTGGGTGGCTCCCGTCGGGCGGAGCGGGTTGGAAACAGCCACGCCGCCGACAGTCAGGACCGGAGCGGAAACCGTCACGTTTGCGGGAGTGAATCCGTTGGTTGCGGTGATCCCGGAGGTGGCGATCGTTGCGGCCATCTTGTCACCCGCCAGGGTGACGTTGAGGTCCTGCGTAAAGGTGAGCAAGTCGCCCGGAACCACCTTGTAAGTGGCGATGTTGATGGTGGCGCCGAGCCGGTCCTTCCAGACGCCGGCGCCGTTGACGACGTTCAGGTCGCCGGCAACGATGGTGCCGGGCGCCTGTGTGGCGGCTGCGTTCCAGTTGGCGAGCGTTCCGCCGCCGCCCAGCAGCAGTGCGGCGCCCAGGGCGATGGCGGCAGATCCCTTGATCAGTGTGCTGTTCTTCATGGTGTGTCCCCTCAGACTTTTGCGTGCTTGGTTGTCTTGCTGAAAACAAACAATGCACGTCCTAAATCAGGACTTAAGGGGGAAATCCGTCAAGGTTTACTCAAGTTATTCCAAGTCTTACAACGGGCGCCTGACCTGCGGTTTCTTCGAATAGGCAGCTTGTCCGGTGCAGGAAAATAGTCAATCAAAGTTAGTAATTGCAGTCAATCGAAGTGACTAATTCGAGTCAATCAAAGTTAGTAATTCCGCCTGAGTCCCAATCGCTCCGTGGACCACCTGGCATCACCCCAAAAGATGGGGGCCGATATTGTCTTGCAATACAGAACGTATTGCAAGACAATAAAGCCATGGGGATCATCTGGGCGGCCAGTGCAGATAAACATGGCATCGACCATGAAGATGCATTGAATGCCATCCTGAATCAGACCTACCATGTACAGCAGTTCGATGAACCTCGGGTCGATTCGGGCACAAGGCCAGACCTTTTTATCGGCCCTACTCGGGACGGGAGCAGGGTTCTTGAAGTCATGGCGGTCATAATCCCTCCGAATGACATCCTGATCTTCCACGTCATGGAAGCCCGCAGGAAAATCCTTGACATCGCAGAAAGGCAGGCCGGCAAGTGAACGAAACAGAAGAGTCCCAGGCACCCGAAGAACTCGATGCCGCGGAGCAGACCCGGTACGCAGAGCTGGCAACCTGGGCGGAGACCGCAGATATCGGGCCTGAGGCCCGCGTAAACAAGGCCGACGGCCCGGAGGCGGGCCGCTCTCTCCTCGAAGCCGCGCTTGGCTCCCCCGAAGCGATCAGACGTGCCGTCGGCAAACCTTCACTCAGCACCAAAGGAACATCGCCGTCCCGTTCGCTCAGGCTGCCAGAGGCCATGGATGCAAAGCTCGTGGAGCAGGCTCAAAAGGAACACAGGAACCCCTCCGCGATCATCAGAGATGCCTTGGCCGAATATCTCTCCAAGGCCTCCTGAATCAAAGTCAGTAATTCCGCCGGTGCTTCAGCCGCGGCAGCACAACCGCGAACACACCGGCCGCCGCGAATCCCAGGAGACCAGTGGCCGAGACCCCCGCACCCAGGGAAATAAGCGCCGTCACCCCGGAGAGCAGCACAGGCCCGCCGGTGGAGCCCGCGTCGGCGATGAACCGCCACAGCCCCAGGAACTGGCCGCGGCCGCGGTCGGGTGAGAAGTCGGCGCCGAGGGTCATGATCAGGCCGGAGCTGATGCCGTTGCCGAAGCCGATCAGCAGTGACGCCAACAGCAGCCCGCCAAAGGACGCAGATAGAGGAATCAGCAGCATCGCAATGCCCATGATGACGGTGGACGGGATGGCCACGAAGAGCCTGCCGCGCCGGTCCATCACCTTGCCCGCCGGGTAGAACACCAGCATGTCGATCGCTCCGGACAGCCCGTAAATCACGGACGCCTGAGCCGGATCCATGCCCAGGTGGTCCGCCCACAACGGGATGACCACCTGGCGGGACGCGCGCAGCGCGCTGAGCAGCAGGACCCCAACTCCCAGCGTCAGGAAGACGCGGGCATGCGAAACCGCCACGTTCCGCAGCGTCGGCTCCGGACCCTTGTGGCCGCCGTCGGGCGCTGGCGGGACCACGAGATCCGGGATGGTGACCGCCAAAACGGCTGCCGCAGCCATGCCCACTACCCCCACCCAGTACGCTCCGGCGATCCCGGCGAACTGCATCACGCCGGCACCAAGGAACGGCCCGATGAAGATGCCGATCCTGCTGACCCCGCCCAGCGTTGACAGCGCCCGCGCCCTGAACTGGACGGGCACGGCCTCGGTGAGGTACTTCTGCCGCGCCAGGCTGAAGACGCTTGCGGCCATTCCGACCACGATCATCGCCACCGCCAACAGCCACAGTCCGTTGGGGATCAGGGATGACATCGCGGCGGCCGCGAGTGCCAAGGCACCCACTGCGGCGGCTCCGACGATTGACCAGCGTTCGCCGAACTTGAGCGTGATGAGGGAAGCGGGAAGATTGAAAAACCACGAGCCTAGCCCGATCAGCGTGACGATCAGCGCGGAGACAGCTACTGACGCGCCGAGGTCGCGGGCGGAGAGGACCACCACAGGAAGGACCGCGCCTTCGCCGATGCAGAACAACAGCGCCGGCCCGAAGGCGGGTATGGCGATGCTTCGGAAGTTGAACGGCGGTGGGGTTCCTGGCGAAGTCATCAGATTTATCTTATGCCCGCCAAAAATTGCCCAGCATTCAGGGGGTCACAAGCGGCCGCCCGAGGACTAACGTTTGCCATGTGGGGCACTTCCGCCTGCCCCACACAGCCAAGGAGGTCTCATGGGTGAAGTGTGGATCCGCACCATCAACAACGGATTGGTCCGGGCCGACAAAGTCACGGAAATCGCGTCCACCCGGGGGTCTCTGCATGAGGACCACGGTTTTGCGCTGAAGGTCATTGTGGACGGCAAGGCCCACGTGGTCATAGACGACGGCGATCTTCCGGGCACGCTTCCCGAACGGTTGGAGCACGCGCAGCATCTGGAGGATGCGCTGCTGTTCGCCCTCGACGAGGCCCGCGAGGCCGAGGCATCCACGGTGGTCTTCTTCGCTCCGGAGAGCGACCGCTGGACCCTCGCTGCGGCGGCGGAACTGGCCGGCGGGCTTCCCGCCGTCGGATAACCCCGACGGCGGCACCCGCCAAAGCGCGAACGAACAGTTAAGCCCCTCCGCCAAAGCGCGAACGAACAGTTAAGCCTCTTCGAAAGAGGGGCCCCAAGTGTTCGTTCGCGCTAAATGGAGCGTGGGTCAGGCGGCGTGGCTGAACTCAGTGGCCTTGGCGGTGGCGCGGCGGGGTGCAAGGATGCTCAGCGTGCAGTGGGTCTGCTGCGGGTCAATCCTGGTGGGCAGGTGATGTGTCTCGGAACAGGCCTGAAGCTGCCGGAGCGCTTCGGGATCAACGCGGGCGTTCCGCATGTCCAGTTCCAGGTCCAAGTTGTGCTTCAAGGCGTTGGCGCGTTTCACCACAACGTAGAGGGCCTGGATGCTGTGGATGGTGACGTGGCCCTTGGCGAGGACCTGGGCCTTCGCGTGGTCGAGATCTACACGGACAAGAATGCTGAGCTTTTCGGACAAGATGATCATGCCTTCCTTGCGTGGCTGCGACGCTGCAGCCGGGGAGGCCGCGACGCTGCGGCCAATGGCCGCGCCTCTGCAGCCTCATTCAGGTTAGGCGGCGAATGTGATCTGCGCAACATCGGGTCCATGTCGGAACCACCGCGTTCAGTCAGCCAGCCCCGGGCAGGCTGCGAGGACCACCGACTAGACAAACTTTGTAAATTTGTATCGCCAAACAGTGAAGTTAATGACAATTAAGCCTAAGGCCTTGTCAGACTGCTGTAGTCTGCCAAGTGTCATTGCTTTGGGGACCAGCGGGACGATCGGAAATGGATTCGCTGGACAGACCGGGCAGCAAAACACGATTGGTCCTACAGCAAAGGTCTCAGCCATGAAAACCCCCTCCTCACGTACGCGTAAAATCGCCCTGTTTGCCGCCGGTCCGCTGGCCATCCTGGTTGCCGGCGGCATGGTGTGGCAGGGCTCGCAGGCCGCATTCACGGCCTCCACCCGCAACTCCGGCAGCTCGTGGGCCACCGGCAACGTGACCCTCACCGACGATGACCTGGGCGCAGCCGCGTTCACCGTGGAGAACATCGTCCCCGGCCAGACAGGCCAGAAATGCATCGTGGTCACGTCCCACTCGGACGTCGCCGGCGAGGTCCGGGTCTACACGCAGAACCTGATTGCCTCCAAGGGCCTGGAGAGCCGGATCTACTTCGACCTTGAGCGCGGCACCGGCGGCTCCTTCAATAACTGCACCGGTTTCACCCCCGTCTCCAACACCGTCCCCGAACTCCCCATCTCCACGCTGGCCGCGGTCAACCGTGACTTCGCCACCGGAGGCGCCCCGTGGGACACCGCGGGAACCCCGGGGGAAAACGTCAGCTACCGCGGCACCTGGCGGTTCGACACCACGGGCCTGAGCCAGGAAGACATCAACGCCCTGCAGGGTGCCCGCGTGGGCATCGACCTCGTCTGGGAGCTCCAGTCGGACGCGTCCCCGGTCGTTCCGTAGCCGGAAACTGAGGAATAAAGCAGAACTGTGAACCGGGAGGAACCCGGGTCCGCCCGGGATTCCTCCTGGTGGGGCCCGCTGTTTTCCGCTGACGGCTGGGCGCTTTTTGTGGCGTCCAGCCTGTCGCGGCTGTATCTGGGTGTGGTGCTCAGCCTTGCCCTGATTGCGGTGCTGCCTGCCCTCCTGGGCTGGCACGGCACCGTGGTCCAGAGCGGTTCGATGGAGCCGCACATCAGTGCGGGCGACGTTGTCCTCGCGGCCGCGTTCGGAACCGACCAGAAAGTTCCCGTCGGCGGCGTGGTCGAGTTCACCAGCCCGGCTGAGGCCGAGCCGAGCGGTGTGGAAAAGACCCGCCTGCACCGGATCGTGGCCGAGAATCCGGACGGCACCTTCGTCACGGCCGGCGACGCCAACGCCGAGGTGGACAGCACCCCGCTGGACCGCGGGCAAATCACGGGCCAGGCCCGGCTCCTCATTCCATCAATCGGGCTCCCCGGTTTGTGGCTGGGCCTGGGCAACCTTCCGGCCTTGGCCTTGTGGTCACTGCTGACGCTGCTCGCCGTCGCCGCCGCCCTTTTCGGCTGGCGTCCCGCAGAGACAGAAGAACAGACGGACGACGGCGGCACTCCCCCGGCGTCATCCGTCTCCCGCCTGCAGCGCATCCGGGCCGGCAGCGCTCTGGGCATCGTCGCGGCTTTAGCTGTCCTGGTCATCGCCGGCGCGGCAGCCTTCTCCTCGGCGGCCTTTACCGCCAGCACGGCCAACGCCGCCAACACCTTCGGCACAGCCGCCGACTGGAATCCACCCAGCGTGAGCCTGGCCAACCCCGGAGCCACCGTCAAGGGCACCGTCGCCCTCACGGCAGAAGCCACCGACGCCGAATCGGGCATTCGCAGCGTCACCATCCAATACCAGCCTGCCGGGGCCAGCACGTGGACCACACTCTGCACAACCGTCTCCCAGCCCTACACCTGCAGCTGGAACACCGCCACCGTAACCGACGGCAGCTATAGCCTCCGTGCCACCGCAACCGACAACGCAGGCTTCACCACCACCTCGGCCGTTGTCGAAACACGGGTCGCCAACACCTTCGCCGTCGTACTCACCGATCCAGGTGAGATCCAGCGGGGCTCGGTCACTTTGTCCACCACACTGTTCAGCCCGCCCGGCATCATCAGCTCCGTACGCGTGGAATACTCCGCGGCCGGGGCGAACAAGTGGAACACCCTCTGCACGGCGCTGACAGCACCCTACAACTGCACCTGGGCCACAGGCGCCTTCGCCAACGGCGACTATGACCTCCGCGCCGTGGCAGTCTCCGGCCTGAGCAGCACGTACTCCGAAACGCTGACGGACGTCCTGGTGGATAACGCGGCGCCTGCGGTCAGCATGGTGGACCCAGGGACGCCGCTCAGCGGAACCCGGACCTTCACGGCCACCGCGACAGACGCGCACTCCGGCATCGCCCAAGTGCAGCTCCAGTACGCCCGGACCGGCACCAGCACCTGGCTGCCTCTCTGCACCGCAGACGTGGAACCGTACTCCTGCCGGTTCGATACCACCTCGCTGACAACGACCAGCGCCAGCTACAGCTTCCGCGCGGTGGCCACCGATGCCGCGGGCAACAGCACCGTCTCGGCGGCAGTCACCAACCGCGTCGTGGACAACACGGTGTCCTCGGTTTCGGTCGAGGACCCGGGAGCGTACCTGACGGGGACGGCCACCCTGAACGCAGCGGCCAACTCCACGGCCGGCGTCGGAAACGTGCGGATCCAGACGTCACCGGCCGGCACCAGCACGTGGACCACGCGCTGCACGCTCGCCTCGTCTCCGCTGACCTGCGCCTGGAACACCACCACAGTGCCGGACGGTCTTTACGATTTCCGCGCGATCCTCACCGACGGTGCCGGCAAGGACACCATCTCCGCCACAGTCAGCAGCCGGCGCGTGGACAACAGCCCCCTGCGCGCAACGGACATCCAGGCAGCCAACGGTTCAGGCGCCGTCGGGAAGCTGAGTGCCGGGGACACGCTCAGCTTCACCTACAGCCAGCAGGTCAATCTCGCATCCGTCACCCCGGGCTGGGCGGGCGCAGCGTTGCCGGTGACGGTGCGGCTGCGCGACGGCAACGTGTCCGGCGTAGGCACGGGCAACAACGGCGACACCCTGGACGTCCAGCGGCCGGGCAGCACCGTCAACTTGGGGTCCGTGAACACCAAGGGCAACTTCGCCAAGAACCACAAGACGGCCACGCTGAACGCCACCATGACCGCGGCCACCGTGACAGTTGCTGGCGTGCCGCGCACGGTGGTGACCGTAACGCTGGGAACCGTGGCGAGCGGCGGCGCCAGCCTGCGCACCTCGTCCACGGCGGTGGCCATGGTGTGGAGTCCGACGTCGTCCGTCACCAGCAGCGCGGGCGTCGCCTCCTCCACGGCGCCGGCCATCGAAACAGGGACGCTGGACCGGGACTTCTGACGGATCCGGTGGTGGAGCGTGTCCCCGGTGGTTGAGCCTGTCGAAACCCCGGTGGTTGAGCCTGTCGAAACCCCGGTGGTTGAGCCTGTCGAAACCCCGGTGGTTGAGCCTGTCGAAACCCCGGTGGTTGAGCCTGTCGAAACCCCGGTGGTTGAGCCTGTCGAAACCCAAGCTCAACCACCGGGGCTCAGGTCAGGGTCCGGCGGGCTGTTCTTCCGTTCAGCAGGTCGGCGGCCCGGGCGGGGACCAGTTCACTGAGGAAGCCGATGCTGCCCTCCGCGAGCGTCGCCGCTGCTGCACCGGCCACGTCTTCCAGGGCAGCCGCAGCGGTAGTCCTGGCGTCATCGGCGTTCAGGCCCCAGGCGGCGCCTTCACGGACGATATGGTCCAAGGTCAGATGATTCAGCCTTGCCTGCCCGCCCAGCGTGTGGCCCGCGTTCACGCTGGGCGCGTAGAGCAGCTGGGTGGGTGCCACGTCGTACAGGGGTGCGAGCAGCACCTCGCCGCCGTCGCGGATGAGCAGCGAATAGTTCTTGGAGTGCGCGTCACCGTTGCCGATGACGAGGTTGAAGGTCACGGCCCGAAGCAGATCGCGCCGGAACGCGTCGTTGTCGCGGGTATGTGGTGCCGCCGCCGCTACGAGCGTGGTGAGCCGGGACGGCGGCGCCGTGGTCCCCTCGTACTTGGCGCTGCTGGCCAGTGCCAGTGCCTGGGTGAAGTCTTCCTGGTGGAGTCGGCCACCGCTTTGGGTCCGGTCGTAACGGGTGACGACGATCGCCTGGCGGGTGCCGAAGGTTTCCAACCGGGACTCGGCGGCCGGCAGGCTTGCCGCTGCTGCCACTTTCAGCGCCCAGTCCTCCGCCTCGAGCAGATACGGGATCGGCGAGTCCAGCGGCTCGGGCTTGATGATGTGGGTGGATACGGCTCCCCGGCCCGGCCATGCCCAGCCCCCGCCGTGGCGGCTCAGCAGGACCTTGGACTGGATGCCGCCCAGGGAAGCCGTGATCGCAAAGTCCTCCGGCAGGTCCCAGGTGGGCAACGCTTCGACGACGTTGGTGACCTCCACATCGGTCATCGGGATGGCGTCGGCTTGCCCGTCAGGTGACGTACCTTCGGGCACCGCTTGGACGGCTCCGGCACAGTCAGCCCCGAGAATCTTCAGCAGACCCAGGGCGTCCGGAGTGGACAGCCCGTTCTCCGATGCCAGATGCGAACGGAGCTGCCCTTCCGGCAACAGCCCATCAAAGTAGTTGAACACAGAGGTGCCGGTGATCTTCTTGCGGGTGACCGGCAAAGACAGGGAGAGGAGGATCGACGAAGCGCCGTATTCGGCGATGATCTCGGGGTCGTACTGGAACACCAGTCGCAAGGATGACCCGGAGAGCACACCGATATGGCGTCCGTGCAGATACACATCAAGGCCTTGGCGCTTCACTGTTTAACCTGCAGTCTGGCGAAACGGGGAACCAGGGCAACGTCACGGCCGACTGCCCGGATGGCGTTCATGGCGATGACGCTGGACACGGGCTCGCCGTGTTCAAGCCTGACGATGGTTCCCCGGGTGACGCCCAGTTTCTCGGCGACGTCCTGCTGGGTCAGTCCTGCTTCCTTGCGGGCGTCGGCGATCGACCGGCCAAGGGATGCGGCATCGACTGCCCTGTAGAAACTGGTCAGCTGAGAATGTTCCATATAACGATCATATGGCCTCACAACCCGGATGTTCAATAACTTGAACATCCGAGGCATTGCGTTAATTGTTCGTTATAACGAACACGTCGGACCGTGACGCCGCTTCAGCGAGTGCCGGACACCCTGCGCAGCACCTTCCGCAGCGACTCACACAGGCGGCCAAATCCGGAGACGGGCGCAATGACGGCGACCTTCCGGCTGACACCCTCCTGGTCCAGGTCCCCAATCAAGGCAATCACGTCGTGGACCTCCTGCTCAGTTGGCCGGGCCCGCCTGCGCCGCCGCACTCTTCGGTAATTGCCTCGCTCCATGGTCCGAGACTAGGGATGGGCAGCAGGCCTGCACACGAGTAGCGGCTACCTGTATTCAGTTCCGTCCACCACCGGTCATAGGATCTGAGCATGCATATTGCCGTTCCAGGAGGTACCGGGGCCGTTGGCCACCATGTCGTCGCCCTTGCCAGGGAGCGCGGACACCGGGTGACCAGCCTGACCCGGTCAGAAGGTGTGGACCTGTCCACGGGCCGCGGGCTGCCCGAAGCCCTGCGCGGCGTGGACACCGTTATTGATGTCTCCGGGATCCAGACGCTTTCCACCAGGATGGCCGTGGACTTTTTCACTGCCGCCACCAGGAACCTGCTCGCAGCTGAGGTGGCGGTTCATTGCAGGCATCATGTTGCGCTCTCGATCGTAGGCATCGATAGGGCTGCTTCGGGCCTATACGCCGGGAAGCTCGCGCAGGAGGATGCCGTCCGGCACGGAGAGGTGCCGTGGACCATCCTGCGGTCCACCCAGTTCCACGAGTTTGTGCCTATGGCCATCAAGGCCGCCTCGATTGGCCCGGTGGTGCTGGTTCCACAGATGATCACCCAGCCGGTCGCGGCGCGGGAAGTGGCTGAGGCGTTAGTGGACGCGGCAGAACAGGGTCCCCGCGGGCGGGTTGCCGATCTTGGCGGTCCCCGTCGGGAGCAGCTCGCGGATCTGGTCCGCGACTACTTACGCAAATCCGGGCAGCGGAAGCTGGTGGTGAAGATCCCGGCTCCCGGCGCGATGGGTCTGGGCATGCGTCGTGGTGACCTGGTCCCGGCGGCGGGTGCCGCCGTCGGACGCCAGACGTTCCACGAGTGGCTGGAGACCAGGGGTCCAGTCAATTAGGGCGTGTCTCCGTATTGGCGTAGCCAGATGCCGACCGGGTAGTAGTTGGCGCCGTCAAGTGCGTGGCTTGGGCTTACGGCGAGGGCGCAAGGCGACCCAGAGCCCGCATCTCCGGCAAATGTAGGCGGGTTCGGCGCCGAGGGCATGGAGCTTCCCGCGCCGCATTGTCCGGCCGCAGCAGGAACACTGATCGTAAGTCTCAGAGGCCATGGTTTGTCAGTGCTTCCGTCACCTGATCGATGGTCGGAACGCCGGCAAATCCATCTGGCGTGGGGTAGATCCGGCACGCGAGGTCGCTGACCGGCGCCCCGTCCGGGAAGATGTCGGCCCCGTCAGCGGTGATCGTAGGCGAACCGGCAAAGCCGGTCCCGGCAATATCTGCCGGAGCCTTGATGTGCCGCAAACGGACGCGGATGTCCTGGCGACCCAACGCGACCAGAGCGGCTTCCACCTGCTCGAGTGCTTTTGCCACATTAGGGCAGTCATCGATGTGGATGAGTTCTATTCTCACGCTTGTCCTTGTCAGGTTCGCCCATCGCAGTGGTGCTGATCAGGGGCCGTGTCATCTGTGTCTGATCCTATTCCGGTCGCTGCAGGCGGGCAGCATCTATGGCATGGCCCTGCCCAGGGTGTTCGGAGGGGACGGCACGTGTGCGCTAAATGGCGGTTCATGACGAGCTACGGATCCACACTTCCAATCCGGCCCGTAGCGCGTCCGGGCCACTGCCCCCTGGGTCAGGGGCGGGTCAGGAAGGACTCGACCTTGCCGGGGTCCCTTTCGATAACCGGTTCTAGGATGGCGTCGATCCGGGCCAGGAGGTCGGCTTCAAGTTTCACTCCGACTGCGGTGGCGTTGTCCACAAGCTGATCCGGACGCGAGGCTCCAACGATGGCGGCAGAGACGTTGGTGTTCTGAAGGACCCAGGCCAGCGCGAGGGCTGCCATGGACAGGTTTGCTTCCTCGGCGAGGGGTCTGAGCTGCTGGACGCGGTCAAGGACGTCGTGGCCGAGGTAGCGGTGGTCGGTCTTGAGGGCGCCGTCGTCGGTGGTGAACCGCGCTGCGGACGGTGCGGGCTGCCCGGGCACGTACTTGCCGGTGAGGACGCCCTGGGCCATGGGTGACCAGCAGATCTGACCTAGTCCGAGTTCTTCGCTGACGGGGACGATTTCTTCCTCGATAACGCGCCACAGCATGGAGTACTGCGGTTGGTTGGAGATCAGCTGGATGCCCAGTTCCCTGGCCAGCTTGGCCCCCGCCCGGATTTCGTCCACGGTCCATTCGGACACCCCGATGTAGAGGGCCTTGCCTGCACGGACGATGTCCGCGAACGCCTGCATCGTCTCTTCGAGGGGCGTTTCATAGTCATAGCGGTGGGCCTGATACAGGTCCACATAATCGGTCTGCAGGCGTTGCAGGGAGCCGTTGATGGACTCCATCACGTGCTTGCGGGAAAGCCCGCGGTCGTTCTTGCCTTCACCGGTGGGGAAGTAGGCCTTGGTGAAAATCTCCAGGCCCTCCCGGCGCACCCCCTTGAGGGCTTCACCGAGGGCCGTCTCCGCTTTGGTGCCAGCGTAGGCGTCGGCGGTGTCGAAAGTGGTGATGCCCAAGTCCAGGGCCTGGCGGACGCAGGCGGTGGCGGCTTCCTGGTCGATCTGTTCGCCATGGGTGACCCAGTTGCCGTAGGCGAGTTCGCTGATGTACATGCCGGATGAGCCGAGTTTGCGATATTCCATTGCCGTTCCTTCGATTGGGGGTTTGCTATCCGCGGTGCCGCTGGAGTCTGTCTTTGCTGCGCAGCGGCCGCGGCGGTGCTGTGCTGCCGCGGACCACCAGCGTGGCCGTGATGCTCACGGCGGCGGTCTTAGGATCCGAGCCTTGGAGGTTGGCGAGCAGAAGCCTTGCGGCCTCGCTGCCCTGTCGGGCGACGGAGTGGTCCATAGTGGTCAGGTCAAGAAGCCCAGCAAGTTCATGGTTGTCGAACCCGACCACTGACACATCGTCAGGGACGCTGATGCCCGCACCGCGCAGTGAGCGCAGTACGCCGAAGGCCATTTCGTCGGAGGCAACAAACACGGCCGTCGGCGGGTTGCCCGCGCACAGGAGTCTGGCCATGGCGGCTGACCCGCCGGATACGGTGTTCTCGTCGAAGACTTCATTGCCGGGATCCGGTTCCAGTCCCGCCTCGGCAAGGGCATCCCGGTAGCCGAGGTGCCGTTGCGCGGGTGGAACACCGCCCAGCGTGCTGCCCACCTGCTCCTGGATTCCGATGAAGCCGATCTGTTCATGTCCCAGGTTCAGCAGGTGACGCACCGCCGACAGGCCGGCAGCCCTGTCCTCCACGCTTACCCCCGCAAGCCCCGACCGATTGGACCCCAGAACAGCGATCGGCAGTCCCTGCCTGTCCAGAACCGCCAGTTCCTGCGGACTGGGCTGCAGGGCGAGGATGAGGACACCATCAGCGCGGCCGGCCAGCCCGGGCCCGGCGAAGAAACGATCCCGGGAACCCGGGTCAGCCAGTTCGTAGAGAAGGACGTCATACCCTGCCTCACGCAGCACGTTGCCTGCAGAGCTCAGGACCTGGCCAAAGAACCACTTTGACAGGCTGGGGGTCAGAATCGCCACCGTCCGCGTCTTTCCGGTGGCAAGGCGCGATCCGGCCAAGGAAGGAACATAGCCCAACTCCAAGGCAATTCTTTGCACGCGCTTGCGAGTCTCGACCGAAATGCCCGGAATATCGCGAAGGGCACGGGAAACGGTTGACACCGAGACGCCAGCACGCTCGGCTACGGTTTCCACGGAAGAAGGCATAGGCATTAAGTTAGCGCCATCCACAACATTTCGCAAGCGCTTGCGACACACTTCGCCTGACCTAAGGCAGGGTCTCAGAGCACTTGTCGGGAACCGCCAGCTGGTAGTCCATTTGAGTTAGGTTAGCTTTGCCTACTACAGTGCGGCGGTGACTATTCAACCAGATTTGGCGGGTGTCTCGTTCGCCGCCGGCCTGGCCTCGTTCGGAGACCGCACCGCCGTACGTGTCGGGGGCCGGTCCGTGAGCTACCGCGAGCTGGCCGACAGCGTGGAGGTCGCTGCCCGTGCCCTGGGTTCCGTGCGCCGCCTTGTTGGCCTCGAGACAGAGAACACACTGCCGTCCCTGGTGGTGTATCTCGCCGCCCTCGCGGCCGGACATCCCTTGCTTGTACTCCCCCCGGGCGGCGGGCAGGGCTCAGAAGCACTGATTTCCGTCTACGATCCTGATGTCATTGCCCGTGCCAGGGCGGGCGAATCCGTTCTGGACGTGCGCCGGGAAGGGACCAGGCATGAACTGCATCAGGACCTGGCTCTTCTTGTGAGCACGTCCGGGAGCACAGGCTCGCCGAAGCTCGTACGGCTTTCCGCCGATGCGATCCAGTCCAATGCCGCGGCCATTGCGCAGTACCTGCATCTGCGGCCCAGCGACGCCGCGGCCACCACGTTGCCCCTCTCGTATTGCTACGGAATGTCTGTCGTGAACAGCCACCTCTCGGTGGGTGCGTCAGTGGTGCTCACCGATCTCTCCGTGGTGGACCCGTGTTTTTGGGAGCTCGCCCGTACGGAGAATGTCACGTCCTTCGCTGCCGTGCCCTACACCTTTGATCTCCTGGACCGCGTGGGGTTTGAGGACATGAACCTGCCGAGCCTGCGCTACATCACACAGGCGGGAGGCCGCCTTGACCCTGCTCGTGTCCGTTCATATTCAGAATTGGGCTGGCGGCAAGGCTGGGACCTGTTTGTTATGTACGGGCAGACCGAGGCCACGGCGCGCATGGCGTATCTGCCGCCTGACCAGGCGGCAGAGCATCCACAGACAATCGGCGTGCCCGTGCCCGGCGGCTCTTTCCGGCTCGAGCCCGTCCCCGGACTGGATGACTGCGAGCTGGTCTACACCGGACCGAATGTGATGCTCGGCTACGCGGAAAGGCCTGAAGACCTTTCCCTGGGACGGGAAACCACAGAACTCCACACGGGCGATCTGGCCCGCCGCGGCCCCGACGGCCTCTACGAGATCGTTGGCAGGCGAAGCCGTTTCGTAAAAATCGTCGGCCTCCGCATCGACCTCGGCCAAGTGGAGCGGCTCCTTGCGGACCTGGGACTGACCGCAGCCGCGGCGGGTGCCGACGGCCTTGTTGTCGCCGCCGTCGAAGACAGCCACGACCTTGCCCTGTTCAGCAAGACCCTTGCACAGGATCTGGGCGTGCCGCGCGCCAGCATCCAACTCCGTCCGGTGCAGACCATTCCCCGCCTTGGCAATGGAAAGCCAGATTATCCTGCCATCCTGGCCCTGGCGTCCGGCGTCGAGCACCGTGGGGACGGCGGGACTACCGGCAGCTCCGAACCGGCCGGGCCTGCTGCAGTGAGTGTGCGGCAAGTCTTCGCGGCCGTCCTGGAACGGGAGGACATCGCTGACGCGGACACGTTCGTTTCCCTCGGCGGCGACTCGCTGTCCTACGTCGCAGCCTCGATGAGGCTTGAGCGCGCCCTCGGACACATTCCGGAGGGATGGCATCTGATGCCGGTTCATGAACTTTCGCTGCGGCACGCCCGTTCGCCCGGCCGGGCGGTGGAACCGACGGACCGTCCCCGGCGCCCTGCGGCGCACGCATTACGGAATTTTCGCCGGCGAATTCTCGCACCCATGGAAACGGGTATCGTACTGCGCGGCGTATCCATCATTTTCATTGTCTCCACGCACATTGGACTCTTCTCGTGGGCGGGGACGGCGCACGTCCTCATGGCCGTGGCCGGCTACAATTTCGCACGCTTCCAATTGACCGGCACGCGACGTGCACGGCTCCGCCGGCAGCTGCGCAGCATCGCCCGCATCGTCGTCCCCAGTGTCCTGGTCATTGGCATCGCGTTCGCGGTGACCGACACCTACGCCTGGGCCAATGTCTTCCTGCTGAACACCCTTCTTGGCCCGGAAGGTTGGACCGACTTCTCCCGTTTCTGGTTCGTGGAGGTGCTGGTTCACGTTCTGCTCGGCGTCGCCGTCCTCCTGGCCATACCTGCCGCGGACCGAGCCCAGCGCAGGTGGCCTTGGTCCTTCGCAATGGCACTGGTCGGGGTTGACCTGCTGCTCCGATTCGGCATCGTCGATATTCCATACCCGGGCCAGGGCCCGGTGCTGTGGCTGTTCGGGCTTGGCTGGGCGGCAGCCGCGTCGCAGACCCTGTGGCAGCGGGCTGCCGTGACCGCTGTTGCCCTGCTGACCATCCCCGGGTTCTTTGAGGACGAGTACCGCACCGCGACGGTTCTGGCAGGGTTCCTCATCCTGGTCTGGATACCGACCCTTCCCGTACCCCGTGGCCTGCACCGCTTCGCCGCCGTGCTGGCCAGCTCCTCGTTGTATATCTACGTGACCCATTGGCTCGTGTACCCGCTGTTCGAGCAGGCGGGCAAAGGAATGGCCGTCGTGGCCTCACTCGCAGCCGGCATCGCCTACTGGGCCGTGGCCACGCGTGCCATGGGCGTGGCCGAGCGCTGGCTTCGGTCCCGCCGGCGCGGACACAGTGCCGGCCGCCACAACCGCCTTGTTCAGCAGCCTCGCTAGTGGCGTTGCCTGTGGCGCATGACCGCCGCCGCGAGCCCCATGGTGCCCATCAGGGATCCGAGGATGATTGCCAGGCCTGTGAGGTATTCAAGAATGGTCATCGTTGACGCACCTTTCATATGGCTGATGCGTTGACGCTAGTTATTGATGCTCAGGATCAGCCAAAGATGGCCGGGTGCATTCACGCAAGATTCCGCGCTCCGTCACTGGCCGGTGCAGATCGCAACCGTCCGGCACCATCCCTAGACTGAGACCTGTGCCTACACTCCCCGAGCCCTCGTCCGATGCCGCGCCAACACCGCGCGGCTGGCTGGCCCGCAAGCTCTTGCCGGGAGGTACCGAACCGGACCCGCGGTTCACCCTGGCCAACGAGCGCACGTTCCTGGCCTGGATCAGGACGTCGCTGGCGTTCCTGGCCGGTGGCATCGCGATCGAGGCGTTTGCCGGCGGGCTTTTCAGCGGACCCGTCCGCGAGGGGCTGTCCGTCCTGCTGCTTGTCCTGGGCATGCTGATCAGCGCGGGCGCGGCCGTCAGGTGGCTCAGGGTGGAGCGAAGCATGCGGGCCGGTACGCCGCTGCCGTTGCCCCTGCTGGTTCCGCTGCTGGCCCTCGGCGGAGCCATCGCCGCAGGCCTCATCATTTTCCTGATCCTGGCGGGCTGACCGGTGTCCGTACATTCGGACCCGGGGCTCCAGCCCGAACGTACCGTCATGGCCTGGGGCCGCACACTGCTGGCCCTGCTCACCGTCAGCGCCATTTTCCTGCGCTGGCTGCCCACTCACGGGCCGCTGGTTCTGGCCCTCATGGCCGCTGCAGTGGTCACGGCCGGTGGCATCTTCGCCACCCAACGGATCCGGTACCGGCGAAGCTCCCGGGGCATTAACGCCGAGAGGCTCCATGCCGATGCGGGCGGCGTCCTCGCCCTGTCCGCAGGAGTTGTCCTGCTCGGTGCCGTCAGCCTCGTCGCAGCGCTGACGTTCTAAAGGCCGCCCAGACAAGAACTGGGAAGAGACCCTACCGGTACCCGTCCACGATCGACGCCGCGATTTCCTTGTACGCCCGCCGGGTCTCCGGCTTCAGCACGTCCAGGGTGACCAGGTCGCCGTCGGCCACTCCCCTGTCGTGCGGGACGGCGATGAGCTGGCGGCAGATCCCGGCGAGGTGTTCCTCGATGGCGTCCTTGTCCACGCGCGAGGAGACCTCCTCCTTGTCCGTGATGACCACAATCGCGTTCCGGGCCAGGTCCTCGTAGCCGTGGCTCGCCAGCCAGTGCAGGGTGCTGCGGGCACGCTTGGCCCCGCTCACCGCATACCCCGCGGCGATGATGATGTTGTCCGCCGACTGCAGGATCCCGCTCATGGCGTTGTGGGTCACGCCAGTGCCGCAGTCGGTCAGGGCCACGGAGTAGTAGTTGGAGATGAGCTTGCGGATCCGCAGGTACTCGGCGGCCGTGAGCGAGTCCGAGACCTCCGGGTCCTGCTCCCCCGCGATCAGGTGCAGCCGGCCGGCGTGGTGCATGTACCGGGCCAGCGCGGTGAGCGAGTCAACACCTTCGATGTTGGCCAGCAGGTCCGTGATGGTGCGCGGGCTGGCCTGCTGGTAGATGCCTTCGCCCAGCGCCCGCTCCACGAGGTCGCCGGAGTCCGGGTTCGCGTCGATGGCGCAGGGCGGGTCGCCGCGGAATTCGGCCAGCGTCAGGCCCACGCCCACCGTGGTGGAGGTTTTGCCGATGCCGCCCTTGAGGCTGAGCACCGCGGTGTTGTAGCTGCCCTGCAGCTGGCGGGAGATGCGGCGGCCCAGTTCGTCTTCCTCGCGCTGCTTGGCGCCGGGCCCCAGGTTCCAGGCGCCGCCCGTGAGCGAGTAGAGGGCGCCGCGGACGCCGCCCACCGGCCGGGGCTTCTGCTCGCGCACAAACAGGCCCGGGGAGCTGATGAAGTCCGGCATGGGGCTGTCGGCGATGACGTCTGCCGCAGTGGGGCGGACGCGCCGGAACGCCGGCGTCGGTGCTTCCTCAGGAACGTACGACGACGGCGGCGCGGCTTCGTCGCCGTCGTACGCCACCGCGGGGGTGCCTGAGTCCGGCTCGGCCGGCTGCCCGGCCTGCGGTGCCACCTGCGGCTGGGCGGTGACCGGCGGCCTCGCGGGCCGGCGCGTGGGCGCAGGGACAGAGGTGATGGGGGCCGACGGTGCGGGCGTGGCTTGATCGGCCGCGGCCGCCGCCTCCGCCCAGGAACTGCGGCGCGGTACGGGGGTGCCGACGTCGGGGGTGTTGGAGAGATCTGGCGTTACGGCTGGCATGGTTCCTGTCTGGGCATCCGAAAGGGCGCCGTCGGCGCGACGGAGGTCACGGCGTCGCCGGGGCGGTTGCGGTTGCCCTGCATCTTCTGCGATGGGGCGTGCGTTCTGATCCGCCGGATCGGGCATGTCTGTCCCCCCAGGACTTTCGGCACAAGGTTCTGCGGCACTTTACGGACTGATTCAATCTGTAAGTCTAGGCGCTGGGGCGTAATTGCGAGGTCAGCCGCGGGTGAGCGCGGCGACTACAACGGTGGCGGTGAGGACCAGAAGCACGGCCAGAATGACGTAGGCCTGCCATTTGGGGCGGCCCTTGTGCGGGTTGATATCGATATAGGGCATGGCTAGCTGCGGTTACTCCTCGAGGCGGTCACCCGCACTGCGCGTCGCTTCCGGCGCAGCACGTGGTACATCGCATAGAAGGGAATCAGCAGCGTGCCCAACAGTGCGCACAGCGCCAGGACGTAGTCAAGTAGAGCCACAACGGTCTCCGAACGTTAGCAGTGATCCCCATGCGATCAGGGGTCACGCTATCGTTCGTCACGGCGATTGACAAGTCAAGTCAAGGGCGCCCATCCGCGGCTGTTGGTCACCGGCAGAGCGCGAGCACCACCACTGACGCCGTGGCCACTGCCAGCACGGCCAGCGAAACGTAGGAAATCGGCTACAAACAGATCCTCACGGGTTCCTCAAGTCACACTGAATATGACAGCTTCGCGAACAACCCGGCGTTCATGCGGTTGACTGTCCGGATGGAATCGAACGGGTTTGCCGGTCCGTCCAAAAAGGACCTAACGCACGACGGCGGTGCGCCCGCCCGAGTGCGTCCTGCCGGTCCTGCGGACCTTGCGGCGATCGCCGCGATCGAACAGGCCAGCGGCCGCGGGCGGCTGAGCGCTGCGGCCATGGCTGCGGCTGTGGCGGACCCCAACAGGAACGTGGTGGTGGCCACCGTTGATGGGGCAGTCATTGGCTGGGGAAAAACGCACTACTGGGATCACGACGACGGGCCGGCACCTTCCGGGCATTACCTCGGCGGGGTAACGGTCCTGCCGGCGTGGCGGAGGCGCGGCGTGGGTGCGGCGCTGACAGAGGAGCGGTTGCTGTGGATCTGGGCCCGGGCGTCGCAGGCCTGGTACGTCGTGAATGCGGAAAACGTCGCGTCCATCGGGCTGCATCGCCGCTGGAACTTCACCGAGGTGGCGCGCGGGCCCCGGTTCCACACCACCACGTTCACGGGCGGGCTGGGCCTTCTGTTGTGTGCCGCGGCGCCCGGATCGCCATCGTCTTAGGCCACCCGCAGCGGGAGGCCCTCAGGCTTTCAGAACCTGCTCGTAGTGCTCCACGGTCGGGAACGGCGAGTAGAAATGATGCAGCAATGCACGCCATTCCTGGTACTCGGCGGATCCCCGGAAACCCTCGGTGTGGTCTTCCAGCCGTGCCCATTCCACCAGCAGCAGGTACGTGGATGGGTTCTCGATGCAGCGGGAGAGGGTGAGGCCCTGGAATCCGGGCATGGAGCCAATGATCGATTTCGCTTTGCCAAAGGCAGCCTCGAATTCGTCCTCCATGCCGGGCCGGACCGGGAGCAATGCATGTTCGGTAATCACCCAACCATCATGCCTCAGGTCTCACCGGACGGGGCTCAGCTCGGGCGGCATGCTAATTCAACGTGGCATGCATCACTTCGGTAGATGAATCCCCTTTCGCCCGGGTGCAGGGACGTCTGGAGTTGCCGCTGTAGCAACACAGCGGCCGGAATGCACGGAGCGAAAGGGAGCCAGCCATGGCCGCCTCGCACTTCGGCTGCGTCAGCTGCGGCAATGACGGCAGGCTGGACGCTGCACTCCATCACGGCTGTCAGCCCGCCCTCGGACGTCCTGGTGACCCAGACCAGTTGGTCATCCGCGCCTCACGGGATCCGGTAGCCCCCGCCGTGGTCGACCAGCACGGCGCGGCTGCCAGCACCGCCGCCTAGCGAAAAATCGGTCAAGAGGCCGGCGGTGGCTGGGGGTAGCGCGGAGGTCTCAGTCCGCACCACTCACCGCCGGCCCTGTTCACCACATTAAGGGGAGGAGCACGGCAGGAACACGAGTAACGGCTACCTGCTTCGACCGTGCACGGCCACCCGCCGAGGCGGCCGCACGCGCCGCACTTTCGGTTTCCTCGTGGCTCTGGTCCCATGCCTCTGCCTTGGGCTGTTGGCACTCCTACTCTTACGGGGTTCTCTCAGCCCTTCACGCCGTTCTGAGTGAGCGAGGTGGGCAAGCAGACTCCCAGTAACTGCAACCCACAGAACCGCCGCGGCCAGGACAATAAGGATCAGGGTCAGGGGATGCATGTGGGTCCTTCACGGGGATACCTTGGTGTGGGACGGAACGCAACCGGCCCGGTTTTGGTCCCACCTTCAGGAGGCCTGCTTGAATGATCGCAGGTTCGTCGCCCGTCCGGTAGTAGCCTCACACAAAGGCCATCTCAACTCGCAGGAGACCGCGGCGCTGCTCGATGGCGAGTTCTCCGTGACGGTTAACATCTTGTCCGCGCGCATGATCTCTCCGCCCGTCTCCGTCTGGTGCTACGTCGAGGAGTACCCCGGCGGCAAGACGCGACGACGGCGGGAGAGTAAGTGCCGCACCTAGTGCAGCGGCCGCGTCTCCTGCAGCCGCTTGATGAACCAGCGTGACTGTTCCGGGCCGTACGGCAGCACGGGGATGGCCTTGGTGGCGTCGGAGGGGGTTTCGCGGATGGACTGCTGGGCCTGGCGGACAGCCGTGGTCATGGTGTTGGCCATGGTCTTGACGAACTGGTCGCTGCAGGGCTGGCCGTGGCCGGGAATCAGGAACTCGTAACGGTGGCGCAGGGCGGAGATGTGGCGCAGGCTGTCGGCCCATTCCTCAGGGTAGGAGTCCTCGAAGGAGGGGTGCGCGCCCTGTTCCACGAGGTCGCCCACGAAGAGGGTAGTGGCGGTGCCCACCAGGAGGTCGCCGTCGGTGTGGCCGCGGCCCAGGTAGAAGAGCGTGACGTTTATTCCGCCCAGGTCCACCAGCACGGGCTGGTCCTTGACGATGGCGTTGGGCACCACCAGTTCCACGTTCTCGCCCTCGCCCGTGGACATCTCCGGCTCCAGTGTTCCCACGAACCGGCGCTGCAGGTCCCCGTGGTCATCGATCTCCCGGGCGCAGTTTTCGTGGGCCCAGAACTCGGTGGCGCCGTCGGAGGCGAACACGGCGTTGCCGAAGAAGTGGTCGTAGTGGGCGTGGGTGTTGACCACTACCAGCGGCAGGTCCGTCTTCTCCCGCACGGCGTCCAGGATTTCGCGTCCCTGCCGCGGCCCGCAGCCGGTATCGATCACCATGGCCCGCTCCGAGCCCACAATCAGGCCGGTGTTCAACAGGGATCCTTCGGTGACCAGCACGTAGTTGTCCGCGCCGACGTCGAGCCATTCTGACATTGTTTCTCCGTACCTCCGGAAAGCGACTGCGTTCTTCTTGGCCCCGATTCTACCCGCGGGCCCTTGGAGTTTCCGGGACGCGGGGACCCGGCCCCGCATCAATGCGGCAGTACCACGCCCACAAAGGCACCGGGATCAGCCCGGCGCGGGGCGGCTCATTTGATCAGCGTGGCCCAGGACTCCAGGAACTTCTCAGCAAGGTGAGCGTGGCCGGCGGTGTTCACGTGGAAGCCGTCAAAATCGAACCCGGGGCTGTTGGCGCCGGTGAACCAGCCGGCGGCGTAGGCGTCAATGAACGGGGCGTTTGCGGCGGCGGCCCCGTCACGGACTGCGCTGTTCACGCCTCGCAGTTCCTCCGCGAGCGGCTGCGGGGCGGAGGGGCCAAGCACTACCACCTGCACGCCTGGCCAGAGTTTGCGGGCCGCTTCGATGGTCTGCGCCGTGGCGGTTTTGATTTCATCAGGGTTGGTGATCCGCGCGTCGTTCTGTCCGCCCTGAAGGATCAGAACGTTGGGCACAAAGGCCGGGTTCGCAGCGATTTCCCGTAACCGGACTTCGTATTCCTGAGCCAGGTTGTCCCGCTCACCACCGCCCCACGCGAATCCGCTACCGCCCAAGCCGTCGATGTTGGTGGGGTATCCGAGCGAACCGGCAACGAGGTAAGCCCACCCCTGGTCTGGCCGGCCTGCGCCGTCCCCGGCAGTGTACGAATCGCCAAGAACAAGGAGCACGGGTTCGGCGGGAAGCTGGATTTTCAGCTGTTGGGCCGGCGCCGAAGCGGTGGGTGTGGGAGCCAGCGACGCAGTAGCCGTTGGCGTGGCGGCCGCCAACGGGCTGGCCGCCACAGGGGCTGCGGGTTCGCCTGGACCACGCGGATTCGTCAGGGCGATACCTGCCACCCCGAACGCGGCTACGGCCAGTAGAAAAAGTGCACCGTATTTGATCCAATCCCGCTTGGTCATGCTGGGCTCCCGCCGATTCTCGTCACCCGGCACATCATACTGGCCCGGAATGGCCGACGGCGGCGGGCGGCTGATTGCGACGGTCCGGCGTTTCGGGCAATCGGGGCCGCCCGGAACTGATGGGCACCGCTCCCCATCGCGGCGTGCGCCGCGGATGCGACATGATGGTGGTTGCACTTTCGCATCAAATATTGGGGGAACCACGTGAACAACAACCAGCAGCCCGGATGGCCGCAACAGCCCGAGAACCAGCCACAGCAGCCTGAAGACGGCTCGCAGTACCCGCCGGTTCCCCCAGCGCCGGGCCAGGCCCCTGGCCAGAGCTGGCCGCCACCGCAGTCGCAGCCCTTTGAACAGCAGCAGGGCCAGCAGCCGTACGGCGCTCCCGGCCAGCAGTATGTCCAGGCACCCGCGTTCACCCAGCCGCCGTCGAAGCCGGGAATGCCCGTCTGGGGCTGGGTGGCCGGCGGTGTGGGCGTGGTGGCGGTCATCGCGGTTGCAGGCGTGATGGCCTTCAACGGCCTCGCCAGTGGCAAAGAGGAAGCGGAACCCGCTCCCGCACCCATCGTGAGCGAATCCGCAGCGTCCGAAGAGTCAGCCGAAGCGCTAGCCAGCGCCGGTACCGGTGACGGGGGCGCCGTCTATCTGTTCGACGAGTCCGATTTCAGCAGCCCGCCCGCATGGCTCATCAAGGAACCGGCGGGGTGGTCCAAGAAAGAGGTCAAGGACGGCATGTTCAGTTACACGAACGCCGGCCTGCAGTGCACGTTCACCACGTACCAGGCCAAGCTGCAACCAACCGGAGAAACCGGCGATGAGGCCACCACAGCACTCGTGATGGCTTCGGAGATCGCCGCCGTTGAGAAGTCCGTGGGCAAGCCTGTGGACGTCGTCGACGACGCCGCCTCAACGTACGTCAACCTGCGCAACGGCGACCAGGACATCGAGCTCCAGGAAGCCGAGCTCCGCTTCAAGAACGATAAGGACATCGACGTCACCTACCGGATGGCCGTCCGGGCCACCACCAGCAGCAACGGTCTGATGGAACTGGCTTTGGCCTGCCCGGGTAGCCTGAGCACCGAGTCGGACCTGTGGCTGGAGCTCACGGACGGCATGAGCATGGTCGACGCGCCGTAGTTGGATGGCGGGGCAGACGCCGTCCAGATCGACCGGCTAAGTTTCCGCCTGTTCGCGGTTCTGCGGTTCGACGGACTCACCATGCCCCGCCGCAGCGGAGCACTCGTCACAACGACCCACAAACTGATGCGGGCAATTCATAAGTTCCAAGTCGTCCGCGGAAGTCACTCTGATTCGCATGGGATCCTGCGTTTCCGTCCACGCTGAGACCGGCGGGGCTCTTAGTCGTTTCAGATGATGGCGCCGGCGGCGACCTTGGGCACCAGTCCTTAATCCCGCCGACACAATAAGTACACCGAATGTGCCGGCGGGGTGCACGAGTAGCCGGTACTCGATTACTTATCCACAACTACGGGCTCAACACCCTCAACCGCGGGGATGGGTCCGTGTCGTGAGCCGTGGTCAAATATCGGCCAGTACTGACGCGGGATTCTCAATGGCATCCGCTACAAACCTGAGGAACCCTGCCGCGGTGCCGCCATCGCACACGCGGTGATCGAAGGCGAGCGTCAGTTCGGTGACCTTGCGGACGGGCAGTTCCCCGTCCACCACCCACGGTTTGTCGAGCAAAAGTCCAAGGACAGACGGCTCAGCCTGACCACAGGGCGGGCCTACGTAAACCCGACGGGACTACACGGAGGAAATAATTCCAGCGCTCCAGGGGGCTTGAGTGCGAAGAGGAGCCACGCACCTATTAGTGCCTGGCTCCTCTCAACGGTTTGAAAGAGATCTATCGCCGGCAGCGCGGGTAGCGACCATCCCAGTAACCGCTCTTCCAACCCGCATTCCTACACACAAAATCCCACGAATAGAAAGACTGCTTCACGTAAGGAAAACCTGCACGATTTGGCACAATCCCGTGCTTACAAGTAACGCCAGTCTTGCTCGCATAAGCGTTGATGTATAAGGACCTAGCACTGGTAATAGCCACAGGCTTCACTTGATAACAGAACTGGTACCACTCAGGCAGGTTTCCTTGAACGTAACTCGCCGCACTGCTCGCGGGCGCAGTGACGAGGGAACCTCCCAAAGCGAGAGCGAGAGCTGCAAAGACAGCAGCCAACCACTTCGGAACTGACATGAACTTCCGGGTAGTAATTAATGTATTCACGGGAACTTCTCTTTCTGTCCGCGGTCACCCATGACCGTTGCTGGGCACCTGACATCATTGTCAGGCTCGAAGTTTCCGTCAGCTCAACGTCCCAACACACTGGGACTTGAATCCGAATATGCCATCGATTTGATGCCATATGAGCTAGCCGGTGAAATAAGTATTCGTGAATATCCAGGCTTTGGCAATGAAAGAAATCTCAGATTCTGTGCTGTTATCGTACCGAAACAAATGAAATGCATATGGCGCCATCTCTCAGAGAGGGGCCTCCTCGGCGAGCGCCACCAATCGGGTGTCGGCTTCAGCAGGTTGGACCACGGCAAACCCAAGCAGTCCCTATCAGTCAAGAGCCGCGCTGCCGGGCTCGAATGCCCTTGCCGGACAGCGTTATGAATTCCTTGGGCTTCAGGCGGCTGCTCTGTTTCCGTCTGCCATTCGAAGGAAAGAAGAATTGCCCCAGACCGTTCCGGGCTACAAGTCCCCTACGGAGCTGGGGTTACTTCCAGCGGACTGACCTACAGTCCCAGCAGGATGGACTCAGGCCGATACCTTCCCCAAGACCTAATCGCCCGGCCGGGCTGTCCCGGCCGAGGGCACAATCTGCCACTTATGGCCCCACGAACGGTGGCAACACCACCAACCAGCGAGCCGTCGCATTGGACACACCAACCTTCGATGGATCGTTCGTGTTCTCCAAAATCAGCAGTAACCAGGACGGAGTGTTCGTCGTCAAGGACCTCAACGTGACGGGAGGATTCGGTGGGCAGGTAGGCCAGGGCGGGGCCATCTCCTACTTCAAGGGATTCGGTCTAGCAGGCCACCATAGCGGCGTCGGCAATATCGACATGATCTGGACCTCGCCGTACCACGACGGCACCCGCGAAGCAGGTCTGTTCATCGGCGACCTCACCGGAAGCCGAGGCGGCAACGTGTATGGCGGCCACTTCCGCGTCATCTCACAGACTACGGCCCCGCCGTACCTTGTGGGCCTCGCCCTTGAGGTAGTTCCCAATGTGGCTAAGGCTGTCAAGACTACGGCCACACTCGCAACGGGTATCGTGGCCGCAACGCCGACAACATCCGTCACGCTGACCACTCCCGTCCAGCTCCCGTCCGGCACGAACCTTGAGTTCACTGCCGCGGACGCCAGTAAGGTTGTCGCCTACGTCGCTTCCACCATGGGCTCGGCATCGGCGACAGTCCCGGTCATATCGTCCCCACGAGCTCGGCGATCGCTTCGGCATCCACTGTCACGGTCGGAATCAACTCTACGTATCTCGGCCTTGACGTCCAGAATAGTGGTTCGCAGTCGGCATCCGCCGCGATCTCCGTATCGGCGCCGCTCTACACCGGCACGCCAGCAACGACACCAGCGTTCGCATTCGGACTCAACTTCGACATCAGTGCCGCCAACCCGAACGGTACGGCAATCAATATCGGCGGAGTGTGGGCAATGCCCTGAACTGCAACGGGGCGAACATCAGCAACATTGGATCAATCGTCGGCACGGGATCATCCCCCAACCGTGACGTGCGCCTTGTGGACAACCTACTGCTGGACAACTCGCGCTATATCAAGATGAAGAATGCCGCAGGGACCGCCAAGGGAGTCATGCGGGTAGGCCCGACCGACAACCTCCGTTTCGTTCTGCCGGGCGCTTCCAATGAGTTCCAGTTCTACGAAACCGCAGAATCGAGACTGCTCGCCAGGCTCGCCAGCTCTGGCCGCGCCGACTTCTCCTTAGCCGGCGTCACCACCAAGTACACGTCCGGCGCAACCCAGCCCGCCTACCTGACCAACGGCCAGGTAGAGGTCTGGCACGACGCCGGTTCCAGCACCGATTACCTCGTCGTCAACGTGAACGGCGTCTCGAAGAAAGTAGCCCTCGCATGAGCCGCATCCGCATAGCCCACCTAGTGATCCAGCCAGTCCTCGTAAATGACGACGGCGAAGAGTTGACGCCAGGCCCGCAGCTCGAAGCTGCACCTGTCACCATCTCGCAGCTTGAAGACTATGTCGCCAAGCTCCGCGAGTTCATCAACCAGCAGAACGGCGTACAAGCTCCGGATGCCTAGCCGCCCACTCGGGGAGCCGCTTCAGATCAATTTCTGGGGCGGCTTCCGGCTTAGGCTCGGGGGCTTCCTTACGGGACGTGGCGGCGATGCCAAGAATCAGCATGAACACGCCCCAGGTTGCCGGGAACTCGAAGATGTCAAAGACCAGGAACATCCCAAAGGATGCTAGGACAACGGGCCGCAGTGCCCGACTGGCTCGGGAGTAAGTCAGGATGGGGATAATCATCCATAGGACTACGCCGAACAGGCCCGTCGTGACGAGAAGTGCAACGTACATATTGTCGATGGCAACGAACCCGTCAAGCTGCAATAGGCCCTTATCGAAGACCTCCTGCCGGGAGTAGTAGCCATTGCCGAACCAGACGACGCCTTGGCTCTGATCCGATAGTAGGCGTGGCACGGCGTCCAGCGCGCCCTGCCTGTGGGTCAGCGATCCTGAACCCGTGAACCGCTCCACGAGTTCGGAGCTAAAGAAGGAACTCGTGAACGCCAGTAGGCCGATGATTGCAGCAATGGCAATACCCCGGAGCCAAGCGAAGCGTCCAGCGCCGTAGGCGAAGAGCATGAGCGCGATCATGATCAGAGCCGCACTACGGGAGCCGGCCGCCACTGACCCCACAAAAAGCAGCCCCACGACGACGGGCCGCAGCATGCGCCGGTTGAACGGAAAGCGCAGCGCCAATCCCAGCGCTACGATCATCACGAATGAGAGCAACAGAGGATGGCCGAAGCTGCCTTGGGAACGCAGACCGCCGCTCAAGATCTCGTTTGCGAGGCGTGACTCCATCCACTGCCACTTCTCCGGGACTGGCGAAGCCCACAGCACGGCAGGATGCGCAGCGTACTCGTAGAGGGCGTATAGGGCCTGCCCCGCACCGAGGGCGATTACGGTCCCCGATATGGTTCTGCGCTCCCCCTCGTTGGCCGACGTCCCCATGACCAGGAATACAATGCCAACGATGGCATGCATGAGGAATTGGAACGGCGCGTCTTCAATCCCAGCCGCCCTGGTGGCCAAGAACGTCACCGCGAGATAGCCGAGTACCAGCCCAAAGACCCAGCCGCGCAAAGACTGTGCTCCCCTGAGTAGTAGCGTAATCACCGCGAACAGCGCCAGCATTCCCAGCTCAGCGTATCGAATGTTGCTGGGCACAAGGTGTATCGGGAATACGGCAATGACAATGATCGACAAGCTGGCCAGCCAGCCAACCATGCGATGCTTCGGCATGAAGTATGAGTACGTCACTGCCACAGCGCCCGCGACCATGCTAACCAAGGCCAAGGGCTGGTTGACCACAGCCCACAGACACCCAGCGGCGAACAGTAGGGCAGCAATAATGTACAGCGCTACGCGCATCGTTCCCCTTGGGAGAGTAGAAGTCTTGGGCTACTCTGACGGCTGGCCGGCGGCACCGAATCCAGCGACCACAGCGCCGGCTGCCGCGCCAAGAGCGCAGATAGCGATCATGTCCAGCACTAGCTGGTCGTAGGGCACAACCGACAGCAGCCAGATCAAAAACCCTGCGAGCAGGAAGAGCAGGATCGACGGAAGAAAGTTCGGCGCCTGCTTAGTGTTCGGATTCCCCATGCCGCCAATGATACCGTGCGACCTCTGCATGCTAAGTGGTTGGTCGGGCACAGCGAGTAACACACTAAGTAGTGTGAGTAAGGAAGGGCTAATAAAGCGCGTATTCTCCACTGTGGTTTGACCGCCACCCAAGGAATTAGCCTCCATGGCATGGCAAGCAAGAACGTGAAGAGCGAATTCCCGGAATCCCCAGGATCTGCCGCAGTGAAGCGCCGCGGGCTTCTCCGATTCGGAACCGTAATAACAGCTTTCACGGGCGCTTCGGCAATATCTGGGATGGCTTCTACGAGTGCCAATGCCGCTCCGGGTGACAAGAACCCGCCCTCAACGTCCTACGTACCAACTGCGGAGAAGGGTGCAGCATCCGGCGTGGCCACTTTGGACGCGGGAGCCAAGATCCCGTCCACGCAAGTCCCCGACCTCTCTTCGACCTACTCCAAAAAGTCCGACGCTCCCTATGTGGACGTGGACTTGCAGAAGCAGAAGTCTGATCCCGATGACACGCAGGCGTGGCAACGGGCCGTAAGTCTTGCTGTTGCTGCCGGAGTAAAGCGTGTCCGTGGCAAGTCTCCGGTGTACAACTGCTCCGCGGCGATCAACTTCGTGGGCGCCAATGGGCTCGTCATAGAGGGCTCAGGGGCCGACGCGACCGTCATCAACGTCTCTGGGCCATCGGCGCCGGTCGAGGCCTTGTTCTACACATCCGGCGCGGCATGCGACGTCACCATCCAAGGCATGACCATCAGGGGTACGACTGTGGACGACGTAACGGCGCCCAGGCGTTCGCGCACGTTCACCGGACCTGGCATGAATTCCGCCGTTGTCGCATACGGTGACTTCAACCCGCACAACATAAGGGCCGGCATCGTCAGGAACATCCGACTCCGCCGCCTACGGATCCAGGGAACTCGCGGGTTGCCTTTCCAATTCGACGGCGTCCGCGGGTATTCCCAAGCGACCGATGTGGAAACGGAACTCACCATGGATGGCGGCTGGGTTTCCTGCGAAACGGTGGTGTGGAATCAACTCCGCTCCTACAAGTCCGCTGACAATGGGTTCTCCATCTCGCGGGACTGCAAGCGAGTCATCGGCGGGTCCATGTACGTCGAGATGGCCGCATACTACGGCTTGTGGATCTCGGGTTTCATCGTCAATAAAGATGACACCGATCTAGGGCCAACCAACTTCGTTGTGGACACCATCAACGTCAAAAATGTCGGCATGGGGGGCCTCAAACTCGACGAAGCTCCCAGTAACGGCCGCGTCAACAACGTCATCGTCGACGGCGTTTCCCGCGGCCCAGTGGATTCCCCATCAACAGCGGGCGGAATAGGCGTCCTGATCGGAGGATACCCGTCGACCAACAGGTCCGCCCCGACCTGCTTCGCGTCCCAGATCAGTATCGACTCGCTGCTGCTAATGAACTGTCAGCGCGGCGGAGTGCTGATGACGGGCGCCACGGATATCCACCTCGGCAACGTACACATCATCAACGCCGGCAGCCAGTTCAAGGAAGACGGTGCCACGGCGATCTCCGCCAACGACAACACTCAGAACTTCGGGGTATCCGTCGACTCATCGAACGCATCAACGGTGACACGCCCCTTCGTCAGAAATCTGCGCGTGGTGGACAACCGTCCTACTCCGTATACGAACTTCCCGATTTATCTAACTGGTGCCATCAGCCCCAGCTACTCCAACGTCTCAGCCCACGGATGTCGGCAGACCTACTTCTCCGACAACATCATGGAGACACTCAACGGAGCGAAGGTCTTCCAGCTGCAGGTAAAGGACGTCGGCGGGGCAACGGCCGGCAGCAACGCCGCGACGGGAACCGTGGCCGGCTACGACATCAACGGCGCCCCAGGGTCCACGCGGCGGCACAAGATCCTGTCGGCCGGCTCTGACCGCTGGCAATATGGAGGAAGTGGCGACCCGGAAAACGGCGCCAATGCCGGGACTAACTTTCGGATAAACGCCTACGACGACGCAGGTATCTTCGCGAAGACCATGCTCGATATGAGTAGGGACGGCAAAATCGGATTCAACGGCGTGGCACCCATAGCGCCGGCAGCGCTCCCGGGTCCGGCAACCGACGCAGCCACCACGCAAGCTCTCGTCAACGCGCTCCGGGCCGCACTGATCAATCTTGGTTTGGCCAAATGAAGAATCTCACGCAAACCGGTTTTCATCGAGCTTCGCTTCGTCGTTGCCGACGATCTTCATTTGGCCACCGGGTCCGAAAACGTTCCCCGTAGCCGTCACTTTTCCGTTCCCGTAGGCAATCATCCCACCCTGCCCGATGGGCGGGAAATCTTCGGGTAGGCCGGATCTGGTTTCAGAGGCTTCGGTTGGAGATCCGCCGCCCCTATTCTGACGAATCTTACGGATAGTCAATTCGGTCAAGCCCCCTAAAATCATCGCAGCCACTGCCCAGATGGCGGGCACAAGCCAACTCTGCTGGTCGAAGTATCGACCAGCCGCGGCGCCAACAAGGGCGCTCATAATCTGCAACAGTACGGCCCTTAGCATCTGCCAAGAGTAACCCGGCCGCAGGCACTTCTGGTTACCGGGGGCAGGGAACCCGCGACGGCCAATAAGGCCGGTTAAGTTCCCCAGCTTCCGTCGGCCATTACATATCGGCCAGCACAGACGTCGGATTCTCGATCCCGTCCGCTACAAACCTGAGGAACCCTGCCGCGGCACCGCCGTCGCACACGCGGTGATCGAAGGTGAGCGTCAGTTCGGTGACTTTGCGGACGGCGAGCTCCCCGTCCACCACCCATGGCTTGTCGAGGATGCGTCCCACCCCGAGGATGGCCACCTCGGGGTGGTTGATGATCGCTGCGGAGCCGTCCACTCCGAAGACGCCGTAGTTGTTCAGCGTGAAGGTGCCGCTGCCCAGTTGCTCCGGCGTCGCCTTGCCCTCGCGTACGACGGCGGTGAGCCGGCGGATCTCCGCGTCCAGTTCCCGGGCACTGAGTTTGTCCGCGTTGCGTATCGAGGGGACCATCAGTCCGCGGTCCGTCTGGGCGGCAAAGCCCAGGTTGATGCCGGCGAACCCAACGATCTCCTGGGAGCCGTCGGCAGCAGATTCTATGCGCGTGTTCAGGTCCGGGAATCGTTTTAACCCAGCAGTGACAAAACGCGCGATGAACGCCAAGAGCCCCGGAGTATCGTGCGGATCGGACTTCTTGAGGCCTGCCCGGAGTTCCACCAGCGCCGTGGCGTCCACGTCCACCCAGACGGTGGCCTCGGGGATCTCCGAGCGACTGCGTGACATGTTGGCGGCAACGGCTTTCCGGACACCCTTGACCGGTGTCCGGGAGGAAATGCCCAGCCCTGTCCGGCTGTCGACAGGCCCTTGGGTTTCGACAGGCTCAACCAACGACCTCGCCTCAACCAGCGGAGTGCTAATTACGGCTTCAACATCCTTGCGCATGATCAGCCCGCTGTCACCGGAGCCGTGCATGCTGCCGAGGTCCACTCCGTGTTCCCGGGCCATGCGCCGGACGAGCGGTGAAATGACCGCTCCCAGTTTCCCGGGGACCCTGGTGCGGAGCAGCAGTAGGTCATCGGCGGCCTTCTGGGCGTCGGGCTCACCCGGGGTTTCGACAGGCTCAACCACCGAAACCCGGGGAGCCCGAGTGCGCCGCGCCTGGCTGTTGCCGCCGGGAGTCCCGTAGCCGATCAGGACGTTTCCGGAGCCGGCCTTCTCCTCTTCACGGTAGGTTTCGGCAGGCGAGGTCTCAACCGGCTCGGCCACCGGACTTTCGTTGGCTGAGCCTGTCGAAACCACAGAGCCTACTGGCGCCACGGAAATCAAAGGCTTGCCCACGTCGAGCGTCTGCCCAGGTTCGCCGTGCAGCACGGTCACCGTGCCGGCATAAGGCGACGGCACTTCCACCATGGACTTGGCCGTCTCCACTTCGGCGATGGGCTGGTCCACGCGGATCTCGTCGCCCACGGACACCAGCCAGTTGACCAGCTCGGCTTCGGTCAGGCCTTCGCCGAGGTCAGGGAGCAGGAATACTTTCGTTTCACTCATGGTCAGTTCTCCCACTGGAGGTCGTCTACGGCGTCGAGGATACGGTCCACACCGGGCAGGTAGTAGTGCTCGAGCTTCGGCGCAGGATAGGGAACGTCAAATCCCGTCACGCGGCGGATGGGGGCGGCGAGGTAGTGGAAACAGCGTTCCTGGACCCGCGCCACGATCTCGGAGGAGACGGACGCGAAGCCGTGCGCTTCGGCGATCACCACGGCCCGGCCGGTCTTGCGGACGGACGCGCACACCGTCTCGTCATCGAAGGGCACGATGGAGCGGACGTCGATGACTTCCAGCGAGCGCCCCTCCTCCGCAGCCGCTGCGGCAGCTGCCAGCGCGGTGGGCACGGACGGTCCGTACGCGATGAGCGTCGCGTCGGTCCCAGACCGGGCCACAGCGGCACGGCCTTCCGAGGACGTCCCGGCTGCCGCGTTGGCGGTGTGCTGCGCCCGGAGATCCTCAAGGTCCACCAGGTCCTTGGACCAGTAGAGCTTCTTGGGCTCCATAAACATAACGGGGTCGTCCGAATCGATCGCCTCCCGCAGCATCCGGTACGAATCGGCAACGGTTGCCGGGGTGAACACCTTCAGGCCCGCGGTGTGGGCGTAGTAGGACTCGGAAGAGTCGCAGTGGTGCTCCACTCCCCCGATCCCGCCGGCATACGGAACCCGGATCACCATGGGCAGTTTCACCGTCCCCCGGGTGCGGTTGTGCATCTTGGCCACATGGCTGACGATCTGCTGGAACGCCGGATACGCGAACGCATCGAACTGCATCTCAACCACCGGCCGCATCCCGTTCATGGCCATCCCCACGGCCATGCCCACAATCCCGGACTCGGCCAGCGGGGTATCGAAGCAGCGCTGCTCCCCGAAGGTCCTGGTGAGGCCGTCGGTGATGCGGAAGACCCCGCCCAGAAGGCCCACGTCCTCGCCGAAGACAAGAACGGACGGATCGGCGTGCACGGCATCGGCCAAAGCCGTGTTGAGGGCCTTGGCCATGGTGACGGCCTGCGGCCCGCTGGCCTCGACGGTCGCCGCGGCGGACGCCGCAGCCCGGGCAGTTGCAGCGCTGACATTGCCGTTCGCCTCGGACGATGTAGTGATGGTCGGACTCACTTGGCAGTCTCCTCAGATGACGCTTCACGGGCAAGTTCGTCGGCCAGCATGGCGGACTGTTCCTTCAGCTGTGGTGTGGGCACGGAGAAGACGTGCCGGAAGAGTTCCTGGGGATCCACCGGAACGTCCTCGCCCAGGCCGTCACGGAGCTGAGTGGCAACTGCTTCCGCCTTTTCCGCGATCCGCGCGGCGCCGTCGTCGTCCAGCAGTCCACGGCCGGTGAGGTACGTTTTCATCCGGCTGATGGGATCCTTGGCCAGCCACTCGGCCACCTCGCTGTCCTGGCGGTAGCGGGTGGCGTCGTCGGCGTTGGTGTGTGCCTGCATCCGGTACGTGTGTGCCTCCACCAGGAGCGGCCCGGAACCCTCCCGTGCGAGCTTCACCGCCCGGTCAAGCACGGCGAGGAGGGCCACCACGTCGTTGCCGTCCACGCGCTCGCCGGCCATGCCGTAGCCCACTGCCTTGTGGGCGAGCGACGGCGCCACGGACTGGTGCGCCAGTGGAACCGAGATGGCGTACTTGTTGTTCTGGACGAAGAAGACCACGGGCAGGTGGAAGACGGCGGCGAAGTTCAGGGCCTCGTGGAAGTCGCCTTCGCTGGTGGCGCCGTCCCCGCACATCGCCAGGACTACGGTGTCTTCCCCGCGGAGCTTGGCCGCGTGCGCGACACCCACGCCGTGCAGCAGCTGGGTGGTGAGCGGCGTGCACTGGATGCCCACCTTGTGGCGGGCCGGGTCGTAGCCGCTGTGCCAGTCACCGCGGAAGATGGTCATGGTTTCCACGGGATCGACTCCCCGGGCCATGACCGCCACGGCGTCCCGGTAGGTGGGGAACAGCCAGTCGCCGTCGGAGAGGCAGAGCGCGGCTGCCACCTGGCAGGCTTCCTGGCCATGGCTGGATGGGTACACGGCCATGCGCCCCTGGCGGACGAGTGCCGAGTTCTGGTCGTTCACGCGGCGGCCCACGACGAGCTGCTCGTAGGCAGCCATCAATTCGTCGTCGGAGGGCAACGGGTACTCGTGGCCGGGTTCGGTGCCCTGCTCGCTTTCGGCTTTGAGCCGTCCGTCCGCGTCCACCATCTGGATCTGGTGACGGGCGGGCAGCATGTAGTCCTCCACCGTGATGCCGAACTTCCGTACCGCTTCGGATACGGCATCTTCGGCCGGCAATCGCTGGGCCTGGTCCTGCGCAGGGTGGTCCGCGGAGATCGTCATTGGTCCGTCCTTCTGTAGCCACTAGTCACCCCCAGTATCGCCCCAAGGGAAGTTTCGTATCCAGTAGTTCGCAGAATCATGGAAGGTTCCGCCGGATGGACCTAGTCTGGAAGACGAATTGAAATGTGATCTGGACAACGGACAGGAGTGGTGGACGAATTGGCACGACTTGAGTCAGATTCCGGGGAGGTGGCCCTGGACGACGTGGATCGCAGGATCATCGCCGAGCTCACCCGGGACGGGAGGATGTCCGTGACCCAGGTGGCCGAGAACGTCCATATCTCCCGCGCCCACGCCTATACCCGCATCGCCAGGCTCACCGGTGAGGGTGTGCTGACCAAATTCACTGCCTTGGTGGACCCCATCAAGGCAGGGCTGAAGTCCTCGGCCTACGTGACCCTCAAGGTGAGCCAGCATTCGTGGCGTGAACTGCGCGAGCAGCTCAGTTCCATCCCGGAGGTCCATCACATCGCCCTGGTGGGAGGCGATTTTGATGTGATCCTGCTGGTGCGCGCCATCGACAACACCGACCTGCGGCGGGTGATCTTCGACCAGCTGCAGTCAATGCCGGGCGTCCTGGACACCCAGACGTTCCTGGTGTTCGAGGATGTTGATACGCGGTAGGTTCCCGGAGAACCCTCAGCAGCCTAGTTCGTGCGTCCGGCCAGCTCCAGCTTGCGGGAGGGCTCCTGGGCAGGCACCGGAACAGGACGGACGACGGCGGGCTCCAGCTTTCTGGAGGCCCAGCGGCGGATGGGTGTTTCCACAAACCGGAATGACAGGTAAGCCATCACCACGGTCAGGATTGCCGTCAGCGGCACCCGCACGGCCAGTGACGGAACGAGGGGAATCAGCAGGATAAAGACCGGCAAGTGCCACAGGTACATGCCATAGGACAGGTCCCGGCCCGGGCCGGAAAGCCAGCGGTGGGCAAGCATCTTTGAGATCAAGCCGTCAGGCTGAAGGACAAGCCACCCAACGACGAGCCCGGACAGTACCGCCAAGGCGGTCGGGCCCACGGTCCAGAAGACATCAAACCAGGCACCGGGCGTGGTCGGCTCTTTGAACATGAACACGGCGAGCACCAAGGCGAGCCCCGCGAACGGACCAACCCGGCGCACACCGGTCTGGAGGGACACGTGGAGCCCCGAGCCCGGGCTGATGGACGTCAACACGAGGGCCATGGCGCAGCCCAGCAGCAACTCGTCAGCCCTAGTATCCGGCCCGTTGTAAATCCGGGCCAGCGATGCCCCGCCGGAGACCAGAACGAACCGCGAAACCAGGAACCCAGCCGCCAGAACGGCCGTGACCCAGGCGACGGTGCGCACCTTCCAGAACCGCAGCATCACCAGCAGGAGCACTGGCCAGATCAGGTAGAACTGCTCCTCGACGGCCAGGGTCCAGGTTGGACTCAGCGCGCCGCCGCCCGTCGAGGAACCGAAGGCCCCGAAGTTGGACAGGTTCATCACGTAGCCAGCCGCCGGAAGGGCATCGGCTTCCTGACCGCCCCACCCCGACGCCGGAAAGACCAGCCCGACCACGACCACGACAGCGCACAGAACCAGCAGCGCGGGCCAGAGCCGTGCGAGCCGCTTGGCGTAGAACACTCCAAGACGGAGCCGGCCCGTGGTGCGGTACTCCTTCATGATCAGCAGGGTGATGACAAACCCGCTGAGTGTGAAGAACACGTCCACGCCAATGGATCCACCGGGGGCGAACCCGGTGACGGTGTGGAACAGAAAAACGCCAGCTACCGCCACTGTGCGCAGGCCATCGAGCGCATGCTGCCGCCCGGACACCAGCCCGGGTTCGGGCGCGGCCGGGCGTTCGCTCATGTTCAGGATTCCGCTACTTGACCAAAAATTCACTCATCAAGCATATATAACGTTTCCATAACTCCGCTGAGTGAAGGCTGGACGCCAGCTGGGTACCGCGGGCCAAGGCCACGAACTCGGCCCCTCACGGCACACATGCCGTGGCGCTTTCCGTCGAGGTCCGGCCGTTGCCATTGCTTCCGCACGGATGTGCGTTTCGGCCCAGCACTGAGGGGTGGCGGTCCGCCGCATTCTCGTCCTGCTCGTCCGAGTTGTCCGGCGGCCGGATGACATCGTCGCAGTTGGAGACAGGCCCATGTCCTGGGTGACCCTGGTTGGGCCCCCGTTAGCAGTCCAGCTGCTCCGGGCCCCTCTTGGTGGACCGGCTTTATGTGAGAGGTGCATAGTGACTTCAAGGAGGTCATGATATGCCTTTTGAATATCCTGCATCCGTCCGGCGAGGGCTCAGCGACCGTATGCGCCAGGGTGAAGCTGTCCTTGCCGTTCATGCGGAATCCGGGATCTGCTTGGGCACTCTGTACCGGTGGAAGCACCAGGCTCTGGTCGATGCGGGCCTTACCGCGGGGACGCCGAGTACTCTTGCCCCGGACCTTCAATCTGCTGCGAAAAGGATCCGCCAGCTCGAGGACGAACTGGCAATCGTGAAGGCCGCCAGCGCCCTCTACGACGAGCAAGTGGTGGTGCCCCCAAAAGAAAATTCGCGATCGTCGACGGGCTCGTCGCGCTGGGCTTCTCAGCCAGACGTGCCTGCCGCACCATCGCCCTGAACCGCTCGACCTACATCAAGCACCTTCGCTGTGAGCTCTCGATCCGAGCGATCAGACGACGCATCGTGGCCGACTATGTCGTGATGATTCACGGCCAGTCCGGCGGGACCTACGGTTGGCGCCGGATCCGTGCCGAGCTGCTGGACGAGTACGAAATGATCGTCAACCGCAAGCTCATCAAGGCCGTGATGCGGGAGGAGAAAATTGCCGGGGTTCCGCGCATCAAGGTCTTCCGCAACCCGCTGGCAGACAAACGCGTGGACGCAGATCTGGTCAACAGGGTCTTCACCACCGATGGCCCCAACAGGCTGTGGTTAACCGACGTCACCGAGCATCCGACCCGGGAGGGAAAGGTCTATTGCTGCGTGGTGCTCGATTGCTTCGCCCGGACCGCGGTCGGCCGTTCCTTCTCCACGATCAACGACACTGCCCTGGTGAGCAGGGCTGTCAGCCAAGCCCACCACACCCGCGAACGGGACGGTGAGACGGTCATGCATTCGGATCACGGCACAAATTTCACGTCCTGGGGATTCAGCGAAAACCTTCGCAACTGGGAGCTCACCGCCCCGCTGGGAAGCGTGCGTGACTGCTACGACAACGCGGCCATGGAAACTTTCTGGGGGCGCATGCAAACCGAGCTGCTGGACCGGAAACGGACCTGGCAGACGGTCATAGAACTGGTCACCGCCATGAACGGCTGGCTCGACTTCTACAACGGCAAACGCCGCCACAGTTACACCGGCTATATGAGCCCGGATGCCTACGAAGTACTCTGGAACGACATCAACAATCCGCTCCTTTTCACATAAGACCGGCGGAACAAGCGGGACCCCTATCAAGCGTCTATGCGATAGCTAATTGGTTTTCTTGCGTCCAGTTTTCCCAGCAGAACGACGTTGAGACGGAGATGCCTCGTACCAATCCTAAGTAGATAACGTCCCACCGAATGGCGGCCGGGTGCTCAGCACTGCACGCATCGGCTAGGCGCCTAAAGGATCCGAGGCGCGGCCAAGACAGGACTCATACCAAGAGACGTATGTATCAGTCGAACGCTCCCAGGTCATGGACGCGACACGGTCTAATGCACTGGTGACTCTTTCCCGGACTTGGCTCTCGGATTCGGGATCCATAAGGAGTGAAAGAAGCCCAGTCTCATCCTCCAATGAAACATAACGAGCTGAGTCCCCGCAAAGCTCCTTATGAGGTCCGATGTCGCTTAGAAGCAATGGAACTCCCAACGACATAGCTTCAATAACAGCCATCGGCCTAGCCTCGAGTTGAGACATTGATATGAACAATGAGGCTTTACTTAGTATTGACAAAGCGTCCGCTCGGCTCTGCTCACCTAAGAAAATTACATCTCGGCCCGAAGCTTGTTCCATAAGTTGAGTTTCGTACGAACCTGCATATGAGCTGCTCCCGCCCCCTAAAATTACTAGAGGACCCCACTCCTCGGCCACCTCTGGCGTATATGCGGAAATTATCGCTTCGATATTCTTCTCAGGCGTCAACCGCGATATAGACACAGTGTATTTTGGGGGCAGATCCACGTCCACTGACCCAGGGAAGTCAACGGAGTCGAAGCCATTCAAAGTCGTCACCACGTCTACTCCTAAGAGAGCCGACAGATCGGCTCCGACGGAGTCTGATACGCACGACACTGATGTGGCGTTCCGAAGGGCCCGGACGGCAATTTTGCGGAACAGCCATCGCGCCAGGGGAGGCCACTTTGTTCGTTCCCAATCCAATCCGTGGGCCGTCACCAACGTCGGAGCATCACCAAAGGCATGTTTCGAGAAAGCCAAGGGAAAGGCTGGGCCCACGCCGTGTATGTTGACGATGTCCGGCTTCAGGCGTCTGACCTCGGCCATGCTGAATAAAATCTGAGACGCCGTGTGCCAATACTTTCCGCTGACGGCTTTGGTTGCGTGCACCTGGAATCGACTCGGATTGAGGGCGTCCACCTGGTCACTGTCAGCCGCTTCGGTATTTCCGACAAAAACATGGACAGCCAGCTGGCGATCGGCGAATCGGCTTGCAATGCTTTCTACAACAATTTCCAACCCTCCATGTTTCGCTGGAAAGTTCCTAGACCCGACAAGTGCCACTCTTAGATTCTTCAACTGATTATCCCCCCCAGGGAATCGGCATAAATTTGATTTAGTGCTTCGAGGTGCGATTCCCAGGAAGTCTCCTGCCTGAAATGCTCCGGGTTTCCTCCAGATTCGGGCAGTGAGTCGATAGCGCGCGCCAACTCCGCCTGTCCCAGATCATCAACAACTACGACTCTGGCGCCCATTGTGACAAATTCAGGCAATCCCCCTCTGGCCGTGACTATCAGAGGAGCCCCAATAGCCGCAGCTTCAAGGGCTGACAGGGGCGCATTCTCTGGCCATGTACTCGATACAACCTGAGCCTTGCATTCTTTCCTTAGAAGAGCCAGCGATTCTTGGCCTATATGACCCAGAAATTCAACCTTGGCTCCTCTAGCGTTGGCCAAATCTTCCAACGACTCCCGGAGAGGACCGTCGCCGGCAATCTTCAAGGGAATATCGATGGAAGCTGCGGCGCTTAGCAGCTGTTCAACACCCTTTTCCCTAGACAAACGCCCAACATACAGCAGGAAATCTCCCGATCCCGTCCACCTGTGGCCTCCGTCCTCCACTGGATTGCGGAGTAACTGCACCTTTGAGAGCTCCCCCAGCCAGCTGGATTTCATCGCATCCGTCATGAACTGAGATGGACCGATTATCGTATCAGGCACAAATTTGCCGCTTCGAACCAAGAGTGCTTCGATCCCGACAACGGCGGACCACGGCGTGCTGTCATGATGGCACCGGTCGCGAATTAGCTTCATGGAAAGCGTCGAGGAGCAGGCAAAGCAGTCAGCGTTATCAACATTGGCGACGTACGCCGGACAGATTAGCTTGTAGTCGTGGGCAGTATAAATACACGGAATACGATGCCGCTTGATCACGGAGAGAATCGAGGAACTGAGCTGGTGAGCATAGTTATGAAGATGAACTACGTCCGGTTCAAACTCGTTTATGGCATGTTCAACTACCAGTGCGGCCGGCTTTGACCAAAGCACGTCTTTGGCCGCCGTAATTTTGGCCAACCCGGTTAGCGAATGGTAGTCCGGCACCTTGAGACTGAAGGTCATAACATCGGGGTGGAGGCCCGCCCGCTCAGCCTCGGATCCAAGTACGGCGACGGCATGACCACTGTCGAACTGCCGCGAGGCCGTTCGCAACATGTAGTTTTCGGCCCCGCCCTTGGGGTAGGCGAATTTGTTGATATGTAAGATACGCAACTAGGAACCCATCACCGATAGCTTAGTAAGCAAGGCCTGCTCCGCACCCTGTATGGAGATTTCCTCCGTTGAGACACTCTCCAGCACATAGGCAACGGATTCATCAGCCAAGACCTCCAAAGTAGCCATTTCTAGGACTCCTCTGTGCTTGGGTTCGTAGCCGACAACCTTTGTTGGTGTTCCAACAGCGAGTCCTGCAAGGGCGGCATGGAGTCGCTCGCAGACCGCAAACCGGGCCTCTGACATTGTCGCCAGTACTTCGTGATAACTTCTGAGATTCAAGACTTCAACTTGTACTGCCGGGTTGAGATCGGAAATAAGTTCCTTGATTCGAATGCATTCGGTATCATCACGACCGTCTTGCAGTCTCTCGTCCCAATAGTGCATTGCTATCAAACCAACCCTAGCTCCAGGAACCAATTCACTGACGTGCTGCTCAACATGAGGCCAGATCTTCGGAACGCCGTCGGCGGTGTCAGAGTAGAAGTCACTGCCCAGCGGTGCCAAGACTAGAGCGTACTTGTCCCCAGATTCGAAAGACTCAGCAGCATTCAACCAAGCCAAATCCGGCACTTCCTCGGTATCAAGCCCAAATGATTTGAGGATGCTGTGTGTAGTAGATTCCCTACTTCGCCATGTGACTCCTGCTCCGAAGTTTTTCAAAACGAGCCGCAAGATTCGGCCACGTGCCGAACTAATAGAGACAGGCATCGTCTCGACTTGGGCCCCGACCGCGAGGGCTACACGGAAAAGTGCGAGGGTCATGATCGACTCGCGTTGGTACTTGTCACCGATATAGCCACCACCCACACCGACAACAACGTCAGCGCGAGCAACCTCTTCCAACCACGGCAGCCTTAGAGAATTGGCAGCCCAAACCAGCACGTGTTCCCTCATGGCCGGCTGAACGGGAAGAATTGACATAAACAGACCCAACAACATACCTAGGGCGTCACGACCCGCCATCGAGATCCGGGCGCCCCGTGAAAGTGCCCGCCATCGAACACGGCTCAGCGGTTTGAACACAAACGAATTTGCCGCGAACATAGGGTCCAACTGAAAACCTGCTCTGTCTGTGCACAGAACCACAGGTTCAACCCCGAAACGGCTGCGTACCGAGGCTATCGACAGTCTTACAAGTTCGCCGTCCCCAATATTGGTCGGACTATAAGCATCGGATATGACAACTCTCATTTGCTAACCCTCCAGTCCGCCAGGCCGGCAGCAACTTTCAATAGAAACCAAGCATTGGATACTTTTCGTGTTTTGATCGCAAATCTTCCAGCCCTGGAAACCACTCCCAATGGCAACAAGACACGATGTCCAATGTGTCCATACTCGTTTACAAAATTGATCTTTGTTCGAAGTTGGCTTGCAGCCACACTCAGCGGATAACGCATCGATGTGGAAGCTCCCGTATGGCTCGCACCAACCGACAGGACGGTCACCTCAACTGGACCATGCAGCCGTGAAAATCTGATCACCCAATCGGACTGTTCAAGCCAAAAGAACTCAGCACGCAACGGGACAGCGCGCAGGTGCATGATAGGGATGGCGAGAACGGATCCCGAGGGTGCATATGGGGGGCAGACGATTGATCCCGAATTGACGGTGACTCCCCTCCTGGAAGTCCGATCAGCTGAACGTTCCCCAAGAAGTAGGGCTCGAAGTTGCTCGGAGGCGTTTGTCGCGCGGCGTATATTCTCCAATTCACCCGAGGGATTCAATACCCTTGGAACGGCTATGCCATGAGAGGGCGATAGGAGTTCACTGACAGCCAGTGACTCGAGACAAGCGTCCGGATTGATGAGGAGGATTCTGCCATTGATATCGGGATAAGTTTCCAAAACATGATTTACGACGCCTGAGTAACCCCTACGAGAGGGAGTCTCTAGAAGAACCGCTCCCTCTATGCCCACAGGTGGATTACCACTACAGTCGTCCGCGATAACTACGAGCGTATCTGCGTGAGTCTTCACATATTCAAGAGCACCGCTCAACGCCTCGCCGACTTGCAGTGATGTATGACCGAAAGATATACATAATATGATATTCCGAAATTTAATTCCCATTGAAGGCTCTCTCTACACAAGAATGAAACATAAACTTATCTCGAACCAGGGCAATAGTCTTCAAATTTTGTTCTTGAAGTCGGAGATTCGAAAGCAATCCGATATCTTCTAAAGACCCTTCGACCAAGTCCTCGTCCCAACCCAGACGGTAACGAAGTAGATCGTCTGCGTGGACTACGACCTGCGGAATTCCAGCAGCAGCATAATCGAAAAATTGAGGATTCAAACCCCGAGAAAACTGACGATGGTGAATGTTAATCACAAGTTCACGATTCTCCCGAATGGCTTCGAGCGTCTCTTTCCTCGAACTGGACGGACGAGACTTGACACCTGGGAGGACTGGCCAGGAATCGCCCTGCAGAGTCACCGCACTATTCCGCAGGAGCTGCTGCGCGACTCTCACACGCTCTGGATAGGGGGACCCAACCAAAACAACCGACTGCGGAACATATGGGTCTGCAGAAATCAGATTTGGATCAATCATGGTTGAGCCCCAGGGCATCACCAAGCTCTTAATATCGGGATGTGGAACATTCCGCAGCCAACTCTCATCAGCTGCCAAAATTGCGTCAAACTCACCCCAGCAATCATCGCGGATCGATCTGACACCGATCGGATCATCTCCCAGTACGGCATAGAGTTTTTCGCACCTAGACTGCAGATAACTAAGCATACGGAAATTCAGGCGGTGTGGAGACATGGCAAATATGGCGTCATATTTCGCGGTCTGATCAAGCCCAAGCGCCTTCAGCCTACGAGACGCTATCACTGGCGAGAGAAAGGTGTCCATTAGGAGACGATCAGATCGATTTCCAATGTCCCATAGATTGATGGAATCTGCGGGGAAGCCGAAATGCGAAACGGCCCGCGCCATATCATCCGGCCCTAGTCCCCACCAAGAAAGACCAACAAATGCAAACCTAGGCATTCTAATCTCCCAAATAAATTTTCATAATAAGTATTTCTAAACACAAATTCAACGCTAAAGTATCCACATAGCCAGAAGGAACATCACTGCCCCGGCCGACAGAGGAATCCACACGATTCTCGACGATTTAAGACTGCGAGCATTCGCCCAATAAAGCAAGTAGAAGACCGCGGCGCTGAGGAGCTCAACTAGGCCGATCGCAAGAATTGCCCCCGCAATATCCCATTGACTGATTAGGAACCACTTAAGGACAACACTTCCGGCACAAGTAATAACACTGCCGATCAATAGTCGATGAGTCCGGCGATCAGAGTAGATCATTGATGTTGTAGGAAGGTGGCTAAAAAATAACGGCAGAGCAACAAGCGCCATTCCAAATGAATCGTAGCCCGTGCCCGACAGTAACTCGATTCCGTTGAATGAGCAGATCCACAGAGAAACGAATCCCAATATCGCAATCAGTAAGACGATAAACTGGGTTCTCAAAGCCAGGACCAGCAAACGTCTCGCCTTCGTTCGAATGCGAAGTGACGAGATATTACGGGCTTCATCCTGAGCTATCGAACCGCGAATCAGAGCGAGGGCATCAAAAACTCTCGTGACAATTCCGTAAAGTGCTACTGACTCCAACGATGAACCTATGGAGGCAAGAATAACGAGATCTACTCTTGCGTAAATTATCGCAAGTAGTAGGCTCCAAGAAATACCATTAGCTTCCTTGACGAGTCCTGCAATGTTGACTCGCTGTACAACTAATCGACCACGTGTCAATAGGAAACCAAGAGCAAGCAAGTTACCCAAGGACGACAAACCAATCATGGCAGCACTGCCAACGTATGATCCGAAGACTATGCCGCCGGCCGTAATGAAGCCATTAAGAACAAGGGCTCCAAAGAGCGATTTGTCGCCGACCTTCGCACCAATCCAAATGGCTTCGAGGTCCGCATATAGCATCCTGCTAATGACAAATACGCCGGCGGCCAAGAAAACAGGTAAATTACCAACAATAAGACCGGCAATGACTGCAACGAGCAAAACCAGTGCTCCGAGGGCGACCCTGAAGCTCAGAATTCCGAAGGGAATACCTACACGTATACCCCCGGAAGCCATCTGTCTTGCCATAATTCGATCCAGGCCGAGACCAGCAAGTGTAGCGGCTGCTGACGCAAACCCTATCTGGTAGATATACTCCCCTACCACAGAAAGGCTTGGGGCCATGGCAGTTGCTGTCACTAGCGCCAGGCCTGATGCCCCTGCGTAAAAAAGTCGCCCGACCGGGAGGTAGGACCGCGATACTACTTTCCTAAGGCTAAGGGCGCTTACCGATTTCACGTCTGGCTTTGGATTCACCGGCTGCGAATTCCTGCATGGTGTCTCATTCTTGGCCCGCGTTCTTTCACGATGGACTTTCGCTTGTTTAGCATAACTACGACGACGACGATCGCCGTAGCACCCAAGAACTGTGACGAAACCATGTAACTTCCGTAAAACGACAACAAGATACCGAACTCAAACCAGTATTCCAAGTCAGGCACCCATCGGAGAACGAGCGCAAGGATTAGACCTACGAACACTGAAAAGATATATGCGCCAGGCGTCCCAAAATCTCTATTCGCGCCAGCCCAAACTGGAGTCGCAATTGCCCCCACACTTGTCAAATTAAACCCAATCGCCGATGTGAGCCACGGAAGGAGAATCATCAACAGCGTCAGAGAGACCGCTAAGACGACCACAAGGGGCGATGCGAGGAGAGCAAGATTCAACGGAAGAGTAGCGCCGGCAACCTGGGACGTGCTTGCCGTGCCAAGGGTTTTCCTCACAAGGAATCAAGTTTCCCTTCTCTGTCGGCGTGGAATCAGAACTGAGCTCTTGTGCCCTACATTCGGCACATTCGATATACGAGCCAGCACGGTGGCCAAGGAAATTCTCGTTGGAGCATAGGACAAGAAGTGGGATCGGTTCACGACCTCACGGGCGCTCTACGCCCCGATTGCGGGCGCCCGCTTAGCTAGGACGAACCCCGAGAATGGGCCAAGGGCTTCTTCGAAGCTCCACGCACAGGCAATCCTTGGCTGCTCGCGTCGTCGCCGTAGTAGCCGTATGTATATGAATCCGGCCCCTTGGCAGGCAACCTGTTCATGACCACGCCTAGTAGATTCGAGCCGACCATTGATAGGGCATCAAGAGCTTTTTGAAGATCATGCAGCTTTAGAATGTGGGATCCAACAACCAGAACGACGCCTCCGACATGCTGGGAAAGCACGGCCGCGTCCGTAACCGGCAATAGGGGAGGTGCATCAATGATGATGGTGTCAAAGACTTGCTCTAGACGCTCAATAAGCTGCTTCATGGCGTCAGAACCAAGCAGCTCGCTGGGATTAGGCGGAATGCTGCCGGACGTCAGAACGTACAGGTTGAAATCGCCCCACTGCTGAAAAAGGTCGTTGACATCCAGGGTACCGATCAGCGCTGTAGTAAGGCCGGCATTACGCTCCAGACCCAAGTACTCGCCCACCATGGGCCGTCGAAGATCCGCATCAATAAGGCAAACATTTTGGCCGGTTTCGGCAAGTGAAATGGCGAGATTAGTCGCAGTTGTGCTTTTGCCCTCTCCCGGTAATGACGAAGTCACGAGGACGGTCTTGGCTTGAGTCGCAACATTGGAGAACTGGAGGTTTGTTCGAAGTCGCCGATATGCCTCCGCGCGTGCGCTCTGTTGTGTCGTCTGAGTTAGCAACGGTCGCATTACGGCGTCCGAATCAAAGGCGATGCCTCCGAGGAGAGGCGCGTCAGTGATCTTACGCAGGTCCGCTTCACTTCGGATGCGATTGTCCAGTGCCGTCCTTACTAAGACCAGGCCAATCCCAACTGCCAAACCCAGGAGGGTTCCTATGGCCAAGTTCATGCGAGTGTTGGGCGCTGAAGGTAAACTCGGTGCCTTTGCCGGTTTGATAATCGAAAGGTTAACCGGAGACGTTCCTCCAGTCTTCGGCCTCTCCAGTTGGTCGACGGCCTTGATCAAGCTATCTGCGACAGCTTGGGCGATTGCCCCGGCCATTGCTGGCGAGCTGTCCGACGCAGAAATATTAATCAGGACTGTGTTCGCGTCCGTGCTTGCCTGCACGCGCTTGGCAAGTTCCTCGGCAGAGACCGTCATGCCTAAGGAATCAATAGCTGGCTGCAGAACGACAGGTGAGTCGACCGTCTTGACGTACGACTGAACGCGCGCCTGACCAAAAGTGTTTCCCTGCTGGAGTTCCTGCGCACTCCCAGAATTCTGAATGGCAACAAACAGCTGAGTCTCCGCGGTGTACGTAGGTGTCGTCAGGACCGACCCTGATCCAGCCAACAAGAGGCCAGCCAAAGTAAGTGAGGCTATCCAAATCCAGTTACGCTGGAAAATTCGTAAGTAGTCGCGTAAATCCAAGCTCGTTTCCCCCTGGGTTGTTCCTGTACGCGATCGGCAGGACCGCCCTTCAACACGCCAACTGCGTGAGTTCTCGCCAATTATACCTGTCGCGAGTTGCAGCCGTGTCCGGTTTACGCGTCAGACAGTGACGTGTTACGGAGCGCCGACACCAGAGGCAACACCAATGAATATGTCGAACGCGGGGCGTAATCTGGACGTTCGGGCGATTGTCGATCCTGCGCTGCGGCACCTTCAGCTGTATGTTCCGCGCAACATTACTTTCGGACTTACCGCCGGGGTATCCTGTGCACGGGAATCTCCCGTCGGCAGAAGCTCTATATTTTTGGGGGAATGACTTGGGCGCAGTGATGGATTGGCGTGTGCGCACTGCGAGGACTTTGCGATTCGTGGATGCCTTCGTCATCCTCTGGGCTATAGCGGGCGCCTACGTGATCAGATTTGGGATTGAGTCAAATCCCGGTGTATCAGGCGATGGTTCCAATTATTTATGGTTGTCTGCAGCGCTGTGCGTTGCCTGGTGGCTCATGCTGGAGGCTTGGAACAGTCGCCAAACGCGGATCTTGGGTTCTGGTCCCGATGAATACAAACGAGTAGCCGCTGCGTCACTATGGCTTTTTGGTCTGGTTGCGATTTTTTCTTACGTTCTCAGAATCGACACAGCTCGTGGCTACGTTGGTATAGCTCTTCCGGCAGGCTTGGTCGGCCTAATCCTCGCGCGTTGGCTCCTCAGGCAGCACCTAAGCATCGATCGGCAAGGTGGCGAAAGCATGTCACGCCTCCTGCTCCTGGGAGGACCCGGAGCTGTCGCCCACCTCGCATCGTCACTCGTCGAGGCCAAACATGCCGGTTATCTCCCAGTCGCTGCGTACATGCCTGGAGCGGACGACAAGATTACAATCGAACCGGAGTCAGGCCTTCCGGTCTTGGGTCACGCCAACGAAACGTCCTCTATTCTCGACGCAATCGACAAATGCAATGCAGATGCCGTCGCGGTCTCCGCAGGGGTTCAGCTTCACCCCCAAACATTGCGCCACCTTGGATGGGCGTTGGCTTCCCGGAATGTGGGCCTAATCATGGCGCCGGCCTTGACGGATATCGCTGGCCCCCGCATTCATACTCAACAGGTGGCAGGGTTACCACTAATCCACGTAACAACGCCCACCCTAGAAGGCGGGCAGCGAGTTGCTAAGAGACTTTTCGACATATTGGCGTCCGGAGTTTTGATAGTTCTTGCGTCGCCCGTAATGGCCCTCCTTGCACTTGCAGTAAAACTAGCCAGTCCCGGTCCGGTGCTCTTCAAGCAAGAACGCGTTGGCATTCGTGGCGCCCACTTCAGAATGCTTAAGTTCCGGTCGATGGTTATCGACGCTGAGCAGCGTCTCGCGGAGCTGGAGCACCGCAACGAGGGCAGTGGGGTTCTTTTCAAAATAAAGAACGATCCTCGAGTCACGCCAATCGGCAGAATCCTGCGGAAGTATAGTTTGGACGAACTTCCTCAGCTTCTAAATGTCCTTGTTGGTTCAATGAGCCTAGTCGGGCCCCGCCCTCCCCTCCCGAAAGAAGTGGAGGGCTATGAAAAGGACGTACGACGCCGGCTCTTGGTGAAACCAGGATTGACCGGCCTCTGGCAGGTGAGCGGACGATCAAATTTGTCGTGGCAAGACTCAGTGAGGCTTGATCTTTACTATGTTGAAAACTGGTCGCTCGCTGGTGATGTCGTTATTTTGTTAAAAACCGGCCGTGCCGTCTTCCACAACACAGGCGCTTACTAGGTGTGCGGTACTTACAACAAGCCCGGCCCCATGGGGAAAGAAGAAACCACTAATGACGGATCCGGTCAAGGACTTGGGTAGCAATCCCACGACGAACGACAGCGCCAGGAAGCAACCGTCCAAGGACACGCGACATCGACGGACGGTAACCATCGGCCTAGGAGTTGTCGCAATCGTTGGAATCGCATCTGCAGCCTGGCTTGGGGTTAGGGCATTTAGCATCAACAACGAACTTGAGGCAGCAGCGAGCCTCGTTCCCACACTGAAAAATGCGATTTCCACGGACAACGCCAGTGCGGCTGCGAACACTGTTGAGAGCATACGGATGCACACAGCCACGGCCAGGGACTCTGCAAGTGACCCCCTGTGGACGTTGGGGTCGGCTGTACCCGGCCTCGGGCCCAATTTCAGTGCCGTGGCTGAAGTGGCTCGATCCGCCGATGACGTGGCGAACCTCGGGCTGGAACCCTTGGTGAAGGTTTTTAGTTCTTTAGACTGGGACAGCCTCATCCCCAAGGCCTCCGGCACGGATCTGCAACCGCTAAAGGCTGCCTCACCTAGCGTGTCGTCGGCTGCCAACGCAGTCCGGATGTCTGCCGACCGACTCGATCTAATTGCCACTGATAACTTATTGCCTGAAGTGGCGGGGCCACTAACACGGTCGAGAGACCAATTGCGCGAAGTCACCGGTGCACTCGATGCGGCAGCCAACGCAGCAGAGATTGTCCCGGGAATGCTAGGTTCGGAGGCACCTCGGCACTACCTCCTCATGATTCAGAACAATGCCGAGACCCGCGCCTCAGGCGGTATACCTGGGGCCCTGGCAGTGCTTACGCTCGACGGCGGAAAGCTCACCCTCAGCGACCAAAGTAGTGCGGGCGACGTTGGAATCATGTCGCCGACCCTGGCCATCGATCCAGAACAGCTGCAAATCTACTCGGGACGTCTGGGCAAATACATGCAGGATGTCAACTTAACGCCTGACTTTCCGACAGCAGCGCGCAGCGCGCAAGCGATGTGGGAAAGAAAGACCGGACAGCGTGTTGACGGAGTTGTATCCATCGACCCCGTCGCATTGAGCTACCTTTTGGACGCGACGGGATCTGTGCAGGTAAGCAACCCTGAGTTGCTTTCCTTGGCCAGAGGTGGGTTACCGACCGAGTTGACTTCGAAGAATGTGGTGCAGACTCTGCTCTCGGACGTGTACGCGAAAATTGAGCAGCCAAAGTTACAGGATGCATACTTTGCCGGAGTCGCTCAGGAGATCTTTGCAGCGCTGTCCAGTGGTAGCGGCGACACCAGGAGCCTCGTCGCGGGAATTTCTCGCGCTTCCGAAGAAGGCCGCGTTCTGGTTTGGTCTAACCAGCCGACGGAACAGGCTCTGATCTCGAAGTATGTTCTGGGTGGATCCATAGACGGCCCAAGCGTTTCGCCTGCCCAGTTTGGCGTCTACTTTAACGACGGTACTGGCGCCAAGATGGACTACTACGTCAAGCGCACTGCTCAACTGGTCAAGGAATGTGCCAAGGACGGCTATCAGCAAACTACCGTCCGTGTCACAAGCACTAATACGGCGCCTACGGACGCCGCAACGTCCCTGCCGGCGTACGTTACGGGAGGCGGAGCTTTCGGAGTGCCCGCAGGAACGGTTCAAACCAACATCGTGGCGTACGGTCCCGTCCAAGCAAACGTAGAGATTGCCACAGTCGACGGTCAGAAGACCAGCTTTGCTCCCTACTTGCACAGCAACCGGCCCGTTGGAGTCCTGGCCGTCAGGCTTGCACCTGGCGAAAGTCGGACCGTGGAGTTTACATTCGGGAAGATTGTCCAGCACACGGAACCCAACCTAGTTGTCACACCCACAGTCCAAGCCGTCAAGGATGTGATCTTGCCCACAACCGAAACTCCGTGCGGGTAGCTTCCGTAGCCATTGCGTTAACACTATGTAAACCGTCTTGACTGACATTGCTCCACGCTCGAATCGGATGGTAATGTCTGTTTTGGGATATCTATCCGGGATTTCTGCACAGGTCTCGTGCAGAGAGGAAACCTCCTCAATTCGGGTACATCAAAAAACTTTAACGTCTCCGGGGGGACAACAATGAAAAAAACACTCGCAGCATTCGCACTTGCAGGCTCAATCGCGCTTATCGGCTCACCCGCCGTTGCCGCCGAATACCCGGCTCTCCCGCCCCAGGCTGCTGTTTCTGACGGCACCGTAGGCCCGGGTGAACAGTTCACCTTCCGCGGTCAGGGCTTCCTTGCCGGCGAACCGCTGGTCATTACCGTCACGCCGGGCAACCCGCCCGCAGCTACCGGCGCCGGTCTCGGCCGCTCGGTCGCAACAAAGATCGCTGTATTCCTGGCTCCCCAGACGTTCAACGCAACGGCTGACGCTCAGGGCGCAATCGCGTTCCCGCTCTCGCTCGGCGAAGCTGGAACCTACTCCATCACTGCAACGGGCACCATCTCCGGCGTGACTGTCGGACCCGTTACGGTACAGGTTGCAGCAGCACTGGCCAACACCGGTGGCGGCGCTCCGCTCGCAAACACCGGGGCTGGCCTTGCCAACACGGGTGCTGACTCAGGCCTGATCCTCTGGACCCTTGTGGGTGCAGGCGCACTGGCCGCTGGCGCAGCATCAGTGGTTGTTGTTCGCCGCCGCGCAAAGAACGAGGTTGCTGCCTAACAGCAGCATCTTCCAAGCGGCAAAGAGGGTGGGTGGCTCTCCGGGAAACCGGAGAACCACCCACCTTCTGCATTTAAGGTTTCGACAGGCTCAACCACCGAAGCGACAGTTCAATCACCAATCGGACTAACTCTCCGCCGAACGGGCAGGTTCATCACGAACTGTGGTATCTATTTGATCTATGGGGAGACATTGGCGCAAAGCACCATGGCAGTGGGATTTATCCGTCCCCGTGCCTCATACGCAGGCGCTCCCATATGCACTCCTCGTACTGCTGGCACTAGCCGCGCTTGGAACTGCCGCCCTGGCCCTGCTGAGAACGGCCTGAGCGCCACTTGAGGCGCCCAGAGAGTCTAAGGATCTGGCGCGCAGTCCTGGTTGCCATGCTCGTACCTCTAGCAGTGGTCGCGTTCTGGCCAAGCCCGGTTGATGCTCCAGTGCAGGGCCAGCTAGCCAGCGTCCTGAGATTCCTTCATACCCGCGGAATTCCCGCCTGGTTCAATTACCAATTCGTCGAAGCATCCGCCAATGTAGTGCTTTTCATTCCGTTCGGGGCAGTTGCAGCCCTGGCATATCCGAAAAAACACCTGTGGCAGCTTGGAATTCTTGGGCTGATTGTCTCGGGGTGCATCGAACTGGGCCAGCTGCTGTTTCTTCACAACCGGTTCGCGAGTGCGCTGGATCTTGTCACAAACACGGGAGGGGCCGTAATTGGCGCTCTCTTGGTCGCTACGGCCCTTAAGCGCCTACAGGCCCGCCGCTGGTCAGCGTCGGGCCTGTAGGCATTTACAGAGGCACCAGGAGTTAGCCGACGAAGGCCTTCAGCCAGGTCTTCAAGTCCTCGCCAAACTCCACGCGCTCGGAAGCCAGCGTGATGACTGCCTTGAGGTAGCTAAGCTTGTCGCCGGTATCGAAGCGCCGGCCCTTGAAGACCACCCCGTACACGCCCGAGCCTTCGCCCTCACCGGCAGCCAGGGTCTGGAGGGCATCCGTCAGTTGGATCTCCCCGCCGCGGCCGGGCGCCGTGTGCTCCAGGACGCCGAACACCGAGGGGTGCAGCACGTACCGGCCGATGACGGCCAGGTTGGACGGCGCTTCTGCTATAGCCGGCTTCTCGACCAGTTTGTTGACGCGGACGTAGTCTTCGCCTTCAACGCCCGTGATGTCCGCGCAGCCGTAAGCACTGATTTGCGACGGGTCCACCTCGATAAGAGCGATAACCGAACCACCGGTCTTCTGCTGCACCTCGATCATGGTGGTGAGGAGAGTCTCGGCCTCATCGATGAGATCGTCGCCCAGCAGTACGGCGAAGGGCTCGTTGCCCACGTGCTGACGCGCACAGAGCACGGCATGACCCAAGCCCTTGGCTTCGCCCTGGCGGACGTAGTGGATCGGGCCCAAGTCGGACGCCTCATTGACCAAGTCCAGGCGACCCTGATCGCCCTTCAGTTCCAGCGCGCGCTCCAAGCCGGGTTCACGGTCGAAGTGGTCTTCAAGGGCACGTTTGCTGCGCCCTGTGATCATCAGAATGTCGTCGAGGCCGGCCTTGACGGCTTCCTCCACAACGTACTGGATGGCCGGGCGGTCAACCACCGGCAACATTTCCTTCGGCATCGCCTTAGTTGCAGGCAAGAAGCGCGTCCCCAAGCCGGCAGCAGGAATGACGGCTTTAGTAATAGATTTCCCCATAGTCATAGGTGCACCTTACAAATCAATGGTAGAAATTGGCAATTGAGTGACTTGATTTCGACGGTCTCGACCACAGCCGGCCTGGGTTTCGACAGGCTCAACCACCGATGCCGGTGAACATTGGCTCGCGCTTCTCCTGGAACGTCCGGAAGCCTCGTCACAATTTCCCGGGTGTTGGCCAACAATTCATGCGGGTATCGCCCGGCTAAAGGCCCCGCCCTACGCCAACGACTCTTCTCAGGCGTTTGCTGCATGCGTGACCGCAACGTAGGCACGGAGCGCCTCCGCCGCCGGACGGGGTGTAAAACCTGAAGCCTTGATCTTGGCCAGGTCGAGGACGCTGTTCAGCGGCCGGGGTGCGGCGGCTTTGCCTTTGAAGTATTCCTCGGTGCTGACGCCTGTGACGGCGGTCCTCGGCCGGCCTGAGAGCTCGTACACGTCCGCGGCGATGTCTGCCCAGGACTGCGGCTCGCCGTCGTTACTGAGGTTATAGGTACCGTATTCGGCGCGGGATTCGAGGAGGTGCTGGATCCCGGCGGCGATGTCCTCGGTGAAGCTGAGCCGGCCGATCTGGTCATTGACGACAGCCGGTTCGATGCCGCGGCCGGCGAGGGACGCCATGGTGCGGACAAAGTTGTTGCCTTCACCGATGACCCAACTGGTCCGGACGATGTAGCGGCGGGGAACGACGCTGACGACGGCGTCGCCTGCTGCCTTCGTCTGACCGTATACACCCAGCGGAGCGAACGGCTCTGCCTCGTCGTGGCTGTCACGGACGCCGTCGAAAACGTAGTCCGAGGAAACGTGAACCAGCGTGAGGTCATGCTCGACGGCGGTCCGGGCCAGCCGCGCCACAGCGGTGACGTTGATGGCCCAGGCGGCCGCCCGGCCCTCCGCGGTTTCCGCAATATCGACGGCGGTAAAGGCGGCGGCGTTAATGATCGTGGAGTAGTTCTTCCAGTTCCGCTCCGAGAAGGCGGCCTCACTGGACAGATCGAACCCGGCACGGCCGGCAAACTCAACGGTCGCGTCGCCGTCGTACAGTTCCCGCAGCGCCTTGCCCAACTGTCCGTCGGCACCGACCACCAGGATTTTCTTCGCCGGCATCGGCACGACGTCCGCCAGGCGGGGGTGCGCCTTGTCCTTGTCGGAGAGCTCAGCGTCCGCCAGCGGGACCGGCCATGCAATGGCGGCGGTCTCATCCGCGAGGTTCAGGAACGTGTACTGGCCCTGCGCGTCGGCGGACCAGTGGTCGTTGACCAGATAGGTGTAGGCCGTGTTGTCTTCCAGGGTCTGGAAGGCGTTGCCTACTCCGCGGGGAATGAAGATGGCCTGGCTGGCGTCCAGTTCGGCGGTGAAGACGGCGCCGAAGGACGGGCCTTCGCGAAGGTCCACCCAGGCACCGAAGATCCTGCCCGTGGCGACCGAGATGAATTTGTCCCACGGTTCGGCGTGGATGCCGCGGGTGGTGCCGGCTTTTTCGTTGAACGAAATGTTGTTCTGCAGCGGGCGGAAGTCCGGCAGCCCGAGGGCCACCATCTTTTCCCGCTGCCAGTTTTCCTTGAACCAGCCCCGGTTATCCCCATGGACCGGAAGGTCATAAAGGACGACGCCGGGGATCGGGGTTTCGTGCGCGGTCAGCTTCTTGGAGAACTCGATCGACATGCTCTACTGGCCCTGTTCCTGGTACTTCGCTTCGGTCTGGGCCTTCTGCGGCCGCCACCAGTTTTCGTTCTCCCGGTACCAGGCGATGGTGTCCTCGATGCCGGCGTCAAAGTTGGAGAAGCGCGGTTCCCAACCGAGCTCCTCGCGGAGCTTGGCGGAGTCGATGGCGTAGCGCAGGTCGTGCCCGGGGCGGTCCACGACGTGGTCGTAGGCGTCCGGGGACTGGCCCATGTGCTTGAGGATGAGTTCGACGACGTCCTTGTTGTTCTTTTCGCCGTCAGCGCCGATCAGGTAGGTTACGCCGATCCGGCCCTTTTCGATGATCCCCAACACGGCCGAGGAATGGTCGTTAGCGTGGATCCAGTCACGGACGTTCTCGCCCTTGCCGTAGAGCTTGGGCCGGATCCCGTCGATCACGTTCGTGATCTGGCGCGGAATGAACTTCTCCACATGCTGGTACGGGCCGTAGTTGTTCGAGCAGTTACTGATCGTGGCCTGCAGCCCGAAGGACCGCACCCAGGCACGCACCAGCAAGTCGGAGCCGGCCTTCGTGGAAGAATACGGGCTCGACGGGTTATACGGGGTGTCCTCCGTGAACCGCTCCGGGTCATCGAGTTCCAGGTCGCCGTAAACCTCATCAGTGGAGATGTGGTGGAACCGCTTGTTGTGCTTCCGCGCAGCCTCGATCAGCGTGTAGGTCCCGATGATGTTCGTATCCAGGAACGGACGCGGATCATGCAGCGAATTGTCATTGTGCGACTCAGCCGCGTAATGAACCACCACATCGCACTCTGCGACGAGCCTGTCCACGACGTTGGCGTCCGTGATGTCGCCTTTGACGAACCTAAAACGGTCCGCCGCCAGACCCTCAAGAGACGCGACATTGCCTGCATAAGTCAGCTTGTCCAGCACCGTCACATGATCAAGTGTGTTTTCCAACACATAGTGAACAAAGTTCGAACCAATGAAACCGGCGCCCCCGGTAACCAGTAATTTCTGCATAACATTCATCGTTCCACAGCTACGTGATTTGGCTGAATTTGTAACCACCGCGAAAATGTCCTTATGCGCGGAATAATCCTCGCCGGGGGAACCGGTTCACGTCTTCATCCAATCACTCTCGGAATCAGCAAGCAGCTGGTCCCGGTCTACGACAAACCAATGATCTACTACCCGTTGTCCACACTGATGCTGGCCGGCATCCGGGACATTCTCATCATCACTACTCCCCACGATGCCGACCAGTTCCAGCGACTCCTTGGCGACGGCAGCCAGTTCGGCGTCAACATCACCTACACCCAGCAACCCTCCCCCGATGGATTGGCCCAGGCTTTCGTCCTTGGGGCCGAGCACATCGGCGATGGCCCGGTCGCTTTGGTCCTCGGCGACAACATCTTCTATGGCCAAGGCCTGGGCACGCAGCTACGACGGTTCGAAAACATCGACGGCGGCGCAGTCTTCGGATACCGGGTTCAGGACCCGTCCGCGTACGGCGTTGTGGAATTCGACGCCGAGGGCAAAGCAATCTCCCTTGAAGAAAAGCCCGCAAAACCGAAGAGCCACTATGCGGTTCCGGGCCTGTATTTCTACGACAACGACGTGGTCCAAATCGCACGCGACCTCAAGCCTTCTCCCCGCGGCGAACTGGAAATCACAGACGTCAACCGCGTTTACCTCGAACGCGGACAGCTGCAGGTGGAAATCCTGCCCCGCGGAACCGCGTGGCTGGACACCGGAACCTTCGATGATCTCAATGCCGCATCCGAATTCGTACGTACAGTTCAGCATCGCCAAGGCCTCTCCATCGGGTGCCCTGAAGAAATCGCCTGGCGTCTGGGATTCCTCAATGACGATGAGTTACGGGAACGGGCCGCGCCGCTCGCCAAGAGTGGCTACGGGAAATACCTTCTCGAACTGCTCGCCGACGGCATTGACCCCGCAACCGAACGCCTTCAACTCGCCCAGCACTAAGGCGGGCTCCGCCCCCGGCGAAGAGAACCGCAAAAGCATGAGGCCCGCCGCTTGAACAGCGGCGGGCCTCTTCTGGGAAGTCCGGGGATTGCATTGCAGAGGCTTACCGGAAGGCGGCGCAGCAGATTGTGGTCGGGGAATGGAACGCAGAGGTGTGACCGGCTGCCTTAAAGGCAGTTCAGGGTACCGGGGAACGGCGCGCTTGACCAGATGTTGGTGCTTCCGGGCACCTTGTAGTGGGCGCGTACTTCGTATCTCCAGGTACCAACAAACCTGTATTGATCCGCGGTATATGACTTGCCAGCTTCCGTGCCGAGGTTCCCGGTGTACTGGAGGTTTCCTGATGGATCGTAGATCTTGATGTCGTAATAGTTTGCGCGAGTGACAGGAGCGTAGGAGGTGACGGTGATTCGTGGTTTGACGAAAAAAAGAAATACCCGGTCATCGCAGTTCATGCTCACTGCAGCTGAGGCAGGAGGCTGCATAGCTCCGGTTGTAACCTTCTGCGATGTTTGGGTTGACGCCGTGAAAGAGGCGTGGGCCGCTATTGGTATCGACGTTACGAAGACCAGGACCAGGGCAGCGATGACGTACTTCCGCCACTTGGTGGTTTTGGACCGCACGTCTTGTTCCTCCTACCCCTGGTTGGTGTGGTTTTTACTATTGCTCAAGACGCCAACAAGTAGGCGTCTAGGCGGCGATAAAAGCGGCGCATCTCTTTTCAGCGAAGCGCTCAGCTTCCAAGGTGGCCCGCGCTTGTTGCAGGAGTCCCGGTGCCGCTTCGTGAAGACGGGAAACGCTGGATGACAGGACCTGCGCTTCGATCATGGCCTGATCGAAGCGGCCAGCCTGTACGAGAGACTGCAGGGTGATGCAGATATGCATGGTTTCCAGGGCCCCGTTCATCGCTGAGGTGACCTTCAGGCTGAGGAGGGCATCCATTGACGTTTTGGTGTCGTTCTGCGAAAGCCCGGTGAGGATGCGAGTCAGCCTGCTTGGAAGCATGCTGAGATAGCGGCCCAGGAACTCAAGGGCGGCCTCGCTACTGTCGAGTTCGGCGGCGAGGTCCTTGAGTCTTTGCGGGTCGAGCTGCGCCGGGTGCTCAGGCATTCGTGCCCAGGGCCGGAGTCCCGGCTTCATGTGACTCGCTTGCCTCGGGCTTCTTTCCCCAAATACCGGCGAGCATGCCGACGACGAGCACCGTGGGGGCGCCGTACATCAGGATGTTCAAAACGAGCGGTTCGCGGACAGCTCTGATGACGTTGCCAATGTGCGGGATCGTCGTCACGTGCCGGTCAACAGTGGCCCCGCTGATGGTCGCGGTCCAGGGATCGACCCCGTTGTTCGCGTCGCCCTTGGTCCGCACCGCTACGCTGCCGTCCGCGTTGGCCATGACCTCGATGACGCGGTGGGTTTCGACCCGCTGGTCTTCCACGGGGATGTGGTACGTGATGATGTCTCCGGCCGTGATCTCGCTGGCCGGGACCGGTTGAGTGATGACCACGTCGCCCGGGTTGATCAGGGGCGCCATCGAGCCGGTCAGCATCGTCAGGGTCTGATAGCCCAGGACACGCGGGCCGATGGCCAGCGCCAGGAACGCGGCCACACCCAGGACGAGCAAGGTAGTGGCCACCATGCCCACGGATTTCTTGAGGAGCCGGGCCACCGACCAGGGGCGACGGACCTTCTCGGCTTCATGACGGGCACGCGCGTCACCCGAGGTGCGACCGGAGTGGGTGAGTTTCAGCGCGGTGCTCATCAGGAAGGCTTTCGGGTCGCTGTTGGGGGTGCCGGGCAGGCGGGTTGTTACTTGGCCGTCTCGGTGCGCTGGGTGGCAGTGAAGGTGAAGCCGATAGTGCTGGTCTTGGCCTGGAAGGTGTTATCGGCTTCCTTGGGCAGCGCGGTGGTGATCTTCAGGAAGTCGGACTTGGTAGCCACTATTGAGGACAGGCCGGGCAGGACGCGGGAGCCGATCACCGGGGAGGAGGCCAGCGGGGTGCTCTTGGTAGCGGGGGCGGGGCAGGTGTAGGCACCGGCGGTTCCGGTCCACGCGCTGGTGCAGGACTCGACGGTGATCTTCAGGCCGTTGACAACATCGGACGTAAGCAGCGACTCGGTGCCCGCGGCGGCAGCGGTGCCCAATGTAACGGTGCCCAGGTTTGAGTTGCCCGTGTTTTCTAGGGTGACAAATTTGTCCACCGTATCTCCGGGCAGGAGGCCTGCAACCGGGACGCTCAGGGTGTTGTTCACGTTGCCGAGGCCGATGACGACGGTGCCGGAGGTGACGGCCTGGCTGGCCGAGGTGGTGGAGCTGAATGCACCATAGGTGCCCATGCCTGCGACGGCGGCGGCGGTGCCGACCAAGGCGACGGAAGCGAGGATCTTGCCGGAAGTGGTTTTCATGCTGATGCCCATGTGAAGTATGCCCTTGTTGTGTGACAAACCCGCCCCCAGTGGGCCGGCCGAAGTTTTTGGTTCAGGCGCTCTCGGCCTGACAACAATGACTATTCCGGCCGTCCCTCAAGGCGTGCCCCCGCTTCCAATCAAGAAACACTCAAGAATTAGTGTTTTCGCAGGTCAGGGGCCCGCGTGGTGATCCAAATCACTCAGCCGGCCTGGGTTTCGACAGGCTCAACCAACGAACTTGGGTGTCCGCTTCTCCTGGAACGCCCGGAAACCCTCGGCATAGTCTGCGCTCTTGCAGAGCCGCGCCTGCTCGGCGTTCTCCTCGGCCATGGCGTCCCACAGGCCCAGCCGCTGGTCGCGGATGTGCGCCACCAGCTCCTTGCTCGCCGTGAACGCACCTGTTGCCCCGGTGGCCACCTTCGCCACAATTTCCCGGGTAGTGGCCAACAGTTCATCTGCCGGCATCGCCCGGCTGAACATCCCCCGCGCCACGGCCTCGGTCCCCGACATCAGCTCGGCCGTGTAGATCAGGTCCAGCGTCCGGTGCATCCCCAGCCGCTCGGTAAAGTACCAATGCCCGCCCGAATCCAGCGTCGCCCCCAGCTTCGCAAACGGCGAGCCGAACTTCGCGTTCTCCGCCACGTACACCACGTCCGTGGCCAGCAGCAGGCCCAGCCCCACACCCAGGCACGCACCATGCGCTGCGGCGAACGTCGGCGCCGGGAACGCGCTCATCTTCCTCAGCAGCGGCTGCACCAGCCCGCCCAGGTACGCCTCGGCGTCGTCCGTCTCCGGTGTCACACCCGAAATGTCCCGGCCCGCGCAGAAGGCGCGGCCCTCTCCCCTGAGCAGCAGCGCCCGCACCTCACCGCGCGAGGCGGCGGCAGCGGCGTCGTCGTACGCCTGTGTTAAATCAGCGAGCGCCTGCTCATCAAGCGAGTTCAGCTTGTAGGGCGCGTCCAGGACCACTTCGGCCACGTTGTTGGCGATGGAGAGGGAGATCAATGGGGCTCCTTGGGTTGGGTTCGGGGGTTTCGACAGGCTCAACCACCGGGGCCTCGTTAGACGTCGAAGTCGACTGTTACGTCTTTGCTGGTGGGGTGGCTCTGGCAGGTCAGGACGTAGCCCTTGTCCAGTTCATCCTGCTCCAGCGCGTAGTTTTCGTCCATGGTCACGGTGCCGGCGACCAGCTTGGCGCGGCACGTGCCGCACACTCCCCCGGCACACGCGAACGGCACATCCGGCCGGACCCGCAGCGCGGCGTTCAGGATCGATTCGCGGGCGTGCGTCGGGCTGGCCACCTCGCCCTGCAGGCCGTCCAGCTTGAACGTGATCTTGTACGTCTCCTGGGACTCGTCCACCACCACGGGACGGCCGGCGTTGCCCTCCGGCCGGTCCGGCTTCCCGCTCGTGAACAGCTCGAACCGCACGTGCTCCGGCTTCACCCCGCGCTCGGCCAGGGTGTCCCGGCACAGCTGCACCAGCTCGAACGGCCCGCACAAGAACCACTCGTCCACATCGTCCGCGTGGATGGCGGTGCCCAGCAGCTGCTGGAGCTTCTCGGCGTCGATCCGTCCACTGAGCAGCGGTGCGATCCGCTGCTCGCGGGACAGCACGTGGTGGATGGCCAGCCGCTGCGGGTACCTGTCCTTCAGGTCCGCCAGCTCCTCCAGGAACATCACGTCCATGGCGGCCTTGTTGGCGTAGATCAGGTCAAAGCGCGTCTCCGGGTTGGCCGCCAGCAGCGTGCGGGCGATCGCGATCACCGGGGTGATGCCGCTCCCCGCCGCGATGGCCACAAAGGTGCCCGGCTCCCCTGCCAGCTCGCCGGCGATTTCCTGCGGCCGGTTCATGGAGTTCATGACGTTCTGCTCCACGGCCTTGCCGTCCCGGCCGTGCTTGGACACAAACGCGCCCATGGGGCTCATGACGTCCAGGGTGTCGCCCGCCTTCAGCTCCGCGTTGGCCCACGTGGAAAACAGCCCGCCCAGGTCCTGCTTCACCGCCACCCGGATCTCGCTGCTGCCGTCCGGGAACGTGCGCGGCTCCGCGCAGATGGAGTAGCTGCGGCGCACCTCATGCGGTTCGCCGTGCTCATCCTGCAGCGTGGTGCGCAGGGCCACGTACTGGCCCGGCAGGTAGTCGAACTGGCCCGCCAGCTCTTCAGGTACTCCGAAGGTCACCTCGATGGCGTCCTCGGTCAGCCTTCTTACTTCGGTGACGGTGAGGGTGTGGAAGGACGGACGACGGCGGCCGCTGGCTAGCGCCGATTCGGCGGCGGTCTGGCGCACAACAGGCATGGGGCTTCCTTACAGGACTTTGAAGTAGTCGAACGGTTCCAGGCAGTCCTTGCAGACGTACAGCGCCTTGCAGGACGTGGAGCCGAACCGGGTGAGCTCCTTGGTATTCAGGCTGGAGCACTGCGGGCACTTGACGACCAGTTTGAGCCTGATGGGTCCGTGGTGGCCGCCGGCTGCTGCCAGGCCCGACGGCGGCGCGATGCCGTACTCCTTGAGCTTCTGTTTTCCGGCGGCCGTCATCCAGTCCGTGGTCCAGGCCGGGGCGAGCACCAGGTCCACCTCCGCTGTGAAGCCTTCCTGGGCGAAAGCTGCTTTCAGGTCATCGCGGATGGCATCCATGGCCGGGCAGCCCGAGTACGTGGGCGTGATGGTGACCCGGACTTGGTGGTCCGTGATTTTTACATCGCGGAGGATGCCGAGGTCTGCGATGGTGAGCACGGGGATCTCCGGGTCGCAGACCGTGGCGGCGATGTCCCACGCCTGCTGCTGCTCTTTTGTCTGCTCCTGGGTCTGCCCGGGCGCAGCGGTGGCCACGGCGGTCACCAGCTTGCTCCGGGGTACTCGCGCGCCAGCACCTGCATCTCCGCGAGGAGGTAGCCCAGGTGCTCGGAGTGCCGGCCCTGCCGCCCGCCGCCCGGGGCAGCCGGAACCTCCGGCACCTCCAGCTCCGCTTCGGCGAAGATCTCACCGGTCAGGCGGTCAAAGTCCGCGCGCAGGCTGGAAGGCTCGACGGCGGCGCCCGACGCTGCGAGGCGCGTGGTCAGCTCGTCGTCCTCGAAGAGCTCGGCGACGTATGGCCACATCTGCTTCAGGCCCTGGATCATCCGCGTGCGGGATTCGTCCGTGCCGCCGGCCAGGCGGAGGATCCACTGGGCACTGTGGTCCCGGTGGTAGTCCACTTCCTTCACGGCCTTGGCGGCGATGGCAGCGAGCGTGGCATCCGTGGATTGCGTGAGCCTGCGGTAGAGCTCGAACTGGTAGTAGCTCACCACGAACTGCCGGGCGATCGTAGCCGCGAAATCGCCGTTGGGCTGCTCAAAGATGGCTGCCGACCGGAACTCGTGCTCCCGCCTGAAGTACGCCAGCTCGTCCTCGGACTTGTCCCAAGCACCGCCCGCGTAGGTCAGGAAGCTTCTTGCGTGGCCCAGCTGGTCCAGGGCGATGTTGCCCAGGGCCACGTCCTCCTCCAGCTCGGGGCCGCGGGAGATCCAGTGGCCCAGGCGCTGGGCGAGGATCAGGCCGTCGTCGCCAAGGCGCAGCGCGTACTCGGCCACGTCCTCGGTGGGCTTGGCCAGGCCGGTGCGGACCTCCAGGGCGATGTCCTCCGGTCGGAGCGCGTTGCCTGGGGTGATGCGGGTGGCCGATGCGTTGGATTCGCTCACAGGTGCTTCACTCCCTCGCTCTTGGTGTAATACGTGGCGTGCCGGTAGTCCTTGCCCTGCGGGGACTCAAAGAACGAACCCTTGGAGTCCGGATCGCTGGCGGCAATGGCGTCGGCCGGAACCACCCAGATGGACACACCCTCGTTGCGGCGCGTGTAAAGGTCGCGGGCGTTGCGCAGGGCCATGGCGGCATCTGGCGCATGCAAGGACCCGGCGTGGACGTGGCTCAGGCCGCGGCTGGACCGGACAAAGACCTCCCACAGGCCCCAAGCGTTGCGGTCGGCGACGAGGGTCGTCACCACTGGGCTCACCTTGGCTGCCTCGCGGTTGATTTCGGCGGCCGCGCTGGCCGGAACTTCCGGGTTGCCATGGGGCGTCATGCTGCGTATTCCTTCGTCTTCATTGACTGTTTTGCTGCATAAGCGGCGGCTGCTTCGCGGACCCAGGCGCCGTCGTCGTGCGCTTCCCTCCGGCGCTCAAGGCGCTGGGCGTTGCAGGGGCCGCGGCCGGCCAGGACTTCCTTGAACTCGTCCCAGTCCAGCGGGCCGTGCTCCCACTTCTTGGTGTCCTCGTTGAAGCGGACTTCGCTGTCCGGGAGGGTGAGGCCCAGCACGCGGACCTGCTCCACCATCATGCCCACGAAGCGGCTGCGGAGTTCATCGTTGCTGAAGCGCTTGATGTTCCAGGCCATGGACTGGCGGGAGTTGGGCGAATCGTCGTCCGGCGGGCCGAACATCATCAGCGCCGGCGCGTACCAGCGGTTTACGGCGTCCTGCGCCATCTGCTTCTGCTCCGGGGTGCCGTGGGCGAGTTCCAGCAGGATCTCGAAGCCCTGGCGCTGGTGGAACGATTCTTCCTTGCAGACGCGCACCATGGCGCGGCCGTACGGGCCGTAGGAGGCGCGGCACAGCGGCACCTGGTTGCAGATGGCGGCGCCGTCCACCAGCCAGCCGATGGCACCCATGTCCGCCCAGGTGCGGGCCGGGTAGTTGAAGATGGAGGAGTAGCGGGCCTTGCCGGCGATGAGATCGGCCATCATCTTGTCTCGTGTTTGACCAAGCGTCTCCGCGGCGGAGTACAGGTAGAGCCCGTGGCCGGCCTCGTCCTGGACCTTGGCCATGAGGATGGCCTTGCGCTTCAGGCTCGGGGCCCTGGAGATCCAGTTGGCTTCCGGCTGCATCCCGATGATTTCCGAGTGGGCGTGCTGGGAAATCTGGCGCAGCAGGGTCTTGCGGTAGGCGTCCGGCATCCAGTCTTTTGGTTCAATGCGGGAGTCGTCTTTGATGACCCGGTCGAAGTTGGCCTGGCCGTCCGCGTCTTGGCGGTCCTTGGCCTGGCTGTCCGCGGCTTGGCGGTCCGCGATATGCGGGGCGTTGGCTTCCATGGTTGCTCCTATGCACCTGCCTGGATTGGTCCGATTTATTTACCGACCGTTCGTTCAGGATATGCGGAGGGGCGCGAGGGCGTCAAGGAGCGGGCTGGTGGTCGAGCCTGTCGAAACCCGAGTCTCGGCCCCACCCACGGACGCTCTCTCACATCCTGCGGCGACGCGCACTTTCGTTGTCGACTCGGATGCTTCCGGACGCGGCCCATATTTCGTGCGCGTCAGAGCACATGCGGGTCGGGAATCGAGGTGCGCGTCAAGAGTGGCGTCACGGTACCTGCCTAGCGGATCCCGGCCACCCGGAGGGTCCTGGCCAGCTCGGCGGCGGCGGACTCCAGGGTGGCCACGGTGCTGGCGAGGACTTCCTCGGTGGCCAGTTCCGTGGGGATGGAGCAGCTGATGGCATCCGTGCCGGGGATCCGGTAGGGAACCACCACACTCACACAGCACAGCCCTACGGTGTTCTGCTCCCGTTCCAGCGCATGGCCTGTCCGGCGGAAGCCGGCGAGTTCATGCTGCAGCGAGGGGAAGTCCCGCACCGTATTCGGGGTCAGCTCCGGATACGGCCCTTCGCCGATCCGTTGCCGGACCTCGGCGTCGGTGTACTCCGAGAGAATCGCCTTGCCCAGCGCCGTGACCTGGGCGGGGAGCTTGCGGCCCACGCGGGACGACAGCCGCCTGCGGTCAACAGCCTGGCGCGTGGCCAGGTAGATGACGTCCGAGCGGTCCAGCCGGGCGTAGTGGGTGGTGAAAGTGGTGGCGTTCCGGACCTTTTCCAGGACGGCCGAGACGTGCTCCATGACCGGGTCACGGTCCAGGTAGGCCGTGCCGCACAGCAGCGCGTGGGCTCCGATCCGGTAGCCGCCCTCAGCGGTCTGTTCAATCCAGTTGAGCTCCAGCAGCGTGAGCAGCAGCCAGTGCAGGCTGGACCGCGGATATCCGGTCAGCTTGAAGACTTCGGCTGTGGTGAGTGGCTTGGGGGCGGCGGCCAGCAGCTCCAGGATGGCGATGGTGCGTTCTGCCGACTTGACCAGTTTTACGTCCCCGGCAGCACCCTCAGCGGCGCCCGGCTGCGCTTCCAGCGGTGTCATCTTTGCTCCCCCTTGTGCCACAACCTTGGCTTGCGCCACTTTCATTTGCTCGCCAGTTCCGGGTAGTTGTCCATCCCTACCTTATGGCCCTCACTCGCCCAGAAGCCGCCCAGCAGGCCCGCCCAGCTGTCCTGTGCCGCGGCATCCACATCGGCATCTATATCGGCGGCAAATGCCTCTGCGTCATCCAGGGGCTCGAATCCGATCCGACGGCCTGCCTCCAGGTTTGCCCACCCGCGGGTATTGGCGGAGACGGCCCACACCACGTGATGCCCCGGGGCCCCCGCATCGCTCAGGGTGGCTTCCACCAGGCGGTAGGAATCCGCCGGAGACAGCCAGGAACCCAGCGTCCTCACGTTTGCGGGCCGATCGCCGCCGGTGCCGATCCGGGCGCTGACCACTTTCATTCCGAATTTGTCGGCATAGAGGCTGCCCAGCGCCTCCACCGCGGCCTTGCTGACGCCGTAGTAGGTGTCCGGCCGCGGAATAAGCACCGAGTCCTGCGCCGCCGCTTCCGTCGGGTGGAAGCCCACGGCATGCGTTGAGCTGGCCAGAAGGACGCGCCCGACGCCGTTGACGCGCGCCGCTTCCAGCGTCACCTGGGTGCCGGTGATGTTGGTGGCCACCAGCTCGGCCCAGGTCTTCTCGCGGTGCAGGCCGCCCAGGTGGATCACGGCGGCGGCCCCCTCGAGTGCGCCCGTCATGAACTCCGGATCGGCCACGGATCCCACGTGGACGGACTCGGTGGGGCGGGGGTGGGCGGCTTCCGCCAGGTCCAGCAGCCGCACCGTATGACCGGCGTCGGCGAGGTACGGCCGCAGCAGTGTGGCCATCATGCCGGCACCGCCGGTCAGGGCGATGGTCTGGGGGTTCGGGACTGCAGACAAGATTCCTCCGACGGTTGACAGTCTGTGAGCTTGATCATACTCTCATGAAGTACGTTTCACATGATAACAGTGATTTACATATGTAAAAAGGAGAATCAGAGTGGATTCGAAGTTTAAGTCCCGTTCCCGCGTTGCCTTGGCGTTTACCGTCGCCTCCGCCGCCGTCCTCACCGGCTGCAGCTCTGGTTCCTCCGCGCCGGCGGCAACCGATGACGGCCAGCCCATTGAAGTCTGGGCACGCGCAGGCACCGACGCCGCCACCACTTACGCTGCCATGTTCAAGGAGTTCACCGCGAAGACCGGCGTGCAGGTCAACTTCCAGGGCGTCCCGGACCTCGATCAGCAGCTCCAGACCCGCGCCGCATCGAAGGACCTGCCGGACATCGTGATCAACGATTCTGCCGCACTGGGCAACTACACCGCCCAGGGCTACCTGCAGAAGCTGGACAAGTCCACGGTCACGGGCAACGACAAGATTGCCAGCTCCCTCTGGGATGAGGCCAAGGGCCTGGACGGCGCCACCTACGGCGTTCCGTTCTCCCGGCAGACCATGGTGACCCTCATCCGCAAGGACTGGCGCGAAAAGCTGGGCCTCCCGGTCCCCAAGACCCAGGAGGACCTGGCCACCCTGGCCCAGGCCTTCGCCACCCAGGACCCTGACGGCAACGGCCAGGCCGACACCTACGGCATGACGGTCCCCGGCTCCACCGAACGCGGCTACCTGGGCTGGTGGGCCTCCTCCTACATCTGGCAGGACGGCGGGTCCTACCTCAAGGACGAAGGCGACGGAAAATTCTCCGCTTCCGCCGCGAGCGCCGAGACCGAGAAGGGCGTCACCTGGATCAAGCAGCAGTTCTGCACCCCGGGCAACACCCAGCCTGGCGCGCTGACCGCCGCCACGAGCGTCGCCACCCCGTTCTTCCAGACCGGCAAGACCGGCATCATCCTCACCGGCCCGTACAACTTCGCCTCGTTCGACACCAACCTCGGCAAGGACAAGTACGAGGTCATCGAAGCGCCCAAGGGCTCCGCTGACAACACGGTCCTGGCAGAAGGCGAGAACATCTACGTCACCGCCAGCAACGGAAAGCCGGACAAGACGAAGCAGGTCATCGACTACCTGGTCTCCGCCGACGGCCAGAAGGCAGGCATGACAGCCGGCAAGCAGCCCATTGTCCGCGTACCGGTCAACGCCGACGTCGATGCCGCCACCGTCTACAACGATCCCCGCTGGGGCGTGGTCCAGGATGCCCTGAAGGACTCCTCCAAGGCCTTCCCCTCCGCGATCAACTTTGTCCCCGTCAAGCAGGCGGCTGCGGAAGCACTGAACAAGATCGTGTCCGACTGCGGAGCCGACAATGTGGGTTCGGGCCTCAAGGCGCTTGATACGGCCATCAACGACGAGCTGACGAGCCAGAACGCCAAGTCATGACCGTCACGCCAACCAAACCAGCGGACCCGCTGGTTCCAGCCAAGGGCGCCAAGACGGCGCCTTCACGCAGGAAGCGGGTCAACGGGAAGCAAATCCTGGCCATCTGGCTATTCATGGTGCCCGCTGCCGTACTGGGCCTGTACTTCAAGTTCATCCCCATGGTGGAGGGCATCCGGCTGAGCCTCTTCAAGGTCCAGCCGTTCCTCGGGGACGTCTTCGTCGGCTTCGACAACTACATCAATGTCCTCAAGGACCCCCGCTTCATGGACGCCCTGGGCCACACCGTGGTCCTGGGCGTGACCCAGACCCTCGGCGCCCTGGTGGTGGGATTCGTCCTGGCCCTCCTCCTGGAGGGCCAGGCACGGTCCCTCTGGGTCCTGCGGACCGCGATCTTCCTGCCCGTGGTGACGGCGCTCGCCGTCGTCGGTGAAATCTGGCGCATCCTGTACTTCCCCACCGCGGACGGGCCGCTGAACACCATCCTCGGCTGGGTGGGCCTGGAACCCCTCCAGTTCCTGAACGGAACCGATACCGCACTCTGGTCCATCGCCGTCGTCGGCATCTGGAGCGGTGCGCCCTACAACATGGTGATCATCCTGGCCGGCCTGACCGGCGTGGACCGCACGCTTTACGAATCCGCAGGTGTGGACGGAGCCACCGTCTGGCAGCGGCTGCGCTACATCACCCTGCCGGCGCTGCGGCCCTCGATCGTGATTGTGCTGACCCTGGCCGCCATCCGCAGCCTCCGCAGCTTCACCGAGGTGTACGTGCTCACCGGCGGCGGCCCCGCCGGCTCAACCGAAGTCTGGATGACCCGCATGTACTCGCTGGGTTTCCAACGCAATGACATCGGTGTGGCCTCGGCCGCAGCGGTCCTCCTGCTGGTGGTCACGCTCCTGCTGACCGTTGGCACCCAGTTCCTGGCCCGAAGGAAGGCAGAACGATGAGCCAGTCCACCACCCGCGCCGCCGCGCGGAAATCCCAGCCCTCGGCCTCCTCACGCTTCGATTCCGCCCTGGGCTGGTCCCCCCGGTTCGGCACCAACATGGCCCTGCGGATCATCCTCTGCATCCTGGTGTTCTGCATCTTTGCACTGCCGTTCATGGCCATCATTTCCGGGGCCTTTGACCGGAACTCCAGCCCCACCGACATCTCGCTGCTGCCGAAAACCTTCACCCTGCAGAACTTCGAGGCTGCCCAGCAGCAGGGCCTCTGGGGCTACCTGCTGAACTCACTGGTTGTTGCCGGCGGCGGTCTCCTGCTGCAGATGACGGTGTCCGTCTTCGCTGCCTACAGCCTCAGCAGGAAGAAATTCCGCGGCCAGGCCATTGCCATGCTGCTGGTCCTGATGACCATGATGCTGCCGGAGGAAGTGATCGCCATCCCGCTCTCGCTGGTGCTGGGCGATCTCCCGCTGCTCGGAATCAGCCTGCGCGGAAGCGTCCTGGCCGTCATCCTGCCGGTGGGCATCTGGGGTTTCTCCATCTTCATCATGAGCGAATTCATGAAGGAGATCCCCGCCGAGATCGAGGAAGCCGCACGGCTGGACGGCGTGGGCGAGTTCCGGATGCTGTTCACCATCATCCTGCCGCTCTGCAAGCCTGCCCTCGGAGTGATCGGGATCTTCGGCTTCATGATGGTCTGGGACCAGTACCTCCTGCCCCTCATCGCCGCCAACGACCCCAGCGACTACACGCTGACCGTTGCGCTCTCCGTCCTCCGCAATGACACCACCGTGGGCCCGGGCGTCCTGCTGGCCGGCGCGGTCATGGCCATGATCCCCAGCCTCCTGGTGTACCTGTTCCTGCAGCGCTCCATGATCCGCGGCATCACCGCCGGCGCCACCAAAGGCTAGGGCAGGCCCAGCCCGTCCCGCCCTTCCCACGAAAGAAGTTCCATGCATACCAGCACCATCCACGCGTCCGCCGCCACACCCACCGCGGCCGACCTGAAAATCACCGACATCACCATCACCCCCATCGCCTTCTCCGACCCGCCGCTGCTGAACGCCGTGGGGGTACACGAACCCCTGGTCCACCGCGTGGTCATCGAGGTCCGGACCGCCAACGGCCTGCTGGGCCTGGGCGAATGCGCCGGCGGCCAGAGCCGGCTGGACAACCTGGCCGTCGGTGCCGCCGTCATCAAGGGCCTGGGCGTCTTTGACACCTCCATGATGGAACAGCTCATCAACGAGGCCCTGGACCCGGCGCTGTCCTCCTTCGAAAAGGCGGCCGTCTTCTCCGCCTTCGAAGTGGCCGCACTGGACATCCAGGGCCATGCCACCGGCCGGACCGTGAGCGAACTCCTCGGCGGCACCGTCCGGGACGAGGTCCCCTTCAGCGCCTACCTGTTCTACAAATGGGCCGAGCACCCCGCCCTCGACGGCAAGCAGGCCATCACCGACGAATGGGGCGAGGCCCTGGATCCTGCGGGCATCGTCCGGCAGGCGCAGAAGATGATTGCCGAATACGGGTTCAAGTCCATCAAACTCAAGGGCGGGGTGTTCCCGCCGGCCCAGGAAATCGAAGCCATCCAGGCGCTCCGTGAAGCGTTCCCGGACATGCCGCTCCGGCTGGACCCCAACACGGCCTGGACTGTGGAGACGTCGCAATGGGTGGCCCGGGAAACCGAAGGCCTGCTGGAGTACCTGGAAGACCCCACGCCGGGGCTCGAGGGCATGGGCGAAGTGTCGGCCACCGCTGCCATGCCGTTGGCCACCAACATGTGCGTAGTGGCCTTCGACCACATCAAACGCAGCGTGGAACTGGACTCGGTGCAGGTCATCCTGGGCGACCACCACTACTGGGGCGGACTGCGCCACACCCGGGAGCTGGGCACCCTGTGCCAGACCTTCGGCCTAGGATTGTCCATGCACTCCAACTCCCACCTGGGCATCAGCCTGGCCGCCATGGTCCACGTGGCCGCGGCCACCCCGGCCCTGACCTACGCCTGCGACACCCACTATCCGTGGAACGGGCAGAACGACGTCATCAAGCCCGGCACCCTGCGCTTTGTGGACGGCAGCGTCCGCGTCCCTTCCGGCACGGGCCTGGGCGTGGAACTTGACCGGGAGAAACTGGCCGAACTCCACCAGCAGTACCTGGACGCCAGAATGACGGCCCGCGACGACACCGGCTACATGCAGCGGTTCGTCCCCGAGTACACGGCGGACCTCCCCCGATGGTGACCCGGCCGGCGCCGCTGGTCACGGGATACCTCTACCCGTGGGACGTCCTGGGCGACCCGGACGCGGCCTCCTGGGTGCAGGCGGCCGGGGTTGACCGGGTGGCGTTGGCTGCGGCATACCATTCGGTGCGTGCCGGGACGCCGCGGCATCCTGCCCGCCGGGTTCTCGACGCCCGGGAGGCGGCCCTGTACCTGCCGGTCCGCGACGTCTGGGACGGGCATGAACTGGCGCCCCGGCATGCCGCAGAGTGGACCGGGACAGAGAACTCCTTCGCCGAAGCCGCAGCCGTCCTCCGCGGCGCCGGCCTCCCAGTGGATGCCTGGACCGTCCTGACCCACTCGAGTGCGGCAGGCAGCACGAACCCTGATCTTTGCGTCCGGAATGCTTTTGGCGAGGTGTACCGCCACGCCCTGTGCCCGTCACAGCCAGCAGTCCGCACCTATGCCGCCACGCTGGTGGCCGAGGTCCTGGCGCTGGGAACGCCCGACGGCCTCATCCTGGAGGCTGTGGGGCCTTTGGGCTTCGGCCACCAGAACCAGCACGAAAAGACGGAAGGGGCCGAGTACTCGCCCTGGGTGCAGGCGCTGATGTCGCTCTGCTTCTGCGGGGCCTGCCACGCCTCCTACACTGCGCGTGGGCTGAACGCAGACGCGATGCAGGCAAAAGTCCGGAAGGCTGCCCTGGACCAGGACGATCCGGAGGCCACGCCCGCGACGGCCGACGACGCCCCCGGCTTCCGGCCGCTGCTGGAGGTCCGGTGGGACGCCACCGCTGCACTCCTCGATGATTGCCTCGCGGCCGTGGCTGCGTCCGGAGCCGACCCGAGGATTTCGCTGCATGCTACGGCGGATCCCTGGTCAACCGGGCCGTTCGTCGCCGCGGAAGCACTCCGCCGCAGCCGGTTCTGGTCGCGGTTGCCGGACGCCACCGCCGTCGTGCCGTGCTGGGGGGAACCCGCCCAGGGTTCCGCCACCGTTGCGGCCATGCGGGCGGCTGCTCCCGGGACGCGCGTGGGCTCGTACGTGCTGGCGTTGCCGCCGAAGTCGCCAGAGGCCCGCATCCTGGCCCAGGAATGGGACACGCTCCTGGACGCCGGAAGCAGCGAACTGCACGTTTACCACCTTGGCCTGGCCTCCACCCGCCGCCTTGGCGCCGCTGCCGGTGCCATCAAGAGCCTGCGGGCGTAGCGGGCTGGCGTGGCTGGCTGACGACGCGCAGAATCGTATTCGACTCGGATATTCCTCCACGCAGTCCATATACCGGGTGCGCCCTGGGACGGGAGCGTCGGAAACGAACAAGCGCGTCGCCAGGACTTCTCCACATAGCGGCACATACCCCTCCCGCCGAGGGCGCGCAGCTGGCATCTTCGCTACATGACCGACTTCCCATCGCTTCTCTTGGCCCGCGACCGCGGCTTTCACGGGCTGACCCCGAATGACCTCGCCAAGCACGTAAAGGCCGGTTCCCTGGTCCGCGTCCGGCACGGCGTCTACGCGGACGGGCAGGCATGGAAGGGGCTGAAGCCATGGGAACAATATCGCCTCCGCGTCCAGGCAGCTGCGGAAACGTTCGAAAAACCGACGGTCTTCGCCCGGCACTCCGCCGCCAGCGTGTGGGGAATTCCCACCATCGGCCTGCACCACCCGGTCCAGGCGCTCACCATGAAGAACGACGGCGGCCGGTCACGTGCCGGAGTCCGCCGCCACTTTGCTGCGCCGGCGGGTCTGACAGTGGTCCAGCGGGAGGGCCTGCTCGTCACCGGCCGCATCCGCACGGTCCTGGACCTGGCAGCGTTTGCGCCGTTCACGGAGGCGGTAGCGCCGCTGGACCACGTGCTGAAACCGGATCGCGCCCTGCGACTGAGCGCCCTGGCCAAGAACGAGTTACTGACCGGCCTCGGCACCACCTACTCGGCAGCCGCCGGGCGAAGGATAGCGACCGCTGTTGCTTTCGCGGACCCGTTGTCCGGTTCGGCCGGGGAGTCCTACAGCCGCGCCCTGATCCACGTGGCCGGCTTCGACGCCCCGGTCCTGCAGCAAGCCATCCACGACAGGGACGGCCTGGTGGGCTACACCGACTTCTATTGGAAGCAGGCCAAGGTTGTGGGCGAATTCGATGGCGAGGAGAAGTACCTCAAACCCGAGTACCTCAAGGGCCGGACCGCGTCGCAGGCCGTGATGGACGAAAAGAAGCGCGAGAACCGAATCCGGGCCACCGGGTTCAACGTGGTGAGGTGGGATTGGGCCGATCTGATGGAGCCCGGGAAGCTGGAACGCAAGCTCGCAGCGGCCGGCGTGCCCCGCCGTCGTACGCGTTCTGCGGTTCTCGACGCGCAAACCCGACCGTGACCCGCAGATTCCCTGGCGCTACCGGTATTCCATGACGCGGCCCTTATTTCGTGCGCGTCAGAGCACATGCGGGTCGAGAGTCGACGTGCTCCACCGCCGGGGCGGCTACTAGAATTGCCTCATGACACCGCAGGAGCTGGCCAACCTGGCACATCTGCGCCGGGCCCGTGACCTGATCGACCGCGAGTACGCCCGGCCGCTGGACGTCCCCACCATGGCCGCCGGCGCGCTCATGTCCGCGGCGCACTTCTCCCGCCAGTTCAAGGCCGCCTACGGTGAGACGCCGTACAACTACCTCATGACGCGGCGGATCGAACGAGCTATGGCGCTGCTGCGCGCCGGTGCCAGCGTGACCGACGCCTGCATGGAGGTGGGCTCCACGTCCCTGGGTTCGTTCAGCTCGCGGTTCACCGAGATCGTCGGCATCACGCCAAGCGCCTACCGGGCCCGCGAACACCACGCCGTGAAAGCCATGCCCACCTGCATCGCCCGGCAGCACACCCGGCCCGCGCGCAAACCGAGCAGGATTGAAGAAGCTACTTCCTAGCCGCTCCCCTAGCGTGGGAGACATGAACATTTCATTGAAGTACGCACACGTCACCGTCAACGATCTCGATGAGTCCCTCGCCTTCTACCGCGACGCCCTCGGCTTGGAAGTAAGGAACGACGTCGGCTCGGACGGACAGCGCTGGGTCACCCTGGGCAGTGCCGCCCAGCCCGACCTTGAGATTGTCCTGTCACCCCCGCACGCCGGCCGCTCCCAGGCCGACGGGGACGCCATCCAGGAGCTGCTCACCAAGGGCGTGATGCCCATGCTCGTGTTCAGCACGGACGATCTCGACGCCGCCTTCGAAGCCGCCCGGGCCTCCGGCGCGGAGGTCCTCCAGGAACCCATCGTCCAGCCCTGGGGCCCGCGCGACTGCGCCTTCCGCGACCCGTCCGGCAACATGATCCGCATCAACCAGGGCTGACGACGCGCAGATTCGTTTTCGACGCGGATATTCCTCCGCGCAGTCCATATACCGGGTGCGCCCTGGGACGTGAGCGTCGGAAACGAACAAGCGCGTCGCCAGGACTTCTCCACATAGCGGCACCTGCCCCTCCCGCCTGGTGAGGTGGGATTGGGCCGACCGTGACCCGCAGATTCCCTGGCGCTACCGATATTTAGCCGTCGACAAGGAATTTGCGCAGCGTAACGGAGTCTGCGTAGCGCCAGCACGGACGTTAACGTACGACGTCGGCACCCAACCTGGGTGCCGACGTCGTGCGTTCAGCTGGCGGCGGGGACGGCCGTGGCGCCGGCGAGCCGGAGCCAGGTGTCCACCACGGTGTCGGGGTTCAGGGAGACGGAATCGATGCCTTCCCCGACCAGCCACTCGGCGAAGTCCGCGTGGTCGCTGGGACCCTGGCCGCAGATGCCCACGTATTTGCCGCGCGCCTTGCAGGCCTTGATGGCCATGCTCAGGAGCTTCTTGACGGCAGGATCGCGCTCATCGAAGCCGCCCGAGACGATCGCGGAATCGCGGTCCAGGCCCAGGGCCAGCTGGGTCATGTCGTTGGAGCCGATGGAGAAGCCGTCGAAGTAGTCCAGGAACTCGTCCGCAAGCAGCGCGTTGGACGGGATCTCGCACATCATGATTACCTCGAGGCCGTTCTCGCCCCGGACCAGGCCGTTCTCCGCCAGCAGCTCGATGACGCCGCGGGCCTCGTCCAGGGTCCGCACGAACGGGATCATCAGCTTGACGTTGGTCAGGCCCATCTCGTTGCGGACAAAGGACAGGGCCTCGCACTCGAGGTCGAAGCAGTCACGGAAGGACGGCTCCAGGTACCGTGAGGCGCCGCGGAAGCCGAGCATCGGGTTCTCTTCGTGCGGCTCGTAGGCCGGTCCGCCGATGAGGTTGGCGTACTCGTTGGACTTGAAGTCGGACATACGCACAATGACCGGCTCCGGTGCGAAGGCCGCCGCGATGGTGGACACCCCTTCGGCCAGGCGCTTGATGTAGTAGTCGCGCGGGCTGTCATAGGCGGCAATCCGTTCCCGGATTTCCGCAGCCACGTCCGCCGGCTGGCTGTCCAGGTTCAGGAGCGCCTTGGGGTGGATGCCGATCTGGCGGTTGATGATAAATTCCAGCCGGGCCAGGCCCACGCCGTGGTTGGGCAGCTGCGCGAAGGTAAACGCCTGCTCCGGGGTGCCCACGTTCATCATGACCTTGACCGGGGCCTCGGGGAGCTCGGTGATGGCGGTTTCCTCGACGCTGAAGTCCAGGAGCCCTTCATAGATGGTGCCGGTCTCGCCGTCGGCGCAGGAGACGGTCACCTCGAGGCCGTCGGTGAGGGAATCCGTGGCACTTCCGGTGCCGACGACGGCGGGAATCCCCAGTTCGCGGGCGATGATGGCCGCGTGGCACGTGCGTCCGCCGCGGTTGGTGACGATGGCGGAGGCCCGCTTCATGATCGGTTCCCAGTCCGGGTCGGTCATGTCCGCGACCAGGACATCGCCGGTCTTGAAGGCGGCCATCTGGTCGATCGCGGTGAGGATGCGGACGCTGCCGGCACCGATGCGCTGGCCGATGGCGCGGCCTTCGGCCAATACCCGGCCGGTCGCGTTGAGGCGGAAGCGACTCAGGCTGCCGGCGGCGCGGCGGGACTGCACGGTCTCCGGGCGGGCCTGCAGGATGTACAGGCCGCCGTCGGTTCCGTCTTTGCCCCATTCGATGTCCATGGGGCGGCCGTAATGATTCTCGATGGCGACGGCGTGCCTTGCGAGCTGCTCGACGTCTTCGTCGCTAAGGCTGAAGCGGTTCCGCAGCTTGGCCTCCACCGGCACGAAGTCGATGGTGCGGCCGATCTCCTGGCTGTCCGTGTAGGTCATCTGGAGGGCCTTTTCGCCCAGTCCGCGCTTGAGGATGGCGGGGCGGCCGGCCTGCAGCGCGGGCTTGTACACGTAGAACTCATCGGGGTTCACGGCACCCTGGACCACGGCCTCGCCCAGGCCGTAGGAGGACGTGACGAACACGGCGTCCTGGAAGCCGGACTCGGTGTCCATGGTGAACATCACGCCGGAGGCCCCGACGTCGGAGCGCACCATCCGCTGGATGCCGGCGGAGAGTGCCACCTCAGCGTGTTCGAAGTTGTGGTGCACGCGGTAGGCGATGGCGCGGTCGTTGTAGAGGGAAGCGAACACATCCTTGATGGCGATCAGGATGTTCTCAATGCCGCGGACGTTCAGGAAGGTTTCCTGCTGCCCTGCGAAGGAGGCGTCCGGGAGGTCTTCCGCGGTTGCGCTGGAACGGACGGCCCAGGAGAGGTCTTCGGAGCCGGCATGCTTGTCCACCAGCTGCTGGTAGGCATCCCTGATCTGCGTCTCGAAGTCCGGCAGGAAGGGCGTCTCGCGGATCAGGGTCCGGATTTCCTGGCCGGCAGCGGCGAGGGCCGTCACGTCATCGGTGTCCAGGCCAACCAGCCGGTCCACGATCTTCTGGTCCAGGCCGGAATCTGCCAGGAAGGTGCGGTAGGCGTCCGCCGTTGTCGCGAAACCGTCCGGGACCTGCACGCCGGCGGAGGTCAGGTTCTGCACCATCTCCCCGAGGGAGGCGTTCTTGCCGCCGACCCGGTCAAGGTCCTTGAGTCCGAGTTCTGAGAACCACAGGATGTCTGTCGTCATAGTTGCTGCTCCTTTGCAGATGATGGCATGCGGGGGCGCCGCCCCGCGCGCGGCTGTGGCCGGTTGGTGGGCGCGAATCCTGTCTACAGTGACAGGTCCGGAGCACCTTTCCAACATGATGTGCGCCACACAGGGATTGTGAAAATTTTCTCTAATGCTTGAGGTTCATGCGCTGCAGGATGGTGGCGGCCATTTCCTCCACGGACACGGTGGCCGAATTCAGGTATGGGATCCGGTGGGAGACGTACAGCTGCTCGGCGCTGCGCAGCTCGAAGCCGCACTGCCGCAGCGATGCGTAGGGTGAGCCGCGGCGCCGTTCGGTGCGGATCTGGCTCAGCCGCAGGGGGTTGGAGGACAGCCCGAAACATTTTTCAACAAAGGGCCGCAGGGGCTTGGGCAGCCCTTCCCGTTGGAAGTCCTCGTCCACCAGCGGGAAGTTCGCGGCGAAGATGCCGTGCTGGAGCGCCAGGTACATGGTGGTGGGCGTTTTTCCGCAACGGGACGGAGCCACCAGGATGACCTGCGCCTTTTCCAGCGCCCGCAGGCTCTGGCCGTCGTCGTGTTCCATGGCGTACTCCACGGCGGCCATCCGCGACTGATACCGCTCCGCGTTGCCCAGGCCGTGCGCCCTGCCCGGTTCACCGCTGGCCTGCGAGCCGAGGGCCTGCTCCAGCTGTCCCACGTGCGTGCCGATGAGATCCACGATGATCCCCTGGCACTTTGCAATGGCCTGCCTGATGTCACCGCTGACGGCCGTGGAAAAAACGATGGGCCGCGGGCCGGTGGCAACCAGTTTGTCGATGGTGCCCACCACGGATCTGGCCTGTTCAACGGTGGTGATGAACGGGACCGTGATGCGGTCAAAGTTGTTGGCGGGGAACTGCGTCAACAAAGTGTTGCCGAGCGTTTCCGCGGTGATGCCGGTGCTGTCCGAAAGGAAGTAGACAGGCCGAATCTGGTGATTGGTCATGAAGGCATTCCACCATCCGGTGGTTGAGCTTGTCGAAACCCCGGGCTTTTACCCGGCTGAAACACCCCCGCAACCTGGGCGGGGCATGCTGGGCATACGGGGACAACCAGCAGGGGGCACAGCATGATGATTGACCAGGTACAGACCGCCAGAATCCAACCCGGCGACCACATCGAGGCGTGGCACAACGGCAAGCTGTTCCACAAAGGCCGGGTGACCGACGTCGTGCGTTCGCTGGAGCTGATCTGGATCCTCGACGCCAGGACCGGCACGCGGAAGCTGCTGGACCCGGACGCTCTGGAGATCATCCGGGTGCAGGACTAACGTGGTGCCTGGTGGGCCGGCCGGCTAAGGCTGGCCACCAGGACAGACAATAGCTGCGAGAGTTGGGCCGCAGGTTCGCACCTTTGGAGGTGGGCCATGCCGCTACGCAGCTTCTTCCGCCGCACCCGTTCCGTCCCGGATGATCCGGCGCCCGATGATGCACGGCCGGGCCAGGCACCCCCGCGCCGTAAACGGCGCAGGCGGGGACTGCGGGTCATCGCCGCGGTGGCGCTGACGGTGCTGGGGCTGACGCTGGCCTCCACCCTGGCCAATCTGGTCATCGAAGGAGTTGAGCACTCAAACTCCACCCCTTATGGCGAACGTATCCAGATCGAGCAGGGGACCATCAACGTCTCCCGGACCGGCGAAACCGGCCCCACCCTGGTGCTGCTCACCGGACTTGGCACGCCGGCCCCGGCCCTAGACTTTGCGCCGCTGATCCGGGAATTGGACGGCTACCGGACGGTGGTTGTGGAGGGGTTCGGCTACGGCTACAGCGACATGACCGCCAGGCCTCGGACCATCGAGAACATCTCGGAGGAACTTCACGAGGTGCTCGCCAAACTCGGCATTACGGGCCCGTATGTTCTTGCGGGCCACTCGATCGCGGGCTTCACCACCTTGTACTACGCAAACAAATACCCCGCGGAAGTGTCCGCTGTGATCGGCATCGACGCTACCGTGCCGACCGCAACCCCGGCATCCCCGGGCTCTCCGGCACCGGCTGATGCGCCGCCGTCGGGCAATTTCTGGGAACGCATGCCGTCCACCACAGGCCTGGTCCGCTGGGCGGCGGCCTTGGGCATGACGGACCCGGACAGCAGCAGCTATACGCCGGCCGAAATAGCTCACATGCGCATGCTCACCGGCTGGAACTTCGGCAACGCGGCCGTGACCGACGAAACCAACCGGGTGGGCGAGAACGCCCTGAAACTGGAAGGCCTCAGCTACCCAAGCCAGATCCCGGTGCTGATGTTGCTGGCGCAGGAAACCCTGGACGAGCGGCCCGAGTGGGTGAGTCTCCATGAACGCCAGATGCTCAACGTCACGCGCCATGAGCTGGTGGTCCTTGACGGCCAGCACTACCTGCACTGGACCCAGTCCCAGGAGATGGCGAAAAGGATTGACGAGTTCCTGGGTAACACCCCGTAAATTTCGAAGGGCTCAACCCTGTGGCACCGCGCTGATGGAACGCTTGTGGGCACCATGCGTTCGGCTTAGATTTGGGCATGACCAATTCGCCCGAGCATGAGCTGCTCCTTGAGCTGCAGGACCTGATTATCGGCACGGGATCGGTGGCGGACTTCCTGGGCGGACTCTCCGCCATCGCAGCAGCCGCCCTGAGCCGCTCCGCCGGCGCAACGGTTGAATGCGGGGTCACCCTCAAGCTCGCCAGGAAGACCGCAACAGTGGGCGGCAGCACAGAGCGTGCCATCCATCTGGACCGCATCGAACAGGCCGTGGGCGAGGGGCCCTGCCTCGCAGCGTTGAAGGCAGGAACCCCTGTCCTGCTGGCCGATGTCCACAAGGACCCGCGCTGGCCCACCTATCAGAAACGCCTGATCGAAGAGGGCATCCACAGCGCCCTCGGCGTCCCCCTTGAGCTCGGTCAAAACGCGGCCGCCGTCCTGAACTTCTTCGCGCCGGCCACTGGCGTGTTCACCGAGGAGACCATCCGTGAAGCAGCCAGCTTCGCCGACGTTGCCGGCAATGCCGTCCGCCTGGCCGTCAGGGTGGGAACCGCCGAAAATGCCGCGGATGACCTGAGCGCGGCAATGATGAGCCGCACAGCCATCAACATTGCCAGCGGCATCATCATGGCCCAGAACCGCTGCAGCCAGACCGAGGCGATGGCCATCCTGATGAAGGTCTCCAGCCACCGGAACCAGAAGCTCCGCGACGTGGCCGACGAGATCGTCCGGAAGGTCTCGGGCGAGGAAGCCAGCACCTACTTCGACATGTAGGGCTGGGTTTGGTTGTCCGTCTGAAGTTCAGCCAGGCTCACGTGCCGGCCATCGTCCTCGGCCTTAGCGGCACGGAATTCGGCGAGGTCCGCCGCGTCGTCGAGCTGCTGCAGGCCTGCGACCTCTGGTTCAGAGTTCACACGCACAGTCTATTCCGCAGCATTTCGTACCGACGAGCACCAACGAACTCCGGGCCCGCGAGCGCGGTCACCTACCCTGACTGATCACGACGGTGCCGGAGCTGCACAACAACTGAAGCTCGTCGCCGCCAGCGGCCAGACTGCAGTTCTGGTCCTCCACCCGAGGCCATCCGGCGAGCTCGGGGGCTCTACGGTTCCACCTGTAGTGCGTATCGTCGTGTCGGGTGTAAATGTCCACGCTGTCGCCGTCGAAGTTGTCCTGGGTAATGAGGACCGACTGGCCGTCAGAAGCTTCCACCGTCACGTAGTCAGAGGCAATGGCAGCTGTGAGGATTGCGAAGAACAGAAAGAGTGCCACGTAGGGCACCGCGGCAGCTGCGGCCAGGCCGGTAGTCCAAGCCGCGGCGCGCCTCAGCTTGCGGCGGCGGATCCTACGAAGGAGTGCCGGGACCAAACAGATCAGACCTGCGGCGCCTCCCAGAAGAGCCAATACCCTTAACCACGCGCCGACACTCGCCACGGGCACCGCAACGAAGATGATGCGTTTCTCAATGGCGGCAGCGGCGGCCGCTCCCGCCGATGACTCGCCGCCCCATCCGATCAGGCAAGCCGTCAGGGCAAGAGCCGCACCCCATATCTCCCGCCGTTTCATAGGTCCGGAGTCCCCGCAGCCGCACTTGCCCGCCGGTGGTCCCGGACCTTCAGGGCGATGAAGACGATCAGTTCCAGGACCATCACAGCCGCCCACAGAACCACGGCGATGGCTCCCAGTGCCCGTCCAATGTCGCTGGCTTCGGAAGGCATCACAGTGCTTCGGCCTGCTTCGGTTCGCCTAAGGCTTTTCGGACCTTGGCGTCCCTGTAGACCGCGGTCCCCATGACGAGGAAGACTTCCAGGAAGGCAACGCCAAGCAAGGTCAGGACGGTCATCAGCGCAAGCGCGAACCCCATCATGCCGCCCGTCACGGCCATCGTCACAGCCGACAGGGGCAGGCCAGCTAGAAGAATCCAACGGGTCCAGCCGTACGCACGGCTGCCGGTGATGGCAAGGAAAGCGTGCACCAGCCAGAGGGCGCCGACGACGGCCGGAACCATGCTGAAAGGACTCACCTGGCAGCGCGCTCTTTGCTCCGGAAGTCTCTGGTCTGCGCAAGCGGCTCCCCCGCGTCCCCCAACGTCATGGCCCCAGCCTATCCTCACCGACGGCGGCACCGACCGCGGCGCAGGATCTGGAGCGAAGAAATCGCCTCCTGCTCCTCTGCAGGAAAAAGCGAGTACTCACTACTCGTGTACCTGCCCGCCGGGGCTCTTACGATGAGATCGTACCGACACATGAGGACTGGGGCATGATGATCGATCAACTGTTGGACTGGCGCGGCTCAGGCGTCCTGCTGGACATCCGTGGACACTCGGAAGCGGCATCGGCGTGTGCCCTTGCCCGGATCGCGGCTCCCGCCGTGAGCGACATGGCCGGCTCCCCCGTGGAGAGCACAGTGACCATCGTGCGGCCGGACGGGTCGCCCTTCACTGCGGCAACCACCGACGGCGCCGGCGGCCTTTCCCGCCGGGACCAGCTCGCCGGACGGGGCCCCACGTCGCGGGCACTGGGCGGCCGCCTGACCATCATTCTCAATGCCCACTCGCCGGACCAGCGCTGGGCTGAGTACCCGGCCGCCCTCAGGGCAGCCGGCTTCCGGTCCGCGGTGGCCGTGCCATTGCCGCTGGAACGCGGCTACCGGGCCGCACTGACGTTATATTCGGCGGAAACGAACGTGTTCACCCCGGTTGTGGCCAGCCAGACGCTGGCTTTCTCCGACGTGGCAGCCAAAAGCCTGGTCCTGGCCCTGCAGGTACGGGCGGGCCTGGCCCAATCCGCGGATCTCCGCGCAGCCATGGCCAGCCGCACCGCGATCAACACCGCCTGCGGCGTGATCATGGGCCAGAACGAGTGCTCCTACGAGGCGGCGATGCAGATCCTCACCGCCTCCTCGAGCCACCAAAAAGTGACCCTCCGCGACGTCGCCGAAAGAATGCTGTGCACCCTGCCCGGCGGCGTTCCGGCCACACACTTCCAGCAGCGCGGCTGAGCCGGCACCCGCCGTCGGGCATTACCTGTCCCGATGCCAGGAAGAGGGGATGCCCTCGCCGTAGTCTTGGACAGTGAGCAAGACTACGGTGATCCAAACACGCTTGGGTCCTGTGGAAGTCATGTACAGGGCCGGGGACAAGCCCGCTGTGTTGTTCTTCCCGGGAGGTCATTGCTCTGCGGCCAGTGATTGCGGTTGGAGCCTATACACGTCAGGAGGGCACGGGGTGCTGGCGTTTTCACGCCCCGGCTACGGGAACACGGATGTGGGACGCCTGAACGCCGCCGAGTTTGTTCCGGCGGTGGCCGAGTGCTGCGAGGCACTGGGAATCGATCAGTCCGCAGGGGCGGTTGGCGTTTCCTTCGGCGGCATGCAGGCTCTTCAGGCCGCATGGTCCCTGCCGGAGCTGGTGCCTCGGCTGGTCCTGCACAGCTGCGCCGCTTCGACGCGGGCATATCCAGACGCCCGCCTGGAATCAATGTTCGGCCCGTTGGCGTTCTCTCCGGCCCTGCAGGGCTTCACGTGGGCGACGGTGGCATGTTTGGTCGATTCCGATGCCGGGCTACGCCGGATGATCGGCCCACTGTCCAAGACGCCGGTGAACGACTGGTGGCATACCTGGTCCGCGGAGGACAAGGGCCGGGCACGGGAGCTGTTCCGGACGATGCGCTCCGGTAGTGGGTTCATCAACGATCTGCAGCAGGCCCGACCCGATCGTGCTTCCTACCGCCGACTGGTCCAAACCCGGACCACCTGTCCGACATTGGTGACCGCGTCACGCCAGGATGCCGGTGTCGCTTTCGCCCACGCAGAGGACTACGCCGACACTATTCCCGGGGCCACCCTCGTCGAACTGTCAGCGCCCAGCCACCTGTTCTGGCTCGGACCAGCACGGGACGAAGCCCAAGCAGCCGTCACTGACTTCATGGCATCCCGTGCCTAACCATCTCCTTTCGCACACAATGGCCCTCTAGCACGATGGCCCTTTAGGCGGTGAGGTCCCGCCGCTGGATGGAGTAGGCGGCCAGGCCGGCCATAGCGGCCGCGATGACGGCCATGGCCAGTGCCCCGGCCAGGTCGAAGGGTTCCACGGGCATGGCCGAGGAGTGCCGGAACGGGCTCACGTCCTGTAGCCACACCGGCAGGCCGAACAGCGCCCCGAATTCGCCCAGCACGAGTCCGGCGGCCAGCATCCCCCACCCCACCGGAATGCTGAGCCGCGGTGCCGCGCCGAAGACCACGGAGGCCGCCGCCAGGAACACCAGGGCCGCGGGGACGTGCGCCAGCGCAGCCGGCACCAGGGAAGCCGCGGGTCCATTGGCGGTGCCGGAGAGTCCCAGGCCGACGGCGGCAGAGACGCCGGCCGTTCCGGAGACCACCACCGCGGAGATGGCGGCGATCAACACGTTCGCGCCGAGCCACCGGCTCCGGGATGCCGGCGCGGCCAGAAGGAGCTCGGCTCTTCCTTCGGCCTCTTCTGCGCGCATCCGCAGAACCGCCTGAATGCCCGCAGCCGCCGCGAACACGCCGGCCACGCCAAACAGGGCGGTGATGAAAACATCGATCAGCCCGGCATGGCCGCCCGGCACGAGCCGGGAAATGAGTTCCTTCAACGGCGTGACACTGGACACGGTCTCGCTAACTAGGGGGCCGAGAGCGCCCGCCACGGCGCCCAATGTCGCTGCCCCGATACACCATCCGGCCAGGGTTGAGCGTTGCAGGCGCCAGGCCAGGCCCACGAAGGATGTGCCGCCGACTTCAGCCCGCTCCCTGCCCGCGCGCTGGGGCATGAGGCTGGCGCCCACATCCCGCCGTCGTCGGAGCAATACGGCAGCGGCTGCCAGGCCCAGCGCCGCCGTGAGAAGTACCAGCAACGCGAACAGGTCCGGGCTGGTGAACGGCCGTGAGCTCTGGCCCCAGCCGATGGGCGAGACCAGCGAGGGCCACGCACTGCTCACGTGCAGCAGGTCCGCCGCCGGGGTCCCCAGGGCGTCCCCGGCACCCCGGAGCAGATATGCCGCCCCGACCAGGCCTGCAGCGGCACCGTTCGCGCTCCTGCCCGAGGGCAGGACCTGGGCGATAACCGCGGCGAGGCCCACAAAGAAGACACCGACAGCACCGAGAGCGGCACCGGCCCCCGCTGAGCCGGGAACCGGCAGCCCGGCCGCGACAAAACCGGCGGCAACGGACACGGCCAGAAGCAGGTTCGCGGCCGCGCCCAGCAGAAGCGTCGCCGCCAGGGACGCTGCCCGCGGGAGCGGGACGGAGCCGAGGAGTTCGGCGCGTCCGAGCTCTTCATCGGTGCGGGTGTTCCGCACCACCAGGAACGTGCTCATCAGTCCTGCCAGGACCGCCGTGAACGCGTAGCCCTGGAAAAACACGACCGCCCCGACGCCGGTCCCGTCAGGCAGTCCGCGGAGGAAAAGAAACGCCGGATTCGATGCTGCCATGGTCAGGATGGCTGCCTGCGAGGGCTCGTCACCGAATTGCGTCACGACCGCGCTGGAGGTCGCAAAGCCGAGCAGAGCGATTCCCAGGATCCAGACCGGCAGCGCCACCCGGTCCCTGCGTGCCTGGAACAATGCCAGCTGCACCACACCGGGCATCACTTCACCTCACTACCGTTGCGGTCACTGTAGTGGCGCAGGAACAAGGACTCCAGGGAAGGCGGCGCGACGGTGAGGCCGCTGATCCCTGGCTCCGCGATGCCGGCCAGGACAGCACCGAGGTCGGCGGCATCGGCGTCGAACTCGGCGGCGGCGCCGTCGATGCTGATCCCGTGCATGCCGGGCAGCCCCGCCAGGCGCGCCGGATCGGCCAGTCCGGTGACCCGGAAATGCGTGCGTTTCAGGTGCCGGAGCTCACCCAGGGTCCCGGTCTCGACCGCCATTCCGGAACGGATGATGGTGATCCGGTCACAGAGCTGTTCGACCTCGCTGAGAATGTGGCTGGAGAGCAGGACGGTGGCCCCGTCCCTGCTGACACGTTCGATTTGGCCGCGAAACACAGCATCCATCACCGGGTCCAGGCCTGCGCTGGGCTCATCCAGCAGATACAGCCTGGCAGGGCGGGCGAACGCGGCGATCAGGGCGACTTTCTGCCGGTTGCCTTTCGAGTAGGTGCGGGCCTTCTTCCGCGGATCGAACTCAAACTCCTCGATGAGCTCACGGCGCAGTTTCCGGTCGGCGCCGCCGCGCAGGCCGGTGAGCAGATCGATGACTTCCCCGCCGGAAAGGTTCGGCCACAGACTCACATCACCCGCGACGTAGGCGATGTCCCGATGGGTGCTAACAGGATCGGACCAGGGATCCAGGCCGAAGACCCGGGCGGTCCCGGCGGTGGGGCGGATCAGGCCCAGAAGCACCCTCAGGGTGGTGGATTTGCCCGCACCGTTGGGGCCCAGGAATCCGTGGATTTCACCGGCGGCGACGCTGAGGTTCAGGCCGTCCAGGGCCCGTGTCCTGCCGAAGGCCTTGCTAAGACCGAGGGTCTCGATGACGGGTTGTGTTGATGCATTCATGAGCCGGCCGCTCCTCAGGTCATCACGCGAACACCCGAGGCGGTCGCCGGGGCGTTCCGCGGGCATTGCCCACGGGCCGACCAGGCTTCCCGGCTCTCCGATCCACAGCATACAAGCCCCCGAACGGACTCGGAAGACCGTCACGCACCCCGCCAGTCCGGAGGTGTACGCAAAACACTGGCAGGACGGTCAGCGCAGAACGACTGTCCGCCCGCCGTCGAGCATTACCCGGCCCTCACAGTGCCACCGCACCGCGTTGCTCAGCGCCTTGCACTCAGCGTCGCGGCCCACGCGGACCAGGTCGTCCGCCGTGTACGTGTGGTCCACGTCGATGACCTGCTGGGCGATGATCGGGCCCTCGTCCAGCTCGGCGTTGACGTAGTGCGCCGTGGCGCCCACGGTTTTCACTCCCCGGTCGTAGGCCTGGTGGTACGGCTTCGCACCCTTGAAGCTGGGCAGGAACGAGTGGTGGATGTTGATGGTTTTCCCCGTCAGCTTCGCCGACAGCTCATCGCTGAGGACCTGCATGTAGCGGGCCAGGACCACCAGTTCCACCTCGAACTCGTCCACGAGCTCCAGCAGGCGCGCTTCCTGCGCCGGCTTGGTCTCCTTGGTGACCGGGAGGTGGAAGAACGGGATGTCGTGCCACTTGACCAGCTCCTCGTGATCCGTGTGGTTGGAGACCACGGCCACGATTTCCACCGGCAGATCACCCGTGCGGGCCCGGAACAAAAGGTCGTTGAGGCAGTGTCCGAACTTGGACACCATCACCAGGACCCGGCGCTTGCGGCCGTGCGGCTCCAGCTGCCAGTTCATGGCCCACTCAGCGGCCAGCGGCTCGAAATCGCGGCGCAGCTCCTCCGTGCTGAAGGCCGCCTTCCCGGCCGCGAAATGCACCCGCATAAAGAACTGCTGGGCCTGGCGGTCACCGAAGTGCTTGGTGTCGATGATGTCGCAGTCGTGATCCAGCAGGTACCCGGTGACCGCGTGGACGATCCCCGGGGACTCCGCGCAGTTGACCGTCAGAACGTGTTCGGTTTCCACTTAGCCCTCCCGCGAAGCCTTCGCCTCGGCGAGCTCAGCCTCGGCGGCCTTCTCGTCCGCCACCACCTTCTCGCCGGCGAGGTCCTTCTGGAACTCCGCATAGCGGGCCAGGTGCGACGGGCGCTTGCGCAGGATGACCCAGGCGATGCCCAGCAGGACGAACCAGACGGGGGTGACCAGCAGCGCCACCAGCGTGTCCGGCTGCGTGGTCAGCGCCCACAGGACGAAGGCGAAGAACGCGAAGACCACCCAGACCATGGGGACGCCGCCGGGCATCTTGTACTTGGATGACTCGTGCAGGTGCGGGCGGCGTGAGCGGAACTTCAGGTAGCTGGCCAGGATGATGGACCAGACAAACACGAAGCAGACGGCGGACACGGTGGTGACCATGTCGAATGCTTTGCCGATGTCCGAGCCCGCGTACATCAGGATGACGCCGGAGAGCAGCAGGATGCAGGACAGGAACAAGGCGTTCTGCGGTACCTTGCGGGCGGACAGGCGGCTGAACACGGTGGGCGCGTCGCCCTCCTGGGCCAGGCCGTAGACCATGCGGGACGTGGAGTAGATGCCGGAGTTGGCCGAGGACATGGCCGAGCTGAGCACCACGAGGTTCACCACGGTGGCTGCGGCGCCGAGGCCGGCCAGGGAGAACATGGCGATGAACGGGCTGTGGCCGGCCTGGAACTGGGTCCAGGGCGTGACGGACATCAGGATGATGAGGGCGCCGACGTAGAAGAGCAGCACGCGGATGGGGATGGAGTTGATGGCCTTGGGCAGGTTCTTCTCCGGGTCCTTGGCTTCGGCGGCGGTGGTGCCTACGAGCTCAATACCCACAAAGGCGAAGACGGCGATCTGGAAGCCGGCAACAAAGCCCATGAATTCGTTCGGGAACATCCCGCCGTGGCTCCACAGGTTCGTGAAGGTGGCCGGGCCGGCGTCGGACTGGAAACCGCTGAAGATCATAAACAGGCCCACGATGATGAGCGCGGCGATGGCGATGATCTTGATCAGCGCGAACCAGAACTCGGTCTCACCGAACGCCCGCACCGTTGCGAGGTTCAGGAGGAGCAGGATGGCGATGGTGACCAGGCCGGGGATCCACAGCGGCAGCGAGGGCCAGAGTTCCTTCGAGTAGCCGGCGATGGCGATCACGTCCGCGATCCCGGTGATCACCCAGCAGAACCAGTAGGTCCATCCGGTGAAGAAGCCGGCCCACGGGCCCAGCAGGTCGGCCGCGAAGTCGCTGAAGGACTTGTAGTTCAGGTTGGACAGCAGCAGTTCGCCCATGGCCCGCATGACGAAGAACAGCATGAAGCCGATGATCATGTAGACGAAAATGACGGACGGGCCAGCAGCCGAGATGGTCTTGCCTGAGCCCATGAACAGGCCGGTGCCGATGGCGCCGCCAATGGCGATCAGCTGGATGTGCCTGTTGCTGAGCTGGCGTTCAAGGTGTGGAGTCTGGGGGGAAACGGTGGTCTTACTGCTCACGTGCTGCTCCTCGAATCAATGCTGGCTGGAGTGCCGTTGGGGATGATGCGTGGCCCGCTTCATTGGGGACCGCATCGAGGTTGTTGAAGCTGTAAAGATGGATGCCTGCGAGGCCGGGCTGGCTTTCGAGCCCGGCCACCAGGGTGTGGGGTGAGTAGCGGTCGCCGCTGAGCAGCTTGCGCGCCAGCGTTCCTTTGCTGCTGAGGAACTTCAGGGAACTTCCGACGCCGATCTGCGTGGCAAGTGCCAGCAGCTTGGTCCGCGGGACGGACCCCGCCACGCCCGCCCAGACGGGCAGGTCCACGCCTTCGCGGCGCAGGAGCGCCGCGTAGTCGAGGATTTTGGGCGCGTCGAAGCACATCTGGGTGACCACGTGGGTGGCCAGGTCCTTCTTGTCCTGCAGGGCATCGAGCAGGTCCAGCGCGGCCACGGTCGGGTGGCCTTCCGGGTAGCCTGCCACGCCGGCGCGCATCCGGCCGCCGGTGTACTGGGCGATGTCCTCGAGCAGCGGCAGGGCTGAGCCGTACGGGCCCGCGGGCTGCTTCCGGTCGCCGCCGATCACAAACACCTCGCCGATGCCCGCGCCGTCGCAGTCCCGCATGATCCGGGTCAGTTCGGCCCGGTCATGGATGCTGCGCGCGGCCAGGTGCGGGATGACGGTGTAGCCGAGCGTGCTCAGTTCCACCGACGTGCGCATGGTCCGCTCAATGCCGTGGTGCGGCAGGCACGTCATGGTCAGCGTGGTGGTCAGCGGAACCAGCGCCTGGACCTGCTCAACGATCCCGGTTGAGGGGATGATTTCGATTCTTGTAGGGAGCATCTTCGGTCCTTTCCTGATATCGGCTCTGAAAACGGGCGGTCAGCTGGCCTGGGCTGCCAGGAGTGAGCTGGCTTCCTGGCGGGTGCTGCCGGAGGACTCGATGTGGGCGAGCTGGGCGGGGATTTCCCAGCCCTTCTTGCGCATCGCGGTGGCCCAGAGCCGGCCGGCCCGGTACGAGGAACGGACCAGCGGCCCACTCATCACGCCGAGGAAGCCGATCTCCTTGGCCTCGTCCTGGAGGTCCACGAACTCCTGCGGCTTGACCCACCGGTCCACCGGCAGGTGCCGCTCGGACGGGCGCAGGTACTGGGTGATGGTGATCAGGTCACAGCCGGCCTCATGCAGGTCCCGCAGCGCCTCGGAGATCTCCTCACGGGTCTCGCCCATGCCCAGGATCAGGTTCGACTTCGTCACCATGCCCAGGGCCCGGCCCTGGGTGATGACATCGAGGGACCGCTCATACCGGAACGCCGGCCGGATCCGCTTGAAAATCCTCGGCACGGTCTCGACGTTGTGCGCGAAGACCTCGGGCTTGGAATCGCAGATCGCCTCGATGTGCTCGGGCTTGCCGGAGAAGTCAGGGATCAACAGTTCGACGCCGGTGCCCGGGTTCAGCTCGTGGATCTTCCGGACCGTCTCGGCGTAGAGCCACACACCCTCGTCGGCCAGGTCATCACGGGCCACACCCGTCACGGTGGCGTAGCGCAGTTGCATGGCCAGGACCGAGCGGGCCACCTTCGTGGGCTCGAACATGTCCACCGGGGACGGCTTGCCCGTGTCGATCTGGCAGAAATCACAGCGGCGCGTGCATTCGGACCCGCCGATCAGGAACGTGGCTTCCTTGTCTTCCCAGCACTCGAAGATGTTGGGGCAGCCGGCCTCCTCACACACCGTGTGCAGGCCTTCCTTCTTGACCAGGTTCTTGAGCTGGACGTACTCGGGTCCCATCTGGACCTTCGCCTTGATCCATTCCGGCTTCCGCTCCACAGGTACTGCAGAGTTCCGCTGCTCAACGCGCAGCAGCTTCCGGCCTTCTGGTGCCAGTGTCATCAGTTCTCTTCCCTTAGCATTCCACTACGTTGACGGCGAGGCCGCCCATGGCTGTTTCCTTGTATTTGGAGCTCATGTCCCTGCCGGTCTCGCGCATGGTCACGATCACCTCGTCCAGGGAAACGCGGTGCGTTCCGTCCCCCCACAGCGCCATCTTGGCGGCGTTGATGGCCTTCGCCGCCGCGATCGCGTTGCGTTCGATGCACGGCACCTGGACCAGCCCGCCGATCGGATCGCACGTCAGGCCCAGGTTGTGTTCCATCGCGATCTCCGCCGCGTTTTCCACCTGTTGGGGGGTGCCGCCCAGCACCTCGGCGAGGGCACCGGCCGCCATGGACGACGCCGATCCCACCTCGCCCTGGCAGCCCACCTCGGCGCCCGAAATGGACGCCTGTTCCTTGTACAGCACCCCGATGGCACCGGCCGTGAGCAGGAACTTGACCACAACGTCGTCGCGGTCTTCCTGCGTGGCCTTGTCCATCCCGGGTGCGAAATGCAGTGCGTAGTAGAGGACTGCCGGGATGATCCCCGCGGCGCCGTTGGTGGGCGCCGTGACAACCCGGCCGCCGGACGCGTTCTCCTCGTTCACTGCCAGGGCGATGAGGTTCACCCATTCCTGCCAGTACTTCGGGTCCCGGTCCTTGTCCTCCTTTTCGAGCCGCTCATGCCAGTCCGGAGCACGACGGCGGACCTTCAGTCCGCCGGGCAGCAGCCCCTCGCGCTTGAGGCTGGTTGCCACACACTCCTCCATGACGGAGTAGATGTGCAGCAGGCCTTCGCGGATCTCCTGTTCGGTGCGGGAAGCGCGCTCGTTGACGAACATGATCTCGCCGATGGACAGGCCCTTGGACTGGCACCGGCCCAACAGCTCGGCCGCGGTGCGGAACGGCAGCGGAAGTTCCTTTTTGGACTCGTCCAGTTCCTTCAGGGCCGCGTCCTCTTCGCCTTCACGGACAATGAAGCCACCGCCCACGGAGAAGAACGTGGCCTTGTGCAGGACTTCGCCTGCCTCGTCGCTGACTGTGAAGGTCATGCCGTTGGTGTGCCGCGGCAGGACAGTGAGCGGGCGCAGGATGATGTCCTTGACGCCGTACGGCAGGGGCACGGACCCGGCGAGCTGAAGGGTGCCGGTTTCGCCGATCGCGGCGAGCCGCTCCTCCACCTCAGCCGGCAGGATCTTTTCAGGGTGGAAACCCTCCAGGCCCAGCAGGATGGCCGTCATGGTGCCGTGGCCGTGGCCAGTTGCTGCGAGCGACCCATACAGGTCCACCCGCAGCCAGGCCACCTTGTCCAGGCTGCCGGAGCCCTTGACCTCTTCAGCAAACACCGCGGCAGCGCGCATCGGCCCAACGGTATGAGAGCTCGAAGGCCCGATCCCGACGGAGAACAAATCAAAGACTCCAACGGCCATGTGCGTTTCCTAACTAAAGTAAGTGGTCGGACGGGAGGGGGCCGGACATCCTCTGCATGCCTTGGGCCCACGCCGTCCGGGTTCCCTGACCGAGCTTGCGAGGTTAGGGGGGACGGTGGGGTGCATGCTGCCGGATCCCCGGCCCCCTCCGAGGGTCCTGCTGGACACGGTTTTCGAAAGCGTGCGTCAGAGCGACGTAGGAGCAGCACGCGTGAAAACTGTGGCCATCAGGACCCGGAGCCAGCCCGGGAAAATCAGCTGAGCGCTGTGACGGACGGGTAAAGCGGGTGGGCGGAGGCGAGTGCCTCTACCCGGTGACGCAGATCCGAAAGGTCCGCGTCGGCGTCGACAATCAATGCCTCGGCGATGATGTCCGCAACTTCACGGAAGGCTGCCTCGCCGAACCCGCGGGTGGCCAGCGCGGGGGTGCCGATCCGGAGGCCGGAGGTGACCATCGGCGGGCGCGGGTCGAACGGTACGGCGTTGCGGTTGACGGTGATGTCAATCGCGGCCAGGCGGTCTTCGGCCTGCTGGCCGTCCAGCTCGCAGTTGCGCAGGTCAACGAGGACCAGGTGCACGTCGGTGCCGCCGGAGATCACGTTGATGCCCTTGGCGGTGACGTCCGGCTGGACCAGGCGGTCGGCCAGGATACTGGCGCCTGCAAGGACGCGCTCCTGGCGTTCCTTGAACTCAGGCGTTGCTGCGATCTTGAAGGCCACAGCCTTGCCGGCGATGACGTGCTCCAGCGGGCCGCCCTGCTGTCCGGGGAAGACAGCGGAGTTGATCTTCTTGGCGATCGCGGCGTCGTTGGAGAGGATGATGCCGCCGCGCGGACCGGCGAGGGTCTTGTGCGTGGTGGACGTGGTGACGTGGGCGTGCGGCACCGGGCTTGGGTGCAGGCCAGCTGCCACCAGGCCGGCGAAGTGCGCCATGTCCACCATCAAGAAGGCACCCACCAGGTCAGCGATCCGGCGGAACTCGGCGAAGTCGAGCTGGCGTGCGTAGGCCGACCAGCCGGCAACGATCAGCTGCGGCTTGTGTTCCAGCGCCAGGCGCTCCACCTCGGCCATGTCAATGGTGTGGGTGTCTTCGCGGACCTGGTACGGGACCACGTTGTAGAGCCGGCCGGAGAAGTTGATCTTCATGCCGTGGGTGAGGTGGCCGCCGTGGGCCAGGTTCAGGCCCATGATGGTATCGCCCGGCTTGATCAGCGCGTGCATGACCGAGGCGTTGGCCTGGGCGCCGGAGTGCGGCTGCACGTTGGCGAACTCGGCACCGAACAGGGCCTTCACCCGGTCGATGGCCAGCTGCTCGATGACGTCCACGTGTTCGCACCCGCCGTAGTAGCGCTTGCCCGGGTAGCCCTCGGCGTACTTGTTGGTCAGGACCGAGCCCTGCGCCTGCATCACGGCAACGGCCGTGTGGTTCTCGGAGGCGATCATTTCCAGGCCATTGCGCTGGCGGCCCAGTTCGTCGTCGATCTTGGCCGCGATCTCCGGGTCCAGCACCGACAGGTCGGTATCCAGGCTCGCTGAGACTACCTGCTCAAAGACGGTTTCGGTTGTGGCGCTCACAGTTCGCCACCGTTGACTTCGGCGTATTCCTGAGCGGAGAGCAACGGGCCCTCGGACTCGACGGTGACCTTGAACAGCCAGCCGGCACCGTAGGGATCGGAGTTGATCAGTGCGGGATCGCTCACGGCGCCGTCATTGATTTCCGTGACCTCGCCTGTGACCGGGGAGTACAGGTCGGAAACGGACTTGGTGGACTCGATCTCGCCGCAGGTCTCCCCCGCGGTCACCGTGGAGCCAACCTCGGGCAGGTCCACGTAGACGATGTCGCCCAGCGCCTCAGCGGCAACAGCGGACACGCCAACAACGGACGGCCCGGAGCCATCAGTGGAGATCCACTCGTGCTCGGCGGAGTACTTCAGTTCAGCGGCAACCTTAGCCATGTTGTGTATTCCTTAAGTTTGGAGTTCAAAAGTGAGAGAGCGTTCGCCCAAACACCGCAATAAGTGAGAGAGCGTTTGGCGGGGCCGGCGGGCGGGGGTTTTCGAAAGCGTGCGTCAGAGCGACGAAGGAGCAGCACGCGTGAAAACTCCGGCCTGCCGGTTCCGGACTTGGGCTACTTTTGGCGCTTGTAGAACGGCAGGGCGACAACCTCGAACGGTTCTGCCTTGCCGCGCAGGTCGATGTCCAGGGCGGTGCCAATCTCGGCGTGCTCGACGTCGACATAGGCCATCGCGACCGGGTAGCCGAGGGTGGGGCTGGGCTGGCCGGAGGTGACTTCGCCAACCACGGCACCGTTCTTGAGCACCGGGTAGTGACCGCGGCCGGCACGACGTCCCAGGCCCTTCAAGCCCACAAGCTTACGCTTGGATCCGGCTTCCTTGGCGGCTTCCAGGGCAGAGCGGCCCACGAAGTCGCCTTCCTTGCTCTTGAGTGCCACAACGCCACCCAGGCCGGCGTCGAACGGTGAGCGTTCGAGCGAAAGCTCGTTGCCGTAGAGCGGCATGCCGGCTTCGAGGCGGAGCGAATCGCGTGAGGCGAGGCCGCACGGAACGATGCCGAACTCGGCCCCTGCTTCGGCGACGGACGCCCACAGGGAGGCGGCGCCGTCGTTCGCTACGAAGAGCTCGAAGCCGTCCTCGCCGGTGTAGCCGGTGCGGGCCAGGATGACGTTGTGGCCGGCCACGGTGAGCTCGTTGAACGCGTAGTACTTCAGGTCGGTGACCAGTGCGTGCTGGGCCTCGTCGGTCAGCTTGAGCAGGATGGCCTCGGCCTTGGGGCCCTGGACCGCGATCAGCGAGGTGATGGCGGAGGCGTCCTCCACCTTCACGTTGAACGCCACGGCGCGTTCGGCCAGGGCGACGGCGACGGTGGGGGCGTTGCCCGCGTTGGGGACCACGAGGTACTTCTCGTCGCCGAAGCGGTAGACGATGAGGTCATCGATGATGCCGCCGTCGGCGTCGCAGATGAGCGAGTACTTGGCCTTGCCGTCCGCGATGGCGGAGAGCTTGCCCACCAGCGCGTAGTCCAGGAACGCGCCGGCTTCCAGGCCGGTGACCCAGACTTCGCCCATGTGGGAGAGGTCGAACAGGCCGGCGGCCTTGCGCACCGCGTGGTGCTCGGCCAGCTCGGAGCTGTACTTCAGGGGCATCTGCCAGCCACCGAAATCGGTGAAGGAAGCGCCGAGTTTCTTGTGCTCTTCGTAAAGAGCGGTGTAGTTCTCAGTCATTATGAAAGCCTTTCACACGAAACTAGTTCGCGAATTCCTCGATGGGCGGGCAGGAGCAGATGAGGTTGCGGTCTCCGGCGGCGCCGTCGATGCGGCCGACGGGCGGGAAGTACTTGTCTTGCTTGAGCGAGGCGAGCGGGAAGGCGGCCTGCTCACGCGGGTAGGCCCGGGTCCAATCGGAACTCACGACGGCGGACGCGGTGTGGGGTGCGTGGCGCAGCGGGCTGTTCTCCACGCTGAAGTCGCCGTTGGCCACCTGGTCGATTTCCTTCCGGATGGTGATCATCGCATCGATGAACCGGTCGATCTCCACCAGATCCTCGGACTCCGTGGGCTCCACCATCAGCGTGCCCGCAACCGGGAACGCCAGGGTGGGGGCGTGGAAGCCGTAATCGATCAGACGCTTGGCCACATCTTCCGCGGTGACGCCGGTCTTCGCCGTCAGCTCGCGCAGGTCCAGGATGCACTCGTGCGCCACCAGACCGCCCTCGCCCGTGTAGAGGACCGGGAAGTACTCGTTCAGCCGTGCGGCAACATAGTTTGCCGCGAGCAGCGCGGACTTCGTGGCCTCGGTCAGGCCCTCGGCACCCATCAGCTTCACGTACGCCCACGAGATGGGCAGGACACCGGCGGAGCCGTAGTTGGACGCTGAGATGGCCACGCCGTGACCGGACTCGTGCGCTGCTTTGTTGGCGTCACTTGGCATAAAGGGTGCCAGATGGGCCTTCGCTGCGACCGGGCCAACACCCGGTCCGCCGCCACCGTGGGGGATGCAGAAGGTCTTGTGCAGGTTCAGGTGCGAGACGTCGCCGCCGAACTTGCCCGGCTGCGCCAGACCGACGAGCGCGTTCAGGTTGGCGCCATCCACGTAGACCTGGCCGCCGGCCGCGTGCACGGCGTCGCAGATTTCGGTCACGTCGGCGTCGTAGACGCCGTGGGTGGAAGGGTAGGTGATCATGATGGCCGAAAGGACGTCCCTGTGGGCCTCGATCTTGGCGTACAGGTCAGCGTGATCGATGCTGCCGTCCGCAGCTGTGGCAACAACAACAACCTTCATTCCGGCGAGGACGGCCGAGGCGGCGTTGGTACCGTGGGCCGAGGCCGGGATCAGGCAGACCGTGCGCTGGTCATCACCGCGGGAGAGGTGGTAGCCGCGGATCGCCAGCAGGCCGGCGAGCTCGCCCTGGGAACCCGCGTTCGGCTGCAGGGACACCTGGTCGTAGCCGGTGATTTCCGCGAGGTCAGCTTCCAGCCCGCCGATGAGCTCGCGCCAGCCCACGGTCTGGGAGTCCGGGGCGAACGGGTGGATGGAGGCGAACTCCGGCCAGGAAATGGCTTCCATCTCCGCCGTGGCGTTCAGCTTCATGGTGCACGAACCCAACGGGATCATGGTCCGGTCCAGCGCCAGGTCCCGGTCGCTCAGCCTGCGGATGTAACGCAGCAGCTGGGTTTCGGAACGGTGCGTGTTGAACACCGGGTGCTGCAGGTACTCGGAGGAACGGAGGACCGATTCGGGCAGCTCAAAGCCCTTCGCGTCCACCACGGGACCGGCACCGAAGGCGACGGCAATCGCGGAGAGGACATCCGTCGTCGTGGTTTCATCAGCGGAGACGCCGATGGTGTCCTCGTCGATGCGGCGCAGGTTGATCCCGCGTGCTTCGGCGGCGGCGATGACCTTGGCGGCCTTGCCCGGGACGCGGACGGTGACGGTGTCGAAGAAGGTCTCGGTGACCAGTTCGCGGCCGGCGACCTTCAGCGTGGTGGCCAGCGTGCGGGCGTTGTGGTGGACGCGCTCGGCGATTGCCTTGAGGCCGTCGGGGCCGTGGTAGACGGCGTAGAAGGAGGAGACGATGGCCAGCAGCGCCTGCGCGGTGCAGATGTTGGACGTGGCCTTCTCACGGCGGATGTGCTGCTCACGGGTCTGCAGCGCCAAACGGTAGGCCGGGACCCCGGCGTTGTCCTTGGAGACACCGACGAGGCGGCCGGGCATGGACCGCTCCAGGCCCTTCGCCACCGCCATGTACGCCGCGTGCGGGCCGCCGAAGAACAACGGCACCCCAAACCTCTGGGTGGAGCCGACGGCGATATCCGCGCCCTGCTCCCCCGGAGGGGTGATCAGCGTCAAGGCCAACAGGTCAGCAGCAACCGTCACGAGCGCGCCGCGCTCCTTGGCTGCGGCGATGACGTCGGCGTGGTTGAAGACCCGGCCGGACACGCCGGGCTGCTGCAGGACAATGCCGTTGATGACACCCTCGGGCAGGCCCGTCGACAGGTCAGCGACCTCCACCTCGAAACCGAGGGCCTCGGCGCGGCCCTTCACGATCGCGATGGTCTGCGGCAGGCAATCGGCATCCAGGACCGTCTTGCCGTCGCGGGCGTCCTTGTTCTTGTTCGCCCGGCGCATCATCAGCACGGCCTCGGCCACGGCGGTGGCCTCATCCAGCAGCGAGGCGTTCGCGATCGGCAGGCCCACGAGGTCCTGGACCATGGTCTGGAAGTTCAGCAAAGCCTCGAGCCGGCCCTGCGAAATCTCCGGCTGATACGGCGTGTACGCGGTGTACCAGGCCGGGGCCTCGAGGATGTTGCGGCGGATCACCGCGGGCGTGACGGTGTCGTAGTAGCCCTGGCCGATCATCTGCACGGCCGTCTTGTTCTTCGACGCGAGCTTGCGGAGTTCGGCAAGGACCTCAACCTCGCTGAGGGCGTCCTTGAGGGCCAGCGGCTTGGCCTGGCGGATGGAGTCGGGGACGGCAACGTCCACGAGGCCGTCGACGCTGTCATAGCCAACGGCTTTGAGCATGGTGTCGATATCGGCCTGGCGGCGGGCACCGATATGCCGATCCGCGAAGGTGGTTGGTGCTGACTGAACGGTCATGAAGGAACTCCATAATTCAGGTGGCGTGCTGGGTACGCCACATTGATTCGGGTTCCTCCCCGCTCTGTATTGGACCTGAGAGTTTCCGCACCCCCATTGCTTTCGCAGGGTGGCGCTTGCACCGTCGGTGAGCCCGTTGCCGGACTACTTTCCAGAGTTGCCTAACCGCGGCGGTACGTGGGCCTGAGAGATTCCCGGAGAGGATTTGCTCCTACGGCGCCTGCTGAACGTACCGGCAGGACTCTCCCGCCGCAGATCAAAAGCATGTGCCACTTCATCAGTGACACGTCTCACAGGTTAGCCCGATTCCGGGCCGCGTGCAAGATTTCGAGTGGCAACGGCGTCGCATCACCATCGATTGCTCCGTAGGGGCCCTTCTGAACCCTCAAAACGGCCCCTACGGAGCAATCGATGAGAAATCGGGGTCTGGCGTGGGAAGACGACCGCTGGTAGCTTGCGCCGGTTCGCGGCCGGTCGATGTCAGGACGCTGGCTTCCAGATGTCCAACTCAGCCCAGTTGGCGGGAAATCCCATGCTCACGCTCGGAGAGATGAGTTGCGACCCGTCTGGCGCTCGAAGCTCAATGTCGAGTTTTCTGACCTGAGTCTTGAAAGTCAGATGCCAGCCAGAGCCGCTCGTGTGTGACCGGAGCATGAACGCCAGAGTGGCCGCATAAATATAAAGCCTCTGATGCGGTTTGGGCGTGGCCGTGAAGCTTGGCTCGAGCAGGTGTGCAAGCAAGTCACCATCTGTCTCGTGTGCCTTGAGCGAGAGCGCTCGTTTGAAAGCTCGGTTGAAGAGACGAGAGCCGTGCGCGCAGGCATGTCGAAAGTCGACCAGTATTGCACCAAAGGGTCGAGGATGGACGAACCCGAACATGCGGGCCACCGTCCCCCTGGCCGCCGGTGTTCTTGCCTTCGCCGGGGTCGTACTGTCCCCGGCAGCCGGCGCTGTGCTGATGTCCGTGTCCACGATCGTGGTGGCCCTGAACGCCCAGCTGCTGCGGAGGGTGAAACTCAATCCCGCCCAGGTACGTTGAACCAGAAATGCTGACCGGCAGGAAAACTCCTGCCGGTAGGCTTAAAGCTTCGAACCTGCACGGAAGGGAGGAATCGTTATGACCGCACCATCCCGTGGTCCCCTCACCGCGTTCCTCCTACGTGCAGGATTTTTGACTGCGGCCCTGGCCATCATCGCCGGCATCTTCGGCATGCACATCATGACAGGGGCGCACCATATAAGTGCCGCGCACAGCATGCCGGCAGCAGTCGGCGGCGAGTCAACGATACACATGCCAAGCATTCCCGCCGGCCACTCCCATGCAACAGGGGCGTCGCCGGACGGGAGGGCAGTTACTCAAGCAGTAACTGGATCGTCGTCTTCGTGTGCCCCTGCAGGTTCCTGCCCCGAGATGTCCGCCGGGGGCAATGCCTGCGTGCTGTCCCCGGGGAACACGTCGCTGTCAGCCCCTGCGCCTGGAACAGCACCCCACGCGTTACCGGACTTAGGGGTCGCGGCTGCGGCCAGCAGGAACTATTCCTATTCGCCGGGTAGCCCCTCCCCTGGTGACCTCTGTATCAGCCGGACGTAAATTGCTCGACGGCGCCGTGTTCTTCCCGGCGCACCATCCAGTCATACGGCACGCATGAAACAGGCCCGCCCCAGGGGCGCGGCCGTCACTGCACGCAAACCGAAAGGCGCGCCACGCGCCCGCTGATACTTTTTGAGGACCCTGATTTTCATGAAAAAGATCCTGACCATTTCCGCTGCCGCCATTGCCGCAGCAATGGCCCTCGCCGGATGCTCCGCCGGACCGGAAGCCGGAAGTTCGGCGACCGGCAGCATGCCCGGAACGAACCACGGCAGCTCCAGCTCAGCCCCGGCAACTTCGGCAGCAGCCTCGGCTGACTTCAACGACGCTGACAGCATATTCGCGCAGATGATGATCCCCCACCATGCCCAGGCCGTGTCCATGAGCGACGTCATGCTCAAGAAGGAAGGCATTCCCGCCGCGGTAACCGATCTGGCCACCAAGATCAAGGCCGCCCAGGGACCGGAGATTGAGGAGATGACCGGCTGGCTTGAGAACTGGGGACAGCCCACCGAAATGCCAACCGGCATGGCCCCTGGACACAGCATGTCCGGGATGACGGGCGAGGAAGACATGGCCAAACTCGAGGCCGCCCAGGGCTCCGAGGCCGCCAAACTGTTCCTCACCCAGATGATCGCCCACCACGAAGGCGCCGTCATGATGGCCAAGACCGAGACCACCGACGGCAAGAACGCTGACGCGGTCCAGCTCAGCAAGGACATCGTCAGTTCCCAGGAAGCCGAAATCCAGGAAATGAAAGACCTGCTGGCCACCCTGTAGCCAGCACACCACGGCACCGGCCCCGCCCCCTAAGGGTCGGTGCCTCCCCCCATACACATTTCCCGGATCACTCTGGAGTTCCCCGTGCCCCTGCAATTTATGAACCGAGGACGTCCCGACGCTGGGCTCACCGCGGCCGCCGCCCTCTTACTTACCTTGTCCGCCTGTTCCTCCGGCTCAACCACCGGCACCCAACCGTCCACAGCGGCCGCCGGTTTCCCCAGCTCCCACGTCCACGGGCTAAGCGTGAACCGCGAAACCGATCAGGTCCTGTTGGCCACCCATGAAGGCCTGTTCAACGTCGCCAAGTCACCCGCCACCAAAATCGGGGAGACCAACGACCTGATGGGGTTCACCGCCGCCGCCGACCAGGGCGTCTTTTACGCCTCCGGGCACCCGGGCCCCGGCTCGGATCTGCCCAACCCCATGGGCCTGATCAAATCTGTGGACGGCGGTAAGACCTGGGAGCAGCTGTCCCGCCAGGGTGAATCGGACTTCCATGCCCTCACGGCAACCAAATCCGGAATCGTCGCCTACGACGGGACACTGCTGACCAGCCCCGACGGGAAATCCTGGTCACCTGCCACGGCCGGGTTCGTTCCCGCCGTTCTGGCAGGCACCCCGGAAAGTGAAACCGTCCTCGCCACCACCCAGGACGGGCTCCAGCGCTCCACCGACGGCGGGAAAACCTGGAAACTGAACACCACAGCCCCGATCATGCAATTCGTTGCGTTCGCCAGCGGCACCGAAGTCGTCGGCATCGAGCCCAACGGTTCAGTCCACTATTCAACCGACGCGGGGAGTACCTGGATCCAGACAGGCCATATCGATGGACAGGTCCAGGCGATAACCGCTGTGAAGAAGACAGTAGGCAAACCATGGATCTGGGCAGCCACCACTGAAGGACTCCTCGTATCCGACGACGGCGGCCGGGTGTTCCATGCCCCTAACCCGGTCCGACCAACATCATCGGGACTATCGCCTTCACCGGTGTCACCTGCGAGCTGATGATCATGGCAGCCTAGGCGGATGGAGCATCAGGAGAGCTGTCCCTTCTGGGCCGGAGTGACGAAGCAGTCAGCGAAGCCCAACAACTGCTGGCCGCCTCCACCTGACCCGTTCCGGGCCCTGCTCGTTCTCGCTTACGCCTATTAACGGCTTTATCGCTGGCGGGAGGCGGCCCAAGTGTAGGAACGGGCGCTGCGCAGGCAGTCCGTAAGGGCGGGGGTGACGAATAGCGTGCAGGGTAGTTTCCTGATGGACGCGCCGTCCGGCGGGTGGAGGACACATCCCTTGAAGGGGATTGTCATGAAAATCATTACCCGTATGTGGTTTGTAGCCGCGGCCGTGTCGCTGGCGGGCATCACCGGATGCGCAGCCCAAAGCGGCGACTCCTCCGCCCCTCCCGCGGCCAGTTCCGCTGCCCAGTCAACTCAAGGATCAGCCCAGAGAGCTGAAGCGGTCATCACCATCAAGGATTTCAAGTTTGAGATTCCGGCGCCGGTGAAGCCGGGTTCGATGGTGACGGTGACGAACGCGGACAGCGCCCCGCACACCCTCACTTCCAAGGACAAGGGCGGGTTCGACATTGAGGTCCCGGGCGGCGCCACGGTGATTTTCCAGGCACCGGATGCCCCCGGTGAGTACGGAATCATTTGTACTTTCCACTCGCAGATGACCGGGACGCTGGTCGTAAAATGAACCGCCAGGAACTGAACCGGCCTGCGCGTTCTCTTTGGGTGCTGCGCGTCACTGTCGCGGTGGCCCTGGTGGTCAGCGCCGTGATCCATGTCCAGCTCGCCCCCGGCTACCAGCAGGCCGCCCCGGGCGGCATCGGGCAGGGGACCCTGTTTCTGGCCCAGGCCGGAGCCGCGGCTCTGGCAGCGGTGTTCGTGCTGCTCAAAGGATCCCGGACCGCTTTCGCTGCCGCCGCTGCGGTGGCGTTGTCCTCCCTGGCCGCGGTCATCCTCTACCGGTATGTCCAGGTACCCGCTATCGGGCCGCTGCCCTCAATGTACGAACCCGTCTGGTACACCGCCAAGACCATAACGGCTATCGCTGAATCTGTCGCGGGGGCGATGGCCGGGTGCGCCCTGCTGCAGAAAACCCGTACCGGGTCAGGGAAAGCTGCGCGGGGCAGACGCCGCGGCGCTTCGGCGGCTTAACCCAGCCAGATCACGGCCTGCAGAATTACACGGGGGACCTCCCAGCGGTTGCCTCCCCAAAAATATGTGAACCCGGCCACTTTCGTTCCCATCCTTTCCCGGAGTTGTTGCGAAGTACTGGTGACCCCCTTCCCGGGGGCGCCAACATCACACGCGCGTGTATGAGGAGATTTTTCCAATGAATAAGACACTTCGCTTTATGGCAGTCCCCACCCTTGCTTTGGCCGCTCTTGCCCTTTCCGGTTCTCCCGCGATGGCCGCCGACGGGTCCTACCAGTCCACCCTGAAGCAGCTCAACGGCAGCGCCGGCTCGGGCACGATCACCCTTGATGTCACCGGCAACCAGGCCCACGTCGTCCTGAAAGTTTCGGGCATGCCGGCGACCTTCATGGACGCCCCGTACCCGCACGTGCAGCACATCCACGGCGGAGCCAAGGGCGTCTGCCCGGACCCCTCGGCTGATAAGGACGGCGACCAGGTCATCTCCACTACCGAAGGCGCCCCGTCCTACGGCGGCATCGTCACCACCCTGTCCACCAGCGGCGACACCAGCCCCGCAGCAGGCCTTGACCTGAAGGTCGGCGGACAGGGCGCTTCCTACACGGTGGACCGCACGTTCGAACTGAACGCTGAGACCAAGGCCGCACTTGACGCAGGCACCGCAGTGGTAGTTGTTCACGGCCTTGACCCCGCCACCCTCAGCGCAGCCGGCCAGGCCGCAAAGAGCGACCTCGCCCCCACGCTTCCCCTTGCCGCTACCTCCCCTGCACTGTGCGGGACGTTGACTGCCGGACAGATGAAGATGCCTGCCGGCGGTGCAGCGACCGGCATCGCCACCGAAACCGGCACTGACACCGGAGCCCTTGCCATCGGTTCCGGCCTGGCCCTGATCGCCCTCGCCGGGGGCGCCTATGCCGTCCGCCGCCGCAACGCAGCAGCCTAAGCCAAAGCTGAACGGATCAATACTGTGACAACCAAGAATCCCGGCCGCCGTAGAGGTCTCGGGGCCCCCACGGCGGCCGGGGTTCTGCTCATGCTTTCCCTAGCCGGCTGCGCCGCCGGACCCGCCACCACTCCCGACGCCGGAACGGCACCTTCCGCCTCCGTCTCATCCGTGGCTCCCCCCGCGCTCACGTCCCCGACCGTACCCGCACCGCCGCCTGCTGCCACCGAGGCCCTGCCCGCAGCGCAGCTTCCGGCGGTACTGGCCGCTTCGGCTCCCGTCACCCTGAACATTCCCTCAATCGGGGTCCGCACAGACCTTCTCCACCTGGGGCTGGAGGACAACGGCTCCCTCAAAGTCCCGCAGGACACCGGCAACGGAGCCCCCGCGGGCTGGTACGAAGGTTCCCCCACCGCCGGGGAACGCGGACCCTCAGTGATGCTGGGCCACGTCAACGCCCTCGGAGGGCACACGGGCGTCTTCGCCGACCTGCGCAAACTCACCCCCGGCGCCGAGATCAACGTTTCGCGGACCGACGGCACCACTGCGGTGTTCATCGTTGACCGAGGCGCCCTGTACCCCAAAAACGAATTCCCCACCCTCGACGTCTACGGCAACACCCCAGGGGCTGAACTCCGCCTGATCACCTGCGACGGCTACGACCCTGCCACCGGACTCTTCGATGACAACTACGTCATCTACGCCAAACTCAAAGCCTAGAGACCGGCCGCGCACCCACAAAAAGGGAGCGGCCAGAATTGGATGCCCATGAAACAGCACAAGCCCTTGCTGGCCACCCTGGGCATCGCCGCCATGCTGCTCTCCGGCTGCGCAACAGCAGCCGGATCCGTCACCGCAGCGCCAAACGTTTCGACCGCGGCCCCGCCAGCCACGTCGCCTGAAGCAAGCCACAGCAGCGGGCATCACGGCCAGGGCTCGCCGTCTCGGGGCACGACGTCGAATGCGCCCAGCGCCGCTGCCCTGATGGTCTGCGGGGACCAGCCCAAGGAGAGGCTTCGGTCCATCCTGGATCTGGGCTCGGACCCGCACACGATCAATACCTGGGCCAACAGCACCTTCACCTGCACCTACCACCTGGCTGAAGGAGCGCTGGTCATCTCCGTCCAGGAAGCCACGGACAAGGCATCCGCACGAAAATACTTCGACGCGATGCAGGCCCTCGCCAAGGACGCAACACCCATCGAAGGCCTGGCGAACCTCGGATTCCCGGCCTACGAAACCGCCGACGGATCAGCCGTGTTCCAAAAAGACAACTTCGTTTTGCACGTGAACGCCAGCGACCTGCCCCCAAACCTTGGACCGGAAAACATCACCAGAAACGCACTGGCCTACCAGCTCTCCACCACAATCCTCGCCTGCTGGATCGAACACCCCTGACCATCTGCTTTTAGTACGGCACCGGCAGTTTCCATGAAAGGTTTCACCATGAAAGCAACCACCAGAACCGGCAGCGCACTCGGACTCGCGGCGGCAGCAGTAGTGCTGGTCCTGTCCGGCTGCGGTGCTTCCGGGGTGTCCGGGTCCGGCACGACAGCTGCCCCCACACTGACGGAAGAATTCCCGACAGCTACGGCCGCCACCACAGCATCCGCTCCCTCCACGTCAGGCACCGGCTCAACAACTGCGGCGGCGCCGGCAGAAATCCTGATTACAGGCTTCAAATACCAGGGTGCGGACACCGTGAGCCCCGGGGCGGAGATCACCGTCACCAACGAAGACATCGAAGCGCATACCATCACTGCGGACACCGGCACCACGTTCGACGTCAACGTCAAAGTCGGCACCGGAACCTTCACCGCCCCCACCGAACCCGGGACTTACCCCTACCACTGCAACTTCCACGGCAACATGAAAGGCACCCTCACCGTCAAATAGGGCCCCACAGATACCGCTGCAGGAGTAACTCAAGTCAGTCGGTGCCTGCTGCGCCCACTGACTGGCGCAATTGCAGAACCCCTCCCGGATCCTGGCCTTGACCCCCGGGAGATTCAGGTTCAGGGCCGCGGCGACTTCCGCGTAGGTCTGCCCGCTACAGTAGGCCATGACTATTGCCTCCGACTGCGTGGCAGTAGTCGTGGACAGGATGGCCAAGTGGGGTCCGCCTGGTCGAAGGCGGCGAACCTGCTGCTCAGGTCGCGCGATGTCGGAATGTCCCGAGCAACCTTTTATAGGCGGTCGCGAGCACCCTCGAACTAGCAGGCTGCCATTTAGCGACGCAAAAATAAACCGCCATTAATCGCTTACAGAGCCGCTTGAGCACGGCGGAGTCCTGCGACTGGACGTAGTGCCGCGCATCCTCAGCAGATGCAAACATGCGTGCGTAGCTGGATCTGGGTGCTGTAGCGGCCCCGCCTGGAGAGCCGAGTCCCAGGACATCACCGAATCTGAGGATCAAGGCCGGCGCCCCCGGAACACGGACAGAATGCCCGCAGGCTTCCCCGCCCGATGTCTGCGGCACGAGTGAGAAGGATCCGCTGGGTTCGCAACGCGTTTGAGGGCTGGTGTCCTATACCCCTCATATTTCCGCGAAGTGCTGGATTCTTACAGGCAGCGCGTGGAAAATGAACCCGACGGCACCGGCGGCGCTACTTAGCGGCGTCGTCGAGCAGCTGCCGGAACTGGGCTTCGGTGTTGAGGGTGAGTTTTTCGCCGTTGAGGAAGAACGTCGGGGTGCCGGTCACGCCGAGCGTCTTGCCGTCCGCTAAGTCCCGGCGGATCCGTTCCTTCGCATCCTCGGCCGCTACGTCCTGATCGAACTTTGCCATGTCGAGGCCGAGCCCCTCAGCGTAGGTCCGGATCAGGGCGCCCTGCGAGTCCTGCTTTCCGCCCCACTCCGGCTGGGTCTCGAAAAGCTTCGCGACCATCGCCTCGTACTGGCCCTGGCGTGCGGCCGCTTCGACGGCGAGCGCTGCGGTGCCGGAGTTCAGATGGCCCGGCAGCGGGAAGTAGCGATGGACGAAGGTGATGCGATCCCCGTAATCCTTCTTCAGTTGGCTCACCAAGGGTTCGGCAGCGCGGCAGGCTTCGCATTCAAAGTCCAGGAACTCAACGAGCTGCGCTTTCTCGGCCGCCGGGGCGGTGAGCCGGTGGCTGTCTTCCCTGACAACCGCGGGATCAGCGGATGCCTGTGGCGCGGGCGCCGCGGGTTTGTTCGCGGTAAACAAGGCGAACCAGATCACGCCGCCAATCACGAGGACCCCCAGCAGGGTCCAGATTGCTACTCGAACATTGCGCGCAACAGTGACGGCACTCATTGGTTGGTGTCCCCTCAGATCAGAAACCAGGTAGCTCGATCATAGCCAGAGCCGGCCGCACCGCCGTCGGCCAGCACGCCCCGGCCGTAGACACCCGATGCCGGTCCGGGCGTGATCCGCTTCGCACACCACCGCCCGGACCGCTTAGGTTGAGCTGTCAGAGCACCCTGGAGAGGAACTCCTGCGTGCGGGGCTGCTGCGGGTTGGCGATGATGTCACGCGGGTTGCCGCTTTCGATCACGACGCCGCCGTCCATGAAGGTCAGGGTGTCTCCGACCTCCCGTGCGAAGCCGATCTCGTGGGTCACCACGATCATGGTCATGCCGGACTTGGCCAGGTCTTTCATCACGCTGAGCACTTCGCCCACGAGTTCCGGGTCCAGAGCCGAGGTGGGCTCGTCGAAGAGCATCAGCTCAGGCTCCATCGCCAGTGCACGGGCGATAGCCACGCGCTGCTGCTGGCCGCCGGAGAGCTGCGCGGGATAGTGGTTGGCGTGGTTGCCGAGACCCACACGGTCCAGAAGTTCCATCGCTCGTGATCTGGCCTGCAGCTTGGACTGCCGCTTGACCTGGGTGGGCGCCTCAATAATGTTCTGCAGCGCCGTACGGTGCGGGAAGAGGTTGAAGCGCTGGAAGACCATGCCGATCTCCCGGCGCTGGGCGGCGATCTCTTTGAGAGTCAGGTCATGCAGGCGGCCACGGGTCTCACGGTAGCCGATCAGTTCCTCGCGGAGGTGGATCCGGCCGGCGCTGATGGTTTCCAGCATATTGATGCAGCGCAACAGCGTGGACTTCCCGGACCCGGACGGGCCGATAAGGACAGCGACCTCGCCCTGCCGGACCGTCATGTCGATCCCGCGGAGCACATGGTGCTCTCCGAAGTACTTGTGGACCCCGTCGATACGGACGAGGGTCTCCTTCGTCATGACGTCGTTGGTGATGGTCACGGTAGCTCGTCCTCTGGCTTGGGTGCTTTGGCTGCTTTGGCTGCGGCGGCCACCGCGGCCGCCTGGGTTGGCTTGACCGGGGCAGGGACAAGATTGTCCACGCCCTTTCCGAAGTGGCGCTCAACGTAGTACTGGCCCACCATCAGGATGCTGGTGATCACCAGGTACCAGAGGGCGGCCACGATCAGCAACGGAATGGGCAGGTAGCTGCGGTTGGCGATGCCGTTGGTGGCGAATGTCAGGTCCAAGGTGAATGGCACCGCGAGCACCAGGGAGGTGGTCTTGAGCATCCCGATGGTCTCATTACCGGTGGGTGGCACGATCACGCGCATGGCCTGGGGCAGAATGATCCGCCACATGATTTTGGACTTGCGCATACCCAGGGCCTCGGCGGCTTCCATCTGGCCGGAGTCGACGGACTTCAGGCCGGCGCGGAAGATTTCGGCCAGATAAGCGGACTCATTCAGCCCCAGTCCCAGGATTGCTGCCACAAAAGCCGTGACCACGTCCTGGGTGCTGAAGCTGAACAGTTCCGGTCCGAACGGAATACCCAAGGCGATCTTGGGATAAAGAACGGAAATGAGACCCCAGAACACCAGCTGGGTGTAAACCGGTGTGCCGCGGAAGAACCAGACCCAGGTCCAGCTCACGCCGCGGAACAGGGGATTGTCCGACTGGCGCATAAAGGCCAGGAGAATGGCCAGCACAACGGCGATCACCATCGAGAGGACTGTCAGCAGCATCGTCCAGCCGATGCCCTGGATGACGAGCACGTCCATGAAGTATGTGCCGACGATGTCCCAGCGGAAATTGGTGTTAGTGACCAGGCTCTGGCCCAGCAGCGCGGCGAAGAGCAGGATGAGGACGGCGCCGGCCCAACGGCCGGGATGGCGGACCGGAACGGCGTTGATAAGTTCCGGTTTCCGGCGCGCGGCCCCGGTCCTAAGGTCGCTGGTATCGGCGCGTGTGAGGGTGCTCAATTGCCTACCACCGGGTTCACTTCAGACTTCGTGATGGCGCCCTTGGTGTTGCTCCAGGTGTCCAGGATCTTCCCGTAGGTCCCGTCGCTGATGAGCTTGTTCATGACGTTTTTCATGAGCTCGGACAACGCGGTGTCGCTTTTAGCCACCGCGATACCTTGCGGTGCGGCATCGTAGACATCGCCCAGGGCCTCCAGCTTGCCGCCGGTCTGCGAGAGGGCATAGCCGATGATGGGGGAATCAGCGGCCATGGCGTCGATGCTGCCGTTCATCAGACGGGTGGTCACATCTGTCTGCGTCTTCAAAGTGACCACGTTGACGCCTGGTTTTTCGGCATCTGTGCAGGCCTTGGACCGGGCGGAGACGTCGGGGGCCTCTTGGGTGGTACCGGTCTGCACCCCCACGGTTTTGCCGCAGATGTCATCGACGCTGAAATTCTTCGGGTTCCCCTTCTGGACGGCCCACAACGTGCCGGCATTGAAGTAGCTGACCATGTTGACGGCCTTCAGGCGCTCCGCGTTGATGGTGAAGGAGGAGATTCCCAGATCGTACTTGGCACCGAGTGCGGGCAGGATTCCCGTGAATTCCGAGGTCTGGACGCGGACGTTCAGGCCGAGGGTCGCCCCGATGGCCTTTGCGAAATCCACGTTGTAGCCCACGGGGGTCTGGCCGTCGGCGCCGCCCAGGGATTCGGCAGGTGCGTAGGATGTGTCGGCACCCACCGTGAGGGTTCCCTTGCTCCTCATGGCCTCAGGGACGCTCGCGGCGAGGGTATCGTCCCTGGCCACGGAGGCGGGATCAAAGCCAGTGGAACCCGGGGCAGCTCCCCCCGGGTTCTGTGATGCAGTGGTGCAGCCGGTCAGGGAAAGAAGGCCGATGGCGAGACTCGCCAGTACCTTGGTCCTCTTGGTCGGAGAAAACGACATTGTTTACCTCTTGGTTTGTGTGGCCCATGGATGGGATTGCGGGATAGGTGAAGGCTCAGACCAGGGGCAGGCGGGAACCGTTGAGTTCGGCTGCGGACCCGCTGAACAGCGCGGCCGAAGCGGCTCCGAGATCGTTCACATGGGTGAATCCCGGGAATTTCCGGTCGGGCTGGGCAGCCTTCATCTTGTCGTCGACAAGGGCTTTCACCACGAACACGACCGCAGCGGACCGCTGCGGTTCCCGGTGGTCCGTGCTGCCGGATTGTGAGCTGCGGAAGCCGTCGGCCACCGCCAGGGTCCAGGCCTCTGAAGCGGCCTTGACCGCTGCGTAGGCGGCACCACCTGCTGAGGGATTGGCAGCTGCCTGGGCAGACACGATGGCCAGTCTGCCGGCCGGGGACTTTTCAAGGTCGTCGTAGAAGGCGCGGCTGGTGTTTCGCAGTGTCGTCAGGACGCTGGTGTGCAGGAAGTCCCAGTCCGAGTCCTGCTGCCCCGGTATGCCGTCGCCGCCGCGCCAGCCGCCCACCAGGTGGATCAGGCCATCGAGGGGTCCAAGGTCCCGGCGTACCGAGGACGCCAGTTCCCGAACGGCCGCGGGTTCTGCGAGGTTACAGGTATAGCCAGTGACATTGGGGCGGGACCGTGCGAGGTTTTGCACGCGTTCAGTGTCCAGGTCTACGGCGGCGACGCGGAATCCGGCGCCGCTCAGGGCCGATACGACGGCGGTCCCGGCCTCGCTGGTGGAGCCCGCCACCATGACTGTCCTGGGTCCGTCGGGAGCCATCATGCCGCATCCTTGAGGCTGTTGCCGCCGCTGGGCTCACCGGTGATTCCGGCCGTGGATTCGATGACGTTTCTCATCTTCTTCTCGAGTGCTTCGTAGAACATTGACAGCGGGAACTCGTCATCAAGCACCTGGTCGGTCAGGCCCCGAGGCGGACCGTCAAGGGCCAGCGCGCCGGGCCCCTTGGCCCAGAGGGATGCTGGGTTAGGGGTGACTGTCGCGCTGATGAATTCATAGGCCGCGAGCCAGTGAGCGGTTTTCGGGCGGTCAATGGAACGCCAGTACAGCTCCTCGATCCGCTTGCCGAGTTCGATAACGACGTCGGCCGCTTCCGACCAGTCGATAGAGAGTTTCGAGTCGGTCCAATGAAGCACGTTGTGCTGGTGCATCCAGGCGAAAAGGAGCTGACCGCCAAGGCCGTCGTAATTACGGACCCGGTTGCCTGTCATCGCGAACCGGAAAATCCTGTCGAAGATGACGGCATACTGGACGAGTTTCGCGTGGTTTCGCGCCTCCGGCGCCGCGTTCTCATCCCTCTCGATACGGACGGATTCACGGAATGCCGTCAGATCGCACCGCAGCTCTTCCAGGGTGTAGAGAAAGAACGGCATCCTCTGCTTGATCATGAATGGATCAAACGGCAGATCCCCGCGCATGTGCGTCCTGTCGTGGATCAGATCCCACATCACGAAGGTTTCCATGGCCAGCTGCGGGTCTTCAAGGAGCCGCCGCGCCCCGTCGGGGAGGGTGAGGGACGTGATGTCGCTGGCTGCGGCCACCACCCTCCGGAACCGCTCAGCCTCGCGATCCGCGAAAATGCCACCCCAGGTGAACTGCGGGGTTTCACGGACGGCTACGCTCTCGGGAAACAGCACGGCGGAGTTCGTGTCATAGCCGGGTGTGAAGTCGATGAACCGGATGGGTACGAACAGCTGGTTCGAATACTCTCCACCTTCGAGGTCAGCGATGAACTCCGGCCACACCACTTCGAACAGCACGGCCTCCACGAAACGGTTCGGGCTGCCGTTCTGCGTATACATGGGAAAGACCACCAGATGCGGCAGTCCGTCGATGCGGTGCTGCTGCGGCTGGAATGCCAGCAGGGAGTCCAGGAAGTCCGGGACCCCGAACGAGGAAGCAGCCCACCGCTCGAAGTCAACTTCGAGCCGGGCCAGGTACTCCGCATCGTGCGGGAACGAGGGGGCCAATTCCCTGATTGAAGCCGTGATCGTGGCGACCTCGTACAGGGCGCGGTCATGGTCCCCCGGATCAGGTATTGAGCCGTCCTTAACCTGGATCTGCTGCAGAGCTGTGGCGGCCCGTTTCAGCTCGGTCCAGGACGAGTTTGAGGCAAGCAGTGCCGCTGTTGAGGAGCGGGAATAGTTTGGTGTTTTTGTTGCAGTCATGGCTACGGCGTCCTTCCTTCTTTGTGACCCGCGTAACACTAGTGAACGGAAAGACCTCTTTATCTAAAAACAGCTGCACGGTAAGCAATTCTTAGCCTCTGGCAGGGAAATTGGGTTGGTGGACAAGCATTTCCTGTGCACCCGCCCGAAGTTGGCCCTGCAGGCACCGACGTTTTGCCTTGCCGGGCACGAACCGCGGGGAAGTGTGCGCTCAGCGCAGCACGACGCAGGCGGCAGGTCTACAATGAGTGCATAAGTACGCACATGTTGTTTCGAATGAGGGATCCTCATGATCGAAGTTCTGGCCATCCGCACCTTTCGAAAGCTCTTCACAGCCCAGATCGTTGCGTTGCTGGGGACGGGTTTGCTGACCGTCGCCCTCGGACTGCTGGCGTTCGACCTTGCCGGAGCCCAGGCCGGGGCCGTGCTCGGCACTGCGTTGACCATCAAGATGCTGGCCTATGTCTTCGTCGCTCCAGTCATGGCGGCACTGGTGGAAAGGCTGCCAAAAAAACCGGTCCTGGTGGCCGCGGACCTGGTCCGTGGCGGAATCGCGCTGATGCTGCCCGCGGTGGATCAGGCCTGGCAAATCTATGTGCTGGTCTTTGTACTTCAGAGCGCATCCGCGACGTTCACGCCCGCCTTCCAGTCCCTGATCCCGGCGGTGCTTCCCGATGAACGGCAGTACACGCGGGCCCTGTCACTCTCCCGCCTCGCGTATGACCTGGAATCCCTGGTCAGCCCGGCCCTGGCAGCCGCACTCCTTTCCGTACTGACCTTCCACGAACTTTTCCTCGGCACCGTGGCAGGCTTTGTGTTCTCGGCGGCACTGGTGGTGACCACCAGGCTGCCTGCAACACCGGCACACCGGCAGGAAGGATCACTCTGGCACCGCACCACCCTAGGTGCCCGGATCTTTGCGAAGGCGCCGGAACTGCGTGGCCTCCTCGCGCTGAATCTTGCCGTGGCAGCCGCTACAGCTTTGGTGCTGGTCAACACAGTGGTTTACGCCCGGGACCTGTTCGCCGGATCCAACGCCGACGTCGCCATCGCCCTGGCCTGTTTCGGCGCGGGCTCGATGGCTGCAGCACTCAGTGCGCCCAGGGCGCTGGACCGGATAGCCGACCGTTCACTGATGATGGCCGGAGCCGCGCTCCTTGCCCTTGGCCTCGCCGGCACGTTTTTGGTCCTGGCGGCTGCCGGGCCGTGGCTCGTATTGCTGGGGCTCTGGGTTGCCCTGGGGGCCGGGACCTCGATGATCAGCACCCCGTCGGCCCGGCTGCTGCGCCGAGCCGCGACGGAAAGCACCCGGACCTATATCTTCACCGCCCAGTTCTCCCTCTCGCACGCGTGCTTCATCATCACCTACCCGGTAGCCGGCTGGATCGGCGCGTCCGCTGGCCAGCCCGCGGCCGCCGGGGTCCTGGCTGTGGTGGCTATGATCAGTACAGCAGCGGCCCTGAAATTCTGGCCGGCTGCGTCCAGGACCGGCGCAGAACCGGCCAGCAGGAAAGGGTGATCCGGTGCAAGAGGCCCAACGCGTCAACACACCGAGCCTTCACCACGCCAGGCTCCCCGATGCCCGCCGGCTGGATGCCGCGACCGCCACGTTCCGGATGCTCTCTGACCCCACTCGCCTGCACGTGCTCTGGCTCCTGACCCAGGAACCGGCCAACGTCACCACCTTGGTTGAACGCACCGGCGCCTCCCGGACCTCAGTCAGCCAGCACCTGGCCAAACTCCGCTTCAGCGGCCTCGTCAGCACCCAAAAAGTCAGCCGCAGGGTGGTCTACAGCATCGCCGACGGCCACCTTGCCCGGCTGGTCCTGGAAGGCCTGAACCACGCCGACCACACCGTCACCGGGGAACCCAGCCACGGCTGACTGTCCTGGCGGCAAGGCGGGCGCGCGTCCGCCCGCGCCCCCGGAACTGTGGGCATCGAGACATTGCAAAATATACCCCATGGGGGTATTCTTTGGGTGTTGCCAGTGAAGTGGTTTGTCCAGGCCGTGCAAATTCCGGTCCTTACAGCCGTTCATCCCCAGCACCTCATCACACCTCTCTTGCAAAAGGACAGAACTGATATGAGTGCACCCCAGGTCCGGACCGAACTGCCCCTCGTTGCAGCTGAAACTGCAGGGTGCAGTTGCTGCTCCACCCCTTCAGCGAAGCAGCTGTCACCCCAGGCGGAAGGTACGGAATACTCCGTCACCGGCCTGACGTGCGGGCACTGCGTCCAGACCGTCGAAAAGGCAGTCTCCGCGCTCGACGGCGTGACGTCGGCCGCCGTCGAACTCGTCGCCGGCGGGACCTCACGCCTGAGCGTCTCCGGGCCCCACACGGAAACCTCCGTCCGGGACGCCGTCACCGCCGCCGGGTACAGCCTCACCAGCAGGTAGTCCAACCCCCGCCCCGAGGACAGCCCTGGCGGCTTCCTCGGGGAAGACTTATCCACAGGACGGCAGCAATGGAAAACCACCACAATCACGACGACGGCGTGGAACACGCCGGCCACCGGCCCCCTACCCCCTTAGCGGGCCAGGCGACGGCGGTGGCGGGTCCGCCCGCAGATCACGCCGGTCAGGCCCACCAGCAGCATGCTGCCCACCTCGATGACCACACGGTCCACAGCCACGGGCAGCACGCCGGGCACAGTACCGCCATGTTCAAGAACAGGTTCTGGCTCACCCTGGTCCTGTCTGTGCCCGTGGTGTACTTCAGCCCGATGGTTGGCCACCTCCTGGGCTACATGCCGCCGGTGTTCCCCGGCTCAACCTGGATCCCGGCCGTGCTGGGAACGGTGATTTTCCTCTATGGGGGACAGCCGTTCCTTAAGGGCGGCCTGCAGGAACTGAAGACCCGGCGCCCCGGGATGATGCTGCTGATCGCGATGGCCATCACCGTTGCGTTCGCGGCGTCCTGGGTCACCAGCCTTGGCCTTGGTGGATTCGATCTGGACTTCTGGTGGGAACTGGCGCTACTGGTCGCGATCATGCTGCTGGGCCACTGGATTGAAATGCGGGCCCTCGGTTCCGCGCAGGGCGCCCTGGACGCCCTCGCGGCCCTGCTCCCGGATGAAGCAGACCGCATCACCGACGCCGGCACGGAGACCGTACCCGTCTCCGAACTTCGTGAAGGCGACATCGTCCTGGTCCGATCCGGCGCCCGCATGCCCGCCGACGGCACCGTCGTGGACGGGCAGGCCGAGTTCGACGAGTCCATGATCACCGGCGAATCCAAGACCGTGCCCCGCGCTCCAGGAGACAAAGTGGTGGCCGGGACCGTCGCCACGGACAACACCGTCCGGGTCCGCTTGACCGCCGTCGGCGAGAACACCGCACTGGCCGGCATTCAGCGGCTGGTGGGCGAAGCCCAGGCATCCTCGTCCAAGGCCCAGGCGCTGGCCGACCGGGCCGCGGGGTTCCTGTTTTACTTCGCGGCCGGCGCGGGCATCATCACCTTCATCGTCTGGACCCTGCTGGGCAGCGTCCCGGAGGCAGTCACCCGCACCGTCACTGTGCTCGTGATCGCGTGCCCCCATGCACTGGGCCTGGCCATCCCCCTGGTGATCGCCATCTCCACCGAACAGGCCGCCCGCGCCGGGGTGCTGATCAAGAACCGGACGGCCCTCGAACGCATGCGGACCATCGACGTCGTCCTCTTTGACAAAACCGGCACTCTCACGAAGGGTGAGCCCGACCTGAAGGACATCGCCGCCGTCGCGGGCGGGGATACGGACCGCCTGCTGGCCCTGGCCGCAGCTGTGGAATCCGACAGTGAACATCCAGTCGCACGGGCCATCGTCCGCGCCGCCCGCCAACGGAACCTGACCGTCCCGGATGCCACCGGCTTCTCGTCCCTCACTGGTCGGGGCGTCCTCGCCACGGTGGACGGGCGGACGGTCCACGTCGGCGGGCCCGCGCTCCTGCGCGAGCTCGGCGCCGTCGAGCCTGAACCGCTGGCTCGCTCCACACGGGCCTGGATGGACCGTGGAGCTGCCGTGCTGCACGTGATCGACGGCAACAGTGTCCTGGGCGCCGTCAGCCTCGAAGACGCCGTCCGCCCGGAATCCCGCCAGGCAGTGGCCGCCCTGCAGAACCGCGGCATCAAGGTGGCCATGATCACCGGCGACGCCCGGCAGGTGGCCCAGGCCGTGGCGGAAGAGCTGCGCATTGACGAGGTCTTCGCCGAAGTCCTTCCGGCGGACAAGGACAAGAAAGTCGCCGAGCTCCAGGGCCGGGGGCTTAAGGTGGCAATGGTGGGCGACGGCGTCAATGACTCCCCGGCGTTGGCCCGCGCCGAGGTGGGCATCGCGATCGGCGCCGGCACCGATGTGGCGATGGAATCGGCCGGCGTGGTCCTGGCCGGCAATGACCCCCGCGCGGTGCTGTCCATGGTGGACCTGTCCCGTGCCAGTTACCGGAAGATGTGGCAGAACCTCATCTGGGCCACCGGCTACAACGTGTTGTCCGTCCCGCTGGCGGCGGGCGTGCTTGCCTTCGCAGGGGTGGTACTTTCCCCGCCGGCCGGCGCCGTGCTGATGTCCGTGTCCACCGTCGTAGTGGCACTTAATGCCCAGCTCCTGCGCCGCGTGAAACTCAATCCCGCCCAGGTGCGTTGAACCATGCGGGCACGCTCTCTCACATCCTGCGGGTTTTGACGTGACGCTCTCTCACATCCTGCGCCCCGCTTTGCTCCTGACAGGGCTGCTGGCCGTCTTCGCCGGGATTTTCGGGATGCACGTCATGTCGCCAGGCCACGTCATGCCACCCACATCGCCGGGTCACCACAGCCATTCCCAGATGACGTCGACCTCGAAGGACGCCGTCATGGCCGTGGAGACCGTTTCAACTAAGTCATCGTTGTGCTCCGTCCCCGGCAACTGCCCGAGTATGGCCGCCGGAGACGCTGTCTGCGTCCTGTCCCCGGCCAACACCTCCCTGTCGGCGCCGCTGCCCGGCACCACGCCGTTCCCGGCCCTTAAGGTCACCGGCGCGTCCTTGGCCGCTGCCAGCTATTCCTATGTGCCGGGCGGTCCTTCCCCTGGCGACCTCTGCATCAGCCGGACGTAAACCGCCCATGCGCCGTGTCCTATCCGGCGCACCCTCTGCAGCCACACTGCGCTCGACGGGCGGGCCTCCCGCCCCCGGACGCATCCGCAACGGCGCCAGACGCCGGCTGATACTACGAAGGACCCTGATCTTAATGAAAAAGAACCTAACCCTTTCCGCACTTACCATCGCCACAGCGATTGCCCTGGCCGGCTGCTCCACCGGTTCCACCGGTTCCACCGGTTCTGGCGGGAGCAGCATGCCGGGCATGAACCACGGCAGCTCCGGAATGTCCGCCGGCTCCGCGCCGGCGGCGGCCGACTTCAATGCTGCCGACGCTATGTTCGCCCAGATGATGATCCCGCACCACGCCCAGGCCGTGGAGATGTCGGATCTGATGCTGAAGAAGGAAGGCATCCCGGCGACGGTGACCAGCCTGGCCACCAGAATCAAAGCTGCCCAAGGGCCCGAGATTGAGAAGATGACCAGCTGGCTCAAGAGCTGGAACCAACCCACCCAAATGACCTCCGGCATGGCTGGCGGGCACGGCATGTCCGGCATGATGAGCGACGACGATATGGCTGCCCTTAAGGCAGCCCAGGGCACTGAGGCGGCCAGGCTGTTCCTGGCCCAGATGATCACCCACCACGAGGGCGCCGTCATCATGGCCAGGACCGAGAGCACCAACGGGAAGAACCCCGAAGCGGTCCAGCTGGCTAAAGACATCGTGACCGCCCAGGAAACCGAAATCCAGGAAATGAAGGACCTGCTGGCCACCCTGTAGCCAGCAGCCACTGGCACCGTCCCGGAACGTTCTCTCACCCGGGGAGAGAGCGTTCCGGATTTGGCCACAGAAAGTGAGAGAGCGTTCGGGAAGGGCCTGCCCCGGCCCGCACGTGTTAAGTTGAAAGACACGACGGGCCGCACCGGTCCGGCGCACCGGCTGGAAAGAGAAGTTCCGTGGAATCCCCCGCATCTGCCCCCGTACCCGTGAGGATCCTGACGGTCTGCACCGGCAACATCTGCCGTTCCCCCGTGGCCGAACGGCTGCTGCAGGCCGGGCTGGACCAGGTAATGCCGGGCGGATTCGAGGTCACCAGCGCCGGAACCCGGGCCATGGTGGGCGACCCCATGCAGCCGCTGTCCGGCGACATCGTGCGCACCTTCGGCGGGAACCCGGATGGTTTCGTCTCGCGGCAGCTGACCGGCAAGATCCTGCGCGGCGTGGACCTGGTGCTCACCATGACCTCCGGCCACCGCGGCGAAGTGCTTCAGCTGGACGCCTCCCTGCTCAAGCGAACCTTCACCATCCGCGAGTTCGCCCGGATGCTTGACGTCCTGGACAAGCGTGCGGACAGTGCCGCAAACGTTCCCGTAGCGGACGACGGCGGCAGTCCCCTCAGTGCCAACACCGCCTTCTGGCGGGGGCTGCCTGCGCGCGCCGCGTCCGTCCGGCATCTGTCGCTGCCCGCGGATTCCTCCGAAAACGACATCATCGACCCCTACCGGCGTAGCCCCGAGATCTACCGCCAGATGGAGGACGAACTGGCCCCGGCCATCGTTTCCATCCTCCGGCACGCGCGGCTAAACGTTTCCGCCTGAGCGGCTAACAAGGGGTCACTGCGTTAGCGGGGGCGCCAGCGACGCCTCGGGAGTAACTTCACGCACTTCCACGAATGTGCCGTCTGCCTTCAGCCCCAAGGCAAGATGGGCCCGGCGCACCACATGCCGGTGCAGAAAGCTGTACACGGCGTAGAGCACGAAGGATATGGCGCCGATCAGCAGCGCCGTGTCACTCGCCGCGCGGTACCAGTAGTAGCCCGGGTGGCCAAACGCAATGTCCCCTGCAGCCAGGGGGAACAGCACACCTGCCAGAAACAGCAGGCTCGCGAGGAGAGGGATAAACAGCAGCCCCTGGACTGTAGTCAGGCTCTTGCCCGTTCGCCTGTAACGCTCGTACTGCTTCTCCCAGGCCTCCCGGCTGGTGACAAGCAGAACCGGCTTCGTATTTTCCATCAGATCCCCCACAGATATCCCGTTACTGACCACGAGCCTAGTCCGCCCCGCAGCGCGGGGCTTTCCACCGAAACCCGGCGCGCCGCCGTCGTACGTCACAGCACGGAAACGACACGCTCCGCGTTGTAGCCGTAACCGGGTCCGGGGGCGGACACTAAGTCATGGTGAGCACCCCAAGCGGTCCAGATCCGATCGGCCCGGCCCCTTCCGGCCCCGAGCCTGCAGCGCCTGCGGCGCTGAAACGGCACCGCGTGATCGCGGCGGTGCTGTCGCTGGTACTGGTGGCCGTCGTCGCCGTGTCCGCCCTGCTGTTCAGCCGGCCGGCCGCGGAAGTTGCGGCGCCCGCGCCCATCATCACCGACACCGCCACCCCCACTCCTTCGGAGACGACGCCGGCGCCCCCGGCACCGGCCCCTCCCCCGCCGCCCGAGCCCATCGCGGAACTCCCCGCGGCGCCCATGAACATCCTGGTGATCGGCAGCGACAGCCGCGCCAACGCCCGGGAGCAAGCAGCTTTCACCGCAGCCACCGGGGAATCGCAGGACCAGCGCGCCGACGCCCTCATGCTGGTACACATCCCGGCCGACCGCCACAGCGTGCACGTGGTCTCGCTTATGCGCGACCTGTACGTCAACATCCCCGACTACGGCTACGCCAAAATCAACACCAGCCTGCAGGTGGGTGGCATCCCGATGGCCACCCGGACGGTGGAGTCCCTGATGGAGACCCACATCGACCACACCGTCATGCTTGATTTCAACGGATTCAAGACGCTCACTGACGGGCTGGGCGGAATCGATGTGAACGTCACCGTGCCGTTCCAGTCCACCCACGAAACCGAGCACGTCTTCCCGGCGGGGGTGAACCACCTCGACGGCCAGGCGGCGCTGGAATTCGTCCGCGAGCGCTACGCGTTCCTCGACGGCGACTATCAGCGGGTCCGGAACCAGCAGACGTTCCTCCGCGCCATCCTCGCCCGGCTGACCAGCGACGGCGCCCTGCACGATGTGACCGCGGTGCGGGCCCTGGTGAATTTCGCAGCCGGTTACCTCACCGTGGACCAGGGCTTTGATCCTGTGAGCGTGGCGATCCTTGCCTACGGGATGCGCGGCATCGATCCCAATGCCGTGGTTTCCCTTACCTTGCCGACGGCCGGCCCGGGCATGACGCCCGGCGGAGCGTCAGTACTGTTCCCGGACTACGCAGGGATCGCCCAGGTGGCGGCCGCCATGCGCGAAGGCCGTTTGCCCGAGTTGGCGGGCGGGTAGTACAGAGGGCTGTTGTGCAGCGGGCGCTGGGCGCCTGGATTTGAGCGCGGCCCCAGCGGGCGGGCAGCCGAACGGCCCCTGGCTTGCCGGGGGCCGTTCCACTGGCGGCTTAGCTCCGGGTGGGGTCCGGGCGCAGCGGTGCCGGCCCCGGATCCGGGACGGGCAGCGGGCCTGGAGGTTCCGGCGTCGGGATGGGGCTCGGCCTCTCCGGTCCCGGGTGGCCGGGATGCGTGGGCTCCGGGTTGAAGGGGTCCGGGCCTGGTTCGGGCGGGAACGGCTCGGGTTCGTGCACTGGCGGGATGGTCATGGAAATTCCCCTCTCACTCTGGGCGCGTGCGCCTTTGCGTGATCAGGATACGCCCACCCCGGATCGCGCACCTTGGCCCGCCGGCCTCCGCCGTGCTTAAACCTGCGGACTACTGTGCGGCGTTTCTGCGGATTCCCCCGATGTAACGCCGCACCGCCGGTGCTAATTTTCGGAAATGGGCATCCTGTCCGCTCACCCGGACCTTACTGAGCACGGCACACCAGCACACCGGCGCCACACGTTTCGGGCCGTTCTGCTGGTCCTGCTGGGCTTGGTCCTGCTCATTCCTGCGTCAGCGGGCGTCTACCTATACAACCTGGGCAGGATCTTCGATTCCGAGACCACCAAGATCGAAAACGTCTTTCCCGCCGAATCCACCCGCCCGCAGCCGTCCGTTGCCAAAGGGGCCGCCGGCGCTGGTGGCGCTGGCGGCGTTCCCGGTGCTGGTCCGGCCCCGGCCGGTGGAACGCCGTCGGATACGGGACGGTCCCTGAACATCTTGGTGATGGGCAGCGACAGCCGCGGCGCCACCCCGGAGGAAGCCACCTCCGGTGCCGGGTCGAACCAGCGCGCGGACACCCTGATGCTGGTCCACATCCCCGCCGACCGGAACAAGATCTACTCCATTTCGCTGATGCGGGATCTTTGGGTTCCCATCCCGGGCCGGGGCCACGCCAAAATAAACGCCGCCATGGCATACGGCGGTGTCCCGCTGATGGTGCAGACAGTGGAAGCTCTTTTTGGGCAGCGCATCGACCACGTCGCCATGATTAACTTCGAAGGATTCGTGGGGATGACCGACGCCCTCGGCGGGGTGGAAGTCAACATCCCGGCGCCGTTTGTGTCCTACCACGACGAGATCGCTTTCCCTGCGGGCCCGAACTCGCTCGACGGCGAGCACGCCCTTGAGTTCGTCCGCGAGCGCTACGCCTTCGCCGACGGCGACTACCAGCGCGTGCGCAACCAGCAAGCCTTCATCCGGGCGCTGCTGGCCAAGAACCTGAGTGCCGACACACTCCTGAACCCGCTCAAGGTGCACAACGTGGTGAGCGCGATAGCCCCGTTCGTCAGTGTGGATGCCGGGCTGGACGCTGGCACCCTGGCGGGGCTGGCCTTGGAACTCAAGGACGTCCGGACCAACGACATGGTGATGTTCGCTCTCCCCACCAGCGGGATCGGTACCTCGTCTGACGGGCAGTCGATTGTGCTGGCCGATCCGTTAGCCATCGGTGCCATCTCGGCCGCCATGGCCGGGGACACCCTGGGCAACTATGCCGTCGTCAACGGGCTGGCAGGTTCCTAGCCGGACTTTCCAGGACGCGGCTTATAGGGCCGGTCGGCGCAGTCAGGGCTTGTTTGGGGGATCTAAGCCGGGCGGCGCAGTCGCACGATGTGGGAAGCCGGCGCCTTCGCTGCTTCGCCGGCTTCCCGCATCAGCGGGACGGCGAAGCTCACCACCAGGCGGGCGTTGGCGTCGTCCGTGGACCTGATGGTCAGGCTCCTGGTGCCCGGCGGCACGGACGGGGTGAACACCTGCAGGTTCCGGGAGCCGAGGCTGGCGGAGTCCCGGAAGGTGTAGAGCGTGCCCCAGTGGTCTTCGATGGTAATTGCGGGGACCGCCCTGCCGGCAGCGGATTCAACGTGGATATTCACCACCAGGCACGTGCTCCAGACTTCGACGGATAGGACCGTGAACTCGGCGCCCGGAGTGAGGTGCAACCCGTAAGTGGGCGGCAGGAGCACCTTCCGGAGGGTCCCTTTCGGAATCAGGTTTTTCATCATCATCGCCCCCAAAAATTACTACGAGTGCTTTCAATTACCCCGCGGTAACGACGCTCTGTCAAGGGTTCTGGTCAGGGTCCTGTGGCAACCCACAATGCATGATTCCGGGATGCCAAAAAGTGACCCCCGGCGATGCCGGGGGCCACCGTATCGGAAGGGTCGCCCGCAGACTGCCGATGCGCTGACTGGCGCTGTGGCGTGCCAAAACGGCTAACCGCCCTATGAAGGCAGATGAAAAAGAACGCGTCCGGATCCTCCCGGTAATGCAGTTTTAGCACTGGGCGAAGGATGGTTCAAGGGGTTCTCGCGGGTAACTTAGCCACCCCCAGCGACGCTCTCTCACTTAATGCGGGTTTTACAGCTACGCTCTCTCACTTTCCTCAGGAAAGTGAGAGAGCGTCGGCCATTCAAGCCCATCACGTGAGAGAGCGTCCGGAGGGGGCTACCCCGGTAGCGAACGGCGGCCTTTTTGTCCGCCCGGGTCTATATATTGAAGGCATGACCCAGACTCCGCTGCAGGATTCCGCCAACCCTTCCGCCACCGCCGCCTCCCCCGCGCCCCCCGTGGCCAAGAAGGTCCCGCGCGAGCGGACGCACCACGGCGACACCTTCGTGGACAACTACGAGTGGCTGCGCGAAAAGGAATCCGCCGAGGTGGTTGAGCATCTGAAGGCCGAGAACGCCTACCAGGAAACCGTAACCGCCCACCAGGAACCTCTGCGCGAGGCCATTTTCCAGGAAATCAAGGGCCGCACGCAGGAGACAGACCTGTCTGTCCCAAACCGCAAGGACGGCTGGTGGTACTTCAGCCGCTCGGTGGAGGGCAAGGAATACGGCATCCAGTGCCGCGTCCGGGCCCAGGACTCCGGCAACCCCGTGGCCGACTGGACTCCCCCCGCGGTGGAGGCCGGCGTCGAAATTCCCGGCGAGGAAATTCTGCTGGACGGCAACATCGAAGCCGAAGGCAAGCCGTTCTTCTCTGTGGGCGGCTCGGCCGTCACGGTGGACGGGAACCTTTACGCCTACGCCGTGGACAACGCCGGCGACGAACGTTTCACCCTCCACGTCAAGGACCTCCGCACCGGCGAACTCCTGCCGGACGTCATCGAGAACATCTTCTACGGCGTCAGCTTCTCCCCCGACGGCACCCGCATTTTCTACACCGTGGTGGACGATTCGTGGCGCCCATACCAGGTCAAGGCCCACGTGCTGGGCACCCCCGTCACCGACGATGAGGTGATTTACCAGGAGGACGACGTCGCCATGTGGCTGGGCTTTGAGCTCTCCTCTGACAGGCGTCACCTCGTGCTGGGCATCGGCTGCTCCGAGTTCAGCGAAACCCGCCTGCTGCGTTTCGATGACCCGACAGCGGCCCTCACCACCGTGATTTCGCGGGACGAGCGCGTCCTCTATGAGGCCGAACCGTTCCTGCTCACCGGCCCCGGCGGCGAAAAGTCGGATCGCATCATCATCACGCACAACCGCAACGCCGTGAACTCCATGGTCTCCCTGATCGACCCCGCCGAGCTCACCAAGCCGCTGGCCGAGCAGCACTGGAGCACCGTCGTCGAGCATTCCGACGACGTCCGCGTCAACGGTGCCGGCGTTACCTCCACGCACCTGATTGTGTCCATCCGCAAGGACACCATCGAGCGCGTCCAGGTGATGGGGCTGGCTGGCCTCGGCACGCCCACGCAGGAAGCGCCGGTGGAACCCGCATTCGACGAGGAGCTGTACACGGCCGGCGTCGGGGGTTCGGACTACGAGGCTCCGGTCATTCGGCTGGGCTACACCTCCTATTTCACGCCGTCGCGGGTGTACGACTTTGTGCTGCCCACCACCGCTTTGCCGGTTGGTGAACTGCTCCTTCGCAAGGAAAGCCCGGTGCTCGGCGGCTACTCCGGCAGCGACTACGTGGCCACCCGCGAATGGGCCGACGCCGCGGACGGGACGCGGATCCCCCTGTCGGTGCTGCGGCACCAGAGCGTCAAACAGGATTCGACGGCGGCGGGCCTGGTCTACGGGTACGGCTCCTACGAGCTGAGCATGGATCCCGGTTTCGGCATCGCGCGGCTGTCGCTGCTGGACCGCGGCGTGGTGTTTGTGATCGCGCACATCCGTGGCGGCGGCGAGCTGGGCCGGCACTGGTATGAGGACGGCAAGAAGCTCACCAAGAAGAACACTTTCACCGACTTTGTGGACGCCACCGACTGGCTGGCCAAGTCCGGCTGGGTGGATCCGTCCCGGATTGCGGCGATGGGCGGCTCGGCGGGCGGGCTGCTGATGGGCGCCGTGGCGAACCTGGCACCGGAAAAGTACGCCGCCGTTGTGGCTCAGGTTCCGTTTGTGGATGCGCTCACCACCATCCTGGATCCGGAGCTTCCGCTGTCCGCGCTGGAATGGGAGGAGTGGGGCAACCCCATCACCGACCCTGACGTGTACGCCTACATGAAATCCTATTCACCGTATGAGAATGTGCGTGCGGTTGCGTACCCCAAGGTTGCCGCCGTGACGTCCTTCAACGACACCCGCGTGCTGTACGTGGAGCCAGCCAAATGGGTCCAGGAGCTGCGGAACAAAACCACCGGCACGGAGCCCGTGGTGATGAAGATCGAAATGGACGGCGGCCACGGCGGCGCGTCCGGGCGTTACGTCCAGTGGCACGAGCGCGCATGGGACTACGCGTTCATCGCCGATTCCCTCGGCGCCAAGGACCTGCTTCCGGGAGCCGGCCTGAAGTAGTTAGACGCCGTCCGGGTGTTCGGCCAGAAGGTCGGCGAGGGTCTCCAGGTTGGCACGGACCGTACGAGTGTGGGCCTTCTGCACGAACGGGTCCGCCAGCTTGCCGAACACCCCGCCGAGGCCGGAGGCCGCATCGATACGGTACATCAGCCGCGTCCCCTCGCCCTGGGGTTCCAAGGTGTAGGAAATGGTGAAGTCCAGCTTCCCTTCAACGCTTCGGATCACTGTTTTCGTCGGCGGATCGAAGTGCGTGTTCTCGGTGACCCAGTCGAACCGTCGGCCCATGATCTTGCTGGTGCCTTTGAACCGCGTGCCGACTTCAACAGGGCCTTCGCCAATCTGTTCTGCCTGGACAACTGACGAATCCCACACCGGAATGTTCGAGGTCTTGGTGAGAAAATCGAAGACCTCCTGCCCCGGGCGGGCGATGTAAACACTTTCCTCGATGACGGCCATGGAGTGCTCCTTGGGTACGCCTGGTGACGGCGCGGCTTGGCCGGCAGTCAGGCTCAAGCGCCAGTGTGCTCGGACCCGCCCAAGGAGTCAACGCCGCAGCACTCCGTGACCCGCGATACTCACCATGCTTACTATTGGTTGCAGCTTGTTTCCCAGCCCGGCTAAAGGAGCAGACATGTCGCTACGCAAGGGAACGTCCGTGGAATGGAACACGCCCCAGGGACCCACCCACGGCAAGATCGTGGAGAAGAAGACCAGCGACTTTGAGCTGGACGGGAACACCCACCGGGCGACGGTGGAAGAACCACAATACGTCGTGGAGTCCGCCAATACGGGCGCCCGCGCAGCCCACAAAGCCTCCGCTCTGGCTGACCAGGGCTAGGCCATGCCTGACACGACGCATCACGAGGTTCTTATCATCGGCGGTGGCAACGCCGGGATTTCCCTGGCGGCACGACTGCACCGATACGGCGTTGCGGATGTCGCCGTCGTCGAACCCAAGGACCACCACCTGTACCAGCCGCTGTTCTCGCACATCGCCGGCGGCAAGGCGAAGGCGGCGGAGGCAATCCGTTCGCAGGCGTCCATCACCCCGAAAGGCGTGGAATGGATCCGGGACGGAGCCGCAGCCATCAACCCCGCGGCCAACACCGTCACCCTGGCCTCGGGCACAGAGGTGAAGTACAACCACCTGGTGGTGTGTCCGGGGCTGCAGCTGGACTGGGACAAAATTCCGGGTCTTGAGGCGGCCGTCCATTCGCCCTTCGGCGCCTCACACTACGAGTTCGAACTCGCCCCCAAAGCCTGGACGCTGCTCAGCAGCCTGAAGTCCGGCACCGCTGTGTTCACCATGCCGTCCGGACCGGCCAAATGCGCCGGCGCCGCCCAGAAACCCATGTACCTGGCGTGCGCATACTGGAAGGAACACGGAGTCCTCGATGACATCCGCGTGGTCATGGTCCAGCCGTACCCCACCGTCTTCGGAGTTCCCGGCGTGGACGACGAACTCAACCGGAAGATCGCCGAATACGGCATAGAACTGCGGCTCAACAGCGAACTGTTAGCCGTGGATCCTGCCGGACCGACCGTAGTGATCCGCGACAACGCCGAAGGGACCACCGAGGAACTCCGCTACGACGTCCTCAATGCGGTTCCGCCGCAGTCTGCACCGGACTGGCTCAAGGCCACGGACCTGCCGGCCGCCGGCGATGACGGCGGGTTCGTCGAGGTTGATCCGGAGACCCTCCGGCACGTCCGCTACCCCAGCGTCTGGTCCTTGGGCGACGCCGCCGCAACAACAAATTCCAAGTGCGGCGGCGCGCTGCGCAAGCAGACCAAGGTGCTGGCCAAGAATCTGGTGGCCGCCCGGAAAGGCGCGCCGCTGACCGAAAAGTACGACGGCTACGCGGTGTGCCCCTTCACGGTGTCCCGCTCAACCGTGGTGTTCGCCGAGTTCGACGCCGACTACCGGCCTATGCCCACCATCCCCAAGGTCCCCACGTGGAAGGAAAGCCGCGCCTCCTGGGTGGTGGACCGCGACGTTTTCCCGCAGGTCTACTGGAACCTTATCCTCAAAGGCCGGGCGTAACGGACATTCGGCCACACCGGCATTAGGGCCTTTCTGGAATGACTGCGACGGCGTCGATCTCGACCAGGAAATCGCCCAGGAAGGAGCCCACGGTTGTCCGTGCCGGGTAGGGGGCCTGGACGAATTTTTCGTACGTGGCGTTGAAGCCGGCGAAGTCCCGGCCGGGGTGGTGGAGGTGGACCGTGGTTTTGACGACGTGGGAGAAGTCCAGGCCGTGCGCTCCCAGGACGGCCGCCAGGTTCTGCATCGCCTGGACGGTCTGCTCCTCGATGGTGGCGCCGACGGTTTCGTCGGTGACGGGGTGGTGTGGTGTCTGGCCCGCGGTGAAGAGGAACCCGTTGGCGCCGATGGCCTGTGAATAGGGTCCGGCCGGGGTGGGCGCGAGGTCTGTGGTTACCTGCTGTCGAAGCATGGTGTTGATTCCTTTCGGGTGGCCAGTGTTGCCGGCCTGGGTTTGTGGGTTAGAGGACCTTGGAAAGAAAGGCCTGCGTGCGTTCGTGCTGCGGCGAGCCGAGGACCTGCTCGGGAGCGCCGCTTTCGACCACGACTCCCTGGTCCATGAAGACCACCTGGTCGCTGACCTGGCGGGCGAAGCCGAGTTCGTGGGTGACCACCACCATGGTCATCCCGGCCTCGGCCAGGGACTTCATGACATCGAGGACTTCACCGACGAGCTCAGGATCGAGCGCTGATGTGGGCTCGTCGAACAGCATGAGCTTGGGTTTCATCGCCAGCGCCCGGGCGATGGCGATCCGCTGTTGCTGGCCGCCGGAGAGTTCCTGGGGGTAAGACTGTCCGCGGTTGCCGAGCCCCACGCGGTCCAGCAGCGTCTGCGCTTCGGCGGTCACCTCGTTCCGGGGCCGGCCGAGCACGTGGACGGGTGCCTCCACGATGTTCTCCAGCACAGTCATGTGCGGGAAGAGGTTGAACCGCTGGAAGACCATGCCCGCGTTCAGCCGTGAGCGCGCAGTCTGGCGTTCCTTCATTTCGTAGAGCCGTCCGTTACGCTCGGTGTAGCCGACCAGATGCTCGTCGACGTACAGCCGTCCGGCGTCGACCTTTTCGAGGTGGTTGATGCACCGGAGGAAGGTGGTCTTCCCGGAACCGGACGGTCCGATCAGACAGGTCACCGAACCGCGTTCGACCCTCAGGTCCACGCCCTTGAGGATTTCGGTTGCGCCGAAGCTCTTGCGGACTCCCCGGGCTTCCACCATGGCGGTGTTCATCATGCTGTCCTTGTCTTTGGCTGGGATTTCGGCTGGGTACTTGGCTGAGCTTTGGGCTGACGGGGTCTGCGCGGTGCGGCGTCGAAGCCGCGACCATACCGCCGTTCGAGTTTGGTCTGGAAGAAGCTCAGGATGGTGGTCATGAGCAGGTACCAGAGGCTGGCCACGATGAGCAGCGGGATGGTCTGGTAATTGGTGGCGTAGATGATCTGCGCCGAATACAGCAGGTCCGAGATTGCCAGGACGCTGACCAGGGAGGTGCCCTTGAGCATGGAGATGACCTGGTTGCCCGTGGGCGGGAGGACAACGCGCATCGCCTGGGGCAGGATGACCCGGCGCATGAGTTTTCCGCCGTCCATCCCCAGAGCCCGGGCCGCATCGTACTGGCCCTTGTCCACGGATCCGATGCCGCCGCGGATGATCTCGGCCATGTAGGCGGCCTCATTCAGCGCCAGCCCCAGCAATGCGGCGGTCAGCGGGGAGATGAGGGCGTTCGCCGATCCGAGGACCACCGACGGACCGCCGAAGGGAAGGCCGAGGGCAATCACCGGGTACAGGGCCGCTATGTTGTACCAAAAGATCAGCTGGACGAGCAGAGGTGTGCCACGGAAGAACCAGATGTAGCCCCTGCTGATGGTGCTGAGAATCGGGTTCGCCGAAAGCCGCATGACGGCCAAGACCGTGCCCAGGACGATGCCGGCCGTCATGGACACCACGGTGAGCAGGACGGTCAGCCCTGCGCCCGCGATGATCTGCGGGGCGAAGAGATACGAAACGACGACGTCCCAGTGGTACCGCTGGTTCACCGCCACATCCCACGCGGCGCTGATGGCAACGAGGATCAGGACGACGGCGGTGGCTAACCGGACAGGGTGCCGGAGCGGCACCACCGGGATCGAGTCAGCCGGTGCCGGCGACGGTTCTGCCTTGGTATCAGGGATTGAGTGTTGCAGCATGGTGGTCACGTCCTATTGGGCGAAATTGACGCGGGCGTCGGTGATTGCGCTGGATTCAAGGCCGTACTTCCCGAGCACCTTGAGGTAGGAGTCGCTCGTGATCACGGCATCGAGGGCCGCGGAGACGGCCTTGACCAAGCCGGCGTCCTTGGGGATGCCAACCCCGACCGGCGTGAAGTCGTACTTCGAGGCGATCTCGATCGCCGGGTTCTGCGTGGCAGCGAAGTCCAGAATGGGGGAATCCGCCAGTACGGCGTCCAGCCGTCCGCTGGTCAGCGCGGAGATTGCCTGCCGTGTGTCCTGGAACTCGCTTCGCTGTACGGTGCCGCTGCCGGCCGCGGTGCAGTCTTCATCGACGGCGGGGACGTTCACCGCGAGCTGGTAGGAACCGGTCAGGAGGCCCACTTTTTTGCCGCACAGGGACCCTTCACTGCTGACCCCCAGCGGGTTGCCGCTGGGTACAGCGATGGAGTTGCCCATCTGCATGTAGTCCACAAAATCCAGGACCTCCATCCGCTTCGTCGTGGGGGTCATCGAGGAGACTGTCATGTCATACCGGCCCGCGGCAATCCCGGGGATGATGGAATCGAAATTGGCCACCTGGATCTCCACCTTCACGCCCAGGACCTCGCCGATAAGGCGGGCGACGTCGGGGTTGGTGCCCGTCATGTCCTGGGTGCCTTCCCGGTAGAACTGCGTGGGCGGCTCGTTGGTGGGGATCGCCACGCGCAGGACCTTCGTTGACTTGATCGAGTCCGGGAGCAACTGCGCGGCTGCCTCGTTGACTGCAAGGGCCGGGACACCGGTGCCCAGCCCGCCGTCGGACGTTGAAGCAGCGGGCGCCGTCGGCCCGCAGGCCGTGACGGACAGCATCAGCGCTGCCGTCGCGACGGCGGCACGTCCGACGGCGGCCCGCCCGACGCGCCGGGTGCGCTTGGTTCGCGGGGTCAAAGGAGAAGTTTTCATCAGGGGGTGCTCATTTCTGCCAGGCCCTTGTGGGCGTCCGGGGCCGGTGAAGTGCGGGTCAGGGGTGCATTGCGGTGCCGGATCAGGTCCCGGCCTTCCAGGCGAAGTTCCTGGATGTTGGACACTCCGAGGAGCATCATGGTGCGCGTCATTTCGGCCTGGAACATTTTCAGGACATGGGCAACACCGGCCTGGCTGGCGGCCGCCAGGCCATACAGGTACGGGCGTCCGATGGAGCAGGCGTCGGCGCCGAGGGCGATGGCCTTGACCACGTCGGAGCCCCGGCGGATGCCGCCGTCGACGATGATTTCAAGCCGCCCGTCCACCCTGTCCACGATGTCGGGGAGCAGGTCCAGGGGCGATGCCATGTGGTCCAGCTGCCGGCCGCCGTGGTTGCTGACCTGGATGGCGTCGATGCCGATCTCGGCCGCCGTCACGGCGTCGTTGGGGTTGACGAGTCCCTTGAGGACGATGGGGCCGTTCCAGCGCGCCCGCAGATCCCGGATGTCATCCCAGTCAGTAGGTTCGTACGAGCCGGCCAGCAGCGTCCGCCACATGTCAGGCGTGCTGGACAGGGGACCGTCGGGAATCTCGGCGTCCAGGTTCGGGAAGGCGATCGCGTCATTGGCCAGGAACCCCAGCGCCCACCGTGGGTGCAGGGCGCCCTCCACCACGGTCTTCAACTTGATTGACGGTGGGGCGGTGAACCCGTTGCGGTAATCACGTTCGCGGTGTCCGATGGCCCGGCAGTCGACGTTGACCAGGAGGGCTTCGTAGCCTGCCGCCGCGGCCCGGTCCAGGAGTGCTTGAAGTTCCGCCTTGTCCGACATGGGCTCGATGTTGAACCAGCGCCGGAGGCCGGGGGCCGCGGCACTCACCCGTTCCATCGGCGTCGTACTCAGATGCGCGAGCCCGTAGGGGATGCCGGCCTCCAGAGCGGCACGGGCAACTGCGCTCTCGCCATCCGGGTGGAACAGCCTGGTGCCGCCAGTGGGGGCGAGCGTCAGGGGCATGGAAACCGGGCCGCCCAGGAGAGTTGAGCTGAGGTCCAGGTTCTCCACCGAGCCCCACTTCGGCAGGAAGGACCAGTCGTCAAAGGATGACCGGTTGCGGCGCAGGGAGACCTCGTCTTCCCCGCCGCCCTCGATGTAATCAAAAATGCTGCCGGGCAGGCGCTTCGCGGCCAGTTTCCTCATGTCCTCGACGCTGTAGCAACGCCGGGACAGTCGCTCCGACACGGTCCGGGCCGGCTTTTGAACCGTGGCCAGCGCCGTGATGTCTCTCAATTTCATTGATGGTCCTCTGGGTGTTTTGAAGGACTTCCTTGTCCCTTCCTTCCCCAATGGTGACGCAGATCTCCCTGCGTCTATATGTGAATTCCGCTAAAAATTATGGATCTGGCTTGTGATAACGTCCGGGTATGAAAATTGAGGAAACGGGCCTGACAGAGGGTGATCTTCACGGGTCCGTTGTACGCCTGTCGGATTGCATCCAGCTGATGCAGGCCGATTTGGTGCACGCCAACCCCACGCCGGAAAACCTTGATCATGCCGTCTCGGACGTCCTTATGTACGACCCCCTGGACGAATGGACCAACGTGGATGACCGGATCATCCTGGCCGTTGGCCTGACCGGCGGATCCGTGGACTTCGACCAGCTGCTGCACCGGGCCTCCAACAGCAACGCCGCTGCAGTGATCGTCAAAGCCCACGGGACGCCGATGGAACGGCTTCGGTCCGCCGCCGTCCTGCACAGCCTGGCCGTGTTGGTTGCACCCGACAACGTGGACTGGACACGTCTGGTGGCACTGGCCAGGGCATCCGTCATGGGGGCGGCCGCGGATTCTGTCTCCGGCGTCCGGCTCGGAGACCTCTATGCGTTCGCCAACGCTGCGGCTTCGATCGCCAGCGGCGCCGCCAGCATCGTTGATCCGCTCGGACGGGTGCTCGGATACTCAACGCTGCCTGGCCAGCCCGTGGACGAACTGCGCCGCGTCACAACCCTCTCGCTCCAGGAAATCCAGCCGCCGGCTTTCGACAGCGACTTCAAGACCGTCTACGGCTCAGCGGGTGCGGTGCTGATCCCCGGGCGGGATGAGGAGATGGACAGGCTCGCCCTCGCCGTGAGAGCCGGCGGGGAACTGCTTGGCTCGATCTGGATCATCGACCCGGGCGGTGACAAGCGGGAAACTGCGCTGAACGCACTCGACAGGATGGCACCCCTGGCCGGCCTGCACATGCTTCATGCCCGCTCGGCGTCGGACTTCGGGGAACGCCGGAACGGGGACCTGATCCGGACACTGATGGACGACCCCGAGCATGCCTCGTTTGCCGCCGCCCAGCTCGGACTCGATGCGGCCGATGGGCTCGCCGTCGCGGCATTCTCGATCGTCCGCCCCGAAACCGGGAGCCTGGAATCGGTGCGGGAGATCCAGCGGCTGCTGCATCTTGTCACAACCGTCTGCAACATCCAGTTCAACACCAGCCACAGTGCCCTCATCGACTCGGTGGTCTATGCCCTGCTGCCCTGCGAAGGAACAGCACCCAGGGCGGCGCATCGGCGGGTGGTCCAGGAAATCGGAGCCTACGCCCGCACCATCAGCTCTTATCCGCTCATCGCCGCGGTGGGCGGCATCGCACCCAGGGTGGAGGACCTGCCGGCCTCTCGGTCCGAAGCGCTCCAAACGCTGCAATACCTGCTCCGCCAACAAGGGGAAATGCCTCGTTCAAGCGGGACGCAGTCCCCCACTGCCGGGTTGTTCGAGGACTACCGGGTCCCGCTGAATCTCCTGAAGATCGGGGCGTTCATCGCTGAAACCGGCCTGTCCGGCGCCGACGACATCACCAGGATCCAGGCCCACGACGCCGAACAGCAAACCGACTACCTGGACACCTTGCGGGCATACCTGGCATCGAACGGAAACATCACCGCGATGGCCGAGCGCCTCCACGTGCACAACAACACCGTCCGCTACCGGGTTTCACGCCTGGCCAAGGACTTCAGCCTCGACCTGGACGACCCCCAAAAGCGGCTCTGGCTCTGGCTGCGCCTCACCACCATGGATCTCGCACCTCGGCCATGACCCCACGTACTCCATCGACTGCTCCGTAACCGCCGCGCTCAAATGGGCCGTGGGCCCACGCCGGCAGGGTTCCCTGGCCGAGCTTGCGAGGCTAGGGTGCCGGCGGGGAGCAATCGCTCGGTTATTTGTGCCGGGCGCGCCATTCGTCTTCGAGGATCGCGTAGACCAGCTCGGTGGCCCACTGGCCCTTATAGTGCCACTTGTCCAGCAGCCGGGCTTCCAACCGCATGCCCAGCCGTTCGCATAGCGCGGCGGAGGCCGTGTTCAGGGCGTCGAGCTTTGCCTCGATCCGGTGCATCCCCAGTTCCTCGAACCCCAGCTTCAGCACCGCATCCGCGGCCTCGGCCCCGTAGCCCTTGCCCCGCGCGGCCGGTGCCAGGGTCCAGCCGACTTCGCCCTGCCCGCACCCCGGAAGCCACTTCAGCACCACTTCGCCCACCAGCCCCGGTGATCCGTTCGGCTCGATGGCCAGGCTTACCCAGTCGCCCTCCTTCTCGAAGACGAAGTTGGCGTACTTGCCCACGGACTCCATGGCCTTGGTGTAGCTCTTGGCCTCCCCCGGTAGGAACCGTGCGGTGTCGGGCAGCGAATGGTAGGCATAAAAAGCGTCCAGGTCCGCACCTTCGAACCGGCGCAGGATCAGCCGCTCGGTGCGGATGGGCAAAGAGATCTCAGGCATGGACTGAGGCTACCCGCACCCCATCGGTTGCTCCGTAACCGCCGTTTTGGGCGCCCAAGAGGGCGGTTACGGAGCAATCGATGAATAGACGACGGCGACTGTCACTCTGGCGGGCATTCTGCACTACCGCGTAATAGCAGCCCCTCCCTCCCGCCTGATAATCCAGGCCGCCCGCGTACTGAACGAATTCAGGTCCGACTTCCGAGGCAGGGCGAGTCCCGTTCTTCTATAACGAAGGTAGGTCTGGCAGTCCTAGGAAAAGCAGGGCTGGGCAAACGTGCTGACATGTATCCACAAAGTGCGTAGCGTCGTGCCCATACCCCTCACGAAAGCGGTTCCCGGGCTGGGATCGTTCGGCTAGATGACAGGAAGAGGACCATGGATTACTCGCTGCTTGGTTACACCATCCTGAGTGACGTGAATCACGAGAGCCGCAGTGCGTTGCCCGGCGCGCCGGTTGTGCTGGGGCGGCCCGCCGGACGCACAAGCGCGCGGTTGTCTGCCCTGAAGGGTTGGATCGCTAACTCCCTACACCAGGCCGCATGGGCCATCGAACCTCAGCCGACCACCCTGACCGGGAGTCGAGCGGGGTTGTCCCGTTGTGCTGGGACTTAGCGCGCTGGCGGCGGGCCAGATCGGTCCCGCCGAGTAACACCATCTGAAGGAGTATCCCCATGAGAGTTGCAGTAACCGGCGGCAGCGGAAAACTGGGACGGCACGTGGTCCGCAGGCTGACCGACGACGGCCACCAGGTGCTGAACCTGGACCGGGCCGGGGAAAGGAGCCCCGGGCTGGCCATTGTGGACCTGCGCAACTACGGCCAGGTCCTTGACGTGTTCCTGGGCCTCGATGACCGGCATGACGGCTTCGACGCGATCGTCCATCTCGGAGCCATCCCGGCACCCGGCATCATTCCGGATGCCGCCACGTTCGAGAACAACATGCTCTCCACCTACAACGTCTTTCAGGCGGCGCGGCGGGCCGGGATCAAGAAGGTGGTCTACGCCTCCAGCGAGACGGTGCTGGGATTGCCGTTCGACGTCGACCCGCCCTACATCCCGGTGGATGAGGAATACCCCGCCCGGCCCGAAAGCACCTACTCACTCGTGAAGCACCTCGAGGAGCAGATGGCCATCGAGCTGACGCGCTGGGATCCGGAATTGAGCATCACGGGCCTGCGGTTCTCCAACGTTATGGACGCTGAGGACTACGAACGGTTCCCGTCGTTCGATTCGGACGCGACGCTGCGCAAGTGGAACCTCTGGGGCTACATCGACGGGCGCGACGGCGCGCAAGCTGTGGCGCGGGCGCTCGAAAACGGCCAGCCCGGATTCGAGGCTTTCATCGTCGCGAACGCGGACACCGTGATGACGCGTTCCAGCGCCAGCCTTGCCGCGGAGGTGTTCCCCAACGTCACCGTGACCAAGGAGCTGGGCGAACACGAAACCATGCTGTCGATCGACAAGGCCCGGCGCCTGCTGGGATTCGAACCTGAACACACCTGGCGGACCTACCACTCCAACAAGACCACCCCCACCGAAAACTGACCCCCGAGGAGCACCATGCAATACCGAACCCTGGGCCACAGCGGCGCCGTGGTTTCCGCCTATGCGCTGGGAACCATGACCTTCGGTGCCGAAGCCACCGAAGACGCCTCCCATGCCATCCTGGACAGCTACCTCGACGCCGGCGGCAACTTCATCGATACCGCGGACGTTTACAGCGCCGGAGCCTCGGAAGAGATCATCGGCCGCTGGCTGGCCCAGCGGCCGGAAGCCAAGGACCGCGTGGTGCTCGCCACCAAGGGTCGCTTTCCGATGGGAACGGCCCCAAACGACGTCGGCACCTCCCGCCGCCGCCTGACCCGCGCGTTGGACAGTTCCCTCCGGCGACTGGGCGTGGAACAGGTCGACCTTTACCAGCTGCACGCGTGGGACCCCATCACACCGCTGGAGGAGACGCTCCGGTTTCTGGACGACGCCGTCAGCAGCGGCAAGATCGCCTACTACGGTTTCTCCAATTTCCTCGGCTGGCAGCTGACCAAGGCGGTCCACGTTGCCCGGGCGAACGGCTGGAACGCTCCGGTGACCCTGCAGCCCCAGTACAGCCTGCTGGTCCGCGAGATCGAACCGGAGATCGTCCCGGCATCCCTGGACGCCGGGATCGGCCTGCTGCCGTGGTCCCCGCTGGGTGGTGGCTGGCTATCGGGCAAGTACAAGAAGGACCGGCCTCCCACCGGTGCCACGCGGCTCGGCGAGAACCCCCAGCGCGGGATGGAAGCGTGGAAGGCACGCAATGACAATCCCCGCACGTGGATCGTCATAGAGGCTGTTGAAGACATTGCGGCGGCCCACGGTGTGAGCGCCTCCCAGGTGGCCCTGGCATGGCTGGCCGACCGGCCGGCGGTAACGTCCGTGATCCTGGGTGCCCGGACCACGGAGCAGCTCGCGGACAACCTTGCCGCGGCAGACCTGCGGCTAACCCCGGACGAAACTGACCAGCTGACGCAGGCCAGCCAGCCTCAAATCGGGGTCTATCCGTACGGTCCGATGGCTCAGGAGCAGCGCAGCCGCAAGATCGAAGGGGGACGGTAGCGCCGGGCGTCCGGCAAGACCACGAAGCGGTTTCACCGTCGAGTGCTCCGTAACCGCCGTTTTGAGCGCCCAGAAGGGCTGCTACGGAGCAACCGATGAATGGACGACGGCGGCAGTCGCCTCTGCGATGGCGCGCTCCTCGTCAGTGGGCACCACCAGAACGGGGATGACGGAGGCAGCCGTGGAAATCACGCGCGGTTCCCTGGACCGCTCACTGTTCAGGCCGGCGTCGAGCTCTATCCCCAGCGCACGCAACCTGTCGGCAACCAGTGCGCGGAACTGGTGCGAGTTTTCGCCGATCCCCGCCGTGAACACGAGGGCTTTGGCACCCCCGACGGCCACGTGGTAGCCGCCGATGTACTTGGCCAGCCGGTAGGACGTGACCGCGAGCGCCATTGAAGCCTTGGCGTCCCCGCCCTCTGACGCCTCCACCACCGAGCGCATGTCATTGTTCCCGGCGAGCCCCTTCAGCCCCGATTCGCGGTTGAGCATGGTGTCGATGTCCTCCGGTGTCCACCCGTTCCGGCCGAGGAAGACCAGGATGGACGGATCGAGGTCGCCCGAGCGGGTGCCCATCACCAGCCCTTCCAGCGGGGTGAAGCCCATGGACGTGTCCACCGAATGGCCGCCCTGGATGGCCGTGACGGAGGCGCCGTTCCCCAGGTGGGCGATCACGGCGTCGAACTCGTCCACGGGCAGATCCAGCAGCGCAGCGGCGCGGTGCGTGACGTACTCGTGCGAGGTGCCATGGAAGCCATAGCGGCGGATGCCGTGGTTCGTGTAGAGCTCGTCCGGGACGGCGTAGCGCCAGGCGTGCTCGGGCAGGGTGCGGTGGAAAGCGGTGTCGAACACGGCCACCTGCGGCAGGTCCGGCCACTTTTTGCTGATGGCGCGGATGCCCAGGACGTTGGCGGGGTTGTGCAGCGGCGCCAGTGGATTGAGGCGCTCGATGGCGCGGGTAATCTCGTTGTCGATCAGCACCGGCTCGGCGAACCGCTCGCCGCCGTGCACCACCCGGTGGCCCACCGCCGCCAACTCAAGATCCCCGAGCTCCGCATGGATCGCGGCATCTACTTGTTCCAGCGCCTCCGCATGGTCCCGGGGGCCCTCAATTTCTCCGTCGCCATCGCCGCCGTTGCCCATGCCGATCTTCTCGATCAGCCCGTCGGTTAGCACAATGCCGGCGGCCACGTCACGGACCTGGTACTTGAGCGAGGACGAACCGGAGTTGATGACGAGCACTAGCATGGGGCCTCCTGAAGCCTTGGTACCGCGGGCCAGCTGACGAGGGGTGGTGCTGGAGCCTGGCGAAGTACTCCACTGGGTCCCACTCTATAAGTTGCAGCCTCAGCCGCCGGCGATGTCCCGCAAGGTCTGCAGGTGCCCGTCCCATGCCTTCCGCCCTGCAGCGGTCACGCTCGCCGAGGTCCGCGGCATCTTCCCCGCGAACCCCTTCTTGATCTTCACGTACCCGGCCTTCTCCAAGACGGTGAGCTGCTTGCTGAGCACGGAATCGCTGACCTGGATGGCGTCCCGCAGGTCCTTGAAGTCCAGCGACTCCGCACCTGCCAGCGCCGCCATGATGGAGAAGCGGACCGGCTGATGGATCAGATCGTCGAGCCGGTGGCGGGGATGTTCCGCCGCGGTGCTCATGCGCGCAGCTCACGGAAGGCGGCGGCCAGGCCAACTCCGGCAAGTACGACGGCGGCGCTCACGTAGAACCAGATGTTTCCGTCGCGGAAGAGGCTGGCTCCTACCCCCAGCGCGACGCCGTATAGCGCAAAGTAGGCGGTGAGGGATGTCAGGAACCGCCTGGTGTACCCGGCTTTGGTGGAGGTCTGGAACATCGGCCAGATGCAGGCCGTTGCCGCCCCCCAGATTCCGACTGCGGTGGCCAGCAGCGGTGCGCCATACCCGGTGTGGGACACGATCTGCATGCCGATCATCAGCATCGATCCCAGGATGGCCAGGCTGGTGAAGACCATCGCAACGGGCCATGCCGCGGCGTTGATGGACGTGGTTCCGATCGATTGCGCCTTCGCCAGGAGCTCCCGCGCCTCGGCAGGAGTGGGACTTGCCGTTGTTTCGTCCATGGTGTTGCCTTTCGCAGCTGCCGAGTAATGCACTCATCATAGGAAAGTACTTTCCATTGCGTCAAGTACTTTCCATCACGGGAGAGCCGCACCGTAGGATCCTTGAGTTCGGCAACTTGTTTTTGCGAATCATTCTCATTAGAGTTATCGGCATGCATCTCACTGTGATCAGCTCCCTGGACGCCCTGTGCCGCCAGCAAGCCTGCCAAGACGCGGCCGCAGCCAATCCCGGAGCCGTGGTGGTCCTGCACGACCTGCTGGAGAACGGCGTGGTCATCCGCAGGATCTTCAGCCAGTCCGGGCTCCTGGAGAGCGCCGAGACACAGCTGGAACACGGCTGCCTGAGCTGCACCGTGCGGCTGGACCTGGTGCCCACCATCGAGCGGCTGCTGGAGCGCGGGGAGACCCACGCCGTCATCGGGCTCCCGCCGGCGGTGTCCGCGGAGGCTGCGATCGGAGCGCTGCGGCGTGGCCTTTCCCGCCCGGTGACAATTGATTCCGCTGTTCTTGCCTGCGCCCCTGACACGCTGGAGGACCACATTTGGGACCACCACACCCTGTTTGAATCCGGGTTCACGCCGGTCCCGGAGGACCAGCGCACCGCAGGCGAGTTCATCATCGGCGAGCTGTCGTTCAATGACACCGTGCTGCTGGCGGAGGTAGACCTGTTTCCGGCCGACCCCGCCCTGCGGGTTCGTGGCGTGCAACTGGTGCGGGAACTGGCTCCGCACGCTGACGTGGTGGAAAACGCCGGCCTCATCCGCCCAGGCCGCCACGACTACCAGGACGCCCTGGGCCGGACGGTTCCCGGTTCGGTGCGGGTCCCGGCGTCGTCCTCCATCTCACCGTTCACCACTGTCACGCACCGCGCCCAGCGTCCGCTGCACCCCGAACGGTTCCGGCACGCCCTGGCATCTCTCGCGGAGGGCTGCTGCTGGTTGCGGGGCCGCCTGTGGATCGCCGCCGCACCGCAGTGCCGGATCGCCATCCAGGGCATCGGGCCGCGAGTCTGGCTCGAAAATACGGGACCGTGGCTGGCAGACCAGGACGCCGGCGCGGCGCCTGATCCCCTCACCCATGTGGACGCCCACCTGGACTGGCATCCGGAACACGGAGACCGCGGAAGCGTGCTGGCCGCGACCGGGGAGGGCATGGACCCAGCGGAAATTGCGCAGCTGCTCTCCGCCTGCGAGCTCACCGACGCGGAAATGGAGGCCGGGTTCGCCGGGCTCACCGATCCTTTCCAGCTCGATCCCGCCCCGAATTGAACAGCCCCGGCCGCACCCTGCGCCATCCGCTAGAGCCATCCACCCGCCACCAACAACAAGGAGCAAGCCCATGAAAGTCAGAAACTCCCTCCGCGCCCTGAAGAAGGTTCCCGGCGCCCAGATCGTCAGACGCCGGGGCCGCACCTTCGTGATCAACAAGAAGAACCCGAGGATGAAGGCCCGTCAGGGCTAAGACTGCGGACCGACTCACCCGGCGCCTGCCGTTGCGTCAGCCGCGGCAGGCGCTTAGAGTCGGCGGACACGTTGCACTACGCAGAGAGGAACTTCCATGCCGAACGACACCACTCAGCCCGACAACACCGAACCCGACACCGCAGAATCTGAACCCGGCGCCGCAGGCACCAAGGACCCCACCGCCGTCGAGGGCGCCAACCCGGCGTTGGACGACACCGGAAACCCCAAAGCCGAAGAGGTAGGGGAGGCCGCTGAGCCGCCCGCGGATCTGCAAGACCTGGACCTCACGCCCCTAGGACTCTCCGATGAGCCGGCCAAGGAAGAGGACCCGGACAGCATGGCCAAGCCGGAAAACAGCTAAGCAACGGGCTGGGATCGGCGACGGCGGCACCCAACCCGGGTGCCGCCGTCGGACGTTTGAGCCTGTAAGTCCCCTAACCTCAACGCGGGGTCACTCAATGCCCAATATTCCCTCTGGAAGGGGCATTGAGTGACCCCGCGTTGCTGTCCTCCCCCGCCGTTACTACGAGGCCGGCACCTGCGCCTGGATGGCCGTGATGGCCACCGTGTTCACGATGTCCTCCACGGTGCAGCCGCGGGAGAGGTCGTTGACCGGCTTGCGCAGGCCCTGCAGGACGGGCCCGACGGCGACCGCCCCGGAGCTCTGCTGCACCGCCTTGTACGTGTTGTTGCCGGTGTTCAGGTCCGGGAAGATGAACACGGTCGCCTGCCCGGCCACGGATGAGCCGGGCATTTTGGAGGCCGCGATGGAGGCGTCCACGGCGGCGTCGTACTGGATGGGGCCTTCGACGGCGAGATCCGGGCGGCGTTCGCGCACCAGTTCGGTGGCCTGCCGGACTTCGTCCACGGCCTCGCCGGAACCCGATCCGCCGGTGGAGTAAGAAAGCATGGCCACGCGCGGCTCCACCCCGAACTGCACCGCGGTTTCAGCCGAGGCGAGGGCGATGTCCGCGAGCTGCTCCACGTTGGGGTCCGGGTTCACGGCGCAGTCGCCGTAGACCAGCACCCGGTCCGGCATCAGCATCAGGAACACGGAGGACACGATCTTCACGCCGTCGCGCGTTTTGACGAACTCCAGCGCCGGGCGGATGGTGTGCGCCGTAGTGTGCGCGGCGCCGGACACCATGCCGTCCACCACGCCCAGCTGGACCATCATGGTGCCGAAATAGCTGCCGTCCTGCATGATTTCCAGCGCCTTGGGCAGGTCCACGCCCTTGTGCGCGCGCAGCTCCGCGTACTTCTCGGCGAAACCCTGCCGCAGTTCCGAGGTGGCCGGGTCCACGATGTTGATCCCGGCGAGGTCGACGCCGTTGGCGGCTGCCAGCTCGCGGACGTCGCTTTCCCGGCCCAGCAGGGTGAGGTCGCAGACGTCGCGGCGGTGCAGGATTTCGGCGGCCTGCAGGATCCGGACGTCGGTTCCCTCCGGCAGCACCACGTGCCGGCGCTGCCCCCTGGCCCGTTCGATGAGGTCGTGCAGGAACCGCAGCGGGGTCATCCGCTCCAGGCGCGGCAGGTGGAGGCGTTCCACCAGCTCAGTCTCGTCCACCCGCCTGGACCACAGGCCCAGTGCGGATGCCACCTTGCGGCGGTGCCCGGACCAGATCTCGCTGCGGACCTCGGAGACCCGCTTCGCCGTGGTGTAGGTGTCCTCGCTGGCGGCAAACACCGGGAAGGGAGCCTGCGCCAGGAGCGGGTAGATGTTGGCGTCCGGGGACAGGCCACCGGTCAGGATCAGCGCCGAGGGAACCGGGAATTCCGGCGAGAACGACGACGCGAGGCAGGCCACCATCACGTCCGCCCGGTCGCCGGGAACGATCACCAGGGCGCCCTCGTCGAGAACGTTCAGGAAGTTGCCCACGCTCATGGCCGCCACCTTGATGTCCCGGACGTCGCGTTCCATGTCCGCAAGGCCGGCGATCTGGCGTACCCCGAGGGCTGTGGCTACTTCGCCGGTGGTGGGGCGGGCGATTTCATCCAGCTCCGGCAGGACATAGACGGGCCGGTTGGATGCACCCGGCTTGATGGCGGCGGCGATTTCCTCCACCAGGTCCGGGTCCGCGCGGTTCACCATGATGGCCAGCAGTGAACATTTTTCCGCCACCAGTTCCTTGCGGGCAACCTCGACGGCGGCCGCTGCCTCCGCGACGCTGAGACCCTTCGCGCCCACCACGGCGACCACCGGCGCGGCCAGGTTGTTGGCCAGCCGGGCATTGAGGTCAAACTCGACGGCGGCGTCCTGGCCGGTGAGGTCCGTCCCCTCCACAATCACCACGTCGCAGTGCTTGGCGATCTCGGCGAAGATCTCCACGCAGCGCGCATCGATGTCGGCACGTTTTCCGTCGGCCAGGAGCGCACGCACTTCGGCGGACGTCAGCCCGCCACGGCAACGGTCGTCGTCGAGCGCGAAGCGTGATTTCATCAAGGCGACCATAGGGTCATCGGCGGCATCCGGGCCGTGGACCACCGGTTTGAAGAACCCGATCCGGTCCGCGTGCCGGTGGAGCGTGTCCGCGAGGCCCAGGGCCACGAGCGACTTGCCCGATCCCGGAGTGGTCGCGCTGACGTAGATGCCTTTGGCCATGGTCCGCCCTTTGCTGTGCGTGGTGCCGGTCCCTCCATCCTTGCACTTCCCGGGCGGGCTGTTGGCGGCCGTCAAATATCGTCTCGCAAAACGGCCCGGCCCTTGACACCGGCACCACATCTGGGATTACCTAATGAACATTCGGTATATAAAGCTGGAGGCAATGACGCATGGCTGAAGCAGCACTCTCCGGGGCCACCCACCCCATCCTGGAAAACGACTATGCCTCCGAGTGGATGGGCATCGAAGTTCTCGCGGTCAGCGACGGGCACGCCACCATCCGCATGAAACTCCGGCAGGAAATGCTCAACGGCTTCGGCATGGCCCACGGCGGAATGATCTTCGCCTTCGCCGACTCCGCCTTCGCCCTGGCCTGCAATCCGGCGAACCCGTCGCCGGAAGAAATCAACAACATCACCGTTGCCGCCGGCGTCGACATCAACTTCCTCAAGCCCGCCTACCGCGGCCAGGTCATCACCGCCGTCGCGGACCGCCGGTCCAGCTCGGGCCGCAGCGGCCTGTACGACATCCAGATTTTCGCGGCCGACGCCGGTGGGCCGCCCGATTCGCTACCCAGTTCCGGCACCCCAGGGGAACTCATTGCCGAGTTCCGCGGACGCAGCCGAACCATCCCCAAGAAGTAGGAAAACCATGACCCTCCACGCCCCCGAAACCCCCACGCCGCAGGCAACCCAGGCAAGCACCGACGCCGTCCTGGACCGCGAAGAAACCATTTCCCGCGACGAGCTCGAGGCCCTCCAGCTCGCCCGCCTGCAGCACACGGTGGCCTACGCCTACGCCCGCGTGCCGCTCTACAAGCGCAAGTACGACGACGCCGGCATCCACCCTACGGACCTGCGCGAGCTCAGCGACCTCGGCAACTTCCCCTTCACCACCAAGGAAGACCTGCGCGCCGAATACCCGTTCGGTATGTTCGCCGTCCCGCAGAACGAAGTAGCCCGCATCCACGCCAGCTCCGGCACCACGGGCCGGCCCACCGTCGTCGGATACACCAAACAGGACCTGGCCGACTGGGCCAAACTCGTGGCGCGCTGCCTCCGGGCGTCCGGCGTCCGTCCCGGCATGAAGGTCCACAACGCCTACGGCTACGGCCTGTTCACCGGCGGGCTGGGCGCCCATGCCGGCGCCGAAGCACTGGGCTGCACCGTGATCCCGATGTCCGGCGGGCAGACCGAACGCCAGATCCAGCTCATCCAGGACTTCGCGCCGGACGCCATCCTGGCCACGCCCACCTACCTGCTCACCATCGCCGACGCCATGGCGCACATGGGCATCGACCCGACGTCGACCTCCCTCAAGTACGCAGTCCTGGGCGCCGAGCCGTGGACGCAGGAGATGCGGCACGAACTCGAAGTCACCATGAACATCAAGGCCTGCGACATCTATGGCCTGTCCGAAGTGATGGGCCCGGGCGTCGCTGGCGAGGCCGTGGAAACCCAGGACGGCAGCCACATCTGGGAGGACCATTTCCGCCCCGAAATCATCGACGCGTTCAATCCCGTAGTGGGCAAGGAAAACGTGCTGCGCGACGGCGAACACGGCGAACTCGTGTTCACCTCGCTCACCAAGGAAGCCCTGCCGATCATCCGCTACCGCACGAAGGACCTCACCCGCCTCCTGCCCGGCACCGCCCGCCCTGCGCACCGCCGGATGGGCCGCATCACCGGCCGCAGCGACGACATGATCATCCTGCGCGGCGTGAACCTGTTCCCGTCCCAGATCGAGGAAATCGCACTGCGCATCCCCGAGCTCAGCCCGCACTTCCAGCTCGAACTTACCCGCCCCGAGGGACAGCGAATGGACCAGTTGACGGTCAGGATCGAACGCCGGGACGCGGTGACAGTTGAGCAGAGTACGACGGCGGCACGCGCCTTGCAGGAACAGATCAAGATCCACGTGGGTTCTTCGTGCGCCGTTGACGTGGTGGAACCGGGTTCACTGGAGCGGTCAAACGGCAAGCTGCGCCGGATCTACGACCTCCGGCCCAAGGCGTAGGTCCCACCTTCCTGCGCGAACGGACACTTGGTGCCCCGGGCCTGCGCCGCTGGCCCGCGCCGCTGCCGGGATTACCGAACGTTCATGGGAAAATAGCCGGTATGCCCACTACAGCAGCCCCCAACAAGCGCGGCCGTCCCGGTTACGACCAGCAGTCGGTGCTGCTCATCGCCGTCGACGTCTTCAACCGGCACGGCTATGACGCCACGTCCATGGGAATCCTCGCCGAGAACCTGGGCATCTCAAAGTCAGCCATCTACCACCATGTGCCGTCCAAGGGCGACCTCCTGAAGCTCGCGCTCGACCACGCGCTGGGCGGCCTGGAATCAATCCTTGAACAGCCCGGGGCGCAAAGCGGCGCGGCGGATGCGCGGCTGGAATTTGTGCTGCGGCAGACCGTGGCGGTCCTCGTGGAGCGGCTGCCGTTTGTCACACTGCTCCTGCGGTTGCGGGGCAATACTGACATTGAGCGCGACGCCCTGGAACGCCGTCGAGCGTTTGATCACGAGGTGGCCGCCCTCATTTCCGCAGCCCGCGACGAAGGGTCGCTGCGCCAGGACATTGATCCGCGCACCGTCACGCGCCTGCTGTTCGGCACCATCAACTCAATCGTGGAATGGTACAAACCGGGCGGCTCCCTCACACCGGAAAAACTGGCCGACGACGTCATCACCATCGCTTTCGACGGGCTGCACGCGCAGCACTAGGCTTTCCACGAGTCCACCATGCCCGCCTGGACACTAAGCGTGCTTGGTAATCATTGGTCTTCCCCGCTACGGTGAAAGCTCAAGCGCCACCGAAAGGAAGGTACAACAATGAGCCACCCCAAGGAAGAAGCAGAGCCTGGCTTCATCGTCCCGGACCCGTCCGGCCTCCGCGAGGATATTGCCGGAGACGCAGGCGACGAAGCCAATGCCATCCGCTTCAGCGAAGAGCAAGCCCTCATCGAAGAACAGGCCCACGGCATCCGCCCGGACACCTACAGTGTGCCCGCCGGCGAACCCAGCATCGATGAGGCGCGGGAAAATCTGGACCTGTCCGACCAGGCCGCTACGGAGCGCGAGGAAGACAGCAGTGACGACGGCCTCCACGACGGTGCCGAGTCATAGCCACTCCCCCGACGCACCATCACCAATGGTCCCCGCCAGCAGTTCACAGTGAACAATGGCGGGGACCATTTCTGTTTGCGCAGCTGTGGATTGGCGCAGGATGGGCAGCCCTCCCCATCGCGCACCAATTAATCCATACGTTAGAATTAAGGTCGCATCACTTACCCAGGGGGAAACCATCATGATCAAGAATCAATCTGCGCTGCGTCCATTCGCCTTTCTCGGTCTCGCCGCCGTTATGGGGTTGGGAATGGTGGCCTGCGGAGGAAGCTCACCGGCCGCCTCTGAAACAGCAGCTGCGCCTGAGTCATCCACTCCGTCGGCGACAGCGTCGGCCAGTCCCAGCGCTACGGCATCCAGCTCAGCCGCGGCATCTGCGGGCGGAACCGCTAAAGAGATCACCGATCCTGGCACCAAGCTGACCTTCGGCAAAACGGCAAACACGCATACCAACACGGGCAAGGACAAGGCGGACCCCAAGTATTTCGAGGCCACTTTCACCTCCACCGTCACCAAGATCGTTGCCGGAGCAGAGTCAGACCTCGCCAGCTTCAAGGACGCGGCCAAGTTTGCCGGCCAGACGCCCTACTACGTCTTCACTGAACACACGCTGGAGAGCCTGAGCAAGCCCTCAGCCGGCGTCAGTGAGCCCAAGGTGGGTGCACAGCTCAAGGACGGCACCGACGCGCAGAAGCTCATTGTGTTCGGCTCCATGGACCAGTGCAAGGACAAACGCTTCGAAACAACAGGCAAGGGTGATGACCTCAGCCTCAAAGTGGGCAGCACCATGACCTCATGCCAGGTGTTCCTGGCTCCCGCCGGTGACGCAGTGACCAAGGCGGACTACACGGATGCCGGCTTCGTCTACGCCAGCTACAGCGATAACCCGTTCCGCAAGAACCCGATCGTCTGGTCCAAGTAAATCCAGTCCGGGACGGCGCGTTTGATCACGGGCTCCCCGGCAGCACTCGGGAGTGCTGCCGGGGAGCCGAGTGCGACTTACTGAAGCGGTCAGAGCTGGTATTCGGCCTGCATGCCCAACGTCTCGTGAACGCAGAGGATGTTGTGCTCGGTGTCCATAAACCAGGCGCACTTCTCCGAGTCCGTGGTGCAGATATGGTTCTCGGCCTTCAGGTTGGGCAGGTCGTAATCCTGGAACCGGACGCCTTTGGCTTCCATGTCCTGCACGATCCGCTCAATGTCACGCACCTCGAAACTGAGGGCGGTGTGCTCGGAGTGCTTCCCGTCCGAGACCGGCAACAACTGCAGCATCGGGCCGCCGTCGCTACCGAGTAATTCGCTTCCATCGTCTGTCATTCCGCGGTGCGGGAGGCCCAGTTTTTCGGTGTAGAAACTGCGGGCGCGCGCTGCGTCATCGACGGGCAGGATGGTTGTGGCTGTGTTCATGGCTAGGTTCATTTGGCCACCTCCTACGGTGGAAATTTTACGCCGCGGCAACCCGGAAAGACCCCAACGCTCTCTCACATAATGCGGGAAAACCCCCGACGCTCTCTCACTTTTCTCAAGAAAGTGAGAGAGCATCGGCGGAAAACCTACGATACGTGAGAGAGCGTCCGGGGGTGGGGTTACTTTTCGACGAGGGTGAGGACGTCGTAGGTGGCCACGATGTCGTCGTTCTGGTTGGTCAGGAGCGCGTCCCAGGCCACCTCGCCGTACTCGTCCGTTTCGCGCGGCGTGATCTTCTTCGCCGTCAGGGTCACCCGGATGGAATCCCCGGCCGCCACGGGCGTGATGAAGCGGAGGTTTTCCAGGCCGTAGTTGGCCAGGACCGGCCCCGGTGCCGGCTCCACAAAAAGCCCGGCGGCCCAGCTCAGCAGCAGGTATCCGTGCGCCACGATCCCCGGGAAGAACGGGTTGGCCTCGGCCGCGTCCTGGTTGGTGTGGGCATAGAAGGTATCGCCGGTGGAGTTCGCGAACGCGGTGATGTCCGCCAGGGAAACCTCACGCAGGTCGGACCGGACGGCGTCACCGATCCGCAATGTCGCCAGCGACTTCCGGAACGGGTGCGTCCCCTCGGTCTCCACTGTGAAGTTCCGGTCCGCTCCGGTGTGCCAGAGGCCGGTGACGGCGGTGAGCATGTTGGGCGAGCCCTGGATGGCGGTGCGCTGCATATGGTGCATCACCGAGCGGATGCCGCCCAGCTCCTCGCCACCGCCGGCGCGGCCAGGACCGCCGTGGACCAGGTGCGGCACCGGCGAACCGTGCCCGGTGGAACTGCGCGCGTCCTCCCTGTTGAGCATCAGCACACGGCCGTGGTGGGCAGCGATCCCGGTGACCAGTTCGCGGGCAACGGCAGGATCGTTGGTGCACACCGATGCCACGAGGGAGCCGCCACCCCGGGCGGCGAGGCGGACGGCGTCGGGCAGGTCCCTGTATCCGATCACCGAAGCTACCGGGCCGAACGCCTCCAGCGAGTGGATCGCGTCAGTCTCTGCGTCAGCCCAGCTCAGCACCACCGGCGACATAAAGGCGCCATCATCCACTAATCCCGTGGCGCCGTTGGCAGAGGTGACCGACGGCGAATCGAGTGTTCCGTACGCGAGCTCACCGCCGGCGTCGAGCATTGACTGCACCGCGGCGCGGACATCGGCGAGCTGCTCCAGCGACGCCAAAGCGCCCATGGTCACACCGTCGGCGCGGGGATCCCCCAGCACCACACGCTCATCCACCCGCTTTCCGATCGCGGCGATCACCGCCGGCACCAGCTCCTGCGGGACGATGGCGCGGCGGATGGACGTGCACTTCTGGCCTGCCTTGACCGTCATCTCGGTGACCACGGACTTGATGAAGGCGTCGAATTCGGGGGTGCCCTCCACCGCGTCCGGGCCAAGGATGGCGGCGTTGAGGGAGTCCGTTTCGGACGTGAACCGGACGCCGCCCTGCACCACGTTCGGATGCGATTTCAGGGCCAGCGCGGTGGACGCGGAGCCGGTGAAAGCCACCAGGTCGCGGTAGTCCAGCACGTCCAGGAGCCCGCGGACGGAGCCGGAAATCAGCTGCAGCGAGCCCTTCGGCAGGATGTTGGATTCGATGATCGCCTTCACCACGGACGCGGCCACATACCCGGTGGGTGTGGCCGGCTTAACGATGGTGGGGACCCCGGCGAGGAAGGCGGGCGCGAGTTTCTCCAGCATGCCCCAGACCGGGAAGTTGAACGCGTTGATCTGCACGGCGACGCCGGGGATGCGCGTGTAGATGTGCTCGGCCACGAACGAACCGTCCTTGGACAGCACCTCCATGGGACCGTCCACCACCACCTGCGAATTGGGCAGCTCGCGCCGGCCCTTGGAGCCGAACGTGAAGAGCACGCCAATGCCGCCGTCGATGTCGATCATCGAGTCGATCTTGGTGGCACCGGTCTGCGCCGAAAACGTGTAGAAGTGCTCGCGCCGGGCGTTCAGGTACTGCGCCAGCTCCTTGAGCTTAAGCGCGCGCTGGTGGAAGGTCAGCTTGCCCAGTTCCGCCTGTCCCGTGGTGCGGCCGTAGTCCACGACGGCGGCGAGGTCCAGGCCGTCGGTGCTCACCTTGGCCAGGACTTCCCCGGTGCTCGCATCCCGCACGGGGACAGCGGAAGCTGCCGAACCGTCGTCGGGCGTCCACCAGGAATCCTGGATGAAACTGGGAACGGTCTGGACTGTGTCGACTGTGGCTTCGGCAGTGGTGGTCATCGTTGACGGGTCCTTCCAACACGGGGACAAAACGGGGCCGCGGCTTTACTGACCGTCCGTTCGGTAATATGTCTACAGTACATGACTGTGCCGTGCTGCACACTGGAAGTTCAGCCTCGCCAAAGGAGATCCATGACTGCCCTATCCCCGGACGCTGCCGACGACGACGCAGCCGTTGCGCCGCACGCCTCTGCCCAAGGCGTCACCCCGTGGAAGATCGTCCTCGGCGAGCTCGACGAGAAGATGGGCGTGAAAATCCTGGAGGAATCGGTCGAGCGCGTAGTGGCGACGATGCCTGTGGAGGGCAACAGGCAGTCGTTCGGGTTGCTGCACGGCGGCGCGTCCCTGGCGGTGGGCGAGGCTGTGGGCTCCTGGGCGGCCGTGATCCACGCCAGCACGCTGGGGAAAACCGCCGTGGGAGTGGACGTCTCCGCGACGCACCACCGCTCCGCTCGCGAAGGCCGGATCACCATCACCGCCACGCCCATCCACCTCGGCGGCACCCTGACCACCCACGAGGTCCTGATCACAAACGACGCCGGCCAGCGCCTCTGCACGCTGCGCATCACCAACCTCCTGATGGACCGGAAAAACTGACGCCAAAAAAAGATCCACGGGTTTGCATCCACAGAGGACGTCCCGCAGGTAGTAAGGGCGTAAGCACAAACACAGCCCGTCACCGGGCATCCCTCAGAGGAGTTTGAAATGCGCAAAACAACGTATGCCGCCGGAGCACTGTCGCTCGCCGCCGCACTGGCCTTCGCGACCCCGGCACAGGCCGGCGACTGGCACCACGACGATGACCCAGCCAAGCTCTCGGTCCTGCACGGCGTGCCCGGCCTGACCGTGGACGTATGGGTGGACGGCAAACTCACCCTGGATGACTTCACTCCCGGAACCCTGGCAGGCCCGCTGGAGCTGGATGCCGGCGACTACGAGATCGCCATCACCGCCGCGGACGCCACCAGTGCCGACAACCCGGTGATCGGGCCGGTGAACGTTGAACTCGACGAGGGCGGCAACTACACCGCGGTGGCCCACCTCGACGCCGACGGTGCCCCCACAGCCACGCTCTTCACCAACGACACCAAGGCTCCCCGCAACAACAAGAAGGGCAAGCTGACGGTCAGGCACGTAGCCGCAGCTCCCGCCGTCGACGTCCTGGCCGGCGGATCGGCAGTAATCGAGGGACTCAGCAATCCGGACGAGGCCACCCTGAAGCTCAAGGCCGGAACCATTTCGGCGTCCGTGGCCGCGGCCGGGACCACCGATCCCGTGATCGGGCCGGCTGACATCACGGTCGAGGGCGGCAAGAACACGATCGTCTACGCCTGGGGAAGCCTGGCCGACGGTACCCTGGCCGTGGCCGTCCAGGTTGTTGATTCCGAGGACCGGTGGCACGGCCGTCACTGAGGCGGCCCGCAGGAACGACGTGCGCCATCACTGATCGCCATTACCGGCGGGGCCGCCTGACGGGCGGCCCCGCCGTCGTTTCCGCGCCGCGTGGGCGGGCGAACGCAACGTCCCGCAGGCGGGCGAACGCAACGGCGCTCCGGTGCGCTAACGCGACGTCCCGCCGTCGTGCTTCAGAGCGCCCCGCCCGCCGCTTCCGGCGTGCCGGACTCCTGACCTCCGCCGCCGTGACCCCCATGCCCGCCGCCATGGTGGCCGCCGTTACCGGCGCCGCCCCCGGCGTCACCCACCCGCTCGCGGGCCAGGAACATCTCGACGTCGAAGAGGTTGTCCGCCCGGCGCGCGACGTTGAGGAGCGTGGATATGGACGCGACCTCTTCCACCTGCTCCTTGAGGAACCAGAGCATGAACTGTTCGCCCAGGGGGTCGTTTTCGGCCCTCGCTGCGGCGAAGAGTTCCTTGATGCGGTCCGTGACCTCAATTTCCTGCGCCAGGGCCAGGACCAGGGGCTCCTCCGCCGAAGTGAAGTCGTTCCGGACCGGCTCGATGCCGGGAATCGAAATCCTGATGCCGCGGTCCAGGATGGGGCTATCCTCGAGTCGGGGGTCAAGGCTAAGGACCTGCGGCACGGAGGCTCTGCTGGGCCCGGGGTTGCCGGAGGGCCTTCCTCGAGCTTGCTCCGCTGCGAAGACGGCGGTCAAGGCCCCGTACTATGGCGGAGCGCCAGCGGGCACGGCATAATGTGGTTCCACAGGTCTCGCTGCCGCCCGAAGGAGCCATTGATGACGCCTCCCGGCCCGCACGATTGGGACGCCGCTCTCGATCATGCGTTCGCGGCCGGGCAGGACGCTGCCCTCGCCGAGGCCTACCGGCGGCTGAGCCCGCTCGTGTACACCCTGGCGCTGCGGTCCCTGGGGGAACGGGCAGCGGCCGACGACGTCACCCAGGAAGTCTTCATTCGCGCCTGGAAGTCCCGCCTCAGCTACCGGCCCGAGGCCGCGCGGCTGCCTGCCTGGCTGGTGGGGATCACCCGCAATGCCATCTCCGACGCACTGTCCGCCCGGATGCGCCGGCAGGAGCTGGAACATGCTGCGGGCCAGTTCGTCGGCGATGAGCGCGGCGCCGGACCGGTGGCTGCTGACGTGGAAGCCGTGGCCGACCGCATAACCTTGGAGGAAGAGCTGGAGCGGTTGGGCGATCCACAGAAAGCGATCATGAAGCTGGCGTTCTACGAGGACCTCACGCACGATCAGATTGCGTCGCGCCTGCAGCTGCCCCTGGGGACCGTCAAGAGCCACATCCGTCGCAGCCTTTCGCGGATGCGCACCCGCCTGGAGGTGGGCCATGAAGCATCTTGACGATGAGCAGCTGAGCCTGATGGCCCTTGGTGAACCCGCCCTGACGCCGGCCGAGGCTGACCACCTGGCGTTTTGCCCTGAATGTGCAGGCACTCTGGCGGCCTTGGAACGCACCGTCCGCGCCGCCACCGTGGATCCCGCGGAAGTGGAACTGGCCACGCCCGGACCGCACAACTGGGCAGCCATCCATCTGGCATTGGGCCTCTCCCCCGAGCAGGCGCAGGACCCGTTGGGCCGGCCAGCCTCCGCGGAAGGTACGACGGCGGGCACAGGCACCGCGGCGCCGGTCACCCCTCCGACACCACTTAGGCCGCGCACCGCATCCGCCAGGGCAGCTGCCCGGCGGTGGGTGGCCATGGCCGCGGCGGCAGGGATCGTGGTGGGCGCCGCCGCAGTCTGGGCCGGCTACAACGTCCTGGGGCAAGGCCCGGAAGCAGTGCCTTCGCCCACGCCGACGGCCCCGCAGGCAGTGGTCCTTGCCCAGGCTCCGCTGCAGCCCCTGAAGTCCTACACCGCCAGCGGCAAGGCCCTGGTGGAGGAGTTTCCCGACGGCACACGCCAGCTGGTGGTGCAGCTCTCGGAGGGCCAAATCAGCGGTTACCGGGAGGTCTGGGTGATCTCGCCGGACCTCTCCAAGCTGGTCAGCCTTGGCGTGCTGGATGGCGAGCCCGGCGTCTTCGCCATCCCCGCTGGCCTCGACCTTGCCCAGTACCCCATCGTGGATGTGTCCAACGAGCCGTTCGACGGCAACCCCGCGCATTCGTCCGACAGCGTTGTGCGGGGCGAACTGGCCGCGGAAAACTGAGCAGCCACACGCCGCCCGCTACACCCGTTTCCCCGTGCGAAGAAGTGCCAATCGGCCCAGAAGTGGACTGGCCGCGACTGCTAGGTTTGCTGTGCCGGGCGACGAAACACCGCCTGCATCAACCGGCAAGACCGGAAGGGACCAGCCATGCTCTCAGACACCTCTTCTCCCGTTATCAAGGCAACGCTGCCTGTAGTTGGCGAGCACATCGAGGAGATTGCCAAAAGGTTCTACAAGCACATGTTCGAGGCGCGTCCGGACCTCCTGGACGGGCTCTTCAACCGTGGCAACCAGGCGGACGGCCGGCAGCAGCAGGCGCTGGCGGGGTCCATCGCCGCGTTCGCCGGATTCCTGGTGGACAAGCCGGACCAGCTTCCGGACCACCTGCTCTCCCGGGTAGCCCACAAGCACGTCTCGCTGGGCCTGGCCCCGGACCAGTACCAGGTGGTCCACGACCACCTGATGTGGGCCATCGTGGACGTGCTCGGAGATGCCGTCACGCCCGAAGTTGCAGCAGCCTGGGACGAGGTCTACTGGCTCATGGCGAACATGCTCATCAATAAGGAACGCGGACTCTACAAGGCCGTACACCTCTCACCCGAGACCATCTGGCGGACGTGGCGGGTGGTCCGGCGGATCCAGGAAACCGACGACGTGGTCACGTTCATCGTTGAACGGACCGACGATCGCGACGTCAAGCCCTCCCTTCCGGGGCAGTACGTCACCATCAAGATGCAGATGCACGACGGCGTGCACCAGCCCCGGCAGTACAGCCTCACCAAGGCCGACGACGGCCATCACCGCCAGTTCGCGGTGAAGCGGGTCCACGGACTCCCGACGCCCGACGGCGAAATGTCCAACCTGCTCCACAACGAGGTCCACGAGGGCGACGAAGTGGTGCTTTCGGTACCCTTCGGTGACGTGGTCCTGGAATACACGGACCGGCCGGTGGTCCTGGCCAGCGCGGGCATTGGCATCACCCCGATGGCCGGCATGCTTTCCCACCTGGTGAAGTCCGGCTCCCAACGCCAGGTCATGCTCCTGCACGCGGATGACACGCCGGCGTCCTTCCCGCTCCGGGCCCAGGTCACCGAGGACCTTGCGAAGCTGGCAGACGGTTCGCTGAACACGTGGTTCCTGGAACCGGACGGCTCACCGGCCGCCTCCGGCGCAGCCGGGGACGACGCCGCTCCGGCGTTCAAGGGGTTCATGGACGTCACCGCGGTGGAGCTGCCCGACGACGCCGAATTCTACCTCTGCGGGCCCCTGCCCTTCCTGAAGTCGGTCCGGAGTGCGCTGGTTGCACGGGGCGTGCCGGCCAAGGACATCCAGTACGAAGTCTTCGGCCCGGACCTTTGGCTGGCCGACTTCCAGTAGCGCCGAGTTTTTGTCCACTTATCGCGAGATATGGCCCCTTTTGGACGCGATAAGTGGACAAAAACTCGCGGGCGTCTTGCTCACCGGCGAGAGCGCCGCCTGGCAAGGACCAGGGCGACACCGCCGAGCAGCAGCACACCTGCCCCGACACCGGCCGCGGCGAGCAGGCCGTCGGCGCCGGTGGCCGGCAACTGGCCCGAGATGCCTGCCGGGGTGACGCCGGCGGGAACAACAACCGGTGCCGGGTGAACCGCGAAGGTGAGGCTCACCGGTGCGGAGGCGGCGCCGTCGACCGTTTGGCGGACCGTCACGGTGTGGGTTCCGGCCGCGAGCCCTGCCGGCAGCGGCGCGCTCCAGGTCCCGTCCGAGGCGGCCTGCACCGGTACGCCATCCACCGTGACGGCCACCGCGGCGCCCTTCAAAGCTGATCCGGTGATCCGCCGGGGAACGGCGTCGTGCGCGAAATGCTGACCGTCCCGGATGTTGGCAACCGCAGGCGACGGCGGCACCACCGTGAAGCTCCGGCTCGCCGCCGGGCTTGCGGCGACGCCCCGGGCGGTCTGCACCGCCTTGACGGTGAAGGATCCGTACCTCGCCTCGCCTGTCACCGGCACTGCCCATTTCCCGTCCAGCCCCACCACGGCCTGGCCGGTGGTGTCGCCGGAAAGTTCCACCGTGGCACCGGGCGTTCCGGTGCCCTCAATGTGTTCGAGGGCCGTGAGCGCGGCCCCCTCGGCCGGGCCGGCAATGGCAGGTGCCGGGAGCTCCGACGGCAGCACTGTGACGTCGAAGGTGCTGGCTCCGGAGTGGCTGAAGCCGTTCACGGTTTCCGCGGTAAAGCGCAGCCGGCCGGCGGGTGAGGGGGCCGTGAACTGCCATTGCCCGGCGGCGTCCACGGGCACCTCCACAGGCTCCTGGCCGGGCACGGTGATGCGGACCTTCGAGCCCGCGGCGACGGCGGAAGCCGGGGCCGCCGGGACCTGCCCGGTGATGGTCTGGCCGAGTGCCACTCCGCCGCCGTCGGCCGGTTCCGTGAGCAGGGGTTTGTTGAGGAACAGCTGAAGCTGCACGCCGGGAAGCCGGGTCATGGCGTCCTCCAGCGTGGTGGCAACGGCGAAGTTGTTGATCGGCTGGCCGGGAACGACCTGGTCCCCCGCGGAGTGGGTGCCGACGGCGAAGTTGCCGCTGATCCAAGGTCCGCCGGAGTCGCCGCCGCTGGACTGGACGGAGGTGGACAGGAAGCCGCGGAAGGCCCGGAGGTCGGACGGGTCGGCGGTGAAACCGCCCACGACGTAGATGCCCACTTCGTCCACGGTGCCGCAGGACCAGCGCGCGGTCCGCCCGGACCGGCAGACGGCCTGTCCGGGGGACGGCGACGCGGTTCCGATGATCTTCACGGCCGTGGATCCGGGGTCCGCGGGCGCGTCCCAGCGGGAAGTTGCGGGTTGAACGTCGAGGCCCGGCCGGATGTCCCCGATCACCGCGATGTCCGTGCCCACGTTTCCGGGGTTGGCCTCGTCACCGGTAATCCAGGAGTTGCCCGGGCCGCCGAACTGGCTGAAGCCCAGGGTGCCGAGCAGTTTGTTCGCGGGCGATTCCGGGCTCTCCACGTTGGCCGTGGTGAGGGTGCCGTCTTCGGTGCAGTGGCCGGCAGTGAGGACCAGCGGTTTCCCGTCCGGGCTGTACGCACCGTAACCGGCGGAGCAGATGACGCCGTTGTTGAGGACGTAGCCTTGCCCGCCGAAGAAGTCCTCCTCCGGGGCAAGCGGTGCGCCCTCTTCCAGTCGGACGTTCGAATAGCGCGCCACGAATTCGGACGGCGAGGGCGACGCCGCCCCCGAGGGCCCGGGGGTTGCCGGGTTAGCCGGGGCGCCTTCGGCCTCCGGCTGGTTGGTGCCGCCGGTGCGGATCACGAAGCTGCCGTTGGCGTACGCCACAGCCTGAAGGCCTTCGGCGCCTACCTCGCGGACGTAGTCCTTGAACAGCTGGTCCGTGCTGGCCGCGACGCGTTCCGGCGCAGGCTGGGCCGGCCCTGAGGGGGCGGACGCTGAAGGCGCCGGTGATGCGGCCGGCGCCGCCGGCACCGCACTGGCGGCCACAAGCACAAAATCCCCGGGTCCCGCGGCATTGAGTTCCGCCACCCGGGCGTCGAGCTCCGGGCCGCTGCCCTCGACCACAATCCGGCCGTCTTTCAAGCTGATTCCCACGTAGCCGGGCAATCCGCGCAAGGAGGCAACGGCGTCGGCCGCGCGTTTGCCCTGGTCACCGGCGGCGTTGAACTGCTCTGGTGTCATGCCCAGGTCGCGGAGGATGGCCTCCGTCAGGCCGGCGTCGCTGATGGCGGGTGCGGAACCGCCCGCAGCGGGCGATGCCGTCGCCGGGGGCGCCGTCGCGGCGGGTGCCGTCGCGGCGGGTGCCGTCGCCGATACGGCCGGCGCCGATACGGAGGGGTTGGGAACCGGCGAACCGGACTCTGCGACGGCGGGGACCGCCAGGAAGGTGCCGCCGAACGCCAGGGCGGCGCCAGCGGCCAGCCCCAGGGCGCGGTTGAACTGGTTCCGGCCGGAATGATGCGTCAAGGTGTCCCCCATAGTGTGTTTACGTCGTCACCCTGGCTGCCAGCCGCGAGCGGATGGCATCCAGTTCGGCCACGGTGACCCCGTGCCGCAAGAGATAGTTCCGGGTATCCAGGCCGCGGACGAATTCCAGGGTTCCGCCGCCGCGCTTCTCCAGCAGCGGCACCAGCACCTCCTCCGCCAGGTAGCGCTCGTGCTTGTGCGGCGGACCCACGAGCCGGTGGCGCTCATTGATGCCCCGCATGGCCGCCTGGTAACCGGTCACAATCTCATGATCACCGGCACCGGAGAGGTCCTGGAGCATCGCAGCCACCATTCCGCTGCGGTCCCGGCCCGCGGAGCAGTGGATCACCACACCGGCGGGTGCCGCTGCAACCGCCTTGAAGACGGCCACAAGCTTTTCCGGAAACAGCCGGGCATTGGCCGCGTAGCAAGCAGGATCGTTCAGGTACGGGGAGCACGACTCTTTGAACTCCGGGTGGTCCGGATCCTCCGTGGGAGCATGCACCACGTCGAACGCCGCCAGCACCTCAGCACTCACCTCGGGATCCGCGTCCCTCAGTCCGTGTTCCGAGGGGTTCCGGAGGTCGATCACGGTGCGCACGCCGTCGTCGTACGCCTGTTTCCAGCCCGTCTCGGTGACCCATTCCCGGCGCCCCATCCGGAATACTCTGCCGGAAATGCGCCAGGCATTCACGGCTCCGTCCCAGCGCACGGGCTGTCCAGGCTGTTCCATCCAGACAGCTAATCACAGACCCCCGTCATCCGGCACGGCTACCGGCCGGAAAATGGGGTGGTGCCCTGCGAATAAACGGGTATTCCGGCCCGTGTCCGGCGGGCGGGCGGCCGGGTACCGTTGGGCGTACTTGCGGCTTGGCCGCCGGCCCGCGGCCCAACAGCCCGGCGCGCAGTTCAGCACAAAGGGGAAACTGATGAGTGACCGGATATTACGACGGCGGCGCGCGGCGTACGCTGCCGGCGTGGCAACGCTTGCCCTGGCTTTGGGAACCGCAGCAGGGCCGGCGGGAGCGGCGCCTGCAGGGGCACTTGATTACATAGCGTAGGTGACTCCTACACCGCGGGAACCGGTGCGGGTGCGGCCGTCAGACCGCCCGAAGCGACGTGCTGGCAGAGCAGCCCGGGGTACGTTGCCGACGTCGACAAAACAGGCCGAGTGTCCCTGGTGGTCAATGCCGCCTGCCACGGGGCACTCCTTTTTTCGGGCGATGACCCGCTCCAGTAACAATTCAGCGTCACCACCCAGCTCACGGGCCTCGTCGGCACAGGGAAACTGAATCCGTCCACCGGAATCGTCACCATCATCGCCGGAGCCAACGACGCGGGAGTGAGCCAGGTGCTGGGCGCCTGCGCCGCCTACGGCGATGAAGTGTGCGCCGGCGCTGTGGCGTCTTCCGAAAGCGGGATGGGTCAGGTGGGTGAGGCGCTTGCTTACACCTACGGGCAGATTCACACGGCGGCTCCGTCCGCGAACATCGCCGTCCTGGGGTATCCAAGGCTGTTCGAGCCGGCGGACGGGAACCCGTATTTTTCCGCAGAAGAGCAGCGGCTGATCAACCGGGCCACCGACAATCTCAACACCGCCATCGCCACGGCAGTCCGACCCCCACCGGGCACCGCGCCCATGCCACGGCGGTGATGGCGGAGGTCAAGCCGGGCACCTTGGCGAGGTAGGGGCCGGGCCAATCCGGACCGCGTGGGCCATGGCTCCCCGACACGGGGCTCGGCCGTCTAGCGCCGCTTGGCCAGCCTGAACTCCAGGCCGGCACGGACCATGGGCCACTCATGTTCGAGGATCGAGAACACCACAGTGTCCCGGAGCTGCCCGTCAGCCGTCCGGGTGTGGCTGCGGAGCACGCCGTCCTGCTTGGCTCCGAGCCGCGCAATCGCCTCCCGGGACTGGTGGTTGAGCCAGTGCGTCCGGAACTCGACGGCCGGGCAACCCAGCGTTTCAAAGGCGTGCCGGAGCAGGAGCAGCTTGGAGTCCGCGTTGGTTCCGGTGCCGTGCGAAGAAGCCGCATTCCACGTGGAACCGATCTCCACGCGGGGAGTGGCGGCGTCGATATTCATGTACGTGGTCATCCCGATCACCCGGCCGGGACCGCCGGTCGCGGGATCAAGGAGGCGCGTGGTGAACGGGAGCATGGAGCCGACTTCCTGGAGCCGGAGCCGGCGGTCGATCTCTGCGGCCATGCCGTCCGGTCCGGGCACGCTGGTGTACCAGAGCTTCCAGAGTTCGCCGTCGCGGGCAGCCTCCACCAGGCCGTTGTGGTGCGCGCGGCTCAGCGGTTCGAGAACGACGTGTTGACCGGTCAGCGTGATGGGTTCGATGGAAGTCACCGGACCATCCTAGGGGCAGCGGCTAGGCTGTTGGGATGATCACAGTAGCAGGCACCGTCAGCTCTCCCCTCGGGGCAGAGGAAGCCTTTACCTACCTGTCAGCCTTCGAACACACCGCTGAATGGGATCCGGGCACCCCTGTGGTGAAGAAGCTCTCCGAGGGTCCCGTTGCCGTGGGCCACCGGTACCACGCCGAAGCGGAGTTCCGGGGCAAGCGACAGGCCCTCATCTACGAGGTGGTGGAGCTGACCGGCAACCACATCAAGCTCCGGGGCGAAAACAAAACCGTCATCTCCGAGGACTCGATCGACGTCTCCCCTGACGGGACCGGCTGCAGGGTGCAGTACACGGCGGAATTCCAGCTCAAGGGCGCGCTCAAGCTCATTGAACCGATCATGAAGCCGGCGTTCATGTCGCTCCGGGACCCCGCGATGAACGGCCTGAAGTCCGCCCTCGACGCGCGGGCCGGGCGCTAAGCCGCCCGGACCGCACGATAGGCCTCGAACCCTAAGCCGGCCAGTCGAAGAATCCTTTGCCGGTTTTCCGGCCCAGTTCGCCGCGGGCCACCTTGTCGCGCAGGATTTGCGGCGGAGCGAAGCGCTCCCCCAGCGTGGACTGCAGGTACTCCGCGATGCCCAGCCGGACGTCCAGGCCCACAATGTCAGTGGTCCGCAGCGGCCCGGTGGGGTGCTTGTAGCCCAGCACCATGGCGTTGTCGATGTCCTCTGCGGACGCGACGCCTTCCTCCACCATGCGCATGGCTTCCAGGGCGATGGCCACGCCCAGGCGCGACGAGGCAAAGCCGGGAGCGTCATTGACGACGACGGCGGTCTTGCCGAGCGCCTCCACCCACCTTTTCGCCGCGGCGGCCAGGTCCGGGGCCGTCTGCTCGCCGAGTACCACCTCGATGAGCGTGGACGCGGGAACCGGGTTGAAGAAGTGCAGGCCCAGGAAGTTCTGCGGGCGCTTGAGTTCGCGTGCCAGGCCGTTGACGGACAGCGAGGACGTGTTGGAGGCGAGGTAGGCGTCGTCGGAGAGGCGCTCCTCGATTCCGCGGAGGGAGGAGACCTTCAGGTCCCAGTCCTCCGGAACGGCCTCCACCACCAGCTGGCGGTCCTTGAAGTCGTCATAGTCCACCGTCACGGAGAGACGGGAGACCATCTCGTCCAGGTTGCCGTCCGTAGCGCCGCGCTCGATGCTCTTGGCGGCCGAGGATTCCACGCGTTCCCGGGCGGCTTCGGCCGAGGCCTCGTCCCGCTCCACCACCAGGACGTTGGCTCCGTTGATCAGGAAGGCGTGGGCGATGCCCGCCCCCATCCGGCCGCCGCCGAGGACGCCGACAGTTGCGGGCAGGCCCGCCGGAAGTACGGAATTGCCCATGGTTACTTCGTCCCGTCTGATTGGTCTGAATTCTTGGCTGATTTCTTATCTGTTCTCTTGTCCAGGAAAGCCTGCATCCGGTCGAACTTCGCCTGGGATTCGAAAAGTATCCCCTGCGCCAGCTGGTCGATCAGCGGGTGCGCCTCGGCAGGTGCGTGGAAGACAGACTTGGTGATCCGCACGGCCAGCGGATCCTGCCGCGCAATGCGGTCCGCCAGGCTGTGCGCACCGTCCATCAGCACGGGCGCCTCGTGGATCTCCGTGATGAGGCTGGCAGCCAGCGCCTCCTCAGCCCTGAGCACCAGGCCAGCCAGCAAGATCTGCTTGGCCAACGGCTCCCCCACCAGCTCCTTGAGGCGCCAGCTGGCACCGGCCGCGGCCAGGATCCCCAGCCCTGTTTCGGGGTTGCCGATCCGGACACTGGGCGTTCCGATCCGGAAGTCTGCGGCATAGGCGAGCTCGGCGCCGCCGCCCAGGCAGTACCCGTCCAGGGCGGCAATGACCGGCATGGGCAGCTTGGCTATCCGCACGAAAATGCTGGAATTAATGCCCTGCAGTGCATCATTGCGGCGCCGCTCGCGCAGCTGGGCAATGTCCGCACCCGAGGCGAAGACGCCGTCGACCCCTGAGATGATCAGGACTTTCGGATTCTGCTCCAGGGCAGCGCAGACGATGTGCAGTTCGTCCACCATCTGCTGGTCGATGGCGTTCCGGACCTCCGGGCGGTTGAGGAGGACCACCACACGGTCGTCCCGCTCCTCGACCAGGAGCGTGCCGAAGTCGAGGGTGCTTAAGTGTCCGTTCGCACCGTCTGGCGAGGGGCTTAAGTGTACGTTCGCACCGTCTGGCGAGGGGCTTAAGTGTACGTTCGCGCTTTGTCCGTTCGCGCTTTGTACCTTCGCGCTTTGTCCGTTCGCGCTTTCCGGGGCGGGCATCAGACACGCTCCAGCAGCATCGCGGTGCCCTGGCCCACGCCGATGCACATCGTTGCCAGGCCGATCCTGGCGTCCTCGCGTTCCATCCGGCCCAGCAGCGTGATCGCGATCCGTGATCCGCTGGAACCGAGCGGATGCCCCAGGCTGATGGCGCCGCCGTCGTTATTTACGATCTCCGGGTCCAGCCCGAGCCGGCGCATGCTCGCGAGGGACTGTGAGGCGAACGCTTCGTTAAGCTCGACGGCGCCCAGGTCACCAACGCTGAGGCCGCTCCGCTTCAGCACTTTCTGCGTCGCCGGGACCGGTCCGATGCCCATGATTTCGGGTTCGCAGCCGGCGGAGGCGCCGTCGATGATCCGGGCCCGCGGTGTCAGGCCGAGCCGGGCGATGGCGGCCTCGGACGCGACGATGATGGCCGAGGCGCCGTCGTTGAGGGTGGAGGAGTTCCCCGCGGTGACCACGGCGCCGCCCGGAACCACGGGGCGCAGCCCGGCGAGGACCTCCAGGGTGGTGCCGGCACGCGGGCCTTCATCGGTGTCCACCACCGTTTCGGACTTGCGGGACTTGACCGCCACCGGGACGATCTCGTCCGTGAAACGTCCCGCCGCGATGGCGGCGAGGGAGCGTTCATGGGAGCGGACGGCGAAGGCGTCGGCGTCCTCACGGGTGATGCCGTCCACCCGCGCCACTTCCTCGGCAGTTTCCGGCATGGAGTAGGTCATCTTGCCGTCCCGGGCGAGGTCGCCTTTCTGGAAGAGCGGATTGACGAAGCGCCAGCCGATGGAGGTGTCGAAGATCTGGCCGGGTTTGGCGAACGCCGTGGCGGGCTTTTCCTGGACCCAGGGCGCGCGGCTCATGGACTCCACCCCGCCGGCGATCACCACGTCCGCGGCGCCGGACTTGATCATGTGGCTGGCCTGGATGATGGCGCTCAGCCCCGAGGCACACAGCCGGTTGACCGTGATTCCCGGGATGTGGAGGGGAAGTCCCGCCAGCAGGACTGCCATCCGGGCTACGTTCCGGTTTTCCTCACCCGCACCATTGGCGTTGCCGAGGATGACTTCCTCGATGCTCTCCGGATCCAGGCCCGCGCGGGAGACGGCCTCCCGGATTACCAGTGCAGCCAGATCATCCGGGCGGACCGCCGACAGCGCACCGCCGTATCTGCCCACGGGAGTGCGGACGCCGCCAACAAGAAAAGCCTCGACCATCAGAACATCCTTTACGCCAGGGAGCCGGAATATTCGGGACCGTCCAGTGACCGCCCTATTTACCGACCGTTCGTTCTATAAAGAGTACACTCACAGAACCACGACGCCGAGGTGCCCGGCCAGGAGCGGCGCCAGCAGGCTCAGCTGATAGTCGTCAATCACCACACCGGCCAGGCTCCCGAGGCCGATGATGGTCCGGAAATCCGTGCCGCGAAGGTCAAAGTCCTTCAGCCGCGCGCCGGTGAGATCCAGGGTCCCGATGGTGCAGTTCTTCAGCGCCACGCGTGTCCCTGAGGCAGATCCGAGGTCCAGTTCGTTGATGATGCAGTCGCTGATGACGACGTCGGTCAGCTTGGACCCGCGCAGATTCAGGAAGTCCAGTTTGCCGCCGTCGATCCGGACGGACTGCCAGCCGGTCTCGTACATTTCACCGGAACCCAGCCGCGGATTGTTCAGCTCCACGTCCCGCCATGTGGAGCGGGCGGCGCGGAACACCGGCGCGTACAGCTCGGACAGGATGCAATCCCGGAAGCTTGCCCCGCGAAGCTGGGTGTCGTTGAAGGAGACGCCCTGGAACTCACACTCGGCGAAGTCCGTGCCACTTAACTCCAGGCCGTCGGCGGCCGCCCGGCTGTACCGGACGCCGTCGTACCTTTCACCACGCTGGAAGTCCGGGGCGGGATCATCCGTGACATCCTCCAGGCTGACCGGCGAGAGCCGGGGAGCCGTCACCTTGGGGGCCTTTGCCGCCACTAGAGCGATTCCGCTTTGGCCGCGATTTCCGCCAGGTCCTTGGCGAGCGCCTTGCGCGTCATGCTCATGCCCAGCTTGCCGAAGAGCGCCATGGTGACCTTGCTGAAGAGCGTTGGTTTGACCACATCGGCGCCGAAGGTCAGCGTCAGGTCCGTGCCGCCGTCGCGCTCGGCCAGGCTGAAGCGCGACGTGTAGTCGGCGCCACCTTGGAGGGCCTTGATCGTGGTGCTGCGGGGTGGATCGGCCTGCGCCACCCACATCTCCACTGTTTCCGAGCGGCCCATCATGGTCCTCGTTTCCTTCCAGCGCGTGCCCTCGCCGTAGGGCCCGTCGCTGAGCATCTGCACGGCGTCGATGCCGGACAGGGTGGCTGCGGAACCCGGGATATCCGAGATGACAGCCCAGACCTTTTCCGGAGTGGCATGGATGTGCTGGGTCAGGCTTGTGCTGTGTTCCATGCTTCGAGCCTAGTCGGGGGTACTGACATTCGACAGGCAGCTCATTTCCGAAACTTCTTGAAATGGTAAGCATGCTTTGTGTTAGGCTGAAAATGCATTGTCAGTTCAACGGGAAACGAAAGGTGGCCAGACTCATGGGCCTCGGAGACAAGATCGGTAACGAAGCAGAGCACCTGGGCGGCAAGGCCAAGGAAGCAGCCGGCAACGCCACGGACAACGACAAGCTCAGGGCCGAAGGCCAGGCGGACCAGGTCAAGGCTGACGCCAAGAAGGTGGGCGAAAACGTCAAGGACACCTTCAAGGACAAGGACTAGTCCTTCCACAGTCGAGCGGCGGCGGATTCCCATGGGGGATCCGCCGCCGTTCCTGTGTCTGCCCGCCCACCCCGTGGATAACAAACCGCGGATACCCTTGGCCCATGACTGATGTGGACCTTAGTACCCCGAGTTCCGCTGCCGGCGGTTCCCCCACGCTCGGCGGATATCTCGCCACGCCAGCCGGACCCGGCCCCTTCCCCGCGGTCCTGATGATCCATGAGGCCTTCGGCCTGAACGACCTGGTCCGCGGCCACGCGGATCGGATGGCCCGAGCCGGGTACCTGACGTTGGCGTTGGACCTGTTCAGCGACGGCGGCCCGCGCCGCTGCCTGGTCAGCACCATGCGGAGCATGGTCAGGGGAAGCGGCCGGGCGTTCACCGACCTCGCCACCGCCCGGACCTGGCTGGCCAATTCGCCGCTGTCCACCGGAAAAACCGGGGTGATCGGCTTCTGCATGGGTGGCGGATTCGCACTGCTCGTGGCCCGCGACGGTTTCGACGCGGCCTCCGTCAACTATGGCCGTCTGCCCGGCAATCTCGAGGAAGCGCTCCGCGGCGCCTGCCCCGTGGTGGCCAATTTCGGCGGCCGGGACCTCACTCTCAAAGGCGCGGCTGGCAAGCTCGAAATGGCCCTGGACAACCACGGCATCGAAAACAGCGTCAAGGAATTCCCCACCGCCGGCCACGCGTTCCTCAATGAAACAGACCTCGGCCCGGCAGTTTTCCGGCCGCTGATGCGGGTCATGGGCATCGGCCCGGACCCTGAATCCGCCCCCGAAGCCTGGCAGCGGATCGAAGACCACTTCGCCAAGTATCTAAAGGACTAGGTAGCTGAAGGACTCGGCGCGAACGTACACTTGACGCCCTGCGCGGAGGGCCTCAAGTGTACGTTCGCGCCTCCCCAAGGGCCGCAACTGTACGTTCGCGCTCCTCCCGGGGAGAACGACGACGGCGGGCCGCCCCCGAAAGGGTGACCCGCCGACGTCGGACTTCTTAGCGTCCGGCTGCTGAGGCGAAAAGTCCTAGCAGAAGAGCTCGCTCTTGGGCTCGTTGTTCCGGACCTTCTGCCAGCCCAGCCACAGGACCAGGGCGAAGAACGGGATGGTGGCCAGGGTCCAAAGACCGAGGTGGAAGACCTCGCCGGTCTTGCTGGTCATGGTGTCGAAGCCGATCAGCACCGTGATGGCCAGCAGCGCAATGAGGCCGGCCCAGCTGCTCCAGGTTCCGCCGGGCGCGGGCAGGGAGGAGACCTTGCCCTTCTTTTTGCGCAGCGCGATCTGGCTGGCGAAGATGGCGCCCCAGGTGAAGATCACGCCGATCGATGCGGAGTTGAGGGCGAGGTCGAAGGCGTGTGAGCCGCCAAGCCAGATGTTGAGCAGGATGCCGACGAGGTAGACGGCGCCGATGGCCAGGATGGCTGCGTACGGCACGTGGCTCTTGGACATCCTGGTCAGCCACTCCGGAGCGTGTCCGTTGTTGGCCATGGTGCGGAAGATGCGGCCGATCGAGTACAGGCCCGAGTTGCAGGAGGACAGTGCGGCGGTGATGACGATCATGTTCATCACGTCGCCCATCCAGCCGAGGCCCATCTGCCCGAACACGGTAACGAACGGCGAGGTGCCGGCCACGTACTGGTCCGAGGGAAGCAGCATCGCGAGGAGGGTTACGGAGCCGACGTAGAACACCACGATGCGGAAGACTACGGCGCGGATCGCCTTGGGAACTTCCTTGGCGGGGTCCTGCATTTCACCGGCCGTGATGCCGACGAGCTCGATGCCGTTGTAGGCGAAGATCACGGCGTTCAGGACCAGGATCATCACCAGGGCACCCTTGGGGAACATACCCCCTTCGGCGGCGAAGAGGTTGTTCACGGAGGCGTGGCCGTCGCCCACCTGGGCGTTGGTGACCACCATGAAGGTGCCCACGGCCAGGAAGATCAGGATGGCGCCCACCTTGAGGCAGGAGGCCCAGAATTCGAATTCGCCGAACGCCTTGACGCTCAGGAGGTTGACGCCCACGAGCAGCAGCAGCGCTGCGATGGCGGACAGTTCAACAGGCACGTTGGGGAAGAAGAACTGGAAGTACAGCCCGATCGCGATGAGTTCGGCGATGCCGGTCATGGCCCAGTTGATGAAGTACATCCAGCCGGACAGGTACGCGCCCTTCTTGCCGAACATCTCACCGGCGTAGCTGACGAAGGAACCAGACGTCTGGCGGTACATGATCAGCTCGCCCAGGGCCCGCATCAGCAGGTAGGCGATGACGCCGGCAATGGCGTAGGAGAAAATGAGGGCGGGGCCCGTGGAGGCCAGTCGTCCGCCGGCACCCATAAAGAGGCCGACGCCGATGGCGCCACCCATGGCGATCATGGTGACCTGGCGGCCGCTCAGGGATTTCTTGTAGCCCTCGGCGCTGAGGGTGGAGTCGACAACGGTGGATTGCGCCGTCGGGCTCTCGAGGTTTGTGGGGGTACTTTGAGGCACAACAATTCCTTGTGGGTAGGGGATTGGCCGGCACCCTAGGCAGGGACTCTTCCATCCCGAAAATTCGGTTTCTTGATGTTTCAAGGAATTTTCTGTATGGAAAGTCACAGTACGTCGAAGTTCGCGCGGCCTGTCTATCCTACAAGATCCGAACGGCAGCAAGTGACGGGGGCTACACCCAGGCCCGGTTAAGCCAAACTATTGCCTGGCGTGGAGGGACTTTGCAGAACAATATTCTGTTCAGCATCCTCCTGGACGCTGTACGTGCGCAGAGGTTCGGCACCGGTGTTCGAGCAGCCCGTTTCCAGGCTGAACGCGTGCTGGTGCAGCGGGCACATCACGACTTCCCGGTCGATGGTTCCGTCCGCGATGGGACCGCCCCGGTGGGGACAGACGGCGGACAGTGCGCGCAGGGTTCCGTCCCGCAGCCGGAAGACCGCCACCTGCTCACCGTCCACTCCGAAGGCCCGCCCTTCGCCAAACGGGATCTGGTCCACCGGGCCCAGAATGTGGCTGGCGCTCATCGGACCGGCACCTGGGGCAGAACGGTGAGCGGCAGGGACGTGCGGAACTGGCCGGGCGTGAGCGGATCGTCGCGTTCGCTCCAGGGGTCCACGTAGCTGTCCACGGACGCCTGCATGGCGGCATCCAGCGTGGCCGCGAGGCCTTCGGAATCGTCAACGATCACCGCGCGGAGGTGCTCGATGCCCACCCGCGGCACAAAGGAGTAGGTCCGTTCCAGCCAGTTGGCCTGCTCCCGGTAGTACTGCATAAAACGGCCGGTCAGGGCCTTCACCTCCTCGGGGTCGTCCACGGTGGCCAGCAGGTCGCCCTTGCGGATGTGGGCGCCCGCTGCTCCCCCGACGTAGAGTTCCCAGCGGCCGCCTTCCACGGCCACCACGCCCACGTCCTTGACCAGGGATTCGGCGCAGTTCCGCGGGCAGCCGGACACGGCCAGCTTCAGCTTGGCCGGCGATTCGATGCCCTGGAACCGGGACTCAATCTCGATGCCCAGCTTGGTGGAGTCACCCGTGCCGTAACGGCAGAAGTCCTTGCCCACGCAGGTCTTCACGGTGCGGAAGCTCTTGCCGTAGGCGTACCCGGAGGGCATGTCCAGGTCCGCCCACACCTGCGGCAGGTCCTCCTTGGGGATCCCCAGCAGGTCGATCCGCTGCCCGCCGGTCAGCTTGATCAGGGGCACGTTGTGCTTCTCGGCGACGTCGGCAATCCGGCGCAGCTGCTGCACGCTCGTCACGCCGCCCTTCATTTGCGGAACCACGGAGAACGTGCCGTCGCGCTGGATGTTGGCGTGCACACGGTCGTTGATGAACCGGGCGTCGCGTTCGTCGATGTACTGGTCCGCGAGCATCATCTTCAGCAGCGAGGCAAGGCCCATCTTGGATTTGGCGTCCTCGGCGTTGCCGGGAGCCAGAGCGGTAAACACCTGGGAAACGGATCGCAGGCCCTGCTTGCGGATGGCGGCCATCAGGGCCGGCTTGTCCAACGGGATCCCGGGCACGTAGTAGCTGGCGGCCGGGTCCTCCTCCACGGCACCGTCCGCGGCCCACTCCACCACCTGCTTGACCAGGAGTTTGCAGGAACCGCAGCCCTTGCCGGCCCGGGTGGCGTCCATCGCGCCGGAAACTGGCGTGCAGCCGCCCTTCACGGCGTCCACCAGCGCCTTCTTGCTGACGCCGTTGCAGTTGCAGACCTGGGCGCCGTCGTCGAGCTCGGCCACGCCAACGTCCTCACCCGGCCCGCCGACGTCGAACATCAGCGCGATCCGCTCCTCCGGCAGCGGCAGCCCGCGGTCGTAGGCCTGCGTCAGGTACGCCACCTTCCGGCTGTCGCCCAAGAGCGTGGCGCCCACCATTTTGTTGTCGCGGACCACGATGGACTTGAACACGCCGCGGCTGGGCTCCGAGAAGACGATGTGTTCGTCCGTGTCGAGCTCGGGGCCGTGCAGTCCCATGGATGCCACGTCGACGCCGGCCACTTTCAGCTTGGTGGCGGTCCGCGAGCCGAGGTAGGCCGCGGAGGTGTCAGCGCCGGTTACGTGGTTGGCAAGCACCACGGCCTGTTCCCACAGCGGCGCCACCAGCCCGTAGACCTCGCCGCGGTGCTGGACGCACTCCCCCACCGCATAGATATCGTCCTCGTCCTGGACGCGCAGCCGGTCATCCACCACGATGGCCCGCTCCACCGGCAGCCCGCTCAGGACGGCCACGTCCACGTTCGGCCGGATCCCGGCGGCCACCACCACCATGTCGCAGGCGATGTCGTCCCGGTCGCGGAGGCTGACGCCGCTGACCCGGTCCGTACCGAGGACAGCAGTGGTACGGCTGGACGTGTGCACCCGTATACCCAGGGCCTCCACGCTCCTGCGCAGCACCGCGCCGCCGTCGGGCCCCATCTGCGCATTCATGAGGTGCCCGCCCGAGTGCACCACCTCCACTTCGATCCCGTGGCTTTTCAGGCCGTACGCCGCTTCCAGGCCCAGCAGGCCGCCGCCGATCACCACCGCCCGCCGGTGGTGTTCCTGCTGGGCATGCTGGACCATCTTGCGGGTGTCGTCGATGGTGCGGAACCCGAAGACACCGTGCTTCACGGACCCGCCAGGCGTGTAGAGGCCATCCATCGGCGGCATGTGGGAGCGGCTGCCCGTGGCGATGATGAGGGTGTCGTACGGCGTGACGCGGCCGTCGTTGGAGAAGACATGCTTCGTGAATTTGTCGATCCTGTCGACGCGGACGCCGGCGTGCAGGGTGATGCTGTTCTCGCGGTACCAGGACAGGGCATTCAGGAAGATGTCGGCGTCGCTTTCCTCGCCGGAGAGGACGTGGCTGAGCATGATCCGGTTGTAGTTTCCGTACGGCTCGTCCCCGAACATGGTAATGGTGAACTGGCCGGCGCCGCCCCGGGCGAGGATCTCCTCCACCGCCCGGGCGCCCGCCATTCCGTTGCCCACCACCACCAGCCGACGGCGCGGCGCGGCACCTGCGTGCCTACCCTGCGGCCGGTCCAGCACGCTGGTCATCAGTGCTCCACCATGCCGAGGTCCACCACCACGGATCCCCCAACACCATCCGGGGCGGCGAGATAGAGCTCCACCACCGAGCCGCCGTCGATGTCCTCCACCACCCGCAGCGGCACATGGACTTCGCTCTTGGCGCCGATGGGGAAATAGCGCATGGGCACACCGTTGCGCATCAGCACGACCGTGATGAGCTCACTGCTGGAGTTGCCGCCCCGGAAATACAGCGTCTGGTTGATGACGCCGTCCGGAACGTAGTGCGAGAGCTCGCTGTGGATCGGGACGGGTTTCTCCAGTCCGGTGCCCATAAACGGGAAGATGCCTTGCAGGAAAAGGTTCTTGGTGATCACGGACAGATCCTTTCGGCCGGCGGGAAACTGGCATAGGCCAATCCTCCGCCGCCGATGTTTCCGCCTGCCGGTCCGTGCGTAACGATCCTTTTACGCAAAACTCACCGTTTCCGGGGCGCCGCCGTGTGTGGGCGGGTAGACGGGCCTGCCCGGCTGGCTGGCCGGGCTGGCTGGCCGCGCTGGCTGCGCCGTTTCGACGGTTCCCTGCCGGTACGACGGCGGCCGACGTCGAGCGGGCAGGGAACCGTCGAAACGGGCCTGGCGGCGGCGGGCCTGGCGGCGTCAGGCCGGGGCCAGCACGCCTTTGTCCATCGAGTACCGGATCCAGCGGCCGGATTCGTCCGTACGCGAGGTGTCGCTCTTCTTCGCGCACCGGGCAAACCAGTCCCGGAGGGCGCGGTCGTGGCTGACCATAACCAGGGTCCCCGTGAAGCCGGCGAGCGCCTCCTCGAGCTGCTCCACCAGGACCGGAGCCAGGTGGTTGGTGGGTTCATCCACAATGAGGGTGCCGTAGCCGCCCAGCAGCAGGCGGGCCAGGGCAAGCCTGCGCTGCTGGCCGGCGGACAGGCTGCCCACCGGGACGTGGAACTCGCTGGTGCGGAACAGCCCCAGGCGCAGGAGTGCCTCGGCGTGCTCATCAATGTTGCCGCCAAGACCGGCCGCGAAGGCCGGCAGCAGGCGGAGGGTGGGCCGCTGAGGCAGTTCGAGTTCCTGCTGCAGATAGCCAACCCGCGCCGGCCGCTGAACCAACCCTTCGACGGGCTCCAAGGTTCCCGCCAGCACAGAGAGCAGCGTGGATTTTCCGGCACCGTTAGGGCCAGTGATGAGGATCTTCTCGCCCGTGCGGGCCGCGAAATCGGTGACGCCCAGGCGGCCGGGAACAGCGACGCCGCGGGCCGCGAGGACCGCCGGCTCGGTCAGGAGCGAGTCCCCGGTTCCCGGCGCCGCGGACACCCCGGACTGCGCAGCCGCACCAGGCGCCGCAGACAGTGCCTCAGGATCCACCGCCAGCTCCGCCGCAAGCCGCAGCGGCACCGGCGGGCGGTCGATGGGGCTCGCTTCCAGCCGGCGGAGCCGCTCCTGCGCATTGCGGACCTTGCTGCTCGCCGCCTTCTGCCAGGTACCGGCCTTGAAGTCGAAGCCCACCTTGTCATTGTCGCGCTGGCGGGCGTAGCCCATCTTGTCGGTCACGGTGTCCGCCTGCCGCTGCTCGGCATCCATCGCATCGATCCACTCGTGGTACTGCTGGACCCAGCGCTGGCGTTCGGCGGCCTTCTCGCGGAGGTACCCGTCGTATCCGTTGCCGTAGCGGGTCACAGCACGGCGCTCGGCATCAACCTCAATCACCGTGCTGGCAACTTTTCGCAGCAGCACGCGGTCGTGGGACACCACCACCACTGTCCCGCGATGGGCGGCCAGCCGGTCCTCCAGCCAGGCAGTTCCACGGGCATCAAGGTGGTTGGTGGGTTCGTCCAGGAGCAGAATGTCTGCCGGATCGGCCAGAACACAGGCCAGCGCCACGCGTTCCTGCTCGCCGCCGGAGAGCGATCCCAGCGTCCGCTTCCGGTCCAGGCCACCCAGGCCCAGCCGGTCCAGCGCCGCCTCCACACGGGATTCCGCGGCGTAGCCCTCACGCAGCTGGTACTCCGTCTGCAGCCGGCCGTAGGTTTCCAGCTCGTCGTCCTCGGCATCGGCGAGGCCAGCCTCCAGCCGGTCAAGCTCGGCTTCGAGGCCCCGCAGTGAGGCCAGCGAAGAGTCGACGGCGGCCCCCACCGTGAAGGATTCCGGCAGGCCGTGCGTCTGGGCCAGGTAGCCAACGCGGCCGTGGCTGACCGCAGTTCCTTCGTCGGGCGCTTCCAGCCCGGCCAGGATACGGAGCAGCGTCGACTTGCCGGCGCCGTTTTCGCCGACGATGGCAACATGCTCGCCCGCCGTGATGACCAGGCCGATTCCGTCCAGCAGTTGCCGGTCGCCATAGCCATGGGAGACGCCGGAAAGGTTCAGGTGTTCAGTCAAGACAAGTCCTCGCAAGATTCCGCAGTGTGGCCGCCGGAACTGATGCTCGACGGCGGCCCTGGATTCGGGGAAACAGCCCGGCCTTGCCGGGCTGCTGCTCAGGACTTCATCGCTCCAGCTTCCCCGCCGGAAGCCGCGGCGTCAAGCCGCACGGCTGGTGGCGGCGGCACCAGGCCGGGTGCCGCCGTCGTACGCCATTTCGATGGTTCCCTGCACGCTCGATGGCGACGAACGTCGAGTGCGCAGGGAACCGTCGAAACGGGCAGTAAGTGACCCCGCGTTGCTGTGGACTCCCGGGCCTAGGCGACCAGAAGCGCGGCGGCCTTCCTGCGGCGGGCCTTCGCCAGCCGGGTGCCGATCAGTCCCTGCCGCGGGCTGAACAGGTACACGGCGGCGAACACCACGCCCTGCGTAAGCACCACCATGGCGCCCGAAGCCGTGTCCAGGTAGTAGCTGAAGTAAATGCCCGCGATGGAGCACACGGCTGAAATCACCGGGGCGATGACCAGCATCCGGTTGAAGCGGTCCGTGAGCAAGTAGGCGGTGGCGCCCGGGATGATGAGCATGGCCACCACCAGCACCACGCCCACGGTCTGCAGAGCCACCACCGACGTCAGCGCCAGCAGCCCCATCAGCAGCGCCCCCAGCCGTTTCGGCGAGAGTCCGATCGCGTGGGCGTGGGTGGGATCAAACGCGTAAAGGGTCAGGTCGCGGCGCTTGAGGATCAGGATGACGAAGGCCACGACGCCGAGCACCAGCACCTGGATGAGGTCCGGGATGCTGACGCCCAGCAGGTTGCCGAAAATGATGTGGTTCAGGTCAGTCTGGCTGGGCGTGACGGAGATGAGCACCAAACCCAGCGCAAACAGCGAGGTGAACACAATGCCGATCGCGGCGTCCTCCTTCACCCGGCTGGTGTTGCGGACCACGCCGATCAGGGTCACCGCGATCAGCGCGAACACCAGCGCACCGAGCGCAAAGGGGGCGCCCACAATGTAGGCCAGCACAACGCCGGGCAGCACGGCGTGGGAGACGGCGTCGCCCATCAGGGACCAGCCGATCAGCACCAGCCAGCAGCTGAGGACGGCACAAACGACGGCGGCGAGCGCGGTGGTGATGATGGCGCGGACCATAAAGTCGTAGCTGAGCGGTTCGAGCAGGATGTCGAGGAGTTCCATGGGTCAGCCCCTGCACTCAGTGGTAGTGGCGCTGGCGGCCGCGGGATGGACGACGGCGGCCGTGACGGCGGGGTGGGCGAGTTCCGGGAGGTCGCGGTTCAGCACGTCCAGGCCGAACGCCATGGCCAGGTTTTCCGGCTGCAGCACCTGCTCGGGGGCGCCGTGCATCAGGACCCGACGCATAAGGAGCACGGCTTCGTCGCAGAGTCCGGGGAGCGCGTGCAGGTCGTGGGTGGAGATCAGGATGGTGCAGCCGTCGGAGGCGAGCTCGCGCAGCAGCCGGGTGATGGTGGCCTCTGAGCGTTTGTCCACGCCGGCGAACGGTTCGTCCAGGAGCATCATGGTGGCGCCCTGGGCGATGCCGCGGGCCACAAAGGCACGCTTCTTCTGCCCGCCGGACAACTGACCGATCTGCCGCTCGGCGTACTCGCCCAGTTCCACGCGGTCCAGTGCCTGGTCGACGGCGGCGCGGTCGGCCTTGGAGGGGCGCCGCGTGAAGCCCTGGTGGCCGTAGCGGCCCATCATCACCACATCGCGGACGGACAGCGGGAATTGCCAGTCAACGTCCTCGCTCTGCGGCACGTAGCCGATCCCGCCCTCCTTGCGCGCCTTGGTAGGTGACTGCCCGCCGATCAGCACTCGGCCGGCGTCGGGCTTGATCATTCCCATGATTACCTTGAACAGAGTGGATTTGCCGGACCCGTTCATGCCGATCAGGCCGCAGATCCGGGCGGCATCCACGGTGAGCGAGGCGGAATCGAGCGCCAGGACCTCGCCGTAGTGGACCGTGACGTTTTCAACCAGAATGGCTGGGGTGCTCATGATTTCGCTCCCGGGGACCCGGTAGATGCGCCGGCGGAGGTCCCGGCCAGCGCCTTGGTGATGAGGTCGGCGTCGTGCCTGATCAGGTCCAGGTAGGTGGGTACCGGGCCGTCAGCCTCGGACAGCGAATCCACGTAGAGTGTGCCGCCGAACTTGGCTCCGGTGGCGCCCACCACCTGCTGCATGGGGGCGTCGGACACCGTGGATTCACAGAACACGGCGGGAACCCGGTTGGCCTTGACGTACTCGATGGCGCGGGTGATCTGTTGCGGCGTGGCCTGCTGTTCGGCGTTGACCGCCCAGATGTAAACCTCTTTGAGCCCGGCGTCGCGGGCCAGGTAGGAGAAGGCACCTTCGCAGGTCACGAGCGCCCGCTGGTTCTCCGGGAGGCCGGCGAGGCTTGCTTTCATCTCGTCCTGCACACCCTGCAGTTCGGCCTTGTAGGCGTCACCGTTGGCTTTGAACACCGCTGCGTTGTTCGGGTCAAGCTCGCTGAACGCCTTAACCATGTTGTCCACATAGATCTGCACGTTCACGGGCGACATCCACGCATGCGGGTTCGGTTTGCCCTGGTAGGAGTCCTCGCTAATGGACATGACCTCCACACCGTCGCTGACCACCGCGTGCGGCACGTCCAGGCCCTCCACAAACTGGCCGAACCAGGCTTCGAGGTTCAGGCCGTTGTCCAGGATGAGGTCCGCTTTGGCTGCCTTACGAATGTCGCCGGGCGTGGGTTCGTAGCCGTGGATCTCGGCGCCCGCCTTGGTGATCGATTCAACGGTGAGCTTGTCCCCCGCAACGTTCCGGGCGACGTCGGCCAGCACCGTAAACGTTGTCAGGACCACCGGCTTGTCACTGTCGCTGTTGCCTGACGCGTCACCCCCGCACGCCGTCAGCGAGAGGGACAGAACGACGAAGAGCGCGGCGCCGGCAGTGCGGAACGCCGCTGATCCCCGGGCGAAGGTTCGGGCGGCTACTTTGGCGCGCCGAAACAAAAAGTTAGGCATGCCGAATATTCTACGGGACGCCGTTCTGACCCCGCAATGTGACGCCCACCCGCACGCAGCCCACCCCGCGTCCAGCAACAGGGTGGGAAGTGGGGAGCTAGGCTGAACGTATGGCCACCACACACCGGAAACCACCCGCGCCGCAGCCCGACCTGTACCGGTTTTCCGCGCTTGATTTCACCGCCGTCGGCCTCTACGTGGCCGTGGCCGGGCTCTTCGCCGTTGCCGGGGAACTGCTGGTACCGTTCATCCGCCAGCTCGCCCCCAGTCCGGCCGCGGCGTCGTACGCCGTGAACCTCATCTTCTATGGTTCGATCGGGATCCTGGCGCTAGCTGCCGCCCGCCGGGTGGTGGTCCGGGACCTGCGCGTTCTGGCCACCCGACCGTGGTTCACCCTGCTGATGGTGCCCGCCGCCGTGGTGGCAATGATGATCCTCACGGCCGTGGTGGTGGCGGCCGGCGGAGGGGTTCAGACCTCCGCGAACCAGGCCGGTCTGCAGGCGCTGATGCAGCAGGTGCCCGCCTGGCTGATAGTGCCTGTCCTTGTGGTGGTGGGCCCCTTTGTGGAGGAGTACATTTTCCGGCACCTGCTGATCGGCAAGCTCAGCCGCCGGCTCAACATCTGGATCTGCTGCGCCCTGTCCGTGGTCCTCTTTGCCGGCATCCACATCGCGGGCCAGGAGGAGATCACCTTCACCGCCCTGTTGCCGTACCTGGCCATGGGCGCCACGCTGGTCTTTGTCTATGTGTGGACCGGGAAGAACGTGATGTTCTCCTACTTCGTGCACGCAGCCAAGAACCTGCTGGCGGTCATCTTCATCTACGCCATCCCCCCTGAGCTGTTCGAGCAGCTCCAGCAGGTCCAGCCCTAGCTCAACCAACGCGGGGTCAGATAACGCCCAAAAATGGGGTTTTTAAGGGCAGGAAGTGACCCCGCGTTGCTTTGGCTAGGACGGCAGGGTCCGCCCGCGCAGCGTGAAGCGGTGGGTGCCGCGGGTCCGGCCCGTGATGTAGACCCTGACGCCCTCCGTGGCGTTGGTCCCGCCAAGGTACCGGTAGGCCTCGCCCGGGTTGTACACCGGCGGGTTGTCCGGGTCCGCCGCAATGCCCGGGCCGAACTCGATCACGTCGTCCCCCACCCGATAGCCCCCGGTCCCGGCCGTCAGCTGGAACGCGCCTCCACCGGCAGCGCCGGCAGCACCGGAAGGCACGACGGCGGGACCCGCCACCCCGGTCAGCTCGCCACCGGGACGGAAGGTCAGTTCGAGCGCGAACGACGTGTCGGCCCCGTCGAAGTCCAGCTCCAGCTCGACCACGGCGCCCCCGGAGCCACCGCCCGTGCGAACGGTGATGGCCGTGGCCAGCCGGTGCTCGACGGTGGGCCGGTGGCCGAAGTCCATGCTGGCGCTGAAGCGGCCCTCGTGCGCCAGGGCGTAGATGCCGTCCTGCCGGTGCTTCTCTGCGGGCAGGGGCAGGTAAAAGTTCGCGCGCTGTTCCTCGCCCAGGCGCACGGTACCGGCGCCGGCACCGGTGTCTGCGTCGGCGCTGACCGACTGGCTCCGGAACGGGCCGAGGTCGAAGAAGCTGCGCGAGAGCCGCACGTCGGTCAGGACCGCGTCGCCGTGGGCAAGGCGCAGGAAGGTGGGGTTGCTCGAAAGCCCTGACACCACGCCCGGCACCAGGTCGTCGCACCCGCCGTACACGGTCACCACGTTTCCGGCCGCGCGGAACCGGTGGATACCGCAGCTGGATAGCGCGGCGTGGGCCGGCGCCATGACGGACGGCAGGCCGCCGCCGGCATCGCTCCCGGGCAGCTCCAGCCCCAGCCTCGGATCCAGGCGCGTCCTGGCCAGCGCCTTGGCCGGCTCGAGCAGCGGGAACTGCTGAAGCCACGCCGCCGCGACGGAAAAGTCCGCACGGCCATCCTGGTTGGCCAGCCGGCGGTACAGCAGCTCGAAGGCCTCGCCGTTGAACGTAAACCACTGGTCCTGGCGGCGCGAGAAGAGTGACTCGGTGCTGCCGTCAGCGTTGAACCAGGGCAGGAACGCTGCCAGGTTTCGTCTGACATGGTCCAGCAGTTCCGGCCGCCCGGCATAGTCGGCGATGGCCAGCAGCGAAGGGTTGGTGACTGCGGTGGCATAGAGCGGGCTCCGCTCGGAATACATGCCGTCCGGCAGCTGGTCGATCCCCTCGGCCAGCCACTGCCCGATCCGCTCCGAAAGCTCCGGATGGGGGCTGCCCTCGCGCTCCTGCAGCGCATGGATCCGCGCGAGCGCGGCGCACAGCTCCCACCGGTGGTTGGGGGTGTGCACTCCCCCGGTGACCAGCGCATCGGTGATGCGTCCGACGACGGCGCGCAGCCGCCGTCGTACTTCTGCCAGACCGCCGCCCGGCCCGCCGTCGTCAACCGCTCCGCCGGGCCCGTCGTCGTCAACCTCGCTGTCCCCGTCGGCGCCGATGATTTCCAGCGCCATGCAGGCGTCGTTGATGGTGAAGGCCGAGTCCGGCGGTGAGCTCAGGTTGGTGCCGTCGAACAGGCCGGTGGGCCCCTGCAGGTGCTCCAACCGTGCCACGCAGGCGGCCATGGCCGCGGGAAGCTCAGGGGCACCGCGGTGCGCGGACCCCGGTTCCGTGTACACCGTGGCCAGGGCCAGCAGCCTGCTCATGGCGGCGCGGTGCGGAAGAGCCGCCACGCCGCCGTCGTCCGCGGTCAACAGGGCGTCCACGTAGGCGTCCGCGGCCTGCACCAGCCCGCCTAGGAACGCGGCGTCCGCCGTTGCTGCCAACTGGTTCACTGTCCCGTCCTTCACAACGATCACTATCTAGTCCTTCAGGCCGGCCGAGACGTCGGCGTTGAGCACGTACTTCTGGAACACGGCGAACACGAGCACCAGCGGCAGGATGGAGATCACCGAGGCGCCCAGGAGCACTGGCCAGTCGATGTTCTCCGCCCCCACGATGCTGCGCAGTGCCACCTGGAGGGTGTACCACTTGGGATCGTTGAGCACGATCAGTGGCCAGATGTAGTCGTTCCAGCGCCACTGGAAGGAAAAGATGGCCAGAGTGAACAGGATGGGTTTGGACAGCGGCAGCATGATCCGGAAGAAGATGGCCAGCTCGCTGGCACCGTCGATCCGGGCCGAGTGCAGCAGGTCATCCGGAACCGTCAGGAAGAACTGGCGGAACATAAACACACCCGTTGCCGTCAGCACTGACGGCACGATGATGCCGGCGAGCGAGTTGTACAGGCCGAGGTCGCGGATCACCGAGAACGTCGGGTTCAGGATCACCTCGGTGGGCAGCATGGTGGTGGCCAGGATGCAGACGAAGAACAGCCGGGTCCCCTTGTTGTTGTACTTGGCCAGCGCATAGCCCGTGCAGGCACTGAAGAACACGGTGAGCACCGTGGTCACCAGCGCCACCGTGGCGGTGTTCAGGAAGTACCGGGCAAAGTCCACCCGCTCCCACGCGTCGACGAAGCCCTGGAACGTCCATTCCCGCGGAATCATGGACAGCGGATAGCTGAACAGCTCGCTGCCCGGCTTGAATGAGCTGAGGAGGAACCACAGCAGCGGCAGCGCGTAGATGGCCACGATCAGCCACAGCACACCCGTCAGTGGCGCGGACAGCTTGGTCCGGCCCTCCCGGTTGTTGCGTTTGGCCGTGCCGGCGGCGGCCTTCTCGGCGCCGAGGGCGGACTCTTCCGCGACGGCGGGAGGCAGGTTGGCAGCGGTTGCCATGGATCAGCCCTTCTTCTTGTTGAAGCGCAGCTGGATGAGTGCGATGGCCAGCAGGACCGCCATCAGCACCATCGACGCGGCACTCGCGTAGCCCACCTTGGACTGCTCAAAGCCGGTCTTGTAGATGTACTGGACGATCAGGGTGTTCTCCGTGCCCGGGCCGCCGTTGGTCAGCGCCTGGATCATGGCGAACTCCTTCATGGCGTGGATGGTGGACAGCAGGATGACCATGAACGACGTCGGCGCGATGCCCGGGAGTGTGATGTGCCGGAACCGCTGCCAGGCGTTGGCCCCGTCCAGTTCGGCCGCCTCCAGCAGAGCTTCCGGGATGTTCTTCAGTGCCGCGATGAACAGCAGCATGTTGAAGGCCGTGCCGCCCCAGGCCGAGGCGAAGATGACCACCATCAGCGCCAGGTTTCCGTTGCTGGACCAAGGAACCGGGCTGCCGCCCATCGTCGAAATCACGAAGTTCACAAAGCCGAAGTCCTGGCCGAACATCCACTTCCAGATGACACCCACCACGATCGGGGAGATCAGCCAGGGAAGGAAGATGATCACCTTCGCCGCGGTCCGTCCCCTGGTGGCATTGCTGACCAGCAGCGCCGCAATGCCCAGCGAGGATACGTAGACCAGCGGCACCGAGAACACCGCATAGAGGAAGGTCCGGCCCAGGGCGGCATAGAACGTGCTGTCCGCGAAGAGCTTCTGGAAGTTGGCCAGGCCGATGAAGTTCAGCTTGCCAACACCGCGGTAGTCCGTGAAGGAGTAGATCAGTCCGAGCGCACCGGGCCAGACGAAGAACACCAGGAAGAGCACCACGTTGACGCCGATGAGTACCAGCGGGGCGATGACGTAGCGGTTGTGGCGCTTCATCTGGGATTTGCTCCGCACGGCGCCCGTGCCGGGCGTCCCGGGCGTCCCCGGAGTCCCCGGAGTCCCCGGCGTCACCGTGGAGCTCAATGTTGGATTGGCCACTGGCTTAGGCGCCGTTGTAGAGCTTCACGATGTTCTCCACCGTGGTCTTGGCGTCCTGGCTGCCGCCGAGCATCTTGACGGTTTCCTCACGCAGCGGGTCGCCGGCGAAGGGTGTCTCGGCATAGGCCTCGGCCACGACGCGCTTGATGGCGTTGTCACCCTTGGCCTCGTTGCCGGCGATCTGTTTCTGGTACAGCTCGAAGGAGGCCTGCTGGAACGGGTAGTCGACCTTCAGGCCCGCCTTAACGGGCAGGTAGCCGCCGAGCTTGGCGAACTCCGTGTAGTTGGCGTCGTCGTAGAACCACTCGATGAACTTCTTGGCTTCCTCATCGGCGCCGGTGTCCTTGAACGCGATCATAAAGCCGCCGCCAAGGTTGGTGGCGTTGGCTTCCTTCTTGGGCAACGGCACGGACATCCATTCGAAGTCCTTGATGTTCTTGTTGAAGTCGGCAACCTGCCAGCTGCCGGAGTAGTACGCGGCAACCTGGCCGCTCTTGAACATGGCGTTGCCGTCCTCGCCGCTGAGCCAGACGGACTTGGGCATGGTCTTGTCGTCGTTGATCTTTTTGAAGTACTCAAGTGTCTCCACGGCTTCGTCGTCAGCGGCGTACTTATCGCCTTCCTTCGCGAACGCGGTGCTGCCGAACTCGTACATCATGGCGCGCAGGCGGTGGCCGGACCGGTCCATGACCAAGCCGTACTTGGCGCCGGCCTTCTCGCGGACCTCGTTCACGGCCGCGACGAACTCATCCCAGGTCCAGGCATCCTCGATGGCGGTGGGGAACGCCACGCCGGCCTTGGTGAAGAGGCTCTTGTTCACGAACAGCCCGACGGCGGTGAGGTCGGACGGGATGGCAGGGATGGTGCCGTCCGGTGCTTCCTGCAGGAACTTTTCGTCGATCTTCCGGGACTTGGCGATGTCCGTGAGGTCCTGGAGCTGGTTAACCCACAGCGGGTCGATGCTCGTGACACGGGCCAAGGCCGGGAGATCGTTGGCGGTGGCGGCGTTCTTGAGCTTGGTGGCGATGTCCGCGGTGGGAACGTCCACTACCTCGATGGTGATGCCGGTGGCTTCCTTGTACTTCGCGGCGGCCGCGGCAAACGCCCCGCCCTGGTTGGTGTCGCCGGAAAGGACCAGCTGAAGGGTCTTGGCCCCGCCATCAGTTGTACCGCCCCCGCCGCCCCCACAGGCTGAAAGTCCGGCGGCGATGGCTGAGAGGCCAAAGGCCGTCAGTCCGAACTGCCTGCGGCTGATGCTGGAGATTCTTGTCTGCTCTGACAATGCTCTGTCCTGTCTCTCACGATGCGTGCCGTGCCTGCGGGGCATGGCTGGAAGATGTTGGCCGCGAGTCTGATAGCCGCTTTGCCAACGTTTCGGAAAAGCCTTTCCTGCCATAACTGTGATCCATGTCATGACAATATGTCAAGGTAATGTACGCACATTCTCCATCGTTTTACGTCCCAAGGCGGGGTCACTTCCTGCCCAATGCGAGCGCCTTATCGGGCCAGATGTGACCCAGCGTTGGTTCTTGCCCCTACCGGCCGGCCCGCCGCCGTCGTATTTTGGTGGGATGGGACTAAACATCCAGATCGTTGTGGACAGCATGAACCCGCATGAGCTCGCCGACTGGTGGGCGGAAACCCTGGACTGGGCCGTGGAACCGCAGGACGAGGGCTTCATCCGCTCGATGATCAGCCAGGGCTATGCCACGGAAGCGGAGACGCTGGTCCATAAGGGCAGACTCGTATGGCGGACAGGTCAGGCCATCCGCCCCCCGGAGGAAATCGCCGCAGCCGCCCCCGCCCGCCGCATCCTGTTCCAAACGGCACCTGAAGAAAAGACCGTCAAGAACCGAGTCCACTGGGACGTGCGCCTGTACGGCCGGGACAAGGCTGACGTTCTCAAAGAGCTGGAAGCCCGTGGCGCCAGCTTCCTCTGGACGGCCAACGAAGGCCCGCACGAATGGCACACCATGGCCGATCCCGAGGGCAACGAGTTCTGCATCAGCTGAGCCGATTACTAGACTTGTCCGGTGAGCAACCAACTTCCCGCCAAGGTGTCCGATGTCTTTGACCCCACCCGCTGGCGCACCGTGTCCGGTTTCGACGACTTCCAGGACATGACGTACCACCGGCAGGTGGAGCGTGTTTCGACGGGCTCAAGCACCGGAACGGAAACCAGGGACCTGCCCACCGTCCGCATCGCCTTCAACCGCCCGGAAGTCCGCAACGCCTTCCGCCCAGGCACCGTGGACGAGCTCTACCGCGCCATGGACCACGCCCGCATGACGCCGGACGTCGCCACAGTCCTGCTCACCGGCAACGGCCCCTCGCCCAAGGACGGCGGACACAGTTTCTGCTCCGGCGGGGACCAGCGGATCCGCGGCCGCGACGGGTACAGGTATGCCGACGGCGAGACGCAGGAAACCATCGACCCCGCCCGCGCCGGCCGCCTCCACATCCTGGAAGTCCAGCGGCTGATGCGCACCATGCCAAAGGTGGTCATCGCGGTAGTGAACGGCTGGGCTGCCGGCGGCGGACACTCCCTGCATGTGGTCTCAGACCTCACCATCGCCTCCCGCCAGCACGGCAAGTTCAAGCAGACGGACGCCACCGTGGGCAGTTTTGACGCCGGGTATGGCTCTGCGCTGCTGGCCCGCCAGATCGGCCAAAAGTCCGCCCGCGAGATCTTCTTCCTGGCCCGCGAGTATTCCGCGGACGACATGGTCCGTATGGGCGCCGTCAACGAGGCCGTTGACCACGAGCGGCTCGAAGAGGTTGCCCTGGAATACGCCGCGGACATCGCCCGGCAGTCCCCGCAGGCCATCCGCATGCTGAAGTTCGCGTTCAACCTTGCCGACGACGGCCTGGCCGGCCAGCAGGTCTTCGCCGGCGAAGCCACCCGCCTGGCCTACATGACGGACGAGGCGGTGGAAGGAAAGGAAGCCTTCCTGGAGAAACGGGACCCGGACTGGTCCCGCTTCCCGCACTACTTCTAGGGACCCTGGGCACCTCCCAGGCACACAACTTCCAAGCCGGCCGGCCTCCAGGCCCCGGCTGACTTCAAAGGCAGGACGGCACATGAATCTCGGAACCCAGACCATCGGTCCCACGGACATCGACCCGGTGCTCAAAGCCCTGGCCGCCGCCCTCCACGGTGAGGGACCCGCCGTCGAACTTTCCGCGGGCCCCAACGGCGAACTGGTGGTGGGACACACCGAGACGCCCGGCTGCGATGACGCCGTGGCGGTGGTCCGCACGTCCGGCTCGACGGGCGCACCGAAGGCCACCATCCTGACCGTCGAGGCGCTGGCGGCCTCATCCATGGCCACCGCCCTGGCGCTCAAGGGCGAGGGCCAGTGGCTCCTGGCGTTGCCGGTGCAGTACGTGGCCGGCGTGCAGGTCTTGGTGCGGTCGCTGTTCGCCGGCACCCGGCCATGGGTCATGGACATGTCCGGCGGCTTCACCCCCGAAGCCTTCACGGCCGGCGCCCTGGAGCTGACCGACAAGTTCCGCTTCACGTCCCTGGTGCCCACACAGCTCCAACGCCTCCTCGAGGCGCCTTCGCCGGAGACCTTGGCCGTCCTGCGGCGGTTCAACGGCATCCTGCTGGGCGGCGCACCGGCGTCGGCCGGGCTGCTGGACGCCGCCCGCGAAGCCGGCGTCAGGGTGATCACCACGTACGGGTCCGCGGAAACCTGCGGCGGCTGCGTGTACGACGGCGTGCCGCTGGAAGGCGTCCAGGTCCGGGTAGCCGAGGACGGCCGCATCCTGCTCGGCGGCGACACCGTGGCCGCCGGATACGTGGATGCGCCCGAAGCGACGGACACCTTTTTCGAGGAGGACGGCGTCCGCTGGTACCGCACCAATGACCTCGGCACTCTGGACGCGGACGGCCGGCTCACCGTGCTGGGCCGCGCCGACGACGTCATCATCACCGGCGGCGTCAAGGTCTCCGCCGCGCATGTGCAGGAAGAGCTGGAAAAGACCGACGGCGTCGCGGCGGCTTTTGTGGCGGGCGTCCCGTCCGCGGAATGGGGCCAGGCCGTGGCCGCTTTTGTTGCCCTCGACGGCGGCGCCTCTGGCGCTGCCGCGGGCTCAGGTGCCGTGGACTCAGGTGCCACCGGCACCCCAACCGGGGATCACGCCGTCGTACTCGAAGAGGAATGGCACCGGCGGCTGGGCATCGTGGCACCGAAAACCGTGCTGGCCGGCCCGGAACTGCTAATGCTTCCCAACGGCAAGCCGGACCGCCTGGCGATGATCGACCGGCTCAACGCCCTGCACCAGGGAAAGTAGAGTAGACCTGCACCGGCGGCCCGTTCGCGGCCGCCACGACTGTTTCATCGTTCTCCCGACCCAACACGAGGTACTGACCGTGGCCACAGCCGCACAATGGATCCAAGGCGCCCGCCTCCGCACTTTGCCGGCCGCCATCGCGCCGGTACTGATCGGCACCGCCGCGGCCTACGAGCTGGATTCGTTCCGCCCGGTTAACGCGGTACTGGCCGCCCTGGTGGCGCTGCTGCTGCAGATCGGCGTGAACTACGCCAACGACTACTCCGACGGCGTCCGGGGCACCGACGAGGACCGGGTAGGGCCACTGCGGCTGGTGGGCTCCGGCGCCGCCGAGCCGCAACATGTGAAATACGCAGCGTTCGGCGTCTTCGCCGTGGCCATGCTGTTCGGCCTGGCGCTGGTGGTGATCACCCAGAGCTGGTGGCTGATCCTGGTGGGAGTTGGCTGCGTCATGGCCGCCTGGGGCTACACCGGCGGCAAGAACCCCTATGGCTACATGGGCCTGGGAGACGTCTTTGTGTTTGTCTTTTTCGGCCTCGTGGCGACGCTCGGCACCACCTACACCCAGGCCGGCCAGGTCAACCTGCCGGCCGTGATCGGCGCGATCGGCACCGGCCTGATTGCGTGCGCCCTGCTGATGGCCAACAACGTCCGCGACATCCCCACGGACATCCAGGCCGGGAAAAAGACCCTGGCAGTGCGCCTGGGCGACAAACACGCCCGTGAAAGCTACGTGCTGATGCTGGCCGTGGCCATCCTGCTGGTGGTTGTCCTGGCTCCCGGACGGCCGTGGATGCTGATCGTGCTGCTGCTCATCCCGGCCTGCCTCATGCCCGCCTGGCTGATGATCAACGGCCGCAAGCGCAAGAGCCTCATCCCAGTGCTCAAGCAGACCGGACTGATCAACCTGGGCTACAGCCTGCTGTTCTCACTGGGACTGGTCCTCAGCCACGGATTCTAAGCCCCGGGCGCCTTCGTTTCCGGTGCCTTCGGGCCGCTGTTCCGGATGGTGACGTCCGGGTTGGCGTCCAGGAGGCTGTCCTCGGCTTCGGCGTCGGCCACCTCGCCTTCACTGCGCGTTGGCTTGGCTTTGCCGGAGAGCCGGCCGTGAATGGCGGCAGCGGCGTCGTCGCGCTGTTTCTGGAAGAAAAGGTAGCTGACCGCGAACGCGATCAGCGCTGCGCAGATGACTGACAGAACCGCCCCCAGCCTCAGGAACATAAAGAGCACAAAGAGCGGCGCAAACAGCGCCAGCCGGATCAGGGAGTATTTCAGGAAAGCCACGGTTCAAGTTTAGCCGCCCTGCCTGAACGCCCCCGGCCTGCGGACGATAGACTTAATGGCATGCTCTTCCGTGTGGTTCTCGCCGTCGCAGTTCTCGTCATCTTTGTGTATGGCCTGGTGGACGTGATCCGTACTGACGGCCGTCTCACCCGCGGTATCTCCAAGCCGGCCTGGATCGTGGTGATGATTGTCCTTCCGGTGCTCGGTGCCATCCTATGGCTGCTGATCGGCCGTCCGCGTGACTCTGCCCCGGTCCGCCAAGCACGCAGCCACCCCACCGCGCCGGATGATGATCCCGATTTTCTCCGCAACCTGGAAATGCGCCGCCGCAACCAGGCCGAGGCTGCCCGCCTGAAGAAGCTCAAGGATGACCTTGAATCGAAGACCAAGCACGACGGCGATGCCAGCACGGGAGACGCGGACACCCGCGATACCGGCGACATGAAGTAGGAGACATATGGCCCAGCACCCCGACGGAGAATCCCAGCAGCCAGTTGCACCCGCCGGGGCAGCTGCCGCCCCTCCTCCGCCGCGTCCCGGGCTGTCCTACGCCGCGCCGGCGCCCATCGTTGTCATTCCGCCAACACCACGGAGCGTCCGACTGGGCCGGGCACTCTGGACGCTCAGCTTCGTTGCCGGCCTCGCCGTGATCATCGGCTCTTTCCTCACCCGCACCTCCCACCTTGAGCGCCTCCGCACAGTGGTGGAGGAAATGGCCCCGGGCGGGGATGCCAACGCGGTGACAACGTCGGCCGCCATAGTTTTCTGGGGCAGCCTCAGCGGGTCGCTCCTCGTGCTCCTGTTGCAGGCGGCCATGCTGGCGGTTGTCTCTGCACGCCACGGCTGGGCCCGCTGGCTGATGATCCTCCTGCTGGGTGGCCAGATACTGGTCATGGTGCTGGCTTCGGCATTCCTCGTGCCGGAGGGCGATGCCGGGCGGAACGTCCTTCTCCTGTGGGGAGCCCAACTGCTCCTGGCCTTCGTCGGCCTGGTGGCGCTGTTTATGCCGTCGGCCGGCAGATGGCTCAAAGCGAAACAGACGGGTCCGTAACGGCTCAGCAGTCAGGCGCCCAGCCGCTGCAAGGCGGCGGAGCCCGCCAGTACCCCTTCGCAGCTCCGCACCACTATGCGGCACACATCCAGGGCTGAACGGTCCGTCAAGGGGCTCTCTGCCACCAGCCGCCAACGGTGGAGGATCTCCCGGGCCGCTGCGCTGATGTCCTCCGGCGATGATTCCGGTTCCAGGCCCACGCGCAGGTGCGCCGCCACTCCGAGGCCGCCGATCAGCCTCTCCGCTTCGTCGGCCAGGTGACGGTTGAGGGATGTTCCGGTGGTGCGCAGTGTGGCCAGCAGGTGCAGCTCGCGGAACTCGTGGGCGTTTGCCTGAAGGCGTTCCAAGGCCGCCGCGAGGTGCCCGGAGCCTTCCCTCGGGGATGCCCGGAGAAGGGTTTCCACCCCCACCAGGGCAGTGCGTGCCTTCAAGGCGTCGGCGCGGGCGTGGAACTGGCCGGCCACCATGGCCAAAAGCGGGTCCAGTCCACTGTGCCGGGCAAGCTCGCGCGCCAGTGGTGTGGGGTCGGTAAAGCCAGCCCGGATCAGGACCACGCCTAGACGGATCCCGAACAGCCCGAACCGCTCCAGCAGCGAAGCCCTCGCGTCTGGACCAAGGCCTTCCGGAATACCCGCGCGCAGGAACCGGTCCGCGGAGAGCAGCAGCCGTTCCCGGGCCGCTCGGTCCAGGGCGGCAAGAAGGGCCAGCGACTGGTAGTCTGCCTGGCGCATGCTCCGTGCGCTTTGGGCCAGCAGACCGGCTACCGGGACCACCCCCAATGCCAGCTTTCGCAGGCTGGGGTCCCGGCGGTACCGCTCTGCGATCTCGCCCGCAGAAAGCAGGGAATCAATCCGCCCCGCGCCGATCTCGTCGGCCCTGGACAGGACGGCCAGGGCGTTGACGGTACCGGACCGCCCCGTCTCGGTGTCCTTGAATGACTCCAGAAACCGTATATCGGAGGCGTGCATGTGGCGCATTAGGTAGATGACGGCGTCGGCCTCTGACGGCGAGTCGGCCGGCGTGAGGAAACTGACGGACTTGGCTGAAACGTCCTCGGTCAGCGAGGCAATTCCCGGGGTATCGATCAACGTGACCTCCCGCAGGCTCTCCGCCGGCCATTCAACCACCAGCCGTTCCACGTCATCCGAACGGTGCCGGCCAAGAACGAAGACCAGCCGCCCGTTCTCCCGCTTGAGCGGCAGGGTGCGCGGTTCACCGGCCACCGGGTAGAGGGTGATCTTCGGTGTGTGGCCATGCCGGTACCAAGTGACGATCCGAGTGCATTCACCGGTGTCGGTCGGAGCGATCTCTTCGCCGATGATGGCGTTGAGCAGGGTTGACTTTCCCGCCTTCACCATTCCCGCAACGGCGACCCGCAGGGGTTCAGCCAGCCGGGCGGCGTAGCTTTCCAAAGCCGCTGCTGCAGCCGGATCATCACGGTAGACGGCCAGGGCATCCTGGATGAGGTCCGCCACTCCCGCGATGGTTGATTCCCTCATCTGGCCGACACCACCGCCGGTACGCGACGGGGCACGGACGCGGGGCCCTGCGCAGGCCTGGCAGCCGGTTCGCTGACGGCCAGTTTCACAGCAGCCTGTCGGAGCGCGTCCACCCGCTTGAGCTCGGCCTTGATGTCCCGGATACGCATTTCTTTTTCCAGCTTGTAAGTAGTGGCTGCCTTCTGCGCGGCTGCTACCGAATCGGACAGCGAGCGGTGGTGTTCCTCGGCAATCTCGGTGAAGTGGTCGCGGGTGGACCGCTGGACCAGGCGGAGCCTGTCCTTAAGCTGCTTTCCCACCTGGAACACCACGTCGTCCACCTGCCGGCGGACCAGGGCCTTGGCTTCCGCCTGCCGACGCTTGAGCCTGCCTTCCTTGTCCTCCCGGTAGGCTTTGCGGCCCAGGAGGAGGCCAGCCCCGACGGACAACGGATTGATCAGGGCCATGCCGAAGATCCCAGTCAGCAGGCCGAACATCAGCACGCCTCCGTAGGAACCCCGCATGCCGATGAGGACTTTCTGCACCGGATTGATCCGCCCGTCATCCAGGCCGGGCATGTCGTCCACGGGGTCCAGCGCATCCGCTGTGTCGGAGACACGCAACACCGGAAGCGCCACCTCATCCTCGGAGAAGTGTTCAGCCACCTGGGCTGCAAGCCACTGGGACCGCTCGCTGGTCCACACAAAAGTGTCCGAAATCGCGGCCGCGGTGCACTCTTCGAGCCATGCTGTGAACGCGGTCCACGTAGGGCCCGGATCCCCCTGGTCTATGGCCGTCTCGGCGTCCCGTTGGATCCGCCGCAAGCGGTCCCGCAGGTCGTATTCCATATCGGCAATCAGATCGCCGATGCCGTCGTTGAGCGTGATCTGCCAACGGGCAGAGCGTTTGCGGAGGTCATCGGCCTCCAGCTTCGCCGACTCGAGGCCGGCGATCATCGCGGGTGTCCCCGCAGGGTCCTCCAGGGCAGCCAATTCCGACTGCAGGGAAAGCCGAAGGTTATCCGTGACGGAGAGGAGGTCCTGGCTCACCGAGCGCCGCTGGATCCGTTGGGCCTTTCCCACGATTTCATTCCGGAGATAGCCGATCAGGTCAGGAAAGCCCGATTCAGTGTTCAGTTCTCCGTCCTGGAGCCGTGTGGCTTCCAGCCGAAGATCCGAGGACAACGGGATCAGCGGGATGTCAGGCGAAACCTGGGAGAGGTGCCCCCGGTCCAGCTCGGCCACTCGGCGCCAGTCCGCGTACAGGTCCGTCTTGGACAGGACCCCCACCACGCTCGGGGTGATGCGCATGGCCTGGCGCAGGAACCTGATCTCCGGCTCGCTGTACTCCTGGGACGCATCCGAAACGAGCAGCATGGCGTCGGCCGTTGGCAAGGCAGTCAGGGTGGACAGTGTATGGGTGGACCCCAGGCCGCCGACGCCGGGCGAGTCAACAACAGTCAGGCCGCCGGCCAGCAATTTACGCGGCAGGAACACTTCCGCGGCCACCAGCTTCTTGGCGTTGCCGGGGTTTCCGCGCTCCGAAACATAGGCGGCGAGCTCCCCGATGTTGATGGGCTGGCGTTCAAGTCCCGCTTCTTCGCCTGGTTCAGCGTCTGCGCGAGGCAAAAGGACCGACGCCGACGCCGGCTCACCGTGCCGGACGATGGTGGGCACCGAGGTGGCGATGTCATCGTCGACGGGGCAGACCGGTGCGTTGACAAGGGCGTTGATGAGCTTGCTTTTGCCTTGCTTGAATTCACCCACCACAATCACGCGGATGCTCGTATCGTGCAGCCTGCGAAGGGTCTGGTCCAGGCGCTTCCGCAAATCGGTGCGCTCGCCACCGCGGACGATTTCGATGCCCTGTTCCACCAGCTCGATCAGTTGTGCCGCCGTCGTGGGCATCGGGGACCTTGCCGGTCCTGGGGAGTCTGCCGTCGTTGCCGGAAGACCCGGTCGTTGCGTTTGAACCACTGCCAGTCCTTTGGTCAGGTCCCGAGTAAGGGACGTTGGGGTGGGCCGGGAAGGGTCCGGCAGGAGCATTGATTCCTGCCGGACACTGCCTGGATACCTGGGACTTGGCTAGAGGTTGACGTCGTCCTCGGCGTTGATCTCGGTGTTTCCGACGTCCTCAACTTCGACCGTGGTGGAGTTGTCCTCCGTGAACTCGAGCTCGTTGTCGGCAACAACGACGTTGTCCTGGACCGTGGTGGTCTCCGAGTTGTCCTGGAAGGAGTCCTCGACATCCACGTCCACGTTGGTCTCGGTGTTGCCGACGTCCTCAACGGCAACGGAGTTGTCCGAGTTGTCCGTTACTGCCACGGAGTTGTCATTGAACGAATCCTCAACGTCCACGTCGGTCTCTTCGGAGTTGTCGACACTGTTGTCTGAGTTGTCGCTGTTGTCCGAATTGTCATTGAATGAATCGTCAACGTCGACATCCAGGTCGGTGTTGAAGGAGTCGTCAATGTCCGTATCGGTGTTGCCCACCTCGGCGTCACGGCCAGCGTTAACGGAGTTGTCCGTCGAGCTGTCATTCGAGTTGTCCGTGTTGTAGGAGTCCTCAATGTTGTTGGAGTCGTCCATGTCGACGTCGTCGCCGGCAGCCACTGCCCGGTCACCGGAAGCGACGACAGAGTCATTATCGAACCACTGCTCCACGTCGCCGTCAGCCCAGATGTTCTGGTTGACGGACTGGTCGGTGATCGTGTCCCGGTCATCCACCGATGATGTATACGAGTAGTTGTTCACCACGTTGGTCAGCTGATTAACAGCATGTTCATGGTCGCTGTGGCCACCGGTCGGAGGAGGGGTGACGGCAACGGCGCCGCCACCGCCGGTTGTAGCGCCGTTGCCGCCGGTGTTGTACGAACGGTCGAAGGAGGAGGCGTTGACCGTGATGGGTGCGTAGTCCAGGACAACGGGCAATGCTGCGTCCACATCCGCGGAGCAGACGCCGCCGAGGCCGTGGTCCTCGAGGGTCCGCTCTGGATCTTCCAGGAATTCCTTTGCAGCCTCCTGGTTTCCGAAGAGGCTCATCAGGAACAGGACGAGGTCGTTTGCGAGTGTAGGCATTAGATGATCCTCAAATCTTCTCTGAGTTGTGGGTAGCCCGGCATCGTTGCCGGGCTTGAATCAAAAGTACGGTTCGGCCCACGGACCGGGCATCGGGTCGGTTCCCCCTACCGGTGGGGCCCCCGCCGGGGGTCCGTCTGCCGTCCTGTTAGGGGCACTAGGGGATCACTCGCGTTGGGGGTTTTCGGATCCCAGGGCAAGCCGGAGCCGGACCAGCAGATCGGAGCGGTTTTCAGCACCCAGACGACGGCGCATCCGGGCAATATGGTGCTCGGCGGTCCGCGGAGAAATGTAGATTGCCTCCCCGATTTCCCGGTACGTTTTTCCCTCCAACACCAGCCTCGCGACGTCCTTTTCGCGTTCGCTCAGCATTGAGCCGTCCGGCTGGATGCTGCCGTTGCCCTGTTCCGCTGCAGCCGCGCTGGCCGCCTCGGATTGCCCGGCGGCGTTAGCCCCCGCAGCGTTCGCTCCGGCGTTGCTGCCCTGCGGATGCAGGTCCCGGGCGCAGGAGAGCAGGCGCACCATGTCCTTGCGCTCATCCGCGCGGGCGGCGGCGTGGCCGGCAAGCCGCGCACCTTCCCAAGGCATCCCGACGGCGTTGAGTCCACGGGCGGCCACCTCGACGTCCGTTGCCCGGAACTTTCCTGCAAGGACCGAGACCCAGGCCTTGCCGGCCGCAGCCAGTACCGACGCGAGGTGGCTATGGTCCGCTGCCCGTGCCAGTGCCGCTGCATGGGGTGCAAGATCGGCCGGGCTGTCACTCAGCAAAGCTGCCTGGACGGCGGCCCAGTGCATGGGCACGGCCCATAGCGATGGCTGCCCAAGATCGTCGAGGAGCTTCCACGCCGCGTCAAGGTAGAGCGAGATCCGCCGGGTCTCGCGCAGCCGGGCGGCCGTGATCATCAGTTCCCCCCACGGCAGGAGGCTGTACAGGTCCACCGAGGTGTGCAACATGGCTTCGCGGGCGCGGTCCCACGCCAGGAGCAGATCGTGGACTTCGCCACTGCGGCGTGCCAGGCCGACTTCCAATGCGGCACAGAGGAATTCGTCGCGGGGAACCAAGGGCCAGTGGTTGGCCTTGCAGGCCTCGTTGATGGCCAGCCGCGCATCGTCCGGGTTGTCCTGCTGCATCGCGGACCAGGCCTGGAGGAGGAACAGCCGTGGCTTCGCTGCGTCGCCGCCCTGGCAGGCAGCTGTGGCGGCGCGCACGATGGTTTCCGCCAGATGGGGTTCGCCGCTGTGCAACGCGACCAGCGCAGCGAGGGCACCAGGAGTGTCCGTCAGCGGGAGGGCTGACCCTGCGGCGTTCATCATGTCAGATGCGTGGATCAGGATCGGAAGGCTTTGGTGCGGGTCACTCGCCAGTGACTCCAGGATGCCCTGGCCCGTTTGCGCTTGGGCCACGGCCACGAGTGTGGGCGACGTCGGGGCGGAGCCGGCCGGAAACATCGCTTCGGCACCGGCGCGGTTGCCGCTGCCGGCCATGGCCACCGCGGCGGATGCCGCGGACGGGCCAACCCGATCCGGCCCCAACCAGGCGTAGACGTCCGCACTGCGGGCCAGCAACCCGCGCTGGGCCCAAACGGCGGCTGCAACGTCCACACCGGTACGCAGGTCCGGCGGGTCTGCGCACACAAGCAACCCGTCGATGATCCGTCCAGCGGCATCCAGATCACCCGTGGCTGAAGCAGCCTGTGCCCGTCGGGACGCGGTACCCAGCTCATCGGCACCCGCCAGCAGGGCCTCATCGAACAGCTGGGCGGCCAGGACCGGGTCATGTTCGAGTGCCCTGTCCCCGGCTTTTTCGAGTTCAGCTGCAATACGTTGGTCGACGAGCCCGCTGCGTGCCATATCACGAGCAAGATCGCCCAAAGGGAGGCCCTCCGCAGCAAAGCATCCCACCAATTCGCGCTGCAGCGCGTGGATGCGGGCCGGCGGCGTTGCCGTCAGGAGAGTGTGGCGGGCGGTGCCCACCACTGTTCCGTCGGGCTGGAGCAGTCCTGAGGATTCCGCCCTGGCCACCAGGGAGTCCAAGCCGTCGCCGGTCACCTTGCGCTCAAGTTCGTGTGGCAAAGGACCGGGGAGGGTGAAGCCCACCGACAAGGCAAGCAGGAGTTCGCGGACGGTGGCATTCTCACCGCGAAGCTGCTGCGCCAGGTACTGGGGGCTTTCGGTTGGGACCGGCTCCAGTTCGTCTGCTGCACGGGGCGTGATGTGAGGCTGTCCCGTCACCATGCGTCAGGCCGCCGGCACTGTCACGGTAGGCACAGGGGCCGGGGGTTCAGACGTCGGGGCAGGCGCAGGGGCCGGGGGTTCAGACGTCGGGGCAGGTGCGGGAGCCGGAGCCGGAGCAGACGTTGGAGCAGGTGCAGGCGCAGGAGCGGGCGGCTCAGACGTCGGCGGCGGCGGCGCCACAGTCGGCGCTATTGTCGGCGCAGGCACCGGAGCTGGCGGTTCGGACGTGGGCACAGGCGCCGGTGTGGTCGGCGCGGGCGTGGTCGGTTCCGAGGACAGCGTCGGTGTTGGCGTCGGTGTCGTCGGGTCCGGAGTGGGTGTCGGCGTCGGTGTCGGGGTTGGGGTCGGCGTCGTCGTTGTGGGATCAGGCGTTGGTGTGGGCGTCGTCGTAGGGGGCGTCGTCGTAGGGGGCGTCGTCGTAGGGGGCGTCGTCGTAGGGGGCGTCGTCGTCGTCGGCGGGGTGGTCGGCGTGGTCGTACCAGGCGCCGGCGTTGTGGGATCAGGATTTACGGCGGGCGTTCCCGGCCCGGACCCGGCGGCAGCCCGGGTGGGATCACTTCCACCACCGGGGGTTGAACCCGGGGCTGCGCCGCTTGCCGACGGTGACGCCGACGGCTTGCTGGTGGGCGACGCCGCAGCTTCTATTCCGGCCCCGCTGGCGGGAATGGCCGCAGGCTTCTGCGCGCTGACCTCAATGCCCACACTCGGTTCCTGCGGGGCGCCGGCTTCACCAGCGGCGGCTCCCGCACCCCCGCCGCCGCCTCCGGCCACTGACCCGCCGGGATCCGTGCCACCCGGCACCTCGGGGGTGGGAGCCGCGGGCACCAGCGGAGCGAACATGGCCGTGAGACTTTCCAGCCCGCCGGGACTTTGGGCAGCGGTAGCGCTGAGCACGGTAAACAGAGCCGCTGCAGCGGCCACTGCAGTCAGCCGAGCCGTGGGCCGCGTTCCATGCAGCCCGGCGCGAGGTGCGTGGGCGCCCGCATGGGCACCCGTGTGTCCCTTGCCGCCGGCAACGCTTCCGGGCGCAGCGCCGGCGGCGGACGCGCCGGCGAGTGCACCGAAGGCGGCCCCTGGCTTCCGGGACCAACTGGCCCGACGGGTGGCATCGTGGACCGCGGCCTGCATGGCGGCCCCCTGCATGGTCCCGCCCTGCACCGCGTGGCCATGGACAGCGGCAGCAAGGTACCCACCCGTTTCGATAAGCACGACGGCGGCGTCCGCCTGTGCGGCCATGTCCGGTTGTGCGTTCAGCTCAGGCCGCGCGCGCAGCGCGGCAACTGTGGCGCCGAGGCAGACGGATGCCTTGGGATCGGCGTCCACGGCGATTGGCCGGTCCAGCTCTTCGGAAATCAGCTGTGCCACCAGCGGAATGCGGGACGAGCCTCCGATCAGCAGCACGGCAGAGAGGTCCTCCGGAGCGAGCCCAAGGTCCTGCAGGGAACGTTCAAGTGCGTCCACGGTCTCCCGGATCTGCTCGCTGATCATTGCCTCAAACTCGGCACGGACCAGCCGTACCTGCTGCTGGATCCCCGGCAGCAGGACCGGGATGCTGGCCTCGCTGTCGGCGGACAACGCCTCTTTGGCCTCCACACATTCGCGCCGCAGGCGCGCCAGTGCCGCAAGGGCGCCCGGCTCCGCGGGATCAAGGCCGGCCAGGCGCTGCCCGGCATGAGCCGCCACATGCCGCAGGACTGCAGCGTCGAAGTCGGCCCCGCCCAGGCCCTCGATCCCCGCCGGATGGCCCAGGAGCTCGAAGTGGCCGGAATCTGTTTTTCTCAGGACTGCGGTGTCGAAAGTCCCGCCACCGAGGTCGTAAACGGCGATGGTGCTGCCGTCCTCTACCCGCACCTGGCTGGCGTAGTGCAGCGCTGCGGCTTCCGGCTCACTGACCAGCGTGACCTGGTCCATGCCCTTTGCGGCCAAGGCCGCGAGGATGAGTTGCGTCCGGTGAGCGCCCCACGAGGCAGGGTGGGAAAGGACAATGGCCGACGGCGGTGCGCCCTCGCGCTCTTCAGCGCGGTCGGCGACCCAGCGGACCATCGTGGCGAACACGTCCTGTGCAGGAAGTTGCAGGGTCCCCACCGAAATCGGTACCTCATCGCCTACCCGGCGTTTGAACTCCCGCACCACCCGCTCGGGGAAATCAAGGCCGCGGCGTTCGGCAGCCTCACCCACCAGAACGGGGCCTTCCTCCGGATAGTAGACCACAGAGGGAACTGCCGTGCTGCGGAGTCCCAGCGGGAGGCTCTCCGGGACACGCGAAGCGTTCTGATCAATTCGGAGGAGGGAAGCAGCTGTGAAACTGGTCCCGACGTCTATGGCGAGAACGTAGTTCATGGGTACCTCGAAAAAACGCAGCGTGCCGTCAGCGAGCTTCATCACAGACGAGCTTCAACCAAGGTAGCATCACCGCTAGCCCGGCAACACCCTCATTCGTCCATCGATTGGCGTATTAGGCGAGCTTTGAATCGGTGCGCCGGAGAAACCCCTGCTCAGAGGCCCGAGTAGGAATGCAGGCCATTAAAGAATTGGTTCACGATGGTGAAGTTGAAGACAACACACAGGTAGCCCACGATTGACAGCCAGGCGGCCCGGGTGCCGGTCCAGCCACGCGTGGCACGGGCGTGCAGGTAGCCCGCGTAAACCACCCAGATCACAAAGGTCCAGACTTCCTTGGTGTCCCAGCCCCAGAACCGGCCCCAGGCTTTTTCGGCCCAGATGGCACCGAACATCAGGGTGAACGTCCAGCCGATGAAGGCAATGGCGTTGATCCGGTAGGACAGGTTTTCCAGGCTCAGTGCCGAGGGAACCAGGCGCATAAAGCCAAGCTTGTCGGTCCCGCCGGCAGCCACCGTCTTTTGCCGGTGGGACTGGACCAGCTGCAGTGCGGACATCGCGAACGTGAGGGTGAAAAGGGCCGAAGACATCACGGCGATGGACACGTGGATGATGAGCCAGTAGCTCTGCAGCGCCGGAACCAGGTGGCCCACCGGAGTCCAGTAGGCCACGGAGGCGGCCACCAGCATGATGATGGCGAGGCCCACCACGAATGTGCCAAGGAACCGCAGGTCGCGGCGGATCAGGACGATGAGGAACACAGCAACGGCCACGAAGGCGCCGGTGGTGAGGAACTCATACATGTTGCCCCACGGCACCCGGCCTGCACCCATGGCGCGCGTGATGACGCCGGCGGCATGGATCAGCACGCCGAGGACGGTGAGGGCAACGGCGACGCGCGCCGGAACTCGGCGTTCCGCCGCGTAGCGCATATCGGCGTCGGCCGTCTGCCCGGCCCCGGAAGCGTCGCCGCCGCGCTTGGCAACGGACGACGACGGCCGTTCGGCCCGTCCCACCGGTCCGGCCAGGTGCGAGTCCACCCTGTCCGCTGCTGCCCTGTCAGGTGCCGCGGCTGAGGCAGCCGAAGCACCAGCGGACGCACCGGAGCCGGCCATCGCGGGCTCCTTGGTCCCGGCAGCAGCCCCTGCAGCCTCCGCTGCCTTGAGGTCAATGGCGCGCAGCGCCCTGCTGCTCTTGGCGAGGTCCCAGGCGAAGGCGATGAAGGCCACGGTGTAGGTGCCGGCGGCGAGCAGCATAAACAGCTCGCTGTACTGGCCCATGGTTTCGTTGATGGCGAACGGCATTACTGGTCCTTCTTCGGCCGGGTGGGGCCAGCTGGGGAGGTGAGCGGGACTGCGCCATTATCGTCCTGGCGGCTGGGAGTTTGCTGGGTGGCGCTGGAATCAGGAGCGGAATCGTCAGCCTCGAGCTGCCACTCTTCGGACAGCAGCTTCCTGACGGCAGCGGCTTCCGCGGCGAGCCGGTGGTCCTCACCTCGGGCAAGCAAGCCATACTCCACCATGGTCCGACCGTCCTCGTGGGTCCCGGTCCGCACCCAGACGCGGCGCCGGTTGACGTAGAGGGACGTGATCAGGCCTGTCACGGCCAGCAAAGCGAAGATGAGGACGTACAGCTGGCCGGGGTTGTGGTGGATGTCCACACCAACGTATCGCTTCACGCCGTCGAAACTGATGCTTCCCTTGCCGTCCGGCAGGGTGTAGCTCATGCCCGGCGCCAGGGTGATGCCGCCGGCCTCCAGGTTGCGGGCGTTCAGCGGGGTCAGGTCCTTGACGTCGATCTCGAAGACGTTCTGCGGCGATCCGTTGTCCAGGCCAAGGTCACCGAAGTAGGAGTTCAGGGTCAGCCTCGGGTTGAACAGGTCCGGATCGCCGCTGAAGGACACGCCCTTGTCGTTGACGAACGCCGTCGGGAGGAAGAACCCCTGGAACCCGAGCTGGTCCGGTTTGGCGTCCGGGACCTTGATCACCAGGGACGAGTAGTAGTTGTCACCCTGGAGTTTGGCCACCACGGGGCCCTGCATGGCCACGTTGCCGGCGCCGTCGCGGATGGTCACCACAGGCGCGTAGCCGTTGCCGGTGAGGTAGATGCTGGTGCCGCCCAGGGTCACGGGATCGTTGACCTTCAGGACTTCCTGCTTGGCGGGCGAGTCCGGGGTTTCCCGGGTGGTGACGTCGGCGTTGAAGTCGATGGGCTGACCGATTTTGCCCGGTGATTCGCGGTCAAACAAAACGTCGAATTTGTCCAGCTGGATGGAGTACGGCTGCAGCTGGCTGGACTGGAAGTTGGTGCCGGGGGTGAACTGGTCGTAGCCCACCAGGGTGTTCACAAAGGTGTCGCCCTCCACCAGGATGCGCTGGCCGCTGTAACCGAACAGGCCGCCCACGGCCACGGACACCAGCACGCCGATCAGCGACGTGTGGAACACCAGGTTCCCCACTTCCTTGGCGAAGCCGCGCTCGGCGCCCAAAGACGGCCGCGCGCCGTCGTCGTCCCTCACCTCAACGCGGTAGCCGCGCTTCTTCAGCACCCCGGCGGCACTGCGGATGGCGTCCGACGCCGGGAGGCCGGCGTCGGCGGGAACCACCAGGGTGCCGTACTCGGGGAGGCGGGAAAGACGTTTGGGGGTCCGCGGCGGCTGGGAGCGCATGGCCCTGTAGTGGGCGATGGCGCGCGGGACCACGCAGCCGATCAGCGAGATGAACAGCAGGATGTAGATGGCCGAGAACCAGGCCGAGGAGTAGACGTCGTAGAGCTGAAGGGTGTCCAGCAGCTTCCCGTAGTCCGGGTTGTCCTTGATGTACTGCGTCACAATGGACGGGTTGGCCGGGCGCTGCGGGAACAGGGACCCGGGCACCGCGGCGACGGCCAGGAGCAGCAGCAGGAACAGCGCCGTGCGCATGCTGGTCAGCTGGGTCCAGGCCCACCGCAGCATCTCCACCGGCCCCAGGACTGGCAGCGCCGCCTCAGTCTTGGCGGCGGCAACGGGGGCCGGGGACTTCTTCTTTGCTTTCACGCGCTCGCTCATCAGATCGGCAACTTCACATCGGTTTGGAACCAGTACTGCAATTCGGTGACCCAGGTGCCCCAGACGCCGCTGGCCATCAGCAGGCCCAGCACCACCAGGATCCCGCCGCCGATCCGCTGGATGGCCAGGCGGTGCGTGCGGAAGAAGGACATCACACCCATGCCGCGTCGCACCGCCAGGGCAATCAGCAGGAACGGGATGCCCAGGCCCAGGCTGTAGACAAACGCCAGGAGGGCACCCTTGGCTGCGGAGGAACCGCCGGACAGGCTCAGGAGCTGGACGGCGGAGTAGGTGGGCCCGATGCACGGGGCCCAGCCCAGCCCGAACGTGAGGCCCAGCAACGGCGCGCCCCACAGGCCCGCGGGTGGCTTGGCGTGGATCTTCGCATCACGCTGCAGCCAGCCGAAACCGCCCATAAACACCACGCCCATGAGGATCACCAGGACACCCAGCAGTTGCGTGATCCAGGCATTCTGCGAACCGGTGATCAGCGTGCCAAGCTGGCCGAACGCGCCGCCCAGCAGGACGAAAATCACCGAGAATCCCAGCACAAAAAGCCCGATGCCCGCCAGCATCCGGCCGCGCTTCTGCTTCTCCAGGTCCACACCACTCAGGCCGGTGACGTAGCCCAGGTAGCCGGGCACCAGAGGCAGAACACACGGCGACAGGAAGGACACCAAGCCAGCGAGCAGCGCCACCGGGATGGCAAGCAGGAGCGAGCCGTTCAGGATGGTCTCGGCGAAGGGGCTGTTCACGGTCCGGGGCCGCCGCTACTCTGCCACGGCGGCGGTGATGAGGGCTTTGAGGGTGCCCTTCTGGATTTCGCCCAGCACGCGGGAGGCCACGCGGCCCTGCTTGTCCAGGACCAGCGTGGTGGGGACGGCGCCCGGCGGGACCAGCCCGGAGACGGCCAGGAGCACTGCGCCGTTTTTGTCGTCGAAGCTGGGGTAGGTCAGGTTGAACGTCTTGTCGAAAGCCTCTGCGGTGCCTTTTTCGTCGCGGAGGTTGACGCCGAAGAACTGCACGCCCTGGTCCTTGAACTCCTGGTGCAGCTCTTCCAGGATGGGTGCCTCCACCCGGCAGGGTGCGCAGGCGGCGAACCAGAAGTTCAGGACCGTCACCTTGCCTTGGAAGTCCGCAGGGGCTATCTGGGTGCCGTTGAACAGCGTGCCGTTGATGGCGACGGCGGCCTTGCGGTCGGCCGCGGTGAACTCGGTCACCGAGCCGTCCCCGGCCACGTAGTTCTTGTTGTCGCCCGCTTTTGCCTGCTTGGCGAGGGCGTCTTCCTGCGCGCAGGCGGACATTCCCAGTGTCAGGGCGGCCAGGGCTGCGCCGCCGGCCGCGAGTACGGCACGGCGGGATGCGGTGCCGGCCGTTGTGCGGGATGTCGTTCGGTTGTTTGTCACGTCAGGCTCCGGGGGTGCTGGCGGCGCCAGGAAGGAGGACGGCAGCGGGCTCACTGTACTCAACACGCAGGAGCGAGCCGTCGTCGTCGAACACCAATGAGGTGATGGACGTCAGCGTGCACTCGCGTTTGCGCGGGTCATGCCACAGCGGCTTGCCCTCGGCGCTGAGGCGGGTGGCCCAGATGGGGAGCTGGTGGCTGACCATGATGGCTTCCGGGCCGCTTGTTCCGTAGTCCCCGGCGGCCAGTTCGATGGCTCGGAGCCGGGCGTCCTCAACAGCTGCCCTGACGCGCGCGGCCTGCGCTTTGTACGGTTCGCCCCAGGACGGCCGGAACGGGTTGACCAGATGCGGCCAGTGCTTGGGCTTCCGGAGTTCGGCCTTGGTGACCTTCATACCCTGGAAGTAGTTTTCCGCTTCGATGATGCGGCCGTCCGTGTGGATTTCCAGGCCAAGCGCGTCGGCCGTGGGAGCCGCCGTTTCCTGCGCTCTGACCAGCGGCGACGCTGCCAGATAGACGATCCTGGACCCGCGCGCGGCACGCTCGGCGAAGTGGTCGGCCAGCATCTGCGCCATTTCCCGGCCCAGCTCGGAGAGATGGAATTCAGGCAGCCTGCCGTACAGAACGCGGTCAGGATTATGGACCTCGCCGTGGCGGAGCAGATGGACAGTGGATTGGGGCATGTTTACCAGTTTCTCAAAGATGGCGTGCGATCCGAAATCTTCTACATCCAGTAGAACTCAATTTTTTGGAAAAATGTTCCAGAACCGGGAACAAAACATGCAAATGCATGTTTATACTGGATGCAGCGGATAGTTGAGGATTCAATAAATGAAGCGTCAAGCTATCCGGAAGTACCACCCGACAAACTCAAGGAGAAACACCATGGCTCTTCCCGCAGACGTCACCACCGGCACCTGGACCCTCGACAACTCGCACAGCGAGATCGCCTTCACCGTTCGGCACGCCGGCATCAGCAAGGTCCGCGGCCAGTTCAAGGATGCCGCGGCAACCCTGGACCTCGCCGACAACGTGGCCGATTCCAAGATCAGCGCCACCATCCAGACCGCCAGCTTCGACTCCGGCGATGTCAACCGCGACGGCCACGTGCGCGGCGAGGACTTCTTCGACGTCGAGACCTTCCCGGAAATCTCCTTCGTCTCCAACGGCCTGGTGGCCAAGGGCAACAGCTACGAGCTGACCGGGGACCTCACCATCAAGGGCGTCACCCGCCCCGTTGCCCTCGAGACCGAGTTCAACGGCGTGGCCGTGGACCCGTTCGGCCTGACCCGCGCCGGCGTCTCCGCTGAAACCACCATCAGCCGCAAGGACTTCGGCCTGACCTGGAATGCCGTACTGGAAGCCGGCGGCGTGCTGGTCAGCGACAAGGTTGCCATCAACCTGGAGCTCGCGTTCATCGCACCCGCAGCATAGTTTTTCTTCCTGAAGCACCCCGGCCGCCATTCCCCTGAATCTGGCGGCCGGGGTGCTTTGTTTTGTCTACTAGATACAGGCGGACGGGCGGTCTACAGTGAGACCCATGAGCAACAGTGAAGTACCCCAGCCCCAGCAGCCCCAGCAGCCCGGCGCTGAGCAGCCCAGTCCACAGCCGCCTGTCGGAGAGCCGCTGGCCGGAACCACTCCTCCGGCCGGCAACGTTCCTCCCGCTGGCTACGCACCCCCGAGCGGCCAGCAGCCGCAGGGTTACCCGCAGCCGAGCCAGGCCTACCCGCAGCCGGGCCAGGCCTACCCGCAGCCGGGCCAGCCGGGCGGCTTCCAATTTGCGATGCCCACCGACGGCCCCCACAACTTCAATGACGTTATGCCCAAGGGCGGTTTCTCCGGCATGTTCAGCGTGACCGGGCTTCCCACCGAGCTCAAGGTTTCCTACTGGATCTGGCTCATCGGCGGCATGCTGGGAGTCCTCGGCGGCCTGTTCGGGGTGCTGGGCTCGCTGGCACTGTTCACCGTCGCACCTGGATTGGCTGCGGTGGTCCTCCTTCTCGTCCTGGTGGCACTCGCCCTGGGCGCGGCACAGATTGTCCTGGTCCTGAAAATGAAGGAAGGCAAGGAGTGGGCCCGCCTGGCCCTCACCATCGTCGCCGGCGTTTCGCTGGTGCTCGCCGTGATCGGCGGCAGTGTGGGCGGCGGCAGCGGGATCGGCAACAACTGGCTCGGCTTCCTCATCTCCGCCGCGGCAACTGTCCTGATGTGGCTGCCGAACTCGCAGGCCTGGTTCAACTCCGTCAAGGGACGCGCATAGTCTCGCGCTGCGTGCCGCCGGAATACCTCTCTGGAATGATCCCCCGCGGCACGCGCCGGGGGTACCGTGGGAACTAAGCCGTACTGGGGGCAGGCCAGTTGGACTGCACCCAGCAGCCGAACTGACATCCGACCTGCAAAGGACCGCTCATGAGCACGCCTGTCCCGCCTCCCGTCCCGAACGAGCCCGAGCCCGGCAACCAGCCGCCAGCGCCCCGATACGGCGAGAACAGCCCGCAGTTCGGGCAGCCCACGCCACCGGCACCTCAGTATGGGCAGAACGCCCCGCAGTATGGCCAGCCCACGCCTCCGGCGCCTCAGTACGGGGAGAACGCCCCGCAGTATGGCCAGCAGACTCCCCCGGCACCGCAGTTTGGGCAGAATAGCCCGCCGCAGTTCGGCCAGCCCACGCCACCGCCCTATGGCCAGCAGCCGCACGGACAGTCTCCGTACGCGCAGTACCCGTCCGAACAGCCGCAGGCCGCGGGATCCAACGGGATTCCCCAGCTTGTCAACATCTCGTTCTGGCTGCTGATCGGTGCGGGTGTTGTGTATGTCATCAGCCTGCTGATGGGCATCGGCATGCTTGACGATCCTCAGATCCGGGATGCGTTCGACGACGCCATGCGTAGCAGCGGCGCCACTGGTGCCGAATTCGCGTTCGACGACTTCAAGGGCGTCATTGCCGGATCGCTCGTAGTCTTCGCGATCATCGGTGCGGGGCTGTACGCACTCGTTGCACTCTTCGTCCGCAAGGGCAAGAACTGGGCCCGTATCCTCGGCACTGTTTTCGCGGCACTGTCCATTTTCGGCCTTTTCGGACCGCCGAGCATCGGAACGCTGGGAACGCTGGCGGGGATCGCGGCCATCGTGCTGCTCTACCTGCCGGCGGCAGCACCCTATTTCCGCAAACAGCAGGTATTCGGCAGCCCGTACGGGGCCCCGGGCACCACGCCTGGCAACCCCTACGGCCAGTAGCACCACCTAGCTCGAATCCACACCCTGACGGGCGTGGACCCCACCAGCCGCCAACGAACTTAGGCGGTCTGGCCCGGGGTCTGCGCCCGTTGTGCGTGATAGGCGAGGATCTGCAGTTCGGTGGCCATGTCCACCTTGCGGAGGTTGACGCCCTCGGGGACCTGGAGCATAACGGGGGCGAAACTCAGGATGCTGTGGACGCCGGCAGCCACCACGCGATCGCACACGGCCTGCGCCACGGTGGCCGGAAGTGCCAGGACCACCATGTTGGCGCCCGTCCGCTGCAGCACTGCCTCCATGTCCGCGGCGTCGCTGACGCGCAGCCAGCCGACCTCATTACCCACCACCATCTGGTCCGCGTCGAAAATTGCCACCACGTCAAAACCGCGGGACTCGAAGCCGCCATAGCGGGCCAGGGCCTTGCCCAGGTTACCCGCGCCAACAATGGCGACCTTCCAGTCATGGGTCAGCCCCAGCGCTGCGGAGATATGGCGGCTGAGGTACTGCACTTCGTAGCCCACGCCACGCGTGCCGTAGGAACCCACATAGGAAAGGTCCTTGCGCAGGGTTGACGAGCTCACGCCCGACGCTTCCGCCAGGGATTCCGATGAGACGCGTTCGACGCCGTCTGACAGCAGCGTGTTAAGGGCGCGCAGGTAGATGGTCAGCCGTGCCACTGCCGCGGGCGGTATCTGCTTGGCGGCCTCTGTGCCGTGGGAAGGCTGGGTACCATGGCCAGGCGGTGTTCCCTGGACATTCTCTGAACCTTGGACAGCCTGGGGAGATGAATCCAGTGATGTCACTATCCCCTCCATCCCATCGCGTCGTGAGTCCACTCTAGAGCCCCGCCGCCGGTGCCAACAAAGCCTGTGTCATTCTGCGAGGCCGCTGTCCTATTGGGCCATGGCGCGTTGAAGGACGCGCTCCAGCCGGGCTTCGTCGATCTTCCAGAAATCGCGTTGGATTCCATCCACCAGGACAACGGGGATTTCCTCCGCATACCGCTCCCGCAGTTCCGGCAGCTCATCCACCAACTGTTCAGTCCACCCAAGTCCCAGCAAGGCAGTAACGCGCCCGACGGCGTCGCGCGCGGCTGCGCACAGGTGACAGTCTGCTTTGGTGATGAGCACTACCTCGGGTTTTGCCATGTATTAACCGTAACGCCCCTAAGGGCAGAGAACGGGGCAGAGGGCAGGAGCAGTGGGCAGGGCCAGCGGCGGCGCGGGGAGCGGGCCCGGGTACTGAACTCCCGGTCACCGACTATTGACTAGACTCGTGGACATGCCCGAGGAGAAGTACGTCGCTGTGGTGACCCAGCCGGATGCGTTGATGCAGACCGGCGAAGCCGCCTTTTTCGACGTCGATAACACCCTCATGAAGGGCGCCAGCCTTTTCCATGTTGCCCGCAAGATGCACCAGCGCGGCGCCTTTACCCTGACACAGGCTGCGGGTTTCGCGTGGAAGCAGTTTAAATTTGTGGCCCGCGGCGAGAACATGGACGACGTCCACGCCGTCCGAGATTCCGCCCTCACGCTCGCGGCCGGCATCACCGTGGAAGACGTCAAGGCCTTGGGCGAAGAGGTCTACGACGAAATGATCGCGTCCAGGATCTGGCCCGGGGCCAAGGCACTGGCGCAGCAGCACCTTCGCGTGGGCCGGCGGGTATGGCTGGTCACCGGAACCCCCATTGAGGTCGCCGCGGTCATTTCCACCAGGCTGGGCCTGACCGGAGCCTTGGGCACGGTTGGCGAGGTTGCCGACGGCATGTACACCGGCCGTCTGGTGGGTGACATCCTGCACGGCGCGGCCAAGGCTGTGGCTGTCCGGGAACTGGCCGACACCGAAGGCCTGGACCTCAAGCGCTGCTGGGCCTACAGCGACTCATACAACGACATCCCGCTGCTGACCCTGGTGGGGCACCCGGTAGCCATCAACCCCGATGCCCGGCTCCGCCGCCACGCCCGGGACAACAACTGGCCGGTCTACGATTTCCGTTCCGGCCGCCGTGCCGCCACCCTTGGGCTGAAGGCCGCAACGGCCGGCGGCGCCGTGTACGGGCTCTGGCGCGGATACTCCCGGATGCGCGGCCCCCGGGCATAGTCTGCCGCCGCAAATGTCGCCGTCTGTGGCGACACCACGCAGACAAAAAAATGCCCGCCGCCTGGAAGGCAACGGGCATTTTCACGCTTGTCGAAGTATCTCTACTTCTTATTGCGGCGCTGGTGACGGGTCTTACGAAGCAACTTGCGGTGCTTCTTCTTGGCCATACGCTTGCGACGCTTCTTAATAACTGAACCCACGAAAGTTCCTCACAAACTAGATGCAGTACCTGTCTGATGGAAAAGGTCCGTGGACAGAGCTACAGAACTGAAACAACTGACAGATTCTTACAATGACGTAAAACGTTCCTTAACAGGGTACCGCTTCTTGGCGATGCCCACTGACCGCAGGTAATGCTCAGGCGGTTTCGGTGTGCCCATCCACCACAGCACCCTTGAGGTACTGCTCGACGGCGTTCTCTGGCACCCGGTATGACCGGCCGAACCGCACCGCAGGCATTTCGCCTGAGTGGACCAACCGATAGACGGTCATCTTGGAGACGCGCATGACCTCGGCCACTTCGGCGACGGTCAGGAACTTCGCGTTCGAGAAGTTCTGTGCTGCGGACATTTCCCTATTCCTTTGCTGATGGATGACGACAGTAACCCCAGCTGTGTTTCATTTTCGGTGTGCCGATGCTGAGCCATCCACCAACCATGTGTTAGATACTCTAGAGGTTCATGGGGCTGTAGTGAAAGTAATCCGGGCAATCATTAAGCCGTCCGGCGCTTCCGGGCGGACGCCGCGAGCTGGTCGAGGACGGAAACGGATACGTCCCAATCCATGCACGCGTCCGTGACACTCTGGCCGTAGACCAGTTCCGCCCGGCCCGCCGCATGCTCGGTGACATCCAGGTTCTGGGCACCGCCCACCAGGAAGCTTTCCAGCATGACGCCTGCGATGGCCTGGGCCGCCTCACCGCCGTCTTCCAGCTGGGCGCCGATTTCCAGTGCCACCTCCGCCTGCCGGTGGTGGCTCTTGCCACTGTTGGCATGGCTGGCGTCCACGATCAGACGGGGGTTGAGCCCCTTGCCGGCGAGCTTGGCAGAGGCGCTTTCGACGTCGGCCACTGAGTAGTTGGGCCCCTTGCGTCCACCGCGGAGGATGACGTGGGTGTCCGGGTTGCCCGCGGTTGCCACCAACGCGGCCCGGCCGTCGCCGTCGATCCCCAGGAAGGCCTGGGCGGCAGCGGCGGCGCCACATGCGTCGAGCGCGACCTGGAGGTCGCCGTCGGTCCCGTTCTTGAATCCGATGGGCATGGAGAGCCCGGAGGCAAGTTGGCGGTGGATCTGGCTTTCGGTGGTGCGGGCACCGATGGCTCCCCAGGAGATCAGGTCGGCCATGTACTGGGGGCTGATGGGTTCCAGGAATTCGGTGGCGGTAGGCAGCCCCAAAGCGGTGACCTGCTGCAGGAACTCCCTGGCAGTCCGGAGCCCCGTGACCATGTCGTGGCTGCCGTCCAGGCGCGGATCGTTGATCAGGCCCTTCCAGCCCACCGTTGTGCGGGGCTTTTCGAAGTACGTGCGCATCACGATCAGGAGGTCGTCACGGTGCTTTTCTGCTTGGCTGACCAGCCGGCGGGCGTATTCGAGCCCGGCCTTGGGATCGTGGATGGAGCAGGGGCCCACGATGACCAGCAGCCTGTCGTCCACGCCGTCCATGATGGCCCGGACTTCGTCGCGGCCACGCTCGACGACGTCCGTCACCCGGGCGTCCATGGGCAGCTCGGCAATGAGCTCCTGAGGCGTGGGCAGCGGCGTGAATTCGCTGACGCGCAGATTGGACGTGGATTTTGAGGGAGTGGCTGTCGCGGTGCTCATGTTCGGGTCCTGTTCCAGATAGGAAAGCGGGCCCAGATCAGAACCCGCCGGAGAAATGGCGAAGGGCAGAGAATGATCTCTGCCCTGTTGGCTCTGAAGGAAGATGGATGCGTGTCAGTTAGACGCGGGCTCCTCCAGAGCCAACGAAAAATACGCATACCAACGGTTTGTCATAGGCAAACCATAACCGGGCGCTGTTACGGCCGCAAAATCTCGGCCGTCACACATGGAAATCCGGGTCCAGCTAGCCACCCACTGCCCCAACTGAGTAGCGCTATCTGTCGTTTTGAGCGTCCAAAACGACAGATGGCGCAACCTACTTGGTCACTTGAGAGTCAGGCCAGGAGCTTGCGGAGGTACTGCAACTGCCTGATCCAGTGGTGCTCCTGGCCGCCCTCGTGGTTGTTGAACCTGTAGACCTCGATGTCCTTTGGTGCCGCGGATTGTGCCGCGGAGTCAACGCCGTACGCATTGAAGCTGGCGAACACCGTGGACGGCGGGCAGACATCGTCCATCTGCGCCACCGAGTACAGGGCAGGCGCGGTTGCCGTCCGGGCCAGGTTGACGCCGTCGAAATAGTTCAGGACCGCGAGCATCGGCTCATACCTGTCCCGGTGCCTGCCCAGGAAAGCCGCGATTTCCGGGTACGGGCCGCGGGCCGCGATGTCGATGGACCTGGGGAAGTCCTGCAGGAAGGGGACGTCGGGCAGCGCGGCGATGACGCCGTCGAGCCTTCCCGCTACCAGCCCGGCAACCGCCACCACAATGCCGCCGCCCTGGCTGACTCCGGCCAGGACCACGCGCGACGCGTCCACCTCGGGGTGGGACTGCGCCGCTTCCACCGCACGGAACGCGTCCACGTACACCCGGCGGTAGTAGTAGTCCTCGCGGCTGCCTGCTCCCCTGGTCATGAGCCCCGCGTAGGCCACCTCGCCCGCCGACGGGTGCGGATCCGCTGTCTCGCCGAGGATCCCGCCGTAGCCCTGCCCGCGGGTGTCCATGATGAAGTGCGCATAGCCTGCCTGGGCCCATTTGGTGTCCTGGTTCACAAGTCCGCGGCCGCCCGAGTAGCCGATGTACTGCACAACGACGGGCAGCGGGGTCCCTGTATGCCGGTTCGCCGGGACGTGCAGCCAGCCCTTGATTGGTGAGCCGCCGTAGCCTGCGAACGTGACGTCGAAGGTGTCGATGACGGACAGGTGGTTCTCCACCGGCTCGAACGTTGCGTTGAGCGGGAACCTCCGGGCCTCGTCGAGGGTGGCGTCCCAGAACTCCTGCAAGTCAGCGGGTGGTGTGACCCTCGAGGTGTAGCCGCGGAGCTGTTCAAGGGGAAGGTCGAAGAGGGGCATGCTGCTGTCCGGTCCTGTCTCGTCGGGTTGCTATCGGAGATCCTACGTCACACCATCCACTTGCGGGACCCCTCCCGACACGAAAGGACACTTGGGCCCCACCCTTCAAGCGCGAACGGACACTTGGGGCCCCTTGCGTCTAGCGGCTGGGGCCTCAACTGTACGTTCGCGCTGGGGTCGCGGTGGTTAGAGCCGCGAGAGCTGCGGAGTAAACGTCTGCAGCTCGTTCGATGGCACCACCAGGCGGCGCAGTTCCGTGAGCCCTCCGCTGACACGCCCGGCCGCCCTGGCCTGGACCAGGACATTCCCTACGGCGGTCGCTTCCACTGGTCCGGCCACTACTTTTTTACCGGTGGTGTCTGCCGTGAGTTGGCAGAGGAGCCTGTTCTGGGAGCCGCCGCCCACCACATGCACCACGTCCACGGTGCGGTCTGCCAGGCGTTCGGCCTCCGCGATGGCCCGAGCGTAGCCTGAGGCGAGGCTGTCCATGATGCAACGTGTGATGGCTGCGGGGTCGTCCGGCAGGAGGTCCCCGGTGTGGCGGAGCGTGGCGCGGATGCGGTGGGGCATGTTGTCCGGGGCGATGAAGGCGGAATCGTCCGGATTGATCTGCGGGCCGCCCGGGGGCAGTGCCGCGGCGGCGTCGAGCAGATCAGTGAGTTCCGGGCTGTAGCCTTCGGCGGCCCAGGTCCGCTGGCATTCGCTCAGGAGCCAGAGCCCGCCCATGTTGCGCAGGTAGCGGATGGTGCCGTCCACGCCGCGTTCGTTGGTGAAGTTCGCTTCCCGGCTGGCTTCGGTCAGGACCGGGTGGTTCAGTTCCAGCCCCACCAGCGACCACGTGCCGGAGGATATGTAGGCGAAGTCTTCCTCCTGGGCCGGGACGGCTGCGACGGCGGAGGCGGTGTCGTGCGAGCCGACGGCCACCACCTTGGTGCCTGCCGGCAGTCCCACCCGGGCTGCAATCTCCGGCAGCAGGGTGCCCACGGTTTCGCCGGGTTCGCTCAGCGGCGGGAACAGGTCTTTGGGCAGGCCCAGGGCGGTAAGGAATCCGGTGGCCCACTCCCCCGCGACGGCGTCGAACAGACCCGTGGTGGAGGCGTTGGTGGATTCCGTGCGGCGCTGTCCCGTCAGGAAGAACGCGATCAGGTCCGGGATGAGCAGCGCCTGCAGACCCTTCAGGTCCCGTTCCGTGGCGAGCTGGTAGAGGGTGTTGAACTGCAGGAACTGCAGCCCGGTGGTGGCGTAGAGCCGGGCAGGGTCCAGTTTCTGGTGCACGGGCGCGACGGCGGCACGGCTACGGTCATCGCGGTAGCTGTACGGCTGGGCGACGAGTTCGCCCGCGGCGTTGACCAGGCCGTAGTCCACCGCCCAGGTGTCGATCCCGATGCTCGTGATGGTTTCGTCCTGCAGCGCCGCCACGGTGGCGGCGGCGCCCAGGCCCGCGAGGACCTCGGCGAACAGGGCATCGAAATCCCAGCGGAGGCCGCCGTCGAGCTCCACCACACCGTTGGGGAACCGGTGCACCGTTTCCAGCTTCACGCTCTCACCGTCCCTGATCCGGCCCAGGATGACCCGGCCGGACGAGGCGCCGATGTCGACGGCGGCGAAAACGCCGCGGGGATCAGCGGCGGACACCGCCCCGGCCGTGGCCGGAGCGGTGTCCTGTCCTGGAAGGCCAGGCTGTGCTGCCGGATGGCTCATCGGAGGAAGGCTGCTGCCACCCCGGCGTCCACGGGGATGTGGAGTCCGGTGGTGTGGGACAGTTCGTTGCTGGTGAGGACGGCGGCGGCGTTGGCCACATGCTCGGGCAGGACTTCGCGTTTGAGCAGGGTCCGCTGGGCGTAATACTTGCCCAGTTCCTGCTCGTCCACGCCGTAGACCGCGGCGCGCTTGGCGCCCCAGCCGCCGGCGAAGATGCCTGAGCCGCGGACCACGCCGTCGGGGTTGATGCCGTTGACCCGGATGCCGTGTTCGCCCAGCTCGGCCGCGAGGAGCCGGACCTGGTGGGCCTGATCGGCCTTCGAGGCGGAGTAGGCGATGTTGTTCGGGCCCGCGAACACGGAGTTCTTCGAGGAGATGTAGATGATGTCCCCGCCCATGTCCTGGTCAATCATGACCTTCGCCGCGGCCTTAGACACCAGGAAGGAGCCCTTGGCCATCACGTTGTGCTGGATGTCCCAGTCCTTTTCGGTGGTTTCCAGCAGCGGTTTGGAGATGGACAGGCCCGCGTTGTTGACCACCAGGTCCAGCCCGCCGAACGCCAGCACCGCATTCTGGATCGCCGCGATGACCTGGGCTTCGTCGGTGACGTCGGCCTGGACGCCGATGGCGACGTCCGCGCCGCCGAGTTCCGCGGCGACGGCCTGGGCGTTCTCCAGGTCCAGGTCGGCAATAACTACGCACGCGCCGTCGGACGCCAACCGGGTGGCGATCGCCTTGCCGATGCCCGACGCCGCGCCCGTCACCAACGCGATGCGGGAGGCGTGGGACTTCGGCTTGGGCAGGCGGGCCAGTTTGGCTTCCTCGAGGGACCAGTATTCGATCCGGAATTTCTCGGACTCCTCGATCGGGGCGTAGGTGGAGATCGCCTCTGCGCCGCGCATCACGTTAATGGCGTTGAGGTAGAACTCGCCGGCAACGCGGGCGGTCTGCTTGTTCGCGCCGAACGAGAACATGCCCACGCCCGGGACCAGCACGATGGCCGGGTCCGCGCCGCGCAGCGCCGGCGACGCCTCGGTGGTTGAGCTTGCCGAAACCGCGTGGCGGTCGTAGTAGGCCTGGTAGTCCTCGCGGTAGGCGGTGTGGAGTTCCTTCAACCGGGCCACCGAGTCCTCGATGGAGGCATCGGCGGGCAGGTCCAGGATCAGCGGCTTGACCTTCGTGCGCAGGAAATGGTCGGGGCAGGACGTGCCCAGCGCGCCCAGACGGGGGTGCTCGGCAGCTGCCAGGAAGTCCAGGACGACGGCGTCATCACTGAAGTGCCCCAGCTGCGGCTTGTCAGTGGAGGCCAGGCCGCGGATCACCGGGGCGAGTGCGGCGGCTTTGGCTCGCCTTGCTGCCTCCGGCAGCGCACCGTAGCCGGCCAGCATGGGCCCGAACGGTTCGGCCGTGCCATTGTCCTCGATGTACTTCTCGGCCTGTTCGATGATCCAGAGCGAGTTCTGTTCTGCTTCTTCGGACGTGGCGCCCCAGGCGGTGATTCCGTGGCCGCCCAGGATGGTGCCGATGGCCTGCGGGTTGGCGTCCTTGATAGCGGCGATGTCCAGGCCCAGCTGGAAACCGGGACGGCGCCAAGGAACCCAAAGGACCTTGTCGCCGAAGATCTTGGAGGTCAGGGCCTCGCCGTCCACCGCGGTGGCAATCGCGATCCCGGAATCCGGGTGCAGGTGGTCCACATGTGCGGCGTCCACCAGGCCATGCATGGCGGTATCGATCGACGGCGCCGCGCCGCCCTTGCCGTGCAGGCAGTAATCAAAAGCAGCAACCATTTCGTCTTCACGCTCAACACCCGGGTACACGTTCTTCAAAGCGTTCAGCCGGTCCAGGCGCAGCACCGCGAGGTTCCCGGCCGTCAGCGTGCCCAGGTCCCCGCCGGAGCCCTTGACCCACAAAAGCTGGACGTCCTCGCCGGTGACCGGGTCCTTTTCGGTGCCCTTGGCCGAGGTGTTGCCGCCGGCGAAGTTGGTGTTCCGCTTGTCCGCACCGAGGCGGTTGGAACGGTTGATCAGGTCTTCAACAGTCTTGTTGCTCATGCTCTTATGCGCCCCATCCGGCTTGCTGGCCGCCGACGCGGTCCTCGTTGATCTGTTTCTGGTAGCCGCTGGCCTTGAATGCGGCCATCGGGTCCGCGGGCAGACCGCGGGCTTCACGCCAGTCGGCCAGGATGGGCCGGACGTCAGTGTAAAAAGCGTCGTTGAACACGCCGTTGGCGGCCAGGACGTCGCCGGAGCGCTGGGCCTCGCCCAGGGCGGCGGTGTCCACGAGCAGGGCGCGGGCCGTCATTTCCTGAACGTTCAGGACCGAGCGGATCTGGCCCGGGATCTTCTCTTCGAGGTTGTGGCACTGGTCCAGCATGAGGGCCACGTGTGAATTCTCTCCTGCGGACGTGCCGAAGCCGCCGCCGCGGATCACCTCGTACATGATCCGGAACAGCTGGAACGGATCCGCTGCCCCCACGATCAGGTCATCGTCGGCGTAGAAACGGGAGTTGAAGTCAAACGAGCCCAACTTGCCCAGACGCAGCAGCTGCATCACGATGAACTCGATGTTGGTGCCCGGGGCGTGGTGACCGGTATCCAGGCAGACCAACGCATTCTCCCCCAAAGCCAGGGTCTGCGCGTAGGAGGTACCCCAGTCCGGAACATCGGTGTGGTAAAAAGCCGGCTCGAAGAACTTGTACTCCAGAACGAGGCGCTGGTTCTCACCCAGGCCCGCGTAGATCTCCTGCAGCGACTCGGCCAACCGGTCCTGGCGCCCGCGCATATCGTCCTGGCCCGGGTAGTTGGTGCCGTCCGCGAGCCAGATCTTCAGGTCCTGAGAGTCCGTGGCGTGCATGATCTCGATGCACTCCAGGTGATGGGCGATGGCCCGGCGCCGCACTGACTCGCTCGAGGACGTCAGGGAACCGAACTTGTACTCGTCATCCTGGAACGTGTTGGAGTTGATGGTGCCCAGGCCCACGCCGAGACCGGCCGCGTACTCCTTGAGCGCGGCGTAGTCGTCCACCTTGTCCCAGGGAATGTGCAGGGCCACCGTGGGGGCAAGGCCGGTCAGCTCGTGCACCTTGGCCGCATCCGCGATCTTCTCCTGCACCGTCCGCGGGGTACCCGGCGTGCCGAACACCTTAAAGCGAGTGCCTGAATTTCCATAAGCCCACGAAGGGACCTCGATGGCAAGCTCCCCGAGCCTGCCCAGCGCCGTTGCTACGTCATTCATGTTGATTCTTCCCGGTCTTTAGTGGTGTGGTCTTTGGTGATGTGGTTTTACGGCCTGCCCAAAGGGCCAGCGCGTCAGCTGCTGGTGGACTCCGCCGCCGCCAGCTGGTGGTCAAGGTTGAAGACTTCCTCAAGGACCTGGAACCCTTCGTCGGGCGCCTGGTCCGGGTTGTCCGGGTTGTCAAAAAGCGTGGCCATTTCCGCCTGCCAGCGGGTGTTGACCTCGGTCAGGGCCATCCGCGCCCGGACGGCGTCGAAATCCTCGCATTCGACGTAGCCCACCAGGAGCCCGTCCTCGCCCAGGAACAGCGAGTAGTTGTTCCAGCCCGCGTCTTTCAGCGCATGGAGCATCTCCGGCCACACCGCAGCATGCCGGCGCCGGTATTCGTCGATCAGCCCTGGCTGGACCGACGAGCGGAAACACACCCTCATCTGCAACTCTCCTGAACTTTCCAAGCTTTGAATCGTTTCATTGTTACGATTCAAAGTACTCTTGAAGTCAAGTAGGTGTCAAGCAATTTCCAGACCACAATCCGGGGACTACGGGAAAGTGCTGCACGCGGCATATAAGCACGGAGAATCATGAATCGCTCAGCCAGCATCAAGGACGTCGCAAACCATGCCAGCGTTGCAGTGGGCACGGTCTCCAATGTCCTGAACTACCCGGACCGGGTTTCCCAACGGACCAAGGAGCGGGTCCTGCGGGCCATCGACGAGCTGGGCTTCGTCCGGAACGATGCCGCCCGCCAGCTGCGCGCCGGCCACAGCCGCACCATCGGGCTGATTGTCCTCGATGTAGGCAACCCGTTCTTCACGTCAGTGGTGCGGGCCGCCGAGGATGCTGCCGCCCTCCAGGGCAGCGCCGTGCTGCTGGGCGACAGCGGCCACAACGCCAGCCGCGAATCAAACTACATCGACCTCTTCCAGGAACAACGCGTGCAGGGCCTGCTCATTTCTCCCGTCGGGGACATCACCGAGCGGCTGGATCTGCTCCGCGAGCGCGGCGTGCCCACCGTCCTGGTGGACCGGCTTGCCGATGAGAGCAGGTACAGCTCCGTCTCAGTGGACGACGACGCCGGCGGTTACCTCGCTGCCCGGCACCTCCTGGACACCGGCCGCCGTCGGCTCGCCTTTGTGGGTGGCCCCACGTCCATCCGCCAGGTGGCGGACCGCCTGCAAGGCGCGCAGCGTGCCGTGAAGGAGGAAGCGGATGCCACGCTGGAGGTCCTGGACTCCGACGGCCAGACTGTGCTGGCCGGCCGGAGCGTGGGCAACATGCTGGTGGAGCGCGGGGACCTGCCGGACGGCATCTTCTGTGCCAACGATCTGCTGGCCCTGGGTGTGATGCAGTCCCTGACCATGACCCACACTGTGAGGATTCCCGAGGACATCGCACTGATCGGCTACGACGACATCGACTTCGCTGTTTCGGCAGTGGTCCCGCTCTCCTCCATCCGGCAGCCCACCGAAGCCCTGGGCCGCACGGCCATCGAACTGTTGGCCGAGGAACTCGAGTCCAATACTCCAAAGCACCGGGCCGTCATCTTCACCCCCGAACTGGTGGTCCGGCAGAGCACCGCCCCGGCGAAGGGATCCTCCGCCGGCTAGGGATCCGCGCTTCGAGCAGTTCCGGATTCGAGCAGTTCTGGAGAAGCCCCCTGGACGCCCGGACACTAGCGTGGACCCCAAGAGACCGCCAAGGAAGGAACCCGCAATGACGGACACAAACAAGACCGGCACGAGCACCAAGTCGTACGACGGCTTCGATGCGGACGAACGCGCCGCAATGAAGGAACGCGCCCAGGAGCTCAAGTCCGCATCGGGAAAGGGTGCCCGCGCCGCTAAACCGGATGGCGAAAGCGACGTGCTCGGAAAGATCGCCGAGATGTCGAACCAGGACCGCGCCATCGCCGAACGGCTGCATGCCATCATCAAGGAGAACGCGCCGGAGCTCGCGCCGAAGACCTGGTACGGAATGCCTGCCTACGCCAAGGACGGCAAGGTGGTTTGTTTCTTCCAGCCCGCCGACAAATTCAAGGCACGGTACTCGACGCTCGGATTTAGCGACCCCGCAAACCTCGACGACGGCAACATGTGGCCCACCTCCTACGCGCTGACCAAGCTCACTGACGCGGACGAAGCACGAGTCGTCGAGCTCGTAAAGAGGGCTGTCAGCTAGCGGCTGGGCCACCCCGGGGCAGGGGCGCCGAAGCTCCGGCATTTTCCTCTTGCCAGTTCGTGCCAACGGTGGGACTCTGCTGGAAGAGCGAGAGGTCCGTGAGTCCCATGGCACAAAGCACGGAGATCAACGGCGTTGCCGTCGATGAATTACAAATGTCCTTTCGGGGTGACCTCGTCCGTCCGGCTGACGCTGGTTACGATGAGCATCGCAAGGTGTGGAACGGGTCGATTGACCGCCGTCCCGCACTTATAGCCCGCTGCACCGGTGTCGCAGACGTGCGGGCCGCTATCCGGTTCGCGCGCTCGCAGAACCTGCGGGTTGCCGTGCGGGGAGGCGGTCACAGCTTTCCCGGGCTGTCAGTGTGCGACGACGGTATGCTCATCGATCTCGGGCCCATGAAGGGCATCCGGGTGGACCCCGAGGCGAAAACTGCACGTGTCCAGGCAGGCGTACTCCTCGGCGAACTCGATCGCGAGACGCAGGAGTTCGGCCTCGCGGTTCCCTCTGGAATCGTCACCCACACCGGGCTGGCAGGCCTGACCCTGGGCGGCGGCATCGGGTGGGTCATGCGGAAGCACGGACTCACCATTGACCAGCTGCTGTCCGTGGACCTGGTCACCGCCGACGGCGAGCTGGTCAAGGCAAGCGAGAACGAGAACGCCGACCTCTTCTGGGGCGTGCGGGGTGGCGGCGGGAACTTCGGCATTGTCACCGACTTCGAGTTCCGGCTTGTCTCTGTGGGTCCGTACGTTATGGCGGGGCCGGTCTTTTGGCCTATGGAGGACGCCCCGGAGGTGCTGCGGTTTTACCGTGACTGGATCGCAGACTGCCCGGACGAGCTTATGACCATCGCCGTGCAGCGCAGGGCACCGGCCCTGCCAATAGTCCCGCCTGAACTGGTGGGCAAGCGCGTCCTTGCGGTCACCGCCTGCTACGCCGGCCAGGTCGAGGAGGGCGAACGGGTCCTGCGGCCGCTCAAGGAATTCGGTTCACCGGTGCTCGACTTTTGCCGGCCAAAGCCGTTCCTGGAGCATCAGCGGACGTTCGATCCGTCCTTTCCGCACGGCTGGCATTATTACGTCAGGTCCTGTGACGTGGCGGGCCTCAGCGACGACGTCATCGACATTGTGGCCGAGCACGGCAGCCGCATCACCTCGCCGGTCACCAGCATCGCCCTGTGGCAGATGGGCGGCGCGGTGGGGCGGATCGATGATGACGCCACGGCCTTCAATGGCCGCCAGGCCGGGTTCACGTTCAACATCAACGGCAACAGCAAGACGGCCGAGGGCTTCGATGCCGAGCGGCAATGGGCGCGCGACTACTGGTCTGCCCTTGCCCCCCACCACACCAGCGTCTACGTGAACTTCCTGATGGAAGAGGGCGAGGAGCGGGTCAGGCAGGCCTATGGTGCCGCCAAGTACGACCGGCTCAAAGCACTCAAGCGCAAATACGACCCAACCAACTTCTTTAGCCTGAACCAGAACATCAGGCCCGACTGAACACTTAGTCACGGATCGGAGAACGTCATGCTCAAAAACCTGCTGTGCAAGATGAATCTGCGCCACGATTGGCACATCCAAACCACGGACGACGGCGGCCGCTACCGGCGGTGCGCACGTTGCGGTAAGTACCAGGAAGGCGGCAGCGGCCGGAACGGCAACTGGGCAGCGCCACTGGGAATGTGACGAGCCGCTTTAGATTTTCTGCACCCTGAGGTTCCGGTACGCGGCCTTCAGCGGTGCCATCTGGCGGAAGCCGATGCGGCCGCCGCCCAGCACCTTGCCCGTCGGGTCCCACCAGTCAAAGAGGGTCAGCCCGTTGATGGCGAACGCTACGTGCGGGCCGTCTTTCACCACTTCCATCCGGTAGAAATCCACCGCATCCTCGGTGGGCGGCAGCGGATCCGCGCCCTGTGCCACCAGCTCAAAGCCAGCACTTTTCCGCAGGTTGCAGGTACGGAAGGCCCGTTCGGACCCGTACTTGTGCCGGAAATAGGAGACGTGCAGGGCGTCGATGTCGCCGGAGTGATACTGCGGGTAATGACCCGTCCGTGGTGCCAGGCCGGCGGAGAACAGGTCGCGGCCGCCGTGACCCGCGGCTGCGAAGAACAGCATGGCCAGGCCCGGCTCCGCGATGGGCAGGAACTCCCAGCCGATCCGGATGCCGTCCGGGAACTCCTCCGGGCACCAGAACGTCCAGTGCGCGTGGTCCCCGAACTCCTCATCGTCCAGCGAGCCGGACAGCTCAAGTGCACCGTTGTGGCTGGCTGCCCTCAGCGGCCCTTCCGCCACCCAGCCCGACACGTCCGCCGGCCCGGCGAGGGGGTTGCTGTACAGCAGGCCGGTACTGGCTGGCGGCGCGCCCACCTAGCCCCGCCCCGCTGACGGAAGTCCCGCCGTCGTGCTTAACCCCAACACGGGGTCACTTCCGGCCCAATTTTCGCTCTTTATTGGGCCCGATGTGACCCCGCGTTGCTTGGAACCGAAGCCGAGCCGCCCAAGCTGGGCGGCAACCTCCGCCGCCACGAGGGACGCACCGCGCTGGGAGAAGTGCGTATTGTCCGCCAGCCCCGCCGGCCAGAACGCGTGCTCACCCGGTCCGAAGTGGCAGAACAGGGACTGCGATTCCGCAACCCCCAGGTCCACATACAGCGCACGCGTCCAGGCGTTAAGGTCGACGGCGGGCAGCTGCAGCTCAAGCGCGAGCTCCCGGACCACGTCGGGGTAGTCCTCCAGGCTGTCCTCCAGTACGCCGTCCAAGTCGGGGTGACCGCCCGGCCCGCCCGGGAACTGCCGGCGCTCCACCGACGTGCAGAGCACCGGCACAGCCCCCAGGTCACGGACCTCCGCCACCATGGTGCGCAGGTTGGCGGCGTACCCTGTCCTGGCCGCAAGGTGGACCTTCTTCTGGTCGTTGTGCCCGAACTGGATCAGGACAAGGTCGCCCTCCTCCGCGGTTTCCAGCAGCAGCCCCCAGAGCCCTTCCTCGCAGAAGGACTCCGTGCTGGCACCGCCCTTGGCGAAGTTGTGCACCGCGGCCCAGGAGTACACATGCCGCGGCAGGTGCGCTCCCCAGCCGCTCATGGGGTACTCGTAAGTGGGGCAGTTTGCCACCGTGGAATCTCCGGCGAGCAGGATTTTCATGCTGTTGCTTTCTGTTGAATACCAGACACTTCAGGGTGCGGCCGGGGCGGTCAGCCCTTGACCGAGCCGATGAGCATGCCCTTGGCGAAGTGTTTTTGCAGGAAGGGGTAGAAAATCAGGATGGGCAGGGTGGCCACCACGATGACGGCGAATTTGATGCCCTGTTCGGGCGGGATGTAGTTCGGGTCCACGTTCCCGGTGCCGAGGAGGTCAGAGGAGGCCGTGACCTGGCGCAGGTACATCTGCAGCGTCCACTTGGAGTTGTCGGAGAGATAGAGCAGCGGTGACATGAAGTCGTTCCAGATGCCCACGGCGTAGAACAGGGCGAACGTTGCCAGCACCGGTTTGGAGAGCGGCAGCAGGATCCGCCAGAGAATCCCGACTTCGGTGGCGCCGTCCATCTTCGCCGATTCCTCCAGCTCGGCGGGGAGCTCCTGGAAGAAGTTCTTGATGATGATCAGGCTGAACGGGTTGATGGCTGCGGGCAGGATCAGCGCCCAGTATGAGTTGAGCAGGCCGAGGTCCTTGACGAGCAGGAACGTGGGGATCATGCCGCCGGAGAAGACCATGGCGAAGACCACCAGGGACATGATGAGCTGGCGGCCGCGGAGGTTCCGTTTGGCCAGCGGGTAGGCCATGGTGACGGTCAGGATCAGCTGGACCACGGTTCCGACGGCGGTGACAAGCACGGTGGTGACCAGGGCGCGGATGAACGCGGGGGTGGAGAAGATGTATTCGTAGGCGCCCAGGCTGAACTGTTCGGGCCAGACGAAGAAGGCCCGCCGGGTGATTTCGGCTTCGGTGGCGAAGGAGCCGGCGAAGACGTACACGAACGGCAGCAGCGTGATGATGCCGATCAGGCTCAGGAAGACGTAGTTCGCGGCGTCGAAGATCCGCCCGCCGGTGGTGTTGTGGATCTTCATTAGAACAGTCCGTTCTGGTTGAATCGCTTGGCCAGGGCGTTGGTGCCGAAGATCAGCACGATGCCCACCAGGGACTTGAACAGACCTACCGCGGTGGAATAGGAGTAAGCGCCTTGGGTGATGCCCACGAAGTACACGTAGGTGTCAAAGACCTCGGCCACGCTGCGGTTCAGGGCGTTCGTCATGAGGTAGATCTGCTCGAAGCCGGTGTTGAGCATCTGCCCGATCGCCAGGATCAGCATCACGATGATGGTGGAGCGGATCCCGGGCAGCGTGATGTGCCAGACCCTGCGGAACCGGCCGGCGCCGTCGATGATTGCGGCCTCGTACTGGTCCTGGTCCACGGTGGCCAGGGCGGCGAGGAAGATGATGGTCCCCCAGCCGGTGTTCTTCCAGATGTCCTGCAGCACGATCAGGGGCCGGAACCAGGCCGGGTCGGAGAGGAAGTCGATGTCCGTGCCCAGAACGTTGTTGATGAACAGGAACAGCGGCCCGAAGTCCAGGGCGAAGAGCAGGAAGCTCAAGGACGCCACAATGGTCCAGGACAGGAAGTGCGGGATGTAGACGAGGGTCTGGACGGTGCGTTTGAGGATGGAAAGGCGGACCTCGTTCAGCAGCAGCGCCAGCACAATGGTCAGCGGGAACGCGATGCCCAGGCTCAGGAACGCCAGGATCAGGGTGTTGCCCAGCAGCCGGCCGAAGTCGGGGTTGGCGAAGAAATCCTGGAAATGCATGAACCCAACCCACGGGCTGGCGTTCACCCCCAGGAACGGAACGTAATCCTTGAACGCGATGGACACCCCGTACATCGGGGCGTAGCGGAACACCGCGAAATACAGCACGCCGGGAAGCAGCAGCAGGTACAGCCATTTGTAGTACGCGAAATGGACCGAAAACTTGCCGCGTTTCCGCGGAGCGGGCGCAGCGGACTGCACCCGCTCCGCGGACTCGGTGTCAATGACGGGGGCTGACATTTACTTGCTGTCCTGCCAGAGCTTGTTGATCTCTTCCTGGACCTTGTCCCCGCCGCTGGTCTTCCACAGCTTGATGGCGTCCTTCAGGCCTTGCTCATCGATCTGGCCGGCCAGGTACTTGATCCGGGCGTCCGCCACAATGTTGTCCAACTGCGCACCCTTGGCAACATAGGTGGGTGACACGAAGGCCGCGGCCGGGTTGTAAACGGCGCTCTTCAGGTCCTTCGCCATGACCTCAACGCGCTTGTCGAAGACTTTCTGCTCGTAGTCGGAGGCCTGCTTGACGGGATAGAAGTTGTTGCCGGTGACGTTGGTGCCCAGCTGTGCGTAGCTCTTGATGTCCGTGTTGACTACCTTGCCCTCGGGAGTTTCGGGCTTGATGGTGGCTGCCTTGCCACCCTCGACGGCGAAGTTCACACCTTCGATGCCGTTGTTGAAAAGCGTGGCTACTTCCTTGCCGTTCATGGTGTTCAGGAACTCCAGCACCGTTTTCAGCTCAGCCTCGGTGCGGACGCTGGTCTTGGGAATGGCCAGGAAGCCTGAGTAGCCGTCCGTCGGGTGTGCGTTGAGTTCGCCGTCCGGTCCCTTGAGGTTGCCGACGAAACCCACTTTGTTTTCGAAGTCGTTGGGATTAGCCTGCTTAAAGAGGTTGATGAGGACGCTGACTCGGGAGTCGACGTCGACAATGATGCCGCCCTTGCCGTTGAAGAACGGCTCGTTCCACTTCGTGCCGTCGAACGTGGCGAAGTCGGGGTTGATGAGCTTCTCGTCCACCATCTTCTTGACGAAGCGGTTGGCCTCCAGGAATTCATCGGTTTCGAAGCTCGGGATCAGCTTGCCGTCTTTTTCGGTCCAGCGGTTGCCCGTTCCGTACCATTCTTCGATGATGTCGTAGGGGCTGTTGGAGCCCAGCGCGCCCCACTTGGGGATGGTGATGCCCCATGTGTCGGACTGGCCGTTGCCGTCCGGATCCTGCTCCGTGAAGGCCTTGGCCACCTTGTAAAGGTCCTCGGTGGTTTCCGGTGCCTTCAGGCCGAGCTTGTCCAGCCAGTCCTGGCGGAACATCACGGCCGCGCGCATCGGTCCGCGTGCCCGGAAGATGCCGTAGACCTTGCCATTAACGCTGGCGTTGTTCTGCACTTCAGGGAAGGTGGTCTTGAGATTGGGGTATGCGTCCAGCTTGTCCGTGAGGTCCCAGAAGGCGCCGGCCTCGGCGTTCTTGACGAAACCCGGGGACTTGCTCTGGACCACCAGGACGTGCGGAATCTCGGATGAGGCAAGGGTGATGTTCATTTTGTCTTCGTAGGAGGCATTCGGCGTCCAGGTGATGTTGACGTCCTTGCCGGTGAACTCCTCCAATTTCTGCTGCACGGCTCCGTCAGGTGTGGGCGGCTGCGCTTCCAGGAAGGGGGCCATGATGCTGATCTTGGTGAGGTCTGCCGACTGGGTTTCACCGGCTCCGCACGCAGTCAGGGTTAGTGCCGCTGCGGTCACGACGGCGGCGGCCAGGCTGAGTTTTCTGGTGATCATCTTGTTCCTTTGTCCACTTCTTCGGGGTTGGGTCTGGGTGTTGGTTGTAGATGGCTGTTGGTGCAGTTCAGGTGCTGCAGCTCAGGTGGTGCTGCGGGTGAGGGCGTGGGGGTGGCTGGCCCAGCGGGGCTCTCCCGGCGGGCCGATCAGTTCCAGGCAGAGCATGGCGTTGAGGCCCCACTGGGAGGCCCAGTTGGTGGAGATGGTGGGGTGTTCGACGACGGGACGCCAGGTCTGCGCGTGCTGCAGCGATGCGGCGAAAGGGATTGTCAGCCCGCCCCCGGCGTTTTCGAGCAGAATTTCCCAGGCGGTGGCGGCAAGTTCCTCATCGCGGTAGTACCAGGCGCCGTAGGCCATCATTCCGGTGGCCATGGACGGCCAGCTGAAGTGGGTGTCGTCCAGTGCGCCGCCGGTGAGGCGCTGTTTCTCGGCTTCGGGCAGGGCATAGAACCTGCCGAAGTCGGCGAGCATCCGGCGGAAGCCGTCGTGGTCCAGCGCCTCGGCCACCTCCATCCACACCTGGGGGGCGCCGAAGGCGATGATCATGTGGAAGCCGCCCTGTGTCCCCGTGAACATGTGGTGCAGGTCCAGGGCCGAGGCGTCGAGTTCCAGGGTGGGTCCGGAGAGGAGCCCGTGGGGCATGGCCTCAAGCTGGCTGATGCCCTTGGTGATCCGGTCCTTCCACTGGGTCTCGCCGGTGCGTTCCCATTCGCTGAACCAGTTGGACACCAGGGCGGACCAGTCGGGCCCGATCCGGATGTGCGTCCGTTCGGGGGTCCGGTCGTAGAATTCGCGCATGGGGTCCAGCCGGTCCAGGGCGTGTTCCGCGTCGCGTACTTCGGACAGGAGCTCGCCGATACGTTCGTCCCCGGTGAGGAAGTAGTAGTAGCGGTGCAGGCCGGCCATGCTGATCCGGACTTCCTTGCAGCCGCAGCCCCAGTGGACCACGTTGTGCCGGGACCCCAGCTGGGAGTACTCGCCGAAGTGGTGCCGGTCCACCTCGGCGCTGTGCCACGTCATGGCTTCGGCGAGGCGGAAGGCCCGGGCGTCGCCGCTGCGGAGGAACGACTGCCAGAGCCACATGTTGGGCGCAAGCTCATTGTTGGCCCAGGCGAAGCCTCCGAGGTCATAACGCCATTGGTGGCGGTACTGGTCGTAGCTGTGCATAAAGTCGCCGTAGTTCCAGTAGCCGTACCAGCCGCGCTGCTCCACTTCCTGGGTATAGAACTCCACCAGCCCGTCCAGCCGCTGTTCGACGGCGGCGCCGGCGGCCGCCGTCTCCGGCAGCCCCCACGTGGTTCCGGCGGCGCGGGAGGAGTAGTACAGCTCCGGTTCGCAGACGGGCTGGGCGGGCTGCTGGCGTTCGCAGGCGAGGTCCCACAGCCAGTCGTTGGACGGTGAAATGTCCACGAAGTCAAAGGAGATGTGGGACGTGTTGGCCACGCCTTCCGGTGTGGAGCGCAGTTCGTCGAAGCCTTCGTAGGCGCTGGGCACGTGGCATTCGTCGGTGTAGTGGCGCAGGTCCATCGGTTCCACCGATTCGGCCCAGGACCAGGCCGTGAACGCGGCGGAATCCCCCGCCATGCCGTCCACTTCCAGGGCGGCCGGGAATTTCTGCCAGAAGCCGCGCAGGGTGACGGCCACACCACCGGTGGTGTCCCCGGCGTACAACAGTCCCTGGCTGCGGTGGCCCTTGCCCATCCGGACAGGCAGCAGCTTGGCTTTGGTCTGCTTCTCCAGCCGGAAGTAGTCCTCGGATTCCTGCGTCAGGCGGAAGGTGGACCAGACGGCGTTCTGCCGTCCGACGGTGAACACTTCTGCGGTCTCCGGCGTCTCGGTGACGGCCTGGCCGGCTAGCTGGCGGGCGTAATCGGGGTTGTCGCCGCTGAATGGTCGTGTATACAGGGACTGCACGGGTTCGGTGTAGACGGCCGTATCCCCCGCGATGCTGACGCGGCGGTTCAGCAGGTCCCCGCTGAGGCTGCGGTCCAGCCGCAGTCCGATGCCCTTGATGATCCGGTCCTTGGCCGCGTCCTGGAACAGCAGTGTCTGGGTAACCTGAACGGTGGCCTGCCCGGCAAAGAACGTGAGGCGGATGATGAACCGGAGCAGTTCGGTGCCACCCGCGGCGACAGACCCCTCGAGCCGGACCACCGTCCGCACCGAGCCTGGAGTTTCGATGCCCGCGGACTCGACCCTGGCCTGGGCATCAGGTGCACCGACCACCAGCCGCAAGGCATTGCCGAGCCGCCGTCCGTCCGGCGCAGTAAACGGGCCCGTGAGCTCGCCACCCGCCTTCCCGGCGGCCGGTGCCTTGCCACCCTTGGGGATGGACACCGTGAAGGAGCCGGTGTTGACAACGATGGTGCCGCCGTCGGAGGAAGCCAGCGGGCGGGTCGGCACAGCGTCGGCCGGCGCCGGCCCAGGTCCCATGGCTGGTGCCGGCTCTGAGCCGAAGGCACCCGACAATTCCGGCTCCATTCCTGAAGCCTCCGTGCCCGCCGGAACCACCACGGCGTGGGCGGTCCATTTAACGCTGCCGTCCGGCCAGTACGCCAGCGGCCGGGCTTCATGGGCCAGCGCAGCGTCGGCGACACGGATGCCAGGGACGCCCGCTGCGTCCAGTTCCCCCTGTGCCCACGGCCTGCCGAACTGCACAGCCGTGTCCACGCGTGGTGCCTGCTCAAGCCATTTCACAGTGATTGCTCCTCTTTGATGTCTTCCAGAACCAGATACTCGTAGGCGCCCAATGTGTGGACGCCGGCGGGAAGGGTAAGCGCCGGGTGGCTGGTGTGGCTGCCGTTGCCGGCGTGGACGGCCTGCTTGCCCAGCAGTCTGCGGGCGGGCCGCAGGAGCGTGAACGCTCCCGGCTCGCCGCCCATGTTGACCAGCCAGTGCTGCAGACGGCCGTTCCGCCAGCGCGGATATTCGGCCACCGTGCCACCTCCGGTGCGGACGCGCGGCAGCACCCCAGCGCACGCGTACTCGACGACGGCAGCCAGCACCGCGCCGTCGTCGTCCGGTCCTCCGGTTCCCGCGCCGGTTCCTGGATAGAAATCCTGCTCGGTTCCTGGATAGGAACCGAACAGGATCATCCGGCCGGCGCCGATCCGGCGTTCGGTGGCGAATTCCAGGCCCTCGGCGGGACCGGCGGTGACGGTGCCGAGCGCCGTGGCCGCACCGGGCGCGTCCTTTTCGGGGAGCCGGAAGAAGGTGCTCATCCGGGAGAGGACGACGTCGCGGCCCAGGATGCTGCCCCGGGAACCTGATCCGGTGGCCGGGAACTGGAAGACGGATTCGACGCCGGCGGCAGCCTCCAGCCCACCGAGGGCGGAGTCGGCATGCCAGGTGTGGTGCTCCGTGCGTCCTCCGGTGCCGGGCCCGCAGACCCAGGTGCCGCCGTCGTGCACCCAGTGCAGGATCCGCGCCCGGTCCTGCAATGGGAGGTGGTGGACGAACGGGGTGAAGAGCACTCGGAAGCCGGCGAGGGAGGCCTCCACCGGAAGCAGGGACCGCTGGATTCCGGCCCGGACCAGCCCTGAGTGGAAGGCCGAGATCAGGCCGCGGTAGCCTTCGCCGTCACCCGCTTCCGTTGCGAGGAATGCCTTCGCGTGGTCCGAGTAGTGGAGGGCGACCGCGGGTTGGGCCGGGCTGCTGTGGTCCAGCAGCGGCTTCACCGCCGGGAGCAGCCGGCCGATTGCGTCGGCGCTGGAGTAGCCGATGGTGGGCTGGCCCCAGGCGCTGACCACCGATCCGTGCGCCTGTTCGCTGCCGCCGCGGTGCTGGCGGAAATGCCAGAACAGGAATCCGGCGGACCCTGAGGCGTAATTGGCGAAGGCCTCCGCTTCGACGAAACCGTGGGGGTGCGGCACGCCGTAGTGCCGCACCGAGCCGCCGTGGCTGGGACTGGTTTCCATCAGGACCGTGCGGCGGGACTTTGCCAGCTGCGGGAAGTAGTCCAGGTTCATCAGGAACGCGGCATGGTTGGCGGCCGAGGGGTAGGTGTCGAAGCTGGAGAAGTCCAGGGTCTCGTAGAGCGCGGCGTTGTCCAGGTCGAAGCCGAAGCCGCTGTTGTGGGTCACGGGAAGGCTGCTGTGGCCGCGGATGATGGCCGCCTGTTCGCGGGCAAACCCGTTGATGCATTCCTGGCTGAACTGCCCGAAGTCCTTGACCAGCGAGGTGTTGTGGAGGAAGGGCGTAGGGCCGGGAAGGGGCACCTGGGCAAAGTTTTGATACGTTTCACTCCAGACCGCGGTATGCCACGCCTGGTTGAGCCGATCAACCTCCTGGTAGCGCGCAGCCAACCAACCGGTCCAGAGGTCACGGCAGATTGCGCAGTGGCAGCCGCCCACGTGGGACTTGAACTCGTTGTCCAACTGCCACGCGAGCACGCGCTGGTCATTCCCGACGGCGGCCGCAATTGCCCTGGCTATCCGGGCGGCACGGTCGCGGAAGACAGGGTTGTTAGTGCAGATGTGCTGACGGGAGCCGTGACCCAGCGCAACGCCGTCGGCCGTGTGGTGCAGGCGTTCCGGGTGGCCATGGGTGAGCCAGACCGGCGGGGTGGCCGTGGGTGTGCAGACTATAACGCTGAGCCCGTTGGCGCCGAGCACATCGAGGGCGCTTTCCAGGACATCCAGGCGGATCTCCCCGTCATCCGGCTCCAGGGCGGACCACATGAACTCGCCCAGCCTGGCCGTGTTCATGCCGAGCAGGCGCATATGGGCGGCGTCGGTTTCGAACGTAGCGGCGTCCAGGACCTCGGGATAGACCGCCGCGCCATACAGGAGCCGGCCGTCAAAAAGGTCACCCAACAGGTGCCCCCTGCTGCGCGGGGCGGACGACGGCGGGGCGGGCGACGGCGGAACGCGCATCGTCCTCGACTGCCGTCTGGAGCGCTGCGACGGCGGCGATGGACTCGTCATTGGCGGTAAAGAACCGGTCGCACAGCCAGCCGGTCAAGTACAGCCAGGCGCCGATGCTGAAGAAGGGGGTGAGGCCAGGCAGGGCGCGGCTCGCGTAAAAGGCTGCGGCCGTGATGAACAGGAGGATGACGGTGCCCGCCAGGTGGCGGACAGCAAAGCGGGAGCAGATCATCAGGTACTGGCCCAGCGGCAGTTCGTAGCGGGCGTACATCGGGAAGAGGTAGCAGACCACTCCGGCGAGGAAGATGGCCGCAACAAAGGTGCCGGCTGCGACCAGTTGGGACATCAGGTCCCCGGCGCCGGATGAGTAGTTCCAGTTCATCGCCAGGGCCACGGCCACCGCCATGACGGGCAACGCCAGAGCGTTGGCACGGACGAAGTTCGCGAAGTATTCGCGGGTGAACGACTTGAGCAGCGGGGCAGCTTCGCCCCGCGCCCGGCGACGGACCAGGATCTGCGCCGCGGCCGTTGCAGGGCCTGCACCCAGGACACCCAGCCCCAGCAGCGTGAAGAGGATCCATAGCAGGTTGAGGCAGGCAATCCAGAGCAGGGTGTCAAAGAACGAGTAGGCGCGTGCACTGAAATTTCCAGCCAGCATGGCAAAGCTCCTTCGGTTCTCCATCGTTGCAGAAACGCTTCCACGAGTGGCGTGCGTCACCTAAGTAATCGGTTTCTCGAAATCTAGACCCCTCGGGGTGGACGGGTCAAGCTAATTTTTGAATCGTTACATTACTAGACTCAGCACCACTGCATGGTTCACACTGGAATTCGGAAAGCGCTTGCCGGGTGATGTATCCGCGAGCGCCACGGGCGAGTCCGCCCCGTATCCGCGTGCCTACGCCAGCATCGCGGAACGCCGCATCGTCAGCTCGGGCGCCGTCGCGACGGTTGCCGGGGCCAAATTTTGTGCCTGCGGGCAGAAACGGAGATCCATTGGGAACGCCAGCCGGCACCGCCGCCGAGTTACAGTCCCGGAATGCAGATCCTGTCCAGACCCCTGCCCGCGTGGCACTGGTAGGCGTCCACGGCTTCGGCACACACCACCTGCGCAACCTCGAACGCCTCCAGGCTGCCGGCGTCGTCGAACTCGTTGCCGTGGCCGATCCCCAGCCGCCGGCCCCGGGGTCCGTGCCCCATACAGCCGCCGTTTTCCCGGGACTCACCGACCTGCTGGCTGCCACCCCGGACCTGGCACTGATCATTGTGGCCACCCCGATCCAGACACACGCCCCGCTGGGGCTCGCCGCCCTGGCCACGCAGGCTGACCTGTACCTGGAGAAGCCTCCCGTGGCATCCCTGGCCGACTTCAACACCCTGTGCGAGGCCGCCAAGGCATCCGGCCGGAGCGTGCAGATCGGTTTCCAGAGCCTGGGGTCACACGCGCTGGCGGCAATCGAGGAACTGCTGGCCAGCGGAGCCATCGGCACGCTGCAGGGCATGTCGGCCACCGGCCGCTGGGTGCGCGACCGGGCCTACTACAGGCGCTCCCGCTGGGCTGGGAAACGGAGCATTGACGGCGTCGACGTGGTTGACGGGGTCGCCACCAATCCCCTGGCCCACGCCGTGGCCACCGCGCTGCGCATCGCCGGCGCCCGCACCATCGAAGACGTCGCCTCGGTGGAAACCGATCTCTACCGGGCCAATGACATCGAATCCGACGACACCTCCGTCATCCGGATCCGAACCGCCACGGGACTCCCCGTTACCTGCGCACTCACCATCTGCGCCACCGAATCCGTGGAACCCTATGTCACGCTTCACGGCTCGCGGGGCCAGGCCGTTTTCCATTACACCGAAGACCGCCTCACAGTGACCACCCCGGACGGGCAGACCCAACAGGTCTTCGGCCGGGACGACCTCACGGAGAACCTGCTGGCCCACCGCAGCGACGGCAGGGAACTCATCAGCCCGCTCCTGGACAGCGGAGCCTTCATGCTGGTGCTCGAAGCCATCCGGACCGCACCGCTGCCGGCCCTGATCGACGGCGCCTACGTCCATTGGGAAGGTGAAGGCGACGCTGCGCACGCCGTCGTCGTCGGGATCGAGGAAGCCCTGGAACGTGCCACGCAAGAGCATGCGACCTTCAGCGAGCTCGGACTGCCCTGGGCCCTGGCCGCACGCGGGACTGCTTCCTAATGGGATTCTCCCCCACCCAGGAAGCCGCACCCGTACTGACCCGACAGGTGACCCGGCAAGGCCAACTGCAGGCTGCCGGCCTGCTGACTGACGGTCTCTCCCCGTGCCTCACCGCCTCGCTGCGGCCCGTGTTTGGCTGGAAACTAAGCCTGCCGGAGGAGGCCGACCCCACCGCGGCCCGGCAGACCGGCTACGAAATTGCGGTCGAGGATTGGGCCGGAGCGGAGGTTTGGCACTCCGGACCCGTGCCGTCATCGCGCCAATCCGGGATCCCCTACGGCGGTCCGGAACTGGCCGAGGATGCGGACTACAGCTGGCGGGTCCGGGTGAGTGACGCCGGAGGCTTCGCCGGCCCCTGGTCCGAAGCGGAGATTTTTAGTACCGGCCTCTCGGACAGCGGATGGGGTGCCGGCTGGATCCACCGGGCGCCGGGTGGCCTGGCTCCACTGGACGTCCTCGACGGCGCCCTTCGGGTGGCGGGTTCCCCGTTCCTCCCCGTTCCCTGCCCTCCCGTCCGTCGATTCACTCTGGAGGCCCGCCTCCGGCCGGTGATGGGATGGGCCGGCCTGCTCCTTCGCAGCAGCGGACCGGGCACTGGATTGCTGTTGGAACTGAACACGGCGGGCGATGCGGTGCTCCGCCGCGCCCCGGAATGGGACATCCCGGCCCCTGCCACCCCGGACACCGAGGTGCTGGCCAGCGCCCAACTGAAACGCCAGGCCGTGGCTAGCCAGCAACGGCTGCCCGGCAAGGACCTGATTCCCGGCACCTGGCAGGACCTGAGCGTTTCCGACGACGGCAGCACCATCGCCGTGAGCCTCGACGGCGTTGAGCTGCTCTCCGTTAACGAGCCGCTCCCCGCGGCGTTCGAGGGTCGGCTGGCACTGCATCAGGGTCCCCGCAGCCAGGCCGAGTATGCCTCGCTGCGGATTACTGGGCCGGCTCCTGAGGGCACTGCTGACAGTGCCGGCGGCACCACCCCTAACGACGCCATCCCTATCGACACGATTGCTGACGACACCATTGCTGACCACGCAGTGCTGCTTGACCACCGGTTCAGCGGTGGTCCGGAAGAGGCCCGCGCGTTCCTGGGCCACTGGGCACTCACCACGGCACACCGGCAGCCCGATGAATGGACGCTCTTCCGCAGCACGGTCCTGCTCACGGGAACCGTTGCCCGGGCACGCCTCTTTGTGGCTGCGAGCCATCATGCGCAGGTGGCGTTGGACGGCAAAGCCTGCCTCAGCACCACCTCCTTCGGCTACCCCGGCGAGGGATATTACGACGCCGCCGACGTCACCGCGCTGCTCGCGGCGCGCTCTCCCGGAGTGCCGAAACAGTCGGGTCAGCAAATCCAGCCAAGCCTGCCCGGCCAGCGGGCCCCGCAGCAGCCCGTCGAGATTCCCCTGAGCGCCCTGCTGCACTGGTACGGCCCCGGCCAGGGCAGGGCCGCCAGCCTTCCAGGGCTGCTGGTCCGCCTGAGCGTTGACTACACGGACGGGCGCCGCGAGGTGTTCGGCTCCGGCCCAGGCTGGACGGCTTCCGAGGCGCCCTACCGTCAAGGCGGCTACCGGAACGATGAGGGCGATCCCGTGGAGCACCCCGATGGCCAGGCAGCGGCCGCCCTGGACACCGGCCGGGACACTCCGCCGGCCCTGAGCTACGGCGCACACCCCGTCCCGGAATTCCCCGCCCTTCACCCGCGGCGCACCTCCCTTTCCGAGACTTTTGTTGCCCCGCAGGCTTTCCTGACCGCGGCCGACGGAACGCTGGTGGCGGACTTCGGCCGGGTCATTCCGGCACGTCCGGAGGTGGACTTCCGAACCGGCGTGGCCGGGAGGACCCTGATGATCCGGGCAGGCTACGTTTTGGACGCGGACGGCCGGGTGGACCGGAGCAAAACTGCCAGCCAGAACACCGATATGTCCTTCCCCTATACCCAGGCAGAAGGCCCGCAGCAGCTCCGCGCCACCGTGCATCTGGGCTTCCGCTACCTGGAACTCCCGGGGGCGGACGCGCAAGACCTGTCCCGGGTGGGCGCCGTCGTGATCCACGGCCGGCACCCGGACGAGGGGAGCTTCAGCAGCTCCGACCCCACGTTGGACGCAGTGTTCGGGCTGCTGCGCGATTCCGCGCTGTACGGAATCCAGGAACAGTTCGTTGATACGCCCACACGGGAGAAGGGCCAGTTCCTCGCCGATGCCGTCAACATCTCCTACGCCACCATGGCCCTGTTCGGCGAGCACGCGTACACGGCCCAGGCACTCCGGGAATTCGGCTGGTCAGCCGGGCGCTACTGGACCGCCGGCGAGGACGCGGGACGCTACAACGCTGTCTACCCCAACGGCGACGGGAAACGGGACATCCCCGACTTTTCGCTCATGATGCCGGAGTGGGCCGAGGAATACCATCTGCGGACCGGAGACCTTGCCCTGGTGACGGAGCTGCTCCCGCACCTCCGTGCCACTGCCGACTATGCACTGCGGTACCTCGCCACGGAAGGCCCGACGGCGGGACTGGTCACCGAGCTGGGCGGCGGCTCCGGCCCGTACCTGCACGGCATCGTGGACTGGCCTGCCCCCGGCCGGTTCGGCTACGACATGGACTGCGCCGCCAAGACCACCGTCAACGCCCAGGCCTATTCGGCCCTCACGTCCACTGCCCGGCTGTGCAGCCTGGCAGGCCAGGAGGACGCGGCTGTCCGGTACGCCGGCCATGCCGGGGCTCTGGCGGAAACCATCCGCACGCGCCTGCGGGTGGATGGTTTGATGGTGGACGGCTTGCACGCTGACGGCGCAGCCAGCACCCATGCATCCCAGCACGCCACGTCCTTCCCGCTGTCCCTGGGCATCACCGACCCGGCCCACGCCGCCGCCGACGCGCAGCGGATCGCCGGCCAGGGCATGCGGCAGGGACCTATGACCGTGCATCGGCTGGTACGGGCACTTCTGTCCGAGGGGCTCACGGACGCGGTGCTTGACCTGCTCACATCGTCAGACCAGCCCGGCTGGGCCCGGCTCCTCCAGCAGGGCGCCAGCTTCACCTGGGAGGCCTGGGATCTCGTGGACGGCACCGACTACAGCCAGTCCCACGCATGGTCCGCGTCGGTGGTGAAGGAAATCCTGGAGTTCTTGCTCGGCGTCCGCGTGAGCACCCCAGGCGGCAGCGAGCTGGTCATCGAACCGCCGGTCTGCCGGCTGGACCATGCCCAAGGAAGCGTCCCGTTGCCGAACGGCTCCGCCACAGTCAGCTGGCAGCGGACCGTGACGGGAATGCAGTTGGAGTGCACGGTTCCCGCGGGGGTCACCGCCACCGTCAGGCTCCCCGCCGGAGGTTACCGGATCCAGGGGCCGACGGCGGAGCCCGCCGTCGTGGGTTCGCGTGACTTCAGGATCCACGCAGGAACCTGGACCTTCACACCCTCCGACGCATCCTGACAGCCGCCACTCCCCACCCCCAACTAAGTAGCGCTATCTGTCGTTATGAGGCCTGATAACGACAGATAGCGCTACTTAGATGGGCAGCAACGGAACGACGCCGGATGCGGTTCGCATCCGGCGTCGTCCTTGTCTGGGTCACCCGAGCCTGGGTGACCCGAGTCTGGGGTGTCTCGCCCGTTTAGCTGAGCGAGCTCTTGATTTCCTCGATCGACTTCTTTGCCGCGTCCTGCGGGGAGATCCGGCTGAAGTGCACCTCGGTGGCGTACCGGGTCAGTACTTCGGAAACCGAGCTTGATCCTGCGGGCGGAACGGCTGGGGCGTCGCCTACTTCGTCGGCAATGTCATCGATGAACTTTGCCGTCAGCGCATCCGTTGGCGTCAGCTTCGGGGCTACTGCCGTCCGGACTTCCGAGTTGCCGGGGATACCCCGGTCTGCCAGCGCGATTTCGCCGGCTTTCACGCTATTGGCCAGGAAATCGATGAACTTCTGGGCTTCCGCGGGGTGCTTGGACCGGGAACTGGCGGACCAGAACTGCGATGCCTTGTAGAACTGCTCAGCCTTCGACGCATCGCCCTCCACGCTTGGCGGCCGGTGGATTTCCAACGCCTGGCCTGAGGCCTTGGTCAGCGCGCCCAGCTGGTTGGACCACACCCATCCCATGGCGACGCGGTTCGTTGCCAGGCCCTGCTGGTCCAGTGACGCGCTGGCATCCTCGGTCATCACGGACGCGGGCGGAACGGCTTTGGCATCCCGCAGTCCGGCCTGCATTTCGTAGTACTTGGTGGCATCCGCCTCGTCAAAGCCCAGGCCACCGTCGTTGGTAAAGAGGGACTTTCCGTGTTGGCGCAGCCAAAGGTTTAAGGATGCGTCTCCGGTGATGGCACCCGAACCGTAAACGCCTTCCTTACTCTTGGCGGAGATGTCCGCGGCAGTCTGCTTGTAGTCCTCCCAGGTCCAGGTCGAGTCGTCCGGCAGGGACACTCCGCTGGCGGACACCAGCGCGGGATTGGCCAGGACCACCAGTGCATTCATGCCAGCGGTCACGGCGTACTGGCCGCCTTCGGTCTTTCCAGCGTCTGCTGCAGCCTTATCGAATTTGGAAAGATCCACGTCCTTCAGCTCCAACAGGGCGCCGCGTTCGGCGTATTCGCCAAGATACTGGGCGTCCATCTGGATGATGTCGGGTGCATCCTGGGACGCGACCTGGGTGGCCAGCTTGTCCCAGTAGCCGGACCAGTCGCCGTATTCGCCTTCGACCTTGATGTTGGGGTTCTCGGCTTCAAAGGCGTCAATCAGTTCCTGCGTCATCTTGTGCCGCACGTCGGAACCCCACCAGCTGAAGCGCAGGGTTACCGGACCATCAGAAGCTGAGGTCGAACCCCCGCCGCATCCGGTGAGGGCCAGTGCAAGCGCCACCATGACAGCCGCAGCTTTGGGAATTCTGGATTTTCGGGCGCGTGAAATCATGCGGTGTCCTTTGATCTGGCGGTCGATAGCGTCTCAGAAACCGCTTTCTCACAGACTAGATGTGAGCCGCACCACGCGTCAAGAACTCACACAAACTTACTTTTCCTCACAGGGGCGGTCAGGTCCTTACCCGCCGCGAATTCAACCACAACAAAAATCCAATGACGGCTGCGGACAGCATGGCCAGCGCACCGGTGACAACGAGGCCCGTGCGCACGCCAAACTCCTCCGTCAGCCAGCCCGCCAGCAGGCCTCCCAAAGCATGCCCGCCCAGAAGCAACGGCAGGTACAGCGCCATCACCCTGCCGCGGATTTCGGGGCCGGCTTCGAGCTGTACTGCTGTGGCCGCGCTAGTCAGGAAAAGCAGCGTCATCAGGCCCACCACCACGAGCATCACGGTGAATGCCACCAGGTTCGGCATCAAAGCGGCAACCAGCTGGGAAAGCCCAAAGAGTCCGGCCGCGGCCACGATTCCCTTGCGGCCCGTGGTCCTCAGCCGCGCGGCGAGCAACGCACCTGCCAGGGCGCCGAAGGCACCCACCGTGTTGAACAGGCCGAACCCGGCGGCACCGTTGTGCCACACCCGTTCCGCGAAGGCGGCCAGCACCACCGGCCCGTTCATTCCGAAAGCCCCCAGCAGGCCTGCCAGGGTAATGATGAGAAGCAACGACGGCCGTTTGCGGACATAGCGGAACCCTGCCAGCAACTGACCCCGGCCCCGCAATGCCGGGGTGCTGGTGTGCAGGAGTGCCGGGCGGACGGCGGCGATCATGCCCAGCACCAGCAGCGAAAGGACGGCGTTGGCGGCGAAGGCGGCGGCAGATCCTGCCTGGGCAATAACCACGCCGCCGAGTGCCGGACCCAGCATGGCACCAAACTGGCCGATGGCATTGTTGACACCGATCGCGGGCCGGAGCCCGGCGTCGCCCACCACCTCGTTGATGAATACCTGGCGCGCCGGACCGTCCACGGCGGACGTCACCCCCAGCGCCACACAGCTTCCGTACACGGCCCACACTGTGATGTTTCCGCTGGCCACCCAGGCCGCCAGTCCGATGGCCAGCAGCGCGATCACCGACTGGCATACCATCATGATGCTGCGCTTGGGGAAGATATCCACCAGTAGGCCACTGAGCGGGCCCACGATCAGCATGGGGAGGAACTGCAGTGCGACGGCGATGCCCACGGCCGCAGGGCTGCCGGTGAGCTGAAGTACCAGCCAATCCTGGGCCAGCCGCTGCATCCACACGCCCATGCTGCCGGCGAGTGTCATACCGAGGAACAGGCGGTAATTGTGCTTCGTCAGCGGCTGGTACCAGCGGACCCGACTTTGGGAGGTGTGAAGGGATTCTGCGGACTTTGGGCTGTCGGAAGACACGTCTGGCTCAACTCGGTAGTAGAGGTCAAATGCAGAGACTTGCTAGGCGCGGTTGGACCGCATCTTGACGGCGGCGGAGGCCAGGATCAGCATGCCGGGCACCACCACAAACAGGGCCACAAGCATCCAGACAAACACCACGGACCCGAACAGCGCCGCGGCAAGAAGCAGCGAGCCTGTCCAGTCTCGCAGCGAGAGGACTTTGGCGGCGCCAAGGGCCGCGGACCAGGTCGCCGGCGTGGAGGGCTGTCCGCCGGCAACGTCGGACCAGTCAACGTCGGACCAGGCAGCAGCTGTGCGCAGCAGCAGGACTGCTCCGGCCGCGGCCAGGATCAGCGTGGCCGGAAGGACCACCGCACTGCCCGGCAGCTGGCCCACTGTTGCGAGCAACAGGTTAAGGACAATCACGACGGCGGCTGCCGCCGTCGTGATTCCGAGCTTCCAACTGCCCGGCAGGGCGGACCGGAACGTGCCCCAGAGCCCGCGCAGGGAATCGTCGCGGCCGGCGAGGTGCCGCTCCAGGTGCGCGATTCCGGCCGCATACGCGGCGGGAATGGTGACCAGCGGAATGGACAGCACCAGCACCAGCAGCCCGGCCAGGAGGGCCTCGGAAAACAGGGCGAAGCGGTTTACCGGGATGGGTTCTTCGCGGCCAGATGCGGGTGTGGTGCTGTCCATGATGCTCATTTTCTGTTAGCCCTTCAGGCCCTGGGTGGAGACGCCTTCAACAATGTAGCGCTGGAACACCAGGAAGAAGATCAGCACCGGAAGCAGGGCCAGGACGGACATGGCGATCATGGCTCCGTAGTCCGAGCTCTGCGTCTGGTCCACAAAGAGGCGCAGGGCCAGCGGCAGCGGGTACTTTTCGGGGGTGTTCAGGTACAGCAGCGGGCCCAGGAAGTCGTTCCAGCTCCAGATGAAGGAGAAGATCGAGGTGGAGATCAGGGCCGGTTTCATCAGCGGCAGCATGATGGAGCAGAAGATCCGCACGTGGCCTGCGCCGTCGATGCGCGCCGCCTCGTCCAGTTCGGCCGGAAGGTTCCGCATGAACTGGACCATCAGGAACACGAAGAACGCGTCAGCGGCGAGGAACTTGCCGATCAGCAGCGGAATGTAGGTGTCCACCAGACCGAGCTGCTGGAAGATGATGTACTGCGGGATGATCACCACGTGGAAAGGCAGCAGCAGGGTGGCGATCATCATGCCGAAGAGCACGCTCCGGCCCGGGAACTTGATCCGGGCGAAGGCGTAGGCCGAGACGCTGGCGGACAGGATGGTGCCCACCACCGCGCCGATGGCCAGCACCAGGGAGTTGGTGAAGAACTGCAGGGTGGACACCCCACCGATTCCGTCCATGGCCGTGACGAAGTTGTCGAAGCTGAAGTTGTTCGACCAGAGCGACGTGTTGGCGCCGCCGATTTCGGCATTGGGCTTGAAGGCCGAGGCCACCATCCACAGTGCCGGGTAGAGAACCACGGCGGTCAGCACGAGGGCGACGAAGTGGAAGATGCCGCTCTTGACCCGTTTCGCCAGAACGGACTCGGATTTCGGGTCGTAGTCCGGCACTTCGATGACCGGTGCCTGCTGCTTGGGAGTTGCCATGGTTGTCATTTCGAATCACCGCTGTAGTGGACCCAGGACTTGGAGGTTTTGAAGAAGATGAGGGTGATGATGCCGACGACGATCAGCAGGAGCCAGGCCATTGCCGAGGCGTAGCCCATCCGGAAGTCGCTGAAGCCGCGCAGGTACAAGTAGAGGGTGTAGAAGAGGGTGGAGCCGGCCGGGCCGCCTTCACCGTTGGAGATGATGTAGGCGGATGCGAAGATCTGGAACGCGTGGATGGTTTCCATCAGCAGGTTGAAGAAGATCACCGGGGAGAGCATGGGCCAGGTGATGTTCAAGAACTTCCGAACCGGACCGGCGCCGTCCATTGACGCCGCTTCGTAGAGATCGGCCGGGACCTGTTTGAGGCCGGCCAGGAAGATGACCATCGGGGCGCCGAACTGCCAGACGGTCAGCAGGATCATCATGGGCATGGTCATGGAGGGGTTGCCTACCCAGCCGCCCAGGTTGATGCCGAAGAAAGACAGGCCCTGGTCCACGGGGCCGGCGTCGCCGAACATGGCCTTCCAGACGATGGCGACAGAGACGCTGGCACCGATCAGGGAGGGAGCGTAGAAGGCTGAACGGTAGAAGCCCTGCCCGCGGCGCTTGCTGTTCAGGAGCATGGCCACCGCCAGCGCCGCCGCCAGCTTAAGCGGGGTGCCGAAGACCACGTAGCTGAGGGTCACACCCACCGACTGCAGGAACCGCTCGTCCTGGAAGAGGGTGGTGTAGTTGTCCAGCCCGATCCATTTGGGCGGTTCGAAGAGGTTGTAGTTGGTGAAGGACAGGTACAGCGAGGAGATCATCGGGCCCACGGTCAGGGCGACGAATCCAAGCAACCAGGGCAGCAGGAAGGTGTAGCCGGCGCGGGCATCCGCCCCGCTCCGCTTTGACTTGCGCGGAGCGGGAGCGGACTGCGTCGAACGCCTGCTCAGGGTTGGGCTTTGAGTCACGAGTTCAATCCGTCAGTTGGGAACGTCGGGCAGACAATAGACTGCTCAGGCGTTCTGCTTGATGAGGTCTTCGGCTTCCTTGAACCATGCGTCCGCGGCACCGTCAATGGTCAGCTTTTTGTAGTTCAGGTCCGAGGCTACGCGTTTGAACGAGGCTTCCAGCGTGCCGAAACCAACAATGGGCGGCTCCGGAGCATCCTTGAGGTACTGCTCGATGGACTTCTCGTAGTCAACAACCAGCTTGTCGGTCCCCTCGAACGTGGTGCCATCACGCTGGGTCTTGGAAGCGGGAACGCCGCGGGAGGTCTTGAAAATCTGGCCCACCTCGGGGTCGTTGACCATGAAGTCGATGAAACGGGCAGCAGCATCCTTGTTCTTGGTCTTGGCACTGGCCACCATCAGCATGGACGGCTTGAGGAAGAGGCCCAGATTGTCCTTGTCGTCCGACGGAACCGGAACAAGCTTGAGCTCCTTGGCGCCGCTGTCCCCAAGGTAGCCAGCCATGAAGTTGTCCCAGGTAACTTCAGTGGCGGTCACGTTTGAGCCGAACGGCGACTTGGGTGCGAGCTGGGTGACACGCTCTTCCGACACGATGGCGGGGGTGCCGCGCAGGTCACCAGTGAGGTTCCACCACTTCTTGAGGTCATCCTTGGTGAAGCCGAGCTTGCCGTCCGCGGTGAAGGCTTCAATGTTGTTCTGCCGGAGCCAGATGTTGAACATCCACCACACCCCGGTGTAGTCCGTGGACCCAAAGAGTGCGCCGTTGCCCTTGGATCCCACTTCAATCAGGAAGGCATTGAACTCCTTGTAGTTCCACGTGCCGTCCGGCTCGGCGATGCCCAGGGAAGCGAGCTTGGCGGGATCGTAATAGACGGCGAACGCGTTTGTGCTGGTGGGGATGCCGTAGGTCTTGCCCTTGATCTGGCCGGAGGGCAGCAGCGACTTGTCGAAGGCGTCCGTGTTGATCTTCACGGTGCCCAGGTCCAGAAGCTGGTTACGCTGGCCGTAATCCCGCATGTAGGACAGGTCCCACTGCATAACGTCCGGAAGGCCGCCGCCGGCAGCTTCCGTGGCTCGCTTCTGCCAGTAGCCGGCGAAGTCCGTGAAGTTGCCGTTGACCTTGATGTCCTTGTTCTTGCCCTCGAACAGGGCAATCGCCTTGCGGGTACGCTCGGCGCGGTCGTCGTTGCCCCACCAGGTGTAGTTGATGGTGACCGGGTTATCCGCGGATCCCGTCTGGCTGGGGGCCGGCGAGCCGCAGGCCGCCAGTGCAGCCGCTGATGCGGTGCCGATGGCTACGGTGGTGAGGAAATTCCTTCGGTTGATCATGAGAGCCTCCTTGCTCGATTTGTGCAGGCCCACGGCTTTTTGTTTACAACGTGAGTTGTGAGCTGGCTTACACACTTTCTGAAACGATACAATATCGGCATTTCCCCATTTGGGCAAGCGTTTTCCCAAACATCAGGTTTCAGGTACGTTTAGTCCATCCCGTAGACGAAGGAGTCCCATGAGCGTGCAGCATAATTCCGGCCCGGCGAGCGTCTGGAGCAACGTGGAAGGGATCGCGTATGGCGGCGATTACAACCCCGAGCAGTGGCCGGCCGACGTCCGGCTGCAAGACCTGGAACTCATGAAGGAAGCCGGCGTCAGCTTCTTGAGCGTGGGGATTTTTTCCTGGGCTTTGCTGGAACCGGCGGAGGGCCAATACGACTTCGGCTGGCTGGATGAGGTGCTGGACAACCTCGCCGCCAACGGCATCAAGGTGGCCCTGGCCACGGCAACCGCTGCTCCCCCGGCCTGGCTGGTGCGCAGGTACCCGGAAATCCTGCCGGTCACGGCTGACGGAACCGTGCTGGGACCGGGCTCCCGGCGGCACTACACACCGTCGTCGGCCGTTTACCGCCGGTATTCCACCGGCATCACCCGCGTGATCGCTGAGCGGTACAAGGACCACCCTGCGCTGGCACTATGGCATGTGGACAACGAGCTCGGCTGCCACGTCTCCGAGTTCTACGGCGCGGAGGACGCCGCCGCCTTCCGCATCTGGCTGGAGCGCCGGTACGGCAGCATTGAGGCGCTGAACGCGGCCTGGGGCACGGCATTCTGGTCCCAGAGCTACGGTTCCTTCGAGGAAATCCTGCCGCCCGGCGTCGCGCCTTCCACACTGAATCCCGGCCAGCAGCTGGACTTCCAGCGGTTCAATTCGTGGGTGCTGATGGATTACTACCGCGATCTGGTGGCCGTTCTGCGCGAGGTCACCCCGGGGGTCCCCTGCACCACCAACCTGATGGCCTCCAGCGCCACCAAGTCGATGGACTACTTCGAGTGGGCCAAGGACCTGGATGTCATCGCCAACGACCACTACCTGGTGGCTGCCGATCCCGAGCGTCAGATCGAACTCGCGTTCAGTGCCGATCTGACCCGGGGAATTGCGGGCGGCGACCCGTGGATCCTGATGGAGCATTCGACGTCGGCCGTCAACTGGCAGCCGCGCAACCAGCCCAAGATGCCGGGCGAAATGCTGCGCAACTCCCTAGCCCATGTGGCCCGCGGCGCGGACGCCGTGATGTTTTTCCAGTGGCGGCAGAGCTTTGCCGGGTCCGAGAAATTCCACTCGGCCATGGTCCCGCACGGCGGGCGTGACACGCGCGTGTGGCGCGAGGTGGTGGAGCTCGGAGCCGCCCTGAAGCGGCTCGAACCGGTGCGTGGCTCGCGGGTGGAATCCCGCGTGGCGATCGTGTTCGACTACGAGGCCTGGTGGGCCAGCGAAATCGACTCCAAGCCGAGCCAGGACGTGAAGTATCTGGACGTGCTCCGGGCATTCCACCGATCGCTGTTCCTGCGCGGGATCGCAGTGGATGTGGTCCACCCTTCCGCTTCACTGGAGGGCTATGACCTGGTCCTGGTGTGCACGCTCTATTCGGTGACGGACGCAGCCGCTGCTAACATCGCGGACGCCGCGCGGGCCGGAGCCACCGTGCTGGTGACGTATTTCAGCGGAATTGTGGACGAGCAGGACCACGTCCGGCTGGGCGGCTACCCGGGCGCTTTCCGGGAGCTGCTGGGGATCCGGGTGGAGGAATTCCATCCGGTGCTTGCCGGCGGGCAGTTGAAGTTGAGCGACGGCGGGGTCTCGTCCGTGTGGAGCGAGCACGTCCACCTCGACGGGGCCGAAGCGGTGCAGACCTTCACCGAGTATCCGCTGGAGGGTGTGCCATCCCTGACACGGCATGTGGCTGGATCTGGTGCTGGTGCGGCCTGGTACCTGGCGACGTTCCCGGACCGCGACGGCATCGAAGCGGTCGTGGACCGGCTGCTGGCCGAGTCCGGAGTGGCTCCGGTTGCCACGGCCGATCGCGGCGTGGAGCTCGTGCGGCGCCGTTCCGACGATGGCGGCAGCTTCCTGTTCGCGATCAACCACTCACGCTCGGCCGCCGCGGTGGAGGCTGCCGGCCTGGACCTGCTGACCGATGCGCCATTTGCGGGGACTGTTGAGGCCGGCGGGGTTGCAGTGATCGCGGAGGACTGAACCGGCGCGGCCGGCTGCCTGATCCCGGTCTTTCCCACGCCCGGTACCACCTTCGCTGAATGTCGTACCCCCACGGCAGAGTAATCCTATGGAAGCTTTCGGGGATCAGCTTGCGGGGAACGGCGACGACGGCACCACCGCCGCCGTGCTGACGCGGCCGGGTTCACCTGCAGGGGGCGCTTCCAACACTGCGCTGTTCGACGGCAGCCAATGCGCCGTTCGACGCAGCCAAAATGTCACACCCTCACGGCAGAGTATTCCTATGGAAGCGTTGACGGAGCGGCTCGCGGGGCACGGCGGCGATTCCGCCGCGTACGGGCCGGTGAGCCTGGCGGCGGCGATCGCGATTGTCCGCACCGCCGTTGCTGCCGCTCCGGACCAACTGGCCATGGCTGACTACGTGGACGCAGCAGATTTCGCTGCCCATGCCGAAGAGCTCTCCCGACACGTGGACTACCTCCAGATCCTCTCCGCAGGCGCCGTGGACCGCACCCGAACCCGAGCCATCACCAACGCCGCGGCCACCCGGGCCACAAAGTCATGGACCACCGGCTGGGACGGCGTCGAAACCGTGAACGAAACCTACACGGACTGGCCCGCCTGCACTACCGCCGAAAGCACCACTGGCGCTGTTCCACGGTCCCCGGCGGACGACGGCTGCAAGAACACCGCCGAGTTCCTGCGGCTGCGGCTCAGGATCGGGCTCGGCGAAGCCAAACGCCGTCTCCACCTGGCTCACGCCATCCTGCCCGAAACCACCCTGACCGGCGACTCCATACGTCCAGCACTGGAACACCTCGCCGCGGCCTTCTCCTCCACCTCCAAGCCAGAAACCTGTACTGACGCCGACGCCGGCAACCCAGTCGAGTTCCCGGCAGGCTCCGGGCCCGTGGTCTCGTCCCGGACCATCTGGAAATCTTCGCCACCAGGGACCAATACGAACACTTCGCCACCATCATGAACGCCGCCACCAACCCTCGTACCCACCAACCCACCGGAGCAAACCCCGGCCAGGACACCGGCGTGTGGCAGGAGAACATGGTGGACCTGGACCGGCGCACCCGCAACCAGAAACAACTCGACGGCATCATCAGCGCCTTCAAAGCGGCCCTTACCACCAACCAACTGCCCACAGCCGGTGGAAACCGCCCCCAAATCATCGCCACCATCAACTACCAAGACCTCCTCCGCCACTTTCCCGCCTCGGGCCCCGGCGCAAACGCAGCCACCAAGGCGGGTAGGGGGGCCAGGCATCTACCTGAGACGGAACCCGGGAATGGATCTGGCACCGAGAGCGGGAATATGTTTGGGACTCCCCCCAGCAGTACCACTTCGGAAACGAGTGCAGGTTCGGGCAATTACATCTTCACCGGGCCCGTCGCAGCCACTACCGTCCGTAAACTCGCCTGCGACGCCGACATCATCCCCGTCCTCCTCGGCACCCATGGCGAGATCCTGGACCAAGGCCGCAAATCCCGGCTCTTCACCCCCGCGCAACGCCTCGCGCTCACCGCCCGAGACCAAGGCTGCTCTTTCCCCAATTGCACCATCCCGGCCCCCTGGTGCGAAGCCCATCACATCACCTACTGGTCACACCACGGCCCGACTAATGTAAGCAACGGAGCGCTCCTTTGCTCCCATCACCACCACCTGATCCACAAAGAACAATGGGCCATCCACACCCGCAACGGCACCCCCTGGTACACACCCCCACGCCACATCGACCCCACCCAAAAACCCCAACAAAACCATTACTTCAAACCACCGCCCCCACCACTCAAACGCGAATAGACAACACCGCAACGCAAATTAGTACCGCAACGCGAACGGGCTACAGTGGGGACGGCGCCGGATTTCCGGTGGGCACGTTATCTGCGCAACCAGTCAATATCAGTAGTGTTGCCGCCGCTGCGGTCCAACCGAATGCCTTCACGCTCTCCCCCATGAATTGAAGCGCTCCGAGTGGACCACGAGGACCGACACCCGTCCAGGACTCCTGGCTGCCGGGAAAGCCGGACCCAGGACACAGGACACAGACCTTAAACACCACAGTCCCGGCCGGAACCAAAGGTTCCAGCCGGGACTGTAGTGACCACTCGCCGTCGTACGCTCCTACGAGAGCGGAACTTAGCTGATCGCGGACTTCATTTCGTCGTGAGCCTTCTTGCCGGCCTCGTCAGTGGAGAGGCGGTTGAAGAGGACCTCGGAAGTGTAGCGCTTGACGATTTCCTGGATGGCGCCGGCGCCCTTCGGCGGCGGGGCCGGGGCCTCGCCGAGCTCATCCTTGATCTGGTCGATGAACTTGACCACCTTGATATCGGCAGGCGTCAGCTTTGGCGCAATGGCTGCACGGACGTCGGAGTTGGGGTAGACGCCGCGGTCTGCCAGGAGGGCCTCGCCAGCCTTGGTGTTGTTGGCCAGGAAGTTGATGAACTTGGCCGTTTCCACGGGGTGCTTGGTGCGCGATGAGGCCGACCAGAACTGGGATGCCTTGTACCAGAGCTTGGCGTCGGCAGCCTTGCCGGAGGTGGACGGGAAACGCAGGATCTGCAGTTCGCTTCCGGCAGCCTTCTCCAGCGCCGGCAACTGGTTGGACCACCAGAAGGCGAGCCCGTTCTTGCCCGTGGCCAGGCCACTCTGGTCAAGCGGTGCTGCCTCAGCTTCCACAACTTCTGATGCGGACGGCACAGCCTTCTTCTCGCTGAGCTGCTTCAGGAACGCCCACCAGTCGGCGATGTCGGAGGGCTCGAAGCCCAGCTTGCCGTCGGACGTGTACAGGGACTTGCGGTTCTGCCGGAGCCAGACTCCCAGCGAGGCCTCGTCCGTGCCGTATGCGGCAGAGCCGTACGTACCCTTCGGGGACTTCTCGGTGAGTTCGGCGGAGATGCGGCCGAAGTCTTCCCAGGTCCAGGTCTTGTCGTCGGGAAGTTCAACGCCTGCAGCCTTGAAGACCGCAGGGTTGGCCAGGATGGTGGCCGCGTTGATGCCGGCGGCGATGCCGGTCAGGCCGTCTTCGCTCTTGCCGGCGTTGAGGGCTGCTTCGTCCAGCTTTGACGTGTCGATCTCGTACTTGGAGAGGTCCAGCAGCGCACCGCGGGTTGAGTACTCCGTGATGTATTTTTCGTCCATCTGGATGATGTCCGGGGCGTCGTTGGCGGCGACCTGGGTGGCCAGCTTGTCCCAGTATCCGCTCCAGTCGCCATACTCCGGCTTGATTTTGATGTTGGGATTCTCGGCCTCGAAGGCGGCGATCGCGGACTGCGTCAGCTGGGCGCGTTTGTCGCTGCCCCACCAGGAGAAGCGCAGCTCAACGGGTCCGCCATCGCTCTGCGGGGTAGCGCCTCCGCCGCAGGCACTCAGGGCGAGCACGACGGCGGCTGCCGCGGCAACCACGCCCGTCTTGCGGAAACGGCGAGATGTGCCGGCGGATGGCGTCTCTGCCTTGCGGATCTTGGCATCTGACTCAGTGCGGTGAAAAAGCGCCACTGGGTACTCCGATCTTCATTGATCTGGCTATTGGGGAAAGTAAAACGAGAAAGCGTTTTCTTAAGTCTCATACTACAAGTAGATGACTTGTATTACAAGACGTCTTTTTGGCCGGTTTCCAGGCGCTGGGCCAGGAGCCACCGGGCCCGGCCCACGGCGGACGTTCGACCCGACCTGGCACCGCGGGAGACGCCAAATGGCCCGTCCTCGAGGGACGGGCCATTGGCTGGAGCAAGGTGCTTCGCTGGATCTACTTGATGCCCGTGGTGGCGATGCCCTTGATGAGGAACCGCTGGCCGAAGAGGAACACCAGGAACACCGGCAGGAGGGACACGATGGACATCGCGAAGAGCGATCCCCAACTGGTGGCTGACTGCGAATCCACGAAGGCGCGCAGCGCAACGGGAACGGTGAACATGTCCGGATCCGTCAGGTAGATCAGGGCCCCGAAGAAGTCGTTCCACGTCCAGATGAAGGTGAAGATGGTGGTGGTGGCCAGGGCCGGCACCATCAGGGGCAGGATCACCCGTAGGAAAATGCGCGGATGGCCGGCGCCGTCGATCCGTGCCGCTTCATCCAGGTCCTTCGGGATGCCGCGGATGAACTGGACCATCAGGAACACGAAGAACGCATCGGTGGCCAGCAGTTTGGGCACAATGAGCGGCCAGAAGGTGTTTACCCAGCCGATCTGCGAGAACAGGATGTACTGAGGCACGATCACCACGTGGAACGGCAGCATGATGGTCAGCAGCATGATGCCGAAGAACAGCTTCTTGCCCGTGAACTGGAGCCGCGCGAAGGCGTAGGCGGCCATAGAGCAGGAGATCAGGTTTCCCAAGATGGAGCCGATCACCACGATGGCTGAGTTGAGCATGTAGTGCCCGAACGGGTGCGTCAGCGCAGACCAGCCGTCCGTGTAGTTGCTCATCTCCAGGCTGTTGAGCCACAGGCCCGGCTCGCGGAAGATCAGCTCATTGGCCCGGAGAGAAGAGACCACCATCCACAGCAGAGGGTAGATCATGAGGCCGCCGGCGAGGATCAGGATGCCATGTTTGATCAAGGCCTTGGTGCGGGCAGCCCTGCTGAAAGCGAGCGTGCCGCGGGACTCGCGGCGCTTCGCGGCCTTGCGGTGGTTCGTAGGCTTACCGGCGCCGGCGGTGTTTTTGTCCGGGGCGGGCAGCGTCTCAAGCTTAGTCGTCATAGAACACCCAATACTTTGCAGCGATGAAGTTGATGGCGGTGAACACACCGATGATGACCAGCAGGAACCACGCCATTGCGGAGGCGTAGCCCATGTCGAACTGGCCAAAGCCCTTCTGGTACAGGTACAGCGTGAAGAACATCGTGGAGTCTGAAGGGCCGCCATTGCCGCCGGAAACGATGAACGCCTGTGTGAAGGACTGGAAGGATCCAATGATCTGGAGCACCAGGTTGAAGAAGATGATGGGGCTGAGCATGGGAAGCGTGATCCGCCAAAACTGCTGGAGCGTGCTGGCGCCGTCCACCTTCGCCGCCTCGTAGTACATCACCGGAATCTGGCGGAGGCCGGCCAGGAAGATGATCATCGGGGCGCCGAACGTCCACACGTGCAGCAGGACAATGGAACCCAGCGCGGTGCTCGGATCGGAAATCCAGCCGGGACCCTGAATGCCGAACATGGCCAGCGCCTGGTTGACCAAGCCGGTGGTGCCGAAGATCTGCTTCCACAGGATGGCAACAGCCACCGAACCGCCCAGCAGGGACGGCAGGTAGAAGACGGAGCGGTAGAACGGCAGTCCGCGCAGACCCTTGTCCAGCACCAGTGCGATCAGCAGCGCAACACCGAGCTGCAGGGGGACGCCCACAAAGACGTAGGTGAACGTTACGCCCAGCGAGTTGTGCAGCCGGGCGTCGCCGAACATCCGGATGAAGTTGTCCAGCCCCACCCATTCCGGCGGCTGGAGCAGGTTGTAGTCGGTGAAGGACAGGTACAGGGACATCAGCATCGGACCGACGGTGATGGCAACAAGGCCCACCAGCCACGGCAACAGGAAGATATAGGCTGCCTTATTGTCCCGTCCGTTGGCTTTTTTCTCCGCTGCCGTCATGGGGCCTTTGCGGCGCTTGAGGGTGCTCAGTTCGCTGATGGCACTCATTGCGGCAACTCCGTTTCACGCAGCAGACCCGCTGCAGCCGGCATTCCTGCCGGGCACGGCGTCCTGGGTATATGTCTAGCGGCCATGTGGCCTCCTTTGGTCATCGTGGCCCTCCACATCTGGGTCGATCGCACTGGGCGATCAATATTTGCACCGTCTCCGGCGGCGGACTCACTTAGTGCAGCTGTCCGGATCCGGCCTCCGTCACGCGGGACGTTGAAAGCGGCTCCGTACCAAAGTAAACGGTTTCTTGACTCCTGTATAGCCCTTTGTTAGTTTTTGAGAAAGCGTTTTCTGTACTCGGAGAACACTATCGGTACTTCAACACCTGAGGGGCACAACAATGAAGTTCGGTCTCACCAAGTCTTCACTGCGCATCGCCGGCGCATCGGCGGCGCTGGCCTTGGTTCTCACTGGCTGCGGCGCAGGCCAGCAAACAGCCAAAGTGGGGACGGCAGAGGATCCGGTCACCCTCAGATTCGCCTGGTGGGGAAATGACTCACGCGCCAAGACAACGCTGGAAGTCATCAAGGATTTTGAAGCCGCCAACCCCACCATCAAGGTCCAAGGCGAGAACACCGAGTTCAGCTCATACTGGGACAAGATGGCCACCCAGATCGCAGGCGGCACCACTCCGGATGTCATCGCCATGAGCGGTTCCTACCCCAGCGAATACTCCAGCCGCGGCGTCCTGCTGGACCTGGACAAGGTCAAGGACCAGCTGGACACGTCCAAGTTCGCCGACGGAACCGTGGATCTGGGCAAGATCGACGGCACGCAGTACACCATCACCGCCGGAGTGAACTCCATGTCCATGGTCATTGATCCCGTGGTCTTCGAAAAAGCCGGCGTGAAACTCCCGGACGATGAAACCTGGACCTGGGACGACTTTGCGGACATCGCCGCGGAGATCTCGAAGAAGTCCCCGCAGGGAACTTTCGGCACCACCCCCATGGCCAATGACTCTTTCCTTGCCGTCTGGGCGCGCCAGAACGGCGAAGACCTCTACACCGACGACGGCAAGAAGTTGGGCATCAGCGAGGACAACCTGGCCCGCTGGTTCGAGCTGAACAAAAAGCTGATGGAATCCGGCGGAGCGCCCTCGGCGTCGCAGACCGTGGAGGACGGTTCCGCCCAGCCGGAACTGACCCTGATGGGCCAAGGCAAGCAGGCAATGAAGATTTCCTGGAGCAACCAGATGACGTCCTACTCCGGCTCGCCGCTGGTCATGATGAAACTGCCGGGCGAGAGCAAGGAACCGGGCTCCTGGCTGCGTTCCTCCATGGAGTACGCCATCTCATCCAAGTCTTCCAACCCCAAGGAAGCCGCCCTCTTCATCAACTACCTGGTGAACAACATGGACGCTGCCACCAAGATCAAGAGCGACCGTGGCATGCCTGCCAACACGGAACTGAAGGCGGGGATCACCCCGCTTCTGAAGGACACACAGAAGAAGGAAGCCGCCTACCTGGACAGGGTCGCCGAGCTTAAGATCGAAGCGCCCAAGCCTTTCCCCGCCGGATCGTCCGCCACGCTGGAGGTCTTGAACCGATACAACACGGATGTCCTCTTCGGTAAGATCTCGCCGCAGGACGCTGCCAAGGGTATGACTTCCGAGGTCAACCAGAACCTGGGCTGACCCGCAGCCATCCCGGACCCCCAGACCATCCCTCCAAACAACAGGCAGGCCAGTGAGTACAGAAAAGCAGGCTATGCGGCCTAGCGCCATCGCCGGGTTTGAAGACTGGCCTGCCTACGTCCGTGACCGGCCTCGGTACCATGCGGCCACCCCGGCGGCACAGGAACTTTCGGACGCCCTGGGCGTTCCGGCAGTTGATCCCCCGGCGGACGTCACCGTCCACTGGGAGGAAACGCACGACGGCGTCACCACCTCCCAGCTCTGCTGGCAGTTGGGCTTCGGCCCCCGCACCACCGGCTGGCTGATGCGGCCGGCCGGCAGTTCCGGGCCGCTGCCGGGCGTGCTCGCCCTGCACTGTCACGGGGGAAACAAGTACGGCGGAGCGGACCGGCTGGTCACGCTTCCTGAGCCCCACCCTTCTGCGGCGGAAGCCCGTGCCGGGCACTACGGTGGGCGCGCGCTGGCTACGGATATTGCTCGCCAGGGCTTCGCTGTCCTGGCCCACGACGCCTTTGCTTGGGGCAGCAGGCGCTTCGATCTGTCCACCCCGCCGTGGCGGACGGAATCCGCACTTGAAGCGAGGAAGTCACAATGGCGGGAGGCCGTCGTCGTACCTTCCGACGCCGAACTGTACAACGCCGCCGCGGGGATCCACGAGGACACCGTGGCCAAGGCCGCCGGCCTGCTGGGCACCAGCCTGGCGGGCATGGTGGCCCACGATGACCTGGCCGCCCTGGAGATCCTTGCCGGCCTGCCCCGGGTGGATGCGGAGCGGTTGGGTTGCATCGGGTTTTCCGGTGGCGGCGGGCGGGCGCTGGCACTGTCAGTCCTCAGCCCGCGGATCCGGAACTACGTGGTCACCTGCATGATGACCACGTTCCAGTCACTGCTGCCTGCCTACCTGGATGCCCATTCCTGGCTGCTCCAGACCCCGGGCCTCTGGAAGCTGGGTGACTGGCCGGAACTGCCCGGCAGATCCGGCGCCGAGGGATTCCTGGTGCAGTACGCGCTGGCCGATGAACTGTTCCCCGAAAAAGGGATGCGCGAGGCACACCGGATCCTGGAGTCCCTGCACCCGGCCAACTCCTACACCGGGAGTTTCTGGCCGGGCGGGCACGTCTTCACCGCGGAGATGCAGAATGAAGCCATCAGCTACCTGTCCAGGACCCTGGGCGCAGCGGGAACCGCTGCCCACAACCTTTCGCCCCTGCCGACCCCTTAGCCACCGAGGACCCCAGATGATTCAGCAATCCGCGCCCGCTAGCCCTGCAACGGCTGGTGCCGGCCCCGCTCCGGCAGCCCTTCCGCGCGTAGCCCTCGTGGGGGTGCACGGCTTTGGCGAACGGCACCTGGCCAATCTCGCCAGACTCGAGGAAACCGGGGCCCTGCACCTCGTGGCGGTAGCCGACCCCAACCCGCCGGCAACCGGCGCGCTCGGCGAGTCTGTGGCGGTCTTCAACACCCTGGACCAGTTGCTGGCAGCCGGGCCGGTTCCGGACGTGGTTATCCTGGCCACTCCCATCCAGACGCACGCTCCTCTGGCGCTCGCTGCGCTGGCGGCCGGTGCCGACGTGTACACGGAGAAGCCTCCGGTGGCCTCCATGGCCCAGTTCCAGGACGTGCTGGCGGCCGCCGAATCGGCCGGCAGGCTTGTCCAGGTGGGCTTCCAGAGCCTGGGCTCGCTGGCCCTGCCGGAAATCCGGAACACCGTCGCGGCCGGCGGCATTGGAGATGTGCTGGGACTCAGCGCCACCGGCATGTGGCTCCGGACCAGGGGCTACTTCAAGCGCTCACGGTGGGCCGGCAAACGCAGCCTGGACGGCGTCGACGTGGTGGACGGCGTGGCCACCAATGCCTTGGCGCACGCCGTGGCCACCGCCCTGAACATGGCCGGCGCCCACACGGTGGCCGACGTCGACTCCGTGGAGACGGATCTTTACCGCGCCCACGACACCCAGAGCGATGACACCTCGGTGATCCGGGTACGCACCGCTGCCGGGACCACCCTGTTGTGCGCGCTCACCCTGTGCGCCCCCGAACAGCAGCGGCCCTCCGTCACGGTCCACGGGACGAAAGGGGACATCACGTTCTTCTACACCGAGGACGAACTCGTCACCACCACGGCGGACGGGGAGCGTCGGGAGACGTTCGGCCGGACCGACCTGCTGGAGAACCTGCTCGCTGCCCGCGCGGCCGGCACTCCCCTGCTCAGTTCATTGCCGGATGCCGGCGCCTTTATGTGTGTGCTGGAAGCGATCCGCACCGCCCCCTCACCCCGCGAGATCGACGCCGGCCATGTCAGCTGGGAGGGCGACGGCGATGATGCACACCCGGTGGTCCACGGCATTGCCGCGCTGATCGAACGCGCCGCCAAAGCGCAGGCTACCTTTGCCGAGCTCGGTGTCCCCTGGGCCCGCGACCTGCCGCCGGTCCGGACCTTCGACGTTGCCGGGCATCCCGTGGCGGACTACCAGGACGGCAGCCGCATCCGCGCAGTGTCCTCTCCCCGCCCGTACCTGCACCCTGTCCGCACCCTGGCCGGGACCGTTGTGACGGACCACCAGCCGCTGGACCACGTGTGGCACCTGGGCGTGGGTGTGGCGCTCCAGGATGTGGACGGTGTCAACTTCTGGGGCGGGCGCACCTACACCCGGGCCGCTGGCGCGTACGTCTGGCGCCCGGACCACGGCAGCATCGTCCGGACCGGCGAACCGACTTTCGGCGAACCGTCGGAACAGGATGGCGGGCTGACCGAGAACCTCTCCTGGAACGGGCCCGACGGCGTTCCCGTCCTGACCGAGCAGCGCACCTGGACGTGGGCCGCCGTCGGACCTTCCGCCTGGCGCCTCACGCTCGACTTTGCGCTCTCCCCCGCCGGCAACCAGCCCGTGTGCCTGGGCAGCCCGGGTTCCAACGGCCGCCTTGGCGGCGGCTACGGCGGGTTCTTCTGGCGCCTTCCGGAATGTTCCGGGGCGAGGGTCTGGACCCCTTCGGGGGCGGGTGAGTCCGCCGTGCACGGGAGTGTCACGCCGTGGCTCGCCTGGTCGGGCGGGTTCACGGCGGGAACGTTCGACGGCGGCACTCACCAAAGCGGGGCCCGTCCAGACGGCGGCGCCGCCACGCTGGTGTTCATCGCCGCGGCGGATTCAATGGACCCGTGGTTCGTCCGGGCAGACGGATATCCGGGAGTCGGCCAGTCTCTGGCCTGGGATGCGCCGGTCATCGCCGAACCCGGCATTCCGGTGCGCCGCAGCGTGATCGTGCTTATCGTCGACGGGATGTTGGGCACGGAAGACATCGAGACATTGATCAATACACAGGGGGACAACTCATGAGCCAGACAACCACCGCCGCTGCACCGCCGTCGCAGCTGACTGACGCCGCGACTTCCGCGGACCGGGGCCAGCGTATGCCGCCCGCCTCGACCGCGGACCGTGCCATCAAGCGGCGCCGCATCCTGGACATTCTCGATGCCAGGAGGCAGGACTCGCTGCTGCTGACCAGCCACACGGCGCTGGCCTGGTACCTGGACGGCAGCCGCATCCACATCAGCCTGGCCGGCGACCCCATCGCGGCGCTGCTGGTGGACCGGGACGGCGACCACCTGGTGGCGTTCAACAACGAGGCCGGGAGGATTGCGGCCGAGGAGCTCCCGGCCGGGGTCTCGCTGCACACCGTGCCCTGGTACGGGAACCTGCACGAGGCTGCCGCCGCCGTCGGCCATTCATCCGGAGGGGACGCCGGCACCCCGCTGGCCGAGGCCTCGGTGGCCACCGAACTGAGGGCTGCCCGGCAGCAGCTGCTGCCCGGCGAGAGCACCCGCTACGCCCACCTCAGCGCGGAGCTGGCCGGTATCATGACCGACGTGCTGTCCACTGCCCGGCCGGACACCACGGAATTCGAACTGGTATCCGCCCTGGCCGGCCGCGTGGTTGGCGCGGGGGCGGAGCCGCTGGTACTCCTGTGCAACGGCAGCTCCCGGAGCGACTTCCGCCACCCGCTGGCCACGCACGCACCCCTCGGCCGCCGCGCGATGGCCGTGGTGTGCGCCCGCCGGGATGGATTGGTTGCCAACATCACCCGCTGGATAAGGTTCGACGCCGGCACCCCCGAGGAGCTCGACGCCGAGGCCCGGATCGCGGCCGTTGAGGCGGACATCTTCGACGCAACAGTCCCCGGTGCCCGGCTGGACCACGTTTTCGGCGAGATCAAAGCGGCTTACGTCCGCCACGGTTTCGGCGCGGATCAGTGGGAGCAGCACCATCAGGGCGGACCGGCGGGCTATGCGGGACGGGATCCGCGCGTTACCGCGGCGGCCACCGATGCCGTGGTGCTCAACCAGCCGTTCACCTGGAACCCGTCGGGACCGGGAGTGAAGATCGAGGATACGGTCCAGCTCACCGAGTCCGGCATAAAGGTCCTGACCGTGGATGACCGCTGGCCCGCTGCTACGGTGAACGGCCTCCAACGGCCTGTCACGCTCGAACTGTAGGCCCAGCCGGGGCCCGCGCAGGGCGGTTGGTGAAGGAGTTGCCTGTTGGGTCTTGTGGGCACAGGCTGTCGTGAGCGAGACTCATTGAGCACGCAATGAACTCGTCATGTGGATTGCAGGACAAAACCAGCGGGAAGGGGACGCAAGGGCGCGTCCGTTTCTGCTCCGTGGCAACGACGCCGCGGGGCAGATCCCGCAGACCGGGAGGATTTGCTATGGCCGGAATGTTCGAACTGTTCGTTGACGCGGAGTCGTATTTCAGGTTCCGTCTGACTGCGCCGGATGGCACCGTGATGGCAGTGTCCAAGGCTTTTGACAACAAGACCGCAGCTGTTGCCGGTATCGCCGCTGTTCGTGAGTACGCCGGTATGGGACTGATTGCCGATGTTTCCCCGACGGAAAGGCGGGCCACGCCGCCGGAGGCACATGATGTCACTGTTCAGGTTCGTGAGGTCCGGCGCATCCCGACGGCCGATCTGCACGCTCGTTCCAGGGAAATCCACCGGACCAGCAGCGAACGTCGATGGGCCGGCGCAGTCTGAACGGCACAGTCTGAACGGCACAGGGCTGCCTCTGCGAAGAGCCGATTCATTCGTTCGCCGACTACCGACCACGGCATGGAGATTTCAGACGTCGTAGGTGGGTGCATCGGGTGACTGGTTGCCACCGCGGGTGACGTGGACTTTCGTGGCGGATGTTCCGGATTTCTCCGGTAGCTGGACGCGGATTTCGAGGACGCCGTCGATGTAGCTGGCCTCGACAGTGTCAGGGTTGGGCCCACGGGGTATCGGGACGTTGCGCGAAAATTCGCCGTAGCGCAACTCGCTCCGGTAGCCCGGCTGATTTTTGCTGGCCGGCTCTGCGCGGCGGGCCGTAATCTGCAAGGTGTCCTCTGAGACGTTGATGTTGATGTCAGTGTCGGGGTCGATGCCGGGGAGGTCGGTTCTGACGACCAAGGTGTTTCCGTCCCGGAATTCCTCGATTCGCAGCCAATCGTCCGTCTCACCCTGAAGGAAGCGCCGGACTGGTTCGGGCACGTCGATGCCACTGCGGCGGAAGAAGTTTTCCATGTCTTTCTCCTTGCTGAAATTGCCAGTGCCGGCCCGAGGAAGTGACGGTGTCTGCCTCGTCCTCGGCCTAGGTAGTACGGCCCCAGCCCGGCCTGGAACGGTGTCGGCCGCCAAACCGGGACGTGGCCGCAGACATAGGTCCCGTCCGGGACGGAAAGCCGCCGCCGACCGCGGACGGACGCGGTCGGCGGCCCCGGACAATAAGGAAGGGAGGTGAACCCGACCATGAAGCGACCGGCGTCAGACGCGGCTCCTGCGGGTCACGGCACCGAAGATCCCCAGCACGATCACGGCGCCAAGAATGGCCAGCAGCCAGGTCCTGAGGTCAAAAAAGTCGGCTAGGCCTCCGCCGAAGATCAGTGAGCCGATCCATCCGCCAAGGATCGCCCCGACGACGCCCAGAACCAGGGTGACCAGCCAGCCCCCGCCCTGCCGGCCTGGCAGTATGGCTTTGGCGATGGCTCCCGCAATCAGGCCGAGCAGAAGAAATCCGAGAATTCCCATGACGCACATCCTTCCAAAGGACCATCAGCGTCGGAATGACGCTATGTGCATGATTTAATCAGCATGCTTATCAACTGGCAAGGATCATTTTACGATGGAGGGGTGAGCCGCGGGCGGATCGCCGGCGGCAACCAACCAGAGGAAGTGACACTGTGGGTTTGGATGACAAGATCAAAAACACCGCCGAGAAACTAAGCGGCAAGGGCAAGGAAGCCGCCGGAGAAGCCAAAGGCGATCCGGGCCTGAAAGCCGAAGGCCAGGGCGACCAGGCCAAAGCTGATCTCAAGCAGGCCGGCGAGAAGGTCAAGGACGCCTTCAAGCACTGATCCGGCCATGAGAAAAGGGAAGGGCGCAGCCCGCACGCGGGTTGCACCCTTCCTGCCTGAACATATCGGGCAGCGGCACAGGAGTGAACGGGGCGACACCTGGCGCTGTGTCCGGGCTCAATAACTGGAGTCTGACGTAGGCGTCAACCCGCTGGAAGAGAAGGAATCGAGTCGGCCAGATGGCACCCGATCGACGGCGCGCTGCGACCATCATCCGGTACATGAAGGGGCCGACGGCGGCTGGGGGGGTGCGAACGGTCTCAGGCCCGCACCACTCACCGCCGGCCCCGGTCTTCACGGTAGGCGACCGCCCGCGGCGCGCAAACGAGTAGTGGGTACCTCTATTTGGCGTGCAGGGCTACCCGCCGAGGCGGGCGCGCCCGCGGCGCCCCTTCGCGTTGGCGACTGCCATTACCTCACGGGTGCGCATCCGGTTCAGGACCGCTCAAACTCGGCCACCATTCCCAAGACGTTGGAATGGAAGGTGACAGCTCCACATCACCGCCGCACACCTCGCCTTCGGTTTTGACAACCCCGCCGTCGACAAAGCCGTGCTTTCGAACAGTACTGGCCCCGGCTCCGCACCGATCAAGCAAGCTGCGGCTCACGTCGAATAGACGGCCGCTGCGTCCGATTAGCGGTTTCAGCGGGTCGGCCGGCAGAAGCGGTTCACGAGGTTGCCATCAGGATCACGGAGACAGGTGCGGGCCCTGCGGCACCCATCCTCCGAATACTGGGTATCCGGCGCCCTTTGTGACAGCACCCCAAGCGTGAAGTCTGAACAGTTACGGAAGAACCAGCTCGCCGTCCACGCGGCGCGGGATGCCCAGGGGGTTGCCTTCGCGCAGTGCCGGGTGCAGGACGGTTTCCGGAGCGGCCTGGTAGGCGACAGGGCGCTGGAAGCGGCGGACCGCCGTCGCGCCTACCGAGGTGAACAAGGACGTGGTGGCCGGGTACGGGCCGCCGTGCTGCTGCGCCCAGTTCACCGCGACACCGGTAGGCCAACCGTCGAAGAGGACCCGGCCGGCGAGGCCGGACAGCTGCTCCACGAGGTCCGTAACGTCCTCCCCCAGCTGGGCATGCACGGTGGCCGTCAGGCTACCGGGGACCTTGGCCAGGACAGCGAAGAGCTCATCCTGGTCGGCGTATTCAATCAGCATCGTAGTAGGGCCAAAGCACTCCTCCAGGAGCTCCTCCGGCCGCTCCAGGGCGTTCGCGGCGGAGGTGGAGAACACCACGGGCGCGGCGCCGTTGAGGGTGGCGTCCTGGTCCGCCGAACCGCTCACGATTCTCACGTCGGGCAGCGAAGCCACGCTGCGCAGGCCCTCCGGGTAGGCATCCGAGATCCGGGTGGTGAGCATGGCCGCCGTCGGCTTGTCCTTGCTGGCCTCAGCCAGTTCCGCGGCGAATCCTGTGCCCGCCGGGATGAAGACCAGGCCAGGCTTGGTGCAGAACTGGCCGGCGCCCATGGTGAACGAGGCTGCAAGTCCCGCCGCGAGCTGGCCGGACCGCTCGGCCAGCGCGGCCGCGGTGATGACCACCGGGTTGAGGCTGCCCAGCTCGCCGTAGAACGGGATGGGATCGGGACGGGAAACCGCGAGGTCAAACAGCGCCCGACCGCCGGGGATGGACCCGGTGAAGCCCACGGCCTTGATGGCGGGATCCTGCACGAGGGCAGTGCCTACCTCGCGGCCTGCCACAAGCGCGAACAGACCTTCCGGGGCTCCGGCGGAACGCAGGGCTTCGGTGACCACCTCGGCCGTCCGTTCGGACAATTTCAGGTGGCCCGAGTGCGCCTTGACGATCACCGAGGAGCCCACAGCCAGCGCCGACGCGGTGTCGCCGCCTGCCACTGAAAACGCGAACGGGAAGTTGGAGGCCGAGAAAACGGCCACCGGCCCGATGGGACGCAGGATGCGGCGCAGGTCCGGCTTGGGCGGGGCAGCGGAGGAGTCCGCGTGGTCAATCACCGCTTCAAGGTAGGAGCCTTCGGTAATCACTCGGGCGAACAGCCGAAGCTGCCCGGAGGTGCGGGCCACCTCGCCGGTCAGGCGGATGGTCCCGAGGCTGGTCTCCGAATCGGCGATCTCCACCAGTTCGGTGACGTTGGCGTCCAGTGCATCGGCGACGGCGGTGAGCCAGCCTGCGCGTTCGGCGTCCGACGCTGCGGCCGCGATGGCGGCGGCCCGGGTGGCGGCGGCCGTGAGCTCGGAAAGTGAAAGGGTTGCAGTTGTCACTGGAGGTACCTGATTTTCGTCGGGAGTGATGGTGTCTGCGGTTAGTCGTGATGGCAAGCTGTCAGCCCTGTGTGGGTCCGGCTGAGGGTGCGTCCGTGAACCGGAAGCCCAGTCCGGGCTGGCCCGTGAGGGTCAGGCGGCTGTTGCTGAAACGGACAGGCGACGGCCCGGCCAGGATGCCCAGCTGCTCGAAGGACGCGTCCTCCACGTCCTCCACCAGGGTGGGCTCCGCCAGCGTGAGGGCCAGCTGCCCGGACAGCTCCGGCAGCAGGTGCGGCATCACACGGATGCTGTTGGTCCGCGCCAGCTCCACGATCCGCCGGAACGGCGTGATGCCGCCTACCCGGATGATGTTGGGCTGGATGATGTCCACCGCTTCGGCCTCAATGAAGTCGCGGAACCGGTAGATGGTGTGCAGGTTTTCGCCCAGGGCGATGGGCACAGGTGAATGCTTCCGCAGCCTGCGGTAGGCCCAGAGGTCGTCCGCACGGATGGGCTCTTCGAGCCACTCCAGCCCGTACTCTGCCAGAACGTCCAAGGCCTTGAAAGTGGCGGGCAGGTCCCAGCGCTGGTTGGCGTCGATCATCAGCTTGCGGTCCGGGCCGAGCACGGACCGGACGGCCGCGACGCGCTCGGCGTCCTCACGGATATCGGGCTTGCCCACCTTGATCTTGACTGCCTTGTGCCCGGCGGCGACCCAGCGTTCGGTCTGGGCCACCAGCTCCTCCAGCGTGTAGTGCAGGTTCACGCCGGAACCGTACACCTCCGCGGACTCCTGCCGCTGGCCCAGCATGCCCGTGACTGAAGTATCGGCGCGGCGGGCCTGGAGGTCCCAGAGGGCGAGGTCGACGCCGGCCATCGCGATGGTGGTCAGTCCCCCACCGCCGGCCTCATGCAGCCGTTTCCACAACGCGTCCCACACCGTCTCGGGGTTGGCAGGCAGCCCCGAGACGAAAGGCGCGATGTCGTAGTCGAGGAGGGCCTTGACGGCCTGCGGGCCGATGGTGGGCGTCCAGGAAAAACCGTGCCCAGCGCCGCCGTCGTCCGTCTGGATTTCCGTGACAATCACGTGGTTTTCCGGTGCCTCCGCGCCCCAGCTGCGGCGCAGCGGGACGGTCAGGAGCCGGGTGGTCAGGCCGATGATAACCGGCGCGGTCCGGACGGAATCGAGCGCGGGCGCACTCATCAGCGGCCGGCCAGCTCGTAGCCCTTGGCCAGGATGGACTTCAGCTGGAGCAGCTGGTCCTCGGTGGGGTCCACCAGCGGCGGCCGGACCGGGCCGACGGGAAGGCCGCCCAGCCGCAGGCCGGCCTTGATGAGCGAGACGCCGAAGCCGGGGGTCTGGTCCCGAAGCCGCACCAGCGGAGCGTAGAAACCCTCCAGCAGGGCGTTGCGGCGGTCCTCATCGCCGGAGACATAGGCGTCGTAATACGCCTTGGCGATCTCCGGTGCCATGGCGAACGCCGCCGAGGAGTAGAGCGGAATGCCGAGGCCCCGGTAGGCGCCCTGGGTCAGTTCGGCGGTCAGGAGTCCGTTGAAGAAGGCGAAGTCCTCGCGTCCCGTGGCGCGGACCGCGGACACGATCTCCTGGGCCAGGCCAACATCGCCCAGCCCGTCCTTGAAGCCGATCACCTTCGGGTTGGCGGCGAGGCGGACCATGGCCGCGGCGGTGAATTTGGCGTTGCCGCGGTGGTACACGATCACCGGCAGGCTGCTGGCGTCGGCCACCGCCTCGATGTACGCCACCAGGCCGTCGGTGGGTCCGGTGACCAGGTACGGCGGCAGGACCAGGAGTGCGTCGGCGCCGGCTTCCTCGGCAACCCGGGCGGCGGCAAGGGCATGCCCCAGCGGACCGCCGGCGCCGGCCACCACCGGCACCTTGCCGGCCACAACCTCGACGGCGGCGGTCACCACGGTGCGCACCTCGTCGATGCTCAGGGCATGGAACTCGCCGGTGCCGCAGGCAGGAAACACGCCGCCGGGTCCGAACGGCAGCCGCGAGCCGATGTGCTCCTTGAGGAGCTCCACGTCAACGGTGCCTTCCGGCGTGAACGGGGTGACGGGAAAGAACAAAACGCCGTCGAATTTCATGATGTCTCCTTGGCACCGCTGCCGGCGCTTACCAGCCGGGCGGATGTCTCGTCGTTGAGGGTGGTTGCTGTCTTCAGTTCGGTCCGCCAGCTGCGCTTCGGTTCCCAGCCCAGTAGTTGACGGGCCTTCGCGATGGAGAAGGCGGGGCTGGCGCCGGTCAGGCCGGCCGCGAGGGCCTCGCTTCCCGGCAGGAATCGGGGCATCAGTTCTGCCAGCGGTGCGGTGGCCAGGGCGTCCGCGGCTCCGACGAAGAAGGTTTCGCCGTTCGGGATGGTGTCCATTTTCTGCAGGAGCACGTCCAGGAAGTCGGCCACATCACGGGCGTCCACGTAGTTGAACAGCGCGGGCGCGGACAGGGCAGGATCGGCCAGGCGTTCGGCCAGGGTGTGGCCCTGCTGCGTGGGCGCGCCCTCCCATTCCTCCGGTGAGATGACGTAGCACGGGCGGAAGGCGGCGTAGCGGATCTTCTCCCCCTGCGCCGCGGCAAACATCGCCACTGTCTGCTCGGCGATCAGCTTGGACAGCGCGTAGGCGTTCCAGGGCTTCGGCGTGCTGTGTTCATCCAGTGGGAAGCTGTCCGGCAGCCACCCGGCCGGCGACCCGTAACCCAGCACCGTGGGGCTGCTGGCCGTGACGATCTTGCCGATCCCCAGTTCCGTGGCCGCGCTGATGACAGCAAAGGCCATGCGGGTGTTGGTGGCGAAGATGACGTCCTCCGGCGCGCTGAACGGCACAGCGATCGCGGCGAGGTGGATGACGGCGTCGGGCTGCGTTTCGCGGAGGAGGCGCAACGCCTCCCCCGGGGCCAGCAGATCGCCCGTTTCCTGCACAACACCGGCGGGCAGCTGGTCCGCCGGGATGGCGTCGCGGTCCACCGAGATGACCTCGTGGCCCGCCTCGGCGAGCCCGGCCACAACGCTGCGCCCCAGGCGGCCGGAGCCGCCGGTGACAAAGATCCTGCTCATGTTGGTTCCTTTTGGATTTCGGGCGGACTAGGCGTCGCGGCGAAGGTCCGCGCCGAGGTGGAGATCCTCGATGCGGACGGGAAGGGAGGACTCCAGCGAAAGGTTGCCGGCAATGCCCACGGACACGGAGCGGAGGCCGTCGAGGTAGCCGGACGGACGGCCCAGAGGGTCCTCGGCTGGACCATTGAAGAGGTCTGAGAGGAGCAGGTCGTCGCCGCCGCCGTGGCCTCCCTCGCCGTTGACGATGGGCACCTCGTAGGCAGCTTCCCAGTGGCGCTGGACCACCAGGCGTTCGCCGTTGCGGCGGACGGCGTCTTCCTCCTCGATGGGGGTGGCGCTCGGGTCAACCACGGTCTTTTTGTCCGTGCTGTTGAGGACGGCGGCGCGTTCCACCACTTCGAGTTCGGCCCGGCCTTCGGTGCCGTTGACTGCCACGCGGTAGCCTTCCCACGGGCTGTGGGCGTTCAGGGAGTAGCTCAGGCGCGGGCCGCCCTGGTACTCCACCACGAGTGCCAGGTTGTCCTCGATGGTGATGCCGCCGGTGAAGACGTCCTGGTCGCGGCGGTAGCCGTCGTAATGCTCGTTGTCCAGGAAGAGGGCCTTCAGTCGCTCATCCTCACGCAGGTCCAGCGCAAACGGATCCTTGTCTACTGTTTTGTCCCCGATGAGGGAGGTTTCGGCGTCGGGCGTTCCACGCTCCGGACGGGGACCCAGGCCACGCTCGGCGGCATTCTTGTCGCCATAGAACTTCAGCCCGCCGGAGGCGAACACGCGCTCCGGGACGTCGTTGATCCACCAGTTGACCAGGTCAAAGTGGTGCGATGCCTTGTGGATCAGCAGGCCGCCGGAGTTCTTCTTCTCGCGGTGCCACCGGCGGAAATAGTCAGCGCCGTGCACGGTGTCCAACACCCAGCTGAAGTCGATGGAGGTGACCTTGCCGATCACGCCGCTCTGGATGATTTCCTTCAGGGCACTGTTGCGCGGTGAGTAGCGGTAGTTGAAGGTGACCACCACGTTGCGGCCGGTTTCTGCCACGGCCTTGGTGATGCGGCGGCAGCCTTCGGCGTCGATGGTGAGGGGTTTTTCGACGACGACGTCGGCGCCCGCTTCGAGTGCCTCGACGATGTAGTCAGCGTGGGTGAAGTCCGGTGTGGTCACCACTACGCGGTCGATGTTGTTGGCCTGGATGAAGGCGGTCAGCTCCGCCGGCTCGAACGAGGCGACGGGACCCGGGGCCCCGAGTTCCTGGATGAGCTTCTGGTAGAACTCGACGCGGCCGGGGTTGACGTCGGAGAACGCCAGCAGCTCCGCTGTGTCCGCGTGCTTGCCGAAGATGGCGCGGATGTACATCTCGGAGCGCCCACCGGTGCCGATCAGGGCGATGCGGGCTTTGGTACGCGTACCTGACTCCGGTGCTGAAGTGAAGGCAGCGGTAGCAGAACTCGATTCAGCTGTGTTGACCATGAGGGTCCCTTTCGAAGGCTTCAAAACTCGGCCGTGCTGCGGCCGCTGGTGGTGCGCTGGACTGTGGTGCTTGGAACGTGCGCTGCTATGGACCGTGGTCCGGAAGTCGCTGCGGTACGCGAGAAAGCGTTTTCTCAGTGCCACTACATGATTTCTATCAATAGACGCGCGGTCCCGTCAACCCTTATCCTCTCTAAGAGAAAGCGCTTTCTGGATTAGGGGCCCATTTTGCGATGAGGCAGGGGTCATTCGGCGCACCGACCGAATAGAAACCGGTTTCCCAGAGCGTTGTATGCTGTCCCTCGGGCGCCGGTACTCACGGGGACCGGGACTTACGAAAGGCAGGGCCATGGCCAGGAAATCGGCAACCGGCAGGATCGGCATTGCGGACGTTGCCGTGAAGGCAGGGGTATCGCACGCCACTGTTTCGCGCGTAATGAACGGCAACTTCACCGTGGACCCGGACATCGCGGCACGGGTGCGGGCGGCCGCCATCGAGCTCAAATACCAGCCCAACCCCGTGGGGCGCAGCCTCGCACTGGGAAAGACGGACACCATCGGCATTGTGGTGCCGGACCTTGCCAACCCCACCTTCCAGGCGATCCTGCGCGGATTGAGCCGGGCTGCGGCGGAGGATGGCTACCGCGTCCTGATTGCGGACTCCTTTGAGGTCTCCAGCGAGGAAGCCATCCTGGCCGGCGAGGCCCGCCGGCGCTGCGACGGGCTGGTGCTCTGCGCCCCGCGCATGAGCGATGCCGAGCTCGAGGAGATCGCGCCGTCGCTGCACCCGCTGGTCCTGATCAACCGGACGACGGCGGCTGCCGGGATTCCGAGCCTCGTGGTGGACTACGGGCAGGGAGTCCAGGACCTGGCCGAGTACCTGGTGGGTCTTGGCCATACGCGCCTGGCCTTCCTGGCCGGCCCGGCAGGCAGTGCCTCCAATGGCCTCCGGCTCGAGGGCCTTGAGGCGTTCAAGGCCACGCACCCGCAGGTGGAGGTCACCATGCTCGACGGCGGCTCGGACTTCGATACCGGCCACGAGGCAGTGGACTCGGTCCTGGCCAGCGGCGCCACGGGCATCCTGGCCTTCAACGACCTGGTGGCCATGGGCCTGATGAGCGGCCTGCACGAACGCGGAGTGGACGTTCCCGGCGACATTTCCGTCACGGGCTTCGACGACATCCCGTTCGCCCGCTACACCACGCCCACCCTGACCACCGCGGCGGTCCCCATCACCGAACTTGGCGGCCAGGCCTGGCGTGAACTGCGGGCACTCATCCGCAAGGAAGACCACGATGCCCCGGGCAGCCGGTACCAGCCGCGGCTGGAAATCCGGGCCAGCAGCGGCCCCGCCAAGGCTCGACGTACGGCCGCGCACGGCTGACCCGCACTATTCCACCGGCGGGCGCCCAACCCCGCCCTCGCGGTAGTACCCCTCGATGTGGGCCGCCACCAGCCTGGCCGCACGCGCGCCGTCGTCGCTCCTGATGGCGGCCAGAATGTCGCGGTGCTCCGCCTGCAGGCGCGACGCCGTGGCATCCCAGTCCGGCAGATTGGCCGTAAACCGGGCGGTGTACCCCTGAATTGATTCGCGCAGCGAGCCCATCATGGCGCTGACCACGGCATTGCCGGCGGCGTCCGCGAGGGCCAGATGGAACCGGATATCCAGCGCCAGGAAGTCATCCGCCGTCCGGGCCACGCGTTCGACGGCGTCCATCTCGCCCAGGAGGGTGGCGGCCAGTTCCAGCTCCGGAGCGTCGGGCTTGGCCCGGGCAGCCGCCCAGGTCTCCAGCAGGATGCGCGTTTCCACGATGTCGGACACCGGCAGGTGCTGGGTGGCAACGTGGAGCCGCAGCGCCGAGCCGAGCGCCGCCGTCGGATCCGAAATCACCACAGTGCCCGCTTCCGGGCCGGAGCCAACCCCGGCACGGACCACCCCCATGGCCTCCAGGATCCGGATGGCCTCGCGCACCGAGGTTCTTGAGACGGCCAACTGTTCGGCGAGTGCCCGCTCCGCCGGCAGGCGTCCCCCCACGCTCAGCTGTCCGTCCGAGAGCTGCTGTTCGATCCACGTCAGGACAAGTTGGTGCGTACGCATGCCACTATCGTAGTTGATGTGGTTGGACCACATGGCTTAGAGTGTGGTTAGACCACAGCCCGATCCCCTGCGCGAGGCCCATCAACGGAGGCAGCCATGACCCACACCATCCAGCCGAACAATCCCGAGGTCACGCCGGCCCCTGATGTCACGGACGTCCCGGCCTCAAACGCCATCGCGCCGAAGCCGGCCGCCGTCGCCCCATCGGTCCCCGCTGCGCTGAAGCGCCGCATTCCCAAGTACGCGGACCTGGCCCCGCTGATGCAGTTCAAGAAGCCCGAATTCAGCAAGGAGTCCCGGCTGAAGCGCGCCAACACCATCTGGGACCTGCGGGACATGGCCAAGCGCCGCACGCCGCAGGCCCCGTTCGACTACACCGACGGCGCCGCCGAGGGCGAGATCACCCTGCGCCGCGCCCGCGAAGCGTTCCTGGACATCGAGTTCCGGCCCGGCATCCTGCGCAACGTCTCCAGCATCGACCTCAGCACCGACATCCTGGGCAAGCCTTCCCGGCTGCCCGTGGGCATCGCCCCCACCGGCTTCACCCGCATGATGCAGTCCGAAGGCGAATACGCCGGCTCGCAGGCAGCCGAAGCCGCGGGCATCCCCTACACCCTCTCCACCATGGGCACCGCCTCCATCGAGGACGTCGCCACAGCCGCCCCGAACGGCCGCAACTGGTTCCAGCTGTACCTGTGGACGGACCGCGACCGGTCGCTGGAACTGATCGAACGCGCCGCCAAGGCCGGCAACGACACCCTGATGGTCACCGTGGACACCGCCGTCGCGGGCGCCCGCCTCCGCGACGTCCGCAACGGCATGACCATCCCGCCGGCACTGACCGTCAAGACTGTGCTTGACGCGTCGTACCGGCCGGCCTGGTGGTTCAACTTCCTCACGCACGAGCCGCTCACCTTCGCCTCACTCTCCCGCTACACCGGGACGGTGGCCGATCTCATCAATTCGATGTTCGACCCCACCCTGACCTTCGATGACCTGGACTGGCTGCGTGAAACCTGGAAGGGCAAGCTCGTGGTCAAGGGCATCCAGACCGTTGAGGACGCCCGCAAAGTGGTGGACCATGGCGCCGACGGTGTGGTGCTCTCCAACCACGGCGGCCGCCAACTGGACCGCGCGCCCATCCCGTTCCACCTGCTGCCGGACGTCAAGGAAGCTTTCACCAAGGACAACTCGGACGCTGCCATCATGCTGGACACCGGCATCATGAGCGGCGCGGACATCATCGCGGCCCTTGCCCTGGGCGCCGACTTCACGCTGATCGGCCGCGCGTACCTGTACGGCCTGATGGCCGGTGGCCGGGCCGGCGTGGACCGCACCCTGCAGATCCTCGAGAAGGACATGGCCCGCACCATGGCACTGCTCGGCGTCAGCAAGCTCTCCGAGCTGACCCCGGACCACGTGCGCCTGCTCAACAAGTAACGCCGCCCGCCCAACTAGGTAGCAGTAAGTGTCGTTTTGAGCCCTCAAAACGACACTTACTGCTACCTACTTTGGGTTAGGGGCTACTTCTTGCGGCCGAATTTGGGGAGGTTCGGGAGGTTCGCCAGCAGGTCCGCCGCCTTCGTGGCGGCGCGGCCCACAGTGCGGCCGATCTGCTGCGGCATGGTGTCGTCGCTGAGCGGGGCCACCGTGCCGCCCGGAATCACGACGGCGGGACTCAGCTCGGCCCCCGGACGCTCCAGGACGGCTGCGATGGCTGCGTTGGCCGGCAACGCGGTAGCCACGGCTTGCTCGGTGCCGGCTTCCGCGCCGGCGCGGGGTGACTTGGCGACGGCGGCTGCCGGGCCGACGTCGAACGTCTCCAGCCAGCTGACGATCCCCTCAAGCGGCTTGGGGTTGAGCGCGTAATAGCGCTTCTGGCCCTGCGCCCGCATGCTGACCAGCTGGGCCTCGCGGAGGACTTTCAGGTGCTTGGAAATGGTGGGCTGGCTCGCGGAAAGTTCTTCCACCAGCTCACCCACGGCCTTGTCCCCGGCGCGCAGGGATACCAAAATGTCACGCCGGGTTGCTTCCGCAATGACGGCAAATACGTCGTCTGTCACCATGACTCCCACCCTAGCGACATATACGCCGCCGGGCATCAACTATTTCGCCCGTGACCGGCCCCGCGCGGGTAAAAGCGGGTCAAGACGGATCAGTCGAACCAGGGATCAAGGCCGTGCAGCGGGAAAACGGCTTTGCGGGTGGCCATGACGGTGCGGTCCACGGCGTCGTTGGGGTCAAAACCTACTTCCCAGGACCGCCACCAGAGCTCCACGTCGTCGCCCATCAGGCCTGGGGTGTCCATCCCGAATTTGTCCGAAACATATGTGCGCCAATCCTCCGGCACCTGCGTCCGGAGCGGAACGGGCCGTCCGGCGGCGATGGCGATCAGGTGGCTCCACGAGCGCGGCACAACGTCGGTGACGCTGTACCCGCCGCCGCCCGTGGCGATCCAGCGGCCCTCGCAGTGCCGGGCAGCGAGATTCCCGATCGCGGTGGCCGCCTCGCGCTGGCCGTCCACACTGATGTTCAGGTGTGCCAGCGGGTCCAGGCGGTGCGAGTCGCAGCCGTGCTGGCTGACGATGACTTCCGGCAGGAACGCGCCCACGAGCTGCGGCACCACCGCGTGGAAGGCCCGCAGCCAGCCGGCATCGCCGGTGCCGGACGGCAGGGCGACGTTGACGGCGCTGCCCTCAGCCCGGGGACCGCCGATTTCGTTCGCGTAGCCGGTCCCGGGGAAAAGGGTGAGTCCGCTTTCATGCAGGGAAATGGTTAGGACCCGGGGGTCGTCCCAGAAGATGCTTTCCGTCCCGTCGCCGTGGTGCGCATCGACGTCGATGTACACCACACGCCGCATGCCGCCGTCGAGCAGCCTCTGGAGGGCCAGGGCGGAATCGTTGTAGATGCAGAAGCCGCTGGCGCGGTCACGGGCGGCGTGGTGCATGCCCCCGCCGAAGTTCACGGCGTGGAGTGCGGACCCGTCCAGGATGGCGGACGCGGCGGCCAGTGATCCGCCTGCAAGCCTCGCGGCGGCGTCGTGCATACCGGCGAAAACAGGATCGTCGTCGGTGCCCAGACCGCGGGCAACATCGGGCGAGGTCGGGTCGTCGCTGACCCGGCGGACCGCAGCCACAAACTCAGGCGAGTGCACAGTTTCCAGTTCGGCATCGGAAGCAATCTCCGGAGCCTCCACGGACACATGCGCAAGGTCCAGCAGGCCCAGGCTGCGGGAAAGGCGGGCCGTCAGGTCCAGCCGTGCGGGAGCCATCGGATGGCCAGGGCCAAAATTGTAGGCCGTCATGGCGGAGTTCCACACCACCATCGTTGGTGGCGCGGGCTGGCTGAGACCGGGCAGGAATGTCATCAATGAACAGGCTACCGGAGGACACCGCTACCCCGGCCCGGCCATTACGCGGGCATTAGTGGTTTACTACTGGAGGAAACAGTTTCAACCGAGGAAAAGCCGCCCCCATGACGCAACGCCAGTCGAGGTCCCGGAACCCGGCCAGCTGGCACCCCGCGGCACCGGAGCGCGAAGGCCTCTGGATCTTCACCCGCGTACGCGACTTCGTTGACGACATCGCCAATACGTCGCCCGCCCGGCTTGCCCTCAGCGCCTTCGGGGCGGTCTGCCTGGTCTTCACTTTCCTTCTCTCGCTGCCCGTCTCCTCCGCCACCGGTACGGCCACTCCGATACACCAGGCACTGTTCACCGCGGTGTCCGCCGTCTGCGTGACGGGACTGACGGTTGTTTCGACGGCGGTGCACTGGTCCTTCTTCGGCCAACTGGTCATCCTGATTGGCATCTTCGTGGGCGGCTTGGGAACCCTGACCCTCGCCTCGCTGCTGGCCCTGATGGTGAGCAAGAAGCTTGGCGTCCGCGGCAAGCTCATCGCGCAGGAGGCCATGAACAATGCCGGCCGGCTCGGTGAAGTGGGTACGCTGCTGCGGATCGTCATCGTGACCTCCGTGGTCATTGAGGGCATCCTGGCACTGGCGCTGATCCCCCGGTTTATGACGCTGGGCGAGCCTTTCTGGCAGTCGGTGTGGCATGGGGTCTTTTACTCCATCTCCTCGTTCAATAACGCCGGTTTTACCCCGCATTCGGACGGCATTGTGCCCTACGAGACCGACCTCTGGATCCTCATCCCGCTGATGCTTGGCGTGTTCCTGGGCAGCCTGGGCTTCCCTGTGGTGATGGTCCTGCAGCAGAACGGGCTCAACTGGAAAAAGTGGAATCTCCACACCAAGCTCACCATCCAGGTGTCCTTCATCCTGCTGGCCGCCGGCACAGTGCTGTGGGGACTGATGGAGTGGGACAACGTCCGGACCATCGCCCACATGGACCTCGGCGACAAGATCACCCATTCGTTGTTTGCGTCCGTCATGACCCGCTCCGGCGGCTTTAACCTGGTGGACCAGAACCACATGGAATCCACCACCATGCTGCTCACCGACGCCCTGATGTTCGCGGGCGGCGGTTCGGCGTCGACGGCGGGCGGCATCAAGGTGACCACCATCGCCGTGATGTTCCTCGCCATCGTCGCGGAGGCCCGCGGCGACTCCGACGTCAAGGTGTACGGCAGGACCATCCCCCAGGGGACCATGCGGGTGGCCATCTCCGTCATCGTGGCCGGCGCCACGCTGGTCTCCGTCTCAGCGTTCCTGCTGCTGCAGATCAGCGGCGCATCCCTAGACCGAGTGCTGTTTGAAACCATCTCCGCCTTCGCCACCGTGGGGCTGAGCACCAACCTCAGCGCCGAACTGCCGCCGTCGGGCGTTTATGTCCTCACCGCCCTGATGTTCGCGGGCCGTGTGGGCACCGTTACCCTTGCAGCTGGCCTGGCCCTGCGTCAGCGCAGCCAGCTGTACCACTACCCGGAAGAGAGGCCCATCATTGGCTAATTCCTCAGGCGCCCCCAACCGCCCCGCCCACAACGCGCCGGTACTGGTGATCGGGCTGGGCCGCTTCGGTTCATCCACCGCCGAGCAGCTGGTGAAACAGGGCCGCGAGGTGCTGGCGATCGAACGCGACCGGAGCCTGGTCCAGAAATGGGCACCGCTCCTCACCCACGTGGTGGAGGCCGACGCGACCAATATCGATGCGCTGCGCCAGCTCGGCGCGCAGGAGTTCAGCTCCGCAGTTTGTGGCGTGGGAACGTCCATCGAGTCCTCCGTGCTGATCACCGTGAACCTGGTGGATCTTGGCATCGAGCACCTCTGGGTCAAGGCCATCACACCCTCGCACGGCAAGATCCTCACCAGGATCGGCGCGAACCACGTGATCTACCCCGAGGCTGACGCCGGCGTCCGCGCCGCGCACTTGGTCTCCGGCCGCATGCTGGACTTCATCGAATTCGACGACGACTTCGCCATCGTGAAAATGTACCCGCCGCGTGAAACAGTCGGTTTCACGCTGGATGAGTCCAAGGTGCGCTCCAAGTACGGCGTGACCATCGTGGGCGTGAAGTCGCCCGGCGAGGACTTCACCTACGCCCGCCCTGAAACCAAGGTGTCCGCCCGCGACATGCTGATCGTGTCCGGGCACGTGGACCTGCTGGAACGGTTCGCCGCGCGGCCTTAACCGCGGGGAGGATCAGCCGAGCTGCTTGGTCATCTCTGCGGCGCGGTCTGCCGCCGCGCGGGCGCCTGCGGCGATGATCGCCGGAATGCCGCGGTCGTCGAAGGTGGCGATGGCCCGTTCGGTGGTGCCGTTGGGGCTGGTCACTCCCTTGAGCAGGGCTGAGGGGTCGGCACCCGGCTCGGCCAGCATAAAGCCCGCGCCGGCGACTGTCTCGCGGGCCAGGAGCAGCGACAGCTCGGGATCCAGTCCCAGTTCGACGCCGGCCGCTGCCATGGCCTCGGCCAGGTAGAACGCGTAAGCGGGACCCGAGCCGCTGATGGCCGACAACGCATCCACCTGCTCCTCGGGCACCTCCACCACGGTGCCTGCGGCCTGCAGGATGTCCTTGACGGTCTGGAGCTGTTCCGGCGTGCAGTTGGTCCCTGGTGAAACGGAGACGACGCCGCGGCCCAGTTTGGAAGGGGTGTTCGGCATGGTGCGGATCACCGGCTGTCCGGGAGGCAGGGCAGCTTCAAGTTGCGCCAGCGATACGGCTGCGGCGACGCTGACTACGATGGCGTCCGGGGACAGGGAGCCACTGATTTCGCGGGCCAGGTCGGCGATGCCCACGGGCTTTACGCCGAGGATTACGACGGTGGATCCCTTGGCCGCGTCCTTGTTGTTGTCCGGTTCCTCTTCGCCGGCGACGGCCGTAATGCCGTGGTGGCGCAACGCCAGCTCCTCGGCGCGTTCCGCACGCCGAACTGTAGCGATGACGTCGGCGGGGTTGGTCCCGGCGGCCAGAAGGCCCGAGAGGATGGCTTCGTTCATGGATCCACAGCCCAGAAAGGCGATTCGGTTACTCATGGTTCCATCATGGCAGTTCGGGTGGGCGGCTGCAGAAACGGGAATAATCGGAAAGAACGGGAACCCGCCGAAACCGATTCACAGCGGGCTCCCATGTTCGCTGCAGCTTGCACACAACTTCGCCGCCTAACGTAGTTATTACCTCATTGAGGGTGCGAGTGATGCGGCAAGCATGGGGATGTTTGCCCGAGGCGCCGGTGGTTTGCAACAGGTTTCCCCCATTTTCCTGTTGCGGCCGCCGGCGCTTTCGCGTTAACGGTTTTTTCGGCCACGCCGGGGTGAAGCAGGCCGCACGCGAAGCAAGCCGCGGGCCTCAGGCCGGGGTGGCCTCGATCGCGTGGAGTGCCGGGGCGGGCTCCAAGATATGCGGGGCCGGATCCAGCGGACCGGCGAAGACCAGCTGGTCGAGCCGGCGCAGGATCAGCCCTTCACGCAGCGCCCAGGGGCAGATTCTGACCTTTTTGAACTTGAACATTTCCAAGGCGGCCTCTGCCACCAAGGCCCCGGCCAGGAGCTGGTGCGCGCGCGCCTCTGACACACCGGGCAAAAAGAGCCGGTCCTCGGACTTCATTGCTGAAATGCGCTGCGCCCACACGCCCAGATCCGTCGCGTTGAGTGTTCGCTTCACGTAGGGGCCTGCGGCGCTCGGGGCGGCCCCCGCGACCCTGGCGAGCGACCTGAACGTCTTGGAGGTGCCAGCCACAACGTTGGCGCGGCCCAGTCCGTCGAACTGCTTCACCGCGGGGGCCAGCGTGGCCCGGATGTAGCGGCGCAGCTCCTTGACGCTCTTGGCCGAAGGCGGGTCCTCAGCCAGCCAGTCGCGGGTGAGGCGGCTGGCGCCCAGCGGGACAGATGTGGCCACTTCGGGCAGTTCGTCCTGGCCGAAGGCCATTTCGAAGGAGCCGCCGCCGATGTCCAGGTTCAGGATCGGGCCTGCACCCCAGCCGTACCAGCGGCGGACGGCGAAGAACGTCATGGAGGCTTCTTCGCTACCCGTCAGCTCCTGCAGGGTGACAGTGGTTTCGTGCTTGACCCGGGCCAGCACCGCAGCGCCGTTGGTGGCTTCGCGGATGGCGGACGTACAGAACGCCAGAAGGTCGTCCGCCTTGTGCCTGGCCGCAAACTCCCAGGCTTCAAGGACAAATTCGGTCAGCTCGTGCTGGCCGGCGTCCGTGATGTTGCCGTCGGCATCCAGGTACTGGACCAGGGACAAAGGCCGTTTGTGCGATGCGAAAGGCACCGGACGCGCGCCAGGGTGGGCATCCACCAGGAGTAGGTGGACAGTGTTTGACCCGATATCGAGGACGCCTAGCCGCATCCTGCCATTATTCCCCCGGCCGGGCCCTCACTCACAACCTGCGCGGAAGAAGTCAGTTTGCGGAGGCGTCCTCGGGTGCACCGTCCGCAAGCTCATCAGCGCGTTTGAAGTCACGCTTGATGTTGGCGACGCCCTCCGGGTTGATCTCGAAACCGTAGGCGGCGCCGGGGTTGATCACCATGCCCAACTCCTCGCCGATGTTGGCGATGATGGCTGCACCCTGGGTCCCCAGGACGTTCGGGGCCGCCTCAAGGTACTGCTCGTCAACCCTGCTGGGGTGCGAGAACACCGCAAGGACGGGCTCGCCGTCGGCGTTCGCCAGTACCAGCGGCTCCACCTGGGAATCCTCCCCCTCGATCCCGTCGGTGCTGATGACGTAGACCTCGCTGTTGAGGAAGGACAGGATGACATCCACCGGACTGCCCTCGGGCTGGCCGCCCAGGGCGAGCTTCTCTTCGAGTTCGTTGAGCGGCGTAAGATCGGCGTGCGCGGGCTGTTCAGTCATGTATCTACTCGACCACGTTTGTGCCCAGCACCGCAATTCCGCACGTCCTTACTTCTTGGCTGGAGCCTTCTTCTTGGCCGGGGCCCTGCGGGCTGTGGTGGTGCGCTTGACCGGACCCTTGGCCCGCTTTTCGGCGAGGAGTTCAACAGCCTGTTCCCGGGTCAGTTCCTCCAGGGAAGTGGACCGCGGGACGGTGATGTTAGTGATGCCGTCGGTGATGTACGGGCCGAAGCGGCCTTCCTTCACCACGATGTTCTTCTCGGAAACGGGGTCCGGTCCGAACTCGGCCAGCGGGGCCACCGCGGCACGGGCGCCGCGCTGCTTGGGCTGGGAGTAAATCTCCAGGGCCTGCTCCAGCGTGATGGTGAAGATTTCCTCTTCAGTGCCGATGGAGCGGGAGTCCGTGCCCTTCTTCAGGTACGGGCCGAAGCGGCCGTTCTGCACCGTGATGAGGTTGCCTTCGGCGTCCTCGCCCAGGGCCCGGGGAAGGCTCATCAGCTGCATCGCTTCATCCAGGGTGACGGAGTCCACCGTCATGGACGCAAACAGCGAACCGGTGCGCGGCTTGGCCTTGACAGGCTTCTTCGGCGGCTTCGGCTTGCCGTTTTTGTAGTACTCCACGGGCTGGTTGGCCAACTGTTCCTCGGTCATCTCAGGGATGACTTCGGTGACGTAGGCGCCGTAGCGGCCGTTCTTCGCCACCACGGTGTGCCCGGTGTGCGGGTCGGCGCCGAGGACGCGTTCTTCCGGCGCAGCCGTCTCCATCAGTTCGATGGCCTTGGCTGCGGTGAGCTCGTCCGGTGCCAGGTCCTCCGGGACGTTGGCTCGGGAGTTTTCCACGATTTCGCCGGTCTTCGGATCAACCGTGGCGGCGGAGCTTTCCAGGTACGGACCGAACTTGCCCACCCGCAACGTGATCTCGTCCGTGATGGGAATGGAGTTGATTTCCCGGGCGTCAATGTCGCCCAGGTTGTTCACGATGCTCAGCAGGCCGGGATCGGTGTCTTCACCGAAGTAGAAGTGCTTGAGCCACGCGGAGCCAACGGCCTGGCCGTTGGCGATCTTGTCCAGGTCGCCTTCCATGTCCGCCGTGAACTCGTAGTCCACGTAGTCGGTGAAGTGCTGCTCCAGCAGGCGGATCACCGAGAACGCGATCCAGCTGGGCACCAGGGCAGAGCCCTGCTTCCGGACGTAGCCGCGGTCCTGGATGGTCGAGATGGTGGAGGCATAGGTAGACGGGCGGCCGATGCCCTTCTTCTCCAACTCGGCGGTCAGCGAAGCTTCGGTGAAGCGCGGCGGCGGCGAGGTCTCGTGGCCCACTGCCAGGATGTCCGACGCCGTGAGGGCATCGTCCTTGGCCACGTTCGGCAGCCGTCGGGCTTCGTCGGAGTCGTCGTCCCCGCGGCTTTCGTCCTTGCCTTCTTCATAGGCGGCCAGGAAGCCGGGGAAGGTGATGACGGTGCCGGAGGCCGAGAACTCAGCGTCTCGCCCGTCGGTGGCAACGGCACCCAGGCGGATGGTCGCCGTCGAGCCCTTGGCGTCACCCATCTGGGAGGCGACTGTGCGCTTCCAGATCAGCTCGTACAGGCGGAACTCGTCGCCGGAGAGCTGCTTGGCAACCTGCGCCGGCGTGCGGAAGGAGTCACCGGCGGGGCGGATGGCCTCGTGGGCTTCCTGCGCGTTCGCGGCCTTGCTCGTGTAGACGCGAGGCGACGCCGGGATGTACTCCGGACCGTACAGCTCCGAGGCCTGGCGGCGGGCGGCCGTGACGGCTTCATCGCTCAACGCCGAGGAGTCGGTACGCATATAGGTGATGTAGCCGTTTTCGTACAACCGCTGGGCCACCTGCATGGTGCTCTTGGAGGTGAAGCGCAGCTTGCGGCCGGCCTCCTGCTGCAGCGTGGACGTGGTGAACGGCGCAGCCGGACGGCGGGTGTACGGCTTAGTGTCCACGGACCGGACCCGGAAGTCCGCATCCTGGAGACCTGCTGCCAGCGATGTGGCGAGTTCCTCGTTGAGGTGCGCAGCGTTGCGCGAGGTGAGGACGCCGTCGTCGTTAAAGTCCCGGCCCGAAGCCACCTTGGCGCCGTCAACGGAGGCGAGCTTCGCCTTGAACGAAGCGGAACCGGCACCGAACTGGCCCGTGAGGTCCCAGTAGGAGGCGGCCTTGAAGGCCATGCGTTCGCGTTCACGGTCCACCACCATGCGAGTGACCACTGACTGCACGCGGCCGGCGGACAGGCCGCGTGCCACCTTGCGCCACAGCACGGGGGAAATCTCGTAACCGTAGAGCCGGTCCAGGACGCGGCGGGTTTCCTGCGCGTCCACCAGGGCGGTGTCAACATCGCGCAGGTTGTCCATGGCGCGGTGGATGGCTTCCTTGGTGATTTCGCCGAACGTCATCCGGTAGACCGGAACCTTGGGCTTGAGCACTTCCAGCAGGTGCCACGCGATGGCCTCGCCCTCGCGGTCCCCATCGGTTGCGAGATAGAGTGCGTCGGCATCCTTGAGCGCGGCCTTCAGCTCAGTGACTTTTTTCCGCTTGTCCGCGGACACCACGTAATAGGGTTTGAAGTCGTTTTCAATGTCGACGGCGAACTTGCCCACCGAGGTTTTCTTCAGTTCTGCGGGGAGCTCAGACGGCTGCGGCAGGTCGCGGATGTGACCGATGGAGGCCTCTACGATGAAGCCCTCGCCGAGGTACTTGGCGATGGTCTTGCTCTTGGCCGGAGACTCCACAATCACGAGTTTCTTGCCTGTTTTGGCCTTGCTTGGCACGGTGCTCCTACAGAAAAGGGTTGCGTGGGCAGATGAGCCCATATTGGCCTAGTTCACCATATTTTGGACAATCGTGCGCATTCATGTGGAAAACCCGCCGACTCATCCGGCATGTCCTGGGCCCCGATTTGGGGTGTTCCGGAGCCCGCAAAACCGCTATCCAGCGGGCTCGGAGGGCACTAGGAAACCGTCGCTGACCAGGTTCCCAACGTCGTCGAGCAGCCTTGTCCGGAACGCGTCGCCGTCGAACCCATCCTCCCCGGCAAGGCTCCCGCCGAGCAGCGCCGCGAGGGCACCGATGATCTGGCCGACGGAGAGGTCGCCGTCGCAGGCGGAGACAAGCCCGGCGAGTTCGGTGCTCAGCAGATTGGTCCGGCGCAGGCCGGCACCCTGGCGCAGCAGGATCACGCCCGGGTGCTCGGCGCCGGGCCGCTGATGGCGTTCCTCGGTGACGTCGTCCGCCACAAGCAGGTGCGCGTCCGCCAGGCTGTTGGCGGTCAGCCAGTCGGAACGCTCGACGGCGGCGCCCAGGTGGGGCCCGATGGGCTGTTCGATGGGGTACGTGATTTCCTCGAACCGGCTGATGGAGGCAGTGCCGGGTTCCGCCGCCGGCCGGCGCAGCCAGATCATGCCGAAGCCGATCCCCGCCACGTTCCGGGACGCGAAGTCGGCCAGGTACGCGGCATAAGCGTCCCGGTAATGGCTGCGGTCGCGGGATTCGGACGCGTCCTGCAGCCACGTTTCGGCGTACTGTTCGGGGTCCACCTGCTCGCGCTGGATGAACCAGGCGTCCACATCCGGACCGGCCCAGCTTTGCGGCCTGTCCTGCCACGACGTACCCGCTGTGATTTCCCAGTTGCCCAAAAGCTGGGCTGTTCCAGCCGGGGCGAGGACGGACGGCAGCGCGGCCACAAGCGAGGCCACAATGTCATCGCCGGGCAGGCCGCCGTCACGGTACGTGAACTGCCCGGACGCGTGCTCACCCACGGTCCGCGGCGTGATGACAAACGGCGGGTTGGACACCACCAGCTCGAATTCCTCCCCGGCCACGGGCTCCAGGAGCGACCCCAGCCGAAGGCTCACCCGGTCCTCCAACCGGTCCGGGTCCACGTGCAGGGCCTCGGCATTCAGGAGCAGGTTGAAACGGGTGAAGGCCAGCGCCCGCTCCGAGATGTCCGTGGCCGTGACGTGCTCGGCATGGTGTAGGAGGTGGAAGGACTGGATGCCGCAGCCTGTGCCCAGGTCGAGGGCCTTGGCGACGTGGCGGCGGACAGTGGTCTGAACCAGCGTGGTGGACGCCTGCCCGATCCCCAGCACGTGATCGCGCCGGAGCACCCCGGCCTGCTGGTGCGCGGCGAGGTCGCTGGCCACCCACAGCTCGGCGCCCCCGCTGCCGACTGTATCTTCCCCTTCGGTCCCATCCCAGCCGTACGGCCGCAGATCCGCTCTTGCCTGCAGCAGATCCGGCGCCGACTGATCGGCGCCGGGCACGGGCTCAAGCAGCCCCAGCTCAATCAGGCCGTCGGACCGGATTCCCGGCAGGGCGGCGTCGAGCGTTTCCCGCGTTTGCGGTTCCGCCAGCAGCCAGAGACGTACGACGGCGGCCAGCGCCGCCGTCGTACTGTCATCATCCGCAGGCCCACCCTTCGCCGCATCTTTCTGGAGGGCGCTGTCTGTGGCCAGCAGCGCCGGGATGATCTGGTCCCGGTTCAGCGCGCGGTAGGCGGACTCGCCCAGGAGCCCGGCCACGCCGTCGAGCGTGTAGTCCACCCGGCGCAGGTCAGCGGCGAGCGCCGTCAGCAGATCGGGGAGGTCGCTGCGCGGGGCATCGGGGGTGTTGCCGGCCAGGAAAAGCGTGGAATCAGTCACCGCCCAAGTCTATTGGCGGGCCGGCTTCCTCCTGACGGGCTACAGGTTCTCCGCCGCGTAGAACTTGAGGGCATCCCGGACGAAGCCGGCACCCTCCGCACCGCCGTAGTTCTTGGCGAACCGGGGGTCCGCAACGTACATTTCGCCGAGCCCGGTGACGTACGCCTTGACGTCGCCCTTGCCGGTGCGGCCCTTCCCGTCTTCCGTGCCGCGGGTGTCCGACGCCGGCGTGCCCGGGATGCCTGTCAGCCACTCGACGTGCCGCTTTGCGAGCGCCTGGACCTCCGTGCTGTCCGGTGCGATACCCGCCGTCGCGGCGGCGATCCAGTCCTCGCCCAGCTGCTGCGAGCGCTGCTTCCACGCCGCCTTCTCGTCGGCGCTCATGCCGCGCCACCACGAATCCCCCTTCGCGTAGGCGTCCTTGCCCCAGCGTTCCTCCACTTCGTCCTTGTACTGCGTGTGGTCGAAACCGTTGAACATGTCTTCTGCCATGATTTCGCCACCTCCTTTCACTGCTTCGATGGTTTGTGTGACCGACGCGATCTGCCGCGCCAGCCTGTCCTGTTCCTGCTTGAGCCATTCGAGATGCCCGGTGAGCGCCTTGGCGGCGTCCGTTTCGTCGTCGAGCACCTGGCTGATCACCGGCAGGCCCAGCCCCAGCCCGCGCAGCAGCAGGATGCGCTGGAGCTGAACGAGGGCGTCCTGGCTGTAGTACCGGTAGCCGTTGTGGCCGGTGCGGCTGGGCTTGAGCAGGCCGATGTCGTCGTAGTGCCGCAGCGTCCTGCTGGTGGTCCCGGCGATCCGGGCTATGTCCTGGATGGACCAGTCCATGCGTTCCTCCTTCCGGGTCTGTTGGCGGGATGATCCGGGGTTCTGGTCCGGCTGATGCCTCAACGATAAATGTTGACGTAGCGTCAAGGTCAAGGGTCTAAATCACGGCGCGTCGATGGGGCCGGGTAAGTTGGAAGCATGGTTCCGTTTCCTTCCTCCCTGCCGCGCGCCCTCTCCGCCGTGGCGGCGGCCGCTGTCCTCCTGGGTGTCTCCGGCTGCGCGCAGCAGCTTTCGGTGGAGAACGCCGATGTGCCGGCCTGGAAGGCCACGGCCATGCCGTCAGCCAGCGGCATTGTTGCCGAGGACTCTGGCAAGATCCTTAACGCCCAGCCCATCGACCACACAGAGACTGTGCCGGCAGGCACGTACACGCTGACACTTGTCTGCGACGGCGGCGGCAAGGCCTTCCTCGCAGTGCGGTCCGGCGGCAAGGAGCTCGCGGACCTCGGAGCGGCCTGCTACGGCACGCCGGAGTCCCGCAAAATCACTCTCCCGGGCTCCGGGCCGCTTGAGCTCAGTGCCTCCAGCGTTGACGCGCCGCTGATCTACGCATACCAACTGGTATCCGCGGGGTAGTTGCCGGCCACCCGCCGGTAGGCTCGGGGAATGGCACTTCTTGGGGGAAAGTCCGTTACTCGCCGATCCCTGCCGCGGGACGGTTCCGTGCTGACTCTTTCCGGGCGGGGCGCTGCGGCTGCCGTCTGGGCGCTGGTGGCAGCTTTCGGGCTAAGCGCGTGCGAGTACGCGGATGCCGAACCCCTGCCGGGCGAGATCCCCACAGCGCTGCAATCAGTTCCTGACAGTAGGCCAGACGGCCCCAGCGCGCAGGAGCAGGCCCGCCAAACTGAGCTGATCGCCGAAGTGGAAGCGCAGCTCGGACCGGAATCGGACCGCCGGGTGGCGTCGATGCTCGGCGCTATGGGAAACACCGGCTTGAGCGTGATGAGTCTTGTGCCGGACCATGGCTCCTATCTCATCCGGGCGGCCTGCAGCCCCGGACCTGCGGCGAAGCTCACCGTTTCGCAGGGGAGTGTCCAGCTCCTTGACCATGAGGTTCCCTGCAGCGTTCCCTTGCAATCCACCCTGCAGCTGACCGCCGGACGGGTGACGGCTACGATGTCACCCACCAGCCGCCGGGGACCCTCGGCAGCCGCAGTCCGCATCGAGACGGCTCCTACCGAACCAACGGCCGTTCCATCCCCCGCTGACCCGCCAAGCAGCAGCCCGTAACCCCTCTCCCGACAAGCCCTCCCCTCTCTGCACCGGAGCTCTAGTTTGGCGTCCATGCCGGGCATAGAGTCGGAGTATGCCCGCAACGCAGGGGGCGCCGCCGCCCCGCAGGGCGATACTTCGTCCGGGCGCTTTCCCGTCCCGGTCAGCCTCCGTGCGCACCCGGGTGAGGGCCGCCGTCGTACTCTGGACGGCGGGCCTTTTGGTGCTGGGATCTGCGCTCACCGGTTGTGAATACACGTACGACGAAGGATGGCGGCCCGCCGAGTACGCCCCGGCCTCGCCGGCAGTGTCCGAGCCGGGGCCGCGCGCTGAACTGTGGCGGAACGATCCCGTCAGCGAGGCCGAAATGGAGGCCTGGCTGACGGAGTCCCAAGTGGGGCCAGGGCTGCAGGTGGCGCACAGGGAATTCGGCCTGTTGCGGGCCGAAGAAATCCGGACCGGCGCCACAGCGCCCCTCCCCACCGGAACCTACGTCCTGGTGCTGGTGTGCCGGAGCCAACGGCGCGTCGACTTCAAGGTCCGCAATGACGAATTCACCATGGTGGACCTGAGCCTGCGCTGCGGCTCCCGGCGCGAAAGCGTGATCTACCTGTCCGAGGAAACGGTGTTGCACTTCCAGGTTGAAGCGCAGTCCCCTGCCAATTTCGCCTACAGGCTGTCCCGGCTCTGAACCGTTCTGCCTGCACGGATTTAGCCCGGCTGTACCCTTCCGCGGCTAACCCGTCAGGCCGCGCAGCCTTCGGGGCACCGCAGCGTCTCCGGGCTGGCGGCACACTCGGCGCAGTACAGCGTCAGCGTGCGGCAGCTCAGGTTGGAGCAGTTCTCGAACTTGCTCGTGGGCGAGGCACAGCGGACACACGCACCAATCGTTTTAGCGTCCTCGCTGAATTCCAGGTGCATGCGCTTGTCGAACACGTAGAGCGAGCCTTCCCAGAGGCCTTGGTCCTTGAACGTCTCCCCGTAGCGGACGATGCCGCCGTCGAGCTGGTACACCTGCTTGAAACCGCGGTTCACCATCAGGCTCGAGAGCACTTCGCAGCGGATGCCACCGGTGCAGTAGGTGACCACCGGTTTGTCCTTGAGGGCGTCGTACTTGCCGGAGTCGAGCTCCTTGATGAAATCGTGGGTGGTGGCCACGTCGGGGACGATTGCGTCCTTGAACTTGCCGATCTGGGCTTCGAAGGCGTTGCGGCCGTCGAAGAACACCACGTCCTCGCCGGCCTGTTTTGTGGCCTCCACCAGTTCGTGCAGTTCCTCGGGCTTGAGGTGGGTGCCGCCGCCCACCACGCCGTGCTCATCCACCTTGAGTTCGCCGGGCGCGCCGAACGAGACGATCTCGTCCCTGACCTTAACGCTCAGCCGCGGGAAGTCCTCCGCGCCGCCGTCGGACCATTTCACGTCGATGCCGTGGAAGCCCTTGTATTCGCGGGTGGTCTTGACGTATTGCTTCACCGCGCCGATCTCGCCGCCCACCGTGGCGTTGATGCCGTCCTTGGAGATCAGGATGCGCCCGGTCAGCCCCAGTCTCTCGCAGAGGGCGCGCTGCCAGAGCCGCACCGCGTCAGGATCTGCGATGGGGGTAAAGCCGTAAAAGAGCACAATTCGGTTCAAAGCCACGTATTTAAGGGTACTGGGTTGCCGGGCACCGGACCTGCCTGGTGGCCGGCGCTAAGGTTTGCCCGCTGCGACGCCGGCGTCGCGCCTGTTCAGCGCGGTTTCGGCCGCCCGGTAGCCCAGGACGACGACGGCGAAGGGCACCACGGTTGCCGTCACGGCGGCAGTGATGGCACTGCCGCCATAGATATTAGCGAGTGCTGCAGCGCCGTCACCAACCAGGCGCGGCCCCAGGAAGAGGATGAGTGAGGTCAGCAGCCCACCGAGTCCTAGCCGTTTCCCGCCCGTCGGTTCGGGGCGGGAGCCCAGGAACACCACACGAGTTGTTTGCCGGCGGTAGATCAGGGCGCCGGCCACCAGCGGGACGAGCCCGCAGCCAAGCCAGACCCAGTACCCCACACCCGTGGCCACCTCCCAGTACCTGGCGCCACCCACGACAGCGACCATCGTGGCGACGCAGACCAGCAGGGGCAAAGGGAAAGAGTACGGGTTGGCATCGTTTGTAGCGGCGGGCATGAGGTCAGTTTTGTCCGATCACGATTGCATAAGCAAGTCACATCGGGGCACCGTACCCCTGTTGCTTGTGTCGGGGCTGGAATACTCTCATGACATGAGTCCGGACGCCTTGGTTGAAGACATCACACGCCTTCTTGAAGTCTGGGTAGCTGGCTGGTCCGGCTGCCGCGGTTACCAGACATCGGTTGAGGGCCGCTTCCCCGCTACGCTGCGGGCCGACACCACCGGGGAGTGGGAATACTTCGCCCATGACCCCTCCGCTGACGAGTTCGCTGCCCTGGCTGCGACGACCGCCGAGGCGCCGGCCAGGGTCCTGACCATCCTCACCAATGACGTTGCCCGCTTCACGGCACTGGCCCCAAAGCACGGGCTGAACGTCACGTCCGCATCGCAGGCCATGATGATTGTGGACATGGCCACCCAGGATACGGAGGATCCGTGGCTCTCCGACGATGACCTCAACCTGGTCGCCTCCGAACTCGACGGCGTCCACCACGCGGTGGTCCGTTCGGGTGACACGGTGGCGGCGAGCGGCAGGGTTTTTGTGGTGGGCGAGACAGCGGTGTTCGACAAGATTGTGGTCCAACCGGCGTTCCAGCGCCGCGGCCTGGGCAGCTTCATCATGAAGGCCCTGGCCGCGCAGGCCATCGGTCCGGATGTGGAGAACGGCCTGCTGTTGGCTTCCCTCGACGGCCAGAAGCTGTACTCCCACTTGGGCTGGTCCACTGTTTGCCGTGTGCTGATGCTGTCCACCTCCGACGAAGGCGCTGACCTTTCCGTGGGGTGATTTTTCCCCGGGTGAAAGAATGTTGGGGTGAACCCCCATGACTCCCTGATTCCTTTGCTGGGCCGAGGCCCGGACCCGGAGCAGCTGCGTCATGTCCGCACCATCCCCGCCCGTCAGGCGGTCCACGAACCCTGGCCGGCGTGGGCGCACCCGGATCTCGTGGCCGCATATGGGTCCCTCGGCATCCACGAGCCCTACCGGCACCAGATCCAGGCCGCCAATCTGGCCCACGATGGCGAGCATGTGGTCATCGCCACCGGCACCGCCTCCGGCAAGTCCCTGGCCTACCAACTGCCTGCGCTTGACGCCATCCACCGCTCCGAACTGCGCGTCCTGTCCGAACCGGGAAAGATCCACGACGACGGCGCCGTGACGCTTTATCTCTCGCCCACGAAGGCGCTCGCGGCCGACCAGCTCGCAGCCATCCGTTCCTTGAAACTGCCCACTGTGCGGGCCGAGACGTACGACGGCGATACCGATCCCGCGTCCCGCCGGTGGATCCGGGACCACGCCAATTTCATCCTCGCCAACCCGGATATGCTCCACTTCGGCATCCTTCCCAATCACGCCTGGTGGGCCAGCTTCTTCCGGCGGCTGCGCTACGTGATTGTGGATGAGGCCCACAGCTACCGTGGCGTGTTCGGCTCGCACGTGGCCAACCTGATGCGCCGGCTGCGCCGTATCTGCGCGTACTACGGCGCCGGGACCACACACCCCGGTCCGGTGTTCATCGCTGCCTCTGCCACCGCATCGGAGCCGGGAACATCGTTCGGACGCCTGATCGGGGCGCCGGTCCGGGCGGTTGCCGAGGACAGCTCGCCGCACGGTTCCACCACCGTGGCTTTCTGGGAACCCGCACTGACCGAGCTCAAGGGCGAGAACGGCGCCAGGGAACGCCGCACCGCCGTTGCTGAAACGGCCGACCTGCTGGCGAACCTGGTTTCGTCCCGGATCCGGACCATTGCTTTCATCAAGTCCCGCCGCGGTGCGGAAACGATCGCTTCGATCACCAAGCGCCTTCTGGACGAAGTGGATCCCAGCCTGCCCCAGCGCGTGGCTGCCTACCGTTCCGGGTACCTTCCGGAGGAACGGCGGGCCCTGGAAAAGGCCCTCCGCTCCGGCGAACTGCTGGGGGTCTCCAGCACTTCCGCCCTTGAGCTGGGGATCGACATTTCCGGTCTGGATGCCGTCCTGGTAGCGGGCTGGCCAGGCACCAGGGCGTCGCTGTTTCAGCAGATCGGCCGGGCGGGGCGCGCGGGGCAGGATGCCATTGCCGCGTTTGTGGCCAGCGACGATCCGCTCGACACCTACCTGGTGAACCATCCCGAGGCGATTTTCGACGTGTCGGTGGAGGCCACGGTCTTTGATCCCTCCAATCCCTACGTGCTGGGACCACATCTTTGTGCGGCCGCCGCGGAGCTTCCGCTGGGCGTGGCTGAGCTGGGCCTTTTCGGCAGCACAGCTGAGAAGCTGCTGGGCCAGCTTGTGGCGCAGGGGTATCTGCGGCGCCGGCCGGCGGGCTGGTTCTGGACGCACTCCCAGAGTGCCGCGGCCATGGTGAACCTCCGCGCCGACGGAGGCGGGCCGGTGAGCATCGTCGACGCCGACACCGGCTCCCTGCTCGGGACCATGGACTCGCCCCAGACGCACTACCAGGCGCACACGGGGGCCATCTACGTTCACCAGGGCGACAGCTATGTGGTGGAGGACCTGAACGAAGACGACCACTGCGTGGTGGTCCGGCGCGCCAACCCCGACTACTACACAACAGCCCGGGACGTGACACAGATTGAAGTGCTCGAGACACTCCGGACTGAGCACTGGGGCGATGTTGCCGTGCACTTCGGCGATGTGAAGGTGACAACGCAGGTGGTTTCCTTTCAGCGCAAGGCCCTGATCTCGAACGAAATCCTGGGTGAGATGCCGCTGGAGCTCGGCGCCAGGGACCTGTTCACGAAGGCGGTCTGGTTTGTGGTGGAGAACCGTTCGCTGACGGGCGCCGGGCTCATCGAGGCGCAGTTCCCGGGGGCCCTGCACGCCGCCGAGCACGCAGCGATCGGCCTCCTGCCCCTGGTGGCCTCCAGCGACCGCTGGGACATCGGCGGCGTGTCCACCGCCATCCACGCCGACACAGGCGTGCCCACCATCTTTGTGTATGACGGACACCCTGGCGGTGCGGGCTTCGCCGAACGCGGCTTCGATAAGGCGAAGGTGTGGCTCTCCGCCACACGCGACGCCATCAGGGCGTGTGAGTGCGAGTCAGGCTGCCCGTCCTGCGTCCAGTCCCCCAAATGCGGGAACAAGAACAATCCGCTGGACAAGGCGGCCGCCGTCACGCTCATCGATGTCCTCCTCAAAGACGCCCGCGAAATGCCTTCCCGCGGCGGGGATTCCATGGCCGGCACCGAGCCGTTCAGCACCACAGCCGCTCAGGGCGGCGGCCCGGCCCGTGCGTGACCGGTGGCGGCGCCAACCAGTGTCCGTGCATTCAGCTCCGTTCGGACCATGACGGTCTGACCGTCCCCTTCCGTGCAGCTGACGAGTGCTGCCGCATGGCGGGCCGCCACCTCCGCGGCCACCGTGCAGGGGTCGCCGGACGTAATCCCGCGCAGGGCATCGGCCGCGGCAAGGGCGGCGAGGTCCGCCGCTGCCGCTGCCCGGCTGGCCATCACCGCGGACTGTGCAAACAACAGCATCAGGGCCATCGCCATGATGACAACCAATGCCAGTCCCGCGGCGAGGACTGTTCCCGAACCGCGTTCCGGGTTGTCCCCGTGCGGCCGCTTCACTACGGCTCCCCGTCGGGGGCCCGGACGTGTTCCGTCCGTTCGTCCGCAGAATGTGCCAGCCGGATAGAGTACCCGTCCATCGTGGCGGGCATGGCCGGTACCAGTGGCCGAGCATCGCCAACGGCGGCGGGCGTTTCGCTCCGTGTGGTGGCCTTGGCGGTGAGCGTCCAGCGCACTGTTGCCCCCAGCGGTCCGCCCACACCGTCAGCCACGGTGACGCTGAGCCATTCGCCGTCGGCCGCAACGGACGCCGTTGCCGATGTCCCGGCCAAGGTCCTGACGATCCCCTGCACTGCGGCGGGGTCCTCACCGCGGGCCAGCGCCCTGGCACCGGCCCGCGCCGCTTCCTCGAGCCTGAGCTGGGTGACGCCCGCAGAGGCTCCGGCCAGAAGCAGGGCGAGGAGCAACAGCACCGCCGGCAGCGCTACCGCGAACTCCGCCGTCACGGCGCCGCGGGCATTCCCCGGCCCACTGCGGCTGCTCCGGTCATCAGGACGCTGCCGCGCTGCCGGCGACAGAATCACGGCAAGGCCAGCGCCGTGCGGATGAGGTTCAACAGGAATCCGCGTACTTCGTCGCTGCGGAGAATGAAGACGAGAAGTCCTGCGAAGCCCACAGCGGCCAGGGTGGCGATGGCGTACTCCGCCGTTGCCATTCCGGCTTCTGAAGCTGAAATCCGGCCGCGGCGCTCGTTCCGCTCGCTGGCACCAGGGTAAAGCTCCACCACATTGTCATTGGCCTCCGGGGATTCCTGTCGTTGGCAGGTGCACGCCCCCAATCCTGCATCGGAGCGTGGTCCCGAGTCCCATGGTGCTGTGCCCGTGGTTGCGACGCTGGACTCCGTTACGGGTACTGCGGAAAGGCTGTTTTCGATGATGGTCATGATGACATTTCCCTTCTGTGCTCCGGCCGAGTTGCCGGCTGATTCGACTCTTCCCGGCTCCGGATGTCTCGGTAAGGGCCAACATCCCGTAAGTGGATAAGCACGGCGTTGAGCGGATTGTGGAGGACGGGACGGGGTGTGGAGGAATGGACCGTAGCTCAGATCCCGCGGTCAGGACCCGGACGGCACCAGTGCCAGCAGCACCGGGACAACGCCTAGGCAGATGAACGCCGGGAGCGAGCACAGGCCCAGCGGAATGACCAGCTTCACGCCGAGGGAGGCCGCCCGTTTCTCCGCAGCACGGAATCTTTCCCGGCGCAGCCTCGCGGCCTGCGCGTAAAGGATGGCCGACGACGGCGCTCCGGTCAGGGCGGCAAATCCGAGTGCGTCACGCAGTTCCAGGATTCCGGGAAGCCGGACTTCGGAGCTGCGCCAGGCTGTCTCCCAGTCGGCCCCGATGGCGAGCGCAGACACCACGGGGCGCAATGCCTTGCCATAGTCCGGCGAGGCCGAGGCTGCGACGAGTTCCAGGGACCGCCCGATGCCTGACCCCGCGTCAAGCATCGCCGCCACGAGCTCAAGCATCATGGCCCTGTCACGCAATCCGTGCAGCCGGCCACGTTGTGTGAGGGCTTCATCGGCCCCCGCCGACCCTGCACCCACTTCCCCCCGGAGTCTGAGCAGTCTCTTTCGGACCCGGCTTGGCTGCGACAGGGCTAGGCAAGCGGCCGCAGCAAGAACAACTGCCACAGTAAGCCCCGGCACAAGAATGTCCGTCATGGCACACCGGCCCCGGCGGCAGCACCGACCAGGCGCGCAGACCAGATTCTTCCGGCGATGGTGAGGCCTACTCCCGCTGCGAGGGCCGCCAATCCCAGCGGGGTCCCGACCAGGATGGCCAACGGGTCCACGCCCAACGCTATTCCCAGGCCCAGCCCCATCAGCGGGAGCCACGTCAGGAGACCGACAGTGGCTTTGGGCCCGGCGAGGGCTGTCTGGCGCGCGGCTTCGGCATCGTCTTCCACTTCGAGTTGCGCGGCAAACCGCGCCAGCACATCAGCCAGGGGACAGCCGCTGGCTTCAGCGATGTCAAAGCAGGCGGCCAGCTCGCACCAGATCCGTAACTCCCTGCCGTCGGCGCGCGAATACTCTACCTGCGCGGCCTTCCTGATCGCTTCAGACACGGGTGCGCCCCGGAACGCTGTTGCCCGGATGGCGCCAAGCATCACAAGGGAACCTGCGCTGAGGCTCGGCCCACTGCGCTCGGCTGCGGACCCACGGATTGGTTCAGCCCTTCCGCCAAGATCCTGCGGTGCGCGTAAACCTGGGTCCGTGGTTGCTGAACCTGGCTCCGGACGGCCACCATGGACCAGCCACAGTTCATCCCATAGCCGTGCCGGAGTGCGGCCGCCCTTCAGCAGCGCAGCAAGCTGCTGCACCATAAGGGTCAGGGACAGGTCATTCCGTTTGGGGCGTGGGCGGAGGATGTTGCGCCACGAGCCGCCCAGCCTGCTGCCACCGGCGCCGGAGTGAACCCGCGAGGCGAGGCCTGGTCCTGCACTTGCCACGGCACGCCGGAAACGGCCTGTGGCACCGCCGGGCGGGCTGAAGAGCAGCACGGCCGCCAGCCCTAGGACCGCGGCCAGCAGAAGTGTCATGCGGCGGCACCCGCCGCGGGGGACAGTCCCAGCCTCGAGCTCAACAACTCCCAGGCAGGACCGGTCCCGAGCTTGTCTCGGCTGGTCTCCAACGCCGGAACCACGGTCAGCCCGCCAGGGCCATCCTGCACCACACCCACGCAGGCAACATGCCGCCCGCGGCTGGACCGCTCCACGTGGACCACCAGGTCCAAGGCACTGGCCGCCTGGAGACGCACGGCGTCCTGGCCCATGCCAGCGAGTGCGCCCAAGGCGGTCAGGCGGGCCGGGACAGCGGTGGCAGTGTTGGCATGGATGGTCCCTCCCCCTCCGGTGTGGCCGGTGTTCATGGCGGTCAGGAGCTCCCGGACCTCGGCGCCGCGGCACTCCCCCACCACCAGCCGGTCCGGCCGCATCCGCAGCGCTTGCCGGACGAGTTCGCCCAGGTCCACTTCGCCGCCGCCTTCGAGGTTTCCGTGCCGTGACTCGAGCGACACAATATGCGGATGCACGGGGTTCAGTTCGGACGCGTCCTCGATCAGGACCAGCCGTTCCGCCGGCGAGCACAGCCCCAGCAACGTGGAGAGCAGAGTGGTCTTCCCGGAACCCGTGGCCCCGCTGATCAGGAAACTCAGCCGCTGTTCGACCACGCGTTCAAGGACGTCCTGGACCACGACACCGAACATGCCGCCGGCTCGGAGTTCGTCCATGGAGAACACCTGCTCCCGCCGGATGCGGACACTCAGCAGAGTGCCGGCTGTCGAAATCGGCGGCAGGACGGCGTGGACGCGGTAGCCGCCGTCGAGCCTGACATCAACGCACGGGGACCCGTCGTCCAGCCGCCGTCCGCCGGCGGCCACCAGCCGTGATGCCAATGCCCGCACCTGTGCCTCACCGAAAAACGACACCCCGGCCGGTTCGAGCCCCTGACCCCGGTCGATCCAGACCGAGTCCGGGGCGTTGACGAAGATGTCGGTGACATGGACGTCCCGCGTCAGCTCCTGGAGTGGGCCGAGCCCGTTCAGCTCGGCGCTGATCCGTTCCACGGCAGCGAGGGAACCGGCAGTCCCCAGCAGCCGCCCGGTGGCCTGGACCGCCGCGGCGACCCGGGACGGGGTGACAGGTCCGGCGTCGGCCATGACTGATTCACGCACGGTTTCCAACAGCGCCGAATCCAAAACGCCCGGATCCAGGATGCGGGCCTGCCGACGGCGCGCCCCCGTCCGATGGTCCCGGGGCGACGGTGGCGGGACTGGCTGCCGCTCGCTCACGGCAGGTCTCCGGCGGGCATGTCGCCGTCCAGCAGATCGAGCACTGAGGCGGCGAAATGCCTGACGCTCCGCCGTTTGCCCACGTCAAGGAGCCGTCCGTTTTCCCCGGCCGCTGTAACGCCCCGCAGCTCCGGAACCCGGCCCTGGACCGGCAGCCCGACGGCGTCCGCAATCAGTCCTGCGTCCAGCGCGGCACCGGCCTTGCCCCGAACCAGGAGGGCCGCCTCAACCGGCGGAAGTTCGTGGAGCAGCCGGGCCGTGGCCACCGCGGCCTTCAGCTGCGCCGGCACAACCACCAGGATGCGGTCACAGTCCCAGGCAAACATGCGCACGGGTTCGGCGCCCCGGCCGATGTCCACCACCACGAGTTCATAGCCCCGCCGGGCCGCATCCAGCACGCCACCGGCGGTGGCGGCATCCACCGGTGCCTGGCGGTCGCGGCTGCCGGGCCAGGACAGGAAGGAAAACCCGCCGGCAACCGGCAGTGAATCAGCCAGCTGCTCAGGATCGATGCTTCCGCTGGCGTCGGACAGGTCAGGCCAGCGCAGCCCCGGCGTCTCCTCAGCTGCCAGCGCCAGTTCCAGGCCACCACCCCAGGGGTCTCCGTCGACAAGCAATACGCGCACACCCAGCCCGGCCGCCGCCTGGGCGATCCAGATTGCCGCGGTCGTGGCGCCCGCACCGCCACAGCCCCCTGTTATCCCGAGCACGAGTCCTCCCGCCTCGGGCGACCGCGACCGGCTCAGGTACTCGGCCAGCCAGGCCGAGGCATCGGGCAGCACCGCCACCCGCTCCGCTCCGAGGGCTGTAGCCAGGTGCCAGAGACTGTCCCCCTCCCCGTTAAGGCCCACCAACACGGCAGGGGCCCTTCGCCGCGGCGGCAGCTCACGGACATCGCTCCCTACCAACACTGCAGCCGCGGTGTCCCAGTACTTGGCGGCATCAGCCACGTCCGCCACCACCCGCAAATGGCCGCCGGCGGCAGCCACGATCCGTTCCACCTCGCCCTGCAGAAAGTCGTAGCCGGTGACCAGGAGAACCTCGGCACCAGCGGGATCCGGGAGCCAGGCTCCCGCGGCCCTTCCCGAGGCAGGCGCACGGGACGCGGATCCACCGGCCCTGGACTCACGGGACTGGGCACCACCGGAGTCAGATATGGGGGAAGGAGAAGGTCTCGCGCGGGACAGCTGGGTGGAAGGCCGCTCGGAAGGGGGTGGAGATAGCTGGTGCCTGCTCATGCAGCAACTCTCCACCGTGCTCAAGGGGAAGAAACAGGGGCATACCACCGTATGTGGACAACTCCCCCGAACTCCCCGGACGGACCCCGGCCAAACGGCCGGACCCTGGCCGGACCGAACAACGCGGCCGAACGACCGGGCGGGTTACTGCTTCCCGTATTTGCGGTGCACTGCCTGCTTGCTCACCCCAAGGCACAGGGCAATGGCTTCCCAAGACAGACCGGCCTGCCTCGCCGCCCGGACCAGGGCCGCTTCGGCGCGGCCGACTTCCTTCTGCAGCTCCGCCACTGCGTACAGCGCTTCAGCGGGGCCCTTCCCGTCCATTGATGCAACCAGTGTTTTCATCCGCCCTACCTCCATTCGTCAACTTTAGTTGACATACGATTGTCCCGTCAACACATGTTGACAGCACCGGGTCGGGGCGTGGATGTCCCCGATACAGGGCAGAATTAGACCCATGTATCTGCTGCTCGCCGCCCATGCCCATGGCGCAGCCCTCCAGCAGGTCACCCAGGCGGGCGAACCGCACCCGGACCGCCCGGAACCGCGGCTGATCAGCGCCGCCGAGCTGCCCGGCGTCGTACGCCACCTCGAAACCCGGCCCCGCGAGGCGCCGCCGCGCTGGATCTGGCACCGGACCCAGGACTGGTACCCCGCTCTGCTGGCGGCGGGCGTGGAAGTGGACCGCTGTTATGACCTCAGCCTCTGCGGGAACATCCTGGCATATTCGCAGTTCACTGCCCACACGGAGTACGCCCGGAACGCGGAAAAGGAACCGCTCGACGATGCCCAGGCACTGCCCCGCGCACTCCAGCCGCCGCCCCCGCCAGCGGATCAGGGCGCCCTCTTTGACGACGTCCGCCACCGGACGCCGCGACACACTCTGGCGGAGCTGCGCGCTGAATACGCCGCCCAGCAGGCCGCCCTGGCCGATGCGGCTCCGGACGAAAACAAGCGGAAGCGGCTCCACCTGCTGCTGGCCGCCGAATCCGCTGGCGCCATGATCGCCGCGGAGATGCAGCACACGGGCGTTCCCTGGCGGGAGGACCTGCACGAGCAGATCCTGGCCGATTACCTCGGGCCGCGCCCGCAGTCCGGTCACCGCCCCGCGAAGCTGGAGGCCCTGAACACCGAACTGCGGGGACTGCTCAACTCGCCCGGACTGAACCCGGACTCGCCGCAGGAACTGATGCGAGCCCTGCACCGTAACGGCATCGAGGTGAAAAGCACGCGGCAGTGGGAGCTGATGGAGTCCAGCCATCCTGCCATTGAGCCGCTTCTTGCCTACAAGAAACTGTCCCGCCTGCATACCGCCAACGGCTGGGCCTGGCTGGACGCATGGGTGGCCAACGGCCGCTTCCAGCCCGAGTACGTGGTGGGCGGCGTCGTGTCCGGCCGCTGGGCGTCGCGGGGCGGCGGGGCCCTGCAGATCCCGCGCCAGATCCGCGGCGCAGTCCATGCGAATCCCGGCCACAAGCTCATCGTCGCGGACGCCTCCCAGCTGGAACCCCGGGTCCTGGTGGCGCTGGCGCAGGACTCCAAAATGGCTGAAGCGGCGCGCGACAAGGACCTGTACGCCGGCATCGCCGCCCAGGGTTTCGGCGGCGACCGCGCCAAGGCGAAAATCGCCCTCCTGGGCGCCATCTATGGCGCCACGACGGGCGAATCCGGGCGCCTGATGCCGCAGCTGGCACGGACCTACCCACGCGCCGTCGGCTTCGTGGCGCAGGCGGCGCGGGACGGCGAGGCTGGCGGCACCGTGACCACCCGGCTGGGCCGGAGCAGCCCGCCGCCGTCGGAAGGGTGGTTCCGGAGCCAGCAGTCGGCCACCGCCGAGGAACAGCGCCGCGCGGAATCGATTGCCCGTTCCCGCGGCCGCTTCACCCGCAACTTTGTGGTACAGGGATCCGCCGCCGACTGGGCGGCGTGCTGGCTGGCGGAATTACGACGGCGGCTGCGCGCCTTGCGTGCCGACGGAACCGTTGCGGCAGAGCTGGTGTTTTTCCTGCATGACGAGGTGATGGTCCACGCCCCCGAGGCCGGCGTCCAGGCCTGTATCCGGGCCATCGAGGAAGCTGCCGCGGCCGCGAAGGAACTGCTGTTCGGACCCATCCCGGTGGAATTCCCCGTCAGCGTGGCCGTGGTGGACTCCTACGATAACGCGAAGTAGCAATAGGCCCCACGGGGTAGCCCGAGGAAACCTACCCGGGAGTAGCTGGCCGGAACCTCTGTGACCATGGTTACATCAGTGCAGCGGCTGAAGCAGACGGTCCAGCAATTCATGCAAAGACGCATCTCAGGGGAGGTCCGGCCTATGGCGGGCAGGTTTGAAATACATCGTGTAAGTGATGAGTGCTATCGGCTCAGGCTCACCGACTCAAACGGGAATATCGTGGCAGTTTCGCCCGATTTCAAGCATCTCGGCGCCTTGAAGGACGGCATCAATGCACTGCGTGAAAACGCTGCCACGGGCATTGTTGTTGATCTTCGGCAGCAGCCGCAGCCGAGCTAGAAGACCACCTCGTGCAGGCGGGTCCGGTCCCACGGCACGGCCCAGTCCAGCTGCTCAAAGAGGCCGTCCAGAATGATCCCGGTGAAACCCCAGACCAGCACGTCGCTGACCGCAAAGCCGGGGCTGCTGAAGGTCCTGCCATCGCGGCTGACCGTTGCTGTCACCCGGTTGGCCGGGTCCAGCAGGTCCCGGACAGGGATCCGGAAAACCTGGGCGGATTCGGCGTAGTCCACCACATGCACCGGCGACGGCGACGCCCACCAGCCGAGCACCGGCGTCACCAGGAAGTTGCTGCGGGCCAGCCCGAGCTCCTGCAAAGATCCCAGAACCTCCACCCCGGCGGAGTCCAGCCCGGTCTCCTCTTCGGCTTCGCGCAGGGCTGCGGCAACCGGGGTTTCGTCGGCGTCGATGGTGCCACCGGGAAAGGCGACCTGGCCGGGATGGGAATCCAGGGTGTGCGCGCGTTCCAGCAGCAGGACATCAAGATCCGCCGCCGCCAGGGGTTTGCCTGAGACGGCCGGAACGTCGTCCAGTACACCGAAAAGCATCAGGACTGCGGCCTTGCGGGCTATGTCTTCATCCACGGTCAGGGCCGCCCAGGCAGTGTTTGGCGCGGTGACGTCGCCGCTGTCCGATCTGCGCACCAGGTCGATCAGGTCCTGGCGTGCGCTCATGGAAGCCGCCTCTGTGATTCCATCCGGATTTCAGCGGCGCGGTGCGTTTCGGCCAGCAACTGTTCCAGGAGAATTTCACTCCCGGGCGCCAGCTCGTATTTAAGGAGCTTGGCGGCCTTGCCGGGATCGGTCTCGCCCAACCCGTAGCTGGGGCACCAGTTCGCAACCGGACATACGCCGCAGGCCGGCTTCCGCGAGTGGCACACCCGCCGCCCGTGGAACACCACCCGATGCGAGAGCATGGTCCAGTCCCGCGGCTCAAACAATTCAGCGACGTCGAATTCGATCTGCACCGGGTCTTCGGAAGTGCTCCAGCCGAAGCGCCGTGCGAGCCGGCCGAAGTGCGTATCCACGGTGATACCGGGGATCCCGAAGGCATTGCCCAGTACCACGTTGGCGGTTTTGCGCCCCACTCCCGGCAGCGTCACGAGGTCCTCCAGCCGGCCGGGGACCACGCCGTCGTACTCGTCCACCAACCGCGTGCTCAGCGCCATCACGTTCTTCGTTTTCGCCCGGAAAAAGCCGGTGGGCTGCAGGATCGCTTCCAGCTCGTTGGGATCGGCCTCCGACATGGCCCGGGCATCCGGGTACCGCGCGAAAAGAATCTTGGTGACCTGGTTGACCAACACATCTGTGGTCTGGGCCGACAGGACCGTGGCCACCACCAGCTCGAACGGGTTCCGGAAATCCAGCTCAGCATGGGCGTAAGGGTACTTTTCCGCCAAGGCCTTGTTGATCCGTCGCGCCCGGCGCTTCAACGCCAGCAAAGACTCCGGGGCTGCTGCGGCCGGGCCCGGTCCGGGTCTACGGGAGGTGGCCACGGGCCTGGTTAGCCGCGCTCGATGTTGCTGAGGTCGCGCAAGACGCCCACCCGTCCGTCAGTGTGCTGGACCAGGAATTCGTGGCCCCGGTCTTCCAGCGCCAGCACCCAGCCGCCCGGTTCAATCACAAACGCGGGGGCGCCTGTCTGGGCATCCACTGCGGTCCGGTGCTGGGCCACGGCAAACCAAAATGCCTCATGCGCCTGCTCTTCGTGCGATTCTTCCGGCCTGGATGCCGGATCCACGGTGGCGCCGATGGGCTCCACGCTGCGCACCTGCTGGTGCACGGCCGTCGCCGCAGGCTCCTGGGCAGACTGTCGAGCCGGGGCGGGGACACCGGTGCCGGCGTCGTGGACTGCCGCTTCAGGGGCAGCTGGAGCCGCAGCCGTAGCCGCCGGGGCCGATGCAGCTGGAGCCGCGGCCGCCGTCGGGATGTCAGCCGCAGTAGCCTCCGCAACGGCGGGCGTCGCTGATGCGTTCGTCGCTGTGGGGGAAGGCACGACGTCGGCAGCCTGGGTTGCGGGGCTCGGGTCGCCGGCAGCGGTCCACTCGTTGGCCTCGGGGGCGGACGAGACGGCTGCTGACGCAGCCGGGGCGGGGGTAGCCGGGGCAGGCGCGAAGGCAGCCGGCGCCGAGGCGGCCGGCGCGGAGAAGGCCCCAGCCGAAGCTGCGGGGGTGCCGGCGTGCGCAGAAGTGGCGGAAGGCGCGGAAGCTGCCGGGACGGGCGCGGCCGAAGGCTTGGTTTCCTTGGGCGTGTGCGGCTTGGGCAGCGGGACGGCCGAGTCGCGCGCCATCACGTGCGCCGGGGATTCGTCGCGCCCCAGGAAGTCGCCGGCGAAGTACGGAATGAACCGGCTCAGCACGGTCCCCGCGAACAGCACGACGGAACCGACCAGGCCCACCAACAGGCTGGGCACATAGCCCGCAGCCGTGGAAACAAAGAAGAACGCCAGTGCAAAGGAAGCCACCACAGAAGCGAACTGGTCAACGGACAGCGAGCCGATGCGGACCTTCGTGGCGGGCACAAGCCGGCGGGCTACAAAGAGTGCCGTAACGATCAGCGGCAACACAATGCCGAGGCCCAGGAAGAACAGGCTGCCTGCATTCCAGAGATTAAACCGGCCGAAGAAGATGGGCAGCAGCGAGGCCACCAGAAGAACGAGGGTAGAGGCGAAAACCGTCAGGTCCCGCAGCGTGAACGGACCCAGCACGGCCTGGTTGGTGGTGCCCGGCTTGGCGCCGGCCGGCTTCTGCACGCCGTTCGCTGAGCCGCCTCCCGGTGTGGTGCCAGGCCCGGCCTCGGTTGTGCGGCCAAATTTCTGGCCGAAGCTTTGCTGGTTCATTCTGTACTCCTTAGCGTGGCGGCACCGGGACGGTTCCGTCCCAAAACTATGCCGTCCGAAACGGCGGCAACGGCCAGGCCCGGCAGTGATACACCGGATCCGACAGCTCCGTAGAAAGTCACAATTCAATCTCAGCCTAGCCAACCGCATGGCCGATCACTAGCTGATCCGCAGCGGCGGGACGCCGGTTCGCAGGGTCCATTAACCATTCACCGCTAAATAAATGCCGTTCGCGGGCGCCTTTGTGACAGCGAACACATCGCGGCCCCTGCACGTATTAGGCTTGATTCCGGAACAGCTCTTTGCGGAATGTCCGCGATCGGCCGCTGCCCAATGCCGCGCACATCGGCGGAGCACGGCCGGGCGACGGCAGCCGCTGAAAAGACCGATGAATGATGAGGTTCACCATGTCTCAGGACACTCCCGGCTCCACGGCCACTGCCCCCGCAGCTTCCGTGCAGACCGACCAGCAGGGCGACGCCTTTGAAAACCTGCTGCACGAAAACCGCACTTTCGCTCCCAGCCCCGAATTCGCTGCCGACGCCGTTGTCACCGCCGCTGATTACGCCGAGGCCGACGCCGACCGCCCGGCTTTCTGGGCGAAGCAGGCCCGCGAACTGCTCACCTGGAGCAAAGACTTCGGCCAGGCGCTGGACTGGTCCAACCCGCCGTTCGCCAAGTGGTTCGTGGGCGGCGAGGTCAACGCCGCGTACAACGCGCTTGACCGCCACGTGGAAAACGGCCTCGGAGACCGGGTGGCCATCTACTTCGAGGGCGAACCCGGCGACACCCGCACCTACACGTACGCCCAGCTCACTGAAGAGGTCAAGAAGGCCGCGAACGCCTTCGAGTCCCTCGGCGTGTCCAAGGGTGACCGGGTGGCCGTTTACCTGCCCATGATCCCCGAGGCTGTCATTACGCTGCTGGCCTGCGCCCGCATCGGTGCGGTGCACTCCGTGGTGTTCGGCGGGTTCTCCGCCGACGCCCTGCGCTCCCGGATCGAGGACGCCGAAGCCAAGCTCGTGGTCACCGCGGACGGTACCTACCGCCGCGGCAAGCCCAGCGCGCTCAAGACCGCGGTGGACGAGGCCCTCTCCGCTGACGGGCACACGGTCCAGAACGTGGTGGTAGTCAAGCGCAACGGCCAGAACGTGGACTGGCACGAAGGCCGGGACCACTGGTGGGCGGACACCGTGGAGCTGGCCTCCACCGAGCACAAAGCCATCGGCCACGACTCCGAGCACCCGCTGTTCATCCTCTACACCTCCGGCACCACCGGCAAGCCCAAGGGCATCCTGCACACCACCGGCGGCTACCTCACCCAGGGCGCCTACACCCACAAGGCCGTGTTCGACCTGCACCCCGAAACGGATGTCTACTGGTGCACGGCCGACGTCGGCTGGGTCACCGGCCACTCGTACGTCGCCTACGCCCCGCTCATCAACGGCGCCACCCAGGTCATGTACGAAGGCACCCCGGACTCCCCGCACCAGGGCCGCTGGTGGGAGATCATCGAGAAGTACAAGGTCTCCATCCTGTACACCGCCCCCACGGCCATCCGTACGTTCATGAAATGGGGCCGGGAGATCCCGGACAAGTACGACCTCTCCTCGATCCGTGTCCTCGGTTCCGTGGGCGAATCCATCAACCCCGAAGCCTGGATGTGGTACCGGGACGTCATCGGCGGCAACAAAGCACCCATCGTGGACACCTGGTGGCAGACCGAAACCGGCGCCCAGATGATCGCCCCTCTGCCCGGCGTCACCGCCACGAAGCCAGGCTCCGCGCAGGTCCCGCTGCCCGGCATCGCGGTGGACGTCGTGGATGAGCAGGGCGAATCCGTACCGGACGGCCACGGCGGCTTCCTGGTGATCCGCGAGCCCTGGCCCGCCATGCTCCGCGGCATCTGGGGCGACCCCGAACGGTTCAAGGAGACCTACTGGTCCCGCTTCGAAGGCATGTACTTCGCCGGCGACGGTGCCAAGAAGGACGAGGACGGCGACGTCTGGCTCCTGGGCCGGGTGGATGACGTTATGAACATCTCCGGGCACCGGCTCTCCACCACCGAAATCGAATCGGCCCTGGTGTCCCATCCCTCCGTGGCCGAAGCCGCCGTTGTGGGCGCCGCCGACGAGACCACCGGCCAGGCCGTCGTCGCGTTTGTCATCCTGCGCGGCGATGCCGTGGACAAGGGCGAGGAAACCATCCAGGAACTCCGCAACCACGTGGGCAAGGAAATCGGGCCCATCGCCAAACCCAAAACCATCCTCGTGGTCCCGGAACTGCCCAAGACCCGGTCCGGCAAGATCGTCCGCCGCCTGCTCAAGGACATCGCCGAAGGCCGCGAATCCGGCGACGCCACCACCCTGGCCGACACCACGGTCATGGCCCAGATCGCGCAGTCGCTCAGAAAGTAACAGCTGCCGCAAGACCCGGTCCGAAGCTATCGAGTGGCCCTGTTATTCCCGTCCTCACGGGAATAACAGGGCCACTCCCTGTTTGGGACGATTCAAAAAAGTCAACGCCATAAATGTTAGTTGCCGTTCTTCCATGTTCTGTTTTGAACGTTTATAGTCAGATGCAATGTGAGGTGTCTCACATGCGGCTATTTTTCAAGGGAGAGAACATGGCTTCACAGTTTGATGCGTCTGCAACTGCTTTTCCCAGCAGGCGGAGCATCCTCAAGACCGTTGGCGTAGGCGCGGCAGGCCTGGCCGGCATTCCATTCCTCGCAGCCTGCACGGGCGGAAGCGCGCCGTCCGCCACGGGCTCAGACTCCTCCGGCCTTACCTTCGGTTCCGGGTCCTCCGATGACGTCCCCAAGCGGGCGTACCAGGCTGTCACCGACGCCTTCACGGCCAAGTCAAGCAAGAAGGTCACCACGAATGTGGTGCCCCACAATGATTTCCAGAACAAGATTAATTCCTACCTGCAGGGCTCTCCGGACGATACGTTCACTTGGTTCGCCGGTTACCGCATGCAGTACTACGCAGGCAAGGGGCTCCTTGCGCCCATTGATGACGTCTGGGAAACCATCGGTGGCAACTACTCCGATGCGCTGAAGAAAGCCTCCACCGGACCGGACGGAAAGATGTACTTCGTGCCCAACTACAACTACCCGTGGGGGTTCTTCTACCGGAAGAGTCTCTGGGCCGAAAAGGGGTACGAGGTGCCGGAGACCTTTGACGCACTCAAGGCCCTCGCCACGAAGATGAAGGCAGATGGCATCATTCCCATCGGCTTCGCCGACAAAGACGGCTGGCCGGCCATGGGCACCTTCGACTACATGAACATGCGGCTCAACGGCTACCAGTTCCATGTGGACCTGTGCGCACACAAGGAATCCTGGGACCAGCAAAAGGTCAGCGCGGTCTTCGACACCTGGGCTGCGCTCCTTCCTTTCCAGGATCCGGGAGCCCTCGGCCAGACCTGGCAGGACGCCGCCAAGGCGCTGGAAGCCAAGAAGACCGGCATGTACCTGCTGGGTTCCTTCGTCACCCAGCAATTCACCGACCCGGCGGTGCTGGCGGACATCGATTTCTTCGCCTTTCCGGAGATCGCCATGGAAGGCCGCGACGCCGTCGAAGCCCCCATCGACGGCCTCCTGCTGTCGAAAAAGGGCGGGGACAACAAGGCGGCCCGCGACTTCATGGCGTTCCTCGGCACCGCCGATGCCCAGGACGCCTACGCCGCGGTGGATGCGTCCAACATCGCCACCGCCAAAGGCACGGACACGTCCAAGTTCAGCCCGCTCAACAAGAAGTGTGCAGACACCATCGCGGACGCGAAGTACATCAGCCAGTTCTTCGACCGCGACGCCCTGCCGGCCATGGCCAACAACGTGATGATCCCGGCCCTGCAGAGCTTCATCAAGGACGGCAAAATGGACGTCAAAAACCTTGAGGCCCAGGCCAAGTCGCTCTACGCCGCGCAGTAGTCCAGGGCAGCACTTCCAGCCCTGTCAGCGCCGTTTCTACGGCGCCCAACCAGAACGGAACGACGACGGCGGCGCAAGGCTCCCGCCGCCGTCGTTCCCTTCCAGCGTCCCCATCAATAGAGGGAAGACTTCCATGAGCAGCACCGCACAAGAACTGATACCGCCGGAAGCGCGGGAGCCCGGCGGCGGCCGTATCCGGCGGACCAGAGGGGGGCGGGTCCGCCGCCTGACAGGGCGGGACAAGGTGGTCCTGTCGCTGATGGTGGGGATCCCCACCCTGATCGAACTGGCCCTGGTCTGGCTGCCGACGCTGATGTCCGTGGGGCTCAGCTTCAGCCGGTGGAACGGCCTGGACCTGGCCGACATACGCCCCGCCGGCACGGCGAACTACCAGTACATCACCCAGGACTACCCGCCCTTCTGGCCGGCGGTGCAGCACAACCTCCTCTGGCTCCTGTTCCTGGCCCTGATCGCCACACCGCTGGGCCTGCTGCTCGCCGTGCTGCTGGACCAGAACATCAGGGGCAGCAAGATTTACCAGAGCATTTTCTTCGCACCCGTGATGTTGTCCCTGGCCCTGATCGGCATCATCTGGCAGCTCTTTTACCAGCGCGACAACGGACTCCTGAACTTCCTCCTGGGCACCGCAGGGACACCGCAGGCCGTTGACTGGTTCGGGGACTCCTCCGTGAACATCTGGGCCGCCATGATCGCAGCGACGTGGCGGCACGCCGGCTACGTGATGCTCCTGTACCTGGCCGGGCTGAAGGGCGTGGACCCGACCCTCAAGGAAGCCGCCGCCATCGACGGAGCCAGTGCCGTGCAGACCTTCTTCCGCGTGGTGTTCCCGGCGATGCGCCCCATCAACATCGTCATCGTGGTGATCACCATCATCGAATCGCTGCGCGCCTTTGACGTGGTGTACGTCATCAACCGCGGAACCAACGGCCTGGAAATGCTCAGCGCCCTGGTGATCCAGAACCTCGTAGGTGAAGGCCAGGTGATTGGCGTCGGCTCGGCACTGGCAGTGGTGCTGCTGGTCATCTCCCTTGTTCCCATCGTCTTCTACCTCAGCCGCACCTTCGGCAAGGAGAACAAAGCATGAGCACCACCACAGCCCGCACCGGCAGGACTCCCGCCGCAGCCGCGCCCCGCTCCGGCAGCAGGCCCAAGCGCCACTACGGAACCCATATCTTCCTGACCGCTATGGCGGTGATGTGGCTGATCCCGCTGGCTTGGTCGCTTTTCACCGCCCTCCGTCCGGTGGCCTCGACGAACCTGTACGGCTATTTCAGCTTTGCCGGCGACTTCAACTTCGACAACTTTGCCCAGGCCTGGACCCAGGGCGGGTTTTCCACGTACTTCTGGAACTCGGTCATCATCACCGTGCCGGCCGTGCTGCTGACCCTGTTCCTGGCCTCCCTCATGGCCTTCGCCGTCAGCCGGGTGAGCTGGAAGTTCAATATCACGCTGCTCATCATGTTCACCGCCGGAAACCTGCTTCCCCCGCAGGTCCTCGCCGCCCCGCTGTTCGAGATGGCAAAGCACTTCGAAGTGCCGTACTCGTTCAGCGATTCCGGAAACATGCTGAACACCTACATCATTGTGATCGCGGTCAATACCGCCTTCCAGATGGGCTTCTGCACCTTCGTGCTGTCCAACTACATGAAGGCGCTCTCCGCGGACCTGACCGAGGCCGCCCTCGTGGACGGGGCCGGCATCTGGCGGCAGTACCGGGAGATCATCATGCCACTCTGCCGGCCGGCGTTCGCGGCCCTCGGCACGCTCCAGGTCATCTTCATCTACAACGACTACTTCTGGCCCCTCATCTTCATCCAGAGCGGCAACCGGCTTCCGATCACCACCGCCATCAACAACCTGCAGGGCGAATTCCTGAGCAACTACAACCTCCTGGCCGCCGGTGCGGTCATCACTGTCATTCCCACGCTGGTGATCTACCTGCTCCTGCAGCGGCAGTTTGTTGCGGGGCTGACTCTTGGTTCAAGCAAGGGGTAGACCATCATGGAACGTGACGGGGGTATCAGTCCCCCGTCCCCGCACGAAAGGAATTCCATGCTCCCCGCAGCACGCCACCAGGCAATCGTGGATGCCGTCCAGCGCGAACGGGTTGTCCGCGTCTCGGACCTAGCCCAACAACTGGGTGTTTCGCTGATGACTGTCCGCCGGGATATCGAGTTGCTGGAGGAGGGCGGCAAACTGGAACGTATCCACGGCGGCGCCAAGCTCCCCGGCGATGCCAGCACCCACGAGCCGGGCTTCGAACTTAAGTCCACGCAGCTGACAGCGGAGAAGCGTGCCATTGCAATTGAAGCGGCTGCACTCGTCCAGGAAGGGATGGCGGTGGGGTTGAGCGCCGGGACCACAACGTGGGCGCTCGCCAAGGAACTGGTCAACGGCCCGCAAATCACGGTGGTCACCAACTCGGTGCGCATCGCTGACCTGTTCCACCATGCTGCGGCAACAGGCCCGGCCCGCTACAGCTCCACGGTGATCCTGATCGGCGGCCAGCGCACGCCGTCGGACGCCCTGGTTGGCCCCATCGCGACGAGCGCACTGAAGCAGCTGCACCTGGACGTGCTGTTCCTTGGCGTCCACGGCATGGAAACCGTCGCCGGCTTCACTACGCCCAACCTGCTTGAAGCCGAAACGAACCGGGCCTTTGTGGCCGCAGCGCGGAAAACTGTCGTGCTGGCGGACCACACCAAATGGGGGGTGCTGGGCATAAGTTCCATTGCGTCACTGGACGAAGTGGACGAGGTCATCAGTGATCTCGGGCTGGGACCTGAGGCGCAACGTGTCCTGCAGGAGAAAGTTGGCAGGCTTCGGCTTGCTGCAGCCTAGGGGCAGCCGCAGGACTGCCGGATCTGCAACTCGGCAGGAAAGATGAGATGTTCGGATTCGTGGCCGCGATGGGCGCCTATCAGGGCGCTGACTGCGGCCTCCGCCATTGCCTTTGCCGGCTGTTTCACTGTGGTGAGGGGAGGCCAGCTGTACTCCGCTTCAGCTGAGCCGTCGAAGGACGCCAGGGCGATGTCATTGGGGATCGACAGTCCCGCCTCATGGAGCGCGCGGAGGATACCGACAGCCTGCAGGTCAGACGTGGCAAAAATGGCAGTCGGGCGGTTCGCGGAGGCCAGGAGGCGTTTCCCTGCAGCGTAGCCGCCTTCCCGGGTGAAGGCGGTACGGACAATGGGGCCTTCCGGCAGTCCTGCCCCCGCCAGGGCCTGCAGCCAGCCCTCCTCGCGGCCGTCATAATAGTTGCCGGTGTTAGTACCCATGGCGAGGGCGATATTGGTGTGTCCGTGGCCGATCAGGTGTTCAACGGCTGATTTTGCGCCCGCCACCAGATCCACGCCCACACTGTTGAATCCGGGCGCATCGGCACTGTGGTTCAGGAGGACAACCGGTATCTCCGCCGATTCAAGGTCCGTCAGGCCCGGTTCCATCAACACACTGGACAGGATGACGCCGTCCACCTGGCGTGCTGCAAGGTTGCGGACGTGCCGGAGTTCCTTGGCGAGGTCTCCATCCGAGTTGGTAAGCAGCAGGGCGTAGCCCAGTTCGGCGGCAGCATCTTCCACAGCGTGTGCCAGCAGCGAGAAGAAAGGGTTGCTGTTGTCCGGTATAACCAGCCCTATGGTTTCGCTGGATCCCAGTTTCAGAGCCCGGGCGGCAGCGTTCGGACGGTACCCCAGCCGGCGGATGGCGTCCTGGACCTTCGCTTCCGTGGCCGGCGCCACTCGCTTGGGGCCGCCGTTCACTACGTAGCTGACGACGGCGGTGCTGACGCCCGCGTACCGGGCAACATCCTTGCGGGTTACCGGGCTGCGCGGGGCCTGCACTGCGGGAGTCGTCATGGTGTACATGCTAGCGATCAGATCCCCGGGGCGTCACCGAAGTCACGGATGGGCAGCCGCTCTCCACTGCGGAGGGCGGACTGGTGCGCCACGATGCCGGGCAACGTGAACCGGGCGGCAACCCAGGCGTTGACCGGCGGCTGAGTGCCGGTGTTGACCGCTGTTACGAAGTCATCCACCAGGAAGTGGTGGCTGCCTTCGTGGCCGTTCGGTGCGCCGCGGAACTCCTCCGGCAGCCGGTCAGCATCATGGACCGGCGAGAGTCCGGAGACGAAGGCGTCCCGCAGTTCCGGCGCAACGTTGGCCAGCGACGGGTCATCCAGGGACATGCTCGGCCGTGTTTCCAGCTGCTCGGAAATGTCGTGGACGTTCTCCTTGTCCTGCCAGACCGTGACGTTTGCGAGCTGTTCAAAGCTGGCCTCCGTCCCGAAGAAGCGGAACCGGGACTCCCTGATGTGTGACGGGTAGCCCACGCGGCGCATCTCGTTGGTGCGCATAACGCCGCCGTCGTTCATTTCAAAAAGGGCCGTGGCATTGGAGAAGTCGTTGCCGAACATGCTGATTTCCTTGTCAAAGACGCCGTCGTTGCGGTCGTCCTTGACTCCGACGCAGCTGACGCTGACGGCATGGGCGGGGACCGCACCGAGCACTCCGCCCACCGCGTGCGTCGGGTACAGCATTGGCGGGTAGCTGGCGGTTTCCTTCCAGCGGTCACCGCCGCTGTACTGGTAGGCATCGTAGAAGCCCAGGTCCATGTCGTGGACGTAATCCCCCTCGGTGTAGAAGATCCGCCCGAAACGGCCGGCCGCGTGCTGCTTGCGTGCGTAGACGGTGGCCGGGTTGTAGTAGCTGGTCTCCCCCATCATGTAGACCTTTCCGGTCTCGCGCACGGCATCGATGATGCGGGCGATCTCTTCCTCGGAAATAGCCATGGGGACGGCTGAATAGACGTGCTTGCCGGCGCGGAGTGCCTGCTCCACCAGCGGACCGTGTGTCCATCGCTGGGTGAAGATAGCCACAGCATCGACGTCGGATTTCAATAGTTCATCAAAACTTGCCTTCACACCCGCCAGGTGCAGGCGGTCCGCTGCTTCGGCTGCACGCAGTGAAACTTCATCCACCACATAAACGGCACTGACGCCGGGATGGAGATTGAAGAGATGCGCGAACTGGCCGCCGAACTGGCCAACTCCAACTACGCCGATTGAAAACGTCATTGTTTGCCTTCCATAGATGCCTTGCGGGCGCGCCGGGCAAGCGCTGTCCATCAGAATGGCTAGTCTTTCAGCTTGATCTACTCGAGTCAATAGCCAAACAAACGGATAAATCCCTTTAGAAACAAAAGAAACATGAACACTTGCCACCATTGATCTACTCGTGTAGATTCCTCATCAGTTGTTATCCACATCACAGTCAGGAAAGGGTCGACGATGACCACCCTTGCCAAAAACGCGAGACCCGCCCCGCCCCAAACCGGAGCACCCAAGCCGCGCGGCGGTTACCGCCGGCTCGGCGACCTCAAGATCGCCCTGTTCTTTATCGCCCCGGCCATGATCGGGTTTATCTTCTTTTACGTTGTCCCAACCATCCGCGGCGTGTACCTGAGCTTCACGGAGTACAACATTCTCGGAGACCCCACCTGGGTGGGGATGGACAACTACACGGCAATTGCCAAGGACCCGCTGTTCTGGAATTCCCTGGCCGTCACGGGCCAGTACGTGGTCCTCAACATCGTCCTCCAGACGGCCCTGGCCCTGGGCCTGGCCCTCCTGATGCACCAGGTCGCGAAGTCCACGCTCATCCGTGGCGCCCTGCTCCTGCCCTACCTGATGTCGAACGTTATCGCGGCGCTGCTCTGGTTCTGGATGCTCGACTACCAGATCGGTGTGGTCAACCAGTTCATCGAATGGGCCGGACTCCCCCGCGTCGCGTTCTTCGGCAGCGAAGAGTGGGCCATCCCCACCCAGGCAGTCATCAACACCTGGCGGCACATGGGGTACACGGCGCTGCTCATCTTCGCCGGCCTGCAGGCCATCCCGGGCAACATCTATGAGGTCGCCAAGCTGGACGGCGCCTCAGCGTTCCAGACCTTTCGCAAGATCACCATTCCGCTGCTCCGCCCGGTCCTGGTACTGGTCCTCGTGGTGACCGTGATCGGATCCTTCCAGGTCTTCGACACCGTGGCCGTCACCACCCAGGGCGGACCGGTCAACGCCACCCGCGTGATCCAGTACTACATCTACCAGCGGGCCTTCACCGAGTCGGACTTCGGTTACGGATCCGCCATCGCCGTCATTCTCTTCCTCATTCTCGCCCTGGTGGCCTTCATCCAGATGAAGTTCCTCAAGGGCAACGAGTCGGACCTGGACTAAGGAGTCCCCCATGACATCCACCACCAGCCGTGCATCGCTGCAGGCCCCGGCCCCCCGCCGTCGTCCGTTCAACACCCGCCGCGCAGGTGCCTGGGCCCTCCTGGTCCTGGCCATCGCAGTCTCCGTCCTCCCGTTCCTCTGGGTGCTGCGGACGGCGCTGTCCACCAATGCGGCCTTGGCCGCCAATTCGGCCAGCCTGCTTCCCGCGGAGTTCACCTTTGGCGCCTTTATGCGGGTGTTCGGGCTGCAGAGCCCCGCGGATGCCATCGCCGAGGGCGGTTCGGGGGCCACCATAAATTTCTGGCTGTACCTGAAAAACTCCATCATCTTCTCGTCCATCACCACTGCCGGAGCCGTATTCTTCAGTGCGATGGCTGCCTACGCGTTTGCCCGGCTGCGCTGGAGGGGCCGGAACGCTGTATTCAGCCTGTTCCTGGGCACCATGCTGGTCCCGCCGATCTTCACGGCACTGCCCAACTTCCTGCTGATCAAGAACCTGGACCTGCTCAACACGATGCTCGGCATGGTCCTGCCCTACCTCTTTATGACTCCGTTCGCCATCTTCTTCCTCCGCCAGTTCTTCCTGAACATGTCCCGCGAGGTGGAGGAAGCGGCCATGCTCGACGGCGCCAAGCACTTCCGCATCTTCTTCCAGATTGTGCTCCCCAACGCCGCAGCACCCATCGCCACCCTCGCGCTGCTCACCTTCATCGGTCAGTGGAACGAGTACTTCTGGCCGCTGCTCGTCGGCTCACAGGACGATGTGCGGGTTCTCCAGGTGGGCCTCGGCGTCTTCAAATCACAGGCACCCCAGGGTTCCCCGGACTGGTCCGGACTGATGGCCGCGACCCTCGTTTCGGCCCTGCCTGTCCTGGTCCTCTTCGCCGCCTTCGGTAAGAAGATCGTCAACTCCATCGGTTTCTCCGGCATCAAGTAATCCCCTAAACCTCACTCCCCATCTCCCAAACGGAAAGTAGAACCATGAAGAAATCCCTCGGCGCCGTCGCCGTCGCCGCAGTTATGGCACTGTCCCTGTCCGCCTGTGGCGGAGGATCATCCTCCTCGGCAGAGTCAGCTAAGGGCGAGATCAACTACTGGCTGTGGGACGCCAACCAGCTGCCCGCCTACCAGCAGTGCGCGGACGACTTCAAGAAGGCCAACCCGGACATCTCGGTCAAGATCACCCAGCGCGGCTGGGACGATTACTGGAGCACGCTGACCAACGGCTTTGTTGGCGGTACCGCCCCGGACGTTTTCACCAACCACCTCGGACGCTACGGCGAGCTTGCCGAAAACAAGCAGCTGCTGGCCATCGATGACGCCGTCACGAAGGACAACATTGACCTGTCCAAGTACAACGAGGGCCTCGCGGACCTCTGGGTTGGCCAGGACGGCAAGCGCTACGGCCTGCCGAAGGACTGGGACACCATCGGCCTGTTCTACAACCAGGACATGCTCGCCAGCGGCGGCGTCACCGAAGACCAGATGAAGAATCTCACCTGGAACCCCCAGGACGGCGGCACCTACGAGCAGGTCATCGCCCACCTGAGCGTTGACAAGAGCGGCAAGCGCGGCGACGAGGCCGGCTTCGACAAGAACAACGTCGCTGTCTATGGCCTTGGCCTCAACGGCGGCGGCGACTCCTCCGGACAGACGGAGTGGAGCTACCTCACCAACACCACCGGCTGGTCCCACACGGACAAGAACCCCTGGGGCACGCACTACAACTACGACGACCCCAAGTTCCAGGAAAGCATGGACTGGTTCGCCGGTCTCGTGGATAAGGGTTACATGCCCAAGCTGGAGACCACTGTCGGCGCCAGCATGGCCGACACCTTCGCGGCCGGTAAGTCCGCCATCAACGCGCACGGTTCGTGGATGACCGGCCAGTACACCGGCTACCAGGGCATCAAGGTGGGCATCGCCCCCACTCCGGTGGGCCCCGAAGGCAAGCGGGCCTCCATGTTCAACGGCCTGGCCGACTCGATCTGGGCCGGAACCAAAAAGAAGGACGCCTCGATCAAGTGGGTTGAGTACCTCGCATCAGCTGACTGCCAGGACGTTGTGGCTTCGAAGGCCGTTGTCTTCCCCGCACTGAAGGCCTCCTCCGACAAGGCTGCCGAAGCATTCAAGGCCAAGGGCGTGGATGTCAGCGCGTTCACCGAGCACGTCAAGAACAAGACCACGTTCCTGTACCCGATCACGGACAACACCGCCAAGGTCAAGGGCATCATGGAGCCCGCCATGGACGCAGTGGTGTCCGGCAAGGCACCGGCCAGCTCCCTGACCCAGGCCAACGAACAGGTCAACGCCCTGTTCAAGTAGGCCACCGGCTTGACCGGCTGCGCGCCGCGGGCCTTGTGTTCCCGCGGCGCGCAGCCTAGTTTTTTCTTACTCCCACCCTTTAGAAGGACAGCATCATATGGACCCGCTCCACCTCCGTTCCGCCGGCACCAGCCTGGTGATCAGCTTCGACAGCGGAGAGGCCGAGGTCATCCACTGGGGCGCGGACCTTGGCAGCACACTGCCGGACCTCGCCATCCTCGGCGAACCGATCCCGCACTCCGCTATCGACGCCACCGTGCCCGCCGGCCTACTGCCGCAGGCATCGTCCAGCTGGCGCGGCCGTCCCGCCCTGCGCGGCCACCGCATCGCCGACGGCGTCTCCGGCCTTGACTTCTCGGCCCGCCTCCGCGCCGTGACAGCCAGCTCCGAGGGCAACGCCGCCGTCATCGTCCAGACTGATGCCGACGCCGGCCTCACCGTCTCCTCCGCACTGACACTGCACGACGGCGGCCTGCTGGAGCTCCGCCACACCCTCACCAACGACGGCGCCACGCCTTACCAGCTCGACGAACTGGCCACCGTCCTCCCGGTGGCGCCGGACGCCGTCGAAATCCTTGACCTGACCGGGCGCTGGTGCCGGGAAAGCCACCCGCAGCGCCGCCCCATCCAGCAGGGCACCTGGGTACGCACCGGCCGGCACGGCCGCACCGGACACGATTCATCGCTGCTCTTCGCCGCCGGCACCGCCGGATTCGGCAACCGCCACGGGAAGGTCTGGGCCACACACCTGGCCTGGAGCGGCAACCACGAACACTTCGCCGACAGCATCGGCGACGGCCGCACCATGATCGGCGGCTCCGAACTCCTCGGCCCCGCCGAGGTCATCCTCGCCCCCGGCACCAGCTACACCACACCCGCGATGTTCGCCGCCTTCTCGGACCGCGGCCTGGACGGCATCAGCGAGGCGTTCTACAGCTGGTTCCGTTCCCGCCCCCACCACGTGCTCCCCGCAGCCGGCGCCGGCCTGCCCGCCGGCAAGCCGCGCCCCGTGGTCCTGAACACATGGGAAGCGGTCTACTTCGACCACAACCTGGCCACCCTGACCGAACTGGCCGACTCCGCCGCCGAACTCGGCGTGGAACGGTTCGTCCTCGACGACGGCTGGTTCCGCGGCCGCCGCGACGACCACGCCGGCCTGGGCGACTGGTACGTCGACGAATCAATTTGGCCCGACGGCCTCACGCCACTGATCGATGCCGTAACCTCGCGCGGGATGGAGTTCGGGCTCTGGGTGGAACCGGAAATGGTCAACCTGGACTCGGACATCGCCCGGGCACATCCCGAATGGATTGTTGGTCCAGCCGCCGCCTCGCACAAGGACGGCGGCCGCCTGCCGCTTGAATGGCGCAACCAGCACGTGATCGACCTCGTCAACCCGGAAGCGTGGCAGTACATCTTCGACCGCGTCGACGCCCTGCTGCGCGAGAACAACATCAGCTACCTCAAATGGGACCAAAACCGGGACCAGCTGGAGAACGGCCACGCCGGCCGCTCCTCGGTCCACGAACAGACCCTGGCCGCCTACCGGCTCTTCGACGAACTCAAGAAGGCCCACCCCGGCGTCGAGATTGAAAGCTGCTCCTCCGGCGGCGCCCGGGTAGACCTTGGCATCCTGGAACGCACCGACCGGATCTGGGCCTCAGACTGCAACGACGCCCTGGAACGGCAGACCATCCAGCGCTGGACCGGGCTGGTAGTCCCGCCGGAACTGGTGGGCGGTCACGTCGGACCCACCACCTCACACACCACAGCCCGCACCCACGATCTGTCCTTCCGCGCCATCACCGCACTCTTCGGCCACTTCGGCATGGAATGGGACGTCCGCGAAGTGCAGGGCGCCGAACGCGAGGAACTCAAACGATTCATCGGCCTCTACAAAGAGCACCGCGGCCTCATCCACACTGGCCGGATGATCCGCGCCGACGTCGCTGATGATTCCCTGATGCTGCACGGCGTGGTGGCCCCCAGCCGTGCTTCACAGGGCACCGTTCTCCCGGGCACGACGGCGGCGCTGTTCGCCCTCGTCAGCACGGGCACGTCGTTTGCTGAACAGACCGGCCGGATCACCATCCCCGGCCTGGAACCGGACCGTGACTACCGGGTGGAAGCCGTCTTCCCGGCGCCCGGAGACGCCGACTACGCCCACACGTTCACCCAGGTCCAGCCCCCGGCCTGGCTGGCGGACGGGGCGGTGGCCGGCGGCCGCTTCCTGGCCGAAGTGGGCCTGCCGATGCCCATCCTCAACCCGGAACACGCCCTGGTCCTGAGGTTCACGGCACTCTAGCAACCGGAAGCCCCTAAGCAACGCGGGGTCACTTAACGCCCCTTCCGGACCCTGCATTGGGCGTTAAGTGACCCCGCGTTGCTTTTGCTGGTGATGAACGACGGCGGCCCCGTTCTGATCCCCGGACTCCGTAATTATGCGCGGCAGGCCGCCCCAGGCACTAGATTTGCATCCATGACTGAAGCCACCACTGCTGCCGGGCGCGGCACCATCCTCGTGATCAACGGCCCCAACCTCAATCTGCTGGGCACCCGTGAGCCGGAGAAGTACGGCACCTCCACCCTCGCGGACGTGGAGCAGCTGGCAGCCACGGCGGCGCAGGCCCACGGCTTCAACGTGGAATGCGTCCAGTCCAACCATGAAGGCGTGCTCCTGGACGTCATCCACGCAGCCCGCGGCACCGCCGTCGGGATTGTGCTGAACGCCGGCGCCTTCACGCACACCTCCGTGGCCCTGCGCGACGCCCTGGCAGCGGTGCAGCTTCCCGCCGTCGAGGTCCACATCACCAACGTGCACCAGCGCGAGGAATTCCGGCACCACTCGTTCCTGTCCCCCGTGTGCGCCGCGGTGATCGTGGGCGCCGGCGTCTTCGGCTACAAGCTCGCCATCGATTACCTGGCCGAAACGCTGTAGCCCGGCGCCGAAGGGCTCAGCGCGGAACAGCTCAGGCGACGGGCGTCAGGCCGGACTGGCCCGGGCCGCCCCGGCTACTTCTGGATGCACTGCCCGGAGGACACGGGAGCGCTGAGGCTGGCGGCCTGGGACGCGACCGGGAACAGGTCATCCATGGTGATGGCGAAGCCCATTTCGGCGTCTGAGGTTGCCTTGGCGAAAATGACGCCGGCCACCAGGCCCTCCATGGTCAGCAGCGGCCCGCCGGAGTTACCGGGCTGGACGTTGCCGGCGAGGCGGTAGATCTCCTCCGGGGCCGGGTTTTCGCCGTAGATATCGGGGACCAGGACCGAGGTGATGTCCTGGACGGTGGCGGGGTTGGACTTGAACGGACCGCCGTGGGGGTACCCCGCGAAGGCGGCCGGGCTGCCATTCGGGAGATCAGACGTCAGCGGGAGCGGTTCGGAGGGCAGCCCGTCAACGGCCAGGACGGCGAGGTCGTGCCGGGTGTCGAAGTACACCACCCTCCCGGGCATCGCGTCGCCGTCGGGAATTTCAACCACCGGCTGCGACACGCCCGCCACAACATGGGCATTGGTCACAACCCGGCCCGGGGAAACCACAAAGCCGGTGCCGGTCTGGTTCTGGCCGCATTGGTAGGCGGTTCCTGCAATTTTCAGGACTGACTGTGCGGCCCGGTTCAGGGCCGGCGTATCGGTGCTGGCGTTGGGCGCCGCCACTGGCTGCCCCTGGTCCAGGCCTTCAAGCAGCGTGGGGATTCCGTTGCCAATCACCGTGGACCGCAGTTGCGCCATGGTGGTCTTCAACGGAACAGGCGTCAGCCCGTCGATGTACCGGATGACTTTGGACTCGGCCAGTTGCTGCGACACAAACGGAACGCCCAGGGCGCTGACGCTGAAGGCGAGCATGGACATCACCAGGGCCGAGACCACCACGTTCACGGCACCGCCCACCAGCCGGTCCATCGCTCGCAGCGGCTTGATCCGCACGGCGCCGCGGATTTGGCGCCCGATCATGGTCCCGAGGCCATGGCCCAGGGCCATCAGTACGACGGCGGCGGCCACGATGGCGGTCAGCCTCCAGCCAGAGTCATCCACGAAGCCGCTGACCAGCGGAACGGCAAAGAACGCGGCCACCGCGCCCGCGGCAAAGCCGGCGATGCCGCCGAGAGTGACCAGGAAGCCGTTGCGCAGGCCATAGATCAGGTAAGACAGCAGGGCCAGGATCAGCGCCAGGTCCAGAACGGTCAAGCCAAACACTGACGCTCCTCTAATACGGTTGAGACCCAATTCTAGTGGCGCAGGCTGACATTGTTCTGTGGGCGCCAGTCCCCCGCCCCTGCGGGCCGTCCGCCCACATTCGCTCGTAAAAATCACACCCCGGGCGCGGCCGGACACCGGATCGTGCCCGCATTACACACTGTCAGCGGCGTTTCCGCTGCCAAGTACGTCACAGAACCTTGAAAATTCTGAAACAATGGCAAAAGCGCCACAGCCGACACTTTTTATTCAGGAGATTTCATGGACATCGAGGTACTGCGCCGAGCACCCCTATTTGCCACGCTCGACGACGAAGCATTCCGCCTGCTGACGGATGAGCTGACCGAGGTGGACCTCTCCCGCGGTGCATCGGTATTCCGCGAGGGCGACCAGGGCGACCAGCTCTACTTCATCGTCTCCGGCAAGGTGAAGCTGGGCCGAACGTCCCCCGATGGCAGGGAGTCCCTGCTCGCCATCCTGGGCCCGGGTGAGCTCTTCGGCGAAATGGCACTCTTTGACCCCAGCCCTCGCACGGCCACGGCCACGGCCGTCTCCGAAACCCGTCTGGCCGGCCTGAAGAACGAAAGCCTCAACGCCCTGCTCCGGACGCGCCCCGAGGTTTCCGCGCAACTGTTGCAGGCCCTGGCCCGCCGCCTGCGCCGCACCAACGATTCACTCTCGGACCTGGTCTTCTCCGACGTCCCCGGCCGCGTGGCCAAGGCACTGCTGGATCTGGCCGACCGCTTCGGCCGCCCGGCAACGGACGGCGTACTGGTAGCCCACGAGCTCACGCAGGAAGAACTGGCCCAGTTGGTAGGCGCCTCCCGCGAGACGGTCAACAAGGCCCTCGCAGAGTTCGTCCAGCGCGGCTGGCTCCGCCTCGAAGCCCGTGCCGTAGTGATCCTGGACATGCAGCGTCTGCGCCAGCGCTCCCGCTAGGACACTGGTAGTTTTCTGCGACACGGAAAAGGTCTGACGACACCGGAATTCGGGTGTCGTCAGACCTTTTTCGTGTCGCTGGTAGTTAAGCGCGTCGGTCCGCGGAGCTAACGTTCGCGCTGCGGGTCCCCGGCTACGGTTTTGGCGGCCTCGACTTCGAGCATCAGCGTGCCCTCTTCGTCGACGAGCCGCGCCTGGTACACGTGGGGTTTGCGCTTGTAGCTCAGGTAGGCGATGCAGCCGTTTGCGGCGGCCATCTTCTCGAGCATGATCTCCGAGCCCGGCACCAAAAGCTGGCCGAGGGTGAGGCCCACGGTGTTCTCCTGGCCCACTTCATCACCCAGGGCGGTGGTGCTGCGAGCGGCGATGGCCTGGGTGGCGCACACCCAGCGTCCCCAGACGCCTTTGCTCTGCAGCAGGCTGGGCTGCTGGTTCATGGGCACGGTGGCGGCGAAGTAGCGGGTGTCGAAGCGGCGGTGCGCGAAGTCCGGAGTGCGCCAGTTGACGAGCGGCTTCAGCAGGTCGGTCCGCAGCGAGAGTCCCCGCTTGGCGAGGAGCTCAGTGAAGGTCTTCTCCTGGTCAGCAACGGCCACGCGGGCACGCATCCAGTCGTGCGTTGACGTGGCTTCCACCGTGGTGGACATGTCAGGCCCGGCCAGGAGCACGCCGGTTTCCTCAAACAGTTCGCGGATGGCGCCCACCACGTGACGGCGCGCCAGCCCGACGTCGTTCGTCCCCATCTGATCGGCCCAATGCTGGGGTGAGGGGCCCAGCCAGCCGACGGCGTCGTCGTCGGACGCCTCCAGGGAACCTCCGGGGAACGCGAGGACGCCCAACGGCGAGGAGCCGGGCCGGTAACCCAGCCACGTCTCCAGGCCGGTGGGCGAGTCACGCAAAAGCACCACGGACGAAGCGTAGCGGGCGGCACGCGGGGTCCGCTCGCCGTGTTCGAGCCAGCTTTGGGCAGCCCCTTCAAGATCCGGAGGAAGAGCGAACAGGCGTCGGGAGAGCTGAGGCAATTGAGTGAACCGGGTCCTTAGCTGAATTCAGCGATCAGTTCGACCTCAACGGGAGAGTCGAGCGGAAGAACCGACACGCCGACGGCGGAGCGGGCGTGCCGGCCTGCCTCACCAAAGACCTGGCCGAGGAGCTCGGACGCACCGTTGATGACGCCGGGCTGTCCGGTGAACGCCGGATCGGAGGACACGAAGCCCACCACCTTGACGATGCGGGTGATGCGGTCCAGATCGCCGATGACGCTCTTGATGGCCGCCAGCGCGTTGATGGCGCAGACAGCGGCGTAGGCCTTGGCATCCTCAGGGGACACGGTGGGCTCGTCGGAGTGGCCTTCGGTGCCGGTGGAAACCTTGCCGGTTGCTTCGAGTTTGCCATTAATAAACGGCAGCTGGCCGGAGGTGTAAACATGGCTGCCGGTGATGACGGCCGGGACGTAGGCGGCGACCGGAGCGGCCACCTCGGGGAGGGCCAGTCCTAGCTCGGCGAGGCGCTGCTCGACGGCGGAAACCGGCGCTGAATCAGACGCGTTTTCCGGCGTGGATACAGGGCCGGACGTGGTCTCTGCGGGGGTGCTCATTGCTACTGCTTCTCCCTCTTGAGGTAGGCAACCAGGCCGTTGCCGTCAGGTCCGGTGATTACCTGGACGAGCTCCCAGCCGTCCTCTCCCCACTGATCCAGGATCTGCTTGGTGGCGTGAATAATGAGCGGAATCGTGGCGTACTCCCATTTGGTCATGAGAGAAAGACTAGTCGTTGCCGGTAAAGTGGAAAACATGGTGACTCGTAAGAACCCCATTTTCGACACGGCCACTACCCTCGGAAAGATCTTTGGCTTCCTTGGTGTGAGCGCGATTTGTGGTGTCCTGGTGGCGGGGCTGCTTGTCCCGGCCGCCGCTGTTTCGGGCAGCGCGGCCAGCGGTTCTATCGAGTTCTTCGATACGCTCCCGGCAGAGCTGCAGGTGGACCCGCCCAGCCAGTCCACCCGGATCCTCGCCGCGGACGGCAGCCTGATCGCGAACCTGTATGAGGAAAACCGGACCAAGGTTGCCCTCGACCAGATTTCGCCGTTCATGAAGGAAGCCATCATTGCTGTCGAGGACAGCCGGTTCTACGAGCATGGCGGTGTGGACACCACCGGCATCCTCCGCGCCATGGTCAGTACGGCCCGCGGCAACAAACAGGGTGCCTCCACCATCACCCAGCAGTACGTGAACAACGTGCTCAACTCCAACCTCGCAGCCGAGGGCAAAGATAGCGACATCAAGCTCAACGGTGTTAACAAGGGCGTGGGAGACAAGCTTCGCGAAATGAAGCTCGCGATCGCCCTGGAGAAGGAATTCTCCAAGGAGCAGATCCTTGAGGGTTACCTCAACATCGTCTTCTTCAACCGTGACGCCTACGGCATCGAGGCCGCGTCCAAATTCTTCTTCAGCAGCACGGCCAAGGATCTGACCCTGCCGCAGGCAGCCCTCCTGGCCGGCCTCGTCAACAGCCCGTCAGCGTTTGACCCCATCACCAACCCGGAGAACGCCAAACAGCGCCGCGACCTGGTGCTAAGCCTCATGCTGAACCAGGGAAAAATTACCCAGGCTGATCACGATGCCGCCGTGGCCACCCCGGTTGAGCCGAAGGTCACCCCGTCGCGCCAGGGCTGCGCGTACGCCACCACAGCACCCTACTTCTGCGACTACGTGTTGCACCTGCTGCTGAACAACCCGGCCTATGGCGCGACCCCCGAGGAGCGCGAAAACAGCATCTTCCGCGGCGGCCTGACCATCACCACCACGCTGGACGTCAACGCCCAGAACGTTGCCCAGACTGAGTCTGATGCGGCTGCCGGCGTCAATGCGGACAACTGGGGTGCGTCCATCGTCTCCGTGCAGCCGAACACCGGCAAGATCCTGAACATGGCGCAGAACACCTCCTTCCTGCCCACCGAAGGCAAGTTCAACCAGACGCAGAACTTCAACGTGGACAAGCTGGACAAGGACGGCAACGACCTCAACGGCCTCGGCGGATTCCAGCCCGGCTCCACCATGAAGCCCTTCACGTTCGCCGAATGGCTGAACGAGGGCAAATCCATGAACACCAATATCAACGCCGCCACACGCAAGTACCCGCAGAACTTCCCCTGGAAGAACACCTGCCCGACACCCACCGTAGGCTGGTACGACGCCAGGATTCCCGGCAGCTTCGACCTGCAGAACTCCGACGACGGCTACTACCGGAACATGACGGTCCTGTACGGCCTGCAGAACTCCATCAACACGGCCACGTTCGCCTCGGCGGCCCAGGTTGACCTCTGCGGCATCCAGAAGATCGTGGATGCGGTCGGAATCCACGGTGGCCTGCCGGTGGGTGACGATCCCAACCCGCCGGTCACGATGACCACTTTGGCCAACCTGATCGGCTCCACGCAGACCGCCCCGCTGACCATGGCCTCCGCGTTTGCCACGTTCGCCAACGACGGCAAGTACTGCGAACCCATCGCCATCACGTCTGTCACGGACCAGACAGGCGCACAGCTCCCGGCCCAGGCCACGAGCTGCCGCGATGCCGTCAAACCGGAGGTCGCCCGGGGCGTTGCCTACGCCATGCAGGAAGTCCTGAATGGCGGTTCCGGTTCCCTCATCCAGCCGCGGCTGTCCACCAAGACCAACTTCCCGGTGGCTGCCAAGACCGGTACTAACGACACCAACGGCTCCACCTGGGTGGTCGGTTACACCACCGGTGTGGCCACCGCCGCATGGTTCGGCGACCCGCTGGGTGACCAGAGCCGCGAGGGCCGGAACCTGACGATCAACGGAAAGTCCTACAAGGCGATCGACGGTTACATGATCGCCGGTCCCATGTTCGCCAAGTACATGCTTCAGGTCGCTCCGGCGTACGGCACCAATGCGTTCACGGCCCCGCCCACCAACATGGTGAACGGAACGCCTGCCCGGACCACTCCGTCAACGCAGGCCACCGCGCCTGCCACGGCCCCGGCCCCTCAGCCGTCCACCGCGCCGAGCAGCAACGGCAACGGCGAGAAGAAGGACTAGCCGCCCATGGCAGTCAGCCCAGCATTGGCCAGCCGCGTCCGGAACATCGGGCGCGGCTTTGCCGTCACCGCCGGCGCGGGCACTGCGGCGGGTCTCGCAGCCTTCGGATACGGGCTGTGGGAGAAGAACCAGTTTGTCCTCCGCGAGGAGACACTGCCCATCCTGCCGGCAGGCCACGCGCCCTTCCGTGTCCTGCACCTGAGCGACATCCACTTCGTCCCGGGCCAGGACACCAAGGCCCGCTGGCTTGAGTCGCTGGCGTCCCTGGAGCCGGACCTGGTGGTCAACACCGGGGACAACCTCAGCCATGTCAAAGCCGTGGAGCCCCTGCTCAAGGCGCTGCGACCGCTCCTGGAGTTCCCCGGCGTTTTCGTCCCAGGGTCCAACGACTACTTCGGCCCGAGCTTCAAAAACCCCGCGTCCTACTTGCTGGGCCCGTCCAAGGCCCAGCCCAAACCCGTCGAACTGGACTGGCCACGGCTGCGGTCCGGCTTCGGCATGGGCGGCTGGGTGGACCTCACCAACCGGCACCAGTCGGTGGTGCTGAAGGGGATCCGATTCGACTTCTCCGGCGTGGACGATCCACATTTGAACCGGGAGCGCTACGCGGGCTGGCCCCGCGGCACCCGTGACCAGGACCAGAACGCGCACCTCCGGGTTGCGGTCATCCATGCCCCCTACCAGCGGGTCCTGGACCACTTCACGCAGGACGGCGCGGACCTGCTGCTGGCGGGCCACACCCACGGTGGCCAGCTCTGCATCCCCGGCTACGGCGCCCTGGTAGCCAACTGCGACCTCCCCACGTGGCGGGCCAAGGGCCTCAACAACTGGGAAAGCAACGGACGTACGACGCCGGTCAACGTCTCGGGCGGCATCGGCACCTCCCGGTTCGCTCCCATCCGCATCGCCTGCAAACCCGAGGCTGTCCTGCTGACGCTCACCTCCCCCGAATAACCCCATGGGGCGGGCGTGTGAATCGGCTCACGCCATGGCATAGGGTAGTTGCTAAGGGAAACTACATTCGATTTAGAGCTTGAGAAGCGGGCATGGCCAAGCAGACCTCATTTTTCAGATCCATCAGCCGTCTTTATCCTCACGTGAGGCCGATCATCCCCCGGCTGGTGATGGGGCTCCTCTGCGCACTCCTGGCCAGCATCGTGGCACTGACCATCCCGCAGGTGCTGCGGGTCCTCGTCAATGAGTCCCTCCAACCCGGTGGCGCGTCGGACGCCGTCTGGACTGCCGCCGTCGTCATCCTGGTCCTGGGCATCGCGGAAGCGGGACTCGTGGCCCTACGCCGGCAGTTTGTGATCAACCCGGCCACCACTGTGGAAACCCGGATGCGGGTCTCGCTGTACGGGCATCTGCAGGACCTGACCGTGTCCTTCCACGACCGCTGGGGCTCAGGCCAGCTACTGTCCCGCGCCATGACGGACCTGAACTTCCTGCGCCGCTGGATGGCGTTTGGTGCCATCATGCTGGTGGTCACCACACTCACGGTGGTCATCGGCATCGTGGTGATGTTCTCCATGAGCTGGCAGCTGGCCCTGATCTTCCTGGCCGCCGCGGTGCCCATCATGGCCTACGGTTTCCGCTTCCGGACCCGTTTCAGCAAGGTGGCCCGCCGGAGCCAGGACCAGGCCGGCGACCTCGCCACCACGGTGGAGGAATCCGTCCACGGCATCCGCGTCCTGAAGGCCTTCGGCCGCAGCCGCGAGGCCCTGGAGAACTTCAACGAACAGGCCGAGGAACTCCGCCAGACGGAGATCGTGAAGGCGAAGCACCAGGCGACGTTCACCATGGTGGTCACCCTGCTGCCGGAACTCGCGCTCGGCGCCGGGCTGGTGGTGGGTGTGATGCTGTGCGCCAGCGGCCAGCTGAGCATCGGCGCGCTGGTGGCGTTCTTCGCGACCGCCGCCGTCATCGCGACGCCCGTGGAATTCTCCGGCATGCTGCTGGCCATGGCACTCACCGCCAAATCCGCCGTCGACCGCCACTTCGAGGTCATGGATTCGGTCAACACCATCACCAGTCCCCCGGAGCCGCGCACCCCCTCGCTGCTGTTGGGCGCGCTCAGCTTCACCAACGCAACGTTCGCGTTTGAGGACGCACCGGACAAGCCCATCCTCAAAAACATCAACCTGGACGTCCGGCCGGGCGAAACCATGGCACTGGTGGGCATCACGGGCAGCGGCAAGAGCGCACTGATCCAGCTGGTCCCCCGCCTGTACGACGTCACCGACGGCTCCATCACCATTGACGGCGTTGACCTGCGCGAGTTCGACGTCGACGGGCTCCGGCGCGTGGTGGGTGTCGCGTTCGAGGACACCACACTGTTCTCCAATTCCGTCCGCGACAACGTGCTCCTCGGGGCACCGGACCGCAGCGAGGAGGCCCTGGACGAAGCCCTGGACGTGGCTCAGGCCCACTTCGCGTACTCGCTGCCGGAGGGCGTGGACACCCTCATCGGCGAGGAGGGCCTGAGCCTCTCCGGCGGGCAGCGGCAGCGGATTGCCCTGGCCCGGGCCATCGCGGCGCGGCCACGGGTCCTGGTGCTGGACGACCCCCTGTCCGCCCTGGACGTGCACACCGAGGAGCTGGTGGAAACCCGGCTCCGTGCGGTCCTGAAGGACACCACCACCCTGATCGTCGCGCACCGCCCGTCCACCGTGGCGCTGGCTGACCGGGTGGCGCTGCTCGAGGACGGCCGGATCGCCGCCGTCGGAACCCACACCGAACTGCTCGCCAACAACCCCCATTACCGCTACGTCATAGCCAGCCTGGACCAGGAACCCCGGGACCTGGATTCGGAGCTGTCGGAGCTTGAGGACGAGTCAAAGGACAGCATCCGATGAGCAACGCAACCTTCGGCACCGCCAATGAGGACAACACGAACCTCAGCAAGGCGGACAGCAAAACCGTACGACGGCGGTCGCTCGCCCTTTTGGCCACACTGATCCGTCCCGTGCGGCTGAGGTTCTGGCTGACCATCGCCACCGTGGTCCTGTCCCAGGCCGCGCGTGTGGCCGGGCCTGCGCTGATCGCGTTCGGCATCGACAGCGCGCTTCCGGCGCTCCAGGCGGGCGACAACCTCCCGCTGGTGTTCACCGGCGTCGCCTACCTGCTCGCGGCGATCGCGACGGCGGGACTCACCGCGCTCTACGTCACCTCCACCGCGCGGCTCAGCCAGGCCATGCTGCTGGACCTGCGTGTCCGGGTCTTCCGGCATACCCAGCGCCTGAGCCTGGAGTTCCACGAAAAGTACACGTCCGGCCGGATCATCGCCCGGCAGACTTCGGACCTTGAGGCGCTCCGGGAACTCCTCGATTCCGGGGTCAGCTCCCTGGCCTCGGGCCTGCTTTTTATGGTCTTCACGGCTGTCACGGTGTTTGCCCTGGACTGGCGCAGCGGGCTGATCGTGCTGGCTGCGGGCGTGCCCATGTACTTCCTGTCGCGCTGGTACCAGAAGCACTCCCAGATCGCGTTCCGTGAGTCCCGCGTTGTCTCCGCCCGGTTGATTGTGCACTTTGTGGAGACCATGACCGGGATCCGTGCCGTGAAGGCCTTCCGCAAGGAAACCGAGAACGCCGCGAAGTACGGGCAATTGTCCGAGGACTACCGGCTGGTCACGGTGCGCTCCATCAACCTCAACGGCATTTTCCAGCCCGGCCTGGTGCTGATCGGCAACGTCTGCGTGGCCGTGGTGCTGCTGTTCGGCGGGTTCCGGGTCCTTGGCGGGGACCTCGCCGTGGGCGTGCTGCTGGCGCTGATCCTTTCCACCAAGCGCTTCTTCCAGCCGGTGGACCAGATGGCCATGTTCTACAACTCGTTCCAGAGTGCCCAGGCGGCTCTGGAGAAGGTCTCCGGCCTGCTGGAAGAGGTTCCCACGGTCCGGCCGCCCAAGAACCCGGTGGCGCTCCGCGACGCCCGGGGCACCATCGACTTCAAAGGTGTGGAGTTCGGCTACGGCGACGGCCCGGTCATCATTCCCACCATGGACCTGCACATCCCCGCCGGCCAGACCGTAGCTCTCGTGGGGCAGACCGGCGCCGGGAAATCCACGCTGGCCAAGCTGATCGCGCGCTTCTATGACGTCTCCTCCGGTTCCCTGACCCTGGACGGCGTGGACCTCCGCAGCCTGACCACCACGGACCTGCGCCGGAACATCGTGATGGTCACCCAGGAGGCGTTCCTGTTCAGCGGCTCCGTGGCGGACAACATTGCCCTGGGCCGGCCGGAGGCAACCCGTTCGGAGATCGAGGACGCCGCCCGGGCCGTGGGCGCCCATGACTTCATTACCGAACTCCCCGAAGGCTATGACACGGATGTCAACAAGCGCGGCGGCCGGGTGTCCTCCGGGCAACGGCAGCTGATCAGCTTCGCCCGGGCGTTCCTTGCCCGGCCGGCGGTGCTGATCCTGGATGAGGCCACCTCGTCCCTGGACATCCCCTCCGAGCGGCTCGTCCAGAGCGGCCTGGCGCGCCTTCTGCGGGCAACGTCCGACGCCGGCACTTCCGCAGGTGCGCCCGGCTCAGCAGGTGCCCCCGACTCAGTGGGTGCCGGCTCAGAGGGTGCCGTCCCGGCCGGGTCTGCTGCTGCCGGCGGCGGCCGGACGGCGCTGATCATCGCGCACCGGCTCTCCACCGTTGAAACAGCCGACCGCGTGCTGGTAGTCCATGACGGCCGCGTGGTCGAGGACGGCACGCCCGCAGAACTCATCGGCGGCGGCGGCCGCTTTGCAGACCTCCACGGCGCCTGGAAGGACTCCTTGGTCTGACCGGCGCGACCGGGCTTTCGCGGCTTTGGGGTACCCAACGGCCGCCGATTTCGCATCCGGGCCCGGCGTCGGCTATTCTTGTAAAGTTGCTTTTGCAGCGGATCGGGATGTGGCGCAGCTTGGTAGCGCGCGTCGTTCGGGACGACGAGGTCGCAGGTTCAAATCCTGTCATCCCGACCAATTGAAAGAGGGTCTCCCCCCAGGGGAGGCCCTCTTTTGCATGTCCAACTGTCACGTCCCGGACAGCGAACGGTCAAGTGCCCGGGCAAAGAAATAGCCCCGAGGCATGATGACCATGCCCCGGGGCCGCGCCTCCTGGGAGGATTCCTTACATCGGGTCGGGCCAGTTGCCAACGGTGGTGGTGTAGGTCTTGTCCTTGTCCTTTACGGGCTTGGACATGGGATCGGGCCAGTTGCCAACGGCTACGGATACGCCGGTGGTGTCGGCGATGGAACCTGCCGACAGGACAGCCGGGGCCGCCGCAGAAAATGCCAAGGCCGCAGCGAGTACGCCGGCGGCCGCAATCTTCTTCAACATATAAGTTCCTCAATACGAGTCGGATTCGTTACAAAGTCAGCACTGTCCTTGTTGACATACATTGTAAAATGTTTTCCACAGGGACTGTCAAGCATTGAGTACAAAGACTGTCCAGAATTAGGAGGAAATCCCGTGGGCAACGGATTCGGGGAGAAGCTCCGTGCTGAGCGTCTCGAACGTGGGCTGACACAGGCTGAACTGGGCAAGGACCTGTATTCCCCCAGTTATATCTCCCTTCTCGAAACCGGCCGGCGTGAGCCGACGGCCGAAGTGATCGAGGAGCTCGCCCGCAGGTTGGAGCTGGCGCCCAAGGCGCTGGAAGCGTGGAGCCAGCCCATCACCGTCAGCGACGCCGAGTACGTCCTGGCCGGCCTCTACGCACGCCAGGCCTGGGATCTCAGGGACTACCCGCTGGCCGCCACCCACGCAGCCACCGCGGCCCGGATAGCCCTGGAGGGCAAGAACACCAGCGCGTGGTGGAACATGACGTACATGCAGGCCGAATGCCTGATCAAACAGGGCAACTGGCAGGAATGCCAGAAGATCATGCAGCACCTCCTGGAGCACCCAATGGCCACGGAATCTGCCGGCCTGGCCGTCCGTGCCCGTCAGATGCTCGCCGCCATCTGCCAGGGCCAGGGCCAGCTGAGCACTGCCGTGGAACACGCCCTGGCCGCCGTGCAACTCTGCGGCCAGCTGCCCAACGGTTCAACGCTGATCATCGGCGCCTACCGCGCGCTGATCGGCGCACTGGCGGAGAGCGGCCGCCTGGACGAGGCCTGGAAATACTGCCAGGCCATGAATGACCAGATGGACGAGCACTCCATGTCCCAGCTCGCCGGTGAGGTTGCCTGGGTGATCGGCAACGTGGCCTTTATGCGGCACGACTACCCCGAGGGCATCAAGTACCACGAGCGCGCCGCCCGGATGCTGTCTCCAGCCAACGACATCGATCTGTGGGCCCGTTTTAACAAGGCCTCGGCCGCCGTCCGGCTGTCCTCCGGAATCGTAGAGCCGGAAACACTTTCCAGCATCGAGCGCGCCGAACTGGCCCTGTCCATTGTGGGTGGCAACAAGAGCGACCAGCTCGAAGTTGCGTTCATCCGCGCCCGCTGGCTGTATCTCACAGGCGACATCGTGGCTGCCATCAACAAGCTCCGGGAAATCCACGCGGAATCCGGGGCGCTGGCCAAGCACACGGCAGGGGAAGTTTCACTGCTCCTGGGGAAGTCTCTGAAGGCCGCCGGCGAGTCCGACGAAGCCCTGGTCTACCTCGAAGAAGCGCAGAAGGCTTTCAGCGCCGCGGGAGCCTCGGACCGCGTCCAACAGGCACTGGATGCGGTCCTCGAAATCAGGCTTGCCCAGCAGCGGGCCGCAGCAGCAGCGAAAGACGTCAAAGCAAGCTAGGACGGGCCCGGCCCGAAGCCGGGCCCGTCAAAACGGCCTAGGCGAACGTCCTGCCGGTGATCTTCTCGTAGGCCTCGACGTAGCGGCTGCGTGTGCGGGCCACCACGTCTGCTGGCAGCGCGGGCGGTGCCACGTCGGAGTCCTTATCCCAGCCTGATTCGGCCGAGGTCAGCCAGTCGCGCACATACTGCTTGTCGTAGGAAGGCTGGGCCTTCCCGGGCTCATAAGTGGCCGCATCCCAGAAACGCGAGGAATCCGGCGTCAGGACCTCATCGCCCAGGGTGATGGCCCCGGACACGGCGTCGTAGCCGAATTCCACCTTGGTGTCGGCCAGGATGATGCCGCGTTCGCGGGCGATCTTCTCGGCGCCGATGTAGATCTTCAGCGTCAGCTCGCTGAGGCGTCCGGCGATGTCGTCCCCCACCATGGCCACAACATCGTTGTAGGAGATGTTCTCGTCGTGCTCGCCCACCTCGGCCTTCGCCGACGGCGTGAAGATGGCCTCTTCCAGCCGGGATCCGTCTACCAGGCCCGGCGGCAGCGGAATCTCGCAGACCGTCCCTTTGGCCTTGTACTCCAGCAGTCCGGTGCCGGTGAGGTAGCCGCGGGCGATGCATTCCACGGGGAACATGTCCAGCTTCCGGCAGATCATCGCGCGGCCTTCCACCGCCGCGGGAACGCCGTCTGCCACGGTGGACGCCAACACGTGGTGGACCACGTCAAGCTGGTCGAACCACCACAGGCTCAACTGCGTGAGGATGCGGCCTTTGTCCGGGATTTCGCTGGCCAGCACGTGGTCGAAGGCGCTGATGCGGTCACTGGCCACCACGAGGACACAGTCCTGGCCCACCTGCTGGCGGATGGCCTCGTCCGCCGGCTCGTAGAGGTCGCGGACCTTGCCGGAGTAAACGTGCGTCCAGCCCGGCAGGTCCAGGGTTTCAGTGCTGAAGCCGCGGGACTGCTGTGGTTCCTGGGCGGAGTTCTCAGTCATGTTTATGCCTTCGCCTTCGTAACGGGGAGCGCTCCAGTGGCAGATCCACTAGCCAGGGCCGATACCTTAATCTCGCCGCGGGCGGCCTTGCGGCCGATGTCCGTCCGGAACTGGGAGCCTTCCAGCTGAACCAGCTCCACGCCGTCGTACGCCCGTTCCCGAGCCTCCACCAGGTCGCTGCCGAGGGCAACCACGGCAAGCACCCGGCCGCCGGCGGAGACCACCTTGCCGTCGTCGTCGAGCGCGGTGCCCGCGTGGATCACGTGCACGCCGTCGAGCTCATCCACCTTCTTGAGTCCGCGGATGCGGTCACCGGTGCGCGGGGAGTCCGGGTAGTTTTCGGACGCGACGACGACGGCGACGGCCGTCTCCTTGGACCAGCGCAACTCCTCTGCTTTGTCCAGTTCGCCCTTGGCAGCTGCCAGCAGCAGCGCACCGAGCGGGGTCTTGAGCCGGGCCAGCACGGCCTGCGTCTCGGGGTCGCCGAAGCGGACGTTGAATTCGATGACCCGGGTGCCCCGCGTGGTCAGCGCCAGGCCCACAAACAGCACACCCACAAACGGGGTGCCGCGGTTCGCCATCTCGTTGACCGTGGGCTGGGCCACCCGGTCAATGACCTCCTGGACCAGCCCGGCGGGAGCCCATTCCAGCGGGGTGTACGCACCCATGCCGCCGGTGTTGGGGCCTTCGTCGTTGTCGAAGATGCGCTTGAAGTCCTGCGCCGGGGACAGTGCCACGGTGTTGCGTCCGTCGCACAGGACAAAGACGGACACTTCGGGGCCATCGAGGAACTCCTCGATCACCACGGTGCCGCCGGCGTCGAAGCACGTCTGCGCGTGGGCCAGGGCTTCATCGCGGTTCTTGGTGACCACCACGCCTTTGCCGGCTGCGAGTCCGTCGTCCTTCACCACGTAGGGTGCGCCGAAAGTGTCCACGGCCGCCGCAGCTTCCTCGGCGTTTGTGGCCACCATCGCCATGGCCGTGGGGACACCCGCTTCGGCCATGACTTCCTTGGCGAACGCTTTGGAGGCTTCCAGCTGGGCCGCGGCCTTGCTGGGGCCAAAGACCGGAATGCCGGCGTCGCGGACGGCGTCGGACACCCCGGCAGCCAGCGGCGCCTCGGGGCCCACCACCACGAGGTCCACGCCGAGCTTGGTGGCCAGCGCCGCGACGGCATCGGGATTGTTCCCGTCAATGTTGTGGGTGGGGACCAGTTTGCTGATGCCGGCGTTGCCGGGAGCTGCGTGGACCTCTGAAACGTTGGGGTCGGCGAGCAGGGAGCGGACAATGGCGTGTTCGCGGCCTCCAGGGCCAATGACGAGTACCTTCACAGTCTCCAAGGGTACTTTGTGCACCCTGCCCTTTCCTAAGGGGGTGTTCCTAATCGGTCTCCTCGCCCGGCCATCCCTCCGGCCCGCCGCAACGAATCCAAGGCATGAAGAAGCTTCTGAAGTGGCTCAAGGGTCCCGCCGCAATGGCCGCGCTGGCAGGCGTGGCGGCTGCCGCCGTCGTACTCTCCGTTGCGGAGCTGATCGGAGCGTTCTTTACCGCCCGGGCAACCCCGGTGATCGCGTTGGGGTCCACGTTCATCGACTTCACACCGCCGTGGATGAAGGATTTCGCCATCGCCACGTTCGGCACGAACGACAAAGCCGCACTGTTCGTGGGGATGGGCCTGACCATTTTCCTGCTGGCCTGCGTGCTGGGTGTGGTTGCCTACCGCAAGTGGGCACTGGGGGTTGCCGGTGTGCTGCTCATGGGCGCGGTGATCGTGGTCAGTGTGGTGACGCGGGCCAGCGTGAAGCCGATGGACGCCATCCCTACCGTGCTGGGTACCCTGGCCGGGCTGGTTGTGCTGCGGCTGCTGATCGCCCCGCTCTGGCGGCTGAAGTCCTGGCCCGAGGCACCCGCCGACACGGGCGCCGAGGAACCTGGCCGTCCCGCCACCAGCCGCCGCCGCTTCTTTGCCGCCGCCGGGATCACCGTGATCGGCGCCGGCATCGCGGCCACGGGCGGACGCCTGCTCAGTGCCGCGCGCAGCAACATCTCCAAGGCCCGCGAGGCCCTGCAGCTGCCCACGCCGGCCCGGGCCGCCGCGGCCGTGCCCGCCGGTGTCCAGTCCCCCGCTGCCGGTGTGACGCCCTGGATCACGCCCAACGGGGACTTCTACCGGATCGACACCGCCCTCAGCGTCCCCGAAATCAACGCAGATGACTGGGAGCTCCGCGTCCACGGGCTTGTGGAGGAAGAAGTCCGCCTCACGTTCCAGGACCTGCTCGACGCCGACCTCATCGAGTCGCATGTGACCCTCACCTGTGTCTCCAATCCCGTGGGCGGAAACCTCGCCGGGAACGCGCGCTGGCTCGGTTTGCCCATCCGCGAGGTCCTCAAACGGGCCCGTCCCAAGGACGGCGCGGACATGGTGCTCTCGACGTCGATCGATGGCTTCAGCGCCTCCACACCGCTGGAGGTCCTGCAGGATGACCGCGACGCCATGCTGGCGATCGGCATGAACGGCGAGCCGCTGCCGCTGGAGCACGGCTATCCGGTGCGCATGGTGGTGCCCGGGCTGTACGGTTTTGTCTCCGCCACCAAGTGGGTGGTGGACCTGGAAGTGACACGGTTCGCCGACAGCAAGGCCTACTGGACCGAGCGTGGCTGGTCCGAGCGCGGCCCCATCAAGACCATGGCCCGGGTGGAAGTCCCGAAGTCCTTCGCCAAGGTGCCCGCCGGCCGCGTGGCAATCGGCGGCACGGCCTGGGCGCAGACCCGCGGCATCACCAAGGTGGAAGTCCAGATCGACAACAACCCCTGGGCCGAGGCCGTCCTGTCCACCGAGGCGTCCCTCATCACGTGGCGCCAGTGGTCCTTCGACTGGGAAGCCACGCCCGGACCGCACTACATCAAGGTCCGTGCCACCGACGGAACGGGCGAGGTACAGACCGACCAGCGGGCCGATCCGGTACCCGACGGCGCGTCCGGCTGGCAGTCCGTCATGGTCACCGTGGAGTAGCCCGGCCTTCGGCAGGTCCTCCCTCCGGTCCTCCCTCCGGGGGCCCTAGACTGGCAACATGCCGCACAACCCGCATGCCACGTTCACCGTGGACTCCGCCGTCGAACTCGCCGTTGTTGAACGAAGCGGTTTTGTGGAGTCCCGGCACATTGGCTCCGCCGTCGTCCTGTCCGCCGATGGGTCCGTCGTCACCGAACTCGGCGACATCCGGACTCCCATGTACGCACGGTCCGCACTTAAACCGCTGCAGGCCCTGGCGTCCATGCAGTCCGGGGTTCCCCTGCGCGGCGCGCAGGTGGCGCTGGCCTGCGGCAGCCACGTCGGTTCCCTGGACCATATGGATGTGGTGGAGGGGATGCTCAAGGCCGCCGGTGTCCGGGAAGAGCAGCTGCAGTGCCCCGCAGCCTGGCCGCAGGACGAGACAGCCCGCAACTGGCTGCTGCGCTCCGAACGCGGCAAGTCCAAGCTCGCCTTTAATTGCTCCGGAAAGCACGCCGCTTTCCTGTGGGCGTGTACCGAAAACGGCTGGGACACCCACAGCTACCTTGAACCTAACCATCCGCTGCAACAGCGCGTCCGCAGCGTGATCGAGGAATACAGCGGCGAGCGCATCGCCCACTTGGGCATTGACGGGTGCGGTGCCCCGGTTGCTGCTATCTCGCTGACCGGCCTGGCCCGCGCGTTCTCCATGTTGGCCAAGGCGCCCGGCGACAAGAACTCCAACGCCCGCGCCGCCACCATCGCCACGTCCATGCTCGACTACCCGTGGGCCGTCCAGGGTCGCGGCGAGGCCAACACCATCGTGATGGACGAGCTGGGCATCATCGCCAAGATCGGGGCCGAGGGCGTCCTGGCCATGGCCACACCCCAGGGTGTTTCGGTGGCCATCAAGATGCTGGACGGGAACCTGCGGGCCACCTCCCTGGTGGGCCTGACGCTTCTCGCCGCAGTTGGCGCCGTGGATATCCCCGGCGTCTCCAGCGTTCTCGAAAAAGTGGTTGCCCCGGTGATGGGCGGCAGCCACGAGGTGGGCAAGATCCGCTTGGGCCCTGCCGTGTCCGCCCTCCTGGACTGACATGGCGGTGGCACGCCGTCGGATCGGCATTGAAGAAGGTACTGCGGCACTGGCCGCGTGGCAGGAAGCCGCCGCATCGCCGTCGGACGTTCCGCTCCCCCGCAGCGTCACCGCCACCGCCGTGCGGTACACACTGGAGGAGGTGACCGCGCGGGCACCGGGAAATTCGGTGGAGGTGCGGGTGCCGCCGTTCGGCGTCACCCAGTGCGTGGAGGGGCCGCGGCACACCCGCGGGACTCCGCCCAACGTGATCGAGTGCGACGCCGCCACCTGGCTTGGCATGGCGACCGGACGGTTGAGCTGGGCAGACGCCGTCGCGGCAAGCAGGGTGTCCGCCTCCGGCCTGCGCGCGGACCTCTCAGCACTGCTGCCCCTCTAGCCCGCCCAAGAGCGCGAGCGGACGCTTGAGCCCCATGGGAGGGGCCGCTAGTGTCGCCTCACGCTACTGGGCACCGGCGGGGTTCGATTTCAACGTCAGCAGCCTTCCGATCGCGCTTGCCTGCAGGTTGTCCAGGATGTCCCATGGCCCGTCATAGACCTCGGCCGCGCCCGCCTCGCGGAGTTCGGCGGCGCTGGTTCCGCCGCAGGTAACGCCGATGGCGGGGATTCCCAGGGCGCCGGCGGCCTGCATGTCCCACACCGCGTCCCCGACATACACGGCACCGGCCGCGGCCACACCGACGGCTTCCAGCGCGGCCACGAGAATGTCCGGGGCCGGCTTGCTTGCCTTCGCATCGTCCGCGCTGGTGGCGGCATGGATGAACGAGTCCGCCCCGAGGGCCCTGCGGGTGGCCGCCAGGTCCTGGGTGCGCGCCGATGAGGCCAGGGCGACGGCGAGTCCACCAGCGTGGCACTGGGCCAGCAGCTCCTTGGCGCCGTCGAACGGACGCAGCGACGGCCAGCTCTGCGCGAAGAGCGCAGCATGACTCGTCAGGATTTCGGCGTCCGAGTTCCGGTCCCGGCCAGCAGGAAGAAGTGCGTCCACCAGACGGTCGCCCCCCATCCCCACGCACCGGTGAATGGCGGCCATGGGGACGTCATACCGGTGCTGGCGGAACGCCTGCCACCACGCGAGCGTATGGATGTAGGCGGAGTCCACCAGGGTGCCATCCACGTCAAAAAGGACGCCATACCGCCGCCCGCGGACCATGGCGTGGCTTTGGGTGATCACCCTGCCACAGCGCGTGCTGCCGCGGACATCTTCTTGCCGCGGGGGGCGCTGTCCTTCGGGGAGGACGTGGGGCCGATCCGGTCCCGGATGACGGCGCCGGCGCCGTTGTTGCTGAAGTCCCTGATCAGGCCCGTGCCGGCAATCTCGCGGGCCATCGCAATGCCGGCCACCGCTGCGCGCTTCGTTGGAAAAGTCACCGAGATAGCCATCAGGCTTCCTGAACCATCCAACATCCGCACCCGATAGCCGCCATCAGGCGCATCCACCAGCTCAAAATGTCCGGCCATTACAACCACCCCTCGTTCTGTCGCGGCGCTGTGCCTTGTGGGAGCGCTCCGCGAGTCTAGTAAGTATACTTACCTTTCTCCCGGAGGTGAAGAGCGAGGGGCCTACAGACCCTCATTGCCCTCCCCTTTCGGTCTCCGGGGGGATAGGTTTGTCACTGCGGCGAACTGTATCCTGATGAAGCTCAAGAGCGCTTGTCACAAGCGCGAAGTGGCTGAACGCCTGGGGCGTATTGCCCAGCTGCCGCCGCGCACCTACGGCCCATTCCTCGCTGAGCAGACCCACATCGTTGCGGAGTTCCAGCAACCGTTCGAACAGCTGGGTGGACTCTTTGCTCCGCCCTGCGCCCAGCAGGGCCTCCACCAACCAGAACGAGCACGCCAGGAACACCCCTTCGTCCCCCGGGAGCCCGTCGTCGCTGTCGGCGGGACGGTAACGCAGCACAAAACCATCTTCGGTCAGCTCCCGCTGGATCGCTTCAATGGTCCCCAGCACGCGGGGATCATCCGCCGGCAGGAAGCCCACCCGCGGGATCAGCAACAGGCTGGCGTCAAGCTCAGGCCGGCCATAGGACTGCACGAAGGTGTTGCGGTCCGCGTCGAAGCCGTTCGCCATAACGTCCGCGTGGATAGTGTCACGAAGGGCCTCCCAGCGTTCCACGGGGCCGGGCAAGCAGGAGTCGCGCACGCCCTTGACCATCCGGTCCGCGGCCACCCAGGCCATCACCTTGGAATGCGTGAAATGGCGACGTGGCCCGCGCATCTCCCAGAGTCCATTGTCCGGCTGGTCCCAGATGGTCTCCAGATGCTGCATCAGGGCAACCTGTACGTCCCAGGATTCATCGGTGTGTTTCAGCAGCGAGTTCCTGGTCAGCGCGAGGCAGTCCAGCACCTCGCCCCAGACGTCCAGCTGAAGCTGTTCTGCAGCGCCGTTCCCGGTCCGTACCGGTTTTGAATTCTCGTACCCGGCAAGCCAGGGCAGTTCCATTTCCGGAAGCCTGCGTTCGCCGTGGATCCCGTACATAATCTGCAGGTCGGCCGGATCCCCCGCCACGGCGCGGAGGAGCCAGTCACGCCAGGCGGCGGCCTCGGTGGTGTAGCCGGCGGCCAGCAGTGCCTGCAGTGTCATGGTGGCGTCCCGCAGCCAGCAGTAGCGGTAATCCCAGTTGCGGGGACCGCCGAGCTGTTCCGGCAGGGACGTGGTGACCGCAGCCACGATGCCACCCGTGGGAGCGTACGTCAGGGCTTTCAATGTCACCAGCGAACGGACCACGGCATCCTGGTACTTTCCCTGCACGGTGCACTGGGACGCCCAGCCGCGCCAAAAGGCCAGCGTGGTGCCCAGCACCACCTCGGCGTCCACCGTGTGCGGGCGGGGAACGTGGCTGGGGGCCCACGTCAGGACAAAGGGGACGCGTTCCCCGGCCTGGACCGTGAAGTCGCTGACGGAGTGCATGTTCTCGCCGTGGAGGGGCGCCTTGGTGACAAAGTAGACGGCGTCGGGGCCGGCGATGGCGTGCAGGCCCCGCTTGTCGCGCCGCACCCAGGGAATGATGTGGCCGTAGTCGAACCTCAGCGCCAGTTCGCCGTGCATCCTGACGCTTCCGCTCACACCCTCCACGATCCGCACGATGTCCGCCACCTCGTCGCGCGGCGGCATGAAATCAATGACCCTGACAGTGCCCTCGGGGGTTTCCCATTCGGTTTCCAGGATCAGGGTCCCGTCCCGGTAGCCGCGCCTGGTGCAGGTGCCGCCACTCTCGGGTGCCAGGAGCCAGCGTCCTGCCTCCGGCGTATCCAGGAGAGCGTTAAAACATGCCGGCGAGTCGAAGCGCGGCAGGCAAAGCCAGTCGATCGAGCCCTCGGTGCTGACCAGGGCGCCCGTGTGGAGGTCGCCAACAACTGCATAGTCTTCGATGCGCGCCATGTCCATACACTGCCACAAGGAAAGGCTGACGGGGCTGGGTGGGCACTCCGCATTCCTGATTAATGGATGACGTCACGCCCGACGGCGGGACCGCCAGGGTGCCCGGCGCGCGGTTGCGCTGTGGCAGAGTGGAGGCATGGACAGGGCTCCTCAGAACTCACCGCAGAACGCTCCGCATCCCGCACCACTGTCCGGGACCCGGATTCTCCGCCTGGCACACCGGATTTCCGACGTCGTCAACGCCGTCCGCATCCAGCTCGCCAAGGGCTGGAATTTCACGTCACAGACCATTGCGTACCAGGGCTACGGTTCAACCAGCTGGGTACGGGTGCTCGGCCGCGTCCTGTTGACCAAGAATCCTGCCCCGGGCAGCCAGGCCGAGCACGCAGCGCGCAACGGCAATCAAAACGTCCGCGGCTGGCGGGCCTTCACCAGCGTTCCGATGCAGTTCGTCGAGGTGGAAATCACCATCGGCGGCGTCACCGCCCGGGTCCGGGCAGACCGGGGCGGCCTGATCGACACCGTGGTGGACGTGCAGCTCCCGCCGGGCTGGCACACCGCTGTGCTGCGGGCCGACGGGACCGAACCCGTGGAGACGCTGATCCAGGTGATCGACGCGGATGCGAAGTTCGGCATTGTCTCCGACATCGACGACACCGTGATGGTCACGGCCCTGCCCAGGCCGTTCCTGGCGCTGTGGAACACCTTTGTCCTCAGCGAACGCGCACGGATGGCCACGCCGGGGATGGCGGTCCTGCTGGAAAGGCTCACCATTGAACACCCGGATGCGCCCGTCATCTACCTGTCCACGGGTCCGTGGAATGCCGCCCCCACCCTGGCGCGGTTCCTGGGCCGGAACATGTATCCCTCCGGGGCCCTCCTCCTCACCGACTGGGGCCTGACCCAGGACCGCTGGTTCCGCAGCGGCCAGGAGCACAAGCACCGAAACCTGGAGCGCCTCGCCAAGGAATTTCCGGACATGCGCTGGCTCCTGATCGGCGACAACGGCCAGCACGACGAGCAGATCTATTCAGGCTTTGCCCAGGAAAACGCCGACAAAGTGGCCGCCATCGCCATCCGGCAGCTTTCTGTCAGCGAGTCCGTCTTCGCCGGCGGGCACTCCGAGGACGGCGACCACACCACCTCGGTGGTGCCCTGGATCTATTCGCCGGACGGCGCGGGGATGGCCAAACAGCTCAAGGTCCTGGACCTCCTCTAGATTCCGGGGGCCGGCACCACTTCCAGGCGGATAGGCGACACGAATGAGCGACACCGACGGCGATGCACGGCGGCGGGAACTTGGCGACAATTCAGGCCCCGTTGAAGAGGAGGTTGAGGAATCCTTCGACCGCACGGTTGAGGAAGGCGCGCAGCGGCTGAACCGCTCCTTTCGGGACGTGCTCATCACCGGCTTGTTCGGCGGGTTTGAAATAGGCGTTGGCATCATGGCCTACCTTGGCGTTCTCTATGAGACCGGGAACCACCTTCTTGCGGGACTGGCGTTCAGTGCAGGGCTCATCGCCCTCCTGCTGGCCAAGAGCGAACTGTTCACGGAAGGCTTCCTGGTGCCCATAGCCGCAGTCGCTGCACGGGAGGCAAGCTACACGCAGCTCGGGAAGCTCTGGGGCGGCACGCTCATTGCCAACTTGGTGGGCGGCTGGCTGTTCATGGCATTGATCATGACTGCGTTCCCGCAATGGAGCGAGACAATCACGAAGGAAGCCGCCTACTACCTCGACGCCGGGTTTAACTGGAAAACCGTGTGCCTTGCCGTATTGGCGGGGAGCACCATCACGTTGATGACCCGCATGCAGCACGGGACGGACAGCGTCACCGGCAAGATCGCCGCCGCCGTTGTTGGCGCTTTCCTGCTCTACGGCCTGCAGCTCTTCCACTCGATCCTGGACTCGCTGCTGGTCTTCGGTGCCATCCATGCGGGCGCCGACATCAGCTATCTTCAATGGCTCGGCTGGTTTTCCTATGTAGTGGTCTTCAATATGCTTGGCGGGATCCTGCTGGTGACCGCGCTTCGGCTGGTGAGCGTCAGCAAGCTGCTGAAGGAACGGCGCGATGGCTCACCGGAAGACCCGGAGGACGCGCACCACGCAGGCTAGGCGGTGGCACCCGAGGTGGTCACGCCGTCGTCGGGCGCTTCCGTTGCGTCAGGTTCCATGGCCTGCGCCACGGCGGCACCCGCCGCGGCGGCAAGGTTCCGCTCCTCGATGAGCTCCTGGAGCCAGAAGTAGGACGCCTTCGGCGTCCGCTCCAGGGTCTCGAAATCGACGTGGAGCAGGCCGAACGGCTGGTTGTAGCCTGCCGACCATTCGAAGTTGTCCATGAGGGACCACACGTAGTAGCCGCGCAGGTCAATGCCCTCGGCTTCACCGCCGGGAGCCGTGGCCTTCAGCGCGGACTCGATGTGGTCCGACAGGTATTTCAGGCGCCGCTCGTCCGGAATGAATGTGGTGTTGGTGGACTTGTCGCGGACGATGATGTCCTCGAAACTCGCCCCGCCCTCGGTGATGATCACCGGCGGCAGATGGGGGTACCTTTCGGCCATTTCCTTCAGCGCCACCCCCATATACTCGGGCTTCACCGGCCAGCCGTAGGCGGTGATGTCCGCTTCGGGCCAGGCCACGACGTGGAACGGCGTGGAGCCGCCGCCGGCCGCACTCAGGTCGCTGCCCATGGCCTCCGCCATGGTGGCCGGCACCGCCCCCTCACCGGCGCCCACGGCTACCTTCGTGGGCATGTAGTAGTTCAGGCCGTAGAAATCCAGCGGCTGGGAGATGATCTCCATGTCCTCGTCCGGATGGTCGAAGGAGCCGAAGAACTTCGCGGCGCGGATGACGTCCGGATATTGGCCCGTGAGGACGGGGTCCGCGTAAAGCCGGTTCTGTGCGATGTCCATCAGGCCGGCGCTCAGCTTGTCCAAGGGGTTGATCGAGTTCGGGACCATGGGCGAGTACACGTTGGTCATCCCGATCTCTCCCGGAACCCCGGCGGCGCGCAATGCCTGCATCGCGAGCCCGTGGCCCAAAAGCTGGTGGTGCACGCTGGGGAGCGCGTTGAGCATCAGCGCTTCGCCCGGTGAGTGGAGGCCCATGGTGTAGCCGTTGGTGCTGACCGTGGCCGGCTCGTTGATGGTGACCCAGCGGGCAACCCGGTCGCCGTAGGCAGCAGCCGCGATCGCAGCGAACTCGCCCAGACGGTAGGCGGTATCGCGATTCATCCAGCCGCCGGCGTCGTCCAATGCCAGCGGCGTGTCCCAGTGATAGAGGGTGACCATGGGTGAAATCCCGTTGGCCAGGAGCTCGTCCAGGAGCCGGTCGTAGAAGTCCAGCCCGGCAGGATTCACCGGCCCGCTGCCGTTGGGCTGGATCCGCGGCCAGGACAGCGAGAACCGGTACGAGTCGACGCCCAGCTGCTTCATGAGGGCAACGTCGCCGGGCATGCGGTGGTAGTGGTCGCAGGCTACGGCCGGGCTGTGGCCGTTCACGATGGCACCTTCCTTGGCTGAGAAGATATCCCAACCCGCCGGGCCGCGGCCATCCTCGGTCAGTGCGCCCTCGATCTGGAAGGCCGCCGTGGCCACGCCCAAGGTGAAGTCCGCAGGGATGAGGGCGGCCAGGTCCTTGGCGGAAATGTGCATGGATTCAGTCCTCTATGAAGGAGAAATCGTGAAAATGGTACGTCCCAGAATGGCACACCGAAGCGGTGTTGACGAGATGACAGATCGGCCGGACCCATGCGGCCGGCTAGGCCGGTGCCAAGGCCTGCACCGAGGTTCGTTCCACGCTGGGACAGTATATTTTTGCGGCGGAACTGGCCGGTGCTTCGTCCAGGCCCAGCAGAATCCGCACCCCGGCTGCACCCAGTTCGTAATGCGGCAGGGATACCGTGGAAAGCGGGGGCCTGAGGTGTGCGGCGATAACTTCCTGGTTGTCGAACCCCACCACGGCCATGTCCTCCGGGATGGACATGCCGTGTTCCCGCAGGCCGTCGTAAAGTCCCATCGCCATGCGGTCGTTGTAGCAGTACACGGCCGTGACGTCGCGTTTGAGGAGTTCCTCGGTGGCTCCGTACCCGCCTTCCTGGTCCGGGTACGCCTCCAGGACCAGGCCCTCGTCGAACGGGATGCCTTCCGCTTCCAGCGCCTCCTTGTAGCCCTGGAGCCGTCCGTCCTTGGCCGGGGCCGGGATGGTGGCGTTGATGAAGGCGATCCGGCGGTGGCCGTGCTTCAGCAGGATCTCGGTGGCGGAGCGGCCACCCTGTACTTCATCCGGGACCACAGCCCGGGCGCCGGGTTCCGTGGAAAAGCAGTTGACCAGGACGAAGTCCGACTCCCGCAGTGACGCAGGGATGTCCGTGGGCCGGTGGAACCAGGTGGAGTAGAGGATTCCGCGGACCTTGTATTCGAGCATCATGGCAATCGCGTCCGTCTCCAGCTCGCGGTTGCCTTCGGTGTTGGCGATGAGCAGTGCATAACCGTGCTTCCAGGCTTCGTCCTGGGCGCCGTGGATGATCTGGCCGGCAAAAGGGGTGGTTGCAATGGCGTCGGCGACGAGCCCGATGAACCGCGAACTCCCGCTGACCAGGGTCTGCGCCAGCGCATTTGGCCGGTAGCCCAGGTCCCGGATGGCGTCCCGCACACGCTGGCGGGTCTCGTCGGAAATCCGTGCAGTCTTTTTCTTGTTGACCACCAGGGAGACGGTGGCGGTGGAGACGCCCGCGGCCTCGGCGACCTGCCTGAGGGTAACGGGTTGGGGGCGCCCGGGCCGTTTGAGGGGTGCAGCCGCACCCACTGGCGTGACCGAACTATTCTCCTGCGAAATCATGTGCCCTCCTCGAGGAGTATATCCGTCTGTTCCTGCCGTCATCCCTTGCTCCCCCCACTCTCCAGGCCTTGGATCATGGCTTTGTTCAGCACAAGGAACACCAGCAGCAGGGGCGTGATGGTGACGCAGACGGCGGCAAAGGTGGCTGTCCAGTCTGTCTTACCCATGGCGCCGATGTAGTTCTGCAGGCCCAGCGGAATGGTCTTCAGTTCTTCGGAGAGGACGAAGGTGTTGGCGAAGATGAAGTCGTTCCAGATGAAGATGCTGTTGACCAGGACCACTGTCACGACGGTATTTACCGAAAGGGGCAGCGTGATGAGTCCGAAAATGCGGTACGGTCCTGCCCCATCCAGGGAGGCGGCCTCGTACGTTTCCCGGGGGATGTATTCGAAGAACGAGGAGAACAGGTAGATCGACATCGGCAGGGCGAAGCCGGCCAGCGGAATAATCATCGACGGGTAGGTGTCGAGCAGGTTGATGGTTGAGTAGTCGATGAAGAGCGGCACGAGCGCGATCTGGACGGGCACGATGATGCCGATCAAGAAAAGGCTGCGGACGAACTTGCTGAACCGGAATCCGAGGACCTGCAGCGCATACGCCGCCATCATTCCCAGGAGCACAATCAGGATATTGGCGCCCATGGTGACGATGAAGCTGTTGAGGATGTTCAACCACAGGTTGCCCGTCTCGAACGCGCGGGTGTAGTTCTCCCACGTCAGGGACTTCGGCAGCGCGAAGGGGTCACCGGTGGCGAAGTCGTGTTCGGTGCGCAGGCTGGTAATGAACAGCCAGGCGAGGGGGTAGACCTGAACGATCACGATGAGGGCGATAAGCACTCTTGACAGGGCGCTGTGGAGGCTGGGCGGCCGGCGCCTGCGAGGCGGCGGCCCGCTGTCTGATGGGACGGCCCTGGGCCTGGTAATCGGAGCTGCCGGCGCGCTCATGCGTCCGCCTTTCGTTTGAGCAGGAACAGGATGAGACCCACGGCGACCAGGCACTCAACCACGATGAAGACGGCGATGGTGCTGGCGTATCCGAAGTCGGTGCTCGAGAAGGCCGTCTTGTACATGTAAGTGGTCAGCAGCTCCGAGGACTGTCCGGGACCGCCGTTCGTCATGAGGTAGGGGATGTCGAAACCACGCAGCCCGTAGGTTGTTGCCATGATCGTGGTGGTGATCCAGACGGGCATGATGTGCGGGAAGCGGATCTTGGTGAACAGCTGCCACCGCGACGCGCCGTCGAGGCGGGCAGCCTCCTCAAGTTCCTGCGGGACGGACAGCAGCGCGGCGTAGATGATGAGCATGTACAGGCCGGTGAACCGCCATCCTTCCGGAGCCGACACTGCGGCGAGAACGGTGTTGATGTCCGAGAGCCAGGGCCGTTCAAGGGCGCCCAGGCTGATCCAGTGCAGGAGCTGGTTGAGCAGGCCCACGGGTTCGATCGAGTAGATCCGCACGAAGAGGAAAGCGATGGCCACGGTGGAGATCACCGCAGGCAGCAGGTAGAGCGTTTTGATGAGCTCGCGGCCGCGCCTCATGGAGGTGAGGAGGCTGGCGACGAGCAGGGCGCCGCCGAGCTGCAGCACCAGGCAGATGGCGAGATACCCGAGGGCATTGAAGAAGGAGCGCCAGAAAATGTCGTCGCCGGTGAGCATCCGCACGTAGTTGGCGAGCCCTACGAACTCCATGTCGCTGATGCCGTTCCAGGAGAAGAAACTGAGGAACAGCGACTGCACGATAGGGAACAGCACGGCGACGCAGTAAAGGAGCAGGGGTGGGAGCAGGAACACCAGGACAGAAAGTCGTGACCTGTTGGGGAGCATGGCTAGGCCTTTCGGGTGGGGGCCGCAGCCCCCACCGCTGTGGTTACTTGAAGAACTTCGGCGCGTTCTGCGCGATGGTGCTGTCCATCGTGCTGGTGAACTGTTCGGGTGTGATGTTGCCCTGGACCAGGAGCACGAGCTCCTGCTGCAGCCGGCCGTTGGTTGTCGGGTCAAGCTGGGTGTCCCACGGCATGGCCTGTTTGTCACCGAGGTCGTTGGCCTTCTCCAGGGCCTTCTTGTACAAGGGGGTGGCGTTGGCCGGCAGGGCGGTCTCCACGTTGGTGGTGGGCGAGAGTGCACCGGTGGCCGCGTATTCGGCCGGGTACTTCGTCAGGGCGAACTTCAGGAAGTCGCTGACGAGCGGGTCGTAGGTCTTGGAGTTGACGGCCATGCCGATCCCGGACGGGGAGACGAACTCGTTGGCCGCGGTGACGGATCCCGCAGTGGTGGGCAGGGTGAAGAAGTCGATGTCATCGCGCACTGCAGGGTTCAGCTTGTCCGTGGCCAGGCTTGGCAGTTCCCAGGTGCCGATGTTGTACATCGCAGCCTGGCCGGAGGTGAACTGGTTCTGGGCGTCGGAGTAGCCCTGCGAGGAGAAGCCATCCTGGAAGCACTTGGCCTTGCCGAGCGCTGCCAGCCATTCGACGGTCTTCTGGCCTGCGGGGTCAGAGAACTTCGCTTCGCCCTTCTTGAGCTTCTGGATGAAATCCGGCCCGGCTTCACGGAACGGCTGGTAGGCGACGTACCGCTCGAGCGGCCATTGGTCCTGGCCGTCGATGGCGATGGGGGTGATGCCGGCATCACGCAGGGCGGTGCACATGGCGGGGATGTCATCGAGGGACTTCGGGACGGCGACCCCTGCCTTCTGCAGCAGGGCCTTGTTGTACCAGACGAACTCCAGCTCGAACTGGAACGGAATCATGTTCAGGGACCCGTCGTCGAACCGCTGGTAGTCCAGCGCGCTGGGCCGGTAGTCGTCATAGACATCCAGTGACTTCAGCAGCTTTTCGGCGTCGACCATTTTGCCTTGTTTGGCCAGCTGCTGGGCGAAAGGCGTGGCGTCGGTGTCGAACAGTTCGGGGAGTTTGTTGGCCGCGGCAAGCGTCTCGAGCTTTTGGATGTAGGAGGGCCGGTCGGGGGTGGTGATGAGGTTCAGTTCGAAGCCCGGGTGGTCTTTGGCGTACTCGTCCGCGAGCTTCTTCATGATGTTGATGACGGCCCCGTCCGCCGGCCGGGAAAGCAGCCACGAGATTTCACGGGCTTTGATTTCCCCGGTGGGGCTGACATTGGAAGGGTCAGCGGACCCTCCACCGCCGCAGGCTGTCAGGGCCAGGGTGGTGACGGCTGCGACAGCGGCAGCACGGAACAGTTTTTTCATGAGGGCAATCTCCCTTGATTGGATTGGAGGATGAGGGTGGTGGGTATTTAGTTGTCGGTGCGCTGGCGTATTTCAAGTTCAGTGACGGTGACGGATCCTTCGCCGGCGAAAACGCCGATCCGCCCCGCGGGCAAGTCGTAGATCCTGGTGCTGAGGGCCACTTGCCGGTCCAGTACGGCAACGCAGATGTCGCCGTCGAGGATGACTTCCAGGGTGTGTTCGCCGGGGGCAAGATCGCACGGGCGTTCCAGTTCGATGTCGAACGGAACGTCACCGGAGACATGCCATTGCGCGTCACCGGTGCTGGTCCTTGGCCAGCGGTCGAAGACGAGCCTGCCGCGCTTCGGTTCAAGGCGCAGGACGTAGGACTGGTCGCCGTCCGGGCCTGAGCGCAGCAGCAGACCGCATTCCGTGGTCCCGGCGCCAATGTCCAGCACTGCCTTGGCATAAAACTGGCTGGGTAGTTCTTCCTTTGAGGCGACGGCGGCGTATCCGTCCGGGACGTGAAGCCTGGTGGGCAGTTCGTCCGACAGAGACACCGGAACGTCATCCCAGAAGCTGTCCACGAGTTCGTCCGCGAACGCGAATCCGAGCGTTCCGTCCGGGTTTTGCCGAGCTTCCAGGACGGACATGGTGCCTGCCCACTGCCAGGGGCCGTCGTCGCGGTTGCCTTCCTTGCTGGCGATCCAGCCGAAGAAGAAACGGCGTCCGTCCCTCTCTGCGGTCTTTGAAGCGTAGAAGGCGCGCCCGTCGATGCTGTCCAGGTCCGGTACGGTCCACGGACCGTTGGGGCTCTTGGCCATGCGGTACCGGGTGGTGAACGATTCGGAGAACTCCGAGTAGACCATGTACCACCAGTCACCCCATGCGAAGACGTCCGGGCATTCATGCGTGATGTAGCGGCGCGGGTCCCAGAACGGTTCGGTGTGCCGCCAGTCCATCAGGTCACTGGAAACGCACTGCGCGATAACGCCGCGGCGGCGTTCAGGACCTGCGGAGTGCCGCGCGGCCAGCAGCATCCTCCACTGGCCTGCCGCCTCGTCCCGGAAGACGAAGGGATCCCGCCAGTCCCCGGACTCGTAGCCGTCCGGGGCGCCGAACGTGAGTTCCGGGTGCTTCTCCCAGGTCTGCATGCCATCGGTGCTCGTGGCCTGCATGACGAGCTGCAGGGGTGCGCCGTCCGCTCCGAGGTTGCGTGGGTTCTGTCCGGTATAGAACAGGTGGTGGATGCCGGTTTCATCGACGACGACGCTGCCCGTGTAGGCGTTGAAGTCCAGATCGGTTTCGCTTCCGTGATGAAGGGAGACGCCGTGGTCCTCGAATTGTGTGAGGTCCTTGGTGGTGACGAGGTTCCATGAGGTTCCCGGTTTCGGGTCTGAGCGATCCTCATGGAGGTAGAAGAGCCAGAACTCCCCGTCCTTCTCGAAGGGGATGAGGTCGCCAACCCAGCCGTCGGAGGGCTGGAAGAAAACTGAGCGTTTCATCGGCACTGATGTCCATTCTGCTAAAGCGTTTGATCACCTAACGGTAGCGCCGAATGTGAGTTTGATCAAGCGTTTTAGCAATATTGGTTTTGTGCATCGCTGGGCATATTCCGGCGCCCTGCTAGGGTCTGTGCATGGATGAAAAACTGGGGAAGTTCATCGACGATTTTTCCGAGCTGGTTCAGCTGGCGCAGGCCGGAAACCACCGGCAGCAGGCGGGAAAGCAGCTGCTGGAGGCGCTGACGGAACACCTGGGAGAGCCCGCCGACGGCCTATCCGTGGTGGTGGAAAACATCCCGCCGCACCGGTTTGTGGACGCTGACATCCTGATGGCGGAGTTTGCCGGCCAGGATCCGGACAGCCGACTGGTGGGCATCGGCGGCGCCCAGCGGCACCACCAGACACTCAGCGACATGATTCAGCAGTCGCCGCTGTTTCCCCAGTTTCCGCTGTCCCAGCCCGACTACACCAACCTTGCCGTGGGACCTGAGACGCAGCGCCAGGCGGTGGCCATGGGGCTCTGGCTCTTCAGTTTCGAAAGCCACCGGCTGGCTGTCTTTCAGCGCGACGCGGACCCGCGGACCGGGCGTCAAACGGCCACCTTGGAAGTGCTGGCAACCGGGCAGGGAACAGCCAACGAGTTCCTGGCCGAGTTCCGTCTCCGGATGGACAACAACAGCGTCCTCAAGGGCCAGGTCATCTCCCTGGTGATGTCCGAGTATGGGCCGAGCACGGCGGGGGTGACGTTCCACCACCGCCCCAGCCTCCCGGCGTCGGACGTTATCCTGCCCGACGGCCTCCTGCAGAAGGTCGCAGACCACACCGTGGGCATCGCCACGCACCGGGCGTCCCTGAAGCAGCACGGCCAGCACCTCAAACGCGGCATCCTGCTTTACGGCCGGCCCGGGACCGGCAAGACGCACACCGTGCGCCACCTGCTGAGCCAGAGTGAAGGCTCGACGGCGATCCTCCTCTCGGGCGGGTCGCTCGCCAGGATCTCCGAGGCGGCCCGCATGGCCCGTGCGCTGCAGCCCTCGATTGTGGTGCTGGAGGACTGCGACCTGATCGCCGAGGACCGGAGTTTCGGGCACGGGCCGCAGCCGCTGCTTTTTGAGGTGCTGGACGCCATGGATGGCCTGGACAACGATGCCGACGTCGCATTTGTCCTCACCACCAACCGGCCGGACATGCTGGAACGCGCCCTGGCTCAGCGGCCGGGCCGGGTGGACCTCGCGGTGGAGATCCCGCTCCCGGCCCATGCCGAGCGTGTCCGGCTGCTGGAACTCTACGGCCGCCTGGTGGCGTTCAGCCCGGAAGCCCTGGATGCCGCGGCGGAACGCACCGCGGGAACCACCGCATCCTTTGCCCGGGAACTGGTCCGGCGGGCAGTGGTGGCGGCGGCACTGGATGACGCGTCGGTGTCTGATGCCCATCTGGCGGCCGCCGTGGAGAACCTGATGGCCGACGCCGAAACCCTCACCCGCAGCCTGCTGGGCAGCGGCACGGACGCGGGCGGTTCATTGTGAGCCGAACAGAAATTCCTTGGCGTGGGCAACAGCCTTCCGATAGGCATCGTTCCGGAGCGTAACGAGTTGCTCCGCGTCGCCGTCGGCCGGCTCCAGGTAGCCTGTGTATCCCGGCCGGAGCACCCAGATGTCCCCGGCGGGCGGGAGGTAGAACACTCCGAAGGAGCGCTGTTGTTCGTCTTCTGCGGTCCACACCGGAACAACCGCCAGGGCCGCGCCGGTAACGGGGTTGATCCATTGGGCCCGGGGCAACGGCTCTTCGTGGGCTTCAGGGTCCAGGAACGGCGCAGTGCCCTTGCCCCAGCGTTGTTCGAAGCGTTCGTGGAATGCAGGGATCAGGTGGGAATCGTAGCGGCGCCAATCGGTCATTGTTTGTCCGCCTCCTCGCGGTGATGGCTCTGGTCTTACCGGCCTACGCCCAAGGTCCGCCTTCCCAGCGCACGGGCGTGATTCTGATGGCGCTGCCGGCCGGCACGTCGCGGCCGCGTACCGTCCGGACGGGAATGACGATCGGACCGTCGTCCTGCACGCTGGTGCCGGTCCGGCTCCGGTCGTAGGCTGCGCGCCGCGCGGGGTCACGGAGGACAGCGAACGCCTGCATGATGCGCAGCAACTCTCCATCCTGGACGTCGCGGTCACCCGTTGCGCCGCCGTCGACGTCTGGGTGGTGGGTGCGCATCAGTGCCCGGTAGGCACGGGAGATCTCCTGCTGGCTGGCCTCGGGCTTCATGCCCAAGGCGGCGTAGTAGTCGGGCTTGCTGGTCATGGCTGGTACTTCTCGGGGACAGTTCCGGGAAGGTGCTGGGGCGCCGGACGTAGCCGGCGCCCCAGGTATCCGGACCTACTTACCGATCTCGTGCAGGGACCCTTGCTTGGTTTCGATCTCGATCCTGCGCGGCTTAGCCTGCTCCGACACCGGGATCCGCAGGGTCAGGACGCCCTGGTCGTAGCTGGCCGTAATGTTGTCCGCATCGAGCGTGTCTCCCAGGATCAGCTGGCGGCTGAACACTCCGCGCGGCCGCTCTGAGGCCACCAGTTCCACATTGGGCTGCGTGGGATCCAGCCGCTCCGCCCGGACAGTCAGTACGTTGCGTTCAACGTTGAGGTCCACCGAATCGGTATTAACGCCCGGGAGGTCGAACGCCACCACGAACTCGCCGTCTTCCTGCCAGGCGTCCATGGGCATGGCCGCCGGCCGGGCCGCGGTTCCGAAGACCTGCTGCGTGAGCCGGTCCAGCTCACGGAAGGGGTCCGTACGCATCAACATCATTTCCCACTCCTTCAGTCTGAGATGTTGAAATTAGTTCACCTACCCACCATCAGTTATCTATGTTGGTGGATATAGATTTTTTATAGCACTCGTGCGAGACTGATGCAACATCACGGAGAGGGAATTGGAGTGGACGCGGTCAGCGGAGCACCAGGGCAGAAACCGGGACCTCGGGCCGGGCAGGCACTGTACGCCATCTCTGTGGCCGCAAAGCTGGCAGGAACCGGGCAGCAGAACATCAGGCTCTACGAGACGAAAGGCCTGATCCTCCCGGAGCGGACGGCCGGGGGCACGCGTCAGTACAGTGATGCCGATGTCGCCCTGCTCCTGCACATCGGCGAGCTCCTGGACCAGGGGCTCAATCTTGCCGGCATAGCCAAAGTATTGGAGCTCGAGGTAGCCAACGCCGAACTCCACCGCGCCCTCAGGCGGGCCCGGTCGCGTCCGGACAAGTAGCGGCCAGAGTCATGCGGCCGGTCAGGATCCACGGCCGCCCGCCAGCCGGTAGGACTCCTCAAGCAGTTCACCGAGTTCCTCAGTGCCTATGCGGGGCAGCCGGATCAGCACCAGCTGCGGCGATCGCTCATGGTGCGGCGTCCAGAAATACGTTCCGGGTTCGGTGCCGGCCAAGGCCTCCCGCTCGGTGGTCTTCACCGTCAGCACGCCGTCCTCCCACATGCGCGCCATCAGGGTTTTCGCGAACCAGGCGGGCTGGTCCCAGCTGCTGCGTTCGGTGACACCGGACAGCGCGAGGCACATCCTGCGCACATCGTCCTCGGTTGCCATCGCGGCTAGTCGCCCGGCGCGTCCGCTTTGGAGAGCTTGCCCGTGATCCGTTCGCCGGGGATCCGGGCGGTCCGCCACGTATCCAGGGCGATGACGGCACCGAGGATCAGGAGCGAGAGCGTAATGGAGGCCAGCGCGTCGCTGAGCCAGTGGTAGCCGAGGTACAGCCGGCTCACAGCGGCGAGAACTATGCCGATGCCCGCCCCAACGAAGCCGACGACGGCCGACTTCGGGTTTTGCCGTCGCGAGAAGACCAGGAAGGTGGTCACCAGCAGGAAGTCGCAGGCACCCAGCACATGGCCGGACGGAAACGAGAACGTGTGGTCGGCGCCGAAGAGCATCAGTTCCACCGGGGGCCGCGAGCGTTGGACGATCGCCAGGATGATCTGCGATATCACGACGCCGGTGAGCATGGCGGCGGCGAGCATAATGGGCCGCCAGGCGTGCTTGGCCGCGAACCCCCAGACCACCGTCACCACCAGCACGATGATGGGCAGGGCAACCGGGCCAAAGACCACCGCGAGGAAGATCATCACGGCAGTGAGGGTCTCTGACCGGAGCGAGAGCAGCCAGTTGCGGATGGATTCGTCGGGACCCCACGGGCCGGTGTTGGTCTGCAGGACGCCCACCAGCGTGGCGACAAACAGCAGGGCTCCCACGCTCATCAGCACCACCGCCGTCCGGTACAGCGCCGTGCGTGCGGCCGGTTCCATGAAGCGTTCCTCCACCACGAACTTGTCATGGAAGGTCCGCCAAAAGCTGTTCTTACCTGCCTGCTCTGCCACTGTATTTCCGTCCGTGCGCCGTTATGGAGTGTGCCTAAGGTGAAGATTATCCCCTCTGCCCGGTGTTGGTCCTGCTCTCAACTACGGCGGCTTCCCGCCAGTCATGTCAGCCCGCCGGGGTAGCCTGACTTAATGGGCGCAATGAACGAGCTGATCAACCGGCAGGGCGTGGCAACACTCGCCGGGATCCTAGCTGAGGCCGCTCCGGGATCGGGCTGGCCGCACGTCGCCGCTGCCGCCGCACACTTGGACGATCTGAGCCTGCGCGGCCGGACGGATGCTGTGAGCAGTGCGCTGCTGGCGGACATCCGGCAGCTTCCGGATCCGAGGTATCCGACGGCGGCACGCATCTTCCGGAGCGCCCTTTCCGGCGCCGGTTTCACAGGGTGGATCCTCTGGCCGGTCTCCGAAACGGCCGTCACGCTTACCCTCGAATCAGGCGCTGCGCCTGACTTTGACGACTGCCTGTCCCTCCTGGCCGAACTGACCCCGAGGCTCACCGGCGAGTTCGCCATCCGCCGGCTGCTGGCCGCGGACCTGGAGCGTTCCCTGCAGATCATCCAGGGCTGGACCGGGCATCATGACGAGCATGTCAGGCGGCTGTCCAGCGAGGGGACGCGGCCGTACCTCCCCTGGGCGGTGCGGGTACCCGCCGTCGTGCTTCATCCGGAGGCCACCCTCCCCATTCTGGACGCCCTCTACCGGGACCCTTCGGAGTACGTGCGGCGCTCGGTGGCGAACCACCTCAACGATCTGGCCCGGCACGCACCGGAGATGGTGGTGGCGACAGCTGCTCGCTGGCTGGCCGCCCCGGACGCCAACACCGCATGGGTGGTCAGGCATGGCCTGCGGACGCTGATCAAGAAGGCCCACCCCGGTGCACTCGCGCTGCAGGGGTTCACGCCGGCGTCGGTGGCTGTCACCGGGCCCACGCTGGACCGGAACTCGGTGGCAATACCGGGAGAACTGGCTTTCGACTTCGCGATCGCCAACACCGGAAACGGCGATGCCCAGCTCGCCGTGGACTACGTGGTCCACTACGTCAAAGCCAACGGCACGCAATCGGCCAAGGTCTTCAAGATCGCGGCGCTCACCCTGGCTGCCGGTGAGACCCGCACACTATCGAAGCGTCATGCCTTCCGGCAGATGACCACCCGGGTGCACCACCCGGGGGTCCACGCCCTGGAACTGCAAATCAACGGGATCCGGCACGGGCACACGGAGTTTGAGCTGCATCTCTGAGCTGTCCTCATCGGTCGGTGGGGGGCACTGCGGGTACCTGTATCAACAGCCACTCCCACCCAAGCGGAATGTGCGGTTGGCTAGTAAAGGAACATCCGGGCTCCTGCCCCCGACGAAATGATGAGGAAACGAAAATGCGAGCAACCATCATGTATGGCGCCGGCGACGTGCGCGTCGAGAACGTGCCCGACCCCGTCATCCAGGATCCAACCGACGCCATCGTGCGGATCGTCAATTCCTGCATCTGCGGCTCCGACCTGCACCCCTATCACGGCATGCCCGCGTCCCGGCAGGGCAGCCCCATGGGCCACGAGTTCATCGGCGTCGTCGAGGAAACGGGCAAAGAGGTGTCCACCCTGAAGAAGGGGGACTTCGTCATCGCCCCGTTCGCCTGGTCCGACGGGACATGTGTCTTCTGCCGTGAAGGCCTGCAGACCTCCTGCCGCCACGGCGGGTTCTGGGCCTCCGGCGGGATCGGCGGCGCCCAGGCCGAGGCCGTCCGCGTGCCGTTCGCCGATGGCACCCTGGTCAAGGCCCCGGTGGGCGAGGACAGTGAGCTGCTGCCCTCGCTCCTGACCCTCTCCGACGTCTACGGCACCGGCTACCACGCCGCCATCAAGGCAGGCGTCAACGCCCGGACCACCGTCACGGTCATCGGTGACGGTGCGGTGGGGCTGATGGCGGTGCTGTCCGCCAAGCAGCTCGGTGCCGAACAGATCATCCTGATGGGCCGGCACAAGGCCCGCACCGACCTGGGCATCGAATACGGCGCCACCGACGTCGTCGCCGAGCGCGGTGAGGCCGGCATCGAGAAGGTCCGCGAACTCAGCGGTGGCGACGGAACGCATACCGTTCTTGAGTGCGTGGGGCACCGGCCGGCGTACGACCAGGCCCTCGGCGTGATCCGCCCGGGAGGCGTGATCAGCCGGGTGGGCGTCCCCCAGTACGAGGACGCCCCGATCGGTTTCGGCTCCATGTTCGGCCCGAACATCACACTCACCGGCGGTCCCGCTCCCGTCCGCGCCTACATCGAGACGCTGCTGCCCGGGGTCCTTGACGGCACCGTGAACCCGGGCAAGGTGTTCGACCGCACCATCAGCCTGAACGACGTGCCCGACGGCTACCGCGCCATGGATTCCCGCGAGGCGCTGAAGGTCCTGGTCCGCCCATGAGCACGCAGAAGCAACCGAAAACGCCCACCGTCAAGGGACCCGAGGACTGGTTTACCGGCGACGTCTATTTCAACGCGTACTACTCCGGCCAGCAACCCTCCCGCGCCCGGCTGAATCTGGTGCGCTTCACCCCCGGCGCGCACACCGCTTGGCATAAGCACGCCGTCGGGCAGACCCTGCACGTCACGGAAGGCCTGGGGTATGTGCAATCGCGTGGGGAAGAGCTGATCCAGCTACACCCCGGCGATACCGTCTATACGCCCGCGGGCGAGTGGCACTGGCACGGCGCGACGGAAGGCAACTTCATGTGCCACCTCGCCCTGTGGGAAGCGCCCGTGGACAGCGATGAACCCGAAACAGTCTGGGGTGCCAAGCTCACGGCCGACGAATACCCTTAGACGACGTAGGAAGACGACAGGCACCCGCAGTAAGGCCGCAGCCCGGCGTTACTGCGGGTGCTTTGCAGTTGGTCCCGGTTCGGCAAAGGCCTCTTCGTGGGTGGCAGCCCAGGAGGCCAACAGCTGCAAGGCATCAGCCGTCGGGGAGCCCGCCGGTGCGGTGTAGACGTTCAACACCAGACCCGGCTCACTGGGCAGCTCCATGGACTGGTAGTTCAGGTCGAGGTCACCCACCACCGGGTGATGCAACCGCTTGAGCCCGCTCCGGTGGAAGACCACGTCACGGGAAGCCCACCGGTCCCTGAACAGCTCGCTCTGCGTGGACAGCTCGCCAACGAGGCGGATCAGTTCGGGGTCGTGCGGGTTCCGGCCTGCTTCAAGCCGCAGCATCGCTGCGGCGTCGTTGGCGATCTGATCATAGTCACGCCAGAACTCCCGGGCCGCCGGGTCAAGGTACGTAAAGCGGGTGGTGTTCACGGGCCGGTGCGCGCTTTGGAACACGGGCGAGTAGAGGGCCCGACCCATCCGGTTGGCAGCGAGGATGTCATGGCGGCCGTTGCGGACCCACGCCGGCGCGTCAGCCATCGCATCAAGCACCTGCTGGACTTCAGGCCGGACCGTGCCGGATGGCTTGCTGCGGCTCCTGCGCCCCGGCCCCGCGGCGCGGGCGAGGTCAAAAAGATGCTCCCGCTCGGCTTCGTCCAGCTTCAGCGTGCGGGCCAGGGCATCCAGTACGCTTTCGGACGCCCCCGCGAGGTTGCCGCGCTCCAGGCGCACGTAGTAGTCCACGGAAACACCGGCCAGCATTGCCACTTCCTCACGCCGCAGGCCGGCGACGCGCCGATTCCCGCCGTACGCAGGCAACCCGGCCTCCTCGGGCGAAATCCGCGCCCGCCTGGAACTCAGAAACTCTTTTATATCCGCGCGCACATCTCCCATACCCCTACGGTAAGCGCCTGCGGTCCGGGGCGGCAGGCACTGTCAGTACCTGCCTGCTCTACCGCTGGGTGGTTCCGCTGGCGATGGTGCCCAGCATCGCCAGCTCGGCCCGGCTGGGCAGGCCCTCCCAGTCGCCGGCCGTGCTGACGGCGAAGGCTCCCATAACGGCACCGCGTTGCAGGCGGCCGGCAACGTCCTCGCCATCGAGCAGGGCAGAGAGGTAGCCAGCAGTGAAGGCGTCCCCCGCGCCCACGGTATCGATGCTGGTCACTGCAACGGCCGGAGCCTCGAACCGTCCGGAGGCGGTATGGACACCGGCGCCGGCGGCACCCCGCTTGACCACCACTTCCCCGACCCCCCGATCCAGCAACGAGGCGGCGAGCGCGGTTTCGGCGTCGTCGTTCGCCCGGGATCCGGAACTGTCACCGCCCAAGGCAGCGGAGGCAACAAGGTCCAGTTCGTCGTCGGACGCTATCAGGATGCTGGCGTGCCGCGCGATGGGGCCCAGCACGGCGCGGGCCTCGTCCCGGGTCCAGAGCCGACTGCGGTAATTGACGTCGAGGGAGACCACCACACCGTCCGCTGCGGCGCGGTCGGCGGCGTATTCAAACGCCTTCCGGGCTTCCGGGCTGAGGGCGGGGGTGATGCCGGTCAGGTGCAGCACGCGCGGGGCGGCCGTGAGGGCACTGTCCACGTCGTCCCGGCTGACGGTGGAACCGGCCGAGCCGGAACGGTAGTAGAAGGCCCTGGTGACGTCGGCGGTCCGCTGTTCGAGGAACATCACGCCCGTAGTGCGGGACGAATCCACCCGGCACTGCGTGCCAATGCCTTCGGAGCGGAGCTGCCGCAGGATGTATTCACCGTGCGGATCGGCGCCAACTGCACCAGCCCACATGACGCTGTGGCCCAGCCGGGCGACGCCCACGGCTACGTTCGATTCGGCGCCGGCCACGTGCATCGCCAGGCTGCCGCCGGCTGACAGCGGTCCGGCGGACCGCAGCGACACCATGGATTCGCCGAACGTCAGAAGGTCGACGGCGGTGCTCACCGCACGCCCGCTGCGGCGGTCTCAGCGGCGGTCGCTGCGGCCGTCCGGCGGGCAAAGGAGTCCGCCAGGTCCACAAAGGCTCGGGCCCGCCCGCGCATCGGGGCGAGGTCGCCGCCGGAGCCGGCATCACCGAACAATGGCCCGCCGAGTCCGACGGCGATGGCGCCGGCTTCCCAGTAGCCCGCGGCTTCGTCGAGCCCCACGCCGCCGACGGCGATGAACGGGATCCTGGGGAAGGGATCACGCAGCGCCTTGAGGTAACCCGGGCCACCGATGGAGGCCGGGAACAGTTTGATCGCCGTGGCCCCGCGGTTCATCGCTTCGTACGCCTCGCTGGGCGTCAGCGCGCCGGCCAGGACAGGGATTCCCTGCCGCGCCGATTCCTGGATGGATGCAGCCAGCGACGGCGTGACCATGAACTGGCCGCCGGCCTCAGCGACGTTGTCCACGTCCTGCACGGTCAGGACGGTTCCGCCGCCGACGTAGCAGCCGGCCGGTGCGGCAGCGCGGACCTCGCGGATGGCCTCCAGCGCGCCCGGCGTGGTCAGGGCGATCTCAACGAAACGGAACCCTTCCGCCATGGCGGCGAGGGCGGCCTGCGCTGCGGCCTTGCCGTCCGTGCCGCGTACGATTCCCACGAGCCGGGACTCCCGGACCCCGGCCAGCAGGCCTTCGGGCGTAATGTCCGTGCGGTCAGTCATTGTGTTCACCATTCTGCGAATGCTCCGTCCGCGTGGCGCCAGACCGGCCCGCGCCAGGCGTGGCCGCGCTTGTCCGCAGCGCGGACCACGGCCTCGTCGATTTCAATGCCGAGGCCGGGACCGGTCAGCCGTTCAATGTGGCCGTCCACGAATTTCAGCGGGGACTTGTCCACCACGTAGTCCAGGACTTCGGCGCCCTTGTTGTAGTGGATTCCGATGCTCTGTTCCTGGATCAGGAAGTTGGGCGTCGCGAAGCCCACCTGCAGGCACGCTGCCAGGGCCAGCGGGCCCAGCGGGCAGTGCGGGGCCAGCTGGACGTCGTAGATTTCGGCGAGCGAGGCGATCTTGCGGACCTCGGTGATGCCGCCGGCGTGCGACAGGTCAGGCTGGGCCACGGCGATGCCGGCCTGCAGGGCGGGCAGGAATTCCTGCCGGCTGTACAGCCGCTCACCGGTGGAAACCGGCGTCGTGGTTGAGGACGTGAATTCGCGCAGCAGGTGCGTGTTTTCCGGAACCACGGGTTCCTCGAGGAAGAACGGCCTATACGGTTCCAACAGCGGCGCCACTCGGCGGGCGTTGGCCAGGCTGAAGCGGCCGTGGAAGTCCACCGCGACATCGCGGTGGTCCCCCAGTACCTCGCGGGCCGCGGCAACACGGCGGACGACGCCGTCGATCTCGGCTACCGAGGCTACGGGGCTCATCCGGCCGCTTGCGTTCATTTTGACGGCGGTCAGGCCCACTTCGAGCTGGGCGCTGATCTGGTCTGCCACCTCGTTGGGTTCGTCCCCGCCCACCCAGCCGTACATCCGGATCCTGTCGCGGACGTGGCCGCCCAGGAGCTGGTGCACGGGGGTGTTGAAGTGCTTGCCCGCGATGTCCCAAAGTGCCTGGTCCAGCCCGGAGACGGCACTGGCCAGGATGGGTCCGCCGCGGTAGAAGGAGCCCTTGGTCATGACCTGCCAGTGGTCTTCGATCCGGAGGGCGTCGTTGCCGATCAGCAGCTCCGAGAGCTGCCCGACGGCGGTGCGGACCGTTTCGCTGCGACCCTCGCAGGTTGCCTCGCCCCAGCCGACAATCCCGCTCTCGGTCTCGATCCGGACAAACAGCCACCGCGGCGCGACGAGGAATGTTTCTATTCTGCTGATGAGTGTCATGCCGGACCTAGCCCTTGGTAGCTCCGGCGGTCATGCCGGAGACGATGTACTTCTGTGTGAAGAGCGCAATGATCATGATGGGGATGGTCACCACGGTGGCGGCCGCCATCAGTCCGCCCCAGTCGATGCTGGCGTAGGAGACGAAGTCGAAGATGGCGACTGGGAGCGTCTTGGTCTTGGACCCGGAGAGCACCAGGGCGAACATAAAGTTGTTCCACGAAAAGATGAAGGACAGGATGCCGGCGGTGGCCATGCCGGCCACGGACAGCGGAAGCGTGATGCGCTGGAACGCGCCGATGGGGGTGAGTCCGTCCACCTGCGCCGATTCCTCCAGTTCCATTGGGAGTGAATCGAAGTAGCTCATCATGATGTAGACGATCAGCGGCAGCGCTACGAACATGTGGCTGAGGATCAGCACCTCGAACCCGCCCACCATTTTCAGGTTGGAGAACACGTAGTACCAGGGCACCAGCAGCGAGACGCCCGGAATGACGCGGGCCATCAGGACCACCAGGGCTGAGCGGTGCATGGTGAACCGGCTCATGGCATAGGCGGCCGGGACGCCCAGCACCAGCGAGAGGGCCGTGGAGACAAAGGCCACCCAGAAGCTGTTGAAGATGAACACGAAGTAGTTGTTGCGCTGCAGCACATTCGCGTAGTTCTCGAATGTGGGACTGAAGATGAACGATTTGGCGGTGTCGTAGATGTCCACGTTGGTCTTCAGCGAAGCCAACAGCATCCAGAACAGCGGGGCCACCAGGAACAGCACCACGGCGATCAGGGCGGCTACGCGGAAGACCTTGTAGGCACGGGTGCCGAGGGGCTTCTTAGGGCGGCGGACCGGCCGGGGCTGCCCGGCGGGAGTTTGATTTTCGATGTTTTCGTTCACTACGGTCATTTGCTTACCGCTTTCTTGCGCATGGTCAGCAGCCACATGGAGCCGATGATGATCATGAAGAACAGGATCAGCACCGCGGAGGACAGCCCGTACTGGTTGTAGTCGAAGCTCAGCCCGTAGGCGTAGACGTTCAGGGTCTCCACTTCGTGGAAGGATCCGCCGCCCTTGCCCTTGGTGGCGTACAGGATGTCGAAGGTCTTCAGGGCGTCGATGCCCCGGAGCAGGATGGCCACGATCACGGTGGGCATCATGAGCGGCAGGGTAATGAAGAAGAAGCGCTGGAACGCGTTGGCGCCGTCCATGCGGGCCGCCTCGTCGGGCTCCTCGGACAGGGAGGTCAGGCCGGCGAGCAGGATCAGGACCACCATGGGGGTCCACTGCCAGACATCCATGAAGATGGTGGTGCCGAGTGCGGTGTCCTGGCCGGACAGCCAGGGCTGGGCGGGGATGCCCACGGCGCCGAGGAGCTGGTTCGCGAACCCGATGTTGGGATCGAAGATCAGCCGCCACATCATGCCGACGGCTACCGGGGTGGCTACGAGCGGCAGCAGGATAGCCACCCGGACCCACTTTTCGCCGCGGAACGGGCGCCAGAGCAGCAGGGCGATGCCCATGCCGAGCGCCACTTCGCAGACCAAGGCAACGCCGGTGAAGGTGAGTGTGCGGCCCACAGCGGGCCAGAAGCGTTCGACGTCGGACAGGACCGTCATGTAGTTTTCCAGGCCGATGAACTCGGTGGCTGCCCGGACGGAGCCCTGCGAGTCAGTGAGGCTCAGGTACAAAGTCCAAGCCAGCGGGAAGATGATCAGGACGCCGACGAAGGCCATCGCCGGGGCTGCGAAGAGCCATTTGCGGTGCCGGTTGGCCCAGTCAGAGAATTTGTCGCGGCCACTGGGGGCACGGCCTGCGTTCCGGGCTGCGCTGCGGGGAGAAGTCATTACAGACATGGTTCACCTAAGGAGTTGGGGGGTGAAGAGTGGCCCGGACGGGACGGCAGCGTCGCTGCCGTCCCGCCGGGGCTGTTGGGTGCGCCGAGCCTCATTGGCTGAGCCCCGGTGCACCGCGTGCGTTACTTCTTTTCGCTGTCCAGGAACTTCTGGAAGGCCTCATGGGCCGAGTCCGCTGCTGCGGAAGCGTCGGCGCCGGTGATGCTGGCAACGATCGGCTCGCCCACGATTTCGCGGGCCTTGCCTACGGTGACTACCTCGGGACGGTCGTGGCCCACACCGTTTTTGGCGCTGGTGGCAATGGCTTCGGCCAAGTCCTTCGGGTACGTGGCGGTTCCCGCGGAGTCAGCCCAGACGGAGGCGCGGGGTCCGGGGACGCCGGCCTTCTGTGCGGCCAGCGTGCGTTCCTTGCTCGTGGCCCACTGGATGAACTTCCAGGCGTTGTCCTGGTTGCCCGAAGCCTGGTTCACGGCCAGGCCCCATGACGGGATGTTGTACGGCTTGGAGCCGGCGGGACCGGCGGGCAGCGCGGCGAACCCGACAGTGTCGGCCACCTTGGACTTGGCAGGATCGGTGGCGTTCTTGTAGAGCGAGTCTGCCTCGGTGTAGAAGGCGGCCTTGCCCTGCGTGAAGATTGCCATCGCCTCGGGCCAGCTCATGTCCGTGCTGACGTTGGCGGGGCCGTAGTTCTTGATCAGGCCACCGTAGTAGGCGTAAGCCTTTTTGGCAGCAGCCGAGTTGACCGTGGACTTGCCGCTGGAATCGGTGAAGTCGCCACCGAAGCTGTACAGGAAGCTGGAGAACTGGGTGACAGCAGCGGACTTGCCGGTGCGGGCCACAAAGCCGGCGGTGTCCGGGTTGGCTGCCTTGATGGCCTTGGCGGCCGCTTCAAGCTCCTCCATGGTCTTGGGAACCTCAAGGCCTGCTGCCTTCAGCAGGTCCTTGCGGTAGTAGAGGACTTCGCGCTCGGTGATGATGGGGACGCCCACAACCTTGCCGTCCGCCGTAGTGGCCTTGACCGGGCCCTCCTGGTAGTCCTTCCAGTCCCAGCCCGAATCCGAGGAAACCTTGCTGGTCAGGTCCGCGAGGTAGCCGTTCTTCGCGAACGCCTTGCCCTCCTGGAGCGGGCGGTACATCATCACGTCGATCTCGTCGCTGCCGGCGTTGAGCTTGACGTTGTACTGGTCCGAAAGCTGGTCTTCGCCGAGCTGGGTCAGTTCCACCTTGAGCCCGGAGGACTTCTCGAATTCCGGAATGGCGGCCTTGATGCCCTCGGTCCAGACGTGGTTGGCGAGAGTCACCCGGACTACGCCCGATTCCTTGGCGTCGCTGCTACCGCTGCCGCCGCAGGCTGTCAGGCCCATTGAAAGTGCCGCGGCGACTGCCGCGTATTTCATTACTGAACGTCGCTTCATGACGACTCCCTTGCTTCCAGGCTGACGTCTCTGTCCAGCCATCTACAAATGCATCTTTACATCTGCTCTGGAAGCGATCATAGATAAATAAGGCAGACTTAAACAAGACCCTTTCGGCACCAGTATGATTTATCTATGAAAACCCCAAAGGCGGAGTCCCCTACAGACCGGCATACTGCGTTGGTCCAGAACCTGGGATTCGCCATCGCCGAGGGGACTCTGGCACCGAATTCGGTGGTGCGGCTGGACGAGCTGGAGGCGCAGCACAAGGTATCCCGCTCGGTGGTCCGCGAAGCCGCCCGGGTTCTGTCATCCAAGGGCATGCTGGCCTCCCGCAGGCGGTTCGGTACCATGGTGCAGCCCGAGGAATACTGGAACCTCTACGATCCCCAAGTGATCCGCTGGCGGCTGGCCTCGTCCCGGCGGCTGGAGCAGCTGCAGGCCCTCAACGAACTCCGCGGCGCGATCGAACCGCAGGCCGCCCGGCTCGCGGCCGAACGGGCGTCCTGGGATGCCGGCAGCGATCTGGTCTCCTTGGCAGCGCGGCTGTGGTCGGCCGGCCAGCGCGACGACAGCGACGAATTCCTCCGGCTGGACGTCGAGTTCCATGCCGCCGTCCTCAAGGCCTCAGGCAACGCCATGTTTGCCCAGTTCCAGACTCTCGTGACCGAGGTCCTCACCGGCCGGACGGAGCACGGCCTGATGCCCCACCTGCCGCATCATGAAGCCCTTCAGCTGCACGTTGACGTGGCCAGCGCCATCCAGCGTGGTGAAGCCGCCGCCGCGCATGCCGCCATGAGCAGGATCGTGGAACAGTTCGCCGAAGAAGTGGGCCATATCTGGTCCGAGCACCACCAGGGCGAGGCGCCGGACGCGTCCCCGCAGCACCCAACCCCTGAGCACACAACAGAGGCCGACGGCGCCCCCCAATTGCCGCCGTCGGCCTCCCCTTCCCCCCATCGGTAGCTAGAACGAACCCGTGGTGAACTGCCAGGTCCTGGTGGCCAGCTGATTGCCCGCGAGGTCGCGTATGGACGTCACGCCGCCGGTGACGGTCACTGTGTATTTCGTCTTGGCCGCAAGGGTGTTCTGCGGGTCCAGGATCCACTGGTTGGTGGCGCCGTTGCGGAACACGGCAGCTGGGACCATGGCGCCGGTGGCGGCGTTCTTCACCGTGAACGTGGCGGTGCTGACGCCCTGGACCGGCTCGCTGAAGGTCACCGAAAGGTTGTTGTACCTCCTGACCAGGATGGAGTTGCTGCCAGGCGTGAACGCCGTCACCGTGGGCACCGGGCCGGTGGTGAACGTCCAGCTCGTGCTGGCAAGCGGTGTGCCTGCCGTGTCGCGGATGGCGGTGGCGCCGCCCACCAGCGTCGCCGTGAAGGTGACATCTGCTGCCAGGTCGGCGGACGGATCAAGGGTGGCCGTTTTGGTTGTCGCGTTGTAGCTGACCGTTGCGGGGATGGCGGTGCCGGCGGCGTTCCGGAGCACAAATGTTCCGGCGCCAACCCCTTGGACGGCCTTGCTGAAGGTGGCGGTCACGTTGCTGGCAACGGGCGCCGCCGTCGACTGTGCTGCGGGTGACTTGGCCGCAACAGTCGGGGCGGGTGCCGGTGCGGGTGCAGACGCGGGCGCAGCGGCGTACAGCAGGCGGTTCGGCGTACCGGTCCCGGTGCCCGTGATCACTCCGGCAGTGGCGTTTGAGGTCAACGCCGAAGCGACCTGGGCCGGCGTGAGCGCAGGGTTCTGGGACAGCAGCAATGCCGCTGCGCCTGCCGTGTGGGGCGAAGCCATGGACGTGCCGGACATGGAGGCGGTTGCGGTGTTGGAGGTGTACGACGCCGAGACAATGCCGACGCCGGGTGCATACAGATCCACGCAGGAACCGATGTTGGAGAACGAAGCCTGGCGGTCGGCGGAATCGCTGGCTGCCACCGTGACCGCTGCCGGGAGCCGCGCCGGCGAGCTCCCACAGGCGTCCGCTGCGGAGTTGCCGGCGGCAACCACTGCCGTGACGCCGTCGTTGATGACACCCTGGAGCGCGGAATCCACGGCCGCGCTGGCCGCCCCGCCCAGGCTCATATTCACCACGGCGGGCGTTCCGGCGGCGTGGTTGGCGGCGATCCAGTCCAGGCCGGCCACCACGTCGGAGTTGAAGCCGGAGCCGGTGCAGTCCAAGACCCGGACGGGGACGATCGTTGCGGCCTTCGCCACGCCGTAAGTGGTTCCGGCCACCGTCCCGGCCACGTGCGTGCCGTGGCCGTTGCAGTCGCTGGAGCCCCGGCCGTCGGCCACGGCCGTCCAGCCTGCCGCCACCCGGCCGGCAAACTCGGAATGGGAGGCAAGCACGCCGGTGTCCACCACATAAGCGCTGACTCCGGTGCCGGCGGCGGTCCAGGAGTAGGAACCGGAGAGTGGCAGGGCCCGCTGGTCCACGCGGTCCAACCCCCATGGCGCGGGCTGCTGCGTCGCGGAGACTGTAATGGGCGCATCCACCTCAACCGAGTCGACACGAGGCGAGCGGGACAATGCCGCGGCTTGCGCCGGCGTCGCGGTGACCACGGCGCCGCGCAGGGCGTGCGTAAAGGAACGGCCGACGCCGATGCCCTGCGCTTTCAGGCGTGCCGCCTCTGCCGGGATGTCCGTCCCCGCGGCGTAGCCGACAAGGTAGCGGACGCTTGCGTCGGCGCCGCCCGGGTCAAGGCCCGGCTCAACGGCCCCGGCGGGCAGGCCCGAGGCGGTCAGTGCCACCGCAGAAATCAGCATGGCGGCAGCGGGCAGCACAAAACGGATGGTGCGCATGGTGGGGTCCTAGCGTGGCGGTCTGGATTGATGCTGGCGGCAACAATCCCCGCCTATCACCAGAGTAGGAGCCCGCTACGCACGCCAGCGGGATCTGGGCCGATCCTGTGCCAACCCTTCGGTGCCTGCGGAATTCTTGAGGGACCACCCTCCTCCGCCGACCCTTCCGATCAGTTTTCGGTGCGTCAGTCCTCCGTGGGCGTGGTCCTGTTGGAGTGGTAGGTCCGCCACGTATGTTCAGGTTCGAATCCCAGCAGGCGCCGGGCCTTGTCGATCGACAGCATGGTTTCGTGTTCGCCCAGTTCCTTGGTCACGGTGACGTTGGGGAACACCTCCGCGGCAAGGCTGGCGCTCGAACGCGTCATCACTGTGTCCGCGTTCGCGACGATGAAAGCCTCGAATCCGGGCTGGCCGTTTTCGAGCGCCCGCGCCACAGCCTGCGCGCCGTCGCGCCCGTCGATGTAGCCCCAGAGGTTCCACTTCCGCGCCCTTGCGTCGGCATCAAACGACGGGAACCGTTCGTAGTCCTCAGGGTCCATGACGTTGGAGAACCGCAGGCCCGCGATGCTCAGCTCCGGATCCCACCGCGTCAGCTCGATGGCCATCTGCTCTTCGAGGTGCTTCACCAGGGAGTAAGTGCTCTCCGGCCGGGCGGGGTATTCCTCATCCACCGGGATGTAGGGCGGGTCGACGTCGAACGGCAGCCCCAGGACCGTCTCGCTGGAGGCGTAAACCACCTTCTTGATCCCGGCCCGCCGAGCAGCCTGGAAGACGTTGTAGGTGGAGAGCATGTTGTTCTCGAACGTGGCGGCATCCGGAATGATGCCCGGTGCCGGAATGGCACCCAGATGGACGATCGCGTCGAAGCCGTCATGCCGGTCATCGAGTCCCAGGAACACGTCGAGGACCTGGCCGTAGTTGCGCAGGTCCACAATGGCCAGCCCGGGGTGCCGCTCCCCCGCCCGGTCCAGGTTCAGCACCTGGTGGCCGTCGTCGGTCAGCCTGCGGACCACGTGCCGTCCCAGTTTTCCGCTTCCGCCTGTCACTGCAACTCTCATGGGGACACCCGCGCGGCCAGAAACTTTTCGACGGCGGCAATGGCCGCTTCGGTGATTTCGCCAGGGCTCCCGCTGCCGTCCACCGAAACCACCATGCCCCGGCCAGCGTAGACTGCCACGACCTCGTGGGTTTCGCGGTGGTAGAGGTCCAGCCGGTGCCGGAAGACTTCGAGGGTGTCGTCCTTCCGGCCCTGTTCCTTGGCCCGCTGCAGCATCCGTTGCTCCAGTTCGGAATCCGGTGCGCGGAGTTCCACCACGGCATCGAGGCGGTGTCCCTGCGAAGCCAGCATGTTGTCCAGTTCCATGACCTGGGGAGCAGTCCGGGGGTACCCGTCCAGCAGGAAACCGGGCTGCAGATCGGCGTCGAGGAGCCGGTCCTTGACCAGGGCGTTGGTGAGCTGGTCCGGCACAAAAGCACCGTCGTCGAGATACTTGGCTGCTTCCAGCCCCAGCGGCGTCTCCTGGCTGACATTGGTCCGGAAGATTTCGCCCGTGGATACAGTCGGAATGCTGAAGTGCTTGGCGATATGCACCGCTTGGGTGCCTTTCCCTGAGCCCGGCGGCCCGATGATGAGCAGTCTGGTCATGTTCCTGTCCCTCCGCGGCGTCCTTGCCGGCTGGTCTCGGGTCCACCGTCGGCAGCGCCAACGTGAGCTTCATTCTGCCCACAATTGGCAACACAATGCCAGCCTCCGGGAGGGGATCCGGAGGCTGGCGTTGGATTACGGGTGTCTAGAACCTGGACGTTGCGTCCGGGGCCGCGCTGATTGCTGGGTTGCCCGAGGTGTCCGTAACACCGGTGGGCGGCGCCACAGTGGGCGAGGACGCTGCCACACCTGTATTGGCAGTGCCTGTTCGGCTGCCCAGAGTGATTGTCAGTGTTTGAGTTGCATCGTTCCATGCGACCTTCGACGGGGTTCCGCTGCCTGAATTTCCCTTGAAGGTTAGTGATCCGGAAGTCACGTAGCTGCCGCGGAGGGTCACTGGACCGATGTTAGGAGCGCAGGCCGCGCCGGCTGAGGTGGTGACCGTGAGAATGTTCGTGTTACTAATAGTCACTGTCACGACGTTATTGCCGGCAATATCCAGAGGCTGCAGGCCATTGGTCCAGGTGCTGCAGATGGATTTGCTGTCGATGTCAGCGGAGTACTTGATGCTGACTGTATCCCCCGTCTCAGCGGTCCCGTTCAGGCTGCCGAGGGTGACCTTGGCCGATGGCGCTACCGTATCCTTGGCTGATGAAGCCGTCTTAGGGGCACTGACGTTGCCAGCCGCGTCTGTTGCAATTGCCGAATAGGTGATGGTTCCTTGGCCAAAGCTGGATAGGTCGAAGTTCATCGTCTGAACAGAGCCATCCGCCGTAAGGGTCTGGGTGAGTGTCTGCTGCGGTGTCCCAACCGGCGGCGTATCGGTAACCGTAACTTTCACTGAGGACCCTGTCTCAGCTGTGACGTTGGCGGCGACTTTGAGTACGTTCAACGTGTTCACGAACGTCGGCACGGTGAGGGTGGGCGCCACCGGCGGCGTCGTATCCAGGCCCGCGACTCCCCCGCTCCGGGCACTTTCCGGCCCAACCCACGACGCCAGAACCGGCGTGACGGTGTAGTACCAAGTACCCTCCGGCAGTGCAGCCTCGCTGCAGGCGCGCGTTGCGATGGTTCCCGAACAGGCTCCGCCGGCAGCAACCTTGGTACCTCCGGTCGCCAACGAGTAGCGTGCAACGGTGTAGCCGGAAACCGCCCGGCCCGCCGCCGTCGTGCTTTGCGCCCAACTGACAGCAGCGGTCCCTGCCGAAACGGACGCAGTCGGGGCAGCCACCCCAAGAATGGAATCGGCCCTGGCGCCACCGGAGTTGCTGCTGAGGGTCTGCCAGTAGGCGCTTGCCGCCGGGGCGCCCCAGGAAATGACGAGTGCCGCAGCCACAACGCCGGCGATGCGGGCCTTCCGGCGCGCCCGCGGCTGCTGCACGGGTGGCATGGCCTGGATGAGGCGGTTCATTTCCGTGCCTCCAAAGTGAGGGGCAAACTGAACGCTGCGCCCTGGCAGCCTGACGATGACACCGTGGACATGGCGGCGGCGCCCAACAAAGTGATATCCACGGATGAGTTCGCCGGAATGTTGACTGTTGGGGCCAGCGGAACCGCAGGCGCAACGAAGGTCACGCCGGTTGTGGTGCAGCCAGGGTGGCCGGCGTCTGCCGTCGCGGCGCCGTTGCCGCGGATGGCGTAAACCTGCACGGCGTGGCCGTTGGGGTTGAATGCCCGGACGGCAACGTCGGCGGTGCCGCCCGGGACAAGGGTGTTCTGCGGGCTGTCGCCCGCCACAAGGGCCTCTACGGTGACGGTAGCCATGGTGCCGTTAGTGGCGGCGCCGGACCCGGCACCCACCGTGGCCCAGTAGGCGTACGCGCCGCCCACTCCCGTGGCGAGGCAGAGGGTCATGGTTGCTGCCGCAGTCTTGGCAGCCAACCGTCGGGAAGTCTTCTTGTGCTTCGGTGTCATGTCAGCTTCCCTGCCCTGAGCCGGAGTAGGCGAACTGGAGCGTGGCGCCCTTGCAGCCGTCCTGGTTCAGCGTGGTATCCAGCATGGAGATTCGGGGCCACTTCTGCCAATCGACGCCGAGCAACTCAAGTGTCTGTGTGCCGGGTGGAACGCTGAGCGGATACGGGCCCGAGTAGTTGGTTACCACGTAGTCCGCGGCGGTGCAGGTAAGCCCCGCAGCCACTGCAGCGGGCGTCCGGTTGATGGCTGTAATAGCGACCGAAAGGCCGCTCAGGGCCAGAGTCTTGTTGTTGGGATTGGAAATCGAAAGGTTCAGCGGGAGCGTTGCTCCGGGCGTGAGCTGGGTGCCGAGATTCCCCGAAATGCTGAAGGTCTTGTTGGACGACTGGACGAAGAGCTGGACCACGACGGCGTCAGCCTGGGTTGGGCCGGCCATCGTAGCAATGGTCAGGTCCGCTTTGCCGTCGGGGGTGGTGCCCGACGTCGTCACCGTGAGCGTGACGGTGGCAGTCTTGCCCGAAGCGAGCGTGACCGACGCCGGTGCGAAGCCCGCCGTCGTGCCCGCCGGACGGCCTGACACGGTGGGTGTGACGCTGCCGCTGAACCCGGTGGTGGAGGTCAGTGTCACCGAATAGCTGACCGAGTCGCCCCCGTCAACGGTCCGGCTGGATGGATTCACCTGAATGGTGACGCCCTTCGCATTGTTGCCTTGGCTCCCGCCCTGGCTGGCCGCGACGACGGTGCCCGCCGAAATGAGCAGCAACAGAAGCGTCACGAGCACCCTTGCTCTCGTGGGTATTCGTCGCATGGCCGTGCGGAAGTTCCCAGATTCGTTCTGCACGTTCAGCCCTTCTGACCTGATCTGAAATGAGCGGGAGGAGGTGGAATTCGCCAGCGGGAAGGTTCTGATCCTCCCCGCCGGCGAAGCTTGTTAGACGCTGCCCACTGTGATGGTCACGACGGCGCTCTTGCAGGCGTTCTGATCGACGGTTGCGTTGTCATTGAACGTCAGGGTTCCGCTGCCAACGGTGGTGCCGGTGGAGGCCTTCGCGACGGTGACGTCGTCGGTGACGGCAGTGACGTCGAACCAGGCAGGAAGGCAGCCCACGACGTTGGTGGTCACTGTGGCGGTCAGTGCCCCCACCTTGGTGCTCGTGTTCACGTCAGCGTTATCAGCTGTGTAAGTCACCGCACGGGAGGCTCCGGGAGTGAGTCCGCCGGTGAAGTTGGCATGCAGGGTGACGGTGCCGCCGCCTGCCGAGTTGGTTGCGTTACCGGAACCGGTACCGGTAGTGGTCCAGTAGGCGTAGGCAGCGCCGCCGCCGCCTACCACCAGTGCCAATGCACCGGCTGCTGCGAGGACCCGATTCTTCTTCGTCATTTTGCGCATGAGTGAGACTCCTTTTGGGCTGAGGGTAAAGACACTTGGTGAGACGCGCAGCCATCGGGAACCACTAAGGGACTTTGCTTCCGGCTGATCGATGACGCCCATACTTCCCGGCCCCGTTGGTCCCAACAACGCGTAGCAGTACTGGACTTTTACGGGCCTCCTCTGAAGCGACCTCTTGGATGTGGGGCAGGGTACTCAGTTTTTGCCGACCGGCGGGGACACGTCCCGATGTGCCGGGACTCATCGCGCAATCGATCAGGAACCTACCGCATTCCTTGTAGTTTCAAGCCAACAGACCCCGCTGGCGGATCGTCGGGCGATGCCATCAGCAGGGTCCCCAAGTAGCACCTGAGTAGTCCGCCGCTGGCCGTCTTGTGGCGCTTCCCAAGGCTCTGGCCTGTATATACTTCTGGTTATCGGTTTAGCAGCAGGCCGTTGGACAGTTCGTCGATCCAGCGACCGTCGCCACCCTTTTTGCTTCCACGGCAGGGGTTGTGCGGGGAGTTGCCGGCTCGTTTTGACCTGAGCGAATGGCACCTAGAACCCGTGGCCAGCGAGTCAACAGCAAAATCAGCTACATCAATCACCGAGCACCTGCACGAAGAACTACTCAATAGCTCCGACGTAGAGGAGTTCTTGGATGAGCTCGCCCGCGTTTCGGCGCGCAATCTTTCCGAACCCGGCGACGAAGTGCTGTGCGGCATCACGCTTCTGCGCCAGCGCAAGGCCGCCACGGTAGCCAGCAGCGGCGCCGCTGCCCGCGCTGTCAGCCAGATTGAATACCAGTCCGAGCAAAGCCCAGGCATGGCTGCCTCGCTGAAGCAGGTGACGGTCCACGTTCCTGATGTGAAGGACGAAGAGCGCTGGCCGGAATACTGCGAGGCCGTCCTGGATCAAGGCATCCGTTCGGTCTTGGCAATCCCGTTCCGGCTGGAGGGGGAAACCAAAGCCACGCTCCTCCTGTACTCCCACCGGACCTCCCGCTTCGAATGCCGAGTCCTGAAGGCGGCGGAGGACTTCGTCCGCCAGACGTCGCTGGCCCTGCGGCTTGCGGTGCGCTTCGCGCATTACAGCGAGACGGCGGCGCACCTGCGTGCCACCCTCGAATCCCGCACGGTGATCGACATGGCGGTGGGCATCATCATGGCCCAGAACCGGTGCAGCCAGCAGGAGGCATTTGACCTGCTTAAAGCGGCGTCCAGCACCCGCAATTCCAAGCTGCATATCGTCGCGGCGGCCGTGGTGAATGCGCTGGGCCAGGGGCCGGCCCAGACGCACTACGACGGCTGAGCCCCGCCCCGCAGCCGGCGGCGGGCGAGGTGACCGCTGAGACGACCGGCGGGCAGTTTGCGTAATACGTCACGTTGACGGTTTACCCACCCCACCAGCCCGTACACTGGTGGCAAAAGCTGGCTGAGGGGCTTTCATGGAAACAAAACGCATCTGCCTTGTCATCGAGGACAACGATGACATCCGCGGTCTGATCACGGTGGTCCTGACGCGCGCAGGTTTCTCCGTACGTTCGGTCGCCAACGGCGCCGCAGGAATTGCCGCGGCCGCTGAACCATCGGTTGCGCTGATCACTCTGGACCTTGGCCTGCCGGACATGGACGGGCACGTCGTAGCCAGGGCCATCCGTGCGTTAAGCACCGCTCCCATGCTGTTCCTCACGGCCCGGTCCGAGGAAGACGACATCCTGGCCGGAATGGCCTCCGGCGCTGCCGCCTACCTGACCAAGCCGTTCCGCCCCAAGGAACTGCAGGAGCTCGCACTGCAGCTCTGCCCGGCGGACGCCACCGCCCGCCAGAAGCCGACGCCACAACACCAGCAGTAAGCGGCACGTTCGCGCCTGTCCGCCTGCTTTCCCACCCGCTTGGCCATCAACAGACGTGACCTATTCAGCCTCTGGCGGCCGGCCGGCGTCGGACCCTGCCACCACCGCAATGGCTCCCAGGAGCAGTGCGGCGTTGGCCCAGAAGATCCCCAGCACACCAAGGGGTGCGGCGAAAGAGCCGACGGCGATGGGCAGCGTAATCTGCGCCAGCCGGTTGACCGTCATGCGCAGGCCCAGAACCGCGCCGTGGCTCGAGGACGCAGTCAGGGACACCACCCAGGCCATGGTGAGTGGCTGCGGAATGCCGAGCCCAAGTCCCAGCCCGACCATCACCGCAATGGCACCATACGGTCCCACGAGCGGAAAAGCGGCCAGGGACAGTACGGCGGCGCCTATGGACACAATCAGCATCGCCTTGCGGCCGAACCGCCCGATCAGCCGGGTCAGGCCCACCCTGCTCGCGACTGACACAGCGGCCCGGAGGGCCAGCAGCAATCCGACGACGGCGGCGCTCACGTTCTGTTCGGTGGCCCAGACCGGCACGAACGCGTACATCAGGTCCACGGTCACCAGGACGGCACCGCTGACCACCAGCGAGCGCCACAGCCCGGGTGCTTTCAGGACGCCGGCCACGCTGACGGGCTCAACCGCGCTCTTGTGCCTGCCCTTGCGGAGACGCGCGTCCGTGCGGCGGAGGAAGAAGTACGCCGGCGTGGCCAACGCACTGAAGCCCAGGCACACCAGCAGTCCCAGGCTGGTGTCCGGCTGCGCCCCGGCCGGAACACCCAGCGATGCGACAAGGGTGACCGCGGGCGGACCGATGAGCTGGCCGATGGACGCGGCGGCGGTCAATGTGCCGAATGCGCTGTCAGTGGAACCTTCACTGCTGACGTGGGCCACAAATGCCTGCTGGCCCACCATCACCATGAGATGACCCAGGCCGATGAGCGCACTGGCAGCCAGCAGGACGGGAAGTCCGCGGACCGCCAGCATGGTGAGGGTTCCGGCGGCCGCGGTCAGCAGCCCGATGAAGGCCATCGCGGTGCCGCCGAACCTGTCAGCCAGCCTGCCCGCGGGCAGGGCTGTCAGTAGTGCTGGCAGCGCGAAGCTCGATGCCAGGACGCCCAGGAATACCGGGTCCGCGCCTTCGGCGAGCGCCCGGTACCCGATGATGAGCCGGATTCCCACCCAGGAGGCCTGCGCCAGGACTGCCTGCGCGCTGAGGGCTGTCCGCCAGTTGGCGGCGTTCACGCCCGAAGCGGGATTTCGTCCGCCCCGCCCAACAGGCGGGTCAGATCCTCTATTCCGTCCCTTGCCGCCCTGTACCGGGTGGGGTCCAAGTGGAACACTGCAAGCTGCAGTGCGTAGGCCAGGAGAACGGGAATCAGCTGGGTCCGGTACTCTCCGTCGTCGCCGCGCCTGGCCGTGATGAGATGGTCCGGGCTGGGGCGGAAGTGGTAGCCGGGCACGTCCGAGATCAGGATGCTCTTGCCGCCCCGCCGGGCAGCCTCGGACACCAGCGCAGCGAGCTGGACTGGAGCCTCCCGTAGCGCGAATCCAATAAGCGTGCTGTTTTCGTTGAAGCTGACAAACCGTTCGGCGAGGTCCTTGGGTGCGGTCCCCAGCGTGACTGTGGTCAGACCCAGCCTGCGCAGGCGCCGCGCCATCAGGTCTCGGGTGGGCTTCTCATCATCCCTGGAAAACAGGTAGATGGTCCGGGATTCGTGCAGCGTCCTGGCCGCAGCGTCAAGGTCTTCCTGGGAGACGAAGTGGGGCAGCCGCTTCAACGCCACGATTTCGTCGGCGACGAAAGCGGACAAGTCATAGCCGGTGTCTCCACGCATGATTCCGCCATGATCCTCCTGGATCTGCGTCTCGTCCTTGCGCAGGTCATTGCGCAGGTCCGGGTAGCCGCGGTAGCCCAGCTTCTTTGCCAGCCGAACCACGGTGGATTCGTGCGTTTTGGCCCGCTCCGCCACCTCCGCGGCGGGAATCCCCGACATGTCGTCCCCCATCAGGACGTTCATGACGCGCTCCTCGGAGGCGCTGAGCTGGACCGTGCTGCTGGCCACTACTGCTTTGAAACTCACTCTGGCTCTCCTTTGAGATCCGTGCTCGAAATACTGTGATGCTTGACACTCTCTCACGGACATGCAATCCTGTGCAAGGTTGCAAGATTGGTTTATGGCCAATCCTGCTTTCCCTATTTTCTCCACATTGCCGCAGAGAGGCGGACAACGAAGATGCAAACCCTCAACGCACCTGTTGCGCTTGAATGGACGGTGGCCTCAGCAGCCGTCGCCGGAGGGCTGGCCATGGCAGTGGTCGGCGCCGGCTACGGGCTGACAAACACCTCCGGCGTGGGTGCCGGATTCTTTCCCACGGTGGCCGGCACCCTGATGGCCCTGGCCGGGGTCCTGTGGATCATCCAGCTGGTGGCCGCCCGCCGGACCGCCGTTCCGGTCCACGTTACCGGCGATACGGTGGAGTCCCTGCCGCCGCACCACGAATCGGAATCCGCGCTGGTTTCCCTGCTCGATGATGACAACAGCGACGAGCCGGACTCCCCGGATTTCCCGGACCGCCAAGGTTGGGCACGCGTGGGCATCATCTCCGGCGCCATCCTCCTGGCAGCACTGCTGCTCCCCCTGCTGGGCTACACCATCGTGATGACACTGATGCTGGGAACCATCCTGTTCTTCGTCAGCAAGCGGAAGCTCTGGATGGCGGCACTGGTGGCGGTCGGTTCCGCACTGGCTTCCCGCCTGGTCTTCGAGGTCTGGCTGGGAACGGCCCTGCCGACGGCCAACATCGACTTCCTCGCAGGACTGGGGCTGTAGCCGTGGGATTCGATCAGCTCCTGGGTGGCCTGGCCACCGTTTTCACCCCTGAACACCTCCTGTTCGCGCTGCTGGGCTGTGTCCTGGGCATGCTCGTGGGAGTCCTTCCGGGCTTCGGGCCGGCTGCCGCCGTCTCTCTCCTCATCCCGGTCACCTTCGGCCTTGATGCCACCTCCGCCATCATCATGCTGGCTGCCATCCTGTACGGTGCGGCCTACGGCGGAACCACGACGGCGGTCCTGCTCAGGATTCCCGGCGAAGCTTCCTCCATCGCCACCACCCTGGACGGTTACCAGATGGCCAAGCAAGGCCGCGGCGGTCCGGCCCTGGTGATCGCGGCGCTCGCCTCCTTCGTGGGCGGCCTGGTCGGCGTCATCGGCTTTGTGGTGGTGGCACCGTTCAGCCGGCTTGCCCTGGAGTTCGGTGCCCCCGAACTGTTCCTGGTGTCGCTCCTGGGCTTCGCGCTGATCACCAGCTTCGCCGGTTCCAACCCCGCCAAGGCGCTGCTCAGTGCCGCGGCCGGACTGGGCATCGCCACCGTCGGTGTGGATTCGGGCGTCGGCATTGCCCGCTTCACCTTTGACATGCCGGAACTGTTCGACGGCCTGGGCCTGGTGGCGATCGTCATGGGCGTCTTTGGCCTCAGCGAAGTCCTGGGCCAGGCCCAAAAAGGACCGCTGGGTGTCCCGAGCCCGCTCAAGGTTGCCAGGCTCCTGCCCACCCGCACGGACCTGCGCCGCTCGGCCTTCCCGTCCCTGCGCGGCTCCGTGATCGGCTTCTTCATGGGCCTCCTGCCGGGCTCCCCCGGCGCGGCAACGTCACTGGCGTCCTACGCCGCGGAAAAGCGGATCTCCAAGCGCACGAAGGAATTCGGCAAGGGCGCTGTGGAAGGCATCGCCGGACCGGAAGCGGCCAACAACGCGCTGGCCGTCTCGTCCATGATTCCGCTGTTCACCCTGGGCATCCCCACCTCCGCCACAGTGGCCATCATGGCCGGCGCGTTCACCATGAACGGCCTGATCCCCGGGCCGCTGCTGTTCCGCGACAACCCCGACGTCGCCTGGGCCATCATCGCCAGCCTCATCGTGGGCAACTTCATCCTGCTGGTACTCAACGTCCCGCTGGCCCGGGTCTGGATCGCGGTCCTGAAGGTCCCGTTCCACTACCTCATGGCCGCCATCCTGGCCTTTATGTTCCTGGGCACCTACTCCATCAACGGCAGCGCCTTCGACATCCTGATCATGCTGGGCGCCGGGCTCCTCGGCTACATCTTCCAACTGGTCAAAGTGCCGCTCACCCCGCTGGTCCTGGGACTCATCCTCGGCCCGCTGCTGGAAGAGAACTTTCAGCGCTCCCTGGCGCTTTCCCGCGGCGACTACAACGTGTTCCTGCAGGGCCCCATCAGCCTCACACTGATCGGCGTCATTGTCCTGGCCATCCTGTTCGGCGCAGTCCGCCCCCTCATTGCTTCCATGCTGAAGAAAAAGACCATCACCCCCATCGCACCAAAGGAGCTTGCGAAATGAAAAAACTCACCGCACTGACCGCCACCGCACTTGCCGCATCAGTTGCCCTGGCCCTCACAGGCTGCGGCGGCCAGGCAGGCAGCAGCACCACTTCCGCGGCCGCGGACTTCCCCAAGGCGGGCGCCACCATCGAGTGGATCGTCCCCTCCGCCGCCGGCGCCGGCAACGACATCCTGGCCCGCATCGTGGCACCGGCCATGCAGGAGGACCTCGGCGCCAACATCAAGGTGGTCAACAAGGAGGGCGGCAGCCAGGTTGTAGGCCTGAACTACGTGGCGCAGTCCAAGGCGGACGGCCTGACGTTCGGCTACACCAACATCCCGTCCATCCTGGGCCGCTACCTAGATCCCAGCAAAAAAGCGGCCTTTGACCGCAGCAGCTTCACGCCCATCGGCTCCTTCGCCACGAACTCCGTGGTGATCGGCGTCAACAAGGACAGCAAGTACAAGACCCTCAAGGAACTGTTCGACGCCGTCAAGGCTGAGCCCGGCAAGATCACCGTGGGCACCGACTCGCGTGCCGGTGACGACCACATCAACCTGCGCCTCCTGGAAAACCAGCTGGGCCTGGACTTCAACATCGTGCATTACAACAGCGGCGCAGACAAAGTAGCGGCCATCGTCTCCGGCGAGGTGGACTTCGCCCTCGGCGGCGTGTCCAGCTTCTTCGGCCAGTACAAGTCCGGGGACATCAAGCTCCTGACCGTGATCGAGGACAAGGCCAGCCCGTTCGTTCCGGATGTTCCCACCATGAAGAGCGCCGGCTATGACGTCAAGCCGATGGCCAGCAACTTCGCCCTCTCTGTCCCGTCCAAGACGCCGAAGGAAGTTGTGGCAAGGCTCGAGTCTTCCCTGAAGAAGGCTGCCGAGACAGCTGCCGTGCAGGAAAAGCTCAAGGGTGCCGCCACACAGCCCACCTGGGTCCCGGCCGCCGAGGTCAGCAAGATGTGGGAAGAGCGCGAAACCCTGATCAAGCCGGTCATCGATGAACTCCTGAAGCAGCAGTAACCATGGACACCACCAGAAAGGCCGGCGACACCGTGCAGGCAGAACTCTGTCCCCTCTCCACGGCTGAGTTGGTGCGCCGCCTGGCAGCCATCCCGGCGGCCAACATCGGCGACGCCCAGGAACGGATCGGCGTGGCGTCCGCCCTGTCGCCCAGCTGGCCCGGCGCCAAGCTCGCCGGACCCGCCTATACGGTGTGGACCCGCCCGGGTGACAACCTGTACATCCACAAGGCCCTCGACGACGCGCAGCCCGGCGACGTGATCGTGGTCAACGGCGGCGGGGACCAGTCCCGCGCCCTGATCGGCGACATGATCGGCCTCCGCGCCAAGAACATGGGCCTGGCCGGCTTCGTGATCGACGGCGCCGTCCGGGACGCCGACGCCCTGGCGGACTGCGGACTGCCGGTCTTCGCCCGCTCGGTCACCCCCGCCGGGCCCTACAAGTTCGGCCCGGGCCGGCTGCAGATCCCGGTGGCGATCGACGGCGTCGTGGTTTCCCCCGGGGACATCGTGGTGGCGGACGCCGACGGCGTCGTCGTGGTCCGGCGCGACGAAGCCGACCAGGTCCTGGCCGAGGCGGAAAAGATCGAGGCAAAGGAAGCGGCAAAGCGCATCTCGTTCGAAGGCGCAGCCGTCTGACCCGCTGACACAGTCCTCCGGTCCAATGGCCGGCTCAACCACGGTTGGGCCGGCCATTGCGCTGCCCGGGCTGCGCTGCCCAGGCCCACCCCTTTCACAGGCGAAGCACATCCTCGGCAAATCGAAGCGATAGCTTCGTTGCCTACAAATGAGGCATGACTCCTCTCCAGAACAAACCACGCAAGGGCAACCGCGTCCGGCGCGCCGTACTTCGGCCTGGTTCTTGTTCTGCTTGCGGCCAACTTTGGCCTCATCTCAGCCCTGGAGGCGCTCTCCGTCGCAGCCCTGCCGGCAAAGATCCTGGCGGAAATCGCGCTCCTGTCCATCAGTTACGTGGTGCAGCAGCGCTTCCTCTTTTCCCGGCGCACGGCCGGGAGCACCGCACGGGAGGCCGCGAATCAGAATCTGGACCTGAGCCGCGGCCACCACCCCGGGACATTACGCGGGTAGTCGAGGTCTTATCCGGCGGTGGTCGTCTTCTCGGCGTAAGCGGTGGCGTGGCGGCGCACCTGGTCCACATAGGAGCCGGACTGGTTGTAGGAGTAGATGGCCGCAGTCCATCCGTTTGAGGCGGTGAGGTCGCGGCCATGGGCGCATAAGTAGCCGGCCGCGCTGAGGGCGGCATCATCGATGTTGAAGGGATCCGCCTCGCCGTCACCGTTCCCGTCCCGTCCCGCCAGCTCCCAGGTGGAGGGAATGAACTGCATGGGTCCAACGGCGCGGTCCCAGCGGGCGTCGCCATCCAGGACGCCGGCGTCGGTATCAGCGATGGCGGCAAATCCGTTGCCGTCCAGGCTCGGGCCGACAAGTGGCCCGCTCGACTGCCCCGCTGCATTCAGGCTTCCGCCGCCGTACGCTCCGTGGTGGGATTCGACGAAGCCGACCGCCGCCACCGTATTCCAGCCGATCCCACACCCCGGAGCGGAATGATTGGCCGCGCTGGCCGCACCCACGTAGGCCCGAAGCGCGCGGGCGGGTATGCCGGTTTGCGCGGCAGCCTGGATGAGCCACTCGGCGTCCGCGTTCCGGGTGACATTCACGGCAGTGGTGAGGCCAGTGGAGGCCGCTTCGAGTTTCGCCTCAGCCCGTGGCGGAGGAGGAAGAGCCCCGCGGGAGTCCGCACCGGACTGCCCGAGCGCCCAGAATGCCACCGCGGTGATGACGCAGATCGCGAACACGCAGAAAACCGCAAGGCGTTTAAGTCGGAGCACGGGTTTGATCCTATCGATCGAAGTCCGCCAGGCAGAACGGCGGCTGCATAACGCCCGGGGAACAGCAGGCGAACGCCCTGCCGGCACTCATATTCGGGCCTTGGTTCCGGCACAGCACCTGCACAGTATCGCCGGGGATCGTAGAGAACAGCCCACCAACAGATTCCGGAGAATCCCGATGACTTCCCTCATTTTCATTGCCGCAGACCTCGCGGCCATCAGCATCCTCACCTTCGTCCTCTACCTCCGCCGCCACCGCCGCCGCGACCTGGTGGTCTCGTACCTGGGCATGAACGTGGGCGTCCTGGCCGTGGCCACCGCGCTGTCCGGCTCCGCAGCCGGAATCGGCCTGGGACTTGGCCTCTTCGGCGTCCTGTCCATCATCCGGCTCCGCTCCACCGAACTGGCCCAGCACGAGGTGGCCTACTACTTCTCGGCGCTGGCACTGGGCCTCATCGCCGGACTCGGCATCGAACCCGTCTGGCTGACTGCCTCGCTGATGAGCCTGATCCTGCTGGTGATGTTCGTTGGCGACCACCCCCGGGTACTGCCCGCCCACCGGCACCAGACGGTCATCCTGGACCGGGCACTGGCGGAGGATGGCGAACTGTACGCACGGCTCGAGGAAGTCCTGCAGGGCAAGGTCCACTCCGCCACCGTCCAGGAACTTGACCTGGTCAACGACAAAACCATCGTGGACGTCCGGTACGCCTACACTCCCCGCATCCTCCAGCCGGCCTCCCACGCCACCATCTCAGCCATCACGACGGCGGCACCCCGGCACGCTGACCCGGCACCTCAGATGACGCACTCCGCAGAGGAAACAGCGCCCGTTGTGCCTGCCGACTTCGCGGCCGCTCCCGACCGGGCCTCCGACCCCGTCCGTGCCTCGGCAGGTGCGGCATGAACGCCCCCGCAGGCGCCGGCGTCGGCAGCCTCAGCGGTTTGCCGGCGGTGGGGCTCGACGAACTGAACGCCGAAGCCGCGCTGCAGACCCGGTTGGACCGCAAGTACGTGGTCCCCGAGGACCTGGCGCAGGAGCTCCTGGCTACGTTTGAGGCCGAGGTCCGGGTCCTGGAAATGGACGGCTCCCGCCTCTTCGCGTACGACTCCGTGTACTTCGACACCGCGCAGCTGGACAGCTACATGCTCGCCGCCCACGGGCGCCGGCGCCGCTACAAGGTCCGCACCAGGACGTATGTGGACAGCGCCCTCAGCTTCCTGGAGGTCAAAACCGAAGGCGCCCGCGAAGCCACCGTCAAGGAACGCATCCCCTACGAGCTCACGGACCGCTCGCGGCTGACGGCCGAAGGCCTGGAATACGTCCACGAAACCCTCGCCGCCGCGGTGGGCGGAGCGCCCGCCGGAGCCCTCGGACCGGTCCTCGAAACCCGCTACCACCGCACCACCCTCTACCTGCCGGAATCCGGCAGCCGGGCCACCATCGACACCGACGTCACCTGGCAGCGCCCCGGCGGGCAGGCCTGGGTCCTGGACGGCGCCGCGATCCTCGAAACCAAGTCCGGCTCCGCGTCCGGCCCGCTGGACCGGCACCTCTGGGCCTACGGGATCCGGCCTTCCCGGATCTCCAAGTTCGCCACCGGCATGGCGGCGCTCTGCCCGGAACTGCCGGCCAACCGCTGGAACCGCACGCTCCGCCGCACCATGAACCTCCGCCCCGCCGCCTGACTCTCTCCCCCCTGACTTCGAAGGAACACACCATGAACCGCTTCCGCACCGCCCTGTCCGTCACCGCCCTCGCCCTCGCCGTCGGGCTGGCCGGCTGCTCCGCCGCCGGAACCGCCACGGGAACATCCAGCACCGGGACCACCTCCTCCGGCACTTCCAACTCGTCCACGACGTCCGGTGCTGCCCAGGCCGCTGTTTCCTTGGACACCCTCGCCGCGGACACCCACTACGACGCCGATGACCTCACCTGGGATGCGGCCGCCGAAGTAGCCGTGACCTTGGCGGACAGTGGCAGCAAAGTGGCCTCCGGCTCGTCGTCGGACGCTGTAAAGGTCGACGGCGACACCGTCACCATCAGCGCCGCCGGCACCTACCGCCTGAGCGGTTCCCTGTCCGACGGGCAGGTGGTGGTGGCCGCCGGCGAAGAGGACGTGGTCCGGATCATCCTGGACGGCGCGGACATCTCCAGCTCCACCGGCTCGCCGTTTATGGTCCAAAGCGCCAACGAGGCCATCGTGTTCCTGGAGGATGGCACGTCAAACTCCCTGAATGACGCGTCCACCTACACGGACACCGCCGAGGACGCCCCGAACGCGGCGCTCTACTCACAGGCGGATCTGACCCTCGCCGGCACCGGCACGCTGACCGTGGACGGCAACTTCGACGACGGCATCTCCTCCAAGGACGGCCTGGTGCTGGCCGCCGGAAACGTCACCGTGAACGCCACCGACGACGGCATCGTGGGCAAGGACTATGCGGTCCTGCTCGACGGCGCCTACCAGGTCACCGCCGGCGACGACGGCTTCAAGTCGGACAACGAGGAGGACGAAGGCCGCGGCTGGGTCCTCATCAACGGCGGCACCCTGAACGTCAGCGCGGCCGACGACGGCATCAAGGCCTTCAACACCCTCACCATCGCCGCCGGCGTCACCACCGTGGCCAAGTCCGAGGAAGGGCTGGAGGCCCAGCACATCGTAATGTCCGGCGGCACGGCCAGCGTCACCGCCAACGACGACGGCGTGAACGCCTCGGGCGGGGCCTCCACCTCCGCCTCCGCCCAGGGCGGGATGGGCGGCGGCATGGGGGGCGGTGAAACGGTAGGTGACTACACGGTGGAAATCACAGGCGGCTCGCTGACCATTAACTCGCAAGGCGACGGCCTGGACTCCAACGGCAACGCCACCATCTCCGGCGGCACCGTGGTGGTCAACGGCCCCACGAACTCCGGCAACGGGGCCCTGGACGTCAACGGCGAACTGACCGTCACCGGCGGCACCGTGGCAGCGGCTGGCAGCGTGGGCATGGTGGTCACCCCGGGCACCTCCTCGACGCAGTCCGGCGTGCAGGTCACGCTGGGATCCTCTGTTCCGGGCGGCACGGTGGTGCAGATCGCCGATGCCGCAGGCAACGTGGTGAGTGCCTTCGTGACCACCAAGGCCACCGCGTCCCTGGTGTTCTCCTCGGCCGCGATCACTGACGGCGAGGAATACACGGTCTACACCGGCGGCACGGCCACGGTCAGCGCCGGAGTAGGCGACGGCTCCCTGGACGGCGCCGATCAGGTGGGTACCGTGACTGCCGGCGAGTACACCGCAGCCCAGGGTCCGGGCGGCGGCGGAGGTTTCGGCGCCCGCCCCTGAAACGCTCTCTCACTTAACGCACGTTTTCCACCGACGCTCTCTCACTTTTCTCAAGAAAGTGAGAGCATTCCGGATTAAGCACCATTTAGTGCGAGAGCGTCCTGTCTGGAATTACGTTATCGGCGCATACTTGAACGCACCAGCAGCCACGGCCTTGGGAGGACACCATGAAGTTTCTCGGAGCATTGATTATTATCTGGCTGATCATCGGAGGAATCGCCGCCTGGCAGCGCGGCTACTTCGGCGGGGCACCCGGGTCCTGCGCCCAAGCAGGAACGGTGGCTGTAACCATCGTCGCCGGGCCCTTGAACTATATGGGCGTCAATCCGCAGATCGCGTGCGAACTGCCCCAACCCTCCCCGTAGCCACATCCTTGGTGCCGCGGCCGGCGGTCCCTAGAGTAGGGAAGGCCGGGCGCCCGCTCTTGCTTGCGCCCGAAACTGATTCCGTAAGCTTCGAAAGGACCCCCGAGATGGCATTCGTCACCGTTGGAACCGAGAACAGCACCGATACCGAGCTCTATTACGAAGACCACGGGAGCGGCCAGCCCGTTGTCCTGATCCACGGCTACCCGCTGGACGGATCTTCGTGGGAAAAGCAGACCACCGCGCTCCTGGCGGCCGGCTACCGCGTGATCACCTACGACCGCCGGGGCTTCGGCAAGTCCACCAAAACCACCAGCGGCTACGACTACGACACGTTCGCCGCCGACCTCAATACCCTCCTGAACAGGCTGGAAATCCACAACGCCGTACTGGTGGGCTTCTCCATGGGCACCGGCGAGGTTGCCCGCTACCTGAGCACGTATGGTTCGGCCCGGGTGGCCCGCGCAGTATTCCTCGGATCGCTGGAACCCTTCCTCCTGAAAACCGATGACAACCCGGACGGCGTTCCACAGGACGTCTTTGACGGGCTGACCGAAGCCGTCACCGCGGACCGGTACGCGTTCTTCACGGAATTCTTCAAGAACTTCTACAACTCGGACACGTTCCTGGGCACGCCGCGGCTCAGCCAGGAAGTGGTGGACGCCAGCTGGAGAATCGCAGCGGGATCCGGCGCCAACGCCTCAGTCGCCGCGCAGCCCACGTGGCTTACGGATTTCCGCGGGGACATCCCCCGGATCGATGTCCCCGCGCTGATTGTCCACGGCACAGCAGACAACATCCTGCCCATCGATTCCACCGGGCGCCTCTTCGCCAAGGCCTTGCCGTCGGCGGACTACGTGGAGATCGACGGCGCCCCGCACGGCCTGCTGTGGACGCACGCCGCGGAAGTCAACGAAGCCCTGCTCGCCTTCCTGAAAAAGCAGACCGGATAACAAAAAAGAGTGGAGGGGCCAGGCGTTTCGCCTGGCCCCTCCACTCTTTTGTTCTTTTGCTGTGCTTAAGTTTTAGCTCAGGCCTTCGCTGCCTTCGGGGGCAGCGCCAGCTTGAAGATTTTCCCCCAAGTCGATCCCACCTGCTTCAGCAAGGGGCCCGTGGTGTACTTCAGGCCGTAGCGCTGGCAGATTTCGCGGACCAGCGGTGCAACCTCGGCGTACCGGTTGGAAGGCAGGTCCGGGAAGAGGTGGTGCTCGATCTGGTGCGACAGGTTGCCTGTCATCAGGTGCATGAACTTGGAGCCCGAGATGTTGGCTGAGCCGATCATCTGGCGGACGTACCAGTCACCGCGGGTTTCGCCTTCCACCATTTCCTCGGTGAAGGTGTCCGTACCCTCCGGGAAGTGGCCACAGAAAATCACGGCGTGGGCCCAGACGTTGCGGATGGCGTTGGCAGCCAGCGTGCCGTAGAGGGCCTGCTTGCCGGAACCGGTGAGCATGGCAACGGCCGGAGTGGCGGCGTAGTCCTTGGTGAACTGGGTGACCACCTTGCGGCCCAGGGCCTTGAGGTCCTTGTTCAGCGCTTCCTTGGACTTCTTGCCTTCCTTGTAATCGGTCAGCTCGAGGTCGTAGATGGCAATGCCCCACTCGAAGATGGGTGCCAGGATGGCGTTGTACAGCGGGTTGCCCAGGTTCATGGGCTTCCACGGCTGGCTCTCGTCCATGCGCAGGAGGTTGTACCCGACGTCGTTGTCCTTGCCCACCACGTTGGTCCAGCGGTGGTGCAGGTCATTGTGGGTGTGCTGCCAGGAGCGCGACGGGGTGACGAAGTCCCACTCCCACGTGGTGGAGTGGATGTCGGGGTCCCGCATCCAGTCCCACTGGCCGTGCAGGACGTTGTGCCCGATCTCCATGTTTTCGAGGATCTTGGCGAGGCTCAGCAGCGTGGTGCCGGTGACCCAGGCTGCCTTGTTCTTGCTGACCAGCAGTGCCGCGCGGCCGGAAATCTCCAGCCCGCGCTGGATCTTGATCATGCGCCGGATGTAGGCGGCGTCGGTAGCTCCACGCTTCGAGAGGATGTCATCGCGGATCGCGTCGAGTTCGCGGCCCAGCTCAGCTACCTGTTCGTCGGTAAGGTGCGCTGCGGCAGGAGGGCGGACCGTAGGGCTGCCGGACTCGGCCAGCGCTCCGGGGCGCGTCTTTGCCGCTCCGGTGGGGGCGGTCTTGCTGTCGGAGACTTTTTTGCTTTCTGAAACTACTGACATGCGGTATTGCTCCTCAGAGTTCGAGGTTGACGGGTCCGGCGGCTGCCGAGACACACGTTTGGATCAGTTGGCCGGGTTCGCCGTGGACCTCGTTGGTGCGAAGGTCACGGACCTGTCCGGCCAGGAGCGGAGTCAGGCAACTGTGGCAGATTCCCATCCGGCAGCCGCTGGGCATCAGCACCCCGGCGTCCTCGCCGACGTCGAGCAGCGGCGTATCGCCGTCGGCGTCAATTTCCCGGTCCGACGCCTCAAAGGTGACCAGGCCGCCGTCGTGCCCTACACCCCCGGCGAAGGTGGTGTTGAACCGCTCAATCATCAGGTTGCCGGGATCGCCGGCAAGTGCAACATCGGAACCTGGGGCACCCGCGGTGAGGGACGCCTGCTTCCACAGGGCCTCGGCGTCGTCCAGGAAACTGTCCGGGCCGCACGCGTAGGCGGCCCGTTCCTTCCAGTCCGGGCAGATCTCATCGAGCTCGGCCGTGTTGGTCAGGTCCATCCGGCCCTGTTCGCCGGTGTACCAGTGGGCCAGCCGGAAGTTCGGGAACTGGTCAGCCAGTTCGGCGAGTTCCTCGCGGAAGAGGCTGTCGCCCGGGGTGCGGGCCGAATGCACCAGGACGACGTCGGCATCCGGGCGGCGGGGAACCAGGGTGCGGATCATGGACATCACCGGAGTGATGCCGCTGCCGGCGGTGACCATCAGGAGCGGCCTGGGGTGCTCGGGCAGGACGAAGTCGCCTTGCGGCGGTGCCAGGAACAGGACGTCACCGGGTTTGGTGGTCCGGACCAGGGTTCCGGAAACAGCCCCGACGTCGGTGACGGTGATGGCGGGGTCCTTGCCGGCGGGAGCACTCAGCGAATAGGAGCGCCAGTGGCGTACGCCGTCCAGCTCAACGCCGATACGCGCCCACTGGCCGGCCAGGTGTGAATGCCAGCCGCGGCCGGGACGGAAAAAGATAGTGGCCGACTGCGCCGTTTCCTGGACCACCCGGGTCACCACTCCACGCAGCTGGCGCGCGGAGAAGACAGGGTTGAAGAGCGCCAGAATATCTTCCGGTGCTAATGGCGAGGTCAGTACGGAAGCCGCCTGTGCCAGCTGACGTAACCGGATCATGCAGTAAAACCTAAAGCGGCGCGAGCCATATTTCTCTCTCCTGACCGTTCCGCAGTCACGCAGTAATCATGGGGCGCAGTGCCCCCAAAGCCCGCTATAAGCCTAACGGCTGTGGCTTCTGGATGGTTCCTTCAGCAATAATAGTAAGGAAGCTGATCAATTTCCACTGCGGATCACCGGAAGGGACGAGCCCGACGGGGGCGATTTTCAGCGGTCGTCGCGTTCCTCGAATTCCTCATCCAGGTCGTGGTGCCGGAATTCGGTCTCGGGGTTCGGCTCACCCTCGGCCACATACTCGTAGTCCAGTTGGCGCTGTACCTGGCTGTCCAGAACCTGCAGTTCCTTGTCCGGAACCGCCGAGAGATCGTCAGGGAAGTCGTCTTCGGGTGCGAGGTGTAGCTTCTCGGACATGGTGAGCCTCTCTAGGCCGTGAGGAATAACCGGGCCTCAATGGCCCGCACCTTCTCAGGATATTCCTTTCCGGGCGGATCACCCAGCGGAATCGGCGCCGGATTAGGAACGTGACGGGCTCCAGCCCACCGCGGGCGCAATGTACCGGGCGATGTTGCCCAGCATTTTGGCGTTGAATTCCACGCCCAACTGGTTGGGCACAGTCACCAGCAGCGTGTCCGCGGCCTGGACCGCGGCGTCGGCTGCCAGCTTTTCGGCCAGGACATCCGGGGCGCCGGCATAGGTCTTACCAAAGCGTGCCGTCAGGCCGTCGATGACACCCACCTGGTCCCGGCCGTCCCGCAGCGCGCTGCCGGCAAAATACCTGCTGTCCTCGTCATCGACGATCGGCAGGATGCTCCGGCTGACGGAGACCCGCGGCTGGTGGCTGTGTCCTGCCGCCGCCCAGGCGTCCCGGAAGAGCTGGATCTGCTCCGCCTGCAGCTGGTCGAAGGGGACACCGGTGTCCTCGGTGAGCAGGGTGGAGCTCATCAGGTTCATGCCCAGTCCGGCGGCCCACACGGCGGTATTGCGGCTTCCGGCGCCCCACCAGATCCGCTCCGGGAGACCCGGCGACTGCGGCTGGACCGGCAAAAGGCCGGTGGCACCGCCGGCGTAGCGCGGGTCCGCCTCGGCCACTCCGGCGCCACTGATGGCGTGCCGGAACCGGGCCGTGTGCTGGCGGGCCATGTCGGCGTCGGTCTCCCCGTCTGCCGGTTTGTGACCGAAAACGGCGGCTCCGTTCCGGGCGGGCTCGGGTGAACCACGGCTGATGCCCAGCTGTAGCCTGCCACCGCTGATCAGGTCCGTGGCCGCGGCTTCCTCGGCCATGTACAGCGGATTCTCGTAGCGCATGTCAATCACGCCGGTGCCGATCTCTATCCGGCTGGTCCGGGCGGCGATGGCTGCCAGCAACGGAAAGGGTGACGCCTGCTGACGGGCGAAGTGGTGCACGCGGAAAAACGCGCCGTCGATTCCGAGCTCCTCGGCCGCCACCGCCAGCTCAATGCCCTGGCGCAGGGCCTCGCCGGCGGTTCTGGTGCGGGAGCCCTGGCCGGGGCCCCAGTGGCCGAAAGAAAGGAATCCGATGCGTTGCATGTATGGCCCAACCTCCCCGCGGCCGGCCGCATTCCCGGCCGACTTGGAGTCTTACGGTGTTCAGCCGCGGAACGTCAGAACATCGGCAGCAGGAAGCCCGCGACTAGCGCTACGGCGCCGATCCCGGTGAGCACACGGCCAAGCGCGACGGCGGTCTTTCCCGCCGCTTCGGGCGCAGCGGTCTGCCACTGTGTGGGGCGCTTGGGGTGGTAGTAGATCGGCAGGGTGTCGCCTACGGCCAGGTCTTTGATGTCGTGGGGTGACATCGGGGCGTGGTGGACCTGGTACTTGCGGTCGAACCAGCGGAAGCCCGTGCCGGTAGCGTCGGCGTAGACCACTGCTTCCGCAACGTTCCAAGGGTGCACAAACCGCCGGAGGATGCCCGAGTAGAACAGCAGGGCAAGCCCCGGCGGAAGGCACAGCCAGGTCATCATTTCCAGGATGGGACCTGCCATTTCAAGCGCAGTGGGCATAGCAATGATGCTACCGGGAGTTGCGGCCCCCGGAGTGTCCCTGCCCGGCGGAATCAGCCGATGGGCTCGGCCATCTGCTCCACCACGTACTGGGCATCCACGCTGGTTCCGGTCACGGGGTCTGCCATCTCCACTTTCCAGCTGCGGGCGAACTGGTTAACACCGCTGGTCATGGCCACCGTGCCGGAAATGAGGACCGTCCCCGGCTCATTCAGGCCGCGCTCGGTCAGCACGTCCAGCCAGTAGTCCGGGGTCAGCAGGGCTTCCAGCGAGCTGTCCTGGATCAGCGTGTCCGGGGTTTCGCCTTCCCCCACCCAGCCTTTCAACGTGATCTGGTCCAGGTGGTCGCGCACGTCGTCCAACCGCCAGGCCTTCCGGCCCAGGACGTCCGGGCTGGCATTCTTGCTCCAGGCCACCCCGTGGACCTCAAGCTCGCGGTCAGTGTGGTCGCACGCGACGGTCAGCAGCACGCCGTCGTCCGTGATTACCAGGGCCCATTCGGCTTCCCCGGAGGTGCGGGCATGCTGCACGCGGACTTCGGAAACCTGCTGCGCCAGGTACGGCGAGACCGGGTAGAGCGCCGGCGTGGTGGTGGGGCCCGGAACGCCCAGTTCAGCCAGTTCAGCAATGTGGGCCTGCACTTCCTCCTGCTCCCGCCCCGCATAACCGGCGTTCAGGAGGTGCTTGACCTGGACTGTCCGGGTGCTGCCGTCGGGAAGTTCGAAGCTAAGAGTCGTCATGTTCTGTCCATCCTTTACGTGTCCTGCTGGAGAAATTTACAAACTGGAAACCAGAAACGGTGGCCAATGTACATCTAGTATGCGTAATGTATACATTTAACGCCAGCGTGACAGGCGTCACCCGTAAACATCTTGGAGGACAACACCCATGGCTAACGTCCCAGTTCCGGCTTCCGGCGCAGCGCCGCGTCCGGACAAGCCGATTCGCCCCAAGGGCCTGTACAAGGCCTTCGCCGCCAGCCTCACCGGCACCGCCCTTGAGTGGTACGACTTCGCCGTCTACTCGGCCGCCGCCGCCGTCGTATTTCCCCTCGTCTTCTTCCCGTCATCCGATCCCCTGACCGGCACCATCCTGGCCTTCTCCACATATGCGGTGGGCTATGTGTCCCGGCCTGTTGGCGGCATCATCTTCGGCCGTCTGGGTGACCGGATCGGCCGCAAGAAAGTGCTGGTGACCACCCTGATGATCATCGGTGTGGCCACCGTCCTGATCGGCGTGCTGCCAGGGTACGCAACCATCGGCATCGCTGCCCCGATCATCCTGGTGCTGCTCCGCTTCGCGCAGGGTGTGGGTGTCGGCGGCGAATGGGGCGGCGCCGTCCTGCTCTCCAGTGAATACGGCGATCCGCACCGCCGCGGGTTCTGGGCTTCTGCAGCCCAGGTGGGCCCGCCCGCCGGCAACCTGATGGCCAACGGCGCCCTTGCCGTCCTGACCCTCGCACTGACCGAAGAACAGTTCATCGGTTTCGGCTGGCGCATCGCGTTCCTGGTCTCGGCCGTGCTGGTCGGTTTCGGCCTCTGGATCCGCCTGAAGCTCGAAGACACCCCCATCTTCAAGGCCATCGAGGCCCACGGCGAACAGCCCAGCGCCCCTGTCCGCGAGGTCTTCAGCAAGGAACTCCGGCCCCTCGTTGCGGCCACGCTGTGCCGGGTGGGCCCGGACGTGCTCTACGCCCTGTTCACCGTTTTCACGCTCACCTACGGCATTCAGTCCCTGGGCTACGACCGCAGCCAGGTGCTCACGGCAGTCCTGATCGGCTCCGCGTTCCAGCTCTTTATGATCCCGCTGGCCGGCGCCGTGTCCGACCGCTTCAACCGCCGTAAGGTCTACGGCACCGCAGCAGTGGTGGGCGCGGTGTGGACGTTCGTCTTCTTCGGCGTCCTGGGCGCCGACAACCAACCGATGCTCATCATCGGCATTGTGCTCGGCCTTATGGCGCACTCGTTTATGTACGGCCCGCAGGCCGCCTTCATCGTGGAACAGTTCTCACCCCGGCTCCGCTCCACCGGCAGCTCCCTGGCCTACACCTTCGCCGGCGTGATCGGCGGCGCCATCGCCCCGCTGATGTTCACATTGCTGCTGGCGCAGTTCGGCACCTGGATTCCGGTGGCGATTTACGTGGCAGTCGCTGCAGGCGTCACCGCAGTGGGTCTGGCCCTCGGCCGCGATTCCAACACTGTGGAGGACGAGGACTACCGACTGATGCTGGAAGGATCAGCACTGGAACGCCAGCTGTCGGCCACCGGCAAAGGCCACTGACGATTCCCACTCCGCTAGGCGCGGAGGAGGATATCCCGGGTGATCGCCAGGTGGTGGTCAATGGCCTCATGCGCCTTCGCGGCGTCGCCGGATACCAGGGCATCGAGGATGTCCTGGTGTTCGGCGCACACCTGTCCGCGCCGGTCGCCGGTGCGGAACAGGGCCGCGACGCCCACCAGGATCTGCCGGACATGGAGCTTGCTGTACGTTCGGGAGATGAGCTCATTGCCCGCAGCGTCGATCAGCAGCTGATGGAAGAGGGTATCCAGCCGGATGAACTCCTGCGCAGCCTCCGCATTCAGCTCCTCGGGAAGCTGGGCCTGCTGGTCCAGGGTGTCCTGCATCGTTTTGTCAGGAACACGGCGCTGTTCGATCACCAGGCGGGCGGCATGGCTTTCCAGCACACCGCGGAGTTCCATCAGCTCCGAAATTTCACGGCCCGTCACGGGCGGAACATAGGCCCCGCGCTGCGGAATCAGTTCCACCAGACCGTCGGAGACGAGCAGCAGGAGTGCTTCCCGGACCGGAGTTCGCGAGACGCCGATCTCGGCGGCCAGCTCCTGCTCGTTCAGGAACGTCCCCTGCACCTCCGGGTCAATCAGGATGTGTTCGCGCAGATACGCGTACGCCTTCTCGCGGCCGGAAGCTGCCGTTGCCGAACTTTTTCGCATACATTATGTATACAACAGACTGGAGTAATTTGATGCGTTTAGCAGTGGCCCAAATCATCACCGGAGCCGATCTGGCCGCCAACCTGGAGCTCATCCGAGACTACGCCACGCGGGCCAAAGCCGCCGGAGCCGAGCTTGTGGTGTTCCCCGAAGCCGCCATGCGCGCCTTCGGCAACAGCCTGAAGGACATTGCCGAGCCGCTGGACGGGCCATGGGCCTCCACTGTCCGAGGCATTGCCCGCGAGCTGGACATCACGGTGGTGGCGGGCATGTTTACCCCGGGCGACGGCGGCCGCGTGCGGAATACCCTGCTGGTCACCGGACCGGGCGTCGAGATCTCCTACGACAAGATCCACCTCTTTGACGCGTTTGGTTTCGCCGAGTCCGATACCGTGGACGCCGGCACAGCCCCGGTGACCTTCGAGGTGAACGGCACCACCTTCGGCCTGGCCACCTGCTACGACGTACGGTTCCCGGCACTGTTCACGGCCAACGCCAAAGCCGGCGCCCAGGTGAACATTGTCTGCGCCTCATGGGGTGCCGGCGAAGGTAAAACCGAACAGTGGGACCTCCTGGTCCGGGCCCGCGCATTGGACAGCACCACCTTCGTGGTGGCCAGCGGCCAGGGCGATCCGGCAAGCGTCGGCATTGCCTCCACGGACAAGGCTCCCACGGGCGTCGGCCACAGCGCCGTCATCTCTCCCCTGGGTTCTGCGCTGGTGGCCCTCGGCGGCGAACCGGAACTCGCCGTCGTCGACATTGACCCGGCGCTCGTTGCCGAGGTCCGCGGCAAGCTGCCCGTCCTGGCCAACGCCCGGACCTTCTGACCCGGCGGGCGGGGCATGCCCCGCGGATTCTCCACGCGAGAGGCTGGCTGCGTCAGGAAAGCACAAATCCCCTGAGCGCAGCCAGCCACGGCCCAAAACAGTCCAGGTGCGCATCATGCGAAGCCGCAGGGAGATCCACCCGCGTCACGTTCCTGCCCCGCCGGACAAACTCAGCCCTGGCCGCTTCATCAAAAAGGCCTTCCTCCCCATAAACCACCAGCGTTGGTGCTGACACCAGGTCCCACTCCGCCCACCGCGGCGCAGCCACCGCGCTGATGGCGGCAACCATAACGCCGGCGTCGAAGCGTGGCCGGAAGCCGCCGTCGCACTCCTCGAGATCCACCACCCAGGCCTGAGCCAGCGGCGCATCGCCAAGGAACGCGGCAGCAGCGGCCCGGCTAGGGAACGGCACGGGCCACGACCGGAAATAGTCCCCCATGGCCGCGTGGTCGTCGCTGCGCCCGCCGTCGGCATCAGCTTCCAGCAGCACCAGCCGAGCTACGAGCTCCGGCCGGGCGGCGGCCACCAGCATCGCTGTGTGGCCTCCCATCGACTGCCCCACCAGGACCACCGGCGGGCCTGCTTCCTCAATGACGCGGACGACGTCGGCCACGTAGGCTTCCCGCGAAACATCGGCCGGGTGCCGCGTACTGCCGCCGTGGCCACGCAGATCCGTCAGGACGGTCCGCCGCTCGGGGAGCGCCGCCGCCGTCGGGAAGAACTCGCGGGCGCTCCCGGCAAGGCCGTGAAGGATCACCACGGCGGGCCCACTGCCCGCGGTGTAGCAGCGGAGCTTCACGCCGGAAGTTCCGCGCACTGTAAATTCCCGGAACGGCTCAGGCACTCCCCCGCGCTACGTCAAAGCGGCTGCCCCACGGCGGTGAGCCGCCGTTCACGTTCAGGAAACGTTGCCGTTTTCAGCGTCCGACGCCGGCATCTCACCACGTCTGCGCGACATCGCCCGCCATTGCTGGGATCCCGCGCGCAGGGCTTCCATCCCGGCACCGTTCAGCAGGTCCCGTTTACACGCCGGAAACACTGCGGACATGCGATCTTCACGAAAGCCGCCTGTCCGTAACCTGTACGCAACTTAGCGAAGCGCATACGGAAACACACGGCGACAAATATTGATCGGGGGGATTGCGCGGGCCACATAGGAAAGTCCCCGTATTCAGGATCAATGGAAGGGACCCACCGGTGGAGATCAGTGCGCAACACGTCTGGATGATGATCGCGGCGGCAATGGTGCTGTTCATGACACCGGGACTCGGTCTCTTCTATGGCGGCATGACGCGCGCCAAGGCAGCGCTGAATATGATCATGATGAGCTTCATCTCCGCCGGCATCGTAGGTGTGGTGTGGGTCTTGTGGGGTTACTCGATGACCACCGGCGAGGGAATCCTGGGTATTTTTGGCAACCCTTTCGCCAACTTCGGGATGCAGAACCTCATGGGTTCCCCTGACCTCATCAAGGCCGGCTTCAGCGCCACCTTCGCCATCATTACCGTGGCCCTCATCAGCGGGGCCATCGCGGACCGCGCCAAGTTCAGCGCCTGGGCCGTGTTTGTGCCGGTGTGGGTCACGCTGGTCTATTGCCCCCTCGCCTACATGATCTGGGGCGGCGGGCTCATGAGCGCCGGCGGAGCCCTCACCGAGACCTTCGGCCAGGTCATCGACTTCGCCGGCGGTGCAGTGGTGGAAATCAGCTCGGGCACAGCAGCCCTGGTCCTGGCCCTGGTGGTTGGCCAGCGCCATGGCTTCGCAAAGGACCCCAGCCACCGCCCGCACAACGTCCCCTTCATCATGCTGGGTGCGGCCATTCTGTGGTTCGGCTGGTTCGGGTTCAACGGCGGCGCCGCCACCACCGCGGAGCAGGCCGGCCTGATCTGGATCAACACCCTGGTGACCCCGGCCGCGGCCATGCTCAGCTGGCTGCTGACCGAAAAGATCCGCCACGGCCACCCCACGTCCCTGGGCGCAGCCTCCGGTGTTGTCGCCGGCCTGGTGGCCATCACACCGTCCTGCGCCAACATCAGTCCAGTGGCCGCCATCGGCCTGGGCCTGGTGGCCGGGGCAGCCAGCTGTGTGTTTGTTGACCTGAAGTACCGGTTTGGTCTTGACGACTCCCTGGACGTGGTGGGAGTCCACCTCGGCGCCGGGCTGATCGGGACACTCGCCCTGGGCTTCGTCGCCCTCCCCGTGGACGGCCAGGGCGGCGGCCTCTTCTACGGCGGCGGCCTTCAGCAGCTGACGGCACAGGCTGTGGCAGTGGTGGTCACCGTAGTTCTCTCCGGTGGCGTGACCCTGGTGATCGGCAGGGCCATCAACAGGACCATCGGGTTCCGGGTGACCCACGAGGCCGAGATGGCCGGGGTGGATCTCTCCGAGCACGCCGAAACCGCCTACGCCTTCGGTGGCCTGGGGAGCCACTTCAACCCGCTGGGCCACCGGCCGCCGGCACCCGCTGCGGCACCCGCGCCCGCCAAGGAAGACACCTTCGCCTAAGGCTGCTAAACGCCTGCCGAAACATCCGGTTGAGCCCGTTCAGTCTGACCTGAACGGGCTCAGTCGGCCAGGATCTGGTAGAGCGCGCGGCGTGTTTCATCGAGCTTTTCCACCGCAGCATTGCGCTGTTCCTCCGTAGCTGCCGAGCGGAACTGATGAATGACTCCCATCAGCTTGCCCACGCTCTGGTGGAACGCGGGCCCGGATCCTTCCGCATCAATGTTCCACGCGTTCTCCAACTCCTCCGCATGCTCGGCCACGTAGGCCTTGCCGGCGTCGGTGAGGGTGAAGTCGGTCCGCCGGCCCTCGCTGAGGGGCTCGACGAGGTCCTCGTCCACCAATTGCTGGAGCGTGGGGTAGATCGACCCCGGACTGGGCCGCCAGGCGCCGGACGTTTTCTCCGCGATGGTCTTGATCAGGCCATAACCGTTGGACGGGGCCTCGGCCAGCAACGACAGGATGGCCCACCGGACATCACCCCTGCTTGCCCGCCGGGGACCTTGCCCGAATCCGGGACCAAACCCTCCGCCCGGCCCAAAACCGGGACCAAACCCTCCCCGCGGCCCGAAGCCCGGGCCGAATCCTCCCCCGCGGTGCCCGTGCGGCCCACGCCGCCCCCTGCCGCGCTCAAATCGTCCCCGTTCGGACTGTTCCCGCCCGAACGGCGGTTCCAAAAACTTGTCATTGTGAATGCCTTTCATGGTGGCATCGTCCCTTCTCTGTCTTCTGAAATGTTCTGCGTCCTTGAATTGGTTATCGGTCAATCACTCACCGACACTTAACGATATATCGGTATCTATCGCCTGACAAGACCCAAAACAGGACTGGGCTGCGGAAAATACCGGCTTGGCATCAGTTGATCCAGCATCTGGATGCAGCAGGTTCGGCGGCGTATCCTGTTCACACGTCACGAGCTTGAGGGCTGAACAATGGCGCAGCAAAAGAAGCGCAGGCACCGGCTGGCCTCCACCCTGGGCAGGGTCATCGGATTCTTTGCGGCGAGCGCCATGAGCGGCGTCCTGGCCGCAAGCCTGGTGGTCCCCGCCGTAGCGGCGGTTGGCTTCGGAGTCAGCAGCTCCATCAGTTTCTTCGATGAACTCCCCTCGGAACTGATCGTTGCGCCGCCGTCGCAGTCCACCAAAGTCCTCACTTCCGACGGCCAGCCGATCGCCACGTTCTACACCGAGAACCGGACCAAGATCCCCCTGGACCGGATATCCCCCTATGTCCGGGATGCCATCGTGGCCATCGAGGACAGCCGCTTTTATGAACACCCGGGCATTGACCCGCAAGGGATCGTTCGGGCTGCAATCTTCAACCTAACGAACGCCGGCAAGCAGGGCGCCTCCACCATCACCCAGCAGTACGTCACCAACGTGATCAACGAGTCCTTCGTGTCCCAGGACAAAACCGACGAAGTGATCCTCAGCGGCCAGAAGAGTATCGGGGACAAGCTCCGGGAGATGAAGCTGGCCATCGCGCTGGAGAAGAAGTTCAGCAAGGACCAGATCCTCGAGGGCTACCTGAACATCGTGTTCTTCAACCGCGAGGCGTACGGAATCGAGGCTGCGGCACGGTATTTCTTCAGCACCACGGCCGCGGACCTCACCCTGCCGCAGGCCGCCCTGCTGGCCGGGCTGGTCAACAGCCCCAGCTACTACAACCCCGCGGTCAATCCGGAGCAGGCCGCAACCCGCCGGAACCAGGTTCTTGCCGAGATGCTGGCCACGGGCAAGATCACCCAGGCGGACCATGACGCCGCCGCTGCCACACCCATCGAACTCAAGCTGAGTCCCGGGAAGCAGGGCTGCGCCCACGCCCAGATGGCGCCGTACTTCTGCGACTACATTTCACATCTGATCCTGAACAACCCGGCCTACGGCACCACCCTGATCGAGCGTGAGCGGAAGCTGTACCGGGGCGGACTCACCATCGTCACGACGCTGGACAGCCGGCTCCAGGCGGCGGCCCAGGCACAGGTGGACGGCACCGCCGGGGCGAACCCCGACCGCTGGGGCGCGTCCCTGGTGACAGTGCAGCCGGGTACCGGGAAAATACTGGCCATGGCGCAGAACACAGTGTTCCTGCCTGCCGAGGGCAGATTCGATACCCAACTGAACTTCAACGTGGACTCCCGCGATCCGCAGGGCAATGACCTCAACGGGGCAGGTGGCTTCCAGCCAGGCTCCACCATGAAACCCTTCACATTCGCGGAATGGCTGAACGAGGGCAAGTCACTGACAGGCGTGGTGGACGCCTCCCGCCGGGTGTATCCGCTGGGCTTCCCGTGGCGTTCCAGCTGCGGAAGGGTGTTGGGCGCCTACAGCACGGCCCAGAACAACCCTGAGCTGGGGGCCGCCGATGACCTGCAGAATGCCGACGAGGGCTATTACCGTCCCATGCCAGTGAATTACGGGCTGTACAACTCCATCAACACGGCCACGTTCGCCGAGGCCACCCAGCTCGACTTCTGCGGCATCCAGAAGATGGTGGACGCGGTGGGGCTGCACAGCGGACTTGATGGCGCCCAGATCAACATGCATCAGCTGGGCAATCTCCTGGGCGCCATCGGCGTCGCCCCGGTCCACCTGGCCAACGCTTTCGCCACCTTCGCCAATGACGGCCGGTACTGCGCCCCCATTGCCGTACTTGAGGTGACGGAGGTGTCGGGTGGGAAACTCCCGGGCCAGACCAGTGAGTGCCGCGATGCCGTCAAACCGGAGGTTGCCCGAGGCGTCAATGCCGTGCTCCAGGATGTCCTGAAGGTCGGCTCCGGCGTCTGGATCAACCCCAAGATCCACACGCTGATGCCTGTTGCCGCCAAGACCGGCACCTCGAACAACAACGGCTCCACCTGGGTGGTGGGCTACACCTCGGGGCTGGCCACAGCGTCCTTCTTCGGCGATGCATTGGAAGGCCAAAACCGCCCCGGCCAGAACGTCACCGTCAACGGCCAGTTCTACCCGCGCTTGGACGGCTACATGATTGCGGGACCGCAGTGGGTCAACTACATGCTCAAGGCCGCCCCGCTCTACCCGGCGAACCCGTTCCCGGCGCCGCCGGCTTCCATGGTGGCCCCGCCGAAACCGAGTCCCGTCCCGGCCGCGCCGAGGCCTGCGCCCGCACCGGCGCCCGCACCAGCCCCAGCTCCGGCTCCAGCCCCAGCTCCGGAGCCACCGCCAGCTCCTGCGCCTGCTCCGGCTCCGGCTCCAGCTCCAGAGCCACCGCCAGCTCCTGCGCCAGAGCCACCTCCTGCTCCTGAGCCCGCGCCCGTCCTGCCGCCGCCCGAAAATCCGGGCCTTCCGCCGGCGAACGGCTTCGCGGAGGGCAGGCCCTGACGAGATGCAGTCCCTGAGAGCCGACGACGGCGGGAGGCTCCGCCGTCGTCCGTCCCCTAAGTGGCGCCGCGCCAGAGCCGCTGCCACCAGGAACGCTTCGGTTCCGGTTCGGGCGGGGCGTCCCGTGAACGGGTGGCCCGGCGTTCGCGCCAGCGCGTCACCTCCGTTTCGACGTCGCGCGTTTTAGTGACGACGGGCGGACCGCCCTGGAGCTGCCGCCGGGCGTCGATCACCCGGGCGTTGAAGTCAGCGACGATGTCCCGGACCCGCGTTTCGGTGAACTGGGCATCAAGCCGCCCGTCCAGTTCGGCGTCTTCGGTGCGGAGCAGGATGGCTTTGGGTCCCAGCCCGCTGATGTTCTCGCGCTGGATCAGGCCCTTGACCCACCAGTCAGGATCGTAGGCCTCCCCCAGACCGGGGATGGGCTTGCCGGCGTACTTGAGGTTGTCGAACTTGCCCTGGGCCATGGCGTCCCGGATCAGGTACTCCGCACGCCGGGCATCGTCCACCTTCTTGCGCTTGTCACGCTCCTTGGCCTCGACTGCCTCAAGTTCAGCCTCCTCCTCGGCGCTGATACCGGCTCCGCGGTAGAAGCGCACTTCTGCAGCCCGTTCCAGCCGGCGTTTGAAAGCACTTTCGCCGCCGCCCATGATCAGTCACCGCCTCCGCGCCCGTCCCGATTCTTTCAGACTTCCAGTATTCAGAAGGCCGGTGCAGGTTTCAACGAGGGCCACCCACGGCGGGCACCAAGCTCACTGGAACCCCAGGGTCGGTAGCTCCGTGCCCGAGACCACAACGGCGCCGCTCGCCGTCGAATCCGGGTTCAGCATCCTGCCCATCCGTTTGGCGCTGCTCAGGATCACGACGCTCTCCACAAGCTCGATCTGCGGGATGCGTTGCTGGAGGGCCAATTCGGCGTTCATCACATCGGCCAGCGAATTCAGCCACATGAGGATCACAAAATTCGTGCCTCCGGTGGTGGACGCGCTGAACCGGACAGTGCGGAGGCTGCGGAGCTCGGCGGCCGCGGCCTCGTGCTGGCCCGGCGCCACGTTGGCGAACCACTGGCAGCTCACTGGATAGCCGGAGAGCTTCTGGGCAATTTCACAACGAAAGGACAGCAGCCCGCTGGATATCACCCTGTTAAGCTGCCGCTGGACCGTCGCCGGGCTCCGGCCCAGGCTTCGCGCGATGTCCGCTGCGCTCGCACGCGCGTCGCGTGCCAGGAACGGGATCAGATCCAGATGGCTGGGCGGCAGTGGAGCCCCGGGCCTTGGGGCCGTAGAACCGGTGACGTCAGGACCGGCAACGGCCAAAAGCGCATTCCGCTTCGCCTTGTCCAAGGTATTGAGCCGCCACGAATGGCCAGCGGAGTGCAGCCGGGTACCCAGCGAGGTCCGGTACTTCAGCAGTCCGGGGATCTCCTTGAACCGCGGAAGCACATGATCTGTGAAGCGGGCCAAGGTGGGAGCTATGACCGTCAGCATGAGGTCTCTGTTGCTTGCCGCCTCCTCCACGGTGGCCACTTCCGGGATGGCGGCGAGCGCCGCGGTCACCTCGGCCCGCAACTGCATTTCGCAATCCACGCTCACCAGTGCTAGGCACATCTTCTTGGGATCGCCGATCAGGTGGGCAGTGGTCCAGGCCGCCCCCGAAAATCTCAGCCTGTCCCAGCGGGCGGCCAGCGTGGTGGCGTGCACCCCCAGCACATTAGCCGCATCCGACCAGCTGATCCGCGGCGCAACCTGGAGAACGTTGATCAGGGCAAGGTCTTCCTCGCTGAGCACCACTTCGTCAACCTCCACGCCTCGATGAATGAATCCTGCTATTTCCATCATACTTTTGATTATTTCCAGTCATTCAGGCGCTTGTGAACCGAATCACTCCACAATGAAAACGGGTCACTGACCAAACGTTCAAAAATTAGGAGAGCAGATGTCGATCACCACCGACGCCAAGGAACTCCAGGGTGAGATTGCCCGGTTCCGCCACGAGCTGCATCAGGAACCGGAGATCGGACTGCACCTCCCCCGGACCCAGGAAAAGGTCCTGAAAGCCCTCGACGGCCTGCCGTTCGAGATCACCGTGGGCAAAAGCACGACGTCGGTCACTGCCGTTCTGCGCGGCAGCGCGCCGCACGCGTCGGCGACGAAACCAACGGTCCTCCTGCGGGCCGACATGGACGGCCTCCCCGTCCAGGAACGGACCGGCGCCCGGTTCTCGTCCAAGATCGACGGCGCCATGCACGCCTGCGGCCACGACCTCCACACCGCCATGCTCGCCGGCGCAGCCACGCTCCTGGCCGAGCGCCGGGATCAGCTGGCCGGCGACGTCTTGCTGATGTTCCAGCCGGGCGAGGAAGGCTTCGACGGGGCGGCCCACATGATCCGCGAAGGCGTGCTGGACGTGGCCGGGCGCCGGGTTGACGCCGCCTATGGGATGCACGTGTTTTCCGCCTTGGAACCGCATGGCCGGTTCTGCACCAAACCCGGCGTGATGCTGAGCGCCTCGGACGCCCTCACCGTCACGGTTCTGGGCGCCGGCGGCCACGGTTCGGCCCCTCACACAGCCAAGGACCCCGTCACGGCGGCCGCCGAAATGGTGACCGCCCTGCAGGTCATGATCACCCGCCAGTTCAACATATTCGATCCCGTGGTTCTGACCGTCGGCGTCCTCCAGGCAGGCACGAAGCGAAACATCATTCCGGAATCGGCGCGCATCGAAGCCACCGTCCGAACCTTCTCGGAGGGTTCCCGGGAGCGGATGATGTCCGCCGTTCCCACCCTACTGAAGGGCATCGCCGCTGCCCACGGTCTTGAGGTGGACGTCGACTACCGCCACGAGTACCCCCTCACCGTCAACGACGACGACGAAACACGCACCGCGGAGAAGACCATTGAAGATCTCTTTGGACACTCGCGTCTCACCCGGTGGGCCACACCGCTCAGCGGCTCTGAGGATTTTTCGAGGGTGCTGGCGGAGGTACCCGGGACGTTTATCGGACTCAGCGCCGTCGCACCCGGCGCCGACCACACCGAAACCGCGTTCAACCACTCCCCCTACGCCGCCTTCGACGACGGCGTGCTGTCCGACGGAACCGCGCTCTACGCTGAGCTGGCCGTCGCCCGCATCGCGGCACTTGCCGTCGCCAACTGACCCTTCCCTCACCCCTTGGAGCATGAAATGACCACAACTGCAGGCGTCCCAGCTGACGTCCAGGTTCACAAGTCCCACCTTCGCACGCTCATCGGCACAGGCATCGGCAACGCCGTCGAATGGTACGACTGGGCCATCTACGCCACCTTCTCGCCGTTCATCGCGAGCGCACTGTTCAGCAAGGCGGATCCGACGTCGGCCTTCCTCGCCACCCTGGCGATCTTCGCCGTCGGCTTCGTCGCCCGTCCGTTCGGCGGCTTCGTTTTCGGCTGGATCGGTGACCGGATCGGCCGCAAGACCTCCATGACGTTCGCAGTGGGCCTCGCCGCCCTGGGCAGCCTGCTGATCGGTATCGCACCGACCTTCGAAGCCGTCGGGGCCTTTGCCTCAGTCATGCTGCTGGTGGCCCGCCTGATCCAAGGCCTTGCCCACGGCGGCGAGCTGCCGTCGTCGCAGACGTACCTCTCGGAGATGGCTCCCAAGGAAAAGCGCGGCTTCTGGGCAACGCTCATTTACGTCTCCGGCACAGTGGGCATCCTGGCCGGAACCATGCTCGGCGCCACCCTGACCAATGTCCTGAGCATGACTGACATGAACGCCTGGGGCTGGCGGATTCCTTTCATCGTTGGCGGCATCATGGGCCTGTACGCCTTGATCATGAGGGCGCGCCTGAAGGAAACGGCAGCGTTCGAGGCGGAATCACCCAAGGAAAAGCACGAGCCGATGTGGCCGCAGATCTACCGGCACCGCAAGCAGGCCCTGCAGGTCATCGGCCTGACCGTTGGCCTGACCGTGTCCTACTACATCTGGGGTATCGTGACGCCCAGCTATGCAGCGTCAGTTCTGAAGATGGACCGCGGAGAGACCCTCTGGGCCAGCGTTATAGCCAATGTATTGTTCATCGTCGCCCTGCCTTTCTGGGGCAGGCTGTCGGATCGCATCGGCCGCAAGCCCGTCATGATCATGAGCGCCGCCGGCGCCGCGCTGTTCCATTTCCCGATGACATGGCTGCTGAAAGACTCTCCGTGGCAGCTCACGGTCACCATGTCCGTCATGCTGTTCTTCATCGCGGGCAGTGCCGCAATCGTCCCGGCCGTCTACGCCGAACTGTTTCCCACCAGCATCCGCACGGTGGGCGTGGGCGTCCCCTACTCGATCTGCGTCGCGGCCTTCGGGGGTACCGCACCGTACCTGCAGGCTTGGCTCGGCAGCATCGGACAAGGCAACCTATTCAACGTCTACGCCGTGGTCCTGCTGGCCATCAGCATCGCGTTTGTGTTCAGCATCCCTGAAACGAAGGGCAAGGACCTGACGCACGCCTAGGCATCGGTACCCACAACAAAGGGGAGAGTACGACGGCGGGACGTCCCGCCGTCGTACTCTCCCCTGTTGCGTGAGAACCGTCAGCGCCACTCAGGCGCGGGCGTGTTCGGCGAGGACGGCGTCGATCTGGCCGGCGGCCTCCTTCATGCCTTCCTCCATGCCCATCTTGACCATTTCTTCCATCTGCTCTTCGGAGTCGAACGTGGACATGATGGTCATCCGGGTGCGGCCGCCGAGATCCTCGAGGTCAACAGCGGCATGGGCACTGCCCATGGCATCCACGGGCGCTCCGGTTTCGTCGGCAAAGCCGTCATCAAATTCGAGCTTGCGCGGCGCCTCGATGGTCCTGAATTTCCACCAGCCTCGGGGCTTCTCGCCTTCGGGCGTGGTCATGTAATAGTCGGCCTTCCCGCCGGGCTGGAAGTCGAACCGGTCAAACGTGGCCGGATAGTTGGGCGGACCCCACCAGCGCTCCAGCTGCCGCGGGTCTTCCCAGATCTGCCAGACACGCTCGACGCCGGCGTCGAACTCCGCTACGAGGGTCAAGCTGAGTGCCTCGAGATTCTTGGTGGAACTGATAACAGGCATTACAAAACCTTCCTATCCTTCAGCCAGAATGTCTTCGATCCGGCCGGCACGCTGCCGCCAGATCACCTCATACTCGTCAAGCAGCCGGCGGGCCCTCTGCAGGCCTTCGTGGTCACCCCGCACGATCTGCTCCCTTCCGCGCTTCTCCTTCGTCACTAGGGAAGCCCGCTCCAACACCGCCACATGCTTCTGGACGGCGGCAAAACTCATGGCGTAGAGGGCGGCGAGGCCGGAGACTGAATACTCCCCCGCCGTCACCCGCCGGACAATGTCCCGCCGGGTGGTGTCCGCGAGCGCCTGGAACAGGCGGTCAACGTCCGCGTCTCTGAGCTCATCTACAACCATTTGGTTGTACGATACGCTCGGGGCAGGAGCGTGTCAAGGGACCTCCGCGGCCTCCCGGTTTGACGCGGGTGCCCGCCATTGCCCACAGTGGGTCAGTGCCTGCCACCATCCCCACCGATACCCCGGATCCGGCCGCCCCGGACGGGCCATCAGCATGGCGGCAGTTCGCCGCCCTGCTCGGCTTCCTCGCGCTCTCCTGGTCCGTGTCCTTCGTAGGATCCCTCCCGATCCGCGCGGCTACGGGCGGCTGGTACGCCCTGGCAGAAAAGGCCCCCTGGACGCCTCCCGGGCTGATGTTCGCGTCCGCCTGGCTGGTCCTTTACGCGGCAATGGCCGTGGCGGCCTGGCTGGTGTGGCGGCAGCGGCGCCTCCCGCGCGGGCACGCACTCAGGCTGTACGGGCTCCAGCTGGCCCTGAATCTGCTCTGGCCCATGGCGTTCTTCGGCCTGTATCCACTGCTGGGGACCGCGGCGCTCTGGCTGGCACTGGCCGTCCTCGCCGCCCTCACGCTCACAGCGGTCCTCACAGTCCTGCGCTTCGGACCCATCAACCAAACGGCCGGCGTCCTGATGCTGCCGAACGTATCGTGGCTGGTGTTTTCGGCGTCCCTGAACCTTTACGCCGCCGTCAGTAACTAAGCGCGGCGCGAGCGTGTAATCGCTCACACTTTCGCCATTTCGGTTGCAAATGTCAGCGGCCACCATGAAGCATGAAAGCGGGACCTCGTTCCCGCACTACCAAGATCAGCAATCCTCACCGACGAGGATGCGGCCCCCTCAAGGACGACGCGGAGCCGTTAACTGCATGAGCGAAAGTACTGACAATGACGTTTGATAACCACTCCATCACGCTGAAAATCTGGGACCGGTCGGCGGTTGAGCACACCCTGGAGAGCATTGTGCACGACCTCTCCGTCAAGGCAAACACCACCAAATGCCGCATCGCGGTCCAGTGCAGCGGCCCCAACACTTTCACGGTCAGCGTCCGTGGCCAGGAACGCCAGCTCGCCACCGTCTGATCGGTTCACAGCTCAAACTGAAGCGGACGACGGCGGGAGGTTCCCGGCGTCGTCCGCTTTCGTTTTGCCCTGGGGCCAAAAACCTTAGGCCCGGGACTGGCGGCTCACCATCTCGTTGATCCAGGCCGGCGCGAACGGCGACGTGCAGTTCGGCGGCGTCGGATAGTCCTTGAGGACCTCGAGCCGTTCGCCGATATCGAGCGCGCGGGCCCGGTGCTCCGCGTGCTCAATCCCGATGAAGCCCAGCGTGTGGTTCATCGCCCACTGCAGCCGGTCCGGGGCGTCCTTCATCTCCGCCTCGATGATGTCCAGCAGTTCCGCGAGGTCCAGCCCCTCAGGCTTTTTGGCCACCCGTTCGCTGGTCAGGGCCCAACCGGCGCTTGCCACCACCGGATCAGGGTCCGCCGTCCAGGCCACGCGCAGGTCCTCCGCATGCGGGCTTTTCTTCACGACGTAGTTCACCAGCCAGTCGTGCACCTTGGGGGCCCGCGCCTCGCGGAGCATGGTGTCCAGTTCGTCGCGCTCGAAGGCCTTGGGCCGGCAGACCAGCACAGCCACCAGCCTGGCCGGAGTGTCGTTTGTGGCCCAGAGCTCGCGCGCGAGTTCGTGCTGTGTCTTTAGCCGCTTTGCGACAGCGCGCAGCTTGGACAGGTTCACGCCGTGGTCATCGCCGCGCTTCTCGTTCGCCTCGCGCACCTTCGGGTCCTCGAGCACGGCGAGCTCAGCCATCACTTCGCCCAGCAGCCCGGCCGTTATCGCCTCCGCCATTGTCACCCTTTCGGTCACCCATTTGTCGGTTCCAGCCTACGGCGGACAGTGCGGAAACGGACGACGGCGGGAGGTTCCCGTCGTCGTCCGCTTCTGTTTTGTGGTGATAACGTCCGGACGCGGCGGCGGGTCAGGCCCATGCCACAACGAGCCGCGCGACCTGGTTGGGCACGGTGAGATCAATCCCGGTCAGCTCCTGAAACCGGTTGAGCCTGTTGAGGACCGTGTTCCGGTGGCAAAAGAGCCCTTCCGCCGTGAGCGCCACGCTGCCCGACTGAAGAAAGTACCGCGCCGCCTCCGTGAGCCTCTCCCGTTCCGCGCCACGACACGGTTCCAGCGCAGCGTCGATCTCTTCCACAAGGTCCAGGCCCGACTCCGCGAGTTGCCGCTTGGCAAGTCGCGGCCACGCCTGGTTGGCAGACAACGGCCCTGTGTCCGCGGGCTGCAGGAGGGCCGCCAGGCTTGAAGCCGTCCGCGCGGCTTTGGGCAATCCGCGCAGACCGTTCGCTTCGGCTACACCGCAGGGGATATCTGCAAATACCGGTGGCACCGTGAAAATGAGGGCCTTGTCGTCTCCGGATCGCGATGCTGGCACGGGCCAGAAGACATAGGCCATGTCGCCCGATTCCCGGAGAAAAAGTGTTTGATTGCGCCTGGTCGCGGCCTTTCCCTGGGCTGTTCGCAGCAGGGCGGCGGCGCTCCCGCTTGCTGCGACAAGCCCAAAACGGGCGTCGACTGAGACCCCGAGTGCGTCCGCGACCTGGGCGGCCGTTTCCGCCGAAGGATTCACCACACTGAACAGTCGCGCAATGAACTCGTTCTGGATGCTCGACTCCTCCTGAGCCATGCGCACGCGCTCGTTCAGGTAACTTGCGTTTGTCCGTGCGGCGAACTCGTCCACAACACGCCACACCTGGTCCACCCGCGATGTCAGCATGGGCGCATCTGCCGGATCAGCGATCGCCAACAGCTCTGCCCAAAGAATGGTGAAGTCCAAACGCACCGCGGAAATGAGGGCTTCGGCTGGAATTCCGGACCGGGCACGTTTGGCACCCAAAGCCGCAGAAAATTCTCCATCCAGTTCCCCACCGGGCCGGCTCCCGCCGCTCCTGAGGGCGTTCACCAGCCGGTGGAAGGTTTCCCGAGCCGTCAGCATGATCTCATCGGTGTCAACGGTGGAGTCCCGATATTCAGGGATGTCGCGGACTTGGGTGATAAATTTCCCGGCCAAGGTATCCACCTTGTCGTGAAGCAGTTCCACGAGCTCCGACCACCTGCGAGAGACCGCATCATCCTCAGTATTGTGCATTTACACACAATACAAGCGGATTTCGGTTGCCGCTAGCTAACTTATTTGAGCAGATCTACTGAGACAATTGAATCTGGTGAGACGCATCACACCCATCCGGGCTCGACTGCCCCCGATGGCCCTGCCGGCCACGACCGGCCGAATCTATCCGCCCTACCATCCGTATTTGGAGTAAGCATGGCAAGCAGCAGCCCCGCAACTGGTCTCGGACCATCGGTACCCCGCGTTGTAGACGAGCGTGTGACGAAGAAAGTGGCCCTGGCGGCGCTGGTGGGCACCGCGTTGGAGTGGTACGACTTCTTCCTCTTCACCACGGCCGCCGCCCTGGTGTTCAACGCCCAGTACTTTGTTTCCGCTGATCCGTTCGTCGCCGCGATGAGCTCGTTCGCCACCCTTGCCGTGGGCTTTGTGGCGCGTCCCATCGGCGGATTCATTTTCGGAGCCCTGGGTGACAAGGTGGGGCGCAAGAAGATCCTGATGATCACGATTGTCGGTATCGGCGTCGTCACGGGCCTGATCGGGCTGCTGCCGAACTACGCGACCATCGGCGTCGCAGCCCCCATCATCCTGGTGGCGCTGCGCATCCTGCAGGGCCTGGCAGTAGGCGGCGAGTGGAGCGGCGCGGTGATTATCGCCGTCGAAAACGCCCCGGTTGCCAAGCGCGCCCGCTACGCGGCGCTGCCGCAGATCGGTTCCCCGATCGGCACCATCCTGTCCTCCGGCGGCTTCTTCGGCATGCTCTACCTCGTGGGCCAGACCAACTTCGACGCCTGGGGGTGGCGCATCCCGTTTATTGCGGCCATCCCGCTGCTGGCCATCTCGATGTGGATCCGCAGCAAGCTCAGCGAATCACCCGAGTTCGAGGCACTCATGGAGTCCGGCGAAACGGAGCACGCCCCCATCCGAGGCGTCCTGACCAAGAGCTGGCGCCAGATCCTGGTGGGCGGGTGCTCTGCGCTCCTGGGCATCGGCGGCTTCTACCTCATCACCAGCTTTGTGGTCTTCTACGGCACCAAGGTCCTCAAGATGCCCTACGAGATCCTCCTGCTGGGCTCGCTCCTCGCCGCGGTGTTCGAGATCTTCGTGCTGATCTGGGCCGGCCGGATGGGCGAGAAGTACGGCGCCAGCAAGGTCATCCTCTGGGGCGGCATCGCCTCCGCTGCCGTCGCCGTGCCGGTCTTCCTAGCAATCGACACCGCCAACCCCGTCCTGGTCATCCTGGCCATGATCGTCGGCGTGTGCACACTGTCGATCCCTTACGCCGTCTCCGGCACCGCCCTGACCTCGCTCTTCGCCACGAAGGTCCGTTACACCGGGGTAGCCATCACCTCCAACAGCGCCGGCGTGATTTCCGGCTTCGTGCCGCTGATTGCCACGGCACTGGTTGCCGCCAGCGGCAACTCATTCTGGCCTGGCGCCATCATCCTCCTGGTGGTTTCCATCCTGACCGCATTGTCCGGCATCTTCCTGCCGGCACTCAGCATCGAAGAAGAAGGTATGAAGCATTGAGCACACGGATCAAATCCGTCACCGCCTCCCACCGCTGACCTGCCCGTTTCAACCGCTAGGTAACCCATGAAACTCGATCTGCTGCTGCGCAACGCGGACATCATCACCATGGACGAGCGGCGCCCGCACGCCACCTCGTTGGGCATCTGGCAGGGCCGCGTGGTGGGCCTGGACGAGGACCTGTTGGGGCTGGACGCCGTCGAGGTCCTGGACCTGAACGGCGCTACGGTGACTCCCGGCTTCATCGACGCCCACTGCCACACCACCTGGTTCGGCCTGGGCCTGGCAGAAGTGGATGTTGCGCCCGCCCGCGGCCTGGACCAGCTGTATGCCCTGCTGGAGGCGGACATGGCCACGACTGGGGCCACCGGTGAGGAGAACACGCCGGATCAGCAGAGTGACTGGCTCATGGCCACCGGCTTCAGCCAGACCCAGCACGGGGGCCAGTTTCCGGACATCGCCATACTGGACCGGATCACGGGGAACCGGCCGCTGTTTATCCGCCACAACTCGGGTCATATGGCCGTGGTCAACACCGCGGCGCTGCGGCTGGCAGGTGCCGAGTCGCCGTCGTTCCCGGACCCCGACGGCGGGGTGATAGTCCGCGATGCCGCCGGCCGGCCCACGGGGCTGGTCCAGGAGACGGCGCAGCAGCTGATCCAACAGCTGATCCTTCCGTATACCTTGGATGGCATCGAAGCAGCCCTGGACCGTGGGACCCGGTACTACGCGTCGGAGGGAATCACCAGCTTCACCGAAGCCGGAATCGGTGGCGGTTGGATCGGGCACAGCCCCGTGGAACTGGCCGTCTACCAGCGCGCCCTGGCCAACGGGCGGCTTCACGCACGTGCACAGCTTATGCCGGTCCTCGATGCGCTCCACCCGTTGGAGGGGCATGACGCAGATCCGGCTGGTGCGGCTGGCCTCGATTTGGGCATCTACAGCGGCTTTGGCAACGACTTACTGTCCCTCGGGCCGGCCAAGGTCTTCCTGGACGGCTCACTGTTGGGCGAGACGGCAGCGGTCAGCGAGGCCTACTGCAGCCACGGACACACCGATAACAGCAGCAACACTGGGTATTTCCAGGCCGATCCTGAGGCGCTGCGGAGCCGCATAGAGGCCGCCTACGCGGCGGGCTGGTCCATCGCCGCCCACGCCATCGGCGACCGGGCAGTGGACCTGGCGATTGACATCATCACGGACTGCGCGGGAAGGTACGCGCCGCGGACCGTTCCCAACCGGATTGAGCACGCGTCCATCACCAGGCCTGAACAGGTGGTCCGGATCGCGGCGGCTGGAATCGCCGTCACCCCGCAGGCCAGCTTCTTCGCGGACGGCGGGGACGGCATGACCGCCTCGCTGGGCCAGGAACGGCTGGGCTGGGCTTACCGGGCAGCGTCCTTTCTGGCGGCCGGTGTGACTGTTGCCGGCAGCTCGGACCGTCCGGTGGCAGACGGCAATGTGCTTCGCGGAATGCAGGCGTTCGTGGACCGGCTCACGTCAACCGGGAATGTCTTCGGGAACCCGGATGAGCGGCTGACCCCGTTTCAGGCCCTAGCGGCCTATACCACCGGAGCTGCCGCGGCCACTGGCACTTCCCATATCAAGGGCGCACTGACCCCGGGGAAACTGGCGGACTTCACTGTCCTGTCAGGCTCTCCGCTCGCCGTCGACGATATCTCCGGACTTAAAGTGCTCGCCACCTCTGTCGGCGGCACGTTCACCTATCTAACACCTGGCCTGCAGTTGGCGGACGGCAGGCCAAAGGTTCTCCAGCACGTCCCATCAGACGCTGCGGGAATCGCACCATGACCGTGGTGGAACCGGATGTCATGCCCGTCCGCCCGGGCCACACGGAACTGTGGGCCCGACGGGCGGCACCGACGCCATCCACGGCCGTGCGGGAGATCTTTGCCGCCGCAGCCCGGCCAGGGATTATTTCGCTGGCAGGTGGAAACCCCGACGTCGGATCACTGCCCCTCGGTGCCCTCGGCGAGACGGCGGCCGCCATCATCGCCTGCCAGGGTTCCCGGGCGCTGCAGTACGGTGCGGGCCAGGGAACCGAGGAACTGCGGTCGCAGATCTGCACCGTCATGTCCCTTGAAGGCATCGCGGATGCCGACCCCGACGACGTTTCCGTGACCATCGGATCCCAGTCCGGCCTGGACACCGTGACGAAGATTCTTTGCGATCCCGGGGACACGGTGCTGGCCGATGATGCCACGTATATGGGCGCCCTCGGCACATTTTCCGTCTACGAAGTGGACGTCCAGCCGGTCCTCACGGACTCCGACGGCCTGATACCCGAAGCTCTTCAAGAACGCATCAACACGTTGCGGGGACTCGGAAAGCACATCAAGTTCCTCTACACGATTCCCAACTTCAACAATCCAACCGGTGTGACCCTCAGCCTGGAACGGCGACAGCAGGTAGTGGACATCTGCCGGGACGCCAACATCCTGGTGGTGGAGGACAACCCCTATGGATTGCTCCGCTACCGTGGCGACGCGCTCCCCGCAATGCGGGCGGCCAACCCCTTGGACGTCATCTATTTGAGTTCCTTCTCCAAAATATTCTCTCCCGGCCTCAGGCTCGGCTGGGCGCTGGTTCCGCCCCACTTGAAGCAGCGTTTCCTCATTATCGGAGAGTCCAGCACCCTGTGCCCTCCGGCTTTCAACCAGATGCTCGCCTCTGCTTACCTCCGCGACTACGACTGGCAGGGCCAGCTCGATGTCTCCCGCGCCGCCTATCGGCTCCGCAGTGATGCCGCCCTGTCTGCCCTCTCCGAGACCATGCCCGACGGCGTCACCTGGACCCGGCCTGAAGGCGGCTTCTTCACCTGGCTCACGCTGCCTGGGTCTGTGGACACCCAGGCGCTCATCACGACGGCGGTGGACGCCGGTGTGGTGTTCTTTCCGGGAGCCGCGTTTTCGCCGGGCACCGCGCCGTCGAATCAGCTACGCCTGGCGTTCAGCGCACTTAGCCCCGACCTCATCACCGAGGGCATCCATCGGCTTGCACCGGTGCTGGCCCGGCCCTAAAGCCGCTTCGCGGCCTGGAGAGCTCAGCCGCCGGTGCCCATCCGATCACGTGCGCAACTCACAACGGCGGACAAATCGAGCCCATAGGTCGGCCCTTCGCCTGAACCGTACTCCTCGAGTCGGGCCGCACCGCGCTCGAAGAGCCGGAGTGCGCCAACGTTGTTCCCCCGGGCGGCGTGAGTGAGCGCGACGCAGAGCTGGGCGAGACCTTGCCAAAGGTTGCGTTCTTGGGCCGGCCCAGCTTTCCAGCGGGCCTCAAGTACCTCGTGCGCGGCGAAGGGACGGCCCGCCTCCACCAGGCTCCGGGCCGAGACCAACGTCTCCGCCGGCGGCAGCGGCTCCTCGGAGACCGGCTCCACGCCAGCGCTTCCGTATGGCAGCGGCCGTCCAAGAGCGTCACGTGGCCGGGCCTGCCGCGGGCGCCTTGACGCATCCCGATCCCTATCGCCGGTCATTGCAGTTTCGGCTCTGAGCGTCCGTGGACTTTACCAACCTTCATCCGCCCAATGCTACGGCCCGGCCCTTCGAGCATCCGTTCAGCAGCCAATCGTGCCGTTAGCTTTGCGCGGCTGTCCCAGTGGAGGTTGCCCAAACGGTTAGCGCGAGCGATTGATGTTTACCAATCGGATGTTAGGTTGAGCGTCATGACTGATCCCACCACGCCACCCGCCCGTGGTGGAGCGTCCGTTCTCAGAACCAATTCGCCGATCGGACGCCAATCCTTCGACCGCTTGGTCAACGATCTTGCAACCAATCAGCCACGAACGGTCCTGGACCATGGGTGCGGCTGGGGTGGCATGCTTCTGGACATCCTTGAGGCGATGCCAAATGCCAGCGGTACGGGCATTGACATCAAGGAGTCCTACATTGAACAGGCCCGCATGGCAGCTCAGCAACGGGCGCTTGCTGACCGGGTCGTATTCCAGGCGCAATCGTCTGCGGATTACGCGGAGAGCGCTGACCTCGTTCTAAACATAGGTTCGTACCAGGCTTTCGGGACGATCAGCGAAGCCCTGGCCCGTCTTCGCAGCTCCATCAAACCTTCCGGACGTCTGGTTTTTGGAGCCGAGTTCTGGTCTGTGGCCCCAACCGATGATCAGTTGGCTCACATGTGGCCAGGGACGACAGTTGATGATGCATTACTCCTTCCTGACCTTGTCGAAACGGTCACCGGCGCTGGATGGCGCGTTCTGGATCTGCGGACCTCAACCAGTCAGGAATGGGAAGAATTTGAGTGCGGCCATCTCCGAAATCGGGAGCAGTGGCTGGTGACTCACCCCGGGCACGAGTCGGCGGCAGAAATTCGGGACGAGCTGAATAAGGCAAGAATGATGTGGCTGCGCGGCCACCGGGACGTCTTGGGCTTTGTTACCTTCATTCTTGCCAAGGACGGGTGATCAGACGCCGAACGACCTCTGTGGGCGGAGGACCCCGGTGCGGCCCACATTAAACAGCTAAGCGACCGGCCGGGATATCCCGGCCGGTCGCGTGGAGCTTATTCCATGCCGCCGGGAAGAACGGTGCCGATGGCCTCTCCCGAACGCAGGCGTCGCAGAATGTCCGGCTCAGCACGGTCCGTTGACAGGGCCAGGTCAACAATGGCAGCGGCTTCCTCGGGTGAGAGAACCAGGACGCCGTTATCGTCGGCCATCACTACATCGCCGGGGTTCACCATCACCCCGCCGCACAGCACCGGAACATTCACCGCGCTGTTGGCATCCAGCTGGCGCTTAGCCGTAAGGACACTGGTTCCGCGGGCGAACACCGGAAGCCCCGCGCTCCGGAGCTCCACAATGTCGGTCACCACCCCGTCCACAACGATCCCTGCGGCACCGGCGCATTGGGCTGCACATGCGGTGACGGCACCCACAGGCGCATGAGTGGTGTCATGCCCTGTTTCGATGACAAGGACATCGCCAGGTTCCAGAAGCGCCAGCGCACGGTTCGTGGCGAACGCATCCGCGGAGGCAACCCGGACGGTCACCGCCCGGCCAACAAGGTGGACGTTCCGGAGCATCGACCGGATGCCCGAGTCGAGGAACCCTTCCTCCAGGAAATGCCCGATGGTGGGAAAGCTCGCGGATTGAAGCCGGCTGACCAGCTCAGCATCCAGGGCCTGAGTCAGACGAACTGCGCCGTTCATGAGCTGCCGCCCTCTTTCATGACAGCTATGCACTGAATCTCGAAGGAGAAATCCCAGATCCCCACGCAGATGGACGTAAGTGCAGGTGCATGGGAACCGAAAACATCAGCATAGATGCGGCGGTATTCCTTGTCCTGGCTCTGGTCCGATATGTACACGGTCGCGTTGACCACGTGGTCCAGGCTGGAGCCTGCCCCTTCAAGAACGGTTTGGAGATTAGCCAGCACCTGGCGGACTTTCCCGTCAAAGTCCGCCGGCCGATCCTCCGTTCCGGCGACCAGTGGAATCTGGCCTGTGGTGAAGACGAATCCCCCTGCAACCACAGCTTGGGAGAACGGTCCCACCGAGGCCGCCATCCCTGGAAATGTCGCCAGTCGCGTCAGCATGTCTCCCCTGCTTTCTGGGTAGCCGAGACAAGCTCCGGTTCTTGAGGAAATCGGCCCTGGGGCGGTCCGTCCGCCACAAAGGCAATGCATTCGATTTCCAGCGCTATGTCCCAGATGCCAACGCAGCATGAAGTGCGGGCCGGCAACGTTAACCCGAAAGCCTCGGCGTACACTCCGTTGTATTCAGCCAACTGCTCAGGGTCCGTCAAGTAGGTGGTGACCTTCGCGACGTGGGCAAGATCAGAGCCGGCCTCAAGGAGGATGGCTTCCAGGTTGGTCAGGGTCTGGCGGACTTTTCCGGCGAAGTCCTCCGGCTGGTCCTGCATACTGGTTCGTGCCGGGATCTGGCCTGATGTAAAGACCATTCCGTTTGCCACGACTGCCTGGGAATAGGGTCCCAGGACCGGAGCCATTCCTGGAGCGTTCGCGATGCGGCGAATCAGCGGTGGCTTCTGGCCGTCAGCCACCGCCGCTATGCAATGGATTTCAATACTGTGGTCACTTGCAGGCACCATAACGGTGGTCCTGGCAGGAAGATTATCGCCGAAGACGTCCGCGTAGATCTCGTTGTATTCGGCCAGCCGTGGATCCGTCAGGAACGTCGTTATTTTCAGTACGTGTTGGAGACTGGACCCCGACTCTTCGAGAGTCGCCGAGAGGTTTGCCAGCGCCAGGCGAACGTCGTCGGCGAAGTTCCGGCTCTCCGATTCAGAGGCGGAGCGCAGCGGTACCTGTCCTGAGGTAAATACCAGGCCGTTGGCCACCACCGCCCGAGGGGGTTGACTGGAGCGGACGCTGGCGCCGTCGAGTGTGCCGATGCGCCGGATCATGCGCGTGCAAGTTCGTCGTGGTCGGCAGCCTCGGAAGGAGCCTCATGGATTGCATCGATGTTGGAACGCAGCGTTTCAGTGAGCAGGAGCAGTGCCACGAGGGAAACAGCAGCCGAGCCGATCATGAACCATGCCACGGAGGACCCTTGACCTGTCGCGTTCAGCAGAGCTGTTGTGGCGACCGGTGTAATCGCACTTCCAAGGAGTCCTGCGAGCATGTAGGCCACGGAGAGGCCGGAGTAGCGGACCCGCGATCCGAAGAGTTCGGCCAGGAAAGTCGCGATCGGTCCGTAGTTCGCACAAAATGCCGTCATCAGCAGGATGTATCCGAAGACCACTCCGGCCAGGGAACGGGTGTCCATCAGCCAGAACAGCGGGAATGCGACGACGATCTCGGCGATTATCCCGCCGACGATAATCGGCTTTCGGCCAAATTTGTCGGACAGTTTGCCGAAAACGGGGAGCATGATGATTCCCACGGCGCACGCCGCCAGGACTGCAATCAGCATGTCATTGGTGGAAAAGCCCAGTTTTGTCTTGCCGTAGGTCAGTCCGAACGCCACCAGGATATTGAAGGCTGTTCCGGTGGAAATTGTCGCCAGCGCGCCGAGAAGGACCTGCTTCCAGTACTTTCTAAGCAGTTCGGCCAGCGGCATTTTTGCCTTCGCTCCCGCGTCCTTGACGGCCTGGAATGACGGCGTCTCTTCCAGGGTCAGCCGAATGTAAAGACCTACGGCAACGAGGATGACACTCGCGAGGAAGGGAATCCGCCAGCCCCACGCAAGCAGTGCTTCCTCGGGCATGATTCCGGCGATGATCAGGAACACGAGGTTCGCGATCAGCGTTCCGCCGGGGACGCCAACCTGGACCAGTGACCCGAAGAATCCGCGCTTGTCCTTCGGAGAATGCTCCACCACCATCAGGACCGCTCCGCCCCACTCCCCGCCCAGGGCAAGTCCCTGAATGACTCGAAGCACGAGCAGAAGGATCGGCGCCGCGATGCCGATCGTCGCGTAGTCCGGCAGGAGGCCGATGGCAAAGGTCGCTGCCCCCATTGTCAGGAGGGATGTGAGGAGCATTGATTTGCGCCCCATCCGGTCACCGAAGTGGCCGAAAAGCGCGGCGCCGGCCATCCGCGCGACATAGGCGGCAGCGAACGTGCCGAACGCCAGCATGGTGCCAACCAACGCGTCAAAACTGGGGAAGAAGATCTTATTGAAAACGAGGGCAGAAGCGGTAGCAAAGAGGAACAGGTCATACCACTCAACGGTGGTGCCGATCACACTGGCTACGGCGATCTTACGCATCTTGTCTATTTTGGGGCCGGACGTTATTGCGGGTGGGGCAACGGATGATTGAGGCATGGCTCTTCTCCAACGTGAGAGGCGGCTGAGGTGAAATGTGACTGCTCGGTGCACTCAACCTTGGTGTGCGCGAGGTCACAACTCAAGGGAATTTTTCCCCCGGTTAGGCCCATAAACGAGGGCATTTGCCCAAATTTCCGCGTCCGCCCGCGTCAGCTACGCAATCTCTTATCGGCCCCCGGTAGCCAGCCAGGAACCCAGCGGCTCGGCCGCCACTTCCTGGTTCTCGTCCTCGGTCCCGCACGGCACAAAGCCGCGTGACTGGTAGTTCGCCAGGGCCGCGGGGCCATCGAGGCTACAGGTATGGACCCAGACGCGGGACACCCGCGGGAGGTCGACGCGCTGTGTCAGCGACCAGGCCGCCGTAATGCCGTGCTCCAGGAGCCGGCCGCCAAGACCCCGGCCGATCGCCTGCTCTGAAAGTCCGAAGTACCTGACCTCCACGTGCGTGCCATCCTCGGCGACCACGGGTTGAAGGTGGATATAGCCCCACGGCACGCCCTCACCATAGAGGACCCAGAATTCCGTCCCAGGCACCGCGAGTTCCTCGGCCCATTGCCGACGCGTCCATTCGAGCCGGTCCGTCCAGTGCCACGGTCCGCCCACCAGGCCATAGAGGAACCGCGCGAACTCCGGAGTGACCCCATCAGCCCGGTCCAGCCGGGCTTCATCGGGCAACGGGCGCGCCGTCCAGGCGGGCGGCTGGAGCATCTGGAGCGTTGTGGTGGTGACCTTCATAGACAGCTCAAAACTTTCGATTTCGATCGTCTGTCAATCCTATTTGAGACCGAAAGTACGGCGTCTACTCCTCGCCGGCGTCCCGGGCTTCCAAATGCTTCGCCATGGCTTCGCAGGCCTGGTTCCAGCGCGATGTGAGGGCCTGCCGGTTCAACGGTTCGAACATGCTGTTGAGGACCTTCTCGACTGCGTCGTATGCAGCGTCCCGAACCCGTTCCTGCGCTGCTTGACTGTAGTAGTTCATGACAGGGATTCGTTACGGTGACGCCGAAAGATGGTCTGCCACGGGCACCATCGCGGGGCCAGTCGCTGCAGGCAGGGACGGACGACGGCGGGGACCTCCCGCCGTCGTCCGTTTCCCCGCGCGGTGCGTTCCTACGAGGTGCGGAGCCGGCCGAGGCAGTAATTCTTGACGCAGTGCCGGACCGGTCGCGGCAGCCGTGGATACACCAGGGCGGACCACCGGGTGGTGCGGTCGAACAGGCGGCTGTGGCGGTCGCTCCACGGCAGCCCGAAGCCGGCACGCAAGTGGTCAGGCAGCAGGCCGGCGGTAATGAACCGGATCAGTGGCATGCTCATCCGCAGCCAGAGCGGACCAGCCGGCGGGTACAGGAGGTCGCGGCCGACGCCGGCGGTTACGGCATCCAGCTCCAGTGTCCGGAGGGACGCGTCCCAGTATGTCCGGAAGGCTGCGCGGTCAGCCGGCCACAGGTCCGCGGGGAGTTGCAGTACGGTGCCGATTCTCGCGTAGTCGCTGTACATAAGGTCGGCTGCCTCGTTGTCGAGCGGGCCGTAGATTTTTTCGTAGACGGTGATGGCTGTGTCGTACAGGGTTGCCACCACCCATAGTTGCGCCTGGGCATCGAACGCGCTGTACCCGTGGGAACCGGCGTCAGGCTTGCGACGGACCGCCGAGTGGGCCCGGTTCACGCTGCGGCGAACGGCCGCGACCTGGTCCTCGGTGCCGTAAACCACGGCGTAGACGTAGGTGACGGTGGCCCGGAAGCGGTCCAACGGGCGGGCGATAAAGTCACTGTGCTCGGCGACGCCATGGCCAACCGCGGGGTTCGCGATCTGCAGCAGGATGGCGCGGCCCGCCCCGGCGAGCAATACGCCTTCAGCACCGATATCGGCCAGGTTCCGCACCATGGACCAACGATACCGGAGAAGGCCACCGCGTCCGGAGGTGGGACCCGCCGCCGTCGTCCGTTCCCTCATTTAACGCACCATTTGGAATAACCCCGTACGGATCTGCTGGACCGCCACTATGCTGGGCTGACCATCAATGGAGACGGGCTTGGCAGCACAAGGGGCAACTCGTGGCATCAGATTCCGGCGGCAGGGATTATCCCCGCATCCGCCGCTCGCCCAGCGGGCGCAAGTGGAGATCACGCTCCGCCACGGTTTTGGGCATCGCCCTCGTGGTCTGTCTCTATTTCACGCCGACCCTCTTCGAACGGTTTGTATTGCCGGCAGCCACGCCCTACATGCCTGGCGCCAAGGTGCCGCCGCCAGGGTTTGAGGCCGCATCAGCCCCGCTCGGACTGCCGCCGGCCACCAGCGGATCCACCGGCTATGTCCTGCAGAAGTCTCCGGACCCGGGACAGGCCTTCGTTGCCTATGATCCCTGCCGTCCGCTGCATTACGTGGTCCGGCCGGACAATGCGCCGCCGGGAACAGACGTACTCATCCAGCAGGCCGTGTCCGCAGTTTCGGCGGCCTCCGGACTGCAGTTCGTGTATGACGGAACCACGTCCGAGGCGCCATCGGAAGCCCGCGAAACTTACCAGCCGGCGCGCTACGGCAAGCAGTGGGCGCCGATTCTCATTGCGTGGTCGTCTCCAGAGCGAGCACCCAAGCTGGCCGGGACGGTTGCCGGGACCGGCGGCAGCGCCTACGCCCACATTCCTGGCGAGCCCTACGTGTACGTCGCCGGCCAGGTGACCCTCGATGCACCGGACCTTGCAGAGAGACTGGCCTGGCCGGACGGGCCTGCCCACATCCGCGCCATCATCATGCACGAGCTGGGGCACGTCCTGGGGCTGGACCACGTGGACGATCCCACGCAGCTCATGTATGCGGAAAACAGCGGGCAGTTCGACTTTGGCGATGGCGACCGTGCGGGGCTGGCGTTGCTGGGAACCGGGAAATGCGTGCCGCAACTGTAACCGCGCGGTAACCCGGCGGGCGGCTGACCGTATTGCCCGTCGGCAGAGGTTGCGCGTCAGCGGACGACGGCGGGACTCCCGGCGTCGACCGCTTTCTGTTGGGGGCGTTCCCCCTTCTGTTGGGGCATCACCCAAACAGTCTCGGAAGTTGACACCCGCAGGTGCGTGCGGTTGACTTTTGCATATGCTGAAATAACAGTTCCATGATGCGGAATTAAATATCCGTATAGCCTTACACCGTGGATGCCAGCATTGAAACACGAGGATTTGCCTCATGAATCTTGAACAGTTCAACGCGGCCGGCCGCACCGAGGCCGCCGCTTTCCTGCGCCCCTGCCTGGATATCCAACGCTGGATCGACGAGCTCGCCGACGCGCGCCCCTATTCCAGTCCCGACGCGCTCCTGGCGGCAGGCCGCGGCGCAGCCAATCCCTTCACCCCGGCAGAGATTGAAGCAGCTCTCGCTCACCATCCGCGGATCGGCGAGCGTGCGCAGGGTGACAGCGCGGAAGCAAGGCTGTCCCAGTCGGAACAGGCCGGACTGGGGGTGGCCGACGCCGCCGTCACCGAGGCCCTGGCGGAGGGTAACCGGGCCTACGAGGAGAAGTTCGGGCAGGTGTTCCTGATCCGCGCCGCGGGCCGCAGCAGGGAGGAGATCCTGGCCGCCCTCAACACCAGGCTCGCCCACACCCCCGAAGCAGAGCAATCAATCATTGGCCAGCAGTTGCGGGAAATCGCAGTGCTCCGACTCGAAGGACTGATGGGCAAATGAGCATTTCCCACGTCACCACCCATGTACTCGATACCGGTTCCGGAAAACCGGCGGCCGAGGTCCCGGTAACCCTCCACGTGCTCGACGGCGAGCGTTGGGTCCGGATCGCCGAGGGCGCCACCGATGCGGACGGCCGAATCAAAGAGCTGGGACCGGAGCGGCTGCCCTCGGGGACCTACCGCCTGGCGTTCGACACCGGCAAGTACTTCGCAGCGAGCGGCACGGAGGCGTTCTTCCCGGAGGTAACCCTCACGTTTGGCGTGGTGGAGCAGGAGCCGCACTACCACGTGCCGCTCCTGCTGAGCCCGTTCGCGTACTCCACCTATCGGGGCAGCTAAGCGTTCAGGCAGTACCCCCTCGGCATCCGCCGCATCGGAGTCCGTGGCCGCCGATTGTGACCGTCCGCTCGCCTTGACGCGCGGATCGTCGCTTGGATAATCTCGAGATGCAATAAAGTTTTCTCACAGAATGAAAACTTGAGCCAACTATTCAACGATGAAAAGAGGCTGGACGTGGCTGCAGGAGAAGAGACCTCCCATATCCTCAGCGGGTTGACCAACCAGCTGCCCGATCGTGATCCGGAAGAGACCGCCGAATGGCTGGAGTCCCTGGATGCCCTGATTCAGGAACAGGGCACCGAGCGTGCCCAATACATCATGCGGAGCCTGCTCCAGCGGGCCGGCGCGCAGAGCGTCGGAGTCCCGATGGTGACCACCACGGACTACGTGAACACCATCCCGGTGGACCAGGAGACGGCGTTCCCGGGGGATGAAGAGATCGAGCGGAAGTACCGGTCCTGGCTGCGGTGGAACGCGGCCATCATGGTGCACCGGGCGCAGCGGGCCGATATCGGCGTAGGCGGACACATCTCCACCTACGCCGGTGCCGCCACCCTGTACGAAGTGGGCTTTAACCACTTCTTCCGCGGCAAGGACCACCCCGGCGGCGGTGACCAGGTCTTCTTCCAGGGCCACGCCTCCCCCGGCATGTACGCCCGCGCGTTTATGGAAGGCCGGCTCTCCGAAGAGGACCTGGACGGCTTCCGGCAGGAAAAGTCCAAGGAAGGCCACGCGCTCTCCTCCTACCCGCACCCGCGCCTCATGCCGGACTTCTGGGAATTCCCCACCGTGTCCATGGGCATCGGCCCGATGAACGCGATCTACCAGGCCCAGTCCAACCGGTACCTGCACAACCGCGGCCTCAAAGACACCTCGGACCAGCAGGTCTGGGCATTCCTGGGCGACGGCGAAATGGACGAACCCGAATCCCGCGGCCTGCTCCAGCTCGCCGCCAACGACAAGCTCGACAACCTGAACTTCGTGATCAACTGCAACCTCCAGCGCCTCGACGGACCCGTCCGCGGCAACGGCAAGATCATGCAGGAACTCGAAGCGTTCTTCCGCGGCGCGGGCTGGA